>CAWHGL010000001.1:0-104020 GCA_963828965.1 uncultured Chloroflexia bacterium
GCCGTGGCACGAGGCCTGTTCGGGGCCTCGGAACGTAGAACTTTGTCGCAAGGAGTGGACTTGGCATGCGGCGCCACTGTAGCGGCGTGCCCCGCGCGCCGGAGGCTCGCCCTCTCGGCCCCGTCAGCGGTAGTAGCTACGACCCGCCGCTCGAAGACCTTCCGCGACGGCTTGGATTGCCGCGCCGACGGAGGCGGGGTCGGTCGTGCCACTCACGAGGGCTTGGACCTGGTTCCCGATCTCGGCGTCGATTTCGGGCTCCCAGAGCCAGTTGAGGGACGTGATCGAATCCTCGAGCATGGGTAGGAATTCGCGTTGGACCGCGTTGTGGATCCTGTCGTTCGATGCGGGAATCGGAGAGAAGGTCTGCAGGCCCTCGACGACAGTCGCGTCTACCTCGGGCCGACTGGCGAACTCCAGGAAGGCGTAGACGCTGTCACGGCTCGCGGCGACCTTGGCCGGCAGCGCGAAGCCCGTCCAGGCAAGGATCGAGTGAGCCTTCGGTGTCCCATCGACGAGGGGAAGCGGGGCCACGTGCAGGTCGAACGGGACTGTGGGCGTCCCAGCCTGTAGGGCCTCCAGGAGCCACGTCCCGTTGTAGGTCATCGCGGCCTTCCCCTGCAGGAAGAGTAGTTGCATGGTCGCGTAATCCGTGGCGCCGGACCCATCCAGCAGGACCCCCGACTCGCGGAGATCGGCGATCAGCCCGAAGGCTTCTATCCACTCGGGGCTGTCATAGCGCACCTCGCCTTTGATCGTGCTCTCGACGAACGCGATCGGGTCGCCGGTGCGCTCGGCGATCATCGGCAGGAGCCACATGACGAGCAATGGATTGAACGGCGTGTCACCCGCGGGATGCACGAGGGGGGAAACGCCGAGCGCGGCCAGGGGCTCGACCATCGCCTTCAGGTCCGCGATCGTCTTCGGAGGCTCGAGGCCCGCTCGGTCAAGCAGCGCTTTGTTGTAGTAGATGCCCGTCGTCTGGACGCCCCGTGTCACGGCAAGTGGAAGCGCTCGGGCACCACCCTCGCCAAGACCGCCGAGATGGAACGGCGCTGGCACTCTGGCCAGCACCTCGGCCAACCTTGGCTCTGCGCCAAGGTCAGCGAGGAGCCCGTCGCGCGCCCATGCTCGGATGAACAGGCCGTCGAGCATCACGAGCCCGACTGGCTCGCCGGATTCCAACGCAGCACGCGCCAGCCGGTCCCAGTCGGGGCCGAGACCCTGGATCGCCCGGATGTCCCAGTCGATGGCGGGGTTTTGCGCCTTGAAGTCGTCGTAGACACGCTTCAGGGATGGCTCGCTGCTCGGATCGCCTTCGGCCAGTAGGGTGATCGTTCCCGACAGCGCAGCCGATCCAAGCGATCCACTCGGCGCGCCGGAGACGAACTCGGTACCAGCGGGTGACGCACATGCGGCGAGCAACGGCGCGATCGCCCCGCCGGCGGCGATGAGCGCCCCGAGCCTCAGAACGTCGCGACGCGGCCACATGCGGTTCCACGCTCCCTCGGGGAGCGGCGTTTCGTGGTTCACTGGACGGCCCGTCACTGGGAGCGAGTATGGTTCCGCCGGTCCATTTCCGCTGGTGGTCGTGAGCGGGTGACGTTTCGCCGCCCGTCGCGCGAGAGCGCTATCGACCTGCTGTTCCTCCTACCCATCCTCGCGATCCTGGTCGGTTTCCTCTTCTACCCTCTTGTGTACGGCGTCGTGCTCAGCGTGCATGACACCAAGGGCTTCGAGATCACGGCCCTCGTCGGGTTGGACCACTACGCCCGAGCGATCTTCGGCGACGCGGTGTTCCATCGCAGCCTCCTGAACACGGTCCTGTTCACGGGCGTGGCGGTCGCGCTGCAGATCGGTATCGGGCTGTCGCTCGCCCTCCTTGTGACCGACGTGAAGCGAGGCCGGACGTTCTTCGTGTTTGCGTTCTTTGCGCCCTTCGTCCTGGCGCCGGTGGCGGTGGGCGCGGTTTGGAAGTTCCTGTTCGCCCCCTATTTCGGGATCGTTCCCGCGTTGGGATCGGCGTTCGGGATCGACACCGCGACCTTCGCGCCCCTTGCAGATGCCAACGTCGCGCTCTGGGCGATCATGGCCGCGTTCCTGTGGCGGTTCGTCGGCTTTGCCATGGTCGTCTATCTCGCCGGGATCGAGACGATCCCGCGCGAATACGGCGAGTACGCCGTCCTTGAGGGTGCAAGCAGTCTCCAACGCGTTCGGCGGGTCACCTGGCCGATGCTCTGGCCACAGACGTTCGTGCTGGTCTTGCTCACCACGATCGGGACGCTGCGGATCTTCGACATGGTTTGGATCATGACTGCGGGCGGCCCGAGCCATGCAACAGAGACGGTCGCCACCGATGTCTACGCGACAGCGTTCCGATTCATCGAGGTCGGGTACGCGCAGGCGATGGCGATGATCCTGCTTGCCTTGATCGTCCTCCTCGCCATCGTCGAATACCGGATCCTCAATCGGCGCGCCGAGATGGTCAGCTCATGAGAGGCGTGCCCCGCGTCCGATGGTCCACGGTGGCCCTCAGCGTGCTCGCCCTCGTCTGGTTGTACCCCTTGGTCTGGACGCTGACGAACGCCGTCAAACGGAGTGCCGACATCTACCGGGCTCCATGGGACATACCGTGGCCGCCTGCCATCGGGAACATCGGTGAGGCATGGAATCGAGGGCAGCTCGGCCAGGCCATGGCGAACTCGGCCTATGTCACCGCGATGACCGTCGTGGTGGTCCTGGCGCTCTCCGTCAGCGCAGCGTACGCACTCACGCGACTGCGGCCTCCCGGTCGGGCCTTGCTGTTCCTCGTGGTCCTGGCGCCGTTGATGATCCCGACGGAGGTCCTGGTCGTCCCGTTGTTCTCGATGTACCGCGCCCTCGGCCTGATCAACAGCCTGCCTGGGCTTGCGTTCACCAACGTCATGGCAAGCGTCTCGTTCGCGACAGTGATCCTCGCTGGCTACTTCCGGACGATCCCGCAGGACCTCATCGATGCCGCCCGAGTGGATGGGGCCGGTCGAGTCCGAGGTCCTTCTGAGAATCGTTGTCCCGCTTGCGCGCCCGGGGATCGCGGCTGTCGCCATTCTCGTCGCTGTCTTCACATGGAACGACTTTGCCGGCGCTCTCGTGCTCATCCAGAGGCCCGACGCGTTCACGGTTCAGCTCGCCCTGACCCGCTTCTCAACGCTCTACGCGACCGATCAAGGGCTCACGTTCGCCGGGATGGCGATCGTGATCCTTCCCCCTTTGCTCCTGTTCGTCGTGCTCCAGCGCCGATTCATCCATGGCCTGACGGCCGGAGTCGTCCGCCGCTGATCGGGCGCCTTGCTCGCCCGCGCGCCGGCGAGGTTGCGCCTGACCGCGCAAACGCAACACCCACTCACGGGAAGGAGCAACGTGTGGCAGAACTTGGCGCCGCTCTCAGAGATGGTGGCTAGCACCAACACGACCCCCAGGGCCTTGGGGAACAGCCCTGATCGGTAGGCGAGATACCCGAGCGGCGCCAGCCACAGGCCGAAGAAGACTTGAGCGGCGAGCTTGCCGTAGTGCTGGATGTCGAGCAGAACCATGACGAGAGCGCTTGCCCCGGCCACCCCGAAGGCGGCCACATACCCAGGGTCGGTCGCGACCTTCGGTGGCTTCGTCCGAAGCCTTCGTTGACCCCGAAGCTGATGCCGACCAGTAGATAGAAGGCACCCGCGATTCTCGCGAGCTGCTTGGGTGAGAACATGCTGTCTCCCTGTCTAGCGAAGGTGTCGGGGCAGGTCAGAGGCAACAGGTAATTAGGCCTCGGACTCTCGCCCCGATGTCATCGGCGGCGCGGCGCTCAGCTCTGTGGAAGGGCCCCACAAGCAGAACTCCAGGGCCCTTCCGATCAAGTGGTGGGTACCGCCCTACGCGGCGGCTCCGGCACCGATGCGAGGCTCGAGGACGACGATCGCGGTCTTCCCGGAACGGAGCGCCGCCCAGCCGTCGTACTGGTCGCTGAACTCGGCCCACCGAGCCCAGAGCCGATCACGCTCCTCGCCTTCCGCGGCACGACCACGGACGGCACGTGGGCCATCCGGCAACTCGACGACCGTGTCGGGCTGCGCCTGCAGGTTCAGCCACCACGCGGGGTCGGCCTCGGCCCAGCCGTTCATCGCCAACGTGACCAGGTTCGGGCCGTCCTCGTAGTACCCAACGATCGCGACTCGTGGCTGACCCGAGCGGCGCCCAACCGTCGTCAGGCGCAGCAGCCCGAACGTGTCGCCCGGAGCCCGCAGCCCGACCCGTCCCCCGCTGAACCGAAGGAGTGCGCGGTGCAGCAGCCAGGCAACACGGATGACCACTCGCGGCGGGACACGAGTCGGCCGCGCCTCGGTGGCGGTCACGCTGCACCCGCCGTCGTCGCGACGGCGATCGGTGACAGGACTGCCGGTGCCGATCCGTGCGGGCTCTGCGCCTCGGCCGCGGCCTCGACCATCAGCGGCGCTTCCTTGCGGAACCCCTTGAAGGTCATCCACAGGCCGAGCGACAGCTCCCAGAGAAAGATCGGGAGGAGCGCGATCAAGACCACACCGAGATCTTCTCGTTGATGCCGAGGATCTGTCCGATCACGGAAGACGTCATCAAGACGCCGCCGACGAGTCCGATCGCGGGAATGAGTCGCGGCACGAGGCTGGATCGGTACATCAGGTACCCGAGCAGGAGGGCATTCATCGCGGGCATGAGGGTCCCGCCGATCAGGAACGCCGCGTTGTACGTCCCGACGAACGAGGCGCCACTGGTGAGAAGCGCGGTCGAGTCGGCGCCGGCCGCGGCGCCCACCTGGTGCAGGGACGCGAGCGAGAGAAGGCTCACGACACCCGTGAGGAGCATCGCGCCCTCGATGACGCGCGAGGTGACGAATCCGAGCGCGAACGTCTCGTTCTGGCGCCTGACGACCGGGTACAGCGTGATGGCGGTGCCGATGCCGGCGAGCGCGACGATCACGTCGATGAGGGCGCCCCAGCGCAGGCCGGCGTCGCTTCCGGAGCTCAGGATGTAGGCCGGGTCCTTCAGCACCGGGCCGTAGAGGGTCAGTGTCGCGACCGAAATGAAGGTGATCAGGTAGAGGATGCCCGCGACGAGCGCGGTCTTCCGCATCGAGTCCATCGGCGGTCGTTTCGTTGCCGCGGTTCGAACGGCGGTTGTCATGTCGGTTTCCCTTTCGTGCGTTCGTATTGGGCTATCGAGGCTCGGTGCCGGGCGTCCCGGTCGGGTCGGCGTCGACGTGCGTCACCGAGAGCAGTGGCAGTCCGGTGTCGCGCACCTTCTGGAGCAGGCCATGGAGCGCCGCCTGATCGGGTACGCCGCCACGGATGACGGTGACGCCCTCGCTCTCGTGGCTGAGGCTCAGGCCGTCAAACCAGGCAGCCCATCGGCCATCCAGGTGTCCCTTGAGGCGAATCTCGTAGCGGCCGTCCTCGTGACGGTCACCGTCGATGCGTGTCGTTCCGCTCATCTGCTCCCTTCCGCCGGTCCTGCGATCTGTCTGCCGGCGTGGTCCCGAGCATCGGAGCGGACGTGGGGAGCGAGCATCCCCACATGTGGGGATTCGAGGTGATGAATCTTCGATCGAGCCGCGAGGCGACTTGCGGCGGCCGACCGGGGGCTTCGCGCCTCTGCTACGGTCGGTTGCGGGCTCGCGACAGGAGGTCGAGTTCCTCGGCCCGGGTCACGGCGGACCGGCGGTTGTTCGCCCCGAGCTTGGCGTAGATGGCCTTGGTGTGACTCCGCACCGTGCTCAGCGACACCACGAGCTCACGGGCGATCTCCGGTCCGGCCAGATCCGTTGCAAGCAGCCGCAGCACGTCAAGCTCACGGTCGCTCAGCGGCTCGATGAGCGCCTCCTTGTTCCCGGCGTTGTCCTCGGGGCGGACAGCGGCCGTCAGAAGGCGGCGAACGTAGTCCGGGGCGATTCCCCGGTTCGCGGCGTCCTGCAGCAGGGCCGCCATGGGTGGGCCCTCATCGAGGAAGACGCGAACATAGCCTTCCGGTTCGCCGAGCGCCAGGGCACGTCCGAGGGCGGCAAGAGCGGCAGGCATGTCGCCTCGCACCTGGTGGGCAAGCGCCAGCAGGACAAGGATTTCGATGACATTGCCCGTCCGCTGACCGTCCTCCGCTGCTCGCAGCAGGCGACCCAGTAGCGCGAAGGCGTCACGGGCAGACCCGTCCGAAGGGTCCAGCGTGGATTGGGCCAGGAGCACCCTCGCAAGCGTGACGTGCTCGAACTCGCGCAGATACGTCAGGTCGTCGTGAGGCGACAGGCCTCGCGCCCGAGCCCACGCATTCGCTTCGGCCAACCGCCCCTGCCTGAGCAGGATTCGTGCCTCTTGCGCCGGCAAGGGACGGACGTCCGGGATGAAGTCCGGCATGTACAGGCGCTGTGCCTCGTGGATTGCATCGAGCGCGCCATCGAGGTCCCCTTCAGCCTGCCGGATGCGGGCCGTCACGACATGCAGCCGATAGCGGTTCTGCGGGTAGCCCATGTGCTCGCCCAGGTCCTTGCTCGCCTGGAGATGCCGTGTGGCGGCCTGGAGGTCGCCCTGCTCACGGGCGAGGTCGCTCAGTCCCACGTACATGTCCGCCGTGGCCCGCAGGACTGGCTCGCCATGCTTTGCCGACAGTTGCAATGCCTGCTCGTACGTCCGGATCGCGTCACGCAGCCGTCCCTGGGTGATCCGGATGTCCGCCAGGGCGATCGCACCACCGAGCGCATCAGAGAGGCTGCCAGACCGCTGCACCCGCGCCATCCCAGCGCCGTAGATTCGATGCGCGGTCTCGAGGTCCCCGCTCGCCCATGTGGCCAATCCCAAGAGCGCCTCTGCTGCCCCGCGGAGGAGATCGTCGTCCTCGGGAGCCAGATTCAGTGCCTCGCGAGCGTGCCGGACGGTCGTCGCGACGTCGCCTCGGATCTGGGCAAGCACGGCTCGGTAGACCGCGATCAGCGCAGCCAGGAGGCTGAACTCGCGCCGGTCTACGACAACCATCTCCGGCCGCCCGGCTCCGGCTTCATCTGGCACACCGTGGGGCGCCGTGAGCCAGCGCTCGCCGTCTCCCAGACGGCGCTCGACGTCCTCGAGCTCGCCGATGGACAACAGCGCCCAGGCGTAGGCGACGCTCAGGACCGGTCTTCGCCCGATGACCTCATCCGGTAGCGCCCTAAGCCACCGGAGCGCCGTCACCTCCTGATGACCCTGCCGCAGCGCCGGCACCGCCAACTCAATCAGGCTGGCGGCTCGGTCGAAGTCTTCGCCCGCCAGCGCGTGCCGGATTGCCTCGGAGCGGTCACCGTTGTGCTCGTACCAGTCGCTGGCACGACGGTGCAGGTCGGGCACCCACGCTGGCTGCTCATCGAAGAGGCGCGTGCGCAGCACGTCGGCAAAGAGCTGGTGGTAGCGATACCAGCGCCGGCGGTCGTCGAGCGGGACCAGGAACAGGTTTGCGCGATCGAGGCCCTCCAGCATGGCTCTGCCACCGTCCTGACCGGTGACGGCGTCAGTCAGCGGACCGCTCAGCCGGTCCAGGATGGAGGTCTGCAGCAGGAAGCTTCGGACATGATCAGGCTGACGCTGCAAGACCTCTTCGACCAGGTAGTCGACGATGTAGCGGTCGTCCCCGGCAAAGCCGGCGATGAAGCCGGCCACGTCGTCGCGTCCCTGGATGGATAGGGCCGCCAGTTGCAGCGCGGCGATCCAGCCTTCGGTCCGCCCCTCCAGCGCGGCCACATCCTGCGCCGTCAGGTTCAGATCCATCACCTCGTTGAGGTAGGCGAGTGCCTCGTCGGGCGTGAACCTCAGATCTGCCGCGCGGATCTCAACGAGCTCGGCTCGTCCGCGCAGGCGCGCCAGCGGCAACGGCGGATCGGCGCGGGTCGCGATCACCACGTGTGTCTGCGGGGGTAGATGCTCCAGCAGGAAAGCCATCCCTCGATGGACATCATCGGCGTCAATCACGTGATAGTCGTCAAGGACGAGGACGAGCTGGTGAGACGTCGTGCTGAGCTCATTCACGAGCGGGGCGAGGACCAACTCGATAGGCGGTGGTTGCGGCTGCCGCAGCAGCGAGAGCGACTCTGCGCCGACGCCCGGCGCCACCGTCTGCAGGGCAGCGATCACATAGGGCCAGAACGAGAGGGCCTGGCTATCGCCTGGGTCGAGCGACAGCCAGGCTGTCGATCTCTCGTCGGCGGCCGGATCGTCGAGCCACTCGGCGAGAAGCGTGGTCTTGCCGAATCCGGCCGGAGCGGAGAGAAGCGTCAGCTTGGAGTCGGTCCCACGTCGCAGACGCTCCAGTAGTCGCGGACGCCCGACCTGGCCGCGCCGCGGCTTGTGGATGTACAGCTTGGTCTGGAGTAGCGGGCCTGACGCGGTATCACTCCGGGACTTCAGCGAAGGACTCAAGTAGTGCCGACCGGATGCATCACGCGACCGGCGTGACGGGCTCCACGCCGCCCACGCTGGCCAACCATCGGGCGAGTTCGATCCGCGAGTTCAGCCCGAGCTTGTTGAGCATGTTGGTGACATGCGCCTCGACCGTTCGCTCCGAGATGAAGAGCTTGGTCGCGATGTCGCGACTGGTCATCTCGTGCGCGATCAGACGTGCGATCTCCAGCTCACGTTTCGTGAGGCGGATCTCCGTCTTGGGCTTGACGACCATCATGGCCTGCGAAGGCAGCCGGTCCTCCACGGCGAAGGCGACCGCGTCCTCGGTGGTCATCGTGAGGCCGCGCTCGTACGACTCGTTATAGGTCCTCTGTCCAAGGGCTTCGAGCGCCAGAGCGATGGAACGCTCGTGTTGCTGCCGCTGTGCATCCGGGATCTCGAGCCCGCTGGCTTTGCGCACGTGCTCGGCCGAACCGAGGATGACGGCGGCACGCTGCAGGCACACCACCCTCGGCTGCCATCCAGGCGAGGGTCTCGAGCAGAAGCTGGAGACCCGCCCGGTCGTCGATGACATGCTTGGTCGCGGCGCCGGCCCGCGCCTGGACCTCGGCGAGCTGCCTGTCGCCCTGTCGCCAGTGCACCTGCGAGGTGGCCCCGAGCATGTAGCCGCGCGCCCACAGTTCGCCACGCTTCTCGCTGATCCCGACGCCCTCCTCACCGAGTTCGATCGCCCGCTCGGACTGACCCGCCATCGGCAGGATGTTGCACAGCGCGGCCGTCGCGACCGCCTGGCTCGGCCAGCTCGCGATCGCTCGCGCAAGGGACAGCGATGACTCGGCCAACTCGACCGCCTCGATCAGGTTGCCCGACATCGCCAGCGGGATCGAGAGCCACGCAAGCGACAGGGCCATGGCGTCGGGATCGTCCGACGCGGTCGCCACGCGAAGGCTCTCGCGAGCCAGCGATTCGCGAGCGTCGACATCGTTCTGACTGTTGGCCATGACGGCCGCAGCTCGCAGGTAGTGCGCGCGAGGAGCGGAGTCGTCCGGGCGTCAGCGACGCGAGTGCCGTGAACATCCTCCGCAGGTCACCGAACTGACCGCGGCTGCTCCAGTAGGCGAGGAGGTGCTGAGCAAGCTCGGCGCCGCGCGACGCGGCACCAGGTTCTCGCAGGCAGAACTCCAAGGCGGCCCAGAGGTTGTCCCGCTCCGTGTCCATGCGCCTGAACAGCTCGGCCTGTCGATCGTCGAAGACGCCGACCGACCGTGCCAACCCGCTCATCCACGCGAGGTGAAGACCCTGGATACGAGGCTCGTCGCCGGCCTCACGCAATCGCTCCCGGCCGAACTGGCGGATCGTCTCCAGCAGCCAGTATCGAGGCGCATTCCCGCTCTTCAGCTCGCGCCGAACTATCGATTTCTCGACCAACGCGCCAAGCAGTTCCACCATCTGCCCTTGCGGCACCCGCTCGTCGGCACAGACCTCGACGGCGGCGGCCGCATCGAACCCGCCCGCGAACACCGACAGCCGAGCCCACAGCAACTGCTCTGCGTCATTGAGCAGGCCGTAGCTCCACTCGATGGTGGCCTCGAGGGTCTGCTGGCGAGCTTCAGCCCCACGGTTCCCGTTCCCGAGAACGGACAGCGAGCCTGCCAGGCCCTCGTTGAGCTGGTCGAGGCTCAACGCGCCCAGAGCGGACGGCGGCCAACTCGAGCGCCAAGGGGATCCCGTCCAGACGGCGACAGAGCTGCAGGACCGCTTCGGCGTTCTTGTCGTCGACCGCGAAGTCGGGAACGACTGCCGCGGCGCGCTCGCTCAGCAATCGGACGGCCTCCGAGTTGGCGAGCGTCTCGGCCGACGGTTCCTCTCCTTCGCCTGGCAGAGACATCGGCGGTACCGACATCCTGACTTCGCCGATCACCCCGAGCGCCTGCCGGCTTGTGGTGAGGAGATGCAGATCCGGGCAACCCTTCAGGAGCGTGCTGGCCAGGACGGCGCACGCGTCGAGCAAGTGCTCGCAGTTGTCGAGCACGAGCAGCAGGCGTTTGCCGGCGAGGAAGTCCGTGAGCGTGACCAGCGACCAGTCCGATGAGCGGTCCTGGGCGCCGAGCGCGACGAAGATGGCCTGTGGGACGAGCAACGGGTCGTGGACCGGGGCGAGTGGCGCGAACCAGACCCCGTCGGGAAAGCCACGTGCCACCTCCGCGGCAGCGCTGATGGCCAACCGCGTCTTGCCTACCCCGCCACTGCCCGTCAGCGTCAGCAGGCGCGTGGTCGTCAGCAAGGCGCTTGACTTCATGCAGCTCGTGGCGTCGCCCGACGAAGCTGGTCGGCTCGACCGGCAGTTTCGGAGTCCGAGCCTTGGCGGCGGGGGTCTTCACGCAGGACCACCCTACACCCCGGTCCATCTCCTGGGGTCGGGCAGCTCGAACGCAGCTTCGATGCTCACGAACGGGGCGAGCGATGCGTCGTTCACCGCCTGAACGAGTTCAAGGCTGACGCTGGCGAAGAGGGAGAGCAGGCGCCCTTGACCCGGCACGAACGTCGATCGCAGATAGCGGACCCGTTCGCCGCGAGCCTCGAACCGGCTGATCGCCTCGCTCAATGCGTCCTGGATCATCACCAGGCCCCGCTCGGTCACGCTCGGTAGCCGGCGCTCCACGAGGAAGAGGCCCATCTGGTCAGCGGACGACTCTGCACGAGAGAGGGGAGGGACCGTGGGATCCCAGGTGTTCGGCAGTTTGGTGTCCATGCGGTCGAGTCTAGAAACGGGGTATGGCCCGATGGATCGTCAGCGGCACGTAGGGAAGTACCTATTTCTCGTCCGACCGCCGCGACGCCAACCAGGGACCTGGATCCGAAATTAGGTACCAACCTACGAGTCGGGTCGGATGACGCCCGCGCGCTTCCTTCGCAGTCTGCAGGTGTCGCACATCAGTGGACAGCAGTCGAAGGAGCGAGGACATGACCACCACAGCCATCCGAGCCGGGACCAAGCAGCGGATGTTCGCGGAGGGCTCGACCGTCAGCTCGCCCAAGCGTCTGGCGAGGGTCGCCGGGCTGCTCTATCTCGCGGTCGGCATCCTTGGCGGGTTCGCCTTCGCCGGCGTCTACAGCGCCATGTACGTGGCAGGAGATGCGGCCGCCACCGCCAGCAACCTGGTCGCGAACGCCGGACTCGTCAAGATCGGCGTGGCCGCCGACCTGATCCAGGTGGTCGTCTGGGTCTTCCTGGCGCTGACGCTCTACGTGTTGCTTCGTCATGTGAGCGGCTACGCCGCACGCGCCATGGTCGTCCTCGTCGCGATCGGAGCGTCAATCAGCTTCCTGAACATCCTGTTCGAGTTCCAGGGCATGCGGGTCGCGACTGACCCGACCTATACCGCGACGGTCGGCGCCGCTGGATCGACGGCCTTGGCCATGCTGATGCTCGACCTGCAGCACTACGGCTACGCCATCGCCGGGATCTTCTTCGGCCTGTGGCTCGTGCCACTGGGTTATCTCGCCTTCAAGTCCGGCATGTTCCCCAAGGTGTTGGGCATCGTCCTCGTCGTCGGCGGCATCGGCTACCTCTTTGACACGCTTGTCGCATTCGTCGCCCCCGAGCTGACCCCGATCATCCACCCGGTTGCGGCGATGCTCGGCCTCGTCGCAGAGGTCTCACTCCTCGCCTACCTCCTCGTGAAGGGCGTGCGCAATGCACCGCAGTCGGATGAGCGGTCCTCGGTTTCGCCGACCCCGGTGCCAGCCACCGCGTAAGCGGACGAAGCCGGATCCCGTTCCTCCGTCGCGGCGGCTGAAGACTGCCGCGACGGACCTTCATGGTTCAAGGAGTCGATCGCCATGATCCAGTCGCCAGCGATGACCGCCAAGACGGAGTCCACGACCTCGGACCTGACAGTCGGGATCGACCCGGCCTGGACCCGACCGTGGCTCCGAGCCGAGGGCCTCGCGACCTTCGTAGCGGGGCTTGCAGGCTTCCTCTACCTCGGCCTTCCGTGGTGGGGGTTCGCCCTGCTCCTGATCGTCCCGGATGTGTCCATGGTCGGTTACCTTCGTGGTCCGCGCCTCGGTGCGATCGTCTACAACCTCGCCCATGATCTGGCGACCGGCGCGGCCATCGCTGGCGTGGGCCTGGCGATCAGCAGCGTCCCAGTTGCCGCAGCCGGCGCAATCCTCGTCGCCCACAGCGGGATGGACCGGATGATGGGCTACGGCCTGAAGCTCCCAAGTTCGTTCAAGGACACGCACCTAGGCCACATCGGGCGTACCCACTGAACCGGGCACTCCTTGACGGTCGGACCACCCTCGTTGGCACCCGCCAGTCGCGCCGCTGATCGGTCCGCCGACTAGGGCTCCGAGCGCCACGGTGCCACTGATGGCGAGAGCCCGCGGCTTGGCCGACAAACGGCCGAGGAATCATCCGATGTCATTTGATGACAATCGATGCGGTCGTGGACAGGCAAAAAACACACCGGGAACGGTGTGTTGGTGGAGATGGGGGAGAGTCGAACTCCCCGTCCAAGACCCTTCGTCGGGGACCACTACGAGCGTGTCCGATGCTTTGTCGTCGACCGCCCGAACGAACATCGGCACCCTGCCGGGCGGTCCAGTCACGTGTCCCTAGATCGGGCTTGACTCCGGACTACGCGTCTCTGATCCGGATCGCAGCTTCGCTTGATGACGCTTCCACTACCCGCGAAGCGGAGGTAGCTTCCACGCTCACCTTACTGCCTAAGCAGCGAGGGCGAGAGTCGACTGGCGGTTGCCAGGTACTTCGTTTTGCTGCCTTGTTGACGGGGCCTGAGCAGCATCCCCGGCTCGCGCTCCCCGACAGCCAAGCCCTGTCGAAACCACGCATCCCCACAGGACCGAACGGCGGTTCGGGATGGGCATGCTAGCACAGGCCATCGCGTGAGCCTCTAGGCTTCCCCGGATGCATCGACCCGGGCCGGCGTTGACCGGCGGACTGCTCGCCGCGCTCACCCTGCTGCTCATCGGGTGGAGTGGATTGCTGGTCCCGTCGCTCATCCGTTCCATCGAATCGACGTTCGACCGGACCGATGCGGACATCGGTCTCGTGTACCTCCTCTCGGCCATCGCCTACGCGGCGGGATCCTTCGGCGGCGGGCCGCTCACCGAGCGACTGGGGCGGCGCGTCGTGCTTACCGCGGCCGCCCTGACCCATGGGCTGGGGCTGCTCGGCGAGGGCGTGGCCCCGGGTTGGTCGTGGTTCGTCGTCGGGGCGGTGCTGGCCGGCTTCGGGGCGGGTGCGCTCGACGGCGGCGCGAACGGCGTCGTCCTCGACCTCTACCGCACCGGTCGCGGCCGGGCGATGAACCTGCTCCACCTGTCGTTCAGTGCCGGGGCGCTGCTCGCACCGCTCGTGGTCGGGCAGGTCGTCACCGCCGGTGTCCCGTGGTCGGCGATGCTCGTCGTGACGGCGATCTTGGCCGTGCCGCTGGCGATCGGGTACGCGGTCATCTCGCTGCCGAGTGGCCGCCGGTCCAGGGATCGGACCGCCGACGGCAACGCCGACCCGGCGGGCCCGGCAACCTCGCGCGAACGGGGACGCCCCCTCCTGGCCGGCCCGCTGCTCCTGCTGGCCATCGCTATCGGCTGTTACGTGGCCGCCGAGATCGGCGTCTCGAACTGGCTCGTGCGCTTCCTCGCCGACGCGGAGCTGCAGACGGCGACGCTGGCCCTGTCGCTGTACTGGGCCGGGCTGACCCTGGGTCGGCTGGTGTCATCGGTGATCGCCGACCGGTTCGACCACCTGCGCTTCACGATCGCGTCGGCGACCCTCATGGCGGTAGCACTGGGATTCGCGATCTTCGCGCCCGGGCTGCCGGCGTCGATCGTCGGGTTCGGGCTGGCCGGGTTCGCCTCGGGGCCGGTGTTCCCGATGATCGTCGCGATCGGCGGCGAACGCTACCCGGCCCGCTCGGCGGCGGTCGGCGGCATCCTGACCGGCGTCGCCGTCGTCGGCTCGACGATCTATCCGCCGCTGATGGGATTCCTGTCGGTGCAGGTCGGGCTGACGCCCGCGATGGCCGGCACGGTCGTGCTGGCCGGGCTCTGCGCGATCGCCCTCGTGGTGTTCGGGCGGGTCGTGCGCGCCGGCGTCATCGACCCGCTGCGTCATGGCACGGAGGACGCGCTGCCGACCTGACGCGCGGGGCGAGGCGACTCGCCCGGGGCGGCCGGTACGCCTGGCGACGTCGACCGGGACGGTCGGGCCATCGGCTCGAATCGGCTGTCGCTGGTATCGTTGTCGATGGCCGAACCTCCTCGACAGAGGACGGGGGACCCACCCATCGGGGCGAATCGCGGATCGACCGCGACGGCGGACCCACGCCGAGCCCGACAGCTGACCTCGCAGGCCGCAGGGCTGCTACGAGGTACCCGGTGGTCCGGCCATCCATCCTTCCACGCGTCGGCCAGCGCGCGACCGGGCGAAATCTCGCCTTCGACCTGCTCGCCGCGGTGGGTGTCGGGGTCACGATCTCGCTGGTCGGGGCGCTGCTGCCGACGATCGCGCGACGTGGCGGCGTCGATCCCATCGGGCTGGCCGCCCTGGCTGCCGCCCCGTTCATCGCCAACCTGCTGGGCATGTTCGCGGGTCGGGTCGGTCCGCGGTCACCCTTCCAGCTCGCGCTCATGCGTGGCGGTGGCGCGGCCGCGCTCATCCTCCTCGTCGTGCTGCCGACGCCGCCGGTCATGATCGCGCGTCGCGGTCCTGTACTGGCTGAGCCTCTCGCTGAGCGGGCCGTTCCACCTCCGCCTGTGGGGCGCGATGTATCCGGCCCGGCTGCGTGGCCGCGTCGTCGGGTTCCTGGGCATGGGTCGAGCGGCCGCGGGCGCGATCGCCGTCGTCATCGGTGGGGTCGTCGCCGACCGGTTCGGTGGCGCCGCTGCTGTCGCACTCGCGGGTGCGGTCGGGGTGGTCGCGGCGATCGGGTTCGCGGGCCTCCGGGCACCCGCTGCCGGGCCGCCGCCGGCCTACTCCGCGCGCGGGTCCATCCGGGCGTTGCGCGAGCGACCGACCCTCTCGCGCGTCGCGCTCGCCCAGGGCTTCTACGGCGGCGGCCTCATCGCGGCGACGCCGCTGTTCGCGATGGTCCACGTGGACCGCCTCGACCTGACGATGTCCGAGGTCGGCGTGCTCGGCCTGCTCGCCGCCGTGGCGACGACGGTGGCCTTCCTCGGCTTCGGCGCCATCACCGATCGCTGGGACGCGCTCGTCGCGATGCGGCTCGGGAGCCTGCTCGGCCTGGCCGGGCTGTTCGCCTACGCGGTCGCGCCGGGCCTCGGGTTCCTGTGGTTCGCGGCGGTCGTCGGCGGCATCGCCGGCGCGTCGATCGACGTCGGGATCGCGGCCGTCATCAGCGACCAGACCTCGCTCGCCTCGCGGGCGGCGGCGATGGCCGGCTGGAACGCGATCACCGGCGCGCGCGGCATCGTCGCGGCGTTCTCGATGAGCGTGCTCCTGCAGCTGGGCGTCGTCGACGTCACGACCGGGCTCCTCCTGTGCGGGGCCATCAGCGCGATCGGCGTCGTCCTGTTCTTCCGCGCACGGGTCGGGGTGCCGATCGAGACGGGCGTCTGGGAGGTCGTGCCGGCGCCGGCGACCGCATCGACGACGCGGGTGCTCCGCCCGGGCTGACCCGGCGCTATCGTGAGCGACGACGCGTCGTCGGCACGCGGAGCGATGGAGGGTCGGGCATGGACGGCCTGCGCCGATGCATCTGACGGCGTGGGAGGAGGAACGGCTCCTCATCTTCACCGCCGCCGAGCTGGCTCGGCGCCACCGCGACCGAGGGCTCCGGCTCAACGCGCCCGAGGCGATGGCGCTCATCTGCGACGCGATGCTGGAGGCCGCCCGCGGCGGCGCGTCGTATGCGGAGGTCGAGGCGGCCGGCCGCGCGGCGGTCCGTGCCGACGAGGTCCTGCCCGGCGTGCCAGCCCTGGTCGCCGAGGTCCGCCTCGAGGTCCTGCTCGAGGACGGCGTCCGGCTCGTCGTCCTGCTCGAGCCGCTCGGTCCCGGCGGCGACGATGCGCCCGGCGCGGTCGTCCGCGATCCCGACGCGGCAACGTCCGGCGACGATCCGGCTGGGCGCCCCGCTCGGCCCACGTTCGAGCTCGCCGTGACGAACACGTCGCGCCGCGTCGTCCGCGTGTCGTCCCATCACCCGTTCCATCTCGTCAACGCGCGGCTCGTCTTCGACCGTCCGGCGGCGGCCGGGTTCCGGCTGGACCTGGCGGCCGGTTCCACCGAACGCTGGGCGCCGGGCGAGACGCGCACCGTCCGCCTCGTCCGGTTCGGCGGGACCAGTGGCGTCGAGGCGGAACGGTGACCCGCCTCTCCCCCGAGGAACACCTGGCGCGCTACGGCCCCACGACCGGCGACCGGGTCCGTCTGGGCGACACCGACCTGTGGGTCCGGGTCGCCGAGGACCGCCAGGCCCCGGGCGACGAGCCCATCTGGGGCTACGCCAAGACGTTCCGCCCGGAGGCGACCCAGGGCCGGGCGTCGGACTCGGAGCTCGACGCGGTCGTGGCCGGAGCGCTCGTGCTCGATCCGGTGCTGGGCGCGATCAAGGCCGACATCGGCATCAAGGACGGCCGCATCGTCGGCGTGGGGCGGGCCGGGAGCGAGGCCATCAGCGACGGCATCGAGCTGCGGATCGGCCCGCACACCCGGCCGATCATGGGCTACGGCCTCATCGCCACGCCGGGTGCGGTCGACAGCCACGTCCATCTCATCTCCCCGGCGCTGCTACCGGCCGCCCTGTCCGGTGGCGTCACGACGCTCATCACCGCCGGGTTCGAGGAACCGCCATGGGCGATGGCGCGGACTCTCGCCGCGACCGCCGACTGGCCGCTCAACGTCGGTCTCCAGGCGTGTGCGCGGGCCGCCGACGACGGTGTGCTCGACGCGCTGCTGGAAGCCGGGGCGTGCGGCTTCAAGATCCACGAGGACTACGGCGCCGACCCCGAGCTCATCGACCACACCCTGCGCTTCGCCGAGTCTCACGACGTCAGCGTCTCGCTGCACACCGACGGCCTGCACGAACGAGCCGAGCTCGAGGACACGGTCGCGGCCATCGACGGTCGGACCGTCCACGCCTACCACGTCGAGGGCAGCGGCGGCGGGCACGTGCCCGACGTCATCGGCCTCGTGCGGGAGGCGAACATCATCTGTTCCTCGACCACGCCGACCGTGCCGTTCGGCGTCAGCGCCGCGGCCGAGCAGGTGCCGATGATCGTCCTCAACCACGGGGCGTCGTTCGGGGTCGCGGCGGACCTCGAGCTCGTCCGCGAGCGGGTCCACGCGACGACCATGGCCGCCGAGGGTCCGCTCCACGAGCTCGGCGCGATCGCCATCGTCAACTCCGACTCGCAGGGCATGGGCCGGATGATGGAGACGGTGCGGCGAACCTTCCAGCTCGCGCACGTCATGGCCACCTGGGCCGGGACGACCACATCCGGCGACCCGCTCGACGCCACGGAGCGCGTCCTGCGCTACCTCGCCAAGGTGACCATCGAGCCCGCGATCACCCACGGCATCGCCGACCATGTCGGCTCGCTCCAGCCGGGACGGATCGCCGACATCGTGCTGTGGGAGCCGGCCTTCTTCGGAGTCAAGCCGCTCGTCGTGCTCAAGGCCGGGATGGCCGCCTGGGGCTCGCTGGGTGAGGGCAACGCTACGGTCGAGGGCGCGCAGCCGACCCGCTACGGCCCCGACTGGGGTGGGCGCGGTCGGGCGGCGGCGTCGCTGTCGACGACGTTCGTGTCGGCCGCGGCGGCCGGCTCGCCGGCGCTCGCCGCGCATGGCCGAGCGGTCGTATCGGTGCGCGGCACGCGCGGGCTGACCCGCGCGTCGCTCCAGCTCAATCGATCGGTCGCGCCGATCGAGGTCGACGTGGGCGACGGATCGGTGACGCTGGACGGTCGTCCGCTCGCGATCGACCCGGTGACCGAGGTCCCGCTCAGCCGGCGCTACCTGCTGCGCTGACGGGCGTCAGGCGTTTCCTAGCGGCCGCGCTGGACGTCGGCCAGCTGGCGCGCGATGTCGCGCTTCGCGTCGCGGTCGGCGATGTCGCGGCGCTTGTCGTGGAGCTGCTTGCCGCGCGCCAGGCCGAGCTCGACCTTGGCCTTGCCACGGGTCAGGTACAGCCGGAGCGGCACGATGGTCTGGCCCTTGGCCTTGGCACGCCCCAGCAGCTCATCGATCTGGCGTCGATGGAGGAGCAGCTTGCGGGTCCGCTTGGGCTCGTGGTTGTAGCGGTTGCCCTGCTCGAAGGGCGCGATGTCCGCGCCGATCAGCCACGCCTCGCCGCGCTCGATGCGGGCATAGGCGTTGGCGATGTTGGCCTTGCCGGCGCGGATCGACTTGATCTCCGTGCCGGTCAGCACGAGCCCAGCCTCGAACGTCTCGTCGATGGTGAACTCGTGGCGGGCTCTTCGGTTGAGGGCGACGGTCGCGTCGTCGCGCATTGGATGGCTCCTCGGGCGGATGGTCGCACGGGGATCGGTCGGGCTCGGAGGGGACCGCGGGCGCGCGATCGGTTGACTGGCCCGTGGCGCACGAACGCCGGCCCGTGCGGGCCGGCGTCCGAGTTGCTTACCACCCACAGGGTGTCCGACTAAACGGCCATCTCCTGCGAGGTGGTGCAGCTACGCGTACTGTCGATCACTGCACATCACCTCCTTTCGTTCCGCGCCACCTTATGCCATGCCGCGGTGGAGTGCAAGAGCGTCGCTGGGTACCGCGCGACGGTCAGGCGGCGACCCGCAGGGGCCGGTCGATCGACGCTCCGTCGCCCAGCAACTCGAGCGCCTTGTCGAGCACGGGATCGTCGCCGGCGGCCACGTCGGCGGGGATGGTGACGGCCACGTCGGGCTCCAGGCCGACCTCGTGGATCCAGCGCTTCTCGGGAGTCAGCCAGCGCGCCACGGTCAGGCGGAACGCGCCGCCTTCGCCGGTCAGCTCCTGCCACTGCTGGACCGTGCCCTTGCCGAACGTGGTCTGCCCCACGAGCGTCGCCCGTTTCGTGTCCTGCAGGGCGCCCGCCACGATCTCGCTCGCCGATGCGCTCCCGCCGTCGACCAGGCAGATGACCCGGATCGCCGGGTTCGTGGCGACCCCGTCGCCCGTCGCCTCGGTGGGGATCTGGGTGCCGTCCGACTCCTGCTCCCAGAACAGGGTGCCCGAGCCGATGAACTCGCTGGCCACCTGCCGGGCGGCCGTCACGTAGCCGCCGGGGTTGCCGCGCAGATCGAGGATGATCGCCGTGCGACCGGCGGTGACGTGCTCGCGCAGGGCGGCCTCGACCTCGTCCGCGCCACGATCCGAGAAGCCGTTGAGCTTGACGTACCCGACCGCCCCGTCATCGAGCGCCTTGCTGACGACCTCCTCCTGCTGGATGACGTCGCGCGTGATCTCGAGCGCGAACGGCTCGGCGTCGTCGCGCAGGATCGACAGGGTCACGGCCGAGCCCTTCGGACCGCGGATGCGGTCGCGCGCCCCGTCGACCGTGAGGCCGTCGAGCGAGACCCCGTCGGCGGCGAGTACGAGGTCGCCGGCGAGGACGCCGGCCGCCTCGGCGGGTGAGCCGGCCATGGGCGCGATGATGAGCAGCCGGCAGTCGGGCCCGAGGGTCGCGCAGCCGGACGTTCCGTCGGCGGCCTTCGTCCCGATCTCCGCGCCGATCCCCTCGAACTGGCCGCTGATGCCCTCGAGGGTCTGGCGGTACTCGTCGGAGCTGAGGTAGCTCGAGTACGGGTCGTCGAGCGCGTCGATCATCCCGCGGATGGCGCCCTGGATGATCGTCGCGCGGTCGACGTCGTGGCCGGCGTAGCGCTCGGTGATCGTGTGGTAGGTGTCCCAGAACGGCCGGAAGGCGTCGTCTTCGCTGACCGGGGTCCCGGGCTCGACCGACAGCTGGCGACCCATCGAGTAGCCGGACATGAACAGGGCGGCGCCGGCCATCACGACGACCAGGCCGATGGCGATCGGCAGGATGGGCAGGCGACGGGGCGGTCGGGCGGGGTTGGTGACGCTCGCGACCAGCGGCTCGGTGACGGCCGGTTCAGCCGCGGCAGCTCTGGAGCGGCGGCTCGGGCGCCTCCACCGGCGCGTCGACGTTCGTCGAACCGCCAGCTGCGGGTTCGGCAGGGGCTGCGGGATCGGCGGCGACGTCGTCGGTCGGGTCGGTCGGCGGGATCACGCGATGGAGGTTCCTCTGTGACGGGCGCTCAGGGTACATCGAGTCCCCGAGCGGGGCCGACGGGCCAGTGGTACTGGCCGGATGGTGCCATCCAGCGTTCACGTGAGCGTCGGCTTCCGCCCGCACCGCTCACCTCCGGGAACTCGCTGGCGCTCCTTCCCTAACGGTTCGCTCTGCGGGCGCGCGCCAACGCGTACAACGGACCGCTGACGCGGCCGACGGCCCGCGCGCGCCGATCGCTAGCGGATGAGGTAGGTCCGGACCGAGACCCACGAGCCGACGATGCCCAGCCCGACGCCGGCGCCCATGACGAGCACGAACAGGTCGCGCGTGAGCGAGCCGACCTGGAGCGGCAGGATGCGGAAGAAGTCGACCATGAACCCGCTCAGCGGCTCGGCCGACGCCGCCAGCACGCGCGAGCGTGATGACCGCCCCGAGGAACCCGACGAACGCGCCCTCGAACACGAACGGCCAGCGGATGAAGGCATCCGACGCGCCGACCAGGCGCATGATCTCGATCTCCTCGGACCGGGCGAAGACCGCCAGGCGGATCGTGTTCACGATGATGAACAGGCAGATGATGCCGACGACGATGAGCAGGACCGTGCCGGCCGTGCGCAGGATGTTGGTCACGGTCAGGACCCGGTCGACGAGGTCCTCGATGTTGATGACGTTGCGGACGCTGACGTCGTCGCGCAGCGCGTCACCGACCTCGCGGATGCCGCTCGGCTCGTTGAGCTTGACCTCGAGGCTCGCGTAGAGCGGGTTGCTGTCGAGGTACCTGGGTCAGGTCCTCACGGCCCTGGGCTTTCATCGAGTCGCGGAACCGCTCAAGGGCCTCGTCGCGGGTGACGTACGTGGCTTCCTTGACGACGGGCATCGTCTCGATCCGTCGCTGGAGTTCGGCGACCTGGGCGTCGGTGACGGTCGGCTGCAGGTAGGCGACGACCTCGACCTTCTGCTCGGTGAACTGGAGCCCCGCGAGCAGCCCGGTCTGGATGATCCAGAACCCGGACAGCAGGAGCAGCATCAGGACCATCGTGGCGGTCGCCGCGAGGCTCATGACGGCGTTGCGCCAGAAGCCCTGCCAGGCGCGCTTGATGCTGAACAGGATGAAGGAGATCACGCGGTCAGTCCTCGCGGTGGTACGCGCCACCGACCTCGTCGCGGATGATCCGGCCTTCCTCGAGGGCCACGACGCGCTTGCGCAGAGCCGTCACGACGTCGGCGTTGTGGGTCGCCATCAGCACGGTGACCCCGAGCTCGTTGATGCGCAGGAGGAGCTGCAGGATCTCCCAGCTGATGAGCGGGTCGAGGTTGCCGGTGGGCTCGTCGGCGATGATCAGCCGCGGGTCGTGGACGAGCGCCCGGGCGATGGCCGTGCGCTGCTGCTCGCCGCCGGACAGCTGGGCCGGGGTCTGCTGGGCCTGGGCGGACAGGCCGACGATGGCCAGCACGCGATCGACCGCGGGGCGGATCTGGCGGCGCGGATGGCCGGTCACCTCGAGCGCGAAGGCGACGTTCTCCCAGACCGTCTTGGTCGGCAGCAGCTTGAAGTCCTGGAAGATGATCCCGATCTTGCGGCGCATCTTCGGTACCTGGCGACGCGGCAGCTTGGCGAGGTCCTGGCCGTCGAGGACGACATCCCCGCGGGTCGTGATCTCGTCTCGGATCAGCAGCTTGATGAGCGTCGACTTGCCCGCGCCCGATGGTCCGACGAGGAACACGAAGTCGCCCTCGGGGATGACCAGGTCCACGTCGCGCAGCGCGATCTTCCCGTTGGGGTACTGCTTCGTGACGTCGTGGAGCACGAGGACCGCGCGCTCCTGCGAGGCCTGATCGCGGCCGCGATCGAGGAGCCGGCGTCGAAGCGAACGCGCGGTCGAAGGCGCTGGGGCGATGGTCACTGGCCACTCCGCGGCTGAGCGTGGCGGCCGATGGGGGGAGCCATCGACGCCGATCGATCCGACTCCGTCCGCGGGCACGGCAGGGGGAGCCACAACAGGCCCGAGGCTACCACCGCCCCCGGCATCTGCCAAACGGGACGACCGGGCCATCGACCCCCGGACGAAGGTACGGTGCGGTCGGGTCTAGAGCAGTCCGGGGGAGATCGGCAGGTAGCGGGCCAGGTCGGCGAACGGCTGGTCCCAGCACAGCAGGATCGGGAACTGGTCGAGGCGGAACCCGGCACGGAGCGCGGCCACGACCGCCTGGTCGGCGGTCCCCGGCAGCCACATCGCGAACGCGCCGCGGGGCGTCACGGCCCGGGTCAGGTGCCCGAGGATCGGGGTCACGAGGTCGGGGTCGAGGGCGGCCACGGGCCCGACCCGGCCCGCCTCCGTCGCGTACCCGTAGGCCACGGGCGACCCGTCCGGGCCGTGATACAGCCAGCCGCGTCGGCCCTCCTGGCGCAGGTAGCGGTGATCGTGCGGGTGGGCGACGCCGAGCGTCGCCCGGTCGAGCGCGTCGACCGCGGCGGACAGCCGGCCGTGCCCCTCGCCACCGGGCGCCCCACCGACGAGCTCCTCGAACTGGATCGGCCGGATGCCCGCCGGCAGCTCGCCGAACGCGTCGGGCTGCAGTCGGGTGGCCGATGAGGTCCAGGAGCGGCACGCGGGGCACGATGCCGAGCGACGCATACAGGGCGTTCGAGATGGGCTGCGCCGCATCGGTGGCGGTCGGCGCGGACGACGTCGCTCCCGGCGGGCGCGCCCGGCGGCCTCGAGCAGGCGCGCGCCCGACGCCGCGGCCCTGCGCCTCTGGCAGCACGAAGCACATCGAGAGGAACCACAGCCGCTCGCGCACGACGGCCGAGGCGAAGGCCACGACCCGCTCGCCCGATGGTTGGTCGGGATCCGGCGTCGTCCCGACCACGAAGCGGTCCGGGTCGGTCGCCTGGAGGTGGGCGTACAGGCGCAGCAGGGGCGCCTGCTCGGGCGGGACCTCCATCTGGCCGAGCGGGCGGATGTAGTCGTTGATGCTCACCCGCCAGATGTCGGCGCACGTCGCCAACTCGTCGGGGCGGGCCGGTCGGTAGGTCAGGGCGAGCGGGGCACGCTCGCTGATCGCGCTGGGCTCGTCCGTCGCGGTCAAGAGACGGCCGCCTCGGCATCCTCGCCGCGCAGCGCGCCACCGGTCGCCAGCCGTTCGAGCTCGGCCTGCATGAAGCCGTCGAGCTCACCGTCGAGCACGGCCGACGTGTTGCCGGTCTCGTAGCCGGTCCGCAGGTCCTTGACCATCTGGTAGGGATGCAGGACGTAGCTGCGGATCTGGTTGCCCCAGCCGGCCTCGACGTGCTCGCCCTTGAGGGCGCGCATCTCGGCTTCCTTCTCCTCGAGGGCGCGCTCCAGGAGGCGGGCCTTGAGGACCTTGATCGCGTTCTCCTTGTTCTGGGTCTGCGATCGCTCGTTCTGGCTCTGGACGACGAGGCCGGTCGGGCCGTGGGTCAGGCGGACGGCGCTGTCGGTCTTGTTGACGTGCTGGCCGCCGGCGCCCTGGGCCCGATACGTGTCGACGCGGATGACGTCCCAGTCGAGCTCGATCTCGATGTCGTCGTCGACCTCGGGCAGGACCTCGACCAGGGCGAAGGTCGTCTGGCGTCGCTTCTGCGAATCGAACGGGCTGATGCGGACGAGGCGATGGACGCCGCGCTCGGCGCGCAGCCAGCCGTAGGCGCGCCGCCCACCGACCTCGACGGTCACGCTCTTGAGCCCGGCCTGCTCGCCTTCCTGCTGGTCGATGATCTCGGTCGCGAATCGATGGCGCTCGGCCCAGCGCAGGTACATGCGCAGGAGCATCTCGGCCCAGTCGGTCGCCTCGGTGCCGCCGGCACCGGCGCTGATCGTCAGGATCGCCGCCCGCTCGTCGTGCTCACCGGAGAAGAGGAGAGCGGTGCGCTCGCGGCGGAAATCGGTCTCGAGCGATGCGGCATCGCGCTCCAGCTCCGCCTGGAAGTCGGCGTCGGCGGTCTCGTCGAGGAGCTCGAGGGCGGCCTCGAGGTCGGCGACCCGAGCCAGCAGGTCACGCCAGGTGTCGATCTCGGTGCGCAGGCCGTCGGCCTCGCGGAGGACCTTCTGGGCGCCGCGCTGGTCGTCCCAGAATCCGGGCTCCTGGGTCAGGCCTTCGAGCTCGTTGACCCGCTGCTGCTTGGTCTCGAGGTCAAAGACGCCCCGAGGTCGACCGGATCCGTTCGGCCAGGTCGCGGATGGCGGACGCGTCCACCTAGTTCCGGACCTGCAGATCCTGGAGCAGCAGGGGCCGCAGCTCGATGAGCCGAAGGGCCGTCTTGCTCCGCGCGACGACGGGGTTCACGCAGGGACAGTAGCCATTGTGGGGGCACACGCCGCAGTTCCCGTCGCAATCGAGCGCGGCGGCGTAACTGCATGAGCGGCAATCACGCTCGCACGCGATCAGATCGACGAATGCGGCGTCTTCGGCCTGCTTCACGGACTCCCTCACTTTTCACGCTGGGCACGGCGCTTGGGGGGGTGGGGGCGACCTGTCGATGGTGCTCGAGCGGACCTGGGCGACAGGTTTTGGCACAGTATACGAGGCCAAGCTCGATGCGCCAAGAGGGAAAAACGGTTCCACTCGTTCGCCACGACCGTCCGGGTCGCGACCCGGACCTACGGGGAGGTCCCGGTGAGGGTGTAGACGGCGAGCGCACCGAGCTCGTGGGCCAGCGCATCCAGCCAGGCGACCGGGTCACGCTGCACCGGGCTCGTGCTCGTGGGCGACCCGGCGCCCTCGATCCCGGCGTCGCCGGCCATACGCAGCACGCGCAGCATGTGGGTCGGGTCGGACACGAAGACCGCGCTGGCGAGGTCGTGGTCCGCCATCACCGACGCGACGCCGCGGATGGATTCGAGCGTCGTCCGGCTCTGGTCCTCGGCCAGGATGGCCGACGCCGGCACGCCGTGATCGATGGCGTAGGCTCGCGCGCTGGCGGCCTCGGTCGTGCGATCGCCCTCGGCCTTGCCGCCGGTCACGATCAGGCGCGGCGCGACGCCGTCGAGATACAGCTCCACGGCGTGATCGATCCGCGCGGCGAAGACCGGCGACGGCCGGCCGTCGTACTGGGCGGCGCCCATGACCACGATGGCGTCGGCGGGACGCCGTTCGTCGCGGGTCGCCCTGATCCCAGATCCGGTACGTGGCATAGCCGGTGACCGCGACGGCCACGAGTCCCGCGACGGCCGCGACCCGCACGATCGACCTCAGCACCGCGGACCGCTCAGCGGCCGTGGCACTTCTTGTACTTGGCGCCCGATCCGCACCAGCACGGGTCGTTGCGCCCGATGCGCTCGCCGGTCGGCGTGTAGCCCGGGCGCGCGCCGCCAGGCTCCCCGCCGGCCGCGGCGCCCGTGGTCGAGGCCACGGGTTCGTCGCCGAGCGATTCGCGGACGTTGCGCGTCGCGGGCGCCGCCGGCACGGCGCCGCGCACGATGGCGGACCCGGGGGCGGCGGCGGTCGTCGTGGCCGCGGCTCCGGATGCCACGGCCGTGGCCGCAGGAGCGGCCTGCCCCGCGCCGTTGCCCCCGGTCGCCCCGGCGCGCACCGCGGCGGCGCCGGCGGCGAGGGCCTGCGACAGCCCGGCGTCGGGCGGTGGCTGGCGCTGGACGGTCACGCGGAAGATCGATGAGGCGACGCCGTGGCGGATCAGGTCGCGGAACTCCTCGTACATCTGGTACGCCTCGCGCCGGAACTCGTTGAGCGGATCCTGCTGGGCGTAGCCGCGCAGGCCGATGCCACGGCGCATGTCGTCGAGCTCGGTGAGGTGCTCGACCCACAGCGAGTCGATGGTCCGCACGCAGCACGAGGCGCTCGACCTGGGCCCAGTCGGTCTCGCCGATCTCGGCCGCGCGGGCGTCGAGCCGCTCGTCGGCGAGGGCGCGCAGGTGCTCTGCGATCGCGTCCCGGCTGCCGATCTCCCAGAGCTCGTCCTCGGTCGTGCCCTCGCCGGTCAGGCCCATCGCGCCGAGCGCGGCCACCAGGCCCTCGAAGCTCCAGGCGTCCGGGTCCTCGCCCGCCAGGTGCGTGTCGACCAGGGCATCGACCTCGTCGTCGAGGAAGCCGCGGACGGTCTGGGTCAGCTCCTCGTTGTGGAGGACCTTGTCGCGCTCGGCGTAGATCGTCTCGCGCTGCTTGTTGATGACGTCGTCGAACTCGACGACGCGCTTGCGGATGTCGAAGTTGAAGCCCTCGACGCGCGACTGGGCGCTCTCGATCGTCTTCGAGACGAGGCGCGACTCGATGGCGACGTCCTCCTCGAGGCCGAGCCGCTCCATGAGCCCGGTGACCCGGTCGGAGGCGAAGCGCTTCATCAGGTCGTCGTCGAGGGACAGGTAGAAGCGCGACGAGCCCGGGTCGCCCTGGCGGCCGGCACGGCCGCGCAGCTGGTTGTCGATGCGCCGCGAGTCGTGGCGCTCGGTGCCGATGATGTGCAGCCCGCCGACGTTGACGACGCGGTCGTGGTCCTCGTCGGTGATGGCCTTCGCCTCGGCGAGGGCGTTCTCCATCGTCGCGGCGTCGACCTCGGCCGGGTTCAGGCCCTGGCGATGGAGCGCCTCGGAGGCGAGGCCCGCCGCGTTGCCACCGAGCAGGATGTCCGTGCCACGGCCGGCCATGTTCGTCGCGATCGTGATCGCGCCGCTCCGCCCGGCCTGGGCGACGATCCCGGACTCCTTCTCGTGGAACTTCGCGTTGAGGGTCTCGTGCTTGATGCCGCGACGCTTGAGCAGGGTCGACAGCACTTCCGACTTCTCGACGCTGACCGTGCCGACGAGGACCGGCCGGCCGGCTTCCTGCATCTCGACGATCTCGTCGATGAGCGCGTTGAACTTGGCCTTCTCGTCGCGGAACACGAGGTCGGGGAAGTCGTCGCGGACCATGTCCCGATGGGTCGGGATGGCCACGACCTCGAGCTTGTAGATCTTGTGGAACTCCTCGGCCTCGGTCATCGCCGTGCCGGTCATGCCCGACAGCTTGTCGTAGAGGCGGAAGTAGTTCTGGAAGGTGATCGTGGCCAGGGTCACGGTCTCGCGCTGGACGCGCAGGCCCTCCTTGGCCTCGATGGCCTGGTGGAGGCCCTCGCTCCAGCGCCGGCCCGGCATCTGGCGCCCGGTGAACTCGTCGACGATGACGATCTCGCCGTCCTTGACGATGTAGTCCCGGTCGCGCTTGTAGAGGGCGTGCGCCCGGAGCGCCTGCTCGAAGTGGCGGGCCAGGCGCGGGTCGGCGTCGTAGAGGTTCTCGACCCCGAGGAAGCCCTCCATCTTGTCGACGCCCGTCCTCGGTCGGGCTGACGGCCTTGTCCTTGAGGTCGATGAAGTAGTCGCCGCCCTCTTCCTCGCCCTCGGGGCGCTCCTTGAGGCGCGGGACGAGGCGGGCGAAGGTGAAGTAGAGGTCGGCCAATTCCTCGGCCTGGCCGCTGATGATGAGCGGCGTCCGGGCCTCGTCGATGAGGATGTTGTCGACCTCGTCGACGATGGCGAAGCTGCGCTCGCGCTGGACCCGCTCCTCGAGCTCGATGACCATGTTGTCGCGCAGGTAGTCGAACCCGAACTCGTTGTTCGTGCCGTACGTGACGTCGGCGGCGTAGGCCTCGCGGCGCGTGACCGGGCGCAGGTTGAGCAGCCGCTCGTCGTTGGTCGGGAAGCCGGGCTCGAACACGAACGAGGCGTCGTGGGTGATCATCCCGACGCTCACGCCGAGGAAGTGGAAGACCGGGCCCATCCACTGCGGGTCGCGCCGGGCGAGGTAGTCGTTGACGGTGACGACGTGGACGCCGCGGCCGGTCAGCGCGTTGAGGATGGCGGCCAGCGGCGCGACGAGGGTCTTGCCCTCACCGGTCCGCATCTCGGCGATCTTGCCCTGGTGGAGCACGACCCCACCGATGAGCTGGACGTCGAAGTGCCGCATCGCGAGGGTCCGCTTCATGGCCTCGCGGGTCATCGCGAAGACCTCGGGCAGGACCTCGTCGAGGGCGTTCTGGAGGGCCTCGTTCTCGCGCTTGCGGCGGTCCGCGCGGAGCTCGCGACGACGCTCCGGGTCGGGGTGGTTCAGCTCGTCGTCGGACGGCTCCCTTCCGTGGCCGCGGCGCGGATCTCCTCGCGGATCTCGGCGAACTGGGCCCGGATGTCGTCGTCGGACAGGGCCTCGAGCTCGGCCTCGAGGCCGTTGGCCTCGTCGACCCACGGCTGGATGCGTCGAACCTCGCGGTCGTTCGAGTCGACGAAACGGGAAAGGAATCGCATGGACGGCCAAGTATACGGTCAGACCCGTCCGAACCCCTCCGGGCGCAGCCCGCGGGGAACGCCGGTCAGCCCGTGGGCGGGCCGAACTGCCAGAAGCCGGAGCCGTAGCCGGCCACGAGCAACACGAACGTGATCGCACCGAGGATGAGCCAGAACAGCACGGAGCGGAACCGCGAGGTCGGGTTCATCTCCGGGTTGCTGAGCTCCGGGACCTGGTTGCGGCGAAGCGTCCCGCCCCAGCGCGGAGAACGGAGCTGGTCGCGCCAGTCCGTGGGAGTCACCGGGCGCGGCTCGAGGCCGCCTTCGCCGTCGGGTCGGTGCAGCTGCAGGCTCATCGGTCGCCCGATGGTACCGCGCTGAGCAGGTCGTCGGCGGCTGGACCGCGCCGCCGCTCGCCGCCGTCCGTCGCGAGGCCGCCCTCGCCCGGCGCCGAGTCGTCCCACAGGAGCATCTCCTGGGTGAACGAGACCTCGCTCGAGAACAGCGCCCCGACCGACTCGCCGCGATGGATGCGCTTGATCGCCTCGCCGATGAGCGGCGCCACGGACAGGATCGTGATCTTGGGGATGCGCTTGGACGGCGGGCAGCGGGATCGAGTCGGTGATGACGACCTCGCGCAAGCGACGAGTCGCGGATGCGCTCCACGGCCGGATCGGACAGGACGCCGTGGGTCGCGCAGGCGTACATCTCGGTGACGCCTTCGCGCTCGAGGGCGCGGACGATCTCGATGAGCGTCCCGCCGGTGTCGATCTCGTCGTCGACGATGATCGCCCGCTTGCCGCGCACGTCGCCGATGACGTTCATGAGCTCGGCCCGGTCGAGGTTGCCGACGCGCCGCTTCTCGATGATCGCGAGCGGCGCGTCGAGCAGCTCGGCGAACGTCCGCGCGCGCTTGGCGAAGCCGAGGTCGGTGACGACGACGCAGTCCTCGAGCTGCATGTTGATGAAGTAGTCGCGACAGCAGGTGGACGGCCGTCAGCTCGTCGACCGGGATGTTGAAGAAGCCCTGGATCTGGCCCTGGTGGAGGTCCATCGACAGGACCCGGTCAGCGCCCGCCACGGTGATCATGTCGGCGATGAGCCGGGCCGTGATCGGGACTCGCGGCTGGTCCTTCTTGTCCGAGCGGCCGTACGCGTAGAACGGGATGACCGCGGTGATGCGGCCCGCCGACGCCCGCTTGAAGGCGTCGATCATGATCAGCAGCTCCATGATCGACTGGTTGACCGGGTGCGACGTCGGCTGGACGATGAACACGTCCTTCTCGCGGACGTTGTCGAGGATCTTGACGAAGATGTTCTCGTTCGCGAACTGGAACACCTCGGCCTTGCCGGGTTCCATGCCGAGGTAGCGCGCGATCTTGTGCGCCAGATCCGGGTTGGCGTTCCCGTGATAGATCTCGAACTGGTCCGCGTACAACGGTTACGCCTCCCGCTCGCCGAAGACCGAGGTCGGCGTCACTGACCGCCGGATGGCGGGGTCTGACCGGGACCCGCTCCGGGGTCCCCATCGTCGCCCATGCCGTCGCGGTCCGCAAGTCCGGGACGGAACGCGGCGATGGCGACGACCCGGTCGCCCTCGGCCAGGCGCATCACGATGACCCCGCGCGCGCCCGAGCTGTAGCGGTTGATCGGTGTTGGTCTCGGTGCGGATGACCTGACCACCCTCGGAGATCAGGACGAGCTCCTCGTCGGCTTCGGTCACCTGCTGGACCGCGGCGACCGGCCCGGTCTTGCGCCCCTCGAGCGCGATCAGCCGGACGCCCTGGCCACCGCGGTGCTTGCGTCGGAACTCGCTGATGGCGACGCGCTTGCCGTAGCCGGTCTCGGTCAGCACGAGCAGGTCGGCGTCGGGCTCGACGACGCTCATCGCGACGACGCTGTCGTTCTCGCGCTTGAGCAGCCGGATGCCGATGACGCCGGCCGCGTCGCGGCCCATCGGGCGGACCTCGTCCTCCTCGAACCGGGCGAGCATGCCCTGCGCCGTGGCGAGGATGATGTCGTCCGCGCCGCTCGAGACGCCGACCCAGGCAAGGTCGTCGTCCTCGTGGATGGTGATCGCCCGGATGCCGGTCGAGCGGACCCGTTCGAACTGCTCGAGCGGGGTCTTCTTGATGTGGCCCTTGCGGGTGGCCATGACGAGGAAGTGGCCGGGCTCGAAGTCGGGCAGCACGATCGTCGCGACCGGGACCTCGCCCGAATCCACCTGGACGCCGGGCAGGTTGATGATCGCCATGCCCTTGGCCTGGCGGCTGGCGTCGGGCACGTTGTGGACCTTCGCCGAGAACACCCGACCGCGGTTGGTGAAGAACAGCGCCCAGTCGTGGGTGTTGGCGACGAGCAGGTGCTCGACCGCGTCCTCCTCGCGGGTGACGTGGCCGATGATGCCCTTGCCGCCACGGTGCTGGCGGCGGTAGGTGTCGACCGGCTGGCGCTTGATGTAGCCGCGGCCGGAGATCGTCACGACGACGTCCTCGTCGGCGATGAGGTCCTCGTCGGTCATCTCGCGGCTGGCGTCGTCGGCGACGCGCGTGCGGCGGTCGCCGGCGTACTTGCGCTTCAGCTCGGCGAGCTCGTCCTTGATGATGCCCAGCACGCGGGCCGGGTTGGCGAGGATGTCCTCGAGCTCGGCGATCAGCTGGATGACCTGCGAGGTACTCGTCCTCGATCTTCTTGCGCTCGAGGGCGGCCAGGCGGGCGAGACGCATGTCGAGGATGGCCTGCGCCTGCAGCTCGGACAGGTCGAAGCCCGACATGAGGTTGTTGCGGGCGTCCTCGACCTCGCGCGATTCGCGGATGGTCTTGATGACCGCGTCGAGGTTGTCGAGGGCGATCTTGAGGCCCTCGAGGATGTGCGCCCGGGCGCGCGCCTTGCCGAGGTCGAACTCGGTCCGGCGACGGACGATGTCGCGGCGGTGGTCGACGTAGTGCTGGAGCACGACTGCGCAGGGGCAGGGTCTGGGGCTGGCCGTCGACGAGCGCGAGCATGTTCATGTTGAACGCGAGCTGCATCGGGGTGTGCTTGAACAGGTTGTTCAGCACCTTGTGCGGGTTCGCGTCGCGCTTGATCTCGACGTAGATGCGCATGCCGTCGCGGTCGGACTCGTCGCGCAGGTCGGCGATGCCGTCGATGCGCTTGTCCTTGACCAGGTCGGCGATCTTCTCGAGCAGGGCCGCCTTGTTCACCTGGTACGGCAGCTCGGTGACGATGATCGCGGTGCGATCGCCGCGGACCTCCTCGAAGGCGACCTGGGCGCGCATCACGACCCGGCCGCGGCCGTGGGCGTACATCTGGCGGATCGCGTCGACCGTCTCCCACTCGCCGGTCAGGACGTTGCGCTGCTTCTCGAACCGGAAGATCGTGCCGCCGGTCGGGAAGTCCGGACCCATGACGAACTTGCACAGGTCGTCGGAGGTGAGGTCCGGGTCGTCGATGAGGGCGACGGTCGCGTCGACGATCTCACCGAGGTGGTGCGGCGGGATGTTGGTCGCCATCCCGACCGCGATGCCCGAGCTGCCGTTGATGAGCAGGTTCGGGAGCTTCGCCGGCAGGACCGATGGCTGCTTCTGGGTCCCGTCGTAGTTGTCGACGAAGTCGACGGTCTCCTTGTCGATGTCGGCGAGCATCTCGGCGGCGATGCCGGTCAGGCGCGCCTCCGTGTAGCGCATCGCCGCCGCACTGTCGCCGTCGACCGAGCCGAAGTTGCCCTGGCCGTCGACGAGCGGGTAGCGCATCGAGAAGTCCTGGGCCAGCCGCACGAGGGCGTCGTAGAGGGCCACGTCGCCGTGCGGGTGGTACTTGCCCATCACCTCGCCGACGATCGCCGCGCACTTGCGGTACGAGCTCGTCGCCGACAGGCCCATCTCGCCCATCGTGAACAGGATCCGGCGGTGGACCGGCTTGAGGCCGTCGCGGACATCCGGCAGGGCGCGGGCCACGATCACGCTCATCGCGTAGTCGAGGTACGAGACGCGCATCTCGTCCTCGATGCGGATGGCGCGGACGTTGCCCATGTCGTCGGTCACGGTCGGTCACTCCTGCTCATGCGAGCGGTGGTTCGGGATGGAAGCGGGGATCGGGCAGGCCACCGAAGCGTGCGGCGGTGGCGGATGCGTCGGACGTGGACGCGGCGCCGGGACGCTTGCGGATGCCGCCAAGCCGGTCGCGCAGACGCGCGGCCGCAGCGGGATCGAGCTTGGACAGCGTGTCACGGATGACCCACGCCCGATGGCCGTCGGAGCCGGCGACCGCGAGGTCGGTCTCGTGCTCGAGCGCGGCGAGCGTGGCCGGGCCGTCGAGCTGGGCCAGCGAGCGGTAGGCCCACGACAGCGCCTTCTGGACGTCGGGAGCGGCGTCGCCCATCAGCTGGCCGAGCAGGCGCAGGGCATCGGCGACCAGCCCCGGCGCATGGCCGGTCCGGCGGGTGCCATGGGTCATCGTCGCGATGGTCGAGCCGATGAGCCGGCGCTCCCACGGCGAGGGCGAGAACACGAGCTGCTCGAGCTCGGCCCAGCGATAGGGTTCCGCCGCGATGCCGATGCCGTACGGATGGGCGAGGCTGTCGACGGTGATCCAGTCGGCGGCTTCGCGGGCGGCTCGACGGAGGAGCTGCCAGGTCCGCTCGGCGTCGGCGGGCAGCGTGCGCTCCAGGAGGCCGAAGGCGAACCAGCGGGCCTCGAGCTCGGGCTCGCGGAACAGCCGATCGGCCACGAACAGCAGCGTGGTGGGCCGATCGCCCCGCGTGGCCTGGCGGAAGCCCGCGGGCGATCGCCGCCATGAGCGGCCAGCGCACGCCGTGGACGAGGCCGAGACCGGGGGCGACCCGATGCTGACCCTCGAGGTACTCGGGGTCGGCCAGCTCGATGAAGGCCGCTCGCAGGGCGGTCGCGAACGCGTCGGGGTCGCCGATGTGGTCGGCCAGGTCGCGGCCCAGGGTCTCGGCCCGCGGCTTGTGCTCGGCGACGAACGCGACGGCGCGTTCGGTGGTCATCGAGCTCATACGCGACCCCCGTCGACGCCGTCGCCGGTCCCCGCCACCGGGGCGGGCGTGGCGGCGCGGAAGCCATACCGGGCGCGCAGCTCGGCCTTGCGTCCTTCGTCGGCGGCGACGTACGTGCCGGTCGAGCGAGCGAGCTCCGTGCCGGTGGCGACGTCGACGATCCGTCCGGCGGTCGCGATGACACGTCGACGCTGGTCGGTGATCCATCCATCCGCCCGCAGGGGCGTATCGAGCGGGACGGGCTTGCGGAACTCGACACTCATCCGGGCCGTGACGCCCCAGTTGTCGGCGCCGGCCAGTGACCAGGCCATGACCTCGTCCAGCACCGTGCACAGGATGCCGCCGTGGGCGATCCCGTCCCAGCCCTGGAATCGCGGCTCCAGGGTCAGCTCCGTCCAGGCCCGGCTCGGCTCGACGTGCAGGACCAGCCCCATGCCCTGGGTGTTGAGCGTCCCGCACGCGAAGCAGTGATGCGGCGCGACCTCGAACCGGGCGACGCCCGGGACGTCGATCACGCGGGCATCAGACGTCAAGGTTCTGCACCTTGCGCGCCTCGGTCTTGATGAACTCCTTGCGCGGCGCGACCTTCTCGCCCATGAGCATCGTGAAGATCTCGTCGGCAAGAGCGGCGTTCTCCCCGTCCACGCGGAGGAGCGTTCGTGTCTCCGGGTTCATCGTCGTGTCCCAGAGCTGATCGGCGTTCATCTCGCCCAGGCCCTTGAACCGCTGGACGGACAGGTTCTTGACGTTGAAGTCCTTGATGATCTTCTCGCGCTCGGCCTCGTTCTGGGCATAGCGGGTGACCTTGCCGGTGCTCACGCGATAGAGCGGCGGCTGGGCGATGTACAGGTAGCCGTTCTCGATGACCTGCGGCATGTGCCGGTAGAAGAAGGTCAGGAGCAGGGTCCGGATGTGGGCGCCGTCCACGTCGGCGTCGGTCATGATGATGATCCGGTGGTAGCGCAGCTTCGCCAGATCGAAGCTCTCCCCGATGCCGGCGCCCAGCGCGATGATCAGCGGGCGGACGTTCTCGCTCGAGAGGATCTTGTCGAGGCGGGCCTTCTCGACGTTGAGCAGCTTGCCGCGCAGCGGCAGGACGGCCTGGAACCGCCGGTCGCGACCCTGCTTCGCCGACCCACCGGCCGAGTCGCCCTCGACGATGTAGAGCTCGCTGCGAGCCGGATCCCGTTCCTGGCAGTCGGCCAGCTTGCCGGGCAGGCTCATCCCGTCGAGCGCGCCCTTGCGGATGACGAGGTCACGCGCCTTGCGGGCGGCCTCGCGGGCGCGCGCCGCGGTCAGGCACTTCTCGATGATGCGTCGGCCGTCGGCGGGGTTCTCGTCGAGGTACTGCCCGAGGCTGTCGGCGACCGCGGTCTGGACCTGGCCCTTGACCTCGGGGTTGCCCAGCTTGGCCTTGGTCTGGCCCTCGAACTGCGGGTCGGTGAGCTTGACGCTGATGACCGCGGTCAGGCCCTCGCGGACGTCATCGCCCGACAGGTTGCTGTCGTTGTCCTTGAGTACGCCGGCGCGCCGCGCCCAGTCGTTGAGCGAGCTCGTGAGCGCGGCCCGGAAGCCGGTGACGTGGCTGCCGCCGTCGGGCGTGTTGATGTTGTTGGCGAAGGCGAGGACGTTCTCGGTGTACGTGTCGTTGTACTGGAGCGCGACCTCGACGGCGGTAGAGCCTTCCTTGCGCTCGACGTAGATCGGGCGGGTATGGAGGGACTCCTTGTTCCGGTTGAGGTGCCGGACGAACGACTGGAGGCCGCCCTCGAAGTAGAACGACCGCTCGCGCTCGATCCGCTCGTCCAGCAGGGTGATCCAGACGCCCTTGGTGAGATAGGCGGACTCGCGCAGGCGCTGGCTGATCGTCTCGAATGAGAACTCCGTCGTCTCGAACATGTCGGCATCGGCGCGGAAGCTCGTCGTCGTGCCGCGCCGGTCGCCCTGCGGGCCGATCTTGATGACGCTGGTCTTCGGCTTGCCGCGCTCGTATTCCTGGGCCCAGACATGACCGTCGCGCGCCGATTCGACGCGCATCCACGAGCTCAGGGCATTCACGACGGAGACGCCGACGCCGTGGAGGCCGCCGCTGACCTTGTAGCCGCCGCCGCCGAACTTGCCGCCGGCGTGCAGCACGGTATGCACGACCTCGAGGGCGTCCTTGCCGGTCGAGTGCTTGCCGACGGGCACGCCGCGTCCGTCGTCCACGACCGTGACCATGCCGTCGTTCGTGATGGTGACGCGGATGGTCGTGGCCTGACCGGCCATCGCCTCGTCGATCGAGTTGTCGACGACTTCCCAGACCAGGTGATGGAGGCCGCGCACGTCGGTCGAGCCGATGTACATGCCCGGTCGCTTGCGGACCGCCTCGAGGCCCTCGAGGACCTGGATGCTGGACGCGCCGTAGTCCGAACCGGCCGCACGCGTGCGCTTGCTGCGCCCGTTCGACCCGGTCGCGGCGCTCGTGGTGGCTTCTTCGGTCACGCGGTCCCTCCGGTCAGTCGCTCGTACAAACGTCCGAGCTCTTCGTCGCTGTAGTACTCGATCACGATGCGGCCGCCCTTGCGCGAGCGGGCCAGGCTCACCTTGGTCCCGAGGGACCGCCGCAGCTCCTCCTCGACGCGCTCGAGATCGGGATCCGTGCCCGCTTTGGCGGGGCGCGTCGCGAGGGTCGCGACCTTCGGCTCGCGCAGCCGGCGAACGAGTTCCTCGGTCTGGCGCACGGACAGGTCCTGGTCGATGACGGTGCCCAGGACGTGCTCCTGGTGATCGACGGACAGGCCACCGAGCGCGCGGGCATGGCCCTCGGTCAGGCGTCGCTCCGCCAGCGCGGTCTGCACGGCCGCCGACAGGTCGAGCAGGCGCAGGGTGTTCGCCACGGTCGAGCGCGCCCGCCCGATGCGGCTGGCGATCTGCTCGTGGGTGAACGCGAACTCGTCGATCAGCCGCCGGAAGCCGTGCGCGGCCTCGATCGGATCGAGGTCCTCGCGCTGGAGGTTCTCGACGAGCGCGAGCTCCAGCCGGGAGCGGTCGTCGAGCTGCCGGACGATGGCCGGGATGCGTTCGAGGCCGGCGGCCCGGGCCGCCCGCAGGCGGCGCTCGCCGGCGACGAGCTCGTAGCCATCGAGGGCCTCGGTGACGAGCACGGGCTGGAGCACGCCGTGCTCGCGGATGCTCGCGGTCAAAGTCTCGAGCTCGGCCGCATCGAACTGGCGTCTCGGCTGGTATGGGTTCGGTCGGATGCGGTCGACGGCGATCTCGACCGGGCCGGCCTGGCCCGGAGCGCGCTGGGGGATGAGCGCCGCGAGGCCGCGGCCGAGGCCCTGGCTACGCTCCGGTCGAACGGTCATGACAGCACCAGGGCTTCGGCGGGTGGCGTGGTCTCGAGCGGCGGTGTTGCCGCCAAGCCGCGACCGGCGCGTGCGCGGTGCTCGCGGGCCAGCTCGGCGTAGGCGATGGCGCCGCGCGAGTCGGGTGCATACCGGCTGATGGGCAGACCATGGCTCGGCGCCTCGGAGAGCCGCACGCTACGAGGCACGACGGTTTCGTAGACCTTCGTTCCGAGGTGACGGCGCGCCTCCGCCTCGACGTCAGCGGACAGGTTCGTGCGGGCGTCGGCCATGGTCAGCACGACGCCGTCGAGGGCGAGGCCGGGGTTGAGGTGATCACGGACGAGGTCGACGGTGGCAAGCAGTTGGGTCAGTCCTTCGAGCGCGTAGTACTCACATTGGAGCGGGACGAGCACCGCGTCGGCGGCGGTGAGCGCATTGACGGTCAGGAGCCCGAGTGACGGCGGGCTGTCGATGAAGATGACGTCGTAGGCCGGTACGACTGGTTCGAGGAGGCGGCGGAGACGGCGTTCCCGTGCATCGACGCCGGCGAGCTCGACCTCGGCCCCGGCGAGCGCGATCGACGCCGGGATGAGGTCCACGCCCGGTGCGGACGAACTGCCGATGAGGCTCCCGAGATCCTGCCCGTCGACGACCGCGTCGTAGACGGACCGTTCGAGCGTGCCGCGGTCGATGCCGAAGCCACTGGTGGCGTTCCCCTGGGGGTCGAGGTCGATGACCAGGACGCGGTCCCCGGCGATCGCGAGGTAACTCGCGAGGTTCACCACGGTCGTGGTCTTGCCGACGCCGCCCTTCTGGTTCGCGCAGGCGATCGTTTGGCCCACTCAGTGGCCTGCTCGGTGCGCTCTCACGAGAATGGATTCTACCATCGCAAGCGGTCGGACCTCGTTCCGGCGTGGGCCCGAGCATCGCATCGGCTCGCGTAGCTGCGACTCATCAGGGCGATGTTTCACGTGAAACAGCCGCCGAGGCCGGTTTGCGACCTCGGCGCGATACGCCAGGCGCGTTACGCGGACTGCCGGGGTCTCCATGACGGCCGTTGCCGCGTTCCGCTCTTCCATGGGATACTGCGCGCCAGACGTCGCCGCCGAATCCATCGTCTCGAGGACCGGGCAGGGAGGGCGCGACCCTTTTGGCCGTTTCGCCGAGGATCCGACCCCTCCCATGACCTTGTTGCTCGCTGCGGTCGGCGCGGTGGTGACGGCCCTGCTGGAACTGACCGTCGGTCCATATCTGCGGATCGGGGACGCGACGCCGAATCTGGTGCTCGTGTTCGCCGTCGTCGTGACGATCGCGGTCGGTCTGGAAGCCGGCCTGGTCTGGGCCTTCGTCGGCGGTCTTGCACTGGATGTCATCGCACAACGACCACTCGGCTCGTCGTCGTTCGCGCTCCTGCTCTGCGTCGGGGGTGCGTCGATCCTGGCCAGATCCTTCGCGCGACTGCGCCCGATCGTCCCGATCGGCGCGGTCTTCGTCCTCAGCATCGGGTATTCGATGATCCTGTTCGTCACCTTCGGCGCCCTGGGCGCTCCGCTCCCGGTCGCCGATCCGCTGTCCACGGTGCTGCCCAGCGCGATCTATGACGCCGTCCTCGCCGCCATCGTCGGGCCGCTCGTGATCGCCGTGCACGATCGACGCATGGACCAGGAGCGGGTCGACTGGTGAACACCTACCTCGACGGGCGTCGCGAACCGGTTCGGCGCCTGTCCCGGTTCATCGTGTTCGCGCTCATCGTCGTGCTCGGCGTCGGGACGCTGACCGCGCGACTGTTCTACCTGCAGGTCACCAACGGCACGCAGTACAAGGCACTGTCGACCGCCAACCGGACCGTGCTCGAGCCCATCCCCGCGCCGCGGGGGCTGATCTACGACCGCGACGGCCGGCTGCTCGTCTCGAACGTGCCGACCTTCTCGGTCAAGCTCCGTCCGTCCGACCTGCCCGACCCGCAGCGCGACGCGGTCGTGACCCGCCTGGCCGCCCTGCTCAAGATGGATGCGGCGGTCATCAACGCGACGATCGACGGCAACCCCGGTTCCGCGTTCGACCTCGTGCGCATCGCCCAGGACGTCGACCAATCGACCGCCAACCTCATCTCCGAGGCCGGCTTCGACCTGCCCGGGGTCGAGGTGGCCGTCGAGGCGCGCCGCGAGTACACCGACGGGCCGCTCTATTCGCAGCTCCTCGGCTATACCGGGCCGGTCTCTGCCGAGCAGCTGCCCGACCTGCGCGACGTCGGCTACCAGCCCGACGATCTCATCGGCAAGGTCGGCATCGAGAAGGAATACGAGACGCAGCTGCGCGGCACGTACGGTTCCCAGAGCGTGGAGCGCGATGCGACGGGCCGACGGACACAGGTCCTGCGGACTGTCAGCCAGGCGCAGCCGGGCGAGTCGCTGACGCTGACCATCGACACCCAGGCCCAAAAGGACGCCGAGAAGGCGCTCCGCTGGGCGATGAAGAAGATCGGCATGACCCGCGGGGTCGTGATCGCGATGAACCCGCAGAACGGCCAGATCCTGGCCATGGTCAGCCTGCCGACCTACGACAACAACCTCTTCTCACGCGGCATCAGCGCATCGGCCTACTCGAAGCTGCTCAAGGACAAGGACAAGCCGCTCATCAATCACGCCGTCCAGGCGCACTACGCCCCGGGTTCCACGTACAAGCTCGTGACGGGCACGGGTGGGCTCGGCGACCGGAAGATCACCGCGTCGACGCGGGTCCGCACGAAGGGCTACCTCACGCTCGGCGGGACGAAGTTCTACGAGTGGAACCACCGCGGCTGGGGCCCTTGCAACATCTACTGCGGCTTCGGCCATTCGAGCGACACGTTCTTCTACCAGGTGGCCGGCATGCTCGGCAGCGACCGGCTCGGCTACTGGGCCGATCAGTACGGCTTCGGCGCCCCGACCGGGATCGATCTGCCCGGAGAGGTGTCGGGCATCGTCCCGACCAACGAATGGAAGCAGGACGCGCTCGGCGCACCGATGTTCGCCGGCGAGACCTATCAGGCTGGCATCGGCCAGGGCTATGACGCGGTCACGCCTATCCAGCTCATCAACGCGTACGCCGCGCTGGCCAACGGCGGCACGCTCTACGAGCCGCAGGTCGTGAAGGACATCACCGGGCCGGATGGTTCCGTGGTCCGTGCCTTCAAGCCGCGCGTCCTGCACAAGCTGAAGGTCAAGAAGAGCGTCCTGCGGACGATGCGCAACGCGGCGCGCAACACGGTCCTGCTGCGCCACACCTACAACCTCGTCGACCTGCCCATCAAGATCGCCGGCAAGTCCGGCACGGCGGAGTTCGGGTCCCCAGACGCCAAGGGCCGCCTGCCGTATTCGTCCTGGTTCGTCGGCTTCACGCCGGGCGACCCGGTCCACGGCTCGTTCGACGACACGGACTCGAAGCTGGTCGTGCTGGCGTTCGCCTACGACTCGCGGACCGTCGGCAACGCGGCGACCGAGATCGTGAAGTACTTCATGCAGCTCCACTACGACATCAAGAAGGACTACCGCCTTCCCGAGCTGCTCCGGCGCGGCAACTTCTATTCGAACGACTGATGGGCGTCATCCGAGCCGAGCCGGTCCGCGTCACCGATTGGGCAGCCAAGTCGGTCGGGGCAGCCTGGCGCGCGTTCGACCTGCAGCTCGCCGTGTACGCGGTCCTGCTGGCGGCGACCGGCCTGGCCATGGCCTACACCAACAGCGTGGAGAGCGGTAGCACCCCGCTCGATGCCGGGACGACCTTCACCCGCGGTCTGATGTGGGCGGGCATCGCCGCGGTGACCTTCATCCTTGCGACCGCCTTCGACTACCACTGGTTCAAGACGCTGGCGTGGCCGGTCTACGCGCTCCAGCTCGGCATCCTCGTCCTGACGCTGGCCATCGGCAGCGGCGTCGGCGGGTCCGCCCGCTGGATCAGCGTCGGGCCGTTCACGTTCCAGTTCAGCGAGCTCGCCAAGATCCTCATGATCATCGTCCTGGCCAACTACCTGGCGAGCCGCGAGGGCCGTCTGGATTCGCTCGGGGCGATCCTGGGCGCGTGCCTCCTGGTCGGTCCGCCGCTCGTCCTGGTCATGCTCCAGCCCGACCTCGGGACATCGCTCGTCTTCGCCGGGATCCTGGCCGGGATGCTCTGGATGTCCGGGGCCAGTCTGCGCTGGCTGCTCGCGCTGGCGGCCGGGGTCGTCGCGATGGTGCCGATCGCCTGGACCTACATCCTGCGCGACTATCAAAAGGAACGGCTGACCTCGTTCCTGTCCGCGGACAAGGACCTGCAGGGCGCCGGCTACCAGCTCTACCAGTCGCAGATCGCGATCGGCTCGGGTGGGTGGATGGGCAAGGGCCTGACCAACGGGACGCAGGCCCAGGGCGACTTCCTGCCGGTCCAGGCCACCGACTTCGTATTCGCGATCCTGGCCGAGGAGCTGGGCTTCATCGGGGCGATGGTCCTGTTCGGGCTGTTCGTGCTGCTCATCTGGCGGATCCTCGTCGCCGGCTGGCGGTCGCGCGACCCGTTCGGCACGATGTTCGCGGCCGGGATGGCCTCGATGGTCCTGTTCCAGCTCGTGGTCAACGTCGGGATGGTCATGGGGATCATGCCGATCACCGGCATCCCGCTGCCGTTCGTGACCCACGGCGGCGCCTCACTGGTGAGCATGGCGCTCGGCCTGGGCATCCTCCAATCGATCAACATCCGCCAGAACCGAGCGGAGTGGTGACGCGCCCGGTCGTGTCCCGCGCTACGCACCGGTCCACTCGGCCAGGCGCTAGCGCCGGCGGAATAGCCCGCGTCGGTCGCTCGCCTCGGCCGGTGCCGAGCGTCGCCGGCCGGTCTTGCGCAGGATCACGTCGATCTCGTCGCGGTACGGGCGTCCGATGGGCATCCGGTCGAGCCATTCGACGAACTCGAGGTCGGACCGGGCGATCTCGCCGAGCGACCACCCGGCGTAGCGCCCGAAGGTCAGGACGCTCCCCGAGGGATGGCCGGGCGGTGGACCGGCCGCGCCCGTCCCGTCGCTGGTCCGCATCGAGGGCTCGTAGCCACCCCCGACCGACGAGCGACCGCTCGTCCAGTCGCGCGAGACGTGCTCGGGCTCGCGTGGCTTCGCTGGCGGGGGCGGTGCGGGTCGGGCGCCGGTGCTCGAGGGCGGCGACGTCGGCGGTCGATGGCTCGACGGCGCGGCCGCTGGGCTCGCCGGGCGACTGGCGGTCGTCCCGGCGCCCGCGGCTCCGGTTCCCGCTCCTCCGGCGCCCGGCGTCCTGGCCCGGATGGCCCGTTCGAGGTCATAGGCGCTCCGCTTGGCCGGGGTGCCGATGAGCGCGAATGCGGCGTTGATGGCCGCCATCCTGGCCGCGGCATCGTCTCCAGACGCGACGTCCGGGTGGTACTTGCGTGCGAGCCGCCGATAGGCCGCGACGATGACCTCGTCCTCCGCCTCGTGGTCGACCTGGAGGGTCTTGTAGGCGTCGGCGGGCTCGCTCATCCGACGGGGCTCCCGTCCGGGACGTCGACGACCGGCCGCTGGCCCGGCAGCCCCGGATGGCGCTCCAGCCCGAGGCCGTGGATCGAGTCGACGAGCGCTTCGGGGGCGTCCGGGCTGAGGCGGCGGAAGAGATAGCGAACGACGTCACGGAAGGCGGCCAGGATGGGCAGCGCGAGGATCGCCCCGATGAGGCCGGCCAAGGCACCGCCGATGACGATCGCGAAGACGACCGCCGCCGGATGGAGCTCGACGGCGTCGCCCTGGATCTTGGGCACGAGGAAGTTGTTCTCGACCTGCTGGATCATGGTGTACAGGATCAGCGCCGCGACGACCGACTCGATGCCCGCGGTCGCCGCCAGCAGCACGGCCGGGATCGCCGAGATGATCGGTCCGATGATCGGGACGAGCTCGAGGATGCCGGCGATGACCGACAGCAGGACGGCGTAGCGGCCGAACACCGGGTTCACGACGACGCTCAGGACCATCAACCCGACGAACGTCGCGATGCCGACGGCCAGGCCGAGGATGAGCTGGCCGCGGACCCATTGGCCGAACACCCGCTCGACGAGCCGCACGACGGCCCACACGTCGAACCGCCAGGTCTTCGGCAGGGCCTCGTCGAACTGCGCGGTGAGCGAGACGCGGTCCTTGAGCAGGTAGAACACCCAGACGGGCAGGATGACGTAGCCGAAGATCGCGCCGAGGAAGCTCCCGGCGCCGGTGATCAGGGGCAGCAGCGCGGACGGGTCGAAGGCCGGCCCCCCGGACCCGCCCTGGGCGGTGCCCGCGACGGCCGCATCGATCCACTCGCGGATGGCCGACGGGATCTGGAGCCGCGCGTAGAACTCGCTGAGGCGGTCGAGCTGGCCCTGGAACTGGACGACCAGCGCGGGGAAGTCCTCGATGAACTGGATGAGCTCGTTGATGAGCGGGGTCAGCGTCAGGTTGAGGAACTCGATGAAGGCGAGGAACGCGGTGATGTAGACGATGGCGATGGCGAAGGTCCGTCGCACGCCGCGTCGGGCCAGCCAGCGGACCGGTGGGTCCAGGAGGTACACGAGCAGCAGGCCGAGCACGAACGGGCGGACGCTGTCGCGGGCCATCCAGAGCAGCAGGCCGATGACGATCGCCGCCCCGATGAGCAGCGCCACGCGCGGGGACAGATGGGCGAAGCGCGGATCGGTCGGCGGCGACGCGGGGTCGACGAACGGCGGTGGCGGCAGGTCCGCGACCCAGGCCGCGGTCGCGGCTTCGGCCGTGAGGGCCGGTCCGGCGGCGGCTGCTGCCGTGAGGCCCGGTCCGGACGCGGGGGTGGCGCCTCCGGTCGTGGCTGACGCACCGGCCGCGGGTGGACCAGCGGGCTTCGACCGGTCGGGCTCGTCCATCGTCGGGCAGACTACCAGAGGTGCACGACCAGCCGACCGCCGACCCGCCCCCCAGCGCGGCGCCTGACGACCCCGTTACGCCGCCGGTCGAGGCTGCCAGCGAGCCGCCCGTCGCGCGCCAGCGCTGGCGACTCGTGCTCGCGCGTGGCGCCGATGCTCCGCCCCTCGCCCAGCGCGAGCTCGCCGAGGCGTGGGAGGGCGCGATCCGTGCCGCCGGTCTGCCCGTGGCGTGGAGCGACGGGTCGAGTCCGCGGCCGCGGATCTCGTTCGGTGCCCCGCTGCCGGTCGGCATGGCCGCGGACGGCGAGCTCGTCGACGTCGTGCTGACCGAGCGCTGGCCGGTGTGGCGGGTCCGCGAAGCGCTGGTGCCGGTGCTGCCCGCGGGCTGGCGGCTGGTCGACCTGCAGGACGTCTGGCTGGCCGGCCCGCCATTGGCCGGGCGCGTGGCGGCCGCCGACTATCGGATCGTGCTTGGCGGCGAGCCCGACGTCGCGGCCCTCCGCGCGGCCGCGGCTGAACTGTTGGAGGCGCCGCGGATCCCGCGCGAGCGTCCCAAGGGCAATGGCGTCGTCGCCTACGACCTGCGGCCACTCGTGATCGACCTCGCGGTGGCCGACGCCGGTCCGCCCGCGGTCCTGGTCACCCGGACGCGGTTCCACCCGGAGCTCGGGACCGGCCGGCCGGAGGCGGTCGTCGCGGCGCTCGCGGACCTTGCCCGTATGCCGCTCGAGCCCGTGGCGATCGTCCGCGAGCGGCTGCTGCTCGCCGACGAGCTCGATACCCCACGCGCGGATCGACCCATCCTCGATTGACCGACGCGGCCATCTCGCCGTACACTCCACCGTCCGCGCCCCGGCCGATGCCGGGCGTCATCCCATGTCCCACAGCCCGATCGCCACGCGCGTCGCCCGCGGTCGCCACACGAAACTCCGGAAGGGTCCATGTACGCAGTCATCGAGACCGGCGGGAAGCAATACCGCGTCGAAGTCGGCACCGAGTTCGCGGTCGAGCTCCTCGACGTCGAGCCCGGCAAGACCGTCACCCTGGAACGCGTCCTGCTGGTCGCCGACGGCGATGACGCGACGATCGGCCAGCCCGTCGTCGAAGGTGCCGCCGTCAGCGCCGAGGTCGTCCGTCAGGCGCGCGGCGAGAAGCTCATCGCCTTCAAGTACCGCCCCAAGGCCCGCAGCCGGGTCAAGAAGGGCCATCGCCAGGAGCTGACGATCCTGCGCATCAACGACATCACGTTCGGCGGCAAGTCCGCGGCCAAGACGGCGGCGAAGGCCGACTCGGACGCCAAGACCGAGCGCCAGCGTCTCGAGGAGGCCGCCGCCGCGCAGGCCGCCAAGGACGCCGAGCTCGCGGCCAAGTTGGCGGCGCCGGCCAAGACGACCAAGGCGACCACCGCCAAGGCGACCCCGGCCAAGGCGACGGCGACGAAGACCGCCAAGACCGAGAAGGCCGAGAAGGCCGAGAAGGCCGAGGCCGCGCCGGCGAAGACGACCAAGGCGGAGGCCAAGCCGGCCGCCGCCAAGGCCGAGGCCAAGCCGGCCGCGAAGAAGACGACGACCAAGGCGAAGGCCGCGGACGCCGCCGACGAGGCGACCGACGCGCCGAAGAAGAGCGCGCCGAAGCGCGCCACCAAGAAGGACGAGTAGACGACATGGCCCACAAGAAGGCAGGCGGCAGCGTCAAGAACGGCCGCGACAGCGTCGGCCAGCGCCTGGGCGTGAAGGCCGGCGACGGCCAGCTCGTCCCGGCCGGCTCGATCATCGTCCGCCAGCGCGGCATGACCTTCCTCGCCGGCCCCGGCACGGGTCTCGGCAGGGATTACACGGTCTTCGCGACCGTGACCGGCAAGGTCCATTTCGAACACGCCACCAAGAACAAGAAGCGCATCCGGGTCGAGGCGGTCGAGACCGCCGCGGCGACCGCCTGACCGCGGCCTGACCCACCGGACGTAGCCGGCGATCACCGGCGGGGCGATGTCCCCGCACGGACGACGTCGGAGGAGAGCAACACCGTGAAGCCGGACATCCATCCCAAGTATTACGAAGCCAAGGTCCATTGCGGCTCGTGCGGCCGCGAGTGGACCGTCGGGTCCACCCGGCCCGAGCTGCGCGTCGATGTGTGCAGCAACTGCCATCCGTTCTTCACGGGCACGCAGAACATCATCGACACGGCCGGCCAGGTCGAGCGCTTCCAGAAGCGCCTGGAGCGCCAGGCCCGCACCTAGCCAGCGCGATCACGCCATCGATGACGACCGGCCCGACGGGCCGGTCGTCGTGATTCCGGCCGCTGCTCGCCGGGGCCGGTAGACTTGCCGCGATGTCACAACCCAACTACGCCTACGGGGGGCAGGCCCTCATGGAGGGCGTCCTCATGCGCGGTCGCGATGCGATCGCCGTGGCCCTCCGCCATCCCGACGGCCGGATCGTCACCGCCACCGAGCGGCTCGACTCAGGGGTCCACGGCAATCGCGCGTCCAAATGGCCGTTCATCCGTGGCCTCGTCGTCCTGTACGAGACGCTCGTCATCGGGACGCGCTGGCTGATCCGCAGCGCCAACGTCCAGGCCCAGGAGGACGGCGTCGAGCTCGGCAAGGGCTCGGTCGCGTTGATGCTCCTGCTCACCCTGGTGGCCGGCATCGGCATCTTCTTCCTGCTCCCGCTGCTCATCGCGAGCGTCACCACGGCCAACGTCGACAACGGCTTCGTCCAGCACCTCGTCGAGGGCCTGGTCCGGGTCGCGATCTTCCTGGGCTACCTCGCCATCATCGGGCGGGCGCCGGACGTGCGTCGCGTGTTCCAGTACCACGGCGCCGAGCACATGACGATCCACGCCTTGGAGGCCGGCGATCCGCTGACGGTCGACGAGGTCCGCAAGTACCCGACCGCGCACCAGCGCTGCGGCACCGAGTTCCTGGTGATCGTCATCATCCTGTCGATCCTGGCCTTCTCGCTGGTCGGGCGCCAGCCGCCGCTGATCATGATCGCGAGTCGCATCCTGCTCATCCCGGTCCTCGCCGGGATCGGCTACGAGCTGCTCAAGTTCGGGGCGCGCCACCGCTCCAACCCGATCGTCAAGGTCATCCTCTACCCGGGCATCCTGGTCCAGCTCATCACGACCAAGCAGCCCGAGGACGACATGATCGAGGTCGCCATCACCTCGATGCAGGAGGCGCTCGTCGCCGACGGGAACACCGTCCCGTCCGGCTCGACCGACTTCGAGCGCTCGCCCATGCACTTCGGCGACACGACCGACGATGACGCCGCAGAGGCGGTCCCGCCGGCCGGTGAGCCGCTCACGAGCCCCGACCCGGACGATCCACCCGCGATCGCATGAGCGACCTCGACGCCACGCTGGCGGAGATCGCCGGGCAGTACGACGAGGTCCAGGCACAGCTGTCGCGGCCGGAGGTCAGCGCCGATCCCTCCGAGATCCGCCGGCTCGGCAAGGAGCTGTCGCGGCTGCAGCCCACGGTCGAGGCCTACCGGCACCTGGAGGCGACCCGCACCGAGCTCGCCGGCGCCCGCGAGCTTCGCGATACGGCCGGTGCCGACGACGAGATGGCGGGCATGGCCCGCGACGAGATCACCCGCCTCGAGGCCGAGGAGACGGAGCTGATCGAGGGGCTCAAGGTGCTGCTCCTGCCGCGCGACCCGAATGACGACCGCGACGTCATCCTCGAGATCCGGGCCGGTGCCGGTGGCGAGGAAGCCGCGCTCTTCGCGGCCGAGCTCCTGCGCCTGTACCTGCGCTACGCCGCGCGCCATCGCTTCGCGACCGAGGTCATGAGCCTCAACGAGACCGGCATCGAAGGCATCAAGGAAGCGATCGTCCAGGTCCGCGGCGACGGAGCCTACAGCCGCCTCAAGTTCGAGGGCGGGGTGCATCGCGTCCAGCGCATCCCCGCGACCGAGTCGTCCGGCCGGATCCACACCTCGACCGCGACCGTCGTGGTCATGCCCGAGGCCGACGAGGTCGAGATCGAGATCGACGAGGAGCGGGACCTCCGCATCGATGTCAAACGCTCCTCCGGTCCGGGCGGCCAGTCCGTCAACACCACGGACTCGGCGGTCCGCATCACCCACCTGCCGAGCGGGCTGGTCGTCGAGATCCAGGACGAGAAGAGCCAGCACAAGAACAAGGCGAAGGCGATGTCCGTGCTGCGCTCGCGCCTGCTCGATCTCGAGATCCAGAAGCAGCGGGCGGCCGATTCCGCTGCGCGCCGGTCGATGGTCGGGAGCGGCGACCGCAGCGACAAGGTCCGGACCTACAACTTCCCCCAGGACCGGGTCACGGACCATCGGATCGGGAAGACGTTGCACAACCTGCCGGGCGTCATGGACGGCGACGTCGACGACCTCATCGACGCGCTGGTCATGGCCGACCAGGCCGAGCGCCTCGTCGCCGTGACCGGGGGCGACGAGGGGAACGGCTCACGATGAGCGAGACCAGCGCGCGCCGGCCGGCCGTCCCGCCGGCGCCCGAGGTGGCCGCCGCGACCGCGCCGATCGTCACCGCACCCGGATCGCCGGGCTCGGCCCCGCCGGCGGACGTCCCGACGCCGGCTGACCCACCGACCGCGGCCGAGGTCCGGTTCCTGCCGCCACGCGACCGCCCCATCACCCGGGCGACGGACCTCGGGTCGGTCCAGGTCCTCAAGCACGGCAACCTGTACCTGCTGACCGATGCGTTCGGCGACATCCACCCCGACTCGCGCGGGATGGGCCTGTACAAAGGCGACAGCCGCCTGTTGTCGTGCGCGGTCCTGCGCGTCGGCGGGGAGCGCCCGGTCCTGCTCCAGGGCTCGGTCGGCGGCAACTTCCGCGGTGGCGTCGTCATGACCAACCCGTCGGCCGACCGCAACCCGGATGCCAAGGTCCACCCCCTCGACGAGGTCAGCGGCCGGACGATCGGGATCACGCGCGACCGGCTGATCGGCTCGGACGGCCTGCAGGAGCGGATCCGCGTGGTCAATCACGCCGAGCGGCCCATCACGGCTCGGCTCGAGCTGGAGCTCGGCTCCGACGGGGCGGACATCTTCGAGGTGCGCGGCTACCCGCGGCACGGTCGCGGCCGGATGCTCCCGGTCGCGGTGACCGATCGGCGGGTGACGTTCCGCTACGACGGCCTCGACGACGTCCGCCAGTCCACCCACATCGCCTTCAGCGACCCGGCCGACATCGCGGTCTCGACCAGCGAGGAGCGCAGCGCCGAGATCAACCTGCGCTGGACGATCGAGCTCGAACCCGGCGCCATCCGCGATCTCGGCTGGACGGTGTGGGGCACGATCCGCTCGGCGAGCGCCGCCGGCGACGATGCCGCCACCGGCCGCGCCGAGCTTGCGGCGCTCTTCCCGCCCGCACCGCGCATCGCGGCCGACGAAGGGGCAGGCGCCTACCACGCCTGGGAGCGCGGGACGGCGGCCGTCGCCAGCGACCACGAGCTGTTCAACCTCGTCGTGAAGCGCTCGGTGTCCGACCTGCGCCTGCTCATGAACGACGGGCCGGCGGCGGGCGAGCGCTACCTCGCGGCCGGCGTCCCGTGGTTCGCCACGCTCTTCGGGCGGGACGCGCTCATCACGGCGTTCCAGGCGTTGCCCTTCCGGCCGCAGCTGGCCGTCGAGACGCTGACCGTGCTCGCCGCGCACCAGGCGGTCGAGAACGACCCGAGCCGCGACGCGGAGCCCGGCAAGATCCTGCACGAGCTGCGGACCGGGGAGATGGCCCGGGCCGGGGAGCTGCCGCACACGCCGTACTTCGGTTCGGTCGACTCGACGCCGCTCTGGCTGGTCCTCCTCGGCGCGACGTTCGACTGGACCGGCGACCGGGCCATGCTGGACCGGCTCTGGCCGAACGCCCTGGCGGCCCTCGCCTGGATCGACGACTACGGGGACCGCGACGGCGACGGGTTCGTCGAGTACGAGCGCCGCACCGATCGCGGGCTCGTCAACCAGGGCTGGAAGGATTCGAGCGACGCCATCCGTGACCGGACCGGTCGGGAGGCGGTCGCACCGATCGCGCTGGCCGAGGTCCAGGGCTACGTCTTCGATGCCAAGCGCCGGATGGCGGCCCTCGCCCGCATCCGCGGCGACGACGCCCTCGGCGCCCGGCTCGACGCCGACGCGCAGGTGCTGCGCGAGCGGTTCGAGGCCGCGTTCTGGGTCGAGGACCTGCGCTACTACGCGATGGCGCTCGACGCGGACAAGCGCCAGGCCGACGCCGTCGCCTCCAACGCCGGGCACTGCCTGTGGTCGGGCATCGTGGCCCCCGAGCGGGCCAGCGACGTGGCCGATCGGCTCTTCCAGCCGGCGCTCTTCTCGGGCTGGGGGATCCGCACCTATGCGGCCGACCAGCCCGGTTACAACCCGATCGGCTATCACACCGGCACCGTCTGGCCGCACGACACGTCGCTCATCGCTGCGGGCCTGAAGCGCTACGGGTTCGACGAGGCCTCCAACCGGCTCGTCGGCAATGTCTTCGAGGCCGCCCAACGGTTCGCCGACTTCCGCCTCCCGGAGCTGTTCTGCGGCTTCGATCGTGCCGAGGCGACGACGCCGGTGCCATACCCGGTGGCCTGCTCGCCGCAGGCGTGGGCCGCCGGAGCGCCGTTCCTGTTCCTCTCGACGATGCTCGGCCTGCGCGCGCACGCCGACCGCGGCGAGCTCGAGCTCCACCACCCGCACCTGCCCGACTGGCTGGGCAAGGTGACCCTCACCGACCTGCGCGTCGGCGAGGCATCGGTCGACCTGCTGTTCCACCGCTGGCGGGGCACCACGAGTGCCGAGGTCCTGCGCAAGGTCGGCGACGTCGCCGTCACCGTCCGGCTGTGAGCCGCGGCCGCGTGCGACCCCGGGCCGCGATCCCGACTGCCACCGCCTGACCGATGGCCACCACACGCGAGCTCCTCGCCACCGGGATGGAGCGCCTGCGAACCGCCGGGTCGGACGCCGGTATCGAGACGCCGCGCCTCGATGCGGAGGTGCTGCTCGCCCACGCCATCGGGGTCGATCGCAGCGCGGTCGTCGCCCATCCCGAGGCCCCGGTCGGGCCGGGAGCCGCGTCGTCGTACCTGGCCTGGATCGACCGGCGGGCGACCGGCGAGCCGGTGGCCTACCTGCGTGGCTTCAAGGAGTTCCACGGCATCGCGCTCGCGGTCGACCCACGCGCCCTCATCCCGCGACCCGAGACGGAGCGGCTCGTCGACATCTCGCTCGACGAGGTCATGCGCCGGCTCACCGGCGGCAGCCGGCCGGCCATCGGGCCGGCCGTCCAGGTCATCGATGTCGGGACTGGCAGCGGCGCCATCGCGGTCGCGCTGGCGGTCGGGTTGCGCGCGCGGCGCGTGCCCCCCGACGAGGTCGCGATCCTCGCCGTCGACGTGTCGCCCGACGCGCTCGACCTGGCCCGCGAGAACGCCGTCGGCCACGGCGTCGGTGACCGCGTCCGGTTCTCGGGTGCGGACCTCTTCCCGCCGGACGTCGCCGACGGGCCATGGGACGTCGTCGCTGCCAACCTGCCGTACGTCCGCAGCGATGCCCTGGCGAGCCTGCCGGCGCCGACGACGTTCGAGCCCGCGCTCGCGCTCGACGGCGGCCCGGACGGGCTGGTCGTGATCGACCGGCTACTGGACCGGCTGCCCACGGCGCTCGCCCACGGAGGCATCGCCCTGCTCGAGATCGGTTCGGACCAGGGGACCTCCATCGGCGAGCACGTCGCCAACGCTCTGCCCGGCTGGCCGTGCGCCGTCGAGCCGGACCTGGCCGGCCACCCACGCGTGGCGCGGATCGAGCGAGGGGCGGCGTGATCACCGCCCCGGTCCTGCCGATCCGGCTCATCGCCCTCGACATCGACGGCACGATCATCGGGGACGACGGGATCGTCGGCCCGCGCACCCGCGCGGCGATCGCCACCGCCCTCGAGCGCGACATCGCCGTTTCGCTCGTGACGGGGCGGATGGTGAGCTCGGCGATGCGTTTCGCCCGCGAGCTGCGCCTGACGGAACCGGTCGTCGGCTATCAGGGCGGGCTCATCCGGGCCATCCCGCCGGTCGACTCCCCGCGCCTGGGCCAGCTGCTGCAGCACCACGCCCTGGCCCCCGATGTCGCCCGACGGATCATCGGCTGGACCCGCGGGCACGGCCTCGACCCGCACCTCAACCACCTCGAGCGGTTCATCCTGCGCGCCGACGACCCCAACGCCGACGACTATTCGGCGTTCATGGGCGCCCATGCCGAGCTCGTGCCGGACCTCGAGGCAGCGGTCCGACACCCGATCACCAAGGTCCTCGCGGTCGGCGAGCCGCCGATGCCGGTCGAGCTCGCCGCCGTCGCGCGGGCCGCCTTCGCCGGCGAGGCGGAGGTCACGATCTCGCATCCCAAGTTCCTCGAGTTCGTCGCCCCGGGCGTCTCGAAGGGACGAGCCGTGCGCTACCTGGCCCGTCGGCGACGCGTGCCGCTCGGCGCCGTGCTGGCCATCGGCGACCAGTGGAACGACCTCGAGATGCTGGCCGTCGCCGGCCACGGCACAGCGATGCCGACGGCCCCGGTCGAGGTCCGGGCGGTCGCCCGCTACATCGCTCCGCCGCTCGAGGACGAGGGGGCCGGCCGGATGATCGAGGCGCTCGCGCTGGCGAGCCCGAGCGAGGCGCTCGCGTCGTCCCGACGGCTCGCCGCCGAGGCGACCGAGCGGCGGGACGCGGAGGCCACCGAACGGCAGGCCGCGGAGGCCACCGAGCGGCGGGCCGCGACGGCATGACGGCCCGTGTCGTCGTCGACGACCAGTCCGGGCGGACGGCCGCCATCGAGGTCCTGCGCGGCGGCGGCATCGTGGCCCTGCCGACCGACACGGTGTACGGCATCGGGGTCGCCCTCGAGACGCCCGGCGGGATCGAGCGCCTGTTCGCGGCCAAGCGGCGGCCGCCCGACAAGGGGATCATGCTGCTGCTCGACGTGGCCGCCCAGGCGGCCGACATCGGGGTGATGACCCCGGCCGCCGCGGCCCTCGCGGACGCCTGCTGGCCGGGCGGCCTCACGGTCGTCGTGCCCCAGAGGCCCGACGTGTCCCTGCCGGCACGCGCTCACCGGCGGCGCCCCGACGATCGGGCTGCGGGTGCCCGGACCACGACGCGCCCCGTTCGCTGGCCCGCGGCGTCGGGCCGTTGCCGGTCACCTCGGCCAACGTATCCGGCGTCCCCGAGGCGGTCGATGCGGCCGGTATCCTCGAGCAGCTCGGCGACGCCGTGGACCTCGTCCTCGATGGCGGCCGCGCCCACGGCGGGCCGCCGTCGACGGTCGTCGACTGCACCGGTGAGCGACCGGCCATCCTTCGGGTCGGGGCCATCCCTGTCGCCCGGATCGTGGCGATCCTCGACGCAGCCGGCGTCGATCACGACCTCGGCGGCGGCTGAAGCCGGATCAGCCGTTGCGGCCCCGCGCATCGACGGCCCAGCGGTCGACCAGCCGGCCGCCGCGGACGACGACGAGCTCGTCGACGAGGTTCACGACCGGACAGATGTGGTTCGGAAGCACGACCACGACCTGACCGACGCTCGGCAGGGGACCGCGCGGCACGTCGACCACCCCGTGGTAGTCGTAGACCCGCGCGATCGCCGCCCTGCCGAGGGCCGGGATCTCCCCGAAGCCGTCGACGTACGGAGCCACGTCCTTGCCCAGGATCTTGGCTCCGGCATCGACGACATAGCGCCCGCCAGCCGCGTCGACGCTGACCACGGTCGCGGCGACGCCCGCGGCGATGGCATCCGGGCCGACCGCGCCGAGCGCCGCCTGCTGGCGATCGCCCAGGACATAGGTACCGGGGCGCTCCTCGGTGACGACGCCCCGGGCCGAGTCGACCGCGGTCGGGGTGGACCCGGCGCTGACCACGCGCGGTTCGATGCCGGCGGCCGCGAGACCGGCCGCGGCGTCGCCCAGTGCGCGAACCTCGTCGTCGGCGGCCGAGCTACGGGCCGCGCTACCGGCGTAGCCGTGCCCACCGTGGGTGAAGACGCCGATGACCGTCAATCCGAGCGCGGCGGCCTCGGCGGCGAGCGGACCCGCGACGGCCGGTGCCACCCCGGTCCGTCGGCCGCCCGAGTCGACCTCCACGAGCAGCTCGACCCGCCCACGATCCGGGCCCAGCGCCGTGGCGATGGCGCGCGCCCCGTCGACGGAGTCCATGCCGAGCCGGAGACGAGCGCGGCCGGCCAGGGCAGCCAGGCGCTCGGCCTTGGGTCCCGAGGCGACCACCGGGTACGCGATGAACAGGTCGTCGAGGCCGCCCGAGGCGAACACCTCGGCTTCCCCGAGCGTCCCGACCGTCAGCCCGCCCGCGCCGGCGGCGACCTGCCGGCGTCCGATCTCGAGGCTCTTGTGGGTCTTGGCGTGCGGCCGCAGGGCGACGCCGCGATCGGCCATGACCGACGCCATCCGGTCGATCGCCGCTTCGAGCCGGTCGAGGTCGACCACGACCGCCGGCGTCTCGATCGCTGCGGCGGTCGCGGCGTCGAGGTGGAACGCGCTGGGGGCGGTCTCGGGCATGGCGGTCGACCTCGGGCTCGGCGCGGGTGGTGTTCGTGGGAAGATACCCGGCGAGCGCGCCGGGCCTGCGTCGGGCCGTCGGGGAGGGTGCGTGCCGGCTCGGAGCGCGTTGCAGCGGGCGCATCATGCGCCCCCTCCACGAGGCTGCGGCCAGGAAGGAGTGCGCCGACCATGACCATCTCCGGGTCGCGCGATCTCGCGACCGAGTCGATCGCGGAGGTCGATCCCGTCCTGTGGGACGCCATGGTCGCCGAGCGCCGCCGCCAGCACGACAAGGTCGAGCTCATCGCGAGCGAGAACTATGTCTCGGGCGCCGTCCTCGAGGCGCAGGGCTCGTGGCTGACCAACAAGTACGCCGAGGGCCTGCCCGGCAAGCGCTACTACGGCGGCTGCGAGTACGTCGACGTCGCCGAACGACTCGCCCAGGAGCGTGCCCTGGCCCTCTTCCCCGGTGCCGAGCACGTCAACGTCCAGCCGCACAGCGGCGCCCAGGCGAACATGGCCGCCTACTTCAGCGTGCTCCAGCCCGGCGACCGGATCCTGGGCATGAACCTGGCCCATGGCGGTCACCTGACCCACGGCATGGCCCTCAACTTCAGCGGCAAGCTGTACGAGGTCCACGCCTACGGCGTCCGCCAGGACACCGAGCGCATCGACTACGACGCGATGGAGGCGCAGGCCCACGAGATCCGCCCGAAGCTGATCGTCGGTGGCGCGAGCGCGTACCCGAGGCTGTGGGACTTCGAGCGGATGGCGAGCATCGCCCACGCGGTCGGGGCGATCCTGTTCGTCGACATGGCCCATGTCGCGGGGCTCGTCGCGGCCGGCGTCCATCCCAGCCCGTTCCCGCACGCCGACATCGTCACGACCACGACCCACAAGACGCTGCGGGGCGCCCGCGGCGGGCTCATCTTCTCGCGCAACGAGCTGCCGCCGGAGCTGGACGCCGCCGACTTCCCCGGGCTCAAGGGCTCGCTCGCGGCGGCCATCGACAAGAGCGTCTTCCCGGGCGTCCAGGGCGGGCCTCTGATGCACGTCATCGCCGGCAAGGCGGTCGCCTTCCAGCTCGCCCTCCAGGACGACTTCCGGGTCTACCAGCGCCAGGTGCTGGCCAATGCCCAGGTGCTGGCCGCGACCGTGGCCGAGCTCGGCGCGCGGGTCGTGTCCGGCGGCACGGACAACCACCTCATCCTCGTCGACGTGACCCCGCTCGGGGTGACCGGCAAGGAAGCCGAGCACCTCCTCGACGAGATCGGGATCACCGTCAACAAGAACGGCATCCCGTTCGACCAGCATCCGCCGAACACCGCGTCGGGTATCCGGCTGGGCACGCCCGCGACGACCTCACGCGGCTTCGGCGAGGACGAGATGCGAGCCATCGGCCGGCTCATCGTCGAGGCGATCACGGAGCGCGGCGACGAGGCCGCCCAGCGCCGGCTGGCCGCGGAGGTGAGCGCCATCACGGATCGGTTCCCCGTCCCGGGCCTGCGCGCGGCGTGATCGTCCTCCGTCCGTGACGTTCATCGAGGGGGTCGGATCGAGCGTCGGCCCGATCGTCGTCGCCTTCCTGGCGGCGGCCCTGCTCGCGCTGGTCATCACGCCGCTGGTCACGCGGGTCGTCACCCGCTTCGACATCGTCGACCGCCCGGAGGCTCGGCGGGTCAACACGACCCCGATCCCGCGTGCCGGCGGACTGGCGACGGCGGCCGCCTTCCTGCTGGTCGGCGTGGTGTTCGTCACGTTCAACGACCGCTACCAGTGGGTGCCCGAACCGCTGACCATGGAGTCGAGCGACCTCGTCGCGCTGTTCCTCGGCGGCGCGGTCGCGGCCGGTCTCGGGGCCATCGACGATCTGTTCGACCTGCGCGCCCGCTGGCAGCTGGTCGGCCAGCTCGCGCTCGCGGCGCTGGCCGTCGCCCTCGGCATCGGGGTGGAGATCATCGCCAACCCGTTCGGTTCCGGGGTCATCCGGTTCAACGAGCTCTTCTCGGTCGGCTTCACGGTCTTCTGGATCGTGGGCATGATCAACAGCATCAACTGGATCGACGGCCTCGACGGCCTGTCGTCGGGTATCGCCCTGATCGCCGCGGTCACGCTGGGCCTGATCAGCCTGACGACCCAGGTCGGGCAGCCGATGATCGCGGTCCTGTGCTTCGCCCTGGCGGGCGCGCTGGCCGGGTTCCTGCGCTGGAACTTCCACCCGGCCACGATCTTCGCGGGGACCAGCGGGGTCCAGTTCGTCGGGTACACGCTGGCGTTGCTGTCGATCCTCGGCTCGGCCAAGGTGGCGGTCGCCCTGCTCGTCCTGGGCGTGCCGATCATCGACACGTTCTGGATCATCGTCCGCCGGCTGACCCAGGGCCGCTCACCGTTCACCCCCGACCGTTCGCACATCCACCACCGGCTGCTGGACCTCGGGCTGTCCCACCGCGACACGGTCCTGGTCATCTACGGGATCTGCGCCCTCCTCGGGTTCATCGCCCTCGTCCTGTCCGAGGTGACCCAGCTCTATGCCTTCCTCGGCATCTTCGTGGTGAGCGGGCTCGTCCTGTTCGGACCGACCCGCGGCGCCTTCCGGCGCCCCGAGGAGCTCGAGGCCGAGGCCTACGAAGCGGACGAGTGACCGAGGCGTCACAAGCGGTCCGGGTGGGTCCGGTAGGGGTACGACCGGGTCGTATGGCGGCCCGGACCATCGCTGCTAGCATCCGGCCCGTCCTCGCGGCCGATCGGCCGCGGTCGTTCGGAGTCCCAGTCCCATCGACCTCGGAATGAGCCCCGTCGCGATCCTCGTCATCGGCCTCGGCTCGGCGCTGCTCGTCATCGGCTTCGTGCTGGGGGCGCCCGCGCTGGGTCGTGCCCGGCGACGGCGCGCGGCCGCCCGTCGTGCGGCCGCTGCGCGAGCGACACCGCTCGAGGCGATCACCGCCGACGAACTCGCGTACCGCATCGGCGTCGAGGGCGCTCCAGTGCCCGAGCTCCCGCGACGGATCGTCGTCGTGGGCGACGCTCCAGCCGACGACATCCCGGTGACCGACCTCGGGGACGCCGACATCGTGGCCGCCTCCTCGGCCGCCACCGCCGCTGCGGTCGCCTCCTCGCACGACAGCGAACCGCTCCTCGGCGCCCCTCCAGCACCCGCGGCAGCCGCGCCGGCACCGGTGGCGGCCATGACCGGCTCGCCGGCGCCGGTACTCGCCGCCCCGCTGGTCCCGCCGCCCGCTCCGGTCCCGTTGCCGACGACCGTGCCGTTCTCCACGGGCCGATCGCGCCGCCGTCCGGCCCTCGTGGCCGCCCTGGGTGGGGCGGCGGTGTTCGCCATCGCTGCCGTCGCCTTCGGCGCCTCGATGTTCGGAGCGACCGGCGGCTCGGGCGCCCCCGATCCGCGCGCCATCGCTGTGGTCGTCGCCACGGCCACGCCAGCGCCGACCGCGACCCCGACGCCGTCGCCCACGCCCAGCCCGACGCCGCGCCCCACGCCGTCACCGATCCCGACCCCGACGCCCACACCGATCCCGACTCCGACGCCGACCGCGAGCCCGACGCCGACGCCCACCGCCACGCCGAAGCCGTCGACGAAGGCCGTCGCGAAGCCGACCCCCAAGCCCACGCCGAAGCCCACGCGCCGCCCGACCCCGAAACCGACCGCCAAGCCGACGCCACGGCCGACGCCGAGGCCCACGCCCAAGCCCACACCGAAGCCGACCCCCAAGCCCACGCCCAAGCCGCCGGCGCTGGTCGCCTTCCCTTCGTGCCACGTCAGCGGCTTCACGGTCAGCTGTTCCGGCGATGCCTCGCGCAGCGGCGCCACCTACAGCTGGAAGTTCGAGGCCGGCCCGACCAAGGGCGGGCGGAACGTCTCGTACACGTACGGCGAGCCCGGCGAGCTACACGGTCACCCTCACGGTGACGCAGGGTGGCGACTCGGCGAGTGACTCGACGACCGCGTCCGTGACCGGATCATGAGGCGGCCCCTCCGGAGCCTCGGCGTCGTCCTGCTCGCGCTCCTCGTGGCTGGATTGCTGCCCTCCGCCGCCTTCGCCGCGTCGCCCGTCGCGGTCGACGACCCATCGGCCGCGTGCCAGACCCCGGCCACGTACGGCGGCAGCTTCCCCATCCCGGAGGATTGGCACGGCGGCACGACTGGCTTCGAGGACTGGTTCTACTTCTTCGGTGATTGCGGTGTCCTCGCGAACGACACCGATCCGGAGGACGACACCCTCACCTGGTCCGTGGTCGACGAGCCGGCTCACGGCGACGTCCTCAAGGTCGACGATGACCTCGTTCTCGTATCGGCCCGACCACGACTGGAGCACGCTCGCCGGCGACGAGCCGGGCGGCGACTGGGTCTCGGACTCGTTCACCTACCAGGCCAACGACGGCACCACCGACTCGAACATCGCCACGTTCCGGTTCTGGCTGGCGCCCATCAACGATCCCCCGACGTTCAGTGCCGGCGCCGACGTCACGCGGTCGATCGACGACGGTGCGTACGACGCCGTCTGGGCGACGGCGATCTCGGCCGGCCCGGCGAACGAGGCGGCCCAGACCGTCGGCTTCCTCGTCGAGGCCGCCGACACGTCGCTCTTCTCGGTCGAGCCGGCCATCGATGGCAACGGCCATCTCTCGTTCACCCCGAAGCCGGACGCGGTCGGCCTGACCGACGTGACCGTCCAGGCCATCGATGACGGCGGCCTCGAGGACTACGGCCTGTCGCACAGCCTGATGGACCCGCCGGACGATACGAGCGACGTCGTCACCTTCCACGTGGCGATCACCGCCTCGGTGCTGCCGCACCCGGCGGACGACACCGCGACGGTCGCGGAGGACGATCCCGACACCGAGATCGACGTGCTCGCCAACGACACCGATGGCAGCGACGATCCGATCAGCGTGGTCGACGTCACGGATCCGGCGCACGGGACGGCGACCGTTGCCGTCGATGGATCCGATGTCACCTACCGACCCGACGCCGACTACCACGGCTCCGACACCTTCGACTACACGATCGAGGCGGGCGGCGACCAGGCCACGGCCAGCGTCGACGTCACCGTCACCCCGGTCGAGGACGACCCGCAGGCCGACGACGACGGCGCCACGGTCGCCGAGGACGCCGGACCGACCGGGATCGACGTCCTGGCCGGCGACACGGATCCGGACGGCGACACGATCACGATCACCGACGCGACGAACGGCGCGAAGGGCACCGTCGCCATCGACCCGGACGGACTCGGCCTGACCTACGACCCGACGACGAACGCCGACGGCTCGGATACGTTCACGTACACGTCGACGACGGCCACGGCGGCCAGGACACGGCGACGGTCTCGGTCACGATCACCGCGTCCAACGACGCTCCGACCGCCGATGACGACAGCGCCATGGTCACCGAGGATGACGGACGCCACCGCGGTCGACGTCCTGACCGGCGACACGGATCTCGACGGCGACGCCATCACGATCACCGCCGTGACCAACGGCAGCAAGGGCACGGTCGCCGATCACCGGCGGTGGCACCGGCCTGACGTACGACCCGGCCACGAACGCCAACGGCGCCGACTCGTTCACCTACACCATCGATGACGGCAACGGCGGCCAGGACACGGCGACGGTGTCCGTCACGATCACGCCGTCCAACGACATCCCGACCGCGGACAACGAGTCGTGACGATCAACGAGGACGCGGCCGCCACCGCGGTGCCAGTGCTCGTCGGCGACGTCGACATCGATGGCGACACGCTCACCATCACGGCCAAGACGAACGGGTCCAAGGGCGCGGTCACCATCACCGGCGGCGGGACGGGCCTGACCTACAAGCCCAACCTCAACGCGAACGGCAGCGACTCGTTCACGTACACGATCTCCGACGGCCACGCTGGAACGGCGACCGCGACGGTCAGCGTCACGATCACCCCGGTCAACGATGCCCCGACCGCCGACAACGAGACCCTCACGGTCGCCGAGGACGCGCCAGCGACCGCGGTCCCGGTGCTCACCGGCGACGGCGACGTCGACGGCGACGCGATCAAGGTCACGGCCAAGACCAACGGCACCAAGGGCGTGGTCACCATCACCGGGGTCGGGACGGGGCTGACGTACAAGCCGTACCTCGGGTTCTCCGGTCCGGACAGCTTCACCTACACCATCTCCGACGGCCACGGCGCGACCGCGACCGGGACGGTCAGCGTCTCGATCAGCGGTGTCAACGATCACCCGAACGCGGTGAACGACGGTTCGATGACCGTGCCCGAAGGCGCGCCGGCCATCCCGCTCGGCGTGCTGGCCAACGACACCGATCCCGACGGGGACACGCTCAAGATCACGTCGGTCACGAGCGGGACCCTCGGCACGGTCGCCATCACGGGTGGCGGGACCGGACTCGCCTACGACCCGGCGTCGCTCAAGAAGGGCATCGACACGTTCACGTACACCGTCAGCGACGGTCGGGGCGGCACGGACAGCGCGGTCGTCCGGGTCACCGTCGTTGCCGACACCGCCGCCCCGGTCGTCTCGGCGCTCAGCGAGTCCTTCCCGACCCAGACCCTCGGCACGATGGTCAAGATCCGTCTCGCCTGGAAGGCCAGCGATCTCGGGTCCGGCGTGAAGTCGTATCAGCTACAGCGCAGCGTCGACGGCGGGGCGTACGCGACGATCGGCCCGCCCGCGGCGAGCGCCCTGACGTTCGACTGGAGCGTCACCCCGGGACACAGCTTTCGGTTCCGGCTGCGGGCGACCGACCGCGAGGGGAATGTCAGTGGCTACGTGTCGTGGCCGACCCTGACGCCGTCGAAGTTCGAGGAGGCGTCGTCGCTCGCCGCCTACACGGGGTCCTGGACGACGTCGAGCAACACGAAGATGTCGGGTGGCAAGGGCCGCTGGGCCGGATCGTCGACGGCTCGCGTGACGTTCACCTTCACCGGCCGGGACGTTGCCTGGTTCGCCACCAAGACGAGCGGCAGTGGTCGCGCCGGGGTCTACCTGGACGGCAAGTACCAGCGCACGGTCGACCTCCATGCCTCGACGACGCAGTACCAGCAGCTGGCGTTCGCCGCCCACCTCGGGTTGGCCAGCCACAAGCTCGAGATCCGGGTCCTCGGCGACGGCCGCGTCGACGTCGACGCGTTCGTCGTCAACCGCTGACGCTCGACCGATCCGCGGCGACTCGAGGCGGGCCGTTCGGCTAGCATCCGCCTGACCGTGCCCGGCCCGTGGAGGCGTCGGACGGGACCGTTGAAGGACCGGATGCCCCTCGCTGCCGTCGTCATCGGGCTCGCCCTCGTCGTCGTCATCCTGGCCCTGACTCCGGCTGGCCGGCGGCTGGTCGCCACGGGCCTTGACGTCATCGACGGCTCGGTGGCGATGTACGGGATCCGGCGCACCCTCGGGCTCGACACGACGACCGCCCGCCAGCGCCGCATCGATCGGCGGCACGCCCGCGAGCAGGCCGACATCCTGCGCCGGATCGGCGGTCCCACCACGACCGACGACCCGCTGGCGCCAGTGGTGCCGCCCGTCGCTGCGCCCACGCGGCTCGTCGTCTCCGGCGAAACCCCCACGACCTCCGTGCAACGACGGAGCCCACGCGCGACCCTGCTCCGCGACGGTGCGGTCGTGGTCGCCGGTCTCGGCATCGTGCTGCTCCTCGTCGCGGTCATCGGGCCCGCGCCATCGGGGGCGGTGCTCGGGACGACGGCCACGCCCGACCGGCTCGAGACGCCGTCGGCGGCCGCAGCGTCGGCGACGTCGAGAGCACGGTTGGCGGCTCCGACCGCGACCGCGGCGCCGGCCGCGGCGACGCCTTCGCCCGCCCCGACCGCCAGCGCCCCGACCTCGACACCGGTCGCGGTCATCGCCGTTCCGGCCGTCACGCACCCGACCGCACGTCTCGCCGGCCGGACCGGTGGCGGACGCACCGTGGCGGTGACCCTGGCCTGGGAGCTGCGCTGCGAGCTCCCCGCCCGCCGGTGGCTTCCGGCTCTACCAGCAGGTCGACGACGGCGCCGAACAGGCCATCGAGACGCTCGACGGCGACGCGCGCTCCACCCGCGTGCAGCTCGGGATCGGTCCCACCTCGACGTTCCGCCTCGAGCCCGTCGGGCTCGACGGGTCGGTCGGCGACGCCGTCATCTGGGCACCGATCGCGGCCAGCCGGCACCAGGAGTCGAGCGGCGGGGTCCGAACGCGCGGCGCCTGGCGCGGAGCGTCCGGTCCGAGCCTGTCCGGCGGGGACGTCCGGTTCAGTCGAGCGTCCGGGGCGACACTGTCGTTCACGTTCGACGGGACCGACGTCGGCTGGGTCGGCACACGGACCCCGTCCAGCGGCCGGGCCGAGGTCCGTCTCGACGGCAAGCTGGTCGACACGATCGACCTCGCCGCCCCCGACGTCCGCTACCGCCAGCTCCTGGCCCGCGCCCACGCGACTGGCGACGGCCCGCACGTCCTGAGCATCCGGGTCGTCGGGGACGGCCGCGTCGACGTCGACGCGTTCGTGGTGCTCCGTTGAGGGGCTGGCGCACGCACGAAACGAGGCCGTCCGGCAGCGGTCGCTCGCTCGCAGCTGCTACACTACCCGCGCCTTGACAGGTTGCCCATGCAAACGTCCGGCTCGGGTCTCGGGTATCTCGTCCTCTTCACGGAGATCGGTTTCACCCTCCTGGTGACGACGCTGCTGGGGGCGCTCGGCGGCTATTGGCTGGATGGGCGACTCGGGACGACCCCGCTGTTCGGGATGCTCGGCTTTCTCGCCGGCGCCGGCATCGGGACGTACGCGATCTACAAGCTGGTGAGTCGCTACCTGGCGACGATCGACTGATCACGGCCGACGCCCCCCAGGCGCCGGCCACCAACGACCGAGCGCGGCGTGATGCCGCGCTCCCGTGTGTGGAGCGAGCGCAAGACCGTGACGAGTGAGGGACCCGCCGCGATCGAGACCCAGGCCCCGAAGGCTGGGCGCAGCCGCAAGGTCGACTGGCTGGTCATCATCGGCCTGGTGATCGTCGCCAACCTGGCGGCGATCCTGCTGTTCCCGCCGTTCGACAAGGAAGATCCCGACTCCGGGACGTGCGCCTATCCCGTCTGCTACATCAACGGCACGCTCGAGCTCGTCGCCCCGGAGCCCATCTGGCCGGCGGCAGCCGTCGAGCAGGCCGAGCACGACCATGAAGCCGGCATCAAGCCGCCGCTCATCACCTGGGACGTCAGCATCACCAACTCGATCCTGACGATGTGGATCATCACGGTCCTGCTGATCGTCGGGCTGCTGCTCATGACCCGCAAGCGCGAGATGATCCCCGGACGGATGCAGAACGCCATCGAGGCGCTCTACGACGGGTTGCAGGGCTTCGCCCTGTCCCTCGGCGGGGCACCGGCGCGCAAATACGTGCCGCTGTTCGTGATCCTCTTCATCTACATCCTGCTGTGCAACTGGAGCGGCCTGCTGCCCTTCGTCGGCCGCATCCCGCTCTTCCGTGCCCCGACCAGCGACGTGAACGTCACCATCGGCCTCGCCCTGGTCGCGTTCTGCTTCTTCCACATCGAAGGCGTGCGCGCCCTGGGCTTCGGCGGCTACTTCGGCAAGTTCTTCCCGCTGCGCGAGTTCCGCCAGGGCGTCGGGGCGGGCATCATCGCCCTGTTCGTCGGACTCATCGAGCTCATGCTCGAGTTCGTCAAGCCGCTGACGCTCTCGATGCGACTCTTCGGCAACATCTACGGTGGCGAGGTGGCGCTCGGCGTCATCCTGGCCCTGACCATCGCCTTCTTCCCGGTGGCGCTGTACGGCCTCGAGCTCATGCTCAATACGGTCCAGGCGCTCATCTTCGCCGTCCTCACCCTCATGTTCATCCTGGCGGCCATCGAGGGCCACCACGAAGGCGATGAGGCCCATCACGAAGCACCGCTGGCCAACCCCCTGGGTCCCGATGAGATGGACCAGTTGGCCGCCGGGGCGCACTGACCAACCAGGTCCCGAAGGATCCCGGGCCGCAGGTCCGGGACGTAGGAGGAACAGATCACATGGAAATGATCGGCGCGGGCCTCGCGGCCCTCGGCGTGCTCGGCCCGGGCATCGGCATCGGCATCCTCGGTGGGCTGTCGTCCAGCGCGATCGGCCGGAACCCTGACGCAGCCGGCCAGATTCGCGGACTCGCGATCATCCTCGCGGCGTTCGCCGAAGGCCTCGGCGTCCTCGCGGTCGTCGTCGGCCTGCTCATCGTCTTCACCGCCTAGGCCGGGCGTGGGCGGACCGACGGACGTGGAGGGCGGAAGCACATGACGATCAACCTGTTCTGGGTGCTCGTCAGCGCCATCAACTTCCTGCTCCTGCTGGCCATCATCTGGATGTTCGCGTTCAAGCCCCTGGCCAAGACCCTCGACGACCGCAAGGCGGCCATCGAGCAGGGGCTCAAGGACGCGGAACAGGCCCGGCGCGACCGCGAGAGCGCGGAAGCGGAACGGGTCGCGACGCTGGCCGAGGCTCGCCGTGAGGCGAACGACATCCTGGCGCGCGCCCAGAAGGTCGCCCAGGAGAGCCGGGACGCCGACATCGCCGCCACGCGCGACGAGCTCGAGCGGATGCGCGTCCGCGCCACCACCGAGATCGAAGCCGAGAAGACCCGCGCCATCGCCGACCTGCGCACCGAGGTCGCCGACCTCGCGCTGGCGGCGGCCGGCCGCGTCGTCGGCGAGACGATGACGGACGACCGGTCGCGCCGGCTCGTGCAGGAGTTCCTGACCACCGCCGACACCGGCGGCGACCGGAGCAACTGACATGGCCCGACGGGACAGCAGCGCGCGCCGCTACGCGGAGGCCGCCTTCGAGGTGGGCACGCGCGACGGCACGCTCGAGACGTGGCGGACCGAGCTGGATGCCAGCGCGGCCCGGCTGGGCGGGGAGGAAGCCATGAGCGTCCTCGCCAACCCGGCCATCCCGATCGAGCAGCGCGGCAACGCCGTGACCGCCCTCCTGGTGGACACGGCCAGCGCTCCCGTCCAGAACCTCATCCAGCTCCTGCTCCGGCGCGGTCGGATCGAACAGCTGCCCCGCGTCGCCGCGGAGTTCCGCCGTCTCGACGATCGTCGCCAGGGCATCACCCACGCCACCGCCACGAGCGCCAGCCCGCTCACCCCGGACGAGGTCCGGGACCTGACCGCGCGGCTGGAGCAGTCCACCGGCGGTCGCGTCGCCCTCGACGTCCAGGTCGATCCGAGCCTGCTCGGTGGCCTCGTCGTGCGCGTCGGCGACCGCTTGATCGACGGGAGCGTCCGGGGTCGCCTCGAGCGACTGCGGAATCGGCTCATCTCGGGCGCCCTCTAGGAGATCCTGACCTCATGGCCATCCGATCCGACGAGATCACCAGCATCATCAAGTCCGCCATCGATTCCTTCGACTCCGGCGTCGAGACGCGCAGCGTCGGCACGGTGGTCGAGGTCGGTGACGGCATCGCCCAGATCTACGGCCTCGACGGCGCCCTCGCGTCCGAGATGCTCGAGTTCCCCGGTGGGGTGATGGGCATGGCCCTCAACCTCGAGGAGGAGACGGTCGGCGCGGTCATCCTGGGCAACGCCAGCTCGATCAAGGAAGGCGACACGGTCAAGACGACCGGCCGCGTCGTCGAGGTGCCGGTCGGTCAGGCGCTGCTGGGGCGCGTCGTCGACGCGCTGGGCCGGCCGCTCGACGACAAGGGCCCGATCGCGACCACCACGACCCGACCGGTCGAGCGGATCGCCCCGGGCGTCATCGTCCGCAAGTCGGTCGACACGCCGGTCCAGACCGGCATCAAGGCGATCGACGCGCTCATCCCGATCGGCCGCGGCCAGCGCGAGCTGATCATCGGCGACCGCCAGACCGGCAAGACGGCCATCGCCATCGACACGATCATCAACCAGACCGGCAAGGGCCTCGTCTGCATCTACGTGGCCATCGGCCAGAAGCTGTCGACGGTCGCCAACACCGTGGCGATCCTCGAGCAGTACGGCGCGATGGACCACACGATCGTCGTCGTCGCCGGCGCCGAGGACCCGGCCCCGCTCCAGTACCTCGCCCCGTACGCGGGCGTGGCCATGGGCGAGGAGGTCATGGAGAACGGCGTCGAGGTCGCGGGCCAGGGCCTGGTCAAGGACGCGCTGTGCGTCTACGACGACCTCTCCAAGCACGCCTGGGCGTATCGCGAGATGGCCCTGCTGCTGCGCCGCCCGCCCGGCCGCGAGGCCTATCCCGGCGACGTCTTCTACCTGCACAGCCGCCTCCTGGAGCGCGCCGCGCGCCTGAACGACGACAACGGCGGCGGGTCGCTGACGGCGCTGCCGATCATCGAGACGCAGGCCGGCGACGTGTCGGCGTACATCCCGACCAACGTCATCTCCATCACCGACGGCCAGATCTTCCTCGAGACCGACCTGTTCAACGCGGGCCAGCGGCCGGCGCTCAACATCGGCATCTCGGTGTCGCGTGTCGGTTCGGCGGCCCAGACCAAGGCGATGAAGAACGTCGCCGCGCCGCTCAAGCTCGACCTCGCGCAGTACCGCGCGCTCGCCGCGTTCGCCCAGTTCGCGTCGGACCTGGACAAGGCGACCCGCGACCAGCTGACCCGCGGCGAGAAGCTGTCGGAGATCGTCAAGCAGCCGCAGTACCAGCCGCTCCCCGTGGAGAAGCAGGTCGCGATCCTGTACGTGGCGACGACCGGCAAGGTCGACGACATCCCGACGCCCCGGGTCAAGGAGTTCGAGACCGGGTTCTATCGGTTCCTCGAGACCGAGCGCCCGGCCATCCTGAACGAGCTCGGCGAGACTCGAGCCATGACCGACGACCTTCGCAGCGGCGCTCGACGACGCGGTCGACGCCTATCGGCAGTCCTTCCTCGCATGACGGCCGCCGGAGACTCGGTTCAGGACGGCAGGACCCGTGGCTAGTCAGCGCGATATCCGGCGGCGCATCGGCGCTGTCCGGAATATCAAGCAGATCACTCGGGCGATGCAGTTCGTGGCCGCGTCCAAGCTCAAGCGCGCCCAGGATGCGACGCTCGCCGCGCGGCCGTACAGCGAGAAGCTCGACGAGGTCCTCGCCGACCTCGCCGCGGTGCTCGGCGAGTCGGACCATCCGCTCCTGGCCGGTGGCGGCGACGACGCGAAGCGCCTGATCGTGCTCGTGACGACGGATCGTGGCCTGGCCGGACCGCTCAACACGAACACCATCCGCTACGCGAGCCGCGCGATCCTCGAGCACCCGGGCGAGCTCGCCGTCGTGACGGTCGGGCGCAAGGGACGCGACGCGATGCGCCGGGCGGGCGTGCCGCTCGAGGCCCATTTCGCGGGGTTCGGGGACCGGCCGGCGTTCGGCGACGTGCTGCCGCTGGCCCGGCTCATCACCGATGACTACCTGGCCGGCACCTACGGGCGCGTCGACATCATCTACAGCCGGTTCGTGAGCACGCTCGTGCAGCGCCCGGAGATCTTCCAGCTGCTGCCGATCCGCCCGACCGAGGACACCGAGGGCATCCCCGGCAACCAGTTCATCTTCGAGCCCGGCCCCGCCGCGGTCCTCGAGCAGCTCGTGCCGCGCTACATCGCGACGCGTCTGTTCCAGGCCGTCCTCGAGGGCAAGGCCAGCGAGGAATCGAGCCGGATGGTCGCGATGAAGAACGCGACCGAGAACGCCGAGGACCTCATCGAGGACCTGACCCTTTCCTACAACAAGGTTCGCCAGTCGAACATCACCCGCGAGATGATCGAGATCGCGTCCGGCGCGAACGCCCGCTGACGCCGACGTAGACGTACAGGACGCAGGAGGCTATCCACACCATGGCGACCGCCGCTCCGGCCGCGACCGGCCGGGTCATCCAGATCACCGGACCCGTCGTCGACATCGAGTTCCCCGCCGGCCAGCTGCCGGCCATCTACAACGCCGTCGAGATCCAGCGCGAGGGCCAGGATTCGCTCGTCTGCGAGGTCCAGCAGCACCTCGGCAACAACTGGGTCCGCTCGGTCGCGATGACGACGACCGACGGCCTGGCCCGCGGCGTGCCCGTCCTCGACACCGGCGCGCCGATCACCGTGCCCGTCGGTGAGGCGACCCTGGGCCGCGTGTTCGACGTGCTCGGACGCCCGATCGACAACAAGGGCCCGGTCGAGGCCGAGCACCACCTGCCGATCCACCGGAGCGCGCCCAAGTTCGACGAGCAGTCGACCGAGGTCGAGGTCTTCGAGACCGGCCTCAAGATCATCGACCTGATCTGCCCCTTCAAGAAGGGCGGCAAGATCGGCATCTTCGGTGGTGCCGGCGTCGGCAAGACGGTCATCATCCAGGAGCTGATCCGGAACGTCGCCCAGGAGCACTCGGGCTACTCGGTGTTCGCCGGCGTCGGCGAGCGCAGCCGCGAGGGCAACGACCTCATCGCCGAGATGACGGAGTCGGGCGTCCTCGCCAAGACGGCCTTCGCCTTCGGCCAGATGAACGAGCCGCCCGGCGCCCGCCAGCGGGTCGCGCTGACCGGCCTGACGATGGCCGAGTACTTCCGCGACGAGGAGGGCCGCGACGTCCTCCTGTTCATCGACAACATCTTCCGCTTCACCCAGGCGGGCTCCGAGGTGTCGGCCCTGCTCGGCCGGATGCCGTCGGCGGTCGGCTACCAGCCGAACCTCGCGACCGAGATGGCCGGCCTCCAGGAGCGCATCACGTCGACCAAGAAGGGCTCGATCACCTCGCTCCAGGCGGTGTTCGTCCCGGCCGACGACTACACCGACCCGGCGCCGGCGACGACCTTCGCCCACCTCGACTCGACGATCCGCCTCGAGCGCTCGATCGCCGAGCTCGGCATCTACCCGGCGGTCGACCCGCTGACCTCGACCTCGCGCGTGCTCGACCCGAACGTCGTCGGCCAGGAGCACTACGAGGTCGCCCAGGAGACCAAGCGCGTGCTGCAGCGCTACCGCGACCTGCAGGACATCATCGCCATCCTCGGCATCGACGAGCTGTCCGAGGACGACAAGGCGACCGTGGCCCGTGCCCGCCGGCTGCAGCGGTTCGCGAGCCAGCCGTTCTTCGTGGCCGAGGTCTTCACCGGACGGCCGGGCGCGTACGTGTCGATCAAGGACACGGTCGCCTCGTTCAAGGAGATCCTCGAAGGCAACACGGACACGCTGCCCGAGCAGGCGTTCTTCCTGGCGGGCACCGTCGACGACGTCCGCGCCAATGCAGAAGCTGGCGTCATGACACGACCCACTCCGAGGACCGAGGTGAAGCTCCTGCGGGCCCTCGGTCCGCGGATCTGACATGACGGTGCCGGGATGAGCATCCAGCTGGAGATCGTCACGCCGGAGCGGCTGGCGTACTCGGACACGGTCGACTCGGTCGTCCTGCCCGGTTCGGAGGGCGAGCTCGGGGTGCTGCCGCATCACGCGCCGCTCGTCTCGATGCTGGGCGTCGGAGAGCTGCGCATCCGCAAGGCGGGCCAGGAGGAATCGTTCGCCATCGTCGGCGGGTTCCTGCAGGTTCGCCCGGACAAGGTCGTCGTCATGGCCGAGACGGCCGACATGGCCAGCGAGATCGATCTCGAGAAGGCCCAGGAGGCCCGCCGCGAGGCCGAGCGCGCCATCGAGTCCGGCTTCCAGGAGGGCGCCGACCTCGCAGCCGCCCGCGCCCAGCTGCAGCAGGCGCTCCTTCGCATCCGTGTGGCTGAACGCCGATACCGCGAAGGTCCGCGACATCGCGGCTAGGGACCATGGCTGACGCGCGGCCGTTCCATTGGGAGTACACGCCGGAGCCGGTGGCGCGCGAGGTCTTCCGCGTGGAGGGTGGCCGACCACTCACGGGCACCGTCGCGATCAGCGGGGCCAAGAACGCCGCCCTCAAGCTGCTCGCCGCGGCCACGCTGACCGGCGAGCGCTGCCGGCTGACCAACGTCCCCGAGATCGAGGACGTGCGCGTCATGGCCCAGACCCTGACCGAGCTCGGGGTCGTCGTCGATCACCCCGAGCCGAACGTCTACGAGATCGCCGCCGGCGACGTCGACTGGCTGTTCGTGCCGCTCGAGGCCGCGGCCAAGATGCGCGCCTCGTTCATGCTCCTCGGGCCGCTCCTGGCCCGGTTCGGGCGGGTCATCATCAGCAACCCCGGTGGCGACCGGATCGGCCGTCGTCCGGTGAACCTCCACGTCGACGCGATGCGCGCCCTCGGCGCCCAGATCGACTACCGCAACGGCTACTACTTCGCGACCGCCCCCGGCCGCCTGCGCGGCACGGAGGTCGTCTTCCCGTTCGTGAGCGTCATGGGCACCGAGAACGCGATGCTCGCCGCGACCCTGGCCGAGGGCCACACGACCATCCGGCCGGCGGCCCAGGAGCCCGAGGTCGACGACCTCATCGCGTTCCTCGTCAAGATGGGGGCGGAGGTCGAGCGCACGGCGCCCGACACCATCGAGGTCGAGGGTCGCAAGCGCCTGCGCGGCGCCGAGCACCGGGTCGATCCCCGATCGCATCGAGGCGGGCACGTTCGTCGTCGCCGGTGCGGTGACCGGTGGCCGGATCACGCTGACCGGCGCGCCGTGCGACCAGCTCGGCTCGTTCGTCGAGGCGGTCGGGCAGACCGGCGTCGGCATCACCTGCGGCACGGACACGATCGAGGTCGACGGCTCGTCCCTCGACGACGGCGGCTTCCGCAGCGTCGACATCGCGACCGCCGCCTATCCGGGCCTCGCGACCGACATCGGGCCGCCGACCTCGGTCCTGCTGACCCAGGCGTCGGGCACGTCCCACGTCCACGAGACGATCTTCGAGGACCGCCTCGAGTGGATGGCCGAATTGCGCCGGATGGGGGCCGACGTCGATATCGAGGACAATCACCACGCGACCATCCGCGGACGGACGCCGCTCCACGGCGCGGAGGTCGACATCAGCGACCTGCGGGCCGGTGCCTCACTCATCCTGGCCGCCCTTGCGGCCGATGGCACGACCACGATCCACGGTGCACACCACGTTCACCGGGGCTATGAGAACATCGAAGGCAAGTTCCTGGGTCTCGGCGCCAGGATCTCGCGCCTCGCAGAAGGGAACGACACCAACAGCTCATGAAGATCGGCATCGACCTCGGCACCGCCAACGTCCTCGTCTACGTGAAGGGCAAGGGCATCGTCATCACCGAACCGTCCGTGGTGGCGGTCAGCGACGACAATCGGATCGTCGCCGTGGGCGAGGAAGCCCGCGAGATGATCGGGCGGACCCCGGGCAACATCCAGGCCATCCGGCCGATGAAGGACGGCGTCATCGCCGACTACGTCATCACCGAGGCGATGCTGCGATTCTTCATCGCCAAGGCGACCAAGGGCCGCATCGGCTTCAACCGTCCCGAGGTGATGATCAGCGTCCCCGCCGGCGTGACCTCGGTCGAGAAGCGGGCCGTCCGCGACGCGGCGCTCAAGGCCGGGGCCAAGGAGGCCTACCTCATCGAGGAGCCGCTCGCCGCGGCGATCGGCGCGAACGTGCCGATCAGCGGACCGTCCGGGAACATGATCATCGACATCGGTGGCGGGACCTCGGAGATCGCGGTCATCGCGCTCGGCGGCATCGTCGTCTCGCACTCGCTGCGGGTCGGCGGCAACAAGTTCGACGAGTCGATCGCGACCTACATCCGCAAGAAGTACAACCTCATGGTCGGCGAGCGGACCGCGGAGGAGGTCAAGATCCAGATCGGGACCGCCCTTCCGCTCGAGCGCGAGCTGACGATGGAGGTCCGCGGCCGCGACCTCATCGCGGGCCTGCCGCGCACGATCCCGATCACCTCGTCCGAGGTCATGGAGGCGATCGAGGCCCCGCTCCAGCAGCTCGTGGCCGCCGTCCGCTCGGTCCTCGAGCAGACCCCGCCGGAGCTGTCCTCCGACATCATCGACAAGGGCATGGTCATGTCCGGCGGCGGCGCGCTGCTGCGGAACGTGGACAAGCTCCTCACCCAGGTGACCGGGGTGCCGTGTCACGTGGCCGAGAACTCCCTCGACTGCGTCGCCCTGGGGACCGGCATCGCGCTCGAGCACTTCGATTTCTTCAAGAAGTCGCTCGTCCAGCAGATCTGATGCTCGGGACCGCGCGGCGGGTCCGGCCGGCTCGATGACTCGCGCGTTCATCGACCTGCACTGCCACACGTCGGCATCGTTCGACTGCCTGTCGCGACCGGCGGACGTCGTGAAGGCCGCGGCCAAGCGCGGCCTGACCCACCTCATCGTGACCGACCATGACCGCATCGACGGCGCGCTCGCCGCGCGCGACGCGGCGCCGGCCGGGCTCACGGTCATCATCGGCGAGGAGATCAAGACCGCCGACGGCGACCTGCTCGGGGCGTACCTGACCTCCGCGGTCCCGCCCGGCCTGAGCGCCGTGGACTCGATCGCGGCGATCCGCGAGCAGGGCGGCCTGGTCGGCATCCCGCATCCGTTCGATCGCTTCCGTGGATCGCTCTCGAAGACGGCCCGACTCGATGCCCTGGCGCCGCTCGTGGACTGGGTCGAGACGCACAACGCGCGACTCGTCGGCAGCGGCAACGAGCAGGCCGGCGCCTTCTCGCTCGAGCACGGCCTGCCCGGCGTCGCCTCGTCCGATGCCCATTCGCTGCTCGAGGTCGCGGTCGCCTACACGGCGGTCGAGGGCGATCCGTCCACCGCGGCCGGCCTCCTTGCCGCGCTGTCCGACGTGGAGATCGTGCCCGGCCGGGCGAGCTATCTGATCCGCCTCTGGACTCCGGCCGCCAAGGGCATCCAGCGCCTGCGGGGCAACGGCCGGATCCGTCCGGAGGTGCCGGTATGACCGACGGACAGGACCATCGACCGATGGAAGACGGGACCCCGCCCGACGTACCGTCGCCATCGATGGAGGCCACCCCAGCGATCGACCCACGCGCCCTCGGCGGTCCCGGCGCGCCCGCCACCGGCGGCGTCGGCGGCTCCGTCGCGGATCCGACCGCGGCCGCCGGGGCCTCGACCGTCGAGCCCGGCGAGCGCGATCCCGACGCGGCCCAGATGTCGCTGGCGCGGCGCCTGCGCCAGCCGCGGACGATCATCTCGATCGCCATCCCGCTGTTCATCATCGCGGCGTTCGTCGCGATCAATGGCGAGCAGCTGATCCTCGTCCCGCAACTGATCCTCGGGGCGAACCCGGTCCTCATCCTCGCGGCGTTCGCGATCTTCTACGCCGGCTTCCCGATGCGCGGCCTGCGCTGGTCGATCCTCCTGCGTGGCACGGGCATGAAGGTCCCGACCAAGGACTCGACCGAGATCATCTTCCTGTCGTGGCTCGTCAACTGCGTCGTGCCGGCCAAGCTCGGCGACGTCTACCGCGCCTACCTGCTCAAGATCAACAGCACGGCCTCGCTGTCGCGCACCTTCGGGACGATCTTCATCGAGCGGATCATGGACCTCTGCGCGATCGCCCTGCTCGGCATCGCCGCCGGCTACTGGAGCTTCCGCTCCGGGCTGCCGCCGATCATCGAGCTCGTCTTCGCCGTCGCCTTCGCGGTCGTCGGGCTGCTCATGGTGGCGCTGTTCACGATGCGCAACTTCGGGCGCCAGATCATCACGGCGATGCAGGTTCCTGCCGCATCGGGTGCTCGAGCTGTACGACCGCTTCGAGCAGGGTGTCTTCGGGGCCATCGCCGCGAAGCAGCTGCCCGTCCTGGGCGGCCTCACCGACCATGATCTGGCTGACCGAAGGCATCCGGCTCTTCTTCGTGGTCCAGGCGCTCGGCTTCGCCGGCGTCAGCATGGGTCTGTCCGGGGCCATCTTCGTCGCCCTCATCGGTTCGCTCCTGACGGCGGTGCCGCTCAGCCCGGCCGGGCTCGGCATCGTCGAGGCGGGCGTCATCGGTGTCCTGACGGTCGCCTACGGCGTGTCGCTGCCGGAGGCCACGGCCATCGCCCTGCTCGACCGCGTCATCAGCGTCTTCTCGGTCATCGTCTTCGGCTCGATCGCGTACGCGCTCTCGAAGAAGCCGAGCGGCACCGGCTGGATCCCGCAGCCCGACCAGGTCGAGCCGATGCCATCGGTGATCCCCGCGGCTTCGTCGCCGGCCTGATCGCATGGCCGCCGCCGCGGCGGTCGTCGTCGCCGCCCAGCGCACTGGCCACCAGCCCCGGATCGAGTGCGCCCAACGGCCGCCAAGGCCGTCCGCGACGGCGCATCCGGTGCGATGCCGGCGCCACCGACTCCCGCACGTTTGCAACGTTCGTGTGATACGACGCGTCTCCGGACCGGCGATCCGAGCAGCGACGGAGGGCGTACCTTCGTCCGGGGGGTTTCTCGGCGCGCCACCGGCGCACACCGACCGCGACCCCACCTCACCCGACTCCTGCGATCGCGTGTCCTCGGCACCGACACCGGTACGAACGGGTGATACAGCGTCGAAGCGGTCCTGCCCATCATCGTGGCATCGACGCACCGTTTCGAGCGGCTCTCGGGCCGCAGTCCACCTCTAGGAGCGCCCAGGCAGCATGACCACCCAGAACGGCCGAGCGTTCAACGAATGGCTTCGAGCGCAGCTCAAGGCCAAGAAGATGTCGCAGCGCCAATTGGCCCAGCAGTCGGGCGTCGATCACTCGACGATCTCGCGGCTGATCCGCGGTGATCGCATGCCGTCACTCGGCACCGCCACCAAGCTGGCCCGCGGCCTGCGCGAGCTTCGCGACGACGCCGACACCCCGCAGTACCTGGGCCTCGTGGCCTCCGGCTCGACCAACCCGACCGCCCGCGTCGAGTACGCGCTGCGCGCCGACGAGCTCCTCACCGAGGCGCAGGTCCGCCAGATCATGGAGTACTACCTCGCCGTCCGGATGCGCCGCTACGGCCGCTCGTTCGCGGATAGCTCCGGTGGCGGCACCGAGCGCTCGACCGACCGACCGATGGGCGCCTCGGGCGCCGGCGGACGACCGATGGGCGTCGGCGGCATGGGCTCGACCGTTCGCTCGGTCGGGATGGGTACCGCGGTCAGCACCGTCCGACCGGTGAGCCGGTCGAACAGCCGGGAGCCCGGCCGCTACTAGATCAATCTCCAGGGCACGACCCGGATCGCCCTCCACCATCCGGGTCTCGGGGACAGCGAACGCCGGCGTCTGGGGCGCCGGCGTTCGCGATTCCTGGCGCGGCCTTCGACGCGCGGGGCTAGCTGCTCGGCCCGTAGACGGAGACGAAGCGGCCGGGTGCGGCAAGGTACCGGTCCAGCAGCGGCCCCCACGTCGTTCCGCCGGCTTCGGGCGTGATCGTCGCCTCGGCCGGTCCGCCGCAGGCTGCGCCGATCGCCCCCGCGAACCGATCGTCGCAGAGCAACACGAGCCCCGAGAACTCCCCATCCGCCGGCCTCGCCACGCTGCCGGGCGAGTCGCCCGACGGCATCTCGGCGACGAACGCGCGACCCAGCCGGGCGAGGGGATAGGCCATCGCCTCGCTCGACTTGAAGTCGGGCAGGGACTGGACGAGGACCGGTCGGCCGCGGTCTGCGCCTGTCGTGGTGAGCGCCGCATCGGCTCGATCGGCAGCCGCCTGCCCGGCCGGGTAGCCGCCGTCGGGATGGGTCCATGGCGGCAGGTGGGCAAGGTTCCAGCCGACGATGATCGCGAGGATGACGAGGGCGGCCGCGCCAGCCGGCTGACGCAGCCCATCGCGCACGGCCATCGCGACGCCGAGCCCGGCCAGGACCACGACCATCGGATCGGCGAACGCGTGGTAGTGATCGTTGGGCAGGCCGGGGACCACCGTCGAGAGTGACGGCGCGGCGACGGTGAGGAATGCGACCGTCCAGAGCAGCCCGACGCCGAGCCAGCGACCGCCACACGATCCCTCCGGAGTCGCCCCGAGGCCGCCCGTCCCGACGGTCGCCCGTGGCCGCCAGGCCCAGACGACGATGGCGATGATCCCGGCGGTCGCGAGCGCGGCCAGGCCGAGCGCGTCGGTGACGAGCCCGACGAGCGGCCAGCTCACGACCCGGATCCCGACGACGACGAACCGGATCGGCAGCGCGAGCGCGGTGCCGCCGCTGCCGGATCGCAGGTAGGCGAGGGCCGCCCCGACCTCGGAGAAGTCGGTCGTGAGCTCGTTGACGGCCAACGGCAGGAACGCGATCAGCAGCACGACGGCGGACCCCAGGATCTCCCGGCCCAGGGGCCGGCGCCGCGCGTCCAGGGCGAACGGCACGAGCACGACCGGGAGCAGCGCGACCCCGAGGACATGGCACTGCATCGTGATCGCCAGCCCGATGGTCGCGAGGATCCACCAGGCGCCACGTCCGCCATGCCACGCTCGCCAGGTCGCGGCGAGCGCGATCGCACTCGAGAGGGCGATGAGGTTCGGGTTCCAGATGAAGGTCGAGCCCTCGATGGCGGCCGCCGAGACGGCGAGGACGAGACCCGCCGCCGCGCCCCCCGCGGAACCCGCGATGGCGCGCCCCAGCCACCACACGACACCGACCGCGGCGATGCCGGCGACGGCGATCTCGGCGACGACCGCCAGCGGCGAGTCGCCGCCCGTCAGGAACGCGGCCGGGCTGAGCAGGTAGTAGTACCAGGCGCCGTGATGGACGTCGCCGATGGAGGTCGGAGGCCCGAGCAGCGGCACGATCCCGTCCTGGACCAGGGCCCGGAGCACGAGCATGTCGTGACCCTGGTCGCCGTCCCAGGTGCCCCGACTGGCGAGGCTCGGCAGGCGCAGCAGGGCCGCGAGGGCGAGGAGGCCCAGGAGGACGAGGAGGTCGCGACGAGGTGGCCAGCGCTCGCCGGTGGCGACACCTGCGGCGCCGGACGGGACGTCGGGCGCGACCGCGTCCGCCCGTCCGACGACCTGCGGATCGGTCATGCCGGCGCCGACCGCGCCCGCGAGCTGCCCCGCAGGTGGAATGCCTCAGGCGGCAACTCGTCGAGTGGCTCACCGGCGGCCAGGGCTCGCGCCCGGGCGATGTTGACCGCGTCGTAGCCCTCGTCCATGCCCGGAGTCTCGAGCAGGTACGTGGCGTGGGCGAGACCCGGGTGGCGCAGGAGGTGGGCCATGCCCGCCGCCCCGATCCGGCCGGCTCCGACATGCTCATGGCGGTCGAGCCTGGAGCCCAGCTCCGATCGCGAGTCGTTCAGGTGCACCATGACCAGGCGGCGCAGGCCGATCCGTGCGTCGAACGCCGCGAGAAAGGCGTCGATGGCGGCGGGCGAGCGCATGTCGATGCCGGCGCCCCACGCGTGGGCCACGTCCAGGCAGAACCCGACCCGCTCGTCGGGCACGCCGCACGCGGCGATGGCCGTCGCGATCCCGGCGAGCTCGTCGAGGTCGACACCGAGGCCGAACCCGCTGCCGGCCGAGTTCTCGAGGACGACCATCGCGGGAGGTTCGTCGGGTGATGGCTCGTCGTCGGCCGCCGGCCGCGATCGGTCGTCGGCCGCCCGGATGGCACGGTCGACGCCCTCGGCGACCCGCCGGATGCCGGCCTCGATGCCCTCGCCTCGATGCGACCCGATGTGGACGTTGACGTAGCGCGCGCCGAACGCCGGGGCGCCGCGCAGCTCGGTCGCGAGCAGGTCGATCGAGCGCTCGAAGAAGTCGGGCTCGGGGCCGGCCAGGTTCACGAGGTACGCGGCATGGATCGCGATCGGCCGGATGTCGTGCTCGCGCAGTCGATCGCGGAACGCCCCGAGCTCGGCGGGGGGCTCGGCGCGCCGCCGCCACGCCGTCGGGTTGTCCGTGAAGATCTGCATGCGCGTCCGCGCCGATCTCATGGGCTCGGTCGACGGCCTTCACCATCCCGCCGCCGAGCGGCAGGTGGGCGCCGAGTCGACGGCCGTCGGGCAGCATGGCGGCCATCGTACGATGCGGGGCAGGTCCGACGACCTCCACGACGGACGGCTCAAGGCCATCCCGGTCATCGGGATAGGCGCTGGCTCCCGATCTAGCGGCGACGCCGGCTGGGATCGCCGCGCCGCCGACTGATCAGCGTTTCCGCCCGTTCCCGCCGGGCGACTTGCCCTTGGTGTACTCGCCGCCGACGATCGGCTCGATGAGGCCGTAGTCGCCGTCCTTGCGCTCGTACAGGATCGCGACCCGCTCGGTCTCGGCGTCCACGAACACGAAGAACTGGTGGCCGAGCTCTTCCATCTCGGCGAGCGCGTCCTCCTCGAACATCGGCTCGATGGCGAAGCGCTTCGTCTTGACGATCCGCCGGTCGCGGCCGGCGTCCGAGGTGCCGTCGGCGAGACCGCGCAGGAGCCGCTTCTCCTCCTCCGGACGCGACCGGACGCGGGGCTTCGACTTGTGGTCGACCGCCTGGCGCTCGGCCTTGTCGACGACGGTATCGATGGCGGCCTGGTAGCTCACGCCGACCGCGTGACTGCGCAGGACCTGGCCGTCGATGACCAGGGTGACGTCCGCCATGTGGGCGTCCGAGGCGCTCCGATGCATCTCGTTCGAGAGCTCGACGATGGCGTCGGTGCGATCGTCGAGGAGGCGCTCCAGGCGCCCGAACCGTCGCTGGGCGTACTCGCGGACCCGATCCGGGACCTCCACGTTCTTGCCCTTGACGATGGTTCTCATGGGGCACCTCCGAAGGTGGAACGCCGGAGGTCGAGTATAGACCCGGGGCCCGCGCCGCCCGACGCCGGCGTCAGCGTTCGCGGGCGACCGTGATGGCCGACACCGCCATGGCGCCGCCGGCCTCGAGGGCCTCCGCGCACGCGGCGAGCGTCGCGCCGGTCGTCGTGACGTCGTCGATGAGGAGGATCCAGCGACCGCGCAGGTCGGGCGTGCCCGGTCGCAGCCCGAACGCCCCGGCCACGTTGGTCGCGCGGTCGGCCCGGTCGAGGTCGAACTGGGCGATCGTGGCGCGCCGGCGCTCGAGCAGCGGCCGGCAGGGCAGGCCCAGGTGGCGCGCCGCCGACCGGGCGATGAGCTCGGCCTGGTCGTAGCCGCGGGTTCGGGCGCGGTCCGCGTGGACCGGGACATGGGCGACCACGTCCGCACCGACCCCGATCCGGGCCCAGCGACGGGCGATCGCGGCGCCGAGCGGCTCGCCCAGGCGTTGCTCGCCGCCGTACTTGATGCGATGCAGGGCATCGCGCACGAGCCCGCGGAAGGGGGCGCACCAGTCGAGCTGCAGCAGGGGAGCCGGGATCTCGCCGGGCAGCCCGATCGGAACGCCACCCGGCATCGCCAGGCGGGCGTCGAGCGCGGGCAGGCAGGCCGTGCAGATCGGCGGACCCTCGGCATCGCAGCCGACACATCGGGCCGGGAACGCCACGTCCAGCAACCGGCTCGCGGCACGACCGATCAGCGGGGCACCCTCGACATGGATCGCATGGCGCCATCGTGGCGCCGCGCGCTCACCGGGGGATCACCAGGGACGAGGCGGCGCGACGGACCTGCGCCGGATGCGTCAACCGATCCGGATGCGGTCCCCGACCTGCGTGCCGCTCGCGTCGATCGTGCCGACCGGCAGCTCCAGCACGCCGTGCGCTCCGCGGACCAGCGGGACGAGCCCGGTCCACGCCCGCAGACGTCGGTGGACGGACACGACCGGCCTCACTTCGCCAGCCGCGACACGCCCACCGTCGGCCGTCGACGCCGGCGCCCGTCTCGGGCTTGCCCACGAACACCGCATCGATCGCGAACCGCATGAACATCATGTGGATCCCGTTCGAGGCCGGCAGCCACAGGCCGGCGCCGGCAGGAAGATCGGCCCGGCCCATGAGGCCCAGGAACTTGGCCCACAACGAACCGGCCACCTCGAGCGAGGTGGCCAGATCCGTGTCGCGGGTGAGGTTTCGGGCGGCGATCCGCTCCGTGGCCAGCGTCAGACCGCCAGGTTCTGGACGATCAGGATGATCGCCGGGCCCAGGATGACGATGAACAGCGACGGGAAGATGCACCCGACGAGCGGGAAGAGCATCTTGATCGGCGCCTTGGCCGCCTGCTCCTCAGCCCGCTGGCGCCGCTCGATGCGGAGCTGCTCGGACTGGACCTGCAGGACCTTGGACACCGACACACCCAGCTGCTCGGCCTGGATGATCGCGCCGATGAAGTTCGTGAGCGGGATGACCTCGGTGCGCGGGACGATGTCGCGCAGCGCATCGCGGCGCGCCTTGCCCACGCGGACCTCGGCGAGCGCGCGCCGGAACTCGTCCGACAGCGGGCCCTTGAGCTTCTCGACGACCTTGGCCAGCGCGGCGTCGAACCCGAGGCCGGCCCGGACGGAGATCGTCAGCAGGTCGAGCGTGTCGGGGATCATCAGCAGGATGGCCTTCTGGCGCTTCTTGACGCGACCGCCCAGCCAGAACTCGGGGATCGTGTAGCCGAACAAGCCGCCGACGCCGCGATCAGGAGGAAGGCGATCAGGATGCGGGAACTTGAACACGCCACCGACGACGAAGAGCAGGAAGAACAGGATCGCGCCGACGACCGCGCCGATGACCTTGATGCCAAGCCAGTCGGAAACGCGCAGGTCGTTCGGGTTGCCCGCGAGCGCGAGGCGCTTCTCGGTCCGCTCGGTGAACGAGGACGAGGCCATCCGCGACGTGCGCGCCGGACAGGCCGGCCATGATCGGGCGCATCGTCCGCTCGAGGAACGGTGCCTGGAGCTCGAGCTCCTCGAGGTTCTTGGCCTGCATGGTGCCCAGCTGCGTCAGCCGGGCCTGGACCGGGTCGACCGGCGAGCTGCCGGTCAGCCCCAGGACGATGAGGAGGATCGCTCCCGCCGCGAGCGCGGCGACGAGGAGAGTGACAGGTTCCATCGGCTAGACCTCGATGTCCACGATCTTGCGGATGAGCATGAAGCCGATGAACATCATGAATCCGCCGACGAGCAGGATGATGACCCCGGCCGGAAGACCAAGGATCCCGGGTGGGTTGTAGAACATCGGGTCCATGAACTTGGGTGCGGCGATGAACAGGAAGCCGGCGAGGCCGATCGGCAGGAAACCGACCACGTAGCCGGACAGCCGCTGCTGTGCCGTCAGGGTTTGGATCTCGCCCTTGATCCGAACGCGCTCGCGGATGGTGTATGCGATCGAGTCGAGGATCTCGGCGAGGTTGCCGCCGACATTGTGCTGGATGGAGATGGCGGTCGCCATCAGCTCGAGGTCATCGGACCGGACGCGCCGGACCATGTTCTCGAGCGCCTGGTCGAACGGCAGGCCGAGGTTCACCTCGCGGATGACACGGGCGAACTCGGTCGAGATCGGCGGACGTGACTCACGCACCACGAGTTCGATGGCCTGCAGGAACGACGAGCCGGCGCGCAGCGCGTTGGCGATCAGGGTGATCGTGTCCGGCAGCTGCTTGTTGAACGACTTGAGACGGCCGTTCTTGCGCCGGTTCAGCCAGAACTTCGGCAGCATGAAGCCGATCAGCGCGCCGATGAGCCACGCGAGCGGGCTCGCGAAGGCCGGGATGAAGAATCCGAGGATGAACATCGCGACCGGGATGCCGATGGTCGACCCCGCCCGGATGAACAGGAACTCGGAGGGCTTGAGCTTGAGGTCCGCGCGCGCGAGCTCGCGGGAGAGGTTCGCGCCGAAGTCGCGCTGCTCGACGACCTTGTTCAGGTTCGCCATGGCGGCGCTCTGGGCGATCAGGTCGCTGATCGGTCCCTGGCTCGTGCCGTCCTTGGGAACCTCGGTCTTGCCCGAGGCGTAGCGCTCGAGTCGGTCGGAGATGCCCGACCCGCCGGAGTTGGCGACCCCGACCGCGATGAGCAGGATGGCCAGCGCAGCGATGCCGGCCACCAGAAGGGTCGTTGGTTCCACGGTCGGTCGTTCCTCCTTCTTCGGCTAGTACGTGAAGCCGAAGAGGCCAGGCGGCAGGTTGATGCCCATGACCTCGAACTTCTCGACGAACTTCGGCCGGATCCCGGTCGCCTTGAGCCGACCCTGGATCTTGCCCTCGATGATCCCCGTCTGCTCGAAGACGAACACGTCCTGCATGACGATGACGTCGCCTTCCATGCCCTGGACCTCGGTGATGTTGACGATCTTCCGGGTCCCGTCCTTGAGACGGCTCTGCTGGACGATGAGGTCGACCGCCGAGGCGACCTGCTCGCGGATGGCCCGCAGGGGCAGGTCGACGCCGGCCATCAGGACCATCGTCTCGAGGCGCGACAGCATGTCGCGCGGGCTGTTGGCGTGGCCGGTGCTCATCGAGCCGTCGTGGCCGGTGTTCATGGCCTGGAGCATGTCCAGCGCCTCACCGGAACGACACTCCCCGACGATGATCCGGTCGGGCCGCATGCGCAGGGCGTTGCGGACGAGCTCGCGGATGGGGATGGCGCCCTTGCCCTCGATGTTGGGCGGGCGCGACTCCAGGGTCACGACGTGCTCCTGGCGAAGCTGGAGCTCGGCCGCGTCCTCGATCGTCACGATGCGCTCGTCGTTCGGGATGAACGAGGAGAGCACGTTGAGGGTCGTGGTCTTGCCGGAACCGGTACCGCCGGAGACGAAGATGTTCAACCGAGCCTCGACACATGCGCGCAGGAAGTCGAACATGTCTGCGGTGGCGGTGCCGAATCGGATGAGGTCGTCGACGGTGAACGGCGAGGCCGAGAACTTCCGGATCGTGATGACCGGGCCGACCAGGGACAGCGGCGGGATGATGGCGTTGACGCGGGAGCCGTCCGTGAGGCGCGCGTCGACCATCGGCGACGACTCGTCGACGCGTCGGCCGATCGGGGCGATGATCCGATCGATGATGCGCATGACGTGGTCGTCGTTCTGGAAGACGACGTTGGTCAGCTCGAGCTTGCCGGACCGTTCGATGTAGACCTGGCGCGGGCCGTTGACCATGACCTCGGTGATGGACTCGTCGCGCAGGAGCGGCTCCAGCGGGCCGAGACCGATGATCTCGTCCGTGATCTGCTCGAGCATGCGGACGCGTTCCGCGCGGGTCAGGGCGAGGCCTTCCTCGTCGATGACCTTGCCGAAGATCTCCTCGATCTGGCGCCGGACCTCGACCTGGTTGGACAGGTCGAGCTTCGGGTCCAGGTCCTGGATGACCCGGCTCTGGATCCGGAACTTGACGTCGCGGAACGACTCCCGGACGGGCGCCGAGGTCGCGAGGCGCGGGGCCGTCGGCAGCGCCGGCGGCGGCGGGCCACCGGTCGGCGCCGGGAGGTTCGATCCGGGCGTACCCGGTGCGGGCGTCTCCGGGGCGCCACCGCCCGGTCGAGCGCTCTCGATCCGCTTCAACAGGGACATCGCCTACACCCCTTTTCGCCCCGCGGGGCCCACTTCAAACGCCTGGGACCTGGTCGCCACGATCAGCGCCATGCGAACAACGATTTCTTTTGCGCGGCCTTGCCCTTGTCCGCACCGTCCGTGCCGGCCGCGACCTGCGTCCGCTCACCGACGACCGACTTGGCCAGCCGCAGGATGTCCTGGGAGACCTGCGCCTCCCGGTTGCTCAGGAAGAACGGTACGCCCCGATTGAGCGCGTACACAACGCTCCGGCCATCGCTGACGATGGTGTCGTCCACCTTCCGCCCGATCGAGTGCTCCACATCCTGGATACGGATGCCGAGCGCCGAGTCCGCGCGGTTGAGGACGAGCCGGACCTTGCCGCCTTCATAGCCGAGTTGGTCTGCGACCTCCAGGAAGAGGCGCATGTTCTTGATGCTGGTGATCTCGAGGCTGAGCATCGTGAGGATCACGTCGGCGGAGTCGAGGATGGCCAGGGTCGTGTCATTGAAGAACGACGTGCAGTCGACGACGACGAGGTCGTGGTTCTGGCGCAGGGCCTCGATGACCCGCTTGATGCCGGCCGGTGTGATGAGCTCTGCCATCTCGGGAGAGGGCGGAGCGAGAAGGACGCGGATGCCGGCCGAGTGGTTGATGACGAAGGTGTCCATCGATTCGACCTCGTGGCCGGCCTGTTCGAGCTCCGGGACGAGATCGGCGATGGACTTGTTCTTGGGATTCAGGTTGAGCAGCACGCCGACGTCGCCGAACTGGAAGGAGCCGTCGACGACGACCACCTTCTTGCCGAGCTCGGTCGCGGCGGCGACGGCCATGTTGACCGCGACCGTCGTCCGGCCGACTCCGCCCTTGGGGCTGAAGACGGCGGCCACGATGCCGGGCTCGCCACCGCGCTCGCCGCTCCCGCCGGATCCGCCACCGGCGGCGACGGGCGCCGCGGCGACCGAGATCCGGCTCATCTTGTCCTTCTCGCGCGAGTAGACCTGCCGGATCGAGGCGGTCAGCTCGTCGCTGCTGAAGGGCTTGACCAGGAACTCGCGCGCGCCGGCGAGCATCGAGCGCCGCAGGTAGTCGGCCTCGCCCTGCACGGACATCATCACGACCGAGGCGGTCGGGACGGTGCGTGACAGCTGCTCGGTCGCGGCGATGCCGTCCATGTCCGGCATGTTGATGTCCATGAGGACGACATCCGGCAGGAGCGACGATGCGAGCTGGAGGGCTTCCGCGCCGGACGCCGCCGCCCCGATGACGTCGATGTCACCCTCGAAGCCGAGGAGCTTCGTGAGGTGGTCGCGCGTCTCCGGGATGTCGTCGACGATCAGGACTCGGATCTGGTCAGCCATGAGGCGGTGGACTCTCGTTTGCGACAGGTCTTGGATGTTCGTTAGTGGCTGGTGGCTTCGACGGCGACGGGCGCGGGACCGGTGGGTCCGTCGCGCCCGTCGCGCAAGGGTTCGATGAGGTGCCGGCCGGGAGGACCGGATCGGCGTTACGGGGTCTGGGCCGCCTGGGCGGGCAGGACCGTCTCGACGAGCTCCGGCGGGATGACTCCGTAGGTGTCGACCAGGCCCTTGAGGATGATGCCGGTGGTGACGTCCGGGACGGGACCGTCCGGCAGGGGCTGCTTGGTGTTGGGATCGAGGAAGTCGTCCGCGGACCGCAGCGTCAGGCTGATGTTGCCGTCCAGCTGGGCGAACTTGATGAGCTCGGACTGCTGGGCGTCCACGGCGAGGATGACGATCTGGTGCTGGCCCTCGTCGAGGGTCGTGGTGCTGTCGGTCGTGCCGCTGTCCTCGGTGCTGGTGTCGTTCGAGGCGGGCGGCGGCGGGAGGAGCGTGCCCAGGACCTGCATGCCCTGGATGAGCACCTTGACGCTCGTGTTGTTGAGGCCGCTGACGACCGTGAAGGAGTCGTCCTGGGGGTTGAGCGTGATGACCGGGAACTTGTCCCCGGTGAAGCCGACGATCATGTCGACGTAGTCACCGGCCTTGATGACCGTGCCGACGCCCGTCGTCTGGTCGACGTCCACGGAGATCGCGCGCTTGCCGGCCGGGACCACGATGTTGCTCACCGAGCCCGAGTCCGAGAAGTTGGTCGCGGTGATCTGGGCGCCGTTCGTCACGGGCACGCGGACGGTCTTGCCGACCACCTGCGTGGTGTCCTGGAAGGTGCCGGGCTCGATCGCGGTCGTCGCGAGCGTGACGACCTTGACCTGGTTCGCCTGGACCTTGGAGCCGAGCGGGATGTCCGCTACGGCGACCACGACCGGACCCTCGGTCTTCGGCCGTGTCGTCGCGGTCGTTGGGCTCGTTGCCCTGCGAGATCAGGATGATCGCGACGAACGCGACGACAGCCAGAAAGATCCCGATAAGCAGGACCAGTCGATTAGAGCGCTTCAAGTTGTTTCTCCCCGAGCCGGTGTGACAGGTGGCACCACTGTAGCACCGCGAAAAGGCGGCGCGACTATACCAAAGGGCTAGGACCCTCTAGTAGGAAACGGAAGGAATCCACGCTCATCGCAAGGTTGTTTGCAAGGTGGGCGAATGCCCTATCCGGGGTGGTGCGTCGGCGGTGCGCGAGGGCTGGGCCACCAACGCCGCTCCGGCGGATACGACAGAAGCCCGCCGGACGGATGTCCGACGGGCTTGCGATGGTCGCCTTGGATAAGAGCTGGCGTCGATCAGTGTCTGGGACGGCGAGTTACAGCGTGCTTCCGATGACGCTGAGCTTGTCGCTCACCTGGCGAGCCCATGAAGAGCAGGGCGGCGATCGCGACGATGGCGATGAGAGCGAGGATGAGTGCGTATTCGGCAAGGCCCTGGCCGGCTCATCGTCTCGGATGCGCGCAGCCGATCACGAATTGACGAGAACGGCGTCCATGTGGTATCACCTCCTTTCCTGGGAGGTCGATCCTCAGCGTCGAGCGCCGAGTATCCCAGGTAGTCACATAGACGACCGACGTAGGGTGTCAATAGCCCGAACTGGTGCGCACCGGTCGCCGCCAGAAAACGAAGACCGCCGTCGCCGAGCTGGCGACCGGCGGTCCATCGTGATCGTCGGAGATCGGCCTAGACCGAGTCGCCGACCGTGCTGAGGATCGTGCGAGACCTGGCCGCCCAGGAAGATGAGGGCGACGATCGCGACGATCGCGATGAGGGCGAGGATCAGCGCGTACTCCGCGAGACCCTGGCCTTCCTCGTTGCGGATGGACGAGATAAGAGCTGTGATCTTGTTCATGTGGTGGCACCTCCTTTCCTTCGAAGCTCCTCGACCGGGTCGAGGGCCTGCGCACCGTACGCGGGGACCGCAAATGCTGTCAACCGGGTAGAAGTACCCATCCGGTGCGCTTCGGAAACGAAGAGACCGCCGGTCTTGCGACCGGCGGTCCATCGTGATCGAGGAGTCGGCCTAGACCGAGGCGCCGACCGTGCTGAGGATGCTGCGAGACCTGGCCGCCCAGGAAGATGAGGGCGACGATCGCGACGATCGCGATGAGGGCGAGGATCAGCGCGTACTCCGCGAGACCCTGGCCATCCTCGTCGCTGCGAAGCGCGGCGAGGAACTGGTTGAACAGCGCCATAGTGGCTGCCTCCTGGATGAGTACTCACCCCCAGATGAGGGCTGGGCCAATATATGAACGGCCGAGCACGGGCGATACTGAGACGATGGTCCTGCCGCGTGCCGCGACGCACCGGTACCCACACGAGGCGACCGACCGGTCAGCCGCCGGTGGCGCGATCGATGGCCTCGCCGATCAGGGTCAGGGCGTCGGCGATGGCCCCGCCGAACACGAACAGCCAGAGCATCGTCAGGATGGTCGTCAGGGCGAGGATGAGGCCGTATTCGACGAGACCCTGACCGCCGGCGCCGGCCAGCATCACCCGTCGGCGGGTCCAGTCGACCCGGGTCATCCGGCGTCCGGGACCTCGATGGGCGGCACGTCGGCGAGCAGGCGGAACTCGCCACCGCCGCCGAGCAGCTCGGCGGCCACGCCGACCGAGGCGGCGCGGCTCTGGATCTCGCGCCAGGTCGTCGAGGGCAGGACGACGATCGCATCGCGTGCCGCGGACTCGACCGCTTCGCGCTCGTCCGCGCGGCGCTCCTCCATCATCGCGGCCAGCGCGGGCGGCAGGTCGCCGTCGTCCTCGGCGGTCGGCATGACCGAGCCGGGCGCCCGCTCGATGGTGGCGACGCTGCGGACCGCCCCCAGCCGCGCCTCGAGCTGCTCGCCCCAGTCGAGCCGGATCGAGACCCGCTCGGGGACGATCGACAGGTAGGCGGCGAGGCCTTCGTCGAGCATCCGGAACAGGCCGCTCTCGAGGTCCATCGGCAGGCGGCGATCCTGGCCCATCGAGTCGAAGTCGACCGGGATGCTGGCCTTGCGGCCGCGATCGCGCGCCGCCCGGCGCAGGGTCGGCACCAGGCCGAGATCGTCGAGGACCATCGGCCGGACGTCGAAGATGAACGACTTCGTGGCGTCGAGCGTGGACTGGACCATGGCGATGAGCTGGCGCACCTCGCCCGATGCCATGTCCGGGTCCTTGAGGACGAGCCGCTCGACGATCTGGGCCTGGAGCACGATGTTGGTCAGGCTCTGGGCGGGCCCGTCGTGCATCGCCCGGGCGATCTCGCGGCGCAGGTCCTCCTGGGCGGTCATCAGCAGCCGGCTCACGGCCGGCGGCATCGGCATGTCCGGGTCGATGCCATCGAACGGCGATCCGCCGCCATCGCCGAGCGTCGTCCCGATGCCCGCGAGCGACTCGGCGTAGCTCGCCACCGAGTCGCGATAGCGCGTCAGGGCGCGGCGCTTGCCCTCGAGGACCTCGACCTGCGTGTCCATGAGCGCCGAGCGCTTGGTCAGCGTGACGAGGTTCGTCGCGAGCTCGGCCCGCTCCTGCGGGTCGCCGTCCGCTCCGAGCGCTTCGAGCTTGCTCGCCGTGGTCGTGCGCCGGCCCTCGTGGCGCGTGGCTTCGGCGCGCGCCTGGGTCACCAGCAGCTCGATCTCGGCGAGCTCCGCGTCGAGCGTGGTGAGGTCGCCCGCGAGGCGATCGGTCAGCTCCTCGAGGCCCTCGGCGGGCGGGGTCGGCGGATCGTCGGACATCAGTCCTCGGGCATCCGGATCCAGCCCTGGCGCATCGCGTACACCACGGCCTGGGTCCGGTCGTTGACCGACAGCTTGCGCAGGATGGAGCTCATGTGGTTCTTGACGGTCTGCTCGCTGATCGACAGCGCGTAGGCCACCTGCTTGTTGGTCATGCCCTGCGCGATGTTGTCGAGGATCTCGACCTCGCGCGGGGACAGCGGCGCGAAGATCGGTGCCGCCTCCTGGCCGTAGACCGCGAGCTCACGGAACTCCTTGAGGACCCGCGAGGCGACGGCCGGCTTGGCGAAGACCTTGTCGTTGATGAGGAACTCGCCCAGGGCGACGCGGCGGATGATCGTGACGAGATCGTCCGGCCCGACGTCCTTGAGGATGAACGCGGCCGCGCCGGCCTTGATGGCCTCGAACAGGGCGTCCTCGTCCTCGTTGACGGCGAGGACGATGATCCCGGCCCCCGCGAGCTCGCGCTTGATGCGCTGCGTCGTCTCGATGCCGCCGGGCGCCGGAAGCGACAGGTCCATGAGGACGATGTCGGGCGAGGTCTCGAGGGCGCGGTCGACGGCGCTGCGCGCGTCGTCCGCCTCGCCGACGACCTCGATGTCCGGCTCGCGTGCGAGGATCCCCGCGACGCCGGCCCGGAACAGGGCGTGATCGTCGACGATCAGGACCCGGGTCGTCTCACCCGGCGCTCGACGATCGGGTCCACCCCGACGCCGGTCCGGCCCACCGTATTCCACGCTCATCCGTTCTCCTTTTCTCCCGCTCGGGCGCCCCTCGGGATCGCGAGCCGGACGACGGTACCGCCATCCGGTCGAGATCGTACGTCGAAGCGGGCACCGATCAACGCTGCTCGCTCCCGCATGAACTGCAATCCGAAATTGCGAGGGCCACGCGCGGCCACCGCGCCCGTTTCGAACCCGCGACCGTCGTCGCGGATCTCCAGGGTCCAGTCATCATCGTCCACGGCGGTGCTGACCACCACCATGGACGCCGCTGCGTGCTTGCGGACATTCTGCAGGGCCTCCTGCGTCACGCGCAGTACCACCGTACCTTGTCGGCCGTCGAGCTCGTCGGCCGGAGCGGTCAGGTCGGTCGTGATCGTCGGCCCGCCGGTGGTGCGCGCCCGCGCCGCCGACTCCTCGATGGCCCCATCGAGCCCCAGCTCGTCGAGCAAGGGCGGGCGGAGCTGGTTGATGAAATCGCGCACGTTGGCGAGCTCGCGGCGGAGCAGCTCGCGCAGGGTGCGCGTCTCGGCCGCGGCCATGGCCGGGTCCGTCTGGGCGACCCGCTCGATGAACTCCGTCTGGAAGATGGCGTTCGTCAGCGCCTGGGCCGGACCATCGTGGATCTCCTGGGCGAGGCGCGAGCGCTCGGCCTCCTGGGCCTCCACGATCCGCATCCCCAGGTCGGCATCGGCCATCCCGTCCGGCGCCTCGGTGATGAGCGAGCCGTCACCGCGCTCCAGGAAGAGCCACATGCGAGAGAGGGTCCGCTCGGCGACCTCGAGCTTGTCGAGCGTCGCGTCCTGGGCCCCAAGCTCCGCGCCGAGCGTCTCGACGTCCGTGCGCAGCGCGCGCCAGCGGGCATCGTCGGCGCCGGCCTCGGCAGCGATCGCTGCGTCGAGGTCCTGGGTCACGGCGTCGTCCGAGCCCACCGATCGGAGGTCCGGCGCGCGCCGGTCGGCCAATTCGAGCTCGTCGCGCAGGGCCTGCCAGCGGGCCCGTGATTCGGCGAGGGCTTCGCGATACCGCTCGCGGACGCTGCGCAGGGTGTTCGCGCTGTACCCCACCGCCGCGCTGGCCTCCGCCTGGAGTCCATCGAAGCGGCTGTCGAGGGCGTCGGTACCGGCGCGGGCAGCCTCCATCGAGTTCGGAGTATAGGGCTCGGTCACGGGGCGCTCGCGGCCGCGGCTCGTGGGCAGGTGATCTCGAAGACTCGCGTGTCGGCAAGGGGGTCGTCCGTCGTACCTGCCGTCGCGGACCCGAGATCGACCTCGCGGAAGCAGGCACTCCCCGCGACCCCGTCGTCGAGGTCCTGCGGCCAGTGCCGGTGGTCGTCCCCGGTAACGATGACGAGCCTCGTGCCGGGGAAGGCGGCCGCGAGGTCGAGGATGTCCTCGGGCGATTCGTCGGGCAGGGCGAGCGCCGGCACGCGGCTCGTCTCGGCGATCCAGATCGGGAAGTTCGTGATGACCGGCGCTGACCCGTCGAGCGGGTGGCCTAGCCGCGGCGAGGCGGTCGCGCAACTCGCCGTACATCCGCTCCGTTCCCCGTGAGCCCGATCCAAACGACGGGAAGACGACCAGCGTGAAGAGCAGACAGCCCGTCACCGCGAGCATCGGGCCGAGCCAGGCCACGGGGCGGGTCCAGCCGCGCCGGACGCCGACCCAGGCGATGAGGGCGTCGAGAGCGACGATGGCGCTGACGATGAGGAGGACCTGGACGGGACCGGCCGCGTGCAGGAACGTGCCCCACGTCGTCGCCACCGGGAACAGCAGGCTCGTGACCAGGAACGTGATCGCACTGGCCAGGATCAGGGGCCGCAGGACTGCGCTCCGCCAGACGAGGGCGAGACCGGCCAGGCCGATCGCGGACACGGGGATGCCCAGGAACAGCAGGACGTTGAAGAGGTTGTGGGTGAGGCCGGTCACCCGGAGACCCACAAGGGTGGCCGGCCCGGCGGCGAGATAGCGCGCCAGGGTCGGGGGATCGTTCCAGGCAAAGATGTCGCGGCCGTCGAGCGACAGGGCGTTGGTCAGAGCCTGCCCCGGGAGCGGACTGCCGAACACCGCCCAGTCGCGGGCGGCCCATGGCGCGAACAGGGCAAGGGCGACGACCCCGACGATGACGATCTGGCTGACCCGTCGGCCCAGGGGCTGGGTCCGGGCGGCGAGGACCAGGATGACCCATGTCAGCGCGAACCAGATCGCCTCGTTGCGCGTGAGCGCGGCGAGCCCCAACACGACACCAAGGCCGATGACCCGCAGGTCCGCGAGGCGCTCCGGCGGTCGGGCGAGCAATCGCGCCATGAGGATGACCGCGATCAGGCATAGGACCGCGAAGGGCATCGTCGAGTCGGGCAGGGCGCTATGCAGGACCAGCGGCAGGTAGACGGCGGCGGTCAGACCCGAGCCCAGCGCGATCATCCGGACCCGTGACGCGCTGAGACCGCGTTCCCTGGCGAGGTCGCGACCAAGCACCCACGCAAGGGGCGGGACGAGCGTGCCGGCGACCACGGCGCTGACCTGGGCGGCCGCGAAGGTGTGCCCGGCGATGGCCATGGGGATCGCGGCGAGGAACGTCGGCAGCGGCAGCCAGACCTCGAAGGCCGGGCGGGGGAAGACGAGTGGCGGCGTCCCGAAGCTCCACAGGGCATCGGACACGAGGCCGCGCCCCTCGAGCAGGTTGCGAGCCACGCCGACGTAGTAGGCCGTGTCCTCCGGTCGTGGGAACGTGATCGTCTGGGCCGCCCACAGCCGGACGACTGCGGCGACCACGACGATGGCGGTCAGGGCGACTGCCGAACTCGAGCGCTCGCGCATCAGGTCGCCGGGCAACGGTCGTCGCCGACGTCACGCAGACCGGGTACAGCGCGAGCTGCGGCACCCCGCCGTCCGCCGCCGGCACGGTGAAGACGGCCGGTCCGATCCAGGATGGGCGCACGTCGTCGCGCAGGACCGGCGCGAGTTCGCGCGCGATGTCGTCGCGTTCCAGGACCAGCCACTCGGGCTGATACGCCCGGGCCACGGCTTCGATGGTCGGCAGCGGGTCGTTCGGCGTGACGATGCCGCCGCGCCCGGTGAAGTACTTCATCCCCGCGGCGTCGATCGACAGCAGCCGCGCGTCCTCGGGCGACGCCGAGCCGGTCGAGCTCGGTGGCCAGCGCGAGGCGTGGCTGACGCGTCGCGTTCCAGCCGGCCTGTACCGGGATGGCGTAGAGCGCCGCCGTCGCGATGGTGAACGCGACGATGACGCCGACGAACAGGGGGGTGGCCACCTTGGGATCCCAGTTCGGACGACGTCGGGCGATCCAGGCCACGATCGCCGCGACGCCCTCGAGGGCGAGGATGTAGGTGTACGGCCCGAGGCCGATGGCGCTGTGGATGAACGCGCCGCCCGGGACGTGGAGCGGGTAGAGGAGCATCGCGCCGAGCAGGACGAGGATCGCGTACAGGAAGAAGGGTCCGTAGTCGAGCGAGCGGCGGTGCATCCAGCTGCCCACGAGGAAGAACGGGATGAGGATGCCCGAGCCGATGATCACGACGAACTGGCCGAGTGCCGCGAGGAGACCCAGCACCCGGCTCGTCGCGATGACCGACCAGCCCTGCTCGAGGAACTTCGTGAGCGACGGGGCCGCGGTGATGCTGTTCCATTCGTCGATCGTCCGGATCCACAGGGCGTAGCCGGACGAGCTCGTCGGCGAGATCGAGCCGAACGTGGCGAGCTGGCGCACGTACCACGGGCCCATCACGAGGAGGTACAGGGCGATACACCCGAGCGCCGCCCGCCACGGGATCCGCGCCGGCGTGCGCCGAAGCCACGACCCGAGACGGTCCCACACGAACACGAGCCCGACAGCCGCCCCGACGATGAAGCCGTCGTTGCGGGCTAGCGACGCGAGGCCGACCAGCAGGCCGGCCAGGGCGAACGCCCACGGCTGACCCTTGAGCCCGCGCGCGGTCAGCCAGAGTGTGGCCGCGATGAGCGGGGCGAGGATCGCGAAGTTCTCGGGCTGCGGGAGGAAGACGGTCCCGGCCGCCGGGATCGCGGCGAGCACCGCCGCCCCGATCGCCGACGGGCCGCTGGGCGCTGGCGTCTCTGGCGATGAACCAGGTGAGGGGCGCGGTCAGCGAGCCGATGAGGATCATCGGCAGGGCGGATGCCCACGCGGTCGGGCCGAGCAGCCAGATGAACGGGACTTGCAAGAACGACGAGAGCGGCAGCCAGTGGGCGTTCGAGGCGATTGGCAGGATCGCCGGGTCCGGGATCCGGCCGCCGACCTCGGCGAAGATCCAGACGAAATCGACCTCGAGGCGGCCGGTCGCGGCGAGCGATCTTGCGACGTCGACGTAGTAGTACGAGTCGGGGTAGGCCGCGTCCGTGTACATCGCGGCCAGCACCAGCCGGACGCCGAGGGCAAGCAGGTATACGAGCACAGGGATACGCACGGCCGGTGCAGCGTAGCACCGGGCCTTGGTCCCGCCGACCGGTACGAAAGACCCAGTCCCGATGGCATATCGAGGGGTCCGGCGGCCCGTCCGCGTCGGTACGATGGCCGCCATGTCCCGACCCCTCAGCGACGCGACGCGCCGCCGGCTCCGCGCGGTCCTCATCGGGGCGGCCGTGATCGGCGTGCTGATCGGGATCAACAACGCGGTCCTGCATCTGACCACCGACCCGCTCGCGGACGTCCACGCCTATTACGACGCTGGTGTGCGGCTCAACGCCGGCCAGCCCCTCTATGACCAGCCGGTCGGGACGGACGAGGCGTCGTTCTACCGCTATCCGCCGCTGCTGGCCATCGCGTTCCGGCCGCTTGCCCTACTCCCGTTCGAGACGGCGGCGCTGATCTGGGAAGCGTTCCTCATCGTGGCTCTCGTGTGGACGGTCTGGCGCGCGGGCATTCGCCGACCGGCGACATGGATCGCCCTCGGGATCCTGGCGATGCCGACGGTCTGGTCACTGGTCGTCGGGCAGGCCCAGGTCCTCGTGACGGCCCTGCTGATGGCCGGCACCCCCCCGGCGATCGCCGTCGCGACCAACCTCAAGGTGCTGCCGATCCTCGTCGCGGTCTACTGGCTGGGCCGGCGGGACTGGCGCGCGATGGGCGAGCTCGTCGGCTGGCTCATCGCGTTGCTCGTCGTCCAGCTGGTGCTCGAGCCGGCGGCGACGATCGCTTTCCTCGGCTTCCCCTCGTTCGATCAGGTCGGCGAAGTCCGCAACCTCTCGCCGTACGCCATCTCCCCAGTCCTCTGGGCGGCGCTCGTCGTCGTCGGCGGTCTGGTGGCGCTACGGCTCGCCCCGACGCGCTACGGCTGGGCGGCCGCGGTGGCGCTCTCGGTGCTGGCCACGCCACGCCTGCTCGCGTACCAGCTGAGCAGCCTATTTGCCGTCGTACGGCCGGTCGATGACGCCCGGCCGGCGACGACCCAGGCGACCCCGACGCCCTCGACGCCGACGACGCCGACGACGGACGTCGCATGACCCTCCGCCGCGCTCTCCCATGGCTGATTCTGGCGGTCATCGGTTGGGGCTACGTGCTGTGGCTGGGCGCCCGGATGTTCGCAACGGATCCACCGACAGCCGGGTTCGACCTGGCCCTCTTGACCGAGGCGGCCCGTCGCACCGGGGCCGGCATGTCGCCGTACGACCCAGCCCTCATCGAGGGCGCATCCGTGGCGGCGCCGAGCCTCTTCTACTCGTACCCGCCGCCTGTCGCCCAGGCCATGCGGGTGCTGGCCTGGATGCCGGATGCCCTGGTCCTGCTGGTGTGGGGCATCGCAGCGACCAGTGCCGCGGTCCTCGTCGGTGTCGCCATCGCCCGGCGGTTCGGGTCGCCCCGTACGACGGCCGAGCTCGTCCTGCCGATGGTCGCCGTCCTGCCCCTCGTGCTGCCGTTCAGCGTTGCCCTGCTGTTCGGCAACCTCAACGTGTGGTTCCCTGCCCTGTATGGGCTGATGTTGCTCGCCGCCGCTCCGTCGCCGACGGTGCCGGCCAACGACCGATGGACCATCGGCGGCGGCGTGGCCCTGGCCGTCGCGGCCCTCGCGAAGCTGCATCCGGCGTCGCTGGGGGTCTGGTTCCTCGTCCGCGGCTGGGTCCCGGGAGGCGCGGCGGCCGGACGCTCGAAGCCGACCGCGCGCCAGGTCGTCCTCGTGGCCATCGCGACCGGGCTCGGCATCGTTGCCGTGAGCCTGCTCCTCGGCGGGGCCATGCCATGGTCGGACTACATCGAGGTCGTCCGCGCCGGCACGGGGGCCGACCTCGTGGACCCACGGAACGCCGCGCCAGCGTCGCTCGTCGCGAGCGTCATCGGGGCCGACGCGATGGGCGTCCGGTTGATCCAGGCAGTCGTCTCGATCGGGGCCGTGACGGCCACCGCGTACGCGGCTTGGCGAGTCGCGGATCCCTTGACGGCATTCGCCGTGGCGGCCGTGGCCTCGCTCATGACCCTGCCGGTCACCTGGTTCCACTACCCCGTGGCCCTCATCCCGTTCGCGATCGCCGCCCTGGCCCGTGCCGGGGCTCACGGTGATCGGGCGGAGCGCTTTACGACCGGGCTCGTCGGGGCGGCGTTCGCCTTGAGCATCGTGGCGATCGCCTGGCTGCCCCTGTTGTGGGTCGCTATCGCGCTGCTGCTCGTGGCGATCGTGCGGTCCGGGCGGACATGAAAAGGCCGCCGGATCGTCGATCCGGCGGCCTGCTGATCGCGGGGGATTACTTGGTGACGACCTGGTCGATCGACACGGAGGTGCTCGAGGAGGCCGCGGCCTTGGCCCCGTTGGCCTTGATGACGACGGTGTGGACGCCGTTCACCAAGGGTGCCGAGTCGAAGACCTTGACCTTGTAGGTCGTGGCCGCGGCGTACAGGTCGACGGTCGCCTTGAGCGCACCATCGATGTAGACGTCCGCCTTGCCGGAGCCCGAGGTCTTGGTCGCGTAGACCAGGAGATCGGTACCCTTGAACACGACCTTGAAGAGCGGCTTGTCACCGGTGTCGCCGGTCGCCGCGTGGTTGGTGACGTCGTACGAGCCGCCGTAGGCACTCGTCGTGACGCTGCGTCGATGCTGATCCTTGACGGCGCTGTTGTTCTCCTCGTAGGAGGTCGCACCGACCTTGAAGGCGTCGACGTAGACCCACGTGTCACTCGCGCCGGCGCTCTTGGTGCCGAGCACCGTGACGGTCACGGTGTGCTTCGTGTTGGCCAGCCCGGACTTGGTCCACAGGTTGACCTTCCATTGCGTGGCGGCGTTGTAGAAGTCGACCGTGGTCTGCTTCACGCCGTCGACGTAGACATCGGCCTTGCCGGCGTCAGCCGACTTGCGCCCGACGAGCGTGACGTTCGTGCCGGTGAAGGTGAACGTCGTCTTGGCGCCGGACAGTCGTGCGGCGCTGTAGCCGCCGGCGCTGGCCGAGGCGTTCGCGTCGCGATCCCAGGTCTCGACCATGGCCGCCGACGTGGAGTCGACGGTCACGGAGGTGCGGACGCTCCAGGAGGTCTGGGTCAACGCGTTGCCGACCGCGTCGCTGATCCCGCCGGTCAGGGTGAGCGTGTAGGACTGGCCGGGAACGAGTGGGGTGGTGGGCTTGAAGGTCGCGGTCGTCGAGAGCGTGGTGCTGCTCGACGGGGTCACGGTGCCCGGGATGCCGGTCGTGGTGCCCGCGACGACCATCTTGAAGGTCGTCGTCGAGATGCCCTTGACCGGCTCCGAGAAGGTCGCCGTGAAGGTTCCGCTGATGTTGGCGGACGACGCCGGCTGCTTGTCGGTCACCGTCGGCTTGGTCGTGTCCTTGGTGAAGGTCCGCGACGACGACGTCGCCAGGGTGTTGCCCGAGGCGTCGAGCACCTTGACCCGCCAGTAGTAGCGCCCGTCGGCGAAGGCCGCCGTGGGCGCCCAGGCGTTCATCACGGTCGTCTGCGACGCGTAGATCGCCGCGAACCCGCTGGTGGTGCTGGCCTCGAACTTGTACTGGACGGCGCCGGCGATGGCGGTCCAGGTGAAGTACAGGTTGTTGCTCTTGTACCCGTACGCGTCCTTCGGGCCGGTCAGGGCGGGCGCGCCAGGGTTCGAGGACGAACTTGCGGCCGACCGACCACGGCCGGGCTCGGCCGTCGGCGTCGTTGCCACGCACGCGCCAGGCGTACGTCCCGCCGGCGAGGGCGGTCGTCGGCGTCCATGCCGAGAACTTGGTGATCTGGGTCAGGACCTTGTTGGCCGGCGACCAGTTGTCGTCACCGTTCTTGTAGACCTCGACCGTGTAGGTCGCGGCGTAGTCGCGGGCGTTCCACTTCATCGTCGGCACGCCGGTGACGGTGACGCTGTTGCCCGGCCCCGTCTGGGTCGGTGCCGAGTCGGTGAAGGTCAGCGTCCGAGCCGTGCTCGAGGTGAGCACGTTGCCGCTGCCGTCGATCGCCTGGACCCGCCAGTAGAGCGGACCCACCGGGTAGGTCTTGCTCGACGGGGTGTAGGTCGTCTGATCGACGGTCGCGGTGTCGTAGATGGTCGCGAAGTCGCTGACCTGCGAGACCTGGATGCGGTATTGCTTCGCTTCCTGGGTGACGACGAAGGGCGCCTCGCCGTTGGTGGCGAGGAAGTCGTCCCAGCTGAAGGTGACCTGGCTGTTGACGGTCGCGCCGGCAGCCGGGCTGATGAGCTTGATGCCCTTGGACTTCTTCTGGAAAGCACTCGCGTTGTCGTTGGCGGTGCTGTCCGTCGGGCCGGGGCCGCAGCGCGACGCGCTGGAGTTCACGCACGGCCGGACGAACCAGTAGAACGCCTGGCCGGCCTGGTTGTCGACGAGCGACTCGCGCGGCGTGAACGTGCCGTAGGCAGTCCCGTAGGTCCGGACGACGTTCGTGAAGTTCGCGTCGTTCGCGATCGTGACGACGTACCAGCCGGCGCCCGGGACCGGATCCCAGGCGAAGGTCGGCGTGTCGCGTTCGGCGACGCAGGTCTCGAGGACCTCGCACTTGTCCGGGGCGGTGTAGCCGTCGACGACGAGCGTGGCCGCGGATGCGATCACGAAGTTGGACTGGCTGCTCGTGGCGATGAGATTGTCATCGGCGTCGTACGCCTCGACGTACCAGAAGTACGTGTTCGGCGTCAGCGGCAGTGCCGTCGAGGTGAACGCCGTGAACTTGAGCTGGCTCGACCCGGAGAGTGGGGTGCCGACGACGAAGCCGTCGCTGCCGTAGCGGACCTTGTAGTAGTCCGCGCCGGTCAGCGGCGTCCACGACATCGACGGCATCCGGACGCTGCTGGCGAAGTTCGTCGGCGTCAGTGAGGGTCAGGCTGCGCGCCCGGGGTCGGGTCGATCAGGGAGAACGACCGCCAGTCGATCGACGCCGGGATGGGGCTCGTCACGCCGTTCGCGTCGATTGTCTGGACGTACCAGTAGAACGGCCCGTCCGCAGCAGTCAGGGTCGTCGGCGTGAAGCTCGTGGCGTACGTGGTGACCGGCGTGCCGCCGGTCGCGCGTCGTCCCGTTGGACTTGAGGATCGTGACCTTGTAGCGCTCGATGTTGTCGACCGGCGCCCAGGTCAGGGTCGGGACCGAGACCACGGCGTCGTCGGCCGGCGACGTCATCGAGACGGCGCCCGGGTCGCGGATGAAGCGGAACGTATCGCTGGTGCCCGTGTTCGACCAGAGGCCCAGAACGCCCGCCGGTGCATCGATGCCGCGGACGTGCCAGTAGACGACGGACCCGACGTCCTCGATCGTTCCGGTCGCGCAGCTACCAGGTTCGCCGCTGCCCGACGATCCGCGAATAGGGCGTGAACGTCGTGTGGTTCGTGTAGCAGCTCTCGGTCGAAGGGTCGCCGGGCGAGAAGTTGAGGTCGTGGCTGACATTCGATCTCGTAGTACGAGGCGAGATTGACCGGGGTCCACGAGAAGGTCGGGACGTCCACGGTCGTGGCTGGATCCCGGTCGACCAGGCGGGCGTCAGCAGGGTCGGTCGAGGCGCCCAGCCGCGGGTGAACGTGCGCTCCTCGGACCAGCCGCCGTTGTTCGGCGTGGAGCGGGCGTCCTTGGCGCGCACCCGCCAGAAATACGCACCGTTGAGGAGCGTCTCCGAGGGCGAATAGCGCGTGCTCTTGATCGAAACGTCGAACGTGACGTTGTTCGCCCAGTCGCCGTTCGGCGACACCTGGAGCTGGTAGGTCTTGGCACCCGGGACCGGGTCCCACTGGAGGACGACCTCCTCGATCGTCGCACCGTCATCCGGCGACGTGAGCTGCGGCACCGACGACCACGTGAAGTCGTAGGAGCGGGTCTCGGACCAGTCGCTGACGACGCCGCCCGTGACCGACGTCGCGCGCACGCGCCAGTAGAAGGACTGGTTGGTCGTCTGCGGCTCGGTCAGGGTGAAGGACGTGTTGACCGTCGTGGACGATGACGCGCCGATGAAGTCCGGGGCGTCGTCGATCTCGAGGGTGTACGACTTGGCGCCGGCGAGCGGCGACCACGAGAACAGCACGGGCTGGTTCGGGAAGTCGAGCGTGGCGCCATCGGCGGGGGCGGTGAGATCCGGGGCCGCGCCCCAGGCCTTGGTGAAGTCACGCGACGCGTACGGCCCCAGGTTGGACGAGCTGTCCATCCCGGCGACCCGCCAATAGAGCGTGCCGAGCGGCAGGTCGGCCGGCGGCGTCGCCTTCGTGTTCACGGTGTCGACGTTGTAGACGGTCGTCGTGAAGGTCGGCGAGGTCGAGACCTGGACGCGGTACTTGGTCGCGCCGGTCAGGGTGTTCCACGCGAGGACCGGGTTCGCCGAGACGGTGATGCCGTCGTCGGGCGCTGTGAGCGTCGGCGGGCTGGCCGGCGCGACGGCGAGCGCGGTGGCCGGCAGCAGGCCGGCCAGCAGGATGATCGATAGCCCCACGAACGCGGCACGCGCGCGTACGGTGGCTCGGGCGGCGATGGCCAAGGGTGTGTCCTCCCCAGATTCACGGGTATGGCGCCGCCGATAAAGGTGGCGGCGCGGGATGAGAGCGCCGGGTCCGCCGACAATGACCCGTCGGACCGCGGCGAAGTCTACCCTCCCGATGCCGATTTGTGACCCAACCGCACCCATCAACACTGACCAAGCCGAGGTACGGCCGCGGGTGGGACCTTCGGGTGGCATCGATGCCGTGGGAGCCGCCAGCACAATGCCCCGAAGCGGTTGCGCGAATGCACCGTATTCGTCACGCTACGCGGACCGACAGCGCCTTTCCGAGCCGCCGGTCGGGTGGAGGACTCATCTCATGCACATCGATCTCGCCTATATCGACCCGGGATCGGGCAGCCTGATCATCCAGGCCGTCATCGCCACGGTCATCGCCGTCCCGTTCTTCTTCCGCCAGCAGATCGCCCGCTTCATGCGCACGATCCGCCGCCAGGACGAGACGACGCCGGACGCGACGACGCACGACACGCAGTCCCACTGACCCTTCGCGCATGGACATGCCCGGGGCGACCCTGGTTCCGCCTGCCCGGGTGACCCGTGACCCGGGCTCGTTCCGCGACCCCAGCGGATTCGTTTACCGCCGCGATGGCGTGCTGTATCGCCAGATCCAGCCGTCGTTCGCCAGCGACTGGGACGACCTCGTGTCGAGCGGCCTGCTGGAGACCCTCCAAACCAAGGGACTCCTGATCCGGCACGAGGTGGTTAGCCGCGACCTCGCCGCCGACCTGGCGACTGCCCATGCCGTCATTCGGCCGGTGCCGGTGGCATTCATCTCGTATCCCTATGAGTGGTCGTTCGGCCAGCTCCGGGACGCCGCGTTGTGCACGCTGGCCGCCCAGGAGACCGCTGCGGCCGCCGGCTTCACGTTGCGCGACGCCACGGCCTACAACGTGCAGTTCCACGACGGCAAGCCGATCCTCATCGACACGCTGTCGTTCGAGCGCGCCGAGCCGGGCGCGCCGTGGTCCGCCTATCGCCAGTTCTGCGAGCACTTCCTCGCCCCGCTCGCGTTGATGGCCCAGCGCGATGTCCGCCTCGGTCTGATGTTGCGCGACCACATCGACGGCGTCCCGCTCGATCTGGCGGCGACGCTGCTGCCGGGTCGCAGTCGGTTCAACCTGGGTCTCGGCTCGCACATCCATGCCCATGCCAAGGCGCAGACCCGGTACGCGGATGACGGAGCGGCGGCGGCCGGCAAGGCCACGAGCCGCAAGCTCAGCCCCCTCCAGCAGGCAGCGCTCCAGGACAGCCTCAAGCGGACCGTGACCGGTCTGCGCTGGGAGCCGGCGGGCACGGAATGGGCCGACTACGCCGAGAACACGAGCTACAGCGACGACGCCGCCGGACGCAAGGACGCGCTCGTCGAGTCCTTCCTGGTCGCCGCCGGCGGATCGGTCGTCTGGGACATGGGCGCCAACACCGGCCGCTTCAGCCGGATCGCCGCCGGTCTCGGGCGGCGGGTCGTGAGCTGGGACATCGACCCGGCGGCGACCGAGCGGCATTACCAGCTGATCCGTCGCGACGGGACGACCTCGACCCTGCCCCTGCTCGCCGACCTCGGCAACCCGAGCCCGGCGCTCGGCTGGGCGCACACCGAACGGCGCTCGCTCGAGCAGCGAGCCGACGCCGACGTCCTCCTCGCCCTCGCGCTCGTCCACCATCTGGCGATCGGACGGAACCTGCCGCTCGACCGGATCGCCGACTACTTCGCCGATCTCGCCCCGTCACTGATCATCGAGTTCGTGCCCAAGGGCGACCCGATGGTCGACAAGCTCCTCGCGACGCGCGAGGACATCTTCCCGGACTACACGCTCGACGGATTCCGGACGGCGTTCACCGGCCGGTTCGTCATCGACGATGAGGCCCCGATCGAGGGCTCCACGCGGGTGTTGTTCCGGCTGTCGCGAAGGCCATGACCGCCGTCGCCGCTCGTTCGGCGACTCGCTGGCGACTCCCGGCTCTCTATCCGACCGGGCTTGCGGTCGCGTTCATGACCCTGCTCTGGTCGTCGTCGGGCGCCAGCGTGTTCTCGTTCCCGCGGCTCCTGCTGGTGACGATCGCCGCCGGGCTCCTGGTCACCGTCGTCATGACCGCGATCTTCCGCGACCACGACCGTGGCGGGCTGGCGGCGACCGGGATCGTCGTCGCCGTTCTCCTCGGGTCCGACCCGAAGTCCGCCCTGCCCGGTCTCGCCCTCGTGCTCATCGTGGCCCTGGACGGCCTCATCCGCGAGCCGCGCCGCGTCCGCATCCCGTGGCGGACGGTGACCCGCATCGGGAACGCAGTGGCAGCGATCCTTCTGCTTGCCGTCGTCATCCGCGGCATCAGCGACGGCCTGCCCGCCCGAGTCGCACGCGACTGGGCGACGGAGGGGCCCTTCCGGCCGGGTCCGGCCGCCGCCTTCGACCCCGAGGATCCGGACATCTATCTCGTGTTGCTCGACGGGTACCTGCGGCCGGACCGGCAGGCCACGCTATTCGGTCACGACGACTCGGCGTTCGTCGCGGCCCTCGAGGAGCGTGGGTTCGAGGTCGCTCCCCACTCCAGGAGCAACTACCTGGCCACCGACGCCTCGCTGTCGACGTTGTTCAACTTCCAGCACTTGGCCGGGCTCGGTGATCCGTCCTTGCGGCAGGACATCCGGGCCCGCCGGCTCATCGAGGAGAGCGCAGCGGCACGCCTCGTGCACGACCATGGCTACGAGACGGTGTCGATCGGGTCGGGCTACGAGATGGTCACGATGCGCTCGGCGGACCGCTTCATCGACACCGGCCAGCTCAACGAGCTCGAAATCGTGGCCCTGGGTCAGACCCTCCTTCGGCCGTTGGTCGACGCATTCGCGCCAGACCTGCTGGCCCAGCAGATGCGTGACCGGGTGACCTCCAACCTCGACGCCGCCGCCGCGGAGGCGTCCCGGCCGGACGACCGACCGCGATTCGTTTTCGCTCACGTGCCCAGCCCGCACGATCCGATCGTCTTCGCGGCCGACGGCAGTCCTGTGGCGGCCACCATCCGCCCGGGCGAGACGTTGATGGCCGAGACCCCGCCGAGCCAGTCCGACTACGGCGCCGCCTACAGCGGCCAGGTGGACTACCTGAATCACATCGCACTGGCGGCGATCGACAGGATCCGCGGCGCCGATCCGGACGCGGTCGTGATGCTGTTCTCGGATCATGGGTCCGCCTACGGCCTCGATTGGAACGACCTCGACGGTTCCGATCTCGACGAGAGGACCGCCAACCTGGTCGCGATCGCATCGCCGGGTCACCCGCCCGCGGTCGCGGACGACGTCACGCTCGTCAACACGCTCGGGACGCTGTTGGACACCGTCCTGGGTACGGACATCCCGGCGGTCGCCGACACCCACTTCAAGTTCGCCGGCTCCCTGTTCGACGTGGAGCCATTCGAGGTCGCG
>CAWHGL010000002.1:0-1300253 GCA_963828965.1 uncultured Chloroflexia bacterium
AGTCTGGGATTGAGGTCGGGTGGTACCCCCACTTTATCGGAATCACGATGATGATCGTCGATCCTGGGCATCCCAAGGGGTGGGTACAGAGCGAAATTGTGCTTCCCTTCACCGCGCAGGATGATCGTGCCTGCACTGTGGTCCGGAACTCCGCGTCCTCGGTGTTGACTGCGAGCGCTAACTCGACATTCGACAAAATGCATAGATTGGCCCGTGAGCCAACCATTGCCGAGATCCAGTCGGCTGAGGCCGGCGTTGACGACGCAGCCTAGCCGCCGCGCCCAAGAGGGGACCTCATTCGACGAGTGGCGATAACTGGCGGAAGGGGTCAAGGCTTGCGGTCGGAACTGGCGACAGCGGCCACACCTAGCGTGCCCAGACACGGTCCTCGGTCCCTGCGTCCGACCGCCGGCGCCAATGTCTCCAAACTGGAGCGATGTCAGAGTCCGGAATTGGCGCGAGGCGGAAGCGGCTGCCTCGAGGGCGGTGATCGTGCGCCCACGAAATCTGTTCCGCAGGCCGAGGAAAGCGCAGGCCCTCCAGATTGCTTGGAGGGGTTCAGCTGTCCGGGCAGAGCTCGGTGGTCACTGGCGCGGGGGCCTCGACCTCGCATGAGACCGCCGCCTCGAGCGCGCACGAGGCGCGCCGACCTTGCGGCCGACAATCATGGCGCAGATCGGCTAGGCGCGTACCGACGAGGCGGCCACCTCCCAGAGTGAGCGGTCTGCAGTTGCGCTGGGCCTCGGCGAGCGCCCGCGTTTCAGCGTCAGCGCGCGCGCCGGCCAGGTCCGGGTAAACGGCGCCCTGCGGGACGAACACCTGCATCGGATGGCTCGACGAGCGCAGTTGGGTGGTCGTCGTCTCGTAGCGGCGGCCCAGCCGCTGCTCCGCCTGGGCGCGGAAAGCGCCCTTGGGAAACGCCGCGATGTGGTGGCGCAGCGCGGCGCAGGAACCTGCCGACCGTTTTCGCCCACGGCGAGGCGCTCCTCGCGCGCAGGCCGTCGTCCAAGCCCCAGGCCGCCGCATCGATCGCCCAGGCCAGGCTCGTCACCCGCAGGGTGCAGATCCGGTCTTCCACCTTGCGGACCTGTGCGCGGAAGGCGGTCAGGCCGGCGACGACCGCGAGCCCGCTGGCGCCGACCACCAGGACGGTCCGCGCCCGGCGCGCGCCGAGCCGTGCCGACAGTTCCCGCCAGACCAGCGTCCAGCGGCCAGGACGGTCGCGATCCAGCTTCTGAGGATGGCGTTGGGGGCCGCAACGTCGGGCGGGATCTCGCCGCGAAGCAGTTGGAACAGCTCGGTCGCGAGCTTCACGATGCGGGATTGCCCGCCGCCGAGCGCCAGTTCCCCAGGGCGACGCTTGGTGTCTTCGAGAACCGGGCGGGCGGGGCTCCGGGGTCGAAAAGGACATCGCAGATAGCCGTGCTTGTCGGCGCGCTCCGCGAGCGCAAGGAATTGGTCATCTGCCCGCGCCGTGGTCGACCAGCAGACGACGGCCACGGGCAGCGAACGGCCGTCGAGCGAGGGCGCGTCCTCGCCGAGCCTCGCCGGGACGCCGTGGAAGGCCAGCGCCTCAACGAGAGCGAACGCCCTTCGGTTGTCGGAGAGGTGCGCGAGAATTCGCACCTCGCGCCTTGCAGCTTCGCTCATGACGACGTCGTCGCGGCCGCTAGGCCCCGGACGATGCTGAGGAAGCCCTCGTCGCTCGCGTTGAAACCTGGCGCCGAGCGCGCCGCCTCGATGTAGTCTAGGACTTTGCGCCGACGAAGGCCCGCACTTCCACCGCTCTGCATGATCCCTACCATCGTGAACCAGACCACCCGCCGAAGATCCAGAGCTGTGGGCTCAGCGTCCGCCAGGGCCCGGGCGAGGGGAAGCGCTTCCAAAAGCGCCGCTTTGCCGCGCGTCGCGTCGCCGTTCGCGACGTGCGCCCCGCCCGCCAAGCCCAGGGCTAGAACGAGCGTCCGGGTGTTGAAGGCGGAAGGCGTGACGGCCAGGTTGTGCGCGAGCCGGACCGATTTCCTTGCAGCCGCCACTGCTCCGCCGAAGTCAGCGAGGTTGTAGAGGTAGCTGTCCCCGGGCTGACAGTGCGACCACCAGCTCGTTCTTTAGGTCCGCTCGGTCGGGTGCCGCGTCAGAAAGGCGGCGTGCGATCGCGACGCCCGCGGCCATCGCTGCGCGCGCAGCGTCGGGGCGATTCGCGGCCGCCAGCAAGTTGCTCAGCCCGATCCGCGTCTGTGCAAGCCCGCGGCTCTCGTTGGCCGAAAGATCCGTCTCGACAAGTTGGTCCAGCAGGGCAGTCACCGCATCCAGGCGGCGGGCCAGGGCGACGCCGTCGCCGCGGGCCAGGTCGAACGTGGCCGCCATGACGAGGAGCTGTGCGGCGGCGAGCGGAAGGCCCCGGTTTTTAGGATCGGCGGTACGCATGCGGACGTAGAGGGCTTCGGCCTCGTCGAAGTCGGCGGCGGCGGTCGCGTCCTTCAGATAGGCCTTCACGTTCGCGGCCCCTTGTAGAGCGATGGCGAGATCGCTGGCGGTGCGAAGCGAGCGGTGACTCTTTGGCCAGTTTGCGGTTAAGGGCTATCGCCTCGCGCCAGGACTGGAGCGCCCTGTCGGGGGCACCGATCCGCCGCTGGATCTCCGCGAGCCGCCCGAGCCCCTGGCTGTACTGACGCACCATGGAGGCACCGCCGGCGCCGTCCGCGGCCTGGACCCGGGCGGTCGCGATCCCTTCCAGGGCCCGCGCCTCGGCCTCCGGCAGGCGGTTGAGAGCGGCAAGCGCATCGGCCGTTCTCTGCAGGGCCACCGTCCGCTCCGGCCTCGGCGGCGCACCGGGCGGCTACCCGGAACGAGCGCCAACGCCTCCTCGTAGTCCGCGAGGGCCGAGGCGGGGGCGTTGGCCTGCAGCAGGGCGTTGCCGCTATAAGGGTGTCGGCCGCCAAGGCCACACGGTTCTGGCGGGCGTCGGGATCCGCGGCGGCGATTCTCGGCGCGTGAGGGTAAGCGCTTCCGTGAAGCTGGCGGTCGCACGCACCGGGTCGCTGCGGCTGTAGTAGTAGCCTCCGGCCCGAACCAGGGCCCCGGCGAGCCCCTGCCGGTCGGTGACTTCGGGCCCGGTCGCGCCCGGCCAACTTGCGCCAGAGCGTCAGCGCCTCGCGGACGCTAGCGTCTGCGTCGTCCGCGCGACCTTCGGCGATGAGCGTCAACCCCTGCGACAGCAGGGTGTCGGCCAAGATGCGCTCGAGGTCGGGCGCCTCCGGGTAGGCCGCGGCGAGCTTGCGGAAGATGCCGAGAGCGCGGGCGCTTCCTGCTCGGCGGCCCGCGCGCTTTCCCCGCGTTCGAACAGCGGACCGGCGGAGGTGACGAGCACGGTGGCCAGCAGGTGCTGGCGGCCAGGTGCGTCGGGGTCTTCGCCAGGGTCGCCTCGGCGACGACCGCGAGCGCCTCGTCAAAGGCGGCGATCGATGCCCTGAGATCGCCGGACCCGGCCTCGGCGTTGCCTACCCGCACCAGCAGTTCGATGAGCCCGGCGCTATCGGGCAGGCCGGGTCCTGGGCCAGGCGCCGACGCACGCGCGTCAGGACTTCGGCGAAGGGTCCGCGCGCTTCGCTGGGCGCGCCGCGGGCGAGGTACGCGTCCCCGAGCGCTATCAAGGCCGTGTCGAGTTCACGCTGCAGGAAGGCCGAGCTTTCGTCCGAGGCGGCTGCCTTGCGAATTGACGTTGACGCTTCAGCGAAGGCGGCGGCGCCTGCCGCTGTGCGGCCTTCGGCAAAGTAAAGGTTGCCGACCGCGATGAGGCGGCGGGCGAGGCCCGCGGCGGCCAGGCGTGAGCCGGGATTTGCCCGCAGCCAGACGGCGAACTGTCGCGAGCGATTGCTCGTAGAGGCGCCGCGCGCCTTCGAAGTCGCCCGCCGCGAACCGGAAAAGGGCGAGCTCAAGTTGAGCCTCCGCTTCCTCGTACGCGAGGTTTTGGTCCGCCGGCTGGTCCGCGGCCAGGGCGCCCGCAATCGCCAGCGCTTCGTCGAGGTCGCGCCTGGCGCCGGGAAGGTCGCCGGTCGCGGCTGGCCTCGCGCTGGCGCCATCCGCCGAAGCAGACTCTGCGGTCCATTGACGATCGAGCGGGGCGCCTCCGCTGACGGCTTCCACGCGGCGGGAAACCACCAGCGCCTGGCCGTACTACCGAAGCGAGGCCTGGACGTCCCGGGCGACCTCGTGGGCAAAGGCATTTTGGGTGAGGGCAACTGTCTTCTGCCGGTCGTTGGCGGCGAGCGCGACCATCCGCTCGACCGCCCGCCGATGATCGGCGGACCGGCCGGCGTCGAAGTAGAGTTCGGACAGGGCCGCCCAGTCTTCGAACACCGCCGGGTCGAGCGCCACCACACGCTCGAAGCGCGCGGTCACCTCGTCCGTGCGCGCCTTGCCTCGAGACCTGGCCACATTGGCTAGGACTGCAGCGCCTCGTCGATCTGCTGCTGCCTGGACGTCGCGAACCTTGTCGCGTTCGTCGATCAGGCGATCGAGGATCTCGAGCGCAGTCCGCTCCTCGCCGTTGTTGAACCGCCGCAGCACTTCAGCGCCGCCCGGGGTGGTGGCAATATCCTGGGCGGCGGTGCGATTGTGTCGATCGTCCCGTGCCGGTGGCATTCATTCGACTTCCCGACGAATGGTCATTCGGTCAGCTCCGCGACGCTGCGTCGTGACGCTGGCCGCCCAGGAGACCGCCGCGGCCGCTGGGTTCACCTTGCGCGATGCGACCGCGTACAACGTGCAGTTCCAGGACGGCCGTCCGATCCTGATCGACACTCTCTCGTTCGAGCCGGCGCTCGAGGGCGCGCCGTGGTCGGCGTATCGCCAGTTCTGCGAGCACTTCCTCGCCCCGCTCGCGCTGATGGCCCAACGCGATGTCCGTCTCGGCCTGATGTTGCGCGACCACATCGACGGCGTCCCGCTCGATCTCGCGGCGACGTTGCTGCCGGGTCGCAGCCGGTTCAACCTGGGTCTCGGCTCGCACATCCATGCCCATGCCAAGGCGCAGACCCGGTACGCGGATGACGGAGCGGCGGCCGCCGGCAAGGCCACGAGCCGCAAGCTCAGTCCCCTCCAGCAGGCGGCGCTCCAGGACAGCCTCAAGCGCACCGTGACCGGTCTGCGGTGGGAGCCGGCTGGCACGGAATGGGCCGACTACGCCGAGAACACGAGCTACAGCGACGATGCTGCCGGACGCAAGGACGCGCTCGTCGAGTCGTTCCTGGGCGCCGCCGGCGGATCGGTCGTCTGGGACATGGGCGCCAACACTGGCCGCTTCAGCCGGATCGCCGCCGGTCTCGGGCGGCGGGTCGTGAGTTGGGACATCGACCCGGCGGCGACCGAGCGGCATTACCAGCTGGTCCGTCGTGACGGGACGACCTCGACGCTGCCCCTGCTCGCCGACCTCGGCAATCCGAGTCCCGGCGCTCGGCTGGGCGCACACCGAACGGCGCTCGCTCGAGCAGCGGGCCGACGCCGACGTCCTCCTCGCCCTCGCGCTCGTCCACCATCTGGCGATCGGACGGAACCTGCCGCTCGACAGAATCGCCGACTACTTCGCCGATCTCGCCGCGTCATTGATCATCGAGTTCGTGCCGAAGGGCGACCCGATGGTCGACAAGCTCCTCGCGACGCGCGAGGACATCTTCCCGGACTACACGCTCGACGGGTTCCGGACGGCGTTCACCGGCCGGTACATGGCGACCATCGACGATGAGGCTCCGATCGAGGGCTCCACGCGGGTGTTGTTCCGGCTGTCGCGCCGGCCATGACCGCCGTCGCCGCGCGTTCGGCGACTCGCTGGCAACTCCCGGCTCTGTATCCGACCGGTCTCGCGGTCGCGTTCATGACGCTGATCTGGTCGTCGTCCGGCTCGAGCGTGTTTCCGTTCCCGCGGCTCTGCTGGCGACGATCGTCTGGTCAGCGTGCGGTCACCGTCGTGATGACCGCTGTCTTCCGCGACCACGACCGTGGCGGGCTGGCGGCGCCGGGACGTCCTGTCGCCGTTCTTGCTCGGGTCGGATCCGAAAGCGGCTCTGCCTGGGCTTGCCCTCGTGCTGATCGTCGCGTTGGATGGGCTCATTCGCGAGCCGGCCGGTGCGCATCTCGTGGCCGATGGTGACTCGCATCGGCAATCTCGTGGCGACGATCCTCCTGCTCGCCGTCGGGATATTGGCGCTGGGTGACGACGTGCCCGCCCGGACCGCGAGAGATTGGGCTACAGAGGGGCCATTCCGCGAACAGCCCGTGGGCATGTCGAGTGATGCCGATCCCGACATCTACCTGATCCTTCTCGATGGGTACCTCCGGCCCGACCGCCAGAAGCTGCTCTTCGGGCATGACGTGTCCGACTTTGTCGGTGCACTCCAGCGGCGCCGGCTTCACCGTCGCTGAGCATTCGCGCTCCAACTACCTTGCTACCGACGGCTCACTCCCCTCGATGCTCAACTTCGCGCATCTCGCGGACTCGGGGACCCATCGCTTCGCGACGATATCCGGGCGCGCAGGCTCATCGAAGAGAACGAGGCGTTCGATCTCGTGCATGCGCGCGGATTTGAGGTGACGAGCATCGGATCTGGCTACGAATTGGTCACGATGCGAAGTGCCGACCGCTTCATCGATACGGGTCAGCTCAATGAGCTGGAGGTCGTCGCGATCTCTCGGACCGTGCTGCGTCCGCTCCTCGACGCCCTTGCGCCTGACCTCCTCGCGCAACAGCTTCGGGATCGGGTGATCTATGATCTGAAACGAAACTGCCCGGATCGCCGATGAGCCGTCCAATCGGCCGAGAATTCGTATTCGCTCACATACCGAGCCCGCACGATCCGATCATCTTCGATGCTGATGGCCGACCCGTCGCGGCTGCGGTTCGACCGGGCGAGACTCTGATGGTCGAGCATCGCCCGACGCGGGAGGTGTACGGCGCTGCCTATAGCGGTCAGGTCGACTATCTGAACCGACTGACATTGGCCACGATCGACCGCATCCTTGATGCTCCGGGCCGCGACAAGGTGGTGATGGTCTTTTCCGATCACGGGTCGCCATATGGCCTCGATTGGACCGACCTTGACACCTCAGACCTGGACGAGCGTACGGCCAACCTCGTAGCGATCCGAACGCCCGACGGACGGCCCCCTATTCCGATGACGTTACCCTCATAAACACGCTCTCCGGGATCTTCAACGCTTATCTCGGTTCGACGATCCCGACCCAGGCCGATACGCAATATCGATACGCCGGCTCGCGGTTCGATCTGATCCCGATCGAAGTGCCGCCGTGATCGCCGGGATGCGAGCGATCCGGCGAGAGGTGGCGTTCTATCCGATCGCCGTGGCTGTGGTCCCGGTTCTCGAGCTCTTCGTCCTGTCCGGCGTCAGCCCATACGCGGCCCTCCGCGCCGGACTCGTCGCAGTCACCGTCGGAGGTGTCGTCGCGTTCATCGGAAGGGCCCTTGCCGGCCAGCGTGATCTCGGTGGGATCGTGGCGACTCTGATCCTGCTCTTATGCCGCTGTGTGCGAGATCGGCCCGGACTTGTGGTGTTCGATCTTCATCGGCACATCGTGGTGCTCGTCGCCGCGGCCGTTGGCCCGAGCCGGCACGACCTGCGGTGCGCTGGAATGCGATCGGCACCTGGGCACGCAGGAATCGTAGTCACGCCGTCCTCGCCGTCGTGATCCAGGGTTTCCAGGTCGGGACGCCGGGGCTGGTCGTACGCGCGGCGCTGAAGAAACGCCCGCCCTCCTCGGGCTCAGGTCGTCGTCCGGTCGTGGATGCCGACGATCCAGACGTCGTTCTAGTCATGCTCGATGGCTATGCCCCAGACGCCAGACGTCATGGCGTCGACATTCGATTATGACGATGGGCCGTTTCTGGCCGCTCTCGACGCCAGTGGCTTCGAGGTTTCGTCGCGCAGCCACTCTAGGACTACCCCCAACACGGCGTTGAGCCTGATGTCCACTTTCGGGCTGCGGGCACATTCCCGACATCGACGAAGCACCAGGATGGCCGAAACGTGGGGAGCCCGACGGCGCGATCTCACGGCAGGCGATCAACGGGGCGCCGGCCTTGCAGATGTGCGTGATCACGGCTGCGGGATCGGTGCCGTCAATCGCGGCTTTGAGCAAGTGAATATCCGAGAGGCCGACCGCTTCCTGGATGCAGGCTTCCCGTGGATCGGTCGAGATCCAAGCCCTCGAGCTGACTGGGCTTACGGGGGCGGCGGGCAGGAAGCCGGCCAGCGGTTCGTCGTCGATGCGTGGCGCGACAGGAGTCGGTGAAACGGTCGGCATCGCTGGTGTGCGGGAACTCTCACTGGGGACCCGGGCCGCGGGCTCGTCTTCGGACACGTGCCAAGTCGCCACGCGCTTGGGTCGATGGGCCCTCCGGAGAGCGGCAAGTACCCACGCCTGGCCGACCGCCAATCGATGTTCGTAAATTTGGGAAGCAGCCCTCACGGGACTCACCGACGATGAGATCCGGCGGGGTATGCCAACCAGTCCGCGTTCGTGAGCACGGCGTCGGTCGAGACGGTTACCGCCGAGTCTCGACCAGGTCGCCACGTCGACCACGGTCTTCATCGTGTTCTCAGACCATGGACCAGGATATGCGGTCGAAGTCGGGGGTCCCGAAGACACGGTATAGCTCGCTGTTCGCAGCACGGACACCGGATGGAGCGCGCGCTTCGATGACGATCAGGCGCTGATCGCGATGATGCCGAAGCTCCTCGCCTGCCTGCTGGATGTCTTGATCGAGATGCCCGAAGACGTCCTGTCGAACGTCGCTGCCGATGCGATCCTCGACGTAGCGCCGGTGCGATGAACGCGGGGAGGATTAGGCCACGCCGTCGGACGTCCATCTTGGGCTGGATCGTGGTCTCCGGGTTCGCGAAGTCGCCCTTACTGCCTCGTACCTATGGCCGATGGCGGCACCGACATCGATCGTGGTCTTTTCGCACCATGGCGACACGAACCAGTGGCCGGAGAACTCTGTCGAGGCCATCGCCGCCGCCGTTCGACTCGGTCCTGGCGGCATCGAATTCGACGTGCAGTCGTCACGCGACGGCACATTCTGGCTGCTGCATGACCCGACCCTGGATACGAACACCACCGGCACCGGCTCCGTTCGGGACCTGCGGGATGACGAACTTCGAAAGGTCCTTTTCGACGATGGCCCGGGCTTCGACCCGCGGAAAGCTGTCTCGAGCGGTCTGGCCACCTTGGCAGAAGCGCTTGGCGCGCTGTCGCAATACCGAGGTCTGATCTTGGTCGACCTCAAGGACGATGCCACGGATGCCCATGTCCGGTTGGCGCAAGAGCTCCACGCTGCGGTCGATCCGGGCCGGGTGCTCATCCTGGTCCGATCGATCGACGGAGCTCGAGCGGTCAAGGATATCGACGGTCGGTTCCAAACGTTCTATCGCAACGTCGCGACTTGGGACCCTGCGGTCGACGGATGGATCGCGGACGCCGAGACCGAGATGCAGTGGCCGTTCACGTCATTGGCCGACTTGTTCGGTGCCACTGCGGCGTTCTCAGAGGGTGCGATCGAGCAGAGTGGAGCGGACCTTGTTCGACACGCACGACGATGGGGTGTGTCGATCGTCATTACCGATGACGTCGTCGGGGCCACTGAGCGCGACAGGGCGATGAGCCGGACACGTCGCTGGTGGCCGCCCGTGGCCTACCCGATCATCATCGCTGTCGCGCTGATTCTGGTCTTGTACGAGGCGAGCGGCGCAAGTCCGTACTCTTCCATCCGCCTGATCATCGGAGCCTTGCTCGTCGGCATGGCGTTCACGATCGCGTGTAGCGCCGTACTTCGGGATCGAGATCGTGGGGCGCTTCTCGCTTTGCTTGGGGTGCTCGGCCTATATGCGGGCCTTGACGATCCGCGACTGGTGATCGTCTTGGCGGCTGCGGCCGTCCTGCTTTTGATCGAGACCGTGTCGGCCGATCACCGGGTCCTCAGGACTCCTTGGCGGACCATCAGTCGGATGGCAATCGTCATAGCTGTCATCATCGTGCTGGCGATCGGTATCAAAGCCGTCCAAGACGGGACAGCCCAGGCAGTGGTGGCCGACGTGCGCGCGGAGGGCCCGGCGATACTCCGACCCGCCCTGCCACCCGCGGCCGTCGCGGCCCACGCCGACGACCCGGACATCTTCGTCGTCCTTCTCGACGGCTACCTGCGGCCAGACAAGCAGAAGGCCTTGTTCGGGCACGATGACAGCGCTTTCATCGATGCGCTCGAGGCACGCGGATTTCGACGTCGCCGACCATAGTCGAGCGAACTACCTTCTCACGGCACTCAGCCTGTCATCCATGCTCAACATGCGCCACCTCGACAACGAAACGACGCTCGCCCATCTGCCAGTCGGAGATGCGCGTCACGTCCGCGGTGTACGGACGCTGATCAATGACAACGCGGCCTTCCGCTACCTGCATCAACGTGGCTATGCCACGATTGCACTCTCGTCGGGCTTCGAGGAAGTCGCGTTGCGTCAGGCCGACCGCTTCATCGACACGGGGCAGCTCAATGAGGTTGAGATCCTGACTTTCCGGTTGACCGGCCTTGGCGATGTCGTTGGCGCCGTGGCTCCGGACTTCTTCGGTTCCCAGCAGCGTGCACGCCTCGACGCTGTATTTGCCGAGGCCGAAGGCGTCGCCGGAATCAGGAACGTCCCCGACCTTCACGTTCGTGCACGTCCCGAGTCCGCACGGGCCCGATCGTTTACGACGCCGAGGGCGATCCCGTTCCGGCGGAAGACCTGGGGACGTTTTTCGATGACACGGCCGTCGGGCAAGGCATAGATCGCGCCTCGTTCGGCGCGCGATATGTCGGACAGATCGACTACCTCAACCATCACGCCATCTCGCTGGTCGACTCGATCCTTGCGTCCACTGCCCGCCCGCCGGTGATCCTCGTCCTTTCCGATCATGGCTCCGGCTCAGGCGTGGACTTCACGGATCTGGACCACTCGGATATCGACGAGCGGAGCGCCAACTTCTTCGCTGCGTATACCCCAGGCAAGACCGGCGTTTTCGACGATGACGTCTCGCTCGTCAACGTCTTTGGGCGCCTCTTCTCTGCCTACTTTGGCGTGCCGCATGACGATGCCCCTGACACCGTGTACACATGGCGGGGCGGTTCGATCTTTGACGTCGTTCCCGTCGATCCTTCGCGCCTCCATTGACACTGGACGCTCCGAGCCCAGAGGCGGCCGGTAGACTGCGCCGGTGACCGCGTCCGTCGTGATCATCCTGCCTGCGTACGACGAGGCCGCCCGGATCGAGGGCGCCCTTGACGAACTGTTCGCCTACCTCGACGCCATCCGGACCTCCGGTCTCGGGCGACGGTCCTTGTCGTCGACGACGGCAGTACGGATGGGACGCCGGACCTGGTCCGACGCCATTCGGCGGCGGGAGCCGACGATCGCCGGCTGACAGTGATGACCGTGCCGCACGGCGGTAAGGGAGCGGCAGTTCGCGCCGGTATGCTTGCAGCGTCGGGCGACCTGCTCGTGTTCGCGGATGCAGACATGGCAACGCCGCCTGACCAGATCCCAAGACTGCTGTCCGCCCTTGACGCAGCGGATGTAGCGATCGGCAGTCGGATCCAGCCCGACGGATCGGACATGCGCGCGACGCAACCGGCCGTGCGCCGTGCGCTCGGCCGGGTGTTCCACACGATGGCCGCCACTTGGGTGAGTGGCCCCATCCGCGACACGCAGTGCGGGTTCAAGGGGTTTCGGGCGGACGCCGCCCGGGCCTTGTTCGAGCGGCAGCAGATCACGAGCATCGTGTTCGATGTGGAGCTCATCTATCTAGCGCGTCGCCTTGGCTACACCATCGCCGTCGTCCCGATCCGATGGGTCGACAAGCGGGGATCGCGGATGCGTCCGGGACTGGGACTCGCGATCCGCGTGGCCTGGGACCTCCTCCGGATCCCCGTCGTCCATCGTCGTCTTCGTTCGGCAGAGCGCTCGACATGAGCATCGCTGCGCGATCGCGTCGCACGACGCTCGTGCCGATCCTCGCGATCGCCACATTCGTCCTCGTGACCGCTGCGATCTTCGCGACGGCTGGGTTCACGCTCGGATTCGACTATCTGGCCTACCTACACGCCGCCCAGCGCGTCCTCGACGGTGCCCCGCTGTACGACCAGACCGTGGACGTCGCCGGTGAATTCGCGTGCGTATCTGTATCCCCCGCCCTTCGTCTTCGGTCTGATCCCCTTCGCGCTCGCCCCGGCCGACGATCGGCGCGGTGGTTTGGCATGCGGCGGTCATCGCTGCGTTCCTCGGCGGCGGTCGCCATCACTGCCGGTTCGAACAATCCGTGAAGTGGATCGTTCTGCTGATCGGCGGCATCAACTGGCCGTTGCTGTATGCGCTCAAGCTCGGTCAGGTCGGGACGTTCCTCTTCCTGCTGTTTGCCATCGGGTGGCGGTGGCGCGATCGCCCATGGCGCTGGTCTGAGCATCCTCGACGGCGCTTGGCGCCCTTTCAAGCTCCAGCCGCTGATCCTGCTTGGCTGGGCCGTGCTGACCGGCCGGTGGCGTGCAACCGTCGATCGCGGTCGGGACCCTCGCCGTGCTGCTCTCGACCATCGCCTTCGGCCCGGGCATGTGGGGCGAGTACGTCGATTGCTCGGCCGGGTCAGCTCGCCGGTCACGACCCCGCACAACTTCACCGTCGGCGCTGTCGCGTTCCACATGGGGGTGCCCGAGGCTACCGCCGGACTTGATCCAGCTCGTCAGCGTCATCGCGATCGGGGTCATCGTCCTGGTGTCCATCCGGTTCTCGGCCGACGAGGCGAGCTTCCTGGTCACCGCCGCCGCGAGCCAGGCGCTGTCTCCACTGGTCTGGGACCACTACGCCTTGATCCTGCTCCTCCCGGTCGCCTGGCTCCTCGACAAGGGCAGTGGTGGGCGGCGGCCATCCCACTCGCGCCCTCGCTGCCGCTGGTGGGGCTCACGCCGGCGCCGATGTATTCCTGATGTACGTCGCCGTTCTCGTGCTCGTGCCGCTGGTCGTGAATTGGCTCGAACGCCGGGCGCGTGGCGCGACGAAGCCCGTCAGCGAGGGCGCGGCTGACCCGTCGACCGGTCACCTGGCGGCGCATCGCCCGCGACGGGCTCGTCCTGCTCGGGATCCTCGCCGCGGTCGTGTACTGGTGGTGGCTGACGACCAACAAGGGCCTGCCCGTCGACGTGCGCTACTACTGGGCGGCCGACCCGACGAACCTGTATCCGCATCCCGAGCTGGCCGAGAAGAACGGCTACAACTACTCGCCGGCATTCGAGTTCCTCGTCGGCTGGTGGCGCTCCGTCCCCTTCGAGGTGTTCGTGGCGATCTGGCGCGCCATCCTGCTGGCGCTGCTCGTGTGGATGGCCGGGCCGTTCACGATCTTCGTGTTGTTCACGATCCCGGTCGCGTCGGAGATCAACGCTGGGAACATCCAGATCATGCTCGCCGCGGCGATCGTCATCGGGTTCCGGTATCCGGCGTCATGGGCGTTCGTCCTGTTGACCAAGGTCACACCCGGCGTCGGCCTGCTGTGGTTCGCGATGCAGCGTCGCTGGCGGGCGATCGGGATCGCTCTCGGGACGACGGCGATCGTCGTCGCTGCCTCGTTCGTCATCGGTCCGCAGCGCTGGTTCGACTACCTGGCGCTGATCACGAGCGGGCAGCAGCCCGCGGTCGCACCGTTCTACCTGCCGCTCGGGGTCCGCCTCGTGCCGGCCATCGCGATCATCGCGTGGGGCGGCTGGAAGGGCTATCGCTGGCCGGTCGTCGTCGGGTCGACGCTCGCGCTGCCGGTGTTCTACACGACGAGCCTGGCGATGCTCGTCGGCGTGCTGCCGTACGCGCGCGAGGCCCTCGGTCGGTGGCTCGATCGTCGTGAAGGCATCGCCGACGCGTCCGCTCCTGGGACCAGTTCGACGCCCGTCGCGTGATGCGGCAGATCGACGCTCATCGGCTTCGGAGTCGTCGCGGTGTCGGCCGTCATCTACTGGCTGGCGGCGCGCGGCTTCGACGCCGGTCGCGGCGACTTCTTCTACCTGGCCGACGCGTTCCTGCACGGCCGGTCGTGGCTGCGACTCCAGCCTCGGACCGAACGACGTGATCGTCATCGATGGGCGGGCTCTACGTCCCGTTCGCGCCGTTCCCGGCGGTCGCGCTGATGCCGCTCGTCGCGCTGATCGGGCCGCTGCGGGCGGACCAGCATCGAATCCGGCATCAACGCCGCGCTGGCCGCCGGCGCCGTCGGGCTCTGCTGGTGGCTGGTCGGCCGGATCGGCGTCCGCGCGGCTCGTCGACCGGCTCTGGCTGATCCTGCTGTTCGGGTTCTCCACGCAGATCCTGTGGGTCACGACCCGCGGCGGCGTCTGGCACACCGGCCACCTGATCGCGACGCATCCTGACGCTCGCCTGCCTCATCGAGCTGTGGGGCCGACAGCGGCCGCTCCTGTCGGCCTGCTGGCCGGCGCGGCGTTCCTGACCCGGGCGCCGGTGGCGTTCGCGATCCCGTTCTATGCGCTGCTGCTCGGACCGGATCGGCGACCGCCGTCACGCGCCTGCCGATGGACGTCCGCGACGATGTCGCCCGGACGGCGCGCGACCTGCCGTGGCGGCGCTGGCTGTGGCTGGGCCGGCGTGCTGCCCTCGATCGTCGGGTTCTTCGCCTACAACGACGTCCGGTTCGGCGACCCGCTCGAGTCGGGCTACGCGCTCGCCACCCTGCCGCCGTTCCTCGACGAGCTTCGCGAGCAGGGCCTGTTCTCGCTCGTCCACGTCGGGATGAACCTGGAGTACTTCCTCATCGACCTGCCCAAGATCGATCCGCGACTTCCCGTACTTCCGCCCCGACGGCCTCGGGATGTCCGTGCTGCTGACGAGCCCGGGCCTCCTGTTCGCGATCCGCGCCGACTGGCGCCGGGCGCCGAGCTGGCTACTGGCGGCGCAACGATCGCCGTCCTCGATCCCGACTCTGCTCTACTACGGGGGTGGATGGCTGCAGTACGGCTACCGCTACTTCCTCGACTCCGTGCCGTTCGTCATCGCGCTCTGTGGCCTCGCGGCCGTCCGGCCGGGGCCGCGTGTCCTGGCCCTGGCGCGTGCTCATCGTCTTCGGCGTCTGTGGTCATGGCGTTCTGGGCGTACCAACTTTGACCGACACGATCGGGACCGGGCTGCCCGCCGCGCCGCGTCGCCTCGCGATCCTTGCCATCTTCGTGCTCAGTGGCGCGGCCGGTCTCGTGTACGAGATCGTGTGGTCCCGCCAGCTCGTGCTCGTCTTCGGCAACACGACCCAGGCGGTGGCCGCCATCCTCACCGGCTTCTTCGGCGGGATGGCCATCGGCGCCGTCGTCGGCGGGCGGTTGGCCGACCGGGTCCGCTCGCCGCTGCGGATGTACGCCATCCTCGAGCTGATCCTCGTCGTGGTCGTGCTGCTGACGCCCTTCACGTTCGGCCTGATCCACGAGGCGTATCGCGGGATCTACGCGTCGATCGAGGGCACGGCGGCCCTTCCGCTCATCCGGTTGCTGCTGGCGGTGCTCGCGCTGGCGCCGGCGACGATCCTCATGGGCGCCACGTTCCCGAGCCTGATGCGCCATCTCACCACCGGCGGCTCGCTGACGAAGTCGTTCGGCCGCCTGTATGCGGCGAACACGATCGGCGCGATCGTCGGGACGCTGGCGGCCGGGCTGATCCTCATCGAGCTGCTCGGCCTGTCCGGGGCGCTCGCGGTCGGGGCGGGCTGCTCGCTCATCGCCGGACTGGCGGCCCTGGGGCTGCGCGCGACGCGCGGAGCCTCCGACGGCGCTCGAGCCGACGACCGCCACGGACGTCGCGCCGACGCCCCCGACGCCGGTCGAGCGCACCGACGCGCCGCCTCGTCCGGCGCCGGCGCTCGACCGCTCGAACGTGCGCCTCGCCCTCATCATCGCGTTCCTGTCCGGCGTCACGTCGCTCGGCTACCAGGTGACGTGGACGCGGCTCCTCGCGTCCGGGACCGGCAATACGACGTACGTCTTCACGGTCATCCTCGCCCTGTTCCTGACCGGGATCGCGATCGGGGCGCTGCTCTACAACGTCATCGTCGGGCGCCTGCGCGACCCCGTTCGCGTGCTGGCCGTGCGCCCAGGCCCTGGTCGCGCGTGCTGGCGGTCGCCGGACTCGTCTACGTCCTCTCCGACGCCGGAGACGCTCAACCCCGGCCGGCCGATGGAGACGCTCGGCAAGCTGATCGGGTCGGCCGCCATCGTCGTCCTGCCGGTGACCATCGTGCTCGGCATCGCCTTCCCGACCGCCTCGGCCCTGCTGCGCGATGCGGCCGGCGAGGCCGGCACGGAGTCGGGCAGCCTGCTCGCGAGCAACACGACCGGCGCCATCCTCGGCAGCCTCGTCGTCCCGTTCATCCTGATGCCGACCATCGGATCGCCGGCGATCGTCGTGCTCCTGGCGGTCGTGAACCTGCTCGTCGCCCTGGGCCTCGCCGTCGTCGCGTCGCCGCGCCGCGCGACCACCTTCGCGGCGACCGCCGTCGCGGCCGTGCTCGTCATCGGGCTGGTCGCCCGCAACGGGATCGCCCAGCCCAACGAGGCGTGGATCGAGTCGGTCGGCGGGACGCTGTTCGCCTCGACCGAGGACGAGATCGCGTCCGTCCAGGCGGGCCAGGTGAAGTCGACGCCCGAGCTGTGGGTGGCCGGGACGTCGATGACGCTCCTGACCGTCGACGCCAAGCTCATGCCGATCCTGCCGCTCATCGCCCGTCCCGACGCCGAGCGGGCGCTCGTCGTCGCCTTCGGGATGGGCACCGCCTTCCGCTCGGCCCTGACGGCCGGCCTCAAGACCGACGTCGTCGAGCTCGTCCCGTCGGTGCCGGAGATGTTCCACTTCTACTACGACGACGCCGACGCGGTCCTCGCGGACCCGAACGGCCGCGTGGTCATCGCGGACGGCCGCAATCACCTCGAGCTCAGCGACGAGCGCTTCGACATCATCGTCACCGATCCGCCGCCGCCCATCGAGAGCTCGGGCGCCTCGGTCATCTCCTCGAAGGAGTACTACGAGGCCGGGCGCGACCACCTGACCGAGGGCGGCGTCATGATGCAGTGGACGCCGTACGGCGCGCCCGAGAACGAGTTCAAGGACCATCTGCGCACGTTCGCGGCCGTCTTCCCGTACGTGATGGTCGTCAAGGGCGCCGGCGGCTACGGCGCCTACCTGATGGGCTCGGAGCAGCCGATCACCCTCGATCCGGCCGCGGCTCGCGACGTCCTCGCGCGTCCGGGTGTCCTCGAGGACATCTCGTCGGCCTACGACTCGCCGGCATCGACCATCGACGAGTGGCTGGCGGTGATCCAGCGCCAGACCTGGTTCCCGGACGCCGAGGCGTTGCACGCCTATGTCGGCGAGGGCCCGCTCATCACCGACGATCGTCCGCGCCCCGAGTACTTCCTGATGCGCCGGCTGGCCGACGGACGACGATCCCTGATCGGTAGCGAGCCGGGCGATGCGCCGCCTGACGTTCCCGCCGCGGCACGCATCGAGGTCCGGTACGCAGAGCTGGTTCGTCGTGCATCAGCGCCGATGCGCACGTCTCGGTGACGTTGAGCGACGCCGATCGCCGGGCTCGACGCGAAGCTGTACCGGACCGCGACGCTCGATCGGCTGGCTCCAGCCGTGCGGCGACCCGTGGTCCGTGCTACGACCGGCGTCATCACGGCGGTGTCGCGGCGTCACCGCGTCGTCCCTGCTCGCGGATGCTGCCGTTCGACCCTGGTGCGGAGACCGTCGCGGTCGTCGGCGATGATCGACGGCTCGGCTTCTTCGGCCGGCGGGCGCTCCGACCGGCTCGGGACTGCTCTGGTGGCTGGCGTTCGCGATGCGTCGGCTTCGTCGACGGGTACAGCGCCAATGGCACGCGTCCTGCTGATCCCGCGACGTGCTCGACTGGGCCAGGCCGGCGGCTGCGATCAGCCGCTCGGGCACGACTGGTCAACGCGCGATCGACGAACGGTCACCGGTCGGCCGGCGCTGCGGGACCGTGGAAGGCGGATCGGTCGCCATCGTCGCGGATCGTCGTCGCTGATCGCGACGATCGCCATCGGCTGCCGTGGGACATCGCACGATCACGCCGAGTGACGCTCCCGCGGGATCGCGGCGGACCGTCCGGCTGGCAGTCCGACGGCGGGATGAGCGCGCTGGCCATCCCGGTGCTCATCCCGGTCGCGGTGGTGGCACCCGCCTGCACGGCGCCGCCGTCGCCGGCATGGTGGGTCGCCTCGCTGGGGCGTCTGGCCCAGACGCATGTGGTACTACAGCCTGGCTGGTGGATGCCGGCGACGACGCTGCTGTGCGGCTCGGTCGGCTGCCGGTCCGTTCGCGACGACGCTGGGGGCGGTCGTGGTCGCCGCCGAGGTCGTCTGGCGGGCCGCCGGCGCCGCCCGCGCGGAGACGCCGCGGCCGTCGCACCCGGCTGACGCACCAGCCTGGCGGCGACGCCGTTGTCGCCGCAACCATGTTCCGGGCGTCGGATGTATCCTCGGCGTTGATGACCGCCCCTACCCTGACGACGGAGCCTGCCTGTCCAGGCCTCCTGCCTTCCCCTGAACCCGCCGCGGTCCATCGTCCCCTCCACGCCGAACGTCGACCCTTCGCGTCCGTCGCGCGCGAGACCTGGGACACGCTCGCGGCGCGCAACCCGATGGCCACCCCGTTCTCGGCCTGGGCGTTCCATCGGGCGTGGTGGGATGCCTACGGCGACAACGCCCACGAGGAGACCCTCGTGCTGACCTCGGCGGACGGACCGCCCGACGCGATCGTCGCGATCGTGCCGCTCATGCATCGCCATGAGGTCGAGGCGAGTGACGCGCAGACCCACACGACGATGCGCCACGGCCGCGACCTCTCGCTCACGCCCGTCCCGCCGTCGGCGAAGGCGATCTTCTTCGGGGCCTCGTACCACGCCGACTACGCCACGGTCCTGGGCGACCCCGCCGACCTGCCCGATGTGGCGGACGCCGTCGCGGCCTACCTCGACAGCCCGGCGTCGGCCGACTGGGATGTCGTGGACCTCCGCCGGTTGCGCTGCGGCGACCCGGCCGGCGACGCGCTCGCCGTCCGCCCTCGGCCAGGTTCGAGACGACGCGCGGCTGGACGCTGACCGTCGAACGCGAGGACGTCTGCCCGGTCGTGACCTTCCCCGAGGGCGCCGACCTCGAGACGTTCCTCGGGACGCTCGGCAAGAAGGAGCGCCACGAGATCCGGCGCAAGGTCCGGCGAGCCGAGGCCGTCGGCGAGATCGTGCTCGAGCGAGCGGCCGATCCCCTGGCCGAGCTCGAGTCGTTCATCGACCTCCACCAGAAGCGCTGGGGCGATCTCGGCCTGTTCCCGCCGACCCGCGGCGGCGAGCAGAGCCGGGTCCTCATGCGCCGCCTGTTCGAGCTGTTCGGCAGCGACGGTCCGCTGCAGCTGTCGTTCCTGTCGGTCGGTGGGCGGCGGATCGCCGCCGGCCTCCATCTCGAGACCGCCGATCGACTGCTCTACTACAACGCCGGCATCGACCCGGAGGCGCGCGAGCTGTCGCCGGGCGTGCTCATGGTCTACGCCTACGTCGCCCACGCCCTCGCGACCGGCAAGCGGCAGATGGACTTCCTGCGCGGCAACGAGTCCTACAAGTACGAGTGGGGATCGGTCGACGAGCCGATCCAGCGCGTGCTCCTGCGACGAACGGTCTGACATGAGCGCACCCGGCCCCTCCGATCCCTGCTTCGAGATCGTCAAGCGTCCGAAGCTCGCCGGCGGCAACCGCATCCGCGTCGTCGAGATCCTGGCGACCGGCACCAACGGCGGCGCCCAGGAGCACCTGTACTCGCTGGTCACGCGCATGGATCCCGCGCGCTACGACGTCTCGATCGTCGCGCTCTCGCCGGGCAGCGCGGTGCGCAAGCTGCAGCGCGCCGGCTTCGACGTCCTCGTCATCGACGAGCCCGACGACGCGATCGCGGTGGGGGCCCTGGCCGCCCACCTGTCGGAGGTCCGGGCCGACGTCATCCACAACCACATGTTCCGCGCCGAGACGATCGGCACGCGGGCGGCGATGGCCCTCGCCGAGATCGGGCATCGGCGGCCCTACGTCGTCTCGACGATCCATTCGAGCCGCATCCGGTCCGACGGAGGATCGCCAGCACCTGCGCGACCTGACGCCACACATGGACCAGCTCATCGCGGTGTCGAAGGCGATCGAGCACAAGCTCGTCGACGAGGAGCGCGATCCAGGCCCCGGTCCGGCTCATCTACAACGGCGTGGACCTGTCGCGCTACGACCACCAGGAACCGTGCTGCACCCTCCCCGAGGAGTACGGCATGGAGCCCGGGTCGCAGATCGTCGGGGTCGTGGCCCGGCTGGAGCCCGAGAAGGGCCATCCGACGTTGCTCGACGCGTGGCCGCTCGTGCTCCGGGCCTGCCCGAACGCCTACCTGCTGATCGTGGGTGAAGGCTCGCGTCGCGACGCGCTCGAAGCCCAGGTCCGCGAGCTGCGCATCGCCCATCGCGTCGTGTTCACCGGGCGGCGCGACGACATCCCGGCCGTGACGGCCGCGCTCGATGTCGCCGTCCTCCCGTCCTACCGCGAGGCCCAGGGCCTGACCATCCTCGAGGCGATGGCCCTGTCGCGCCCGGTCGTGGCCTCCAACGTCGGCGGCATCCCCGAGATGATCACCGACGGCGTCACCGGGCTGCTCGTGCCGCCGCACGACGCCGAGGCCCTCGCCGCCGCCATCGCCCGTTTGCTCGCCGATCACCCCTACGCGGACACGCTCGCGCGGGCGGGCCACGACCTGGTCCACGACCGGTTCTGCATCGAGCTCATGGTCGCGGCCGTGCAGACGATCTACGACGAGGGCGCGCGGTCCGTGCGCCCGTCCGAGGTGGTCGCCGCCAGCGCGTAGGACCATCGGGCCGGTGCAGCGGTGCACCGCCGCCGACTAGGATGCCGCGGTGACCATGCCGCGCCTCTGGGCGTTCCTCGCCGTCTTCCTGCCGGTCCTCGCCGCGCTCATCGCGAACCTGCCGAGCGTCGACCTCGCCTATCACCTGCGGGCCGGTGGGCAGATCCTCGACGGCGGCGGGATCCCGACGCACCGAGACCTGGACCTACACGGCTGCCGGGGCCGCCTGGCTGGACCAGCAGTGGGGCGCCCAGCTCGTCATGGCCTCGGTCTACCGAACGCTCGGCTGGACCGGGCTCGTCCTGCTGCGCGCCGGCCTCATCGGTCTCACGTTCGGCCTCGTGTTCGTGATCGCCCGCCGGCGGGACGTCGCGTCGCGGCCGGCGGCCCTCCTCACCCTGGCGGCCTTCGTCGTCGCCGCCGTCGCGCTTGCGCTGCGGCCCCAGCTGTTCGGGATGGCGTGCTTCGCGATCACGCTGTTCCTCGTCACCGAGCGTCGCCGCCATCCGCGCTGGCTATGGGCCGTGCCGTTGGTCGTGCTCGTCTGGGCCAACCTCCACGGCAGCTTCTTCCTCGGCCCGCTCGTGGTCGGGCTCGCCTGGCTGGAGGACCTTGCCGACAAGGTCCCCAAGGCGTCGCGGACCCTGGTCGTGGCGATCGTCTCCGCGCTGGCCGCGTGCGTGACCCCGTTCGGGCCGATGGTGTGGGTCTACGCCGCCGGCCTGACCCTCAATCCCGAGGTCACCGAACGGATCAGCGAGTGGCAGCCGACGTCGCTGCGGACCATCCCGGGCATCCTCTTCTTCGCCTCGGTGATGGGCGTCGTGATGCTCCTCGCCCGCAACGGCACGAAGGCATCCGTGGCCACGCCTCGCCTGGCTGGCCGTGTTCTTCCTCATCGGTGTGTATGCCATCCGCGGCGTCGCCTGGTGGCCGATCGCGACGGCGACCCTCATCGCCGGCTGGCTCGTCGCGCCGATGGCCGAGGGCGCGGTCGAGCGGACCGGCACGCGACTCATGCGCCGGCTGAACGTGGTCGTGGCCGGGCTGCTCATCCTCGTGGCCGTCGCGCTGCTGCCGGCCTGGCGGCCGATCGACGTGGGCGTGGACGCGCCCACGGGCGTCGTCGGCATGGCGCCGAGCGGCATCACGGCCACGCTTCGCGACATCAGCGGGCCGGACGACCGACTGTTCAACCCGCAGTCTTGCGGCTCGTGGTTCGAGTTCGCCCTGCCGGACCTGCCGGTGGCGCTGGACTCCCGGATCGAGGTCTTCCCGCCCGAGGTCTGGGACGACTACCAGGCGGTCATCGACGGCGTCGAGGGCTGGCAGGACCTGCTCGACCGCTGGGGCGTGACGATCGTCGTCACGCTCGACGGGGACGACGCGCTGGACGCCCGGCTGACCGCCAACGGCTGGCGCGAGATCCATCGCGACGATGACGGGGCCGTCTTCGTCCGGTCCGACCGCGAGTAGTGCGCCGTCCGGGCGGGGGCCAGTCGCCGGAGCGGACCTGGCCGTGACCTCATCCGCACCTGGCTGCTGCCGGCGTGGTTTGCGGCGGTGTCGGGGATCCTCATCCTTTCCGTGGTCCGCGGGCGCGAGCCCTTCGTCGACGCCCAGTTGTATCTGGCGGCGACCCGCGCGTGGCTCGCCGGGGCCGATCCGTGGACGGTGCAGGTCCATGGGCTGTACTACGGCGCGCCGCCGCCATCGCTGCTGCCGCTCGTCCCGTTCACGCTGTTGCCTGCGCCCCTGGACATCGTTGCACTCGTCCTGACCATCGCGGTGGCCGCGGTCGGCACGATCGCGCTGCTACGGATCCCGTGGACGTGGCTGCTGTTTCCACCGCTGGTCGAGTGCGTGCTGTCGGGCAACGTCCAGGCGCTGTTGATCCCGCTGATCCTGCTCGGCTGGGGGCCGCTGGCGGCGCTGTTCAAGATCTACGCCCTCGTCCCACTCGTGATCCTGGGGCGCTGGCGGGCCGTCGCCCTGACAGCAGTCGCGCTCGTCGTCACCGTGCCCATCCTCCCGTGGGCGCAGTTCCTCGCGCAGTTGCCGACGATCACGGCGAACCTGGCGGTCCAGTCGCGGTATGCGCTGCCGACGCCCGTCCTCCTCTGGCGGCCCCGTTCGTGCTGCTCTGCCTGCCCACCCTCGGGCGGGCGCGTGCCGCCTGGGTCCTCGTCCCGGCCCTGTGGCCGGACCAGCAGTACTACTACGGCTCGCTCGCCATCGCGACGCGAACTGCGGTCATCGTCGCCGTCACGGCGCTCCCCGTGCCCGGCGCGGCCATCCTCGCGGTCTTTGCGGCGACTGCGGAGATCCGCTTGCGCTCGCGCTGGAGACCGGTCCCGGCCGACGCCGGTCATCCGAGCGCCTAGGACCATCGGCGTGTGGTGACCCCGCGCACCGCACCGCTAGACTCGGCGCCATGACCGACCGACCAGGCGACCTCGACGTCGTCGTGCTCGGGGGCGGCGGCCATGTCGGCCTGCCCCTCAGCCTGTCCTTCGCCGAAGCCGGCCTGCGCGTCGGCGTCTTCGACACGAACCAGTCGACGCTCGACCGCATCGCCGCCGGCGACATGCCGTTCATCGAGAACGGTGCCGACGAGCTCCTCGAGCGCATCCTGCCGACCGGCCGCCTCGAGCTCGGGGCCGACCCGTCGATGATCGGGCGCACGGATCATCTCGTGGTCGTCATCGGCACCCCGGTCGACGAGTTCCTCGGCCCGTCGATGACGATCTTCGAAAAGGCCGTCGGCCAGATCTCCCCGCACCTGCGCGACGGAGCGCTGGTCGTGCTGCGCAGCACGGTCTACCCGGGGACGACGGCGTACGTCGCCCAGCACCTGGCCGCCGCCGGCTGTCGCGTCGACGTGGCGTTCTGTCCGGAGCGCATCGCCGAGGGACACGCCCTCGAGGAGCTCCACACACTGCCGCAGATCGTCGGGGCGGACGACGACCGGGCCGCGGAGCGGGCGACCGCCCTGTTCGGCCACCTCGCCGAACGGACGATCCGGACCTCCTCCAAGGAGGCCGAGCTGGCCAAGCTGTTCACGAACACCTGGCGCTACATGAAGTTCGCGGTGGCCAACCAGTTCTTCATGATCGCCGACCAGGCCGGGGTGGACTACACGAACGTCCTGCGCGCCGTGCGCGAGGACTACCCGCGCGCCGCCGACCTGCCGGGTCCGGGCTTCGCCGCCGGTCCGTGCCTGTTCAAGGACACGATGCAGCTGTCGGCATTCACGAGCGACCACTTCCCGATGGGCCAGGCCGCGATGCAGGTCAACGAGGGCCTGCCCGCCTACATCGTCAGCGCGCTCGAGCGTCGCTACGGCGGCCTCCAGGGACGGACGATCGGCATCCTCGGGATGGCCTTCAAGGCCGAGTCGGACGACACCCGGGCGTCGCTGAGCTACAAGCTGCGCAAGCTCCTGACGTGGGCCGGCGCGACGCGTCGTCTGCACCGACCCGTACGTCGCCGACGATCGGCTCACGACGCTCGAATGCGTGCTCGAGGAGAGCGACGTGCTCGTGCTCGGCGCGCCGCACAACGCGTACCGGAACCTCCAGGTCGGTGGCAAGGACGTCGTCGACGTGTGGGGCGCCCTCGGCGGCGGGATCAGGCTCTGATGCGGATCCTCGTCACCGGCGCCGCCGGGTTCATCAACGGCTACCTCGTCCCGGAGCTGCTGGAGGCCGGTCACGAGGTGATCGGGCTCGACGACTTCTCGAAGTACGGCCGCCTCACCAAGTCGTACGACGACCATCCGCGCTATCGCTTCGTCGAGGGCGACGCCAAGGACCGCGACCTGCTGCGGGACCTGGCCGCGGGCGCCGACCAGGTCGTCGCGAGCGCCGCGATGATCGGCGGGATCAGCTACTTCCACGAGTTCGCCTACGACCTGCTCGCCGAGAACGAGCGGATCCTCGCGTCGACGTTCGACGCCGCGATCGCCGCCCACCGCGACGGCCACCTGAACCGGATCATCGTCGTGTCGTCGTCGATGGTCTACGAGTCGGCGACCGTCTTCCCGACGCCGGAAGGCGCCCAGCTCACGTCACCACCGCCGATCTCGACCTACGGCTTCCAGAAGCTCGCCTCGGAGTACTTCGCCAAGGGCGCCTGGGAGCAGTACCGGCTGCCGTACACGATCGTGCGGCCGTTCAACTGCGTGGGCATCGGCGAGCGCCGGGCCCTGCGCGACACGGACATCATGTCGGGCAACGTGAAGCTCGCCCTCTCGCACGTCGTCCCGGACCTCGTGCTCAAGGTGCTCAAGGGTCAGGACCCGCTGCACATCCTCGGCGACGGGTCGCAGGTCCGCCACTACACCTACGGCGGCGACCTCGCTCACGGCATCCGCCTGGCCATGGAGTCGGACGCGGCCGTGCAACGAGGACGTCAACCTCTCGACCGCGGCATCGACGACGGTGATGGAGCTCGCCGACCGCGATCTGGACGCAAGATCCACGGCCCGGACCGCCCGTTCGCCTTCGTCTCGGACCCGCCGTTCGAGCACGACGTGCAACTGCGCGTCCCCGACGTCCGCAAGGCGCGCGAGCTGCTCGGCTTCGAGGCCACGACGACGCTGTCCGAGATGCTCGACGAGGTCATCCCGTGGATCCGGGAGGAAGTCGAGGCCGGACGACTGTGACGGAGGCCGTCGCCCTGTCGGTCGTCATGCCCGTCTTCAAGGAGGGCGAAGCGGTCGAGCCAGTCATCCGGGCGTTGACCGGTGCGATCAGCGTCCCGCACGAGATCCTCGTCGTGTACGACTTCGACGAGGACCCGACCGTCCCGGTCATCGCGCGGCTGGCCGCCGAGCTGCCGGCCGTACGCGGGCAGCGCAATGACCTCGGGCGCGGGGTCCTCAACGCGATGAAGGCCGGCATCGCCGCGTCGTCTGGGCCGTACGTGCTCATCACGATGTCCGATGGCTCGGACGAACCCCACGTGGTCGATCCGATGGTCGCGCTCGCGCGCGACGGCGCCGATGTCGTGTCGGCGTCTCGCTACATGCGCGGAGGACACCAGGTCGGTGGCCCGCGGCTCAAGCGGCTGATGAGCCGCGCCGCCGGCCTGTCGCTGCACTGGTTCGCCGGCGTCCCGACCCACGACCCGACGAACAACTTCAAGCTCTATGCGCGCCGGTTCCTCGACGCGACGACGATCGAGAGCACGGCCGGCTTCGAGCTGGCCCTGGAGCTGACGGTCAAGGCGACGCTCCAGGGCCGGCGCGTCGCCGAGGTCCCGACGACCTGGCGCGATCGGACCGCCGGCCAGAGCAACTTCAAGCTGCGCAAGTGGCTGCCGCACTACCTGCACTGGTATCGGATCGCGTTCCAGGGCCGCTTCCTGCGGCGGCGCGGCTCCTCAGCTCGCGAGGACGGCCGGCCCGGCTGAGTCGTCCTCCCGGCGCATCGTCATCTCGCGCAGCGTCAGCACCGTGATCGCGATCATGACGATCGCGCCGGCGATCCCGAGCGCCCCACCCACCGGCAGGCGCTCGGCGATGGCGGGCGTCGGCGGCACGGCGGCCAGAAGATTGAGCGTGAACGCCGCCCCGAACGCCAGCCACAGCCAGCGCGGCCGCGTCTCGGGCAGCAGCAGCACCAGGAAGATGACCGCGGCGTACGCGTAGCGCTCGTGCATCTGGGTCATGAACGTGAAGAACACGAGGACGCTTGCGGTCAGGCCGAGCACCAGGGTGCGGGGGCGCGGGTCGCGCACGATCGCCCACATCGATCGACCAGGGACAGCAGTCCCGTGACGAGGTAGCCGACGTGTCGGAGCGTGAGCGGCCCCAGGAAGGCGATGTCGTCCGCGACGAATCCGCCACCGTCCGGTGCGCCCAGGATCTGCACGAGCCACCACACATTCCACGCTCGCACCGAGATGACGTTGAAGATCTCGCCCTGGTAGGTCGCGAGGTTGCGGAGGTAGCTCGCGGGGCCACCCTCCGCCAGGAACGGCAGCCACAGGACGAGGATCGTGGCGAGCCCGATGAGCCCGGTCTGGACGAGCTCGATCACGCCACCGCGGATGCCGCCCGGCGTACCGTCGGCGCCGACCCGGTGATAGCCGCTCGCCCAGAACCAGGCCGCGAACGGCAGGATGAACGGCAAGCGCCTGGGGCTTGGTCATGAGCGACACGGCGACGAGCGCGGCGGCGGGCCGGTCGTGGCCGTTGATGGCGAGCACGAGCGCGGCGAACGCGGACACGACGAAGATCGACTCGTACTGGCCCCACCACGCGCTGACGTCGACGACGGCCGGGTGGAACAGGATGGCGACGGCGGCGAGGGCCGCCCATTTGCGATGCTGCCGCAGGGCGTACACGGCGATCAGCGGCGAGCGCGAGGTCGGCGAGCGTGGCCGGTCCCTTCATGAACGCGCGGATGACGGGATCCGAGGCATCGGTCGCCGTGGCGAACGCCGGCTGGATGGCGGCCAACGTCGCCCAGACGTAGGCCATGACCGGCCCGAACGTGACCGGGCCGGCGTCCGTGCCGCTGTACAGCGTCGAGAGCCCATGGGTCGCGATGTGGTGGACCCAGCCGACGAACTGGTCGAGGTCGCCGCGCAGGCCGGGCTCGGTCAGCAGGTTGCGGCGGATCTCGAACCCGATGGCGAACGCGAACCCGATGACGATCCAGCCGGTGCGCTCCCAGACATCACCGATGGGTGGACGGGTCGGGTCGCGCGTCGGTCGTCGGGGAGGGGGAGGCGGTCGTGCCCTCGGTCGGCGTCGGTCTTCGGCGCCGTCACGTCCGCGTCGGGCGTCACCGCGTCAGACGCGGCTCGTCACCCAGTACCGCTCGGCGGATCCGGCCACGCCCCCGACCTCGCCCAGGGTCTTGGCATACACCCGGACCGCATTCGCCATCGACGGCGCGTCGTCGAAGAGGCGCTCCATCTGGCTCGCGTACAGGTTGATGCCGGTGATCTTGCGCTCGAGCTGGTCGGTGATGTCGGCGTAGGTCGGGTAGATGCTGACGTCCGGGGGCAGGCCCGCGACGACGTCGGCCCCGAGGTCGCCCAACCGCCGGAAGTCGTTCCACCAGGCGTACGGGAAGTCCTCGTAGAAGACGACCGTCCCGGCGTACTCGGGCCCCGGCATCACCCAGCGGCGACCGTCGTTGAGCAGCTGGATGCCCGCCTGGCGGCACAGCTGATGGTCGACATGACCACCGACGCCGAGCGGGAAGTAGACCTTCTGCGGCTCCAGGCGGGCGATCTCGCGCCGCAGGATCTCGACCGGGGCGTCGTCGTCGGCCCGGGGACTGCCGAGGAGCTGGTCGTCGCCTTCGTAGCCACGGAAGACGGCGTCCGGCAGGTCGAGGAACACGATCGACGCCTCGGCGAAGTACGCGAAGCGCTCGTCCTCCATCCGTCGACGGGCCATGAGGTCGCCCGCGGCGGCGGCATCGAGGACGTCCTCGGTCAGGACCGCACCCTGCGTCGGCAGGTCATCGATGACCGGCTGGCCGGCGAGCGATTCGTTGCGGACGCTGGCGCGTCGGTACCAGGAGGACCGCTGCCAGAACCGCTTGGCGGCGGCATCGGCGTCGGCCTGGGTGGCGTCGAGCTGGTCGTCGTCGGCGGACCACGGCGCGCCCGCGGCGGCATCCGGGAAGTCCGCGAGGATGGAGCTTCGATTGAAGGCTTCGGTCGCCGGCCAGTGGGTCTTGGATCCGAACCCGAGGGCCTCGCGCTGGTACGACGTGAGCGCATCCTCGTCGTCGCCGAGCGGGCTGTTGCCCGAGAAGACCGTGACGATCGCCACGTTCTGGCCGAGCTCGCGCAGGCTCGCGATCAGGCCGCCACACGAGAGGGCGACATCGTCGGGATGGGGCGCGACGAACACGTGGGTCATGGCCGGGCGAGTATACCGAGCGCGACCCGCCGCGCGTCCGTCACGGTTCGTCGTCGGGGAAGCCGCCGGGGCCGATGAGCGGGACGAACACGCACGCGCCGTGGGGCGTATCGCGCCAGTCGTTTCCGGCGCGGACCACGAGGGTCAGGATCTGTCGATCGCGCGGGCCGACCGGGATCACGAGCCGGCCGCCGTCGGCCAGCTGTTCCCGAAGCTCGGTCGGGACGGCCGGCGCCGCCGCGGTGACGATGATGCCGTCCCAGGGCGCGCCGTCCGGGTCGCCGAGGCTGCCATCGGCCGTTCGGACCTCGATCCGATCGGGTCCGAAGCCGAGCTCGGCCAGGCGGTCGCGGGCCTTGGCGGCGAGGTCGGCGTGGCGCTCGATGGTGGTGACCATCGCACCGAGCTGGGCCAGGACGGCCGACTGGTAGCCGGAGCCGGTCCCGAGCTCGAGGATCCGTTCGCCCGGCTGCGGGGCGAGCAGCTCGGTCATGCGGGCGACGATCCACGGCTGGCTGAGGGTCTGGCCGGAATCGATGGGGACGGCCGCGTCGGCGTACGCCTCTCGCTGGTGGCGTTCGTCGAGGAAGCGCTCGCGTGGGATGGCGGCCATCGCGTCGAGGACGCGCTCATCGGAGATGCCGCGACCACGCAGCTGGTCGCGGACCATCCGCGACCGCTCCTCGACCGGGTTCCGCCGGCGGAACATCCAGCGAGGATAGACCCGCCTGGCCACGTGTCGACGCGTCGCGACGGTGATCGGGACCTGTGTCCCGGTTAGGGCGAGGGGCTGGCCGCCGATGCGCTCGGAGCCACCGATGCCGATGGCGCCGCGCTCGGTGCGGCCGATGCCGAGGCGCTCGGCGAGGCGACCTCGCTCGCGCTGGCGCTCGGCTCGACCGATGCCGGGGCGGATGCGCCGGCCGAGGCACTCGCGCTCGGGGCGGGGGTCGATGTCAGCAGGCCGCCCTTGCCGCCGACGAGGCCGTACAGGAGGATCAGGACGAAGACGCCGACGGCGATGAGCACGTAGATCCGGCTCCACGGTTCCTTGACGTGGACCGCGATCTCGGACGGGGACGGCGGCTTGACGGTCGCGGCGGGGGTGCTCGGTCCTCGTCGGCCGGTGGAACCCGCGGCGGCGGCGCCGACCGCGGCTGCAGCGGCGACCGGTGCGGCGTCCGACTCGTCGGCCTCGTCGGCCTCATCGGCCGCTTCGGCCTCGTCGACATCGTCGTCCGCCGCGGCTTCGTCGTCCGCATCGACTTCGGCGACAGGCTCGGGCTCGGGCTCGGGCTCCGGCTCGGGCCGGCTCGGGCTCGGCGCCGGCTCGGGCTCAGGCGCCGGCTCAGGCTCGGGCCAGGCGCCGGCTCGGGCTCGGGCTCGGGCGCCGGCTCAGGCGCCGGCTCAGGCGCGGGCGTCGCCTCAGGCTCCGGCTCGGGCGTCACCTCGGGCTCGTCGGGCGCACCCTCAGGTCGGTCGGTCATGCGTTCGTCGTCACTCCTGGGTCACGCGGGCGCGTGTCTCTGGGGGCACCGCGCGGCCGTGGTCGGCCGACGCGCGCGTCAGTGTACCCAATCCCCTGTGGCTAGCGGACGTCGCGGACCGCGGGGACGAGCAATCCGGCGAGCCCGGCGACCATCGTGACGAGGCCGGACACGGCGATGACCGGGGTCACCCCGAACGCCTGCGCCAGCAGCCCACCGACCGCCATCGCCAGGGTCATGGCACCGAAGACGAGCGCGAAGCGGAACCCGACCACGCGGCCCATGAGCTCGGGCGGCGTACGTTGCTGGAAGAGGGTCTGGCTCGGGATCAGGAAGATCATGTTCGAGATCCCGGACCCGAACGCGAACCCGAGGACGAGGCCGAGATCGCCCGACAAGGACAGCAGGAACAGCATGAATCCGAAGACCGCATAGCCACCGATGATCATCCGGCCCTTGGCGTATCGATTGCCGATGAGGCCGATGAGGAACCCGCCGATGAGGCTCCCGATGCCCTGGCTGGTCTCGATGAAGGCGTAGATCGCGTTCCAGCCGGCGGGGTCGTTGCCGAAGACCTCGCGGGCGAACGCCGGCGTCAGGGCGATCAGGACCCCGACGGTCAGCTGGGCGACCGTCGCCTGCAACGTGTTCGCGAGCAGGACCGGCTCACCGCGCAGGAACTGCCAGCCGGCCTTGAGCTCACCGACGAAGCCCGCGCCACCGGCCGGCGCCGGGGTTGCGCCGGGTCGGGCCGGAGCGCCGGCACCGCCCACGTTCGGGTCCACGTCCGGCGCACCGAGTCCAGGCGTCGCGGTCGACGCGAGCGAGTCGGCGGCGGTGGCGTCCTCGCCCGCCGCTGCGGCCACGGTGACCGTCGACCTCGCCGCCCGCACCACGATCGTGCTCAGCAACGCCGCCGAGGCGACGTACGTGGCGGCGTCGAGCCAGAACGCGACCGGGATGGCGCTGCCGAGCGAGACGACGAAGAGACCGGCCAGGGGCCACCCGATGATGTCGGCCATCGTCTCGCCGACCCACAGCGCGGAGTTGGCGCTCAGGAGCTCGTCCTCGTCGACGACCTGCGGCAGGATCGCCACGCGGGCAGGCCGGAAGAAGATCGAGACCGTGGTGATCAGGAATACCAGCGGGTAGACCAGGACGATGTTGGTCACGGCGGCGATCGGCACGAGCAGGACGAGCGCGGCCCGCAGGAGGTCGCTGACGACCAGGACCTCCTTGTGTTCCCAGCGATCGACGAGCGTGCCCGCGATCGGGCTGAGGAAGAGGTTCGGCAGGGTCGCCGCGACGAACACGAGCGCCGACGCGAAGACCGAGTTCGTGAGCGTGAGCACGACGGCCGCCAGAGCGACCGTGTGGATGCGATCACCGAAGAGGGAGATGAGCTGGCCGGCCCACAACGCCGAAAACGAGCCGTTGAGTGCGAGCCGGACATACGGGTGCTGACGGACCCGGGCCATCGTCTCCGGGCTGGCGCGCGGGACCGTGATCGTCGGAGCGGAGGTCGCGTCGCCGGGCGCCACCGCGTCCGCGGTCATGGCGCCGGCCGTCATCGCCACAGAGCCGCTCGGCTCCGGGAGGTCCCATTCCTCCGCCCGCGGGTCGTATCGGTTGGTGTCGTATCCGCCAGTCGGCAGCGGCGCGAGCGCTGGTGAAGCCAGGCCCTGACCCTGGCCACCCATGACCAGAGGGCGCTCGAGGGCGGCCGCATCGGCGAGGGCAGGCGCGAGGCCCGTCTCGGGCGCGACTGCCGTCGCCCCCGGGGTCCTGGCGATCCGGGTCGACGCGGCGATCCCGGCCAGGCGCTGGCGGATGACCGCCTCCTCGTGGGCCTCGAGGACCGACGGGACGCGAACCACGCCCGCGAACAGGAAGAAGGCGAGACCGATGGTCAGGAAGATGTCACCGAGCGAGGCGACGTTCTGGAGGAACGGGACCGGGAGCGGGATGACGTCGCCGATGATCAGCAGCCGGAGGAGGAAGTCCTCCGCGGTGCCCGGCAGGATCGTGTGCAGCGCGGAGTCGACGTCGGCGGCCGAGAACCCGGCGACCTCGAGGGCGCTCTGCCAGATCGGCATGTAGCCGCTGTTGACGACGATGACGATCCCGTTGAGCAGGATCCCGATGAACGCCAGGCTGAGGCCCGGATACGAGCGGTTGACCCACAGGCCGGCGAGCAGGAGGCCGAAGCCGGTCGCGAGCAGCGGGACCCGCAGTGTGTCGACGATCGGGACGCCGGCATTGAGCAGGATCTCCGTCCCGAAGCGGACGATGACGGCCGCGAACAGCAGCCCGACCCAGCGCAGCTGGATGGTGGCGAGGTTGCTGAGCTTGCCGCCCGACCACAGGCCGAGGACCAGCCCGAGCAGGATGCCGGCGATCAGCACCGGCGTCGGGGTCGAGTGCTCACCGGGCAATCATGCTGTACGGACCGGGCGCTCTGTGGCAGGCCGACGGTGTGGCCGGCGAGCCCGGGCTGCCGACCTGCGACCGGGCGGGCGACCCGCGATGGAGCGGGCGAGTCGTTGCGCGGTAGGGCCTGATCGCGAGGGACGAAGAACCGACGCGCGATCGCGTCGTCGGTCACGCTTGGTCGGTCGCGCTCGGCCCGATGGCGCCCGGCCCGCCCGGCGCGGCCGTCGGCATCCGGTTGGCCGCCTGCCCGATGAGCGGGATGGCGCGCGGTTGGGTCGTTCGGCCGGGGTCGGGGACCCCCTCGACGTGGCGCGTCTTCACGAAGGCATCGACCACGACGGGATCGAACTGGATGCCCGCGAACTTGCGCAACTCGCCGAGCGCCTGTTCGGTCGTCAGCGGCGTCATCCGGTACGGCCTGGCCGCCGTCATGGCCTCGAAGGCGTCGGCCACATGCAGGACCCGCGCGAGTCGCGGGATTTCGTCACCGATGAGGCGGTCGGGATAGCCCGAGCCGTTGTACCACTCGTGGTGGTGGCGGATGATCGGCAGCTCCGGCGCGAGCTTGGTGACCGGCGCGATGATCTGGGCGCCGAGGACCGGATGCGCGTTCATCAGCATCCGCTCCTCCTTGTTGAGCCGCTCCTGCTTCAAGAGCACGTTGTCCGGTACGCCGATCTTCCCGACGTCGTGCAGCAGGCCGCCCCACTCCAGGGCCTCGAGCTCGGCATCGGTGACGTGCATGATCCGGCCGATATCGACCGCGATCTCCTTCACCCGATGGCTGTGCTGGGCGGTGTACGGATCCCGCTTGTCCACGGCCTCGGCCAAGGCGCCGATGGTCTGGGTGAACATGTCGCGCATCTCGACGAAGCGCTGATACGCGAGTCGAGCGGAGTACAGCGGAACCGCAAATAGGGCTGTCGCCCACCACTGGACCACATAGATGACCGACATCAGCCAGGCTATGGGGGCCATCGCGATGACGCTGCCCGAGATGCCACGGACGTCACCGATCAAGACATCTCGAGGGGACTGACCGGTGCGCAAGCCGAGCGCGACGGATACGAGAACCAGGTTCCCGAGGATGAATACGACCGCCGCCACCATCGCCGATGCGAAGTCTGAGATTGATCCTGGGACTGCACTGAGCCACTGCTGACGGATTACGCCAGCCACCACGGCGGGGAGGACCAGGGAGGCGTGGTTGGCCAACGTGCCATACCAAGGGACGCGGCCCCGCACCTCGCGGAGTTCGGTCGTTCCAATGGCGGCGACCCATCCCGCCACAGCGGGTCCACCGACAAACATTGCGCCCATGATTGGGGCGATGGCGACCGCTTGCTTCGTTCCACGAGGAAGTTGGACCGGAAACGCTGATCCGACCAACGTCAGCAGAATCCAGTAAGCCACCCCGAGCGTGTACTCGACTTGGGTGGGCCCAGCGTCCCCAGGTACGAACGGAATCGCAATGGCGGGGAGCGGTGGAAAGAGAAATCGTCGCGGCCACCAGCGCAATCGCGCCGATGGCCACAACACCGAGGACAAAGAACTTAAGGGAGGCTGGCATCACTGCCCCGTACGGTTTCGTCTCGCGAACTCTACGCGCTCACTTTGGCGCGAGTAATTCGCCATCCGTACTAGAACCCTCGAAGTGATGCCCCCCCGGCGAGAACGATCATTGCCACGCTCGAGAGCGTAAGCATGATGCGAAAGAGATTGCCCTTCATCGGATGATCTCGACTACCAGGCCTTGGCGGACTCGGGTGCCACGCTCGTTCCTCCTTTGCGGCCCTCGTGCTCTGGGGAACACGAAAACCGACCTGACTCATGGTCGGTCGGTTGCACTAGTCGCTCCGCCTCACCCTAAGTGCCCATTTCAGGTGCCGGCATCGCTGCGTCCGAGCGTCTTTACGTTGCTTCCTAGTACTGGGGTACTAGTCAGTGGCCGGACTGTAGGGATGCTGGACCCGACCGGTCAATACGGCACCTTACCTATCCCCTCAGGGATTCGAGAGTTGGGGGCTCCACGCCGAGCTCATCTCGCATGACGCTCGAGTAGTGCGCGTATTGCTCGGCGGCTGCGGAATGGGCACCCGTAACCAAGTAGAGCCTGAGTAGGGACACCTCAACGTTGTCCGCCTTGGAATCGATGTCTAGTGCGCGGCGCGCGATCCTGATGCCGCGCTCGTGATGACCCGTCAGGAAGTCATCGAGCACCGCGCGTTCGACGACCTCCAGGTAGCCGGCGTGCACAGAGTCTCGGTGAGACTCTGCCCATTCCTCGTACTCAAAATCAAGTGCGAACCGACCTTGGTAAAGGTCGACAAGGGCGTCGACGTCATCCGGGCTTGGATTCTTCGGCAGCCTACCGAGCAACGCTCTCGTTTCGACGCTACGGGACGACACCAAGCTCGGGTCGAGCCAGATGACATCCGAATCGTGATGGACGAAGTTTGGCGAAAGGTCTTCCTCGTAGTTTTCCTCAAAGACCCGACGTAGGAAGTACAGGGTTTGGTTGAGGGAGTTGACTGCGACGAGCGGGTCGAGGTCTGGCCAAAGGGCTTCCAGGACTTGGTCGCGTGTGCACGAAAGCTGCTGTCGGCAGAGCAAGTAGCAAACCAGGGCAAGGACCTTGCGGCGAATATCAGTCCCGTTAACGACACGCTGGCCAATCTGGAACCAGACTCTTCCTTGATCCTCGACATAGACGGGATCCGCGAGGCGCCGTGCGAGCTTTCGGCCTAGCGAAATGAGTGTTGGCCGTCGCTTTGACTCACGCGCGAGCGTCCGCAGACGCTTGATGTCCTGCTTCTCGCCGATCTCCTCCAGGACGAGGCCGCATGTGGCCGCGGAGGCAAATCGAGCGTCGACAGCGGTCCGGAGAGCAATCAGCCATCTCCTAGGGTGCAGTTTCGCCGCTCGAACAACGCAATCGAACGCCTCCTGGTCCAGGTCTTGTGCTCGTCTGGCGATGAGCTCGGCTACGAACGTAAGCGACTGCGGCGAATCTCCTCCCACCTGCGCAACCTGCGTGGAAAGCTCCGCGTCGTCCCCTGTTATAGCCACCAGCAGTTCGCTACACCGTCGCCATCGATGCGCCCCCTGCAACCGAGCGTGTCGTACGGAATCCTCCGCCAGAGCGCGACCTTCGGGCTCACCAACTGATACCGCGATCTGCGCACCCGTAAATCGTCGGGCCGACTCGATGCCGAGGTGGGCGGGCCGGCCCGACGTGAATGTGGCGAGCGCTCGCGACGCGTCGTCGTATTGACCCCGCCGTGCCAGCATTCGCGCCACGCACAGGGCGGCGATCCTCCGTCCGGAGGGCGTTCTGCTTCGGCTCATATCTAGTCGCGCAAACGCGGCACTGCCCTCTCCGGGATCGCCGAAACTATCAAGAAGGTCGGCGATGCCGAAGTCGACCTCGTCCTCCAGGTACCGCGGAGCGCCATCGCGAACGAGCGCAATGATCGCGCGGGCCTCATCGACTTGCCCGATCATCGCGAGTGCTTGAGCCTGCATCACTCTGGCCGCGGCCAGCTCCATTGCGGCCGATCCGGACTCCAGGACTTCAAGTGCGGGTTCGAGCTCGACGAGGGCTTGTCGGGGCAGGTCTTGGACGATGTAGTTCGATGCAAGGTTGTATTGCGTAACGGCATAGTGGTGCGGCCTAAGCTCACGCTGCGAGCGGCTCATCGAGACGAGCATGCGATTGATTCGGTCAATGTCGTCGGCTTCTGAGCCCGTGACCATCGCAATCGACGCCTTTGCGATCATCGAAAGATTTGCATCTGGCGAATCCTGCAGTCGCTCGGCGTACTGGACGGCTCGTTCCCCATCCCCGTAGTTGAGGTACAAGGTGACGAGATTCAGCAGAGCATGGTCGCGTTCGACTCGATCGAACGACTCTGACTCGAGGACAGCCCGCGAGGTGGCGATCGCAGCCTCATAGTCGCCCTGCTGCATATCGACACGGCTAATGATTAGGTCGAACTTGGTCGGGCGGCTCCCGTTGCCGACACTTGCGATGAATGACTCCGCTAGGTCGTACTGACCGTCCCCCATGATCGTGGGAATCGCCTCCCCCACCGAGGCCAGCATGGACTCAGTGTCACCGGCCTCGCGGTAGTGATACGCGGAGATCCGCCAGTCAATGTCCCGTGCGGCAACGGCGAGGCGTTGGTGCGTTGCCACGACCAGTGCCTTGCCTTCCACCTGAAGTAGCCGAGCTTCAAGGAACTCGCGCACCAGAGGATGGAACCTCGGGTATGTCTGCCCGTCGACGCCAGACCGGCTCAGCAGAGTCAAACGTTCGGCGGCCGCCGTCAGCTCCGCGACTGTCTGCCGATCGAGTTCCGTAGCGACTTCGCTAAAGCGCGGTGTGACCACCTGAAGGACGGAGGTTCGCATCAAAAAGGTCTGCAAGTCGGCGTCTAGCTCGCCGATGACCTCCTCCGCGAGGTATTCGTAGAGTTCCCGGTCAGCTCCCGTCAGGCCGCGAACGAATCGGCGAATCTCAGCTGGCGAGCGGTCACGTAGGGCCGCTTGAACCATGTGGAGAGAGGCAACCCAGCCTTCCGTTCGGCGCGTGAGGTCGACCAGAACGTCCTGTTCCAATTCACGACCGTACGTCACGTTGAAGAGCGCGGTCGTCTCATCGAGATCGAATCGCAAGTCGTCCGTGCCGAGCTCCGCGACCTCCCCTGCAGCTCGGAGCCGCGCGAGCGGGATTGGTGGCAGACGACGGCTGGCAAAGATGACGGTCATTCGATCTGGCCCACTGTTCAGCAGGGCCGAGGCGAGGTAGCGAGCATCGGCCGCATCGTCGACGAGATGGAAATCATCGAGGATCAGGATGGCGCCGCCGACGCAAACGGGGGCCAGGTCCTCAAGGAACGAGTCGACGACCTGCTCCCGACTAGGTCCGCCAGGACCAGTGCCGTCCAGCAAGTCCTGTGTACGCTGCCCAAACGTCGGTGACTGCACCCGTACGGCTGCGACCAGATGATGGAGCAGTGCCACCCAATCGCGATCGTCCGCGTCAAGGCGGTACCAGATCGTGAGGTGTCGAGTTCGACGCGAGAAATCCGCGAGCAAGGTGGTCTTGCCATAGCCCGCGTCTGCGAGCACGAGCAATACCCTTCGGTTGATGCGCGCGTGCAGCCATTCAATCAGTCGCTGCCGCTCAAGGACATCTCGCCTCAGCGACGGTGGCTGCACCTTTGCCAGTTGCGTTGGGTAGCCCGGGGATTGCCGATCCAGGTCGCCGCTCCTTGCCAACTCGCTCGAGCTCAACGATCCGATGCCGCGCGGCGAATCTGGCGCCACCCCGCGCCGATCGACACGGAGCGCCTCCTCGGAAGCCGCGAAGGTTACGAATTGCTCGTCCGACGTGTCAACGCTAGTGGTTAGGCGAGGTGTGCGAAACGGACCCTGCATACGCGCATCGTGCCGTCAGGCACTCATCCCGCGATTAGCTGCGACCGGCGCCCTACCGGGTGCCGTTCAGGGATCTCGCGACCCGCTGTTTGGCAGGTCGATGTCGGGTCAGCCCTCGTATTCGAAGCCGATCTTGAGCTCGACGCGGTACTCGACGATCTCGCCGTCCTGGACGACGGCCGACGACTTCACGACCTCGACAGACTGGATGTTGCGCACGGTCTTCGAGGCGGTGGCGACGGCCTGACGCGCGGCGTCGCTCCACGACTGGGGGCTCGTGCCGACCATCTCGCGGATGATGATGACGCCCACGGGGACACCTCCTGATCGATCGGCTACGGGCGGCCATCATGCCATGCACGACCACGGCTGCAGCCGTCGATCGCGCCGATCGCGAGCGGCGTCAGACGTGGTCAGTCGACACACCGGCACCCGACGTGGTGCCGCGTCGATCCGCGAGCAGGCCCTCGCGCGAGCGCGCGCCTACGCCTACGCGTGCGCGGGCGTGGCGTCGTCCAGTGTCCCGGCCCGGACCTTGTCGAAGCAGGAGCTGCAGTAGACCGGCCGATCGTTCCGTGGCGCGAACGGCACCACGGCCTGACCGCCGCACGCTCCGCAGACGGCGGCGTGGAACTCACGGGGCGCATCGGCTGACCGAGCGCGCTTGGCGGCAGCCCGACAGGTGGGACACCGCTGGGGGTCGTTGACCAGGCTCTTGCTGGCATAGAAGGCCTGCTCGCCGGCTGAGAAGACGAACTCCTCGTTGCAGTCGCGACAGGACAGCGAACGGTCCGCGAACACCCTATCCAACCCTCCCTCGGCTCGGACGCAGCGACGTCGAGTCCGAGGTCGATCGGTGGGCACCGCAGGCCGCTCGACGCGCGCTGGAACACCGGCGCGCTCGGGTCGGTCCGGGCTCGGCCCGGGACTCATTGCGGTGACGATACGCGCGCCGTCAAGCCCTTTCGAGACCCGAATCGAAGGATCGGCGCTCTCATGCGTTTGGATGACCCTCCCCCAGGACCGTGGCGGACGCCCAGTGGTGCCGTCGTGCACCGCCTTCGCCCGGAACCACGCCCGGCGTTGTAACGTCCGGCACCCATGTCGAACCATCCGCGCCGCAAGGCCACCTCCCTCTCCCTGACCGCCGTCGCTCTGGGTGCCGTCACCCTGTCACTGCTTGCCTGCACGAGTGCCGGCGGGTCCGCGGGACCGTCGTCGAGTCCGGCATCGACGAGCGCTCCGTCGACCCCGCCCAGCGCCGCGCCAGCCGCCGGCGCGATCGACCATCCGACGGGCGCGACCGATGTGGTCCTCCGCTACGACGAGGGCGGCGGGTTCGTGATGGCGTCCTACGCCGCGACGATGCTCCCGCCGTTCACCATGTACGGCGACGGCACGATCGTCTTTCGTGACCCGACCATCGAGCTCCCGCCCATGGAGGGCTCGATCGGGAAGGGCAACCCGATGCGGACGGCCAAGCTGACGGAGGAGCAGCTCCAGGACATCCTCAAGCTCGCGCTCGACGAGGGCGGTCTCGCCGCCGCTCGGCCGGAGTACCGCAACGACCAGATCGCCGACGCCGGCACCGCCATCTTCACCGTGAACGCTGACGACCAGACCAAGACCGTGTCGGTCTACGCCCTGGGCCTCGACCCATCGATGGCCGGCGCCGACGCTCCCGCCCGGCTCGCCTTCGCCAAGCTCGCCGAGTCGCTGACGTCGATCGAGAAGGGTGGCGCCATCACCGCCACCGACTACGCGCCGACCGCCTATCGCGGGATCCTGATGGAGGCGCCCGGCGTCACCGACCCGGGCGTCAAGGCCTGGCCGTGGACGGACCTCGAGCCAGGTGACTTCGTCCCCGCCGCGGACCCGAACGGGCTGCAGTTCCCGCACCACACGTTGACGTCGGCGCAGGTCGAGGCGCTTGGGGTCACCGGCTTCGAGGGCGGCCTCCAGAACGTGACCCTGACCGGTCCCGACGGCAAGACCTACACGCTCTCCGTCCGCCCGTTGCTTCCTGAAGAGACCGAATAGCTCCAGGTACTCACCGGTAGGCCGCTAGATCGGGTTCACGGCTAGGCGCCGGCGAGCAGGGGAGCGAGCGCACCCGCGTGTGCGTGAGCGAGCCGCGCAGTCCGGCAACGACGCCGAGGACTCGAGATAGCGGCCTACCCTGCCTCGGCGTAGCGCTCGCCGGCGTAGGAGACAAACCGGGTCTGGCGCTTCTTGAACCAGAGCTGGATGTCGCCGGTCGGGCCGTTGCGGTGCTTCGCGAGCTTCAGGTTGATCACCTCGCCGTCGGCCTCGTGGTCGTCCGAGCCGCGCTCCTTCTCCCGGTACAGGAACATCACGAGATCCGCGTCCTGTTCGATCGCACCTGACTCGCGCAGGTCGGACAGGCGCGGTTCCTTGGACTCGCGCATCTCCGGCTGCCGCGACAGCTGCGAGAGCGCGATCACCGGCACCGACAGCTCGCGAGCGAGGGCCTTGAGCCCGCGCGAGATCTCGCTGACCTCCTGGACGCGATTGGCGTCGCGGTTGGTCGTCGTCGCCTGCATCAGCTGCAGGTAGTCGACGATGACGAGGTCGAGGCCGGCTTCCGCCTGGAGGCGTCGCGCCTTGGTCCGCAGCTCCATCGCCGAGATGTTCGGCGTGTCGTCGATGTACATGGGGGCTTCCGACAGCGAGTTCATCGCCGGGGCGATGCGGGCGAAGTCGAGCTCCTCGAGGAAGCCGGTGCGCAGTCGCTGCGAGTCGATGTTGGCGACGCTCGAGAGCATGCGCAGGACGAGCTGCTCCTTGCTCATCTCGAGGCTGAAGACGCCGACGCTCTTGCGCTCCTTGACCGCGGCGTGCTCGGCGATGTTGAGCGCGAAGCTCGTCTTGCCGACCGACGGGCGGGCGGCCAGGACCACGAGGTCGCTCTTCTGCAGTCCGGTGGTCAGGGCGTCGAGGTCGGCGAACCCCGTGCGGACCCCGCTGATCTCGCCGCGGTGGGCGTGCAGGTAATCGAGGCGGTCGTAGGCGTCATGGAGCAGCGCCTTGAGCGGGCTGAACCCGGCATCGATGCGCTTCTGGCTGACCGCAAAGAGCTCCGCCTCGGCGCGATCGATCGCTTCCTGGATCTCCGGCGGGTCCTCGTAGCCGATCCCGGCGATCCGTCCGGCGGCGCCGATGAGACCGCGCAGCACCGCCTTGCGCTCGACGATGCGCGCGTACTGCGCGGCGTGGACGGCCGTCGGCGTCTCGTTCGAGAGGCTCGACAGGTATGCCCGACCACCGACCGCCTCGAGTTCCTCGCGGCGCTCGAGCGCCTCTGCGACGGTGACGATGTCGATCGGCTCGCGGCGCTCGAACAGGTCGAGGATCGCGGCGTAGATCCGGGCATTGGCCTGACGATAGAAGTCGTCGGGTCGTAGGAACTCGGCGACTTCGACGACCGTGTCACGGTCGATGAGGATCGCGCCGAGCACGGATTGCTCGGCCTCCAGGCTTTGCGGCGGCAGGCGGTCGATCACGGCGTGACGGGACTCCAGGGGACGGGTGGGGTCGTCATTGTCGGGTCACCACGCCACGACTCGGTCAACGAAGACCACCCGCCGACCCGACCCCGGTCCACGGATTCCGCCACGTTGTGGGCCGACTGTGGACGACTCGTGTGGATATCCCCAGCGCTCGAATACCGAGAATCGGCGCGGCGGATGTTCGAGGGCACGGCGGACGCCGAGTACGAGAGCGAGCGCACTGGCGTGTGCGTGAGCGAACGCACGGAAGCGTCCAACGCCGCCATCGGGCGTTCCGCCGCGCCGCTGCTAGTCGAGCTTGCGGATGACGCCGATGAGCTTCCCCTGGATGCGCACGTCGTCATAGAACTGCGCCGGATAGGCCGGGTTCGCGGGCTGGAGTCGGATCTTGTCCTTCTCCTTGAAGAACCGCTTGAGGGTCACCGCGTTCTCTTCGACCTGGGCCACGACGATGTCGCCGTTGCGAGCCGTGCTCTGCGGCCGGATGAGGACGAAGTCGCCGTCGGCGATGTGGGCCTCGATCATCGAGTCGCCGCGGACCTTCAGGACGTACGCGTCGCCGCTCGGCGCGAGCATGTCCGGGACCGCCATCGACTCCGACGCGTCCTGGTAGGCCTCGATCGGGCCGCCGGCCGCGATCTCGCCGATGATCGGCAGGACCCGCGAGTCCGCCGAGGTCGCCTGCGGGACGAGTTCGCTCGAGAGGCCGAGGCGGATGGCCGCGGTCGGGGTCAGCCGGATCGCCCGGCTCTCCTTCTCACCGCGTTCCAGATAGCCCTCACGCTCGAGGATCTGCAGGTGGTGGTGGACGGCGGACGTGGAGGCGAGCCCGACCGCACGCGCGATCTCGCGCACGGACGGCGGGTACCCGCGGGCACGCAGCGTCGCGGCGATGAAATCGAGGATCCGGACCTTGCGCTCGGCGTCGTGTTTGGTCACTCGCGCCTCCTTGAAGAACCATCATACCGAACGGGCGTTCGATGTCAAGGCGAGCGCTGTCGGCCCCGGCGGACGCTGATCCGCCCCGCTCGCTGGGCTACGGCGCGCCGACTGGTAGACTGCCGGTCCCCGCGTCGGCACGAGGACCCCGTCGACCGGGCAGGAGGACGCACGTTCCGATGGCCGGGCCCACCCCCAAGACACGCCGTCGCCGGACCATCGGTGGCGCCGGACTCACCCGGATGCTGTCGCTGCTCGCCTTCCTTCCGGTCGCGAGCCGCGTCCCGGACTACGCGCGCCTTGTCACCGCCCTCGTGCTCGACGAGCGGATGCCCAAGGACCGCAAGGTCCTGCTCGGCGCGGCCGCGGGTTACCTCGTCCTGGGGCGCGACATCATCCCCGACGACTTGCCGATCATCGGCGGTCTCGACGACCTCGTCGTCGTGGTCCTCGCCGTCGACCTGTTCCTCGATGGCGTGCCGCGCGACCTGCTCGAGGAGAAGCTCCTCGACCTCGACATCGACCGCGCGTCCTTCGACCGCGACATCGCACAGATCCGGCGCTTGACGCCGGGCCCCGTCCGTCGGACCATCCGGCGGGTCCCCACCCTCATCACCGGCGTCGGGGACACCATCAGCCAGCTGGGTCTCGGGCCGCGCGTGCGAGCCTGGATCAACAGGGAGGATCCCAACACTTGAAGGTCATCCTGACCAAGGACGTGCCGAAGCTCGGCAAGAGCGGCGAGATGAAGCAGGTCGCCGACGGCTACGCCACCAACTTCCTCATCCCCCAGGGCGTGGCCGTGCCGGCCGCCGGCGGGGCCTATCGCGCGTGGCAGCACGACATCGCCAGCCGCGAGGAGAAGCGCGTCCGCGAGCGTGCCGACGCCGAGATCGCCGCGACCCGCATCGCCTCGACGACCCTCACGATGGGCGTCAAGGTCGGGGACGGCGGCAAGCTCTACGGCTCGATCACGTCGAAGGACATCGCCGACGCGCTGGCCCGCCGCGGGATCGAGGTCGATCGCCACAAGATCGATCTCGAGGAGCCGCTCAAGACCCTCGGCACCTACAAGGTCGCCATCAAGGTCTTCAGCGGCATGACCCCCGAAGTCACCATCATCGTCGAGCCCAAGGGGTAGCCCGGCGCGCTAGCCGCGCCTGGCGGCGTTGGCCCGCCGGCCGAACGCCGATGGCGGCGTTGGCGCCCTGCGCGCCTCGCTCACGCACCTTCGGGTGCGCTCGCTCCGGTGCTCGGGACGCCGCCTTGCCCTCGACGCCCGGACCGCCGGGCAAGGCAGTTCGGCGTGGCTGGCGCGGTCAGCGCGCCGGGTCAGAAGGCGACGAAGTCGATGGAGATCGCCCAGATCGCGTAGGCGCAGATGGCGATCGACGCCAGCGAGGCGATCCAGGCCAGGCGTGACATCCCGCGTTCGAATACGGTCGCGAGGATGACGAACAGGAAGACCTGGACGTCGAGGCTGAAGCGGTAGCCGAACTGCGCGAGCCCGACGTTGCCGTGCGTGACGATCGGGATGGCGATGAGCGCGGTCGCGACGACGGATCCGAGCACCCGCGGATCCTGCAGGCGGGCGCGGACCAGCCACACCAGCACGGGCGTGGTCAGGAACAGCCCGAGGCCCCACCAGCTCGGCTGGAAGAACGGCGGGTCGTCGACGAAGTTCCACGAGCGCAGGAAGATCGCGTGCAGGTGGCGCGGGAGGTACTGGATCGCGAAGATCCCGAACTTCTCGTAGATCGGGTCCTCGAGGACACCCGGGATCTTCGTGTAGCCCTCGTCCATGAGCGTGCCCCAGCGGGCCAGGTTGTAGGCGAAGTAGCCGAGCACGGGGATGGCCATGCCGACGCCGAACCCGATCGTCCGAACCACGGCCGCCCGCCGGTCGTCGGGCAGCCGCAGCGGCCAGCCGATGCGCAACAGCAGCATCAGCACGCCGACACAGCCGAGCGCCACCGGCAGCCGCGAGATCGCGGCGAGTCCGAGGAACAGCCCGATGGCCAGCGGCCAGCGCCGATCGAGCGCCAGCAGGACGGCGGCCGCACTGAACATCACGGCACTCGCATGGCCGATGTACCAGGCCGAGCCCGTCTCGGCGACGTACCAGAGCACGGTTCCGAAGGCGAAGACCAGGGTCAGGATCAGCCGGTGCCGCATCCTGAGTGCGAAGCGGCCCAGGATCAGCCAGACCAGCCCGACCGAGATGGCCCCGAACAGGCAGGACGCGACCTGCTGGGGGAACTCGGTGCCGAACAAGGCGACGAACGGCATCAGCAGCACGGCTGGGACCGGTGGGTACACGACGTACCAGCCGCCGCCGCCGGGGACCAGCTCGTTCAGCCAGGACGGCGCCTCGACCAGGTACAGGCGGCCGTGCAGGAACGCGTCGGCGAGGCGGACGAAGTAGTCGAAGTCCTGGCGCTCGCGGTCGGCCGTGTACAGGTAGACCGCCAGGGTCACGACGACGATCAGGACGGTACCGACGCTGTTCGGCCGGCGTGCCACGTACGCCCGCAGTTGACCCAGGGGCCGGCCGCGCGGCTTCGCCGGACGCGGACGGGCCGCGGGAGACGGGCCAGGGGTGACGGACGCGGCCGGGGCGCCGGACGCGGGCGGCGTGACCGACGCCGGGACCGGAGGGGGCGGGGGGTGTTCGGCCATCGGGCCGGACGATACACGCTGGCCACGACTCCCCGTCCGCGACCCGGACCGCCACGCGACGAGGCCGGCCGCGCCCCCCGCTGTGCCGGTCGCCGGGTCGATGGGCGCGCCACCCGGCCCGCTCGATCCGCGCAGGGCCCAGGCGATCGCCGCGAGCGAGACGACCAGTCCGAGCAACAGACCCGCGATCGCATCGAACGGGACGAGATCGGCCGTGATCCGATGTGGCCCCGCCGTCACGGGGACCAGAAGGCCACCAAGGGCGCGCGCCGGCGTGACCGGCTGGCCATCGACATCGACCTTCCACGCCGGCCACCACGCGCGTCCGAGCCAGACATGGCCGTCGGCGGGTGCGTCCACGGTCGCCGTGAACGAGCCTGATCGGCTGTCTTCGACCACCCCGTCCACCGCGGCGCGGTCGGCGACCGCGACGTCGAGCTCGACGTCGCGAGGCGCGAACGGACCGGTCGGGTCCTGCCAGCCGACGAGGGCGGCCGCCGGTAGCCAGTAGGGGCGTGTCCGCGCTGGCACTCGGCAGATGACCGCCGCGTCTTCGGTGAGCTCCTTCGATGGCTCGCCAGGGCAGGCGACACCGAAGGTCACCAGGGTGTCGACGCCCACGAGGCGCCGGACGAGCTCGGCGTCGGGCCCGTGCCTGGCTCGCTCGGTGACGACATCCGTCGCGGCGAGGTTCAGCGAGCTGAACATGTCGAGGTCGGGCACGCGAGCGGAGGCGAGCCGGTCCGGCGAACCCGCGTAATACCCCGGCGCATCGAGGGTCAGGACCCGGTTCGGGGCCGCCGCCCGGAGGGCGACCGCGAGCTCGGAGTCGACCGGCCAGACGTCACTCGTCGGACGGAGGGCGTTGGCCAGGGGCGAGAGCAGGGCGAGCGGGATCACCGCGACCGCCACCAGGCCCACGCGGGCCACGGCGGCATGATCGGGACGGCGGGCCGCCACGGCCAGCAGTCCCAGGGCGATGACGACGGCCGTGATCTCCGCGACGAAGGGGAGTGGCGCCGTGAGGGCCGCGACCGCCAGGTCGCGCGCCTGCGCGACGGCTTGCGGCGAGCCATCGTTGGCCGCCGATCGGAACAGCGCCGCGAACAGGTCCGGGATGGACACGGCCGCCGCCGTCACGAGCAGGTACCAGCCCGCGATGAGCAGCGCCGCCCCGCCGGCGGCCCCGATGTCACGCCCCGGGCTGTCGCCGTGGACCGAGCTGCGGTGTCGACCGACGCGGGCGACCCCGATCGCGGCCAGCAGCCCGATCACCCACGCGACGACCACGTAGGCCCGGACCGGTGATCGCAGACCGTTGAGGATGGGGATGTGCAGCCACGGGTCGGGGCGCAGCGCGGCGATGACGGGGATGGCCAGCAGGACGGCACCGACCACGAGCCAAGGCCGCGCGCGACGGGTCCGCGCCCCGATGACGGCGAGTCCGATCACGACCAATCCGACGAGTGCGCTCGTCTCGAGCAACGCGAACGTTCCGTCCGGGAACCAGGCCGTGTAGAAATCCCATCCGTCCGCGCCGGTCCGGACGAACGCCTGTCCGAACCCGAACGCCAGGGGATCGAACACCGTGGCCGAGGAGGTGAAGGCGTCGTTGGGCGTCACCCCGGCCTGCCGGACCGACAGGGTCGTCAGCAGCAGGGTCGGCAGGAGCTGGACGGCGCCGACCGCGACCCCGATGCCGCCAAAGACCACCACCCGTCCGAGTGCGCGCAGATCGCGGCCGTTGACCAGGAGCAGGACCGCGGCGGCCAGTCCAGTGAGGAGCCACGTGTTGGGGTGGCCGGCGAGGGCTTGCAGGCCGAACAGGAGCCCGGCGACCACGAGGCCCCCACGCGTGGGGGCGGGCCGTCGGGCGAGTGGCAACAGGATCCAGGGCAGCCACGCATAGGCCGTGACGAGGTTCGTCCACTGCAGCTTCGTGACGATGGCGCCACCGAGGATGGCGACCGCGGCGGCGAGCACGGCGCCGAGCCGGTTGCCCGTGATCCGTTCGGCCAGCAGACCCGTCCCGACGCCGGCGAGCGTCAGGTGCAGGAGGCGCGTGGCGTCGAGCGCCGCGAGCGGATCGAGTCGGTAGAGCAGCCAGTTGGGCGGATAGAACGCCCCGATCTGGCCCTCCGCATACAGGGGGAACCCCAGGCCGAGGTCGTCGTTCCAGAGCGGGAGGTGACCGCCGGCGAGCGCGTCGTGGAAGAACACGGCGAGCGGCGCATCGATCTTCGGGAGGTCGAGGTTCCAGAGGGCGAGCCCGGCGGGGGCGGGAAGACGGGTCGCCAGGATGGCGAACCCGACACTCGCGAGCACGAGGACCGGCAGCGAGCCGAGCATCCCCGGTCCGAAGGGACGCCACCCTCTCGCGGTCATGGCCCTCCCATCGTGTCCCCGGCAACGGCCGCCGCGACCCGGGCGATGATACCCGGGTCATGGGCCGCACCATCCTCCACGTCGACCTCGACGCGTTCTTCGCGTCGGTGGAGCAGCGCGACCGTCCGGAGCTGCGGGGCCGGCCCGTCATCGTCGGTGGGGACCCCAGGTTCCGCGGCGTCGTGTCGGCCGCGAGCTACGAGGCGCGCCGGTTCGGGGTCCACTCCGCGATGTCGTTGCGCGAGGCGCAGCGGCGCTGCCCGGACGGCGTGTTCCTGCCGGTCGACGGCCGGCGCTACCAGCAGGCGTCGCGGGACGTGATGGCCGTGCTGCGCCGGTTCACGCCGCAGGTCGAGCCGATCTCGATCGACGAGGCGTTCCTCGACGTCACCGGGTCGATCGCGCTCTTCGGCGACGGCCCGGCGATCGCCCGGGCGATCAAGGCCGAGGTCCGCAGCGACGTCGGGCTCACGGCATCGGTCGGCGTGGCGACGACGAAGCTCGTGGCCAAGATCGCCTCCGACCTGCGCAAGCCCGACGGGCTCGTCGTCGTCGCCGCCCGGCGACGAGGAGGCCTTCCTCGCGCCGCTGCCGATCGCCCGGCTGTGGGGCGTCGGCGAGAAGACGGCCGTGGCCCTGGCCGAGTACGGCGTGCGTCACGATCGGCGATCTCGCCGCGCTCCCGCCCGACGCCGTCGTCCGCCGGTTCGGCAAGCACGGGGGCTCGCTGGTCGAGCGGGCGCGTGGGCGCGACGCCGATCCGGTCCACGAGGGCGATCCGGCGAAGTCGGTCGGGCACGAGCACACCTTCGATGTCGACACGAGCGACCCCGAGATGATCGAGCGCACCTTGCTCGCGATGGCCGAGGGTGTCTCCGGGCGGCTGCGCTCGGCCGGCGTCCGGGCCTCGACGATCGCCGTCAAGATCCGCGACTCGTCGTTCCGGACGATCACCCGCCAGCGGACCCTGAAAGAGCCGACCGACCTGACCGAGCCGATCTACCGGACCGCCCTCGAGCTGGCCCGGCCCGAGGTGCGCGGCCTGCGCATCCGGCTGCTCGGGGTGAGCGCCTCCAACCTCGGGGAGCGCGAGCAGCTCGGCCTGTTCGCGCTCGAGGACCCGCGCCGGCGCGCCGCGATCGAGGCGGCCGATGCGCTGCGTCGCCGATACGGGTCGGACGCGGTGACCCGCGGCCGGCTCGTCGGGGCGGGGCTGCCGGCGCCCTTCGAGCGCGACCCGCGCAACCCGCTCGACCGGCGCGCGCGCGGGGTCCCGGTGGATCGCGATGGGGAGGTGCTCGCCGGTCCCGAGCGATGGAGGCGACGGGGCTGCAGGTCGTGACAGCCTAGGTGACACGGACCTCGACGACAGTCCGCTCGACGACGCTTGACATCGAACGCCTGTTCGGTCTACGGTGACGGCGTCATCGAACATCTGTTCTGTCGGCCGAGTGCCCCGGGCGACGACCACATCCCGTCCCGCCCCTCCGAAAGGAGCCTCGAATGGCTTTCATCCGTGTCGAACCGGTGCCGGTCCAGGTCCGCACCGACTGGTTCAGCGGCCGACCCCGCGAGATCACCTGGGGCGCCGAGCGCCTCACGATCACCCACCTGACCGCCATCCGCGAAGAGGCGGCCGCCTATCCCGTGATCACGGGACCGCGCACCCTGTTCGAGGTGGAGACGGCGCAGGCCCGCCTGTCGCTGACCTACCTCCACCGCTCGCGGCGCTGGACGATCACCGGCCTCGACTCGGACCGCGCCGCCGCCTGACCGCGGACCCGGCCTGCCACGGCAGTTCCCGGTCGGTCGATGCTCCTCCCGCTCGACCGACGCTCGTCGGGACGGGGTGGGTGCGCCGGTACCGCGCCCACCCCGGCTCCGACCTCGATCGCGTCCCGTGCCCGCTCGGGCGCGTCTGATGCGACGGTGACCGTAGCGGGCCTCCCGCCCGACCCTACAATCGACCGGTGCAGACACCGGATGCCCAGGCGTCGTTCAGCGACCTGACCCTCGAGGGGTTCGTCGCCCGGCTCGCGTCGGCCGAGCCCGTCCCGGGCGGCGGGAGTGCCTCCGCCATCGCCGCATCGCTCGGCGCGGGGCTGGTCACGATGGTGGCGTCCCTTTCGACCGGCCGCCCCAAGTACGCCCAGCACGAGGAGGTCCTCGCCTGGGCGATCGCCAGGGGCGGCGCCCTGTCGGACCGATTCCTCGAGCTTGCGGACGAGGACGCTGCGGCCTATGCCGACTTCGCCGCGGCCCTCAAGCTGCCCAAGGGTGACGACGTCGAGATCAGCGTCCGGCGGGCGGCCATCAGCGCGGCGGCCCGCGGTGCGGCCGAGGTCCCGATGCGGTGTGTCGAGGCCTGCGTGGACCTCGTCTCCGTGGCGGAGACCCTGGCCGGTCGCAGCAACGCCAACGCTTCGAGCGACCTCAACGTGGCCGCCTTGCTCGGCGAAGCGGCGGCCCGCGGCGCGGCGGCGAACGTGCTGGTCAACCTGCCGAGTGTCGGTGACCCGACGTACGAAGACGAGATGATGGCCGGCGTGTACGCCCTCCTGCACGACATCGAACGCCTCAGTGCCTCCACTCGCGAGGTCGTTCGTCGCGCCGAGCCCCGCGAACCGATCGCCGCCCCCGCGTGACCACGGACGTGCCCACCGGGTCTGCGCGACTGCTCGAGGGCGGACCGATCGCGTCCGAGATCCGGGCGGCCGTCGCGGAAGACGTCGCCTCCTTCACGGTCGCCGCCGGCCGACCGCCTGGCCTGGCCGTCGTGATCATCGGCCGCGACGCACCGTCGACCGTGTATCTCGAGCAGATCCTGCGTGGCTGCGCCAAGGTCGGCATCGAGGCGCGCTTCGTCGAGCTCGAGGGCGAGGCGACCGAGAGCGCGGTCATCGACCGCATCCGGGAGCTCAACGCCGACCCGGCGGTCGACGGCGTCATCGTCCAGATGCCGTTGCCGGCGACGATCCGCCTGCGCTCGGTCATCGATGCCATCGATCCGGCCAAGGACATCGACGGGATCCATCCGCTCAACGCCGGTCTCCTGCGGCTGGGGTACGACGGCTTCCTGCCGGCGACGGCCCACGCGGCGGTCGAGATCCTGCGCCGGTCCGGGCTCGAGATCGCCGGCAAGGACGCCGTCGTCATCGGTCGTTCGGCGGTGGTCGGCATGCCCGCGGCGTTCCTCCTCGTGAAGGAGGACGCGACCGTCACCGTTTGCCACTCGCGGACCCGCGGCCTCGCCGACCACGTTCGGCGCGCCGACATCGTCGTGGTCGCCGCGGGCCATCCTGGTCTCGTCACCGGGGCGATGCTCAAGCCCGGTGCCGTCGTCGTCGACGTCGGCATCAACGTCGTCGACGGTCGGCTCGTGGGCGACGTCGACTTCGCCACGGCCCGCGAGGTCGCCGCGGCCATCACCCCGGTGCCCGGCGGGGTCGGCCCGCTCACGAACGCCCTGTTGCTGACCCATCTCGTGCGAGCCGCCCAACATCAGGCGAGCCGCACGCCCTAGCCATCCCGAGGAGAACCCGATGAGCTTCCCGTCCGACCTGGAGATCGCCCGCTCCGTCACGCCCCGGCCGATCGTGGACGTGGCCGCCGACCTCGGCCTGGCGTCCGACGATCTCGAGCTGTACGGCCCGACCAAGGCCAAGGTGACGCTCGAGGCCATCACGCGGCTCGAGGCCGAGCGACCCCGCGGCAAGTACGTCGTGGTCACGGCCATCACGCCCGACGCCGCTCGGTGAGGGCAAGTCGACGACGACGGTCGGATTGGCCCAGGGCCTGAACGTCATCGGCAAGCGCGCCTCGGTCAACATCCGCCAGCCCTCGCTCGGGCCGGTCTTCGGGATCAAGGGCGGCGCCGCCGGCGGCGGCTACAGCCAGGTCATCCCGATGGAGGACTTCAACCTCCACCTGACCGGCGACGTCCACGCCATCGGCGCGGCGCACAACCTCGCGGGCGCCTTCATCGACAACAGCCTCCATCACAAGAACCCGCTGGGCATCGACCCGCACGGCATCCTCTGGCCGCGCGTGCTCGACATCAGCGACCGCGCGCTCCGGCACACCGTGATCGGCCTGGGTGGCCGCGAGGACGGTGTCCCGCGCGAGACCGAGTTCGTCATCACCGTCGCGTCGGAGGTCATGGCGGTCCTCGCGCTGGCGACCGACCTGTTCGACCTGCGGGCCCGGCTCGGCCGGATGGTCCTCGCGACGCGGACCGACGGGTCGCCGGTGACCGCGGAGGATCTCAAGGTCGCCGGATCGATGACCGTGCTCCTGCGCGATGCCATCAAGCCCAACCTCCTCCAGACCCTGGAGGGTGGCCCGGCGTTCGTCCACTGCGGGCCGTTCGGGAACATCGCCCACGGCAACAACTCGATCATCGCCGACCGGCTGGCCCTCGTGACCAACGAGATCGTGTGCACGGAGGCGGGCTTCGGGGCCGACATGGGCGCCGAGAAGTTCTTCGACATCAAGTGCCGTGCCTCGGGCCTGACCCCGGACGCGGCCGTCGTGGTCGCCACGGTCCGGGCGCTCAAGATGCACGGCGGGGTCGGCAAGATCGTCGCCGGCAAGCCGCTCGACCCGGCGCTGACCGTGGAGAACGTCGAGGCCGTCCGGATCGGCGCGGCGAACCTGGCCAAGCAGATCGAGAACGTGACGATCTTCGGGGTGCCGGCCGTCGTCGCCATCAACGCATTCCCGACCGACACGCCCGCCGAGGTCGAGGCGATCAAGGAGGTCGCGCTGGCGTCCGGCGCCCGATCCGCGGTCGTGGCCACGCACTTCAGCGACGGCGGTCGCGGGGCCGCGGCACTTGCCGAGGCTGTCTGGGAGGCCACCGAGGACCCGACCCGTTCGTTCCAGCTGCTGTACCCCGACGAGATGCCGCTCGCCGAGAAGATCGAGACGATCGTGACGAAGATCTACGGCGGCGACGGGATCGAGCTGCTGCCGGCCGCACGCAAGCAGCTCAAGCAGTACGAGGACCTCGGCTACGGCCACCTGCCGGTGTGCATGGCCAAGACCCAGTACTCGCTCAGCCACGACGCCGCGCTCAAGAACCGCCCGACCGGGTTCACGGTGCCGATCCGCGAGATCCGGCTGTCCGCCGGTGCCGGCTTCATCACCCCGCTGTGCGGCGAGATGCGGACGATGCCGGGCCTGCCCTCCAAGCCAGGCGGCGAGAACATCGACATCGACGCGGACGGGAACGTCGTCGGTCTGTTCTAGGACGGTCCGCGGGGTCCGAGGACGACCCGCCTAGGAGATCGCCGCCTAGGAGATCGGCTGGGTCGCGAGGACGAAGCAGGCCGTCATGACCAGGCCCAGCGCGATCCCGAGCAGCCCGGCGCCCCAGGCGCGGACGTCGATCGGGCCGAGCGGCGGCTCATCGCCGTGGGCGTGATCGTCGTGCCCGTGGTCGTCGCCATGGTCGTCGAGCGCGTGGTGGGCGACCGCGTCGGCGTGGCCGGGCAGGTCGGTGTCGTGGCTGCTCGTCATCGTCCGGTGTCGTACCTCCGCCCGCATTCTGGCAGACGGTCCGGGCCCCTGTGAACCTCTAGACTCGCTCGCGATGGAGCCCACCACGGCCGATCCCGGCCTCGTCGCGAGCCTGCGCGGGCTCGACCGGGACGGTCGGGCGCTCTTCGCGCTGCGCACGCTGCGGATGTTCGGCTACGGGTTCCTCGCGGTCGTGCTCGTCCTGTACCTGGATGCGGTCGGCCTCGACCCGCTGGCCGTCGGGCTCGTGCTCACGCTGACGCTCATCGGCGACACGATCATCTCGCTGTGGCTCACGACGAATGCGGACCGGTTCGGCCGCCGCCGGGTGCTGGTCGCCGGGGCGGTGCTCATGGTGCTGGCCGGCGTGGTCTTCGCGTTCACGAGCTGGGTCCCGCTGCTCATCCTGGCCGGCGCGGTCGGCGTGATCTCGCCGACCGGCAACGAGGTCGGACCGTTCCTGGCCGTCGAGCAGGCCGGGCTCACCCAGATCGTGCCCGACCGCCGCCGGACCGCGACCTTCGCCTGGTACAACGTCGCAGGCTACGTGGCGACCGCGACCGGCGCGCTCATCGCGGGGCTCGCGAGCCAGTGGCTGCTCGGGAATGGCGCCGCGCCGATCGAGGCCTATCGGGCCATCGTCATCGGCTACGCCCTGATCGGGGCGATCATGGCCATCGGCGCCTGGCGGCTGGGTCCGGACATCGAGGCGCCGGCCGCGAGCATCGATCCGACCGATGGGATCCGTCGGCGCTTCGGCCTCCACCGGTCGAAGGCGGTCGTGCTCAAGTTGTCGGTCCTGTTCTCGATCGATGCCTTCGGTGGCGGCTTCATCCCGCAGAGCCTGATGGCCTACTGGTTCCACGTGCAGTTCGGGGTGGAGCCGGCCGTCCTGGGCGCGATCTTCTTCGCGGCCAACCTGCTCGCTGCGGTGTCGTCGCTGTCGGCGGCCCGCATCGCGGCGCGCTTCGGGCTCATCAACACGATGGTCTTCACCCACATCCCGTCGAACCTGCTGCTCATCCTCGTCCCGCTGATGCCGACGCTGCCGCTGGCCGTGGCCGTGCTGCTGCTGCGCTTCACGCTCAGCCAGATGGACGTGCCGACCCGCCAGTCGTACGTCATGGCGGTCGTCGACCCGGACGAGCGCTCGGCCGCGGCGGGCATCACGGGCGTGGCCCGGACGACGGGCGCCGCCATCTCCCCGACGTTCTCGTCCGTGCTGATGGCCAGCGCCGGCTACGCATCCCTGCCGTTCTACCTGGCGGGCGGGCTCAAGATCGTCTACGACCTGCTCATGTACCGCGAGTTCCGGGCGGTCAAGCCACCCGAGGAGCAGGCGCGGGACTAACGCCTACGGTCCGGGAGCGCCGGCTTCCGCCCGCGCCGCTCACCTGCGTGAACGGCGCTGGCGCTTGTTCCCGACGGTTCGCTCCGCGGGCGGGCGCCGACGAGGCAAGGCCGGAGGCGTGGGCCCGCAGCGCTTAGTCCGTGGTCTCCTTGGGCGCCGACCGCCCGGGCTTGCCGGGCATCCCGATGCGCCACCAGATGAAGCCCACGACGGCGAGCACGACCATGACCGCGATCGCGAGGTCGAACGGCTGGAGCGTGTGGCGGATGTCGACCCAGTTCGCCCCGAGGATCGTGCCGGCCCACACGAGCAGCATCGACCACAGGAAGGCGCCCGCCGTCGAGTACGCGATGAACGGCACGATCGGCATGCGGGCGACGCCCGCCGGGAAGCTGATGAACGTGCGGACGATCGGCAGGAGCCGGCCGATGAAGACCGTGGCGTTGCCGTGGCGCTGGAAGAACGAATCGGCGAGCTCGATCTCGTGCGGTCGGATGAGCACGTACTTGCCGTAGCGCTCGAGGAACGGCCGGCCGCCGAACGCCCCGATCGCGTACGCGACCAGCGACCCGAGGGTGTTCCCGATCGTGGCGAAGATGACCACGATCCAGAAGTTCCACGGGGAGCCGGTGAGCGGCTCGAGCTGGCTTGGATCGGATACGAGGAAGCCGGCGTACGGCAGGATGAGCTCCGACGGCAGGGGGACCATGGCGGACTCGATCGCCATCGCGACCATCACCCCGAGGTAGCCGACGGCGCCGTACAGGTTGTTCAGGAACGGGATGACGATCTCGTCGATGAAGGCGAGCACGCGGACCTCTGGCGTCGGGATGAGCGGGCGTTGCCGAGGATAGCCGACTATCCTCGGACCGGTGAGTGAGCCGGAGGTCCCGCACTTCACCCCGGACCGCGCCGGGGCCGGCGACGTCATCCTGACCGGCGCGGACCTGACCATCGCGGACGTCGAGGCGGTGGCCCGCGGCAACGTCCCCGTCCGCCTCGACGTGCACGCCCGAGCGCGGATGCAGGAGGCACGCGACGTCATCGAGGCCCTCGTCGCCGAGGGCGCGGTCGTCTACGGCGTGACCACCGGGTTCGGCGACCTCGCCTCGACCACGATCGCGCCGGCCGACGTCGAGCGGCTCCAGGAGAACCTCCTGATGAGCCACGCTGCCGGCGTCGGGCCGCCGTTCGGGCGCGACGTCGTCCGGGCGATGCTGCTGCTGCGCGCGAACACGCTGGCGCTCGGCCACTCCGGCTGCCGGCCGGCGATCGTGGACCGGCTGCTCGACTTCCTGCGGCTCGGCATCCACCCGGTCGTGCCGGAGCAGGGGAGCGTCGGCGCATCGGGCGACCTCGCCCCGCTCGCCCATCTGGCGCTGCCGCTCATCGGGCGCGGTCAGGTCGAGTTCGGCGGGCACGTGACGCCCGCGCTCGTGGCCCTCCGCGAGGCGCGCCTCGAGCCGTTGACGCTCGGGGCCAAGGAAGGCCTCGCCCTCCTCAACGGCACGCAGATGATGAGCGCCGTCGGTGCCCTGGTCCTCGCGGACGCGGACCGCCTGGTGCGCACCGCAAGCGTCGCCGCCGCCCAGTCCGTCGAGGCGTTGCTGGGCACGGACGTGGCGTTCACCGCGGCCTACCAGCTTGCCCGGCCGCACCCGGGCCAGATCGCCGTCGCTGCCGAGCTGCGTCATCTCCTGCGCGACAGCGGGCTGCAGCAGGCCCATCACGGCACGACCCACAAGGTCCAGGACCCGTACTCGCTGCGCTGCGTGCCACAGGTCCACGGGGCGGTCCGCGACGCGCTCGATCACCTGCGCCGGGTCCTCGACATCGAGCTCAACTCCGCGACCGACAACCCGCTCGTGTTCCCGGGTGGCGGTGTCGCCGACGTCGACACGGTCGCCACGGGCGGCGGCCGGGTCATCAGCGGCGGCAACTTCCACGGCGAGCCGATCGCCCTCGCGCTCGACTTCGCGAAGCTCGCCCTGGCGGAGCTCGGCGCGATCAGCGAGCGGCGGACCGCGCTGCTCGTCGACGCCCGGCTCAACGGCGGGCTGCCGCCGTTCCTCGCCCCGGCGTCGGGCGTGGAGTCGGGGATGATGATCTACCAGTACACGGCCGCGGCCCTCGCCTCGGAGCACAAGGTCCTCGCCCACCCGGCCTCGGCCGACTCGATCCCGACCAGCGCCAACCAGGAGGACCACGTCTCGATGGGCTCGATCGCGGCGCGCCACGCGCGGGCCGTGCTGACCGGCGTGGAACGGATCCTCGCCATCGAGCTCGTCGTGGGCGCCCAGGCGCTCGACCTGCGGCTGGCCGGGATGGCCGAGGGGGCCGGTGCCCCGCCGCAGCCCGGGATCGGTGTGGCGACGGCCCATGCGCCGCATCCGCGACCGCATCGCGCCCCTCGTGCGCGACCGCGAGCCGGGCCCGGACCTCGCCGCGGCCACCTCGCTCGTCCACGACGGGACCCTGGTCGACCTGGTCGGCGACGCCTCGGCGATCTGACGGCGTCGGGCGTCTGGCCCCGGCCGGTCAGGACTTGCGCTTGCTCCCGGTCGGGGCGTCGCGGTAGCCCGCGCGGCGCAGCGCGGCGTCGATCTCGTCGTGGTAGGGCCGGCCTTCTCGACGCTCGGACAGCCACTGCAGGTAGCCGGGATCGATGCGCGCGATCTCGCCGATCGACCAGCCGATGTGGCGACCGAAGTCGAGCACGCTCCCCGACGGACGCCCGGGTGGCGGTCCGGCGCCGCCCGTGCCGTCGCGCTCCGGTCGCCAGCGCGGAGCGGCGTGGTCGTCGGTCGCGCTCGTCCGGCGCCGGCGCGTCCCGGCCGGGGGCGGATCGAGGTCGTCGTAGGCGGCCCGCCGGGCGGCCGTGCGGATGGCATCGAAGGCCGCGTTGATCCCGGCCATCTGGACCGTCGAGGTCTCACCGGCGATGTCGGGGTGGTGTTGCCGGGCGAGGCGCCGATACGCGGCGGCGATCGCCTTGTCGCCGTCACCGCGCTGGACGCCGAGGATCGTGTACGGATCCTGCGGCCCGGACTCCGTCATCGAGCGGGCGTCCCTCCACGTCGCATCCGCCCATGCTACCAACCCGGGATGCCCCGGCCATGCCCGGGACGCCTCCGGTCGGAGGTCCTAGACTCGCTCGAACCATGGACGTCGCCAGCGACCGCATCGCCATCGTCGACATCACCGATGCCGCCGGTTATGCCCGGATCCCGCCCTGCGCGGACCCGGGGTTCGACCATCGCTCGTGCGACTACTGGGAGGACGCCGACCGCGGCACGCAAGGCGATCCGCCTGGACTGGCTGACCGGTGGCGGTACGGGGCCGGAGCGCTCGACGACGGCCACGCCCCCGGCCGGAGCGGCCAATCCGTTCCTCGCCGAGCTCGAGGCGACGCGGCGTCCACCGGCCAATCCGTTCCTGACGGGCGACGACGACGATCCGCTGGAGGACAACCCGTTCGCCCCGAAGCGTGCGCCCCGCCCGACCGTCGACGACGGGGCGCCGCGCAAGCTCCGGCTCCTCGCTCGGGGGCTGGGCGTCGTCGGCAGCTACGCCAAGGTCCTCCTGCTCGACGACGACCCGGCGGTCTACTGCCAGTTCGGTCCGTTGACGGCGTACCCGCGCGCGCAGCGCACGCGTGACCTGTATCCGGCGCTCCCCGATGCGCCATTGCCCGCCGTCGTGACCTGCATCGCGACGACCGAGGCAGCGCGCGGCCTCGGCCTGGGCAAGGCGCTCATCGAGGCCGTCTGTATCGACCTCGAGACGCGCGGGTTCGCGGCGGTCGAGGCCTACCCGACGGTCGGGGCCGACCCCGACGCGACGAGTGCCGCCACGCCCGCGTTCTGGATCTCGGTCGGGTTCACGCTCGCGGCCGCGGACGAACGGTTTCCGGTCCTGCGGCGCGAGCTCGCGTGAGGCGCGATCGTCGCGGTCGCACGCGACCGGGTCTCGGGCTCGTCCTCGCGACGAGCCTGGCGCTCGGGCTCGTGGCCTGCGCCGGACCGGCCCCGAGCCCGGCCTCGACGCCCGTCACGACCGGCGGGTCGTCCTCGTCCGCCGTGCCGCCGGACCCCGGCGCGTCGGCGAGCCCCGACGTCGTCGAGAGCCTCGACCCCGTCGGGCGGGACGATCGTCGTCGACGACGCCCTCCTGGCGTTGTTGCCGGCCAGCGTCGCCGGCGTGCCGCTCACCGCGGATCGCGACACCGCCGCGGGACTGGCCGGCGACCCGGCGCTGGCGGTCGCTGCCGAGGGGATCGGCGTGGCGACCGCGTTCGGTCCGCAGGCGTCCGACGGTTCCGCGGATTACGTGGTCGCGACCATCGTCCGGCTCCATCCCCGGACGTTCTCGGACGGGTTCTTCCGCGACTGGCGCGACAGCTTCGATACGGCGGTGTGCGAGCAGGCGGGCGGCGTCACCGGCCACGCCGAGGCCGAGATCGGCGGTCATCCGACGTGGATCGGGACCTGCGCCGGTGGCGTCCACACGTGGCACGCCACGCTCGATGACGACGGGGTCATCGTCTCCCTCCAGGGCGCGGGACCCGGGCGCTTCGGCGAGCAGGTCATCGCGGGCCTGACGGAGTAGCCTCAGCGCATCGACCCGTCCGACCCCCGGAGGAGCCGCCCCCGATGTCTGGCCCGCGCCCCGTTCGAGCGCCTCGCGGCAACGAGCTGACCTGTCGCGGCTGGGCGCAGGAGGCGGCCCTCCGGATGCTCATGAACAACCTCGATCCCGAGGTCGCGGAGGACCCCGACCACCTCGTCGTCTACGGCGGCACCGGTCGCGCGGCCCGGAGCTGGGATGCCTTCGACGCGATCGTCCGCGAGCTGCGCGTCCTGGCCGATGACGAGACGCTGCTCATCCAGTCGGGCAAGCCCGTCGGGGTCCTGCGGACGCACACCTGGGCGCCGCGGGTCCTCATCGCCAACTCCAACCTCGTCGGCAAGTGGGCGACCTGGGAGCACTTCCGCGAGCTCGAGCGGGCCGGCCTGATGATGTACGGCCAGATGACCGCGGGCTCGTGGATCTACATCGGCACCCAGGGCATCCTGCAGGGTACCTACGAGACCTTCGCCGAGGCGGCCCGCCAGCATTTCGGAGGGACGCTCCGCGGCACCGTCACGTTGACGGCCGGGCTCGGCGGCATGGGCGGCGCGCAGCCGCTGGCGGTCACCATGAACGATGGCGTGTGCCTGGCCATCGAGGTCGACGAAGCGCGCGCTCGACGGCGGCTCGACATCCGCTACGTGGACCGGCTCACTGCCGACCCGGCCGAGAGCCTCGTCTGGGCGCGGACGGCCGCCGCGCGCGGCGAAGCCCTGTCGATCGCCCTGGTCGGCAACGCCGCGGAGATCGAGCCGGCCTGGGCGGCGGCCGGGGAGCGGTTCGATCTGGTCACCGACCAGACCTCGGCCCACGACGCGCTGGCTGGCTACATCCCGGCCGAGATCGCCCTCGACGACGCGCTCGTGCTGCGCGAGACCCAGCCCGACGAGTACGTCCGCCGCTCGATGAGCGCGATGGCCGACCAGGTCCGGGCGATGCTCGCCTTCCAGGCGGCAGGAGCCGTCGTCTTCGACTACGGCAACAACCTGCGCGCCCAGGCGCAGGAGGCCGGCGTCACCGATGCCTTCGCCTACCCCGGCTTCGTGCCGGCGTTCATCCGCCCGCAGTTCTGCGAGGGCCGCGGGCCGTTCCGCTGGGTCGCCCTCAGCGGCGACCCGGACGACATCCGGCGCACGGACGAGGCGATCCTCGAGCTGTTCCCCGACGACGCCGGCTTGCAGCGCTGGATCGCGATGGCCCAGGAGCGCGTGCCGTTCCAGGGCCTGCCGGCACGGATCTGCTGGCTGGGGTACGGCGAGCGCGCCCGTGCCGGTCAGGCGTTCAACGAGCTCGTCCGGACCGGCGCGGTGTCGGCGCCGATCGTCATCGGGCGCGACCATCTCGACGCGGGTTCCGTCGCGTCGCCGAACCGCGAGACCGAGGCGATGCGCGACGGCACGGACGCGGTGGCCGACTGGCCGCTCCTCAACGCCCTCGTCAACACCGCGGCCGGCGCCTCGTGGGTGTCGATCCACCACGGCGGCGGGGTCGGCATCGGGTACAGCCAGCACGCCGGGATGGTCGCCGTGGCCGACGGCAGCGAGCTCGCCGCCGAGAAGCTGGAGCGCGTGCTGACCACGGATCCCGCGATGGGCGTGCTGCGCCACGTCGACGCCGGCTACGAGCACGCCATCGACACCGCCCGCGAGCGCGGCATCCACGTCCCGATGCTCGCCGACTAGCCCGACCGACGCTGGGAGGCCGCGCCGGGGCCACGGTGCGTCGCTAGCATCAGCATGTGCTGATCGAGTCCGTCCCGAACGTCTCGGAGGGTCGCCGGCTCGACGTCGTCGACCGCCTCGCCGCCGCCATCGAATCGGTACCCGGCGTGTACCTGCTGGACCGCACGAGCGACGCCAGCCACAACCGCTCGGTCTTCACCCTTGCCGGCGAGCACGAGGCCGTCACGGACGCGCTTGATCGCCTCGTCGGGGCGGCGATCCACGACATCGACATGGACGTCCACGAGGGCGAACACCCGCGCATCGGGGCCGTCGACGTCATCCCGTTCGTGCCGCTGGCGACGACGTCGATCGACGACTGCGTCGAGCTCGCCCGCGCCTTCGGCAAGCGGATCGCGGACCGCTATGCGCTGCCGGTCTACCTGTACGCGCGCGCGGCCACGCGGGCCGATCGCGAGAAGCTCGCCGACGTCCGGCGCGGCCAGTACGAGGGGCTCAAGGCGGAGATCGGCCAGCGCGGCCGGGAGCCCGATCTCGGCCCGTCCGAGCTGCATCCGTCCGCCGGGGCGGTCGCGGTCGGGGCTCGTCCGTTCCTCATCGCCTACAACATCAACCTCGCGTCCGACGACGTCGACCTGGCTCGGCGCATCGCCCGGCGCGTCCGCGAGTCGGGCGGCGGCCTGCCCCGACTGCAGGCCAACGGGTTCGAGGTGCGCGAGCCGGAGCGCGGCCACCCCCTGCGCGCCCAGGTCTCGATGAACCTCCTCGACTTCTCGGTGACCCCGCTCTGGCTCGTGTGGGACAGCGTCCGCGCGCTCGCCGCCGAGGACGGGGTGGACCTTGCCGAGTCCGAGCTCATCGGCCTCGCCCCGCTGGCCGCCTTCCTGGCGGTCGCCGAGCATGCCGGCGCAGCGGAGACCGATCCGGTCGAGGCACGCCTGGGCGCCGCCGCTCGCTACCTCCGGCTGCGCGACTTCGATCCGTCACAGGCACTCGAGCTGCGGCTGGACGCGGCCCGCGCCGGGCGATCATGAGCGGCGGTCCGTTCCGCGTCATCGAGGGCGGACGGACGGGCGAAGTCACGCCCGGGATCCTGGTCGTCGGTGCGTCCGAGGTCGTCACGATGGCCGGCGGCGTTCGCCGCGGGGCTGCCCAGGGCGACATCGGCCGTCTCGCGACCGACGATCCGGCCAGCCCCGACGCCCCGGTCGTCGCGGCCTGGGAGGGCCGGCTGCTGGGGGTCGGGCCGCGTGCCGCGGTCGAGGCCTCGCTCGAGGCGGACGGCTATCCGCTCGGGCGGTTCGCCCGCATCGATGCCGGCGGCGGGTCGGTGACCCCGGGGCTCGTCGATCCGCACACCCACCTCCTGTTCGGAGGCACGCGCGAGGGCGAGCTCGTGCTGCGCCAGCAGGGCGCGTCCTATCTCGACATCCTGGCGGCCGGTGGCGGCATCCTCTCGACGGTCGCCGCGACCCGCGCGGCGTCGGACGGGGACCTGCTGGCCCACGGCCGGCGCTGGCTCGACGAGATGCTCGGCCACGGCGTCACCACGGTCGAGGCCAAGTCCGGGTACGGCCTCGACCTCGAGACCGAGCTGCGCCTGCTCGAGCTGGCCCACCGGTTGGGCCGCGAGGGACCGGTCGACGTCGTCCCGACCTGGCTCGGCGCCCACGCCGTCCCGCCCGAGTTCCGGTCGCGGCCCGACGGCACGGAGGCGTTCGTCCGCTCGCTCATCGACGACCAGCTGCCCGGCATCGCGGCCCATGGCCGGGCGCGCTTCGCGGACGTGTTCTGCGAGACGGGCGTGTTCAGCGCGGACCAGTCGCGCCGGGTGCTGGAGGCGGCCCGCGCGGTCGGATTGCTGCCGCGCCTGCACGCGGACGAGCTCGCGCCGTCGGGCGGGGCGGAGCTGGCGGCGGAGCTCGGCGCGGCCTCGGCCGATCATCTCGCGACCCCGTCCGCGGATGGCATCGCCGCCATGGCGGCCGCGGCGGACTCGGGCGAGCCGGTCGTGGCGACCCTGCTGCCGATCACGACCTGGTTCCTGATGAAGGACCACCACGCCCCCGCTCGGGCGTTCATCGACGCCGGCGTGCCGGTCGCCATCGGCACCGATTTCAATCCGGGCACCTCGCCGGCCGCGAGCCTTCCGCTGGCGATGTCGTTCGCCTGCATCAACCTGCGGATGTCGCCCGACGAGGCGCTGGCCGCCGTGACCATCAACGCCGCGCGGGCCCTGGCCCTGGAGGAGGAGATCGGCTCGCTCGAGCCCGGCAAGGTCGCCGATCTCGTGATCTGGCGCGTCCCGACGAGCGCGCAGATCCCCTACTGGCCCGGCGCGGACCTGGTTCGGACGGTCGTCAAGCGCGGGCGGGTGATGCTCGACCGGCCGTAGCGCCGGGGGTGGGTCCGCTGTGTCAGAATCGGCGGCGTATGGAAGTGCAGTGGTATGGCCGGACTTGCGTCCGGCTCCGTGGCAAGGACGCCATCGTGGTGGCCGACCCCTATCAATCCGTCGTCGGGCCGACCGGTCGCGGCATCACCGGTGACATCGTCACCTTCAGCCACCCCGATGACACCCCGCTCGCGAGGGGCAAGCCGAAGGGCCGGCTGTCGCGCGACGGCTCCACCCTCATCCCGTCCAGCCTGGACCACGCCTTCATCCTCGACGGGCCCGGCGAGTATGAGGTCAAGGAGGTGCTGGTGACCGGCGTCCGGACCTACCGCGACGACGTGCGCGGCGCCGAGCGCGGCAAGGGCGTGTCGTTCATGGCCGAGGTCGACGGGGTCCACACCATCCACCTGGGTGACATCGGCCATCTGCTGTCCGAAGAGAAGATCGCGGACATCGGCTCGGTGGACATCGCGTGCGTGCCCCTCGGCGGGGCGCTGAACCCGACCCGCGCCGCCGCCCTGATCGCCCAGCTGGACCCGCGCATCGTCGTCCCGATGCCGCTGTGCGAGGACGAGGCGGATTGCGCCGAGGTCCTGGCCAAGTTCTTCCACGAGATGGGCGCGGAGCCGGTCGTCCAGCCCAAGCTGTCGGTCACCGCGACGAGCCTCCCCGTGGAGACGATCACGGTCCTGCTCGAGTCGCGCGGCAAGCAGGCCTGATCCACCGGAGCACGGCCCTCACCGCCTCGCGTACGGTCCCAGACTCCTCGCGCCTCCCGGAATCGAACGACCGGAGGCGCCCGCCCGATCGGCGCCTCCGGTCATGGAAAAGGAAAGACCGGAGGCGCCTGCCCAATCGGCGCCTCCGGTCGGAGGGAGGGAGGATAGAACCCCGTGGGTTCGTCCAGTCACTACCGTATCGGACGCGTATTCATGGTCGAGATGGCAAGCGATTAAGAAAGCGATATCGCGCCCCCGGCCGGACCGCCACCGGGCCCATGGCACAATCCGGCGCATGACCCGACACCTTCCGGCGCGCTCCGGCGCGCTCCTGATCACGGCTGCCCTGCTCCTCGTCGCCTGCGGCGGACCGAGCACCACGCCGACCGCCAGCGCGACCCCGGCTCCGACCAGCGTCGCGACCCCGGCGCCCAGCGTAGCCGTCCCGACGGCCAGCGCCGCGCCATCCGCCACGCCCGCGTCGAGCGACAACGCGGATGCCATCTACGACGCCATCGAGGACCAGGTCGTCGCGATCCGGGGGCTCACACCCGTGGACGTGGAGCGCGAGACCATCGACGGCGCGACCCTCAAGCAGATGAACGCCACGTCCTTCGACAAGGACAACCCCGCGAAGCTCGTCGAGGGGAACGATCGCCTGCTCAAGGCGCTCGGGCTGATCGGCGCTGACCAGTCCCTCCGCCAGCTGTACCTCGACCTCATCGACAGCCAGGTGGCCGGCTTCTACCGGCCCGATGCGAAGACGCTCTACGTCGTGTCGCGCAGCGGCGAGATCAACGGCGCCGACAAGATCACGTTCGCCCACGAGTACGACCATGCGCTCCAGGACGCCAACTTCCCCGGCGTGTTCGACGCCCAGAAGGACCTCCTCGACGAGACCGACCAGGCCATGGCCCGGGCCGCCATCTACGAGGGCGACGGGACGCTGCTCATGACCCAGTGGGCCATCCCCAACATGAGCCCCTCCGAGCTCCAGGACTACGTCGCGGCGGGCTCCGACCCGAAGGCTGCGGCGGTCCTCGCGCGAACGCCGCAGTTCCTCGTCGACGGCCTCCTCTTCCCGTACACGACCGGGCTCAGCTTCCTGACGCCGAAGCAGTCGACCGATGGCTGGCCGGGCGTCGACGCGGTCTACGCCGACCTGCCGCGCTCGACGGAGCAGGTCATGCACCCGGAGAAGTACACCGCCAAGGAGGAGCCGGTCGACGTGACGATCTCGACCAAGGACCTGCTGGCGGGCCTCGGGGACGGCTGGACCGAGACGATCCAGGACACGTTCGGGGAGTACCAGATGGCGTCGTGGCTGCGCCAGTCGCGGGTCAACGCCGGGGTCGCCAGCGACGCGGCGGCCGGCTGGGGCGGCGACCGTCTGGCCGTCCTCGACGGTCCGGGCGACGCCTGGGCCCTCGTCCTCCGGACGGCATGGGACACGCCGGCCGATGCGACCGCGTTCGAGGCCGCCGCGGCCCAGGCGCTGGCCAGCGCAGGCGGGCCCGGCGGCGTGTTCCCGGGCGAGGGCGGTACGACCCGGTGGGTCGTCATCGGCAACGACGACGCGACGCTGCAGTCGGTGGCCGGCGCGGCGGGACTGGCGGGCTGACGCCGGCCGGCCGAGGAGGCCGGCGACGCATCGGGAGAGTTCGGCGCCGCTCTGCTACATCGACTCGGGCGCGCTGATCCCCAGCAGCCCGAGCGTGTTGGCGAGGGTGACCTGCGTCGCGCGCGCGACGGCCAGGCGGATGGCCGACCGCTCCGGTGCTTCGGCGTCGACGACCCGCGCGTCGCGGTAGTACGCGTGGAACGCGGTCGCGAGCTCGGTGGCGTAGGCGGTGATGCCCTGGGTCTCCTCGGCAAGGACGGCGTCCTCGACGACCTCGGGTAGCCGGACGATCGCCCGCACCAGACGGGCCTCGGGCAGGTCCTCCGGGCCGAGCGCGCCGACGATCGAGGGCGCCGGGGTCAGCCCCGCGTCGGCTGCCTTGCGCAGGATCGATGCGATCCGTGCGTGCGCGTACTGGACGTAGTAGACCGGGTTCTCGTTCGTCTGCGTCTTGGCCAGCTCGATGTCGAAGTCGATGGCGCTCGTGTAGGCACGTGAGGCGAAGAACCAGCGGGCGGCGTCGACGCCGACCTCGGCCAGTAGCGCATCGAGGGTGATGAAGTCGCCGGCGCGCTTGCTCATCGAGACGTCCACCCCGTCGACGACGAGCCGGACCCACGAATACAGCAGGACCTGGACGGCCTCGCGGTCGTAGCCCATCGCCTCCGCGGCGTTGCGCACCCGCGCGACCGTCCCGTGGTGGTCGGCGCCCCAGATGTAGATGAGGTGGTCGAAGCCGCGGCTGAACTTCTCGGTCACGTAGCCGATGTCGGCGGCGAAATAGGTCGGGCGTCCGTCCGCCCGATAGATGACCCGGTCCTTGTCGTCACCGAAGTCGGTCGAGCGGAACCACGTCGCGCCGTCCTGCTCGTAGACATGGCCGCGCTCGCGGAGGCGCTCGACGGCCCGCTCGACCCAGCCCTCGTCGTGGAGGCGCGCCTCGCTGGTCCAGACATCGAAGCGCACGCCCAGGCTGGCCAGGCTCTCCTCGATGCCGGCGCGCACTTGGCCGGCCGCCCAATGACCGACGATCCCGTCGGCATCGGCGTCGTCGGCGGTCGCGGCTGCCCACACCTCGTCGGGCACCGCCGCGGCGAGGTCCGGGACGTAGTCGCCTTTGTAGCCGTCCTCGGGGATCGGCTCGCCGCGTCGGATGGCGACGACCGTCGCCCCGAGGTTGCGGATCTGCGCCCCGGAGTCGTTGAAGTAGTACTCGCGCGTCACGGCCTGGCCACCCGCGTCCAGGACGCGCGCGAGCAGGTCGCCCACGAACGCGCCTCGGGCGTTGCCGACGTGGAGCGGCCCGGTCGGATTGGCCGAGACGAACTCGACGTTGACGCGGCGGGGCCGTACCGGGGCGACCCGACCCCAGGCATCGGGCTCGGCGTTGATCCCGTCGACGAACGCGGCGAACGCATCGGTCCGCAGGCGCAGGTTGATGAACCCCGGCGGGGCCACCTCGGCGCTCTCGACCGGCGACGGCGAGCCCGGCTCCGCGGCGTCCCGGACGAGCTTCGCGGCAAGGATCGTGGCGATCGCCGTCGGGGCCATGCGGTACGGCCGGGCGAGCTTCATCGCCAGGTTCGTCGCGAGGTCGCCGTGGTCGGGGTTGGCCGGATGCTCGACCTCGACGGCGGGTCGCGGCGCATCCTCGGGCAGCGGCGGCAGGGCACCCGTGTCGATCGCCACGGCCCACGCACGGGCGATGGCGTCGCGGGCCTGGCGGCGGATGGGGTCGGGGATCACGTGGCTGGCCTCGGCGGGGATCTGGGGGCCCCAATCCTAGCCCGCCACCGGCCACTCGCGTCCGGCGCTGGGATGGTCGGCGTGGCGGCCGGCGACGCCAAAGGTACGGGCGGTCCGGTGCGGTCTCGCAACGGATGCGGATCGGTCGGTATGGACCGGTAGGGACTGGTGTGGTCGTACGCCGCCATCCGTACTGGACGGTACCGGTCGCCCGTGCGAATATCGGCCTTGCTCGATCGGTGTCGGACATCCTTGGGGGAGCCACCGCTCGCAGCGCCATCCATCCGAGGCACTCCGCCTCACGCGTTTCGGGGATCTGCTCCATGTACACACGTTCTCGGGCGCGCACGCGCCTCGCACGGCGGCTCTCGTGGCTTGCCGTCGCGGTGATGGTCTTCACGGCCATCGCCGCTCCTGGCGCCTCGCCGGCACTCGCCGCCGGCCCAGGCGACAACGGCAACGGCTGGCCGGACGGCGGGCCCAAGTCGTCGGCCACGGTCGGCGGCAGCGCCTCGGCGGTCGCCGGCGGCGCCACCATGAACAACGCCAAGATGTTCTGCAACGGGACGTCCGTGAATTCGTTCGCGGGCTCGTTCACGCTCACGAAGGACTTCGACGCCGGGTCGAAGATCGTCGTCTACCTCTCGGCCAACAACGGCTCCAACGCCTCGCCCGCGGCGAACGTCTCGAAGAACTACGCCGAGGTGTCGGTGAGCGGCACCGGCACGGTGAACTTCACCCTGTCGATCACGGCTCCGTTCACGTCGTCCGCCGGTGGCGTCCTGCTGGTCTTCGCGGTCAACGACGACGGCACGATCATCTCGTCGAGCAAGTCCAACTCGCTCAACTGCACCGAGGCGGAGCCGACGCCGACCCCGACCGAGGCCCCGACGCCGACCCCGACCGTCGCGCCGACGCCCACCCCGACGGCCACGCCGACCGAGGCTCCGACGCCGACCCCGACGGCCACGCCGACCGTCGCTCCGACGCCGACCCCGACCGAGGCCCCGACGCCGACCCCGACGGCCACGCCGGTCCCTGCGACCCTGGCGCCGCCCACCCCGACGCCGACCCCGACCGTCGCGCCGACGCCCACACCAACTGAGGCCCCGACGCCGACCCCGACCGTCGCGCCGACGCCCACGCCGACCGCGACCCCGCTCCCGAGCGAGGCCGTCCAGGCGAGCATCCTGATCGCCAAGTACGACAACAAGGGGACCGCGTCCGTCGATGACGACGTCGCCCTCGACGGCGCCAGCTTCGAGGTCTACCTCGATGACGGCGACGGGTCGTTCGACGCCACGTCCGACACGCTGGCCTTCGGGCCGGCCACGACGGTCGGTGGCCTGCTCGACACCGACCCGCTCGACGAAGGCTCCTACTGGATCGTCGAGACGGTCGTGCCCGCCGGCTACACCGGCTCGGACCCGATCCTCGTCGACCTCAACATCGACTCGGCCGTGACCTGCGTCTGGGACGCCCAGGGCCTCGTCGAGTGCATCGACAACGACGGCGACGTGGACGGCCTCAGCTGGACCATCGTCGAAGTCGAGAACACCCCGGCCCAGGCGACCGGGACCCCGGCCCCGACCGTCGCGCCGAGCGGCGAGGTGGAAGGTGCCACGGGGACGCCGAACATCACCCTCCCGCCGACCGACACCGCCCTTGGCGGACCGGCCGCTCCGGGTGGCGGTGGCTGGCGCCTCGTCCTCCTGGCCATGGCCGGCCTGCTGGCCGCGGCCCTGCTGCTCACCCCGGCAGGCGTCGTGATCCGCAAGGACGACCGCCGCTAGGCGAACCCGCGGGGCGCATGGGCGCCCCGATCCGACCCGAGCGCACGAGGACCGCCGGCCGACTGGCCGGCGGTCCTTCAATTCTCCCGCCGTGCTGACGCGTGGGTCGCCTGGGCGGGCTGTCGTCAGGGCCGTCCGCGGTACCAGGACCAGCGGTGCCGCGCGGCACCGCTTCCGCGGTGGCCTGGGGTGCGGTCCGGGTGGATCCGGTCGGTCCCGGGCTGGACCAGAGCAGTACCCCTGACGGGCCTGCCCTCCTAGCATCGCCGCCATGGTCCTGTGCGGGACCGGTACCTTCACCGGCCGCACGGGCGTGGCTCCTGCCACCGGCCATCATCGATGCCGGATCCCGGCATCACCTGTCATCGGGGGCGTCGCTCGCGACGGATCCCGGCATCACTTGGTCGTGAGACCGGGAGGAAGCATCAGATGTCTCGGGGACTCTGGTACTTGATGAGCGTGCGGACGCGCAGGAGCCTGACGCTCCTGTGGGTCGCGCTCTTCTTGTGTTCGATCGCGATGCAGTACGCCCAGCTTGCGGCGCCGTCGGCCGCCCTGGCGTCGCCCACGGGCACGGCCTTCCAGCTCGAGGGCAACGCCGTCGACGACGGCGCCGGTGACGACTGGGAGAACATCGACGACGGCAACGCGAACGCGCAGGCCACGACCGGGATCCTCACGGACTCCGCCGGCCGGCGCTTCACCCTGGGGTCCAAGGACACCCTGGACATGCCGTCGAACGCCTGGGACGTGGCGAATGTCCCGGACAAGGACGACATCACCCACGCCTACGCCGCGCTCTATGACATCAGCGGCCACGACACCGTCGCCTTCGGCCTGGATCGCTACGCGAACAACGGCGACGCGCACGCCGGCTTCTGGTTCTTCCAGGACCGGATCGGTCTCGCGGCGGGCGGCAAGTTCACCGGTCACCGCACCGCCGGCGATGTGTTCATCGTCAGCGACTTCACGTCGGGCGGCGACCTCTCGACGATCAAGGCCTACACCTGGACCGCCAACGGCCTGAGCTCGCCGGTCACGGGCAAGGAATGCGCCGCCGGCGCGCAGGACCTGTGCGCGATCTCCAATGACGGCGACGCCACCTCGCCGTGGCCGTACACGCCGAAGATGGGCACCGCCGGCACCTTCCCGACGGCCAGCTTCTTCGAGGGCGCGATCGACCTCGACGCGTACTTCAAGAACGGCGCCCCGTGCTTCTCGTCGTTCCTCGCCGAGACCCGCTCGTCGACGTCCGAGACGGCCGAGCTCAAGAACTTCGTCCTCGGTGAGTTCGCCACCTGCGAGGCGCCGAAGATCGAGACCCAGGTACAGCAGGACGGCAGCGACGTCTCGTCCATCAACAAGGGCGAGTCGGTCGTCGACGTCGCCACGTTCAGCGGTACGGACGGCGAGGTGACCGGCAAGGTCGACTTCTTCGTCTGCGGCCCGGCCAGCTCGAAGCCCGACTGCGACAACGGCGGCACCAAGGTCGGCGACACGAAGACGATCGACAACGAGTCGGCCACCTCCGATGCCTTCAAGCCGACCCAGCTCGGCTGGTACTGCTTCCGTGCGGAGTACACGCCGGACAGCGCCGCCCACTACCTCGCCGGCGAGCACACGAACAGCACGACCGAGTGCTTCCGGGTCAAGCCCGCCGACGTCCAGATCGTCAAGACCCCGAACGACGGCTCGGCCAACGCCGGTGAGTCCATCAGCTTCTCGCTGAGCTGGACGAACGAGGGCGAGGGCAAGGCAACGGGCGTCGTCGTCACCGACAGCCTGCCCGGCGGCGACGGCCTGGACTGGAGCATCTCCGGTTCCACGGGCACGGGCTCGACCTGCGCCATCAGCGGCGGGGTCGGCTCGGAGAAGATCACCTGCACCATCGGCACGATCGCCGGCAACCCGAACTTCCCGGATCCGGCGCCGGTCAACGGCACGGTCACCGTCACCTCCGCAACGACGGCCGCCGAGTGCGGGGCCATCGACAACAGCGGGACCATCACCTCCGACAACGACGGCACGGACGTCGACCCGGGCAAGATCACCGTCCTGTGCCCGGACATCAAGGTCACCAAGACGCCGGACGGTGCCAAGGTCGATGCCGGTGATCCGATCACCTGGTCGATCAAGGTCGAGAACCTCGGCCCCGGCACCGCCACCGGCGTGACCCTCTCGGACAGCCTGCCGGCCGGCATCGGCTGGAGCGAGTCCGAGGCCGACTGCACCATCAGCGGGGCCATGGGCAGCCAGGTCCTGTCGTGCACCGTCGGCACCCTCGAGTCCGGTGCGTCGAAGACGTACCAGGCCACCGGCACGACCGACAAGGCCGACTGCGGCGTGGTGAACAACACCGGCATCGCCGCGGCGACCAACGAGCCGTCCACGAAGCTCGACAACAACAGCGACAAGGGCTCCGTCGAGGTCCTGTGCGCCGACATCCGGATCGAGAAGACGGCGGATGACGAGACCGTCAGTGCCGGCGACCAGATCGGCTTCGACATCGTCGTCAGCAATGCCGGCAACGGCACGGCCAAGAACGTCACCATGACCGACACGCTCCCGACCGATGCCGGCCTCGGCTGGAGCATCGAGAGCGTCAGCGGCGACGGCGCCCCGGACTGCGCGATCAGCCTCGGCGTCCTGACCTGCACCTCGGCGTCGCTGGGTGCCGGCGACAGCTTCACTGTCCACATCGTCAGCTCCACGACGCCCGCGACCTGCGGTGCTGTCGACAACACCGGCTCGGTCGTGGCCGCCAATGACGGCTCGGACACGGATGACGCGTCCGTCACCGTCCAGTGCCCCGACATCACCGTCGTCAAGACCGCCGACGCGAGCCCGATCAACGCGGGTGACACGGCCGCGTTCACGATCACGGTCAGCAACGCCGGACCGGGCACGGCCCACGGCGTGACGCTGAGCGACCCGCTCCCCGCCGGCATCAGCTGGTCGGAGGACAGCGCGGACTGCTCCATCGCCGCCAACGTCCTGACCTGCTCGTTCGGGAATCTCGCCGCCGGCGCGTCCGAGGTGGTCCACGTGACCGGCCTGACCGACGCCGCCGACTGCAAGACCCTGCCGAACACGGCCACCGTCGCGGCCACGAACGAGCCGGCCTCCAAGACCGGCAACAACCAATCCAGCGCCAGCATCGTGGTCCGCTGCCCGGACATCTCGGTCGTCAAGACCGGGAATGGCCCGATCAGCGCCGGCCAGACGGCGACGTTCGGCATCGCGCTGAGCAACGCCGGACCGGGTGACGCCTACGACGTCACCCTCGAGGACCAGCTGCCAGCCGGCGACTGGACCCTCGGTGGTGCGAATGCCGCCGCCTGCGACATCGACGACGTCAACCTCCTGACCTGCGACTTCGGCACCGTCCTTGCGGGCGGCAGCCGCTCCATCACCGTCAGCAAGACCTCCGATGCCGCTGACTGCGACGCGATCCCGAACACGGTCACCGTCGCGGCCACGAACGAGCCCGCCGGGGCGGCCGGCAACGACACGAGCCAGGCCACGATCGTCGTGAACTGCCCGGACCTCATCGTCGAGAAGAGCGGCAACGGGCCGGTCTCCGCCGGTGAGAACGCGGTGTTCACCATCAAGGTCACCAACCTCGGCCCGGGCCTGGCGTTCGACGCCACGCTCGACGACGAGCTCCCCGCCGGCATCACCTGGGTCCTCGGCGGCCCGGATGCCGACGACTGTGCCATCGACACCGCGAGCGACCCCGACGCGCTGCACTGCGACTTCGGGCAGCTCAACGTGGGCGCCAGCCGGACGGTCACCCTGACCGGCGAGACGACGGCCGCCGACTGCGGCACGATCCCGAACACCGCCACGGTCGGTGCTGCCAACGAGGCCGAGGCCGACACCGCCAACAACGAGGATGACGCGACGGTCGTCGTCGACTGCCCGCTCATCGTCATCACCAAGACCGCCGACGATCCGATCGTGGACGCCGGCGACCAGATCGGCTTCACGATCACGGTGACCAACACCGGCGCGGGCGCCGCGTTCGGGGTCACCGTCAGCGACACCCTCCCGGCCGGGATGACCTGGGCCGAGAGCCCGGACAGCGCCGGCTGGAGCATCACCGGTGGCGTGCTGTCCTTCGGGCCGGCGCCGCTGGCCGGCGGTGCGGCGACCTCCGTCCACATCGTGGCCACCACGGACGCGGCCGACTGCGGCATCGTCCCGAACACGGCCTTCCTGACCTACATCGGCGGCGCCGATGACGACGACGCCCAGATCCGGGTCGACTGCCCGGACGTCACGGTCCTCAAGACCGGGGTCGGGCCGATCGTCAACGGCCAGACCGCGACCTTCACGATCACGACCTCGAATCTCGGACCGGGCCAGGCCCACGACGTCACGCTCGAGGACCAGCTGCCGGCCGGCGTCTGGACCCTCGGTGGCGCCGACGCCGCGGACTGCTCGATCGACGGCTCGAACCTGCTCACCTGCGACTTCGGGGACATCGATGCCCCCGGCGGCGAGGGTGACAGCCGGACCATCACCGTGAGCCGCACGGCCACCGCGGCCGACTGCGGGACGATCCGCAACGAGGTGACCGTCGGGGCCTCGAACGAGCCCTCCGCCAACACCGGCAACAACGACGACGATGCGACCATCGACGTCCGGTGCCCGGATGTCGACCTCGACAAGACGGTCGACGACAGCACGGTCGAGCCGAGCCAGACCGTGACATACACGATCGCGGTGTCGGTCGCCAACGGCCCGGTCACCAACGCCGTCGTCACCGACGACCTGCCCGTCGGGCAGACCTACGTCGCCGACAGCGCCCTGCCCTCGGAGCCTACGGTCTCCCCGGACGGGCGCACCCTGACCTGGACCTTCCCGAGCCTCGACGACGGCGACCCGATCGCCACGATCAGCTATGACGTGACGATCGACGCCGACGCGAGCGCCGATCCGCAGCAGAACACGGCCGAGGTCTGCGTCGACGAGGACACGCCCTGCGCGTCCGACGTCGCCCTGGTCACGCCGCAGTTCCCCGACATCGAGATCGTCAAGACCGCCGGTGACGCGGCCGACGGCGGGGTCTTCTCGACCCCGGCTGGCCCGGTCACGTACACCTACGTGGTCACCAACACCGGCCCGCTGGCCCTCGTCGACGTCACCGTGACCGACGACGCCGGCACACCGGACGATGCCTCGGACGACTTCCAGGCCGACTGCCCGCAGACGACCCTGGAGCCGGCCGAATCGATGACCTGCACCTCGACGGTCCAGGTGAGCGTGGACACGATCAACGTCGCCGTGGCCCACGGCGTCACGGCCGAGGGCAACCCGGCCGAGGACGACGATGACGCCGAGGTGGTCGTGCTCGAGTTCGGGCTCGTCATCGACAAGACCAACGACGCCCAGCTCGAGACGCTCGACCTGCCCGACGGCTCGACCGCCGAGCTGCCGACGGCCGACGAAGGCGACACCGTCACCTTCAGCCTCGCCTACACCCTCATCGGTGACCCGGTCACCAAGGGGATCATCACCGACGTCCTGCCGGCCGGCCTGACCTACGTGGCGGGCTCGGCCAAGGGCGACGCCCAATTCGCCTTCCAGGGCTACGACGACGCGACTCGGACCCTCATCTGGACCGCGGCCAAGGTCAGCGAAAGCGGCACGGTCTCGTACCAGGCGACGGTCGACGAGGGCGCCGCCGGGCTCATCCAGCCCCTGGAGAACGTCGCGGCCATCGACTCCGACGAGACGGTGCCCGACTCCGACGTCTCCGACGTCTACGTGCCCACGATCCCGGCCGCTGCGACCGGGACCCCGCGGATCACGCTCCCGCCCACCGACACCCTCGGCGCCCCGCAGGACCCGGGCAATCCAGGCTTCAGCCTGATGCTCACCCTGCTGGCGCTCGCGGCCCTCGTTCTCGTGATCGGGTTCGTCACCCCGGTGCCGATCTCGGTCCGCGAGCGTGATCGCCGCTGATCCAGTCCATCCCGGGGACCGGTCACGGGGGGTGACCGGTCCCCACCCTCCCTTCGGGGTCCCCGAGACCCGGGCGGAGCACCCTGCAGTCCGTGGGGTGCTCCGCCCAGTCTTTCCGCATCGTCCGCATCGCTGTCCCCGACCGTGATGCCCTGACCGGGACGCCTGCCTTCGGGCGGGTGTCCCGGTCCTCCTGTGTCCGGGCTCGGGCGGTCAGCCGCCGATGACGAAGCGGTCGCCGGGCCAGACGAGCGCCACCGGCCCGTCGAAGCGGGCCTGGACGCTGGCGATGGTGGCGGTCTCGTCGAAGCCCATCTGGAGGTGGGTGAGCAGGACCCGGCCGGCCCGGGTCCGCGCGGCCAGAGCGCCCACCGCCGGCCCGTCGAGGTGAGCCGCGCCCGGCGTCACCGGACCGGCCCCGAACGAGACCTCGCAAAGGATCGTGTCGCCGGGCTGGACGAGCGGGTCGAGATCCTCGGCTCGACCACAGTCCCCGGAGTAGACGAGGCCGACCTCGCCGTCCGGCGGCGCGACGCGGAACCCGTAGCTGTCCTCGGTGTGGAAGATGCGGGCCGCCTCGATGGCAAGTCCGTCGACCGCGACCGGTCCCGCATGGAGCGTCTCGACATCGAGCGCCTCCGCCGCGAAGCCCGGTTCGGCATGGAGGGCGTCCAGCCGATCCCCCAGGCCCTCCGGGCCGACGACCCGGATGCGCCGGCTCGGATGGAACTCCCAGCGCAGGTAGTGGCGCAGCGCGACGAGGTCGATGAAGTGGTCCGGGTGGAGGTGGGTCACGAGCGAGGGCGTCGAGCGTGCTCGGCTCGATGACGCCGGCGAGTCGCGTGAAGGCGCCCTGGCCGAGGTCGAGGACGATGGCGACGGACCCGGACCGGACCAGGTAGGCGGCGCCGGTGGCGCCCGCACGGTCGGTGTAGGCGGGCCCGGCCCCGAGCACGTCGAGGGTCAGGGTCGGGTCGGGCCGGGTCATCGTGGGGCAGGGTACCGGAGCGATCGGTCCCCGCGCTGTGCGCGCCGGTGGGCGAGACGGTGGCGGCGACCCGTGCCGCACGACGAGGAGACGGCGACTACCCGAGCCCCGCGAGGAGCCCGCGGCGAGGGATCAGTTGCCGTTCGCGTGGGGCGGCTTCGACGGCGGGCCGGCCGGGGGCGTCCTGTCCGGACGCGGCGTCCGGGTCGGCTCGGCGACGGGTGCCTTCGTCGGCCGCGGGGTCTTCGTGGGCTTGGGCGTCGGGTGCGGGGTCGGGGCCGGCGTCCCGGTCGGCGCGGCGGTCGCGGCCGGTGCCGGCGTCGCCGTCGGACCGGTCGTCGGGCCGTGCCCGCCGTCCCCGCCGCCTCCGTCGTTCACCCCGGGGCCGACGCCGTTCCCGCCGGTCCCGCCACTCCCGCCGTTCCCGCCACCGCCGCCGGATCCGCCATTCCGGCCGTGGATCGTGTCGACCGCTTCGTCGCTGCGGTCGATGGCGCGCTGGATCGCGCGGTCGATGGCGTCCGTGGCCTGGTCGGGCAGCCGGGCGGCCAGCGCCTGTAGCACGACGATGTTGTGGGCCACCCCGGCGTCGAGCGCGGCCGAGGCGACGCTGTCGCCATCGAGCAGCGCGCGGGCCGACGCCCCGTCGACGATGGATTCGTAGGCCGCCAGGGCGGCGGTCGCCGCAGCGGCATCACCTGCCTGGTTGGCGGCGATGGCCTCCTGGAGTCGGTGGTCCATGCGTTCGATCTCGGCGATCGCCCGCGCCGACGGGTCGGACGGCAACGTCAGCGTCTCCATCCAGATCCGGGTGCCGTAGAGCGGACCACCGGGGCGGGCGGCGAGGGTCGTCCCGGCGACGAGGGCCAGGCCGAGGCTGGCGGCCAGCAGCACGGCAGCGCCGCGGCGCCATGGGGTGCGGGCGCCGCGCCGAGCCGCGGGTCGCAGGAGCGGGACGCTGCCATCGGCCGGCACCAGCGCCAGCGAGGCATCACCGCTGGCCTGGGCGGCCTGGCGATGGGCCCCGGCCAGGACACGAGCGCGCATCCGGGCAGCGGCGATCGGGTCGGGGGACAGCCTCGCCTCGGCGTACGCCTCAAGGCGTCGCCGCAGCTCGGGTTCCCCGGCCATCAGGTCGATCATCGCGTCATCCATCGCGGGTCGTCCGGTGCGGTCGAGCGGCGTCGCCGTCGACGGTCTCCGGCTCGTCGATCCCGAGCTGCCGCCGCAAGGCGGCGATGGCCCGGAACTGGAGCCCGCGGATGGTCCCTTCCTGCTTGCCCATCACGGCCGCCGCTTCGCGGGCAGAAAGGCCGGCGAAGAAGCGCAGCGCGATGGCGTCTCGTTGTTCGTCCGTGAGCGCCGCGAGCGCGGCGGCCACTTCGTCGAGCATCTGGCGTTCGACCGTGACCTGTTCGGGTCCGGCGTCCCGCCCGGCATGCCCGGCGGCCGCGTCCAGGTCCGCGTGGTCATGGCGGGTCCGGACGTGATCGATAACGGTGTTCCTGGCCAGCCGGAAGAGCCAGCCCCCGAACGGGATGCCCCGAGCCTCGTAGCGAGGGAGGGCCTCCAGGGCCTTGACGAAGACCAGCTGCGTCAGGTCCTCCGCGTCCGCCGGGCGATGGACGCGGCTGGCGATATACCGATAGACCGGTCGGTGAAAGTGGTCGAAGACTTGACCGAAGGCCCAGGCGTCCCCCGACTTTGCCTGGTGCACGAGCCGTTCGATCTCGTCGTCGTCGAGGGTCACAACGAACGTCCTGCGCCGACGTTAGGTGCTGTGGGCAGCGCCACGGAAACCGGTGCGCCGCCGCGCCGGAACGTCAGGGCATCGAATCCGGCCGCCGCCGCCGCCGCGTAGCCGTCGTCGAGCGCCCAGGCGAATGCCTCTGGCCGATGGGCGTCCGAACCGACGGACACGGCCCGCCCACCGAGCTCCCGGAAGCGCGCCACGATGGCCGGGTTGGGGTACAGCTCGCCCGCGGCCTGGCGCAGCCCGCTCGTGTTCACTTCGAGGGTCGTGCCCGACGCGACCAGGGCCTCGAGGATCGGCTCGTACAGCTCCGGGGCCGTGGCGAGGTCGGCGGCGGTGACGTGGGGGGCGAGATAGCGCTTGACGAAGTCGATGTGGCCCATCGCATCGAACAGCCCCGAGCGAGCGCCCGCCTCCACCTCCTCGAAGTACGGGGCCACGACCGCGGCCAGGTCCTTGCCCTCGACGAAGGCGGCGACCCGATCGGCGGCGTAGGGCGAGTCCCGGTAGACGTGGACGGACCCGATGACGAAGTCGTGGGGGTGGGCGCGCAGCCACGCGGCGATGTCGTCCGCCCAGCGCCGGTCCCAGGTGACCTCGACCCCGAACCGGATGGCGACGCCGCGGTCGGCCCAGCGGGCGGCCGCGTCGCGAACGACCCGTTCGCGCTGGGCGAACGTCGAATGCGCGAACGCCGGCGCCGTGGGGTCGAAGTCGACGTGGTCGGTGATGGCGATCTCGGGGATGCCGCGCTCGACCGCCTGGCGGGCGTACTCGTCGACCGGCACGGTGCTGTCCGGCGACAGGTCGGTGTGCAGGTGCGCGTCGAGCGGCAGGTCGCGCGCCTGTCGATCGGTCAGCATCAGCGGTGGCCCCCCGGCGCCCGATTCATCCCCGGATGAGCCCCAGCTCGTGGCCGACCCGGTCGAACGCCCCCAGCGCGCGGTCGAGCTGCTCGTCGGCGTGGGCCGCCGTCACGATCGTTCGCAGCCGCGCCTGGTCGAGCGCGACCGTCGGGAACACGACGGGCTGGGCGAAGACGCCCTCGCCGAGCAGGCGATCGCTGAAGCGCATCGCGGTCTCGGGGTCGCCCATCATGACCGGGGTGATCGGGGTCTCCGACCGGCCGGTGTCGAAGCCCAGCCGTGCGAGCTCCGCCTTGAAGCGGCGGGTGTTCGCCCACAAGCGCTCGTGCAGCTCCGGCTCCTCCTGCATGACCCGCAAGGCCTCGCGGCACGCGGCGACCACGGCCGGCGGGTGCGAGGTCGAGAAGAGGAATGGGCGAGCGCGCTGGGTGAGGATGTCGCGCAGGGCCTGGCTGCCCGCGACGTAGCCGCCGAGCGCCCCGACCGCCTTGCTGAGCGTGCCGACCTGGATGGCGACGCGGCCGTGGAGCCCGAAGTGGTCGACCGTCCCGCGGCCGTCCCGACCGAGCACCCCGCTGGCGTGGGCGTCGTCGACGAACACGGCAGCGCCCACCGCCTCGGCCGCCTCCACGATGCCCGGCAGCGGGGCGATGTCGCCGTCCATGCTGAACACGCCGTCGGTGACGACGAGGATGAGCCGGTACGGCTCGCCCGTCCCGTCCCGGCCATGCTCGACCGCCTCGGCCAGGACCGCGCGCAGCCCGTCGACGTCGGCGTGCGGGAAGATCTTGCGCGGCGCCTTCGAGAGGCGCATGCCGTCGATGATCGAGGCGTGGTTGAGCGCGTCGCTGACGATGAGGTCGGTCTCGCCGGTGATGGTCGGGATCACGCCGGTGTTGGCGCTGAACCCGGACTGGAACGTCAGGACCGCCGGCGTGCCCTTGAACTCGGCAAGCTCGGCCTCGAGCGCCTCGTGCATGGACATCGTGCCGGCGATCGTGCGGACCGCCCCCGACCCGACGCCGAACTCGCTCACCGCGGCCAGCGCGGCGGCCTTGAGCCGCGGGTGGTGGGTGAGGCCGAGGTAATCGTTGGACGAGAGGCTGATGAGCCGGCGCTCGTCCACCGACACGATGGGGCCCTGCGCGCTGCTCATGACGCGCAGCGCGCGATAGAGGTGCCGCTCCTTGAGAGCAGCCACCTCGTCCTCGAGGAAGGCCAGCGGGTCGGTGGTTGGTGTCGTGCTCATCGCGGGCGCGATCCTGTCACGGTCCGGTCGTCCAGTCCATGATCACTTTGCCGGAGTCGCCGGAACGAGCGGCCGCGAACGCGGCCTGGTGCTCGGTGAACGGGAAGCGATGGGTGATGGCGGGCTTGATGTCCAGCCCCGACTTGAGCATCACCGACATCTTGTACCAGGTCTCGTACATCTCCCGGCCGTAGATGCCCCGCACGGTCAGCATCTTCATCACGATGGCGTTGACGTCGAGGCTGATCTCGGCCGTCGGCAGGCCGAGGATGGCGATGCCGCCGCCATGGGCCATCGCCCCGATCGCATCGCGCAGCGCCGTCGCGTTGCCGCTCATCTCCATGGCGACGTCGAACCCCTCGACCATCCCGAGCTCGCCGAAGAGATCAGTGAGGGGGCGCTCGCGGGGATCGATGGCGATGCTCGCGCCCATCCGCACGGCGAGCTCGCGGCGGTACGCGTTGGGCTCGCTCACGACGACCTGCCGCGCCCCGGTGAAGCGGGCGACCGCCGTGGCCATCAGCCCGATCGGGCCGGCCCCGCTGATGAGCACGTCCTCGCCGAGGGTCGGGAACGCCAGCGCGGTGTGGACCGCGTTGCCGAACGGGTCGAAGATCGCGGCGACCTCCGGATCGATGCCCGGCCAGTGGTGCCAGATATTCGCGACGGGCAGGGCCACGTATTCGGCGAAGGCCCCGTCCCGCCCGACGCCGAGCCCGATCGTGAACGGGCAGAGGTGGCGGCGACCGGCACGGCAGTGGCGACAGCGACCGCAGACCACGTGCCCCTCGCCGCTCACGAGGTCGCCCGGGCCGAGGTCGGTGACGTTGGCCCCGATCTCGACGATCTCGCCGACGAACTCGTGGCCCACGACGAGCGGTGGGCTGACCGCGTTGGCCGCCCACGGATCCCAGGCCTCGATGTGCAGGTCCGTGCCGCAGATCCCCGTCCGCTGGACGCGCACCAGCACGTCGTTGATGCCGATCGTCGGGATCGGGACGTCGCGCAGCTCGAGGCCAGGTCCGGCGGTGGTCTTGACCAATGCCTGCATGACGCGATGCTACCCCCGTCTCCCGGCCCGACCGGGGTCGTCCGGCCTCAGTCGGCCGGCACCTCTGACCAATCGACGACCGGGTTCTCGACGCTGCCGATGCCGTCGATCGCGCAGCGGACCCGGTCGCCGGGCTCCAGGAACACCGGTGGGTCGCGGAAGACGCCGACGCCGCTGGGCGTCCCGGTGGCGATGACGTCACCGGGCTCCAGGGTGATCGCCTTGCTGATGAAGGCGATGAGCTCGGGGATGCCCCAGATGAGGTCGGCTGTGGTCCCGTCCTGATACAGGTGCTCGGTACCATCGGGCGCGATGCGCCAGCTGCGGAGCCGCAGGCCGGCCCGCGGGTCCAGCTCGTCCGGCGTCACGAGGACCGGGCCTATCGGCAGGAACGTGTCCGAGCCCTTCGCGCGCAGCCACTGGCCGTCGCCCTTCTCGCCATCGCGCAGGGCCTGCGGCGTGCCCTGCCAGTCCCGGGCGCTGACGTCGTTGACGACCACGTAGCCGGCGACGTGGTCCATCGCCGTGGCCGCCTCGACACGCCGGGCTCGCCGCCCGATGACCACGCCGAGCTCCACCTCGAAGTCGAGCGCGTGGCAGCCCTCCGGCCGGATGATGGGCTCGCCGCTGGCGATGACCGCGGTCGCGAACTTGCCGAAGAGGAGCGGCCGCGAGGGAGCCGCCCGGCCGCCCTCCTTCGCGTGCTCGCCGTAGTTGAGGCCGACACACACGATCTTGGTCGGGAACTCGATGGCCGGTGCGGGCTCGAGATCCCCGGCCGGGCGGTGCGCGCTCGCGGGACCGGACAGGCGGGCGGCGAGGTTCTCCTCGTCGTCCACCAGGAGACCGGACAGGCTGTCATCGATGTCGAGGACAGCGACCGTGTCGCCTTCGAGCCGCCCGACCCGCGGCAGGCCGTCGTCCCCGTACCAGCTGGTCAGCCGCATCGTCGGCCCGTGTCAGCTGGCGCTCGGGGCGGCCGACGCGCCGGATGACGGCGCCGGCGAGCAGAACTGCTCCGGGTTCGTGCGCTCCCCGTAGGTCTGGTCGAACTGGAGGATGGCCTCGGTGTCGAGCTTCTCGAGGGGCATGACCCGTCCCCAGACGAGCGCCGCGTACGGGGTCGCCATGTCGTCGAAGCGGGCGAACACCGGCCCGATGCTGGTCCCCGGCTGGAAGCCGCAGACGGGGCTCGGCGGGTAGCTGTCGAAGAAGGCGTGCATCGCCGCCTGCCCGGCATCTGTGGCGCCGGGGCTGTCGCCGCGATAGAGGACGACCAGGGCCCCGTGCTCCAGGTTGTGGACCCAGCCCTGCGGGATGACGACGTCGTTGGGGCCGTACACACGCGATGAGATCGGGCCGGTCTGCGTGCCGTTGAAGTGCTTGCCGGAGGCCGGCGGGCAGTACGTGTAGGTGATCTTCGTGCCGTTGGGAACGTGGCCCTGGCCCATGTCCGGCTGCGGGTAGCCGGGCTGGGGCGAGGTCCCGGCGAGCGGCGACGCCGTCGGGTCCGGGGTCCAGATGTTCGAGCAGGCGTAGGCCGGCTGGGTGGACGACGCGAAGATCGCGGCACCGGCCACGACGATCACGGCGATGGCCGCGACCAGGACCAGCACGTTGCGGTAGCGCTCGAGGAACGTCGGCTGCGCGTACATCCCGCGGCTGCGCTCGCGCCGCCCGGCGCGGGGCGTTCCGGTCGGGCTCGTGCTCGGCTTCGGGGCGCTGGACGTGGTCGCGCCACCGGTCGTCGTGGCGGCCGGGGTGCCGGGCGGCCGCGTCCCGGCCTGGGCGGCGCGCTGGCGCCGTCGCGATTCCTTGCTCACTCGTGTCCTCGGTGCGGTCGGTGGGGTTCAGCAGCAGCGAACGGATCGAACGGCACTGTGGCGCCGCGTCGCGTGAGGGTACCGGTTCGCGGCGATTCGGTGCGGCTGGACGGTCACTCCTCGGCCAGGTAGGTGCGCACCTCGGGCCGAAGCAGACCGCGGAAGAGCAGGATCCCGAAGGCGGCCACGAAGAACGGCGTGGCCGGGTGGACCGGGCTGGTCAGGAGCAGCAGCACGGCCGGGATGACCAGGCTGGCCAGCCCGATGGCCAGGTTGCGCGCCGCCTGCTTGCGCTGGAGCACGAGGGTCGTCGTGAAGATCGTGTAGGCGAGCAGGACCATGACGAGGACGCCGAGCGGGCTGATCGGGGCGGCGATGGCCTGGTCGACCACGTAGCGCAGGCTCAGCCCGATCGCGACGAGGATGAGCAGGGCGTAGACGAGGAACAGGCGGATGCCACCCGGCATCGCCCGGACGGCGGCGATCAACGATCGACCATGGGCGTGGCTAGGGCGCCAGGGCGATGACGAGGTCGCTGTTCGGCGCGAGGTCGCCGATCGACCATGCCTCGAAGCCGCCATTCGTCGTGATCGTCGGTGCGGCGATCTCGGTGCCCGCTGTGCCGAGCACGACGCCCGCCGCCGGCGCGCCGCACAACGGGCCTTCCGCGAGGGTCAGGGTCACGCCGGTCGCCGGCTCGTCGTCGAGGTTCGACACCACCACGACCGCGTCCCCGGTCGCCGGATCGTGGCGCAGGTTGGCGTAGACCGAGCTGGTCGAGGCCTCCAGCGGCAGGAGCGCGCCGGTCGGTCGCAGCGCGGGATGCTCGCCACGCAGGGCGATGAGCGAGCGATACCAGGCGAGGAGCGAATCCGGGTCGGCGAGCTGGGTGGCGACGTTGGTCGTCGCGACGTCGTCGGCCATCGGCTCCCACGGTTCGCCGGCGCTCGTGAAGCCATAGCCCGGGCCGTCGCCCGACCACGGCATCGGCGTGCGGATGCGCTCGTCCGGTTTGCGCCCGGTCAGCCCGATCTCCTCGCCGTAATAGAGGAACGGGATCCCGGCGTTCGTCAGCAGCAGCGTCGCCGCCTGCTTGGCCTTCGCGACGTCGCGTCCGACCATGTCGAACGTGCGGTCCTGGTCGTGGTTGGTGAGGAACGCGGCGTAGCCGCCGGCGGGATACGAGGCGCTCGCCGCGTTCTGCGCGATGCGCAGCAGCGAGCTGCCGCCCTGGGTCACGGAGCCGACCATCTTCGAGGCGAGATCGAAGTCGAAGGCGAGATCGAGCGATCCGTCGTTCACGTAGCTCGACACGTTCGAGGTCGTGTCCCAGACCTCGCCCAGGACGAGGGCCTCGGGATCGTCCGCTTGCAATCGCTCCTTGAAGCCCTGCAGCCAGGCGTGCGTCTCGGGCGTGTCGGCAAGGGTCGCGTCGTCCTCGACCAGATAGCGCGCGGCATCGAGCCGGAAGCCCGCGGCACCCATCTCGTCGACCCAGAAGCGGGCGACCGAGTCGAGCTCGTCGGTCACCGCCTGGTTGCGCAGGTTGAGGTCGGGCATCCCCTCCCAGAAGTAGCCGTAGTAGTAGCGGTCGCCCTCGGCGTACCAGACCTGGCGGCCGTCGGGACTCACGGTCCCCGGGTCGTCGTCGCTCCAGACGTACCAGTCGTCGTGCTTCGAACCCGGCGTCTCGGAATCCTTGAACCATGGATGCTCGACGGACGTGTGGTTGAGGACGAAGTCGACGACGATCTCGATGCCTCGCTCACGGGCGGCGGCGACGAGCGCCTTGAAGTCCTCGTTTGTGCCGTAGTCGGGCTCGACCGTCTTGTAGTCAGTCACGTCGTACCCGTGGTAGCTCGGCGACGTGTCGACCGGCATGAGCCAGAGCGCCGTCACCCCCAGGTCGTCGGTCGTGTCCGGGTCGCCGTCGTTGAGGTAGTCGAGCTTCGAGATCAAGCCCTGCAGGTCGCCGATCCCGTCGCCGTCGGAGTCGGCGAAGCTGCGGACGAAGGTTTCGTAGAAGACGCGGTCCTGCCACCAGCCGACCGGGGCGGGTGCGGCCGTCGGCGCCGGACACGACGGCCCGCTGGCGACCGAGGGCGACGCCGCCGCGCCGGACGCGCCCGCAGCGGCGCTGGCGCCGGCGGCCGGTGCGGGGCTGCCGGTCTCGCTCGGACCGGCGCATGCGCCCGCGACGAGGGCGATGGCGACGAGCGGCGCGAGCCAGCGACGAGGCGTCATCACGGCCGGAGTATCGCACCGGGTCCCGGACGCCGGGAAGGCGAGGGCCGGGAGGGGAGCGCCCGCATATACTGCCGCTCTCGTGGCAGACCTCCCCATCGATCTCGCCGCCGGGCTGAACAAGCAGCTGGCCCAGGTGGTCGATGTCGAGGGCAAGATCCCGCGTGCGCTCGAGACGCTCGGTCCGGTGGGGGGACGGGACGTCATCCTCGTCGACGGGCCCGCCGGGATCCGCGCTCGACAGCTCGCCGAGCTCGGGGCGCGGATCACGCTCGTGGACTCGAGCGGACCCGCGCGCTTCGCCGCGCCCGACGCCTCGGCCGACGTCCTGGTCGCCTGCTGGTCGGCGTTCCGCGGTGCACCCGAGGACGACATGACCGAGGCTCGACGCCTCCTGCGGCCTGGTGGCCGGCTGCTCGTCGTGCACGATTACGGCCGCGACGACATCGCCTCGCTCCAGGGCGAGCGCCCTGAATACGACAGCTGGAGCCATCGCAGCGGGCCGTTCCTGCGGCAGGGCTTCAAGATCCGGGTGCTCCACTGCTTCTGGACGTTCGAAGACCTCGCCGAGACGCGCACCTTCCTGACCGCGGCGTTCGGCGAGCCGGGCACGGTCCTGGGCGAGCGGCTGTCCCGGCCGCGCTTGACGTATAACGTGGCCGTGTACCACCGGACCTTCGATGGAGCGCCGGCATGACCGATCCTCGATCCACCACGCCGTCCGCCGCCGGCGGGCCGGCGCCCGGCACGCCGACCGGCGGCCGGCGCCTGTCGCCCGGCCTGGTCTTCCTCGCCGTGGCCCTCATCGCCTCGGTCGTGTATGTCGGCTACGCCATCACCGTGCGCGACGCGGCCCAGATCCCGCTGCTCGCGTCGGGAGCGGTCGTGCTCGGCATCGCGTTCGCGGCCCTGACGGTGTACTGCTTCGGCGCCGTCCTGCGGGCCGGACGCGAGGGCCGCGGTGGCTGGGCCGTGCTGCTCGCCGTCGTCGGCGGCGGGGCTGCGATCGCGACCGCCGGCTCCTTCGCCGCGGCCATCATCCTGTTCCAGCTCGCCGCCGCCGGCTGATCCGCCCTCCCTGGTCCGACGGGTCCGCGAGCGGGCCTCTGGTAGACTCGGCGCCCGGCCGCGGACCCTGTGCCCCCATCGTCTAGAGGCCTAGGACGCCACCCTTTCAAGGTGGAGATCAGGGGTTCGAATCCCCTTGGGGGTACCACGCTCGCCCGGCGATCCCGACACCCGAGTCCGGGTCGGCGCGCGGCCGCGATGCGGGGGACTGCCCTGCTACCATCCTCGGCGATGGAGATCATGGGCGTCACGATCCGCACGATCATCAGCGACAACGTCGCGCGTCGATGCGACGGCTGCCAGGAGGTCATCGAGGGCACGCCCTGGCGGATCAACCTGCTCGACATCGTCGCCGCGGAGACGCCTGTGTCGTGGGCCTCGCGCCCGGCCCTCAACCCCGGGCCGTTCCAGTTCCACGGCGATCCCGCCCACGTGCGCCACTGGATGGCCGCCAAGGGCTACCTCTTCTGCCGTCGGGGCGAGGTCCGCGAGATCATGCGGCCCGTGCTCCTGCCGGCCGGTCCGGACGATTCGCCGGACGCCGTCCGGTGGGGCCTGTGCGACGGCATCCATCGCGACGATCACGAGTTCGTCCCCGCCTGATCGGCCGGCCGCGGTGGCGGCCGTCGGGCGTGCCGGAACGGCCGGCCAGGCGCCGGCTGACGAGGCCTTCCGCGCCCTCGCCATGGGCACGACCGGCGGGGTTTGACACGGCGCTTCTGCCGGACCTATCGTTCGGCCGCCCGGGTGAACACATCGGTACCCAGATTTACCCAGGTTCACCATGTCGACGGGCAGCTGGCCGTTTCCCCCCACGGCTGGCCGCCCGTCGGCGCCTCACGTGACCGTCTGCCCCCGAGGATCCAAGGAGCCCAGTGACCGACCTCACGAGCCCGGCGCCCGGCCGCGACGGACCGTGGCTGTCGCTGGGTCCGGCCAGCCGCCTGCTGGGGGTGGATCCCGACACGCTCCGGCGCTGGGCTGACGACGGTCGCATCCCGGCCTGGACCACGCCGGGGGGGCATCGGCGGTTCGACCGGGGCGTGCTCGAGGGCCTCGCCGACGGACGGCGGCAGGGTGGCGCGACGCGGCCGCTCGCAAGCATGGGTGCGTCGCCGATGCGGCTGCAGCGGGCGTATCGCCAGCACTACGCCACGGCCATCCGGACCTCGTCCGCGGCAACGGCCCCGCGCGACGCGCGCGAGCGCGATCAGCTGCGGCGCGAGGGCCGCCGCCTGGTCGAGACCCTCATCGCCTACCTCGATGCCATCGACGATCCGGTCGCCCGCGCCGCGGCCGAGGGCGTCGCGCAGGTGGTGGTCGACGACCACGCGGTCCGCCTCGCCGAGCGTGGTGCGAGCCTGACCGAGTCGGTCGCGCTGTTCGTCGCGGCGCGCCGCCCGTTCCTCGCCGAGATCTCCGGCCTTGGCCGCCGCCGTTCCCTCGATCCGGCGCGCCTGTCCGCCCTGTACGAGGATGCCTCGATGCTCCTGGACCGCCTGCTGCTGCGCTTCATCGTCGTCCACCAGGGCGGGGAGCGGGAGGCCTAGCCGATGAACCTCGCGGTGCTCCTCCCGACGCTGACCGCCATCCTCGCGCTGGTCTTCAGCGTCGCCCTGCTCGACCAGTGGCGCGAGCGTCGCCACGGCTTCCAGCTCATCTGGGCCATCGGGATGCTGTTCTACGGGATCGCGGCCGGGGCCGAGGCGATCGCCAGTGCCTCCGGCTGGAACGAGGCGCTGTACCGCACGTGGTACCTCACCGGCGCGGTCTGGACCGCGGGCTGGCTCGGGCTCGGGACGGCCTTCCTGCTGGGTCGGACCCGCTTCGGCTACACGTACGCCTTCCTGCTCCTGTTCTCGGGCGCCATCGCGATGATGCTGCGCAACAGCCCGACCTACGACGGTGCCGGGCCGCTGCCGTTCCTGTACCTCATGGTCGCGGTCGTGCTGGCCCTGGCGATCGGCGTCGAGACGTACTTCCAGAACCCGAACTGGCCGCGGCTCGCGGCCGCGGCGCTGATCGTCACGACCATCGCGTCGGTCGTGCTGATGGCCGTGACGACGCTGCCGGCCCCGGGCTACGCCGTCGACCCCGTCACCCAGCAGCCGACCGCGACGATCATCCCGGGCTACCTGCGGCTGCTCACCCCGCTCACGAACTTCACGGGTGGCCTGGCGCTCGTCCTCGGGGCCGTCTTCTCGGCCTATGTGTTCATGCCCAAGCGGCGCGTGCTGGCGTACTCGCTGGATCCGAACCAGCCCGGCGACCACTTCCTGTTCAACCTCATCATCGCCGCCGTGGCGATCCCGGTGAACCTCGTCGCGTCATTGCCCGGCGCGTTCCGCGCGCTCATGTCGAGACGGATCCACAGCCGCGTGCCGGCGACGATCCTCATCGCCATCGGGGCCCTCATCCCGACCGTGACCGACTCGATGGCCCGGCTGGGCGACACCGACTTCTTCTACGTGGGCAAGTTCCTGGGCGTGGTGTTCCTGTTCGCTGGCTTCCTCGTCTCGATCGAGGTGTTCCGCGAGTACCGCATCCCGTTCACGTCGATCCAGCTCAGCCGCGTCCGGCACGAATTGCCCGAGGCGATCCTGCTGGCCGATGCCGCGGGGGCGCCGTCGGAGGATGACGGGCCGCCCCAGGCAGGCGACCTGCCGATCGAGGGCGCCGGCGCCCACTGACCGGGGGACGGGCGCGACCGTCGCGCCGTCGGCCCGACGGATCCGGCCATCGCCAGCGGGTCCGCCGCGCCCTACCATGGCGCCCGTGTTCGTCACCACCGGCGCGGCCGATCGCCGCGCCTTCACCCGGCCCGTCCACGCGGCCTCGGCCCACGCCGCCGCGTGAGCCGCGCCGATCGTGCTCCGATCCGCATCGTCATCGCCGACGACCACGGCATGGTCCGTCGCGGCATGCGCGACTTCCTCGAGCTGCACGACGATCTCGAGGTCGTCGGCGAGGCCGAGGACGGCGCCCGTGCCGTGGAGCTGGCCGTGGCGCTCCAGCCCGACGTCGTCGTCATGGACCTCCTGATGCCGGTCCAGGACGGGATCGCGGCGACGGCCGCCATCAAAGCCGCGGCCCCGGCGGTCGAGGTCGTCGCGCTCACGAGCTTCGTCGAGGAATTGCGGGTCGTCGCCGCGATCGAAGCCGGCGCCTCCGGCTTCCTGCTCAAGGACGCCGACGCCGACGACCTGGCGGCGGCGATCCGGGCGGCGGCCTCCGGCGAGGTGCACCTCGATCCGGCCGTGGCGGGCATCGTGGCGCGCCGGATGCGCGAACGGTCCGGGACGGCCGCCGGCGCGGATGCCTCGGTCAACGGTGCGGCCCGGCTCACCGCGCGCGAGCGTGAGGTCCTCTCCGGGGTCGCTCGCGGGCTGTCGAATCGGGCCATCGCCGACGAGCTCGGCATCACCGAACGCACGGCCCGCACCCACGTGTCGAACATCCTCGCCAAGCTCGGGCTGTCCAGCCGGACGCAGGCCGCACTGTTCGCCGTCCAGCACGGGCTGGACCAGGGTCGATGAGCGCGCGGGTCGGCGGGTCCGAGGAGCGCGAGCCGCTCGGCCGGCCCGAGGATCCCACGCCGCTCCAGCGCACCTACGACGTCGCCGGCCCCATCGATGCCCCGCCGATCGTGTTCCTGCACGGCACGCGGCTGTGTCGCACGGTCTGGGCGCCCCAGGTGGCCGACCTGCGCCGCGACCACCGCGTGATCACCATGGATCTTGCCCGGCCACGGCGCCCTCGCGAGCGAGCCGTTCACGCTGGCCGGGGCGCGGGACCACGTCGTGCGGGTCATCGATGCTGCCGCGGGCGGCCGCGCGGTCGTCGCCGGGCTGTCGCTGGGTGGCTACGTCGCGATGGAGGTCGCCGCGCATCGATCCGGACCGGGTCCGAGCCCTCATCCTGTCCGGTGCGACGGCCGAGCCGACGGGCATCGGCACGGCGCCCGTTCGCGGCCTCGCCTGGTTCCTGGACCGGTTCGATGGTCCGCGCCTCGATGCGGTCAATGCGCGCTTCTTTCGCGCGCGGTTCCCGCCGGCCATCGCCGAGCCGATCGTGGCCGGCGGCTTCTGGTCGGGCGGTGGTGCCGTGGCCCTGCGGGCACTGGCGGGCGAGCGATTCGCACCGCGGCTGGCCGCCTATCCCGGCCCGACCCTGCTCATCAACGGCGAGTTCGACGTGCCGTTCCGCCTGTCCGCCGGCTCGTTCGCCCGCGCCGCGCAGCGACCTCGACGGGTGCGCCTGAAGGGCGCGGCGCACCTCGCCAACCTCGAGCGACCGGCCGCCTTCGACGCCGCGATCCGGACCTTCCTGCGGGACCTGGACGAGCCCGCCTGAGGTCGGCCGCCGGGAGTCTGCGCGCCGCCCGGGCGGTGCGCCCGGCCGGGGCCGACGGGGTCCGGTGCTAGACTGGCCCGACCCCGGATCCGCCGTATCCCTGAGGTTCGATGCGCGTTCGCAAGGCCGTCTTCCCCGCCGCGGGCTGGGGCACGAGGTTCCTCCCTGCCACGAAGGCGCAGCCCAAGGAGATGCTGCCGCTGGTCGACAAGCCGATCATCCAGTACGCGGTCGAGGAGGCCGTCGCTGCCGGGATCGAGCAGGTCATCATCGTCACCTCCAGCCAGAAGCGCGCCATCGAGGACCACTTCGACCTCTCCTACGAGCTCGAGCACCTGCTCGAGGAGAAGGGCGACATCGAGATGCTGCGGCAGGTCCGCCACATCAGCGATCTCGCCCAGGTCGCGTACGTCCGCCAGAAGGAGCAGCTCGGCCTCGGTCACGCCGTCCTCATGGCCAAGGACCTCATCGGGCACGAGCCGTTCGCGGTGATCCTGCCGGACGACGTGTGCGTCGGTGACCGGCCCGTCATCGGGCAGCTCATCCACGCCTACCACCAGACCCACGGCTCGGTCGTGGCGGTCATGCAGGTCCCGCACGAGGAGACGAGTCGCTACGGCGTCATCGCCTCCGTGCCCTCGACCGACCCGCTCGACCACGGCCGTCTGCACCTGGTCTCGGCGCTGGTCGAGAAGCCGACGCCGGCCGAGGCCCCGTCCGACCTCGCGATCATCGGCCGCTACGTCCTGACCCCCAAGATCTTCGACAAGCTCGAGCAGACCCAGCGCGGCGCCGGCGGCGAGATCCAGCTGACCGATGCCATCCAGGCGCTGATGGAGGAGCAGGCCGTCTACGGCTACGAATTCGAGGGGACGCGCTACGACGCCGGCACCACCATGGGCTGGCTGAAGGCCTCGGTCGAGCTGGCGCTCCAGCGCCCCGACCTGGGCGCCGAGTTCCGCGCCTACCTGGCGTCGCTGGCGCTCTAGCCCGGCCGCGAAGGGGACGACCGGCCCCATGCGGTACGATTCCGGCCGTCGCGCCGTCGGACGCAACGGCGCACGCCACAGATGAGGGGTTTGCTTGGCGGAGATCGGGTCCATCTTCGGTGGTCGCTATCGATTGGTCGAGCTGCTCGGCCAGGGCGGGATGGCGACCGTCTATCGGGCCCTCGACACCCAGCTCGGTCGCGACGTCACGATCAAGCTGTTGCGGCCGGAGTACCTGCGTGACCCCGACTTCAGTTCGCGCTTCCGCCAGGAGGCCCAGAACGCCGCGTCGCTGAGCCATCCCAACGTCGTCACCGTCTACGACTACGGCGAGGACCCGTCCGGCCCGTTCATCGTCATGGAGTACGTCGACGGCGAGGACCTCGCGACGATCCTCAAGCGCAACGGATCGCTGCCCCCGACCCAGGCCGCGCGCATCGGCGCCGCCGTCGCCCGCGCGCTGGAGGCCGCCCACACCCGCGGAATCGTCCACCGCGATGTGAAGCCCGGCAACGTCCTGATCGGTCGCGACGGCCGGGTCAAGGTCGTGGACTTCGGGATCGCCCGCGCCATCGCCGAGGCGCAGATGACGCTGCCCGGCACGACCCTCGGGAGCGTCCACTACTTCAGCCCGGAGCAGGCCCGCGGCGAGCCGACGACGGCCGCCTCGGACATCTTCTCGCTCGGCATCGTGCTCTTCGAGATGCTCACCGGCCGCCGCCCATGGGAAGGCGACAGCGCGGCAGCCGTCGCCCTCGCCCGGCTCAGTCCGCCGGTCCCCGACCCCGTCCTCCTCCGCCCGTCCCTGCCCTCCGACCTCGCCGCCATCGACCGCAAGTCGCTGGCCCTCGACCCGGCCGATCGGTTCGCCACGGCCGGGGCCATGGCCGATGCCCTGGAGCGGACCATCCCGCCCGCGGTCGTGGCCGCCGGGGCCGCCGCCGCCGCAGGCGTCGCCGCGGTCGGCGTGGCCGGTGCGAACCCCACGGTCGTGGCGTATCCACCGGACGCCTACGCGGGCCTCGACGACGACGACGATGCCGCGGCCAAGTCGGCGGCCGCCGCCGCCGCGATCGGGCCCGACCCGGGCTCGGGTCCCGGTGCGAGCGTCTGGATCGCCGGCATCGTGGCGATCGCGCTCCTCGCGGCCATCGCCTTCCTCGTCTTCCAGCTGCTGTCCGGTCCGGGCAGGACCTCGACCGACGTGGCCGTCCCGGACTTCGTCGGCCGGACGCTGGCCGACGCCACCCGCGAGGCGGACAGCCTGGACCTCGTGCTCGTGTCCACGCCCGAGACCTCCGACCAGCCGGTCGGGACGATCCTCGCCCAGGACCCGCCGAAGGGCACGCTCGTCGCGCCGACATCCGAGATCAACGTCACGGTCGCGGCCGGCATCGAGCAGGTCCCGGTGCCCGACCTGCGCAACCAGACCGAAGCGCAGGCCGTCGCCCTGCTCATCGAGTCCGGCCTCGTGGCCGGGTCCAAGACGCGAGGCCTTCGACGACGTCGTTGCGGCCGGCCTCGTCGTCAGCCAGAGCCACCCGCCCGGCTCGATCGTGGCCAAGGGCACCGCCGTCGACTACGTCGTCTCCAAGGGTCCCGAACCGACCCCGACCCCCACGCCGACGCCGACGCCGACCCCCACGCCGACCCCGACACCGACACCGACGGAAGCTCCGACACCGACCCCGACGGAGGTTCCCACCCCGACGCCGACGGAGGTTCCGACCCCGACACCGACCGAGGTTCCGACGCCGACACCGGCGCCCTAGCGTTCCGGCCGGCTCAGCCCTCGAGATCGCCCCACAGGTTCCAGCCGGCGTCGCCGGGCCGAGCCGGCAGGCTGGTGGGTGGTTCTGCCACCGGGCTGCTGGCCGGGGGGTCCGCACGATCACCGTCCGGGGGCCTCGACGCCGCCGGTCGTCCGGCGTCGCCCGCCACCTCGACGAAGTCCCGGTGGCCGGGACGATCCAGCAGCGCGACCGCATGCGTCGGCAGCGGTGCCCCGACCGGCGCCTCGACGGGGAGCGTCGACCGCGCTTCCCAGCAGGCCCGGATCTCGTCGCCGGCGAGCGGCGTCCGGCGTCGGTCGAGACCGCAGTAGCCGAGCTGGGCCGCGACCGACCGGCGGAAGTGCCGGCAGGTGCCGCAGGCGGTGGAGGAGCGTCGACAGACCCAACAGCGGGCCGTCTCGGTCTGGGGTGTCCCGCAATGCGGACAACGCCATGTCGGCATGGCCCGGATGGTAGCTGCGATCCGCGCGCCTGTCACGCGCTCCGTGCCGGCAGGCTACTTGCGGATCGTGATCGGCGCCCGGTCCGAGGTGTTGCCGTAGGCGCTCGTGCGCACGAGGGCCGTCGCGATGCCCGAACCCGGATCGGCGCCGGCCGGGATGCTCGTCTGGAACGATGCCCGCCCGTTGGCGTCGGTGGAGGCCTCGCCGGTCACGGTCTTGATCCCGGGGATGCTCAGGGTGAACGTGACGCGGGCGTCCTTGAGCGGCTTGCCGTCTGGGTCGTCCACGGTCACGGTCAGGCGGATCGGCTCGGGCAGGGCAGAACGCTTGATCGAATAGGTCGAGGAGCCCAGCGACGCCCGGAGCTTGCCCGATCCGCGAGTGACGGACAGCTCCGTCGTCCCGACGTTGCCCGCCGGGTCGGTGGCGGTCACGACGATCCGGTTGTCGCCCATGGCGATCGGGAGCCGGAGCGAGAAGTGCCCTTCGCCGTCGGCCTCGCCGACGATCGAATCGCCCGTCGTCTTGTTGCGCGCGTTGAGCGTCGAGCGCCCCTGGGACCGGCCTTCGAGGTCGACCGTCTTGCGATTGATGATCCCGCCGTCACGCGGGCTCGTGAGCTTGACGGTCGGCTTCTTCGTGTCGAGGACATAGCGCACGACGGAGCTCGACTCGGATTCGCCGCCGGGGCCGATGAGGGTCACGTTGAAGTCGTTGATGCCCGAGGTGAGCGCCACCGGGACGATCGTCCGCGCACCGGGCGCGAGCTGTGTCTCCTGGATCGGCGCCGGCTTCTGGCCCTCGAGGGTCAGGTACACCCGCAGCTTGTAGTCGGTGTCGCCGACGACGTCGGCCGGGACGGTCACGACCAGGTCGACCGACGACTGGTTGGTGTACGGCTCCTGCGGCGTCGTGATGCTCGGCGCCTTGGTGGCCGGGGTGATCGTCGGGGACGGCGTCGGGGTCGCGGTCACGTCCTCGACGAAGCCGGTGAGGGTCGACCCGACCGAGCCCGCGACCGTGGTCAGGCCGCCCGCGCCGAGGTACAGGACGCCGGCGGCGAGGGCCAGGACGGCGACGACGAGCACGAATCGACCGATCATCGGGACGCCGCGGGAACGGCGCACGGGGGTGCGGACGGAGAGGCGTCCGGGCGCCGGAGCGCGGGGTCGGACCGGTGCGGGGGCGGGGCGGCCGCTCGAGGGAGGCCGCGGCCTGACGTGGGTAGGTCGCGTGTCGCGCCGGTTCGCCATCGGACGGGATTGTCGCACGCACCGGGCGGCAGCGACATCCGGGGATATCCGGACCCGCGATGGGACCTCCGTCCGGGTCCGTCCGCGGGTGCGTGACGGTGGCGGGCGGAGCGTTGCGGTGCGATGTACTCTGGCCGGGTCGCGCGTCGCCTCGTGGGGGCGCGCCCGCAGCGAGGGATGGAGTGCAGGCCCGCGATCCACGATCCGGACGCGCCATGGGGGGCTCGTCGTCAAGTCAGCCCAACCGACCGTCCAGTGGCAACGCGCCGGGCCGGCCGGCGTTCGGCCTTGGGCCGATCGCGCGGGTGACACCGTCGCCGCTCACGGGTCGCGCTGCGCCCGGCAGCGCCTCGACCCTGCCGATGATGCCGCGCCCCGGGTTCGGCCTGCCCAACCTGCGGCGCAACGTCTGCCCGCACTTCTACATGACCGGATCCCGTGGAGCGATCCCGATCCAGGCCCCGCATCTGCTCAAGGCGCTCATCCGCCAGGACGCCAACGTCTCGCGCTGTCAGCTGCGCGGCGGCGTGCACCTCGACCAGGGCTACGTCAACGACGTGTGCCTGACGCCCCGCTTCAACCAGTGCGTGTTCTACGAGGACGAACTGACCCGCGAGTGACCGTCGCCGGCCCGTCCCCATCGCTCGAGTACCACGAGGCTCTCGCCGCGCTGGCCGACCGTGGTCGATTCGGGATCCGGCTGGGTCTGGGCCGGACTCGCGCCCTGCTCCACGCCCTCGGCGACCCACAGCTCGCCGTGCGTGGCGCGCTCGTGGCCGGCACCAACGGCAAGGGCAGCGTCCTCGCCCTCGCCGGCGCGGCGCTGCGCGCGGCCGGCCTGCGGGTCGGGGAGACGCCCAAGCCCCATCTCGTGAGCTATCGGGAACGGATCGTCGTCGACGGCCGGCCCATCGACGCGGCGGACTTCACCCGCCACGTCGCGGCGGTCCTGGCCGTGGCCGATGCCGTCGCCCCGCGCCACGGCGACCCGACCGAGTTCGAGCTCCTGACCGCGGTCGTCTTCCGGCACTTCGCCGAAGCCGACCTCGACGTCGCCCTCGTCGAGGTCGGGCTGGGCGGCCGCCTCGACGCCACGCATGCGTGGGACGGGGGCGTGGCCGCGGTCACCAACGTCGCCCTCGACCACATGGAGCAGCTCGGCCCGACGATCGTGGCGATCGCCCGCGAGAAGGCCGCCATCATCGAGCACGGCGACATCGCCGTGACCGGCGCGGTCGGTGATGCGCTCGAGGTCGTCGAGCGCCGGGCGCGACGCGTCGGGGCCCCGCTGACGATCGTGCCCGCGGCGCCGGTCGTGGCGGTCGGCCGGGACGGCCTGACGGTGCTGCTGCCCGGACTCGGCGAGACGCGGGTGGGCCTGCGCGGCCGCCACCAGGCGGCCAACGTCGCGGTCGCGGACGCCATCCTCGATGCCCTCGAGCGCGCGGGCATCGCCCACGCCGACCCGGACGCCCGCCGGCACGGCTACGCGAACGCCGTGTGGCCGGGCCGCCTCGAGCTGCTGGACACCCCGGGCGGCGGGCACGTGCTGCTCGACGGGGCGCACAACCCGGCCGGCGCGGTCGCCCTCGCCGAGGCCCTGACCGACCTGCGCCCGTTCCTGCCCGACACCGGCCCGCCCGTCGTCGTGACCGCATCGATGGCCGACAAGGACGTCGACGGCGTCGTGGCGGCGCTGGCCGCGAGTCCGGCCCTGGCCGGCGCCACGGTCATCGCCACGAGCCTGCCCGAGTCGCCGCGGGCGATGCCGGCCCCCGACCTCGCGGCGGTCTGGCGGCGTCTGGCTCCGGACGTCGCGGCGGTCCATGCCGTCGACGACCCGATCGCGGCCACGGAACGGGCCATCGCCGCGCACGATGGTCGCGGCCTGACCGTCGTCGCGGGGTCGCTGTACCTCGTCGGGGCCGTCCGCGCGCACCTCGTGGACGACCCGGCGTTGCGCGACCCGGCCTCGACGCGTCCCGACGCCACCGACGGCCGCCCCGGGCGATGACGGCCGTGACGCTGCCGCCGACGCGCATCGGGCCGACGACCTTCGCCTGGGGCACCCGCACCTTCGTCATGGGCATCCTCAACGTCACCCCCGATTCGTTCTCCGGCGACGGGCTGCTGGCCGCCTCCGACGACCCGATCCAGCGGGCCGTCGACCAGGCCCGGGCCATGGCCGACGAGGGCGCCGACCTGCTCGACATCGGGGGCGAGTCCACCCGGCCCGGCCACGAGACCGGTCGACGCGGCGACCGAGCGCGCGCGGGTCGTCCCCGTCGTCGCCGCCGTTCGCGCCGCCCTGCCGGACATGCCCATCAGCGTCGACACGACGAAGGCCGAGGTGGCCGAGGCGGCCATCGCGGCCGGGGCCGACCTGGTCAACGACGTGTGGGGCGTCGGACCGGACGCGGGAGCGCTGGCGGCCGTCGCGGCCACCCACGGCGTCCCGCTCATCGTCATGCACAACCGCGAGCGGGCCGTGTACGAGGACGTCGTCGCCGAGGTCATCGCCGACCTCCGCGCCGCGGTCGAGCGCGCGGTGGCGGCCGGGATCCCGGAGACGGACGTGATCGTCGACCCGGGCATCGGCTTCGGCAAGACGGCGGACCACAACGTCACGTTGCTGCGCCACCTGGCCGAGCTGCGCGGTCTCGGTCGGCCCGTCCTGCTGGGCACGTCGCGCAAGTCGACCATCGGCCGCATCCTCGACCTGCCGCCCGAGGACCGACTGGAGGGAACGCTGGCCACGACCGCCCTCGGCATCGCGGCCGGCGTGGACATCGTGCGCGTCCATGACGTGCGACCGAACGTGCGCGCGGCGCGCGTGGCCGACGCCATCGTCCGCGGCCGCTGGCGGGCCGAGCCAGACCCAGGAGGCTCCCGATGAGCGACCGGATCATCCTCGCCAACCTGCAGCTCGAGGGCCGTCACGGGTTCTACGACTGGGAGCGCGAGCAGCCCCAGCCCTTCGAGGTCGACGTGGAGCTCGAGCTGGACCTGGGCCCGGCCGGGCGGAGCGACGACCTGACTCGGACCGTCGACTACGGCAAGGTCGACGCCACGGTCCGTCGCATCGTCGAGGGCGAGTCGGTCCGGCTGCTCGAGACCCTGGCCGAGTCGATCGCCCGCGACGTGCTGGCCGGCTTCCCGGTCGACGCCGTGACGGTCCGCGTGCGCAAGCCGGCCGTCCAGCTGGATGGACCGCTCGACTACGCCGCGGTCGAGATCACCCGGCGTCGCCCCGCGGGCTGACCACAGGTCGCCGCGCCTCAGTTCGCGGGTCGCGTCCCCAGGGTCAACGACACCGTCATGGTGTCGCCGTCGCGCAGGATCTCGACCGAGACCGTGTCGCCGGGAGCGAACTGGCTGAGCGTCGCGTCGAGCGGGTGCGCCCCGTCGATCGCCGTGCCGTTGACCTTGACGATGATGTCGCCCTCGCGCAGGCCGGCCTTGGCGGCGGGCGCGTTCGGCTGGATCGCTGCGCCGCCCGTGCCGCCGCCGATGAGCGCCCCATCGTTGACCGGCAGGTTGTCGGCCGTGGCGAGCTGGCGGGTGATCGTCGTGTAGGTCACGCCCATGTACGGTCGCGACAGCTCCTTGCCCGCGAGCGCCTGCTCCATGATCGGGCGGGCGATGTCGATCGGGATGGCGAACCCGATCCCGTTGCTGTCGGCGGCGATGGCCGTGTTGATGCCCACGACGCTGGCGTTGGCATCGAGCAGCGGCCCGCCCGAGTTCCCCGGGTTGATCGCGGCGTCGGTCTGGATGAGGTTGTTGAGGTTGTCGCCGTCGTCGGTGGTGATCGAGCGGCCCTTGGCCGACACGATCCCGCTCGTGACCGAGTTCGAGTACGTGCCGAGCGGGCTGCCGATGGCGATCACGAGCTGGCCGACCTTGAGCGAGTCGGAGTGGCCGAGGGCGGCGGCCGGGAGATCCGTGCCGTCGATCTTGACGATGGCGAGGTCCGTCAGGGTGTCGATGCCGTAGACGGAGCCGGTGAAGCTGCGCCCGTCGTTGAGCTCGACCTTCATCGTGTCGCTGCCTTCGATGACGTGGCGGTTCGTCAGGATCCAGCCGGCCGGGTCGTAGATGACGCCCGAGCCGACGCCGGTCGCGGGGATGATGCCGAGATCCGGGTTCGCGTCGCCCGAGGTCGTGATCTGCACGACGGCCGGGTTGACCTTGGCCGCGACGTCGATGGTCGCCGACGATTCGTCGATGGTGACCGGCTGCGCCGAGCCGACCGTCTGGCCCGTCGAGCTCGAGGCGACGGGCGTCGGCTGATCGAGCGAGCCCGTGGCCTGCAGGGCGATGACCGTGCCGCCCGAGGCGAGCACGGCCGCGAGGAGGGCCGACGCGACGATCATGCCGGCCCCACCGCGCGAGCCGCCCGTCGGGGTCGGCGTCGGGGGAGCGACGGCGGCCGTGCCGACTGCCGGGGCCGGCTCGTACCAGCGCTCCGGGGTCGGGGCCATCATCGGCTCCTCGTGACGGGACCACGCCGGACGCGCCTCGGGGGTCGTGGAGTAGCGTCCGATCGTCGGGGCGAGCGGCTCGGCCGCGGGGGTGGAGGTGGATGCCGGGGTGGGTGTGGCGTCGGCAGCCGGGTCGGCCGTGCCCGGGTCGGGGACGTCGATGCGGCGGGTCAGCTCGGGGTCATCGGGGCGGAATGGATCGGTCATCGGTTCGTGCTACCCCTGGGGTCGGCCGGTGAGCGGCCGATGAACGGATCTGCAGCCTTCAGGGTGCCGATGCCGGATTCATGTGGGATGCGTCGGACGGTGAAGTTTCCGTCATGTTCGCCACGCTGTCCTGCGCGGGGGTCGGGCCGCTCGGCGACGCGTCCGGTCCCGGGTCGGGCGGGGTGAGCGGCGGGGCCGTGCCGGCGATCCGCTCGTCGCCCTCGGCGGCGGTCGCGACATCGGCCCGGGCCGCGGCCGGGGTGCCGGCGACCTCGCGCGGGTCGCGCGGCAAGCGGACCGTGAAGTGGCTGCCCGCACCGGCCCCGCTGGACACCTCGACCGTGCCGCCATGCATGTCCACGATGCTGTGGACGATGGCCAGGCCCAGACCCGAGCCGCTGCCGCGCGCCTCGTTGGAACGCGAGCCGCGATAGAAGCGCTCGAAGATGTGCGGCAGCTCGGTCGGGTCGATGCCGACGCCGGTGTCGGTCACGTCGATCCGGGCGCCGTCGGCGGTGGCGGCCACCTCGACCAGGACCGAACCACCGCGCGGCGTGAACTTGATGGCGTTGCCGACGAGATTGGCGACGACCTGGCCGACGCGGGGCGGATCGTGCCGGATGCGGATCGGGTGGTCGGGCAGGACGACGGTCAGGCTCACGCCACGGCGCCGGGCGACGGCGTCGTGCTGATGGGCCGCCGACTCGACGGCGGCGCGCAGGTCGTCCGGGCGCAGGTCGAGGAGGACCAGGCCGGAGTCGAGCTTCGAGAGCTCGAGCAGGTTCTGGGCGAGCCAGTCGAGGCGCTCGATCTGCCCGGCGCTCGACTCGAGGAACTCGTGGCGGAGCTCGGGATCGCCGCCGGCGGACTCGAGGAGGAGCTGGTTGAACGTGCGCAGGGCGGCCAGCGGCGTGCGCAGCTCGTGCGAGACGTCGGCGAGGAAGTCGCGACTCCGGTCGCGGTCCCGGCGGATGATCTCGACGCTCTCCTCGAGGCGGTCGGCCATCGCGTTGAACTGGACGGCCAGCTCGGCGATCTCCGAGGAGCCGGTCCGGCGCGGGCTCGTCGACACGCGGCGGGAGAGGTCGCCCTCGGCGAGCCCTCGGGACGCCTCGGTGAGCTGGCGCAGCGGCGTGGTGAACCGGCGCGCGAGGGCGGCCGAGACGACCACGGACAGGCCCAGGGCGAACAGCGCGACGGCGGCCAGCAGGCCGGTCACGTTGGCCAGCGCCGTCGCCCGATAGGTGTACGGATTGGCCAGCGTGACGTCGATCCGGTAGCGCGCCCAGGGCGGCCCGGCCCCGTAGGCCTCCGGCACCGACGTCGGCTCGCGCGTCTGGCCCTTGGCCGGACCGGCCTGGAGGTTCGTGCGGAAGAGGCCGTTCGGACTGGGTAGGAAGACGACCTGCTCGCCGTTCGACGCGGCCAGGCCGAACTGGATCGTGACGTCGGCCTGGCCCGAGCCGGTCCGCGATGAAATGGCGGATCCCGGCGTCCTGCAGCGCGGCCGACGACCCGCTCGTCGACGGTGCCGTCCGACATCGAGGATCGGGTCGCCCTTTGGTGGCGTTCTCGGCAAGGACCTGGACGTAGCCCGCGACGGTCTCCGAGCGGACGCGCAGGTCCTCGGTCTGCTGGCTCGTGAAGTAGTCGTCGAGCCGGTTGAGGACGAGCATCGTCACGAGACCGAGGGTCAGCGCGATGACCGCGACGAAGGCGACGGTCAGGCGACCCTGGAACGTGTGCGGCATGAGGCGCCGAACGCGCCGGCGCACGCGCGCGGGGAGCGACGGTTCCTGATCGGCGAGCGCGACCTCAGCGCTCGGCGAAGGCGTAGCCGACACCGCGGACCGTGAGCACGAACGTCGGCGACGCCGGGTCGTCCTCGATCTTCTCGCGCAGGTGGCTGACGTGGACGTTGATGGTCTTCTCGTCCTGGTCGAGCGCCTCGTAGTCGCGCAGCAGCTCCAGGAGCTCGCCGCGGGTGTAGACGCGACCCGGACGGGTGGCCAGGTGGCGGAGGATCTCGAACTCGGTCGGCGTCAGGCTGATCCGCCGGGCGCCGCGCTGGACGCGCCGCCGCTCGAGGTCGATGACCAGGTCCTGGTGGCGGATGACCCGCCCGCCGGCGGCGTCGGCGAGGTCGCCGTACGAGCGCCGCAGCAGGGCCTTGATCCGGCTCAGCAGCTCGCGCAGCCCGAACGGCTTGGTCAGGTAGTCGTCGGCGCCGAGCTCGAGCCCGATGACCTTGTCGACCTCGTCGTCGCGCGCGGTGAGGACGAGGATCGGCATCTTGGCCCCGGCCGCGCGCACGCGGCGCAGGACCTCGAACCCGTCGATGCCGGGCAGCCGGACGTCGAGGACGACGAGGTCGGGCGCCTCCCGGGTGGCGATCTCGAGACCCTCCTCGCCGGAGCGGGCGATCGCCGACGTCGTAGCCCTCCTGCTGCAGGGCGTACTGGATGCCACGCGCGACGGCGTGCTCGTCTTCGACGATGAGGATGGTGGCGGCCACGGCGGGATGCTACACCGACTGGGGCCCGAGCCCGCAGACGGGCCTCGCACCGGCGCCCGCGGACGTGGGTCGGCGCACGCTCGTGGTATCCTGCGCTCCCGCTCCGGGCGCCTCGCCACTTCCGGCCCGCCGGCGAGCCGCAGCCCGATCCCACACGAACCGCCACAGAGGTCCCGATCCGATGTCCACGACCCGTCCGACGCTGACCGCCGAGCACCGCGAGGTGACCGGCAAGGCCGTCAGTCGCCTGCGCAAGGCCGGCCGCCTCCCGGCCGTCGTCTATGGCCACGGCGAAGGCTCCGCCAACGTGACCGTCGACGCGCACGAGTTCGACCTCCTGCGCAAGCACACCGGCCCGAACACCCTGGTCGACCTCACGATCGATGGCCAGAAGGCCAAGCCGGTCCTGATCAACGGCGTGCAGGTCCACCCGGTCAACCGGCGGGCCGCTCCACGCTCGACCTGTTCCTGGTCAAGATGACCGAGGAGCTCACGGTCGACGTGCCGCTCGTCCCGATCGGCGAGTCGGTGGCCATCGCTCAGCTGGGCGGCACCCTCCTGCACGTCACCGAGACGGTCAAGGTCCGGGCGCTGCCGGATCACCTGCCCCAGTCGATCGAGTACTCGATCGAGTCGCTGGTCGACTTCGACACCCAGCTCCACGTCCGCGACCTGACGATCCCCGGCGACGTCACGCTGCTGACCGACGGTGACGAGATCATCGCCAAGGTCCAGGCGCCGCGCGTCGAGGTCGAGGAGGTCCCGGTGGTCGCCGAGGGCGAGGGCGCCGAGGGCGAGGCCGAGGGCGCCGAGGGCGAGAGCGCATCCGAGGGCGACAGCGGCGGCGACGCCGACAGCTGACCCTCAGGCGGGACGCCGGCCGGGCCCGCCCGGCAGGATCTCGCCGCCGCTCAGCGTGCGGAGCGCCGCCCCGAGGCGTAGACGATCGGGGCGCGGAAGACGAGCTCGTCCGGGTCCAGGCGCATCAGCCCTCGCGGAGACGCGCCAGGAACCGCCGTCGCTCCGCGCGACCCATCGACTCGAAGGTGCTCTCCTCGTCGAACTCGACGAGGAAGCCGATGTAGCTCTCGACGGTGAACGGGTGCGCCAGCATCGCCGCTCTCGGCGGTGACGTCGCGAAACCCGGCGCGCCGCAGCTCGGCGGCGGCCGTGCGCCGCCGACGGGACGTCGCCGCTCCGGTCGTCACCGGGCTCGTCCTCGAAGCCGAAGTCGGCGAGCAGCCGGTCGAACACGCCATCGGGCGCGAAGGGCGTCCGGTCCGCCAGCCACGTCACGTAGGCGAGGGTCCCGCCCGGCCGCAGCACCCGCCGGATCTCGCGCAGCGCCTCGGGTCGGCTCGGCACGAGCTGGAGCACGAACGACGACATCGCGAGGTCGAAGGCTCCGTCCGCGAAGGGCAGGTCGGCGGCGACCGCCGCGACCGTCCGGAAGCGCGCCCGGTCGCCGCCGAGCAGCCCGTCGGCGATGCGGTCGGCCGCGACGAGCATCTCGCTCGAGGCGTCGATGCCGGTCACGATCGTCGTGGGCCAGCGGCGCACGGCCGCGAGCGCGAGGTTGCCGGTGCCGACCCCGATGTCGATCAGGTCGCGCGCGCCGGCGTCGATGGACGGGTCGATCCGGTCCAGGAGAAGGCTCGCGCTGGGCGCCAGCACGGGCGCCCACCAGCGCTCATAGCCGACCGCGATGCGGTCGTAGCGTTCGCCCTGGTCGGTCATCCACGGATGGTGCCACGGGCGTGTCGGCGCCCGCGGCCCACGGGCGCGACCGCGCCCGTGAGTCCCGCGATGCCCCGGTCAGCCGGCGGCGACCGCTCCGTCCACGGGTGGAGTGCTCGGCGTCGGGAGCCCTGTTCCGGTGTCGTCCGGCCCGTCATCCCCGCCGGAGCGCGTCGGTCGGCGACGCCGCAGGACCCGATACGCGATGAGGCTGACGACGCCGAGGACGAGCAGGATCGGCAGCCACACGATGGCGAACCAGATCCCGGCCGTCGTGATCGCCTGGAGAAGGTCGACAAGGCTCGCCGTCGCCTGATCGACGACCGCCTTCGGGTCCCAGTCCTGGGTGGCGACCTGGACGGCGACGACCGGGACGCCGTAGGTGGCGGTCAGGGTCGCGTAGCTCGCGCGGTCCTCGAGGTCCTTGAGCTGGGCACTCATCGACTCGATCTCGCCACGGACGGACGTCAGCTGGGCCTGGACCTCCAGCACGTCGGAGACACGGATCGCCTTGGCGGCGATCTCCTGGAGCGCGGCCTCACTGGCCCGCAGGTTGGCGATGCGGGCCTGCAGGTCGACCACGGCCCCGGTGACCTCCACGGCGTCGGTCTGCTCGGTGACGACCTTGGTGGTCTGGCCGTTGAGGTTGCGCAGCAGGTCCAGCGCGTCCTCCCAGCGGGCGACCGGGATGCGGTAGGTGACGCTGGCGTACGGCTGGTCGTTCTGGTTGCTCGTCTGCGACGCCCCGATGTAGCCGCCCATCGCCCGGATCCCGTCGCGGGCCGTCTGCAGGGCCCGGGTGACATCGCGGACCTGGAGGTCGATCGTGCCGGTCCGGACGATCTTCGCGTCGTCGACCGGGGCGCCGACGCCGTCTCCGGGCTGTTGCTCCTCGCCGGGGGCGAAGGCCGATGCCGCGCTCGGGGCCGCGGTGGCAGCGGGTGCCGGACCGCCGGCGTAGTTCTCGCCGGTCGAGCCGACGTCCGTCAGGCCGCCGGCCGGGGCACTGCGCGCCACTCGAGGCGCAGGCGGCCAGGACGACGGACAGGAGCAGGATCGTGCCCGCGCCGATGGCGAGGGATGGACGGATGGTGCGCATCTGATGGCCCTCCGTGACGCACCGGCCACCCCACGGGCGCCGATGGCACCGCGGGGACGCGTCGGTCCGGTCGGCGGTTCCCGCCGGTACACTCCCATCGATGACCCTGCGCCTGCCGTTCCAGCCCCCGCTCGCGCCGATGCTCGCCAAGGCCGTCGACGGGCTGCCCGAGGGCGATGGCTGGCTGTTCGAACCGAAGTGGGACGGGTTCCGAGCGATCGTCTTCCGCGACGGGGACGAGATCTACACCCAGTCGCGCGACCTCAAGCCGCTCGATCGCTACTTCCCGGAGCTCGCCGAGCCGCTCCGCGCGGCCCTGCCCGAGCGCTGCGTGCTCGACGGCGAGGTCGTGATCACGAGCGACGAGGGACTCGCCTTCGAGGCGCTCCTGCTGCGCATCCACCCCGCCGCATCCCGGGTGAAGATGCTGGCCGAGGCGTCCCCGGCGTCCTTCGTGGCCTGGGACCTGCTCGCGCTCGGTGACGAGGATCTGCGGACCGTCCCGCAGGAGGAGCGGCGGGCGCGGCTCGAGATCGGTGCTTGGCGGAGGTGGAGCCGCCGGTCCACCTGACACCCGCGACCCGCGACCGGGCCATCGCCGCCGAATGGTTCGACAAGTTCGAGGGCGCCGGTCTCGACGGCGTCGTCGCCAAGCGGCTCGAGGCGCCCTACCAGCCGGGCAAGCGGGCGATGCTCAAGATCAAGCACCAGCGCACGGCCGATTGCGTCGTGGCCGGCTTCCGCTGGCACAAGAACGGCCCGGGCACGCACGTCGGGTCGCTGTTGCTCGGTCTCTTCGACGACGAGGGCAAGCTCCACCACGTCGGAGTGACGTCGTCCTTCTCGTGGGATCGGCGAGCGGCCCTCGCCGAGGAGCTGGCACCCCTGCGCGTCGACGCGCTCGACGGCCATCCATGGCAGGAATGGGCGGAATGGTCGTCGATGGGCGATGCGGACGCATCGGGTCAGCGTCTGCCCGGCGCGACGTCCCGCTGGAACCGCGGCAAGGACCTGTCCTGGGAGCCGCTCCGCGCCGAACGGGTCGCCGAGGTCGCCTACGACCACCTGCAGGGCGATCGGTTCCGCCACGCCACGACGTTCGTCCGCTGGCGCTCCGACAAGCCGCCGGAGGCGTGTCGCTACGACCAGCTCGAGACGACGACCCCGTACCTGCTGAGCGAGGTCTTCGGCACGTAGGCGGAGCGGCGGCGCCGGCCGGCGGCTGAGGTCTAGGCCGGTTCGGCCCGGGCCGTCACGCTGAACCCGGCATCGACCGCGTCGATGAGCTCGATCCGGTTGCCGAACGGATCGTGGACGTAGCAGCGCGCTACCGGGAGGCCGCTGTCGTCCTCGACGATGGGTACGCCGCGCGGCCGCGAGGCGTTCGCGGACTGACGCGAGATCGTCCACGACGAAGCCAGGATGGGCCTTCGTCGCGGGCCGGAAGTCGGGCTCCACGCCCAGGTGCAAGGCGACCTCCCGACCGGCGAACCAGATCCCGCCGCGCGCCGCCAGGGCCTCGGGCTTCGTGATCTCCCGGAGGCCGAGCATCCCGCCATAGAACGATCGGGCGCCGTCCTCGCCGCCGCCGGGCATCCCGAGCTGGACGTGGTCGATGGCCGCCAGGAGCGATGCGTCGACCGGTGGCCCGGCGAGGCGGGCATCCCAGTCGAGGGCGTCATCGCGATGCTGCCATTCGCGCCACAGCGCGATCCGTCCGTCCGGGTCCAGACGGACGATCGCCGCCCCGTGGTACCGGTGATGGCCTTCGTACGTGTACTCGACCGCCCCGGTCTGGGCCACGTCGTCCCACAGGATCGTGTGCCAGGTCACGTGGTGGCCGCCCGGCGGTGGCTCGAAGAACGGGAGCAGGTCCACGCGATGGTGGAAGTGATACAGGAACGGATCGAGGTACTCGACGTCCTCGGCGAACGCATCACCGACCGCGGTCGCATCGCCGGCGGCCCAGCCCGCGGCAGCGCGGTCCAGCGCCACCCGCAGGTCGTCGCGGGTCATGCGTCGTCCGAGTCGGATGGCTCCGCGGGGACGTCGGGCGCCGCCGGGTCGGGCGTCGCCGCGTCGGGCGTCGCCGCGGCGGCCTTCTTGCGCGGCGCGCGCTCGACCTGCCCCGCCTTGTCCGGCCATTCGTAGCCGGCCCACGGGTCGTAGTCCGGGTCGAGCGGCTCCTGGGCGGGGCGGTCCGCCTCCGGCACGTGGATCAGGTTGACCCGGACGCGGTACCAGAGCGACGACCGGCCGCGCATCCCGTCGACGAGGACGTCCGCGACGTCGAGGTGGCTCGCCGCCTCGGGGTGACGCACCTTCCAGCGCTCGAGCCCCTCGAGGGCCTCCGCCTTCGACGCGGCGCGCGAGATCTCGATGACCGGGATGTTCGTCTTGCGGCGACCGGTCGGCGTGGGGCGCGAGCCCTCCCACTCCGTCGGGAGCCCGGCATTCGGGTCGCCCGCGGCGACGGCCGCGGCACGCTCGGCGGCGACCTCGGGCGGCGGACCGCCGGCCGCGCCACGGCCGGCCTCGTACTCGGAATCGGGCCGGCGCTTGCGCGACGGCTGGACCCGCGGCGGCTCCCCGGCCTGCTTGGCGTAGTTCGGCGGCCACGGGGCGTCGCCCTCGCCCTCGCGCTCGTGCTGGGCGGACAGCTCCAGGAGCCCATCCAGCGAGCCGACCGCGTCGTCGATGCCGGCGCCGGGATCGCCGATCTCGGCGAACCGCTGCGGGACGGTCTGGATCGTGAACGCCTCGGCCTCGACGGTCGGGACCTCATCCCAGGTCAGGGGCGTGGAGACACGGGCGTCGGCCAGCGGCCGGATGGAGTAGGCCGAGGCGACCGTCCGGTCCTTGGCGTTCTGGTTGTAGTCGAGGAACACGCCGTGGCGCTCCTCCTTCCACCACTTGGACGTGGCTGCATCCGGGGCGCGGTGCTCCACGTCGCGGGCGAGGGCCAGGGCCGCGCGGCGCACCTCCGGGTACGTCCAGTCACGCGAGATCCGGACATTGATGTGGATCCCGCGCGACCCGGATGTCTTGGGCCAGCCGACGAGCCCGACCGCCTCGAGGGCCTCCTTGCACACCATCGCCACGTCGCGGATCTGCGACCAGCCGACGCCCGGCACCGGGTCGAGGTCCACCCGCAGCTCGTCGGGATGGTCGAGGTCATCCGCCCGGACCGGGTGCGGGTTGAGGTCGATGCAGCCGAGATTGACGATCCAGGCGAGGGCCGCCGCGTCGTCGACCACGATCTCGGACGCCGTGCGTCCCGACGGGAACGTGAGCTCCGCCTGGCGGATCCAGTCGGGCGTGTTGTCGGGTGCGCGCTTCTGGAAGAACGGCTCCTTGGTGATCCCGTCGACGAATCGCTTGAGCGCCATCGGACGGCCGCGCACGCCGGTCAGCGCGCCGTCCGCGACGGCGAGGTAGTAGTGCACGACATCGAGCTTCGTGAAGCCCGCGTCGGGGAAGTAGACCTTCTGGGGATTGGAGATCAAGACCTCGTGTCCGGCGATCTCGAGCGTCTCCTTCGGGCTGGCCATGCTCCAACGATACCGGCCGAGCCGCGCGATGGACACCCTCGCTAGACTCGTCGCTCGAGGTGTCGATTCGCGCGGTGCCCGTTCGTCGCCCTGTCGACGGCGGTGGACCAGCCGTCCGACCCGAGCGCAGGAGGCCGATGTGCAGTACGCCCTGTTGATCTATGGCGAGGAGCCCACCGAAGAGGTGTCCGGCGAGGCCATGGAGGCCGAGATGGCCGGCTACAACGTCTTCACCAGCCATGTCCGCGAGGCGGGAGCCTTGCGCGGGGGTGAGGCACTGCACCCGATCGCGACCGCGACCACGGTCCGCGTGCGCGACGGCCAGACACTGACCACGGACGGGCCATTCGCGGAGACCAAGGAAGCTCTTGGCGGGTTTTACGTCGTGGAGGCCGCCGACCTCGACGAGGCGATCGCCTACGCGGCCCTGATCCCCGGCGCGGCGCACGGGTCCGTGGAGATCCGGCCCATCGTCGACTGGGCAGCCACCGGCATGGGCGCCCCGATCGAAGCGGCCAGCGCCGTCTGACGACCACCGACCCGACCGCCAAGGCCGTCGTCGACCGGGTCTTCCGCGAGGAGCAGGGCCGGGCGGTCGCGACGCTCATCCGCGTCCTCGGCGATTTCGACCTGGCCGAGGAAGCCGTCCAGGACGCGTTCATCACGGCTCTCGAGACCTGGCCGGAGCGGGGCGTGCCGGACAACCCGGGCGCCTGGATCACGACCACGGCGCGCAACCGCGCGATCGATCGACTGCGCCGGCGCCAGCGGCTGCGCGAGAAGACCGAGGAGCTCGGGCGCACGACGATCATCGAGGCCGAGCTCGCCGAGATCGAGCCCGACGAGGAGGAGGATGCGATGCCGATCGCGGACGATCGACTGCGCCTCATCTTCACGTGCTGTCACCCGGCCCTGCAGATGGACGCGCGGGTCGCGCTCACGCTGCGCACGCTGGGCGGCCTCACGACACCGGAGATCGCGCGCGCGTTCCTCGTCCCCGAGCCGACGCTCGCCCAGCGCCTCGTCCGCGCGAAGCGCAAGATCCGCGACGCCGGGATCCCCTACCGCGTGCCACCCGTCGAGCTGCTCCCCGAGCGGCTCGATGGCGTCCTGCGGGTCCTCTATCTCGTGTTCAACGAGGGGTACGCGGCGTCGTCGGGCGACGCCCTGGTCCGGCGCGAGCTGACCACCGAGGCCATCCGCCTGGCCAGGGTCGTGGTGGCGCTGCTTCCCGACGAGCCGGAGGCGAGCGGGTTGCTCGCGCTGATGCTGCTCCACGACGCCCGGCGGGACGCCCGGACCGGATCGGCCGGCGAGCTCGTCCTGCTCGGCGAGCAGGACCGGAGGCGCTGGGACGCGGGCCGGATCGCGGAGGGGACGGCCCTCGTGGAGGCCGCCCTGGTCCGAGGCCGGCCGGGTCCGTACCAGCTCCAGGCGGCGATCGCCGCCCTCCATGACGGGGCCCCGACCGCGGAGGCGACCGACTGGCCACAGATCGTGGCCCTGTATCTCGCCCTCGTGCGGCTCGACCCGTCGCCAGTCGTCGAGCTCAACCTGGCGGCGGCGGTCGCCATGGCCGACGGACCGGCCCGCGGGCTCGCCCTGATGGACGGTATCGCGGCCGGCGGCGCCATCGACGGATATCCGTACCTGCACTCGGCGCGGGCCGACCTGTTGCGCCGGCTAGACCGTCGGTCGGAGGCGGCGACGGCCTATCGCCGGGCGCTCGACCTCACGAGCAACACGACCGAACGGGCCTTCCTGGAGGGTCGCCTGGCGGAGGTCAGTGCGCCGGAACGGACGCACCGCCCCGACTAATCCCGGTGGTCGGGGCGCCCGATGCGGATGGCCCGCACGTGATCGACGGTGACGCGGTCATCGCCGTCGCCGGTCCCGGCTCGTGCGGCGCCCGCCGCCCGCAGCCGCCGGGTGCCAGCTCCAGCGGACGTCGTTGTCCTCCTGCACGCCCTGGGGCCAGGGGTCGCCACGCCACGGCCGGAAGTAGGTGAGGTGCAGGTGTCGGATGCGCTGCGGCCAGCGACTGCCGAGCAGGTACGCGCCCACGATGACCAGGAAGAACAACGCCAGGCGCCAGCTGGGTTCGATCGGCATCGTCATCACGACCGTTTCACGAGCGGGCGGGTCGGCTGCCGGCCGTCCGGCGCCGGCCCCCACGCCCGAATCGTACGCCCGGTGTCGACCGGCGTCGATGCTGGACGTGGCGCTCAGGCGAGGATCGCCCCCGCGTACGGTCCGAGCTCGATCGTCGCACCCGCCTGACGGACGGATCCATCGGTACCGAGCGCGACCTCGAGCCCCGTCGCGCGCTCGATCGCGGTCGTCAGGGGCGTGGCGTGCAGGTTCAGGACGACCACGGCCCGGCGCGAGGTGCCGTCAGATGTCCCCTCGAGGGCGTAGGCGTAGCCGCCGGACGCGTCGTCGGTGAGCAGGGTGGTCCGGGTGCCGCGCCACAGCGCGCCCATCGATCGTCGCACGGCGACGAGGGCCTGATAGAAGGCCAGCAGGTCGGCGTCCTGCGCCGCGCCCCAGGGCATCGGCAGCCGCGATTCCTCCGGATGACCGCTGCCGTCGGCCGAACGGACGTCGCGATCCTGCGACAGCCCGACCTCCGTGCCGTAGTAGACGATCGGCGGGTCGGGCAGGGTGAACTGGCACAGCGCGGCCAGCCGGAGTCGGCGGGTGTCGCCCCCGACCACCCACAGGAAGCGATTCATATCGTGGTTGTCGAGGAACGTCGGCCGGACGAAGTCGTCCGGCACGTACGCCAGGTGGCGTCGCAGGAAGTCGTCGAGCGCCGTCGGCCCGAGCGTCCCGAACCCGAACGCGCCGCGCAGCGCCTGCTGCCCGATGAAGTCGAGGCAGCCGTCCATCCGCCCCGCGAACGTCCGCTGCAGGGCGGGTGTCTCGACGACCTCGCCGAGCGTGATCGACGACGGCGCCGCGGCCCGAGTCGCGGCACGGAACGCGCTCCAGAACGCGTGCGAGGGACCCTGGGCGTAGTCGCAGCCGGAAGCCGTCGACGCCGAGCGCCAGCCAGTGCCGCGCGCTGTCGATCATGTAGTCGCGAGCACCTGGGTCGTCGGCATCGATCTGCGGATGGTCGGCGACGCCGAAGAACGAGAGGTAGTCGTCCGGCCAGCGCGTGAACGTGAACCAGCTCGCTTCCGGCGCGTGCTCGTCGGCCAGCGCGGCGACGAACGCCGGATGCGCCGATGACACGTGGTTGACGGCGAAGTCGAGGATGAGCCGCAGGCCGCGCGCGTGGGCCAGGTCGACGAGCTCGCGCAGGTCCGCCTCGGTGCCGAGGCGCGGCTCGACGGTCGCGTAGTCGGTCGCGTCGTAGCCATGGTGGGACGGGCTGGGGAAGACCGGGGACAGCCAGATGCACGTGGCCCCGAGCTCGACGATGTGGTCGAGCCGCTCGATGACGCCGCGGATGGTGCCGCCGTAGAAGCCGCCCGGGCTGGCCGGCTCGGCGAACGGCGCCCCGCCGGTCGTCGCGAAGCGGTCGACGAAGACCTGGTAGATCACGGCGTCGCGCAGCCAGTCCGGGACGCGTTCGTCGTCGACATGGACGGCGTCGGCCGCCGTCCGCCGGATCGGCCACAGGGAGCCCGCGAACGAGAACATCGCGGCATCGAGGTCGGACACGCCGGGCGGTCGCTCGCCGGCCACGACCCCGGCGATGTCGGACGCCCACGTCGACCCGGGCGCGTGCGCCGACCAGGCCTCGATCCGGTAGCGGACGGTCGTGCCGTCGGGCTGGCCGGGGACCGTCCCGGCCCAGGTCTCGCGATAGCCCCAGACGAGCGTGTCCCAGGTGGTCTCGACGCGCTCGAGCTCGATGGCGTCGCCGACCGTCGCCACCCCCCGCTCGCCCTGGGGATCGCGGCCGTCGGTCGTCACGTAGGCCGTGACGCGGTCGGCCGTGACGGCCGGCCCGACGCTGACCCGGATCGTGACGGGCTCGCCCGGTCGTGGATCGAGCGGCACGAGGTCGTGACCGTGGTGCACGCCGGAGGTCGTGGCCCGCAGCTGGGCAAGCCGCAAGTCGTCTGTCGCCAGGGTGCCGAAGACGAAGTCGGCCGAGACCCCCCGCGTCGGCTCGGTCATGCGCTGCCCCGGGCCCCGGTCGTCGCCGTCCACAGCGCCACGCCGGGCGGCGTGGCCGGCAGGTCCAGGGCCCCGTCCGTGACGACGACGGTCGCCCCGGTGAGGAGCTCCGTGAATGACACGCCATCAGGGATCGCGCCATGCCGTACGAGGAGCGGCCCCGCCGGCCGGGGATCCGGCCCTCGGCCGACGACGACCACGACCCACTCGGCATCCGTGTCACGCAGGTACGCCAGGTGGTCTGCGCCTATCTCGAGGACCTGGAAGCCGCCTCGACACAGCGCCTCGGAACCGATCCGGACGTGGATGAGCTGGCGGAGGAACGCCAGGAGGTCGTCGTCCCATCGGTCCGGGTCCCAGGGCATCGTGCGGCGAGCGTCGCCGCCGTCCACGCCTTCGAGCCCGATCTCATCGCCGTACACGATCGACGGCACCCCGACATAGGTCATGAGCAGCCCGTATGCGGCCCGGATGCGGCCGCGGTCGCCGGCCATCTCCGTGACCACGCGCGCCGTGTCATGGCTGGCGAGCAGGTTGTACTGGCTGCGCGCGACCGTCCAGGCGATGGGGGCCCGGAAGGCGTCCAGGGTGCGCACCATGGAGGCGGTCGTCGACGGCCCGAGGCGGACGTTGAACCCGCTGGCGTGACTCCACAGGTCGGTCCCGCGCAGCCATTCGAGGACCGGGCGCTGGAACCCCTGGTAGTTCATGACCGCGTCCCACGTGTCGCCCGCGAGGTGGTCGATCGCATCGTAGGAGTGCTCGCCCATGAGGTACGCCTCGGGGTTCTCCGCCTTGACCGCCTCCCGCATCCCGCGGGCGACCTCCGGGCCCAGCTGCACCGGCCCGAGCCGGCCCAGCATGTTGGCCACGTCGATGCGCCAGCCGTCGGCGGCATAGGGCGGCCGCAGCCAGTGACGCAGCACGGCGTCCGGCCCGGCGTACATCACGTCACGCAGTGCCGGCGATCGATAGTCGAGCTTGGGCAAGGAGCCCACCCCCAGCCACGACTCGTAGTCGTCGGGGTGCTCGCGAAACACGAAGTACGGGGCGGTCGGTGCGTCCGGATCGGCCTGCGCCGCCTGGAACCAGGGGTGTTCCACCCCGATGTGGTTGGGCGCGATATCGAGGATGAGCCGGATGTCGCGATCGCGGGTCGCCGCGCGCAGGGCGATCAGGGCGGCATCCCCACCGAAGTGGTCGGCCACGTGGTCGTAATCGATGATGTCGTAGCCGTGGTTGGAGCGGGTCGAGAAGATCGGCGTCAGGTAGATCGCGTTGACGCCGAGATCGACGAGGTGGTCGAGGTGCGCTTCGATCCCCGCGAGGTCGCCACCGAAGAACTCGACCATCGCCGAGCGATCGCGTGCGGGCCGCGCGTCCCAGGGGCGCTGGCGGGCCGGATGCCCGCGATAGGTCCATGCTCCGTCGACGACATCGTTGGCGGGGTCGCCGTTCGCGAACCGGTCCGGGAAGATCTGGTAGAAGACGCGATCGGCCAGCCAGCGGGGCGGTTCGTAGCCGGCCAGCAGCTGGAAGTCGTCGCGATCGGTGGGCATCTCCACGTGGAGGCCGGAGCCGTTCAGCCAGCGGTGCGTCCCGGCCGTCAGCACGAGGAACCGGTAGCCGGTGGAGGGCATCGTGACGACGAGAGCGATCTCCCACCACCGACAGGCCGGTCCGGGCGCCACCTCGGTCATGGGTTCGAAGACCTGTTCCCCGTCGGGGGCGGTCCGCAGGATGATCCGCTCCACGGGCGCGTCCAGACCGGTCCGGATGCGGATGCGGACACGATCGCCGATGCGCAGGCGATCCGGGTCGACGCCCGGAGCCGGGACGACGTAGCGCTCCGACCCGTCGTGGTGGAGCGACGCGAGCGGGTCGAGGGCCGGGTCGGCTACTGGGTCGTCGGTCACGTCGCGGTCGCCTCGAGGGGCCGGAGGGTCGCGATGATCGCGGCGTTCGAGGGCGACGTCGGTTCGCAGACGATGCGCAGCGTCCGCGGTCCGAGGTCGAGCCACACGAACCGGCGCCGGCGCGGCTGCCCGCCGAGCACGCCCTCGAAGTCGAGGCTCGCCGCCGCCCGACCGAGCAGCGTTCCGTCGGGTGCGGCCACGACGGTGGCGCCCGGATCGCGCTCGGCCAGGCCGCGCCGCTGGTCGTCGCGGGCAGCCCGATGGTCGATGACGCCCGGCGTACGAGACGACCTCAACGTAGATCTCGGTCAGGTCCGGGGTGTGGGCATGGAGCCGATGGGCGTCACCGGTGGTCTCGTGGTCGACGGCGACGGGCGCGCCCGAAGGCGCAACGCCCGGCACGTCGATGGCGAAGCCGTGCTCGGGGTCGGACCAGGTCCGAGTGTCGGCCATCGGGTCAGACCGCCAGGAGCACCACGCCGTCGCGTGGCGCCATCTCGATGGCGGCCCACCCGTCGATGACCGGGATGACGTCGCTGACCAGCCCGGCGGGGCTGCCGGCCCAACGCTGGGGCACGAGCGTGCGGCCCTCCAGCCCCGGCACCGGCAGGTACAGGAGCTGCACGTCGTCGCCGGCGTTGACCACCACCACGATGTCGTCGCGATCCAGCCGGCGACGATAGGCGACCGCGCCGCCCTGGGCGGTCACGATCTCGAAGCTCCCGTGGCGCAGGACCGGGTGCGCGTGACGCAGCGCGGTCGCACCTTGGATGTAGGCGAGCAGCGCCGTGTCCCACGAATCGGACTGGTCCCAGGGAAAGGCGGCGCGATTGGCCGGGTCCATCTCCCCGGCCATCCCGATCTCGCTCCCGTAGTAGATGCTCGGCGCGCCCGGCACCGTCATCTGGATGAGCGTCGCGAGGCGGAGGCTCGTCGTGTCGCCGCCGACCATCGACAGGAAGCGCGGCGTGTCGTGGCTGTCGATCAGGTTGAGCTGGACGGCGGTCACGTCCGGCTCGTAGACGCCCAGGGCGCGACTGAGACGCTCGGCGAAGCCCGCGCCGTCCACCGGGTGGACCGACCGCCCCACGGTGATGTGCTGATCCAGGACGCGCCGGTCGAGCCGCCCGGCGCCCACGAACGACGTGATCGCCGCGCCGAGCGGGTAGTTCATGAGCGCGTCGTACATGTCGCCGCGCAGGTCCTGGGGCTTCTCGTGCCAGATCTCGGCCACGATGTAGGCGTCCGGGTCGACCGACTTGACCCGCGTCCGGAAGACCTGCCAGAACTCGTCGGGGACCTCCTCCGGGACATCGAGGCGCCAGCCATCGGCGCCGAACCGCAGCCAGTGCTCCGCGACGCCGAGGAGGTACTCCCGGACGTGCGGGTCGTCGGTGTTGAGCTTGGGCAGGGCCGGCAGGCCCCACCACGCCCGGTAGCCGTAGGTCGCCAGCGAATGGATGCCGGCCCGCTGCTCGTCGGTGATCGTCGCGAGGTCGACGACGATGTCCTGGGTGGGGTAGGGACGCAGCGGCCGTCCGGCCTCGAGGTCCTCGGCGTTGAAGTGGAACCAGTCCCGGTACGGCGACGCGCGGCCCACCTCCAGGACATGGTGGAAGGGCCAGAACCCGCGGCTCGCGTGGTTGAAGACGCCGTCGAGCACGACGCGCATACCTCGCTCATGGCAGGCATCGAGGAGCGCTCGCAGCGCCGCGTCTCCGCCCAGCAGCGGGTCGACCGCCAGGTAGTCGAACGTGTGATAGCGGTGGTTGGACGCCGACTGGAAGATCGGGTTGAGATAGATCGCGTTGGCCCCGAGGGCCTGGATGTGGTCGAGATGCTCGACGACCCCGAGCAGGTCGCCGCCCTTGAATCCGTGCACGGTCGGTGGGCTGTCCCATGCCTCCATCGTTCCCGGCTTGGCGACCAGGGCACTGGTCGCGAACCGGTCCGGGAAGATCTGGTAGAAGACCGCGTCCTTGACCCAGGCCGGCGTCCACGACCCGGTCATCCGTGCGTCACCCTGCACCCTCCCATGGTGGGTCGAGCCGGCGGTCGCGCTGGGCCACCGCCGGCTCGGTTCGTGCGCGTCGTGGCAGGTCGGAGGCTGGGGCTCAGCCCTTGACCGCGCCGGAGGTCAGACCGCCGGCGATGTACTTCTGGAAGTAGAAGAACAGGAGCACCGTCGGGATCGCGGTGAGCAGCGTGCCCGCCGCGAAGACCCCGAAGTTGGCGTTGCGTTCACCGGCGACCAGCCCGTACAGGCCGACCGCCAGGGTCTTCGATTCGCTCTGGGTCAGGAACACGCTGGCCATCAGGAACTCGTTGATCGCCGAGATGAACGAGAGCACCCCGACCACCGCGAGGATCGGCGTGACGAGCGGCAGGATGATCGAGAAGAACGTCGTCGTGTGCGACGCGCCGTCGACCTTGGCCGACTCGTCGAGCTCGATCGGGACGGTGTCGAAGAAGCCCTTGATGAGCCAGGTGTTGACGCCCAGGGCGCCACCCATGTACAGCAGGACCAGGCTCCATGGCGTGTTGAAGCCGATCGGCGGATACAGCTCCGAGATCGTCGTGAACATGATGTAGATGGTCACGATGGCCAGGAACTGCGGGAACATCTGGATGATCAGCAGGAACAGCAAGCCCGGCCGTCGACCGCTGAACCGGAAGCGCGAGAACGCGTAGGCCGCGAAGGTCGAGAGCGACAGCGAGAAGACCGTCGCGAAGCCGGCGATGATGATCGAGTTGATGAACCAGTTCGTGAAGTTGGTCCGGTTGAAGAGCGCCTCGAAGTTGCTCGTGCTGGCCCCGCTCGGGATGATCGAGCTCGAGCTCAGCGTGCCCAGCGGGTTGAACGCCGCGCTCACCACGAACACGATGGGAAACAGGGCGAAGATGCAGGCCCCGATGGCGACGAGATGCCGCCATCCGACCCGCCCGAACCACGACGTCCCGGTCATCGGTTGACCTCCTCGAGCGCAGCGGTCCGGCGGAAGCCGATGATCGACACCGTCGCGACGATGATGAAGATGAGGATCGAGACGGCGGCGGCGAACCCGTACTGGGCGCCGCCCGCGGCGAACGCGAGCTTGTAGACGAGGCTGACCAGCAGGTCCGTGGCGCCCGCTCTCGGGTTGTCCGGCGGGAACGGCCCGCCGTTCGTGGTCAGGGCGATGATGTTGAAGTTGTTGAAGTTGTAGGCGAACGACGAGATGAGCAGCGGGGCCACGGCGACGAGCAGCAGCGGGAAGACCACCGCCCGGAACGCCTGGTAGCGCTTGGCCCCGTCTACGGCGGCCGCCTCGGTGAGGTCCTTGGGGATCGCCTGGAGGGCCCCGAGGCAGACCAGGAACATGTACGGGTAGCCCAGCCAGAACTGGATCAGCAGGATGGCGAACCGTGCCGTCCAGACCTGGCCGAACCAGTTGATCGATTGGCCGGTGAGCTGGTTGATGAGCCCGAAGTCCTGGTTGAACATGTCGCGCCAGACCAGGAGCATCGCGAACGACGGCATCGCGAACGGCAGCACGATGAGCACCCGGTAGAAGCGCAGCGCCCGCAGGTCCGGCGAGTTCAGGGCCATGGCCACAAGGAGCCCGGCGACGAACGTGATGAGCACGGATAGGAACGCGAAGGCGAAGTTCCACACGAGGATGCTCAGGAACGGGCCGGAGACGGCCGGATCCGTGAACGCGCGGGTGAAGTTGGAGAGCCCGACGTTGACCTGCCAGCCCTGGGGCAGTGCCTTGCCGGCGTCATCGATGAACGAGCCCACGCTGTTGTCGGCGGTCCAGACCTCGCCGCTCACCTGTCCGGTGATGCAGTCGCAGGCCTCGGCGAACACGCGTGTGGGGCGGCCCTCGTAGGCACGACTGAGGCCCTGCGATTTGATCGCCCCGTTGTCCGTCGGGACGGCGAAGGTCTCGAGCTCGGCGGACCGCGCTGCGGCCTGACCGGCCGTGAGCAGGACCAGGCCCTGCGGCGCTTCGGTGATCTTGCCACGCTCGTTCATGACGGCATCGGGGAAGGGCGTCAGGCCCTCCTCGTCGCCCTGCTGCGCGACCTTCGTGGTCGGGTCGACGAGCAGGTAGACGAGGTTACCGCTCGTCGGGTCGGCCTTCGCGGCGATGGTCAGGACGTACTCGGCCGATCCCTCCACCCGTTGGACCGAGCCGCTCTCGATCGAGGTGATCGCGTCTTCCTTCGTCCCGCGGTGCCCGTCACCGAAGTTCGTCAACGCGGTGCTGGCCGTGAAGACGACCGGGATGACCTGGAAGGCGATGAGGAAGATGGTCCCGGGGATGATGTACTTGATCGGGATGTGCCAGGGCTGCAGGAAGATGACGTACAGCAGCACCGTGGTGACGATCACCAGGATCAGGAGCGACCATCGCTCCGTCCCGACGAGCGGGATGGCAAGCCACACGGCGATCGCCGTGATCACCCCGAGCAGGATGATCTTGCCGAGCAGACCCCGGACGCTATTGGCGTTGAGGCCCCAGCCCCGCTGCGGTGCCTCCCTCTCCGTCATCAGCTGGCTCCTTGGGCTATGGACCCGGTGATGTCGGCGGGTGCCGCCCACGAGGACGGCACCCGCCTGACGGACATCGAACGACTACTGGGCGGCGATCCCGTCCCGGATGGCCTTCGCCGCGCTCTCGAGGGAAGCCTTGACGTCACCACCCTTGATGATCGCGGCCTCGGCGACCCCGAAGGGCCCCCAGACCTGACCCATCTCCGGGATCGCAGGCAGGATCGTGCCGCCCTGGGCGGCGGCCTGGAACTTGGCGATGTTGGGGTCGGTCGCCTTGACGCTCTCGACCGCCGCGAGCAGCGCCGGCCGGCGCGGCTCCGCCGCATAGAAGGCTTCCTGGACGTCCTGCGTGGTCAGGAAGTTCGTGGCGAACTCCTGGGCCAGCGCCTTGTTCTTGCCCTTGCTCGCGAGGTAGAAGCCGTTGACGCCGATGAACGGGCCAGCCGGATTCTTGCCTTCGAACGGCGGGATCGGGCAGATGTCGTACTTGGTGCCGGACTTCTCGATGTCGGCGACGGCCCACGGCCCGGAGACCAGGAACGGTGCCTTGCCATCGAAGAAGAGCGGGATGGCGTTGGTGTTGTCGATCGACGTCTTGAGGGCCTTGTCGCCCTTCTCGCCGATGGCCTTGATCAGCTCGCCGGCAGCGATGGACTCGGCCGAGTCGACGGTCACGTTCGCCGGATCCGGGTCACCACTGGCGGTCTTGCCGAAGAAGGACCCGCCGCCCGAGGCGAACAGCGGATAGATGTGATACGCGTCGCCGGACTGGCCGCTCTGCAGCGACAGGATCTCCTTGGTCTTCCCGTCCGAGACGAGCTGCTTGCCGGTCGAGACGAGCTCCTCCATGGTCGCCGGGCAGGCCGGGACCAGGTCGGTGTTGATGAACAGGCCGATGTTCTCGACCGAGTACGGGATGCCGTACAGCTGGCCGTCGAAGGTCATGCCCTGGATCGCGAGCGGATCGAAGTCCGCGGCGTTCGAGAGCTGGACCGGGTCGATCGCGCCGTTGGCCACGAGGTTGCCGACGACGTCATGGGCCCAGACGACGATGTCCGGCGCCGTACCCGCCTGGCTGGCGGTCAGGAAGTTCGGGATGATGTCGGCGGCGATCGCCTCGATCTTCACCGTGACGCCGTTGTCGGCGGCGAACTGGTCGGCGAGCGGCTTGAGCGCGGCGGCGCGCTTGTCGTCCGCCCAGATCACGAGCTCGCCGCCACCACCGGCGGCGCTCTCGCTCGCAGCCGCCGACGGCTCGGTGGACGTGGCCGGAGCCTCGCTCGCCGCCGTACTGGCGCCGGCGCTCGGGGCGGTCGTCGCCCCTCCGCCGCTGCTGCACGCCGCGATGATCAGGGTCAAGCCCATCACCATCGCTGCGCTGAGTCGTTTCCTGGACATCTGTGCTCCTCTCCTATGCACCGATCACGACCTCCCATGTCGCGGTGTCGGTCTGCTCTGGATCACGGGCCGGCGACATGGGTCGTCGGTCCGCGGCCTCAGCCCTTGGTATCGCGCACCTCCTGCCGCATCGGCGGCGCTTGGCGGGTGGTGCCCCGGATGACGAGGCGCACCTCGAGTCGTCGGTGCTCGGAGCGGCCGGGATCCTGCTGCCACGGGTCGTGGAGCAGGAGCCGGACGGCCTCCTCGCCCTTGCGGTGGATGGGTTGGTGGATCGTGGTCAGCGGCGGGTCGGTGTACTGGGCGATCTCGATGTCGTCGAAGCCGACCATCGACACGTCGTCGGGGACGCGCACGCGCAGCTCGCGCGCGGCGTGCATGGCCCCGATCGCGGTCACGTCGCTCATGGCCAGGACCGCGGTCGGGCGGAGGCCGTCGTCCCACGCCTCGCGGAACGCCTGGCGGCCGCCCTCGATGGTCGTGGGCGCGATGATCACGTGGCCCTCGGGGAGGTCGATGCCCGCGGCATGCAGCGCCGATTGATAGCCCCGCAGGCGGAGCGTGGCGATCGTCGCGGATCGCCCGCCGGAACCCGCCGGCGGCTCGACGCTCAGGATCAGGAAGTCGCGATGACCGAGCTCGATGAGATGGCGCGCGGCGGCCGCGGCCCCGCCCTCGTCGTCGACCGAGATGCTCGGCTCGTCGTCGGTCTCGGGCGCGTCGACCACGACGAGACGCATCCCGGACCGGCGGATGCGGACGACCTCGGGATGGCTGGAGCCCAGACCCACGGCGATGATGCCGTCCACGCTCGCGCGGTCGACCGCGCGGGCCAGCGAGCCGTGCAGCGGGGAGATGAACTGGATGGCCAGGCCGGCCCGCTCCGCCTCGGCCGCGACGCCCGCGGCGAACAGGGCGTGATACGGGTTGTTGAAGGTGAGGTCGAGCGACTGCGGGCGTGAGGATCCCGAGCGTGCCGGTCCGTCGCTGGGCGAGCGAGCGGGCCACGGGGTCGGGCCGGTAGTTCATCGCCGTCGCGATCTCGTGGATGTGGCTGACCGTCTCGCTGCTGAGCCGGTCGGGCGCGTTGAACGCGAACGACACGGCGGTCTTCGAAACGCCCGCGGCTTTCGCCACATCCGCGATGGTGGTGCGGCGGATCGTCGCCTGCACGGCTCCTCCGGCACCGGTCTGCAACGTCCCCTCCAACCTGCTCAGGCAGGCCGCTCCAACAAGGGGATAAGCGGTTTAGCAAACCGGTTTAGGGACGGTAGCGCCGAGGTCGAACGGTGTCAATACGGTCGCATCACGGGAACGTTACAGATGTCAGGCCGCACCCACGCGCAGGACGCGGGCCGTCTTTTCGGTCACGTCCTCGAGGTCGACGACGGTGGGCACGACGTAGCGGGCCAGCTCGGTCAGGCCGGCCGCCGGCAGGTAGGCCCGGCCGAGATCGCCGGTCAGCACGAGCGCTCCGCGCGCGGCCAGGGTCCGCAGCCACGGCTCCATGTAGGCGGCCAGATCGGCCTCGTACCAGACGTCGCCCGCGAGCACGACGTCCCAGCCGTCGTCGCTCCCGACCGGGTCGCCCTCGATGGGGTCGATGCGGTCGGCAACACCGTTGGCCGCGGCGTTGAGGCGGATGGCCTCGATCGCGTACGGTTCGATGTCGATGGCGTCCACGCCCGCCGCGCCGACGCACGCCGCGGCGATGGCGACGATGCCGCCGCCGCTGCCGATGTCGGCCACGCGCCGTCCGGCGACGAGATCCGGGGTGTCGAGCACGTAGCGGGCCAGCGCCTGGCCGCCCGCCCACGGCCACGCCCAGTACGGCGGCGGCACCGGCAGGCGTTCATCGGCCAGGAACGCGGCTTCCCAGAGGGGCATGGCCTCGCCGCCCATGTGCAGCCGGATCTCCGGCACGAACGGCACGGCCGCGAGCTCGGTATGGGCGGCGATGAAGGCGCGCCGCTCGTCGGGGGTCATCGCCCCCAAGTGTGACGATCCCGGGCGGTCGGCGACCACCCGGGATGTCAGCGGCTCGGAACGCTGCCGGTCAGGGCAGGCGCCCGAACCAGACTGCGGAGAGGCCGGCCCCGACGACCACCAGGATGAGCGCCGCGGCGGCGAACCAGGCGGTCACCTCTTGCTGCTCTTCGGTGGATCCGACCCGGGACTGCAGGTTGTCGTAGACGGCCTGGAGGTCCTTGGCGGTCGGGGCGTCGAACGCGGTGGCCGAGGTGATCTCGGCGATCTGGGCGAGGGTCTTGGTGTCCGGCGGGACCTGGAGGGTCACCGGCTGCCCGAACTGGTCCTCGACCGTGACTTCGCCGTTGGCGGTCCCGAGGGCGATCGTGTAGATCGGCACGCCCAGCGTCGCGGCCCGCTCGGCGGCGCTGATCGGATCGGCCTGGCCGACCGAGTTCGCGCCGTCCGACAACAGGATCGCCGCGACGAGGGGCTGGTCGTTGGGGCTGTCGGTCGCGCTGCCCGGCGCCGCACTGGCGCCGGGAGCCGCACTGGCGTCCGGAGCGGCGCTCGCCGACGGACCCCCACTGGCCGCCGGGACCGGTGTGGCCGCGGTCGCGCCATCCGCGGCCTGGATCTCCTCGGCGATGTCGAGGACCTGCATGAGCGCATCGCCCATGGCCGTCCCGTCGAGCGACTTGAGGCCGTCGAGCGCGTGCTCGAGTTCGGCCCGGTCGTCGGTCGGCGAGACCAGGGTCACGGGGCGCGAAGCGAAGGCGACGATGCCGACGCGGATGCCTTCGGGCAGCTGGTCGATGAAGGATCGGGCGGCCTCACGCGCGGCGTCGAGGCGGGTCGGCTGGACGTCGGTCGCCTTCATGGATCCGGAGACGTCGATGGCCAGGAGCACGGTCGCATCCTCGCGAGGCACGGCGACGACCATCGTCGGACGAGCCAGCCCGAGGACGAGCAGGGCCACCGCGCCGAGGTAGATGGCGGTCGGCACGTGCCGGCGCCAGCTGGGCCGGCGCGGCGCGAGGTTCGCGAGCAGGTCGAGGTTGGTGAAGCGCACGGCGTAGCGCGAGCGGCGACGCTGCACGACCACATAGAGGCCGATGAGGACCGGCACGATGAGCAGGCCCAGGAGCAGGAGCGGCGCGAGGAACGTCATGCCGTCCTCCTCGTGGTGTCGAGATCGCGAGCCAGTGACGCGAGCCACGAGCCCTCGGTGGATAGGCGGAGATGGCGGATCGCCAGCCGGGCGAACTCGCGGGCGACGATCGCGCGTTCGGCGGCGGCGCCCTCGGCGAAGGCCTGCCGGAGCTGGCCGTCGGACGTGTCGACCCGGAGCGAGCGACCCGTCTCGGGATCGACGAGGGTGAGCTCGCCGACGTCGACGAGGACCTCCTCGCGGGGGTCGACGACCTCGATCGCGAGCACCGAATGGCGCCCCGCGACCTCGGTCAGGGCGGCGCGCCAGTCGGTCGCGCCGCGGAAGTCGGAGATGATCGTGACGAGGCCGCCGGTCGTCCGCGACGCGGCGACCGTGCGCAGAGCCATCTGCATCGTGGTCGCGCCGCCACCTTCCTCGGCCGCATCGGCGCGCAGGGCGCGGAGCAGGGACAGCATCCCGTTGCGGCCGCCGGCAGGCGGGCTCACGTGCTCGCGGCCGGCCCCGAAGGTGATGACCCCGAGGCGATCGGAGCGTCGGGCGATGAACCGCCCGACGACGAGCGCGGCGCCCTCGGCGACGTCGGCCTTGCGCCGGTCGGCGGTCCCGAAGTGCATCGATGCCGAGGTGTCGAGGATCAGCCACGCCGTCAGCTGGCGGTCCGGCACGTCCTCGCGGACATGCGGCACGGAGGTCCGGGCCGTGGCGTTCCAGTCGATGCGCCGGACGTCGTCGCCCGGCTCGTACGGCCGGATGCGGTCGAGCTCGAGGCCGTCGCCGAGGCCAAGACCGCGGTGGTCGCCGGTGAGCCGGCCACCGGAGCGCCGGGTGAGGGCGATCTCGAGCCGGCGGACCAGGTCGTCGGAGATGGGGCCGGGGCCGGGACGGGCGGGCGTGCGTTCGCGTCCGCCGATCCGGGCCAGGTCGCCCGTCATGCGGTCGGTTCCGCCGCCATGTCGAGCTGCGGCGCGGGCACGAGGCCCAGGACGCGGCTGATGACGGTGTCCGCCGTGACGCCGTCGGTCAGGGCGGCGTAGGACAGGACGAGGCGGTGACGCAGGACGTCGGGCGCGAGCTCGGCGACGTCGGACGGGAGCACGTAGCGACGGCCGCGCAGGACCGCCAGGGCGCGCGCCCCGTGGATGAGGTTGATCGAGCCACGCGGGCTGGCCCCGTACGACACGTACGACTCGAGCTCCGCGGCGCCCCAGTAGGCGAGCCGGCGCGTGGCTTCCACGAGACCGACCGCGTAGCTGATGATCCGCGGGTCCACGTACACGTCATCGACGCGGCGCTGCAGGGCAGCGAGCCCCTCGGCGTCGAGGACCTCACGCGGGGCGAGACCTGGCCGCAGCGAACGGGCGACGATCTGCGCCTCCTCGGAGGCGTTGGGGTAGCCGACGACGATCTTGAGCATGAACCGGTCGACCTGGGCCTCGGGCAGCGGGTAGGTGCCCTCCGCCTCGATCGGGTTCTCGGTCGCGAGCACGATGAACGGCTCGGGGACCTTGTGGGTCACGCCGCCGATCGTGACCTGGTGCTCCTGCATGACCTCGAGCAGGGCCGACTGGACCTTGGCCGGGGCACGGTTGATCTCGTCGGCCAGCAGGAAGTTGGCGAACACCGGACCGAGCTCGGTCTCGAACGCGCCGTCGGACGGCCGGTAGATGCGCGTGCCCGACGAGGTCGGACGGCATGAGGTCCGGGGTGAACTGGATGCGCTTGAAGCTGCCGCCCAGGACGTCGGACAGGGTCTTGATGGTCAGGGTCTTGGCCAGGCCCGGGACGCCCTCGAGCAGGATGTGGCCGCCGGACAGGAGGCCGACGAGGATGCGCTCCAGCATCGCGTCCTGGCCGACGATGACACGCCGGACCTCGAACAGGATCGCCTCGGAGGTCGCCCGCGGGTCGGATGTGTCGGGCAGGGCGCGCAGGTCGCGCACGGGTTCGGCCGGGGTCTGGGTCATGGTCGCTCTCACCTTGCTGGGGGCTCAGGTCGGATGGCCCGGGCGATCGTGCGCACCGGGTCGGGATGTCGAGGTCTCCATCCTCGCGGTTGTTCCTGAGGGTTCGGTGAGAGGTTCGATGTGGAATCCTGAATCGTTCGGGACGAATCGCCGAGACGCCGCGCCGATCTGGGCCGGAGTCAGGCCTTCGCGGCGGCCTTGGCGGTCGCGGCGATCCGCGCCTCGACCCCGTCGAGGAACAGGTCCAAGCCGAACCGGAACGCCGTGTCGTCGTCGTCGAACAGATGCGCGGCGGCGTCGACCGTGACCGGGTAGGCGGCGGCGTCGAGGGTGGCCAGGTGGCGCCGCAGCGACGCGTTCGACGTGATGGCCGGCTCGGCCTCGAGGCTGGAACCGCCGGCGACGTACGCGACCAGCGTCTCGTAGGTCGGTGCCGCGTCCTCGAGCGAGCAGCCGGCCAGGCGCAGACGATCGAGCACGTACTCCATGAGGCGGACGTTGCCCGGCAGCGGCTCGGGTGACGCCGCGATCACCCGGGCGAGCCGCGGGTGGCCCAGGTACATGGCGCGGGCACGGAGTCCCAACTCCTGGAGGTCCAGCCGCCAGTCATCGGTGCGTACCACGCGGTCGGCGAGCTCGCTGAGGAGACGGTCCGCCACGGCCTCGAGCAGCGCCGCCTTGTCGCGGAAGTGGCGGTACACGGCGGTCGCGTCGACGCCGAGTTCGGCCCCCAGGCGTCGGAGCGAGACGGCCTCGGGACCCTCGCGATCGGCGAGGCGGATGTAGGCGTCCAGGATGGTCTCGCGCGAGAGGCGGACCGGTGTCAAGGGCGCGGGGCGCTGGGTCATCGCAGCATCGTCGGCCGGGAAGCGTTGCGGTGTCAACTGTGCTGTCAACAGTGTTGACATGGGGTTGGCTGGTCCATATCGTTGCGGTCGCGGGCGTTGCTTCCCCCGGCGGCGCCAGAAGCACGAGACGGGGCCCCCGACCCGCTCTCGTCGCTCGGAGGGCCTTCGAACCCCGCCGGGCACACACGGAGGCCGACCGGGATCCCCCAGCCCGGTCGGCCTCCGTGTATCAGCTCTCCGGACATGCCGACGGGACGGCCCAGTGGACCGTCCCGTCGGGGCGCGCTCGGAGTGAGCCCGGGTCACATCGTCTGCGGACGAGTCCCCAGGGTGAGGGAGAGGGTCACGGTCTGACCGCCACGCAGGACCGTCAGCTGGACGGTCTGGCCGGGGGCGAGCTGGCTCGTGACGAGATCGAGCGGATGCGCCGCGTCGATCACCGTGCCGTCGACGGCGGTGATCACGTCACCGGCCTGCAGGCCCGCCTTCGCGGCCGGGCTGTCGGCGACGATCGCCGAGTCCGCGGTGTCGCCCGCAGCGGCCGAGGCCTTCGCGTCGGGGATCCATGCGCCGTTGTCGACCGTGAGCCCGTTCTCGGCCTTGGTCGCCGGGTCGATGGTCACGAAGCGGATGCCCAGCCAGGCGCGAGCCAGCGGCTGGCCGGCCGATGCCTGGGCGAGCAGCGGACGGGCGATGTCGATCGGGATGGCGAACCCGATGCCCTGGCTGCCGCCGGCGACGGCGGTGTTGATGCCGATGACCTTGCCGGTCGGGTCCAGCAGCGGACCGCCGCTGTTGCCGGGGTTGATCGCCGTGTCCGTCTGGATGAGGTTGGTCAGGGTCGCGCCCTCGACCGGGATGTCACGGCCGACGGCCGAGATGATCCCGCTCGTGACCGAGTCGGTGAACTGGCCGAGAGGGCTGCCGATGGCGATGGCGGTCTGGCCGACCTGGATGGTCGACGAGTCGCCGATCGGGGCGGTCGGCAGGCCGGACGCCTTGACCTGGACGATGGCCAGGTCGGTCAGCGTGTCGATGCCGTAGACGGTGGCGTCGAACGAGCGCCCGTCCTTGAGGTGGACGGTCAGGCCCGAGGGGTCGCCGGCGACCACGTGATGGTTGGTCGAGGATCAGCCCACTCGCGTCGAAGATGACGCCCGAGCCCGTGGCCGTGCCCTGGCCGGTCATGCCGGTCGTGGGATCGGTCTCGGTCACGCCCTCGGCCACGATGGTCACGACGGCCGGGCTGACCGCCTTGACGATGTCGACGACGGAGGTGCCGCCCGCGGCGGGAGTGCTCGGGCCGACCGGCGCCTGGGTCGCCGGTGCGGCGCCGCCCTGGGCCGGCGCGCTGGGCGCGGGCGAGGCCGGGGTCACGGCGGTCGTCAGGATCGGCGCGCCGGTGCTGGCGTCGTGGCCTCCGTTCGCGGCGCTGACCGCGAGGTACGTGCCGCCCGAGGCGAGGACGGTGGCGGCGATGACGGCACCGACCACGAAGCGGGCGCCGACGCCGCGCTCGGACGATGCGCGGGTCGCGGCGGGCGCCGGAGCGGCGGTCACTGGAGCCGGGGCCGGGGCCGCGGTCCAGACGGTGGGACTCGTCGCGGGCGCACTCCAGGCGGGCGCGCTGGTCGGGGCGGGCATGCCGGTCGACGGGACCATGGGCGGGGCGATGACAGGGTCCGCGGCGACCGGCCCGGGGGCGCCGGCGCTCGCGTACGGATCGTTGGTATGCACGTGGAGGTTCCTTCCACCCGGGCCGCTTCGACACCTGCGAGCGGCATGAGCCCGGGTCATCGCGGGTCATGCTGAGCACGGCAGGTTGCCGGACGGTCGATGGAGCGGTGAAGAGTCCGCTACCTTGCGATTCCTTAGCCTGCGGCTGCGACAATGGCCCGACTCCGGGATCCCGGAGGGAGGAGAGGCCAGATGGAACCGGCAGTGCGTGATACGGCCGCGACCCTGACGTCGGCGCGCCGTCGGGCCGGGCGGAGCGCCTGAGCGCAGATTCCGAACCCGCGACGCACGGATCCGCGACGCACGGATCCGCGACGGTCCTCCGGACCGTCCTGCGTGATCGCGACCTGCGGCGCGTCGTCGGGGCGTTCCTCGGCTTCAACTTCGCCGACTGGGCCCGCTGGCTCGCCCTCCTCGTCTACGCCTACGAGCGCGGCGGTGCGGCGGAGGCCGGGATCGTCTCCCTGCTGCAGCTGTTGCCGGCGGCGATCGCCGCGCCCTTCATCGCGACCCTCGGCGACCGCTATCGACGCGACCGGGTCCTCCTGCTCGCCTACGTCAGCCAGGCGATCCTCATGGGCGCGACCGGGCTCGCCCTGGTCATGGGAGCCCCGGCGCCGGTCGTCTACGGGTTCGCCATCCTGGCCATCATCGCCACATCGCTGACGCGGCCGGCGCACGCGTCGCTGCTGCCCTCGCTCGCCCATACGCCCGAGGAACTGACCGCCGCGAACGTCGCCTCGAGCTGGACGGAGGCCGTCGGGATCCTCGTCGGACCGTTGGTCGCCGGCGTGCTCATCGAGACCCGTGGCTCCGGCCCTGTGCTCCTGACGGCAGCCGCGGTCATGGCCATCGGCGCCGTGGCGGTAGCCGGCGTGCGAGGCTCCGCCGTGGTGACGGGCTCGGGCGTCGGGGCCACCCGACCCGCGGTCGCGGAGCTCGTCGGCGGGTTCGCCGCCCTGCGCCACCTGCCCGGCCCGCGGACGATCGTGCTCGTGCTCGGCGCGGCGGCCATCCTGTGGGGCGCCATCGACGTCCTCAACGTGGCCCTCGCCCTCGAGGTGATGGACCTCGGCTCGTCGGGAGCCGGCATCCTGGGCGCGTCGCTCGGCGTGGGCGGGATCCTCGGATCGTCGGCGGCCGCGTCACTCGTCGGGCGGCCGCGCATCGCCCGCGCGTTCGTGCTGGGCCTGCTGGCCTGGGGCGTGCCGCTGCTGGCCATCGCGATCGCGCCGCTGCCGTTCGTGGCGGTCGCGGCCCTGGTGGTCGCGGGCGCCGGTCGCAGCCTGATGGACGTCGCGGGTCGGATCCTCCTCCAGCGGGCCACGCCGGACGAAGTCCTGACGCGCATCTTCGGTGTCCTCGAGGGCAGCTTCCTCGGCGCCTTCGGCCTCGGCTCGATCGCCGTCGCGTGGGTCATCGCCACCCAGGGTCCGCAGGTCGCCCTGCTCGTCGCCGGCCTGTGGCTGCCGGTCGTCGCCGCCATCGCCTGGCGGTCGTTGCGCCGGATCGACCTCGCCTCGACGGTCCCGCTCGAGCGCCTGGCCCTCCTGCGGGCCATCCCGATGCTGGCGCCGCTCGCCCCGGCCACGCTCGAGCGGCTGGCGCGCGCCCTCGTCCCGGTCAACGCGGCCGCGGGCGGCACGATCGTCCGCCAGGGCGACGCGGGCGACCGTTACTACGTGATCGCCGCGGGCACCGTCGAGATCCGCATCGACGGCGTGGCGATCGGCCGCGAAGGCCCGGGCGCGTCGTTCGGAGAGATCGCCCTGTTGCGTGACATCCCGAGGACCGCCACGGTCGAGGCGGTCACGGACGTCGATCTCCTGGTGCTGGAGCGGGCCGACTTCCTGGAGGCCGTGACCGGGCTGGCCGTCAGTCGCGAACGGGCCGAGGCTCTCGTAACGGAGCGACTGGGCGGCTGAGCTTCGATCTCGCGTTGACATCCACCCGACCCGCGGCCAGCATGCGCGAGGTCGGCGCCGATATCGCAACGACTGAAGGAGCGCACCCCCTTGGCTCGATCCTGGACCGCGCTGCGGGTGCTCTTGGTCGTCTTTGCGATCTGTCTCGTCGTCGCGACCCTGCTCTCGCTTGCGCTGGGGTTCGACCTGCTGGTCCAGCCTCCGGCGCTCGATGACTCCCTGGACCTGCCCGCGCGGCTCCTCGCGCTCCAGCCGTTCCGCGAGGCCCAGTGGCCCTACGACATGGCGGCCTCGCTGCTCTTCGTCGTCGGCTTCGGCGCCTTGACCCTGGCCGCCGGTCCGATCGCCGACCTTGGTGGCACCGATCCGCGGGCGAGCGTCCTGCGGTCGGCGATCATCGCGAGTGGCCTGACCGGGGTGATCTCCGGGCTGCTCTATATCGGCGCGACCCAGGTGACGATCGCCCTGCAGTACTGCGATTGCGGCTACAAGACCGAGGAATCCATCAGCCAGTTCTGGGCGATCAACATCGTCCAGGGCGCGTCGAACTGGGTCAGCTACGGGGCGATCGTCTTCGGGGCGATCGCGGTCGCGCTGTCCGTCGCCGTCCTCGGTGGACGCGTCCGATGGAGGGCCTGGACCTGGGTCGGCTGGAGCGCCGTGGTCTTCCTCCTGCTCAGCATCGTGCTGCACGAAGTCAGCGACTCGCCAGCCGGTGACCTCGTCGTGTCCGTCGCCACCGCGATCCTGCTCCCGGTCTGGGCGCTGATCCTGGCGCGGGATCCCGGCGATCCGGCAGCCACGCCGGGCGACACGGCCGGACCGCCCACATCCTCGGCACCGACGACCGCCTGATCCCGAGCGAGCCCCTCATGCCCCTCGCGTCCCCGCCTCCCACCGACCGCCTCGCCCCGCGCCCGGGCGGCCGGGTCCACGTGATCGGCGCCGGGCCGATCGGGCTCTTCCTGACGGCGCTGCTCCAATCGATCGAGGGCCAGCACGTCCGCCTGTACGAGAAGCGCGACGCTTACACGCGGACCCGGATGGTGTCGCTCGCGGAGTACCTCATCGCCGACTCGATCGAGAGCTACGGCGCGGACGTCATCGACGGGCAGAGCGTGGAGGCGATCTTCGATGCCACGGAGCTCGAGACCCGGCTCGCGTACCGGCGGACCCTCGCCCCCGACCTCCGGGCGCTGCTCGAGACCTGGACGCGCGGCTTCGTGCCGCTGAACACGATCGAGCGGACACTGAGCGAGCTCATCGATGCCCGCGCCACCGGCACCGTCGAACGCATCGCCGGGGAGGTCTCGGTCGAGGCGGCGCTCGCGATGGTCGAGCCCGGGGACATCCTCGTCGACGCCACGGGGTCGCGGTCGCTGCTGCGCGATCTCCTGCTCCCCGGCGGCGAGGCCGGCGAGCAGGGTAGGAACACCCAGCGCTTCCGGCTGGAGTACGCGCTGGTCATCACCTTCCTGTATTCGCAGCACTACGCGTGCAACGAGTTCTGCAAGTACTACAAGAACCGAGAGAACCCGGGATACAAGTTCATCCCGGCGGTCCACCGCACGTACTACGACGGGTCGGTCAGTCACGTGACCGGGATCGTCGAGATCAGCCGCGAGGAATTCGAGGCGATGCCGTCGACCTTCGACGGGGCCTGGCTGCGCGAGCACTTCCCCGACGTCGCGGCATCCATGGATCGGTTCATCGACAAGGTCCGGGAGGAGACGCACGGTGAGCTCGTCGGGGATCTCGGAGTCACCCGGATCCCGCTCGAGGTCTATCGAGCGCGGAATGCCACCAACCGCGCCTGGCGCCGGTCAGGGGCCGACGATCCGCTCGCCACGGTGCCGGTGTTCCTGCTCGGAGACTCGGCGCTCGGCTCGCCGTATTTCCAGTCGGTCTCACTCGGCCTCGAGTGCGCGTTCTTCCTTGCCGGGCACATCGGCAACCGAGCCTTCTCGGTCGACGAGATCAACGAGCGCTACGAGGTGTTCATGTACCAGCAGTGGCTGCGCGTCTACATGCGCACGCAGATGATCAAGCACAACAAGGACGTGCTCGAGTCGGTCGACGACACGATGGGCCTGCTGGCGAAGCTGCACGTCTATTGACTGCCACGCTCGGCGGCGGAAGGCGGGGGACTAGATCGAGTGATTGGCCAGGAAGCGGCCGGCCGGGTCATACCGGGTCTTCGCCCGCCGGAGCCGCTCGTAGGTGTCCTCCGGGAAGATCGACCGCGGATCCATGGGCAATTCGGCGAAGTTCAGGTACCGCCGCCCACTGTCCCACGGGCGCAGGGCCTCGAGAACGAGACCGACCTGGCGGTCGACGGCGTGGCGCATCTCGGCGTCGAAGGTCAGCCCGAACGTGAACGCGACGAACGGCTGATCGATCGCATCGAGGACGCCATGGTCCGGTGATCGTCGACCGGCCGCCCCGCCCAGATGGCGGACCTCGGCGTGGAGCAGCGGCGAGCCGACGAAGGCCTCGACCAGCGGCCCGATGGCGTCCGTCGGGAAGTCGTCGAGCAGGATGCCTTCGCCGGAGTAGGGGAGCGGATCCTCGGGATCCATGTTGACGGTGCTCAGCTCGCTCGCGGGCAGCATCGCCAACGTGTCGAACTCCGGTCCGAGGGCGCGCAGCGGCGCGACCAGGGCGGCACCGTCCGCCTCCGTCGCGAGGATGGCCGCCTCGACGAGCACGAACGATCGACCGCGCAGGTGCTCGGGGAGGAATGGGGCGTCGGGCAGCTGGAGCATCCGGCCAAGTGAGGTGCAGCTCTCCGGCACGCCGTCGATCCATTCGCGCCACACGTGCAGGACCTCGGCGGCGCGCTCGATCGGCCAGAACAGCGTCCCCGCGAAGAGCTCGGCGACCGGGACGAGCTCGAGTTCGAGCGCCGTCACCGCAGCGACGTTGCCGCCGCCTCCGCGGATCGCCCAGAACAGCTCGGGCTCGTGATCGCGGTCGATGGTGCGCTGCCACCCATCGGCCGTCACCACGTCCGCCGCGACGATGCTGTTGCAGGCGAGCCCGTGGCTGCGGATCATCCAGCTCAGACCCCCGCCGAGGGCGTAGCCCGCGACGCCGACGTTCGGGGACGTTCCGGCGAGGTAGGCGAGGCCGTGGGTACCTGCGGCCTCGGCCAGCGGCCGCGACAGCGCCCCCGCCTGGACCCGGGCGCGACGACTGGCCGCGTCGATCTCGATACCGGTCATCCGCTCGGTCTTGAGCAGGATCGTCGGCTGGCTCCAATCGATCGGTCCCGCGTTGTGGCCGCCGGCGTTGAACGCGATCCGCAGGCCAAGCTCCGTCGCGGCCCGGACGGTCGCTGCGACATCGTCCGCCGAGACGGGATAGACGATCGCCACCGGCCGCTGGTCGACGGCGAGGTTCCAGGCCTGTCGGGCGGGATCCCACGCCGCGCCGTCGGGCAGGACGACGTCGCCCGCCACGCGATCGCCGAGGTCGCGGAGCTCCACGGTGACCCTCCAGGAACCGGTGCATCGGTGTCGACGCGAGCGACCGTAGCATTCGCGCGTGGGAGCTTGCCTGGATCGTGCTGAGAGCGGTGACGAGGTTTGCCTCGCCCGGCAGGTCAACGCGTGCCCAGTCACCCTGGGCGCGCCGTACCGTGGGTGAGCCGCTTCGGTGGCGAAACGGCGCGCTCGTGCTGGTCTCTAGAACGGCACTTCGGGGACCTTGCCGGTCTTCGGCTCGATCCACCTCTTGTAGAGGGCTTCGAGCCGGCCGTCAGCCTTCATGGACTCGAGGGCGACGTTGACCATGTCCAACAGGTCCGCCCTGCCCTTGCTGATGCCGATCGCGAGCCGCTCCTTCGTGAACGGGCCACCTCGGAGCTCGGTGCCATCGAACCGCTCGAGGAGCCCGAACAGGATCCTCTCATCGTTTGATATGGCGTCGCATCGCCCATCGACGAGCGCCCGTCCAGCCTCCGGGTAGCTCGTTAGCGGGAGGAATCCGGCCCGCGGTGCCTTCGCCTCGATCTTCTTCTTCTCGGACGCGGACCCCTCGACCGAGCACACGATCTTGCCGTTCAGGTCGGCGACCGACCGGATGTCGCTGTCGCTCCGCACGAGGAGCGACTGGCCGGCGACGTAGTAGGCATGGCTGAAGTCGATCTCCTTCTTCCGTTCGTCGGTCACCTGCATCGAGCTGACGATGATGTCGATCTTGCCCGCATCGAGAAGCGGGATGCGGTCCTCGCTGTTCGCTTTCACGAACTCGGGCCGGATGCTGTAGTCACTGGCGATCGCGCGGCAGAGGTCCGCATCGAGACCCTCGATGTCGCCCGTGTCCCGGTCCTTGAAGCCGAATCCTTGGACGTCGAACTTCGTGCCGCAGATGAGCTTGCCGCTCGACACGATCCCGTGATAATCCCGCGTGGCGCAGCCGGCGACGATGACCGCAAGCGCCGCGAGCAGGACGAAGAGCAAGCGGATCGGCGTGAGGCGAGGCCCTTCCACCATCCGCGCGCCTCCAGCGCCTCGTCCTCCACCGGGTACCGTCGCCCTAGGTCGGGAGGCGCTGGCCGGCGATGAAGAATCGAACCTTCCGTCTCGGGGCCCAAAGAGTCAACCGTCGGGTCAGCGATGGACCAGGGGATGACCGCGCCCGGTGAAGGCGCACCGTGGAGATTGGACTTGACAGCGCGGCCGGCCGGACGACGATTGCCGAAGACGGTTACGAAGGGCGCGCGATGGTCCGGATTGATTGGAAGGATCGGTCTCGTCGGCGACGGCATCGGCCGGCGCTCTCGAGTCTCATGGTCGTGGCCGCCTTCGCGGCCGTGCTCGTTGCCGCCCCGATCGTCCGTCCTTCGTCGGCGGCTGCTGACACCGGCGATATCGGCTACCAGGACCAGTCGTTCAGCGGGACGCAGGACCCGACCGGAACCAAAAGGGCCGAGAGCCTCCTCTGGTTCAACGACGGCTCGTGGTGGGCAAGCATGTGGGACGTCGTCAGCGGGGACTTCCACATCTTCCGGCTCGACGGGTCAACGCAATCGTGGATCAACACCGGCGTCACGCTCGACCCCCGCGCGGACACGCATGCCGACATCCTGTGGGACGGGACGAAGCTCTACGTGGCGTCGCACCGGTTCGTGGACGACGAACAGAACGCGCAGTCTGGCTTCCCGAGCTATCTCTACCGCTTCAGCTATAGCGGTTCGACCAAGACCTACACGCTCGACACCGGCTTCCCCGTCCAGATCAACAACATGCGGAGCGAGACCCTCGTCATCGACAAGGACTCAACGGGCAAGCTCTGGGCGACCTGGTCGCAGGACAACACGATCTTCGTGAATCGCACGCTGAACGGCGACGACCGGACGTGGGGCGCGCCGTTCGTGCTGCCGATCGATACGGCCACGAACCTGACGATCGACGACAACTCAGCCGTCGTCGCATTCAACGGCGATCGCGTCGGGATCATGTGGAGCAATCAGGCGACCGCGCACGACGCCATGTGGTTCAGCGTCCACCTGGATAGTGACCCCGACACGACATGGACCGCGGGGCGAACGGCCATCCAGGGACCGAACAGCGCCGACGACCACATGAACCTCAAGACGCTCACGACGGACAGCGCCGGTCGGGTCTACGCGGCCGTCAAAACCTCGTTCACGAACGATACCCAGCCGCAGATCATGCTGCTGGTGCGCGATCCGCAAGGCAACTGGGCAAGCTACCCGATCTCGCGAGTGTCCAACTGCCCGAACCGGGTCATCGTCCTGATCGACGAGGAGAATCGCGTGCTTCACGCCTTCTTCACCGCGCCGGGCCCGCCATCGTTCAACTGCAACTCGTCGGGCGGCGAGATCCAGACCAAGACGTCGCCGCTCGACGCCATCGCGTTCCCCGTCGGGACCGGGACGACCGTCATCCGTGACGCCGATTCGCCCGTCGTCCATAACGTCACCTCCACGAAGCAGAACGTGTCGAGCCAGACGGGCATCGCGATCCTCGCACGGAACAGCAGCACAAAGCGCTACTGGCACGCGTACTTCTCGATCGGATCCGGGCCGACCCCGACCCCCACCCCCACGCCGACTCCCTCGCCGACTCCCACCCCGACTCCCACCCCCACGCCGAGCCCGACGTCTACGCCAGTGCCCACGCCCACGCCGCCGCCCGTCGCGCCCATCGCCGCGTTCACTGGTGCACCGACCTCAGGATCGGCTCCGCTCGCGGTGACCTTCACGGACACATCGACGGGCGGTCCCACGGCCTGGACGTGGGACTTCGGTGACGGGACGTCGTCCACGGCGCAGAACCCGTCGAAGACGTATGCCGCCTCGGGCACCTACACGGTGTCGCTCACGAGCTCGAACAGCGTCGCCAGCGACACGGCGACCGCTGTGGACTACGTCACGGTCGGGAACCCGGCGTCGATCGCTCGTCAGAGCATCAGTACGACGGTGAACACGACTGCCGCGTCGTCGATCAGCATCGCCAAGCCGTCGGGAACGTCGGCCGGTGACGTGCTCGTCTCGTGTCTCGCCTCGAACGGAACGAAGGTCTCCTCGACGGGCATCCCGGCCGGTTGGACGCAGATCGCCGCCGTCCTGCAGGGGACGAGCACCCGAGCGTTCGGCTACTACAAGGTCGCAGGGCCAAACGAGCCCGCCTCGTACACGTGGACTCTGAACGCGGCGGTGGCCAACTCAGGGGGCATCGCCCGCTACTCCGGCGTGAATGCGGCAACGCCTCTCGACGGGACTCCGCAATCCATGTCTGGTGCGGCCGCTACGTCTGGATCGGTGCCTGGGGTCACGACGTCGGTGGCAAACGCCATGCTCGTTGGCTGCATGTCGATCGACTCGTCCTCCGCGACCGTCACGATCGCGCCGCCCGCAGGGTTGACGCAGGCCTGGAACATGGCGGGCAAACGCCAGGAGGCGGCGGACGGCGCGCAGGCGGTCCCCGGCGGCAGCGGTGCCAAGACGTGGGTGTTCAGCGGGTCGCGGGACTGGGCTGGCTGGCTGCTTGCGCTCCGACCGGCCTGAGTCCCGCGGCCGGCGGCGCGACTCGGCCCACGAGGGCACAGGACCACGACGTCGCACGGGCCCCTGAGACGCCGCACAGACGGTTCACGGACGAGCGCGCCGCAGCGCCCGAGGGGTCGACGCGGATCCGATGCGAACTCGGCCGTCGGCCAGAACGCGCTATGGGCCGGTGGTGAAGAACTCGGTCATCGGGCTCGCGGCGGTGTCGTTGGCGGTCAGCGGCGCAAGCGACCACGCGTCTTCGATCGTTCGCACCAGTGAGTAGTGGTTCCGATTCGCGTACGAGGTCAGTCCCTTGCGCACGGATGGACCGACGAGGATCGTCACCACATTGCCCGATCCCCCGGCGATCTCGTCGTCTTCGTCGAAGGTGATGACCAGGAGCGAGTTCTGCGTCTTCCACGCCGGCGAATCGAGGATCGTCGCCAGGTTCGTCTGCAGCCAGTCGTCCCCGGTGCTGATCGGGCAGTCATGCATGTCGTTGCACTTGTCGGGGACGATGAACGCGAACGATGGCGTCGTCGCGGTTGACTGCAGGTCGGTCGCGAGCCGGGTGAACGGCACCACGTTGTCGACACACCGCTGGACGTTGGTGCGGATGTCGTCGAAGTAGACGAACGGGTTGTGGCGCGGCACATACGTCCCGACGGACCCCGTCTCGCAGGGCAGCGACATCCCGTCGAAGTACCCCTTCCAGGTCCGGCCCGAGGCTTCGATGCGGTCGGCGAGGTTCGTCGCGTTCACCGGGCAGGCGCCCGTGCCGGTGGGGTTGCAGTCGGTGGTGATGCCGAAGGTGCTGCCACCGATCAATGCGAGATAGTTCGGCAAGCTCGGGTGCGTGATGGGTTTGTAGTTCGCGGCGAGCCCGTACTGGGCGGCGAGGCTGTTGATGTACGGAGCCGAACTGCTGCCGATGATCTGGTCGAACCGCTTGTTCTCCTCCACGACGACGAAGATGTGGTCGAAGGCAGGCACGCTCGAGTTCGACGGCGGTTCGGGAGCGCCGGCTGAGTCGACCGCCTGGACGTTGTCGACGAAGATCGTGCCCGCCTGCTTGTTGGTCTCGTTGCCGATCTGGACGACCCGGACGCCGGTCGTGAACGTGGCCGTCGTCGTCTGGTAGACGAGGGTGCCGTTCAGTCGGACCTGGATCGTGCTCGCGTCGGTCCCGCCGGCCACGAGCCGCAGGGAGACCTGGCCCCACGTGTTGAGCGCCAGCGTTCCGGTGGTCGTGAAATGGATCCCGGCGTAGGTCAGGCCGAGCCGATTTCCGTTGAGGTTCAGTCGATAGAGGGAAACGAGGCGGTTGCCGGCGGCATCAAACACCCGGATCAGGGGAACATTGCCCCCGCTGGCGCCCTCGACGGCGACGCGGAAGTCCCCGGTGACGGTCAGGTCCGGGCGGGTCGACGCGAGCGTCTTGCGCGCGTAGGCGAGGGAACCCGTGTTCACGGTCTCGCTGAACCGGGCAGCGAACGCTCCGGTCTTGACGGTGCCGCCTAGCACGGTCGCCGTCCCATCACCACCGACGCCCACGCTCGTCCACGCTGAGAACGAACCGCTCTCGAACCCGTCGGTGAACAGCGTCGAGCCACCCTGGAGATCGACTGTCCAGGTCCGGCTGACAGGGGTGGGGTCGGGGTTGCCAGCCGGGTCGCTGGCCCGGACGGTGAAGCTATGGAGACCCTCGGCCAGGCCGCTGTACGTCTTGGGCGAGGTGCAGGCGGTCTCGGCCGAGCCGTCGAGCGTGCAGGCGAAGGTCGATCCGGTCTCGCTGGCGCTGAACGCGAACGTGGCGGTGTCCGAGGTCGCGGTGCCCGAAGGACCCGAGACGATCGTCGTGTCAGGGGCCGTCGTGTCGACCGTGATGGTCCGCCCGGCGGAGGGGCCGGAAGTATTGCCGACGGAATCGGTCGCGGTCGCGGTGTAGGTGTGCGCGCCATCGGGCACGCCGCTCAGGCTGAGGCTCCAGTTGCCGCCGCTGCTGGCCGTCGTGGTGCCCCGCGCGGTGGCGCCCTCGAACAGCGCGATGGTCGCGCTGGCCTCGGCGCTGCCAGCCAGGTCGACCGTACCGCTGGCGATCTGGCGGCCCTCGGGCGGGCTGCTGATCAGCGGCGCTGTGGGTGGCGTCGTGTCGACCGTCCAGGTCCGGCTGGCCGGGCTCGGGTCGGGATTGCCGGCCGGGTCGGTCGCGCGGACGGTGAACGTGTGCGCGCCCTCGGCCAGGCCGCTGTACGCCTTGGGCGAGGTGCAGCCCGCCGGCGCCCCGCCGTCGAGCGTGCAGGCGAAGGTCGAGCCGGTCTCGCTGGCGCTGAACGCGAACGTGGCCGATGCGGAACCGAGCGTGCCCGATGGACCCGAGTCGATCGTCGTGTCGGGCGGGGTGTTGTCGACCGTGACCGTGCGGCTGGCCGAGGTCGTGCGGTTGCCGGATGTGTCGACGGCGACCGCGCTGATCGTCGCCGGACCATCGGCCAGGCTCGCCGAGTCCCAGCTCGTCGCATACGGGAAGTCGGTCGTGTCGCTGCCGACGACGACGTCGTTGACCTGGAAGTCGACATGGTCGACGGCGGTGTCGTCCTGGGCAGTGACGCTGATCGTGACGCTGCCGCGGACGTGCGCCCCGTCCGCCGGCGCCGTGAGGGCCACGGTCGGCGGGGTCGTGTCGGCGACCTGGGTATCGACCGTCCAGGTCCGGCTGGCCGGGCTCGGGTCGGGGTTGCCGGCCGGGTCGGTCGCGCGGACGGTGAACGTGTGCGCGCCCTCGGCCAGGCCGCTGTACGCCTTGGGCGAGGTGCAGCCCGCCGGGGCTCCACCGTCGAGCGTGCAGGCGAAGGTCGAGCCGGTCTGGTTGGCGCTGAACGCGAACGTGGCGGTGTCCGAGGTCGCGGTGCCCGAAGGACCCGAGTCGATCGTCGTGTCGGGCGGCGTCGTGTCGACCGTCCAGGTCCGGCTGGCCGGGCTCGGGTCGGGGTTGCCGGCCGGGTCGGTCGCGCGGACGGTGAACGTGTGCGCGCCCTCGGCCAGGCCGCTGTACGCCTTGGGCGAGGTGCAGCCCGCCGGGGCTCCACCGTCGAGCGTGCAGGCGAAGGTCGAGCCGGTCTGGCTGGCGCTGAACGCGAACGTGGCGATGCGGAGGTCGCGCGTGCCCGATGGACCCGAGTCGATCGTCGTGTCGGGTGGCGTCGTGTCGACCGTCCAGGTCCGGCTGGCCGGGCTCGGGTCGGGATTGCCGGCCGGGTCGGTCGCGCGGACGGTGAACGTGTGCGCGCCCTCGGCCAGGCCGCTGTACGCCTTGGGCGAGGTGCAGCCCGCCGGCGCCCCGCCGTCGAGCGTGCAGGCGAAGGTCGAGCCGGTCTCGCTGGCGCTGAACGCGAACGTGGCCGATGCGGAACCGAGCGTGCCCGATGGACCCGAGTCGATCGTCGTGTCGGGCGGGGTGTTGTCGACCGTGACCGTGCGGCTGGCCGAGGTCGTGCGGTTGCCGGATGTGTCGACGGCGACCGCGCTGATCGTCGCCGGACCATCGGCCAGGCTCGCCGAGTCCCAGCTCGTCGCATACGGGAAGTCGGTCGTGTCGCTGCCGACGACGACGTCGTTGACCTGGAAGTCGACATGGTCGACGGCGGTGTCGTCCTGGGCAGTGACGCTGATCGTGACGCTGCCGCGGACGTGCGCCCCGTCCGCCGGCGCCGTGAGGGCCACGGTCGGCGGGGTCGTGTCGGCGACCTGGGTATCGACCGTCCAGGTCCGGCTGGCCGGGCTCGGGTCGGGGTTGCCGGCCGGGTCGGTCGCGCGGACGGTGAACGTGTGCGCGCCCTCGGCCAGGCCGCTGTACGCCTTGGGCGAGGTGCAGCCCGCCGGGGCTCCACCGTCGAGCGTGCAGGCGAAGGTCGAGCCGGTCTGGTTGGCGCTGAACGCGAACGTGGCGGTGTCCGAGGTCGCGGTGCCCGAAGGACCCGAGTCGATCGTCGTGTCGGGCGGCGTCGTATCGACCGTCCAGGTCCGGCTGGCCGGGCTCGGGTCGGGGTTGCCGGCCGGGTCGGTCGCGCGGACGGTGAACGTGTGCGCGCCCTCGGCCAGGCCGCTGTACGCCTTGGGCGAGGTGCAGCCCGCCGGGGCTCCACCGTCGAGCGTGCAGGCGAAGGTCGAGCCGGTCTCGCTCGCGCTGAACGCGAACGTGGCCGATGCGGAACCGAGCGTGCCCGATGGACCCGAGTCGATCGTCGTGTCGGGTGGGGTGTTGTCGTTGGTGGTGATGGTGAGCTTGTTGTGGGCGTAGAACTGGGTGTGGTCATCGGCCGCCTCGACGAGGATCCCGGTCGTGCTGCTCACGGCCTGCTTGGTCGAGGTCGGGTTGGTCATGATCGGGTCGGTGCTGAGCTGGATGAAGGGGGTCCCGACGCCGGACGGGAAGTTCGGGTTGTCGAGGTTCGCTTGCTTGTAGTAGATGACGCCCCCGCTGCAGCACGGTGCGACGGCGAACATGTAGATCTGGCGGTTCTCGTTGTCGATGAGGACCATCGGCCGGGTGTGGTTATCGGCGACCGCACCGAATGTCCGTCGCTGCCAGCTGCCCTGGCCATCGAGGATGAGTAGCAGGAGCAACGGCTGCTGCGACGTCGGCGGGTTGATGTCGTTGAGTGACGTCTTGACCGCTGCGAAGACCTGACCGCTCGCGTCCGCCTGGAGCGACTTCAAGTTGATGTGGTCATCCGCGTACTTCGGACCCTGGAGCGCCGGGTTCAGGGTCCAGACACTGTCGGCTGCCCCGTCCGCGTGGCTGGCGAAGTACATCGTGTCCGCGTTCTGGTTGCTCCACATCACGCCGATCCGGCCGTTGTAGGCGACGAGCGCGGAGATGTCGTCGACGTTCAGGTTGTTCGCCCCGGATACCGCAGGGACATACGGGGTGACCCACGTCTTGTCGCTGGTCGTGCTGTGGGTGACGTAGAGGTTGCGGCCGCCGCTGGCATTTTCGTAGGTGTACGTGACCCAGAGCTTGCCGGTCGAATCCTTGTCCAGGACACCTGCTTCGATCGCGCCCGTGGCGACGGTGACCGGGAAGCCGGCGTCCAGCGAGTACGTGTGCGAGCTCGCGGCGTAGCTGTACCGGAGAACCTTGATCCCGAGGTCGCCACCATTCGTGGCTTCCTTCTGATGGGTCACGATGAAGAGGTGGCCGCCATCCCACAGGGCGTCGGCCCTGGAGCGATTGCGGGAATCCACGCCGACGCCGGTGTCGGTCCACGTGTCGGTCGCCCAGTTGAACTGGTAGATGTCGTAGATCTTGCGGGACTTGCTCCAGAGGATCCCCCACCACGATCCGTCGTTGAACCAGAGCTTGCTCTGCGGCTTCTCGCCGGTGGGTGCGCTGGCGCTGCTGCCGTAGGAGAAGTCGCGAACACCGACATCGGCGACCGCTGCTGCCGCCGCGAGCGTAGCGTCACGGGGGTGGGCCTTTTGGGTCGGGGCTGGCGTTGGTGTCCCTCCCGGGGTGATCGTCGGTGCGATCGCCGGGGTCGGCGTGGGCGGCCGTCTCGGTGGGCGTGGGTTCGGAAGGCGTTGTCGTGGAGGTCGGCGCAGGGCTCGGCGTGGGCGTCGACGTTGGGGCGGGCGTGGCCGTGGGCCGTGGTGACGGCGTTGGCGTGGACTGGGTGGCGGTCGTTGCACGGCCGTTGGCGCCCGCTGCTGCTGCGGGCCAACCGGCTCCTGGGATCGAAACAAGCAGCGCGACCCCGAGCAGCGAGGCCGACGTGCGCCGGCGAACGTTTGCGGTCTGGACCCTCATCGGGTCGAGCCAAAACAAGCCGCGGGCTGGCAGGCCGAGTGGCCTCGCTGCTGGATCATCTAGCTCTCGTGATCGGCTGCCGCCGGTAGGTCAGCATCCAGGTCACGCGGGTGCTGGTTGCCAGGAATGTTCTCGAAACGAACCTGGAAGATGCGCCGCGCGATCCGGATGCCGTCTCGGAAGCTGCTCAGGTCGCTCGCGCCGAATGGCCGAGGGGCCCGACTCGCCGGAACCTCGACGACCCGCCCGCCCGCGCGCAGCACGCGCAGAAGCAGGTCGACCTCGATGTCATAGCCCTGGGCCCTGAGATCGACCCGCTCGAGGATCGACGCGCGGACGGCCCTGAAACCCGCCAGCGGATCCGTGACCCGACAGCCGAACATCCGGTTGACCAGGAAGGTGATGAACCGTGTGCCCGCGAGGTTCATGCGGGTGATCGCTCCTGGCCGGAAGTCGCCGAGGAAACGTGAGCCAAGGACAAGGTCGACATCGGGCTCGAACGCGCCGACCAGCACTGGGATCTCGAACGGGTTGTCCTGGCCGTCACCATCGATGAACACCAGGATCGCGCCGGTGGCTGCCTCGATCCCATGTTGGAGCGCTGCGCCTTTGCCCTGGTTCGGGTCGAGCCTGACGACTCGTGCCCCGGACCGGGTCGCGGCCTCGTAGGTGTCGTCGGTCGAACCGTCGTCCACCACGATGACCTCAGCCCCAGGCATCGCTTCGAAGCTGGACCGAACGATGCGCTCGATCGTCGGGCCCTCGTTGTGAGCGGGTATCACGATCGAGATCGCAGGCATCACACTAGCCATTGCCAGCTCCCTCCCATGGCTGCCCAGCGGACGGCTTGGAGCCCAAAGATCGTGGCCCAGGTATTCACGTCGTCGCTGCCGGGCTCGTAGCGGAGGCCACCTACCGGAGTCGCCATTTCGGCAACGAAGCCGATCCCTCGATCGATCTGCTCCCGATAGGCCGCGCGATCGACGAGCGACCAGATCCTGATCGCCTGGGCGGTCGCATCCGTATGCAGGCTGCCGAACGCGTCCCGCCCGTCATGGAAGGCGCGCAAGCCGCCTTCGGCTGTTTGGATCTCGGCGAGCCACTGGGCGGATCCGCGGATGAGGTCGTCATGTGATCCGCGGTTGCGACCTTGCAGTGCGAGCAGACCCTCGACCGCATAGCAGTTCGAGTGCAGATACGTCAACGGCGAGCGGGCGTTGGCGCGGAAGCGGCCGTGGTCATAGAGCCCCGTGAGCTCAGAGGCGACGTGATCGACCAAGGCCTTTGTGGTGGACGTCGGACGTCGGTCGTCATAGGCGCAGAGCGCGATGACGACCTTGAGCAGATGACAGCCGTAGGAGACGCTCCAGTGGTCCGCATCCGTCGTCGGAAGGTCTCTGCCAGCTCGGCGGGCGGCCAGGTTGGAGGTAACGAAATCGAATAGCCGGTCGATCGCCGACTCGTCCGGAAGCTCGCCGCCTGCGGACTCGTGGGCGATCAGCCCAGCCAGGGCCATCGCCGAGTCGAACACATAGTCCGCCCCGCTCCTCCCGACGCCCCCTGCCCGCGACATGTCACTGACGAGGCGTCGGGCGATACGGTCGCGGATGTCGACGGTCGCGTCGCCCTCCGACGCGAGGACGGACAACAGATAGCCGGCGATCTCTGGATACGCGTATCCAGGGTGTCGAGGGTTCGACCACGACATCACGCGGCCCTCACCGTCGACGACCGAGGGGCTGAGGAGCCATCCGAGCAGCTGCGCTCCCGGAGCAACAGTCATGGTCATGTCGCGATCGCCTCCTTCACGTCCTCGGTCTGTGGAACGAACGCCACCACGTCCCCGGGCAAGCGACGCTTGATCGTGACGCCGAGACGCTCGGCGATGTCGGCGACGATCCGCGCCGACGCATGTCCGTCGCCGTAGGGCGAGGTCGGTAGCGCCATGGCGGCATGAAGTGACGGATCGTCGAGCAACTCGGTGACCGCTGTGACGATGGCGTCAGGGTCCGTTCCGACGATGCGAGCAGCCCCGCGTTGAGCACCCTCGGGCCGCTCGGTGGCGTCGCGCGTCACGAGGACGGGAACACCGAGGTACGGGGCCTCCTCCTGGATCCCGCCCGAATCGGTCAGAACGATGTAGGAACGGCTGAGGAGCTGGATGAACTCCTGGTAGGGCCGGGGCTCGGCCAGGAATACGCCCGGCACCCCTGCGAGCAGGCGGATCGCCGGTCGGCGGGCCGCGGGATTCGGGTGAAGCACGTAGACGACGAAGAGATCGGGCCGAGCGTGAACGAGACGCCGGATCGCCGTGCAGATCCCGAGCATTCCGGCACCGAAGCTCTCGCGTCGGTGAGCTGTCACCAGGAGGAGGCGTTTGCCCGCGGGGACCGGGATCCCGCCTAACCAGGGACGTTGCCGGACCGAGAACAACGCGTCGACGACCGTGTTCCCGACGACCGCGATCGATCCACCGTCGATGTTCTCCCCGCGCAGATTGGCGCGTGCTCCTTCGGTGGGCGAGTAGCGGAAGGAGGCGATCTGGTCGACGAGGACCCGGTGCATCTCCTCGGGAAAGGGATGCCTGAGGTCACCCGTCCGCAGCCCGGCCTCGACGTGGGCGACAGGGACTCCCGCGTAGAAGGCGGCGAGCGATGCACCGAGATTCGTGGTCGTGTCGCCTTCGACGAGCACGAGGTCGGGTTTGAGGTCGTCGATGCAGTCCGCGAGAGGCGGCAGCATCGCTGCGAGGACAGCCGCCAGGCGGCGGTCCTCTCCAGGTAGGACCACCCGGTATGTCGGGACGAGACCCCACTCCGCGAGCGCCTGATCAAGGATCTGACCCTGTTGGCCCACGACGCAGAGGCTGGGGCGGAGCCCCGGCGTCGAGGCCAGGGCGTCCATGACCGGGGCCATCTTGATGACCTCCGGACGCGTCCCGACGACGACAAGGACCGGCGCCAGTCGAGGGTGGTCTCGTTGAGCGGGTGACGGCCCGCGTGGTACGCGCGCTCGGACGGCCACGGATCCTCCCCATGCGATGACCGTGAAGGTCAGTCCGCCAAGGGCCCCCCACGGCCGCCCCGGCTACCACTGGCTAGTGGACTAGTACCTTCGTTCGACGTTAGGGACGCTCCCGCATGAGCGTCAACGGAGTTATCCACATTGTTTCCACATTCGTTTGCCGGTGGTGCTTACCTACACCGCGTCGCGGCGTTGGCGAGCTGACCTCCCTGCGGACCTTCCTGCCAGGGACCATCGGATGGGGTGACATACCTCTACACGGTCCTTAGGCTGTAGCAGCGCGTGGCACGTGCCTCGCCCGCACGACGTGGGCGAGGGGTGAGCTGGACACATCCAGCATCTGACCGCGAGATCCGGTCGTCCGGTGACCCGCCGACCGCGTCCATCGGGATGCCGGTCGACACCGATCGATGCGGCCGAGCATGCTGCCCTAGCGGACGTGGCGCCGCTTGCCGCCTGAGTCGGCGAGCCCTTTGGGTCGGCGCCTCAGTCGCCCGCGGTTGCCACCGTCAGGCAAGATATGGGCTGCGACCCAGGTGGAACGGACAACGTGCGCGCGGCACGAAGGAGGACCACGGTGGGGAGATTCACCAAGGTCGGAGCTCTGCTCGGCGCATCAGCGCTGCTGCTCGTGACGTCGATCGCCGTCGTTCGACCGGTCAGCGCGGCCACGCCGTTCACCGACACCTCGACGTCGACCTTCAAGGCCGACATCGATTGGCTCTACAACGCGGGAATCACCTCGGGTTGCTCGCCAACGTTGTTCTGCCCGAAGGAGTCCGTCACCCGTGGGCAGATGGCCTCGTTCCTCGCTCGGATGTTCGATCTCCCGAACACGTCGACGGATTTCTTCACCGACGACGACGGCACGACCCACGAGGGCAACATCAACCGCGTCCGAGCCGCCGGCATCACGACGGGCTGCTCGGTCGGCAAGTACTGCCCCAACGACACCGTGACCCGCGCACAGATGGCGTCGTTCATCGTCCGGGCCGCCGACTATGTGATCGGAGCCGGCCGCAACTACTTCTACGACGACGATGGCACGACCCACGAGGCCAACATCGATCGCGCCGCCGCCGCTGGGGTCGCGAGCGGCTGCGGGACGTGGCGGTACTGCCCGACGGGTCCCGTGACCCGCGAGCAGATGGCGGGCTTCCTCCACCGAGTCGAGAACCCGATCACGCCGCCGCCGTACCCGGCGCCGCCGTCTCCGACACCGACTCCCGACGCCCACGCCCACGCCCACGCCCACGCCCGGCCCGATCGGCCCGGACCGGGTGACCTGTGCCGGTTACCCGGAGCCGCGGGTCTTCACCGAGTCGCAGTCGTGGTGGCTACGGACCCCCGGTGGCAGCGGCACCGAATTCGGGCACATGCATGTTGGCGCCTGTCTGCCCTTCCATCAGCCCGTCAGCGGTGTCATCGGGATCGATGTCCGAATCATCCTTCACGACAATCCAGGACAGTTCGACTACCTGAACCCGGTTCTCGTGAGCAACAGCCAGGAATTGAGCCTCGCTCACGACCTGACGCTCCACGATCTCACGTGCCCAGTGGGAACGTGCACGGGCTGGGTCCACCTCGATGTCGATACGCGGCTGCTCTCGAGCGATGGGCTGGAGGAGATCCGCCTGCGGGCGTACGTCGACGAGCCGGACGGAAACATCATGCATTCGAGCATCAACACCGTGGCCGAGTTCCGGAATGGCAATCCCGTTAGCAACCTGGATCGACGTGCATATCAGCGTGGCAAGGGCTGGTACACGGGGGCGGGTTACTGCGAGTCGGATGTCGTGTCAGACCTGCCCGTAGGACCTGTCTCGGGCGTGTGGGATCCCTCGCTCCAGATCGCGGATCATGGTGCCGTCGACGACCTGTCCGTCACGCATCATTCGGTGCGGCTTGACCCCGATTTCCACGCCGTCCCACAGGTGCCCGGGACGATCCTCGTCGATGGCTCCGGCTCGTGGACTGGCGGCGTAGCGATCGATACCACGACACTCGAGAATGGGCGACATCGACTCGTCCTGCGCGCCGACTGCGACGACCCTCGCGGATCGACGAACTCCGGCGTGCTCGTCGTGTTCTTCACGGTAGCGAATTAGGAACGACGGGGCGCCCGACCGTCGCCGCTCGAGGCGTTCGATCGAACGGCGCGCGAACGCACGACGTTCGGCGCGCGATGTCGGTTCGAGTCGGTCGGCCGAACAGCGGACGTCGGCCGGCTGCGAACCCGTCGTCGCGCCTACTGCTTCTCCGCTCGTTGGCCCGGCGGCGACAGCGGCGGGACGTCCGGATGTTGGCGGAGGTAGGCCAACGTCGCTGCCAGGAACGAATCGACCGCCGCTCGTCGGATCGTTTCGCGACCGCCATCGAAGGCATGGCCCCAGAGGTGGTCGCTGAGCCCGATCAGCCAGCGTTCCTCCGGGCTGAATCCGGCCAGGATCCGGGCGCGGCCGAGCTCCCATGCGGCACCGCCGGATTCCCCGGTTACGAGGGGCCGGCCCTGGCCAAGGACCCCGCCGAGCTGGGCCACTCGCTCTGACCACGCCTCGGGCAGGGGCCCCCAGAGATCGTCGACGAATGACGTGAGCTCCCACGAGAGTTCCTCGAGCGCGAGGAGTCGGTCGATCCTGGCCTCGATCACCGCGCGGATCTGTACGTCGGTGGGCTCGCGCTCTTCCTGAGTCGGCCCGTGGTGCTGCGACATGGACGTCGAACCTCCACGCGGTCTCGATCTGCTCACGGACTGTGAGCGCCACCACCGGCTTCCGGTCGCCAGAAGCGCCGATCCTACCGGTCGTCGACGGTCGCTCCCCCGCCCACTCGCGCTGGACGCCCGCTGGCCGACCGGTACAGACCAGTGGACCTCAGACGGAACGACGTCAACTCGCCTCGTCCGGCCGAGCGATATCGGATCTCCCAGTACCGCCGCCGCCCGCGGACCGGGGGAAGTGGTTCCAGCACGACGCTTCCGGCGAACGGCTGCATCCGGAGCCATGATAGCGCCGCAAGTTGGCGCCAGCTGGCATCGAGTCGCCAAGGCGATGCCGTCATCGCTCCATCGCCTTGGCCGACACCGGCGCTGATCTCGACGGATGCCGGTCGTCGCGGCGGGCGATCGAACGCCGTGATGTGCCACCCCTCGCCCCCTGGTTCCCGGACCCGGAACCTGACAGTGGGCACATCCGGAGCTCGCCAGCGCCACCCCGGAAGGACGAGGGTGACACTTTCAAGCGCGGCCTCCGTTCCGCTCTCCTCTCGTCCGGTCGCGGAGCGACGCGCCGCGGCCAGGCACGCGTCGAGGTCATCGTCAGAGATCGACAGGGTGGTCAGATCGGACTTGGTCGCCAGCCAAGGATTCTGCCGCCTCAAGGTGCCCACCATCACCGCGAGCCCGATGACGGCGACCGCGACTGCAGGGATCGCCTGGGTGAGGATCGCGACGGCCGCGCTGCCCCCAGCAGCGATCCCGGCGATGGCGGCGAAGCTGACTCGTACCTCGCGGCGGCCCGTAAGCCCGGGCGAGAGCCTCATGACTGCCAATGGTGAGATCCCCTCCCGTCGCTCGTGACCCATCTCCCGCTCGGGCGCGTCGGGCGGCCGCGGAGCCGCGGGTGGATGGCGATCCGTCGACGAGCGCCAGGCTCGCTAACGATCCTCCGACGATCGATCTCCCCGCTCGTCGCGAGGACGTGAACGACCAGGCAGTCCCTCACCAGGGATCCAGTCCGTACGCAACGCACCGAACAGCACGTTCGGGGGTGGGAATCCGACGACATGCGCGATCCTCTGAACCGTGCTCCAGCTGGGTGCTCGCTCGCCTACCAGGATCCGTGAGACGGTCGAATGATCGAGTCCGCCTCGCCTGGCCAGCTCCCGCTGGCTGATGTGATGGCGACGGAGTTGGCGTGACAGCCAGACCGCGAACGATAGATCGGGCCCCCGGGGCAGTGGCGCCGCCGGCTGCCTTGCGGCAGACGCGGAGTCACCCGGCTGTTCAGAACGCATTCCAACCACTGGTGCCGGGACGACGCGCGCCCGCTCCGACATCTTCGGTGCCCCCTCTTCCCCCGGGGTCGTGCGATCGAAAGCAACGTGCGGTTCATCACCGCTTACGAGATCTGGCTACCCTCCGTCCGATCCCTGACCTCGCATACTCCATCAGCGAGTGTGAGTTCGCCACTCAGCATGGTCTTCCAGAACGCGAAAGTGGTGCGTATTGCCACCACTTCCTGAGATGTCGTGCCACGGAACCGGGGTGGCCAAGGCCAGCGCCGACGGTGAAGATACGTCGAGTGCAAGGGAATAGCGCCGGATCGCCACTCCCGGAGGTTCAGGACGTGACGGGCTCGGGTAGCGACGTCCTCCTCTTCGTCAGTGATTTCCATCTGACCGGCGACTCACCTCGATCACCGGACGAGCGCGACAGATCCATCGCGTTCGCGGGTTTCGTCGAGGACCTCACCAGGCAGCTGGACGGCACCGATCAGATCCGGCTCGTCGTCCTCGGCGACATGTTCGATCTCACGCGCGTCGGGGCGCGGGTGCCTCGCGGTGGGGCGGTCGTCGCCAGCGTCCGCCGTCTTGACGAGATCGCGATCGCCCATGCAGCACTCTTCACAGCTCTCGGACGGTTCGTGTCAGCCGGCGGCGCTCTCGACATCGTCGTCGGCAACCATGACCTCGACCTCGCCCATCGCGCGATCCAGGAACGGTTCATCGAGCGCCTTGGAGTGCCGTCCGCTGGGATCGGAGCGACCCGCGTGACGTTCCATCCCTGGTTCCTGTATGTCCGCGACGTGGTGTACGCCGAGCACGGGCACCGCTTTCACGACATCAATGCGGCTCCCGTTCCGGGCGGTCGCGATGTCCCGAGCGTGTCCACACCGGCGGACGTGCCACTGGCCGCCTACCTCGAGGCGTTCGGATCGGTCGTACGCGCCCGAGGATCCGCGCGGATGCTGGCCCAGGACCTAGGCTCGTTGACGGGAGCGCTCGCTGCCCGGATGGTGGGGGAGCGCTCAGACCCCATGGCGCCCACGGTCCCTGGCGACGAGTCCTCCCTCCGCGTTGCCGCGGGCCCCGGCCTCGACGACGATGCGCTCCTCGCGCTCGATGCCCTGTCCGCGCACCTCGGAACGGCGACCGCTGTCCGGGTCGTGAAGACGATCATGGACCGGCCGGTGCGCCTCGTGTTTCCGTACGTCATCGTCGCCGGCTTGATCGGCCTGGTCCTGCGCGGCAGGGCAGTCGTCCGGCCGGCGATCGCCCTGACCTCGGTTGCCGCTGTCGCGACCCTGGTTCGCGAACGTCGGCGCCTGTGGCCACCGCCGAGGTCGACGGCCTATGCTCTGGAAGGGGCGGGGCATCTGCAGCGCGCCATGGAGGCCGCCGGATCCGCGGTGCCGTTCTACGTGCTCGGGCACACCCATGTTCCCTCGCTCGTACCGCTCGACCGATCCGGCTGGCCGGCAACGTATCTCAATACGGGTTCATGGACCGCCGCCGACCGAGGAGGCAAGGGCTATCCGTTCGTTCGGATCACCCGGATCGGGATGGCCGAACCCCACGCCGAACTGCGGTGGTGGCAACCCGAGTCGTCGCGCTGATCCCGGCGCCGAGCGCCGGGTGTGACTGGGCATGGTCCCGATCTAGATGGGCACATCGGCAGCCGTTGGCCGAGCGCTGGCCTCGACCGCGGGCGGCGGGGTCATCACCAGCACGCGAAGCCGCCAGACGGCCCAGATCGCGATCAGGCTCTGGCTGACCAGCCAGGCGATGGCCATGCCCGTCAGCCCGGCCATGAGCCCGCCGATCGCGGCGGCGGTGACCCCGGCCACGCCGCCAAGGACCGCGGTGCCGATCGCCTCGCCGAGTCGTTGTGTCGCGCGACACGTCGAAAAGTAGGCCTGGATGAACGTCGCCGGCACGACGGCCCAGACGAGGATCCGCAGAGGCGTGGTGCCCGCTGTCGCGTAGCCGTGTCCAAGCAGGTGCAGCACGAGCTCGGCGCCGAGGGTCACGCAGATCGCGCCGGCGATCCCGATCCCAAGGGACATTCGCACCCCGTGGCGCACGATCCGGGCCAGGGACTCAGGATGATGACTCGCCTCGGCGAACAGGCTGAGGCCCACCTGGATCGGAACGATGAAGACGACCCAGGCGACCATCCAGATGGTGTACCAGTGGGCATTGGCTTCAGGCGAGAGCAGCTCCGTGACGACGATCGGGAGGAGCGGCCCCGGGGCACGCTCCGCGAGCGTCAGCAGGTAATTCGGGAAGCCGAGGACGATGAGGCCGCGGGCAAGCGAGCGTTCAAGACGAGGCCGATACCGATATCCGATCTGGGCAGTCCCGAGCTGCCGCCATCCCAGCGCGACTGCGGCGATCGCGCCGATCGTCCATGCGACGAGGATCCCAAGCGTTGCCGACCCCGACCGACCGACGGCCACGGCGACGACGGCCACGAGCGTCACGACACCGGCCAGGATGTTGCGACGCAGCGCTTCGTCGCCACGTCGGACCACCGTCGAGATCTGGTCGAGCAGGACGCCCAGCGCGCCGAAGACCCCCAGCACGATGAACACCACGGCGAATACCGGATCCGTGGCGACGATGCGGAGCTCGCGAAGCAGCGTCACCGCAAGGACGAGAAAGGCGGCGCCCACGGCCAAGGCAGCGAGACCGACGACCGAGAATGCGGTGTCGAACAGGGCCGCCGGCGCCCGTTGCTGGGCCGGGAAGAGATTGATGATCGAGGAGCCGACCCCGATCAGGGACAGCTGGACGCACAGCATCATCGCCGCGACGATCGCCGCTGCGAGACCCACATCGGCCGCATCCAACAGGCGGGCCGCGACCAGCCACGCGAGGAATCCCAGGCCGAGCGAAAAGACCTTCGCCAGGATCAGCGAGATGGAGTTGAGGAACATCGGCAGCGGGCGGCCCGAGCCCCTGCGGATCTCCGCCCACGTGGCGCCCAACGGTCGGATCCATCCGGCAAGCAGGGTCCTGACGTGGCGGCGGCTCAGCTGCGCCGAGAGGTCAGCGCCGCGCACGTGTCCGCCCGTCTCCGCGCCGCCGGCGTCGCTTCGCCGCCTGGACGAGACCGACATAGTTGAAGACCAGGAAGCACAAGTAGTACGGGATCCAGACCGGCTGTCGCCGTACGAGGGTCAGACCGATCCCGCGGATCGCGGCAGCGAGCGGAAGCGAAAGAAGCCAAGCGGTCCGCCAGCCGTGCTTGCCGACGGTTCGGGCAAGGCCCTGTCCATCGGCAAGCCATTGGCCCTGGGCGAACGGGAAGCCATCGCCGAAGCGATGGGTCACCTCCGTGCGAGTGGACACGGCCACCCGCGCCCCGGCCCGCTCGAGGCGAACGCGAAGCTCGATGTCCTCGCCCGAGAGGAAGGCCTCGTCGAGCCCGATCGACAGGAACGCGTCCCGCTCGAACAGGGTGGCGACCAGACCGAACCAGTTCTTGCTCCGGCCGGTCCGATGGTGCTCGACGAGGGCGCGGCCCCAGTACCCGTCTCCCGACACACTGTGCAGGCCGGCCTGCAGGCCGACGTAGCCTCCCTGCTTGAACTCGTCGAAGAGGTCGCGCAGCGCCGCGTCAGGAAGGACGACGTCGGCATCCACGAGGGCGACCCAGCGCGACCTGGCCTCAGCTACGCCCATGCGGCGAGCCGCCGCAACGCCCCGACCGCCGTCCGAAAGGATGCGATCGGTATAGCGGCGGGCGATCTCGAGCGTTCCATCGGTCGACCGTCCATCGACGACGACGATCTCGGTCGGCCCCTGGCGCGCCACCGACGCGAGGCACTCCTCGAGGAAGGCCTCAGCATTCCGAACCGGGACCACGACGGAGATCGGCAGCGGTTCCGTCCCTGGCACCACCTCGGGCCTCATCACAACTGTACGAAGCCGATGATCTCGGCCAACCGAAAACCGCTCGCCAGGATCACGGCGAGGGACAGAATGACGAGTGGCCGGGTCGCCCGATCGGCCAGCCGTCGGTACGGGTGATCGCCTGGGAGACACTTTCCCAACTCCAGCAGGATCATGGCAACGACAGTGGCGAGCGATACCGGCCCCAGCCACGACAAGCTGGCCGACGCGAAGTCGGCGACGGCGAGCACGACCGGTTGAAGGCTCATCGTCGCGTCGGATCCCAGGAGTAGATCGTGATGTCCGGGTTGGCGTAGACGACCCTGAATGCCGGCGAGCGATCAAGGACCGACTTGACGTCGGAGATAAAACCCGGGCGGTTCTGGAACAGCTCCATCGCCGCGGCATCGCCGCGGCTCAACATGACGTACGTGGGCCAGTCCTTGTGGACCCAGCCGTGATGGAGAGTCGGATCGAGGAAGTCCTGGATCGTCGACGGCACCACGCCTCGCGATAGGTAGCTGTTCCGCGCGTCGAACAGCGCCGAGTTTTCGAAGTTCCCGGCGGGATACGCACCGAAGACGTTGGCTGGGGGAAGTGACGAGCTCACGAATTCAAAGCCTGCGATCTCGCCTGGCGACACATAGTCGAGCATCTCGTTGCCGTAATGCGTGAGGATGTGGATCGGCGCCATCACGACGATGACCGCGACGAGCAGCAGCCGGTATGCGCGCGTGGCGAACGCGGCAACCGCAAGGGCGGCCACCATCGGGAGGCTGAAGAGAAGGACGCGGATGAGCATCTCTCCGCCGTATACCGAGGCCGGCGCGATGAAGGCGATGCCGATGAGGAACGCGATCCCGAACACCACGCCGCGCGACCGCCCGCTCGCGAGCAGGCGCACGACGACCGAGACTCCGGCCAGGGCGAACAAGATTCCCGTGACGAGGATCCGAAGCTCGGCGATCTGGGCATGCTGCGGGCTGCCGGTGACCCGGCTTGCCAGGTTCACCCGCACGAAATCGGAGATGTCGAGAAGGCTGTTCTGGAGACGATCGGCATAGAAGGCGAAGAACGGCCCGGCCACGCTGAGTTGCCACGCGATGAAGATCACACCACATGTCACGATCAGGGTCGGACGCCGCAAGAGGCGAGCTGCGGTCATCACTGCCAGCACACCCAGCACCTCGAGCGAGGTCAGGACGTGGGTCACGACGATCAGGCTGAAGAGGCCGAGTAGCGCGATCGTCGTGATCATGGACAGCTCGCCTGCTCGGCGGACCACGACATGGATGAGGACGGCGAGCCAGGTGACGAACAGCAGGTAGGCCAGCGCCTGTGGGCTGAAGTAATCCTGGCTTGTCCAGTTGAAGACCACGAACAGCCAAAGCCCCGCTGGCCACGCGACCAGGCCGATGGAGCGAGCGCGGCCGGCGCCGTCGCCGATGGTCGTGCCGTGGATCGCGATCATCCGCAGGATCGCCGCCAGCGGCACCAGCAGCGCGAGGATCATGACGAGCGGAAACACTGCCATGAGCAGCAGCGGCGAGATCCCGGTCACGCGAACGAAGGCGGCCATGGCGACGGGGAACAACGGCCAGTTGTGGTAGATGAAACGGTCTGGCAGGAGACCGACGCCGCGCAGCACCGGATCCACGTACCCGAAGTTCACGTACGACGTGCGAAACCGCGGAGTTCCCTCGAGCACGAGTGGTGTCAGCCAGACGATGAGAGCGAAGAGCACGACATGGAGGACGATGGTTCTCGTGCTGGCCCTACGACCTCGCAGCCACTGCACGCCTGAGGCGAGCGGCAGGCAGATCAGGCCGAGGTAGTACGCGGGCGGCAGGCTCGAGACGAGGCCGTAACCGTTGAGTCGTAGCGACGAACCTGCCAGCCCACCAGCCGCGAGCGTCAGGGCGAAGGCGACGAGTCCCCACGACGTGTTTCGAAGGATCTCGTCGGTCGGCCGGAGCTGGAACCGCGCACCTGTGAATATCGATGGATGCGGCCCGATCGCCTCAGTCATCGGGTGGCGCGATTGCCGGTTCGGCTCGAGCCGTCGAGCCGCCGTTGAGCCGACCGGACCTCAGCCATCCCCACCCGTATCCCGTTGCTGCTGCTCCAAGCCCGCCGACGATCGCCGCCGCCCTGGACAGACGGGCCACCGGCCGGTCGAGACGGATGGAACCGCCGATCTCACGCAGCACCCCCGCCGGGAGGACGCGCAGCGCGTACGAGCGTTCCGAGGAAAGCGCGGCCGACGTGGCCAGATGCCGCAGCTGAGCCTTGCCGACTCCCTCGTAGAAACAGCGCTGGAGGAAGTAGGCAGGACGCTGACGGCCGGGAGGTACGTGGTGTCGGACGCCCGCGTCCGACACCATCACGATCCGCGCTGACGCGTCGGCGTTGGACAGGCGGACGCACAGCTCCGTCTCCTCCAGGCCGAAGGGCACGTTGCCGATCCGGCCGAGCATCTGATCGAATCCTCCGACCGCGACCAGGACGTGGCGACGGAAAGCCATGTTGCAGCCAAGCGGGTTGCGCACGGATCCGTCCTTCGCCATGCCCAGGTAGGAGCAGCCGACCACCCAGAGGTACTCGTCGGGGAACCAGGCAGGTCGGGAGCCTTCCCAGACCGGCTCGGCATCGCCACCGACCGCCACGACGCGCGGATCACGGAATGCCTCGCCGAGACCTGCCAACCACGCCGGAGATGGCTCCGCGTCATCGTCGACGAACGCCACCAAGTCGGCGGTAGCGGCCTCGACCCCCGTGTTGCGCGCGCCACCAAGACCACGCCGCTGAGCATTCGGGGTCACGGTCACGCCGGGAAAGCGAATCCGGAGCGCCTCGCCGAGCGCGTCGTTGTGATCGGTGACGACGATGACCTCGGGCTGCTCCGGCTGGGCGAGCACAGACCGGAGGCAGGCCGACGTGAGCTCGAGCCGCTCAAACGTGTAGGCGCAGACGACGACACTCCATCGAGGGTCGACAGAACGTGATCTCACCGGACCTCCCCCACCTGAACCACCCCGTGGCCGCCTAGTCTCACCCGCTGCTGGGTCGCCGACAAGGCCGGTGGTGGCAGTTGTCACCACCAGTTCCGATCCTTGGCGCTCGACGAGCGGCTTGGCGGGGTCAGCTGGCGCGAGTGATCGGCAATGGCGTCATGCCGATCAATTGCGCCAGCGCTTCGATCGATCGTCTTGGCGGCCATCCCGCCGGTATCCGGACTCGTTGGAATGGCAGACCGTCCAGAGCGGAGCCCAGGATGTCCTCCTCCAGGTCGGCGATGGGAGCGATCGCGTCGCGCCATCCCACAGGCGCCACGGTCCAAAGACGCGCTCGCTGCGACTCGAATAGTCGGCGGGCGTCCGACAGGAGGGTGACCATGTCGCCCGGAGTCACCTCCAGGTCCGTGACCGATGCCCTCGGTTCGATGAGGAGGACGCGTCGGATCACACCCGAGGCCAAGTCGCGACTACGCCCCATGTCGACCGGATCCACGGCGAGCGACGGCCGCACGTAGCCGCCCGTCAGGCGATCGACGATACCCCTGCCTCGCAGCAACCCCCGAGCCCTTCGCGGCAGGGCCCGATAGGCCTCCGGAGCCGTTGCGCCGAGATCCGGGTAGAAGCGCATGCGTCGTGGAAAGGCAGTGCACCGGCCGGTCGCATCAAGCAACACCTGGTCATCGCCGATCACGACACGGCCGCGGGCGATCGCCTTGGCGCTTAGCGAGCTCTTGCCGGCCCCGGACGGCCCGAGGATCAGCACCGGTCCGGCGTCGGAATCGATCGCTGCCGCCGGCAAGAGGACGTGGCCGGATCCGGGCCCTGCCAGGGAAAGCAGCGCTTCGACGAAATAGCCCTGGACGAGCGACAGGCCGAACGAGCGCGGCCAACCGTGGAGCGCGATGGCGGCCCGGAATGGGCGTTCTGACGGTCCCGACAGGGCCACCTCCCAGCGAACGGACTTGTGACCGCCCACACCCGGCTCCCCGGCACGAGACCATGGGACGCTCCGGCGTACGTCGCCGACGAACGCGATGGACACCTCGGTCTCCGCCGGAAGATCGTCGAGTGCTCGTGGCCCGTACTCGCGGTCGAAGTGCCGCAGAGCGACACGATCGCCACACATCGCGAGGCGCAGCGCCGGTAGAAACGCGTAGGAACGACACTCTGGTTGGTTCAACGCAGACACTCGAGGACGACATCGGCAACCGGGCCGGGATCCGTCGGGAACGGCGCTTCGACCTGCACGAGCTCGACCGACCGGAGCGCCTCGTGGAGAAGACGGCGCTCCCGGTCGATCCAGGCCGACGGTCCTGCCGAGTGGGACGGAAAGGCGTAGCCCGCACGCTCCTGCCACGCGACGAACGCGCGTCGCTCGAACGCCGCCGTTCGAACCAGCCGCTCGATGGCCCAGTCCCGGTCCGCGCTCTGGACCCGAGGACGTCTCCCGGCAGGCACCGTCGTCAAAAGGACCAACATCCGCGCAGGCAGTCGCCGTGTCGCGTCATCTCGCTGCCCGTAGGCGCTTCGTAGCTCCGTCGGTGTCAAGGCGACTCGGTCGGCGAGCGCCAACCCCTGCCGAGCGGTCTGGCCGATCAGTCCGGCGACGCGCCCGCGACCGACGCGCTGCACGAAGGGCGTGATGACTGCGCGAGCCGCGCCGGCGACGACGAATCGAGCCGACGAGCTTCGGGGCATCGCTCCACGGAGTGTCGGAAGGTACGGCAGGACCCAGCGGCGAACGCCGATGCTGATCGGGAACGGAGCTGCCCTGCCGTCGGCGGAGAGAACGGTCCACTTGTCCGACAAGAATCGAGCGCGGCGTTCCATGAGTGCGAGGGCCGTCTCCGTCTTCCCGCTCTCTGACCAGCCGGCGACCAGGATCGCCGATCCATCGATCTCGACGCTCGCCGCGTGAACCGTCGCGGCCTCGCGAAGAAGCATGCCGGCCTGGATCGTCGGTCGGATCAGCGAGGAGAAGATCTGGACGACCGGAAACCCTGGCTGGTAGACGACTCGCAACTCGCCATCCCGCCAAGGGTCGGGGATCGACGCGACGCGGCCATCGACGACCGTGTACATGGAGCGGCCGTCCGAGGCGCTGACCCACCCGTCTCCGGCAAGCCCGTGGAGATCGACGAGAGCCGGCCGCCAGCTTGCGGGAGCGCGCACGAGAGCGAAGTCCGGTTCGGCGGCCGCCTGCCGCGGAGGATACGGGTCGAGTTCAGCGATCACATGGCGTCGCGTTACGGCGTCGGCGTCGTCAAGCCCGAACGAAAGGATCCCACCGACATCAAAGCTTGTTTCGTGCACGAAACGCGATCCCTCCGCGCGAGGAGTGGGCGCCGTCATCTTCCGACCATTGCCGTGTATCCGTATTCGATGCGTGAGCGGTCGAGCCATGACCGTCCGGCTGCCCGCGCGACAGGCGGATCGCGCCCGCACATGTTGCCGTAGAGAGGCAACGTCGGCGCATCGGGATCATCCCGTTCCCGGGCCTGTCGATCGAGCCGGCTGGTCGCTCGGGCGATCATCTGGTTCCCGAACGCCATCTCCATCAGCGGCGCGCCTCTACGTCGGCGGCCGCATTCGTCGCGAACGCCTGCAGGACGAGTGCGTGTCGACCGCCCAACGGATCGACCGCCATGATGGGCTCGCCGGACCTCCCGACGCGGCGGCCGGCCTTGTCGGTCACCTCGAATCGGTCGCCACGGAGGTAGCGAACCCGGACGTCAGGCGAACGTCCTCGTGCGGGATCGACCCTGATCACCCGTTTGCTGACCGGGTCGCGGACGAAATCGAACCCGAGGCGCGATCCGTGCCCAAGATTGGCGCTGTAGACGACGTCGATCACCGCGACGACGTAGCCACGACGACGACGCTCGCGGAATAGCGCGATGACCGCGATGAGCAACCCGCCGGCCAGTACGACCGAAAGCACGGCCAGGAGCGGCTGGAGCAACGAGTTGCACTCGAGGAGCGATCCGCAGGGCATGACGGCATCCGACAGCGGCGATGCCTCGCTCAGGCCGGTCGCATTCGTCGCGTACGCCCGGCAGACGTACCTGACGCCGTTCGTGAGGTCGTCCATCTGTGTGGTGCTATCGGATGTCCCGATATCGACTTCCCTGGTCCACGTGGCGCCGCCGTCGTCCGAGCACTGCAGCAGGTACCCCGACACGTCCGCCTCGGCGAGCGGCGCGATGGTGATCCGCGCCGCCTTGTCCAGCGCTTCCACGGACGGTTTCCCAGGGGCCGCCGGCCGCCCGATGGGCATGACCGTGATGGACGCGGGCTCCCACTCGCCATCCGTCGTCGAGCCGATCGCGGCGACCTCGCACTCGTACGCCACCCCGTTCGTCAGGCTGTCGACGGTGGCCTTGGTCTCGAGTGACACGCCGTCCTTGGCCTCGATCCAGTCGCCTTCGCCGGCGCGGCAGCGGGCCTTGTAGTCGACGACGGGCGCAGATGTCTCGGGGGGAGCAGCCCAGCTCAGATCGATCGCGCCGTCGCGAGGGATGATCCGGATGCTCTGGACCGGGCCGACGGTCGGTGCCGGAGTGGCCGGCGCCGCAGGGGGCTCGACCGTGAACGTGCAGGTGGCCCCCTGGAGGGCGACCGCGACAGCGTTGCCGGCCTCGTCCGGCGACTCGAACACGACCTGGGGCCAGTCGAACACGCCTCCGGCGACGCATGGAGGCATCTCGTTGACGATCCGCATGCCGAGTAGCCCCGTCTCGAGCGCCTCGCGCTTCTTCGGGTCCAGGCCCATGCCGACCGGTAGCAGCGCGAAGGGCGAGCGGCCCCTGAAGAGCTGATCGCGCGCGACGGGGACCCGACTCGCCGGGACGCCCTTGACATCGTGTCTGCCGTCGGTGAACAGGATCATCGTCGGCCGGACCGCATCCGGCGGAAGGTGCTTGGCGGCCTGCTGCATCGCCGCGACGTAGTTCGTGTCGGTGCCGATCCGGCGGGTGAGTGTGGGAGCGAGACCCTTCCGGTACGCGGCTGCGACCGACCTCAGGCAGGTGGCGAACTGCGCGACGGCCGTCGGATCGCCGAGGAGCTTCAGGTTGGTGCAATCGCCGTAGTCAGCCGCCTTTGCGGCGAACTGGACGAAGGTCACCGTGGTGTCGCCGGCGACAAGGTCCGCCGACGTCTCCTCGACCCGATCCGCGATCCGCTCGAGGGCGGCGCTGAACTTGTTCCGGTTCGCGGCGTCCCGGAGGATCGATGCCGAGAAGTCGAGGACGAGGACGACATCCGACTGGTCCGGCGCATCGAGCGCGCGGACCGGGGCCGTCGGGGTGCCGCCGATCAGCAGGGCGGCCAAGGCGATCGTGACGACCGTGCGCGTCCGTCGATCGAGTGGACTCATCGTTGACCCCTGGTGCGTTTCGGCCGGGCCGACGCGTCGACCGATCCCAGATGGAGCGAGGCTCTGTGCCCACCCGCCCTGGGTTTCGGATCTAGCCCTAGGACCTCGCGCGTGGACGATGCCCCGTGCGCTCGGTCCTAGCAATGGGGTGACGAATGTACCGGGTGCGTCGGGGCACCGCTCGGCCGGGCGACCCAGAGTACCCGAATGGTGTCGGTCAGTCGTCGAACCGTGGTCGTACGTCTAGAGCGCCGGGCCGCGTCCCTCGATCGCGTGGTTCGCCACGAAGCGGCCGGCCGGGTCATAGCGGCGTTTCGCCGCCTGGAGCCGCTCGAACGTGTCGGCCGGGAAGATCGAGCGCGGATCCATGCGTGACTCGGCGAAGTTGAGGTAGCGCCGCCCGCTGTCCCACGGCCGGAGGGCGTCGAGGATGAGGGCGACCTGGCGGTCGACGGCGGCGTGCGCCTCGGCATCGGGGGTCAGCCCGAACGTGAAGGCGAGGAACGGCTGATCGATGGCGTCGAGGACGCCGTGATCTGGCGACCGACGGGCGGCCGCGCCACCGAGATGGCGGATCTCGACGTGCAGGAGCGGCGAGCCGACGAAGGCGTCGACCAGCGGCTCGATGGCAGCCGTCGGGAAGGCGTCGAGCAGGATGCCCTCACCCGAGTAGGGCAGGGGATCCTCGGGGTCCATGTTGACGGTGCTGAGCTCGCTCGCCGGCAGCATCGCCATCGTGTCGATCGCCGGACCGAGCTCGCGGAGCGGCTGGACGAGTGCGGCGCCCTCCGCGGCGGTCCCGAGGGTGGCCGCCTCGACCAGGACGAAGGCCCGGCCGCGGAGGTGCTCGGGCACCAGGCCGGCCGCGCGGCCTCCCAGCGGTCATCGGCCGGCAGGACGACCTGGCCGGCGATCCGGTCGCCGAGATCCTCGAGGTCCATGGACGACCTCGTCGATGTGCGCCCAGCGCGACTGCGCGCGACGGTAGCACTCCGGCGTAGCCGCCGGCCCCGCGGGAATCAGCCGACCCGGCCGTCGAGACGACCGGGTCGGAGGTCGCGTCGGCCTCGCGGCCGAGCCTACTGCAGGGGTTCGAACGCGTTCCGGAGGTCGTATTTCGCGACGCTCCGACCGAGAGCGACACCGGCCTCGGTCGACGTCCGATAGTGGACGCCTCCCCACAGCCGCGCGTCGATGATCTCGTGGCGCATCTCGTTGGCCTTGTCGAAGTGGTGGACCGAGTCGAAGTTGCCGGCGAGGCCATTGACGTCGAAGCCGCGGATGTCGACATCGATACGATTGGTGCCAAGGAAGGTCGTGAGCACCTCATCGATCGCGGAGGTGATCGTGCCATGGGCGGCCGGGTACTCCGGATGGTTCGGCGTCGTGATCAATGACCGCCATCCGGTCTGCTCGACCGTCGCCGGGTTGCCGTCGCTGAACCCGGGAACGGGCCCGTAGCCGTCACCGGTGGGCTTGACCGAGGTCGGATCGATGGCCGTGGTGGGCCGCCAGAACAGATAGTGGTACTTCGCGTTCAGGACCGCGATGCCCGCGTCGGCGCCGACGACGTTGATCATGGCGGCGAGCCGGGCGGTCTGGAACAGGCTCAGCGACTTGGCGTCAGCGATGTCGCGCACGAGGCGGTTCCACTGACGCGGCACATTGGCCGTGTAGAACCACGCGGTCGCGGTCTGGTCGGTCGTCCGGGCCGAACCGGTGGCCGCCCCCATCCGCTTGATCTCGTTGAAATCGGCGACCCAGGTCGCACTCGACAGCGACGGCGGCGGCGCCGGCTGGAACTGGTCCGGCCGCTCGAGCAGGAACGGCGTGACGTGCGCTGCCCACGGGATCTGCGGGGGAAGGTAAGCGGGCGGGGTCAGCCGCCACACCCCTGGAGCCGGGGTCTTGGTCGTGATCGGCGAGCTCGTGCCGTACGGCGTCATGCGCCCGTCGCCATCCCGCAGGGTGATGATGTTCACGGCAGCCTGATGTCCGAGGGCGATGCCCGCGTTCTCGGACGCCCCGTCGGGGATCAGGAGGAGGGAGGCCGTGCGCGCCGCGTCGAGCGTGGCGAGGCTGGCCGGGAAGTAGGTCTTCAGGGTCCAATACGCGGCTTCGACCACGGCCGCATCGGCCGAGGCGCCGGCCGGCGCAGACAGGGCAGGCCCGTAGGACTCGTACCCGCCATCGATCGCGGCCAGCGCGTCGTACACGGCAAGCTGGGTGTAGGACAGGTAGATCAGGGATTCGATCTGCGCGGCCCCCGATCCGACGACCGTGTCCTCGGCGATCTTGTCCCACTGGGCCACGATGTTCGGGCCGGCGGCCGCGGCCGGGGCCACCCCTCCCGCGATGATCGTCCCCACGAGACACACCGCCGCCGACAGACGCGTCACCCTCCGGTTTCGCGCGACAGGCAACCTGGTCACGGTCGTCCCCTCCAGATGTGCGGGCGGTCGTCTACCGCCGCTACTGACCTAGAGTCCCGCGGCCGCGGAAAGGTTCTCTTTTCCTCGCCGCGCTCAGCCGACCGTCCGTCAGGCGCCAGCCAGCGTGCGCGTCCTGGACGCGGTCGGGCTCGTGCTATCCGGCCCGGCGATGACGTAGGCAATCATCGCGAAGAACCCGAGGTTGAAGATGCCGAGCAGGAGGACCGAGACGAACCACGCTTTGCCCGGGAGCTGCCACGTGTTCAGGAGCGCCCCGGTCCAGGACGCGAAGCCGCCGGCGAACGAAGTAGATCGGCATTGGCGTTGTGGTACGAGCGTGGGATCGATCGGGGATCGAGCGCCCGCGTGAACGGTCGGGCCGGCGCACTTCGAGTCGCGCGCCACGCGGCTCCGCTAGCCGGGTCGGCCCGGCCCGAACGTCGCGGCGGCCGCGTTGCCGGACCGGACAGCCCCCTCGACGCACGGCTGGACGAGCCAGTCCCCGGCGTAGACGATCGGAGGGCGCTGGGGGATCCGATCGATCCGCGCGAAATAGCCCACGCCGACCTTCGGGACCGCGTAGCGCCAGCGGACCGGATGGACGATCTCCGCCGTGTCGAGCGGAAAGAGACGACGGTCGATCTTCGCGCCGGCCTCCCACAGGCGCGCCGCGAGCTCATCGTCGGCCAACTCGAGCAACCGTCCACTGGAGGCCGCGGGCGCGCACACGAGCGCCCATTCCCAGCCGACCGGGACGTGACCCCACGATCCGGCGCCGCCCGCGCCGAGCTCGACGGTCGCGACGGTCTCGTTCGGGAACGCATGGATCCCCGAGCGTGGCGGCCCGTCGCCCTGCCGCGCGGCGTACAGCCGCACGTGCGGCGCGTACTCGATCTGTGCGACCTCGGCCGGGAGCGCGTCACCGACCACTATCCGCGCGGCGATCGGCGCGGGGACCGCGACGACGACCCCGTCGTACGTGTCCGCCACGCCGTCGACCACGACCTCTGCGCCGCCAGCCGCATGCCGCTCGACGCGTTCCACGGTCGAGCCGGTGCGGACCAGGAGCCGCTCCGCGAGCGCCCGCCACGGGGCGTCCATCCCACCGTCGACCTGGAAGAACGTCCCGACCGACAGGGCGCGCAGCCACGATCGAACGAGCGCACCCGACAGCTCCTCGAGACGCGAGAAGAACGGGCCCTCGAACGACGGCCGGACCACGCGCGCGGCGGCGGCCGCACCGGCCGACCGAAGCACGGCTGACGCGCTCGTCCCGTCGAATCGCCGGTCGATCCGGAGATCGTCCCGCTGCGTCAGGAACAGCCGGGCCATCCAGGTGAAGAACCGCAGCTTCTCGGTCGGGGACAGGAGATCGGTCGTGAGGATCCGCGGCACGGAGTTCGGGTTTGCCACCAGCCGGTCGCCGATCAGGAGGTCGCCGCCACCGCGCAACAGGAGGACGCGCAGCCGGTCCCGCAGGCCCAGTTCCTCGAGAAGGGCGAGCGTGTCCGGATAGAACGTCCCGAGCCAGCCCGCACCGTCGTCGCTCCAGTGCCCGGGGCCGAAGTGTTCCGTGTGGGTCCGGCCGCCCGGGACGTTCGACGCCTCCAGCACGGTCGTATCGTGGCCCGCCGCGCGGAGTCGGTAGGCGGCCGTGAGGCCGGCGGGTCCCGCCCCTACGATCGCGATCCGCACGGTCTGCCCTCCACGCGATGCCACTGACGATGGTGCTGCGGACGTATCATCTCCGGTCCGCTCCTGCGGAGTTCGATGGGGTCTCGAAGCCACGGACTGCCGCGTCAAACATACCAATCAGGCCTTTGATGTGGTACGCTCGCGCCGCACACAGTGACGAGGCGACGTGAGACAGACGATCCATTCGATCATCGCCGACCGAGCCGAAGCGCGGATCAGGTCCGGGGCCTGGGCGCCCGGGACCCGACTGCCGCCCGAACGTGAGTTGTGCGAGCTCCTCGACGTCAGTCGGGCGTCCCTCCGTCAGGCGCTCGCCGAACTCGAGGAGCGAGGTCTCATCACGCGACACCAGGGTCGCGGCACCTTCGTCACCCGGCTGCGTTTCGACGCCGACGCCTCGGGATACTTCAGCGTCGGCGATGCGCTCCGGAGTCGCGGCCTTACCCTGACGACTCGGGTCCTGAGCTCGACCGTGATCGAGGCCAACGAGGGGATGGCTGGCGAGCTCGGCGTTGCGGTCGACGCGCCGGTCCTCCGGCTCGAGCGCCTCCGATCGGCCGACGGCGAGCCGATCGTTCTCGAGGTCTCCCACCTCCGACTCGACCTCCTGACCGGCCTCGACCGGGTCGATTTCGCGGAGCGCTCCCTGTATGACGTTCTGCGCGAGGACCACGGGCGATACGTCGCGACGGCCTCGGAGACCCTCGAACCTGTGATCCTGACGGCGCGCGAGGCGACCCTGCTCACGGTCCCGCGTGGGTCGCCGGCTCTGCTCTTCCGCCGGACCACCCGCGATCGGACGGACGTGGTGCTCGAGATCGGGGAGGGGTTGTTGCGAGGCGACCGCTCGCGCTTCCTGATCGAACGCCGCGTGCGCGAAGGCTGGACCACGGAACCCGGTCCATCACGTACCCAAAAGGCCTCGGGACACGCCCGGGGGGCGGATCACGCTCGCATCGCCGCCAGCCTGCTCGACGACACCGTCAGCGCCTGACCCGGAGGATCCCATGCCCTCGTCCACCGATCCGAACGCCGCGCTTCGCTGGCTCGGCGCCGCCCGCGAAGTCCTGGACCGACTCGAAGCGACCCAGCTCGGGCCGATCGAGATGGCGTCCGAACTGTTCGCCTCGACGATCGCCGCGGACGGGCTGGTCCATGTCTTCGGGTCGGGTCATTCGCGGATGAACACCGAGGAGATGTTCCCGCGTATCGGCAGCTTCCCGGGCTTCCACCCGATCGCCGAGCTGGCGATCAGCAACCACGTCGGGGTCGTCGGTCCGAACGGGCTCCGCCAGGCGATGTTCCTCGAGAAGGTCGACGGCTTTGGGCGAGTCATCCTCCAGCAGATCAAGTTCCACCCTGGCGACGCGTTCCTGATCTTCTCGAGCACGGGGATCAACGGCGTCGTGATCGAGATCGCGCTGTACGCGAAGAAGATGGGGATGCCGGTCGTGGCGGTGACATCGATCGACCACGGCAACGCTACCGCGTCGCGCCATCCGAGCGGCAGGAAGCTGATGGAGATCGCCGACATCCTGATCGACAACGCGTCACCAGCCGGGGACGCGGTGGTGGCGATCGAGGGCCTGCCATACAAGGTCGGGCCGAGCAGCTCGATCGGCGCGATCAGTGTGGTCAATATGCTCAAGACGCGGACCGCGCAGAAGCTCACCGAACGCGGCGCGCCGCCGGTCGTCCTGACCAGCCCGCATTTCGTCGGCTCGACCGAGGGCGCTGAGCAGCTCGAGCGCGTCTACGAGGAATACTTCCGGCGCGTCGGCCGCGCCTACGACCCGGTCGACGCGATCCCGGTGCCGGAGACCTACGAGTGACCGAGCGGTTCCGTGATCGTGTCTGCCTCGTCACCGGTTCGACGGGGATCGCGGCGGCCACCGCGTACCGGTTCGCCACCGAAGGCGCGAGGGTCTTCATCGCTACGCGGACCGAGGCCCACGGGGTCGAGCTCGTCGAGCGGATCCGGGCGACCGGCGCGCGCGCCGAGTCGATCGCCGTCGACCTCACCGAGCTGGATGCGGCACAGGCCGCGGTCGACGCCTGCCTCGCTGCCTATGGTCAGGTCGACGCCGTGTTCAACGTCGCGGGCGGGAGCGGACGCCGCTTCGGTGATGGGCCGGTCCACGAGGCGACCGCGGCGGGCTGGGACGCGACGCTGGATCTCAATGCTCGCTCGCTCTTCCTGTTGTGCGGCGCGGCGGTCAGGGCCATGCTCGGCCAACCGCGCGATCCGGACGGGATCCGTGGGGCGATCCTCAACATGTCGAGCATCCTCGCCTTCGATCCGTCGCCGGCGTATTTCCCGACCCATGCGTATGCCGCGGCAAAAGGGGCCATCGACGCCCTTAGCCGGACGATGGCCGCCCGCTACGCGCCCGACGGGATCCGCGTGAACACCATCGCCCCGGCGCTGACCCGGACGCCGATGGCCGGTCGTGCCAGCGCGGACGCGTCGACGATGGCATACGTAGCCTGGAAGCAACCACTGGCGGGCGGGTTCATCGAGGCGGCCGATGTCGCCGCGGCCGCCGCGTTCCTGCTGTCGGGCGAGGCCGCACGGATCACAGGCCAGACCCTCAAGGTCGACGGCGGATTTTCCGTCACCGAGGCGCCGCCGACCGGCGGCGGACGATGACCGCGCCCCTCAAGTTCGACGTCGTCGTCGTCGGGTCCGGCTCGGCCGGATCGTCGGCGGCGGTGGCCGCCGCGCGTGCCGGAGCGTCCGTCCTGCTCATCGAGAAGCTTCCGTTCCTCGGTGGGACGAGCACGGCCGTGCTCGACACGTTCTACGGCTTCTGGACGCCGGGCTCGAACCCGGTCAAGGTCGTCGGCGGGATCGGCGACGACATCGTGGCGGGATTGCGACGGATCGGCCCCGTCCTCGAACGGCCGAACACGTACGGTGCCGGGGCTGGCGTCACGTACCACCCGGACGAACTCAAGGTCGCCTGGGAGACGCTCGTTCGCGAAGCCGGGATCCGTGTCCTACTGCACGGCTTCGTCCAGGCTGCCGAGGTCCGCGACGGGCACGTCGGCGCGATCACCGTCGCGACCAAGGCCGGCCTGATCCAGGTTTCGGGCACGGTCGTCATCGACGCCTCCGGCGACGCCGACCTGTGCCACTTCGCTGGCTTCGGCTACGAGCTGGCCGGGGCCGAGGCACCGGCCCAGACGTTGACCACGACGTTCCGCATGGCGAACGTCGACCTGGCCCGACGACGGACCCTGACCAAGGGCCAGTTCAACATGCTGATGTCGGACGCGGCGGCCTCGGGCGGCTACGACCTGCCGCGCCGTGAGGGTTCGGACCACGCGACGCCCGTCGAGCACATGACGGCCACGATCATGACCCGGCTCGAATCGTCCCGCGAGGCAGACGGTGCGGTCGTCAACGCCAGCGATCCATGGTTCCTCACCGAGGCCGAGATGGCCGGCCGCCGCCAAGCGCTCGAGTACGTCCGCTTCCTCGTCGACCGCGTCCCGGGCTACGAATCGGCACGTCTCGCGACCTTCGGCGCCCAACTCGGCGTGCGCGAGACGCGACGGGTCTATGGCGACCATCGGCTGACCCGCGAGGAGGTCCTCGCCGCGATCCAGTTCGACGACCAGGTCGGACTTTGTGGCGCGCCCATCGAGGACCATCATTCGGGCCACGACACCGTCTGGCAGTATCTGCCCGAGGGTCGGGCGGTCGGGATCCCGTACAAGACGCTACTCGTCCGCGATGCAGACAACGTGCTGGTGGCGGGACGCTGCTTCTCGGCCACGCACGACGCCCACGCCTCGGTCCGCTCGATGGCGCAGTGCATGGCGATGGGCCAGGCGGCCGGCACCGCGGCGGCGCTCGCGGTCGACGCCGACGTGACGCCGCGGGCCCTCCCTTTCGCGCGCTTGCGCGACCGGCTCCGTTCGGATGGGGCGATCCTAGCGACCGACGTCCCAGCGAGTGCCCGGTGAGCGAGACCAACGGATCCAGCCTGTCCGCGCAGGGCTATCTCGTCGGTGTCGACATCGGCGGGACGCGTCTCAAGACGGGCCTCGTCCGGCTCGACGGCACGGTCGAGCGACCGACCGTCGACGATACCGGCGGCGAGTCGTTCGATGCGGTCCTCGAGCGGGTCCGTGCCCATGTGCGTGGGCATCTCGACGCTGGCGGCGACGGTGCGCTGGGGCTCGGCGTGGCACTGCCCGGGATCGTCGAGGCCGGCTTCGGGTCGCGCTACCTGCCGGGCAAGGTGCGCGGGATCGAGGGGTTCGCCCTCCGGACGGAGCTCGAGACGCGGTTCGGGCTGCCGGCCCGCTGCACGAACGACGGCGCGGCCGCGACCCTCGCCGAGTGGCGGTTCGGTGCCGCGCGCGGGTTCGACGACGTCGTCGGGCTCACGATCGGGACGGGCATCGGCAGCGGCGTCGTCGTGGCCGGTCGGCCGTTCGAGACGGCCAACCTCGGGAACGGCATCAGCATCGGGCATTTCACGATCCAGACCGGCGGCCGGCTCTGCCTATGCGGCAACCGCGGCTGTGCGGAGACCCTCGTCTCGGCCAACGCCGTCGCGGGTCGGCTCCGCGACGCGCTGACCCGGCTGGTCCCGTCCGTGCTGGCCGACGACTTCGCGCGCGATCCGAGCTCGATCACGTTCCGCTCGCTCGCGGCAGGGGTGCGGGTCGGCGACCCGGTCTGCCTCGAGGTCCTCGAGGGGTTCGTGCGTGACCTCGGGGCCACCATCGTCACCGCCATCCACGCCTACAACCCCACGGTCGTGATCCTGGCCGGTGGCCCGATGGCGGCCGCCGACCTGTTCCTCGCCGACGTGCAGGCCTATGTCGATCGGCATGCGTTCATCTTCCCGAAGGGCCGGATCGTGGAGCTTCGCCGGGCCCATCTCGAAGAGCATGCCGGGGTCCTCGGCGCGGCCGCCCTCGTCCTGAGCGCTGTCGAGACGGGTACCCGGGCGTGACCTTCATCCGGACCGTGCTCGGAGATATCTCCCCGGATGCCCTCGGCATCACCTATGCGCATGAGCACCTCGTCATCGACGGCGGTCGCCCGGTCGAGCTCCAGCCGGACTTCCTCCTGGCCGACGTCGAGAAGGCGGTCGAGGAGGTCGCCGCCGCTCGCGCGCTCGGGCTTGCCGCGATCGTCGACGCGATGCCGTGTGACGCCGGCCGGAATGCCGGCAAGTTAGCCGAGATCAGCCGGCGGACGGGCGTGCATGTCGTGGCCCCGACCGGGCTCCATCTCGCGAAGTACTACGGCGATGCGCACTGGAGCGCGCGACTCGACGCCGACGAGATCGGCGCGCTGTTCGCCGCGGACATCGTCGAGGGGATCGACGAGCACGACTACAGCGGGCCGGTGGTCCGGCGGACCGCCCATCGGGCCGGCGTGATGAAGATCGCGGCCAGCCTCGACGGCCTCACGCCGCACGAGGAAAAGCTCTTCCATGCGGCCGCCATGGCGCACGCCATGACGGGCTGCCCGATCCTGACCCACTGCGAGCAGGGGACGGCGGGGCTCGACCAGATCGAAGCGCTCGCCCGTGTCGGGGTCGCGCCCCGGCACGTCGTCCTTTCGCATACGGACAAGGTGGTCGATCGCGGCTACCACCGGGCGATCCTCGAGACCGGCGCCGCGGTCGAGTACGACCAGGCGTTCCGCTGGAAGGCGGGCGAGTCGAACGGGACGTTGGCTCTGCTCGAGTGGATGATCGAGGACGGCCATCTCGACCGGTTGATGCTGGGGATGGACGCGGCCCGTCAGGGCTACTGGGCGACGTACGGGGGCAGTCCGGGCATGAGCTACCTGCTCGGCCCATTCGCGTCCGAGATGACAGAACGCGGGATCGGCGCGATCGAGCAGCGGGCGATCTTTGTGGACAACCCGGCCCGCGCCTTTGCCTTCGCGCGTCCGACCGAGCAGATGGGAGCCGACGACCATGGCTGATCCGACCCTCCCGACCTCGCGACGGCGACCGTGGGCTCGTATGCCCGGGTCCGGCCCCTCCTGCCGGACCGTCGGCTGGGCGCCATCGGGCACGACGAACGCTCAAGGCCATGGTGGACGCGACATCGTGCTCGGTCGGCTCGGCTAGGCCACCTGACCGGGCGCACCACGCGTCGACTGATCAGGTGCGGCCCTCGCTCCAGCCGAGTGCGGTTCGCGCCGGCTGGTGGTTGACGTCCCACGACAGCACGTCGCGGAACGCCCGCCGAGCGGCCCGATGCCTGCCCAGCCCGAACGACGCGAGACCCTCGAAATACCGGCACGCGATCCGGTTGCGGAGGTCGAGATCGTCCTCGAACAGCAGGAGCGCGGGGAGCGATGTCGCGAAATAGTCGATCACGACGGGCGTCACGGCCTGGCGGCGCGCGGATCGGCGGAGCTCGAGGAACACGGCCTGGGCATCCGCCTCACGACCGAGCGCTCGGAGCGCTAGCCCGCGGAAGCAGGTCGCCGCCGCGAGGACGGATCCGTCCGCGAGCGGTCGGGCGGCAAGCGTCCACGCCCCGCGCGCCCCCGCGTCGTCTCCTGCGGCGGCTCGAGCCCGACCGAGCTCGAATTGGATCTCGTGTTCGGGTGCCAGGGGATGGCGCGCCTCGCCGAGTGACGGGGGCGGCGTCAGGGCGGCCTCGAGATGGCCGAGAGCGGTCGCGACGGCACCCGCGACGAGGGCTTCGCGGGCCAACCGCACCCGGACCGCGAGATAGGCTCCGAGCGCGAGACCCTCGCCGCCTTCCCATGGATGGAACCGGCGGCCCTCGAGGTAGGCCAGCGCGTCGGCCGGACGGTCGAGCTGGTCGAGCAGGGTCGCGTACTCGATACCCAGGTCGTCACGCGCGTCGACGAGGTCGCGATGGCCTTGGAGCCTCGCCAGCCTGCGTACCGGCGGCGCGTTCTGTCGCTTGAGCAACTGGTCGAGCTCGTACAGGACACGGCCGTCGGTCGAGTCGGCGGCGAACGCGCGGAGGTACGAACGACGGGCTGCGACGGGATGGCGACGGACGTTCGCCTCGGCGATGCCAAGGTTGCGGTGGACCGTCGGGAACGACGGGTCGAGCCGACGCGCCCGCTCCCACGACGCGATGGCGTCGTTGTACCGCCGGCGGTCGTAGAGGAGGTTCCCGAGGTAGTAGGGCGCGCGGGCGTCACCAGGGTTCGTCGCCTGCGCGGCCTCGAGGATCTCGATCTCCTCCAGCCGGGCCGGGAAGCAGCCGTCCGGAGGCAGCCGTCGCCCGCGCTCGTACCAGGCCATGGCGGCGTCCGGGTCGCCCGACCGCGCGAACAGCCAGCCGAGCGTATACGCCACGAGCGGGTCGCCTTGGTCGTCCGGTCCATCCGGACGCGCGACGGCCTCGAGGGCCTCGATCGCCTCCGGCAGGAGGCCTGCGGCCGCGTAATCGTGGGCGACGTCGAGGGCAGTCTGTCCGTCACTCGGCCGGAGGGCCGGCTGGGGTCGGCGGGCCGGCCGTGCGTCGTCGCCGACAGCGGGCGGCGCCTCGATACGGCGACGCACCTCGAGCATCCAGCGGTCGAGTGGATCTTCGGCAAGCCCGGCGTCCGCAACGAGCATGGCGGCCTCGATGTCACCGGACCGCCTGAGTAGCGCGGCCTTGAGCGCCCGCGCCGACGCGTGCCGCGGGTCGGCGGCGAGGGCCTCGTCGACGCGTCGGAGCGCACCCTCGAGGTCCCCGGCCCGGCCGCGGAGTTGCGCGAGCGCGTAGGCGGCAGGCCCCTGCCACGCCCGGTTCCATGTGGCCTTGGCCAAGGCCTCCTCCGCCTCGCCCAGCCGGCCCAGCAGCATGAGGCACAGCCCGAGCTGGTAGGACGCTTCGCCGTCGCCGGGGTTCGGGTTGCGTTCGGTCAGCCGGGCGATCGCACGTCGGAAGTGCGCCTCGGCGGCGGGCAGGTCGCCCGCCCGCAGCCGCTGGACTCCGAGCGCGGTGTTGCTCCGTGCATCACCCGGATCGCGGCGGAGCGCCTCCTCCCAGTACGGCTCGGGCCGCCTCGTCGCGTGCCGGTACTGCTCGAGGTGCCGGCCGGTCAGCCACAGCTGCTCGACGGTCCGGATCGATCGGGGTGGCGGTGGTTCGGTGGCGGACGCGGGCGCCGGCCGCTCGATCGGTAGCGTCGGGGCGTAGTCGAGGATCGTTCGCCCGTCGGCGGTCTCGATCGACAGCCGGAGATCGGCCGGCTCGACCGCTCGATCGAGGTCGATCTCGGTCACGAATGGCGCATCGGGCGCGAGCGCGACGGTGCGGTCCAGGATCGTCCCGCTGGGGCCATCAAGGCGGATGCGCGCGCCCAGCATGCTGCGTGTCACGGCCACCCCGACGCGCGCGACCCGATCCGTCACCCGCAGGCTCACCGCCGCCTCGCGGTTCGCAGCCGAGGCCGGTCCGATCGCCCGGATCGGGTACCACGCGTGTTCGAAGGTGCGGGTCTCGTACGGCGCGAGGAACGAGAAATCGGGCTGGTTGTCGGTGAAGACGCCGGCCATCAGTTCGACGTAGGGCCCGTCCTCGTCGGTCAGGTTGCGGTCCCACGCCTGTCCGAACGCAGCGTTCCCCCACGTCCACTGCTTCTTGCCAGGCGCGATGCGGTGGTCGGCGACGTGGACGAGGCCGGCCTCGGCCGCGTGGTCGTATCCGCCGAAGAAGTCCTGCTCGGAGCCCATCGCCATGTACGAGGTCGGCACGGGGATGTTGGCGTACCACGAGAGGTCCGCCTCGGCCGCCGGTCGTGCGCCGTAGTCGATCCCGTAATACGTGCCGCGTGCGACCGGGAACCGCGACATCGCCCGACGCGCGTGGTCGGCGACGTGGGTCACATCGGGCGGGAAGAACGACTGGTAGCGGTCGTGGACGCGGACCCCGACGTTGGCCCACCACAGGAACGTCTGGACGTGCGGCGTCCGGTTGGCCAGACGCACCCGCGCCTCGACCAGCGACGAACCGGGACGCAGCCGGATCCCGACCATGCCCTTCATGCGGTCCATCGGCTCGTGCTCACTCAGCCAGACGGTCCGGCTCCCGTCGGCTGCCTCCTCGATCGCCCAGTCGACCGGCATGAACGTGGACGGTCGATGGTGCTGCGGCCAGTTGAACTCGACGCCGCCGGAGATCCACGGACCGAGCAAGCCGACGAGGGCCGGCTTGATGACGTGCTGGCGATAGAAGAAGTCGTAGCCGTTCGTCCGGTCCTGCCCGACGTGGATCCGGCCGCCGATCTCGGGCAGGATCATCAGCCGCACGTACTCGTTCTCGAGGTGGACGGCCTGCCACGTCCGGTCGACGCGCTCGTCGGAGACCCGGTCGGTGAACCGGTTCGGATAGACGCGTCCGCTGCTTCCCTGGTAGACACGCTTTTCGAGGAACATCGGGTTGCGGTCGGCCGGCATCGCCGGGTAGGTCGGGATGGTGACCGGAGCGGCCCAGGCGCGGACGGGGATCGAGCGGCTCCGAGTCATGGTCGGATCGTGCCGGCGTTGGCGCCGACGAGGCGGAGCGTCGTCCACCACGTGACGTCACGGTCGACCCGCGCCCAGGCCGCGCTCCCGGCGGCCACGGCACTGGCGAGATCGTCGTGCGGCGCGGTGGTCGGCTCGAGCGCGACCTGGTGGCGCCCCGTACCGACCGGCCAGCCTCCGGCGTCGATCCATACGCCGAGGAACGGCGCGGCCTGCCGATCCCAGTCGATGGCGAGTCCCGCGCCGTCGGGCTGGATCGCGATGGCTGGCCCGTCGAGTGAGGCGGCCCGGGCGTAGGCCTTGAGTGCGGTCCCGGCTTCGACCCCCGCGATCCGCGACAGGTCGGTCGTGCGGCCGTCTCGGAGGCCCGCAAGCGGCCAGTCGACGGTCCCGTCGACCGAACCCAGGTCGAACCCGGTCGCATTCGTGATCGCCACCCGGTGGACGCCGCCCAGAACAAGCCGCGCCCCGGGCTCGAGTGCGAGCAGTGGATGCATCGACCACAGGAACGGCATGTCGGGTCCGAGCGACATCATCCGGTAGTCGGTTCGTACCGTCGGCCCGTCGAGCCGGACCGAGCGCTCGAACCGGTAGCGGCCCGGAACCTCCCATGCCAGCCGGACCCCGGCTGCCACGGCTGCCGTGGCCGCGAGCCGAGTGACCTCGGAGGACCGGCCCCAGCCGTCGCCGTGGTCGCGCAACGAGGGTCCGCCCGGATCGAGCGGGTCGGCGCACGGCGCGACCGTCGGCAGGCACTCATCCCAGCCGAACGCGCGCTCGCCGGTGAACGCCGCCTCCTCGTCTCCCCAGCCAGCCATGTCCGCATCAGCGGCCGTTGACGGGTCGGCAACGAGCCAATCGTGGCCCGTTCGGCGGTCCTCGAGCGAGACGATCCGGCCGCCGAGTGCAGGCGCGACTACCAGGCGGAGATCGGCCGTGGTCAGCTCGATGTGATCCGACGTTCGCGATCCGGTCTCGATCCTGGCGTCCGGCCTCGGCATCAACCGAGCGCGGCGGTCCGCGCGCGAGCGCGCTCCGAGCGGGCCTGTCGCCATTGCGACAGGGCGACCGCGAAGATGAGCAGCAGGCCGAGCGCGATGCGCTGGTAGAACTGGCCGACCCCGAGCAGATTCATCCCGTTGTTGAGGACCCCGACCAGCAGGACCGCGAGAACCGTGCCGACGATGGTGCCGCGACCGCCGGCGGTCGCGGCACCACCGAGGAAGACCGCCGTGATGGCCTGGAGCTCGAGCCCGCGACCGTTGATCGGGTTGCCCGAGGTCGTCTGGGCGGTGAGCAGGACGCCGGCGATGCCGGCGATCGCCCCGGAGCACACATACATCAGGATGACGACCCGCCGGACGTTGATGCCGGCGAGCCGGGCCGCCGTCGCATTGCCGCCGACGGCATAGACCGACCGGCCGAAGTCTGTGTAGCGCATGACGACGTGCATGATCGCGGCGACGACCACGAACACGACGAACATGATCGGGATGCCCGGCCATTCGCGGCCGCCCAACGCCGGCAGCGGCAGGTCCTGGAGGAACCGACCGGTCCCAAGCCAGGTGAAATCAGGATGGGTCACGATGCCGATCGGCTTGCCGTCGGGTGCGAGCAAGAAGGCCAATCCATCGAAGGCGGCGAGCGTGCCCAGTGTGGCGATGATCGGGTTGACCTTGAGGACCGTGACGATGAAGCCGTTGACGATGCCCGCGAGCACGCCCGCGGTCAGCCCGGCGATGAACCCGACCAGGACCGAGCCGGGGAACAGGCCCATCACGCCCTGGGTCACGGCGATCGCCGCCACGACGGATGCGAGGCTGGCGATCGAGCCGACCGAGATATCGAGCGCGCCGCCGACGATGACGACCGTCTCGCCGACTGCAAGCAGACCGACGATCACCACGCTCTGGGCGAGGCTGTTCATCAGGTTTTGCCATGACAGGAAGTTCTCGCCGCCCTCGACCCCGAGCAGTGGGCTGACGAACCTGATGAAGCCGCTCAGGATGGCGAGGGCGACGATGAGCGACAGGTTGTCCACGCCGACCAGGTTCACTACCCGGCGGACGGCCCCCGGTCGGGCTGATTCCCCGATCGGTTGGGCTGGCGCCTGGACGTCGCTCATGGTTCGACCTCATCAGGGGGCGGTTCGATCGTCGTCAAGTGCTCGGCCATCGCGAGCGCAAGGACCTTCTCCTCGGTCGCATCAGCGCCGTCGAGTTGGCCCGTGATCCGGCCGCCCTGCATCACGTAGATCCGATCGCACAGGCCGAGGATCTCTTGCAGTTCGGATGAGATCAGCATGATCCCGAGACCTTCGTGCGCGAGCTCGTCGATCAAGCGGTAGATCTCGGCCTTCGCGCCGACATCGATACCGCGCGTCGGCTCGTCGAGGATGAGGACCTTCGGTCTGGCGGCCAGCCAGCGTGCAAGCACGACTTTCTGCTGGTTGCCACCAGACAGCTTGCCGACCTCCTGGTCGAGCGACGGCGTCCGCACCCGCAGCCGCTCCACGTACCCTCCGATGACCTTCCGCTCGCGCCGGCGCTGGACGAAACGGAACCTGGTCAAGCGGCGGAGGATCACCATGGACGCGTTCTCGAGGACGCTGCGGATGGGGACGAGGCCCTCGCGCTTGCGGTCCTCCGGGGTGAACCCGATACCGCGGGCGATCGCGTCGGCCGGCTTGCGGATGTCGACCACCGTCCCGTTGATCTCGACCGTGCCGCCCGTCCTGGGCAGCTCGCCGAAGATGACCTTGGCGAGCTCGGTGCGCCCTGCGCCGACGAGCCCGGCGAAGCCGACGACCTCGCCGCCGCGGATCTCGAGGTCGATGGTGCGGTGCCAGATGCTGGTCAATCCGGTCACCTTGAGGACGACCTTGCCGGCCGCGGCACGCTGCCGCCCGAACACATCGGTCAGCTCGCGACCGACCATCAGCCGGACGATCTCACCTTCGGTCAGTTCGGCGGCCGGACGGACCGCGATGAGCCGCCCATCTCGGAGAACGGCTACACGGTCCGACAGTCGCAGGATCTCGTTGATACGGTGCGACACGTAGATGATCGCGACACCTTCGTCGCGCAGCCGCCGGACGAGCCCGAACAGCCGCTCGACCTCCTCGTCGGTCAGCGACGAGGTCGGCTCGTCAAGGGCGAGGACACGGGCTCCGGTCCGGAGCGCGCGGGCGATCTCGACGAGCTGGCGTTGTGCGGCGGACAACTGGTCGCCCATCAGGGAGAGCGGCAGGACGTTCTCGAAGCCGTAGCGCCGGAGGTCGGCCGCGACCTGCCGGTCGAGCTTGCCGCGATCGACGAATGGCCCGCGTGTCGGCAGGTCGCCCGCATAGATGTTCTCGGCAACGTCGACGCCAGGGATGATCTCGGGTTCCTGATAGATGACCCGGATCCCGGCCCGGCGAGCCTCGCGCGGACTGGAGAACCGCAGCGCCTCGCCGTCGATGGTCATCACGCCCTGGTCCGGCTGGTAGTCGCCGTTCAGGATCTTGAGCAGCGTCGACTTGCCGGCGCCGTTCTCGCCCATGAAGGCGAGTATCTCGCCGCCGCGTACATCAAGCGAGACGTCCGACAGAGCCTGGACATTTGGGAATGCCTTGGACAGGCCACGGATCTCGAGCGTTCCGGGCCGCGCCGGCTCATCCGGGCGAGGTGCCGGGGCCTCGGGAGGCGTGTCGAGGACCATCGCGTTGGCGGTCTCTGGCTATCAGGGGTGTAGAACGGGACTGAGCCGCACGAGCGGCTCAGTCCCGGCCTGGGAGGAGAAAGGCGCTACTTGCAGGCGGCCAGCGATGGCTCGCTGAACGTCGTGGCGTACGTCGTCGGATCCACGATCGTGGTGTTGGCGACGGTGCTCTCCGGGAGCGGCTTGCCGTTCACCACGTTATCCCACAGGGCCTGAGCGGCGGCGGCGCCGACGTCGATGCCCGAAATGTAAAGCGCTGCCTTGAACCCGGACGGCTGGTTAGCCGCCCACGGCTTGCAGGCCTCATACGCGCCGAGACCGACACCGATGATCGCGTCGGGCTGGACGCCCGCGGCCGCGAGGGCATTGAGCCCGCCGAGGACGCTCTCGTCGTTGCAACCGAAGACGATCCAGTTGGTGACCGTGGGGTTAGCCGTGATCACCGGGGCGGATGCGCTCTGCGAACCGGCGACCGTTGCGTCAGAAGCGACCGAGTAGATCTGGTCAGCCGTCACGCCAGCCTTCTGGATCTCGGACTTCTCGGCGTCGGTGCGCTGGTTGCAGACCGTGAGGTCCTGCTTCTCGACGGACAGGACGCCGACGGTCTTGCTGCTATCGCCCGTCCAGCCCGCGGTCGTCAGGAGCTTGGCCGCCTCGACGCCGACCTTGGTGCCCATGTCCGTGCCGTCGAAGCCGACGAACGGGATCGGGGCGCCGGACGCGTCCTTGATCGGATCGTCGGTCGCCACCAGGGCAACGCCGGCCGCCTTGGCTGCGTCGGACACGGCTGGCCCGATCGACTGATCGGGGACCGTGATCGCGATGCCCTTGGCGCCCTTGGAGATGGCGTCGTTCACGAGCGAGACGCCGAGCGGGGCCTCCGCCTTCGCGTCGAACTTGGCGGCGGTGCCGCCGAGCTTGGTGATCGTGTCGACGAACGAGGTCTGAAGGTCGATGAAGTACTGCTGGTCCGCAGCCTTGTTGATGGCCACGAACAGACCGCCGCCTTCGCCGGAGCTTGCGGCCGATGCCGATGCGACCGGAGCGCTCGGGCTCGAAGCGCCAGTCGACGGCGCGGCACTGCTCGACGGCTGCGGCACTGCTCGACGGTGCGGCACTGCTCGACGGCGAGCACGCCGCCGCGACGATCGCGACGCCCGCGATCAGGATGGAGATACGGTGCGATCTCATGGGATGGAATCCCTCCTCATTCGGCCCCGACCGGTGGTTGGGAGTGCCGGTCCTCGCCGCTAGGTGCCCGATCGGCCATCGCGCTGGGGTCCTCCCGATCCTCTCCCGAACGGGTCCGGGCCGAGGGCGCGATCGTGTCCTCCGAAGGATGCACGCCGATCATGTCAGAGTCAATACCAATCATGCCATTACCGGGCGCCGATCTGCTCGCGGCGGTTCGGCATGTTCCGCGTCCTTACCTCCTCTGGTGAAGCCGACAAAATCCAACAGGATCAGCGGCATTGTCGGCATCCGCACCCGCCCGTGTCAAGACATTTTCGAGCAGTTGTTGTTCTGCATTGTTCGGATACGTTGACTTTCAATCGGTTGCGCGGCAATCTCTGTGGGTCGACATACGAGCGAGAGGATCCAGCGCGATGCGTAGAAATGGCTCGGTGAAGGTCGCCTGATGCTTGCGCGACAGCGCCAGGCCTTCATCCTTGACCGCGTCCGGGAGGATGGAGCGGTGCGCGTGGCCGACCTCGTCCGGGATCTCGGTGTCTCCGACATGACGGTCCGCCGCGACCTGGAGACGCTCCATGAGCGCGGACTCCTCGAGAAGGTCCACGGTGGGGCGACCTCGATCTCCGGTAACGCCCTGTTCGAACCCGGCTTCGCGGCGAAGTCGGCGATCCAGCAGAGCGAGAAGGACGCGATCGCCGATGCTGCCGTCGTGCTCGCCGAGCCCGGGATGGCGGTCGCGGTCTCCGCCGGGACCACGACGTACGCGCTGGCCCAGCGGCTCGCCGTCGTCCCGGGCCTCACCGTCGTGACCAATTCGGTCCGAGTCGCGGACGTGCTCCATGAGGTCGGCCGGAACGATCAGACGATCATCCTGACCGGTGGCGTCCGGACGCCATCCGACGCGCTGGCCGGACCATTCGCCGTGGCCGCCTTGCGGACGGTGCACGTCGACCTCGTCTTCGTCGGCGTCCACGGCATGGATCCGCGTTCTGGCTTCACCTGCCCGAACCTGCTCGAGGCGGAGACGGACCGGGCGCTCATCGAGGCGGGCCGCCGTCTCGTCGTCGTGGCCGATCACTCGAAGTGGGGCGTCATCGGGATCAGCTCGATCGCCCGACTCGACCAGGCCGACGTGCTGGTGACCGATGCCGCGATCGCCCCGGATGCGCGGGCCATCCTCTCGGATGCGGTCCGTGACCTGATCGTGGTCGACCCGTCCCCGTCATCGCCCCCGCGACTCGAGATCGCCCGTGCCGACTGACGAGCCGTGACGGTCGACGAGCGACGCCTCGCCGTCCCGGCTTCGATCCGGGCCGGACGGGTCATCGCCATCGGGCGGAGCCTCCCTCCGGATCGCCTGGCCCCGATCGCCGAGGGGCTGGCGGCCGGCGGCGTCTGCGCGTTCGAGATCACCCTCAACAGCCCCGATGCCCTCGCCGCGATCGCCGGACTTTCCGGACGGTTCGATCCGGACGAGCTCCTCATCGGGGCTGGGACCGTCCTGACGGTCGACGCGGCGGCGGCGGCCATCGATGCCGGTGCCCGGTTCATCGTGATGCCGCACACGGATCCAGCCATCATCGAGGCCGCGCTCGAGCGCGGCATCCCGACATTCCCCGGGGCGTCCACGCCGACCGAGGTCCTCCTCGCGTGGCGTTCGGGTGCGTCGGCCGTGAAGCTCTTCCCAGCCTCGGTGGTCGGCCCCGGTTTCGTTCGCGAGATGCGCGGTCCGTTGCCCGATATCCCGCTGATCCCGACTGGCGGCGTGACGATCGAAACCGCTCCCGCATTCATCGCCGCCGGCTCGATCGCGGTCGGAATCGGGAGCTGGCTGACGAGCGATGGCGATCCGGCCGAGATCGGCGAACGCGGTCGCCGACTCGTCGAGGCGCTCCGCGCGGCGCGTCCTTGAGCGAGCATCAGGCCTCGGCGGCGCGCTTCCCGGTCGCGTCGCCGTCGGGCCCGGCGGCCGGGGACGCCGAGCGGTTCGCCACCGAGCGAGGACTGCGAATCGAGGTCGAGACGAAGCCGGACGGTCGCCGCCTGCGCTACGTGTCGCGCGAGCCCGAGCCTGGGTCGCCGAAGGCGGACGACGACGATGTCTGAACGACGCTGGAACCCCGTCCTGGGTGAATGGACCATCACCGCCACGCACCGCCAGGACCGGACCTTCCTGCCGCCGCCCGACTACTGTCCGCTGTGTCCTACACGACCGGGCCGGCCGCCGACCGAGATCGATAGATCCGCCTTCGGGATCGCCGTCTTCGACAACCGGTTTCCCTCACTCACCCTCGACCCACCGATCCCGGCCGTCGCCGGCACCGACCTGACCCCGGTCGCGCCCGCGACCGGAGCGTGCGAGGTCATCGTCTACACCCCCGATCATGACGCCACGATGGCCTCGATCCCGCTCGAGCGGATCCGCCTCCTCGTCGACACCTGGGCGGAGCGCACGCTCGATCTCGGCGCCGACGAACGTATCGCCCACGTCTTCCCGTTCGAGAACCGCGGCCAGGCCATCGGCGTGACGCTCGATCATCCGCATGGCCAGTTGTACGCGTACCCGACGATCCCGCCGATCCCCGCCGCAGAAGCAGCCAACGCGGCCGCGCACCTTGCCGCCAGCGGCCGCTGCCTCTGGTGCGACCTATCGGAGCAGGAGCGAGCCGATGGGCGACGGATCGTCTTCGAGTATGGCGATTGGGTCGCCGGCGTCCCGTTCTTCGCTCGCTGGCCGTTCGAGATCCACCTCACGCCACGCCGCCACGTCGGCTGGCTGTCCGAGCTGACGCCGGGCGAGGCCGACGGGCTCGCGGCGGCGCTGCGGCAGGTCGCCCGGACCTACGACGCCCTGTTCGGGTTCACCCTGCCGTACATCATGGCCGTCCACCAGCGACCCGTCGACGGCGGTGCCCACGACGGCTACCACCTGCACGTCGAGTTCTATCCGCCGAATCGGACGGCGACCAAGCTCAAGCACCTTGCCGGGTCCGAGGCCGGGGCCGGCGCGTTCATCAACGACACGCTGCCCGAGGAGACCGCGGCCATGCTCCGCGAGGTCTCCCCGAAACCCAGTGGAGGATGACTTGGACGTGGTAGCCCCCGAGCGTTCGGTCGTCGTCGCACCTGTGGCTGGCTCTCGCATGCTCCCGCTCGTCGGCATCCTCTTGTTCGACGGGGTCGAGGTCCTGGACTTCGCCGGCCCCTACGAGGTCTTCTCGGGCACCGAGGGTCCCGATGGTCGGCCGTTCGTCACCGTGATCACGATCGGCCCGACCGAGGAGGTGACGGCGCAGGGCGGGCTTAGGATCAGGCCCACGCATCTTCTGACCGACTGCCCACCACTGGCCGCCCTCATCGTCCCCGGTGGCCCTGGAGCAGACTTGCCGACACCGGTCCAAAGCGACCACCTGCTTCCATTCCTGCGTGAGCGGGCAGCGGTGACGCCTCTGACCGCGTCCGTCTGCACGGGCGCGTTCCTCCTCGGGCGAGCCGGGCTGCTCGACGGTCTGCCGGTGACGACCAACCATCTCGCTCTCGATGCATTGGCCGCGGAGATACCAGCTGCACGGGTGGAAGGTGGCAAGCTCATCGACACGGGCCGTCTCGTGACCGCGGCCGGCGTCAGCTCAGGCATCGACCTCGCCCTGCATCTCATGCAGCGATGGTTTGGTCCGGATGCCCGACAGCGGGCGGTCGACGGACTCGAGGGACCCTGGTCGTAACGCTGGCGGGTGACCATCTGCTACCGCACCATCACGTCGGGAACGCTTGCTCGGGCAGGCTTACGACCGTCCAGGCGATCCAGTCCTCATGCATCCAGCAGAAGTCGAGCACGAGGATCCCAGTGGACGTCCATGCCCAAGGTAGAGCAGCAGGAGGCTCAAATCGGGGTTGTGGAGCCGACACTCGGACTTGAACCGAGGACCTGCTGTTTACGAAACAGCTGCTCTACCACTGAGCTATGTCGGCGCGGGCGTCAGTGTACCAAGCCATGACGACCTCCAGCCAAACGCCGTCAGGACCATCCGATGCCGTCGCGCAACGATCGGTCGCGATCGGCGCGGGCGTGCGAGACTCCGGCCGGTGGACCCGAACCGAGGCGATCGAGCGGACCGATCGAACGACGACCTGACGGGCCGTCCTGCAGACGGCGAGCCGGAAACCATCCTGTCGGTCGACGAGTTGGTCCTGCGTCCGTGGCGTCCGTCGGATGCGCCCGAGGTGCTGGCCATCTGCCAGGACCCCGAGATCGCCCGCTGGGTGACGATCCCTCAGCCCTTCCTGCCCGCCGATGCCGACGCGTTCATCGAGGGCGCCCTGGCGATGTGGCGGGACGGGACCGGCGCGCCATTCGCGATCGTCGACATGGCGACCCAACACGTCCTCGGCGCCGTCACCCGCTTCGGGCCGGACGGGCATCAGGCCACCTTCGGACTGTGGCTGGCACCCGCCGCCCGCGGTCGCGGGGTCGGCACGCGGGCCCTCCGTCTGATCACGGACTGGACGTTCGCGACCACGGCGGCCATCCGCCTGGACGCGTTCATCATGGTCGGCAACGAGGCGTCGCACCGGATGACGGAGCGAGCCGGGTTCGTTCGCGAGGGCGTGCTCCGCGCCTGGGATCTGCATCACGACGGCGTGCCGGTCGACTGCGTGGTCTTCTCCCGGATCCGCGGCGACGACGGGGGTTGACGCAACCAATCGATTGCTATACGGTGAGTAGCAACAGAACGGTTGCATCACCAAGGAGGCAGTCATGGGGTTCCCCGACAAGATCGAGCGCACCGTCGAGATCGCGCACCCGCCCGCTCGGGTGTGGACGGCACTGACCACGGCCGAGGGCCTGGGCACCTGGTTCGGCGAGGCGGCGACCATCGACCTGCGGGCCGGTGGCGCCGCCGAGCTGACGTTCGGCGGCGGCCACAAGGCGTCGCTGCGCATCGAGCGCGTCGAGCCGCCGACGGTGTTCGGCTACACATGGGGCATCTACGGCCTCCCGGACGACGATCCGCGCCACACCTACGTCGAGTTCACGCTCGAGCCGATCGCCACCGGCACCCGGCTGACCGTCGTCGAATCGGGCTTCGCCCAGCTGTCGGACGACGCCTACCGCACGGCCTTCGGGGCCAACACCGAGGGTTGGGCCAGCGAGCTGGGGGAGCTGGTCGAGTACCTCGATGCCAACGCCGCCTGACACCGAGGCGGTCGCGGAGGCGGTCTTCGTCGCGCTCGCGGATCCCAGCCGGCGGGCGATCCTGGCCGCGCTCGCATCCGGCGGGCCGGCCACGGCCACGGACCTGGCCACCGGCCTGCCGATCACCCGTCAGGCCATCGCCAAGCACCTGGCCCTGCTCGTCGAGGCCGGATTGGTGACGGCCGAACCGGGGGAGCGGCGGCGCGTGCGCTACCGCCTCCGCTCCGCGCCCATGCAGGTGGCGCAGCAGTTCCTGGCCGCGCTGGCCCGGGACTGGGACGGCCAGTTCGATGCGCTCAAAGGCCACCTTGACGCGCTCGCGGCGGGTGAACCATCAACAAGCATCAACGAGGGATAGTCACATGAACACCGAAACCATCACCGAGCCGAACGCCTGGACCCGCCCGCCCGGCTGGCAGCCGGCCGCCACCGACGCCATCGCGCCGCACCGGATCGGGACGCGGGAGGAATGGGCCGCCGCGCGCGAGCAGCTGCTCGTCCGCGAGAAGGAGCACACGAGGCTCGGCGACGAGCTGGCACGTCAGCGACGCGAGCTCCCGTGGGTCCGCGTCGAGAAGGACTACCGCCTCGACACCGACGACGGCCCGCGGCCGCTGTCGGAGCTCTTCGACGGCCGCAGCCAGCTGCTCCTCTACCACTTCATGTTCGGGCCGAGCTATGAGGCGGGCTGCCCGATCAACTCGTCGATCGCGGACACCATCGACCCCCTGGTCCCGCATCTGCATGCCCACGACGTCACCATCGCCCTCGTGTCGAGCGCCCCGCTCGACCGACTGCAGGCGTACCAGCGGCGGATGGGCTGGAGCATCCCGTGGCTGTCGTCCGCCGGCAGCGACTTCAACCTCGACCTCGGGTACTCGAGCGACGCGGACGAGACGCGAGCGTGGGTGGCCGACAACCTCGGGTCCCTGCCGCCCATCGTCGAGCGCAATGCCAGCGCCAGCGGCACCGACGTCGCCGGCTACCTGACGGAGAGCCCGGGCTTCACCGCCTTCGTCCTCGATGACGGGGTCGTGTACCAGACCTATGCGACCGGTTGGCGGGGCGTCGAGTTCCTGATGGGCTACTACCCGATCCTCGACCGCTCGCCGAAGGGCCGCGACGAGGACGACGGCTTCCAGCTCTGGCTCCGTCGCCACGACGAGTACGCCAGCGGCTGACCGAAGGGTCGATGGATGGCATGACGAAGGGCCTGTCCTTGCGGACAGGCCCTTCGCGTCGTGCCGGCCGTGGAGCCTGGGGGCTCCATCGGCGTCAGGCCATGATGCCTGCGGGCTTGAGCGCCGGGACCTTCTCCCGCTCGGGGCGGGCCGCCCAGGCCAGACCGAGCCCGGTCAGCATGAACGTGAACCCGACTCCGGCGAAGAGGCCGGCCAGGCCGAGGCCCATCTGCAGGGTGGAGGCGGTGACGGTGCCGACACCCAGCTCGCCGATCAGCGCGTGGGCGACACCCGTCCAGGCCGCGGCGCGGACCGCGGCGTCGACCGGGTTCGTGCGGTCGAAGTCGGCCCAGTAGCGGCCGGCGACCGGGACCTGATACTCGGTGCCCGCGGTGTAGACCGTCCCGTCGGGGGCGGTGAAGTCCTTGTCGAGGACCACGGCCTGCGTGCCGTGCAGCGTGTGGAAGGCGACGGTCGCCATCTGGAACATGTACTCGCTGCCGGTGTTGACGACCGGGTCGTTCGGGTTGAGATCACCGGTCACGACCGGATAGCCCCAGTCCTTGGTCAGCATGGCCATGATGGCCTCGGCCTCGGCCGTCTCGCCGGCGGAGGTGAGCTGGCCCTGGTCGTTGTAGGTGAGGGTCACGTTCTGGGCTGCGCTGAACGCATTCAGCGAGTGGTAGCCCTCTTGCACCTTCATGAAGGCGAATGCGCCGCCGGCTGCGAAGACGATGCCGACGACGGCAAGAACGAGTCCTACACGCTGTAGTCGCTTGTTCATGATGTGGACCTCCCGATCCGTAGTGGTTGTTTTGGCCTGATCACACCATCGACCTTGCGCGTCGGCGGTGGCCCCTGTCTGACGGCCTGAACCCGGCAGGCCATGCGGCCCGTCCACGTCGGGACCTGTCCCGGTCCCACGCGGCGACGAGCACGCGCCGGCCACGCCATCTCGCGCTGGATGTGACCTCCGGCCCGACCGGAAAAGGCCATACGGCATGGGTGGACCGCCGAAGGCGGCGCCGTATGGTGGGCTCATGAGTGAACTGCGCCACGAGGCGGCCCCCGATAGCCTCGACCCCAGCCCATCCACCGAGCTGAGCCGGCGCTCGATCCTGCGCGCCGGCGCGTTGGCCGGCGGCGGCATCATCGCCGCGACCCTGGCCGCGTGCGCCCCAGCGACCGGGGCAGCCAACTGGACGTATGGGCCCAAGGGCGTGCCGGCCGCCGCTGCCCCGTCGTCGGCGGCACCGTCATCCTCGCCCGCCGCATCGGACGATCACGCGGCGCACAGCGCCGAGCCTGTCGCGTCCGCGTCGCCGAGTGCCGCACCGTCCGCGCACGCCGACCACGACGCCGCCGCCCTGGCGGTCGTGCAGCGATTCCTGGACGGCGAAGGCGCGAGCCTCGACGGCGCCGGCAACCAGCCGCTCGAACCGACCCGGGTCGAGGGCGGGGTCAAGGTCTACGAGATGACGATCGACGCGATCCAGCACCAGATCGACGCCGAGAAGGAGCCGATCGCCGCGCTCGGCTACAACGGGACCTGGCCGGCCCCGCGGATCGAGGTCGTCGAGGGCGATCAGGTCCGGTTCATCTTCACCAACAACCTGGACGAGTCGACGGGCGTGCATTTCCACGGCCAGCGCCTGCCCAACAACATGGACGGCGTGCCGCACATCACCCAGGACCCGATCGAGCCGGGCGCGTCATTCACCTACGAGTTCACCGCCCGGACGCCGGGCTCGCACATGTACCACTCCCATCACAACGCGACCGACCAGGTCGGGCGCGGCCTGCTGGGCGCGTTCATCGTCCAGCCGAAGGACCCGGCGGATCGGTACGACCAGAAGTTCGGAGCCGATCAGGACATCGTCTGGATCAGCAACGACTCGCTCGGCGGCTTCACCATCAACGGCCGCGGCTTCCCGGCGACGTCGCCGATCGTCGCGACGGTCGGAGACACGATCGCGATCCGGTTCATGAACGAGGGCTCGATGATGCATCCGTGGCACCTCCACGGGATGCCGATGCGGGTCGTCGCCCGGGACGGCTACCCCCTCGCCCAGCCCTTCCTGTGCGACACCCTGGGCGTGAATCCGGGTGAGCGCTGGGACGTGATCGTCGACTGCGAGGATCCCGGCGCCTGGGCCTTCCACTGCCACATCCTGCCCCACGCCGAAGGCCCCGACGGGATGTTCGGCATGGTCACGGCCCTCGTCATCCAGGAGCCTGCCGCCGCGACGACGCGCTCGGCGGCACCGACCGCGGACCCGATCCGGAAGGCCGCCCTCGCCGGAGGCTCGACCGCCTTCCTCTGCCAGATCCCGACCGCGACGAGCTGACCGACCCTCGACCTGCCTGCCTCAGGCGTGGGCGCGCGTCTCCAGCCGGCGGCGGTCGGCCGTCTCGAGCTGGAAGGTCGAGTGCTCGATGTCGAAGTCGCCCGACAGGCAGCGGCACAGCTCATCGAGCACGGCCGGCGGGTCGGCCGCCGCTTCCAGGACCACGTGGGCCGACACCACGTTGATCCCGGACGTGATGGTCCAGGCGTGCAGGTCGTGGACATCGGCGACGCCGGGCGCGTCGAGGATGTGTGAGCGCACCGCCGCGATGTCCATCCCCTTGGGTGTCGCCTCGAGCAGCACCTCGACCGCGTCGCGCAGCAGCGCCCACGTGCGCGGCAGGATCAGCAGGGCGATGGCCGCTGAGGCCAGCGCGTCCGCCTGCCGCCAGCCGGTCACGGCGATGACGATCGCCGCCAGGACCACCGCGACCGAGCCGGCCAGGTCACCCATGACCTCGAGATAGGCGGCCCGCATGTTCAGGCTGTCGCGCTGGGCGTTGCGCAGGAGGAAGAGCGAGATCCCGTTCGCTGCCAGGCCGATGAGGGCGACGACGAGCATCAGGCCCGACGCGATCGGTGGCGGATCGGCCCAGCGCTGGATGGCCTCGAACAGGACGAAGGCCGCGACCCCGAAGAGGAACACGGCGTTCACGACCGCGGCCAGGATCTCCAGGCGCAGGTAGCCGAACGTGCGCTCTCGGGTCGCCGGCCGGGCGGCGTAGTGGATGGCCAGCAGGGCGAGCCCGATGCCGGCCACGTCGGTGAAGTTGTGACCCGCATCGGCGAGCAGGGCGAGGCTGTCCGACAGGTACCCGCCGATCAGCTGGATGACGAAGACCCCGAGGGTCAGCCCGAAGACGGCGACGAGCAGTCGGCGGTCGCGCGCGGCGGGTGAACCGTGGACGTGGGGCATCGGTAGGTCGCGCCCGGTCAGGCTGGCCCGGCGCACGGTCGCCGCGGCCGCGAACGAGGCCATGTCCGGGAATGTCGCGGCCGGCTCCGCGCCCTCGGACACGGGTGTCGCCCCGGATCCCGGCCGGTCGTGGCGCCGGTCGATCCAGACCGACGTGAGGCCCAGGCCGCGGGCCGGGACGTGGTCGTGGAACAGGCTCTGGGCGACGTGCAGGATCCGCTCCCGCGGCAGCCCGATGCGCTCGAACGCGAGGTGGAAGTTGGCCTCGTCCGGCTTGTACGAGCCGGCCTGCTGGGCGGTGACGATCCAGTCGAACGTGACCCCGAGCCGGGCGTTGGAGGCCGCAAACAGGTCGTCGTCGCAGTTCGTGATGACCCCGAGCCGGAACCGCTCGGCCAGGCGGGCGAGCGCTGCGCTCGAGTCCGGGAAGGCCGGCCAATCGGCGACGGATCCCGAGAACCGGCCCACCTCGTCGGGCGTCGGCTCGAACCCGAGCTCCTCCGCGACGCCGCGCAGGCCGCTCGCCAGGATGTCGCGGTAGCGCTGATACGGGCCGGCTTCGGCCGCTGCCTCGTGCCGGGCATAGCGGACGAGGACGTCCTCGTCATCGGCCGTGACTCCGTGTGCGGCGAGGATCGGTCGGAACGCCGCGGTCAGCCCGGCCTCCCAGTCGATGAGCGTGCCGTAGCAGTCGAAGGTCAGCGCCTCGAAGCGGCCGTAGTCGAGCGTCACGTCGGGCGACTCCCGGGGGTGGGTCATCACGTGTTTGGTAGCATGGCACGACCCGAGGGGGAGTACCCCGCACCGCTGGATGTCGGCGTCATCACGGTCGGTCGCGCACCGGCCCGCCGGCATCGGCCGCGTCGCTCGACGTGGTCGGTGGAGACCTTCGGCTGACAAGTCCTTGTCATGCCGGAGGCCCGTACCCCATGGATCCCCAGACCCTGTTGTGGCTCGTGCTCGGGGCCACGTTCGCGATCGTGCTCACGATCGACCTGCTCATCGTGAACCGCGAGGCGCACGCCCCGACGATGCGCGAAGCGGCGACCTCGAGCGCCGTCTACATCGGCCTTGGCCTGCTGTTCGGCGTGCTGGTGACGGCGACGCGCGGCGTCGACGACGGATCGGCCTACCTCGCGGGCTATCTGCTCGAGCTCAGCCTGTCCGTCGACAACGTCTTCGTCTTCGCCCTGATCTTCGCCGCGTTCGCCGTGCCGCTGCCGTATCAGCACCGGGTCCTGTTCTACGGGATCCTGGGCGCCATCGTCTTTCGGGCGGTGTTCATCGGGCTGGGCAGCGCCATCCTCGAGCGGTTCCACTGGGCGATCTACGTCTTCGGGGTGCTGCTCCTGATCACGGGCTGGCGGATGTGGCGGCAGCGCCACGAGGACGCCGTCGACCCGCGCCGGAACCCGGTCCTGCGGCTCTTTCGCCGATTCGTGCCGATGACCGACGGCTACCGCGAGCAGCGCTTCGTCGTCCGAGAGGTCGGTCGGCGGCTGGCGACGCCGTTGCTGGCGGTGCTGCTCGTCGTCGAGACCAGCGACATCCTGTTCGCCATCGACTCCGTGCCCGCCATCTTCTCGGTCACGACCGATGCCTTCCTGGTCTTCAGCTCGAACGCGTTCGCGATCCTCGGGCTGCGCTCGCTGTACTTCCTCCTGGCCGGAGCCGTCGACCGGTTCCGCTACCTCAAGCCCGGGCTGGCGGCGCTGCTGATCTTCGCCGGGATCAAGATCCTCATCTCCGACGTCGTCCATCTGCCGATCGCCTTCTCGCTGGCGATCATCGTGGGCATCCTCGGCACCGCGATCGGGGCCTCGCTCCTCGCCGACCGGCGCGAGGCCGCGCCCGACGAGGGAACCGATGGCGAGGCATCATCGTCGGCGTCGTGATGATCTCCCGAACGCTGGCCGCGCTCCTGTTCGTCGTCCTGGCCGTCGCCGCGTGTGGCGGGTCGGCCGCTTCCGTCGCCCCGGCGTCCTCGACGCCGGTGCCGGTGACGACGCCCGAGGGCGCGCTCGCCGCGGTGGTCGCGCATGAGCCGCGCCTGGCGGGCATCGGCCCGCTCGACCCGGACCTCATCGGCCAGTCCAGCTGGGTGGAGATCACACCGGCGTCCGGTGTCGGTGCGTTCCTGGTGACCGTTCGCGTCGGCTGGGGCGATTGCCCGGCCGGCTGCATCAACGAGCACCGCTGGACGTACGCCGTGCAGCCCGACGGGTCGGTCGTCCCCCAGGCCGAGACCGGCGACCCGGTCCCGCCCGAGGCCTGGCCCTCGCCCGGGGGCGACGGCCGGACGGGGATCTTCCTCGGCGCGACGTCGGGCCCGACCTGCCCGGTCGAGCAGGATCCACCCGATCCGGCGTGTGCGGCGCGCCCTGTCGCCGGCGCGGTCGTCGTCGTGAAGGATGGCGCCGGCGCGACGGTCGCCACGGTCACCCTCGACGCCGGCGGTACGGCGTTCGTCGAGCTGCCCGCCGGGGGCTACGCGGTGGAACCGCAGGCCGTGGCCGGCCTCATGGGCACCGCCGCCCCGGTCGCCGCGACGGTCGTCGCCGGCAGCGGCACGCCGGTCGCCCTGGTGTACGACACCGGGATCCGCTGAGCCAGCCGGCGCGCGCGCGGCCGTGCGGTCGCGGTCGATCGGCCGTCGCAGATCGCGGTGTCGTCAGGCACCGGCGGGTGCGCCAGACGTGGATTCGGCCGTGGTCGTGGGCTAGGCTGCGCTCATGGATCGAACCGCCGCACCGTGGCGCGCCATCGCCGGCCTGATCGGGGTCGTCGCGCTCGTCGTGGTGATCGCGCTTCCCGTCCTGGCCGCGGACCCGTCCGCGACGCCATCGGCGGCCGCGTCACCGCTCGCGTTCGGCCGTCGCGTCACCGGTCGCGTCGCCCTCCGAGCACGTCCGAACCGTCGGCCGCGGCGACCTCCGCGTCGCCCGCCGGAAGCGCGAAGCCGGACGACGAGGATGACGAGGACGACGGCGCGACCAAGGACCAGCATGCCGCCAAGGCCCCGAAGGAGCACGAGCCCGAGGTGACCGTCACCGTCGAGGGCACGATCGCCACCACGACCGATGCGGACGGCGATCAGGCGTACACGCTGACCGACGGCGCCACGGTCCTGACGCTCGAGGCCGGGCCGTCCTGGTACTGGGGCGATCACCATCCGTTGGCCCCGTTCGTGGGCAAGCATGTGACCGTGGTCGGCGAGCAGGCGACCGGCTCCACCGAGGTCGACGTGCATTCGGTCGACGGCACGGTCGTCCGCGAACCGGGCAAGCCGCCGTGGGCCGGCGGCTGGAAGGCCGTGGGCAAGATCCACCCCGGCTGGACCCAGGAGAAGGCCGACAAGTGGGCCGCAAAGCAGGCGGCCAAGGCGAAGGAAAAGGGCGTCGACTGCTGGCCGCCCGGCCACTGCAAGGACGTCCCGGCCACTCCCGGCGCGGCTGGCGGGCACTGACCCACAGACCGCTGCGATGGGCGGGTACGATGCGCCCATGCGCCTGCCCGTCGCCCTCGTCCAGCTCGACGCCACCGACGACGTCGAGGCGAACCTCGCCCAGGCTCTCGCCCTGACCGATGACGCGGCGACTACCGGGGCTCGCCTGATCGCCCTGCCGGAATACCTGCAGTTCCGCGGCTCGGACGACGGCTTTCGTGCCTCCGCGAGGCCGATCCCGGGCCAGTACACCGACGCCTTCTCCGAGGTCGCCCGGCGACGCGACGCGTGGATCCTCGTCGGCAGCGTCGCCGAGACCTCGATGGACCGGCGGCGGCCGTACAACACCAGCGTCCTCATCGGGCCATCGGGACGCATCGCCGCGACGTACCGCAAGATCCACCTCTTCGATGTCGCCGTCGAGCGCGGGCCGGCCGACACCGAGTCGGCGCGGGTCACGGCGGGCCTCAACGCCGTGTGCGCCGACGTCGACGGGATCAAGGTCGGCCTGTCGGTCTGCTATGACCTGCGCTTCCCGGAGCTCTACCGCTCCCTCGCGCTCGCGGGCGCGGAGGTGCTGACGGTCCCGGCCAACTTCACCGAACGGACCGGCCGCGACCACTGGGAGGTGCTGCTGCGGGCCCGGGCGATCGAGAACGCTGCCTGGGTGCTGGCGCCGTCGCAGATCGGCGGGCCACCGGGCCAGCCGGCCTTCGGTCGGTCGATGATCATCGATCCGTGGGGGACGGTCGTCGCCCAGGCGCCCGACACGGTCGGGGTGATCACGGCGGACATCGAGACGGACCGCGTCGCCGCGGTCCGTCGTCAGATCCCCGTGCTGGCCAACCGACGGCCCGAGGCCTACCGGCTGGATTGATCCCCGGCGGTGTGGATCAGTTGGTGAGCTTGATCGTGTAGACCCCGGTGTCGAGCGAGGCCGTGCCACCGGTCGGGGACACGATCAGCTGCTCGGCATTGACCGGCGAGACGAAGTAGCCTCGGATGACCTTGTCGCTGGCGCCCTCGGTGGACAGGAGCTTGAAGTAGGCCCAGCCCACCATGTCGCCGTCGTCGTTCACGACCGGGACCGGGAAGACCCCACCGACGTACGCCTCGAGGGCGCTGAACAGCGTGGTGTGCGAGCCGGCATTGAGCGGGCCGATGTCGTCATTCAGGTTGATCGTCGTGGCCTCGCCACCGCCGTTGATGATGTCGCGGACGCCGTTCGAGTTCGCGTTGCACGGGTTGCCGCTCGCGGTGCAGAAGATCGTCCAGTTGAACTGGGTGGCGTCCTGGGGCACATCCTCGTTGCCGGTGCCCGGCAGCTGGTAGACCTCGGGGACGCAGGCACCGGCGTCCTCGTCGCAGATGGCGCCCGGGAAGGCGTCCTCGTTGAAGAGCAGCGGCATCGCGCCGATCGCGGCATTGGGATGGCCGCTCGAGCGGGCCGACGCGGTGACCGAGACGGGCCACGTCGACATGCCGAGCACGGCCGAGAAGTTGTTCCGATGCGGTCGGGTGATCTGGACGTTCACCTGGGCGTAGATGCCGTTGTTGGTGACGGTGGTGTCGATGGTCAGGCCGTTGGCCGGATCGGCGACGTAGCCGTTGTCGAGCGCGATCTGCGTGGCCGCCGCGACGGCCGCGGCCTCCTTGGCCGCAGCGTTGCCGACGGTGGCGAGGTGGGCCGTCGCGCCGGCCATCGCCGCGAGATCCGCGACGTTCTGCTCCTGGCGGCGCTGCGCGAATGCGCTGCCGCCGTCGAGGACGAGCCCGACCATCGCGATGATCGCGACGAGGGCGAGCGCGAAGATGACCAGGATCTGGCCGCGGTCGCGGCGACGGGTGTCCATCGATGGTCGCTCCTGGTGATGGTGGCGGCGGAAGGTGGTCATGGGACGTCGATCCGGCTGTACGACTCGAGGTCGTGCGACCCGAACATCGCGACGATCGGGGTGATCGGCTCGAACGCGGCCCGGACGTGGACGCGGACGAAGCGGTCCGGCCGGGCGAAGCACTCGCTGTCGGGCTTGACGGTGTCCGTCGGGTCGACGCACACGATGTCCGTCGACGGGGTGATCGCGAGGTTGGGGACGAGGCCGCGCTGGGTGTTGATGACCGCCGGTCGTCTGGGCGCTCGTGCCGAGGTCCTTGGTCGCCCCGAACGGATGGACGACGGTCACGCGGGCGATCTCGCGGGCCGCCTCGGCGGTGCCGTTCATCATGTAGATCGCTCGACCCAGGTCGTAGACGCCCATGAGGATGATGAGGAACGGGATCAGCACGAGGCTGAACTCGACGAGGGCCTGACCGCGGCGACGGTCACGGCGACGGGTTCGATGCATCGTCGTCACCTCAGCTCGGGCGGTAGTGGATGGTGATGGTGGTACCGGCCGCGAGGCACTGGGTGTGATCCGGGTTCTGGGCCTGGATCTTGTTCTTGCCACCGTTCGTCAGGTCGTTGTAGGTGATGACGTTGAAGCCCGCGTTGATGAGCAAGGCCTGGGCCGTGGCCGGACTCTTGCCGATGACGTTCGGCGGATAGCAGTTGAAGGGGGTCGGGTGAGGGCGACGGACTGCCGCTCGGTGCGGCCGAACCCGTCGGACTCGGGCTCGGCGTGCCCACCGTGATCGTGTGCGTGCCCGAGTCCTCGCCGGCGAGGTTCACGACCGTCAGCTTGACGGTGTAGGTGCCGGCGGCCGCGTACGTGTGCGTCGTGGTCTCGCCGCTGGTGTTGTCGAAGTTGCCGTCACCGAAGTCCCAGCTCCAGCCCGTCGGATCGCCGCTGGATGCTCCGCCATCGAAGTCCACGGTCAGGCCGCTGATGAACGAGCTGAACTCGGCGACGGGAGGCGGTGGCAGGGTCTCGGTGTTCGGCGTCGGCAGGTACTCGCGCTGCGCCGTGGCGGAGGCGGCCATCGGGAGGGTCTGGCCGCCGAACACGAACGACAGGATCGGGGTGATCAGCTGGAACTCGCCGGTGACACCGACGGTCACGGTGCTGCCGGCCTGCTCCGGGCACCCGCTGATGCTGCAGCTCATCGTGATCTCGTCGTCGGCGATCGCGACCGCCGAGTCCTTGGACTCGAGCTGGACGCGGCAGACGACGAGGTTCGTCACGGTGTCGCAGGGCTGACCGGCGTCGAACGAGTCCGGCGTCTGCGCCGCCTGGAACGCGCCCTCGCGGGCGGCGTTGTTGAGGCTGATCGTCGCGTAGAAGACCCGGCCGAGGTCCAGGACCGCGGCCAGGAGCACCATCATGACGGGCAGGATGATCGCGAACTCGACGAGGCTCTGACCGCGGGTGCGGCGGCGTCGGCGGAGGCGCTGCGCGATGTCGAAGAGGCGCATGGATGGCTTCCCAGCGTGCGGGTTCGGGTCGAGTCGCCGAGGTTCGGCGGGAAACCGATGCTCGGCGAGGCACCTTGCACGGTCCCTTGAATCGGTGCGCGCCTGCATAGCCCGAACGGCCCAACCGGGCCGCCGATGGTCAGCGATCACCCGCGCCACCGACTCGTTCCGCACGCCGAATCAGAAGAGCCGCGTCCCCCGACGCGGCTCTTCTGGTCCCCGATAGGAAGGAAGTTCGTTACTTGATCAGCTGCACGCCGATCGCATCCGAATTGCCGACCGTACCGGCACCGACGGGCCCTGAGGTGAATGTGTCCCCGCACGAACCAGCCGGCGATGCAGCCAGCTGCTGCCGTTGCCGGCGATCGTCTGGAGTTGCTGACCGCTCCCGCTGACGTGGTTTTGGCATGCAGGGTTGTTCTTGTTGTTCGTGTCGCTCATGTAGTCCAGGTACAAGCGCCGCGACCTTGATGATCCGGTAGGTCGCGTGACTGCCACCCGAGGTCCCGCAGGATCTGGCGGCGAGTTGTCGCAGATCGGGATTAGGACGACCTTGCCCTTGAGGTTGGCATTCACGTAGTCGGCGATGGGCTTCGCACAGTTGTTGCCGTTGTCCGAGGGCACGGTGACGGGGATCACCAGGCCACGAGATCGTCGGCGGATTGGCGATCTCGTCGTCGCAACGCTGACCCGGATCCAGGTCCAGGATCTGGAAGGAGCCACCGCCCGTCTTGCAAAGGGGCACGATGTATTCCGTTCCGACCGGCGGCGTCCCCGGCTGGCTCAGCGTCCAGGCGTTTTCCTGTGCACCGCCGAGATTCCCGTTCGTCTCGCAGTCCACGATCGAAACGGGGATGACGACCGGGAGGAACGCACCGCCGGTGAGTCGGCCGGTGATCGCCGTCGCGTCGGCGCTCGATTCGAAGGATGAGAAGCCCATCGCACGCCCGATGGTGGCGCCGAACTCGCGACTACCCGTGACCGCGACCCCTTGGGCATTCCCGGGGATCGAGCCGCCGCCGACCGCGACACCGAGGTCCGTGCCAGCCACATCGGTGTAGGTGGCACTCGAAATCCGTGAGGTCGTTATTCGTCGCCGTCGCGTTGACCGCGGTGAAGACGTCGGCATCGGTCTTGGACGTGCCGCCCAGCCGCTGTGACAGTACGACTGCCCCAGCGTTAGCCGCGGCATCAGATCCGTTCTGGGTGACCCGCTGCTGAGCGTAGGCATTGCCGCCCTCGATCACGAGGCCGGCCATCGCGATCATCGCGATCAGCGCCAGGACTCCGATGACAAGGACTTGGCCGCGCGCCGCGGGCCTGCGATGGATTCGATTCATGTGTGTGGTTTCCTCGCGGTCGGTCTTCATGGTTGTTTAGGGCAAGCCCCTGCTCCAAGGGTCGCGTTCGGGCAGACGAATTCGATCGGTTCTGTGGAGACCGCCGTCAACGTCACCCCCGACGGAAACAGGATCGAACCGATGATCGGCGTCAATGGCTCGTAGTCCGTCTCGTACTGGACGGTCGCGAGGCAGTCGATCTGGATCGGACTGCAAGTGCCCCCAGTCGAGAGCCCGTCGGCGCCTGCGTCCTCGAAGCCGACGGTCACGCTCGAGAGCGACTTGTCGGCCATCGCTGCCTGGCTGGTCGCCCGAGTCCTGATGCTCGTGACGTCCTGATTCACGATCGCCAGTCGCGAGCCTTCGCGCGCGCCATTCGTGATCGAGTTGTAGATGAACACCGCCCGACCCAAGTCGAAGATGCCCACCAGAAACGATGATCAGGATCGGGAAGAGGAGGGCGAACTCGACGAGCGCCTGGCCGAGCGCGCGGTTCCGGGATCGGGGTCGGGAATTCCTTCGGATGAACATGTCAGTTCTTGCTCAGCGTGATGCTGCTGTTGCATGGGGTGACGAGCCCGACCACCAGCGACTGGGACTTGACCGTCCAAGGGAGGCCGCCTTGCTGGAAGTTCGACGGTCGTCGTAAACCCAGCGGCATCCCACGTTGCTTGTGCGCTCGATGAATTCGTATTGGCAAAATTCGGGACCGTGCAGGTGCCGACGTCCACCGTGATCATGTTCGGCACCGTCTTGGAGGCCGGCCCAACCCGCGTTCGTCGCTGTGAGCTTGACCGTGTAGGTGCCTGCGACGGTGTACGTGTGGGTCGGGTTCTGCTGCGTCGAGTCGACCGTCCCGTTGTTGTCGAAATCCCAGGCCCAAGCTGTCGGACTTCCGGACGAGGTATCCGTGAACTGGACCGTCAGCGGTCGAACCCCTGAAGTCGGCACCGCCGTGAAGTTGACACCGGCCGGCGGGATGCTGGCTGAGATGTAGTTCGAGCGCACCTTGGGCGCTGAGACACCGGCGCTATTGGAGACGTACAGCGTCACCGTATACAGACCGGGGCCGCTGTAGGTGTGCGACGGATCCTGCGCGGTCGAGTCGATGATCCCGTCGCTCTCGAAGTCCCAGCTCCATGCGGTCGGCGCCCCGGTCGAGAGGTCCGTGAACACGACCGTCAAGGGCGCGGGTCCGGTCGTCGGCGTACCACTGAAGTCCGCCGTGGGGACGCTCGACCCGGGGCCGGCTGCTCCGATCAGGCCGGTCTTGACAGGGAACTCGGCTGAGGCGGACACGTCGAGGTCCCCGTTGTCCCCGATGATCCCCGAGATGACCGGTGTGATGATGCGAAACGTGCACGTGATCTCCACGCCGGCGGAGTCGCCGACGTCCGTCGCCGTGCCATTCCCGCCGTTGTCGGTGAAGGCCGGGTCCGGCGGCGTCTCGACTCCTGCCACCTTCGGTAGCGTGCAATTGGATGCCCCGGCGTCGTTCTTGATCATGTTCTCGTACTCGGTCTGGACGGCGGGATCGCCGCCTCCGGTCCAGGCCGTGGGGTGGTTCGCGGCAAAGTTCGCCGCGATGCGCGCCATGTTCTGGAGATTGACATAGCCGAGGTACACGCGACCGAAATCGAGCGCGACCATCGTCACGAGCAGGATGACGGGCAGGATGAGCGCGAATTCGACAAGGCCTTGGCCGCGTGAGCGGCGTCGGCGGCGGACGCGCTCCGAGAGCGACAGGTGCATGGGGTCCCCCTGGGGCAGGTACGAAAGTCACCCTATGCTGGCAGGGCGACCTTGCAGGTCACCTTGCGCATGGTGCCGGCGAGCGCCACGCCGGCCCGGCCGGTACCGCCGGCCGGAGGGACCGTGACCGGACCACCGGATGACTGGCGCGCTCGATCGATCCGGCCGACGATGCCGGGCATGACGAAGCGCGTTCTTGCCGCGATCCTGTGGTTCTACGCCGGCTGGTATGCCGGGGCGATGCTCGCCGAGTTCATCGGCGTCAGCCCCCTGCTTGGTCCGCTCATCGGTGCCGCCGCGGCCGGCCTGATCGCGGGCGACCCGCGCCGGATCATCTGGAAGTCGCACGCCCACGGCGTCGATGACCGCCACGCCGGAGGGCCTGCCCGAGGCAGCCTGACCGGAGCCGGCCCACCGACCGCGGTGCGTGCCGGGCCACTGAACATGGAGGAGCGCCGGGTGCCTGTCGTCACCCGGCGCTCCTCCGTCCCCAGGGATATTCGCGATGGCCCTCGGCGACCTACCTGATGAGCTGGACGCCGAGGGGTTGGGGGACGCCCGGGGTCGACGGCGTCGACCCCACCGGGCCGAGGAAGAAGGCCTTGCGCCAGACACCCGCCACGTCCTTGCCGCCGCGGCAGTTGGTGATCTGGAACCCGCTGAACCCGACGATGTGATACCAGCCGTTCTGGCCGGTCCCGCCGGCGGTGTCCCAGATCGGCACCGTGACCGTGACCTCGTTGTCGATCCAGTACGAGCAGTCGGCGCTGACCTTGTTGCCGGGCAGGCTGCCGATCCGGTCCAGGCTGCCGGGCAGACCGACCGCCGTGCAGCAGCCATAGCTGTTGCTGGGCGGACCGATCTCGCTCTGGAGGAATGGCTTGGAGTTCTCGCAGTCGGGGGGCCCGTCCTGGCCGAGGCCATACCCGTCGCACCCGAACTTCAGCCAACCGAAGCCGCCCGGCACGTTGAGGTTGCCCGGCGTCAGCTGGACCGGATAGCAGGGATCGGACGGGTTCGAGCTGACCGGGCCGGAGCAGAAGGGATACGTCTGGAAGAACGACAACGAGACCCCGACCGGGAACAGTGATCCCGGTGGCGGACCGGCGAGCGAGTAGCCGCCCTTGGCGGTCGCCGTCGTCGTCGCCGTCCAGCTGTCCATCCCGATGATGCCGAGGAAGTACGGCGTCCATTCGCGCTCCGACGCCACCTGGACGCCGGCGGCGTTGCTCGGGATCGCCCCGGTGCCGACGAAGCCCAGGAGAGCGCCGTTGCTGGCGATGTAGCGCGGCCCGTTCGGAGCCCCGAAGACGATCGGCTCACCTTCGTTCGCGTCGATCGCGTTGACGATGGCCGAGTGCACGTTGGCGTCAGACCCGTTGTTGGTGTCGCCGTCGATGAACGACGCGACCACGCGCGCGCCCGCGAGCGCCGCGAAGTCCGAGGCATTCTGCGAGCCACGACGCTGGACGAGGGCGTTGCCGCCATCGACCACGACGCCCACCCCGAGGATGACCACCCCCAGCACGAGCGCGAACAGGACGACCATCTGGCCACGCGTACGACGCGGCCGTCCCCCGGCAGTCGACATCGGATCTCCCCTCAATTGATCGAAACCGTGGCCGATCCCGAGGTGGTGATCGAGCCCATGATGTTGGCGACGAGTGGCGTGATCGCGTCCCAGGTGTAGTTGACCCGGACCGAGATCGTGCCGCCTGGCGAATTGCCGGTGCAGGTCTTGGTCGTCCAATTCCCCGTCGGCGGGGCGTTGCCCGCCGCGTCGCATCGGATGTAGACGTTGTCGACACTGCCGAACGGCGCCATCTGGCGGTTCGCGGCGGCCGTGATGTGGTTGATCAGGGCGGTGGTGTTGGCGGGGCAGACCGGGCCGCCGGCCGTGCCACAGCTCGCGTCGCTGCTGCCCTTCCACCACGCCTCGACCGAGCCCAGTCGCGCGCCCTCGCGGGCCGCATTGGACAGGGCGCTCGACAGGAAGATGTAGCGCCCACCGTCGATGACGGCGAAGACGAGGAGCAGGAAGATCGGCAGGACCAGGGCGAACTCGACGAGGGTCTGACCGCGCCGTCGTGGGCGGCCGTTCGCACGGTCGGCGAGCATCACCGCTCTCATGTGTTGAGGGTCACGGTGCGCGAACCGGCGGCGTTGGTGACTCGCAGCGTCACCGGGTGATTGCTGTTGTTGCCGTAGGTCACGGCCGCCGGGTTCTGCGCGTTCGACTGCGTGCCGCCCAGGTCAGTGAACGTCCACAGCCAGTCCGTGATCGGGCAATGCACGGGGTCAGCGACCGACGACGCGTCGCGATACGTGTACGTCTTCCCCTGAATGTCGTCCACGTGAAGTTGGCGGTCGGCAGGGTGCAGACGACGGGTGTGGGCGACGGGGTCGGAGTCGGGGTCGGGCCCGACGTTGGTGAAGGCGTCGGAGTCGGGGTCGGCCCGGTGGTCGGCGTCGGCGTGGGCGTCGGAGCCGGAGCCGGCACGGTCGCGTTGTGCGACGCCGAGTCGGAACCTGCCTGGTTCGTGACCTCCAGGATGACCGTGTACGTGCCATCGCTGGCATACGTGTGGGCGTCACCCGTGGCCGTGCCGACGCTCGAGTCGCCGTCGCCCCATTCCCAGTTGTACCCGGAGATGTTGCACACGCCGCTGTTCGGGGTCGAGGCGGCCGGGTTGGCGAAGACCGTCCGCCCGCTGCTGACGATGATCGTGAAGGAGGCCGACGGCGCCGTGCAGCCGGGCGGGAGCGTCGCGCTGGCCCCGGGCACGTAGCCGAGGACCGTCGCGGTCGCGTCGGCGCGCATGTTCAGCCCGCCCCCGAAGAAGTCATTCATGAGCGGGGTGAGGAACGTGAACGGCATGCGCACGCCGACCGTGATGGTGTTTCCCGGCCCGGCACCGCCGGTCGCCGAAGCGCACGAGATCGTCGACCCGACCTGGTTCGCACAGGCGGTCGTGACCGTCGTGCTGCCCTCGCCACGCTGGGCCTGGACGTTGGTCTCCTGGTCGACGCGCGTGGTGATGCCGACGGTGTCCGTCGGTGCCCCCTGGCCGAAGTTCGCGCCCTCGCGCGCCGCGTTGTTGATCTCGATGTAGGTGAAGAACAGCCGCCCGAAGTCGATCGCGATGACGACGAGCAGCAGGAAGACGGGCAGGATGAGGGCGAATTCGACCAACGCCTGGCCGAGCGTGCGTCGATGCGCGCGCGCAGCCGTCGATCGACGGAAGCGGAATGACATCGTATGGGTCCCCGGCGGCATACCCGGCGAAAGCCGAGCGGTCGAGCCCGCATCATATGCGGGAGGACGGGACTCGCCAAGTAGGACGAGCCGCGTAGGCCAGAAGTCCGGTGCGATGCGGCACCGAGCGTGCGCAGCCGATGGCGGGCTGCGGGCGGTCAGCCCTCCTCGCCGGGCTCCCCGCCGAGCACGATCGTGAACGCCGCGCCCCGTCCCGGGGCTGGCGGCTCGAGCACGAGATCGCCACCCATCGCCCGGCACAGCTCGCGCGAGACGTACAGGCCGAGGCCGCTGCCACCGTCCGGCGCCGCGTCCGTGCCGCGCTCGAAGCGCGTGAACAGGCGCTCCCGGTCGGCCTCAGCGACGCCCGGCCCGCCATCGGCGATGGTCAGGCGCACGGATCGGTCCGCGGGTGCGGCCGCGATCGTGGCCTGGATCGGCGAGCCCGCGCCGTACTTCACGGCGTTGTCGAGGAGCGCCCACAGGACCTGGTCGAGCTGGTCCGGGTCGGCGACCGCGAGCCAGCCGCGGCCCTCGTCGTGGAGCTCGAAGGCCCGATCGTCGACGCCGAGCGCCTCCCAGGCCTTGCGGACCCGCGTCCCGAGGGAGACGACCTCGCTCCGCGGGCGCAGGGTGCCGGCCTCCAGGCGAGTGACGGTCAGCAGCTGGCGGACCATCCGCGACAGCCGCTCCGACTGCTCGGCGATGATCCCGAGTCGACGGTCCGGGCGGGCCTCATCGAGCTGTTCCGCGTATGCGCGGATGCTCGTGAGCGGGGTCTGGAGGTTGTGGCTCACGCCGCGCAGGAAGTCGTCCTTGGCCGCGTCGAGCTCGAGCAGCTGGGCATTCTGGCTCTCGACCGTCGCGAACAGCTGGGCGTTGCGGATGGCGGCGGCCATCTCGCTCGCGAACAGCTCGAGCAGGTCCTGGTCGGCCGGTTCCCAGCGTCGGGTCGCCGGCAGGCGCCCGATGAGGACGCCGAGGTCCTGGCCGCCGGCCCGCAGGACCGCTCGCAGCGGCCGCGACACGCCGGGCACGACCTCCTCCTCGTCGACCGAGGACGGGTCGCCCATGACGACCGTCGCATCGATGAGCGCGAACGCGGTCCGCGCATCGGACGCCGTGCGCGCCACCAGCGCCTCCACGTCGTCGCGCGGCGAGACCTCGTCGATGGCGGCGAGGATGGCCCCGAGCTCGCGGTTGCGTCGCTCGAGGTCGGCGGCCAGGCGGTTGTGGCTGTCGGCGAGGCGGGCGAGCTCGTCGTCGCCGGCGACGCGGATCGGGGTCGTGAGGTCGCCGGCCGAGACGCGGTCGACCGACCGGGCGATCGAGCGCAGGGGCGCCGTCAGCGAGCCGGCCAGCGCGTACGAGGTGACGATGGCGATGGCCACGAACACCGCGATCGCGAAGATCAGGAGGCTCCGCGCGACCGCGCGTCGATCGTGCCCGACCCGAGCGAGTGCCAGCAGCAGGACGATGATCCCGAACCCGAGCAGCGGCACGACCGCCGAGGCGATGAGGGCGATGGTCAGCCGGGAGCGGAAGCTCAGCCCTCGCGATGGGTCGGCATCGCCGCGCGCTGGCTCAGCCACGGTCCGGCTCGGGCGTGGCGAGCAGTCGATAGCCGACCCCGCGCACGGTCTGGACGTGGACGGGCCGGTTGGGGTCGACCTCGACCTTCTGGCGCAGCCGCCGCATCGTCACCCACACGTACGACGGGTCGGCGTCCTCGGTCTCGGTCCAGCCGCGGGCGAGCAACGTCTCGGTCGTCACGACCTGGCCGAGGTTGGCGGCCAGGGCGTAGAGGAGGCGCGACTCGGTCGGGGTGAGCTGGACGACCTGGCCGCCGACGGTCGCCTCGCGCCGGTGCAGGTCGAGCACGAGGTCCGGGCCCAGGACGAGGCTCTGGCGTGGCACCTTGTCGCCGAGGCGCTTGAGCACCCGATTGACCCGGGCGCGCAGCTCCGGGTAGTGGTAGGGCTTGGTGATGTAGTCCTCGGCGACCTCCTCGAGGAGGTCGGCCTTGGAGTCGCCGGCGTCGATCGCGGACAGGACGATGATCGGCAGGTCGGCCTGGGCCTTGATCTCGCGGGCGAGGGTCAGCCCGTCCATGCGCGGCATCATCATGTCGATGATCAGCAGGTCCGGCCACGAGCTGCGCAGGCGGCGCAGGGCCTCGTCGCCGTCGCGCGCGGTCGCGATCTCGTAGCCGTCGGCGCGGAGCTGGTCGGCGAGGAGGACGAGCAGGTTCGGATCGTCATCGACGATGAGGATCCGCGGGGTGGGACCGCCGCTCAACATGCCCGGAGTATGCATGGCGCGCTCGGTCCCGGTGGGCATGGCGGACTGGTGCGATCGCGCACCGCAATCCGCAGTCCGGTGGGGTCCGGTGCAGATATTGGGGGGTCCATCCGGGGTCCGCGGGGAGTACCTTCGGCGCTCCTCCACCGCCCAGTCGAGGAGGTAGCCGGATCGTCGACCGCCGACATTCCGGTCGGGGACATCTCGGGGCTTCGAGCGCGCAGACCTGCACTCATCCGCCTCTCGTATCTGCTCTTCGCGAGCGTGATCGAGGCCCGAGACACCGGACCGGCCGTGGCGGCCCCTGTCATGGGCGCATGCCCACCACCACAGCAGCCGAGCGCGCGCGTGAGGCGGCGGTCCGAGCAGGGCCGCCGCCTCGCCATGTCGGGCTCGACACCGTGGTCCCGGCTGACGTCAGGGCGCCTTCGGGTCCACGTAGCGGCAGCGCGGCCGGAGCGGGCAGGCCTCGTGGTCCGGACGCTGCGCGTGGCACACCTTGCGGCCGTGCTGGATGAGGTTCACGTGCGCCTCGTACAGGTCGTCAGGCTCGAAGAGTCCCAACACAAGGTCGTGCCCCGCGTCGAGGGTCGCCTTGGGTGGGAGCAGGCCGACCCGACGCATGACCCGCTCGACATGGCGGTCGATCGGCAGGAGCGGCTGGCCGAACGAGAACAGGAGCAGCACCGACGCGGTCTTCTTGCCGATCCCGTCGAACTGGTCGAGCCAGTCACGCGCTTCTATGGCGGGCATCTCGCCGAGGAACTCCAGGGAGTAGTCGCCGCGCTCCTCGCGGATCCGGCGGAGGGTCGATTGCAGGCGTGGTGCCTTCTGGTTCGGCAGCCCGCCCGGTCGGATCACGTCGGTCAACTCGGCCAACGGCGCGAACTCGATCGCCCCCCAGTCCGGCGCGACCCCATCCGGCAGCCCATCCCCGCCCCAGCCCGCGCCGGGATGGTGGGCCTGCACCTCGCCCCCGCCCGGGTACGCATGGCGGAGCGCCTCGAATGCGACCTCGGCGTTCGTGTCGGCGGTGCTCTGTGTGAGGATCGTGAGGATCAACTCGCTCGTGGGATCGAGCCGTCGTTCCCACTGTGGATGACCGTAACGGTCGGCGAGCGCGTCCAGGGTGAACCGCGGCAGTCCGGGCCGGTAGCGTTCCAGTCGCTTGGCGTAGCTCGACGCCGGGTCGCTGAACTTGCGCTTCTTCGGGCGCTTGCGCTTGCCCTTGGCGCCGGCCGACGGCGCCACGATCACGACCTCGATCAGCCCGACGTCATCGATCTCGTCCATCAGACGAGTGATACCAGACGCGCCAGCCGGGTTCCACACCGGACGAGCGGTTCGGTCCCCGCCGCCATCGCCGCTTCGACGGTCTGCGGGTGCTCGACCACCGGCACCGCGACCGCCGCGACCGCCGCGAGCGCCTCGATGCCGTCTGGCTCCACGCCGCCACCGACCGCGATGCACGGGACGCCGGCCGCGTGCGCCCGGCGGGCCACGCCGAGGGCGGTCTTGCCGAACCCGGTCTGGGCGTCGATCCGGCCCTCCCCGGTGATCACGAGGTCCGCGCGCGCGAGCCGGGCGTCGAAGTCGGTGGCGCTCATGACCAGCTCCACGCCCGGGCGGAGGGCGAACGCACGGAAGCGGTCCTGCAGGCTGAGCAGGGCATAGCCGACACCACCGGCGGCCCCGGCACCGGGTGTGCTGCGCTCGTGGCGGCCGCTGGCGCCGTCGAGTGCGTCGGCGAACATGGCAAGCCGGCGGTCGAGCTCCGCGACGAGGTCCGGCGTGGCGCCCTTCTGGGGACCGTAGACGGCCGCCGCACCGGTCGCGCCGAGCAGCGGGTTGTCGACGTCGCAGGCGACCTCGACGTCGGCCTCCGCCAGACGTGGGTCGAGTCCCGCCAGGTCGGCCGCCGGCGCGTCTCGATCGGCCAACGCTCCCAGGCCCTTGAGCAGGCCGGCGCCGCCGTCGGTCGTGGCGCTGCCGCCGATCCCGAGCACGATCCGTCGTGCTCCGGCGTCGAGCGCGGCCCGGATCAGCTCGCCCGTCCCGATCGAGGTCGCCGCCAGTGGATCACGTTCGTCGGTCGCCAGCCGGGACAGGCCGGACGCCTCGGCCATCTCGAGCGCGGCCCGCGTCCCGTCGTCCGAGCGCAGCCAGCGCGCGCGGATCGAGCGGCCGAGCGGATCGTGGACGGTGGCTTCCTGCCAGTCCCAGCCGCCGGCCGCGGCGATCGCCTCGAGCGTGCCCTCGCCCCCGTCCGCCAGCGGGCACAGCAGGACCGTGTCGGCCGGTCGGGCCCGGCGCCAGCCGTCGGCCAGGGCACGCGCCACCGCGACCGCGGTCAGCGAGCCCTTGAACGAGTCGGGGGCCATGAGGATCGTGCGCGGACGGTCGCTCACCGCAGGTCCTTCCAGAAGTAGGTGGTCGCGGCCGGCGTCCCGTCCGGCAGGAGGGCGTGGTTCGGGACGACCCCGAACGCGGTCCAACCGAGGTCGCGGTACATCGCCTCGGCGGCGCTGCCGGCGACGGTGTCGAGGATGAGCAGCCAGCGACCGTCCGCCCTGGCCCGTGCCTCGGCGGCGCGCATGAGGGCCGCCCCGATGCCGCGCCGGCGGTACGAGCGCAGCACGATGACTTTGCCGATCTCCGCGCGATGCGGCGAGTTCGCGTTGGTCGAACGCTCGATGAGCGTGGACCCGACGACGAGCTGGCCATCGCGCGCCACGAGGACGGTGATGACGCCGGCGTCGACGAGGTCGGTCCGAGCGGTCCACCAGGCGCCGGTCTCGGCCGCGGTCGCCCCGGCGAGGAAGTTCACGCCCGAGCCGCTCTCGACGGCGTCGACCGTGAGTGCGGCCAGCCCGGGGATGGCCGCCCGGAAGCCCTCGCTGTCGAGGGCCTGGATCTCGATCGGGCTCGCATCCGTGGTCATGGCGAGGATCGGGTCGTGCCGGTCAGGACGACCCGCCGGACCGCCGGCGCTCGAGGTACTCGGGGATGCGGATCATCGGCGGTCGCTCCTGGTCGGCAAGCTCGATGACTTCGAGCGACAGCCGGCCCTTGCCCGAGCGCGGCAGCTTCATCGTCGAGCCGAGCTCGGCGAACAGGCGCGCCTTGCGTCGCTCCTCGAGCCGCTTCATGACCGCCTGGAGGATCACGAACGACATCCGCGACAGGCCCTCGAGCTCCTGGTTGCGGTGCACCCGCCGCTCGAGGTCGACCTGGCCGAGGCCCTCGATGCCGACCTTCTCGGTCGTGTCGATGAGGTGGCCGATCTCGACCGCGTAGCCGGTGAAGAAGGGGATCGTCTCGAGCAGGGAACGCCGTCCCGCGTACTCCCCCGACAGCGGCTGGATCATCCCCGACAGCTCCGGGTAGAACAGGTTGATGAGCGGTCGCGCGACGAGCTCCGTCACCCGGCCGCCGCCGCCTTCCTTGAGGATGCCCTCCTGGACGATCGGGCGCTGGTAGTAGCCCTTCACGTACTGCAGGCGCGGCTCGTGGAGGAGCGGACCCAACGTCCCGTAGACCATCCGGTGGTGCCAGTTCTTCACGTCCGTGTCGGCCCACACGACGATGTCGCCGCTGGTCTCGTAGAGCGACTTCCAGAGCGCCTCGCCCTTGCCCGTGAACGAGCCGTAGCGGGCGAGGATGTCCGGATGCTGGACGACGCGCGCGCCCTCGGACTCGGCGATCTCGCGGGTCCGATCCGTCGATGCCGAATCGATGACGAGGATCTCGTCGAGCAGCGGCACGCGCCCGACCATCTCGCGGATGGCCCGGCGCACGATCGGCCCGATCGTCTCCTCCTCGTTCAGGGTCGGGAGGACGAGCGAGACGGTGACGCCCTGCTTCTCCTTGAGCTGGACGAGCCGGCGCAGGTCGTTGAACTCGGCGTGGTGGAAGTTCGATTCACCGAACCAGCGCTCGACCCGGGCCGGCACGGCGCGTGCCTCCTCGGCGGCCCGGTCCGCCGCCGCGAGTGTCTCGGCCCGCGAGGCCAGGGCGTCGAACGTCGGGCCACCGATGGCTTCGCGCGTCTTGACGACGACGACCGTGGGCTTGGCGCGGGCGGCGATGGCCTCGGGCAGGGCTCCGAACAGGTACGAATCGGCGCCGTCGCCACCGGGCACGGCCGAGGCGCCCATGACCACGAGGTCGGCCTTCTCGGCCTCGCGCAGGATGGCGTTGCGGACGTTGGGGGCCTCGCGCAGGGCAGCCTCGCCCTTGCCGCGCAGATGCTGCTTGATGAACCCGGCCAGGGCCCGTTCCGCCTGCGACCGGACGGCCATCGTGATGCCCGGCGGGACCAGGTGGAGCACGACGACCGTCGCCCCATGATGGGTCGCGATGGCGTCCGCGAAGCGGATCGCGAGCTCGGCATGGGGACCGCCGCGGACGGGGACGAGCACGCGCTTGATCTCGCGGGAGCCGCGCTGCTTGACGACGGCGATGTCGGCGGGCGACTCGCGGACGACCTCGTCGATGGTCGGCGAGAAGACGGTCGGCCCGTGGTTGCGGCCGTCGTGGCCGGACGGCGCCTTGCCGCCCCAGCCGAAGATGATGAGGTCGGCCTCCTGCTCGGCGGACGCCTCGATGATCCCCTCGGCGGCGTGCCGTCCGATGCGCACGATGGGGTGGATCGTCGTGCCCTCGGGAACGTAGTCGAGGACCTTCTGGAGGAGCCGCCGGGCGTGGCGAGCGCGTGTGGCACCCTCGGACAGCGGCATGCCCTCGGGCACCTCCACGATGCCCAGCGCCGACAGCTCGCCCTGACGTGGATCGAGCATCGCGGCGCCCAGCCGGATCAGCTCCTCGGCGGTGCCCGGGTTGGCGACCGGGATGAGGATGCGGACCGGGAGCGGTGACCGGGGGCTCACCCGGCCGCCTCGGTCGCGCCCGCGCTCCGCCTCGGCCGCGTCGGCCGCCCGCCAGCGGTCCACGACATAGGGCTTGAGGAGCTCGAACGCTCGGGCCTGCCGCTCGACGCGGTCCTCGGCCTGGTCCGTCGTCACGTTCCGGTTCTCGATGATGAAGCTCCCGACCCGCCCGAAGTAGATCGGCACGAGCGACGCGACCAGCGTCTCGAGCGACGGCTTGGGGTCGCGCGCGGCGATGACCAGGTCGTACACGACCCGGGCCCAGAGATCGTCCGGGAAGTGGAACGTGCTGACCGCCTCGGCCATCTCGGCCGTGGTCGCCGTCGTCGACGCCACGTCGCCACCGATGCCCAGCTTGGCGCGGGCGCTGTCGCCCAGACGACCCGCCTCGATGGCGAGCTCGAGGACCATGTCGACGGTCGCCGGCGCCAGCATCGAGCGCCACGTGTCGGCGAGGGTCAGCGAGCCGGCGTGGAACTCGGACAGGAGGCGCAGCGTGTTCACCTCGAGCGGCGGCGGGTCGATGATCCGCTCGAAGCCGTAGGCCGGCACGTCGTGGCTGCCGCGGATGGGCAGCCAGTGGTCGTGGTAGCGGTCGGCCAGGCGCAGGATCGTGCCGACGACCTGGCGGAACATCGGTCCGAGGTCGGAACCGGGATCCTTGGGGTCGTGGATCTTGGCGCCGAGGCGCGTCTGGCAGACGGCGAACCCGCCGGCGAGCGCCGAGGTCGTCATCCAGATGTCGATGCCGAACTTGCTGACGTCGTCGGTCCAGTCGTCGAGCGTCAGGTAGTGGCGGATGAGGTCGCCGCTGACCCCGAAGTCGCCACCGATCGGCTGGCGGATGCGGTGCCCGTACAGCGCCCGGGTGAGCGGGTAGGTGACGGTGTTGGTGATCGTGCCGTCGTACTTGTACCGGGCGTAGAGCGGGGCGACGAAGTCGTAGCCGCCCTTCAGGATCGGCCCGGCCAGGAGCTCGATCCACTCGGGCACGATGCTGCGCAGGTCCGAGTCGACGACGACGAGGGCCTGGACCTCGAGCGCGGCGGCGATCTCGAAGATCGTCCGCAAGGCAGCGCCCTTGCCGCCGACGCCATCGATCTCGGGGTAGGTCAGGCTGACCCGCTCGAGCTTGTTCGTGGGTCGGGTCAGGAGGATCCGCTCGATGTAGTCGGGCGGCTCGGTCTCGATGACGACACGGCCCGTGCCGTCGGGCGAGCCGGCGTCGCTGTTGATGACGACAGGGTGGAGATCGGGGAAGTACTGGACGAGGCCGGCCTGGGCGGCACGGACCACGTAGCCGATCGTCGCGGCATTCTTGAAGCTGGGGATGCCGACCATGATGTCGGCCTTGCCGAGTCGCGCGATCTCGTCGCGGACCGCCGGGCTCAGGGCTGTGTCGGGCACGTCGTCACCCTACCATCCGGGCACGGTCAGCGGCGGGGCAGGTCGGTGACGGTCCACTCCTTCGACACCTCGCCGGGTCGGTAGCGCGAGTTGGCCTCCTTGAAGGTCAACCCGCCGAAGCCCTGCGAGCGCCACGAGCCGATCCACGTGTTGTAGGGCGGCTGGACGTACGGCCCCGAGCGGACGAGGTCGTCGCCGGGGATGACGGCCTCGAGCAGGCGCTTGCGCTCCAGCAGCGGGACGTCGAGCAGCCACTCCCCGTCGAGCCACAGCAGGTCGACGACGACGAGGTTGAGCAGGTCGTCCGGGGCGAAGGTCTGGGCCGCCTCGGCCGCTTGCAGCTTCTTGAGCTCCTCGGCCTTCCGGTCGCGCCGGATCCCGACGAGGGCCTTGGTCGCGAGCTGGCTGGCCGAGGGGATGACGTCGCCGCTGATGACCGCGGGGATGTCGTCGGCCGACACCTGCTTCGTCAGGTAGCCATCGAGGATGACGCCGTCGGCGGTGAGGGCGAGCATCCGCTGCAGGCGGGTGGCGATCCGCACCTGGTCATCGATGGGGGTGCCGTCGTCGAGGATGGTCACGGCCTCGGCCGAGGCCGCGACGATGACCCGCAGCCCGAGCCACAGTGGCTCGACGACCGGCTGCTGGATGCGGTCGGCGCGCTCGCGACCGAAGGTCTGCGGCCGGACGCTGCCGGCCAGGGTGAAGGGTTCCGACGACTCCATCGCGGACCATCCTACGCGGCCGGGCCCGCGTATCATCGGCGCGATGGCCACCGCCGCCCCGTCACGCGGTCCCGCGCCACGCTCCGGTCGGCTCGCCGGGCTGACCCCGTCGGGCCGCGCCGTCGTCCCGGCCTCGTGGGCCCTGTACGACTTCGCGAACACGATCTTCAGCTTCGCGGTCGTGTCGGGCGCGATCGGGCTCTACCTGGTCAACGACCGCCAGTTCGGTGAGCGCGACGGGAACGCGCTCCTGTCGATCGCGATCGTCGTCAGTGTCGGCATCAATGCCGTCGTCTCGCCGATCCTCGGCGCGTTCTCCGACCGCGGCGGCCGGCGGATGCCGTTCCTGCTGTTCTTCACCCTGCTGTGCATCGCGACGACGTTCTTCATCGCGGACGTTCCGCCGCTCCTCGGGCTGGCCCTGTTCATCGTCGCGAACTTCGCCTACCAGGCGGCGCTCATCTACTACGACGCGACGCTCAAGACGGTCTCGTACCCGGCGACCCGGGGGCGCTTGTCGGGGATCGGCACCGCGGTGGGCTACCTCGGGACGGTCTTCGTCGGGCTGTTGATCTTCCTGCTCGACATCCCCGTGGCCGACCGGTTCCGGCTGACCGCGGTCCTGTTCCTGGTGTTCTCGATCCCGATCTTCTGGTTCGTCCGCGAGGCCCACCGTCCGGACGAGGAGCCGCTGACCCGGCGTGACATCACCGGCGCCGTGGGCCAGCTCCGGCGCTCGATCAAGGACGCCGGCGAGGTCCCCGGCCTGTGGCGCTTCCTGTTCGGCCGGTTCTTCTATTCCGACGCGGTCAACACGGTCATCGTCGTGATGAGCGTGGTCGTCGTGAAGACGATGGGCCTGAGCGAGGCGAACGCGAACCTGGTCCTGCTCATGCTCACCTTCGTCGCGGTCGCGATGAGCTTCGTGTGGGGCTGGCTCGTGGACCGGCGCGGCCCGAAGCAGACCCTCGTCTGGGTGCTGCTGTCGTGGGCCGTTGGCCTCGTGCTCGGCGGCATCGCGATCGGGATCGGGCCGTCGGGGCTCGTCCCGTTCCTCGTCGCCGGGGCGATCCTCGGGTCGGGGCTCGGTGGCGTCCAGGTGGCCGACCGCGTGCTCATGGTCCGCCTCTCCCCGCCCGAGAAGCTCGGCGAGTTCTTCGGCATCTACGGGCTGGTCGGCAAGGGATCGCAGGTCGTCGGCCAGCTCCTCTACGGCGCGATCATCTTCCTGCTCGTCGAGCGCTTCGCGAACGGTGCGTACCAGGTGGCGGTGCTCAGCCTGCTCGTGACGATGCTCATCGGGCTGTGGCTCATCTGGCCGGTCCGCGACGACTGGGCGGGGAGTGGCGAAGCCGATGCCGACCACCCCGCCGCCGCGGTCCCGCCCGACCGCCTCGCACCGGGCAGCGCCCCGCTCGAGCCGAGGGCCTAACGGAAGCCCGGCCGCTCGCGGTCAGTCCCGGTAGCCCGCCGGGTGCGCCTGGCGCCACGCCCAGGCCGAGCCGACCATCGCCTCGAGGCTCGGATGACGGGGGCGCCACCCCAGGACGTCCGAGGCCGTGCCGACAGCGGCGACGAGCTCCGGCGGGTCCCCGATCCGCCGCGGCCCGACCGTGACCGGGATCGATCGCCCGACGACGGCCTCGGCCGCGGCGATCACCGCTCGGTTGCTGAACCCGCCACCGATGCCGAGGTTGCAGGCCAGGGCACCACCGGCGGTTCGTGGGTCGCCGGGGGCGGTCGCATCGAGCGCGAGCAGGTGCGCGTCGGCGAGGTCCGCCACGTGCAGGTAGTCGCGGATGCATGTGCCGTCGGGCGTCGGGTAGTCGTCCCCGAACAGCGTGAACGTGTGGTGTCCCTCCGCCGCGCGAAGGATCGCCGGGATGACGTGCGACTCCGGATCATGGTGTTCGCCGAGTGCCTCGGTCGCGCCGGCGACATTGAAGTAGCGGAGGCTCACGCTGCGCAGGCCGTACGCGACGCCGTACCAGTGGAGCATGGCCTCGAACGTCCGCTTGCTCTCGCCGTACGGGTTGATCGGGCGGAGCGGGGCGTCCTCGGGGATCGGGCTGACGTCCGGCACGCCGTAGACCGCGGCGCTCGACGAGAAGACCACGCGCTCGATGCCGACCGTCCGGGCGGCTTCGAGCAGCGTCACCCCGCCGGCGACGTTGGCGCGGTAGTAGCGTGCGGGATCGACCATCGACTCGGCGACCAGCGAGCGCGCCGCGCAGTGCAGGATCGCCTCGACCCCCTCGTCGAACAGCAGCCGCCCGATGAGGTCGGGGTCGCCGTAGTCCCCGACGTGCAGCCGGGCCCCGGCGGGGACCGCGTCGCGGTGACCGGTCGAGAGGTCATCGAGGACGACGACGTCATGGCCCGCGGCCAGGAATGCGGCCACCGACACGGAGCCGACATAGCCGGCACCGCCGGTCACGAGGATGGTCGTCATGGCCGACCACGATACGCGGTCACCGACGGCGCAATCGGTCGAGCATCGAGCGCCGTGCCGTGGGTGGGACGGGTGACGACGGGTCGGCGGAGGCCGACGCGGCCGGGTCGCGGCGCGGCCGGAGTCGCCGGCGCGGCCGCGGCCGCGGAAGGATCGGGCCCCGAGGACGACGTCGCCGGGGTCGGCCTCGACGGGTCGGTCGCGGAGGCCGCAGCGGTGGGCGCGGTCGCTGGGCCCGCCGGATCGCAATTCGTCATCGGCTCCGCCGGCGCCGGCATCGGGTCCTCGACCGGCTCCCCACGCGTGGCCAGGACCTCTTCGAGCCGGGTCGCCAGCCGTCGTGCCGCGTCGTTCTCCGGGTCGATGGTCAGGGCTCGTCGCGCGAGCAGGTACGCACCCAGGTCGTCTCGCCGCTCGAGCGCGACACGCGCCAGCCCGACGACCGCGATCGAGTTGCGCGGATCGGCGTCGGCGACCTGTTGGTAGAGCTGCTCGGCGCGGTCGACGAGCCCGAAGGACAGCGCCCGCTCGGCCTCGAGCAGGAGCTCGATCATCCGGCACCCTCGCGCTCGGCCCCTGAGGCGCCCTCGGCGAGCAGCGAGCGGGCCAGGGCCAGGAGGCGTGACGGCGTGTTGACCGTCGGGTCGGCGATGGCCCGCTCGAGCAGCGCGTCGAGCAGGTCGCCCAACCGCGGCGACGGCGCCAGACCGAGCTCCGCCATGAGGACCTCGCCGTCGACGGCGAGGTCGTGCAGGCTCAGCACCACGCCCGAGGCGAGCTGCGCTTCGACCCGCGCCCGGATCTCGGCCAGCCCGCCACCGTCGCGCGGTCGTCCCGATCCGAGGTTGTCCGCCTCGCGCAGGAGGAACAGGTCGTCGAGCGCGTCGCGGCCGATCTTGGCGATGAACCGCCGGACGGCGGCGTCGGACCACGTCGGCACGTAGCCGTACATGTGGTTGCGGATGATGTGGACGACGCGCTCGCGCTCGTGGCGGGGCCAGCGCAGTCGCTCGAGGAGGTCGTCGGCCTGCCCCGCGCCGACCGCGTCGTGGCCGAGGAACCGGCCATCGGCCATGGTCGCGGGCTTGCCGATGTCGTGGAGGAGGGCCGCCAGCCGGATGTAGGGCGGCTCGCTCGCCGCGCCGTCCACGGCCCGCAGGGTGTGATCCCACAGGTCCTCGCCCGGGACCTTGTTCTGGGGGATGCCGCGCTGGGCTGCGAGCTCGGGGGAGATCGGAGCCAACAGACCCGTATCGGCCAGCAGCCGCAGGCCGACCGAGGCGATCGGGGCCGCCAGGATCCGGCGCAGCTCCTCGGCGATCCGCTCACCGGACAGATGGCCCACGAGTTCGGCCCGGGCCTGGATGCCCGCGAGGGTCTCGGCCTCGATGGCGAACCCGAGCGTGGCGGCGAACCGGACGACACGCAGCATCCGGAGCGCGTCCTCCTCGAATCGGTCGCGCGGCTCGCCGACCGTCCGTAGGGTCGCCGCAGCGATGTCGGCCCGACCGCCGTACGGATCGACCAGCGTCGGCGACCCGCTGACCAGCGGCCCACCGGCCGCCGCCCCCCAGGCGATCGCGTTGACGGTCACGTCGCGACGCGCCAGGTCGAGCTCGAGCGTGTCGGTGAACTCGACGCGATGCGGCCGGCGGTGGTCGGCGTAGTCGTGGTCCGAGCGGAAGGTGGTGATCTCGACCTCCCCGACCGCCGGGTCGTGGGTCGCCACGGCCACGGTCCCGAAGGCATTCTCGTAGACGGCCGCGGGGAACAGCGCCTGGGTCTGCTCCGGCAGCGCCGAGGTGGCCAGGTCCCAATCGCCCGGCTGGCGGCCCATCAGCACGTCGCGCACGGATCCACCGACGACGAACGCCGCATGACCGGCGCCCCACAGGGTCGTCAGGAGGCGCAGCACCGGGACCGGGATGGCCGCGGCGACGGTCGCCGCCGCTTCCTCCTCCGCCGCCGCGTCCTCGCTGCCCGCCGGCTCGGGCGTCAGTTCTTCCCCAGGAACAGGTACATCCGCCACGCGTCGTTGCGCTCGTCGGCGAGGTACGGCGTGAACAGGGAGTAGAGGTCGCTGCGCGGCTCGTGCGGCTCGCGGTGGAGGCGCAGCCGTGCCTCCTCGAGGGTCTTGCCGCCCTTGCGGTGATTGCACGGCTTGCAGGCAGTCACGAGGTTCTCCCACGTGTGGCCACCGCCGCGATGGCGCGGCATCACGTGATCGAGGGTGAGGTCGTGCGTCTGCCGTCCGCAGTACTGGCAGGTGTGCCGGTCGCGGGCGAACACCTCGCGGCGCGACAGCTTCACGCGCGGCCGCGGCCGGCGGATGAGGTACTGGAGCCGGATGACCGAGGGCGCGCGGTATTCGGTCCGCGGCGTCCGCACCATCTGGTGGTCGTACTCGATCACCTCGGCCTTCTCGCCGAAGACGAGGCGGAAGGCACGCGGCAGGTTGCAGACGTTGAGCGGCTCGTAGTTCTGGTTCAGAACGAGAACGAGGCCGTCCATAGTGGCCGGAGGATACCGTAGACCGCGCTCGACCACGCCGGAGCGAGGTGGGGGTCTCGACCTCAGCCGCGCCCGACGGCCGCACCGGTGGCGGCATCCCAGCCACCCGCCTGGCCGACCTTCGTCGCGAGCGGCTTGCCGAGGACGCCGGCGATGAACCGGGCGGCCGTCAGCACGCCCTCGAGCGCTACGCCGTGCTCCCAGCCGGACGCGTCGAGGAGGTACACGAGGTCCTCCGTCGCGAGGTTGCCGGCGGCGCCGGGCGCGTACGGGCAACCACCGGTCCCGCCGGTCGCGCTGTCGAAGGTGCGCACGCCCGCGGCGAGGCCCATGGCGACGTTGGCGAGCGCCGTCCCGCGGGTGTCGTGGAAGTGGAACGCCTGCCGCTCGACGGGCAGCCCGGCCGCCTCGGCCAGGCTGACGAGCTCGGCGACCTGGTCCGGGACGCCGACGCCGATGGTGTCGCCGAAGCACACCTCGTCGACGCCGAGCTCGACCAGCCGCTCGGCGACGGCCACGACGTCAGCCGCTTCGACGCGGCCCGTGTACGGGCACCCGAACGCCGTCGACACGTAGGCCCGCCGCCACCAGCCCAGGGCCGCCGCCCGTGCCAGGACCGGCGCGAAGGCGACGAGCGACTCGTCGACGGTCATCCCGATGTTCCGGCTCGTGAACGCATCCGTCGCCGCCGTGAAGACCGCGATCGCGTCGACACCCGCGGCTTCGGCCCGCGCCAGACCGCGCTCGTTTGGCACGAGGACCGGATAGCGGACGCCCGGGCGGCGGGGCAGGGCAGCCAGCAGCGCATCGGCATCGGCGAGCTGGGGGATGGCCCGCGGCGCGACGAGCGACGTCGCCTCGATCTCGCGCAGGCCGGCGTCGGCGAGGAGCGCGATGAAGCGCAGCTTGTCGTCGAGCGGGATCGGCGTCGCCTCGTTCTGGAGCCCGTCGCGCGGGCCGACTTCGTAGATCCGGACGCGGCGGTCGGCGGGCCCGGCGGTCATCGGACGGGCGCTCGGTCGGTGCCGCTCAGACGAGCGGCGGATCCATCGCCCGCTCGATGCGGGCGATCTCGACCTCGATCCGACCGATCAGGTCGATCGCGGCGGCGTGCTCGTGGCTGCCGTGGGGGGCCGCATTGCGCCGCGCCCGCGTCTCGCGGTGGAGCGCCATCAGCGCCTCGCGGGTCTGCGGCAGCGGATCGTGGTCGGCGACGGGATCGGCCATGGCCCAAAGCCTACCGCGTCGCGGGCGGTCCGGGCTCGACGATCGCCACGACCTGCCCACGCACCACCTGGTCGCCGAGCGCGACGCGCACTTCGACGACGCGACCGGCGATCGGTGCGGCGACGGCATGCTCCATCTTCATGGCCTCGAGCACGACGACCGGCGACCCGGCATCGACCACGGCGCCCGCTCCGGCATCGATGGCGCGGACGACGCCCGGCATCGGCGCCACCAGCTCCATCGGGCCGCCGGTATGGCTCGCCGCTGCGGCACGCGCCGCGCGATCGACATCCGGCGGTGGTGCCGCCCGGAAGGGCACGCTCCGGCCACCGACGTCGACATGGACGAGGTCATCGACCCGGACCAGCACGGCCGCGGGGTCCTCGGCCGGCTCGACGGTCCGCGTCACGTCGGCGGCCTCGAGCCGGATCCGCGGTCGAGCGTTGATGCGGAACCCGCCGGCCCACGGATCGGACGCCGCGGTCGCGGGGCTCGGGGCGTCGACGAGCGAGGCCGCGGCGGCGGACCACGCCGCGTCCGGGATCGCCGCCCGATCGCTCCAGTCGTCGGGCGGCCAGATCGCCGCGAGCGTATCGGTCCGAGCGAGGCCGTCCCGGACCGCGGGCTCGCGGACCAGCCAGCGCAGGAACCGCAGGTTCGTGGTGAGGCCCAGCACGACCGTCGCGTCGAGGGCGGTCGCCAGGCGCTCGAGGGCGGCGGCGCGGTCGTCGCCCCAGGCGATGATCTTGGCCAGCATCGGGTCGAACCGCGCGGTCACCTCGTCGCCGACGCGGACGCCGGCATCGACCCGGATGCCGGGACCATCGGGCCAGGCCAGCCGTTCGATGCGACCCGTCGCGGGCAGGAACCCGTCCTCGGCGTCCTCGGCGTACAGCCGGACCTCGATCGCATGGCCGGCGAGCCGCACGGCTGCCTGGTCGAACCCGAGGTCGTCGCCGGCCGCGATGCGCAGCTGGTCGGCCACGAGATCGCGACCGGTGACGAGCTCGGTGACCGGGTGCTCGACCTGGAGGCGCGTGTTCATCTCCAGGAACGTGGATGTCCCACGTTCGTCGAGCAGGAATTCGCAGGTCCCGGCGCCGACGTAGCCGACCTCGCGCGCGAGGGTCAGCGCGGCATCACCCAGCCGTGCCCGGAGTTCGTTATCGACCGCCGGCGACGGACTCTCCTCGAGGACCTTCTGGTGGCGACGCTGCAGCGAGCAATCGCGTTCGCCCAGGTGGACGCCACGACCGTGGGCGTCAAAGAGCACCTGGATCTCGACATGACGGGCGCCCTCGACCAACCGCTCGAGGATGAGCCGGTCGTCACCGAACGCGGCCTGGGCCTCGCGCCGGGCGCCGGCGAGCTCGGCCGGCAGTCGGTCGCGGTCGCGGACGGTCCGCATCCCCTTGCCCCCGCCGCCGGCCGCAGGTTTGACCAGGAGCGGGAGGCCGATGCGGTCGGCGGCCGCGACCAGGGCCGGGTCCGACTGGTCGGCGTCGTCGTAACCCGGCGGGACCGGGATCCCGAGCGACACCGCGAGGCGGCGCGCGGCGGCCTTGTCGCCCATCGCCCTGATCGCCGACGGCGGCGGCCCGACCCAGATCAGCCCGGCGGCGATGACGGCCTCGGCGAAGGCCGCGTTCTCGGCGAGGAAGCCGAAGCCGGGGTGGATCGCGTCCGCCCGAGCCGTCCCTGCGGCGGCGACGACGGCATCGATGTCGAGGAGGTCGAGGGCATCGGGTCCGTCCGTCTCGGGGACGACGGCCGCGATGCCGAGCGCGTCGCAGGTTCGGCCGATGCGCGCCGCGATCTCGCCGCGATTCGCGATGAACAGCGTCCGGATCGGGTCGACGGCGGCGCGATCGTGCCGACGGTGAGGGCGTCGGGCGTCGATGCGTCAAACGCGTCAGACGCGACACGCCACCGACCACCGACGCGTCGTGCGGGCAGGGAACCGCGCTCGATCCAGCGCTGGACCGTCCGAGTCGAGGTCCCCAGGCGGCGGGCGACCTCGCTCGGGCTCAGCTCATCGGCCATGGTGTCGCGAGTGTCGCATACGGGTGCGCTACGAGCTCGGTTCGGCCACCGCGGCCGGCGCATGGGCGATGGCGCCGAGCGAGCCCCAGAGCGCGACGAGCAGCACCGTCGACCCGATGAACCCGAACCAGAACGGCGCGGCCAGCCCGAACTGCTGCGCGATCAGGCCGCCCAGCAAGGTCCCGATCAGCCCGCCACCGACCGCCCCGAGCATGTACACCCCGGTCACCCGACCGAGGAGGCCCGCGGGCACGGCGCGCTGACGGACGGTCGTCGCGGTCGTCCCCCAGACCACGGCATGGACCCCGAAGATCGTCAGCATCGCGCCCGCGACGAGGGCCGATGTCGTGACCGCCAGGACCAGGTGGGTGAGGGTCTCGATGATCAGGCCACCGCGCATGATCGCGGCCAGCGAGAACCGGCGCTCCAGGCGTCCGTACGACGCCGATCCGATGAGACCCCCGACGGCTTCGACGGTGAGGAGCAGGCCGAACCCGACGTCGCCGAGACCGAGCCGGTCGGTCGCGTACAGCACGAACACCGAGATCCCGGCATGGAACGTCACGTTGAAGAAGAAGATCGTCAGGGCCAGGGTGCGCAGCGGCGGATGCCGCCACAACCAGCGCATCCCCTCGGCCATCTCCTCGCGGAAGCCCGGTCGATCGGCGACCTCGCCGACGTCGGCCGACGGCGGCACCGCGATCGTGCCGGGAGGCACGCGCTCGGCGCCCGTCGCGGGCTCGGCGACCACATCGGTGTCCGACTCGCTGCCCGCCTCAACGGTCGGGCGCGCTGCGATCCGCGCGATCAGCGCAGCGCCAAGCAGGGCGCAGATGGCATCGACCCCGAACGGGATGGCCGCCCCGAGGGTGAACAGCAGCGCCCCGACCGGTGGGCCGACGAGCTGGTTGGTGACGATCGAGACGCCGGTGAGTCGCGCGTTCGCGACGCCGAGCCGAGCCTTCGGGACATACGTCGCCAGGAGGGCGCCGCCGGCGTTGTCGCTGAAGGTCTCGGCGGTGCCGATGAGGAAGACCGCGCCGTAGATGATCGGCAGGCCAGCCGTGCCCGTCGCCACGCTCGCGGCCAGGACGATGAGGACGACCGACCGCAGCAGGTTGACGACGACGACCAGCCGGCGCCGGTCGATCCGGTCGATCAGGGTGCCGGCCGGGATGCCGAAGATGACCCACGGCAGCTGCTGGAGGAAGACCGCCATCGCGACGGCGAACGGTTCGGAGGTGATCGTCGTGACGAGCAGCGGGCCCGCGGCGAGCAGGATGCCGTCGCCCAGGTTCGTGATCGAGGTCTGGCTCCACAGCCAGCGGAACTCGCGTCCGAGCGCCGCGGGCGCCACCCGCTCGACGAGGCTGCCGCCCGGCACGGGATGGCGCGAGGGGTCCTCGGCCGACGTCACCCCGGCTCGTCGTCGGGCGCCCAGGCCGGGCGACGGTGTTCATCGAACGCCGCGAAGCCTTCCCGCGCCTCGTTGCTCACCCGGCGCCGGGCGATGACCCGCGCCGTATGCCATTTCGCGGAGCCGTGGCTCAGGCCGCGCACCTCGCGCACGATGGCCTTGGCCGCGCGAGCCGCCTCGGGCCCGGCGGCGAGCACATCGGCGATGGCGGCGCCGACGGCGGCATCGAGTGCGGCGTCACCCTCCACGACCTCGTGGACGAGGCCGATGCGCTGGGCGCGCACCGCGTCGAACCGACGGCCACCCGGGAAGAGGGCGCGGGCCTGACTCTCGCCGATCTTGGCGATCACGAACGGGGCGATGACCGCGGGCAGGATGCCGAGGCGCGTCTCGGTGAAGCCGAACCGGGCGCCGCTCTCGGCGATGACGTGATCGGCGACCGCGCACAGGCCCATGCCCCCGCCCAGGGCCGCGCCGTGCACCCGGGCGATGACCGGGACCGGGCAGGTGTCGATCGCCTCGAACATGTCGGCCATCGCCATCGCGTCCTGCTCGTTGCCCTCGACATCGAGGGCCATGGCCGCGCGCATCCAGCCGATGTCGGCGCCGGCGCAGAACGACGCGCCGTCGCCCGCGAGCACGACGACCCGGGTCGTCATGACGTCGTCGCGGGCCAGGCTCGCGAACGTGGCGCGCAGCTCGGCGATGACCGACGCATCGAACGCGTTGTGGACCGCGGGACGCTGGAGCGTGACCCGGGCGACGACCCCCTCGGGGCCGTCCCGCTCGAGCCGGACGGCGGGAATCACCGCGCCATCCTACCCAGCCCGACCACCCGGACATCGTGTCGTCGTGCCGTCACCCGCCGCGCGCCCATCGTCGCCGCACGAGCGACGCGGTCCGAGGGGGCCACGAGGGACCACCCGGTCGTACCCCTCCCGCTCGGGCGCCACACGGCCTAGGCTGGACCCGATGGGACCCGACAACCCCTGGTCGCCGAACTGGCGGCCGGACACGAGCGGTCGTCGCCTCGCGGCGATCCGGACCGCGCGACGGGGAGCCTGGCTGGCCGGCCTGGTCTACCTGCCCGTGGGCGCGGCCGTGCTCGCGGTCAGCGACCTGTCCGACCGGGTCGCGCTCGTCGCCCTCCTGGTCGGTCTCCCGGCGGTCGCCCTGCTGGGGGCCGGCCTCGCCCAGAGCGCGCTCGGCGGTCGGATCGATGCGCTGGTGACCGGCATCGCCTTCGCCATCGGCGCGCCCGTCGCCGCGGTCACCTCGCTGGTCATCGGTGCGTTCGTCATCGGCGTGTTCGTCCCCGACTCGGACGTCGCCGGCCCGATCCTGCGCGGCGGGGTGCTGGCCGCCGTCGCCGTCGCGCCTGCCGTCGCCGTGGCGGCCGCGGCCTGGGTGCTGGCCGTTCGGCGGTTCGCCCGGCCGCCGGCCGTCAAGGCCGCGTCATCGGATGCGGCGGTGACCGACCCGGCCGACCGATCGCGCGAACCGCGCTAGTCGAGCAGCGTCACCGCGTCGCCCAGGCGCACCCGCCCGGGCTGCACCACGTCCGCGAGCACGCCGAGGTCGGCATGCCGGCCCTCGCGCAGACCGCGGTAGCCGATGATCGTCCGCAGCGTGTCGAGGTCGCGGACACCGGTGTCCGGATCCTGGGTCGTGATCGCGCACCGGGCATCGGGCTTCGTCACGAACAGGATCGCGTCCCCGATGGCGATGCGCCGCCCCATCCAGGTGTCCTCCTCGCGCGCCGCGCCCGTCGCCGAGCTCGATGAGCATCCGGAAGCGCCGGGCGTCGACCTGCCCGACGCGCGCATGCCCGGCCAGCTCCGCGACCGAGCCGTCGGTGATGAGGCTCGTCGGGTTGCCGGCCCGCGTCCCGGCCGGGCGATCGCAACGGACCAGCCGGATGGTCCGCTGCGTGAACGTCGAGAGGGCCGCCGCCCATGGCCCGTCCACGACGTGCCCGACGCCCGTCCGTCCGTGGATCGGGGTCTCGATCGGTTCGCCGAGGCGCACGTCGTCATCGATGACGGTGCCGTCGGGGAAGGTCATCCGCAGTCGCGTGGCGCCCGGATCGGTATGCGTGGCGATCTGGACGAGCTCGCCCACGAGGAGCCGGTCGACGAGGCGGTTCGTGTCGTCGGCGAGGAAGAAGCGGCGGTCCTCGACGACGCCGACCTCGGTCAGGTCGATCTCGTCGGGATGCTCCAGCCCGAGGCTGCGGACGGGCGCGATCGAGAACCGGACGGCATGCGGCATGGCGCGATGCTAGCGGACGACGACGTCGCGGACCTCGACCGTGGCGCCCGGATCGAACCGCTTCACGTCGAACACCAGGACGGCCTCGACGCGTTCCAGGCCGTCGCGCCAGCCGTGCTCGTGGACGTTCTGGAAGGGCTTGCCGTCCGGTTCCAGCGAGCGGATCTCGACGTGCGGCCAGCACCTCGCCGAAGGTGACATCGACGGCCCAGGGATCCGCCAGGCGATAGGTCGCGTCGGTCAGGATCCCGTTGGCCAGCGTCCCGGTGCCGAGGGACACCTCGTAGGTCCCGACGTGATCGATCGCGACCGAGCGGCTCGGCACCTCGATCGGGGTCGCGTCCGGCGCGATCCGCCGGATCGATCGACGGGACCGGCGTCGCGCACCCGTCCGGCGGCTCGCCGGCGCACGGCACGTCGTGGTAGCCGCCTCCGATGAGCGATCCCGTCGTGTCCCACGCCTGCGGCTCGTCGGCGCAGGCCGGTCCGCTCGCGATGCCGCCGCACATCTGCGTGTCGAAGGTCGTGCCGTCACGCATCAGGACCCGAACGGTGATCGGCGCCGCGCCGCCGAGCGTCTGCAGGATGTGATCGTCGGAGGGTCGCGGGCTCGGGACGATCAAGGTCGACGCGACGTCGTCGCGGGTGTCGTCCGAGAACGCGGTGGCGGCGTCCTCGATGGCCAGGCATCGGCGGACGCTGAAGACCTGTTCGCAGGGTTGCGGGGTCGGGTCCGGCCCGCGCCCGACGAGCCCCTCGCAGCCGGCGCTGACGAGCACGACCAGGGCGAGCGAGGCGATGACCGCGAGGCGCTGCATGCGCGCACGGTACGACGGGGTCCCGCCCCGGTCGACCGGTGGAAACCCGCAACCGGCCCGCACTGGCCGGTACCGCGGAGTGCTACATCCGGAACACGCCGAACCGCGTTTCCGGGATCGGCGCGTGGAGGGCGGCGTCCAGCCCGAGGGCGATGACCCGTCGCGTGTCGAACGGATCGATGACGCCGTCGTCCCACAGCCGGGCTGTGGCGAAGTACGGCGACCCCTCGCGCTCGTAGGTCTCGAGGATCGGCGCCTCGAAGGCGTCGCGTTCCGCGTCGTCCGCGAACCCGCCACGGACGGTGGACAGGACGCGGGCCGCCTGGGCACCACCCATGACCGAGATGCGCGCGTTCGGCCACGACCACAGGAACCGCGGCTGGTAGGCGCGACCGGCCATCGCGTAGTTGCCGGCGCCGAAGCTGCCGCCGATGAGGACCGTGATCTTGGGGACCTCGGCGCTGGCCACGGCCGTCACGAGCTTCGCCCCGTCCTTGGCGATGCCGGCCTCCTCGTATTCGCGTCCGACCATGAACCCGGTGATGTTCTGCAGGAACAGGAGCGGGATCCGGCGCTGGCAGGCGAGCTCGATGAAGTGGGCGCCCTTGAGCGCGGACTGGCTGAACAGGATGCCGTCGTTGGCGATGATCCCGACGGGCAGGCCATCGAGATGCGCGAAGCCCGTCACCAGCGTCTCGCCATAGAGCGGCTTGAACTCGTGGAACCGCGACCCGTCGACGAGCCGGGCGATGATCTCGCGCACGGGCACGGGCCGGCGCGGGTCGGCCGAGACGGCGCCATACAGCCCGGCCGCGTCGACGGCCGGCGGCTCCGGCTCGCGTCGATCCCAGGGTGGTGGCGGCGGACGACGGTTGAGGTTGGCCACGATCGACCGGCCGATCGCCAGCGCGTGCTCGTCGTCGAGCGCCTCGTGGTCGGCGACCCCGGAGCGACGGGTGTGGACCTCCGCCCCGCCGAGCTCCTCGGCGGTCACGTCCTCGCCGGTCGCGGCCTTCACGAGCGGCGGTCCGCCCAGGAAGATGGTGCCCGTGCCCTTGACGATGACGGTCTCGTCGCTCATCGCGGGAACGTAGGCGCCACCGGCCGTGCAGCTGCCCATGACCAGGGCGACCTGCGGGATGCCGGCCGCCGACATCCGGGCCTGGTGGTAGAAGATCCGGCCGAAGTGGTCACGGTCGGGGAAGACGTCGGCCTGGAGCGGCAGGAACGCCCCGCCGCTGTCCACGAGGTAGACGCACGGCAGCCGGTTCTCGAGGGCGATCTCCTGGGCCCGCAGATGCTTCTTGACGGTCATCGGGTAGTAGGTGCCGCCCTTGACGGTCGCGTCGTTGGCGACGATCACGCAGGTCGTGCCCTCCACGCGGCCGATGCCGGTGACGATGCCGGCGCCGGGCGCATCGTCGTCGTACAGGCCGGTGGCGGCCAGCGGGCTCAGCTCGAGGAACGCCGAGCCGGGATCGATCAAGCGGTCGATGCGTTCGCGGACCGGCAGCTTGCCGCGCTCGCGGTGACGGGCGATCGAGCGCTCGTCGCCGCCCGCGCCGCGTCCGGCCACGGTGGTCTGCCGATCGCGCAGCTCCGCGACGAGGCCGGCCATGGCGTCGTGATTCGCGCGCGTCTCCTCGGCGGCGGGGTCCAGCCGGCTGCGCAGGACGGGCATGACCCGATGATAGGCGGCCGGGAGTCCCGGGAACCATGGCGGGCGGTCGGTCGTCGGGCGGCCATGTCGATGCCGTCGCGGATCCTGCTCGTCGTCGCCCTCGTCGCCGCCGCCGCCGTTGCCGGCTGCACCGGTGGGCCAGCCCCGAGCCCGACACCGAGCGGACCGCTGGTGACCGTCACGACCCGCGGCGGCGAATGCTTCGACGGCCCGTGCGGCTCGGTCATCGTCATCGGGCACGATGGCGCCGTCCACGAAGCGGCCAAGCCGCCCAACGACCTGGGGACGGTACCGCCCGAGCTGGTTTCGGCCCTGGAGACGGCCATCCGGACGACCGACTTCGACGCGATCCGGTCGGTGGCGTTCAGCGGTGACTGTCCGACCGCCTTCGACGGCCAGGAGGTCATCTACGAGTTCGGCGGCCCCAGTGGGCCGGAACGGGTGGCGTCCTGCGAGACGGCCATCGACCCCGACCAGCCGGTGTTCGCGGCGACGACCGCCGCCCTCGTCGCCGTCGGCGTCCTGCCCGCGCCCTGACCGACCGGGCGGCAGGGCCTCTCGGCCACGCCCAGGTGCTACGCTCCGGGCACGTCATGACCGAGAACCTCGCCACGGTCGATGCCCACGGATCGCCGGATCACGGCGCGGCGCCGACCCTGCCCGCCGGCGCCGATGCGAGCGCTACCGCCGAGTCCATCCGCCTCGACCTCGCCGAGGCCTGGGGCGAGATGGGCGCCGCCTGGGGCGTCACCCCGGCGATCGCTCGCGTGCAGGCCTATCTCATGGCTCGCCAGGAACCGTTGACCGAGCGCGAGGTCCGCGAGGCCCTCGGCCTGAGCCACCGGGCGACCAGCCTGGCCCTCGCCGAGGCCGAATCGTGGGGCATCGTCGAGCGCGTCCCGGAGCCACGTCGGGTCGGTCGGCGCGGGCCGGCGGGGACGGCCTACCTCGCCGTCGGCGACCACTGGCAGTGGTTCGGCCGGGTCATCGCCGAGCGCAAGGTCCGCGAGGGTGACCCGATCGTCGTCGTCCTCGAGCGCAAGGCCAGCGAGGCCGCGGCCGCCGCAGCGGCGTATCCCGACCACGTCGAGCTCGCCGAGCTGCGCGACTGGCTCGCCTCGTTCGTCGCCTTCGTCCGGCTCTTCGACCGTGCCGTCGGCCTCGTCCCGCAGCTCGAGCCGCGCGAGCTGGAGCGCTCGCTCGAGCTCCTGGGGCGCGTCCCGGACAGCGCGATCCTGCGGCTGTTCGACCTGCTCGGAAAGCTCGACGACGACGATGTCCTCGAACTCGTCGATGCCCTCTCGCGTCTGTCGCCGACGGCGGCGCGTCGCGCGACCAAGCTGATGTCGGGCGTGGTCCGGACCGTCGCTCGCTGAGGGTTCGCCGCAAGGACGGCGCTGCTGGATCGCGGCCTCCGGGGTTCCCGGCTCATGGATACTGGACGAGACCAGACGCCCGATTGCCCGAGGATCGCGTGACCGAGGTCCAGCCCGCAACTCGATCGATCCGGACGGAGGCCCCGCTCGACGGGCATCCCGGCGTGGCGCGCCTGACCCTCGACCGACCGGCAGCGCTCAACGCCCTGTCGTTCGCCCTGCTCGACGAGCTGGCCGCCGCACTCGAGACGCTCGATGCCGACGGGGTCACCCGGGCCGTCGTCCTGACCGGCGCCGGGGACCGGGCGTTCGCCGCCGGCGCGGACATCACGGAGCTGGCGGAGCAGACGCCCGAGCGTCTGCGCGCGGAAGGCCGGTTCGACGCCTGGGACCGCATCGCCGCCGTCGGCGTCCCGGTCATCGCCGCGGTCCGCGGCTTCGCCCTGGGCGGTGGCTGCGAGCTGGCCCTGTCGTGCGACCTCATCGTCGCCGGCGACGACGCGCGGTTCGGCCAGCCCGAGATCCGCATCGGGGTCATGCCGGGTGCCGGGGGCACGCAGCGGCTGACCCGCGCCGTGGGTCCAGCCCTGGCCATGGAGCTCGTGCTGACGGGGCGCACGCTCGACGCCGCCGACGCGCGGGCGGCTGGACTCGTGACCCGGGTCGTGCCGGCCGCCGAGACCGTCGATTCGGCGATCGAGCTCGCCGATGCGATCGCGGCCATGCCGCCACTCGCCGTCCGGGCCGCCAAGCGCGCGGTCAAGGCAGCCCAGGAGCTGCCGTTGTCGGCCGGTCTGCATGCTGAGCGCGAGGCGTTCTTCGACCTGTTCGCCACCGAGGACCAGCGCGAAGGGATGCGCGCCTTCATGGAGAAACGCCCGGCGACCTGGACGGGTCGCTGAGCCGCACGAGGAGGGAGTCGATGGAGCGTGACCCGTTCGAGGGTGGGTCCGATGTCGGGGCCGACCTGGCGCGTGATCTGGGCGAGGAGCCGGGCTCGATCCGTGACTCCGCGCCCGATGTCCTGGCCCAGATCGATACGTCGGCGCCGGTCAGCGGCCACGTCCCGGCGCCCGAGACCACGACGTCCGCCGTCGATTCGCCCGAGCACGACTGGACGCTGGCTCGCGGCCTCGTCCAGCCGGCGTTCCGGCCGGTCGGGACGCAGGGCCTCGAGCTCGAGACGATCCAGCGCGACGACCTGCTCGCGCACGCGTCGAAGAGCCACGCCCAGCCGATCGTGGACGTCGGCCCCGCGGGCATCCCCGTCGTCTACGTCATCCCGGCCGCCGGGTTCGACATCGTCGTGAACGGCGACCACGTCCTGTCGTGGGGCATCGAGCCGACCGAGCTGCAGGACGCGGCGATCGCCAACCTCGAGGCCTGGTCGGCGACGGCACCCTGGACGGACGAGGCGTCCGGGCAGCGGCGGCTCGTCAGCTCGGAGACGGGCGACGGTCTCGACGCCGTCCGGATCCTGCTGCCGTCGACCGCCGCCCACCTCCAGGCGTCGCTCGGCCCGGGCCGCATCCTGGTCGGCATCCCGGAGCGCGACCTGCTCACCGCCGCGCTGCTGGCGCCGGGCGACGAGGAGTTCGCGGCCATGTTCAGCGAGTTCGTCGTGGAGCAGTCGGGCGGCGCGGACGAGCCGATCGACCGGCGGATGTTCGAGCTCGTCGACGGCCGGCTGGTCGAGTTCGCCTAGATGCCGGACGGGCTGGACGTCGCGATCGATGGTGCGGTCGCGACCCTGACCCTCGACCGGCCCGAGGCGCTCAACGCCCTGACCGTCCCGCTCAAGCGGGCGCTCCTCGCCGAGCTCGAACGGATCGCCGCGGACCGGTCCGTCCGAGCCGTCATCCTGACCGGCGCCGGACGCGCCTTCTGCGCGGGCCAGGACCTCGCCGAGCGCGATCAGCCGGACGCAGCGCCGCTCGACGTCGAGCTGCGCGAGCGGTACAACCCGATCGTCCGCGCCCTGCGCTCGATGAGTCAGCCGGTCATCGCGGCGGTCAACGGCGTGGCGGCCGGCGCGGGTGCATCGCTCGCGTTTGCCTGCGACCTCCGGGTCGCGGCCGAGGAGGCCCGCTTCGTCCTGGCGTTCGGGCGGATCGGCCTCGTGCCCGACTCCGGAGCGACCTGGCTGTTGCCGCGTCTGATCGGTGCGTCGCGCGCCGCCGAACTGGCCCTCGTCGGCGACCCGGTGTCGGCCGACGACGCGCTGCGGATCGGGCTCGTCCACCGGGTCGTGCCGGGCACGTCGCTGGCGGAGACGGCGCGATCCCTCGCGGACCGGCTGGCCGAGGGGGCACCCGCGGCGCTCGCGGCGACGAAGGCCGCGCTCGAGGGGGCCTGGACGATCGGACTCGACGACGCGCTCGAGGTGGAGGCCCGGCTCCAGGGCGTCGCGGGCGCGAGCGCGGATCATGCCGAGGGCCTGGCGGCGTTCCGCGCCAAGCGGCCGCCACGGTTCACCGGGGCGTAGTCGACCGCGCTTCACCGGGCGGTCGACGGCCGCGCTCACCGGCCGTCGCCCCCTCGCCTTGGCCCTGGCGCTTGCCGCTCCGGGGTCGATGCCGTAGGCTCCCTGCCTAACGAACGTTCGGTGGCCTCCCCAGGACGGCCCCGCGATCGGAACCCGGACATGGGAGGGCCCGCCGTGGTGGAGACGGCGCGTCGGCGCGAGATCGAGGACGTGGCCAGCACGTTGTTCCGCGAGCACGGCTACGCCGGGACCAGCGTTCGGGACATCGCGCGTGCGCTCGACATCCAGGGCGCGAGCCTGTATGCCCACGTGACGTCGAAGCAGGACGTCCTGTGGTCGATCGTGGAGCGCTCGGCGACGCGCTTCGAGACCTCCGCCGACGGCGCCGTGGCGGCCGCCGCGAGCGGACCCGAGGCCATGGATGGGATCGCACCCGCCACCGTCCGTCTCGCCGCGCTCGTGCGCGCCCACGTCGCGGTCGTGACCGACGACATCGGGCGGGCCAGCGTGTTCGTCCACGAATGGCGCTCGCTGACGGGGGAGCGTCGCGCCCAGATGGCGCGCCGGCGGGACGCCTACGAGCGGCGGTTCCGGTCGGTCATCGACGACGGCGTCGCCGAGGGCGCGTTCGTCGCGGTCGACCCGGTCGTCGCGGCGGCCTTCCTGCTCACCTCGCTCAACGGCATCGCGACGTGGTTCCGCCCCGATGGCCGGATCGCCCCGGCGGCCCTCGGCGACGCCTACGCCCGGCTGGCCGTCGATGCATTGCGGCCCGGAGGATCGGTCGTTCGTGCCGATCCCATGACGGAGCCCGTGCTGTGACCGACCCGCGCGCCCTGGACCCGGTGCTCGCGACCGACGATCGCGCGGCGATCGCCACTGCGCCGCCCGCGATCGACGAAGACGAGGCGATGGCCCGGTTCGAGGCGTTCCTCGCCGGCGGCGGCTCCATCGAGGCCACCGACCCGATGCCCGACGCGTATCGGACGGCGGTCCTGCGCTTCGTCGAGATGCACGCCAACAGCGAGCTCATGGGCGTGCTCCCCGAGCGCGAGTGGCTGATGCGCGCCCCGACCCTTCGTCGCAAGCTCGCCCTGACGGCCAAGGTCCAGGACGAGGTCGGGCACGCCCAGCTGCTCTACCGCATCGCGGAGGACCTCGGCAAGCCGCGCGAGGCGATGTTCGACGACCTGCTGGCCGGCCGGACGAAGTTCCACAACGTCTTCCACTACCCGACGAAGACCTGGGCCGACGTCGGGATCATCGCCTGGCTCGTGGACGCCGCCGCGATCGTCGCCCAGCAGGCGCTGCGTGACAGCAGCTATGCGCCGTACGCCCGCACGATGCGCAAGATCTGCTGGGAGGAATCGGTCCACATCATGCATGGGCGCGATGTCGTCGTGACCATGGTCACCGGCACGACGACGCAGCGCGCCCAGATCCAGGAGGCGCTCGATCGCTGGTGGGGCCCGCTCATGCAGATGCACGGGCCGCGATCGCCGCGCGAGAAGGATCTCGATCTGCGCTGGCGGATCAAGGCCAAGACGTCGGAGGAGCTGCGCCAGGAGTTCCTGACGATCTATGTGCCCCGGATCCGGGAGATCGGGCTGGTCATCCCGGACCCGGAGCTGCGCTTCGACGAGGTCGACGGCGTGTGGCGCTACACCGAGCCCGACTGGGCGGAGCTGCGCACCGTCGTCACGAACCACGGTCCGATGTCCGAGGCGCGCCTCGCGTTCCGGCGTCTCGCCCGCGAGGAGACGGCCTGGGTCCGCGACGCGATCCTCGCGCCGCCGCGGGCGGCATGAGCCCCGACGCGCGCGTCGACGCGTCGGCCGCATCGGACGGTGCGACCGTGTCCGTTCCCGACGTCGACCCCAGCGGCGTCCTCGAGCCGTGGGAGGTCTTCCGCCAGGAGAAGGACGGCGACCCGATGCGTCATGGCGGCAGCGTGATGGCGCCCGACCGCGACCTCGCCATGCACTACGCCCGCGAGCTGTACGGCCGCCGCCAGGAAAGCGTCCGGCTGTGGATCGTGCGCCGCGACGACATCCTCGACCTCGACGATCCCGACCTGCTCCAGCCGCCGCTCGACCGGTCCTTCAAGAAGCCCGGTGGCTACGTGATGCGCGACAAGCTGGCCGCCGCCCGAGCGCAATCGGGCCAGGCCAAGCCGAAGGCCCGCTCGAAATGACCGCCACGGCCGCCCTTCCGGCCACCGCGCTGGCGGGGCTGCTCCGCTCGATGGCCGACGACGAATTCGTGATCGGCTTCTCCGATTCGGAGTGGACCGGGATCGCGCCGCTCCTCGAGGAGGACGTGGCGATGAGCTCGCTCGCCCAGGACGAGCTCGGCCACGCGGCGGCGCTCTACGCGCTGCTGCGCGGAATTGACCGGCACCGATGCCGACGCGCTCGCCTATGACCGCGAGCCCGACGAGTACCGCCATTGCCGGCTGCTCGATCACGGCCGCGGCGACTGGGCGATGACCATCGCTCGCCGGTTCCTCTACGACAGCGCCGACGCCATCCGGCTCGAGGCGCTCGCCGAGGGCTCGTGGTCGCCGCTGGCCGAGCTCGTCGGGAAGCTCGTCCGTGAGGAGCGCTACCACCGGATGCACGCCGGCGCCTGGCTGGATCGCCTGGCCCGCAGCGAGGGCGAGCCGCGCGACCGCCTGCTGGCGTCCCTGGAGGTGCTCGCTCCCGACGCGGCGACCGTCTTCACGTCGATCGAGGGCGAGGCCGACCTGATCGCCTCGGGCATCCTGGATGCCCCGATGACCGAGCTCGAGCGCCGCTGGCGTGCCTCGATCGCTCCGGTCTTCGCCGATCTCGACCTTCCGATGCCGCCGTCGGCGCGTGACCCGGCGCGGGGCCGCCTCGACCACGGTGCCGACTTCCGCTGGCTGTGGGACGGCTTCACCTCGGTCCGGCGCGCCGATCCGGGGGCGACCTGGTGAGCGAGGCCGGGATCCAGATCGGTGTGGCGCGGGCTCGGTCCGCGGCGGTCGTCGGCGCCCCGCGACCCGGCGTGCTCCCCGCGGTCGACGAGGCGGCCGTCCGCGCGGCACTCGCCGAGGTCATGGACCCGGAACTCCCGATGCTCTCCGTGGTCGACCTCGGGATCATCCATCGCGTGGACGTCGGGCCGGCGCCCGGAAGCGGCACGATCCGCGTCGAGATCCTGCCGACGTTCGTCGGTTGCCCGGCGCTCGAATTCATCAAGTCGTCGATCGCCGAGCGGCTGCGCGCCTTCGGGCGCCCGGTCGAGGTGACGGCCACGTTCGAGGTCCCGTGGACCTCCGAGCGGATCAGCCCCGCGGGTCGTGCCGCCCTCCTGGCGGCCGGTATCGCGCCGCCCGGCGCCGGTGCCGTGCCTGGCGCGCCGGGTGGTCTCATCGACCTCGAGCCACGCGTCCCGTGCCCGCACTGCGGTTCACAACGCACCGTGATCGAGAACCTTTTCGGGCCGACGCAGTGTCGGACGATCCGCTACTGCGCCGGCTGCCGCCAACCGTTCGAATCGATCAAGTCGGTCTGATGGGCGAACGCGCCCCGGCGTCGTCGAGCGACGGCCTGCCCGCCATCGTCGGCATCGTCGGCGCGGGGACGATGGGGGCGGGGATCGGCCAGGTGGCGCTCGAGGCGGGCTGCGAAGTCGTCTTCTACGACGTCGACGAGGGGGCCATCGAGGGAGGGCGCGCGCGGATCCGCGATGGCCTGACGCGTCGAGCCGCGAAGCTCGGGCTCGACCAGGGTGAGGCCGGCGACTGGGTGGCCGCCCGGATGGACCGCGTGCGCCATGTCCCGACCGTCGACGGACTCGCTGACGACGCCGATCTGGTCATCGAGTGCGCGCTCGAGGACCTCGCGTTGAAACGGACGATCTTCCGGATCCTCGACGACATCGCCGACGCGCGCGTGATCCTTGCCACCAACACGAGCGCGCTCTCGGTCGCCGACATCGCGGAGGCGACCCGCCGACCGGACCGGGTGATCGGCCTGCATTTCTTCAATCCGGCCCCGATCATGGCCCTCGTCGAGGTCGTCGAGCCGCCACTCGCGGATCCGGCCGTCGTGGCGCGCGCCGTGGCGACCGTCACGGCCTGGGGCAAGACGCCGGTCGTCTGTGCCGATCGCCCGGGCTTCATCGTCAATCGGGTCAACCGCCCGTTCACGATCGAGGCGCTGCGGATCCTCGAGACCGGTGCCGCCGGCGTGAGCGAGATCGACCAGGCGATCCGCGACGCCGGCTTCCCGATGGGTCCCTTCGAACTGATGGACCTCACGGGGATCGATGTCACCCTGGCGGCCGCGACGGGGATCTGGGAAGGCCTTGGGCGTCCGGACCGGCTTCGGCCCTCGCCCATCCAGGAAGCGCTCGTGGCCGCCGGCGACCTCGGGCGCAAGACCGGTCAGGGTTTCTATCGATACGAGGACGGGCGGCGGACCGGGGAGGCAGCGCGACTGCCGACTTCCGCCTCGTCCGAGCGCCTCTCCGCGCCGCAGATCCGGGATCGGATCCTGGGCGCGATCGCCGACGAGGCGCGGCTGGCAAGCGTCGAAGGCGTCGCATCGCCCGACGTCATCGATCTGGCCCTGCGACTCGGTGCCAACCATCCGGATGGGACCTTCCACGCTTGATCCCGGCGGCGATGCGGCCACCACGCCGCTACCATCAGGCCCCATGACCCGAGATCACCACCGACCGTTGCGCGAGGCCTGGATCGTCGAGGCCGTGCGCACGCCGATCGGCCGCTACGGCGGCGCGCTCGCCACCGTCCGTCCCGACGATCTCGCCGCGGTCGTCCTGCGCGCCGTCGTCGACCGTGCCGGCATCGACCCGGCGCTGGTCGAGGACGTCATCCTCGGCTGCGCGAACCAGGCCGGCGAGGACAACCGCGACGTCGCCCGGATGGCCCTGCTCCTTGCCGGCTTCCCGGTCGAGGTCGGCGGGCTGACCGTCAACCGGCTGTGCGGCTCGGGGCTGCAGGCCATCAACTCGGCGGCGCACGCGATCGCGGTCGGCGACGGCGACGTGTTCATCGGTGGCGGCGTCGAATCGATGACTCGGGCGCCGTACGTCCAGCTCAAGGCCGAGGGACCGTGGGATCGCGGCCCACGCGAGCTGGCCGACACGACCCTGGGCTGGCGCTTCATCAATCCGCGCCTGGCCGAGCAGCACTACCCGTATTCGATGGGCGAGACCGCCGAGAACGTCGCCGAGCGCTGGGGCGTCAGCCGCGAGCGCCAGGACGCGTTCGCCCTCGAGAGCCAGCAGCGCGCGGTCGCGGCCATCGAGGCCGGCCGGTTCGACGACCAGATCGTCCCGGTGCCGGTCACCGGTCGCAAGGGCGAGGTCACGGTCGTCGAGCGCGACGAGCATCCCCGCGCCGACACGCACCGCCGAGGCCCTCGCCCGTCTGAAGCCGGCCTTCGCGCGCGAAGGCGGGAGCGTGACGGCCGGCAACAGCTCGGGCATCAACGATGGCGCGTCGGCGGTCCTGCTCGTCGAGGCGGACACGGCCCGCGAGCTCGGCCTGCGTCCGCTGGCCCGCGTGGTGGCGACGGCCGTCGCCGGGGTGGACCCGGCGGTCATGGGGGTCGGGCCCGTGCCGGCCACGCGCAAGGCGCTCGAACGGGCCGGGATCGGCGTCGACGACCTCGATCTCATCGAGCTCAACGAGGCGTTCGCGAGCCAGTCGCTCGTGTGCATCGACGAGCTCGGGCTCGATCCCGCCAAGGTGAACGTGAACGGTGGGGCGATCGCGCTCGGCCATCCGCTCGGGATGAGCGGCGGCCGGCTCGTCACGATGCTCACCCACGAGCTGCGCCGGACCGGCGGCCGCTACGGCCTCGCCACGATGTGCATCGGCGTCGGCCAGGGGATCGCCACGGTCGTCGAGCGGATCGAGGGCTAGGCGGCGCCTGTCCCGCCGCTCGCGCGGCTCGGTGGGCCTGAGCCCGGCCTGCCGTCCATCGGCGCACCCGGTGGCGCCGTGTCGGGCGCCGGCGGAGACGGCCGACGCGTCGATGAGCAACCGGGCGACCAGCGCGATGAACGTTCCGAGCGCGATGAGCAGCAGCGACTGCAGCACGAGCACCTCGACGAACGCGTCGTAGGCGCCCTTCGCGATGAGCGCTGCGACCGGATCGTCCGGCACGCGGCCGACGACGCCGCTGCCCAGCCAGGCGATGACGAGGCTGACGATGCCCGCGACGACCATCGCCATCCCGATCAGCCCGACCGCCCGTCGGCGCCGATGGGCCAGGGCCAGGATGGCCACGATGAGCGCCAGCAGGGCGAGCGGCAGGACGATGCGCAGGGTCTCGAGGATGTCGATCGTGGTGGTCACGGTGGCGAGCTGTGGCGCCTCCGCGAGGACGATCGTGGTCTGGCCGGCGGGCAGGTTCGCCAGGCCGGCTCGCGGCAGCCGCTCGTCGACGGCGCCGGCCACCCGCTCCACGATCGGCCCGAGATCAAGGACCACCTGCGAGCCATCGACGTGGACGAGGCCGTCGTCGTCGGTCGCGGCGCCCAGCAGCACGGCGTGCACGGCGCGGATCGCATCGTCACGAGCCGCCTCGACCGCCGGCACCGACAGGGCCGCCAGGATCCGGGCCTCGAGCGCCGCGGCGATCTGCTCGCGCGTCGGCTCGCCGGTGAGCCGAAGCACGACGGCGCTGACCGTGGCCAGCCGCCCGGGCGCCGCGTCGAGCGTGTCGATGACCGCCGTCGTCGCTCGCGCGGCGATGGCCTCCTCGACCTCGGGCGTGTCCATCACCCGCCCGACGGTGGCCGCGAAGGCCGCGTCGTCGAGGGCGGTGCGCACGGCCCAGGTCGACGCGTTCACGATCACGAGGGCGGGCAGCAGGATCACGAGCAGCAGGGCGGCGATGGTCCGACGCATCTCCGCCAGAGTGTAGGGGCGCGCGATTCTGGCGGACCGCTTGTCGAAACCCGTTGCCGTGCGTACGATGGACGGCACACCGCCCGCAAGGCGGCCCTTGAACGACCCAGACCTACCGTCCGGAGGACGACACCCGATGATCGACCAGCAGCCGACGACGGTCGTGTCCCTCACCGACGCCGCGGCCTCCAAGCTCCGCGAGCTCACGAAGGACGAGACGAACCCCGATATCGGCCTGCGCGTGTACGTCTACTCCGGCGGCTGCTCCGGCTACCGCTACGGGATGATGCTCGAGGACGCGCCCACGCCCGAGGACAACCTCCTCGACGTCAGCGGGATCAAGGTCTACGTGGACGGTCAGAGCGTCGGCCTCCTGCAGGGCTCGCAGATCGACTACGTCGACACGCTGATGGGCGCCGGGTTCACCGTGAACAATCCGAACGCGGTCAGCGGCTGCGGCTGCGGCTCCAGCTTCCGGACCGCGGAGAGCGAAGGCTCGCCGAAGGGCTGCTCGCACTGACCTACGCGCCCAGCGCGCGCCACGCCTGAAGCCGCCGGGTCACCGGCGGCTTCATCGATTCCCGGGCTCCATCGGGACCGGGGGTCCCAGTCGAGCCCGAGGCGGGCTAGACTCCCGAGAACGCCCAAGCCAGCCCGATCGAGCGAATTGGTGGTGCGATGGAGATCCCGCTCTTCCCGCTGCACACGGTGCTCTGTCCGGGCATCGTCCTGCCGATCCATATCTTCGAGGAGCGCTACCGGGCGATGACCCGCCGCTGCCTCGACACGGGTGAGCCGTTCGGGGTGGTCCTCATCCGCGATGGGCGCGAGGTCGGCACGGAGGCCGTGGCCACGCTGGCCGGCGTGGGTGCCTTCGCGGAGATCCGCGAGGCCGGTCGGTACCCGGACGGTCGGTACGACCTCCTGGCCGCCGCCACCGGTCGCTTCGCCATCGAGGCCGTCGACGCCCGCCGCGAGCCCTTCCTCGTCGCCGAGGTGACGCCGCTCGAGGACGAGGTCGGCGACGAGCCGCGGGCCGAACGACTGGCCGCCACCGCGATCCGCCGATTCGTCCGCTACCTCGACCTCATGCGGGCGCGCGACGGCGAGACCGTCGAGGCGCTCGATATCCGCGTCGAGATCGAGGCCGCACCGGACGAAGCGCCGCGTCTCGGGGCCACCCGCGAGCCCATCTCGACCGAGCGCGCTGGCGAGCCGGCCCCGACCCCCGACCGCAACGACCTGGTCATCCCGGACGACCCGACCGTCCTCTCGTACCTGTTGTCGGGCATCGTCCAGGTCGAGCTCCCGCGCCGCCAGGAGCTGCTCGAGGCCGAGACGACGGTCGAACGGCTGGAGGGCCTCATCGCGCTGCTCGAGCGTGAGGTCACCCTGCTGGGTCGCCGGCTGCGCTACTTCACCCCGGATCCCAAGCTCCTGGGGGGTGCCCGCCGCAGCTGACGCCGTCGCGCTTGACGGCGACAGTACATCTGACCTAGATTGTCAACATGACATTGAATGGTCGACGGGCGCGGGTCCGCCAGCGGATCACCGACCGGCTCGTCAGCGAGATGACCGGCTGGACCCCGGCCGAGCGCGTGCGCATGTTCCGCTCTTGGTTGCGCGGCTCGCTCAGCCTCGTCCACCTCCACGTCCTGACCATCCTGGAGGCAGATGGGCCCCTGTCGATGGGCCGGCTCGCGGACGCCCTCGACGTGTCGGTCGCGAGCGCGACCGGCATCGTCGACCGGATGGAGCAGCGCGGCCTGGTCGAGCGCCGCCCGGCCGCCGGCGACCGGCGCGTCATCGAGGTCCATCCGACCGCCACCGGCCAGGAGGTCTTCCGCGAGCTCGGCGCGGACCGCCGCGCCCACCTCGAAACCGTGCTGGCCCGCCTGACCGAGCGCGAGCTGATCTCGCTCCTCGTCGGGATGCGGGCGATGCACAAGGCGCGCGCCGCTATGGAAGCGGAGGAGCGCGCCGCGGACCGCCGCGATCGGACCGCTGGGCGCGAGGCGGCCGCACGTCCTGTGCCGGGCGCCCTGGGGGTCACGGGCGGATGATCCGGCTCCTGCGGGACTACCTGCGACCGTACTACCGGCCGCTCGCCGTCGTCCTCGTCCTGCTCCTCATCGCCGCCCTTGGCAACCTGTACCTGCCCGAGCTCAACGGCCAGATCATCGACCAGGGCGTCGCCACCGGCGACACCGAGTTCATCCTGCAGACCGGGGCCCTGATGCTCGCCGTCAGCGCGCTGCTCGTGATCGCCTCGGTGATCGCGGTCTACTGGTCGGCGCGCATCGCGATGGGCTTCGGTCGCGACGTCCGCAAGGCCATCTTCACCAAGGTCGAGACGTTCTCGCAGGTCGAGGTCAACCGGATCGGGGCGCCGTCGCTCATCACCCGCAACACCAACGACGTCCAGCAGGTCCAGACCGTCGTCTTCATGGGCCTGACGATCATGGTCTCGGCGCCGATCCTCATCGTCGGCGGGATCATCATGGCGCTGCGGACGGACGTCCCCCTGTCGGGCATCCTCGTCATCGTCCTGCCGCTCATGGCCGGCGTCATCGCCCTCGTCATGTCCCGGGCGATCCCGCTGTTCCGCCTGGTGCAGGCCAAGCTCGACCGGATCAACCAGGTCATGCGCGAGACGCTGTCCGGCGTGCGGGTCATCCGCGCCTTCGTGCGCACCCAGCACGAGGAGGAGCGCTTCGACGTCGCCAGCCGCGACCTCTTCGACTCGTCCCTGGCCGTCACCCGGCTGTTCGCCCTGACCGTTCCCGACGATGACCGCGATCCTCAACCTCTCGACCGTGGCCGTGCTCTGGTTCGGAGCCATCCGGGTCGAGGACGGCGCGCTCCAGATCGGCGCCCTGACGGCGTTCCTCCAGTACCTCGTGCAGATCCTGTTCGCCGTGCTGACGGCGGTGTTCATGTTCGTCCTCATCCCGCGCGCCGCCGTGTCGTCGGTGCGCATCCAGGAGGTCCTCGAGACCGTGCCGGCGATCGTCGACCCGGTCGCGCCGCAGGTCCCGTCCGATCCCGCCGAGCGCGGCGTCGTCGAGTTCCGCGACGTCGAGTTCCGCTATCCGGGCGCCGAGGAGCCGGTCCTGCGCGGTATCAGCTTCGTCGCGCGACCCGGCCAGACGACGGCCATCGTGGGCAGCACCGGCAGCGGCAAGACGACGCTCATCAACCTCATCCCGCGCCTGTATGACGCATCCGAAGGTGCCGTCCTCGTCGACGGGGTCGACGTCCGGGCCGTGGCCCGCGACGACCTGTGGTCGCGCCTTTCGTTCATCCCCCAGAAGGCCTTCCTGTTCAGCGGCACCGTCAGGAGCAACCTGCGGTTCGGCGACGCGGACGCCACCGACGAGGAGCTCTGGAAGGCACTGTCCATCGCCCAGGGCAAAGACTTCGTCGAGGAGATGGAGGGCGGCCTCGAGGCGCCGATCGTCCAGGGCGGCACGAACGTGTCGGGTGGTCAGCGCCAGCGCCTCGCCATCGCCCGCGCCCTCGTGCGCAAGGCTCGGGTCGTCGTCTTCGACGACAGCTTCTCCGCGCTCGACTACGGCACCGACGCCCGGTTGCGCGCCGCGCTCGCCCGCGAGCTCGGCGGGGCGACCGTGATCATCGTCGCCCAGCGGGTGGCCACGATCATGGGCGCCGACCGGATCATCGTCCTCGATGGTGGCCGGATCGTCGGCAGCGGCACGCATCGCGAGCTCCTCGCCACCAACGAGACCTACCAGGAGATCGTCTACTCGCAGCTCTCCGAGAGACGAGGCGGCGGCATGAGCGGGCGACCCGGCGGCGGACCGGCGCCCGCGGCGGCGCCCGGCCCCGGCGTCCGACCGGGCGGCGGTCCGCGCGGCGGGATGATGGGCATGGGCCCGGGCCTGCCGCCGGCCAAGCCCAAGGACTTCAACGGCTCGTTCCGGCGCCTGCTCCGCCGCCTGCGTCCCGAGCGCAAGCTGCTCATCCTGGTCGTCGCGCTCGCGGTCGTGAGCGTGACCTTCGCGATCCTCGGCCCGAAGATCCTGGGCGAGGCGGTCAACATCATCTTCGAGGGATCCGTCAGCTCCCAGCTCCCCGCCGGGGCGACGCAGGCGCAGGTCATCGCCGGCCTGAACGCGAGCGGCCAGACGCAGCTCGCCGACATGCTCTCGTCGATGACGCTGACGCCTGGCCAGGGCATCGACTTCACGGCGCTGGCCACCGTCCTGCTGACACTCGTCGGCGTCTACGTCCTGAGCTCGATCTTCGCCTGGATGCAGGCGTACGTCATGGCCGGCGTGACCCAGCGGACCGTCCTCCGGCTGCGCGAGGACGTCGACGACAAGCTGGGCCGGCTGCCGCTCAGCTACTTCGACAACCACCCCCGGGGCGACCTGCTCAGCCGCGTCACGAACGACATCGAGAACATCGGCCAGTCCCTCCAGCAGAGCCTGACCCAGATCGTCACGTCGCTCCTCACCATCGTCGGCGTGCTGATCATGATGCTGCTCATCAGCCCGCTCCTCGCGGTGGTCTCGCTGCTGGCCGTCCCGGCGTCGCTGTTCGTGACGATCGTCATCGTGAGCCGCTCGCAGAAGCAGTTCGTCGCCCAGTGGGCGTCGACCGGCACGCTCAACGGCCACGTCGAGGAGATGCACACCGGCCACGCCATCGTCAAGCTGTTCGGGCGCCAGCACGAGGCGATCGAGGCCTTCGAGCTCGAGAACGACAAGCTCTACGAGGCCACCTGGCGGGCCCAGTTCATGTCCGGGCTCATCCAGCCCGCCATGACCTTCATCTCGAACATCAACTACGTGATCATCGCGGTGGTCGGCGCCCTGCAGGTGGCCTCCGGGCAGATGAGCCTGGGCGATGTCACGGCGTTCATCCAGTACTCGCGCCAGTTCACCTTCCCGATCATCCAGATGGCCAGCGTCATCAACGTGCTGCAGTCGGCGATCGCCTCCTCGGAGCGCGTGTTCGAGCTGCTCGACGAGCTCGAGGAGGTCGTCGACGCGGCCGACGTCCCGTCATTCGGGCGAGCCAAGGGCGCGGTGACCTTCGAGGACGTCGCCTTCCGCTACGTGCCGGACAAGCCGCTCATCGACGACCTCGACCTGGTCGTCGAGGCCGGCCAGACGGTCGCCATCGTCGGCCCGACGGGTGCCGGCAAGACGACGCTGGTCAACCTGCTGATGCGCTTCTACGAGCTCGACGGCGGCACGATCCGGGTCGACGGCATCGACACGCGCGAGCTGTCGCGCGACGACCTGCGCCGCTCGTTCGGGATGGTCCTCCAGGACACCTGGCTGTTCCACGGCACGATCCGCGAGAACATCGCCTACGGCCGCCTGGACGCCACGGAGGCCGAGATCCACGAAGCCGCCGAGGCCGCGCACGTCGACCATTTCGTGCGCACCCTGCCGGACGGCTACGACACCGTCATCGACGACGACGCGACCAACGTGTCGGCCGGCGAGAAGCAGCTGCTGACCATCGCGCGGGCATTCCTGGCCGATCCGTCGATCCTCATCCTCGACGAGGCCACGAGCTCGGTCGACACGCGCACCGAGGTGCTCATCCAGCGGGCCATGCGCCAGCTCATGCGCGGACGGACGACCTTCGTCATCGCGCATCGCCTGTCCACGATCCGCGACGCGGACACGATCCTCGTCATGGACCGCGGCCACATCATCGAGCAGGGCGACCACGCGACGCTGCTCGAGGCCGGCGGCTTCTACGCCGACCTCTACGAGAGTCAGTTCACCGACGCGCTCGCCGAGGCGAGCTGACCGACAGGTCGGGCGCGGCGGGCCGCGACTCGGCGCGCGCCGCGCTGCGCCGGCTCAGCCGGCGTCAGGGGCGAGGGACACGCGGCTCCCACCCGGGTCGATCGGTCCCGCTACCAGTTCGTAGACCCACCCGCGGGTGAGCGCGAGGTCCTCGAGCTCGCTCGTGGTCCGCACGTCGTACGACGCGACGTTCCACGAGGGCGTCGAGCGGCAGGAACCGCCGGCCGGGGTCGCCCACGAGGACGATGCTGCCGCGGTCCCGCGCGGCCCGGAGCCACGGCAGGAGGCGCGCAGCCAGGATGGCGTCGTAGCAGGCGTCGCCGACGAGGATGACATCGACGTCCGGGACGTCGTCGTCGAGCGGATCGCGGCGCGATACACCTGGCGTCACGCCGTTGGCCTTCGCGTTCAGCGGGATCGCGGCGACCGCGAAGGGATCGATGTCGACTGCGCTGACCGTCGCCGCACCGGCCAGGAGGGCGGCGATCGCCACCAGGCCCGATCCGGAGGCGACATCGAGGACGCGCCGGCCGGCGACGGCCTCGGGATGATCGGCGATGTAGCGCGCGAGCGCGAGCCCGCCTCCCCAGGCGAACGCCCAGTACGGCAGGCCGGTATCGGGATCGCCCGTCGCGATCTGGACGTCGTGCCACAGCGGGAGCGTCTCGTCAGCGGCGGCGAGGTGGAGTCGGATGTCCGGCAACCCCGGGACCGGCTGGAGCCGGGTATGACGACGGACGAACGCTCGATGGGAGACGGCCACCGCCGGATGCTACGGCACGCGAAGGCCCCTGATCCCGCCTGGGATCAGGGGCCTGGGCTCGACGAACGGTCAGTCGAGGCGCTCGAAGAAGTGGTCGTGCACCCACTGGGCGACGCGCTTGCCGAGGCGGGCGCCGTGGACGTCTGCGAGGCGCCTGGCGACGCTCCCCGCGACCGTCAGTCGCTGAAGCGCTCTTCCTTCCAGGGGTCGGCGCTGTTGTTGTAGCCGTAGCGCTCCCAGAAGCCGAGCTGGTCGTGGTCGAGGAACTCGAGGCCGCGGATCCACTTGGAGCTCTTCCAGAAGTACTTCTTCGGGACGAGCAGCCGGAGCGGGTAGCCATGCTCGAGCTCGAGCGGCTGGCCGTCGAACGTGTCGGCGAGCAGGACGTCCTCGTCGTCGAGGATCTCGAGCGGCAGGTTGGCCGTGTAGCCCTGCTCGGCATGACTGACGACGTGGGTCGCCGACGGGCGGACCTGGGCCATCTCCAGGATCGACTGGATGGGCACGCCTTCCCACGTCGTATCGAGCTTGGTCCAGCGCGTCACGCAGTGGATGTCCGTATGGACCTCCTTGCGCGGCAGCTGCCTGAACTGGTCCCACGTGAGGCTGAAGGGCGCGTCCACCTCGCCGTAGACGCGGAAGTCCCACGTCGCGAGGTCCGTGTGCGGGACGGATCCGTAGTGCAGCACCGGGAACTTCTCGGTGCGGTACTGGCCGGGCGGGATCCGCTCGGCGACGGCAGGGTCGGCGGTCTTGCCGCCGAAGAGGCGTTCGAACATGGGGCGCTGGATCCTCGAGGGTTCGGTGGGGCGCCTATGGTCGCATATCGCCGGTGACGGTCCCGTGACGCGGCCGGGCGGATGGTCGGTCGGGTACCCTTCGCCGGTGAGCCTGCCCCCCACGGTGGTCATCGTGATGCCCGCCTACAACGCCGCGCGAACCCTCGAGCGGACGTACGCCGACATCCCGCACGAGCTGGTCCACAAGATCATCCTCGTCGATGACGTGTCCGCCGACGAGACGGTCGACATCGCCCGCCAACTCCGGCTCGACGTCATCATCCACGCCCAGAACCGGGGCTACGGCGGCAACCAGAAGACCTGCTACGACGCGGCCCTCGCGGCCGGGGCGGACATCGTCGTGATGCTCCACCCCGACTACCAGTACGACGCGACGCGGATCCCTGCCCTCATCGGGCCGATCGCGGCGGGCACCCACGACCTCATGCTCGGCAGCCGATTCCTGGGCGACCCGCTGGCCGGCGGCATGCCCCAGTGGAAGTACGTGAGCAACCGGTTCCTGACGACGGTCGAGAACATCGCCTTCGAGCTGCACCTGTCCGAGTACCACACCGGCCTACGGGCCTACAGCCGCCGTCTGCTCGAGACCATCCCGTATCACGCCAACAGCGATGACTTCGTGTTCGATCAGGAGCTCATCGCCCAGGTCGTGGCGGCCGGCATGCGCCGGCGCATCGGCGAGATCGCCGTGCCGACCCGCTACTTCGAGGAGGCGAGCTCGGTCGGCCTGCGCCGCAGCATCGTCTACGGCCTCTCGACCCTGCGCGTCGTGGCGCGCTACCTCCTCCACCGCCTGCGCATCCGGCGCTCCCCGAAGCTGACCGCCCGCCGACCGTGACCTTCGACCGTCGCACGCTGCTGCGCGCGACCATCGGGCTCGGGGTCAGCGCCCTCTCGCTGTGGATCCTGTCGCGGGCCGTCGACGTCGGCGCCGCGCTCCAGGTGGTCGCCACGGCGAGCCCGCTGTGGGTCGCGGCCATGGTCGTGTTCGTCTTCCTCGACGTCGGCGCCCGCGGCAAGCGCTGGCAGGTCCTGCTGGCGCCGCTCGTCACGATCCCGTACCGGCGGGTCCTGGGCTACACGTACATCGGCTACCTCGCCAACAACGTCCTGCCGGCCCGGCTCGGCGAGCTCTACCGCAGCCACGCGCTCGGGGAGGGCGAGGGCGTGAGCCGGACGACGGTCCTCGGCACGGTCGTCGTCGAGCGCGTCGTGGACACGGTCATCGTCGTCGGCCTGGCCGCCCTCGCGGTCGTCGTCCTGAGCGCGCGCGGGATCATGACCAGCGCGGTGCTGCTGGGCGCGGCCTTCGTCACGCTGCTCGTCGTCGGCCTCGTCGTGGCGATGGCGCTCCATCGATTGCCCGGTGCGGATCGCGTGACGGCCTACGCGGAACGCTGGCCGCGGCTGGTCGAGGCCGCACGGCGGCTACGCGAGGGCCTGGCCGTCGCCGGCCGGCCGCGGACGCTGAGCGGGGCCCTCGTCCTCAGCGCCGTCGCGTGGTCGGCGTCGATCGCGACGTTCCTGGCCGGCGGTCAGGCGGTCGGCGTGGAGCTGACGGTCGCCCAGGGCGCGCTGCTGTCGAGCGGTGTGGCGCTGGCCACGATCGTCCCGTCCGGCCCCGGGTTCCTCGGGACGTTCGAGCTGACCGCGGTCGGGATCATGGGCACGTTCGGGGTGAGCCGCGATGACGCCTTCGCGCTGGCACTGCTCGTCCACGCGATGCTGCTTGCGGTCACATCGGTCGGCGGCCTGATCGCCGCGTGGGAGCTGCGGGTGCCGCCGATCAGAGCGAAAGCGGCGCCGGGCTGAGGTCGGTCGCGATGGGCGGCGCGGCCAGTGGGGCGTTCACCGGCGGCGGGACCGGCGGGTCATACGGCTCGAACCGCAATGGCCCGTCCGCGTGGCGCTGGACGCGCAGGAACTCGAGGGTGTAGCGCTCGTACATCGCGCCGACGAGGCCGGCGGCCTCGGCGTGGTGCGGGCGGCCGGCGGCGGCGCGCGCTTCCGCCCGGCTCGTCCAGATGCAGAACGACAGGCAGGTCCCGTCCGACCCCAGGGGACCCTTGAAGTAGTGGACGTAGCCGGCCGACCGGCTGGCCTCCGCGTGGGCGCGGTCGTCGTGGGCGGTCAGCATCGCCTCGTCGGCATCGGCCCGGCGCACGGACCGGAAGGCGACCATGTACCACTCGCCCGATCCCAGGGCCTCGCCCGCCGCGGTCCAGTCGAACGCGTCCGCGACCGGCAACATCGCGTAGTCCGCCGAGACGGGGGCGAGCGCGTCGAGAGCGTCCATCAGGCCCGGAGCATGCGCACCGGGTCGTCGATTGTCAAATAGTAGGAGTGACGTCTTTCACAAAACGGAAGTACGGGTGTCGCGAGGGTCAGGCGGTCGGCCCCGCATGCAGGGACCGCGCGATCGCCCCGGCCGCATCGACGAGCACGCGTGACGCGCGGGTCCGCCAGGCCAGCGTGGCCCGGTCCGCCGGGGCGATGACCGCCAACGGCGGCCACGATCCCGTCGTCTCGCATCACGGGAACGGCGATGGTCACGGTGCCGGGAATCACCGCCCCCTCGCTGCGGGCGACGCCATCGGTGACGACTGCGGCGAGGTCGGCGCTGAGGGCGGCCGGGTCGGCGACGCTGCCGAGCACCTCGTCCTGGACGTCGGGCGGGGCGTAGGCGAGCAGGACGTGGGCGATCGCGCCGCGGTCCAGGGGCTCGGCGATGCCGGGCTCGAGCGCGACCCGGAGCGCGTGCCCGGACTGCTGCTGCTGGAGGCAGACGGCGCCGAGGCCGAGCCGGCGGCTGATGACGGCCGTCTCGCCGGTCTCCTCGACGAGCATCGCGAGGACCGGGTCGGCGCGCCGGATGAGCTCCTCCGAGCTGACGGTCGCGCCGCCCCCGATGAGCAGGCGCGGACCTAGCCGGTACGCGCCGTCGTGGCGGTCCACGAAGCCGAACTCCGTCAGCGTGCGCAGGTAGCGGTAGATGGTCGAGAGGGGCGTGTCGAGCAGCGTGCCGAGCTCGTCGGCGCGGATCTCACCGCGGTCGGCGATGGTCAGGAATACCCGCAGGCCGCGCGCGAAGGACGTGTCCTCGGCGGCTTCCTCGGGCGGGCGATCGCGTGCGGTGATCATGGATGTGGGGTCCCCCGGGGGAATCGATGAGGCCCGCCCGTCGCCGGGCGGGCCTCGATCTTCTGGGTCGCGGTGCGGACTAGGAGCTGAGGAGCCCCTGGTCGGTCAGCCACTGCTTGGCGACGTCGGCGACGTCCTCGTTGTCCACGCCGACCTTGACGCCGAGGTTGGTGAGCTCTTCGGTCGTCATCTTGGCCGACACGGCATCCAGGATCGCGGCGAACGCGGCCTTGTCCACCTTGGCGAGGTAGTCATTGCGGACCAGCGGCGCGATGTTCTCGGCCGGCTGCGTCTTGAGGTCATCCTCGAGGAGGACGAAGCCGTTCTGGGCGATGGCCGGCTGGGTCGAGCACAGCCAGGCGAAGTCGATGGCGTTGCCCTGCAGGGCAGTCGCGATCGGGGCGTCGCACGCGGCGAGCGCCTCGCGCTGCTTGGGCGGGTACTTGATCCCGTAGGTCTCGAGCGCACCCTTGCACAGCGGGTTGGCGTCGCAGTCGGGCGGCAGGCCCCAGCGCAGGTCGTCCTGATGGGCGGCCAGGTCGCTCATCTTGGCGAGGCTCATCGCGGTCGCGGTGTCCTGGCGGACGACGGCGGCGTTGGTGTCCTGACCGGGGGTGATGCCGAGGACGGTCGCGAGGTTGCCCTTCGCGGCCAGGACGGCCTGGAGCGAGTGCTTGTTGGTCTCGCCGTCGCCGGTGATGAGCTGCTTGTTGTAGTAGCCGAGACCCGACCCGACGTACTCGGGCACGAGGTCGACCTGGCCGGCCTCGAACGCCGGTGCGCGGTCCTGCCGCGAGCCGAGGCCGAGGTTGCGCGTGACCTTGTAGCCGGCGGCCTCGAGGGCCTGGGCGTACAGCTCCGCCATGAGCTTCGACTCGTAGAAGTTGTCCGAGCCGATCCGGATATCGGCCTTGGGGCCCTCACTCGGCGCGACCGACGGCGCGACCGAGGGCGCGACCGACGCCGCGGTCGAGGGCGCCGCGGCGCTGGCGGCCGCCGATGGTGAGCTGCTGCTCCCCGTCGACGAGCAGGCAGCGAGCGCCACCAGCAGCGTCGCCCCGAGGGCGAACAAGCGGTTCGTCCGCATCATTGGGTACTCCTCTCGTTCCTCCGCCGCCGCACTGATCTACCGCGACAGCCTGCGTACCTTAGCAGCGGATGGGTCAGGTGTCGTCAACATTGCAGGTCGTCGTTCGGGGACGGATCACGGGCGGACGTGGACGCCCAGCATGCCCGGGTCGACGACTGTCTCGTCCATCTGCTCAGGCGGTCGCATGCCCTGCCCGCCACGCAGGGCGCGCGGGGTCAGGATGCGCTGGACGATGGCCAGGATGCCGTCGACGATGAGGGCCAGCGCGGTGACCAGGATGGCCCCCGCGAACAGCATGTTCGTCCCGCTGGTCCCGCGCGCGATCCCGTCGACGATGAACCGTCCGAGCCCGCCACCCGACAGGATGGCGCCGATGGTCGCGGTCGCGATGACCTGCAGCGTCGCGGTCCGGATGCCGCCGATGATGATGATCATGGCGATCGGGATCTCGATGCGGCGCAGGATCTGGCGCTCCTGCATGCCCATCCCTCGTCCGGCCTCGATGAGGTCGCGGTCGACCTCGCGCAGCCCGGCGTACGCGCCGACGAGGATCGGCGGGATGGCCAGCAGGAGCATCGCGATGAAGATGGGCAGCTCGCTCAGGCCGAAGGCCGGGTCGTAGCCGATGGTCGGGGCCAGGAGCAGGGTCAGCGGCAGGATGGCCAGCATCAGGGCATAGGACGGGATGGCCCGGCCGATGTTGGCCATGTTGATGGCGAGATTGGCGTGGCGGCCGGTGTGCCCGATGTACAGCCCGATCGGGAGCGCGATGAACAGCGCCACGATGACCGCGATGAACGAGACCTGCAGGTGTTCGACCAGGCGGTTGGGGATGCCCGTCTCGCCGGTCCAGTTGGCCGGGTCGCTCAGGAACGAGACGATGCCTTCCATCAGACCCGACCCGCTCGGGCCTGCGCCCACGGCGTGAGCCGGCGCTCCACCCAGATGAGCAGGAAGTCGGCGGCGAACGCCAGTCCCACCGACAGGATCGCGCCGAGGTAGATCTTCGTCGAGAACAGCGTCTGCAGGCCCTCGGTCAGGAACTGGCCGTAGCCGCCGAACGAGTCACCCAGCACCGAGACGACCGTCGCCAGGCCGATGACCGTGACGACGGCGAGGCGGATGCCGGCGATCATGAGCGGGATGGCCAGCGGCAGCTCGATGCGGCGCAGCCGCTCCCAGCGCGAGTAGCCCATCGCCTCCGCCGCCTCGAGGACGTCGGCCGGGACCGCCCGGAAGCCCTCGGTGTTGTTGCGCAGGAGGATGAGCAGCGTGTACGTGGTGAGCGGGATGACGGCCGTGATGAGCGACAGGCCGAAGATCGGCCGGAGGAAGGCGAACGCGGCGAGGCTCGGGATCGTGTACAGGACGCCGCTGACGGCGAGCAGCGGCCCGTAGACGCGCGGCTTGCGGACGACCCAGATCGCCAGGAACAGGGCGATCACGAACCCGAGACAGATCGGGATCAGGGTGAGGACGAGGTGCTGGCCCGTGCGCGTGGCGACATCGTCGAGATGTCCGTAGATCCAGGCGAAGTCGATGAGCGGTTTGCCCTCCATCGGACGCTCCGCCTCAGCCGGCCGGCGCCGCGCCGGCGTCGTCGCTCGGCGGGTCCGGCGTCACCGCGACGGTCGCCGCGGCACCCACGGGCGCGGCCTCGACCTCGGCCTCGTCGCCCTGGATGCCGAACGTCTCGCCGTGCTCGCCTTCGCGCATCATCTGGATGACCCGCTCGACGGTCATGATCCCCTGGACGGCCCCGGTCCGGTCGACCACGATCGCGGCCTGGACGTCGGCGTCGAGCATCATCGAGAGCGCGTCCTTGAGCGTCGTCCGCTTGTTGACCGAGGGCGAGACCGGGTTGGCCTGAGCGTCCGTCAGGGTGCCGCTCGTCGGGATGGCCTCGTCGGCGATCCAGCCGATCGGGGCGTTCGTCGCGTCGACGAGGAGGAGGTAGCCGAACGGCGCCTCACGCGCCCGTTGGCGGGCGTCGGCCGCGTCGTCGCCGACCTTGCCGATCGCCGGCTGGATGAGCTCCAGGTCGCCGACGCGGCTCAGGGCGAGGCGCTTGAGTCCGCGGTCCGCGCCGACGAAGCGGGCGACGAATTCGGACGCCGGGTTGGCCAGGATGTCGGCCGGGGTCCCGAACTGCTCGACGACCCCGCCGTCCCGGAAGACCGCGACGAGGTCGCCCATCTTGATGGCCTCGTCGATGTCGTGGGTGACGAACAGGATGGTCTTGGCGAGCTCTTCCTGGAGGCGCAGGAACTCGTTCTGGAGCCGGTCGCGGACGATCGGGTCGACCGCACCGAAGGGCTCGTCCATGAGCATGATCGGGGGATCCACTGCCAACGCGCGGGCCACCCCGACGCGCTGCCGCTCGCCGCCCGACAGCTGGGCGGGGAACCGGTCGCGGTACTTGCCGGGCTCGAGCCCGACGAGGGCCAGCAGCTCGTCGGCGCGCGACCGCTGCCGTTCCTTGGTCCAGCCCTGGAGGCGCGGCACGGTGGCGACGTTCTCGCCGATCGTCTGATGCGGGAACAGGCCGACCTGCTGGATGACGTAGCCGATGCTCCGCCGGAGCTCCGTGACGTCGCGGGTCGCGGCGTCCACGCCGTCGATGAGGATCTTGCCGCTGGTCGGCTCGATCAGCCGGTTGACCATCTTCAGCGAGGTCGTCTTGCCGCAGCCCGACGGACCGACGAAGACGCAGATCTTGCCGGCCGGCACGGTCAGCGACAGGTCGTTGACGGCGCCGGGCGTCGGGGCCGTGGTCCCGTCCTTGCGCTTGACCGGCGCGTCGTAGCGTTTGGTCACATGGTCGAACTCGACGACTGCGGCGCGATGCTCGGGCTGGACGGCCATCGGCGACGGGCTCCTCCGGGATCCGGTGACTCGGGTGGGCTCGGTCAGGCAGGGGTGTAGGCGACAGTACCGCATCGAAGCCGCTGGGCGATACTGCCGATCATCATGCGCATCACCGCCATCCGGCTGCAGCGTCTGCGCGTCCCGCTCGACCCCCCGTTCCCGGCGGCGTGGGACCCGGTCCCGCGCACGAGCTTCCCGATCACGGTCGTCCGGGTCGAGACCGACGAGGGCCTGGTCGGCATCGGGTCGGGCGACACGATGGACGGCTTCGAGGCGTTCGAGCACCTCTTCATCGGCCAGGACCCGCTGGCCATCGCCCGTCACGTCCGGGCGCTCGAGACCATCGACTTCCACGCCGGGCGCTACTGGCCGCTCGAGGTCGCCCTGTGGGACCTGGCCGGCAAGGTCGCCGGGCTGCCGGTGGCGACGCTGTTCGGTGGCGCCACCGACCGGATCGCGGCGTACGCGTCATGCGGCATGCTCCTGCCACCCTCGGCTCGCGCGGAATCGGCCCTTCGGCTGCGCGAGGAGGGCTTTCGGGCACTCAAGATCCGGATCGATCCGCGCGATCTCGACGAGGGCCTGGCGACCGTCGCCGCGACCCGCGCCGCGGTCGGCGACACGATGGCGATCATGGTCGACCTCAACCAGGGCTGGCGGATGGCCGGTGACGTCCGCCCAGGGCTCGACCCGGTCGGGGCGCGCCGGATCGCCGCCCAGCTCGCCGAGTACGGCGTCCTGTGGGTGGAGGAGCCGCTGGCCGGGACGGACCTGGCCGGTCTCGCTGCCCTGCGCGCGTCGGCGCCCGGCGTGCGCATCGCCGGCGGGGAGATGACGCGCACGTTCGCCGACGGCCTGGCCGCCCTCGACGCGGACGCGTTCGACGTCTACCAGGGCGACGTGGTCCTCGCCGCCGGGATGCTCCGGACGCGCACCCTCGGCGAGCTCGCCCTCGCGCGCAATCGCTGGTTCACGCCGCACACCTGGACGAACGGCATCGGGTTGCTCGCCAACCTGCACGTGGTCGCCGGCGTGGGCGGCGGCCCCTATCTCGAGTTCCCGTACGACCCGCCGGGCTGGACGCCCGAACGGCGCGACGCCGTCCTGGCCGAGCCGATCCGCCCGGACCGCGACGGGATGCTGTGCGTGCCATCGGCGCCGGGCCTCGGCATCACGCTCGACGAGGGCGCCATCGCGCGGTACGCGGCATGAGCCCCGCACCGGTCGTGACGCTCGACGAGTGGCTGGCGCGTGCCGCTGCGCTCGCGCCGCGACACGAGCTGTTCATCGATGGGCGGTTCGTCCCGGCCGCCTCCGGGCGGACCTTCGCGGACGTCACCGGTCGCGACGGCTCGACCATCGCCGAGGTCGCGGAGGGCGGGACCGAGGACGTGGACGCGGCGGTCGCGGCCGCCCGGCGGTCCTTCGACGACCGACGCTGGGCGGACCAGTCGCCGGCCAACCGCAAGCGCGTCCTGCTCCGCTGGGCCGAGCTCATCCGTTCGAACCGCGAGGAGCTCGCCCTCCTCGAATCGCTCGATGTCGGCAAGCCCATCCGGGACACGCTCGCGGTCGACGTCCCCTCGGCGGCCAAGACCATCCAGTGGTACGCCGAGACGATCGACAAGGTCTACGGCGAGATCGGCCCGACCGGGCCGGACGCCCTGTCGCTCGTGACCCGCGAGCCGATCGGCGTGGTCGCGGCGATCGTGCCCTGGAACTACCCGTTGATCATCAGCGCCTGGAAGCTGGGCGCCGCGCTGGCGACCGGCAACAGCGTCGTCCACAAGCCGGCCTCCCAGTCGCCGCTGACCGCGCTGCGGCTGGCCGAGCTGGCCGTCGAGGCGGGCCTGCCCGACGGCGTGCTCAACGTCGTGCCCGGTCCGGGCGCCGTCGTGGGGACGGCCCTGGCGCGCCACCCGGGCGTCGACAAGATCGCCTTCACCGGCTCGACCGAGGTCGGCAAGTCGTTGCTGCGGGCCGTCGGCGAGACCGATGTCAAGGCCATCACCCTCGAGCTCGGCGGAAAGAGCCCGCAGGTGGTGCTCGCCGACGTCGGTGACGTGGCGACGGCCGCCTCGACGATCGGCTGGGGGATCTTCTACAACAGCGGTCAGACCTGCAACGCCGGGTCACGGCTCATCGTCCACCGCAGCGTCCGCGACGAGCTCGTCGAGCGGATCGCGACGCTCGGGCGTGAGCTGGCGCCAGGAGAGCCCCTGGACCCGGCCACCCAGCTCGGCTCGATCGTCGACGGTCGCCAGCTCGAGAAGGTGCTCGGCTACGTCCGCCTCGGCGAGGCGGAGGGCGCGCGTGTCGTGTCGGGCGGCCGGCGCGTGCGCGAGGAGACCGGCGGCTTCTATGTCGAGCCGACCATCCTCGACGGCGTCGACAACGACTGGCGGGTCGCCCGCGAGGAGATCTTCGGGCCGGTCCTGACCGTCACCGAGTTCGAGGACGAGGCCGATGCCCTGGCCATCGCCAACGACACGCCCTACGGTCTCGCGGCCGGGATCTGGACGCGCGACGTCAACAGGGCCCACCGCCTGTCGCGGGCCATCCGGGCCGGGGTCGTGTGGGTCAACACCTTCGACAGCGCCGATATCACGGTCCCCTTCGGGGGGTTCAAGCAGTCGGGCTTCGGGCGGGACAAGGGGATGGCCGCGCTCGACGGCTTCACCCAGCTCAAGACCACGTGGTTCGACCTGACGGGCGAGTAGCGAGGACACGACGGAAGTGGCCGCCGCTCGCGGTACACTCATCGTTCCACGGATCCAACTCGATCCACGCGCCCTGGGGTGAACGAGATGACTGACCGCGCGGTCAAAGCGTCGGGGGACGCCACGAACGACACCATCCTCGAGCCGACGCAGGCCGAGATCGATGATTGGGCGGCCCGCGAGCGCCAGCGGCGGCAGGCATGGCTGGACGGCCCATCCGATGACGAGCGGGCGGCCTACGCCCGGCGCGTCCGCCAGGGCCGACTCGCCGGGGCCTTCGACGAAGGCGAGCAGCGCATCGAGGACACCGTCCGGATGGGCCTCCACTACACGCGCGAGACGCAGCTCGCCGCCGAGGGCGCGGTGGCGCTCTTCTATCGATGGTCGCGGCGCACCTTCTCGGACTTCGTCAAGGCCGGCCGCGAGTGGGAAGAGGAGACGTCACTCCCCGTCCGGCGCCGCCGCGTGCCGCTGGATGACGAGACCTCGTGATCGATCCGGCACGGCGACCGGCGGTTCGATAGCGTCCACGCGGCGCTCCGTGCGTCGGGGGCCCCTGCCCATCGTTGACGTGCGCGCCCGCCGGTGAGGACATTCGTCCGACACCCGGGCAGGGTTTGGCGCGTCCTCACGACGTTCTTCGTCTATTTCGTCGCCCCGGCACTCCATCTTCCCGGTGCCGATCGGTCGAGTGGCCCGGTCCGGATGCGGCTCGCCTTCCAGCACCTGGGCGGTGCCTGGATCAAGTTGGGGCAGATGCTCGCGCTGCGCTTCGACCTGTTGCCCGCCTCCTATTGCGACGAGCTGTTCAAGCTGCTCAACCAGGTCGCCCCGTTCTCGTACGACGAGGTGCGGGGCATCGTCCAGAAGGAGCTCGGGGCCGACCCGGAATCGATCTTCCGGTCGTTCTCGCACGAGTCGTTCGCGGCAGCCTCGATCGGCCAGGTCCATCGCGCCGAGCTCCACAGCGGCGAGCAGGTCGCGGTCAAGGTGCAGCGGCCCGGGATCCGCGAGGCGCTCGCCGCGGACATCGCGTTGATGTATTCGACGACCTGGGTCCTCGACTGGAGCCACGTCTTCGGGGCGACGAAGAGCCGCGAAGTCATCGACGAGTTCGCGCGCTGGACGGCCGACGAGCTCGACTACATGATCGAGGCGCGGCAGGCGGTGTTGCTGTACCAGAACGCGCGTGGCGACAACGTCGAGCGGATCGCCCGGGTCTACCGCGACTACACGACCTCGCGCGTGCTGACCACGGAGCTGATCGTCGGCATCCCGCTCGTCGACATCATCGTCGCCAAGCGCGAAGGCAATCAGGCGTATCTCGACGCCCTCGCGGCGAGCGGCCACGACCTTGACCGGATCGTCCGCAATCTCGATTGGAACATGCTCAACCAGGTGTTCGTCTTCGGCTACTTCCACGCCGACCTGCACCCGGCCAACCTGTTCGTGCTGCCCGGCGACGCGATCGGCTACGTCGACTTCGGGATCGTCGGCCAGCTCCCGGACCGGGTCCGTGACTCGCTCACGCGCTACAGCTGGCTGCTGTTCCGCGGCGAGGTGGAGGGCGCGGTCCTCGAGCTGATGCGCTGGCTGGCCCCGGGTCCCGCGACCGACACGACGGCCGCCCGCTGGAAGCTCATCCGGATCCACCAGGCGTTCCTCTACGACACCGTGGTGGACAAGTCCCGGACGACCGCGGGTGCGCCCGGCCCGGCGCGTCACGGCGAGAACCCCTATTCGAAGCTCGCGGTGGACATCCTCGACACGATCCGCGACCAGCAGCTGACCATGTCGCCGAGCATCGTCGGCTACCTCAAGATGCTGGTCACCCTCGGGACCCTGCGTCACCAGCTCGCGGTCGACTACAGCCTGCAGGACAACGTTCGCCTGTTCATCCGGCGTCTTGCCCGCCAGCAGGGGCTGGCCTGGCTCGATCCCCGGAGGGCCATCGATCGCCTGTACGCCGGCGCCAGCCGGGTCAGCCGGGCGCTCGAGTTCCTCGAGTTCGTGGAGGGCCAGGAACCGGTCATCAACGAGGCCATCGGCTCGCTGTTCGGCTTCCGCAACCGCATCCGCTCCGCGCGACGGACGCTCGTGTCGCTCGCGACCTCGGTGCTCGTGGTCGGGGCCGTGCTGTACTTCGTCCTCGTCTTCCCCGATGACACCCGCAAGATCCTGCCGCGCGAGGTGCCGTATACCGGCGTCCACATCGCCTTGTTGGTGATCCTGCTCCTGCTGATCGTCTCGCTTGCGCGGAACATGCGTCGGATCGGCAGCGACGACTGACCGCCCTGGACAGTCGTTCCCGCTAGCATGCTCGGGTGACCAACATCGAGACGACCGCGGGAGAGCCGGCACGCCGCCGGCGGAGCGGGGGGCGCGAAGGACACGAGCGGAATCTGCTCCCACCGCAGCGGCCATGGGCCCAGCCGCGACTCCGCTACCGCCCGACGGAGGTCGTCTCCGCCGATGAGCTCGAGTCCATCCATGTCGCCTCGCTGCGCGTGCTCGAGGAGATCGGCATGGACTTCCTCGACCCCGAATCGCGCGAGGTCCTGCGCGCCGCCGGCGCCGGGGTCGAGCCCGGATCCGAGCGGGTCCGCTTCGACCGGGCGATGGTCGAGGAGCTGATCCGGACCGCGCCGTCGTCCTTCACGCTGCACGCCCCGAACCCCGCCCACGACCTGGTCATCGGGGGTGACTGGGTCGCCTTCGGCTCGGTCGCGAGCGCGCCCAACGTCTACGACGCCGACCGTGGCCGACGGGTCGGCAACCGCGCCGACTACCAGGACCTCATCCGGCTCTCGCAGATGCTCAACGTCGTCCACTTCTTCGCCGGCTACCCGGTCGAGCCCGTGGACATCCACGCCTCGGTCCGCCACCTGCACGCCATCCACGACCTGGTGACGCTGGCGGACAAGCCGATCCACGCGTACTCGCTCGGGCGCCAGCGCAACATCGATGCGCTCGAGATGATGCGCATCCGGCGCGGCGTGGACGACGCGACCATCGACCGGGAGCCGTCGATCTTCACGGTCATCAACTCGTCGTCGCCGCTCCGCCTCGACACGCCGATGCTGCAGGGCATCCTCGAGTTCAGCCGGCGCAACCAGGTCATCGTCATGACCCCGTTCACGCTCGCTGGTGCGATGGCGCCGGTGACGCTCGCAGGCGCGCTCGCCGAGCAGAACGCCGAGGCGCTGGCCGGGATGGTCCTGACCCAGGTGGTCCGCCCGGGCGCGCCGGTCGTCTACGGCGGGTTCACGAGCAACGTCGACATGCAATCGGGCGCGCCGGCGTTCGGCACCCCGGAGTACATGCGCACGGCCATGGTCGGCGGGCAGCTCGCGCGTCGCTACGGCGTGCCGTATCGCTCGTCCAACGTGTCGGCGGCCAATGCCGTCGACGCCCAGGCCGCGTACGAGAGTGTGTTCAGCCTGTGGGGCGCGGTCATGGGCGGGGTCAACCTGCTGATGCACGGCGCGGGCTGGATGGAGGGTGGCCTCCATGCCGGGTTCGAGAAGGTGATCCTCGACGCGGACCTGCTCGGCATGGTCGCGGCGTTCCTCGATCCGATCGTCGTCGACGACGACACGCTGGCGTTCTCGGCGATGGAGGAGGTCGGCCCCGGCGGCCACTTCTTCGGTGCCGCGCACACCCAGGAGCGCTATCGGACCGCGTTCCACAAGCCGCTCCTCAGCGACTGGCGCAACTGGGAGACCTGGGAGGAGGCCGGCTCGCCGCAGGCCGCCGGCAAGGCCAACCGCCTGTGGAAGGAGCTCCTGGCCGCCTACGAGGCACCGCCCATCGACCCGGCCGTCGCGGAGGAGCTCCAGGCCTTCGTGGACCGCCGCGTCGCCGAGGGCGGCGTCCCCACCGACTTCTGACCGTCCGAATCCAGCGAGGGACCGCGTGAAACGAGATGCCCAGGTCGTCGTCATCGGTGGCGGTGTGGTCGGCGCCAGCGTGCTGTACCACCTCACCAAGCTGGGCTGGACGGACGTCGTCCTGGCCGAGCGGCGCGAGCTGACCGCGGGCTCCACCTGGCATGCCGCGGGCGGCATGCACACCCTCAACGGCGACCCCAATGTGGCCCGTCTGCAGCAGTACACGATCCAGCTGTACGACGAGATCCAGCGGGTGAGCGGCCAGGACTGCTCGATCCATCTGCCGGGTGGACTCATGCTCGCCGACACCGAGGTCCGGATGGACTGGCTGCGGATGGCTCAGGCCCGCGGTCGCTATCTCGGGATGGAGCTCGAGCTCATCTCATCGCGCGAGGCCGCCGACCTGTTCCCGCTCATGGATCCGCAGTACTTCGTCGGCGCGCTGTACGACCCGGTGGAGGGGCACGTGGACCCGTCCGGCGTCACGCGCGCGTACGTGAAGTGCGCGCAGCTGGCCGGCGCCGAGGTGTACCAGCACGCCCCGGTCGTCGGCCTGGAGCAGCAGCCGAGCGGTCTGTGGGACGTGATCTTCGAGAACGGCGAGGTCATCCACACCGAGCACGTCGTCAACGCCGGGGGCCTGTGGGCGCGTGAGGTCGGCCGGATGGTCGGGCTGGAGCTGCCGGTCCTCGCGATGGAGCACCACTACCTCATCACCGAGGACATGCCCGAGGTCGCGGCCAACGTCGCGAAGACCGGTGGCGAGATGCCGATGGCCCTCGACTTCGCCGGCGAGATCTACATCCGCCAGGAAGGCGGGGCGATGCTCCTGGGCACGTACGAGCAGGCGTGCGTGCCGTGGTCGCCGAGACAGACCCCGTGGGACTTCGGGTCGCAGCTGCTCAAGCCGGACCTCGACCGGCTGACGCCCGAGCTGTCCGTCGCGTTCAAGCACTACCCGGCGATGGGCACGACCGGCATCCGGCGGGTGGTCAACGGCCCGTTCACGTTCTCGCCGGATGGCAACCCGCTCGTCGGACCGATTCGCGGGCTGCGCGGGTTCTGGGTGGCCTGCGGCGTCATGGCCGGGCTGTCCCAGGGTGGCGGCGTCGGGTTGGCTCTGGCGACCTGGATGACCGCCGGCGACCACGGCGACAGCGGGATGGATATCTGGGCGATGGACGTGGCCCGCTACGGCGATCACGCGACCCTTGCCTACACGAACGCGAAGGTCCAGGAGAACTACCGGCGGCGGTTCCGGATCACGTTCCCGAACGAGGAGCTGCCAGACGGGCGGCCATTGTTGACCACGCCAATCCGTGACCGACTGACCGACGCGAACGCGGTGTGGGGCGCGATGTTCGGCCTGGAGCACGCGCTCTGGTTCCAGAAGCCGGGTCTCGAGCCGCGCGAGGAGGTCACCTTCCGCCGCTCGAACGCCTGGCAGCAGGTCGCCGCCGAGGTCGCCGCTGTCCGCGAGCAGGTCGGGATGACCGAGATCGCGAACTACGCGAAGTACCGGGTCAGCGGACCGGGCGCCGCGGCCTGGCTGTCGTCGCTGCTCACCGCCCGCCTGCCGGCGCCGGGACGGATCACGCTGACCGCGATGCTCAACGATGCCGGGCGGATCGTCGGCGAGTTCACGGTCGCACGGGCCGGCGAGGCGGAGGAGTACCTGCTCTTCGGGTCGATGCCGGCGGAGGTCCATCACTCGCGCTGGTTCCGGCATCACCTGCCGGCGGACGGCTCCGTCCGCTTCGAGGTGCTGGGGCTCGGCCTGGTCGGGCTGTCCGTGGCCGGGCCGCGCTCGCGCGACGTCCTCTCGGCGATCGCCCCCGACCTCGATCTCTCGACCGAGGCCTACCCATTCATGACGTTCCGGCGGGTGGACCTCGGGATGACGCCCGTCCACCTCGCCCGCATCAACTACGCCGGCGACCTCGGCTACGAGCTGTGGGTCACGCCCGAGTACCAGCGCGAGCTGTTCGACCGGATCGTCGCGGCCGGTGAGCCGCACGGCCTGCGCCTGTTCGGCATGCGCGCGCTCATGTCGCTGCGGCTCGAGAAGAGCTACGGGACGTGGTTCCGCGAGTACCGGCCGATCTACACGCCGCTCGAGGCCGGGATCACCCGCTACCTGCGGCTCGATCACGACTTCATCGGCCGGACGGCGCACGAGGCCGAGGTCGCCCGGGGCGGTCCGGACCGCCGCCTCGTCGCCTTCGTCGTCGAGCCGGACCCCGACGATCCCGCCGACGTGATCGGCGACGAGCCGGTCTGGCACGACGGCGCGGTCGTCGGCTGGGTCACCTCGGGAGGCTTCGGGCACCACGTCCAGCAGTCCATCGCGCTCGGATACGTGCCGTCCGCGCTGGCCGATCCGGACGGGCCCGGCGGCAAGGGTTTCGAGATCGAGATCATCGGCCGGCGCCGGCCGGCGCGGCTGCAACCGGAGCCCCTCTTCGATCCCCAGGGCCTGCGGATGCGCCAATGACGGCGAGCGCGATCGGATGAGCGACGCCGATCGCCCGACGGGCCGGATCGTCGTCGACGGCCGGCCGATCGCATTCCAGGCCGGCGATAGCGTCGCCGACGCCATCCTGCGCGCCGGCGAGCAGCCGGCCCGCGGCGGCACCCTGTGCCTCGCCGGTGATTGCCCGAACTGCCTGGCCAGCGTCGACGGCATCGCCTACGTCCGGACGTGCCAGGTCGCGTGTCGGCCGGGTCTCGCGGTCGAGCGCCACCCGCGTGAAGGGCTGCCCGCGCTGCCGGTGATCCGTTCCACGAACGTCGCGGCCACGCCGCCCGAGCGAGAGATCCGCGTCGAACGTCGCGAGGTCGAGGTCGCTGTCATCGGTGGTGGGCCGAGCGGCCGGGCCGCGGCCGCGGCCGCCGAGGCGGACGGGCGCGGCGTCCTCGTGCTCGACGCGCACGACGGGGTCGAGGTCGCGGCGATCTACCCGGGCGCGTCGATCGTCGCGCGCCAGGCGGATGGCATGCTCCATGTCCGCGCCGACGAGATCGTCGTCGCGACCGGCGCGGCCGAGATCCAGCCGGTCTGCCCCGGCAGCGAGCTCGCCGGTCTGCTGACCGCCCGCGCTGCCGAGCACCTCCACGCGATCGGCATCGACCTGGGGCGAGCGGTGGCGGTCGGGGCTCCGCCCGCCGGCGTCCCGTGCGAGCGCGTCTTCGGCGAGCTCGTCCGATTCCTCGGCGACGAGGCGGGCCGCGTCCGCGCGGTCGTCGCGACCGATCCGCGGAGCGGCGTCGACATCGAGACGGCCTGCGACACCGTCATCCTCGGTCTCGGCTATGTGCCACGCGACGTCCTGGCGCGGATGGCCGGGCCGGCCACCGGTGTCCCGGTCCGGGTCGTCGGGGACGCCGCCGCCGACCACGCCCTTCCCCCGGCGCCGACGGATCCGGCCGCCATCGTCTGCCCGTGCCATCGGGTGACGGTGGAGGACCTGGACGTCGCCTGGGGCAAGGGCTTCCAGGAGCTCGAGCTGCTCAAGCGCGCGACCCTCGCCGGGATCGGCCCGTGCCAGGGCGGCGCCTGCCTGCCCCACGTTCGGGCGTGGATCGCGGCGCGCGACGGCGGCGTCGTCCCCGAGCCGTTCACGGCCCGTCCGGCGACGCGCCAGATCACCATCGGCGAGGCGGCCGCGGACGTGTACATCGATGCCTTCCGGCGGACGCCGCTCCACGACGAGCACCTCGCCGCTGGGCGCCCGGATGGACCGGTTCGGGGGCTGGTGGCGACCGTGGCACTACGGCGATCACCTCGCCGAGTACTGGGCCGTGCGCGAGGCCGTCTCGATCGGTGACGTCAGCACGCTGGGCAAGCTCGTCGTCTCCGGCCCGGACGTGGTCGAGCTCCTCGAGCGGCTGTATCCGTGCCACGTCGCCGACATCAAGGTCGGCCGCTCGCGCTACGCGCTGCTCCTCAACGAGCGCGGCCACGTCATGGACGACGGCATGATCCTGCGCGAGGGGGAGACCCGTTTCGTCCTGTCGTTCACGTCCGGTGGCGCCGCCAACGCCGAGATGTGGATCCGCGACTGGATCGACACCTGGGGCCTCGGCGTCCACGTCCTGGACCGGACGATGAGCCTCGCCGCGATCAACGTCACGGGGCCGCTCGCCGGGGAGCTGCTGCGCCGCGCCGGCCTGGCCGAACCACCGCGCTTCCTCGGCCACGTCCATGCCGACGTTGCCGGCGTCCCGTGTCACGTCATGCGCCTGTCGTTCACCGGCGAGGCGGCCTGGGAGCTGCACCACCCGGTCGACCGGTCGGTGGAGCTCTGGCAGGCGCTGCTGGATCTCGGCCGCGACCTGGGCGTCCGGCCGCACGGCCTCCAGGCGCTGTTCGCGCTGCGCCTCGAGAAGGGCCACGTCATCGTCGGCATGGACACCGACCTCGACGCGACTCCGCGCCGGCTCGGGATGGACTGGGCGGCCCGCATGGAGAAGCCGCGGTTCATCGGTCGAGCGGCGCTGGAACGGACCGCCAAGCTGCCCGACCACCGGCGCTGGATGGGGTTCACGATGGACGACGACGGCCCGGCCCCGGTCGAGGGTTCGCCGATCCACGTCGATGGCGACATCGTCGGCAACGTGACCGGCAGCTGGCGCTCGCCCATCCTCGGACGCATCGTCCTGCTCGGCTGGCAGCGGCGGACGCCGTTCGCCGACCGGGTGACCATCGACGGCCGCGACGCCGTGGTCGCGCCGACTCCGTTCTACGACCCGGAGGGCCACCGTGCCCGCGCTTGAGCGGCTGACCGGCGTGCGCGTCGTCGCCGACCCGGCCGTCATCGACGCGTGGGTCGCGACCCTCGAGCCGTCCACCGTCGTCATCCGCCCGGCGCCGGACGATGCCTTCGCGATCGACGTCGCATCGGCGCAGGTCGACGATCCGCACGCGATCGTCGAGGACGAGCGCGGGTTCGTCGGTGGCTGGTCGACGCTCGACGGACTGCGGCGTCACCTCGAATGGACGCCGCCGACCGATCGACCGACGCTGGCCCAGGGCTCGATCGCTGGCGTGCCGGCCAAGCTCTGGATCGTCGACGACGAGCATGTGCTGGTCGTCGCGGCCGCGGCGCACGCCGACGTCCTCGCTGAACGCCTGCGGTGGACGCGCTGATGACGGCCAGCGAGCTCGTCCGGACGCTGCTCCCCATCCGCTGGGCGGACACGCCCAAGCCTGCGTACGACGTCGTGATCATCGGTGGCGGCGGGCACGGCCTCGCGACCGCGTACTACCTCGCGACCCGCCATGGCATCACGAACGTCGCGGTCCTCGAGGCCGAGTACATCGCGTCGGGCAACACCGGGCGGAACACGACGATCATCCGGGCCAACTACGGCATCCCCGAGGCGGTCCGCTTCTACCACCACAGCCTGCAGCTGTACGAGGGCCTGGAGGCCGAGACCGGCGCCGACGTCCATCACCAGACGCGGGGGATCCTGTGGTGCGCGCACACGGAGATGGCCCTGCGGACCGAGCGCGCCCGCTGCGCCCTCAACCAGTCGCTCGGGGTCGAGACGGTGCTCATCGGTCCCGAGGAGGTCAAGGCGCTCGTCCCCCAGATCGACCTCGCCGGCGGCGGACGCTACCCGATCCTCGGCGCGTCGCACCACCTGCCGGGTGCCAACGCGCGGCACGATCGCGTGGCGTGGGCGTACGCGAGTGGCGCGTCGCAGCGCGGTGTCGACCTCTTCCAGCGGCTGCCCGTGACCGCGCTGCGGACCGACGGGGACGGCACGCGCGTGGTCGGCGTCGACACCCCGGCCGGCCCGATCGCCGCCGGTGTCGTCCTCTCGGCGACCGGCGGGCGGGTGACCCGACTCGCCGGCCAGGTCGGGATCCGGCTGCCGATCCGGACGCACCCGCTGCACGCCTTCGTGACCAACGACCACGCCCAGGGTCTCGGCCCGATCGTCGCCTCGACCGAGCTCATGTGCTACGCCTCGCAGACCGAGCGCGGCCAGATGCTCATCGGGGCCGAGTTCGACGCGCAGCCCTCGTACTCGCGCCAGTCGTCGTTCGATGCATTGCGCGGGTACGCCTGGAAGATGTCGCTCATGCTGCCGTTCCTGCGGGACCTGCGGATCCTGCGGACGTGGGCGGGGATCTGCGACATCTCGGTCGACTACAGCCCGATCATGAGCACGACCCCGGTCGACGGCTTCCACGTCACCACGGGCTGGGGCACCTGGGGCTTCAAGGCCATCCCGGCCGGCGGCGAGGGTATGGCCGAGCTGATCGCCACCGGTCGGCCGCCCGCGCTCATCGCGCCGTTCTCGCTCGACCGCTTCCGGGCCGATCACGTCCTGGCCGACCAGGGCTCGTCCGGGACGCGCTGATGCATACCCTCGTCTGTCCCCGCTGCGGTCGTCGGTCGCTCGACGAGTTCGTGTTCGGCGGCGAACGCCGGCCGGTGCCCGACTCCATCACCGATTCCGATGAGCGCGACTTCGATGAGGTCTGGGTGTTCGAGAACCCGGACGGCCCGACGACCGAGCGCTGGTTCCACGCGGCCGGCTGCCGGCGCTGGCTGACGGTTCGCCGCGACACCACGACGGACACCGTCCTCGAGGTCCGCTGACGTGCCGTCGCTCGCCGATCGGACCCTCGACCTCCAGCTGCGCGACCGTGTCCGGTTCGGCGTGGGGGCGATCGAGGCACTTCCCGAGCTGATCAGGTCGGTGGGCAACGCCGGCGGGCGGCACGCGTTCATCGTCACGGACCCCGGTGTCGCCGCGGCCGGCGTCATCGATCGCGTCCGCGGCGTCCTCGAGGCGGCCGGCATCGACGTGGCGGTCTATGCCGACGTGGAGCCCAACCCGGGCGCCGACTCGATCCTGCGCGGCAGCGCCGCGCTCGCCCGGTTCGGGATCTCCCAGACGGCCATCGTGCCGGTCGGTGGCGGATCGTCGATGGACTCGGCCAAGGCCATCTCGCTCCATGCCGTCAACGGCGGCGACGTCCTGGGCCTTGGCTATCACCGCGACGATCTGATCCCCGGCAGTCCCCTGATCGCCGTGCCGACGACCGCCGGCACCGGCGCCGAGAGCCACACCTTCGGGGTCATCACGGACGAGGCAGCCGGGCGCAAGACGTACATCGGTCATCCGTCCGTGCTGCCGTTGTGGACGATCCTCGACCCGGCCCTGACCGTGGGGATGCCGCCGGCCGTCACCGCGGCGACCGGCGTGGACGCGCTGACGCATTCGATCGAATCGAAGCTCTCGCGCAACCCCAATCCGTTCGCGGAGGCGATGGCCTTCCAGGGGATCCGGACCATCCGGACGTGGTTGCCGCGGGCGGTCGCCGACGGGTCGGACCTCGAGGCCCGCTCGCAGATGCTCATGGCCTCGCACCTCGCCGGCCTCGGACAGGCGAGCGGGACCGGCGTGGGGCTGGTCCATGCCCTCGGCCACGCGATCGGCACGCGTGGGCGCCTGGCGCATGGCACGGCCTTGGCCGCGGTGCTGCCGGAGGTGCTGTCCTTCTATGCCGAGGAGCCGGGCCTGCGCGATCGCGAGCTCAAGCTCATCGGCGTCGCCCTCGCCGCGGCGTCACCCACCGAGACCGACGCGACCGGGGCGGTCGCGGCCATCGGGGCGTTGCGGACCTTCCTCGCCGAGCTCGGACAACGGCCGCGCCTCCGCTCCCTCGGCTTCGACGAGGCTGCCCTCGACGTGATCGCCCAGGACGCCGTCGACGACCCGGCCATCGCGAACTCGCCGCGGCTCGCGACCCGCGAGCAGGCACGGGCGATCCTGGGGTCCGTCCTCGACTGACGCGTTCCGGCTGCCGAGCCGCTACCCGGCGTCGACGAGCGGCTTCACCTCGCCGACGAACCGCTCGAGCGTCTCGACGTCGTACGGTGCCGGCTGCTCCGAGATCACCGTCGTGAAGCCGAGTTCGACGTAGGGCCGCAGGCGGTCGGCGATCTCCTCGGACGAGCCCTCCCAGAACGTGTCGTCGTCCTCGATCTCGCTCGCGGGCGTGTGGTTGTTCGCGATCGCCGCCCAGCGGACCTTCTCGGCCTCGGCCTTCGAGTCGCGGATCGTGAGCTTGACCCCGAGGGTGAACTCGATCTCCGCGATGTCGCGGCCGACCACGGCGCAGTGCTCCTTGAGGATCTCGACCTTGCGCGCCATCACGTCGACCGGGCCCATGGCATTCCACAGGTCGGCGTACTTCGCGACCGAGCGCAGGGTCTTCTTCTCGCCGCTGCCGCCGATCATGATCGGGAGGTGCGCCTGGACGGGCGGCCGGGCTGATGGCGGAGCCCGTCGAACGCATAGTGGCCGCCGGGTGCCGAGGTGACCGTCCCGCCGTCGAGCAGCGTGCGCATCGCCCCGACCGACTCGTCCATCCAGTCGAGCCGCTGGCCGAAGCCCGTCCCGAAGTCGATGCCGTGGGCCTGGTGCTCCAGCTCCATCCACGCCCCACCGATGCCGAGGATCGCCCGGCCGCCACTGATGTGGTCGAGGGTCGCGGCGGTCTTGGCGGTCAGCCCGGGATTGCGGAACGTGTTCGCGCCGACGAGCAGGCCGAGGCGCGTCCGCTCCGTGGCCATGGCCCAGCCCGCCAGCGCGGTCCAGCCCTCGACGATGGGCTGGTACGGGTCGCCGAAGATGGCGTACAGGTGGTCCCAGGTCCACAGGTGGTCGTAGCCCAGGCGGTCGACCCGCTTGGCGGCGTCGAGCATCTCGGGCCAGGTCCCGGCCTGGCTCCACAACAGGATGCCGGTCTTGAGGTCGGTCATGGGGAAGGGTCTCCGGTGGGCGGGGGGAGTCCCGGGATTCTAGTCGACTGCGAGTCGGACGCCCGGTCGGCTCGGGCATACTCCCGGCATGTACGTCCCCGCGCACTTCCAGCCGACGGACGACCAGGTCCGGGCGCTGCTGGAGCGACCCGGCGCGGTCGACCTGATCACGGTCACGGCGCGCGGGTTGCTCGCGACGATGCTCCCGATGGCCTGGGATGCGCCGGGGTCACGCCCTGACCTCGGCGAGCACGGCGCCCTCGTCGGTCACGTCGCCATCAAGAACGACCAGTGGCGTGAGCCGACGATCGGCGAGGCGATGGCGATCGTCGGCGTCGAGCTCCTCATCGACCGGATCGACGCCAAGGCGAAGCTGAGCCAGAACCGGTCGAACGCCGATCTCGACGGCGTGGTCGCCGGCCTCGACGCCGACGGCCGGCGCGCGATGTCGGATGCCATCCGGGCCGACCGTGCCCGCTGACCGCGGCCGGCGCGCCGAGCTGGGGCGCCTGGCTCGCGACCTCGCGCCCATCGGCGCGGCCTGCCTCGTGACCGTCCTGATCCTCATCGTGGCCCTGGTCGCGGTGGTCGGGATCTGGTTCGGCCCGTTCGGGGCATGACCACGGGCGGCGCCGACGACCCGACCCAGTGCTGACCGCCTAGACCGGCAGCGTCGCGAGGTCGCCCTCGATGAGGTCGCGGTCGTCCTGGTCGACGACGGTGTCGAGGGCGGCGACGGCCTTCGCCTTCCAGTCGGCGGCCGCGGTCGCGTCGCCGGCCACGGCGCTGGCCCGGGCCAGGGCTTCGTAGGCGGCGGCCCGATCCCAGTCGTCGCTGCCCGCGGCGTCGACCAGGGCGAGGCAACGTCGGGCGTGCCACAGCGCCGGCTCGCCACGACCGAGGACCGCGTACACCCGCGAACATTGCCACTCGCCGCGCGCCAGATTGAGTGGCGTGACGCCCTCGGCCCGGCCCCAGTGGAACCGGGAGGCATGCGTCGCGTGGATCATCTCGTCGGTCTCGGCCGGGGTCCGATCGGGTTGCTCGAGCAAGGTCCAGGTGTGGTTGAAGAGCGCCGTCCCGAGGGCCCGGTGGGTCGCGCCATCGAGATCGGTGAGCGGGTCGAGCGTGGGCGATGGCATGGCGGTGATCACCTCCCGATCGGTGGTGCGGGTCGGCGTCGACGTCGACGGATCGGTCGGTGTGGCTCCCGCGGTCGTGCCGGCAGCCAGCTGGCCGAGGACATGGACGAGCCGTTGGAGCCGGAACGTCCGGGCCTCGAGTCGGCGGCGATGCTCCTCGAGGAGCCGGCGCTGCGCGGCCGGGTCGTCCGTGCCCAGGTAGGCGCGGATGGTCTCGAGCGGCATCTCCAGGTCGCGCAGGCGGACGATGGTCCGCGCCCGCTCGAGCTGGTCGCGGCGGTACGAGCGATAGCCTGTGGCGGGATCGACCGAGGCCGGCCGCAGCAGGTCCACCTCGTCGTAGTGGCGCAACGCCCCGACCGACAGCCCGGCAAGCCGGGCGAAGCGGCCGATGACGACGAGATCGGGTGGGTCGGAGCGCATGCCGGCATCGTGGACCCTCGGGCTACCCGAGAGTCAAGCCCCGATCCCGGGAAGCCGCGCCGGCCCGAGCACCAGCCTTCCGCGTCGCGCCGGCCCGTGCCCGTCGACTACGCCGCGTCGAGCGCTCGGTCGATCGCCCGGAGGATGAACCGCGCGGCTTCGGCGCTCTTGCCACCCAGCTTCTCGCCCTCGTCCTGCTCGACGGCGCGGGCGAGGTCGGCCAGGTAGAGGTCGAGGTCGGCGGTCCGCTCCAGCGAGCCGTCGGCGAACGCGACCTCCAGGCGAGCCTCGACCGCGCGCGCGTTGTCGACCGTGTGGCCCTTGGCCTCGATCAGCTCGCGGACCTCGGCACGCGCCGCCTCGGCGCCGGCACCTTCGCTGCTCACGTGAACCTCCGGATCGTGCGACGGACCAGACCCGAACGCGGTGCCGACCCCGTGGGTCGCGTGGCCGGTCCGGCCGGCGGCGTCGACCCGAGCTCGGCACTGCCCTGGCTGGCGTCGGCCTCGGCGATCAGCCCGGCGGTCTCGTCGGCGCCCGCCGCGGCCTCCTGGCGGCTGCGACGCCAATCGGCCTCGAGGACGCTCATCGCCAGCTCGTCCCACCAGCGACCGTCGCGGTAGATCGACTCGCGCGATCGTCCCTCGACGACGAAGCCGCAGCGACGATAGGCGCGGATGGCGCGCTCGTTGAACTCGAAGACGAACAGCGCGATGCGATGCAGCCCGAGGACGCCGAACGCGTGGTCGAGCATCAGCTGGGTGGCCTCCGAGCCAAAGCCCTGGCTCCAGGCATCCTTCTCGCCGATCGTGATGTGGTAGAGCGCCGAGCCGTTGTCGCCGTCGAGCTGGCTGAACGCGCACGTGCCGACGAGGCGGCCGCGTCGCCCGCTCGTGGATCGCCATCGACAGCGCATCGGGGCCGACGACCCGGGCGGCGAAGAACCGCTCGATCTCGTCCGGCCGCATGGGCGCTTCCTGGTAGCGGGCGAGGCGGGCGATCTCGGGATCGGCGTACCAGCGTCGGAAGGCGGTCAGGTTCTCGGGGACGTGCCGGCGCAGCACGACGCGGGACCCCTTGATCACCTCCGGGAACCACGCTCGCGGCGCCATCGGCCGAACCGTATACCATCGCCGCCATGCGCCGCTGGAGCGATCTTGCCGAGCGCGTGGCGGCGACCACCCGGACGTCCGAGAAGACCGCGCTCCTCGCCGACTACCTGCACAGCCTCGATGCCGACGAGCTGCCGATCGCGGCCGTCTTCCTCACCGGCCGCCCATTTCCCGAGGCCGACCAGCGGGCGACCGGGCTGGGCTGGTCGGCGATCGCCGGGGCGGTTGCCGACGTCGCCGGTGTCTCCAAGCCTGAGCTTGGCCAGGCCTACGACCGCCATTCCGACCTGAGCCTTGCGGTGGAGGACGTTCTGGCCGCGGCCGGCCACGACCCGGATCCCGCGCTGAGCCCGACACTCCCCGAGGTCGCCGCCACGTTCGCCGCCATGGAGTCGGCCAGCGGCCCGGCGCGCAAGACCGCGCTCCTGCGGGACCTGATCGCGCGGGCCGACCCGGCCACCGCACGGGGCATCGTCAAGGTGCTCGGCGGGGACCTGCGCATCGGGCTGCGCGAGGGGCTCGTGGAGGCGGCCATCGCCAAGGCCTACGACCGGCCGCTCGACGAGGTCAAATGGGCCGGGATGCTGACCGGCGACATCGGCCGGCTGGCCAGCCTCGCCCGCGACGACCGGCTCGCCACTGCGGAGCTCGCCCTGTTCCATCCGCTCAAGTTCATGCTCGCCTCGCCGGCCGAGGACGCCGACGAGATCATCCGCCGGCTCGGGCCGGAGGTCTGGGTCGAGGACAAGTACGACGGCATCCGCGCGCAGCTCCACAAGCGCGGGCCGGACGTCCGCCTCTACTCGCGCGACCTCCACGACGTGAGCGGCCAGTTCCCAGAGATCGTCGACGGTGCCCGCGACATCCCGTGGGACGGCGTCCTCGACGGCGAGATCCTGGCCTGGAAGGACGATGTCGTCCTGCCGTTCGTCAGCCTGCAGGCTCGCCTCGGGCGCAAGGATCCCTCGGCGGCGATCCGGGCCGAGGTCCCGGTCATCTACGTCGCGTTCGACGTGCTCGCGGACGGGATCGGCGACGACGAGCTGGGGGGTCGGACCCTCGAGCCGTTGCTGCGCGAGCCGCTCACCGCGCGCCGCACCCGGCTGGACGCCGTGCCGCTCCCGTCGCCGGCCGACGGCGGCCGGTTCCTGCGCTCGCACCTGTCCGTGGCCGGGGACGCCGAGGCGCTCGAGACTGCGTTCGCGGATGCCCGGGCGCGACGCAACGAAGGGTTGATGGTCAAGGATCCCGCCAGCCAGTACTCGCCGGGTCGTCGCGGTCTGGGCTGGCTGAAGATGAAGAAGGCCCTCGCGACCATCGATTGCGTCGTGGTCGGCGTCGAGGTCGGGCACGGCAAGCGCCATGGCGTCCTGTCCGACTACACGTTCGCGGTCCGCGACGAGGCGACCGGCAAGCTCGTCAACATCGGCAAGGCGTACAGCGGACTGACGGACGCGGAGATCGCCGAGATGACCGCCTGGTTCGAGGAGCACACGGTCGCCCGCTTCGGGCGCTACCGCCAGGTCGAGCCGACCGTCGTCGTCGAGATCGCGTTCGACGTCATCGTCCGCAGCAAGCGCCATGGCAGTGGCTTCAGCCTGCGGTTCCCGCGGATCCACGCCCTGCGTCCGGACAAGTCCGTGGACGAGATCGACACGGTCGAGACGGTCACGACCCTGTACGAAGGACTGCAGCACGGCGCCGAACTGCTGGTGACCGCCGGCGCCAGAACCCCGCCGCCGGACCCTGCCTGACCTATCGCCTGCGGCGGCCCACGGGCTATGCTCTCGCGATGTACGACCCGATCGCCGGCGCGGCGCAACACGTCGCGCTGACCCTCTTCACCGATGCGTTCATGGTCCGCGGCACCATCGACACGCGCCAGCGACGCGTGACGGACATCCTCAACCTCGCGGACGAGCCCTTCCTCGTCCTGTCCGACGTGACCTTCGACGAGTACGGCACGGTCGGTCAGCCCATCCAGGCCGAGTACGCGCAGATCAACCTCGCCTCGGTGCGCTTCGTGGTCTCCGACGATGCGGTCGAGGCGTTGCCCGAGCTGCGCACGCCCAAGCTCGCCGAGCAGGCGATCATCTCGGTCCCGCCGTTCAAGGTGACCGGTCGCATCCACCTGCTCCCCGAGCGCAGCCTGCGCGAAGCCCTGTCCGAGCTCCAGGGCGGGTTCATCCCGGTCACCGAGGCGACCTACTGGTCGGACACGCTCAAGGAGGCGCGGGCGACCGCCGCCCTCGTGGCGGTCAATCACAGCCTGGCCCAGATCCTCGCCCCGCATCGCGAGCTCGATCCGTGGGCCGGCCTCGACGCCGACAGCGACGCTCGCCGGGCGGCGGCGGCCCCGCCCGACCCCGAACCGACCGGCTGGTAGCGCCCTCGTCCCGCGGTCGACCGGCTGCTAGCGCTCGCGCCTAGCGGTCCACGGGCAGGTCGAGCCGATTGCCCCATTCGGCCCAGCCGCCGTCATAGACCGCGACGTCCTCGTGCCCCAGCAGGGTCAGGACGTACGCGAGCTTGGCCGCCGCGACTCCCGATCCGTCGTAGGTGACCATCCGTCGGCCGCGACTGACGTTGGCGGCGTGGAGCAGGCTGCGCAGCTCGTCGCCGCCGCGCAGCCGCTGCGTTCCGGCGGCGTGCATGCCACCCACCGGCACGTTCACCGCCCCCGGGATGTGTCCAAGGCGCCGGGTGTTCCCTTCGAAGCCCCGGTACTCGGCCGGCGCGCGCGCGTCGACCAGGGTCACGTCCGGCGCGCCGAGCAGCCCGCGCACGTCGGCCGTCGTGAGCTGGATGCGGGTCGGTCCGCGGGGCGTGAAGGTCGTCGGCAGGGTCATCGGGGCGGGCACGGTGTCCACGACGGCCCGGGTGACCGGCCGGCCCTCGGCCTCCCAGGCCGGGAAGCCGCCGTCGAGGACGCGCACCGATTCGAGCCCGTAGGCCCGGAGGGTCCACCAGACCCGGGCGGCGTACAGGCCGTCGGTGTCGTCGTAGATGACGACCGTCGTCCCGTCACCGATGCCGGCGCGCTCGGCGACCGCGGCGATCCGCTCGGGGCTGGCCAGGCGCAGCGCGTCCCCCGACTCGTCGGTCTCCACGAGGTCCGCGCGCCAGTCGATGTGGACGGATCCGGGGATGCGCCCCGCCCGGTGGACCGCCGCGCCGCTCCCGTCCGGGCGCCAACGAGCGTCGACGATCCGGAGTCCGGAACGGCCCAGCTGGTCACCCAGCCACTCGGTCGTCGCGAGCAGTTCGGGGCGGGCCAGGCCGGACATCGCCGGTATCATACGGCCGTGCTCCCCCCTTCCTCGACCGACGCGGAGCGGCTCGCCGCGGTCCGGGCGGTGCTGCCGGCACTGGGCGCGGGCATCTACCTCAACACCGGGACGAGCGGGCCGCTGCCGCTCGAGACGTTCGAGGTCATGCGCCAGCTCCAGGAGCACGAGCTGCGCGTGGGTCGCGCGGACGTCGATGGGTTCATCGAGTTCATGCAGCGGATCGACGAGGCCCGGGCCGCCGTCGCGGCGCTGCTCACCGCGGATTTCGACGACATCGCGGTGACCCACGCCGCCACCGACGGCATGAATATCGGCATCAACGGCATCGACTGGCGACCCGGCGACAAGGCGATCACGACGACCCTGGAACACCCTGGCGGGATCGGTCCGCTGTACCTGCAGCGCTCCCGGCACGGCATCGAGATCGACTGCCTCGACATCGGCGACGGCGGCGACCACGAGCGCATCGTGGCGGCGTTCGACGCGGCCATCGATACCCGCACCCGGGCGGTCGTCCTGAGCCACGTGCTGTGGGCCACCGGCGCGGTCATGCCGCTTGCCGCGATCGCCGCGATCGCGCACGAGCGCGGGGCCATCGTCGTGGTCGACGGCGCCCAGAGTGCCGGCGCCATCCCGATCGATCTCGCGGCCACGGGCGCCGACGTGTACGCCATCCCTGGCCAGAAGTGGCTGCTCGGTCCGGAGGGGACCGGCGCCGTCGCGGTCACCCGATCCGCGCGCGAGCGGCTCCTGCCGAGCCTTGGTGGGTACATGACGTTCGAGCGATCGGACTCCGCCGGGGACGCCGTCATGTGGTCGGCCGCGCGCAAGTACGACATCTCGAGCTTCCATCGGCCCTCGGTCGTCGGGATGGCCCGCTCGATCGGCTGGCTGAGCATGTTCGTCGGGCTGGACTGGATCTACGAGCGGGGGGCGCGTCTGGCCCGGGCCACGGCCGACCGGCTCGCGGCCATCCCCGGAGTGACCCTGCTCACTCCGCGCGACCACATGGCGACACTCATCGCGTTCCGGGTCGAGGGCTGGACCCCGGACGAGCTCAAGGACGAGCTCGGCGCCCGGATCTTCGCCATCACCCGGACGATCCCGCTCATCGATGCGCTGCGCATCAGCGTCGGGTTCTTCAACAGCGAGGACGAGCTGGACCGGTTCGTCGAGGCTGTGGCGCTGCTTGCGGCCCACACGCCGGCCACGATCCCGGCGCGCCGGACGCTGGCGGTCCTGGGGGAGGGATGAGCGGGGCGCCGGCCGGCCCGGTGCGCGAGCCCGTCCGCCAGCGCTCGTGGGCGGCCATCCGCTGGCGCCAGTTCCGCAACGCGCCCCGGCCGGTCGTGCGGGCGGTCCTGTCCAGCCTCGTCATCGCGACCGTCCTGGCGATCCTCTACCTCGGCTACGACGTCGCCCTGTCACGGGGAGCGGTGTTGCCGGGGGGCGACCTGCGGGTCCTCGCGATGGCCGTCTACGTCCTGCTCGTGCTGGTGGTCGGCAGCGTCCTGACCTGGCTCGTCGTACCCCAGCCGACCGGCTCCGGGACGACTCGCCGTCGAAGTGGCTGGAGTGCCGCCCTGGGGTTCTTCGCCGCCGTCCCGATCGCCTATCTCGTGATGGTCGCGGCGCTCCAGATCATCCGGCCCTGGCTCGGCTAGGCGGCGCGGTGGCGCGTCCAGGCACCACTTGCGCACGGTTGCAACGCTGCCGTATCTAGCCCTTCCGTACCATTCCGCGGTACGCTCCCATGGCTATCATCCTCGGTGTCGCCGGGTATCCGGCACGCCGTCATCCTTCATTCCTGAGGTCCCGCGCGTGTCCATCGACGAGCAGCATGTCGCGCTGCCGAAGCTCTACGGAGCCCCGGCCTACGCACGACCGGCGACGGTTGCGACGATCAGCCCCCGCCCGCTCGATCCCGACGACCTGCCCATCGAGGCGTTCCAGACGGAGGTCGAGCGCGAACTTGCCTCCAACCTGTCGGCACACACATGGAGCTCGACGGGTCATCGGGACGGCGACGACGGCACGTCCGGCGATGACCACGGCACGCAGGGCGACACCACGCTGCTGCCGCGACCGCTCCGCCTGCGTTCGATCGCGGGCCGCCTGATCAGCGGCGACTGACCGACCGGCTCGCCTTCGCGCGCCACCTGGCGGCGCGACGCCGTTCCCGCCCAACGAGCCGCGCCACCACACGGGTGTAGATTCCGTGGCCTTGGGGGAGTAGCTCAATCGGTCAGAGCGGCGGGCTTATATCCCGCTGGTTCCAGGTTCGAGTCCTGGCTCCCCTACCAACCCGGTCCTTCGTGCGCATCTGGATGGCCGTCCCCGTGAGTCGCCCGTCGCTCCGCTCCCGTGCCGCCTCCGGTTTGGCCGGCCTGCTGGCGCTGGTCGTCGTGGGTGGTTGCGGACCGGTCGGCTCGGGGGCCGTGGCCGCCGCCGTCGGGACGCCGGAGGTCGCGCCCGTCGGCGCGATCGCAAGCCCGAGCATCGAGCCGGTCGTGTCGACACCGCCGGCCACGCCGATCCCGACGATCGCCCCGACCCCGACCCCGACCCCGATCCCGACCCCGACGCCCAGCCAAACCCCGACGCCCGAGCCCGACGCCGAGCGGGCCGTACGCCATGAACCTGTACGGCAAGGGCGACTTCGTGACGCAGGCCAACAAGCACCAGTGCGTCTCGGCCGCGATGCAGATCATGCTCAACATCGTCGGACCGAAGAACGACCGCCGGGTGTCGACCCAGGCGAACCTTGCCCGGCTGGCCAAACGCCTGTCGGACGCGAAGAAGGGCGGCACCGAGCCCGAAGGCTGGGCGCGCGGCCTCGAGCGTCGCGGGGCGGGCGACTACAAGGTCGTCGCCGCCTCGAGCGTCGCTTCGGCCGTGCGGCGCGGCGTCGAGGCGCTGCGCGCGACGGGCCGGCCGGTCGGGCTGCTGGTCTGGCGTGGTGCCCACTCGTGGGTGCTGCACGGGTTCGAGGCGACCGCCGACCCGGCGACGACCGACGACTGGAAGGTCACGGCGATCTGGGTCAGCGACCCGTGGTATCCGCGCATCAGCTCGATCTGGGGGGCATCGCGCAAGCCAAACCAGCGCATCACCGTCAAGCAGCTGCGCGAGGACTATCTCAAGTGGCGGCGGCCCACGGGCCGGTATCCGGGCAAGGACGGCAAGTACGTGATGGTGCTGCCCGTCTGATCAGGCCGTCGGGGCCGAGGATCAGGTCGCGGCGCCGCGGACGATGTCGAGCAGACGCTCCATGCGGCCGGCCGTGAGGCTGCGTTGCGCCGGCAGCGCCGCGACCCACGGGCCGAGCTGCTCCGGGGTCAGGACCGCGCAGGCTGTGGTCCGCGGGATGGACGGGTCGCGGCCGATGACCGCCGCGTAGGTCTTCACGACGAAGTCGGTGTCGTCCTGGCCGAGCCAGCGGCGGACGCGCTCAGCGTCGCGGACGGTGCGCTCGAGCGGGTCGTCCAGCGGGATCCAGCCGCGCCGGCCCCGCACCTCCCAGTGACCCTCGCGCTGGCGGGTGAGGTCGGCCGGCGGCAGCTCGCGGACGATGGCGGCCCCGAACGGTCCGACGAGGACGTCGGCGACGCCGCGTCCATCGGGGAGGATGAGGCCGCTGGCCAGTGCCACGCCGTCCGGCAGGCTCGAGGACAGACGCTGGAGCGCGCTCCGGCGCGGCATCCGGCCGCGGGCCGTGCCGAGGATCCGCGCCAGGCGGTTCGTGCCCAGCAGGATGAATGCGGCCGGGGCGACGAGGGCCACGGACCAGATGACCATCCCGACGGCCATCTCACCCGCACCGAGGTGGCCCTTGGGCATCAGCCACGTCAGGAAGGGGGTCGCGAGCGCCACGTAGGCCAGGACGAGCCCGAAGACGATGAGCAGCGTCCCGACCAGGGTGCCGCCGATCACGAGACCGGCAGACGGGCGGGCGACGGTGCGGTGCGGAGCGATGACCTCCATGCCGGGCATCCTCGCGGGCGCGTCCCCGGACCGTCGATGGCCGAACAGGGGTAACTGGCCGGGCCGGTGGGACCAGCGACCACACCGCACCACCCCGCACCGGCCACGTTCGTTGCTCCCGTGCACCGCGGCCCGCGACGAGGCTGGCGGCCCGCTCGTCCGGTCGGCGGTGCGCGCACCGGACCCCCGTACCATTGCCCGCCCCTCCGGCCCCGGCCATCCTCGCCTTCGAGGAGCCGGGCCCCAGCCCCGGACCGGAGGCATTTGCGCTTGCGTTCGTTCCAGGTTCGACCCCAGCCCACGCGATCCCCCAGGGTGGCGTCCGGTCGCGCCCGTCGTCTGGCCGGCGTCTGGTTCCTGGTCGCGACGCTGCTGCTCCTGTCGGTCGCACCCGCGTTCGGTGGCGAAGGCCCCACCCGGCTGTTCGAAGCCGGCTTCTCACCGGGGTCCGGGACGACCGCCACGAAGATCACCTTCACCGTCAGCTATCGCAACCGCGAAGGCTCGCCCGCGAACTGGGTCCGTCTGACCGTCGGGGGTGCGACCCACGCGATGCAGCAGGGCGGCGGCACCGACTGGAAGCGCAAGGTCAGCTTCTCCTGGTCGGGCACCCTGCCCGCCGGGAAGCACAGCGTGTCGTTCGAGGCGATGAGTCGCGACCGCTTCGACGCCAAGCTCGGCGCCGGCACCCTCACGATCACGGTCCCGCCGACGCCCACGCCCGCGCCGACCCCGAAGCCCACGCCGAAGCCGACCCCGAAGCCGACGGCGACCCCGAAGCCGACCACCGCACCGACGGCGACCCCGAAGCCGACGGTCGCGCCGCGTGGCACGCCCGAGCCCACGCCCCGTCCCACCCGGCAGCCCACCCCACGCCCGACCGTCGGGCCGCGCGGCACGGCCGAGCCGACCCCGCGACCGAGCCGCCGACCCGGTCCGACCCCGACCGCGACCCCCACGACCGACCCGACCGGCAGGCCCGGCGGCCTCGGGATCACACCGGGTGGCAGCCCGACGCCGAGTGACGATGCCATCGGCGCTGTCGTGCCTGGAGTCATCGGCGGCCACAGTGTCGGATCCGATGGTGGCCCCTCGGATGGCACCGGCGGCCCGGGCGCGCCGGCCGGCGGACCGGACACGGCCGGGCCGGGCGGCGCAGGCGGTGCAGGCGGATCGGGCGGCGGCCCGGGCTCCGTCGATGGATCCGACCCCGATAGCGCCGCCGGTGGTGGCGGCCTCGATCCGGCGGGCGTGTTCGCCAGCGCCATCGGCGTGCTGGGCGGCAACGGTCCGACCGTCCCGCTGGGCCTGACGATGACGATGGTGACCACGACCGGCGCGGTGTCTGCGGCGATGGCCTTCGGGCTGTTCGGCAAGCGCCGCCGTGACGGCGACCTGCTGGGCACCGACGAAGAGCTGGCGATGGCCGCCGCCTCCGGCATGGGCGTTGCGGCGACGGCGGTCGCGACCGCTCCGAAGGTCGCAGCCGCTCCGATGGGCGCGGCCATGCCGGCCGCGGTACCCCCGCCGATCGATCTCGAGATGGCCATGCCGCGCTGGCGCCGGCCGTCGCTGATGGAGGCGCGCAAGGCCGACCCGATCCGCAATGCCGCCCCGGCACCACCACGGCTCACCTTCGACCACGGGCTGGTGGGCCCGCTCGACGGCCGCGAACGTCGGCTCATCCGCTACAACGTCGTCCGCCTCCTCGACACGCCCGACGAGCTGCGTGGCGGCGAGATCGGCTTCCTCGACCAGGGCGACGAGGTCCAGCTACTCGAGAAGTACGGGGTCTACTGGCTGGTGCTCTGCCCCGACGGCAGCCAGGGCTGGATCCACAAGATGACCCTGGGCGACGTCGTCGGCGAGCCGCCCGCGAGTGCCCCGACCGCCACCATGCCGATCGCCGCGGACACGTGGACGATGGGCGACGACGTCGATGGCGACGTCCTGGCCGCCTACCTGGAGAGTCGCCGCCGCGCCTGACGGGCCGCCTCGCGGCGGAGCACCAGGATGTGCTGGTGGGCGATGTTCGGGACGAAGACCCGCGGATAGCCGTACGGCCGCAGCCGTGTTCCCGCCTGGTGCCAGATCAGATCGCCCTTGGGCACGAACCCGACGGCGTCCGCCCGCGCGGCGAGATCCGAGCCGACGAACTGGTAACGACCGTCCTGGTAGGCGTCGCGCACGATGACGACCGCGTAGCGTCCCGGCCGCAGGATCCGGACGAGCTCGCCGAACACCCCTTCCATGCGGTCGAGGAACGTGGCGTAATCGGGCGCGTTCGCGAGGTCGCGATCGGAGGCGCTGATCATCGCGTAGTCGGTGCGCCGGTTGGCGTGGGTCTCGGCGAGCGTCCCGCCGGCCATCGTCAGCGGCAGCTGGATGTTGTAGGGCGGATCGGTCGCGATGAAGTCGACCGAGGCGTCGTCGAACGCCGGCAGCAGCTCCTGGGCGTCGCCCAGGCGGAGGTCGAGCCCCGACGGGTCGAAGCCGCGCAGGCCGCCCGGATCGGCCGTGCCGAGGTCGGCGATCCGCGGACCGGTCCCGTCGTGCTCCGCCTGGAGGGCCGCGACGACCTCGTGATGGATCGCCACCCAGCGCGGATCGAGCTCGATGCCGATGGCCCGGCGCGGACCGCGCGCGATCGCCGCCCCGAGGAGCGTCCCGCCGACGCCGGCGAACGGATCGAGCACGAGCTCGCCCGTCTGGCTGAAGAACTCGATGAGCCGGGCCATGAGCCGCGGCGGCTTGTTGGCGCCGTGGGCCTTGCGGGCGGCGTGGCCGAGCTCGGACGGGTAGGCCGTCGTCAGGACCGACTTCGTGAAGTAGAGCCACTCCTCGCCCGGCAGGTCGTTCAGCTCGTTGGCGGGGTGGGGGGCGCGGCGGCCGTCGGTCACGCGCGCCAGCGTAGCCGAGGCGGGCCATGCCGATGGTCGTGGCTGACCGCGCTGGTATCGCCCCCCTAGAATGCCCGCATGCCCGCCAGGTATACGAGCGCGCGGTTCGTCGGGCGTGAGGACGCGTTCGCGCGGCTCGCGTCGCTGTTGCAGTCCGCGTCCGCGGGCGACGCCGGAGCGCTCATGGTCGACGGCACCGCCGGCGTCGGGGCCACCCGGTTCATCGACGAGACGACCCGCCGCGTCGCCGCGCTCAGCGAGCCGATGCTCGTGGTCCGAGGCGGCGCCTTCGGCCCGGGCACGGATCGCCCATACGCGCCGATCATCCGGGCCCTCCGTCCGGCGCTCGCCGGATTGTCCGACGACGAGCTGGCCACCGTGATCGGCTCGGCCAGCGACGAGCTCGTCCGGCTCCTCCCCGAGCTCGCGACCCGGCTCGCCGCGCCATCCGATGACGGCCGCGTGCCGTCGACGACGGTGCCCGAGCGGCGCCAGGCGCGACTCCTCGAGGGCGTGCTCGGGGTGCTCAGCCGTCTGAGCGAGCGACGCCCGGTGCTGCTCGTCATCGAGGACCTCCATCGCGCGGACGCCGGGACGCGCACCCTCGTCAGCTTCCTCGCGCGTATCGCCCGGTCGCAGCGGCTGGCCATCGTCGGCACGTACCAGGGCGACGCCATCCGCCGCGACGACCCCTGGTCGGTCGACCTGCGTGCGCTCGGCAGCGCACCGCGTCCGCCGCAGCGTCTGACCCTGGGGCCGCTCGTGCGCGACGACCTCGCCCGCCTCATCGAGTCGATCGAGGGCGAACGCCCGTCGGCGAGCGTGCTGGTGATCGTCGCCGAGCGCTCGGTCGGGCGGCCGTTGCTCGCCGAGGAGCTGCTGGCCGCGCGGCGCGAGCTGCCGACGGTGTCGCTGACCTCGTCCTTCGAGGACCTCGTGCTCGCCCGGGTCGGCGCCCGCTCGACCGAGTGCCGGCGCGTCCTCCGGCTCCTCGCACCCGCCGGTCGGGCCATCCCGTCGACCGCCCTGCTGGCTATCGAGGAGGCCTTCGAGGCGGGCACGGTCGGCGGTCCGCCACGATCGTCGAGCGCCCCGCGGCGCGGCGACGGCGTCCTCGACGCCGACCTGACGGCCGGGCTCGAGGAGGGCGTCGAGTACGGGTTCATCGTCGAGGGGCCGGACGGCCTCGCCTTGCGCCATGAGCTCGTCGCGCGGGCCATCGAAGGCGACCTGCTGCCGACCGCCCGGGTGCGGCACCACGCGGCCGTCGCGGCGGCCATGGCCGATCACCCGTTCATGGCGATGCACCATCACCTCATCGCCCTCGACGCCCCGGCCGCAGGCGTCGCCGCCATCGCCGCCGCCGATGCCGCCGCGGTCGTGGATGCCCCGGCTGACGAGCTCGCCGCCCTCGAGCTGGCGATCGCCATCCGCGGGGCCACCGAGACCCCGCGGTCGGCCCGCGCCGCCAAGACGAGCATCGCCGATCTCAGCCGTCGCGCCGCCGAGGCGGCCTTCGCCGCGGGACGGGTCGGGCGCGCTGCGGCCTACCTCGAGTCGGTCATCGCGACCTCGGACACGCGACGCGACCGCGCCCGGCTGGGTCTGACCTACGACCGCCTCGGCCAGTTCCGCCGGGTCGCGGGCGACGCCGACGGTGCCCTCCTCGCGCGACTCCGGGCCGTCGAGCTCGTCCCGACCGGGCCGTCCCCGGCCCGCGCAGCCGTGGTCGCGGGGCTGGCCCAGGTACGCATGCTCGAAGGCACCTTCTCCGATGCCGAACGGCTGGCCCGCGAGGCGATCCGGCTCGCCCGCGCGTGCGATCCGCCGGCGCGGACCTGGGAGCTGCATGCGACCACGACGCTCGGGGTGTCGCTCGGCTGGCGGGCCGACCCGGAAGCGGCGGTCGCGATGCTCGGCGAGGCGCGCTCGATGGCGGAGAGCCTGGGCGACCTTGACGAGCTGTTCCGGGTCTACGCGAACCTGACGACCGTGCTGGACCTGGCCGGCCGCCACGAGGAAGCGGTCGCCGTCGCGTTCGAGGGCATCGACGCGGCCCGCTCGGCCGGGCTCGAGGCCGTGTACGGCAACTTCCTGCGGGGCAACGCCGCCGACTCGCTGTTCCTGCTGGGGCGCTGGCAGGAGGCCCGCTCGCTGAGCATGACGGCGCTCGAGTGGCTCCCGGCCGGCGTCAACTTCCTCAACACGATGGTCGCGCTCGCCACGGTCGAGATCGAGCTCTTCGCCGGCGAGGCCGCCGGCCGCCTGCTGGGCCAGACGATGCTCGAGCTCGAGGCCGTGCGGGACGCCCAGCAGGCCGTCCCGCTCCATCTGGCGGCGGCATCGTTCGCCCTGTGGCGCGGGGACATCGCCGACGCACGGCGCGCGACAGAGCGGGGCTGGAGCCTCGCCCAGGAGACGGAAGACTGGATCCTTGCCGCGCGGACGGCAGCGACCGCCGTCGACGTCGAAGCAGCTGCCGCCCTCGAGGCCCGCGAGCGCCGGGACCTGGCCGGCCTGGCCGCGGCGCGCGAGCGAGCCCGCGAGGTGGTCAAGTCGGCCGAGGCCATCGTGCGCCGCCACGGGGTCGCCCCGACGCTGGGCTCGCGGCGGCTGGCCGATGCGTGGCTGGCGACGGCCCGCGCCTTCCGTCGCCGGGTCGAGGGGCGCGACGATCCGGCCGCGTGGGAGGCCGTTGCCGAAGGCTGGGCGAGCCTCGCGATCCCCTACGAGACCGCCCGTGGTCGCTGGCGCGAGGCCGAGGCGCTGCTCGCCTCCGGGGCCGGCCGCGCCGGCCGTCGCGACGCCCGTGCCCCGCTCCTCGAGGCCGTGGCGATCGCCCTCTCACTCGGGGCGACGCCGCTCCTGCGCGAGCTGCGCGAGCTCGGCCGGCGGGCGCTCATCACCCTGCCACCCGAGGTCGAGGAGCGCCTCGCCGGGCCGGAGGACAGCCGGCCGGCCCTGGTCGGGGTCATCGCCTCGCCGGTCCCGGCCGGCGGCGTGGATGGCGATGGTGATGGGAGCATCGCGGCGCTCGTCCGTGGCGTGGCCGGATCCACCGACGGGCGCCCCCGCGGCGACACCTTCGGCCTGAGCAACCGCGAGCGCGAGGTGCTTGCCCAGATCGCCCGCGGCCGGACGAACCGCGAGATCGGCGAGCGCCTGTTCATCAGCCAGAAGACGGTCGGTGTCCACGTCGGGAACATCCTGAGCAAGCTCGGGGTGGGCGGACGGGTCGAGGCCGCGGCCGTCGCCATCCGGCTGGGGATGACGGACCAGCACTGACGATCGACCGTCGGCGACCGTCGTGGATCGACCCTCGGCGACCATGAGGGTCCGGGTCGGCAGGGTTCGGGACAAAATACGAGACCCGGAGGGAGGTCTCCGGGTCTCGAATGAGGACGGTCGTCGATCGGATACCGACCGACGATCGGCGCGGGATAAAGGCGATGGTTACCAGCGGCGACCGGCGGCCAGCGTCAGGGCGATCGCGACGAGCGGGCCGATGACGGTGGCGAGACGCCAGGCGCGGGTGGTGAGGTCCGTGCGCATAAGGTTGAGGTGGGCTCCGGTGTGGTGCGGTGACGACGTCCCGCGGCGCGCCCCTTGGGGAGAGGGGAGCGCAGCCTAGACCCGCGAAGGTCCCGGGACAATCCGGACCTTGGTACTGCGCAGTACTAGGCCGCAGGTACCAGTGCGCCGGAAAGCGCCCGCGACTGCGGTGGGCGCTGCCCGCCGCGCCCGGAACGCGGTAGCATCCGTTCGACATCCCCAGCGGGGTCCGGGCCCGGCCCGAGGACCACGCGCCGATCGAGGTCTCGCCACGCTGATGCGTCTCGCCCGAACGTTGTCCGTCCCGATCCTCGCCCTCGTGCTTGCGGCGTGCTCGTCCGCGACACCCGGCTGGACGTACGCCCCGGCTCCGTCGGTGACGCCGATCCCGAGTTCCGCCGAGGCGACGCCGAACGCGAGCGGGGAGCCGTCGGAGGGGCCCAGTGGCCCGGAGATCCAGATCGCCGCCAAGGACATCAAGTTCAGCACGGCCGAGATGGACGCCCCGGCAGATACGCCGTTTCAGATCAAGTTCCAGAACGATGACGACGGCGTGCCCCACAACATCGAGATCAAGGACGGCCAGGAATCGACCGCATTCAACGGCGAGATCTTCTCCGGCGTCGACTCGATGGACTACGCGGTCCCGGCCCTGGCCGCAGGCACCTACAAGTTCATGTGCACGGTCCACCCCGCCATGAACGGGACCCTGACCGTCAAGTGACCGTCGGCGCCGCGCCTTGGAGCGCGGTCGGGCCGTGACCGCCGTCGGCGAACAGCTCTGCTACACGGACGCGTATGCACGGGCCGTGCAGGCCCATGTCCGTCACGTGGAGGCGGGCGATGCGACGGTGGTCGTCCTCGACCGGACCGTCTTCTACCCGGGCGGCGGTGGCCAGCCCTCCGACCGCGGGCTGCTCCTGCGCGCCGCGGACGGACGCACCTGGACGGTGCGCGGGGCTCGCAAGGTCGACGGCGAGATCGTCCACGAGCTCGAGCCCGGATCCGGCGATCCGCCGCAGGTCGGCGACACGCTCGATGTCGACCTGGACTGGGCCCGGCGTCTTGCCCTGATGCGGACGCACACCGCACTCCACGCCCTGTGTGGGGTCGTTTGGCGTGACCATGGCGCCCTCGTCACCGGCGGCAACATGGAGCCCGGCTCGGGCCGGATGGACTTCGAGTTCGAGACGATGTCGGGCGACCTCGTCGGGTCGATCGAGGCGACCGTGAACGCGGAGCTCGCGCTCGCCCGCGAGGTCCGGGTCGACGTCCTGCCCCGTGACGAGGCATTCGCCACCCCCGACCTCATCCGCACGAAGGTGAACCTGCTGCCGCCCGGGATCGCGGAGATTCGCACCATCGAGATCGTCGGGCTCGACCTGCAGGCCGACGGCGGGACGCACGTCGCGAACACGCGTGAGGTCGGTGGCATCCGGGTCACCGGCTACGAATCGAAGGGCCGGATCAACAAGCGGATCAGGATCGAGCTGGTCGATCCCGTGACGGCGCCGTGACCGACACGACCCCGGCGCTCGACGCCGTCGCGGTGTCGGGCGTGCCGTACGCGGTCGTGCGCACCGAGCGCGCCGGGAGCGCCGAGGAGAGCGCGGCCTTGCAGGGCGTCCCGGTCGGCGCCCTTCTGCGCACCATCGTGGTCCGCCGCGGCGATGACGACTACCTCTTCGTGCTCGTCCCGGCCGGCCGGCGCTTCGACTGGGCGCGGCTCCGCGACCACCTCGGTGTCCGTCGCCTGACCCTGCCCGACGCCGACGAGGCGCACGAGGTGACCGGCTACGAGCGCTACACGATCACGCCGTTCGGCGCCAGCCGGGCGTGGCCGGTCATCGTCGATGCGGCCGTCCTCGACGAGCCGGTCGTCGCCATCGGGGGCGGCGGCTTCGGGGTCAACCTCCACCTGGCGCCCGCCGACCTGGTGAAGGCCCTGCGGGCGACCGTGGTCGACGTCAGCGTCGCCGCGCCCGACCCGCCCGCGTCCTTAGCCGCCCGATGACCGGGTCGACCCGCTAGACGCCCGATTCGGCCTTGATCCGTCCGCTGGCGATCGCCGCCGTCAGGGCGGCATGGTCGCGCTCGGTCAGGTCGGCATACGTCGTCGCGAACTGGGCCATCGCGTGCTCGAACGCGTCGTCCGTCCCGAGGTAGCCGGCGATCGTCGACGGTTCGCCCGATCGCGCGTGTGCGCGGGCCAGTGCCCAGGCACACCATTCGCCCCAAGCCGTGAGGTCGTCGAGCGTCATCGTGTCGATGACGACGCTGCCCTTCTGATCCTGGAGCTGGCGGAAATACCAGTGGCGGCCCTGGTCGCCGACGGCCCAGCCGAGCAGGATGTCGCTGGCCCCCTGCAGGCGGCGCTGACCGGTGACGACGCGCTCGCCGTGGCTGGCCATCGGGCTCGGGTGCAGGTATCGCTCGTAGACCGACGCCTCGGCCTGCTTTACCTGGAGGATGAGCGGGTCGTCGTCGGAGCCGAGGAGGAGCACGACGAACGCGCCCAGGCCGACGCTCCCGACGCCAACGACCTTGAGGGCGTAGTCGGTGACCGTGTAGCGGTCGAGGAGATCGCGCCGGTCCTCCTGGAGGGTGTCGCGATAGCGGGCCAGCATCTGCTCGGCCAGTGGGGGCGTGATGTCCGCCATGCGGACCAACGTGGGCGGGTGCTCGACGATCCGACGCTGGCCGTCGACAAGCGCCGTGAGCTTGGGCAGCTCGTGTACCGCGTCGTGGTGAGCGGTCGACTTGACCGTGCCGTCGAGCATCGCCCGGGCACCCTTGGCCGCCACGGCCTGGATCCCGGCGACCGGCACGTCCGCGTAGTACACGTCGATGGCGCGCATCGTGGCGTACTCGGCCATGTGGTCGCGATACGAGCGCATCGCCCGATGGACGAGGTGGCGGTCGTCGTGCGCGCCGAATCCGAGCGACCGCCCCGCCACGACGAGGCTCGCGGCGAGCCGCTTCAGGTCGAACTCGAACGGCCCGCGCAGGGTCTCGTCGAAGTCGTTGACGTCGAACAGGAGATCGCGCTCCGGGGAGGCGAAGAGCCCGAAGTTGGCGATGTGGGCGTCGCCGCACATCTGGACGTCGATCGTCGTTCGCGGTCCGGCGCTCAGGTCGGCCGCCATCGGCAGCGCCGCGCCACGGTAGAACGTGAACGGCGAGACGGCCATGCGCCCATAGCGGACCGGGACGAGCTGCGCGAATCGGGTGGCGGCCTGGCTCTCGAGCAGGTCGACCGGATCGGGGCGGTCGGCGGCGGGTGCCCACGCGCCCAGATCGGCCGGTGGAAGGGCGGCCCGCGCCGCTTCGCCGTCGGCGCGCAGCTCGGCGCGCGACCGGATCTCCGTCATGCGCCGATGCTAGACCGGCCCATCGGGGAAGGCCATCACCCGAAGCGGGTGACCCGGAAACGTTACGCATTGCGTAACGTGGCCTCCGGCCGTCATCATCGCACTGCACCGAGTACCGGCCTCGATCATGCACACACCCGCGACGGACACGACGGCGGCCCGCCGGCCCCAGAGCCATGCCCGATCGTCGCGGGAACAGAGGGAGGTTCGATCCAGCATGTACCACCGCCCCATCGGCGTCACGCTCCTAGCGATCGGCGCGGGGATCGCCGGTATCTACGAGCTCTACCGCGTCCTCATCTTCCTGGGGATCGCGAACTTCGGTTTCGTCGGCAAGAGCGTGTCCTTCCCGGACCCGCAGTGGGGCCAGGCGTTCTGGGCCCTCATCATCGCCGCCATCTGGTTCTGGGTTGCCATGGGCTTCTGGAATGTCCGCGCCTATGCGTGGTCGTTCGGGTCGTTCATCGCCATCTTCACGCTGATCTGGGGATTCATGGCGCTGCTCTTCGGCTCGAGCATCGAGGCTGAGAGCATCCCGTGGTTCCTGGCCATCGTGATCCTGATGTACCTGAACTACCCAGGCGTCCAGAAGCAGTTCATCGACCACGAGATGTCGCTCCTGACGCCCGAGCAGCGCGCCGCGATGGCGAATCTCCAGCAGGCGAACATGGCTGCTGCCGCTTCGATGGCTCCGGCCGCTGCCGCTCCGGCGGCCGCTCCCGCCGCTCCGGCGGCCGCTCCCGCCGCTCCGGCGCCGGCGGCCCCGCCGACGGAGCCACCGAGCGCCCCGCCCGCCGGCTGACGCCGACGGGGGCGAACGGCCCCCACCGTACCTGATCGATGCCGGTCGACCGCCTGGTCGGCCGGCATCGTGCTGTCCGGCTCGGGTCGACGTCTCGTCGGCGTGCCGTGGCGCCTGACGGCGGGCCACGCCGGTATGGCACGATCGGCCGCGATGTCGAAGCTGCGTCTGCCGACCCTGGCCAGTCCGATCGTGCGGCGGGTGGCGTGGCACGCCCGGCGGGTCGCCGGTCAGCTGGACCGGCGGTTCTTCCTGACCCTGGCCGAGGGCATCGTGGGGTTCGTCCTCGTCGCCGCCGTCTTCATCACGCTTTTCGAGAAGCCCTGGACCGTCGAGTCGATGTTCGACTCGTTCAACTGGGGCATCGCGACCGTGCTCGGTCAGGGCGATTCGTCGTTCGTCACCTCACCCGCCGGGCGCATCATCGGCTGGGTGCTCATCCTGTTCGGTGTCGCCATGCTGGGCATGATCACCGGCGCTCTCGTCGCCATGGTCATCGATTTCCTGCTCAAGGAGGGTCAGGGCTTGGGTGCATCGGGGTTCAAGGACCACATCGTCGTGTGCGGCTGGAACTCGACGGCTCGGGACCTCATCAGCGAGCTGCGCGGCGACGACTACCAGCAAAAGGTCGTCGTGATCGCCGACGTCGACAAGAACCCGGCCGGGCCGGGGGTCTACTTCGTCCGCGGCGACGCGACAGCGGAGGAGGACCTGGATCGCGCCGGCATCCAGGAGGCCTCGGCGGCGCTCGTCTTTCCCGACGACCCGTCCGATTCGGCCGACATGCGGTCGATCCTCATCGTCATGGCCATCGAGCACATCGCGCCCCACGTCCGGACGGTCGCCGAGGTCAACAACCCCAAGCATGAACCGCATTTCCGGCGCGCCGACGTGGACGAGCTGCTCGTGACCTCCAAGATCGCCTCGCATCTGCTGGCGCGCTCAGCGTTGTACCCGGGGCTGACCGGCATCGTGACCGACATCGTGTCCGGCGGCGAGGGCTCCGAGCTGTACCGGATCGCCCTGCCGGACGCGTACATCGGCCTGTCGATCGACGCGGTCTCGGCGCGGCTGCGCACCGAGCATCACGCGACACTGCTGTCGGTCAACCGCCACGGCCACGCCTTCGTGAACCCGGCGGCCGACTTCGTCCTCGAGGTCGGCGACGACGCCGTCGTCGTGGCCGAGTCGCTCGGGACCCTCGCCCCGCTCGAGATCTCCGACCTGAACACCGTCGCGCGGACCGCCGCGGTCGCGCCCTCGGCCTGACCGCCGAGATTTCCTCGTACACGAACCGAGCCCGGGCCACCAGGGCCCGGGCTCGGACGCGTTCGTGCGGGAGGGGCGAGGCTCAGCCCGCGGCCGGCGCCTCGTCCTTGGCGGCGGACGCCTCGTCCTTGGCGGCCGGTGCCGCGCCGTCAGCGGCGACCGCGGCCGCCTTGATCGCCCCGGCGGTCTCCTCGTCCACGGGGATGGTCTTGACCTCCTCGGCGTCCGGCATCTTCTTGGCGACCTCGTCCGCCTGGGTCGCCGACACGAGGCACAGGATGCCCGAGGTGCCGGGCGTGATGACGCCGGCGAGCTCCTTCTCGACCTCGACCCGGTGATACAGGTTGCGCGCCTTGCCGGCAGCCGCGCCCGCGGCACCGAGGGCGACCGCGCCACCGATGATGGTCGCCGGCAGGAAGACGGCCGCGACGACGCCACCGACGATGCCCCACTTGAGGCCCTTGCGGGTGCTGTGGTCGGTCATCTTCTGGATGTGGATCTTGCCGTCCTCGGCGCCCTTGGCCACGAGGACGCCGTCGATGTGCAGGGAGCCGTCGACCTCGGCGGCGAGGAGCTCGTCGTAGATCGCGATCGCCGAATCGGTGTTGGCGAAGCGGGCGACGATGAGCGCGTGATCGCCTTCGGCGGCGATGACGCCCTCGGCAAGGACGCCCTCCTCGTCGGAGACCTGGGCGGCGACCACGACGACGTCGTCGTCGGTGCTGGGCGTGGTGGACTCGTCGGTCATCTTCGGACCCTTTCCCTTGTCGCGATGCCCAGGAGCCGCTGGTCACGGCCGAAACTCCGGTCCGCCGGCGGCAACGTGCCGGCGGAGCTCCACTGGGCTACCGACCTATTGTCCCGCAGCGCGGTCGACGCGTCATCGTCCGTTCGGTATGAGACGCGATGAAGCCCCGGCCGGTGACCGGGGCTTCGGTGCTGAGCGACGGCGGTGGGAGCGCCCTAGAGCGCCTTGACCGCCTCGATCAGCTGGGCCAGGCCGTCCTTCGCGTCGGCGAAGAGCATGCCCGTCTTCTCGTTGGTGTAGAGCTCGTTGTCGATGCCGGCGTAGCCGCGGCCCATGGACCGCTTGATGACCACGATCGACTTCGCGTGGTCGACGTCGAGGATCGGCATCCCCGACACCGGCGAGCCGGGTCGGCGTGCCGCCGGGTTCGTCACGTCGTTGGCCCCGATGACCAGGGCCACGTCGCAGCGATCGAACTCGGGGTTGATGTCGTCCATCTCCTTGAGCTGCGGGTACGGCACGTTGGCCTCCGCCAGGAGCACGTTCATGTGCCCCGGCATCCGGCCAGCGACGGGGTGGATCGCGTACTTCACGTCGACCCCCTTGTCCTCGAGGAGCTCGGCCAGCTCGCGCACGGCGTGCTGGGCCTGGGCCACCGCGAGGCCGTAGCCCGGGACCACGATGACGTGCTGGGCGTAGGCCAGCTGGATGGCGACGTCGTCGGCACCGATCGCGCGGACGCTGCCGCCGGGGCCGCCGACTGCTGCCTCGGTCCCTTCGCCGCCACCGAACCCGCCGAGCATGATGTTCATGACCGAGCGGTTCATGGCGTCGGCCATGAGCTTGGTGAGGATCGCGCCCGACGCCCCGACGAGGGCGCCCGCGATGATGAGCACCGGGTTGTCGATGACGAAGCCGGCCATCGCCACCGCGGTGCCGGTGAACGAGTTCAGCAGGCTGATGACGACGGGCATGTCCGCGCCGCCGATCGGCAGGGTCATCGTGACGCCGAAGATCAGGGCCGCGGCGAGGATGACCAGCATGAGCGCCAGGTTGGGCGTGCCGGTCGCGAACAGGACGACCGCCGCGACGATCGTGACCGCCGCCAGGGCGAGCGTCACGAGGCGTCCGCCGGGGATGAGGATCGGCTTGCCGGGGATGATCCCCTGGAGCTTGCCCGAGGCGATGATCGAGCCCGAGAACGTGATCGACCCGATGATGATGTCGAGGATGATGAACACGTTGTGGTCGAGCCGGACCGGGTCGCCCAGCGAGTTGAGTCGCAGGTAGTCCTCGATGGCGATGAGCGCCGCGGCGCCGCCGCCGACCGCGTTGAACAGCGACACCAGCTGCGGCATCGCGGTCATCTTCACGCCGCGGGCGGTGTACAGGCCCACGCCGCCGCCGAGCAGGATGCCGACGAGGATGATGGCCCAGCCGATCGTGCTGACGCCTTCGGGATCCGGCCCGATCAGCTCGCGAGCGAGGATCAGGACGGCCGTGGCGCCGATGGCCAGGACCATGCCGGCGGCGGACAAGAGGTTGCCGTTGCGGGCCGTGGCCGGCGAGTTCATCCGGGCGAGGCCGAGGACGAACGCCACGGCGCCCGCCAGCCAGCAGATCCGGACCAGGACTTCGATGATGGCGAGGGTGTCCATCTAGGCCTCCGCCTCATCAGCGGCCGGCTTGGGCGCCACGGGCTTCTTCTTGAACATCTGGAGCATCCGGTCGGTCACGACGTAGCCACCGACGACGTTCATCGTGGCGAAGGCCACGGCGACGAACGCGAGCAGGTAGCCGATCGGGTCGTCGACCTCGGCTGCCACGAGCATCGCGCCAACGAGGACGATGCCGTGGATCGAGTTCGCACCGGACATCAGCGGGGTGTGCAGGGTCGCCGGGACCTTGCTGATGACCGCGACCCCGACGAGGATCGCCAGGACGAAGATCGTCAGGTTGTTGAGCAGGAGCAGGACGTCGGCGGGGATCATGCCTGGCCTCCGGCCGGCGCAGCCGCGGGGGCCGGCTCGAGCAGCTTCTTCACCGCGTCGGACACGACCGACCCGCCCTGGGTGATGACGGTCGACTTCGTGACCTCGTCCTCGAAGTCGAGGTGCAGGGCGCCCTCCTTGACCATGCCGAGGAGCAGGTTGGAGATGTTGCGCGCGTAGAACTGCGACGCGCCGGCGGGCATCGTCGCGGGCAGGTTGTCCGGGGCGATGATCGTGATGCCGTTGGGCGTCTCGATCGTCTCGCCGGCCTGGCTCAGCTCGCAGTTGCCACCGAGCGCCGAGGCCGCCATGTCGACGATGACCGAGCCGGAATGCATCCGGCCGACCGCGTCGGCGGTGACGAGGACCGGCGGCTTGCGGCCGGGGACCTGCGCGGTGGTGATGACGACGTCCATGCCGCCGATCGCCTCGTTGAGCTCGGCCTGCTGTGAGGCGCGCTCCTCGGCGGTCAGCTCGCGGGCATAGCCGCCCGCACCGGTCGCGTCGATCGTCGTCTTGAGCTTCACGAACTTCGCGCCGAGGCTCTCGGCCTGCTCGCGCGTCTCGGGACGCACGTCGTAGGCGTGGACGATGGCGCCGAGGCGCTTGGCGGTGCCGATGGCCTGCAGCCCCGCGACGCCGATGCCCAGGATGAGCACGTTGGCGGGCTTGGCGGTGCCGGCCGCCGTCGTCAGGAGCGGGAAGTAGCGCGGATAGGCGTTCGCGGCGATGAGGACGGCCTTGTAGCCGCCGACATTCGCCTGCGAGCTGAGGGCGTCCATCGTCTGGGCGCGGCTCAGCGTCCGCGGGATGGCATCGAGGCTGATGGCGGTCACCCCCCGGTCAGCCAGCGCCTTCGCCAGCTGCGGGTCGATGAGCGGCTGCAGGAACCCGACGACCGCCTGGCCCTGTCGAAGTCGAGCGACCTCGGCGGGGGACGGCTTGGCCACCTTGAGGATGACGTCCGCCTGCTGGTAGAGCGCATCCGTCGAAAGGATGGTCGCACCGGCGTCGGCGTAGGCAGCATCGAGGAAGGCCGATCCGGCGCCAGCGCCGGACTCGACGAGGATCTCGCACCCGGCCGCCTGCAGCTTGCCGAGCGCTTCGGGTACCAGGGCGACGCGCCGCTCTCCGGGCGCGGTCTCCTTGGCGACACCGACTTTCATGGGCACCACCTTGTGTGGACATGGGGATGACGGGACCGCGGCGATCTTGGGGTTGCCGCGGGGACATGTGCGGTCGCCGTGCAGTCTACCGCGGGCGCCGTGAAGGTTGCGGCTCCGCGCAGGTTGCGGTTCGGGGGCGCTCGGCAGGTCGCCGCGGGCCAGCGCGTGCCCCCCTCGGCCGGATCCGGGTGACGGCCGTCGACACGGCCGACGTTGCCGGGCAGACTGCGGCGATGAGCATCCCCGTCACCCGCCTGAACCACGCGGTCCTGTACGTTCGCGATGCGACCATCGCGGCCGATTTCTACCAGCGCGTCTTCGGCTTCGAGATCGTCGAGAGCGCCTTCGGCGGTCGCGCGGTCTTCCTCCGCTCGCCGAGCGGCGACAACCACCACGACCTCGGCCTGTTCTCGGTCGGCGACGCGGCGCCCCGCGCCCCGCGCGGATCGACCGGGCTGTACCACCTCGCCTGGGAGGTGCCGACGATCGACGACCTCGCGGACGCTGCCCGGGTCCTGTCCGAGGCGGGCGCCCTGGGCGGGGCGTCCGACCACGGCGTGAGCAAGTCGCTGTACGGCGCGGATCCGGACGGCAACGAGTTCGAGATCATGTGGCGCGTCCCCCGCGAGGCGTGGGGCGAATACGCGGACAAGGGCGTGGTCATGCCGCTCGACATCGAAGCCGAGCAGCGTCGCTGGGGGAGTGCCGGCGCAGCCCGCGCCTGAGCCCGCCGTCGGCTGACCGGCCTGTTCCCGGGGCGCCGGTCGTCACGAACCTGCAAGCCGCCCGGCGCCCTCGGCCCGGACGGCTTCGACGTGCCATGCGCGACGCTGGTCGCGACCCCCTTGGAGGATCGACCCATGGCCGAGCTCACCACCGCCAAACGCGACCGACTGCAGGACAGCTCCTTCGCCTACATCGACAAGGGCGGCGAGCGCCACCTGCCGATCAACGACGAGGCTCACGTCCGCAACGCGATCGCGCGCTTCGATCAGACCGATTTCGAGAGCGCGGCCGCGAAGCAGACCGCGGCCAAGCACATCATCGCGGCCGCCAAGCGCCACGACATCGAGATCGCCGATGACGACGACGTCATGAAGGCCTCGAAGGGCTAGCGGACCGAGACGCGGGGCATCGCGAGTCGCGACCGCCCGTAGCGAGCGGGCGGTCAGCGGAGCGCGTCGCCGGGCCGTCGAACGGAGACTCGGGCGGTAGGCGCGGCTCAGCCGAAGGCGCCGACGAGCACGTGAGCGAGCGCACCCGCAGGTGCGTGAGCGAGCGGAGCGCAGCAGGCAACGCCCGGATGGGCCGCGATCACCGCCCGCCGACGTGACCGCTTCAGAACGCTACCGGCAGTGCCATCCTCCGTCGACGATCAACTCCACCCCGTTGACCGCCCTGTTCTCGAGCAGGAACACGGCCGCATCCACGATCTCGCTCATCGACGCCAGTCGCCCGATCGGCGTCTCGGACGTGTAGCGGTCGATGGCCGCCGGTTTCTCCGACCAGTACGGGCTGTCGCCGACGACGCCCGGATGGAGTGAGTTCGTGCGCAGCGGCCGGAGCTCCTCGACCAACGTCCGGGTCAGGCCGACCACGCCGCCGTTGACCGTGGTGACGGTCGTCGATCCGATGTAGGGCCGCTCCTTGGCCATCCCGCCGAACAACAGGATGCTGGCGTCCGTGGTGAACCGCTCGTGTAGCGCGTGCACGACCTCCGTGTACCCAACGAGCTTGAGCGTCACGAGCTGGATGGCCCGGGCGATGTCGTAGTCCTTGATCGTGTTGTGGTCGCGATCGATGGCGACCAGCGCCAGGCGCTGGACCGGACCGATGCCCGCGAGGGCTGGCGCGATGCTCGTCGGCTCGGCCAGGTCGAAGGTGATGCCGCGTGTCCGCCCGCCGACCGCGTCCGCGGCGGTCACCACCGACTCGGGATCTCGTCCGGTGAGGATGACCTCGCGACCCTGGCTTGCGTAGTGGCGCACCAGCTCCAGGCCGATGGCCCGCGTGCCTCCGACGACGACGACCGCTCCATCCTCTGCCATGGTCAGCTCCCTCCTTCGGGATGGTCCCGTTCGTAGCGTTCCCAGCTGGCATTCCAGCGATAGGCGTGGCGTGCGGGCGGCTGGGGCGCCTGGGTCTCGATCCAGCGCACGCGCTCGGTGCCGGTGTTGTAGAAGCCATGGACGGAGCCGACCGGGGCGAAGACCACGTCACCGGGCCGAAGGACGTGATGTTCGCCATCGAGCTCGGCCTCGACCTCCCCGGCGACGAAGACGTAGGCCTCCTCGAACGGATGGTCGTGCTGCTGGGCCGAGCCGCCCGGCTCGTAGTCGACCGTGAACATCGTCACGTGGTCGGCGCCCAGGACGCGATCGACCATCATCTTCACCGAGATCCCGCTGTAGGCAAGGATCGCCGTGTCCATCCCTGCCGGTGCCCGGCCCCGGGCAGGATCGCGGACGGCCAGCGCCTCGATCTGCGGGCCGGTCCCGAGGTAGTGCCCGACGAGGCGCAGCGACGGATCCCCGAACGCGGGCCGGGTCGCCGCCGCGGCCATGGCGGCGAGGTCCTGTGGCGCGCCATAGAACGTGTCACGCCGGCCCGCCGCGGGATCCAGACGCTGCGGCGAGTTGAGCGACAGCCAGCGCACCGGCCGCCGCGCCGTCGTTGCCGAGCGCGTGCCGCAGGCCGACCGGCATCAACGCGAAGTCGCCCTCGACGAGTCGATGGACGACCCCGCCGAGATCGAGGAGCAGCTCACCCGCGAGGACGTACAGCGCCTCCTCGAACGAATGCACGTGGGGCGCGACCCAGCCGCCTGGCGCGAGCGCGCCGACGGCGAGATCCGTGTGGACGGCACCCTGCTCCGGTCCCGACGATGCGCTGCCGGGCGAGCCCCGACTGACGTCGTGGTCGAGCCGCCTGGGTGGTCGACGAAGGACCAGTCGATGCGTGCTACGTGGGCCATGTCACCTCGATGCTCGGTTGCGATGTGTAGCATGAATGAACAGTGCAACGGTCCCGCAGCCGACCCCGACCCGGCTCGCGGCCAGCCACGGAGTACGCCCGCATGAACCGACCGGTCGCGTCACCCGGCTCCATGAACGTCGACTGGGAAGAGCGCTGGAACGTCGAGCGCCTTCGCCAGTACCGGTTCGGCCGGGCCGACGCCGCGCTCGCCGCCTCGGACCTGGGCGCCGTGCTGCTCTTCGACTTCAACAACATCCGGTACACGACGAGCACCCACATCGGTGAGTGGGCGCGCGACAAGATGACCCGCTATGCGCTGCTCACGCGCGGCGGGCGTCCGCACATCTGGGACTTCGGCTCGGCGGCCAAGCACCACCGACTCAACTGTCCGTGGCTGCCGGTCGAGAACGTGCACGCCGGGATGGTCGGGCTGCGCGGCGCGGTCGCCCCGGAGGCCGGCCTGTTCCGGGCGGCGGCCCGCGAGATCGCCGGCATCCTCAAGGCCGAGGGTGTGGCCGGCATGCCGCTCGGCGTCGACATCGTCGAACCGCCGATGGTCGCCGCGCTCGAGGCGGAGGGCATCACCGTCCGCGACGGCCAGCAGGTCATGCTCGACGCCCGCGAGGTCAAGTCGATCGACGAGATCATCCTGCTCAACACGGCCTGCGCCATGGTCGACGGCGCCTACCAGCTCATCTCCGAGCGGCTCAAGCCGGGCGTCCGCGAGAACGAGCTCGTCGCCGAGGTCACGAAGTACCTGTTCGACCAGGGGTCCGAGCACGTCGACAACATCAACGCCGTGTCGGGCGAGCGCTGCAGCCCGCACCCGCACGTGTTCAGCGACCGGATGATCCGGCCCGGCGACCAGGCCTTCTTCGACATCATCCACACGTTCCTCGGCTACAAGACGTGCTACTACCGCACGTTCAACGTGGGCTCGGCCAACGACGCGCAGCGCGACGCCTACAAGCAGGCCCGCGCGTGGATCGACGCGTCGATCGAGCTCATGCGTCCGGGCGTCACCACGGACCAGGTCGCCAAGGTCTGGCCGAAGGCCGAGGAGTTCGGGTTCAGCAGCGAGATGGAGTGCTTCGGCCTGCAGTTCGGGCACAGCGTGGGCCTGTTCCTCCACGAGCGGCCGATCATCAGCCGGCTCAACTCGCTGGACCACCCGGTCGAGCTCAAGGAGGGCATGGTCATCGCCCTCGAGACCTACTGTCCGGCCAAGGACGGCTTCTCGGCGGCCCGCATCGAGGAGGAGGTCGTCGTGACCGCCGACGGGCCGATGGTCATCACCAAGTTCCCGAGCGACGAGCTGTTCGTCGCCAACGCCTACTAGGTCACGGTGGCCAGCGACGTCATCGGCCCGCGCCGGCTCGACGAGGCGCGTTGAGGTGCGCCGGCGATGACGACGGTCGGGGTGCTCGGCATCGGCCGGATGGGCTCGTCGATGGCCCACGCCATCGAGGCGGCCGGCTTCGATCTCGTCCTGTGGAACCGGACCCCGGCGCCGGCAGAAGCGCTCGCCGCGGAGCTCGGCGGGACGGCCCGGGTGGTGGCCACGCCGCGGGACGCCGCCGCCACAGCTGACGTGTGCCTGACGATGCTGGCCGACGGCGCCGCGATCGATGCGGTCTACGGCGGCCCGGATGGCCTGGTGGCGGGCGCCCGGCCGGGCCTCGTCCTCGTCGATTGCTCGACGGTGCCGCCGGCGGCCCTGCGCGCGCATGCGGCCGCCATCACGAGCGCCGGGGCCGGCGTCGTCGATGCCCCGGTCTCGGGCAGCGTGTCGCTCGCCCGGACCGGGCAGCTGACCCTGATGGTCGGCGGGTCGGACGAGGACGTCGAGCGCGCCCGGCCGGTCCTCGAGGCGCTGGGGCCGCGCATCATCCACCTGGGCGGCCTCGGCACCGGGGCGGCCATGAAGCTCGCCGTGAACACGGTCATCTTCGGGCTGAACCAGGCCCTCGCCGAGGCCCTCGTCCTCGCCGAGTCGGCGGGCATCGAGCGGGAGGCGGCCTACGACGTGCTCGCCGCGAGCGCCGTTGGAGCGCCGTTCGTCGGTTACAAGCGTGCGGCCTTCGTGGACCCGGCCGGGACCCCGGTGGCCTTCGCCCTCGAGCTGGCGGCCAAGGACCTCGGCCTGATCGCTGAGCTCGCGACGGCCGTCGGCGTGCCGATGCCGCAGGCCCAGATCGATCTCGACGTGATCAACGAGGCGATCGCCGAGGGCGCCGGACGCGACTTCTCGGCCGTCGCCGACCACCTTCGCGCGTCGCGGCCCCGCGACGAGCGGCACACGGAGGTGGACGCGACCGAGCGATGACCGTGCCGGGATCGACCGGCCCGAGGACCGACCGTCGATGGAGTGGAAGGACCAGCACCAGAGGAGCCACGCATGACTGAGCGGACACTGATCAAGGGCGGCATCGTGCTCACGCAGGACACGGACCTCGGCGAGCTCCCGAATGCGGACGTCCTCATCGAGGACGACAAGATCGTCGCGGTCGGCCCGGACCTCTCGGCCGAGGGCGCGAAGGTCATCGATGCGGCCGGCGACATCGTCATCCCCGGGTTCATCGACACGCACCGCCACACGTGGGAGACGTCGATCCGGACGTGCGCCCCGGACTTCGCCCTGATCACCTACTTCGGCTCGATCCTCGACAAGTTCGCCCCGCACTACCGCCCCGACGACGTGTACGCCGGGAACCTGTGGGGCTCGCTCGAGTGCATCAACGCGGGCATCACGACGCTGGTCGACTGGTCCCACATCATCAACACCCCCGAGCACGCCGACGCCGGGATCCGCGGGCTGGAGGAGTCGAAGATCCGGTCGGTCTACGCGTACGGCTTCGGCAACACGTCCCTGGTGGACTGGTGGTTCGGGCCGGACTACACCGGGAGCGTCCTGACCTCGAACGGCCCCGACGCGCGCCGGATCCGCAAGCAGTACTTCAACTCCGACGACGGCCGCATCACGATGGCCCTCGCGACCCGCGGCCCCAACTTCTGCAAGCCCGAGGTCGTCCGCCACGACTGGGAGCTCGCCAAGGAGCTCGGGCTCAACATCACGGTCCATGTCGCCATGGACCGCTTCGGCTACACCAAGATGCAGATCACCGGCCTGCGTGACATGGACCTGCTGTACCCGAACACGACCTATGTCCACGCCTCGCACTTCACCGACGAGGAATGGGCGCTCGCCCGAGATTCGGGCGGCAACGTCTCGTTCGCCCCGCAGATCGAGGTCCAGATGGGCCATGGCTGGGCGCCCGCGCGTGACCGCCCTGGCCTACGGCCTCCCGATCGGCCTGTCGTCCGACGTCGCCACCACCGCGCCGTCCGACCAGTTCACCCAGATGCGCTCGATCTTCGGGTCGGAGCGTGGCCGCAAGCACCAGGAGGCGTGGGACGCCGACCTCGACGGGCTCGAGGCCTCGCCCGGGCTCATCACCGCTCGCCAGGTCCTTGGATGGGCGACCATCGGTGGGGCCGAGGTGGCCGGTATCGCGGACCGGACCGGTTCGCTCACGCCCGGAAAGAAGGCCGACGTCGTGATCATCGACGGGTCGGCCGTGAACGTGGCGCCGATCATCGACCCCGTCGGGGCGGTCGTCTGCGCCGCGGACGTGTCGAACGTGAAGACCGTCATGGTGGACGGCGAGATCCTCAAGCAGGACTTCAAGCTGCGGGCCGACCTGACCGCCCCGCGGCAGGCCGTCGAGGGCTCCCGCGACTACCTGCTCTCGAAGTTCGGCGATCCCGAGCCGGGCTGGCTGCCCGCCCGCGCCTGACCGTCGCCAGTCCTCCGCCTGACCCGCGCGGCACGGCCGCGGGCTGCCCCCGAGCCCGCGGCCGTCGCCGACCTGCTCAGTCCGTCGCGACCGACCGGCCGATGGCCGGCGTCCGGTAGCGCCGGGCGACGATCACGGTCACGACGCCGACCACCAGGGCCACGCTGTTGGGCACGATGAGGGCGGCATTGCCGATCGAGATCCCATAGGCGATCCACAGGCAGAACCCGATGAGCAGGACGCCCAGATAGCCGATCGACACGTCGTCGGATGACTGGCGTTGCAGGATCCGGCGGATCTGCAGGGCAGGGGAGAGGGCCATGACGACCCCCCAGGTCGCGGCCATGACGGCCAGCGTATCCGACACGTCGGACTCCAAGGGACGGCGCTCGGACGTTCGGGCCGCGTTCGCTGGTGACGGACCAGGAGGAGCGCAAGCGCGGCCTGGTGATGGTACCGCGCACCGTCCGCGGCAGGGCACGGACGCCGGTCGTCGCGCGGCATACTGTCCCCCTTCGCTGGCGCGACCGGACCGGAGGCTGACCGTGGCGATCCACATCCGAAAATGGGTGACGTTCCGCGAAGAGATCCAGTCCGATGGCGGCCGCGACCTCGACCGGCCGCTCCGCCGCGTGGCCGTCGCGGCCGTCGTGACCAACCCCTACGCCGGGACGTGGTCCGAGGACGTGAGCCAGCTGATCGACCTCGGGGAGTACCTGGGCGACGAGCTCATGCGCCGCTGCCAGGAGGCGCTCGGCGACCCGGTCGAGGCGTACGGCAAGGGCGGCATCGTCGGCGAGCACGGCGAGCTCGAGCACGTGGCGGCGGTGCTCCATCCCAAGTTCGGCGCGCCCACCCGAGGCCGGGTCGGCGGCGTCTCGATCCTGCCCTCGGTCAAGAAGCGCGGGGCGATGGGCGCGACGCTCGACATCCCCGTCCACCACATCAAGGCGATGCTGGTCCGCTCGCACTTCGACGCGGTCACGATCAGCGTCCCCGACGCTCCGGGCGCCGACGAGCTGTTGCTGGCGCTGGCCGTGACGAATGCCGGCCGGCCGTTCGCCCGGATCGGCGGGCTCACGGCCGATGACGCGGTCGGCGAGGACGGCCTCCACTGAGGCCCGGTCCATGCGGACGCTGATCACCGGCATCGGCCAGGTCGTCTCGGGCGATCTGGGCACGCCCCTGCTCGACGCCGACTCGATCGCCATCGTCGACGGGCGGATCGAGGCCGTCGGCCGCGCGCTCGACGCCGCCGGCGCCGACGTCGTCATCGATGCCCATGGGACCACCGTCCTGCCCGGCTTGATCGACTCGCACGTCCACCCCACGCTCGGCGACGTCACACCCCGCCAGCGAACGCTGGACTTCCTCGAATCGGAGCTGCACGGCGGCGTCACGACCGGCATCTCCGCCGGTGAGCCGCACGTGCCCGGGCGGCCGAAGGACATCGTCGGCCTCAAGGCGCTGGCCATCGCCGTCAACCACGCGTTCGCGACGTTCCGGCCCGGCGGGATGAAGGTCCTCGCCGGAGCGCCCATCCTCGAGCTCGGGATGGTCGAGGCGGACTTTGCCGAGCTGGGCGCGGCCGGTGTCCGGCTCATCGGCGAGATCGGTCTCGGGTCCGTCAAGCGCGGCGCCGATGCCGCCCCGATGGTCGCCTGGGGACGGGCGCACGGGATGGTCTCGACCTACCACACGGGCGGGCCGTCGCTGGCCGGTTCGGGCGCGATCACCGCGGACGACGTGCTGGCGGCCCGGCCCGACATCGCGGCCCACGTCAATGGCGGCACGACGTCCATGTCGGAGCCGGACATCGAGCGGATCGTGGCGGATGCGCCGGACGTCGCCCTGGAGATCGTCCACTGCGGCAACGGTCGACGCGCCCTGCACGCGCTCGCGGTCGCGGGCGCCGCCGACCAGCTCGGGCGGGTCATCCTCGGCAACGACGCCCCATCGGGGACCGGTGTCGTCCCGCTGGGCATCCTGCGGCTGATGGCCCACCTGGCGTCGCTGGGTGGGGTCGACCCGGCGGTCGTCGTGGCCATGGCGACCGGGAACACGGCTCGCGTGCACGGCCTCGACCAGGGGGTCATCGCGCCCGGTCGCGCTGCCGACCTCATCATCGTGGACGCCCCGCAGGGGTCGACCGCCGACGATGCCCTCGGGGCCCTGGCGGTCGGGGACATCCCGGGGATCTCCATGATCCTCGTCGACGGCGTCGTGGTCACCGGACGCAGCCGCAATACGGCTCCGGCCGGACGGGCGGCGGAGGTCGTCACGGGACCGGCTCCGGCCGGCGGCGGGCATTGACCATGCGGTTCGGCCTGCGGCTACCCAGCTTCGCGCTCGGCGAGAAGACGACGAGCCTCGAGGAGATGGGCGCCTACCTGCGCCATGCCGAGGACCTCGGGTTCGAGAGCGCGATGCTCATCGACCACCTGCTCGTGACGCCGCCGGCCTACCGGACGACCTGGCTCGAGCCCGTCTCGCTCCTGTCCGCGCTGGCCGGGGTCACGCGCACGATCAAGCTCGGCACCCTCGTGCTCGTCCTGCCATTCCGCGATCCGGTCGCGTTCGCCAAGGAGTGGGCGACCCTCGACCTGCTGTCCGGCGGACGCACCATCCTCGGCGTCGGCGTGGGCTGGCACGAGGGCGAGTTCGCCACCCTGCGCATCCCGTACCGCGAGCGCGGCCGGCGGATGAACGAGATGCTCGAGGCCATCACCGCCCTGTGGGCGGGCGATCACGTCAGCTATGAGGGCCAGTTCTACCGGTTCGAGGACCTCTCGCTCGAGCCCAAGCCGGTCCAGCGACCGCATCCGCCGATCTGGATCGGCGGCGGCACGCAGCCGTCCGAGAAGATCTACGGCCAGCACGTGGACACGATCCGTCCGGTCCTGCGGCGCATCGCGAAGTACGCCTCGACGTGGGTGCCGCACAGCTCGGCCACCGCGGACATGGTCGCGTCGGACTGGGCGATCATCCGCGAGGAGATGGCGGGGTTCGGGCGCGACCCGGACGAGATGACCAAGGTCTATTCCAACTTCGTGCATGTCCTCGCCCCGGGCGAGGCGCCGGCCAGCGCCACCGCACGCTTCCAGACCTTCAGCGGCATGGACCTCGAGTACTGGCAGGACTTCTACCTGCTCGGCGAAGCCGAGCCCCTGGCCGAGCGCATCCGGGCCAAGATCGCGGCCCTCGGTGGCGTGGAGCACGTCATCCTCAACCCGCTCGACTGGGACCGCGCGACCCTCGACCGACTCGCCGCCGACGTCCTTCCGCTCGTCCGCGCCTGACCCGCCATGGGCAGCTACCTGCGTCCGGCCACCCTCGAGGATGCGCTCGTCGCGCTTGCCGACGGACCGCCGCGGACGCTCCTGGCGGGGGGCACCGACGTGTATCCCGCCCGGGTCGGGCGGCCGGTGGAGGAGGACGTCCTCGACGTCACCGGCCTGCCGGACCTGCGGGCGATCGACCTGGTCGATGGCGTCTGGCACATCCCGGCGCTCGCCACCTGGACCGACCTCGTCCGGCACGACCTGCCGCCCGCGTTCGACGGGCTGAAGGCGGCGGCCCGGGCGATCGGCGGGGTCCAGATCCAGCACCGCGGGACGTTGTGCGGCAACGTCTGCAACGCCTCGCCGGCCGCGGACGGGCTGCCCAACCTGCTGGCCCTCGACGCGAGCGTCGAGCTGGCATCGAGGCAGGGTCGCCGGGTCGTCCCCGTGGGGGCGTTCGTGACCGGCAATCGCCGGACCATGCGCCACGACGACGAGCTCGTGACCGCGATCCTCGTCCCCGACCCGGCGCCGGCTGCGCGGTCGACCTTCCGCAAGCTCGGCGCACGGGCCTACCTGGTCATCTCGATCGCGATGGTCGCCGCCGTGGTCGAACTCGGGCCCGACGGACGCGTGGCCACGGCCCGGGTCGTGGTCGGTGCCTGCTCGGAGGTCGCCCAGCGGCTGCCCGCGGTCGAGGCACGGCTGATGGGCGCAGAAGGCCGGGCCGACCCTCGCCGCGGCGATCACGGCCGACGACCTGGCGGGCCTCGAGCCCATCGACGACGTCCGCGCGACCGCGGCATACCGCCGCGAGGCGGCCCTCGTGCTCGTGCGTCGCGCGGTCGCGGACGTGCTCTCGTGACGGCCGTTGGGCGGCGGCAACGGCCGTCCGGCGTCGGCATCGGCGGCCGGCATCGGCTTCCGGGTCAACGGCGCCGCGGTCGAGGTCCTCGGGGACCCGCTCCGCCGGCTGACCGAGGTCCTGCGCGACGACCTCGGCCTGACCGGGACGAAGGTCGGCTGTGACGCGGGAGACTGCGGCGCGTGCACGGTCCGCCTCGATGGGGAGCCGGTCTGCGGCTGCCTCGTCCCGTTAGGGCAGCTGGCCGATCGCGACGTGGTCACCGTGGAGGGACTCGCGGACGGCGATGCGCTCCGCCCGGTGCAGGCGGCGTTCATCGCCATGGGCGCCGCGCAGTGCGGGATCTGCACGCCCGGGATGCTCATGGCCGCGGATGCCCTGCTCGAGACGACGCCACACCCGACGGAGGCGCAGATCGCCGATGCGCTCGGTGGCGTGCTCTGTCGATGCACCGGCTACCGCAAGATCGTCGCGGCCGTGCTCGCGGCCGGCGTCGCCAGCCCGGATGCCTGGGCCGCGGCCATCACGAGCGACATCGCCGCGGCACCCGCGCCAGCGGCGGGGGCCAGCGTCGGGGCTCGCGTTCCGCGCGTGGACGGGATCCTCCAGGTCACGGGTGCATCCCTGTTCGGGGCGGACGCGGCGCCGGCCGACGCCCTGACCCTGCGCGCCGTGCGCTCACCGCACGCCCACGCGCGGTTCACGATCAACGACCTGGCGCCGCTGCATGCGGCCCATCCCGGCCTCGTCCGGGTCCTCGTCGCCGCGGACGTGCCGGGCCAGAACCGCTACGGGATCTATCCCGAGGGCAAGGACCAGCCGGTCCTCGCCGATGGCTACGTTCGGTATCGCGGCGAGGCGGTCGCCGCGCTCGTCGGGGACGCGCTGACTGTCGCCCGGATCCGCGACGAGGAGCTGCCCATCACATGGACCGCTCTGCCGCCGCTGCCGGACCCGGCGAGCGCCATCGCCGACGGGGCGACCCGCCTCCACGAGGGCTCGCCCGGCAACATCCTGACTGCAGGCCGGGTCGTGCACGGCGACGTCGTGGCCGCCCTGGCCGGGTCCGCGGCGACCGCGACCGGGACCATCGAGACGAGCCACGTCGAGCACGCCTACATCGAGCCCGAGGCGGGCTGGGCGCGGCGCATCGGGGATCGGGTGTCGGTCGTCGTGTCCACGCAGACCCCGTACATGGACCGCGACGAGATCGCGCTCGTCATGGGCCTGGCGCCGGAGGAGGTCCAGGTCATCCCGAGCGCCTGCGGCGGCGGGTTCGGCGGCAAGCTCGACCTGTCCGTCCAACCGCTCGTCGCCATCGCGGCGTGGATCCTCGATCGCCCGGTGCGCTGCGTCTTCACGCGCCCCGAATCGATGCTCGCGACGACCAAGCGCCACCCGTCGCGCATCACCGTGACGATCGGCGCCGAGCCCGACGGCACGCTGACCGCGCTCGACTTCCATGGCGACTTCGACACCGGCGCATACGCGTCGTGGGGCCCGACGGTCGCCCACCGTGTGCCGGTCCACGCCAGCGGTCCGTACGCCATCCCCGCGGTCCGCGCGACCACCCGCGCGATCTACACGACTGGTCCGATCGGTGGCGCGTTCCGGGGTTTCGGCGTGCCCCAGGCCGCCATCGCCCAGGAGGCGGTCCTCGACGACCTCGCGGAGCGCCTCGGCATCGACCGGCTGGAGATCCGGGCACGCAACGCCATCCGGCCGGGCTCGATCACGGCGACGGGACAGGTGCTCGTCGCGAGCGCCGGGCTCGGGGCCTGCCTCGACGCGCTGCGACCGGCCTGGTCCCGAGCGCTGGCGGATGCCGCCACGCACGACCCTGCGAACGCCGGTCCCACCCGTCGCGGCGTCGGTATCGGGGCCATGTGGTACGGCATCGGCAACACGTCGCTGCCGAACCCGTCGACCATCCGGATCGGGCTGCGCCGTGACGGGTCGTACATCCTCTCGAGCGGCGCCCAGGACATCGGCCAGGGCTCCGACACGATCCTCACCCAGATCGCCGCCGACGCGCTGGCGGTTCCGGTCGCGCGGATCGAGCGCATCACCGGGGACACCGACCGGACCGCCGATGCCGGCAAGACCTCGGCCTCACGCCAGACGTTCGTGTCGGGCAACGCCACGCGACTCGCGGCCGAGGACCTCCTGCGACGGCTGGAGCGGGCCGGGCCGGACCTCGCCGCGCTGCCCGAGGACGACGACGGCTGCATCCTCGTCGGCACCGGCTCGTACGATCCGCGGACGACGCCACTTGACGCCGACGGTCAGGGCATCCCGTACGAGACGTACGGCTTCGGTGCCCAGATCGCCGAGGTGGAGGTCGACATCGAGCTCGGGACGACCGTCGTCCGTCGCATCGTGGCCGCGCATGATGTCGGCCGGGCCATCAACCCGATGCTCGTCGAGGGCCAGATCCACGGCGGCATCGCCCAGGGTCTTGGCCTGGCTTTGATGGAGGAATACGTGGTCGGCCACGACAACCTCCATGACTACCTGATCCCGACCATCGGCGACGTGCCGGAGATCGAGTGCCTCCTCGTCGAGGACCCCGAGCCGACCGGGCCGTTCGGGGCGAAGGGCGTCGGCGAGCCGGCCCTCATCCCGACGGCCCCGGCGATCCTGGGCGCCATCCGCCACGCCACCGGCGCCCGGATCGACCGCGTGCCGGCGACGCCGGCGCGTGTGCTCGAAGCGATCCGGGCGGCGAGCGGTCGTCCCGGCTGACGCCCCGCCCCCTCCGTCAGCGACGGCGGCCGGCCGCCATCCGCGTGGTCAGCTGATCTCGAAGACGACCGTGACGTTGGCCTGCACGTCCTGCGTCCCGGGCTGGACCGGGGTCGCCGCGTCTTCGCGCGCCCCCGCCGCGGCGTAGACCGGCCCCGGATACGAGACCGTCGCCTCGGACATCGAGACGACGCCCTTGAGCGTCACGCCCGCGGCCGTGGCCATCGCCTGCGCGCTCGTCCGGGCCTTCGTGATGGCGTCGGCACGAGCGTCGTCCATGGCCTTCGCCGGGTCGGCGACCTCGAACCACAGGCCGTTGACGTCGGTGGCGCCCTTCGCCGTCGCCGTGTCGACGACGTCGCCCGCCTTGTCGAGGTCGCGGACGGTCACCTGGAGCTGCTCGCTCATCCGGTAGCCGGTGATCTTCGCGGGCGAGGCGTTGCTGTAGACCGGGCTGAGATCGATCGAGGTGGTCTGCAGGTCCTTCTCGTCGATCCCGAGTGCCTTGACGGCCGAGATCACGTCCGTCATCGCCGCGCTGGCAGCGGCGCGAGCGGCCTTGACGGTGGGCTTGGTAGCGGTGACGCCGACGCTGACGCGCGCGACGTCGGGGACCAGGGTGACGGCACCCGTGGCCGAGACCGTGATCGTGTGGAGCGCGGCGGCGTCGGTCGTGGGCGCGCCGGTCGCCGGGCCGGGATGGACGGTCAGGGCGGCGACCGCCACGACGAGGGCGCCGAGCGCCAGGGCTCCGGCGGCGCGGATGGAGGAGGACATCGATCGTTCCCTTCGAGCTTGGACGTCGCCGTGGTGTGGTCCGGCGGTCAGCCGCGAGACGGGCGAGGGCCGAAACGGGTTCCCGATCCGTGGTGCGGCCTCGCGCCGCGCGTCGTTTGCGCTCGGGCGCGGTCGGAATCCGCACGTGGTCGGCGCCGCGTGGCCCGGACCGGCATCGTCGGCCTACACTCGCGCCATGACCGCTCGAACGCTCGACCTGCCCGCCCTCGACCAGCCGCTGCGCGTGCTCTTCGAACGCATCGTCGCGCCGGCAGCCCTGGCAACGCCCGACCTGGCGGCCATCGGGCGGGCGGTCGCGGACCTCGCCGCCGACGTCGATTACCTCTCCACCTGGGTCGAACGGATGGGCGAGCGGAGCGGTGGGCTGCCGATGGTCGCCCCGACCCGCGGGCCACGCCTGACCCTCGTCCATCGGCTCGAAGGCCAGATGGGCGCCGTCCACGACCACGGCGTCTGGATCGTGGCCGGTGCGATCCAGGGACTCGAGACGCACCGCCGCTACCGGGTGACCGACGGTCGCCTCGCGGTGGCCGAGGCACGCACCCTGGCCCCGACCGACGTCGCGACCCTCCTGCCGCCCGACGACCTGCACGACCACGGCCACGTCGCGGGTGTCGGCGACCCCGCCTACATCCTCATCCTCGCCGGCGACGACCAGCTGCACTACCGCCGCAACGAATGGGATCCGGCGACGGGCCGCCACCGGGTCCTGGAGCCCGGCGACCAGGGACGATGGCTGGCCAGCGAGCCGATGCCGACCGCCTGACCCAGGTCATGGACGGGATCCGGGCCGCCGAGCTGCCCGCCGACGAGAGCGCGATACGCACCCTGTGGCTCGAGTACCTGGGCTGGGCCAACGACCAGCTCGAGATCCACCACGGTTTCCGGATGCCGGTCGAGACGACCGTCGAGCGCGACGTGGTCGAGATCGACAAGTACTGCCCGCCGCATGGGCACCTGCTCGTCGCCGTCAGCGACGGGGTCGTCGTGGGGGTCGGGTGCCTCCGCCGGATCGGCCCGGCCATCGCCGAGGTCAAGCGGATGTACGTGCAGCCCGCGCACCGTGGTGGCGGCCTCGGACGGGCGCTGCTCGACGGGCTGCTGAGCGCGGCCGACGCGGACGGCTGCGGGGTCGTCCGGCTCGACAGCGCGGACTTCATGACTGCGGCCCACCAGCTCTATCGGTCGCGCGGCTTCGACGACATCGCGCCGTACCCGGAGAGCGAGATCCCCGAGCGCTACCGCGACCACTGGGTCTTCATGGAGCGGCGATCCGCGCCGGCCGAAGGCGCCTAGCGCGGCCTGTCCCCGGCATGACCGCGGTCGACCCATCTCGCCGCGGCGGGCTACCCTTCTCGTCCCGTCCGCGGAGGACGGCGTTCCAGGCGAGGCAACGGAGGAGGCGGTGACGAGGGGACGGCGGCGAGCGCGCATCTTCGGCGTGGGCCTGGCGGCCCTCGTCGTGGTCGTCGCCCTCGGCGCGGTCTTGACGGTCGTGACCGGCGCCGGGTCGTCGGCGGGCGCGCCGCCCCGCTACGTCGACGAGACCGCCGCGTCTGGCATCAGCCACGCCTTCGAGGGCGCCGACGACATCGTCGGGGGCGGCGTCGCGGCATTCGACTGCGACGATGACGGCCGCTCCGACCTCTACCTGGCTGGCGGCACCGCGCCGGCCGCCCTGTACCGCAACGAGAGCCCGGTCGGCGGCCCGCTGCGATTCAGCGAGGTCGCCCTTCCGGACAGTGATGCGACCGGCGTGACCGGCGCCTACCCGATCGACATCGACGGCGACGGCCTGACCGATCTGGCCGTCCTCCGGCGCGGCGAGAACGTCCTGTTGCGCGGGCTCGGCGACTGCCGGTTCGAACGCGCCAACGAGGCCTGGGGCTTCGATGGTGGGGACGCCTGGACCACGGCGTTCAGCGCGACCTGGGAGGGAGCCTCGACCCTGCCGACGCTGGCCTTCGGCAACTACGTCGACGAGTCGGCGGCGGGGGACGCGGTCGCCTGTGCCGACGACGTCCTCGTCCGGCCGGCCGCGACCGACGATCGCTTCGGCCCGCCACTGCCGCTGTCGCCGTCCTGGTGCACGCTCTCGATGCTGTTCAGCGACTGGGACCGGTCCGGTCGGCGGGACCTGCGGGTCAGCAACGACCGGCACTACTACGGCGATGCGTCGGACGGCGAGGAGCAGCTCTGGCGCGTGGCGCCCGGCGAGCCGCCCCGGCAGTACACGGCCGCCGACGGCTGGGCGACCGTCAAGGTCTGGGGGATGGGCATCGCGAGCACCGATGTCACGGGCGATGGGTATCCCGACTACTACCTCACGAGCCAGGCCGACAACAAGCTCCAGACCCTCGCGGGCGATCCGTCCCGGCCGGCGTACCGCGACATCGCCCTGGAACGGGGGGTGACGGCGACGCGTCCGTTCGTCGGCGACACGAGCCTGCCCTCGACGGCGTGGCACGCCGAGTTCCAGGACGTCAACGACGACGGCCTCATGGACCTGTTCGTTGCCAAGGGCAACGTGTCCGCGATGCCCGACTTCGCCGCGAAGGACCCGAGCAACCTGCTCATCGGCCAGCCCGACGGCACCTTCAAGGAGGGCGCCGAAGCAGCCGGCATCGTGCACTTCGACCAGGGCCGCGGGGCAGCGCTCGTGGACCTGGACCTCGACGGGATGCTCGACCTGGTGGAGGTGGACCGCCTGGCCGACGCGCGCGTGTGGCGCAACGTCGGCGCCGGCGACGCCGCCGCGCCGAAGCCGATGGGCGACTGGCTGGGGTTGCGGCTGGAGCAGGCCGGGGGGAACCGCGACGCCATCGGGTCATGGATCGAGGTCAAGGTCGGTGACCGGATCCAGCGGCGCGAGGTGACCATCGGCGGTGGTCACGGTGGCGGTCAGCTCGGCTGGACCCACGTCGGTCTCGGATCGGCGGACGAGGCCCAGGTCCGGGTACAGTGGCCCGACGGCGAGATCGGTCCGTGGCTGCCGGTCGCGGCGAACGGCTTCGCCATCATCGAACGAGGGGCTGACGAGGCGCGACCGTGGCAACCACCGACGTGACCCCCGCGACAGCGCCGGCCCGCCGGCCGTCCCGGACGGTCACGATCGGCGCCAGCAGCTACCCGCTCATCCTGCCGAGCATCCGCGACCCGCGCCTGCACGTGGCCGCGGTGATCATCACGATCCACGTCCTCGGGCAGGTCGCCCTGCACTTCCGGGTCAGCATCCCGCAGATCCTGGCGGCGATCATCACCACCGCGATCATCGAGGTGGCTCTCACGTTCCGCTCGAGCCGGGCGCTCGTCTGGCCGGCGAGCGCGATGCTCACGGGCAGCGGCGTGGCCCTCATCCTGCGCGTCGTCGGCACCCCGCCCGACGATCCGTGGAATACGTACGCCTGGTACGTGTTCGCCGGCGTGGCGGCGTTCTCGCTCCTCACCAAGTACGTCATCAAGTACCGCGGCTCGCACGTCTTCAACCCGTCCAACATCGGGCTCGTCGTCGCATTCGTCGTCCTCGGCAGCGCGCGGGTGGAGCCGCTCGACTTCTGGTGGGGGCCACTGACGCCGGCGTTGCTGCTGGCCTATACGGTCATCCTCGGCGGCGGGATCCTGATCACGCGACGGCTGCGGCTTCTCGTGCTGGCGGCCACGTTCTGGGTGGCGCTATCGATCGGTCTCGGGATCCTGGCCGGATCCGGCCACTGCATGACCACGAACTGGGCGTTCGCGCCCGTCTGCGGCTTCGATTACTGGCGGGTCATCGTGACCTCGCCCGAGGTGCTGATCTTCCTGTTCTTCATGATCACCGACCCCAAGACCACGCCCGCCGGGCAGATCGGGCGCGTCGTCTTCGGGTTACTCGTGGCCGTGACGAGCGTCCTCCTGATGGCGCCCCAGACCAACGAGTTCGGCACGAAGGTGGCGTTGCTCGCGGGCCTGGTGGTGGTCTGCGCCGCCCGCCCGCTGCTCGACCGGCTCCTCCCCGAGCCGCGTTCGGAAGCGGATCACCTGGGTCGCTACGCCGCTCGCCTGGCCGGCTGGGGCGAGACGGGGGCCGGCGCCCGGCGCGGGGCGGCCCGGGTCGTCCTCGCCGTCGTCGCCGTGCTGGTCATCGGGGTCGGCATCGTCGCGGCGGGCGCCCCGGCCCGCGGTCTGGTCGTGCCCGACACCGCCGAGATGCTCGACGACGTGCCGCGCCAGGTCGATCCCGGCACCTTCCCGGCCATCACGGTCGAGCAGGGCGTGGCGGACTACGACCACACCATCGCCGGCCCCGGCGCCCAGGAGATCCTCAAGACCCTGGCCGAGAACCTCGAGCTCGAGAACCAGGCGCTCCTCCGCCGCGATCCGGCCATCCTCGCGGCGGTGGACCACGGCGACCGCCTCGCGGAGATGCAGGCTCGGCTCACGGAGGCCGAGGCGTCCGGTCGGACCGTCGTCCGCCACTACGCCTTCGACGACGTCAACGTCGTCCTCATCGTCCCGTTCGGCGTCCAGACCGGGACGAGCCTCGGCTTCGAGTCGCGCGGGACCGTGACCGAGGAGACCTACGACGCGACGGGCGCGCTCGTGGACCGGGCGACGACGCCGTTCGAGCGAACCTTCGCGGTCCGCCGCGCGATCGGCAACCGCTGGCTCACGGTGGCGGACCTGCCGACGACTCCCGCAGGCTGACCGCCCGCTCCTGCCCTCGCCAAACCCGGTCCGGTTGCGTCAGACGCCGAGCTCCTGCGACGCCAGGGCCGTGCCGGTGACCCGCGCCTGGATCTTGGCGAAGGCCGTGTCGCGCGATGTCGACGTGTCGTCGCCGAACGGCGAGAACCCGCAGTCGTCGGTGGTACCGAGATGGCTCGGGTCGATGTGCCGGGCGGCATGGAGGACCCGGTCGCGGACGATCTCGGGCGTTTCGATGCGCGGATCGATCGGATCGATCACGCCGACGAAGATCCGCCGCGTGCCCGTGGCGTGCTCGCCGAGCAGCGACAGCACGCCCTCGGGGTCGGCCTCGCTCGCGAGCTCGACATAGAAGTTGTCCAGGTTCAGCCGGAACAGGGCCGGCAGGAGCGCCGCGTAGCCGACGTCGGCGCTGTGGGTCGAGTCCTGGTCGCCGCCGGGACAGGAGTGGACGCCCACCCGGCTGCGGTCCTCGTCACTGAGGCTCTCGAGCACCTGGTTGTTGAGGTCGACGAACGCGTTCAGCAGGCCACCGGACGGGTCCAGCTTGAGCGACAACCGTGCCTCGGTGAAGTCGATCTGTGCGATGGCCCCACGGTCAAGGATGCCGCGGATCTCGGACGCCGCCTCGGCGACGAGGTCCTCGATGAAGGCCTCGCGCGGATAGCCGTCCAGACCATCGCCGGGATACATCAGGCTGATGGCTGACGCGGAGATCACCGCCTGCTTCAGCTGGGCGCTCGTCTGCCCGCTCGCGCCGTCGAGGTAGCTGAAGGCCTTGGTGGCGTAGCGGAACGGCGATGTCGTGAGGACCGGCAGCTGGCGGGTGTGGCCGTCCTCGAAGGGGATCGTCACGCCGCCCGGGGCCAGCCCCAGGCCGGCGACCGGATAGGTGGCGAAGCTCGGCTTGCGCTGTTCGCCGTCGGTGACGACCGGTGATCCCGTCGCCTCGAAGCGTTCCAGCGTGTCGCGGACGGCGTCGTCGAAGAGCGCGTCCAGCGCCTCCGGCGTCATGGTGCCCCCAGCCGCGGCCTGCATGCCGTCGATGAGGTACTGGGGTCGAGGGATGCTGCCGATGGGCTCGGTGGGGATGGTCATCTGCGGATGCTAGGGAACTCGGGCGTTCCTGCCAACGGGCCGGACGCACAGGGCGCGACCCGTCCTGCGACATACTGTGATCCCCGAGCCGACAGGAGACCGACGGATGGCACGCGACGACGAGCGTCTGGAACGCGCACAGGAGGCGCCGATCGTCGGTGGCCTGCCCGACGTCCCCGGCATCGTCGCGGCGATGCGCCTGACGCCGGGCCTCGGTACGCATCTGCGCGCTCTCGCCGACGAGCTCCTCGTCAACGACTACCCGGGCGCGACGATCAGCCGTGCCGAGCGCGAGATGATCGCGACGGCGGTCTCGGCCGCGAACGACTGCTTCTTCTGCATGGATTCGCACGCGGAGCATGCCACCGCCCTGCTCGAGCTCACCGGCGACACCGACCTCGTCCCGCTCCTGGACGGCATCAAGCTCGGGTCGTCCGAGGGCCTCGATCCCAAGGTGCAGGCGCTGCTCCACATCGCCCGGGCGGTCCAGCGGTCGGGCCTGGAGCTGACGGCCGACGACGTGGCAGCGGCGCAGGCGGCCGGCGCGACGGACGCCGATGTCCAGCTGGCCGTGCTGATCGCCGCCGGATTCTCGATGTACAACCGGATGGTCGACGGCCTGCGCGCCCGCACGGCACCGGTCACCGCGGCCTATCGCGAGCGCGCGGGACAGATCGCCGAGTCGGGCTACGGCGCCCCACCCCAGGCGGCTCCGCAGACCTGACGCTCCTCGGCTCCGGGGAAGACGGCCGGTACGACCGGCCGCTCGGTCATCCGTCGTAGCCCGCGAGCGGCGCGATCCCGCGCGCCAGCCGGATGGCAGGACACGCTAGGACCAATGGCGGGTGGCCGGAGGCACCGGCCGTCACCTACGGTCCGTCGGCGGGCGTGCTCCCGCGCCCACGCTCTTATCGGGCGATACGCCACAAGGCCAGGAAGGCCGTCCATCCAGGCGGCCGTCGGTCTTAGCGCCAGAAAGCAGGAGAACAACAGATGCCCAAGCGGATGCCCAAGCGCACGACCGCGGTCCTCGGCGCCGTGATGGCGATGATCCTCGGGACCAGCGCGGTCCTCGCGGCTCACACCTTCCCCGACGTGCCGACCACGCACACCTTCCATGACGACATCGCCTGGCTGAGCGACAACGGGATCACCAACGGCTATGCCGATGGGAACTTCGGCCCGGAGGACTTCACGACGCGTGGCCAGATGGCCGCGTTCTTCCATCGCTTCTACACGAAGTTCGCGACCGGCGTGGGCCCGGCGGGCCCCGCGGGCCCGGTCGGTCCTGCCGGCGCCACGGGCGCCACGGGTCCTGCCGGCGCTGATGGCGCTGACGGCGCCACCGGTCCTGCCGGTCCCGCCGGCGCTGACGGCGCTGATGGCGCCACGGGTCCTGCTGGCGCTGATGGTGCGACCGGTCCTGCCGGCGCTGATGGCGCCACGGGTCCTGCCGGCGCCGATGGTGCGACCGGCCCGGCCGGTGCTGATGGCGCTGATGGCGCCACGGGTCCTGCCGGTGCCGATGGCGCCACGGGCCCCCAGGGCGATGAAGGTCCCGCTGGCCCCGCTGGCGCCGATGGCGCGACGGGTCCCGAAGGCCCCCAGGGCGAGCAGGGTCCGCAGGGCGAGCAGGGCGAACAGGGTGAGGTCGGTCCTGCCGGTCCCGCCGGTGGTCCTCAGGGTCCCGCCGGCCCCGCCGGCCCGGCAGCCACGGTGACGATCGTCGCTCCGACGACGGGTGGCGGCAACTCGCTCACCATCGACTGCGGCTCGGGCAACCATGCTCTCGGCGGCGGTCCCCGGGTCGGTGCCCTCAGCATCGACTTCCCGTCGGACAGCGGCGGCACCATGGTGGCCAACGGCACGACCAATCCGCGCTACTGGACGACGAACTTCGCGACCAGCAGCTCGAACAACCGCGCGTTCGCGGTCTGCACCCCGAACTAGGATCGAGCTCCTCCGGAGCTCCTTCGCACCCGCACGAACCCCGGCGGTCAGACCGCCGGGGTTCGTCATTGCCCCGCGACGGGATGCCCGCTTGGCCAGGTGGCCCAGGTGGGACACTTCCGGGATGCGCGCCGAGACCCAGCCGACTTCGTCACGCCCGTGGACCCGGTTCGTCCCGATCCTCGGCTGGTCGCGGACCTACGATCGTCGCTGGCTGCGGGGCGACCTCATCGCGGGCATCGCGGTCGCGGCGATGATCGTGCCCAAGAACCTCGGCTATGCCGGGATCGCGGGCATCCCGGTGGAGAACGGCCTGTATGCGGCCGCAGCCGCGGCGATCGTCTACGCGATCTTCTGCACGTCCCGCCACATCTCGACCGGCCCGAGCTCGTCGCTGGCCGCTGTCGCGGGCGGAGCGGTCCTGGTGACCGGCGTGACCGGTCCGGATGCCCCGCAACTGGTGGCGGCGATCGCGATCGCGACCGGGGCGTTGTTCCTGCTCGTCGCCATCCTCAAGCTCGGCTGGCTCGCGAGCTTCCTGTCACGGGCGGTCGTGACGGGCTTCCTGGCGGGCGCCGCGATCGACGTCGTCATCGGCGAATTGCCCAAGCTCACCGGGACGTCCTCCGACGGCGTCAACGCCTGGCAGGAGCTCGCGTCCTGGGTCCGCGGCCTGGGTGGACTCAGCATCACGACGGTCGTCGTCGGGCTCGTGGCGCTGGCCGTCATCCTCGGACTCCGCTTCACGCTTCCGAAGGTGCCGGGCGCGCTCGTCCTCGTCATCGGTGGCCTCGTCGCCTCCGTCGTCCTCGATCTTGGTGCCCACGGCGTCGCGCTCGTCGGTCCGGTGCCGCGTGGGCTGCCCCTCCCGCAGGTGCCGTCGCTCGAGGTCGTGTCGCAGAACCTTCCCGCGATCGTCATCGCGTCGTTCGCGCTCCTGCTCATCGGGTTCTCCCAGACGGCCGGCGACGCCCAGGCGTTCGCGACGAAGCATCGCTACCGCATCGACCTCGACCAGGAGTCGATCGCCCAGGGGATGGCCAACCTCGGCTCCGGGCTCGTCCAGGGCATGCCGGTCTCCACGAGCCTGTCGGCGAGCTCGCTGAACGAGTCGGCGGGGGCGCGGACGCCGCTGGCCTCGCTGGCGACGGGCGGGATCGTCGTAGCCACCCTGATCCTGCTCGCGCCCCTGTTCTCGGAGCTGCCCAAGGCCGTCCTTGCCGCGATCATCATCGACGCGGTCGTCTTCGGGATGATCGACCTCGCCGAGTTCCGCCGGCTGCGCCGGGTGAAGCGCTTCGACTTCTGGATCGCGGTGGCGGCGCTGCTCGGCGTGCTGTCGGTCGGGGTCCTGCTCGGCGTCGTCGTCGGCATCGTGCTGTCGCTGCTATGGCTGATCCACGTCGCGACCCGGCCGCCGATGCCGGTCCTCGGCCGGGAAGCCGGCACGCAGGTGTTCCGCGATCTCGACGAGCATCCGGAAGACGAGACCGTCCCCGGGGTGGCCGTGATCCGTATCGATGGCGGTCTGTTCTTCGCCACGGCCGCGGCGCTCGACGCTCGCGTCCGCGACATCGTCGCGTCCCAGCCGGGGCTCTACGCCCTCGTGCTCGACCTCGAGGGCGTGAACTTCATCGATTCACAGGGTGCCGCGAAGCTGAGCGAGCTCCACGAGCTGACCGAGGCGGACGGTCTCGAGATGCGCCTCGCCCGCATGAAGCCCGGCGTCGCCGACGTCCTGATGGCGGACGGGCTCATCGACCGCATCGGGCGCGATCGCATCCACGGCAACGTCCACCGCGCGGTCGAGGCGGCGCAGGCCGCGCGCGAATAAGGCGACGCCCCGGCGGGCCGCGAGGGCCGGCGCCGGGGCGTCATCTCGGGGGCGTCGCGTCAGCTCATGCCGCTCGGCCCGTTCCCGGGATCACTTGCCGTGGGGCTTGTCGGGCTTGTCGGGCTTCTCCTTGTCATCGTTGCCCGACTTGCCCTTGGTGGACGTATCGGCGGCGTCGCCCGGGTCCGAAGGATCCGGGGTGGCCGACGGTGTGGGCTCGGGAGTCGGGCTCGGCTTCGCCGTCTTGGGGGCGGGCTTGCCGGTCGACTTCGGCCGCTGGACCTTCGGGGCCGCCTCGTGGACCTTGGCCTTGGTGGTCACCGACGACGCGACCGGGAAGTCCTCGTAGACGTCGCCGGAGTCGACCGCCGGATCGCCGCGCTGGTCGTGCGGCACCCCGAGGAGGGCGGTGCCGGTGCACTCGCCACCCCGGCCGTCCTCGACCTGGAACGAGATCCGGTAGACGCGACCGTCGCCGGTGCCGCTCCGTTCGGCGCGGAGCTCGACCTGGTCACCGGTCGGTCCGGGCCGGGCGTCCGGCGAGGTCTTGCCGTCGCCGAGGGCGTCCAGCGGCTCGTCCTGGGTGACCTTGAGGATGGTCGTGACGACGGCGTCGCCATCGATATCGAACGCGCCCGTCAGCGTCCGAAGGACGAACTTGTGGTTCGGGGGCCAGAGATCGTCCCCGGCCGTGACCTCGGTGCAGGTCGGGTCGTGGTTGAGGGTCGTGATGACGGTCGAGCTGTTGTCGGACGGGTCGGGGTCGGTGTTGAAGCCCGAGACCGTGGCCGTGTTCGTCAGGTCGCCCCCGGCGCTGCCGGCGACGACCGTGATCGAGCGCGAGGCGCTGTCACCGGCCGCCAGCGCGCCGATGGCGCAGGTCACGGTCCCGGCCGCCTCGGTGCAGCCGGCATCGGCGGACACGAACGTCGAGTTCGCCGGCAGCGGGTCGACGATGACGACTTCCGTCGCGTCCGCCGGTCCGTCGTTTGTGACCGTCAGATCGTAGGAGAACGTCTCGTTCTCGGTGACGAGGGCCGGACCGGTCTTGACGATGGACAGGTCCGCGCCCGGGATCTCGATGGTGACGTGCTGGACGAACTCGGGGCCAGTCAGGACTCCGTCGAGCCGCCATTCGACCGTGCAGTGGAGGGTCACCCCGCCCGGGTTGCCGGCGTCGACCGTGATGGTCTCGCTCCAGGTGGTCGAGTCACCGCTCGAGATCGTCTGCGAATCCGGCGTGATGCTCACGCTGAGCCCCGGGTCGCAGGTGACGACGTGGGTGATGGTGACCGGCAGGTTCCCAAGACCGTCGATGATCGTGTCCGAGATCTCGCCGACGGTCGGTGCGTCGAGCGACAGACCGCCGGTGGCGTCGGCGAACGCCGTCGCCTGGCCGGTATGGTCGAGGCCGTCGAAGAGGAACCCCGGCGTCCCGGGCACGTTCACGGCGATGACCCGCATGCCGGCGTCCACGGCCGCGCCGATCGCGGTGGCACGGCTGATCCCGGCGCTCGGCTCGTGCGAGGACGAGTCGCCGAAGAGGATGACGATCGGGGTCGACCCGCTGCGCAGGCCGACCGCAGGATCCGTCGCCAGCTGGTAGAGGGCGTTGATCCAGTCCTCGGCCGCATCGGCGTTGCAGTCGTTCTGTGGTGTGGTGAGCCCGTTCAGGGCGGTCACGACGGCCGCGCTGGAGGGCGTGATCGGCTGGTCGATGACGAAGGGGTTCGGGCAGTTCTGATCCGTGTAGTGCGCCACGCCGAACTGGGCCGATGGTGCATCGGCCAGGACGCCGGCGATGATCGTCGCCGCGTTCGCCTGCACGTTGCCGATCGCGCCGCTCATGCTGGAGGTCGTGTCGGCCAGGAAGATGACGTCCGGATCCGCCGGGATCGGCGGGGTCTCGACCGTCTTCTCGACGGTCGTGCTGTCGCCGGGCAGCACGGTGGCCGTCACCTGCGACGGTGTCACGCCGGGCGCCGCCATCGCGGCGACCGCCGTCAGCTGGGCGATGAACAGAACCGTCACGAGCGAGGCGATGCTCGCGCGGATCCTGCGCCTGTCGGTCACGGCACTTCTCCCTTGGTCGTGGCGTGGTCCCGGGTCCATCGAGCGCTGCCGCCGGCCTGCTTGGGCCACGCGACGAGCCTGCCGCGAACCACCATCGAGGCCGCAACGTAGCAGCGGTCCGGCTCGCCATGGGTCCCCTAATTCGGCGGCGTTGGTACGGGCGGAGCGCGTGCGCACCGGCCGCGGTGCGGCAAGGCGACAGGTCCCTCTCGTGGGTGTGGTTCGTGCGCACCGGGGCGACGCAGCGCTGCCATGATGCGTGCCTGTCATGGCACTCCCTACCGGCCCATCCGTCGTGTTCCTGTTCACCGACATCGAGGGCTCGACGCGGCTCGAGCGCGCCATCGGGTCGGGGCCGTGGGCGGCGCTCGTGCGGCGCCATGACGAGCTCCTCCGCGCGGCCATCGAGGGTCAGCGCGGCATCGTCGTCAAGACCGAGGGCGACGCGTTCTTCGCGGCGTTCGCCGCGCCGCTCGATGCGATCACTGCCGCCGTCGCGGCGCAGCGCACCGTCGCGACCGAGAACTGGCCGGACGGCGCTCCGGTGCGGGTTCGGATGGGCCTCCACCTCGGCGAGGGGCGCCTGCGGCTCGGCCACGGTCCGATCGAGCCGGAGGACTACGTCGGCATCGACGTGAACTACGCCGCGCGGATCGCCGCGGCGGGCAATGGCGGCCAGATCGTCGTATCGGACGCGCTCGTGGCGCAGCGCACCGAGCGAGCTCTCGCCGCTCCCCGGTCTGGCCGACGTGGAGCTGGTGGACGACGGTCCGCGGGCCGTCAAGGACTTCGATGACCCCATCCCGCTCTACCGGCTGGTCGTCCCGGGCGCCGCCGACGACGCCCGCCCGCTCCGCACGACCGAGGTGCCCACGAACCTCCCAGGCGACGTCACCACGCTGGTCGGGCGCGAGGACGAGATCGAGCGAGTGCGGGCCGACCTGGTCGCCAGCCGGATCGTCACCCTGGCGGGACCCGGTGGCAGCGGCAAGACCCGGCTGGCGCTCGCCGTGGCCGGTGCCGTTCGCGACCAGTTCCCGAATGGCGTCTGGTTCGTGGACGTCGCCGGGCTCCGGGATGCGGACCTTCTCGAACCGGCCATCGCGGTGACGCTCGGCGTCCGGGAGACTCCCGACCGGACGGCGAGCGAGGCGTTGCACGCGCACATCCGCGAGCGGACGGTCCTGCTCGTGCTCGACAACCTGGAACAGTTGCTCCCGACCGCCGCGGGCATCGTGGCCGGGCTGGTCCGGGCGGCCCCCGGCCTGCGTGCGCTGGTCACCAGCCGCGAGCTCCTGCGGGTGACCGGCGAGCGCGGACACCCCGTCCCGCCACTCGACGGCGAGGCCGCCATCGCCCTGTTCCTCGACCGCGCGCGAGCCCATCGGCCGGACTTCGTCGCGGACGCGGCGTCACTCGCCGCGATCGGGGAGATCTGCCGGCGCCTGGACGGCCTTCCACTGGCCGTCGAGCTCGCGGCGGCCCGGATCCGCTTGTTCTCTCCGACGGCGATCCTCGAGCGGCTCGGTCGGAGCCTCGACCTGGGATCGGGACCGCGCGACACGCCGGAACGCCAGCGAACGCTGCGCGGCACGTTCGACTGGAGCTACGAGCTGCTGCCACCCGAGGAGCGGCGGCTCTTCGCGCGGCTCGCGGTGTTCGCCGGCAGCTGGACGGCCGAGATGGCCGCCGCGGTCGCCGATCCCGACAACGACCTCGGCGTCGACCTCATCGCGGGCCTGGAGTCGCTGGCCGACAAGAGCCTGATCCGGATCGAGCCCGGTGAGCGGGACGACGCGAGCCCCGAGGCGCAGCTGCGGTTCGGCCTGCACCCGCTCCTCCGCGAATACGCGGGCGAGCGACTTGGGGACAGCGGGGAGCGCCCGCAGGTCGAGGAGCGCTACGGGACCGTGTGCGTCGAGATCGCCGAGGCGGCCGGCTCGGGGATGCTTGGGCCGACACGTGAGGCGACGATGCGACGCCTCGATCGCGACGACCGGAACCTGCGGGCCGCCATCGACTGGACGATCGCGAGCCGTGAAGCGGGGCTCGGCCTGCGCCTGGTGGGTGCGATCTGGCGCTGGTATCAGGCGCGGGGGCGGATCCGCGAGGCCCGGGCGATCCTGGCCGAGCTGTTGGCGATCCCTGCGCAGGGCGACGTGCCGATCCGGATCGGCGCTCTCGCCGCCGAGGGCGGCCTCGCCTACTGGATGAACGACTTCGCGGCGGCCAGGTCCGCCTACGAGGAGCGCCTGGAGCTGGCATCCACGTCGGGCGACGACGTCCTGCTGGCCGACGCCCACTACGACATCGGGTTCCTTTCGATGATCGACGGCGACCCCGGCCGGCTCCGGGACCACGAGCAGCTCGCCCTCGACCTGTACGCGGCCATTGGCCGAGATGACGGGGTCCTTCGAGCGCGCCAGGCGCTCGTGCTCGGGGTGTTCCTCTCCGGCGACGAGGCGGGCGCACTCGAGCTCGAGCAGCGCAACCTCGAGGCCTTCCGGGCCAGCGGCGCCCAGTACCTCATCGCCGACAGCATGACCCTCCAGGCCGGGATCTACTGGCGCCTCGGCGATCCGGCCACGTCGTGGGCGCGCCTCTCCGATGGCCTCCGGTACTTTCGCGAGACCGACAACGCCTCGGGCTACGCTCGGGGCCTCGGCATGGCGGCGATCGTGCTTCTGTCGGACGGTGACGCGGAGCTTGGCGCGAGGATCGCCGGCGCCACGTACCGGCTGGTCCGGGAGAAGGGCGTCATGCTCGCCCCGGTCAAGGTGCTCCACCTGCCCGACCCGGCCGAGACGGCCGACGAGCGGTTCGGCGCCGATCGGGCGGCCCAGCTGCTGGCAGAGGGGGAGGCGATCCCGATCGACGACGTCGTGGCGATGGTCCTCGCGCGGCCGTCACCGATGGGCTGATCACACGGTGCCAGGCTTGGAGCCAGGAGGGCTGATGCCGGATCCGGCAACACTCGGTAAGGCCGCGGGGCACATCGCGATCTCGTTCGCTTCGGCCAGAGAGCGCGAGGCGATCTACCGCATGCGGCACACGGTGTATGCCCGGGAGCTTTCCCAGCACGATCCCAACGGATCCGGCCGCCTCGTGGATGCGCTCGACGCGTTCAACCACTACCTCGTCGCGTCGATCGACGACCACCTCGCTGGCTTCGTGAGCATCACGCCGCCCGGGTATGGCCGGTACTCCGTCGACAAATACGTCGAGCGGTCCGAGCTCCCCTTCCCGTTCGATGACGGCTTGTTCGAGATCCGCATCCTCACGGTCGACATCGCGCATCGCGGCAGCCCGGTTGCGGGCCTCCTGATGTACGCCGCGCTTCGATGGGTGGAGGACCATGGCGGGACCCGAGTCGTGATCATCGGCCGGACCGAGGTGGCGGACCTGTATGAGCGGGTCGGGATGCATCGGCTCGGCCGGTCGGTCATGTCCGGCGCCGTCACGTACGAGCTGATGACCGCCACGGTGGTCGAGCTTCGCGAGCAGCTGGCGTCGTTCGCTGGGATCCTGCGACGATTCGCCCCTCGTGTCCGATGGTCGCTCGCGGTCCCCTTCGAGCGGCCCGCCGGGACGTTCCATGGTGGAGCCTCGCACGACGTGCTCGGCGTGCGACCGTCCATCGACCAGCGATCGGCGATCATCGCCGCCGATGTACTCGACGCCTGGTTTCCGCCCGCTCCCGGTGTGCGAGATGTGCTCGCGAGCGACATCGACTACCTGGTGGCCACTTCGCCGCCGGCAGACGCGGCCGAGCTTCGTGACGCGATCGCCGCGACCATCGGCGTCGACCCCCGGGCGCTCGCGATGGGAGCCGGCCTCTCCGACCTGATCTTTCGGTCGTTGCCTCGATGGGTGGCCGCCGACCGACGGGTGCTTCTCGTCGAACCACAATATGCCGAGTACCGTCACGTCCTTGCAGATCTCGTCGGCTGTCAGGTCGATACCTTCCGGTTCGACCCACGCGATGGGGCAGCGGCATCGCGGCTGCCAGATCTGATCCGCCCCGGCGACTACGATCTGGTCGTCCTTGTCGATCCGAACAACCCCCTCGGTTATCGGCTCGACCCCGCCGACGTCCGCCGCCTGATCGCGATGGCGACGCCGGGGACCCGCTTCTGGATCGATCGGACCTACGCCCTCTTTGACGGGCCGGACCGATCACTGGAGCGCTTCGCCGCGGCCAGTCCGAATGTCGTCGTCGGCTCGTCGATGTCGAAGGCCTACGCGCTGAGCGGCCTCCGACTCGGATACCTGTGTGGGCCCGTGGACTTGATGGCCGACATCCGGCGGATGACGCCGCCCTGGGGGATCAGCAGGCCCGCAGCCGCGGCGGGACTCGCGGCGATCGCCGACCCGGACTACTACGCCCTTCGATACCGCCAGACGGCCGTGTTGCGCGAGGATCTGCGGGATCGCCTGGCCGCGATCCGAGGCGTCCGACCGCGCGACGGCGCCGCGAACTTCGTGCTCGCCGAGCTCGATGATCCACTCGATGCGGCCACGATCAGGGAACTGTGCGCCGCCCGCGGCCTCTACCTCCGCGCGTATCCGAGTGACGCCGGCCTTCGATGGAACGCGCTGCGCGTCGCGGTTCGTGATCGAGCGACGCAGGAACGGATGGCAACGATCATCGCTGAGGTCGCAGAGGACACGCAGCAGGCCCGGGGGCCGTTCGTCGTCTCGAACTGAACGCTCGCTGATGCCACTTGGGGCCGCCGCCCCCCGTGATCGCGATGGGCTCGCTGGCGCGCCCGGAGGGCGTCGGGCGCGCACGGACGACCGATCAACCAACCCACGTAGACTCAGGACGCTCGCTCCCAAGAAGGCCCACACCAGGAGAACCAGTCGTGACCGAGGCATCCGCGCCCATCCCGCAAGGACCGCTGGCCAGCGTCCTGGAGATCCGCCGAGGTCCGGGTGATGCGCACCGCGGGGGCCTCGAGCACCGTGAGGCGCTGATCTACACCCTCGGCAAGGCCGCGGAGCTGGAGCACCTCGTGATGCTCCAGTACCTGTTCGCGGCGTTCTCGCTCAAGCAGTCCGTCGGGGAGGGCCTGACCCCGGACGCGCTGGTCGCCGTCCAACGCTGGCGCAGGACGCTCCTGGAGATCAGCCACCAGGAGATGCTCCACCTCGCGCTCGTCCAGAACCTGCTCACGGCCGTCGGGGCCGCGCCGCGCCTCGCCCGGCCCAACTTCCCGATGCCCGCCTACGCCTATCCCGCCGGCGTCCGCATCGAGCTCGTGCCGTTCGGCGAGGCAGCCCTCCGCCACTTCGCATTCCTCGAGCGGCCCGAGGGCATGGACGTCGAAGACGCCGAAGGGTTCGAGGCCATCGCGCAGGCGGTCGCACTACCCCAGGACGAGCACGACGAGATCGTCCCCCACCTGCAGGAGTTCGACACGATCGGTCAGCTCTACCGGTCCATCCAGGACGGCTTCGAGTACCTGGCCGAGCGGCTTGGCCCGGGGCGCCTGTTCGTCGGGCCGCCGAGCGCCCAGGCCGGCGAGGAGCACTTCCGGTGGCCGGAGCTCGTGGCCGTGACCGACGTCGCGTCGGCGCAGCAGGCCATCGACACGATCGTCGAGCAGGGCGAGGGCGCCCGGGGCGAATGGCGCGACGCCCATTTCGGGCGACTTCTCGGGATCCTCGACGAATACCTGGAGCTGAAGCGGGCCGATCCGGACTTCGAGCCCGCGCGTCCCGTCGTGGCGGCCAATGTCCGTCCCCAACCCACCGGTGTCGTGGTCCCGCTGATCACGGACCCCGGGACCGCGCGCGCGATGGACCTGCTCAACGTGGGGTACGAGGTCCTCCTCCAGCTCCTGTCGCGCTACTTCGCTCACACCGACGAGTCCCCAGAGCAGCTCGCGGTTCTCGCCGACGTATCGGTCGGGCTCATGTACGAGGTGATCAAGCCGCTCGGCACGGTCGTGACGACGCTGCCCGTCGGGCCGGACGTCCCGGGCGTCACCGCCGGTCCGGGCTTCGAGCTGTTCTACCAGGTCGACTACCTGTTGCCGCATGCGGCCGCTGCCTGGGTGCTGATGGAGGAGCGCCTCCGGGATGCAGCCGCGTTCGCCCGTCGCTGCGGGCTGGTCTGCACCCCCGCATTGATGGCGCCATTGGCCAAGGTCGCCCGGTCGCTGGAGCAGTACGCCGACCGGCTCGCGGCGGCGATGTGAGATCGCGCGGCGGTCCTGCCGGCCTGACCCGTCTTTCCGTATCGATCGCGTCGGCTCACGAGGCTTGCTCGCGGACGACACAAGACCCGATCCCTGATGCCATGTACGCGAGGGATCGGGTCCTGTGGGACCCCGGTGTGAACACGGGGCCGGAGATCGAGCACCTGCATCCCCCGAGTGGCTGCAGGGATCGTCTCCGTCGGAGACTGAGGCCAGCGCCCTTGCGACCGAGCGACTCCTAGGTGCGCCGCGCATTGCAGGGACATCGCCAGCTCCGCGATCCGGTGCGGCAGGGCAACGCCGGGGACCAGGCCTCGGGCGCCCACCGGCCGGAACCAGTCCGAAGCGTATCCTCCGTCCATGTTGCGAATGGCGATCGGGCACAGCGACGACGTCGACCTCGCGAGCGCGATGGATGCCGTCTTCGCCGAATGCGACGCCGGGCTCGCGGGGGCGGCGCCTACTGCCGGACTCCTGATGAACGCCTGGGGGATCGATCACCAAGTCGTGATCGACGCGGTGCGTGCCCGCTATCCGGGCATCGAGCTCGCCGGGTCGAGCAGCGGGGGCGAGATGTCCTCGGTCCTGGGCTTCCGAGAAGACTCCGTGGCCTTGGCCGTGTTCACGTCTGATTCGATCGACATCGTGGTCGGGCTGGGGCGCGATCTCAAGGCAGACCCCCTCGCTGCGGCCCACCAGGCCGTCGCCGAGGCCACGGCCAAGACCGAGCTCCCGCCACGGTTGTGCATCGTCCTGTCCACGATCGGCGGCGTGGAGGCAAGCGTCATGCTCGCTGCCCTCAGGACGGCCCTCGGCGATGGCGTGCCGATCATCGGCGGCGGTGCCGCGCCGCGCGATCCGAGCAAGGAAGGCGACGGCGCGAGCAGCCGCGAGTTCGCGGGCGATATCCTGGTTGGCGATGCGCTGACCATCATGGTGTTCGCCGGCCCGGTGGCGTTCTCGTTCGGTGTCGAGACCGGCTGGCGTGGCGTCGGCCCGCGGGCGACCGTCACTCGGACATCGGACGCTGGTGTCCTCGAGATCGACGGCCGACCGGCCCTCGAGTTCTACGAGCGGTACGTCGGCGCCGGCCCTCCGCCGATCGCCAACCCGCTCGCGGTCTTCGAGGCGTCGGGGACTGGACGCTTCTACCTGCGGACGCCCACCACCTATGACCGCGAGCGCGGCTCGATCCAGTTCTTCGGCGCGGTCCCTGACGGCGCGACCATCCAGCTCACCATGGCTGGAACCGAGCAGATCTTCGAGGGCGCGACGGCCTCGTTCGCTGACGCCCTGGCCGCCTTCCCGAGCGGCGTCCAGCCAGACGGGGCGCTGCTCTTCTCCTGCGCGACCCGAAAGTATCTGCTCGGGACGCGAGCCGGGCGGGAGATCGAGCTCGCGCGCGAGATCCTCGGCGACACGGTGCCGATCGGCGGCCTGTACTGCATGGGGGAGATCGCCCCGATGACCGCAGGCGACGGGAGCCGGTTCCACAACGCGACGATGGTCTCGGTCCTGCTCGGGTCGGCGGCCGATGAGGTCCGATCGGTTTGACGTCAGAGCCTGGGGGCCCTCGGTCTCTCGACGAGCTGGAGAAGGAGAACCTTCGTCTCGCTCGGCGCCTCCAGCGACTCGAGGACAACGTTCGCCGCCTCGAGGAATTCAACGACTCGAACTCGACCCTTGCATCGACATTGCTCACCGAGCTCGAGGCAGAGCGATCGAAGTCGGAACGGCTGCTGCTCAACATCCTGCCGCAACGGATCATCGACCGGCTCGCTGCGGGAGAGACGATGATCGCCGATCGCCACGAGGCGGTCAGCGTCCTCTTTGGCGACATCGTCGGGTTCACTGAGACGTCGGCTCGCCTCACGCCCGGCCAGCTGATCGAGGAGATGAACGAGCTGTTCTCCGGCTTCGACGCGATCTGCTCCAGGACCGGCATCGAGAAGATCAAGACCATCGGCGACGCCTATCTGGCCGTCGGTGGTCTGGGCGCCGAGGCGGACCACACCGCGGCGGTCGCCGAGACCGCTCTCCAGATGGTCGAGCAGGTCGAGGCGGCGGCCAGGCCGGGCTCCGACTGGCGGATCCGGATCGGCCTCCACAGCGGACCTGCCGTCGCGGGCGTGATCGGGACCAGCAAGTTCGCCTACGACGTCTGGGGCGACACCGTGAACGTGGCGGCTCGCCTGGAGGCGGCCTCAGAGCCGAACCGCATCCACGTCTCCGACATGTTTGCAGCCCAGATCCAGGATCGCTTTCAGGCTGACGCCCCGCGGCGCCGTCGAGCTCAAGGGCAAGGGGCTGATGCAGACCTGCTTCCTGCTCGGTCGACGCGAGGCCTGAGCCGCCGCTCCGCCGGTGACGGTGGCGCTCAGAGCCACCCTGGGCTTCGAGGAGCTGCCTCAAGAGACCGGGACTGGCCCGCCCGGAGGGTGTCGGCCGCGCAGGAACAACAACGCCGATGACGGATCCGGTCAGCCGCGTCCGGGGTTTGCCTACCTCGTTTCCGATATCGATCCAGGCGGGCGCGTGCCTCGCGAATCTGGCAGAGTCAATCTAACGACCTGTTCGATCTCCACGGGGTGTAGTCGTGGCCCAGTTGCCCCTCGAGCTGATTCTGGTTCGCCAGCTGGCGTATGGCCTGGCGGTCCCGACCTTCGTGGTCGATGCTGCGGGCGACTTGGTCTTTGTGAACGAAGCTGCGGAAGCCCTGCTCGGCCTCGATTTCGAGGATGTGGGCCAAGTGTCGTTTGCCGACTGGACCACGGCCTTTGCGTCACGCACCAAGGGCCGCCAACGGGCCGACCCGGCGACCCATCCTCTTGCCATCGCCATTCGCCAACGTACCCCTGTCCACGGACCACTGCGGATCGTGGGCCGAGACGGCGTTCTTCGTTCGCTCGTGGTGACCGCTCTCCCTCTGGAGGGCTCAAGCGGTCAGCTCCTCGGCGGCCTCGCGATGTTCTGGGAGCCACCGACCCGATGATCGTCCGCCTGTGGGGGACCCGCGGGTCGCTCGCCAGCTCCGGCCCGGAAACGGCGGGTTACGGAGGCAACACCGCTTCGGTCGAGATCGTGAGCGCCGATGGCACCATTCTCGCGCTCGATGCCGGGACCGGCATCCGTCGGCTCGGAGCCGCCATTGACCCGTCCGTCGAGCGGGTGGACATCCTCCTGACCCACCTCCACATGGACCACATCCAGGGCCTCGGCTTCTTTGCCCCGTTCTTTCGGCCTACCGGCGAGATCCATGTTTGGGGCCCTGCCTCCGCGACGATGGATCTGCGGACGCGCCTCACTCGCTATCTCTCGCCGCCACTCTTCCCGGTCCGGCTCCGCGACCTCGACGCTCGAGTGGTGCTGCATGACGCGCCAGAAGAGCCGGTAAGCATCGGCGGCTTCGAGGTCGTCGCCCAGCACGTCATCCATCCAGGACCCACGGTCGGTTACCGGATCTCCGGCGACGGGGCGAGCGTTGCCTACCTGCCCGACCATGAGCCGGCGCTCGGTGCGCGACACTTTCCCGATGATCCGCGCTGGACGTCCGGCTTCGATCTTGCCGCAGGCGTCGATCTCCTCATCCACGACGGTCAATACTCGGATGACGAGCGCGCGGGGCGGATCGGCTGGGGTCACAGCTCGGTCAGCGAGGCAGTCGCGTTCGCGGAATTGGCGTCGGTTCGCCGACTCATCCTCTTCCACCACGACCCATCCCATAGCGATGCCGTGCTCGACGAACTGACCGAGGCGGCGCGCGCGAGGGGGACCTCGATCGAAGTGGTCGCTGGTCGCGAGGGCGCTCGGTACGATCTAGGAACTGGCGTCCACCCCTAGCGGGGCGCTCCCCCTGCCGCGAAAGGCCCTCCGGGTCGTCCGGAGGACCTGTTCGTGCCATGGATCTTTCTGGCCCGCCCGGACTGGGCCAGTGGGTGGTTCAGGAATACAGCTGGAACATCGGAACGAACTTCGACGAACTGAGCGCGTGGCGCATGATGCGGTGGCATGTTGATCCGAAGATCCGCGGCACTGACGCTCTAGGCCTTCGCATCACCTAGCGCCACGCGATCCATCACATGTCCACCGGATATCGCCTGAGCAACGCGCTCCAGCTCCTCGGCCGTCAGACCGCGCCCCAGCCGCCGCAGGCTGTCCCGCTCCGCGCCCTCGATGAAGGCGGCGCGTAGGCGCACTCGCCAACGAGACGGCACGCCTTCCCGGCCGACCGGGATCGCCTGCGACGTCGTGGAGGGAGGCGTGATGCCCGGACATTCGGGCGGGCAGCCTCGGGGTTCTCGCCAGTACCCGCCCAGAGCCACGCGCGACCCTAGAACGGCTTGAAGTCCTCGAATCCCGGTTCGAGCACGGGTTCGGGCAGCCTCAATGCGCGACATCGTGGCACTGCCTCCGCAGCCGGATCCCCGCGAACGGGCCTGCGGGTGCCATCAGCGAAAGCGGCCGGCACTTCCCGCCAGCCCAGGTTCCGCTCGTAGTACCGCGCGGCTGCCCGCACCGAAGGTGCCCAGTCGTCGTCGATGACGACCAGTCCACCGGGGCGCACGATCTTCCGCAGGAAGTAGAGATCGACGAACACTTCGTGGAACCGGTGACTGCCGTCTACGAAAGCGGCGTCCGCGACGAAGTCCTCGGCGTAGAGCTGCGGCAGGGCGACCGATGACATTTGATCCATGAGGACGGTGGTCGCATCGAGCCCCGCCGAGCACAACAGATCCCAGCCGACGTTGTTGAACGCCGACTCCTGGAACGGATCTATCACCAGGTGCCGCGCATCTGGCCCACCGACGGCGACGAGCGCCTCACCGATCGCGAGCGCCGAGCTGCCGTACGCGAGCCCGATCTCGATCACCGTCTGGACACCCTCGGCAATCAGCAGATCCCGGAGCAGGTCACAGTCCGGCTCCGGAAGCGTGACTCTCTCGAAGTCGTGCTCCGCCCCACGCGTCCAGGGCGGCCCGTCCCGCCCGAGTCGCTCCCGCACTCGCCGAACTCGCGATCGCCGCCCTTCCAGCCCCATCGCGACATTGTCCACGCGAAGTCGCGCCAACGATGTGCCGGGCGCTGGCGCCACGGACACTTATCGGCCGCGATGTGTTCCCCGGCGAGCGATCGGCCGCTAGCCTTCGCTCTCACGAGACCCCTCCGAGGGGCCGTGTCGGGCGGGAACGGTGAGTCGGGAGAGCGCACGATGATCAAGGTCTGGAGCGAATTGCCGGCGATGCGGGTGAAGGAACAGGTCGCGGACCTAGCCACCATCCTGTGGGTGGTGTTCTGGGTGAACGTCGTCTGGCAACTGTTCCAGTTCCTGGCTGGCTTCGCCGAAGCCGGTCGTGCGGTCCAAGCCGGTGGCCAGACCATGGTCCAGAGCGGGCGCGACCTGGGCGACTCGCTGGCCGGCGTGCCGCTCGTCGGGTCGCAGGTCCGAGACATCGCCCGTGACGCGTTCGCTGGTGCTGGCCAGCCGCTGTCCGACTTCGGCACGCAGCTGGAGCAGTTCATCTTCGTGGTTGCGATCGTGCTCGCCCTGGTGCTCGCCCTCGTGACGATCGCGCCTTGGCTGATCCGCTATCTCCCCTGGCGCTTAGGTCGGTTGCGGCGCATGCGGGCAGCCCATTTCGCGATTCGCACGGCGCCCGAGGCTGGGGACGCCTCCATCGAGCTCGCCCTAGCGACGCGGGCCATATCCCGGCTCGACTACTCGACCCTCCTTGAATACACGCCGGATCCGCTCGGCGACTGGACCGCCGGCCGCCACGACCGACTCGCTCGGGCGGAGCTCGCCAGCGTGGGGCTGCGGCCGTAGGAAAGACGGCCCTGCACCGAACCCCCTCGTGGGGCGTCCGCTCGCTCGACACGATGCGATCACGCCCATGAGCCTGGCCGCTGTGCCTGACCTTGCAACCTCGTGGCGATGCGCCATTGGGCCAAACGGAGAAGCGGGTCGGCTCGTTGGACTTGTTAACCCGTCCTGCTGGTCCCCCCAGCGGGTCGGGTTTTCGCTTGCGTCTGGGTCAAGGGCCGGTCACGTCCAGCCGATCCGGCTCGCCACGTGAAGCGGCTCGAGCCACGCGGGGGGACGGGCTCGAGCCGCAGATGGCCTCCCGGAGCCGGAGCGGGGACTCCGGCGCGGGAGCACGCCCTAACCATACGCCTGCCGCTTGCGGTGTCCAACACGACGGATCCGGGCGGGCCGTGGTGCAGCTAAGGGCGGCGTTCGAGTGACTCCGCAGGAGCCCAAGGGATGCCGGCCACTCGTACCTCCGACCGGTAGGTCACGCCGGGCGCTCGCTCGTCGTCGGAGCGTCTTTCGGGGCATCGGGGGCGCGATGAAATGGGGGCCCGCCGGGCGTGAAACGACGCCTAGCCTGCAGGAGGCGGAGCCTTCGTAGGTAGAGATAGGGACTTCTCCGCCTCGCGGTATCGGAGCTCTGCCGCTGCTCGCCGCTGCATGAGCTCCAGTGGCACGCCACCGCGGCACGCGTCGACTTCCGCCTGTACCGCGTCGCGCTCAGCGAGCGCCGCGGCTAGTTCGGCCTCTAGACCGGCCGGCGTCAGGTCGCGTTCGGTCATCGACACCTCCCCGTCCGCGCTTGCCCCTGGCTCCACTGACGGCAGGCCAAGTTCCATGTCGGAGGTGGCGCGCTTCCGGGTGAGAAACCCAATGGTCAGGATGACTAGGACGCCGACCACCCAGATCGTTGCCCATGGCAAGCCGTGATCACCCGCTGTTGAGCCGTCCGGCGAGTCGATGATCGTGGAGACGTTGCCGCCCTGGAAGATGATCGGGATGCCGATCAAGAACGTCCAGATGAGGAGCGCGATGACTACGTAGGTCCGGACGATGCCGCGGATCGCGTTCACACATCCCCCGGATAGCGCCGGAGGACCCGATCCAGCTCCTCCGCCGTCAGACCGCGTCCGAGCCGTCGCGGGCTGTCGCGCTCGGCTCCCTCGATGAAGGTGGCGCGCAGCCGGTCGTTGAGCCCACGCGGGTCGCGGAAAGCCATTGCTAGCCCTTTGGCCGAAGGGCGTGGCTCAGTCATGTCGGCGAACCGCATAGCCGATCGCGGCACGTACCGCGCCGATTGCCAGGCCGTCTGAGAACGCTTGACCCGTGGTCACGGGACCCAGGCCGGCGCGGCCTGCGCAGCGAGGGTCCAGCCACGCAAATTGGCCGCCGCCAAGATCGTATCGGGCCGCGTCGCGCTGTGGCTTTCCGCACATCAAACACTTGCCCCAGGTCGTGCTGTCGGGCATGAGGCAGGCTCCACCCATTGCACGTGCCTCGTGAGAGTCGCTCGGGAGTCCATCGTCATCTTCATCACCGAACCACAGCAGGAGCGGGTTCCCGGGGGCTGCCTTGACTGACGCGTGCTTACTGCTCGACCTCCAGAAGCACCTCTGTGTTGGGCGGCATCGACCATCGCGTGACAGGCTACCTGACGCCGCTTTACCCCAGACTCACCCGATGTCCCGTCGATCGACCCCCGAGCGCATCGACGAAGCCCGCCACGACGCCGTCAGGATCCGCCTGATCGGCTCCGGGATGACCGAGTGCACCGCCGACGCTTGGCTGGCGGCGTGGGCCACCAGGGCGGCGGCAGAGGGCATCGAGCGCGGGCGCGCGTACTGGGACGGCGCTTGGGCGTGGATCGACTCTGAGCGGCAGGCGTGCGTGCGACCGCCGGCCTAAGACGTAGAGCTATGCCACCCGGCCGCTTCGACATCGTCCGCGTCGTCGGCCCCAAGATCAACCGCGACGTCACGCACGAGTTCCCGCGCCTCGTTGTTGGACATCGGCGCGACGGCTCCCGAGGTCACGAGATCGTGGTACGAGTCGCGAAGCCGCGCACAGACACGCTGGGCCGCGGCATGGGCGGGGGTGCCGGGCGCGAGCGATTGCTCAAGGCGCTCTGCTCGACGCCAGGCGGCGAGGATCTCGGCGACGAGCTTCTGCATAGCTCGGTCCCCCTAGACCGGGCGCCGGTGACAGGTCGGGCGCCCCGAAGGGCGAATCTACACCCGCCCCCCGGACGGGCAAGACCCCGTGTCGCGGGGCCACCTCATTCCGGTGCCGGACGGCACCGCGGGTACGCGATCGCATAGACGCAACACGACCGAACCGATATCGTCCGGAGCGACGGTCAGCTGCGCCTGCTTCCCCCCGAGCGGTGGCGCGAGATCGTCGAGGGTCCAGCCGTCCCCGCGCTCCGCCACCTGCGCGCGACGCCGTGTGGCCCTGCCCGGACGGCTGGACCGAAACTCTCGAGACGGTCCGGCCATACGAGTTTGGTAAAGGCTCCCGGCTGGGGCGCCCGGCCGGGGGACGAACAGGCATCGGCCCCGGGAGCCTGCTCCGTCCAACGAGCCGCGACACGCCACGTCATGCCGAGATCGAGGCCGTGGCGTGACTGCTATGCAGGTGCAAGCCCCTCGCTCGGCCATCTGGTGACGCCGTAGCGGCCCAGGAGTGACGATGCGACAACGGCGACATCCACGGAGCGCCCGCCGACACATCTTCGGGACGACGGGACTGTGGAAGGGTCGACCAGGACCTCGGTGGGTGAGCTGCCGAGGTCCCTTCATGTCACGGGACGTGCACGCTCTGAGCCAGGCCTACGCTGCGGCAGGCGCCTCCGGATCACCACCGAACACCCGGAGCCGCTGAAGCACCTCGATCGCGTCGAGGAGCTGTCCACAGAAATCGTCGCGCTCCACATCGCTCAAGCCCAGCCAGCGCACTGCGAATGCTCGCTCGCCGGGCTCGAGTCCGGCGAAATCGTCATCGACGTGCCCCCGGACGAACGCTCAAGGAGAAGTCAGGCTTGACCAGCAGACTCGCCAGCAGCTCCAGTCCAACTTCCAACAGATCAAGCCGCAGCTGAAGGCCAAGTACAGCGGCGTCAGCGACCAGGTGGGACGCGGCCCGCAACGACCCCGACACGCTGATCGACACGATCAGTCGCAAGACGGGTGAGGGGCGCGAGCAGGTCGAGCAGACCCTGCGTCAGCTCGTGACGACGAAGTCGTCGTACTAGGCGACCAGCCCGCACGCCGGCCCGATCCTCCCGGGCCGGCGTTTTTGATGCCCGCCAAACAGGGTCGGTCGCTGACATGAAACAGACCCTCAGGCGATTTCACCGCCCCCCGACGATGCCCCCTGCCCGAGGGTCCGTAACGCCGCTCATTGTCGGTGAGCGACCTTGCACTCTCCCTTGCAGGGTTTCCAGGACGACGTGACGACGCCCCGGCCGTTAGGCCAGGGCGTCCTCGGAGCGGCGGGACCCCCGACAAGATGCAGAACCGAGGGCCAAGGATCGAGAACCGGGGCACCGGATCGTCCTGTGACGATAATTCGTCACCCGCAGCTGCGCCAACGTTGAGCCGGCGCGTATGTAGCTATCAAGGGCGCGACGACCAGCACGGAAATGGCCCGGGCTCACTGGGGGTTGGAGCCCGGGCCGTTCCGTCTCGATAGACCCCAGGAGAGCGCGCAGTCGTTCAATCTGACTGCGAATTTGTCGACGACCGCGGACGTGTACGCGCACCTGACCCCAGCGATGCTAGAGCGGTCGGCCGCGCGGATGGACTCCATCATCAGTCGGCGTCGTGACGCCACAGGCTAGCGGGGCTATGGCGTGGGGCGCGGTCCCAAGCGAAAGGCCCCGGGCGATTTGCCCGGAGCCTCATTTGTGCGTGGATCGTGGCCCGCCCGGAGGGATTCGAACCCCCGACCTACTGATCCGAAGTCAGTCGCTCTGATCCACTGAGCTACGGGCGGATGCCCGCGGATGATACCGCGTCCGTGGTCGCGGTCCGCCTAGGAGGTCAGGCGCTCAGGCGCTGCGCACCCATGGCGGCATCGGCATCGAGCATCTGGCGGCGCAGCAGGTCGTGGCGATAGAACCACTGGAGCGTCGCCTGGTTCAGGTCCGTGGGGCTCGCCTCGTGGGTCCGGGCCATGACGGTCGCCCGGATGGCCGCGCTGACGAGGACGCCGGTCACCCGCGCGACCACGAGGTGGGTCGGGTCGCCGGCGACACACGACGCGGTCTCGATCCGCTCCGCCCGTCGGCGCGTCGCATCGAGCAGCACCCCGGCCTCGTCGTCGCACAGGAGGCTCGCCCCGGAGCGCAACAGCTCGGTGGCCGCCTCGATCGGGTCGAGCTCGCGACCGCTCGCATCCCGCAACGGGATCTCGCGGCCATCAAAGCCGGTCAGGGGGATGCCGAGGCGGAGCCGGGTGGCGAGAAGGGACAGGTCATCGACGGCGGGACGGGGCATGGGGCGGGCGGTCCTTCACTGGGGCCGGCCCATCGACGGACCGGTGCGCCAGTGACGGTATCGACCGCGGGTGGCGATGGGACCTCCCGAACGATGAAGACTTCGCTACGCAGCCCGGCGACCGACACGATCCTGCGGCTCGAGCGGCGCGTGCGGCTCAGCGAAGCCGCGCCTCGAGGGCGGTTCGCGCGGTCGTGCCCGGATCGCGATCCTTGACGATGAGCGCCACGTCGATCGCAAGGCCGTGCTCGTCCGCGAACGAGCCCGCCAGCGCGCGCGTGCCGGGGACGACCACGGCGTCCGGCGGTACGACCAGCGGGTGCTCGGTCGTACCCGTCAGCACCTGCTCGCGCACGAGGTCGTACAGCCGGGACGTCCCGGTCAGGGTCACGCCGGCGGCGACGACAGCGCCGCGTCGGACGAGGACGCCGTCGAGCAGGACGCTGCCCGCTCCGACGAACGCGTCGTCCTCGACGATGACCGGCCGCGCGCCGGCCGGTTCGAGCACACCCCCGATCGTCACGCCGGCCGACAGGTGGACCCGCGCCCCGATCTGGGCGCAGCTGCCCACGAGCACGTGCGAGTCGATCATGCTGCCCGCCCCGACGAAGGCACCGATGTTGACGTAGCTGGGCGGCATCACCACCACGCCGTCGGCCAGGTGCGCCCCGCGCCGGACCGCGGTACCGCCCGGCACGATCCGCCACGGCCCGCCCGTCAGGTCGCGTGGCGGCACGGCCGCCCGATCCCGGAAGGACAGCGGCCCGGCCGTCCAGTCGGTGGTCGTCCGGTCGGCGAAGGCGGCCAGGATGGCGGCCTTCACATCAGCGTCGACGCGCCATCCGTCGGGTGCGTCGGGGTCGGGCCAGGCGGCTCGCAGCGTGCCCGCCTCGAGCGCGTCCAGGACGCCGACCGTTGCGGGGTTCGGGCCGGCGCGGGTTTCGAGCGTCGGCGTCGTCATGCCACGGCCGCCCGCGTCGTCAGGCCGATCCGCCCGCCGCCCGCTTCCACGAGACCGAGCGTTCGCAGGGTGATCGCCATGGCCGCCCGGCCATCGGCATCCATCGGCAGGAGCGGCGCGCGCACGGCGTCGCTCTCGAGCAGGCCCATGAGGGCAAGGGCGGCCTTCGCCGGCACCGGGTTGGGCGCCCCGGCGAAGTTCGCCAGGAACAGCGGCAGCCAGCGTTCGTGGACCCGCCGCGCGGTGTCCCAGTCGCCGGCCTGTGCCGCGGCACAGAGTCGGACGAGCTCACCGGGGATCTCGTTGCTCGCCACCGACACGACCCCGTCGCCACCCAGCGCGAGGAGCGGCAGGGTCCACGCGTCGTCGCCGGCCAGCACGGCCACGTCGCGCGGTCGCTCGCGGCAGATCCGCGCGATCTGCTCGAGGTTGCCGCTCGCCTCCTTGACCGCGACGATCCGCGGATGCTCGGCGAGCCGCAGGAACGTGCCGGCGTCCACGTTCGCCCCGGTCCGCGACGGGACGTTGTAGACGACGATCGGCAGGTCGCCCTCGTCGGCCACGGCCCGGAAATGGGCCTCGAGCATCCGGGCATCCGGGCGGTTGTAGTAGGGCGCGACGACGAGTGCCGCGTCCGCACCCAGGGCGGCGGCCTGACGGGTCGCCGCGATCGTGGTCCGCGTGTCGTTCGTGCCGGTCCCGGCGATGACCGGGATGCGGGCGCGCGACGCACGCTCGCCGACGACCTCGACGGTCGTGCCGATGAGCCACTCGCGCTCGGCCGGCGAAAGCGTGGGCGCCTCGCCGGTCGTCCCGCACGGGACGAGGCCGTCGATGCCGGCCATGGCCTGCCAGCGCACCAGCCGCCGGAAGGCGGCTTCATCGATGGCGCCGTCGGCGGTGAATGGCGTGACCAGGGCGGTGATGGCGCCACGCAGGACGGGGCGACTCGGTCGTACCGGTCGAGCCGGAGCGGGTCGGGTGGCGTTGGTCGTGGAGCGGGTCATGGCTGGTCTCCTTCGGGGTCGGCTGGGCGGCGGTCAGGCCGCGATCGGCTGGCGGTGGATGAGGTCGTCGACGACGGGATCGAATGCGTGCAGGCCGGGGGCGCGTCGCTCCGCCCGCAGCCAGTCGGCGGCCGCCAGCACACCGGCGGCGTAGGCCGTCCGGTCCCGCGCGGTGATCCGGAGCTCGACGGTCTCCCCGGCCGCGTCGAACCCCACGAGATGCATGCCCGGGCTGGCTCCCGCCCGGATCGAGACCGTCTCGAGATCGGCAGGCGAGGCCAGGCGCGGATGCCGCATGGCCAGGCGCCGCGCGAGGTCGAGTGCGGTGCCCGATGGCCGGTCGGTCTTGGTCCGGCGGTGCCACTCGACGAGATAGGGATCGAAGGCGTCGACGGCTCCGAACAGGTCCGTCGCGGCCTCGACCAGGCGCGCGAACAGCGCGACCCCGAGGCTGAAGTTGGACGCCGCGACACCGGCCACCCCGCGCTCGCGCAGCGCCACGTCCACGGTGGCGCGGTCCGCCGACCAGCCCGTCGTGGCGATGACGATGTGCCGAACACCGGCGTCGAGCGCGGCCGCCACGTTTCCGGCGACGGCGTCGCCCCGCGTGGCATCGACCACCAGGTCGGCGCCGGCCAACGCGTCGACCGGGTGCCGGCTCGTCGGCGGACGGCCGAGGATCGTGACCGGCTCGCCGCGGTCGCGCACGGCGTCGGCGACCGCGCGGCCCATCGGCCCGTCGCCAAGGATGATCGTCGTCATGGGTCTGGTCCTCACTCGCTGGTGGGACCTCGCCGGAACGGAGGCGGACATGAAGAAGCCGCGGTCACCATCGTGGTGCCGCGGCCCCTGCCGTCGGAGCCTCCGTTCCCTGGAGGCCCCGGTCCGTCGTTCCCGACGCGCCGACTAGCGCTCCAGGGCCCGTGCCTCCCGGCAGGGCCGCCAGAGCTTCTTCTTCGAGGCGTCGGAGAAGGGTCGGCGGTGCATCAGATGCGAGACGATACGCATATCCGCGATCTTATGCAAGCCCGGTGTCGGTAAGGCCGCGTCGCGGTGGCCCGGGACCGCCGGCCGCGGCACGGACTTGCGCGCTCGCCCTACCATGCGCGCATGCCGTCACGCGGAGGCCAGGCACCGTCACCCCTGGCCGGCCTGCCCCGCCCCCTCGACGAGCGCGACCGTCCCAGCCGGCTCGGTCGACGCGCGCTCAGCGCTGGACTCCTCATCGGTGTCGCCGCCGTGATCGCCTACGCGACGCTCGGCTCGGGCGGATCCGGGCCGTTCGGCGGCGTCGGCGCGGTCGCGGGCGCCGTCCCGAGCCCATCCCCGATCGCGGCCGACTTCGCCGCTGCCGCGGTCCCGTCGACCGACCCGGGAGCCGCCGTGGCCGCCGCTACCTCGCCGACGACCACGCCGACGCCCAGCCCTGACCGTGGCGCCCACCCCGACACCGGCGCCGACCGCGGCCCCCGTCGAGACGCTGACCGGCTATCGCTGGCCGCTGCCCCGGGGTCGGCTGACCCTGCCGTTCGGGCCGACGCCATGGGGCTCGCGCGATCGTGGACGGCGAGCTGTTCCACGACGGGATGGACCTGGCCACGTTCTGCGGCGACCACGTCGTGGCCGCCCACGACGGCGTGGTCCTGGCCGCCGGCCGCCACTACGACGCCCTCATGGGCTGGGTGGGAGACCTGCAGCCCTACCTCGATCGCCTCGACAAGAAGAAGCTCTACTCGACCCTGCCGATCATCGTCGTCGTCGACGACGGCAACGGCTACCGCAGCATGTACGCCCATTTCAGCAAGGTCGTCGTGAAGAAGGGCCAGACCATCAAGGCCGGCGACTTCCTCGGGTACGAGGGCATGACCGGCCGGGCCTCCGGCTGCCACCTCCACTACGGCCTGTTCAGCCCGCTCGAGACCGCCACGTTCGGGATGGATCCCAAGGTCGCCAAGCACATGAAGCTGCCGCTCGCCGAGATCGCCCGGGTCGACCCGCTCCTCGTCCTCCCCGAGCGACCCAAGCCGACGAAGGCACCAAGCCCCAAGCCGACCCCGCCCTGATCGTCAGGCGCTGCGCCGCCGATAGCGCCGGCCGATGAGCCAGTACGCGGGGATCGAGGCGAGCGCGGCCGCGAGCGACGGCGTCGAGCCGTCGCGGCCCTCCAGCGCGAGCAGCCCGTCGGTCGAGGCCGCATCGGCCGGCCGTGCGTCGACGATCGCGAGGTCCACCGCCGTCCGACCCGGATCCGCCGCGCCGAGGCGTGGCGACGAGCGCGTCGGGAAAGGCACCAGCCTCGTATTCGGCCCGGACCTCGGCCTCCGCCCGCCACGTCGGGCGGCGGAGCAGGATGGCGCGCCAGGCATGGGCGATCGGGGCGCCGACCTGGTCGACATCGATGCCGCGTGCCCAGCGAGCGGCCTGGTGCAGCAGCGCGTACTCATCGAGGTCGGCGTAGGCGGTGAGTCGGTCCGCCGGCGACCCGTCACCGAAGATCGCCCGCACCGACGGCCCGAAGACCTCGGCCAGGTCGAGGTCGATGGCGCGCACCGTCCGGTGGAAGTACACCTGCTGGTACATGAACCGCCGGGCGGTCAGGAACATCTCGAGGGCGCCCAGGCCCGAGGCGTACATGGTCAGGCCACGGTCCGAGATGAACGTGTAGCGACGCAGCCGCTCGACGTCGACGGACCCGGCGGCGACGCCGGTCAGGTACGCGTCGCGGCGGACGTAGTCGAGGTTGTCGACCGTGAACACGCCGGACAACAGCGGCGCCAGCCAGCGCACCCAGCGGGGCATCGACGGATCGGCCAGCGCGGGCTTGGCGATGAGGAAGGCCACCCAGGCGGGGTCGATCGACTCGCCGTCGCCGAACGCATCGCGCTCCGGCACCGCACCCGGCGCCCGGCGCAGGCCGCGGATGAGCGGGCCGAGCTCATCGATGACGATGCGCTGGCTCAGGTCCTCGTGGGTCAGCCGTTTGGCTTCGGGCCGGCGCGGGTCGGCCGGCGCGTCGAACGCCGACAGGACGTGGTCGTCGAAGAAGTGGGCGAATGGCCCGTGGCCGACGTCATGGAGCAGGCCCGCCATCCGCAGGGTCTCGACCACCAGGCCTTCGGATGGGATGGGCGCGTCGGGGGCAGCCACCGGCAGGATCGAGCGCAGGCTGGGATAGAGCGAGCGCGCCCAGAGGCCCGCCTCGTGCATGACCCCGAGGCCATGGGTGAAGCGGGAATGCTCGGCGGTGGGGAAGACCCAGCGCGCGCTCTGGAGCTGGCTGATCCGGCGAAGTCGCTGCAGCCAGGCGGTGTCGAGCAGGTCCTCTTCGGCCACGTCCTCGGCGGGCAGCCCGGCGGCGGCTGCCTGGTCCGGGGTGAGGCGCTTGGTCAGCTCGATGTAGCCGTGGATCGGGTCGCTGATGAGATTGACCGCGGTGAACGGATGGCGCGCCATGTCGCCTACGGTAGCGTCACCCGGCGCTCGGCGGTCCATGCGCCCGCGTTGCCGCGGCGGTCCGTCGCCCGGACCCGGACGCCGTAGCCCACGCCCGACGAGAGGTTGTGCAGCGAGATCGACGTGCCGGTCGAGTCGTTCCGTGTCGTCTGCCACGAGCCGGACCCGACCCGGTACTGGACGTCGTAGTCACGCATCCCCGCGGTATGGGTCTGCAGCGGGACGTCGGTCCCGGTCCACGACCATGTGATGTCATCGCCGCTGACCTTGCTGCCCGTGAACCACGAGCGGGCGCCGTTCATGTCGGGCGACTCGGTCAGCACGACCGTCCCGTAGGTCCGAGAATTGCTGGAGCGCAGGGCCAGGCCCACACCCACGTAGTTGAAACGGGAGCTCATCAGCAGGGCGCGGTGGCTGTCGCTGTTCATCCACATCCGGTACAGGGTGCGGGCTGCCGTGTCGGCCCACGCCGCGGTCGTGTAGGCGATGGCCTCGCCGTAGCGGTACCAGTCGATGCGGGCGTCGATCTGCTTGCCGAGGTCCCCCCCGACAGTGTGGCTGAGGCTGTTGGCCGAGGCCATCTTCGACGCCCGACTCCCGGCGATCGCGGTCAGGTCGTTGATCCGCCGGAGGGGCACCAGGCCGCGCGCGGTCCGGTCGTGATTGATCAGATCGATGATGTGCGACTCGGCATCCGTCTCGGCCGATGCCTGCGCCGAACCGGGCAGGATCGAGGCGGAAAGGGTGGCCAGGAAGACCGCGGTAAGGACGACGGACAGGCGTCGCCCGCGGTGGGGGCGGGTCATGCGATGTGGGGGTCCTCGGCGTGTGGGGGGCACGTCTTTGGTCTTCCTAGACTACCCCAGACCTCACCGAACGGTCCCTAACCGCCATGCACCTCCGCCGCACGACGGTGCGTGGACGCAACATCAGATCGCAGGGATTCGGGCTCCAGGACCTCGACTTCGTCGCCCCAGGACAGGATCCAGAGCCGGATCTCGATGGTCCCCGCGACCGTCGCTCGCCAGGTCAGCGAGCCGTCCGCAGCGCGCTCGACGCGCTGGGTCGGATGCCACGTCGTCTCCATGACGCGGGCCGCGACGGTGGGCGCGAAGCGGAGCACGATCCGAGTCGATGCCTGGTCCGCGATGATGTCCCACGCGCCGCGCAGGGCCTGCTCCAGCGCGCCCGCCTCCGGCGGCTCGAACGTCCGCGGGGTCAACGCAACGTCGGTGATGCGCTCGATCTTGAACGTCCGCAGCGCGTCGCGCGTCTCGTCCCAGCCGATCAGGTAGAGGGCGTGTGTCTGGAGCGAGGGTTCGATGAGATAGGGCCGCACGACCGCCCGGCGCGCCGCCGCTTCGGGCGCGTACCGCGCGGGCTCGTACTCGAGCGTCACGACCCGCCGTTCCGCCCACGCCCGGGTGAGCCGGTGGACGCGCTCGCTGAACGCCGCGTCGCGCGGATGCTGGGCGAGGATGTCGAGGGTCCGTTCTACGTGCTCGGCGAGCGGCGCGGGCAGGACCTCCTCGAGCTTCTCGAAGGCGGCCGCCAGGTCCGGGTCGTACTTGTCGGCGTAGCGGACCATGAGCCGGGCCGACAGGACGACGGCCATCGCCTCGTCGAGGGTCAGCTTGAGGGCGGGCAGGAACTCCTCGTTGATGACGCCCCACAGCCCGTTCTCGGACCATGTCGCGACCCCGACCTCGGTCTCGAGCGCCCTCAGGTCGCGGTACACGGTCCGCGTCGTGACCCCGACCCGGCGCGCGATCTCGGCCGGGCGGATGCCCGCCGGGTGGCCGCGCAGGACCGTCACGACCCGGAGCATCCGGGCGAGGCGATCGCGCTTGCCGAACGGACGCTCCGCCTCGTCGCTCATCGGACCGGAGGATAGATGACGAAGTCCCCGTCGCGTTCGGTGGCGGTCAGCAGGACCTCGATGGTGCCCTGCAGCGCGTCGGGCTCGACGACCGAGCCCTCGCCGCTGAGATTGCCCGCGATCTGGCCGATCTGGCCGTCGAGGAAGACCCAGAAGTCGAGCTGGCCGCGCCAGTCCTTCACGTCCGCCTCGCCGATGAGCCAGCGCATCTGGGGGAAGGCGGCCTCGAACGTGGTCCCGTCGACGGCGATCCGGCAGCGCCGCGCCGGCGCGCCCTCGATGACCTCGATCCCGCGGTCCTCGGCGGTCGCCCGGTAGCCTTGCGTGAGGGCGGCGTCGATGGCCTGCAGGTCCACGGTCCCGTCGGCGACGTCGCCGACGGACGCCGGCAGCCAGCTCGACCCGGGGCTGCGCTCCCAGGCCTGACCCTCTCGGCTCGCGGCGCCGTACCAGCCCAGCTGGGCATCGGTCGCGACGTAGGCGAGCCAGCGGAAGGCGTCCCCGTTGCGCACCCCGCCCTGGTCGACCGAGCCCGTCGAACGCAGGTCGATCCGGCTGGTGAGGTGGGTCGCCAGGCGCGCCGCTGCCCCGACCGCCAGGGGGCCGTCGCAATCCGGCGGTGCGGCGTCGAGGGCGGTCGGCCCGAAGCGCGAGCCGGTCCTCGAGCCGGGTTGCTCGTGGAGGGCCAGCTCGTTGGCCACGGCCACGCTCGTGAAGGCCACCCCAGCCAGCACGGCCAGGAGCAGGCCGATCGTGATCCCCGCCAGCAGCCGCGGCCGTCGCAGGGCCGCGCCCCCGAGCACGCGCCGCGCGACCCCGAAGCCGGCGAACAGGCTCGTCCCGATGAGGGCCAGGAACCAGGGATAGGCAGCCTCGACGGAGGGCAGGAGCGTCTGCGAGCCGAGAGCGAGCAGCTGGTTGAGGACCCCGCCGATCGACGGCAGGAGCAGCAGCAGCGATCCGACGCCCAGGCAGACCATGAGCGGGAAGGCACCGGCCCCGCTGACCACGGGCGGCCAGACCACGGCGGCCGCCGCGATGGCGATGGGCAGCAGGGTCGTGAGCCCGACCAGGACGTCGAGCGGACCGCCCGGTCGATAGGCGACCAGCACGAGCGCGGCGGTCACCGCCCACGCGACCACGAGGGCGATGGCGATGAGACGCAGCTCGAACCGGCGGACGCGCACGGGACGAGTCTAGCGACGCTGTCCGTGGGGCCCCGCCGCAAGTACCGGCGGGCATGGGACCGCCGGGTCATCGCGACCTTCGGGCTCCGTGGCGAACATGCCCGTACCGCACCGAAGATCATCGGGGCGGCGACGCAGCATCCAGAGGGGCACGTGGGACATGGACGGCCCGGCGCAGCGAGGAACACGGGGACGCGGGCGATCGCCGCGCGCCGCCTCGTCATCCCCGGCCCGCGTGGCGGCCTCCGTGGGCGCGTCTGGATCCACGGCCCGCGCCTCGTCGAGGTCGACGACCAGGGATCCGGCCCGGCTGGCGGCGGACACCCTGGTCACGAGGTCGACCTATCGGCACCTCCTGATGAAGGGACTCAGCCCTGAGGAAGCGGCCAACCTGACCGCCTTCATGTGTGGCATCCCCGTCGACCAGGTCCGCTGGTCGCTCCGCCAGATCAATCAGTTGCTCTTCCTGCGCGAGCTGGCCCGGTCGGGCCGGTTCGGCGCCCGCGACGGGGGTCCGCCCCGCCCGCACTGACCAGCACATCCCCGACCGTGACGGTGGAACCCTCCTCCCCGCCCGACCGGTCGAAACCACGTCGAAGCGGCGCCGAACCCTCCTCCCGGCGCCGCTTCGACGCGACGTGCCGGGTTGGGTACCATCCTTCCCCATGCGACCCGTCATCACGTTCCTGACCGATTTCGGGCCGGCCGCGCCAGCCGTCTGCCGCGGCGTCATGTTCCGCATCTGCCCGGATGCGAACGTCATCGACATCAACCACCAGGTGCCGCGCTATTCGATCCGCGACGGCGCCGGCTCGCTCGTGTTCGCGCTGCCGCACATGCCGGTCGGCACCCACGTCGCCGTGGTCGACCCAGGCGTCGGGACCGAACGGCTGCCGGTGGCCCTCAAGGTCGCCCGGGGTGACGTCCTCATCGGTCCCGACAACGGGCTGCTCATCGCAGCCGCCGAGGCGTTGGGCGGCATCACCGAGGCGCGCGCCCTCGAGAACCGCAGCCTGATGCTGCCGGTCGTCACGTCGAGCTTCCACGGGCGCGACATCTTCGCCCCGATGGCCGCGCACCTCGCGACCGGCGTGGCGTACGAGGACGTCGGGCCGACCGTCCCGGTCGAGCAGCTCGTCCGGCTCCCGGTCGTCGCGCCGGTCGTCGAGGATGGGGCCCTGCGGTCGTCGATCGTCCACGTGCTCATCTACGGCAACGTGACCTTCGCCGGCACGCCGGCCGATCTCGAGGCCGCGATCGGTCCGCTGGCGCCGGGGCGCGCCCTGGTCCTCGAATTCCCGGCCTACGGCGGCGCCGACGCCGCGACCGAGCGGACGATCTGGGAGCGGACCTTCGGCCGGGTCCCGGTCGGCGCGTCCCTGCTCATGGCCGACTCGGAGGGCCACCTCTCGCTCGCGGACAACCAGGGCGACGCCGCCCAGCGCCTGGGGCTCGCCCTGGATCGCCCGGTCATCATCCGGCCGGCCTGAGCGATGGCCGGGCCGCTCATCTCGTTCCTGACCGATTTCGGGGGCGAGTCGGCACCGGCCACCTGTCGCGGCGTCATGTGGGGGATCGCCCCGGACGCCCGCCTCCTCGACCTGAACCACCACGTCCCGAAGTTCGCCGTCCGCGACGGCGCGTTCCTGCTGTCGCGGGCCGTCGGCTACCTGCCCGTCGGCGTGCATCTCGCGGTGGTCGACCCCGGGGTCGGGACGGCGCGACGGCCGGTCGCATTGCGGGCCGCCCGCGGTGACCTGCTCGTCGGGCCGGACAATGGGCTGCTGTTGCCGGCGGCACGGATGCTCGGTGGCGTGACCGCGGCCCATGAGCTGACCGCCACCGAGTTCTTCCTCGACGAGCCATCGAGCACCTTCCACGGCCGGGACATCTTCGCGCCGGTGGCCGCCCACCTGGCCGCCGGGGTGGCGCTCGATCGCGTCGGCCCGGCGATCGACCCGGCGACCCTGGTCGACCTCGACTTCCCGACGGCGACCGCCCGAGCCGGCGGCCTGGACACGTCGGTCCTGTTCATCGACTCCTTCGGCAACGTCCGCCTCGCGGGCCAGCCCGACGAGCTCGCGGCGGTGGTCGGGCCCCTCGTCGAGGGCCGCCGGTTGCGCGTCGTGGTGAGCGGCACCGGCCACAGCGTGCCCTGGTACCTGATGTTCGGTGCGGTCGCCGCCGGTGAGCCGCTGCTCTACGACGACGCCGACTACGACGGCCTCGCGCTCGCCGTGAACCAGGCGTCGGCCGCCGAGCGGTTCGGCCTCGCCATCGACGATCCGGTCCGGATCGAGGCGGACCCGGCCGCGTGATCGCCCAGGAGCCTGCCCCGGCCGAGCCAGCGGCCGCCGGGCCGCTCGTCGCCGTCGACGGGCTGACGTTCCGCTACCGGCGGGCGTCGACGCCCGCCATCCGGGACGTCTCGCTCGAGGTCCACCCGGGCGAGGTCGTCCTCGTCGCCGGTCCGTCGGGCTGCGGCAAGAGCACGCTCATCCGGGCGATCAACGGGCTCATCCCGCATGCCTACCCCGGCGAGCTGGCCGGCACGGTCCTGGTCGAGGGCCGGCCGACCACCGAGCTCAAGCTGCGCGAGATCGCCGCGACCGTCGGCACCGTCCTGCAGGACCCGGCCAAGCAGATCGTCGGCTCGACGGTCGAGAGCGAGCTCGCGTTCGGTCCGGAGAACCTCGGGCTCGAGCGCGGGATCATCCGCGATCGACTGCGCGAGGTCGTGGCGGAGGCCGGCATCGAGCCGCTGGTCGGCCGCGAGACGGCGGCCCTGTCCGGCGGCGAACGGCAGCTCCTCGCGGTGGCCGGCATCCTGATGATGCGTCCGCGCCTGTACGTCGTCGACGAGCCGCTCGCCAACCTGGACCCCGCGACCGCGCATCGCCTCCTGGCGATCCTGCGCGCCCTGGCCGATGCCGGTGACGCGGTCGTCATCGTCGAGCACCGCGTCGAGGAGGCGCTCGACCTCCAGCCGGACCGGGTCCTCTACATGGAGGAAGGCGAGACGCGCTACCTCGGCCCGCTCGCCGGGTTCCTCGATGTCGCCGACCCGGTCAGCGTGAAGCTGCCGTTCGACGTCGTGCTCCGGCGCGTGCGCGACGAGCGGCGCGAGCGGCGCAGCGCTCGACGCTCGCGGCCCCGGCGCCGGCGCCCGCGCCGGCCACCCAGCCCGACGAGCCGGGCGTGCCGCGGCTCGAGTTCCGCGGGGTCCATGCCGGCATCGGCGACACGAAGATCCTGCACGGCGTGGATGCGCGCCTCGGCCGCACCGAGGTCGTCGCGATGCTCGGCCCCAACGGCTCGGGCAAGACGACCGCGTTCCGGACCGCGATGAAGCTCATCCCGCTCACCGAGGGCACGATCCTCGTCGACGGGGCGGACATCACCGGCACGACGACCGCGCAGCTCGCGACCATCTTCGGGTACGTCTTCCAGAGCCCGAGCCAGATGCTGTTCGCCCGGACCGTCCGCGAGGAGCTCCTGTTCGGGCCGGGCAATCTCGGGCGGGACGCGTCCACCTTCGATGCCCTGCTCCAGGACGTGCTGCAGCGGGCCTCGTTGGACACCCTCGAAGACATCCTCGAACGCCCGCCGCTATCGCTCTCGTTCGGCCAGCAGAAGCGGCTCGCCCTCGCCATCGCGCTGGCCCTCCAGCCACGGACGCTCATCCTCGACGAACCCTCCGCCGGCCAGGACCACAAGACGTCGGCGGCGTTCCTGCGCGAGGTCCTGGCCATCCCCGGGCTCGAAAGCATCTATCTCATCACGCACGACGTGGACCTTGCATTGACCCATGCAGACCGTATCCTCCTGTTCAGGGACGGTCGGATCGTCGCCGACGGGCCTCCCGAGGAGGTGGTCACGGACACCGAACGCTGGACGGCATGCAATCTGCGACCGACGTCGCTGATGGCAGCCAACGTGCGCTGGGGAGACCGTGCAGACGGCTTCCTCGATGCCGAGACGCTCGCCGAGCGCATCGTCGCTCGCGAACGATCGGCGCATGGCGGGGCGGAAGGAGGTCGCGTCGACGCTTCTTGACCGGACCTTGGAGGTAGGGACAGTCACAGGAGGGTTGTTGCCCAGATGACCACGATGAGCATGAGCCGGGACCGGCTCTGGGAGGTCACCTCCCGCACCATCGTCTACGCCGCGATCGGCGCGGCACTGTACGGGATCCTGCTCGTCATCCAGATCCCGATGCCCGGGACGAAGGACGTCAGCATCCGGCCGGCGTTCGCCATCGTCCCGTTCTTCGGCTTCGCATTCGGTCCGATCGTCGGATTCTTCACCGGCTTCGTCGGCAACGCCATCGGCGACCAGATCTCCGGCTGGGGCCTGCTCACGTCCTGGAACTGGAGCATCGCCAACGGCCTCGTCGGTCTGATCGCCGGTCTCGCGCCGCTGTACCTGATGTCGCTGATGAGCGGCAGCAACGCGCGCAAGGCGGCGGCCGGAGCGATCGCCGCGATCGTCGGCATCGTCGTCGGGTTCCTGTTCATCTTCACGGACATGGCCATCAGCGGCTACGACGTCAACACCGTCCTGACGACCGAGTACCTACCGGTCGTCGCCACCAACCTCATCGCCTCGATCATCCTGGTCCCGCTCCTCGTCCTCGCGTGGGAGCCGGTCAAGGAACGTCTCGGACGATGATCCCCGGGGACGGGCGCGCCCCATGAACTACGCGCCCAGATACCTCGGACGAGGGTCGTGGCTCAGCCGCCGCGACCCTCGTGTGCTGGTCATCGCGATCTTCTGTTTCGTGTTCACGATCGTCCAGGTCTGGGATGGCCGGATCGTGGCGATCCTGCTGGTGCTGGCCTTCGCCTACTACCGGTCCGCCGGGATCCCGTTCGCGGCCGTCCGCCGGAACTGGGCCTTCGTCATCGTGTTCGTCTCGTTCCTGGTGCTCGTGAACACGATCATCACCGGTGGCCAGGTCCCGGGCGTGCCGACGGAGGAGCTGCACGTCTACTTCACGATGCCGCTGCTCGGCACCCCGATCTCCGCCGAGTCGGTCGCGTACGCCATCACGCAGCTCATGCGGTTCCTGGCGATGGTCACCGTCGGCTTCCCGCTCGCGTTCGCGATGGCGCCGGCCGACATGGGGGTGACCTTCCGGCGACTCGGCGTGCCCGACAAGTTCGCCTACGGGCTCGACCTGACCTTCCGCTTCCTGCCCTCCCTGGGCGCCGACTTCCAGACCACCATCGACGCCCAGCGGATCCGCGGCCACGACTGGGAGGCGGGCGCGGGCGGGATCATCTCGCGGTTCCGCCGGACGATCCCCATCGTCATCCCGACCGTGATCAACGCCATCGCGGGCGCCGAGGACACGATCGATGCGATGGACCTGCGCGGGTTCGGCACGGGACCACGCTCATGGATCCGGCACCTCGTGTTCGACCGGACCGACCGGGTCCTCGTGCTGGCGCTCGTGGCGATGCTCGTCACCTTCACGATCCTCGGGTTCACGACGTCGTCGTCCACGCTGTGGACGCCGCCGTTCCTCATCGAGCTCGCCGACCGCTGAGCCATCGCTCGGCCCGAGGACGACCCGCGCGTCAGCCTCGGCAGGCGGCGACGAACGCCGCGAACAGACCCTCGAACGCATCGGGCGTCGACTCCGTGCGCTCGGGATGGCACTGGACACCGACCACGAATCGCTCGTCCGTGGCCTCCAGGCCTTCGACCAGCGGCCCGGCGCTGCTGTCCGCCCACGCGCTCGCCCGCAGGCCGGCGGCCAGGTCGTCGGGGCGGATGCCCTGGTGGTGGTAGGAATTGACCTCGAGCTCGAGCCGGCCACCCAGCCAGCCGGCAAGCCGGGCGTCGGGCTCGACGCGCAGCGGGTGGGTCGCGGCGGGCCCACGTCCGTAGGCGGCACCGACGTGTCCTGGCACGTGCTGGAGCAGCGAGCCGCCCGAGAAGACGTTGATGGCCTGCAGGCCCCGACACAGCCCGAGGACGGGCAGGCCGCGATCGGCCGCGACGGCCCACGCCTCGGCCTCGAGGGCATCCCGGTCGGGCTCGATGTCCTCGGCGCCGGCGAGCGGCTGGCCATACCGGGCCGGGTCGAGGTCGGCACCCCCGCACAACAGGAGCCCGTCCATCGCGGCGAACGCGGCGCTCCGATCCGCCGCGGTCGCGGTGGCATCGAGCAGGAGCGGCCGCGCCCCGTGGCGGGCGACCGCGTCGGCGTAGCGGCGGTCCTTCTCGGCCGCGATGCCCGGGTCCGACTGACGCGCGGCCACGGCCACCGTCACGACGATGCGCGGGCCCGGCTCGGTGGTCGTCTCGGCGTTCACGAGGCCGCAGGATAGCGCACGCCCGGGGAGTTGCCGGCGGCCGTCAGGCCCCGAACATCTCCCCGAGGGTGACCGGCTCGAGGCCCTTCGCCTGCAGCCCTGCGACGAGGTCGGGGAGCGCCTCGAAGGTGTTGAAGCCACCGAGGTGCATGAGGATGATCGAGCCGCCCTGGGCCTGGTCGACCACCTTGTCGACGATGGCCTGGGTGGTCGGTCCGCCGTCGCTCTCGGGCTTCCAGTCGATCGTGTCCACGTCCCACAGGACCGTGTAGCCCCAGCCGGCCGCCCCGACCACGGCCGGGATCTGGTCGTCCACGCCACCGAACGGCGGCCGGAACCAGGGCTGGGTCGAGACGTTGACGGCGGCCAGCACGGCCGACTCTGTCCGGTCGAGCTGGTCGCGCATCGCCTCGGCGTCGAGGTCGCGGAAGTCGGGATGCGACCACGAGTGATTGCCGAGGTCGAACAGCTCGCGGTGATCGGCCACGATCTCGAGGGCGGCCAGGCCCTGCTCGGTCTCCGTGCCGGTCTGGCCGGTCGGGAAGATCGTCGCGGGGACGTTCTCGGTGATGAGCCAGTCCATGATGTCGACCGCCGGATCCAGGCGCCCGCCCATGTCGAAGGTCAGCGCGACCGTGTCGACGGAGCGCGGTCCGTGGCGCACGACGACGCTGACCCCGCCCTCGGACGGTTCGTCGGTCGCGCTCGGCGACGCGTCGGGATCGGGCGGGGTCGTGGGTGCGGCCGACGATGTGTCATCGGGCAGGTCCGAGCCGTCGAGGACGAGGCCCGGCACGATCGCCAGCGTCCAGCCGATGGCGATCCGGTCCGGCGCATAGCCCTCCGACTCCGGGTCGAGCGAGGGATGGGTCTGGCGATTGAGGAACGCGATGCTGAACGGGGTCGTCGCGAAGCGCCGGGCGATCGAGGACAAGGGTGTCGCCGGACTGGACGACGTAGGTGACGGCCGTGGCGAGCGGGGTCGGCGTGGGTCGGACGAAGGTGGGGATCGGCGTCGGGCCGCTGGGGCTGGCCACCGCGACGGCCGTGGCGCTCGGTCCTGGCGTGACCGGGCTGGGCGTCCCTCGACCGGCCGGCTGCGGCACGCAGGCCGTGACCAGGACGGCGAGGGCGAGCAGTGCGGCGGCGCGGCGCGGGCGGGTCGGCATGTCGGTCATCGTGACGGACGTCGCGCGATCGCGGTGACGGGCGCCTCGGGGCCCGGCCCGGCGTCGTCAGTCCGCGACGCCGGCCTCGGAGTCGACCGGGGTCGGGGCCTGCGGCCGGAACTCGGCGGCGAGGGCGAGGCCCTCGGCGGCAGTCGCGACCCGGTCACGGCCGCCACGCTTGGCCACGAAGCACGCCCGGTCGGCGGCAAGCAGGACCTCGGCCGGGGTCGCGCCGTCGGCCGGGAACGTGGCGATGCCGATCGAGGCGCTGACCGGGCCCCCCAGCTGCGACACGGCCACGCGCGCCCGCTCGGCGACCTGGGCCGTGCCGTCGGCGTCGGTGTGCGGCAGCAGGAAGGCGAACTCGTCGCCGCCGTAGCGGAACACGAGGTCCGAGTCGCGGCCAGCCCGGACGAGGACCGAGGCGATCGTCCGCAGGAGGTCGTCGCCGGCCTGGTGGCCCATCCGGTTGTTGACCTCGCGGAAGTCGTCGAGGTCGAGCATGATCAGGCCGAAGGGGGCCCCGTCGCGGACATAGCGCTCCAGGTACTCCTGGAACGTGCCGTGGTTGAGCAGGGTGGTCAGGTCGTCGGACTGGGCCCGGATCTCGACCGCGCGGAACATCTCCGCGTTCTGCAGGGCGATGGACACCTGGGCCGCGAACAGCTTGACGAGGTCGAACTCCTCGGGGGCGAACGTGTTGCCCAGCCCGAGCCGCTCGATGGTCAGCACGCCGATCGCGCCCGAGCGACCACGCAGCGGCACGACGATGAGGCTGCCGTCCATCGTGTCCTGGTCGCGGAAGTGGTTGACCCGATCGTCGACCCGTTCGTCGGCGACGTACGCCGGCTCGTTGTGCTCCACGACCCAGGTCGCGAGCCCTCTCTCGCCGGGCAGCCACGGCTCGAGATAGTCCCCGGCATGGATGCCGCGTGCGGTCAGCGGGGTCAGCAGCCCGGTCGTCGGGTCGACGACCTCGATGGCGATGTTGTCGCAGGCGATGAGCCCGCCGAGCCGGTCGGTGATGCCCTCGAGGACGGCGCGGCCGTCGAGCGTCGTGAGGATCGACTCGGTGATGCTGATGAGCTCGCGCTGGCTGCGCAGCTGGCGCTCGAGCGCCGCCGACTGCTCGCGCAGGCGCTCGGTCGTGTCGGCGTTGGCCATGGCCTGCGCGGCAAAGCTGGCATAGATGACGAGCAGGCGCAGGTCGTCGTCGTGGAACTGGTGGAGGCCCAGCTTGGACAGGACGAGCACGCCCAGGACCTCGTCCTCGAACAGCATCGGCGCGATCAGCATCGACTCGTCGAGGTCGTCCTCGGTGCCGGCGATCGTGTTCGCCCGGGGATCGGCGGCCGCGTCCGGGAGCATCTGGGCGATGCGGTGCTGGGCGACCCAGCCGGTGATGCCCTGGCCCATCGTGACCCGCAGCTGGTCGGGGGTCTCGTCGACGTACTCGCCGACCTGGCCCTGCATCGCGACCGGGATGAGGTCGTCGCCGTCGAGGCGGTACACCCGGACGTTGTGATAGTCGATGAGCTGGCGCAGCTCGGTCGCGATGGCCATCCCGATGTCGCGCACGCTCGTGAGGTGGTTGAGCCGCGCGCCGAGCTGCTGGATGGACTGGAGCTGGGCCGTCCATGTCGCCATGCGCTGGAAGTTCTGGGCCGTGCGGATCGCGACGCTCGCCTGGGTCGCGAGGGCGGCGATGGTCTCGAGCTCGTCGGCGCTCCACGGATGGGGCGCGTCGTGATAGACGTTGAGCATCCCGAGGAGCTCGGTGCCGTCCATGAGGGGCGCGGTGCAGATGGTGTCGAAACCCTCCTGGACGACCGCGGCACGGGCGTCGGCGCCGCGCGGATCGTCGCGATAGTTCACGGCGAACAGCGGCCGTCGCGCGGCCGCCGCCGCATTCGGGAGGGTCCGGGTGCGAGTCGCCCGCATCGAGTTCAGGAAGCCGGCCGACAGCCCGCGGCTGACCTCGACCGTGTCCTCGCCGTCGGGGCGACGGAGGAAGACCGCGGCCCGCTCCGCCTCGAAGAGGACCATGGCGTGGTCGACCAGACCGGCCAGGATCCGGTCGAGGTCGAGCCGGCTGCCGATGTCGCCGGCCACGCGACGCAACGCCTCGGCCCGGTGGAGGAGATGCGCGACCTCGTCCTGGTGGCGGGCCACACCGACGATGGTGCCGACCGCGTCGGCGAGGACCATCGCGAGGTCCTGGTCGAGCCGGTCGAGGCTGTCGAGTCCGTCCTGGACGATGAGCAGCGCGCCCCACGGTCCGTCGGGACCGGGGATCGCCGCCGCCAGCTCCGACCGATCGCCCGGCAGGGTCGTCAGGGTCACCCGCTCGTCCCGCCCGGCGATCACCGGGACGGCCGGCGGGTCGACGCTGCGCGACGCGCCGTTGCGGGGCGGCGGCGCCGCATCGAGCGCGCGTCCGAGCACGCCGTAGCCGCGCGGCAGGTCCAGCAGCCGCGGCATCGTCTGCGTCGGTTCGACCGCCGCGGCGCGCGCGACGAGCCGGTCGCCGGTCAGCTCCCAGATGACGACGAGGGCGTGCGACCCGGCATCGCGGATCTCGCCGGCGAGGCGGCCCAGGTCGTCGTCGAGGTCCGAGCCGGTCAGCGCGGTCCGGGCGATCCGGTCGAGCAGGGCCAGGTCGCGACGATGGCGGGCGTCGGCACCGATGCGGTCGCGCTCGGACGCGGACGACGCGACGGCGCCGCGTCCGGCCCGGCCCGGCGAGGTGCCGAGGGCCGCTGCGATCGTCGCCGGATCGAGCGGTCGGCGCGGTCCGCCGATGAGGGCCTGGTGGCCGTCAGCCTGGGGCAGGTGCTCCGCCGCCGCGAGGAACCGCTGCAGGTCGCCCAGTCGATAGCGCCGGTCGCCGCGCGGATTGATGCGGTAGTAGCGCAGCCGCCCCGCGTCGCTCCAGGCACGGACGGTGTTGGGATGGACCCCCAGGAGCCGGGCGGCCTTGGTCACGGACAGCGTGGCGTCCGTCGGCCGGGGCGGCAGGCTCGTGTTCATCGCGGCGATGGAGGAACTGTGAAGTCCACGCCACGGAGGCTACCAATCTCACAGTTCTTGCCAATAGGTCGAAGGTCCCAATCGCCGTCGACGGGCCGCGATCAGGTCCGCCGGCCCCCGGTCAGCCGCACGTAGAGCACCGTGGCCGCGGCCGCCAGGAGGCCGAGGCCGACGACGAGGCCGATGGCCAGCAGCGGGTCCCCGACGAGGCCCGGACCGGCGCCGCTGCTGCGCGGGTCGCCGGCGACCGCCGCGGTCGGGTCGGGCGAGGCGGCGGCGACCGTCCCGGTCACGGCCCCGAGCACCGCCCAGGCCACGCCGACGGACAGGACGAGGGCGCCCGCGACGAGAGCCACGGCGGCCACCAGCGGGCGGCGCTCGCGACCCTCGGTCAGGACGCGCATGGCTTCGGGCCGCTCGAGGGTGGACAGGATGAGCGGCCGACCCAGCCCGGCAGTCATCGTCGCGTCGGCGTCGCCGGCGCCGCGCGTCGGGACGCCCACGACGATGGCGTGCTCGACCGACGAGACGAGGTCGACACGCAGGCGGACGGGTGTCGCGGGGTCGGTCCCGTCGGGGACGCGATCGGGCACATCCGCCGCGGTGCCGACGGACTCGCGCGGGACGACGACGAGCCCGGCATCGAGCGCCGCGTGGTCGATCGCGATGGCGTCGAGGCCCTCGCGCAGGCCGAACGGGACCGCCTCGGTATGCTCGTCGAGGATCGCCCAGCCCGAGCCGGCCTTGCGCTCGATGCGCGCCCGGCGCAGGACGAGCGGCTTGTGGTGCTCGTCCTCGAACTCGCTCTCGGCGTCGATGCGGCCGCTGACGGCCACATAGCGCGCGGGACCGGCACTGAGTTCGACGGCTTCGGCGATGGAGACGACCGGGGTCGCTGCCAGCAACCGGCCCACCCGATAGCGCGGCCCGAACGAACGCAGGACCAGCGCGCCGACCCCGAGCAGGGCAAGGCCGATCACGATCACGAGCAGGGGAGTCACGGCCGCGATGATACGCGTCGGGCATGGAAAGGCCCGAAGGAACCTCCACGACACGTGGGCGTTGATGCGATCGCCGCCGTTAGTAGCGTTCGGCCCCTCCGGGCTGCTGCGTACGCTACGGCCCGCCGGCGCACAGGGCAACGGCGGTCGTCCACCAGAATCGGCCCGACCGCGCAGGTTATCCACCGTCTGTCCACAAACGCGGTGTCGAAGTGGTGTCGCGGCGCACCGCCCGAGGGTGGCGAGGAGGGCTCGCGCCGGGCCGCGACGGTCGATCTCCGCGGCGCCTGTCGGCCGCCAGCCGAGGTCAGGTCAGCGAGCGCCCGGTCACCGGGTCGACGGCGCTGACCTGGCCATCGAAGCTCGTCAGGACGAGGCGGCCGCCGATCATCTCCGCCGCGGTCACGACGTCGCTGTGGGCGATCCGCCATGCGACCGTGCCGTCGGGGTCGAGGGCGAAGGTCTCGATCTCGGACTGGACGACGACGTGCTCGAGGCGCGACGAGCCGAACAGGGCGATGAGCGGCGTGGCCGAGCGATGCTCCCAGCGCGCCTCGCCGGTCGCGGCGTCGAGCCCGAAGGTGTGGAACCCGTAGGCGACGACGAGCAGGCCGACCGTGTCCCAGTACGTCGCGCGCGGCTCGTCATGGATGGTCGAGGCGAAGCGCGCCGTCCACGAGCCGCGCGGACCCTCGAGCCGCAGCTCGGCGCGGCACAGGGCGTCGGGATCCTCGCTGACCCGGCTGCCCAGGTCGACGAGGTTGCCACCGGCCTCGGCCAGGGCGAACACCGCCGCGGACTGGCCGCTGCCGCCCCAGCGCCAGCGCGCGCGCAGGCCGCCGGGGTAGGTGATGGTGGCGTTGCGCGGCTCGGGGATGGTCGCGCCGCGACCGGCGGTCACGCGCCGCTGCCCTGGGTCGCGAGCGGACCGCCGGCGTCGCCGGAGGGTTCGGTAGCGGCGTCGGGCGCCTCGGCCGCCTCAGCGGCATCGGCTGCCACGTCCGCGGCTCGCCGTTCCTCGACGATCGGGGCCACCGTCGCGTTGGCCAGGATGCGCAGGGTGGCTGGTGGCACCTCGAAGACCGCCGTCGGCAGGCCGGCCGCCGCCCAGACCGTGGGGTAGCGGCCGAGGTTCGGGTCCATGTAGACGCGGACCGGGCGCAGGTGACCGATCGGCGGGATGCCGCCGATCGTGAACCCGGTCAGGTCGTTGGCTTCGCGGGCGGTCGCCCGCCGGATCTCGGGCTCGGCGGCGACGACGGCAAGGCGGGCGACGTCGACCCGGTCGGGACCGGAGACCAGGCAGATAACGGGCTCGAGCCCGTCGTCGTCGTGCGGGGCGACGAAGACCAGGGACTTCACGATCTGGCCGAGGTCCGCGCCGACGGCCGCCGCCGCCTGTTCGGCGGTGTGGGTCGACTCGTCGAATGCGACGATCGTGAGGGTCACGCCCTTGCGTTGCGCGGCTTCGAGGACGCGCGCGACCGCCGGGTGATCGAGGGGTGCAGGCACGGCCCGAGTCTAGCATCGGGCCCCCAGCGCACCGGGTAGCATCGCCGGATGGTCGCGCTCATCCTCGCCGACGGCGACGTCCCGACGCTCAGTTACCTGGAGGCCCACTGGCCGTGGTGGTTCGACGATGTCGAGCTTGTGGTGGCGGCTGATGGTGGCGCGCGCCATGCATCGGCGCTGGACGTGGCCATCGACCTATGGGTCGGCGACGGCGACTCCATCGATCCTTCAGATCTGGCGGCCTTGGCCGACGCCGGCGTCGAGATCGAGCGCGCGCCGACGGACAAGGACGAGACCGACACCGAGCTGGCAATTCGGACGGCCCTGGCGCGAGACACCGGCGGGGTGATCGTCATCGGCGCGACGGGTGGTCCGCGGATCGACCACGAGCTCGCCAACATCGCGCTGCTCGCGATGCCGGAGCTCATCGGGAACGCCGCCATCCTGTACACGCCGTTCTCCCAGATCAGATTGCTGCGCGGCACCGGACTCGGCCCAAGCGGAACGACAGCGTGGCGAGCCAACGCAGCTGAAGCCCGGAGATCTCTCTCGCTGGTGCCCTTCGGGGCTGACGCCGATCGGTGTGACGACGATCTGGGCTTCGATACCCGTTGCGCGACGCCGTCCTCCCGCTCGGCACACCACGCGGCATCTCCAACGTCGATCGAAGCGGTCGGGCAGGTCTCGATCCGCGAAGGCCTGCTGCTCATCATCGAGACGCCCGCTACCATCGACGGATGAGCATCCCTGCCGTCGGCGACGTCGCCCCCGACGTCGCCCTCCCGGACGCGACCGGCACCATCCACCGGCTCACCGACCAGCGCGGCCGCTGGACGATCCTGTACTTCTACCCCAAGGACGACACGCCCGGCTGCACGACCGAGGCGTGCGAGTTCCGCGACGCGAACGCGACCATCACCGAGCGCGGCGCGGACGTCTGGGGCATCAGCCCGCAGGGGGCCAAGAGCAAGCGCGCCTTCGCCGAGAAGTTCGACCTGCCGTTCGTGCTGCTCGCCGACGAGGATCACGGGGTCGCCGAGGCCTACGGCTCGTGGGTCGAGAAGCAGAACTACGGCAAGACCTACTGGGGCACGGCGCGGACCACATTCCTCGTGGACCCGGACGGTCGCATCGCGCGCACCTGGCCGAAGGTGAAGCCGGAGGGCCATGCCGCCGACGTGCTGGCGGTCCTCGACGAGCTGCAGGCCGCCCGCGCATGACGGCGGGCATGCGTGAGGCTTCGCTCGTGGGGGGAGACGAGCGAAGCCTCGGACGGAAATGTAGCGCCGCCCACGAGGGGCCGCAAGGTGAACGCGCATGACCGACCCCACTGTCCCGGCCCCCGAGGCCCATACCTGGCGTCCGGCTCGGTTCATGCTCATCGCCGCCCATCCGGACGACGCCGAATTCGGTCCGTCGGGCACGGCGGCGCGGTGGATCGACGAGGGCTCGGTCGGCTGGTTGGTGTGCTGCACGAGCGGTGACCAGGGCGGCGAGGACCCGGACCTCGACCCGTTCGAGCTGGCCGCCCTGCGCGAGACCGAGCAGCGCGCCGCCGCGGCGGTCACCGGTTACGAAGGGGTGACGTTCCTGCATCAGCCTGACGGCGCCCTCGTCAACGACCTCGCCCTGCGCGAGATGCTCGTCCGCGAGATCCGTACCTTCCGCCCCGACGCGGTCCTCGCCACCGACCCGGAGACGATCTTCCACGGCGATGGCGGCGTGAACCACACGGATCACCGGGCGGCCGGGATGGCGGCCGTGGACGCGGTCTACCCGGCGGCACGCAACCCGATGGCGTTCCCGGGCCTGGCCCGCGGCGGCCTCGCGGCGCACTCCGTCCGGCGTCTGTACCTGTTCTGGTCGAACCACGCGAACGCGTGGGTCGACATCGGCCCGACCCTCGAGCGGAAGCTCGCCGCCCTGCGCGAGCACCGAAGCCAGATCCGCGACGTCGACGGGCTCGCCGATCGGATCCGGGCCTGGGCCGCGGAGGAGGGCGCCCCGATCGGGGCGAGCGCGGCCGAGGGCCTGCGGGTGATCGTCATCGATGACGACGAGGACGAGGGTCCCAGCCCGGCCGCCGAGGCGGGCGACACGGTCGGAGCCTGACGGCGCCTCTAGCTTTCCTCGAGCAGGAGCGGGCGGAGCGTGCCCCACTGGTTCCAGACGTCGGCCAGGCCGTCGGCGCGCCGACCGAGCATGCTCACGAGCTCGCCGAGCGTGAGGTCCCCGGCCGCCCCGGCCAGCCGCTCGTCGGCGGCGACCACGACCTCGCGGTACAGCTCGCTCATCTCGGTCTCGGTCGGCCACTGGCGGATGCGCATCGGGTCGAGCCCGGCATAGCCGAGGGCCAGCGACAGGTCGCGCTGGGACGGCACGCGGCCGTCGACCCAGCCGCCCAGGCCATCGAAGCGGTAGCCGAGCGAGGACAGGGCGCTCGCGATGTCGCGGTTCTGGACTCAGGGTGAACGGCCCCCAGAAGGCGTGGTCGGCCGGGAAGTGGAGCGAGCCCGCGGCGATGCTGTCGGCCAGGATGGCGTCGACCAGGTCGGACACGGCGAGCTGCCAGTGCTTGCGCGCCGCCGGGTCGTCGCCGGCCATCGCAGCGACGATCTCGACCATGGCCGAGCGGTCGCCGCGCACGAGCCGGAAGATGCGGGGCGTCCCGCCACCCCCGAGCGCGGCGGCCAGCGGCTCCTCGCCCGCGTCATCGTCGAGCGGCGGCGGCGGGGCGACGGGCATCTCGGCGGTCGAGCCGCTCGCCTCCTCCTCGCACGTCGCCACGGCCTCGCGCGCGGCGAGGCAGGCGGCCTCGGCGGTCTCGGCGGCGATGCGCGCGGCCTCGGTCTCCATCGCCACCCGCTCGAGGTCGAGGGTCAGCTGGCGCACGGCCTCCCGTTCGCGGGCCAGGGTCGCCGTCGCGTCGCGGGCTTCGGCGTTGATGCCGTTGATCTCGAGCAGCCAGTTCCGTGCGGCCGCCTCGACCTCTTCGGTCGTCCCGGCACCGGAGCGGGCCGCCCGGAAGCGGGCCTGGGCATCGTCCTTGGCGGCGCGCACGGCCCGCGGGTCGGACGCGGCGGCGGCCTGCTCGGCCCGCGCCTCGTGCTCGCCATACGCGCGTTGGGCGGCGCGCAGGATGTCATCGGCGGTGGCGGCGCCGGTCCGGGCGCGCGTCGCGATCTCGCAGCGCTCGTCGGCCAGGCGGCGCAGATCGCCACACGGTCCGGACGGAGCGGGCGCGCCGGCACCAGCCGCGTCGCCCCCGCCGAGGCGCTGCCGGCCGCCGCGCTGTCGGCCGCGGCGCCGCCCGCGGACGCGCGGCCGGTCGATCCGGCATCACCGGCGCCCGCGTCGGCGCTCGCCCGGGCGAGCGGGCTCGGCCGGTCCAGGACCGCGGTCGTCGGGGACGTGCGCATGGCGGCAAGGGCGCTGGCGGCCGCACTGGCCCTGAGCGCCGTCATCATCGGATCGTCCCCACCGCGAACCGGTACGCCGACCCGGTCCTCGGCCCGCCGTCCGTTGCCGGCCACCGCCGCGCTCAGGGCCAGGGTCATCGGGGCACCGGGCCGAACGGGCGTTCGACGATCCGGCAGGGCGACAGGGGCCGCGTGGTCGCCCTCGCGTCGGTCGGCCGGTCCACCTCGCGCCGGTTCCGCGCTGGTCGCGACGAAGGCGTCGTCGGCCAGGGTCGTGGCCCGGCGGGGGATGGCGTCCTGCGCGACGGTGACCTTGACCTCGCGCGGCGCCGCCGGTCGTGCTCGAAGGACCTCGATCAGGGCCGCTCCGGCGGCGACGCCCAGCACCAACCCCATGGCGAGGAACGCGAATTCGGAGGCGGTCACGCGGCTGGCATCGCTTCGGTCGGGATCCTCTCGAGCGACGGGTCCATCTAGCGGGCCAGCGTAGCTGCGAGCCAGAGGGGCGTCAACTCGCCGGGACGTCGGGCGACGGGCCCGCGGAGCGTACTCGCGAGGCCGCTGATGCTCGAGTCCCGGACGCTCCGCTGGCCCCGGACGGCTTTGCGCGGCCCGGAACGCGGATGGTAGATTCCGCACGCGTCGGCGCCACGCGCCGATCGACTCACCGCGCCCAGCCACGACACCCCTGAAAGGCACGTCCCCGCTTGGCCATCGATCCCGCCCAGGAATTCCTCGTCCAGCCTGTCGACGCCTCCTGGTTGCAGTGCAACATCGAGTGCCAGGAAGCGTGTCCGGTCGGGACCAATTGCCGCGGTTACCTCAACCTCGCCGCCGAGGGCCGGTTCGAGGAGGGCTACATCCTGTCGCGCGACCCGAACCCGGTCGCGGCGATGTGCTCGTACGTCTGCTCGGCCCCGTGCGAACGGGCGTGCCGCCGCGGTGACATCGACCGGCCGCTGGCCATCCGCGCGATGAAGCGCTTCCTCGTCGAGTGGCACGAGGCCTCGGGCATCCCCGACGTCATGCCCCAGATCACGCCCCGCGCGGAGCGGGTCGCCGTCGTCGGTGCCGGCCCGGCCGGCATCGCCGTCGCCCGCGAGCTGGCGATGAAGGGCTACCAGTGCACCGTCTTCGACAGCCTGCCGTTCGCGGGCGGGACGATGCTCATCGGGGTGCCGGCCTTCCGTCTCCCGCGCGAGGCCATCGAGATGGACGTCCGGCTCGTCGAGCGCCTCGGCGTCACCTTCGTGTACGACACGACCATCGGCGTCGACATCACCTTCGAGCAGCTCCAGGCCGACTTCGACGCGATCGCCATCACGGCCGGGGCGATGGACGCGGTCGCGCTCGACATCCCGGGCGCCGAGCTCGAGGGCGTCGACTACGGCGTCGACTTCATGAAGAAGGCCAACCTCGGGCAGCCGCTCGAGGTCGGCACCGACGTCGTCGTCATCGGTGGCGGCTACACCGCGATGGACTGCTCGCGCACGAGCCTGCGCCACGGCGCGGCCAACGTGACCATCGCCTATCGGCGGACCCGCTCCGAGCTCGTGGTCGACGAGGAGGAGCTCGGCGAGACCGAACGCGAAGGCGTGCGCATGGAGTTCCTGGCCAGCCCGATCGAGGTGCTCGGCGAGGACGGCAAGGTCGACCGGGGTCAAGTTCATCCGCAACCGCCTGGGCGAGCCGGACGCCTCGGGTCGACGTTCGCCGGTGCCGATCGAGGGCTCCGAGTTCGTCGTGCCGGCCCAGACGGTCATCCCGGCCGTGTCGCAGGCCGCCGACCTCACCTTCCTGCCGGTCGAGGCGACCTTCGAGATCAACCGCGGCCGGGTCAAGGTGGACCCCGCGACCTACGCGACCAACGTCCGAGGCGTCTTCGCCTGCGGCGACTTCGTGACCGGCCCGACGACCCTCATCGAGTCCGCCGGGCACGGCAAGAAGGCGGCCTACGCCATCGATCGCTACCTCGCCGGCCGGACCGACGTGACCGTGGCGGCCAACGTCAAGATCACGAGCTCGTGGCGGCACGACATGCCCGAGTTCTACGACGTCCTGCCGCGCCAGCACATCCCGATGGTGCCGCTGAGCGCGCGGATGCCGTCGACCGAGCCGGTGGTCAACTTCAACACCCCGGTCGAGCTCGGCTACGACGCGAACGGCGCCGTCGCCGAGTCGACGCGCTGCCTCATGTGCAACTACAACATCTGGTTCGACCCGTTCCGCTGCGTCCTGTGCGGGGCCTGCGCGGATGTCTGCCCGGAGGGCGTCATCCACATGGTCGACATCAACGCGCTCAAGTCCGAGGGGCTCCTGCCCGAGCTCGAAGAGGCCTATGGCTGGGAGCAGGGCGGCGCGATGATCCTCGATGAGGAGCGCTGCATCCGCTGCGCCTTGTGCGTCAAGCGATGTCCGTTCGACGCCATTACGATGGAGCGGTTCGAGCTGCAGGAGATCTCGACGGACGGCCGGCTCTACAAGGAGTCGTACCGCGACGCTCAACTCGCCGGGACGTCCGGCGTCGCAGGAGGAGCCCGGTGAGTTTCCTCGAGCGGGTGGACCAGACCATCCGCCGAAGCCCGGTGTGGCGGTCGATCTTCCGCCAGCCCTACCCGCGCGACGAGCGTTCGCGCGCGTACGCGGTCATGAACAACGTCTTCCTGCACATCCACCCGGTGCGCGTCCGCCAGCACGCGGTCAAGTTCGCCTACACGTTCTGTCTGGGCGGGCTGAGCTTCTTCCTGTTCCTCGTGCTGACCGTGACCGGCGTGTACCTGATGTTCTTCTACGTGCCCTCGGCCACCCAGGCCTACAGCAACATCCTCGACATCCAGGCCGAGGTGACCTTCGGGCTGCTCACCCGGAACATCCACCGGTGGGCCGCCCACCTGATGGTCTTCTTCGTGTTCCTGCACATGATGCGGGTCTTCTACCACGGCGCCTACAAGCCGCCGCGCGAGTTCAACTGGGTCGTCGGGGTCGTGCTCCTGTTCCTCACGATCATGCTCAGCTTCACCGGCTACCTGCTCCCGTGGGACCAGATCGCCTACTGGGCCATCACCATCGGCACGAACATGGGCGGCTACGCGCCGCTGTTCAACACGCCGGTCTCGCGCATCCTGCTCGGCGGCGTCGAAGTCGGGCAGAACACGCTGCTGCGCTTCTACGTGCTCCACATCATGGTGCTGCCACTCGTAGCCGCCATCTTTCTGGCAGTCCACTTCTGGAGGATCCGGAAGGATGGGGGCATCAGTGGACCGCTCTGAGCCATGACGGATACGAAGGCTCCGCCCGAGCGGCGCGAGGTCCTGCCGGTCGATCCGACCCGGCGGACCGAGATCGACAAGCAGCGCGTCCCGATGTCGGCGCGGCCGTACCGGCTGCTCGCCCTCGTCAAGCAGGACGCCGTCGTCCGGGTCCAGAAGGAACCCGACGACACGGTCATGACCTGGCCGCACCTGCTCACGATCGAGTTCCTCGCCGCGGGCGTCATGAGCATCTTCCTGCTGATGATGGGCCTGTTCATCAACGCCCCCCTCGAGGAGCTCGCGAACGGCAACGTCACCCCGGCCGTGGCCAAGGCGCCGTGGTACTTCCTCGGCCTCCAGGAGCTGCTCGCCTACTTCCACCCGACGGTCGCCGGCGTCCTCGTCCCGACCTTCGTGCTCGTGGGCGCGGCGCTCATCCCGTACGTCGACCGCGGCGACATCCTGGCCATCCGCCCGTCGCAGCGAAAGACCGCGGTCGTGCTGTTCACCCTGTTCTGCATCCTGGGCCTGATGCTGACCTTCGTCGGCATCTTCTTCCGCGGCCCGGGCTACAACTTCGTCATCCCGTACGTGACCTCTCCCGGCGTGTACTTCTCCCTATGACCCGACAAGGACCCTCCAAGCGACCATGAGCAACTACCACGTCGAACCCGCCGCCAAGCCCCAGGCCCTGACCAAGGAGGCCATCAAGTCCCTGCGCAAGGAGCAGGTCCAGGGGCTGTCGCGCCGACAGCTCATGCGCGGCGCGATCGGCGCCGGCATCGGCCTGTGGATCCTCGAGATCAGCGCCGGGACGATCGGCTTCATCTGGCCGAACCTGTCCGGCGGCTTCGGGGCGCCGTTCCGCATCGGCACCTTCGACGACGTCAAGACCCAGAACGCCGTCCTGCCCATCGACGAGGGCTTCCCGGCCTACTACGCCGAGGCACGGTCGTTCGTGATCCTCATCGACCCGTCCCAGCAGCGCTTCATCGCGGGCGAGGACACCACCGGCGACGGCACGGCCCTCAACGTCCGGGCGCTCTACCAGCGCTGCCCGCACCTGGGCTGCAAGCCCAACCCGTGCATCAAGAACTTCTGGTTGGAGTGTCCGTGCCACGGGTCGCGCTACGACCGGCTGGGCATCAAGGCCGACGGTCCGGCGTTCGGGCCCGCCCCGCGCGGCATGGACCGGTTCAGCATCACCGTCGACGGCGACGGCGCGCTGACCATCAACACCGGCAAGATCACCCTCGGCCCGCTGCCGATCGCACTCGGTCAGCCGGGCCTGATCCCGCCGCGCACGCCCACCGGCTGCATCTGAGGCCCCGATGACCGCGATGCACGACCGAGGACACCGATGAGCGATCCCACCGGGCTCGAGCCGACCGGGCCCGAGCCGACGGGCCCCGAGCCGGGCCCGGAGGAGCGCCTGCCCGTCCCGCGACCACCGGCCGAGCCGGCGCCGGTCGAGCGCTTCACGTCCGCGCCCCCGACACGCACGTTCGAGCTCACCCCCGAGCGCGCCGCGCAGGTCGTCCGCCAGTCGTCGAACGCGCGCTGGGTCGGCTTCCTGGCCGTGGTCGTGGTCATCCTGTTCGTGGCGATCTACTGGTTCTACGAGATCGGCACCCCGCTCGGCCTGACCGAGCCGCGCCTCGAGATGGAGCAGAGCGCCCAGCAGGTCACGGCCGTCGAGCGCGGCTACAACATCTACCAGGCCAACTGCGCGCGCTGCCACGGCCCCGACGGCCAGGGCGGCATCGGTCCGGTGCTGAACAACCAGGAAAAGCTGTTCGCCCACCTCAACGAGAACTACATCCGCAACGTGCTGACCGTGGGCGGTCGCTACGTCTGCGGCAACCCCAACTCGCTCATGCCCGTCTGGGCCGACGTCGGGAACCCGCCGGGTCCCATGAACTACCGGGCCATCGACGAGCTCGTGGCGTTCCTGACCGCGACCGACGAGCAGACGTACATCATCCGCGACGAGCACCTGCTCGATCCCAAGAAGGATCCGGTGACCGGTGAGGTCCTGACCTTCACCGGCTGGCGCGACCCGAACTACGAGCCTGCCCCTGATTCGACGCCGTACCCGGCGTGCTGGGTCGACGCCCTCGCCGCACCGAGCGGGTCGCCCGGTGCGTCGGGCTCACCCGGGGCCTCGGCCGCACCCAGCGGTTCGCCCGGTGCCTCCGCGGCGCCCAGCGGCCCGGCCGGCGGCACGATCGTCGAGATCTCGGCCACGACGCCGACCGCCTTCGACCAGACCGAGGTCACGGTCCCGGCCGAGACGCCGTTCCAGATCCACTTCAACAACAAGGACGCGGGCGTGCCGCACAACGTCGCCGTCAGGGACGCGACGGGCGAGCCGCTGCTCACCGGCGAGATCATCACCGGGCCCGCCGAGGCGACCTATGACGTGGCGGCGCTGCCGGCCGGGACCTACCCGTTCGTCTGCTCCGTGCACCCGAACATGACAGGGACGATCACCGCGCAGTAGGACCCGGTCGCGACGCGACCGGCGAGGATGGGAGGACGATGGCGCAGCAGGCCCTTGGGCCCGGCACGACGGTCCCGCGCAAGCGGGCGCTGTTCGGCGCGCTCGACGCGGACGGGTGGGCCTGGGCCGGTGTCAAGGCCGTGTTCTGGCTGGTCGTGATCATCATGATCCTCGGCTACATCCCGGACCGCGCCTACTACCTGACCGTCAACCGGACGGTGCCCCTCGGCGTGCTCGTCTGGTCGCCGATCAACTTCTGCCCGCCCGAGAACGAGACCCTGCCGTGTCCGGCGCCGGTCGGGGCGGTGGCCCCATGGCATCCGTCGCCGGCCGAGCTGGCCCTGCCGGCACCGCGCACCGATGGCGCGGCGATCCAGCTGGGCACGAACTTCCTGTACATCGGCGGCTCCGACGGCAAGACCGCGCAGTCGACGGTGTACGTGGCACCGATGTCGGGCACCGGCAACTTCGCCCAGTGGAAGGAAGGCCCGGCCCTCCCCGAGCCGCGCACCGACGCCAGCGTCCTGCTCATCTCCGGCAGCATCTACGTCATCGGTGGCCGTGACGCGGACGGCGCGCCGACCCGCACCATCTTCTCGCTGACCCCCGACGGCACGACCGGCGCCCTCGGCGACTGGAAGGCCGCGGACGAGGACCTGCTCCTGCCCGAGGCCCGCGCCGGCGCCGCCGCGGTGTCCGCGCCGACCGGCGTCCTGCTCATCGGCGGCGAGGGTACGGACGGCCCGGTCACGACCGTCTGGAAGAGCCCGCTCGCCGACGACGGCACGCTCCAGGAGTGGGAGACCGAGGCCGCCCTCCTCCAGCCCCAGGCCGACGGTGCCGCATGGATCGTCGGCGACTACGTCTGGGTGTGGGGCGGGCACGATGCCACCGGCCCGGTCGGGGCCGTCCAGCGCGGCACGATCGGTCTGGCCGCCGCGGAAGGCCTGCCCGAGAACCCCAATGAGGGCAAGGTCGTCCAGTGGGCGCTCAGCGACACGGCCAACCTGCCGGCAGCGCGCGACAACGCGGCCACCTGGTCGGCCAACGGCGCGCTCTATCTGGTGGGCGGCCAGGACGCCGGTGCGCTCGAGAACGAGCTCTACTGGACCGTCCCCACGAACGACGGCCAGATCAATGGCTGGTCCCATCTCGAGGCGAGCGACCTGCCGTTCGGGCTCAAGGGCGGCGCCGCCGTCCTGTCCGGCCCCGACGCGATCATCGTCGCCGGCGAGACGACCGACGGACCGACCACGAGCAGCGCGCGCGCCAACGTCGCGCCGCTGAGCCCGTTCTTCCAGCTCGGCCTCGCAGGCGCCACCGTCCCCGGCCTCAAGATCGAGGGCGAGATCGGCCAGCAGCTCGGCTATCTGAACGCGGCCGGTGCCGGGACCGTGGACTTCGTCATCCTGCTGCTCATCGGCTGGGCCTTCGCCCACAAGGAGCAGGCGCGGGCGCTGATCCGGCGGGTCCTCCGCCGCTGATCGCTCAGCCCGGCAGGTCACCCTCGCCCGGCTGCACCGGACCACGCACGACCGGCAGGCCAGCCCGCTGCCACTGGTCCATGCCGCCCGCCACGTTCGTCACGTCCGTCCGCCCGGCCTGGCGCAGGTAGCCCGTAACGGCCGCCGAACGGCTGCCCATGTGACAGATGACCAGCAGCGGGCGATCCGTGGGCAGCTCCGCGACCCGCGCGACGAACGACGACGTCGGGAGGAGGGCCGCGCCGGCGACCCGCACCGCGGCGAACTCGTCCTGCTCGCGGACGTCGAGCAGGAGCGGTCGATCGGGATCCTCGCGCAGTCGGCGCTCGGCCTCGACGGGATCGACGGTGGGGATGCCGGATGGCTGCATCAACGGGTCCTCGGCAGGTGGGTGGGTGCTGAGATGACGCCGCTTCGGGCCTCGGCCAGCCGGTACTCGAGCGACGCGATCAGGTCGCGCAGGTCGACGTCACCCGACGCGTCCGGACCGGCGCCCTCTGCCGTCCGGAGTCGGTCGAGCGCGCCCTCGAGGTTGCGGGCGACCCCCTTCGGGTTGCCACGCACGCCGTGGACATCGGCGGCGGCGAGCTTGATCAGGCCCTGCAGGAAGGCGCGCTCCATCGGGTCGGCCGTGCCCATCCAGGCGGGCTCGAGCAGCTCATGGGCGAGGAAGAAGTCGCCGCGGTCGTAGGCGTCGATGCCGGCGTCCAGGGCGGCGCTGCGCTCGGCGACCGGGATCGGCCGGTAGGCCTTCGACCGGCCGTCGGCCTGGATGACCCTGCCGCTCGAACCGGCGCCGGTCACATCAGCTCGATGAGCGGCCGGCGGCTCCCGAACCCGGTGTCGAGGTCGTGCCAGAAGGCCACGTCCGTCTCTCCGAGCTGCCAGCACAGCCATACCTGGCGACCGGTGACGAGCGCCGGGAAGTCGATGAGGCCGCGCTCGATGTCGCGCAGGGTGATGCCGAGCGTGTCGATGCGGGCGACCGCCGCCGTCATCTGGTCGATGACGCCTTGCATCCGCAGGCGGATGAGGCGGGCCTCTTCGGGATCGAGCTCGTCCGGTCCGCCACTGCCAGAGGGCGACGCGGCGGTCACGCGGTCACGCAGCCGGATCAGCTCGGCCCGCTGGTCGGCGAGCGTCGCCAGCAGCGGCCCGACCTCGACCAGGGCCTCGTTGGCGGCGTCGACGTCGAAGAAGCGGGTCATCGTCCGCGGATTCTACCGCCCTGCGCGGTGAAGGCCCGCATCGCCGGGCAGGCGCGTACCATCGAGGCGCCGGCAGCGGGACGGCAGCCCGTCGAGCGCGGGTCGCCCGGCCGGCGGGGAGGCACGCATGGATCTGGGTCTCGACGGGGCACGAGCGCTCGTCGGTGGGGGATCGGGCGGGCTGGGCGGAGCGATCGGAGCGGCCCTCGCCGCCGAGGGCGCACGCGTCGCGCTGGCCGCTCGGCCGTCGGAGCGGCTGGACGACGCCGTCGCCCGGATCCACGGTGCGGTCGCCGCGCCGGCCGATCTGGCCTCGACGGATGGCGCGGACCGGGCGGTCGAGGCGGCCGTAACGGCCCTCGGTGGCCTGGACCTGCTGCTCGTGAACTCGGGCGGCCCGCCGCCGGGACGCTTCGAGGACCTCGATGAGGCGGCCTGGACGCGCGCCATCGACGGGACGCTGCACAGCGCCCTCAGGCTGATTCGTGCCGCCCTGCCGCATCTGCGGTCGAGCGAGCTGCCCGCCATCCTCGTGATCCTGTCGTCGTCGGTCCGCGAGCCCATCCCGGGCCTGACCACGTCGAACCTCATCCGGCCCGGGCTGGTCGGGCTGATCAAGTCCCTGGTCGCCGAGATCGCGCCGATCCGCATCAACGGCATCGCGCCCGGTCGGGTGTCCACCGCGCGCATCGCCGAGATCGATGACGCGGCGGCGGCCCGGACCGGCGCCGCGCCCGAGGCGATCCGGGCCGAGGTCATCGCGCGCATCCCGCTCGGCCGCTACGGCGAACCCGTCGAGGTGGGGCGGCTGGGGGCGTTCCTGTTGTCGCCGGCGGCCTCGTACGTCACCGGGGCCATCGTCCCGGTCGACGGCGGCATGGTGAGGAGTCTTCCCTGATGCGTCGTGTCTTCCTGTGGGCCGCCCGCAACACCTGGTTGAAGGAGCACCTGCCGACCCTGCCGTTCATGCAGCGCGCCGTTCGTCGCTTCATGCCGGGCGAGACGATGGCGTCGGCCCTCGACGCGGCCGCGCCATTGCAGGCCGCCGGCATCGCCACGATGTACACGCGGCTCGGCGAGAACCTCACCTCGCTGGCCGAGGCCGACGAGGTCGCCGAGCACTACCTCGCGCTGCTCGACGAGATCGTGACCCGCGGCATCCGCGGGGAGGTCTCGGTCAAGCCGACCCAGCTCGGGCTCGATCACGACGAGGACGCCACGCTGGCCCATCTCGTGCGCATCGCAGAGCGCGCCGCAGCGACCGGCTCGTATCTCTGGATCGACATGGAGGGCAGCGCCTACGCCGAGGCCACCATCCGCCTGTACGAACGGCTGCGTGCGGTGCAGCCGGCGACCGGGATCTGCCTGCAGGCGTACCTGAAGCGGACGGCCGGCGACGTCGCCAGGCTCCTTCCGATCGATCCGGCGATCCGGCTCGTCAAGGGCGCCTACGACGAACCCGCCGCGATCGCCTATCGCGAGAAGCGGCGGGTCGACTCCAACTACGTCGGGCTCGCGACCCGGTTCCTGCTCGACGGGCGCGGACGTCCCATCCGGCTGGGTCTCGGGACCCACGACGTCGGGTTGATCGAGCAGATCGCCGACGGCGTCGCGCCGGCGGGCATCGGCCGCGACGGCTTCGAGATCGAGATGCTGTACGGCATCCGGACCAGCGAGCAGTACCGGCTGGCCAAGGAGGGCTACCGCGTCGCGACGCTCATCGCCTACGGTGAGCACTGGTATCCGTGGTACATGCGCCGGCTCGCCGAGCGCCCGGCCAACGTCACGTTCGCGATCCGCTCGCTGCTGCCGTAGCCCGCGGGACGTCGACACGAGGAGGACCGATGGGCACCATGACCGCCCGCCACGTCGCCGCCCGGATGGGCACGATCGGTACCGAGAGCGCGTTCGAGGTCAGCGCGCGCGCCCGGGCGCTGGAGGCGGAGGGTCGATCGATCATCCACCTGCAGATCGGCGAGCCCGACTTCGACACGCCGGCCCACGTGCGCGAGGCGGCCAAGCGCGCGCTCGACGACGGCGCCACGCACTACGCGCCGTTCCCGGGCATCCCGGCCCTGCGCGAGGCCATCGCCGCCGACGTCACCGCCCGCAAGGGCGTCGCGGCCGATCCGTCGCAGGTGTTCGTGACCATCGGCGGCAAGGGCGTGATGCTGTACGCGATCCTCGGCCTGGTCGATCCGGGCGACGAGGTCCTCGTGCCCGATCCCGGCTACCCGATCTACGAGTCGCTGACGCGGTTCGTCGGCGCGACGCCCGTGCCCATGCCGATCCGGATGGAGCACGACTTCCGGCTCGACGTGGACGAGGTGGCCGCACTCATCACGCTCGCGGACCCGCGTCCTGTTCCTCAACTCGCCGGCCAACCCGACCGGCGGGGTCCTGACCCGTGACGACCTGACCCGCCTTGCCGCGCTCGCCATCGAGCACGACCTGTGGGTCGTCTCGGACGAGATCTACGGCCGGATCCTGTACGACGGCGAGGAGCACGTCTCGATCGCGTCGCTGCCCGGGATGGCCGAGCGGACGATCATCCTCGACGGCTTCTCGAAGACCTTCGCGATGACCGGCTGGCGGCTGGGCTATGCCGTCGTGCCCGAGGCGCTCATCCAGACCTACAGCCAGCTCGTCATCAACACCATCTCGTGCGCCCCGACCTTCGCCCAGGTCGGCGCGGTCGCGGCCCTGACGGGACCGCAGGACGACGTCGAGGCGATGGTCGTCGAGTTCAAGGCGCGGCGCGACCTTATCGTCGCGGGGCTCAACGACATCCCGGGCATCCGGTGCGCCCTGCCGGTCGGCGCGTTCTACGCCTTCCCGTCGATCGGTGGGACCGGCCTGTCCGGCCAGGAGCTGGCCGATCGATTGCTGCAGGAGGCCGGCGTGTGCGTCCTCGCCGGGACGGCCTTCGGCGGGGTCGGCACCGACCACATCCGGATCTCCTACGCCAACTCGCGCGAGAACCTGACGGAGGCGCTCGGCCGGATCGGGCGGTTCGTCGAGGGCCTTGGTCATGGCTGACGGCGGCCGGCCGCGGGTGTTCGTCTCGCGGATCATCCCCGACGAAGGGCTCGAGGCCATCCGCGCCGGGTGCGACATGGACCTCTGGGAGGAGGACCTGCCGCCGCCGCGGGACGAGCTCCTGCGACGCGTCGCGGGCTGCGACGGCGTGCTGACCCTGCTCACGGACCGCGTCGACGACGACTTCCTGGACGCCGCCGGGCCACAGCTGCGGGTCGTGAGCAACTACGCCGTCGGCTTCGACAACATCGATGTCGCCGCGTGCGCGCGGCGCGGGGTCCACGTCGGCAACACGCCGGGCGTCCTGACCGAGACGACCGCCGACCTCGCCTGGGCGCTGCTCATGGCCGCCGCTCGTCGCCTGCCCGAGGGCGACCGCTACGTCCGCGACGGTCGCTGGAAGACGTGGGGACCGTTGCTGCTGCTCGGACCGGACGTCCACGACGCGACGATCGGCATCGTCGGCTTCGGGCGGATCGGCCAGGCGGTCGCGCGGCGCGCCCAGGGGTTCGGGATGCACATCCTGTACCACGACGTCACGCCGCTGCCCGACGAAGTGACCGCGCCGCTGGGTGCGACCTACCTGCCGCTCGAGGCGCTCCTGGCGCAGGCCGACTTCGTGTCGCTCCACGTCAACCTGTCGCCGCTGACCCGCCACCTCATCAACGCCGAGACGCTGGCCTGGATGAAGCCCACGGCCGTGCTGGTGAACACGTCCCGCGGCCCGGTCGTGGACCAGGCGGCGCTCGCCGCCGCCCTCCAGGACGGCACGATCTGGGCGGCCGGTCTGGACGTCACGGACCCCGAGCCGATCCCGATGGACGACCCGCTGGTCGGCCTCGACAACTGCCTGATCGTGCCGCACATCGCCTCGGCGTCACGGGCCACCCGAGGCAAGATGGCCGCGATGGCCGCCGCGAACCTCGTGGCCGGCGTCCGCGGCGAGCCGCTCCCGACCGAGGTCCCACCTCCGGCCTGATGACAGCGCTGTCGGACCGGGCCGCGCCGCTCGGGTAGGCTACCTGCGGGCCGGTAGCTCAGTGGCAGAGCAGGGGACTTTTAATCCTTTGGTCGTGGGTTCGAATCCCACCCGGCTCGCCAGCGATGCCGGTTGCGCACCGCGTCCGCGGTCTGCTAGCGTCGCGGCGATCGTGATCCGTCGGAAGGAGGTGAGACCCATGCATGCAGCATCCACAGCGGGTCTCCCTCGTCGGTCCACGATCGTGCGACTGAGCTAGTCGCCACCGGGAGCGCCCGCCACGCACGCAGCGAAAGGCGACTCCCATGAACACGACACCTTCTTCGACTCCGCACCTGACCTCGACCACCGCCCCGGATCAGCCAAGGTCCGACCAGGACTCAGCCGGAGGTCGACGCCACAGCGCGGGTGCCTGCCGCGGGCGAGCGAGCACTGGTCCTCGGTGGCGGCGGGTCGACCGGCAACGCGTGGCTGATCGGCGTCATCGCCGGTCTGTTCGATGCCGGTCTCGACGTGACCACCGCCGACCTCACGATCGGGACGTCAGCCGGCTCGACGACCGCAGCGCAGCTGGCTGGCGCGACCCCGACCGACCTGCTGGCCGCCACCCTTGCCGCCGCCCCCCAGCAACGGACCGGTCCGGTCGGACCCGACCGGCGACCCGTCCCGAACAGGCCGGTGGTGGACCACCTGGAGCGAACGAACCGGATCATCGCCGCCGCGGAGGATGCGGCTGACATGCGCCGCAGGATGGGCGCGGCGGCACTCGACATGGACGCGGCGTCGGACGGCTCCTTTCAAGCGACGGTGGCGCGCCACCGTCGCGTCGCGACTGCCCAGTCAGCTCTGGCCGCAACGAACGGTGCTCATCACGGCGGTCGATGCCCACACCGGCGAACCGGTCGTGTTCGACCGTCACAGCGGTGTCGACCTGGCGGACGCCGTCGCCGCCAGCTGCGCCAGCGGTCTTCCGTATCGGATCGGGGACGGCGCCTACATCGACGGTGGCTACCGATCCAACGCCGACAACGCGGATCTGGCCGCCGGATACGCACGGGTGCTGGTGCTGTCGCCCTTCGGCGGCCGAACACGCACGCCGCCGGAGTGGGGCATGGATCTGGCGACGCAGGTCGAGGAGCTCCGCGCAGGCGGCAGCCGCGTCGAGACGATCTTTCCGGACAGCGACTCCGAGCACCTGTTCGGCGCCAACGCGATGGATCCGTCGTTGCGTCCGCCCGCGGCTCGAGCTGGGTACGACCAGGGCAGCGCCCTCGCCGAGCAGCTCACCGCCTTCTGGCGCTGATCCAGGGGGCCGGACGGCCCTTTCCGACAGGACGTTCGACGATGGCGATGCCGTTGGCGCTCGGGCATCATGGTGGGTACCGCGCGAGGTCGGCCAAGCCTCCCCGCCGACCCGCGGCGCACCGATCCTGTTACAGCGAGTGCTGATCCATGCGCATCCGACGCGGGCTCCTGTTCTGGGGCCTCTTCCTCATCCCGATGGGGCTCGTGCCACTCCTCGACCGGGCCGGTGTCCTGCCCGACGACCTGTTCTCGGACATCTGGCGGTGGTGGCCGCTGCTGCTCATCGGTCTCGGCGTCGCGCTCCTGCTGGGGCGCACGCAGGCCGGGCTCATCGGGACCGCCGTCATCGCGATCGTCCTCGGCACGGTCGTCGGCGCGGCACTGACCGGCGGCAACCTGTGGGTCGGGGGTCTTACCGATTGCGCCTCGGCGCCGAACGAATCCACGGTCATCGACCGCGAGGGGACGTTCACCGGCGAAGCGTCCGTCTCGCTCGACCTCGATTGCGGCTCCGTCGCCATCACGACCCAGCCCGGGTCGGCGTGGCAGGCCCATGCCGCCTATCGTGGCCCCGAGCCGGTCGTGACCTCGACCGCCACGAGCCTCACCCTCGGGTCGCCGGACACCGGCGGCCCTCACCGCCAGGATTGGACCGTCGCGCTCGGGACGGCCGCACTGCATGAGCTCGGTCTCACGGTCAATGCCGCGTCGTCGAGCGTGACGCTGGGCGGTGCGACGCTCGACAGGCTGGATGCCGATGTCAACGCCGGCGACCTGCGGATCGACGGTAGTGAGGCGACGATCGACGACATCGATGCCGCCGTGAACGCGGGCCGCATGCGGATCCGGCTCGTCGGTCCGGTGAGCGGCGACCTGTCGGCCAACGCCGGTGCCATCGAGTTGTGCGTGCCCCCGGATGCCCAGCTGACGCTCGAGGTCAAGGAGCAATTCACGTTCGCGACGAACGTCGACAGCCGTGGCCTGACCCAGGACGGCGACACCTGGACCCGGCCGGGGGACGGCGAACTGATCGCCCTCTCGATCGAGGGCAATGCGGCGAGCTTCACGCTCGATCCCGATGGAGGCTGCGAGTGAACGAGCACCTGTACCGGTCTCGCGACGACCGGATGATCGCTGGCGTCGCCGGTGGTCTCGCCGACCTGTGGGACGCCGACCCGTCGCTCATCCGGATCGTGTGGGCTCTGCTCGTGGTCCTGACGGGTGGGCTGGCGCTGCTGGTCTACGTCGTCATGGCGATCGTGGTCCCCGAGGAGGACCCCTGGCCAGCCGCGCCGGCAGCCGGGCCAGCGCCAGCCGCGCCGTCGGCGACTCCGGCTCCGACCACGGACACACCCGCCGATGCCCCCGCGACCAGCGGTCCGGGCGAGGATCCGACCGTGGCGACCGCCACGGTCGCGGCCGCCGATCTCGCGCCGCCCTCCGCCGCCGCGCCGCCGTCGAGTCAGCCACTGGTCAGCCCGGCCCCTGAGCCCGGCGCCCTGTGGGCGGCGCCGCCGACCGACCCGCAGCGCGCCGCCCGCGCCGATGCCCGCGCGAATGCCAAGGCCGCGCGCCGTGCCGCTCGCGCGGAACGCCGGACGGGTCGAGGCGGTCTCACCGGCACGATGATCGCCGGCGGGATCCTCGTCGCGATCGGGGTCTTCTTCCTCATCCGCGAGTGGCTGCCGGAGCTGTCCTTCGACTGGTTCTGGCCGTCGCTCCTGATCGTGGCTGGGATCGTCCTGCTCGTCGCAGCCGGCGCCGGTCGGAAACCGCGTGATCCGGGAGCGCCCGGGTGAGCGGCGCGCGACGCGGGTCCCTGACGGCCGCGGCGTGGCTGATCGGCCTCGGCATCCTGTTCCTGGTCCGCCAGGCCACCGACCTGCCGTGGGTCGAGGCGTGGCCCCTCTTCTTCATCCTGCTGGGCGTGGTCAGCCTGGTGACGACGGCGATGACCTGGCGACCGAGCGTCGCCAACCTGTGGGCCTTCACCTGGCCCGTGGCCTGGATCGTCATCGGATCCCTGCTGCTTGCCGGCACGACCGGCAACCTGGGAAACGACCCGGGATCGATCATCGCCGAGCTCTGGCCGTGGGCTCTCGTCGTGCTCGGCGTCTGGTTCGTCATCGGCGCCCTGGTTCCCGGTGGCCGGGTCGAGGAGGCGCTCGTCCTGCCGCTGGCCGGCGCCCCCACGGCCGAGGTCAAGCTGACGTTCGGGGCGGGCACGCTGACGACCGGGGTCGCCGCGCCGGGCAACCTCGTCGACGGCACCTTCCGCGGTGGCGTCGAGCATCGCGAACGCGGCGCGGGCAAGGCCGACCTTCGCCAGGACCGGACGTATGGCCTGCCCTGGCTCGATCGTGAGTCGACCTGGACGGTCGGGCTGACCGGCGAGGTGCCGCTCGACCTGCGGCTCGACTCGGGCGCGGCGAAGGCGACGCTCGACCTCGCCGACCTCCAGGTCCGCCGCCTCGAGCTCCATACCGGTGCGAGCGAGACGCGCGTCCGGCTGCCGCGGGCCGCCGGGAGCACGCAGGTCCTCACTCAGCACGGCGTGGCCTCGCTGACGTTCGAGGTCCCGGCCGGCGTCGCGGCCCGGATCCGGACGCGGATGACCATCGGCTCGACCGATGTGGACCAGGCCCGCTTCCCCCGCGTCGGTGACGTCTACCAGTCGATCGACTACGGCACGGCGACGAACTCGGTCGACATCGACGCCTCCGGCGGCGTCGGCTCCCTGCGGATCATCAGCGGGACCTGACCGACCGAGGGAGCGCCTCTCAGGACGTTCTCAGGCGTCTGGGCGAGTCTGGCGCTTGTGACCGCCCTCAGCGCCCCCAGACACCTGGTCCCCGCGAACGACGCCCCGCACCGCCGATTGCGACTGCGCGCGGAGGACGTCGTCGGCTTCCTCGGCGCGAACCTGGTCCTCATCGTCCTGATGTGGGTCCGCCACGGCGGGCTCGCCGAGCTGGGCACGATCGGCGGCATCGCGACCGCGATCGGGCAGCTCACGGCGCTCGTCGGCACGTTCTTCGCCCTGATCCAGCTCCTGCTCATGTCGCGCGCCCCGTGGCTGGACCACGTCTTCGGGCGCGACCGCCTGACCCATGCCCACCGCTGGGTCGGGTTCGCCGCCGTGTGGCTGATCGTTGCGCACTTCGTGTTCACGACCCTCGGCTTCGCGATGGCCGACGGCGTCGACCCGGTCAGCGAGGGATGGACCCTCATCACGACCTGGGACTTCGTCCTGATGGCGACCGTGAGCATGCTGCTGTTCATCGCGGTCGCGGTCAGCTCGGTCCGGCTCGCCCGCAAGAAGCTCTCCTACGAGAGCTGGCACGGCATCCACCTCTATGCCTACCTCGCCATCGCCCTGGGCTTCGCCCATCAGCTCGTCGTCGGCACCGATTTCGTCGACGACCCGATCGCCCGCGCCTACTGGATCGGGCTGTACGTCGCCACGGTCGGGACGCTCGTCGCGTTCCGGTTCGGCGGGCCGCTCCTCGTCAACGCCCGTCACCGGTTCCGGGTGGCGAACGTGGTCGAGGAAGCCCCAGGCGTCGTCTCGGTCTATCTCACCGGCCGCATGCTCGAGCGCTTCCCGATCCGAGCCGGTCAATACGTGAACGTCCGGTTCGCGACCGAGGGCTGGTGGCGGGCCCACCCGTACAGCATCTCCGCCCAGCCGAATGGCCGCTGGCTCCGTCTCACGGTCAAGGCGCTCGGCGACGACTCGGCCACGCTCGGCCGGATGGCCATCGGCACGCCGGCCTTCGTGGAAGGCCCCTACGGCAACCTGACCGGGGAGCTGCGGACCGCCGATCGGGTCCTGCTGCTGGCCGCCGGCATCGGTGTGACCCCGCTCCGAGCCCTGCTCGAGGAGTTCGCGGGAAGCCTGCCCGTCACCTTGCTGTACCGCTCCCGTCGCCCGGTCGACCTCGTGTTCAAGCGCGAGCTGGACACGCTCGCGACCGAGCGTGGCGCACGAGTCATGTACCTCGTCGGATCGCGCCGGGCAGGCGATGCCGACGCAGCCCTTCGCCCGGACCTTCTCCAGCGGCTCGTCCCGGACATCGCGACCCGCGAGGTCTACCTGTGCGGGCCGGGGCGGTTCATGGACGACGCCGCGACGATCGCCCGGAGCCTCGGCGTGCCGTCCGCCCGCATCCATCAGGAACGCTTCTTCGATTGACCCGGAGTCCCTTGCCATGATCCCCAAGCGCGCCCTCAGTGCCGCCGCCATCACCGTCTTCGGCCTGGCCCTGCTGCTCAGCTTCAAGACGCCCGAAGCGCCATCCCTGGCCGCCTCGAACAGCGCTGACAGCGCGATCGTGGGCCAGCCCGCCACCCCGGCGCCCACGAGCGACACGACCGCCGACGCGGGCACGACGAGCACGACCGTCGACGCCGGCACGACGGGCGACACCGGCACGACCGACGACGGCACGACCGCGGCGACCGCGACGCCGGCCCCGACCCAGGGCACGACCGACACGACCAGCGGCTATGCCGACGGCACCGTGACGGGCGACGTGGTGTCGACGCGGTTCGGCGATGTCCAGGTCCAGGTCACGATCTCGGGCGGCCAGGTCACCGAGGTGACCGCCCTGTCCCTGCCGTCCCGCGACGGCCACTCGCGGCGCATCTCGCAGGCCGCCGAGCCGATCCTGCGCGAGGAGGCGCTGACCGCGCAGACGGCAAGCATCGACCTGCTGTCAGGCGCCACGTACACGAGCGAGGCCTACGCCGAATCGCTGCAGTCGGCGCTCGACCAGGCCGCGGCCTGAGCGTGGACCCACGCTCGACGACGGCGAGCCAGGCCGGACCGATGAGCGCGCCGCCCACGCCCGCCCGCCCCGGGTCGGTGCGCGTCGAGCCTGTCATGGGCACGGTCGTCTCGATCGACGTGCGCGATCCGGAAGCGACCGCCGGACCCATCGACGACGCCGTCGCGTGGCTCCATGAGGTCGACGCCCGGTTCAGCCCGTGGCGCCCGGACAGCGACATCAGCCGCATCGGCGACGGCACCCTCCTCGAGCGCGACGCCCACCCGGACGTGCGCTCGATCCTGGCCATCGCGGACGCGCTCGCCATCGACTCGGGCGGGGCGTTCGACGCGCGAAGCTGGCGTCCCGACGGACGGGTCGATCCGTGCGGCATCGTCAAGGGCTGGTCGATCGAGGTGGCCGCCGACCGACTGGCGGCTGCCGGCCTGTGCGACGTCGCCATCAACGCCGGCGGCGACATCAGCGCGCGCGGCGAGCCACTCCCCGGAGTCCCGTGGCGGGTCGGCGTCCGCCATCCCGACCGACCCGATCGCGTGGCCGCCGTCCTGACCGTGACGGATCGTGCGGTGGCCACCTCTGCCGCCTACGAGCGCGGCGCGCACATCCGCGACCCGCGCACCGGCCGGACCCCGAGCGACATTCGCAGCATGACCGTGGTCGGGCCGAGCCTGACGTTCGCGGACGCCTACGCCACGACGGCCTACGTCCTGGGCCTCGACGGCCTCGACTGGGTGGCGGGCCACGACGGCTACGACGCCTACGCGATCACGTGGCAGGACACGGTGCGCTGGACCCCGGGCATGGACCGCTACCTGGGCCGCTGAGCACGAACCGTACCCCGCTCGCAACCGTCCGGGCCCTCCACGGCCCTGCCGCCACCGAAGCGACACCTTGTCGGTCCTGCCACAGGGACGACCGCGACCTTCGCGCCTCCGTAGCCTTCCGATCACATCCGGATCACCAGCTGCTGGCATGCCGGAACGTCCCCCTTGGACGATGGGAGGAAGGATCGCAGGATGGACACTGGAGATACCGCGTGGATGCTCACATCCACGGCGCTCGTGATGGTCATGCTGCCCGGGCTCGCGCTGTTCTACGGGGGCCTTGTCCGCCGCAAGAACGTGCTGTCCACGACGATGCACAGCTTCTTCGGCCTGGCGCTCGTCAGCATCGTGTGGGTGATCGTCGGGTTCACCCTGGCATTCGGGCCTGACGTCAACGGCTGGGGCCTCATCGGCAATCTGGACTTCGCGTTGTTCAACGGCGTCGGCCAGGAGCCCTCGACCGTCTACGCGACCACCGTCCCGTTCATGTTGTTCGCGATGTTCCAGCTGATGTTCGCGGCCATCACGCCCGCCCTCATCACGGGCGCCTTCGCCGAGCGCAAGCGCTTCGGCGCGTTCGTGCTCTTCACGATCCTTTGGTCGATCTTCATCTACTCGCCGATCGCCCACTGGGTGTGGTCGGTCGACGGCTGGCTGTTCAAGCTCGGCGCCCTCGACTTCGCCGGCGGCACCGTCGTCCACATCAGCTCGGGTGTGTCGGCCCTCGTCGTGGCGCTCATGATCGGCCGCCGCCATATGAATGGCGAGAGCAAGGAGCCGCATGACGTCCCGATGGTCGTCCTCGGCGCCGGCCTGCTGTGGTTCGGCTGGTTCGGCTTCAACGCCGGCTCGGCGCTGACCGCCGGTGGCCTCGCCGCCAGCGCCTTCACGGTCACCAATATCGCGGCCGCCGCGGCCACGATCACCTGGGTCCTCGCCAGCTACGCCCAGACGCGCAAGGTCAGTGTGGTCGGTGCCGCCTGCGGCGCCGTCGCCGGCCTCGTCGCGGTCACCCCGGCCTCGGGCTTCGTGACGCCGGGTGGCGCGCTTGTCATCGGCCTCGTGGCCGGCGGCCTGTGCTACAGCGCGACGCTGCTGCGAGCCCGCTCGCGCGTCGACGACGCCCTCGATGTCTTCGCCGTCCACGGCGTCGGCGGCATGTTCGGCGCCCTCGCCACCGGCATCTTCGCTTCCAGCACCGTCCAGGCCGCCTACTCCGGCCTGCTCGATGGCAACCCGCAGCAGCTCGTCACCCAGGCCGTCGCCGTTGCGGCCACGGTCCTCTTCGCGGCCGTCGGCACGGTCGTCATCGTCAAGGTCGTCGACCTCCTGCTCGGGATCCGGGTCAAGCCCGAAGCCGAGGAGATGGGTCTCGATCTCGCCGTCCACGGCGAAGCCGCCTATCAGTCCTGACCTCTGGGTCTTGCGCCGGACGGGACCACCTCCTCCCCGGTCCCGCCGGCCAAGGCCTCGTCGTCACCTCCTCCGCACACCAAGGCGGCCGCTGTCGATCCCTCTCGACAGCGGCCGATCCGTCCCTCCGGAGATGCCAACGAAATGGACACCGACCAGCGAGACCGCACCGCTTCCCGTCGTCGTCCCGTGGCGGCGCCGCTCTACGACGCCCGCTTCGAGCACGACGCCTGCGGAGTCGGGTTCGTCGCGGACGCCGGTGGCCAGTCACGTGACCGGGTCCTGCCGCTGGCCCTCGCCGGCCTCGCGGCGCTGGCCCACCGCGGCGCGTTCGGGGCGGACGGCGAATCGAGCGACGGCGCCGGTGTGGCCCTCCCGCTCGACCGCTCGCTGCTGGCCTTCCTGACCGACGACCCCGCCCTCGCCGCGACGCGGCCGGGCGTGGTCATGACCTTCCTGCCCCGTGGCCGCACCGCGGAACGGGCCGCCCGGACGCTCGTGGAGCGGGTCCTCGCCGAGCGCGGCCTGCCCGTCCTGCGCTGGCGCCCCGTCCCGTTCGAGGCCTGTGCGCTCGGTGCGTCCGCCGCCGCGTCGCGGCCGACCGTCGCCCAGGCGTTCATCGGCCGCCCGGCACGCTCGAACGACGACCCCCGACCGCTCGGCGACGATGCCTTCGAGCAGCGGCTCGTCGTCGCGCGCCGCCACATCGAGACCGCGGCGCGAGCCGCCGGCGGGGCCGTCGCCGAGCTGTCGATCCCGTCCGCCTCGTGCCGGACGATCGTGTACAAGGGCCTCGTGGCCGGCGGCCGGCTGTCCGAGCTCTACCCGGACCTGCAGGCGCCGGTCGAGGTCGGGTACACGGTCTTCCACCAGCGCTACGCCACGAACACGCACCCGGTCTGGCGGCTGGCCCAGCCCTTCCGCTCGATCGCCCACAACGGCGAGATCAACACGGTCCGCGGCAACCGCGAGCAGGTGCGCGGCCGGGCCCGGGACGTGGGCACGCGGCCCATCGCCGCCGAGCTGCGCGACGCCGGTCCGCTCCTCTCGCCGGACGGCTCCGACTCGCTCTCGCTCGACGAGGGTCTCGAGCTGCTGACGACCACCGGCTGGGAGCTGACGCCGGCCATCCTGGCCGCGATCCCCGAGGCCCTCGGCCTGCGTCGCGCCCCGCATCCCCACGTCGCGACGCTGCGCCGTCGCACGGCCGGCATGCTCGCGCCGTGGGACGGTCCCGCGGCCATCGTGTTCGCCGATGGCCGGACGGTCGGTGCGCTCATCGACCGCAACGGCCTCCGTCCCGCGTCGTTCGCGATCACCCGCGACCGCCTCGTCGCGGTCGCCTCGGAGGCCGGCGCCGTGCCGTTCGCCGCCGTCGACACGATCCGTCGCGGCCGGCTCGGCCCGGGGGAGCTCCTGCTCGTGGACCCGGACCGACGGTCGATCCGCGAGGACGCCGAGGCCAAGGCGTGGGCGCTTCGCGCGCTGCCGATCCACGACGAGCCCCGGCCGTTCCACGAGGACACGCCGGACGCCGCCGCGGCGCGGCTCGACGAGCGGACCACGCTCGATCACGTCGCGCGATACCTCGTCGGGGTCGATGCCGAGCGGGCTCGCCTCGACATCAAGACGATGGCGCTCGAGGCGCACGAGCCGCTCTGGAGCATGGGCGACGACACCCCGACCGCCGGCCGCGGCCGGCTCGACCGGCCGATCGCCGATCACCTCCGCCAGGCGTTCGCCCAGGTCACCAACCCGGCCATCGACCCCGAGCGCGAGCGCATCGTCATGGACCTGCGGGTCGAGCTGGGCCGGCGCCCGGCGCTGCTCGGCGGGCCGCCGCGCGGACCGCGCACGCTCCGCCTGGAACGCCCCATCGTGGCCGACCTCGACGGTCTCCTCGCCGCGTTCCGCGAGCGTGGCACGCGCCTCCGGACGCTCGACGCGACGTTTGCTGCGGCCGATGGGCCGGCCGGCCTGGAAGCCGCGCTCCGGCGCCTGGCCGCCGCCGGCGTGACCGCCGCCGAGGCCGGGGTCGAGATCCTCGTCGTGTCCGATGCCGCGCTCGGCATGGACCGCCTGCCCGTCCCGAGCATCCTCGCTGCCGGAGCCGTCCACACGGCCCTGACCGACGCCGGCCTGCGCGGTCGCACCGACATCGTCGTCGACGCGGCCGACATCCTCGACGTCCACGCGATGGCCATGGTCCTCGCCGTCGGTGCCACCGCGGCCCACCCACGCCTCGCCATCGCCATGGCCGCTGAGCTGGCAGGGTCGCGCGGCGCGGAGGCCCTCAGCCCGGGCGCGACCATCGCCAACCTGCTCGCGGCGTTCGAGGCCGGATTGCGCAAGACGCTCGCAAGGATGGGCATCAGCGCCGTCGCCAGCTACATCGGTGGCGCGCTCGTGGACACCATCGACCTCGCGCCCGAGGTCATGGCCCGCTGCTTCCCGACCGCCGCCGCCTGGCCGGGCCGGACGACGTTCGCTGACCTGGGCGCCCGGGCGATCCGCCGCCGCGACGCTGCCCTCGCGCTCCCGCCCACCCCGGCCGGCCGCGAGCCACGTCTGCCCGATCCGGGCTTCGCCCGGTTCCGCGCCGATGGCGAGGCGCATCTCTTCTCGCCCTCGATCGCCAAGGAGATCCAGGTCCTGTCCGGGTCGCTCGGCAACGGCGAGGCCGGCGCCGGCGGCGCGATGGCGGAGATCGATACCGCCCTCGCGCGCTATCGCGCGGCCCTCGCCCGCGATGCCGGCGCGCCGTCCGTGCCGCGCGACGAGCTCCGCATCGTGGCGTCGCCCAGCCCGCTCCGCCTCGACGAGGTCGAGGACGCGCGCTCCATCGCGCGCCGGTTCGTCGTGTCGGCGATGAGCGTCGGCGCGCTCTCGCCCGAGGCCCACCAGGCCCTGACCATCGGCATCCAGCGGGCCGGTGGCGCGGCCAACACCGGCGAGGGCGGCGAGGACCCGGCGTGGTACGCGCCCGATGCCGACGGCAACCGGCGGGACGCCCGCATCAAGCAGGTCGCATCCGCCCGGTTCGGTGTGACGGCCACCTACCTCGCCCGGGCGGACCAGCTCGAGATCAAGATCTCGCAGGGCTCCAAGCCCGGCGAAGGGGGCCAGCTGCCCGGCCGCAAGGCGACCGCCTACATCGCGGCCCTGCGCCGCGGCCAGGCCGGCCAGAGCTACATCAGCCCGCCGCCGCACCACGACATCTACTCCATCGAGGACCTGGCCCAGCTCATCGCCGACCTGCGCGCGATCAACCCGGCGGCGCGCATCGGCGTGAAGCTCGTGGCCAGCCGCGGGGTCGGCACGATCGCGGCCGGCGTCGCCAAGGCCGGCGCCACCTACATCCACCTGTCCGGGCACGCCGGGGGCACCGGCGCGTCGCCGCTGTCCTCGATCAAGCACGTCGGGGCGCCCTGGGAGCTTGGGCTCGCCGAGGTCCACCAGGTCCTCCTGCGCAACGACCTGCGCGACCGGGTCGCGCTGCGCACCGATGGTGGCCTGCAGACCGGTCGCGACCTGCTCGTGGCCGCCTTGCTGGGCGCCGAGGAGTTCGCGTTCGGGACGGCGGCGCTCGTGTCGGTCGGCTGCGACATGGCGCGCCAGTGTCATCTGGACACGTGTCCGACGGGCATCGCCACCCAGCGCGAGGACCTGCGCGCCAAGTTCACGGGCACGCCCGAGATGGTCGAGCGCTTCTTCCTGGCCGTCGCCGAGGACCTCCGCCGCGAGCTCGCCACGATCGGCGCCCGGTCGGTCGGGGCGATCATCGGCGAGAGCCGGCGGACCCTGCGCCCGATCGGTGCCGCCCGCGAGGAGCTGGCGCCCGTCGTCGGCGCGCCGTCGTGGGGCGCCGACCCGGTCCGCCGCGCGGACCCGTCCTTGCCGGCCCGCACCCTCCGCCATGCCTCGGCGTCCCCGCTCGAGGCCCGCGTCGCGGCGGCGTTCCGCGACCAGGGACCGGTGACCGCATCCGGGACTGCGCCTGACCACGGCGGACCGCTCGTTCGGTGCCGGCCTGACGGGTGCGCTGGAGCGTGGCGAGCTGCGCGGTCCCGTGCGCCTCGAGCTGCGCGGCGCGGCGGGCCAGTCATTCGGCGCGTTCGCCGGGCCGGGGGTCGAGCTGACCCTCGTGGGCCAGGCCAACGACTACGTCGGCAAGGGCCTGTCGGGCGGCCGCGTGACGATCGTTCCCGAGCCCGAGCTCGCCGCCGAGCCCGCCGGCGAGGCGATCGCCGGCAACACCATCCTGTACGGAGCGACGGCCGGCCGGCTGCACCTGGTCGGCCGGGCGGGCATGCGCTTCGCCGTCCGCAACTCCGGCGCCACCGCGGTCGTGGAGGGCATCGGTCCGCACGGTTGCGAGTACATGACCGGCGGCACGGTCGTCGTGCTCGGTCCGGTCGGGGCGAACTTCGGGGCCGGGATGACCGGCGGCCGGGCGTACCTGTACGACCCGAGTGGCCGCCACGTGGCGGCGCTCAATGCGACCAGCGTGGGCGCCACGCGCCTGTCCGCGATCCTCCACGAGCGCGAGGACGGCCCGGCCCGGAACGAGGAGCTGCGCGAGCTGCTCGAGGATCACCGGGCCGCGGGTTCAGGCCTGGCCGAGCGGCTCCTCGGCATGGACGACCTGCCGGGCGCGATCTGGGTCGTCGAACCGGTGGCGGTGGCCGCACCCGCCCCGGATAGCGTGCCGGTCGCCACCGAGGCCACGGCCGACAGCGGCGCCGTCCCGCAGCGCGCCTGACCCGAGGACGCCTGGGGGCTGCCGCGCAGACGCGCTAGCCGCGCCTCACGGTCGCTAGCCGCGCAGCGCGCGCTCGGCCTGGGCGAGGTGGAACCGGTCGTGGCCCATGAGCAGGCGCCAGGTGAGCTCGTAGCTCTCGGGACCACGCTCGCGATGGATGCCGACCCGCGCCCGCGTCTCGGCGGGCATCGTCGCCCACAGGCGGAGATTGGCCTGGCGCAGGGCATCGAACTGGGCGATGAGTGATGCCGGGTCGTCGTCTGGGCCATGCAATCGGTCGACCCAGCGATCCTGGTCGTAGCCGACGATGTCCGGCGTGTCCTCGGCGAGGATCCAGCGGATCCGGCCGCTGACCACGAGCTCGCCGTCGACCATGTGGCCGATGCATTCGAGCGCCGACCACTCCGTGGGGCCGGGCCGAACGCGCAGACGCTCGCCCGCTCCCGCCACGAGTGACCGGAGCCGTTCCACGGTGGCGGCGCCGACGACGGCCGGGTCGTCGTCGGCGAGGAACCCCAGCAGGAGCTCGCGGTAGGCGTCCGGGTCGGTGACCGGGTCGACGGGCAGCTCGAGCGACGCCATCGTCAACGACCCACCGCCGCGCCGAAGCGGGTCGATAGGTCGTCGGCGACGCACGCGTCGAGCGTGCGTACGGCGCCGGCACTGGCCAGGCTGACCCGGGTCAGCGCGACGGCGAGGAACCGGCGCGTGCGGCCGGTCGAGCGGGGCCGCGTCCGGGCGAGATCCAGGGCATGGCGGTGTTCGATGTCGCGCCGGCGCTCGGTCTCGCGGTCGGTGGCGATGGTGGCCAGGAGGAGGTGCATCGGTGGTCTCCGTGATGGACGGCGGGCCGTCGGCGGTTCAGCGTCGGTGGTCGTCGGGCAGGGTGGGTCGGCTGTCGACGCCCAGGCCGATGGGAGCGGCGGCGAGGGCGAGGATGCCAAGGATGAGGATCAGGGTCATGAGCAGCAGGTCCATCGAGTGGTCCTCCGAGCGAGTTCGTTGACGTCATCATGTATCGTCTCTGGCATCATGGATAGACCCACGGAGACGCGACGAGATAGGTCCAGCACGACCGCCCTGCTGGTCGAGATGGACGTCCGCCGCGGTCGCCAGCGACGCTCGCTGCGGGAATCGCTGCGGTCCGCCATCCAGGACGGCCGCCTGACGGCCGGCACGCGGTTGCCGGCCTCGCGCGTGCTCGCCGACGACCTGGGCCTCTCGCGCGGCGTCGTGACCGACACGTACGACCAGCTCGCGCTGGAGGGCTATCTCGAGATCCGGCCACGCTCCGCACCGACGGTCGCGACGGTCCGGCAGCCCGAGGCCGTCCCGCCCGAGCCGAGCGCGCCGATCTGGCGCTACGACTTCATCGCGACCACGCCGGACATCTCCCTGTTCCCGCGCTCGGCCTGGCGACGCGCGGTCGAGGTCGCGCTGCGCGAGATGCCCGACGCCGCGCTCGACTACGGCGACCATCGCGGCCGGATCGAGCTGCGCGAGACCCTCGCGTCGTACCTGGGGCGGGTCCGCGGCGTGCGCGTGGATCCGGGCCGGATGGTCATCACCCAGGGGTTCAGCCAGTCGCTCGACCTGCTGTGCCGAACGCTCGCGGCGCGCGGGGCACGGCGGATCGCGATGGAGAGCCCGTCCCTGCCGAACCTGTGGCTGACCGTCCGCTCGTGGGGCCTCGAGCTCGTCGGGGTGCCGATGGATGACGGACGGCCCGCGCCTCGACATCCTGGACCGCCTCGCCCCGGACGCGTTCGTCGTGTCACCGGCCCACCAGTACCCGAGCGGCCAGGTGATGGCGCCGGAGCGGCGATCGGCGCTCGTGGCCTGGGCGCGACGCCACGATCGCCTGATCATCGAGGACGACTACGACGCGGAGAACCGCTACGACCGGATGCCGATCGGCGCCCTGCAGGGCCTCGACCCCGAGCACGTCATCCACGCCGGGACGGCGTCCAAGGTGCTCGCGCCCGGACTCCGGATCGGCTGGCTGAGCCTGCCCGCCGAGCTCGTCGCTCCGCTGGTGGCGGCCAAGCACGTCGCCGATTCCGGCTCGCCTTCGATCGACCAGCTCGCGCTGGCGCAGCTCATCGGCAGCGGCGACCACGAGCGCCAGGTGGCCCGCGCCCGCCACGAGTATCGAGCGCGCCGCGACCGGCTGATCGAGGTGCTCGCCCGGGAGCTGCCCGGGCTCGAGCCGCGCGGCGTGGCGGCCGGCGTCCATCTCCTGCTGCCCCTGCCCGACCACGCCGATGACGAGGCCATCGCCGCCGCCGCCGCCGAGCAGTCCATCCGGGTCGTCGCCCTGTCGCCGTGCTACCTCGCCGACCCTGATCAGGGGACGACGCCGTCGCGCGGCCTCCTCCTCGGCTACGCCCGCCTGCCGGTCACCCGCATCGACGAGGCGGCGAGCGCCCTCGCGGCGGTCGTCCGGTCGATGACCGCGCCGTCGCCGCGCGCCCGCGCCGGCTGACCGACCGCGGCTTGGCCGCAACCGGACCGCAACCGGCCCGTGACCGACTCGATGCCGACGCTGCCGGCGGCGCGGCCTACCCTGCGGCCATGATGGGGAAGCGTCACTCCGAAACGACCGCGATCCTCCCCGATGTCCGTCCGTCTGCCGCTCCGGGCCCCGCGCCCACCGCCCAGGAGAAGGGGTCCACCATGATCCACCCGTCCGACTCCGACCTCTCCCGGCCGCTCGCCGTGCGCGACGGTCAGGGCGCGCCGGTCACCTGCGCGGCCTGTGGCTGTCGCCTGTCGCGCAGCGGCGACGCGTGGTTCCACTTCAACCCGATCGCGGGCCGGGATGCGCGTGGCTGCCGGATCTCCTGCGCGGACGCTGCCCACGACCTGAGCGGTCGGCCGGTCTCGATCGCGGTCTGATCCCGGCCGTGCGGGCGCCTCGGCCCGTTGGGCCGACGCTGCAGCCCGTCGTGACGGCGACGCCTCCCGCCTCGCCGACGCATCGCCCGGGAACCGGTCCTCAGACCGGTTCGGGCACGTCCTCCACCACGATCCGATAGCCCACGCCGCGGACCGCGACCACGTGCGGACCGCCGGCATCCTCGACCTTGGCGCGCAGGCGCGCGAGGTGAGGCTTGAGCCAGAGCAGATCGGGATCGGTCTCGGCCGGCCAGCCGGCGCGCGCCAGCTGCAGGTGCGGGACGATGTCGCCGTCGGCGCGCACGAGCGCCTCGAGCAGCCGGAACTCGGTCGGGGTCAGCGACAGGGCGGTGTCACCCACGCGCGCCTCGTGCCGTCCCGGCTCCAGGACCAGACCGCCGGCCTCCAGGGGCCCGGCCGCAGCCCCGCTCGAGCCCGGCCGGTCCACCCGACGCATGATCGCCGCGATGCGGGCCAGCAGCTCGGCCTTGCCGAACGGCTTGGTCAGGTAGTCGTCGGCACCCAGGCCGAGGGCGCGGACCTTGGCGGCCTCGCCGCTCTCGCCCGAGACCACGAGGATCGGCGCCTGGCCGACCGCTCGCATCTGGCCGGCCACCGAGAATCCGTCGGGACCGGGCATCGCGAGGTCGAGCAGCACGAGGTCGGGGTGCTCCTCGCGGAAGCGCTTCACGGCGGTCAGCCCGTCGTAGGCGGTGATGACCTGATGACCCTCGGTGCCGACGAGCGCGGTGATGGCCCCCACCATCGCCGGATCGTCGTCGACCACCAGGATCCTCAGGGGCCGGGTACTCATCGTGATCATGGTCCTCTCTCTCTGATGTCAGACGGCGACAGCCGCCGGCAGGGCGACGACGAAGCGTGCCCCGTGGGGTCGGGCGGGTTCGCACCACAGGCGCGCCCCCATCGATTCACCGAGTCGTTTGGCCGCGTACAGGCCGATGCCCGAGCCGCGCGCGGTATGGGTGTCGCGCCGGGCATAGGGTTCGAAGATCCGCTCGCGCCACTCGTCGGGGATGCCCGGGCCCTCGTCGCTCACGCCCAGCTGGACGCTGCCCTCGACGAGCGACCAGTCGATGCTGATGGTCGTTTCCGCCGGGGCGTACTTGACCGCGTTCTCGACGAGGTGCTCCACGATCTGGCGCAGCCTCGGCGCGTCGGCCAGGGCGTGCAGCCGGGGCGCGCCGCTCACCGCGACCTGGTGGTGGCCGACGAGCGGCCGAAGCGAGTGCAGGACCTCGCTCACGAGGGCCTCGACGTCCACCGGGCTGACGCTGGCCGCGTCCTCGGGGACGACCCGGACGGAGGCCAGGATGGAGTCGACCAGTCGATCCAGGCGCTCGATCTGCTCGAGCGTCGCGCTGTGCCACGCGGCGCGCGTCTGGCGCCGCTCGATGTCGCGCGACTCGCGACCGGCCAGCTGGGGCTCCTCGGCGAGCAGGTCGGCGTAGGCCCGGACCACGGCCAGCGGCGTCCGGAGCTCGTGCGTCACGAGCGCGATGAGCTCGCTGCGCGCCTCGTCGATGGCCTTGAGCGCCTCGACCCGGGCCTCCGCCTCCGATTGCTGGCGGCCCTTCTCGACGATGCCCGCGAGCAGGTCGGCGACGGCGCTGAGCTGGGCGACGTCGGCATCGCTGAACCGGCGCGGCCGCTCGGTCTGGACGTTGAGCACGCCGACGGTCTGGTCGTGCCACGTCAGTGGCACGCTGAGCATCGAGGCGACGAACCGGCGCTGGTCGATGCCGCGGACCCACAGGAAGCGCGGCTCGGCCTTGACGTCGGGGATGATGAGCGGATGCTGGGTCGCCGCGACGTGTCCGGTCACGCCCTCGCCGAACGGCACGCGCGCCCGCCCGATCTGGAACCGGTCGAGGCCGTTCGTCGCCGCCAGCGTCAGGTACGCTCCGTCCCGATCCAGCAAGTAGAGCGAGGAGACATCGGCATGGAGCGCATCGCGCGTCCCGTCGACCGCCGTCTCCAGCAGCTCGTCCCAGGTGCGGGCGGTCGTCGCGAGCCGCGCGACCTCGTGGAGGAAGCGCAGCTGGGCCAGCTGGTCGGAGCCGGGCAGCGTCTCGATCGGGTCCTCCGTCCTGGGGGCCATCGTCATCACCATACAAGGGTAGGAAAGGTTGCGGTCGCCGAAGGTTGCGGCGGTGTCCTGCGTAGGTTGCGGCTGGGCGGGAGCCGCGACACCCATTCGGTGGCCGGATGAGGGCCGGGGCCGTCCCGCCCAGACGCGCGGAGCCGGCGGGCATCGGTTCGGCCGGCGCCCGTGACCCGCTGGCGCGCGAGGTCCGGCTGCTCGGCGCCCTCCTCGGGCAGGTGATCATCGAGCAGGCAGGGCAGGACACCTACGAGGCCGTGGAGCGCATCCGGCGGCGCGCCATCGCCCTGCGCCGGAGCGAGGACCCTGACGACCGGGAGCGGCAGGCGGCCGACCTCGACGGCCTCGACCTGGCCGCTACGGAGGCGGTCGTCACCGCCTTCTCGATCTACTTCCAGCTGGTCAACCTGGCGGAGGCGCGCGGTCGCATCCGCGCCCTCCGACGCCGCGAGCGGACCGCCCGCGACGGGCTCCTCGACGACTCCGTGGCCGAGGCCGTGGTCCAGCTCCGCCGGGCCGGCCACGACGAGGCGGAGCTCGACGCGATGCTGGCCGGGCTGCGCATCAGCCCCGTCCTGACCGCCCATCCGACCGAGGCCCGCCGGCGGACCGCCCTCGTCGCCCTGCGCCGCTGCGCGGATCCTGCTCGCGCGGCTCGACGACCCGCGGCTCACGCCGTCCGAGGACCGCGACATCCGGCGTCGCCTGCGCGAGGAGATCACGCTCCTGTGGCGGACGTCCGACCTGCGCATGATCGCGCCCGAGCCGCTCGACGAGGTCCGCACGGCCATGGCCGTGTTCGACGCGACGCTGTTCACGACCGTGCCGCAGCTGTACCGGGCGACGGACGCCGCGCTCGACGCGCCGCGCGGCCGGGCGGTCCGCACCGGCGAGCGACCGCCACGGGTCCCGGCATTCATCCGGTACGGGTCGTGGATCGGCGGCGACCGCGACGGCAACCCGTTCGTGACCGCCGAGACGACGCGAGCGGACCGTGCGCATCCACGCCGACCACGTCCTCCACGGCTACGAGGCGGTCGCGCTCCGGCTCATGCAGACCGTGTCCGTGGCGTCGTCGAGCGCGGACGTGCCGCGAGCGCTCGCGAGCCGCCTCGGTCGGGACGCCGAGGACCTGCCCGAGACCGAGCGCCAGCTGCGCCGGCGCTTCCCGGACGAGCCGTACCGCCAGCGCTTCGGGTTCATCGCGGAGCGCCTGCGCCGGACGCGCGTGGCCCTGACCGACGACACCGGGCCGCGCAGCGGGCACTACGACACCGCGGACCAGCTCGACGCGGAGCTGCGCGAGATCCAGGCGGCGCTCATCGAGGAGGGCCTCGGGCGGGTGGCCTGGGGCGAGGTCGCCGAGCTGCGCTGGCAGGTCGCGACGTTCGGGTTCCACCTCGCCTCGCTCGAGATCCGCCAGCACAGCGAGGTCCACCGGCGAGCCCTGGCCGCGCTGGCCGACGGTGCCGACCACTCGACCGAGGTCTCGCCCGACGTGACCCTCGGCGAGGTCCTCGCGACGTTCCGTTCCATCGCCACGATCCAGGCGCGCTACGGCGTCGAGGCGTGCCGTCGCTACGTCGTCTCGTTCACGGCCGATGCGGGCGACGCGCTCGACGTCCTGCGCCTGGCACGCCTCGCCGTCGGACCCGACCACGATCCGCCCGTCCTCGACGTCGTGCCGCTCTTCGAGTCGACCGACGCGCTCACCGCCGCCGGCCCGATCCTCGAAGCGCTGCTCGACGACCACGGCTACGCCGAGCATCTCGCCGAGCGCGGCGGCCGCCAGGAGGTGATGCTCGGCTACTCGGACTCGAACAAGGAATTGGGGTTCCTCTCGGCCGCATGGATGCTCCACCGCGCACAGGCCACGCTGATGGCCGTGGCGGCCGAGCGGGGCGTCGAGCTGACGCTGTTCCACGGCCGCGGCGGGGCCATCGGGCGCGGCGGCGGGCCGGCCAACCGGGCGATCCTGGGCAGCGCTCCGGGCTCGGTCGCCGGGCGGCTCAAGCTCACGGAGCAGGGCGAGGTCATCGCGGCCAACTACGCCGATCCGGCCATCGCCCGTCGGCACCTCGAGCAGCTGACCGGGGCGACGCTCGTCGCGTCGACCGCCGAGCACGATGCCGCCGCGGAGGCCGCCCTGCGCGATGGTGGACCGCTGCTCGCGGAGCTCGCCTCGACCGCCCGGGCCGCGTATCGCGCGCTCGTCCACGACGACCCGGGGTTCGCGGCCTTCTTCCGCGACATCACGCCGATCGCGGAGCTGTCCGGGATCCGCCTCGGCTCGCGCCCGAGCGCCCGCGGCCGGCGCACCGACGAAGCGCCGCCGATCGATGCGTTGCGCGCCATCCCGTGGACCTTCGCCTGGTCGCAGTCCCGCATCGGCCTGCCCGGCTGGTACGGCCTGGGCACGGCGCTCGAGGCGTATCGGACCGCGCACGGCGACGCCGGGATCGCCGAGATCGGACGGCTGTATCGGGCCTGGCCGTTCCTCTCGTCGGTGCTCGACAACGCCGAGATGATCCTGGCCAAGGCGGACATGGGCGTCGCCCGCCGATACGCCACGCTCGTCGCGGATGCGGGCGGCGCCGGCCATCGACGCTGGGAGGCCATCGAGGCCGAGTACCACCGGACCGTGTCGCTGCTGCTCACGGTCACCGGTCGCGACCGACTGCTGGACGGCGCGCCCGTGCTGCAGCGCTCGATCGGCCTGCGCAATCCCTACGTCGACTCGCTGTCCGAGCTCCAGGTCCGGCTCCTCGCCCGACTCCGCGCGATGGCTCCCGACGATCCCGAGCGCGGCCGCGTCCTGCGCCTGGTCCAGCTGACGGTCAACGGGGTCGCGGCCGGGCTCCAGAACACCGGCTAGGACGGCGGGCGGGCATGGACCACGCCGACCACGTCGGGCTGATCCGGGCGGGCGTCCTCGACGCGCCGCCGTCGAGCGAGCGATCGCCGGTGTGGGCGGACATCGGCGCCGGAAGCGGGGCCTTCACCCTCGCCCTGGCCGACCTGCTCGGGCCGGGAGCGACGGTCGTCGCCGTGGATCGCGATGCGGGCGCGCTGCGGACGAATGCCGCGGCGGTCGCCAAGCGGTTCCCGGCCACGGACCTCCGGACGCTCGTCGCGGACCTCGAGGGACCGCTGGACCTGCCGCCGCTCGACGGTCTCGTCGCGGCCAACAGCCTGCACTTCGTGCCGCGCGACCGGCAGGTGACCGCCGTCCGTCGCCTGGCGGCGTCGCTCGCGGCCGACGGGCGCTTCGTGGTCGTCGAGTACGACGCGGACCGCGGCAATCCGTGGGTGCCCCACCCGTTCTCGGCCGCGACGTGGGCGACCCTGGCGGTCGCCGCGGGCCTCGCGCCACCGACGGTCATCGGCCGGGTGCCGAGCCGTTTCCTTGGGGCGATCTACGCGGCGGTCAGCCGGCCGGCGAGCACCGTGGCGAGCCGCTCGATGTCCTCCGGCTCTACGTAGCGCTGGACCGACACGCGGACGAGGACGGCCCTCGGCGGATCGTCCGGGTGGACACGGCCGCCACGCACGGGCCACGTCGGGATCGGGACCTCGATCCGTTCGCGGTCGATCAGGTCGTCGTGGAGGGCGACGGCCTCGGCATCGGTGTGCAGGCCCGGGATGGGCAGGGATGCCATCGAGCCGAGCATCGCATCCGGTGCCGGCGCCGGGATGCCGAGGCGCATTCGCGAGCCGGTCGCGGGCCGCGATGGCGCCGGCGTGGTTCGCGGCCATGATCGCCGGCCACCCACCGTCCACCTGGCCGGCCATCCAGTCGATCGCGGCCGGCAGGCTGAGGGCCGCGGTCGGGTCGCCGGTCCCGGTCCAGTCGAACTCGAGCCGGAAGCGCGATCGGTCCGTCCGCGGGTCGTTGGCGCCGTGGGAGATGACCGTCGGCCGGACGCCCGCGCGGCGGTCGGCGCGGACCCACAGGAAGGCCGATCCCTTCGGCCCGCACAGCCACTTGTGGCCGTTGCCCGTGTAGTACGCGGCCCCGAGATCGTCCAGGGCGAGCGGCACCATGCCCGGCGCGTGGGCGCCGTCGACGAGCGTGTCGATGCCGCGGTCGTCGAGTGCCCGGACAAGCCGGTCGATCGGGAGCACGAGCGCCGTCGGGCTGGTCACGTGGCTGACCACGGCCAGCCGCGTCCGCGGGGTGACCGCCCCGAGCATCGCGTCCATCACGGCGTCCGGTCCGTCGACCGGGAACGGGACGCGGGCCACGACGACCCGCGCCCCGTCGCGGGCGGCTACCGCCTGGAGCGTGGTCAGGATCGCGTTGTACTCGTGGTCGTTGGTCAGCAGCTCGTCGCCCGGCTCGAAGCGCAGCGGCCTGGAGCACGGCATTCGCGCCGGTCGTGGCGTTGGGCACGAACGCGAGCCCGGCCGGATCGGCGCCGAGGAACGCCGCGACGTGCTCGCGGGCCGCGTCGAGGCGACCCGGCAGCTCACGGTCCAGGAACGTCACGGGCTGGCGCTCCAGCCGGTCGCGCAGCTCGCGCTGGACGGCGAGGACCGGCTCCGGGCAGGCCCCGAACGGAGCCGTGGTTCAGATACGTGACGGCCGGATCGAGCGTCCAGCCGAGGTCCGTGCGCATGGTCGCCTCAGCCCCCGGTCCCGGGGATCGTGTCGCCGTCGCGCAGGACGAGCGCGGCCGACGGGTCGCGCGCGCCGGGGGCCAGCCAGCGGACCTCGCCTTCGCCCACGACTCGCCAGGCCGCGTCGTCCGCGATGAGCACGCCGGTGCGCTCGCCCAGGCCGAGCACGCCGATCGCGTAGGGCGCGTCGCCGCCGAAGCGCAGGAGGTTGGAAGCCCACGATCGTTCGTCCGCGTGGGGCACGACGGCGATCCCCGGTACGAGTCCCAGGCCGGCCACCAGCGCGGCCGGTGTCCAGGTGATGCTGCCGAGCGCCATCGCACCGGCGCTCGCCCCGGCGAGGACGGCGCCGCCCGCGAGGGCCTGCTCGATCGCGGCCCAGGCCGCCGTCCCCGGATAGAGGGCCGGGATGATGTCGGGGTCGCCGCCGGGAAGGTGGATGAGGTCCGCCGCCTCGAGGCGCCCTGCCAGCCCCGCATCCGCGGCGGACGCCGCGTCGACGACCGGGACCGGCTCCACCGCGATGGCGAGGCCGAGGCGCGCGGCGACCCGGCTGATCGCGGCGACGCCATTGGCAGCCGCCAGGTCCGGCCGTCCGCGAGCGGCGGCAGTCGGGACCACGACGACATGGAGCGGACCATCGCGATGTCTCGCCGCTCCGAGGATGGCCTCCAGGAAGCGCTCGTCGCCGGGCTCGAACTCACCACCGCCATGAAGGGCGATCGTGCCCGTCACGACGGGCCGCTCCCGTCGTCGCCGTCGATGCGCTGGCGCTCCTCGGGTGGCGTCACGTCCTTGATCGGAGGCTGACCGGGGCGTGGGCGGCGTTCGCGTCGGACGACCCGCCGGACCTGCTCGGGCGCGCCCAGGAACGGCGCGAGATAGGCGATGAGCAGGAACGGCAGCAGAAGACGGATCCCGATCGGGCGGATGGCCATCGCCATCCCGAGCAGCCACAGGCCGAGCGCATACAGCCCGATCGTCCGCCGCGAGAAGCCGCCCAACTGGAGCCGCCGGGCGGGGATCAAGACGAGCAGCGCGACGACCAGCCCAAGGCCGAGCAGCCAGGGCGTCGGGAGCATCCGGTCACCGGCTCATGTTGCGATAGCGTCGGACACCGAGGGGCGCGAAGATCGCCACGATCACGACGACCCACACCAGCGTCACGAGCAGCGGGTTCTGCGACGGGAAGCTGTCGGTCGCGTACGGGTTGGGGTTGCCCCACAGGTTGCGCAGGGCGCCGGTCAGCGTGCTCGTCGGGTTCCATTCGGCGACCGGCTGGAGCCACGTCGGCAGGGTCTCGATGGGCACGAACACGTTGGAGATGAACGTGATCGGGAACAGGACCGTGAAGATCGCCTGCTGGGCGACCTCGACGGACGGCACCGAGAGCCCGAGGAAGATCCCGAGCCACGACATCGCGAACGCGAAGAGCAGCAGGAGGAGGAAGCCTTCGATCAGGGCGGCGAAGCCGGTGTTGACGGTCCAGCCCACGACCAGGCCCGAGAGCATCAGCACGATGACGATCCCGCCGTTGTAGACGACGTCGGCGAACGATCGACCGGACAGGACGCCCGAGCGCGACATCGGCAGCGAGCGGAAGCGGTCGATGATGCCCTTCCCGACGTCGTCGGCCATCCCGATCGCCGTCGTCCCGGCGGCGAACACGATGGTCTGGGCGAAGATGCCCGGCATCAGGTACTCGCGGTAGAACTTGGGATCGGGCGGATAGCCGGGCAGCGGGATGGCGCCACCGAAGACGACCGCGAAGAGCGTCACGAACATGATCGACTGGAGGATCGCGAAGATCGCGAGCTCCGGGATGCGCGGGATGCGCTTGAGGTTGCGCCAGCTGACGACGAGCCCGTCGCGGAAGGCCGTGGTCATGCCGCAGCTCCCGGGTCGTCCTCGACCGAGGCGTGGCCGGTCAGCGACAGGAACACGTCGTCGAGGGTCGGGCGGCGCAGCGCGATGTCGTCGATCTGCACGTCGGCCTCGCCGAGGTCGCGGACGATCTGCATCAGGGTCTGCGAGCCGCCGGTCGCCGGCACCGTCAGCTTGCGGGTGTGCTCGTCGAGCATCGACCGGCCGATGCCGCTCCGCTCGAGGATCGCCTGCGCCTGCTCGATGGCGGCCCGGTCGTGGACCACGACCTCGACACGTTCGCCACCGACCTGCGCCTTGAGCTCGTCGGCCGTGCCGCGGGCGATGATCTTGCCGTGGTCGACGACGGCGATCGTGTCGGCCAGCTCGTCCGCCTCCTCGAGGTACTGCGTCGTGAGCAGCAGCGTCGTGCCCTCCCGAACGAGCGAGCGGATGACGTCCCACATCCCGAGCCGGCTGCGCGGGTCAAGGCCCGTCGTCGGCTCGTCGAGGAACAGCAGCCGCGGCCGTCCGATGAGCGCGCTCGCGAGGTCGAGCCGGCGGCGCATCCCGCCCGAATACGTCTTGACGACCCGGTCGGCGGCATCGACGAGGTCGAACTGCTCGAGCAGCTCGCCGGCGCGCTTGCGGGATTCGGACGACGGCAGCTGGTACAGCCGGCCGAACATCCACAGGTTCTCGCTGCCGGTCAGGTTCTCGTCCACCGCGGCGTACTGGCCGGACAGGCCGATGACGTGTCGGAGCTCCTTGGCCTGCCTGACCACGTCGAAACCGGCCACCGTCGCCCGCCCGGCGTCCGGCTTGAGCAGGGTCGCGAGGATCCGGACGGTCGTGGTCTTGCCGGCGCCGTTCGGGCCGAGCAGACCCAGCACCGTGCCTTCCTCGACGGTCAGGTCGACGCCATCGAGAGCTCGGACCTCGGACTTGCGGGAGCGGTAGATCTTGACGAGGCCTTCGGCCGTGATCGCAGCGGTCATGCCAGCCTTTCCCGACCGCGTCGGTCGGTGAGTTGGGGGAGCCACGAGTATATCGGCGCTAGCCGCGGCGTCCTGCGCGGTGCACCGAACGCCGACCACCCCGACCGACCGGCTACGCTGGCGGCCCGCCCATGACCGACCTCCGCGCGCCTGCATCCGATCCCGGTTCGACCGCTCCACGCGGTGGGCGCGTCGCGACCTGGCTGGAGCGCTGGCGGCCGATCCTGCCGCTGCTCATCGCGGAGTTCGTGGTCTGGCTCGGGTTCGGCGGGCTGCTCCCGGTGCTGCCGCTGTACCTGACCGAGCACGGCATCGACCTTGCCACGCTCGGGTTGATCGTGGCCGCCTGGCCGGCCGCGCGGCTGCTGAGCGAGCCGATCTTCGGGTGGATCGCCGACCGCACCGCGCGGGTGCCCCTGATGGTCATCGGGCTCGTCGCGACCGGGATCTTCGGGGCCCTGCCGCTCGTCCTCACTGGACCGCTGGCGTTCATCGTGCTGCGCGGCGCCTCCGGCCTGGGCGCCGCGATCTATGACCCGGCGGCGCGCGGGTTCCTGACCGATGCGACGCCCCCCGAGCGCCACGGCGAGGCCTTCGGGCTGTACGCCGCTGCCCAGATGGGCGGCCTGCTGCTGGGTCCGTCGATCGCGGCCCTCGGGGCATCGATGCTCGGCGGTATCGGCTTCGTCTTCGTGTTCAGCGCGGTCACCGCCGTCATCGCCGCGGTCGGGATCGCGCTGCTCGTCGACGAGGGATCGGTCGAGCGGCGGATGCATGCGCGGCCGACGGTGGACCAGACCGAATTCCCCTCGGACGCGCCGTACGTGGAAGGCCGTCGCGCCCGCGACCTCGCGAGCGAAGCGCCCGGACCGGGTCAGGGGCGCCCGATGCGCCTCTTCAACCGCGGCTTGATCGCGGCCCTGATCCTCAACGTCGGGGGGACCTTCGGGGCGGGGACCTACGAGGTCGTCTGGAGCCTGTTCCTGCAGGGCCTCGGCGCCGATCTCGCCCTCATCGGGCTGACCTTCGCGATGTTCGGCCTGCCGATCCTGCTGTTCTCCCCGTTCGCCGGACGCCTGGTGGACCGCCGCGGTCCGCTCGCGTTCATCGTGGTCGGGACCGTCCTGCCCGCGCTGACCGGGATCCTGTACACGCGTCTCGTGGACCCGGCGCTCGCGGTGCCCCTCATCCTGGTCGAGGCGACCGGCTTCGCGCTGTTGAACCCCGCGCTCTACACGGTCGTCGCCGCGAACTCGCCGATCGGGCGGTCGTCGACCGCGCAGGGGCTCTTCGGCGCCGCGGGGACCCTCGGGTTCATCGTCGCCTCCCTGGCCACGGGCGCCCTTGCGGCGGTCGACATCGTCTATCCGTTCTACCTGTTCAGCGCGGTCATCCTGGCGTGCCTGCTGATCGGCCTCGTCATCGGCGGCTCCTCCCTGCGCGGGGCTCCGAGCGGGACCCCGGCGAGGGCCGCCCCGGACGCCGCCTCTGAGCTGAGCCAGGGCGACGGCGGGACGGAGGCGTTTGACCGGAAGCCGCCGTGGCCCTATCATTCCGGGTCGCGGGGTGGAGCAGCGGCAGCTCGTCGGGCTCATAACCCGAAGGTCGTCAGTTCGAATCTGACCCCCGCAACCAATACGCCTTTTCCTGAACCCCGGGTCCCGACCAACCCGGGGTTCAACCTTTTCGGGCGCAGGCGGCTGATCAGTGGTACAGCGCATCCCGGTCGAGCAGGTTCCGACGTCCGGCTGCGGCCCCGCCGTGGTCGGTCAGGCGGCTCGCCACTCGCGCGGCACGAGCCAGACCACAGGCCGTGACGGGTCCGCCCCGCAGATCAGCGCTGTCCCGCGCAGGACGTCCATGCCGAGGATGCCGGGCGGGTCGTCCATCTCGTCGCGGACGACAAGGTTCGCCACCGGCACGCGGACACCACCGACAACGACCTCGTGAGCGCCGGCCTCGGCGCCCAGCACGGCCGTCCCGCTGATGCCGGTTCCCCGGGGCCCCGCCTCCGCCGTTCGCAGACCCACCGCCGCGCGCGCGAACTCCGTCCCGCGGCCGCCGGTGTTGAGCATCGTGGCGATCGGCGGGAACCCGGCCACGGCCGCCTGGACCGCGACGGTGGTCGTCCCGGGCGCCCGCGACAGCGTGAGCGGCCGGTGCGTGGGCACGCGCGCGGCCAGCCAGGCGTCCACGTCGTCAGCGGCCACCGACGCGTCGACGACGACCAACCGGTTCCCCACGAGGTCGATGAGGACGCGGGCCGTCGGGTGGAGATGCTGCGGACTCAGGAACCCACCGACGCCCCAGTCCTCGAACGGGCCGGGTTGCGCGATCGCCACGACGTCATGGAGGTCGAACCCCACGCCCGCGACCTCGATCGTGAGGTCGCCGACCGACCAGCTCGCGACCGCCGCGCCGGCATGGTCGGTGCCGTCCTCGGCCGGGGTCGCCGGGGCGCCCGCGCGATCGATGAGCGGCTTGGTCAGGACGTGATCGGTCGATCCGGTATCCAGGATGAGCCGCGTGAGCTCGCCGCCGACGCGGGCGTGGATCATCGGGGAGTGGACGACGGCGCCGCTCTCGACATCGAAGACGACCGGGACGTCGAGGATGACGTCCCGGTCGCTCGCGGTGCTCATCGGGGCAGGATACGGCGCCGCCCGGCTCCGTTCGACGTCGATCCTCGGTGGGCGTCGTCAGGACGGCAGGGCGTCGAGGAACCGGATGCTGTCGACGACGTCGCTGGGCACGCTGCCGTTCGCGTCGAGGATCTCGAAGACGACGGTGGCGCCGTCGACCTCGGTGACGATCACCGTGTCCGCCGATCCGATCGGCTGGCTGAAGTCCCCGTCGACCCAGCTGTGGGGGACCCATCGCAGGACGTTCCCATCAGCGCATCCCGCGGGTCCAGTCCGGCCTTGGTGGTGAGCGCCACCTGGACGGCGCGATGCCCGTCGACGGTCGTGTCCTGGGTGTCCGTGACGGTCAACCCGTCGGACGTCGAGAGATAGGTCACGACCGCGTCGATGCCGGGATCGAGGTCGACGCGACCCTTCGCGTCGTCGCACGGGTCGACGAACCCGTCGATGTCCTTCCAGGCCTTGAATACCGACCCGTCGCTGCCTTCGAGGGAGATGGCGTCGTGCATGTTGCCGTGGCCGCGGTAGGTCCCGGCCGGGAGGGTGAACTCGAAGAACGGGGTGAAGTCCGCAGCGATGCCGGGTCCGCCGTCGCTTTCGCCGACGCCGGAGCGGATCCAGTCGCCGGGCGCGATCGCGCTCCGCGCCGAGCACTGGTCCGCGATGAGCTCGAGCGTCAGGTGGTCGGCCGAGGGCATCGACCAGCGATAGCGGCCGACGTCCTTGTCGAGACAGCCGCCGGGGGATGAGCGGGACACGAACCGGAGCACGCCCGGTTCCACCTCATCCGCCCGCGCTTCCTGGCCGAAGCTCCGGTCACCGAGGTCGATGTTGAAGCCGGGTGCCTGGGGATCGTCCTTGAGATCGTCGAAGCGGATCGACGAGGTCGCCGACTGGGTCAGACCACCGACCGGTCGGACCGGGGCGATCCACGTTCCCACGATGGCGGCGGGGACCGGCCCGGGGGCCACGACGGCCGGGGAGGCCGCCGAGGACGGTTCCGCGGTCGAGTTCCCCGGCGAAGCGGTCGGGCCGCCCACGGCCGGCAGGTCGCGCCGGCTCATCAGGAGCGCCCCACCGACGAGCACGATGAGGACCGCCACGATGGCGGTGAGCAGGGCTGGTCGGGCCATGAGGCCGGACATGGGGTTCCACCTTCCTGGGGTGATCCAGGCAGGCCGCTGCCGGGTGCGGGCGGTCTGCCCGAGGATGTCGATGAGGTAGTCGGGCGTCCGCGGATCGGCCAGCTCGGTCAGCGCCCCTGGCAGCTGGCGTTCGAAGCGATCGATCGGGGTCATGCGGATCGCCCTTCCGGCACGGCGGCGTCAGCGCTTCCACCGTCTGACCCGACCGACGTGCGCAGCACGCCGAGCGAGCGATGGAGGCGCGACTTGGCCGTGCCCAGTGGGATCCCGAGGATGCCGGCCACCTCCGGCAGGGGCATCCCGAGGAAATAGTGGAGGACGACGATGGCGCGCCAGTCGGGCTCCAGGGCCCGGAGAGCGCGATCGAGCAGGTCACGGTCCACGACGCCGGCGCTGAAGTCGGCGGTGGACGGACCGTTGATCGGGATGAGCTCGACCTCGACCGGGCGCCGACGGCGCTTGCGGACGAGGTCGAAGCAGGCATTGACGAGCAATCGGTGGAGCCAGGCGTCGAACCGCTCCACGTCGCGCAACGTGGGCAGGTCCCGCCAGCACCGGACGAGCGCCTCCTGGACCGCGTCTCGGGCGAGCTCGTGGTCGCGGAGGATCAAGCGGGCGGCCGCGTCCAGGCGCGCGACGGCCGCGCCGGCCAGCACGGCAAAGGCGTCATGATCGCCCCGCTGCGCTCGCTCGACGAAGTCTCGCTGGTCCACGGTCGCCTCTGTTCCAGACGGTGCGGCCCCATCGGCCGCACTCGAAGCCTATGGCGTCAGCGTCGACGGATTCGTTCCGCGAGCCCCTGGTCTGTCATGCGTCCGCGAGACGCTCCGAGTGACCGACCCTCCCCGCGGACCGTCGAGTCCGTACCATGCCAGCGATGGAAGCCCCGCCGGTCGCCCCCTCGCGCACCGAGCAGCTCGTGCCCGAGCTCCTGCGCGAGCCCAGCGATTTCCGGCGCCTGTGGACCGGCCAGACCATCTCGGTCATGGGCGACCAGGTCACCCAGATCGGGCTGCCCCTGGTCGCCGTCCTCGTCCTCGGCGCGGACGCCGCCCAGATGGGCTATCTGACCGCAGCCGGTCTGCTCCCGCACCTGTTGTTCTCCTTGCCCGCCGGTGTCTGGCTGGACCGGGTCCATCACCGTCGCCGACTGATGATCTGGGCGGACATCGGGCGCGCGCTGCTCATCGCGACGATCCCGCTCGCCTTCGTCGGCAACGCGCTCGGGATGCCACAGCTCTATGTGGTGTCGTTCCTGGCCGGAACGCTGGCCGTCGCCTTTGACGTCGCCTGGAACACGGTCTTCGTGGCGGTCGTGCCCCGCGAGAAGTTCGTGAACGCGATCGCGGCGCTCAACGGCAGCCGGTCGATCGCGTCGGTCGCGGGGCCGTCGATCGGCGGCATCCTCGTCCAGGTCCTGGGCGCACCGCTCGCGATGCTGACGGACGCCATCTCCTACCTCGGTTCGGTCGTGGCCCTCCGCGGCATCCACACGCCCGAGCCACCGGTCGAGCCTGCCGAGGGCGATCTCAAGACCCAGGTCGTGGTGGGTGTCTCGTTCATCGCGCGCGACCCGTACATGCGCCCGATCCTGCTGTCCGCCGCGACCATCAACCTGTTCAACTTCGCGGTCTCCGCCCTGTTCATCCTGTACGCGACGACGATCCTCGGCGTGAACGCCGGCGTGCTCGGCCTGACGCTGGGCATCGGCGCTGTCGGGGGGCTGCTGGGCGCGGCGGTTGCCTCGCGGTTCGGACAGCGCATCGGCCTGGGACCCGCCTACGCGGTCGGCTGCGTCCTGTTCCCGGCCTCGATGCTGCTCGTCCCACTGGCGGGGCCGGACATGGCGATGCCGCTCATCCTGGTCCTGCTCGGGGTGGCCGAGTTCGGGGCGGGGCTTGGCGTGATGATCCTCGACATCAACGTCGGCGCGATCATGACCGCGCGCGTACCGGACCGCATCCGATCGCGGACCGCGGGCTCGTTCCGCGTCGTCAACTACGGCGTACGCCCGATCGGCGCCCTGCTGGGTGGCGCGCTCGGGACGGCGCTCGGCATCCGTGAGGCCCTGTGGTTCGCGACGATCGCCTCGATGTTCGGGGTGCTATGGCTCGTCGGGACGCGGATCCTGCGCCAGCGCGACCTGCCCGAGGTCGCGGATTAGCGCCCCGCGACGGCCCGGCCATGACGGCGCGGGCGCTCGGCGCACAGGGACGGACCTAGGTGCCGGCGGCGTCGGCAGCTCGTCGTGGAACCGGATGCTGTCGACGACGTCCTGCAGCGATCGACCGGCCATCGTCGAGCCCTCGTGTCGGGCGATCTCCATGACGGATCGTGGCTCCGTCGACCTCGGTCACGACGAGCGAGCCAGTCCGACGCCGATCGGCGCCGTTCCAGAAGCCGTCGGCCCACGAGCGCTGGACCCACGTCAGCACACCCGTCCGGATCGTCCTTGTTGCCGTCGAACGTCCAGCACGGCGCATGGAGGTCGTCGCCGATGCGGAACGTCACCTCGACCGCACGATGACCGTCGATCGCCAGATCCTCGGTAGCCGTGACCGTGAACTGCGGCGACGGTGCCGATGTACCGGAGGAAGGCATCGATGCCCGGCTGCAGGTTCGCTCGGCCCTTGGTGACGGTCGCAGGGTCGACGAACCCGTCGAGATCCTTCCAGATCTTGAACGTCTGCGCGCCGTCCTGGCTGTTGACGACGATGTTGTCCCGAGCGCCCCACCAGGCGGTCCATGTCTCGCGTGGAAGGGTGAACTCGACATAGGGTCGGAAGGCGGCTGCGATCCCCGGACCGCCGACGTTGTCGTGGGCGAGCGAGTGCTGCCAGGTGCCGGGGATGATATTGCCTCGCGAGGCGCACGGGTCGGACCCGATCGCCGCCAGCGTCAGCCATCCGCCATCCGCCGACACGGACCAGGTGTACCGGCCCGTGTCGCTCTTGGAGCATCCTCCGATCGTCGCTTCAGAGCTGAACTCGATCACGCCCGGAGCCACCTCCTGCGACCTGCGAACGCAGGCTCTCGACACGCTCGGGCGTCTCGAACGCGAAGCCCGCGATCGGCCGGTCGGCGCTCTCCTTCAGGCCGAAGCTGATGACGTTGGGTGGGCCGCCGCCGATGACCTTGTTCTTGGCGACCCATCCGCCCACGAGGGCCTCGGGAAGGGGTCGCGGCGTGGCGTACGCGTCCGCAGCGGCGTCCGATGCGGGCGGAGCCACCGCCGGGGCCGGTGATGTCGTCGGCGAAGTCTGGTTCGTCCTCCCCGAGCTCAGCGCGAGGCGCCCCGAGGATGACGATGATCAGGCTGGCGAGGACCGCCAGCACGGGAAGTCGAGTCATGGTGGTTGGCCTCCAGAAGGGCCACCGCCAGGGTCGTCGGTTCTGGGCCGTCGTCCCGACTGCGTCGAGGATGGTGGCGATGGGCGCGATCCGGGGCCTCGTTCGGGCCGACGTCGAGCCAGGCTCGGGCGATCCGATCGAAGTCGCGTTCGGTGCTCATGCCATCCGTCCTTCGTTCGCGACGAGGCCCCGGTCATCCGCATCGATGGCGGCGCGCAGCACCTTCGTCGCGTAGTGGAGTCGAGACCGGGCCGTCCCGGGCGGGATGCCGAGCGACTCGGCGATCTCGACCAGCGGCAGACCCTGGTGGTGATGCAGGACGAAGACCGCGCGCTGCTCGATCGACAGGCGCCGGAACGCCCGATCGAGCGCGTCGCGCTCATCGATGGTGATCAGGTCATCCGGACCGGCCGGCCCGTCGACCGGCAGGACTCGGACATTGGCCGACCATGACCGGCGACGCCTGGCCTCGGCGTAGCAGGCATGGACCAGCACCTTGCGGAGCCAGGCCTCGAAGCGGTCTGGTTCCCGGAGGGCGGGAAGCTGGCGCCAGGCGTTGATGAGGGCGCCCTGCAGGGCATCCTCGGCCAGGTCGTTGTCGCGCAGGATCCGGGCGGCGAGCGCGTACATCCGGTCGCTGGTCAGCTGGACCAGTGCCCCGAATGCCTCGCGGTCGCCGCGCTGGGCCCGCTCGACGAGATCTCGCACCGACGCTCCCTCGGTTCGGCCCGTCGCCGCCACGTGCGGCGCCGGGTCACCCTCTATGAGTCGGTCGCGGGGTCGGAACGTTCAGCCGTTCCCGGTCCCCGTGCTGCGGACGGTGGCGCGTCGGGGGCGGCGGGTCAATCCCAGCGGAAGAAGCGGACCGTCAGGCCGATGGCGACGACGGCCCAGACGGCGAGCACGACCCAGGGACCGGACACGACCGCGGCCGAGCCGAGCGCCATCCGCAGCGTGTCGGAGAGGGCCGCGCCCGGGAGCACGCCGGCGAGCGTGGCCAGGGGCGCGGGCAGGCGGTCCACCGGCACGACGATCCCGCCGAGCAGCAGGATCGCGATGAAGAGCCCGTTCGCCAGGGCGAGCGTCGCCTCGGCCCGGAGCGTGCCCGCAAGCAGCAGGCCCAGGCCCGCGAAGGCCGCGGTCCCGAGGGCGAGGGCCACCACGAGCGGCCGCCCCCGACGCATCCGGTCCAGGCGACCAGCCGAGGAACACGACGGCGACGGCAACGAGCAGGATCGTCTGCAGGATCACGATGACCGCCACCGAGGCGACCTTGGCCGCCACCAGCCCGCTCCGCCCCAGCGGTGACCCGCCGAGCCGCTTCAGGACGCCGTAGTGGCGCTCGTACGCGGTGGCGATGCCGAGGTTCACGAGCCCGGCCGCGACGACCGCCAGCGCCAGCGACCCGGGCAACAGGAACTCGACGGCTGACGTCCCCGGCGTCTCGACGATCCCGGTCGTGCTGAAGAAGACGAGCACCACGACCGGGATGATCGCCACGGCCAGCAGGTTCTCGCCGCGCCGGGCGGTGAGCCGCAGCTCGACCGACGTCTGGGCCAGGGCCGCCCGTCCGGGGCTCGCGGCGGCGCTCACGACGCCCGCTCCGCCGTCGCCCGGCCGACGAGCTCGAGGTACGCGTCCTCGAGCGACCCGCCGACGGTCCGCGATTCGACGATCAGTCGATCGGCCTCGCGACAGGCCACGGCGACCGAGGCGACCAGGGCCGGGCTGGGGGCCGCGTCGGCGATCTCGTAGCGCCCGGGCTCCAGCTCGAGCACGGGCGACCCGGCGGCTGCGGCGAGGCCGGCAAGGGCGTCCGCCGCGAGCGGGCGATCGAGTCGGAACCGGAGCCGGGGCCGCAGTCCGGCGGCCAGCCCTGCCGGCACGTCGTCGGCAACGACACGACCATCGACGAGGATCACGATCCGGTCGGCCAGTCGCTCCACGTCGACGAGATCGTGGGAGGTGAGCAGGATGGCCAGGCCGTCCGTCCGCAGCTCGCCGACCAGGGCGCGCACCTCGGCCCGCGCCTCGGGATCCATGCCCGCGGTCGGCTCATCGAGGAGGATGACTTCGGGCCGCCCGACGAGCGCGACCGCGAGGGCGAGGCGCTGGCGCTCGCCGCCCGACAGTCGCCGATACGGGGTCGTGGCCACGGCGCCCAGGCCGACACGCTCGAGGAGCGCGTCCGGGTCGTCCGGCGTGGCGTGGAACCGGGCGTACTGGTGGAGCGTTTCGCGCGGCCGGGCGCGCATGTCGAACCCGCCCGACTGGAGCATGAGCCCGACGCGCGCACGCAGTTCGCGTCCGCCGGCTCGTGGGTCGCTACCGAGCAGCCGGACCGTGCCGCCGTCGGCGGCCCGATAGCCCTCGACGATCTCGACGGTCGTCGTCTTGCCGGCGCCATTCGGGCCGAGCAGCGCGACGAGCTCGCCGGGCCGGACCTCGAACGACGACGCCGTCGACGACGGTGCGCGGACCGTAGCGCTTGACCAGACCGTCGACCGCGATGGCCGGCGCCGGGTCGGGCCTGACCGTGGACCCGGAGCCCGCCGCCCCGGAACCCGGCATCACGGCGCGATCTTGGCGTACTGGCGGTCGAAGTCCGCCGCGCCGACCTCCCCGATCTGGATCGACCGCAGGATCCCCTCAGCATCGATGAAGTACGTCTGCGGCCGACCGGCGACCCGGTACGTGCTCTTGAGCGCCTTGTCGGGATCCTCGACCGTCGGCCAGGTGGCACCGTACTCGGCGACGAACTGTCGCGCGGGTTCGACTGGATCGTCGGTCAGCACCCCGACCACTGCGAGACCGTCGGCCGCGTACTGGGCTTCCTTGTCGAGCAGCAGGGGAAACTCCTCGCGGCAGGGCACGCATGACGGCCCCCAGAAGTTCACGATGACCGGGCGGCCGGCGTAGTCGGCCAGGTCGAACGGGGCGCCGTCGAGAGTGGTCCCCACGATCGGTGGAGCCGGCTGGCCGATCGATGCCCGTGGCCCGCCCGTGCCGATCCCGGCGTTGACGAACAACCACACGCCGACGGTCGTGACGACGGCGATGGCGAGAGCGATCAGGATCGGACGTCGCGGCGTGGTGGGACCTCGGGCGTGGCGCCCTACTTGATGGTCGCCGTCCCCGTCATGGTCGGATGGACCGTGCACAGGAAGGTGTACTCACCGGGCGGCAGGGGCCCCGCGTCGTAGACGCGCGTGTCGACCCCGTTGAACGTCTCGCCCTGGAAGACCGGCGCGCCGTCCGGCCCCTTGAGCTCGAGGTTGTGGGGCACGTTCGCGTCCTCGTTGATGAGCGCGATGGTGAACGGGATGGCCGCCGGGCCGCTGATGTGGTCGGTGTCGAACTGGATGTCCTTGGCCGTCAGGACGATGGTCGCGGTCGGTGCCGCCGAGGGTGGCGGGGCGTCGCCGGGCGGCGCGGACGCGCCCGGGGAACCGGCCACGGCCGGCGGGGCGGTCGCGTTGACATCGCGGGGAGGGATCCAGCCGAGCTGGATGACGGCCGCGCCGACGACGAGCCAGAGCAGGCCGGCGATGAGCAGCGTCGGCGTGCGCGGCGCCGGGATGTTCTCGAGATGGCCGGTCGTGTCGGCCTCGACGGTCTTGACGTACTCCTTGCGGGCGTCGACGAGCCAGCCGAAGAGCGAGACGACGAGCGCGATGAGCCCGGCCAGGAGCAGCCACTCCCCGAAGACGAGACCGAGCATGACCAAGGTCGCGCCGAAGGCCGCGAGGAACGGCCGGAACGAGGGTCCGGGCATGTGCACGCCGGGCGGTGGTCCGTCATGGATGACGGCGGGCAGGGCCGGCGCAGTCTCACCGATGTCGTGGTCGTAGTTGCGCAGCGCCTCCGCCATCCAGTACAGCAGCGTGATGGCCAGGATGATCAGGCCGAAGAACAGGAGATAGCCGCCGAACACGAGCCCGAGCAGGACCGTGAACGCCCCGAACGAGGCGAGGATCGGCGCGAAGGACGGTCCGGGCATGTGGATGCCGGGCGGCGTCCGCGGTTCGATGCGCTGCTTGCCGCGGCTGGGCCGGCGGGGCGTGGAACAGCCCCAGGAAGATCCACAGGAGGATGGCCACCACCGCGAAGACCATGATGATGGGCAGGAGCAGGATGATCGCTCCCCAGTCGGGGATGACGAAGTCCGCCATCAGGTCGAGGATGGTTCGCCAGATCTCCTCCAGCATCGACGCGGCTCTCGGTCAGTCGCGCGGGGAGCCGACGGCCAGGACGTAGGCCATGATCGCCATCGCGATGCCGAGGGCGAAGAGCATGGTCGCGCCGGCGTAGTCCACATGCCAGCCGCCCCACGTCGGGACGACCAGGAACACGATCGAGAGCGCGATGAAGATCAGGCCGACCAACGCCGCGTTGCGGGGGTGACGGAGCAGATGCATCGAGTCTCCTACTTCCCAGGCAACAGGTAGAGGAGCGAGAACAGCAGGATCCAGACGACGTCCACGAAGTGCCAGTACAACGAGCCCGCCTCGACCGCGTCATGGTGCTTGGCGGAGAACTGGCCGATCATGCCGCGGTAGAGGATCACGCCCAGCATGATCACCCCGCCGAAGACGTGGGCGCCGTGGAAGCCGGTCAGGGTGAAGTAGGTCGTGCCGAACGTACCCGAGGTCATCGTGATCGGATGCTCCTCGTGGCCGAGCATCCAGTAGTCCGTGAACTGCATCACGAGGAAGATGATGCCGAGGACGAAGGTCACGGACATGTTCCGCAGGAACGACGTTCGGTCGCCACGGCGGATGGCCCACACCGCGAACTGGCACGTGAACGAGCTGATGATCAGCAGGATCGTGGCCGGCCCCACGAAGGGCAGGATGGCCAGCTGGTACTGGGTCTGCGGCACCACATCCGGGATGTAGGGCGGCCAGATCGAGGCGTTCGCCCGGCTGTTGAAGTAGGCCGCGAACAGGCCGGCGAAGAACATCACCTCGGAGGTGATGAACAGGAGCATCCCCAGGACGGGATTGCTGATCCCACCCGTGGCGTCGTGCGCGTAGTTCTCGACCGGGTTGTGCTGGATCGGCTCGAGGGCCTGGCTGTCGGTGGCCATGGTCATCGGCTCCTAGTGCCCGGTCTGCGGGGCATGGCGGGCGTCGAACACCGGCCGCTCGGAGCGGATCTCAGGCAGATGGTCGAAGTTGTAGGCCGGCGGCGGCGACGAGGTCGCCCATTCGAGCGTGTTGGCCTGCCACGGGTCGTCACCGGCGGGCGCTCCGCTGCGCAGCGAGATGAAGATGTTCCACAGCAGGGGCACCATGCTCGCGGCGATGAGGAAGCCGCCGAACGTGGCAGCCAGGTTCAGGTCGTTCCAGCCCGCCGTCGACGAGTAGTCGGCGATCCGCCGGGGCATGCCGGCCAGGCCGAGCTCGTGCATCGGGAAGAACGTCAGGTTGAACCCGACGAACATGATCACGAACTGGACCTTGCCCAGCGTCTCGTTGAGCATCCGGCCGGTCATCTTGGGGAACCAGTAGTAGAAGCCGGCCATGACCCCGAAGACCGAGCCGCCGAACAGCACGTAGTGGATGTGGGCCACGACCCAGTACGTGTCGTGCAGGGCGAAGTCCACCGGCACCGAGGCGCTGAACGCGCCGTTGATGCCGCCGATGAGGAACATCGACAGGAAGCCGATCGCGAACAGCATCGGCGTCGAGAAGCTCAGCTTGCCGCGCCACATCGTGAAGATCCAGTTGAACATCTTCACGCCCGTCGGGATGGCGATGAGGAAGGTCATGAGGCTGAAGAACGGCAGGTAGACCGCACCGGTCGTGAACATGTGGTGGGCCCACACGGAGAAGCCGAGGGCACCGATCGCCGCCGTCGCGAAGACGAACGCCTTGTAGCCGAACAGCGGCTTCCGGCTGAACACCGGCAGGATCTCGCTGATCATGCCCATCGCCGGCAGGACCATGACGTAGACGGCCGGGTGCGAGTAGAACCAGAAGACGTTCTGATAGAGGATCGGGTCGCCGCCGTTCGCCGGGTCGAAGAAGGCCCCGCCGTAGTTGCGGTCGATGAACAGCATGATCAGGGCGCTCGTGATGACCGGCGTCGCCATCAGCACGAGGACCGAGGTGACCAGCATCGTCCAGACCATGATCGGCATCCGGAACAGGGTCATGCCCGGAGCGCGCATCTTGAAGATGGTCACGAGGAAGTTGATGGAGCCCAGGATCGAGCTCGTCCCGATGAGGATCAGGGCGACGATCCACAGGTCCTGGCCCGGTCCGGGCGAGGACAGCGGGGCGTCCTGGGCCAGTGGGCTGTAGCTCGTCCAGCCGGCCGCGGCCGTCGGCCCGACGAAGAAGCTCAGGACGAGCAGCGAGCCGGCGAGCGGCAGCATCCACAGCGACAGCGCGTTGATGCGCGGGAAGGCCATGTCCGGCGCGCCGATCTGGAGCGGCACGACGTAGTTGCCGAAGCCCGCCAGCATCGGGATCACGAACAGGAAGATCATGAACGTGGCGTGCATCGTGAACAGGCCGTTGTACTGCTGGTCGGTGAAGAACTGGAGCCCGGGCTGGGCCAGCTCCGTGCGCACGCCAAGGGCGAGCAACCCGCCCAGGAAGAAGAAGATGAACGAGTTGATGATGTACATGATCCCGATCTTCTTGTGATCGGTCGTGGTCACCCACTCGTAGATCGCCCCCCGGGTGGAGCGGTAGGCAGGGGCGGCGGGGTGGAGCGCGGTCGCCACGGGAATGCTCCTCAGTTCACCGTGAGGGTGCCGGTCATCGTCGGATGGACCGTGCACACGAAGGAGTAGGCCCCCGCCGGAAGCGGCGGCACGTCGTAGGTCTTCTGGGCGACCCCGGTGATGATCTCCCCCATGAAGACCTCCTGGCCCGTGGGGGTGCCTTGATGGATGGCCACGTTGTGTGGCACGTCCGCGTCCTTGTTGTCGAAGGCGATCTGGAACGGCGTGTTCGCCGGTGCCGTCAGCTCGGACTGCTCGTACTGGATGTTCACGGCGCTGACCTGCAGCGGCGGGCCGGCCGCCGGCGCGCCGGACGGAGCGGGTTCACCCGACGCACCGGGCGCCACGCTCGGCGGCGGGGCCGGCGTCGCGTTGGCCTTGGCGACCTGGTCGGCCAGCCAGCCGTCGAAGTCGGTCGGGGAGAGGGCCTTGACCTGGAACAGCATCAGGCTGTGGCCGGTGCCGCACAGCTCGGCGCACTGGCCGTTGAAGGCCTGGCCCTCCGGCAGCGGCCCGGCCATGTCGGCATCCACGTTGAAGTCGAAGGCGTTGATCCGCCCTGGCACGACGTCGCGCTTGAACAGGAATTGTGGGACGTAGAAGGCGTGGATGACGTCGGGGCTCTCCAGCGTGAGCCGGATCTGGCGGCCGGCCGGCACGTACATGCCACCGCCGGCGCCGTTCGGGAGGAGCTGGGTGTAGAGGACCTTGTCGCCGGTCTCGTCGAGGTAGTCGAACTTCCACTGGAACTGGCCGGCGACCGCGCGGATGCGCGTCTCGGGCGTGGCCGACACCGCGTCGACCTCGTTGAGGGTCTGCCACGAGATCACGAACATGAACGCGACGATGATCGTCGGGACGACGGTCCAGACGATCTCGGCCACGTTGTTGCCGTGGGTCTGGGCCGGCAGGACGTCGTCGCCGGGCTTGCGCCGGTAGCGCAGGACGGTCCAGACGATCAGGCCCTCGACCACGAAGAAGATCACCACGGCGATCAGGAAGATGATCGTGTAGAGCTCGCGGATCTTCGCGCCCTGCGCGGTCACGGCGGCCGGCGGATAGAGGCTTTCGACGATCCGGCCACCGTAGCCCAGTGGATCGCCGGCGCTCAGCAGCACCACGGCAGCGACACCGATGAGCAGGACCGCCCCGATGACGATGGCGGTCAGGGCGTATGAGGAGCGACCGGTCCTGGGTGAGCTCGCCATGCAGGTCCTCAGCGGAGATGGGGGCAACGCACCCGGACCAGGCGCGTCACCGTGTGCAGGTCGCGTCCGAACCGCCCGGCCCGGACCGCGGCCATGATACCCGAGCACCGAGGTCGCGCGTGCTCCGCGCACCGGGTCCGGCGACGATCGAGCGGCCGGTCGCAGCGGTTCGTGGGACGATGACCGGCGATGCGCAGTGGACCACCGTCCCAACGTTCGTTCCGGGTCGGGCGCCCGAGCATGGCGACCATCGCGGCCGCCGCGGCGGGCGTCGGTGCGTGGCTGGCCGTGGCCGGACCGGTCGCGGCGCACGGTCCCGTGCCGGCCGCTCCGCCGGACGCGGCGTCGCTCCTCCTCGACTGGTCGTTCGAGCCGCTGCCGACCCTGGCCATCGCGGTCGCCATCGGCTGGTGGGTGTGGGCCGTCCGGCGGGTCGACCGGGCGCATCGCGCCAACCCCGTGCCGCGCCGTCGGTCGGTCGCGTTCGGGCTGGGCATGCTCGCGATCGCGTTCGCCCTGCTGTCGGGTATCGACCGCTATGACACGACCCTGTTCTCGGTCCACATGGTCCAGCACGTGCTGCTCGCCATGGTCGCGGCTCCGCTCCTCGCCCTGGCCGCGCCGATCACGCTGATCCTGCGGGTCGCCTCCCACGAGACCCGCGTGCGCTGGATCCTGCCGGTCCTCCACTCGCGGGTCGTCCGCGTGCTGGCATTCCCGGTCGTGGCCTGGCTGCTCTTCGCCGCGGTCATGTGGGGCACCCATTTCTCACGCCTGTTCGACGCGGCGCTCGAGGACCCCTTGATCCACGACGTCGAGCACCTGCTGTTCCTCTCGACGGCCCTCCTGTTCTGGTGGCCGGCAGTCGCGCTGGATCCCTCGCCGTGGCGGATGTCGCATCCGGTGCGCGCGCTGTACGTGTTCCTGCAGATGCCCCAGAACACCTTCCTCGCGGTGACGATCCTGGGCGCGTCGGCCGCGCTCTACCCGCACTACGCCTCGCTGACCGGCTCCTGGCTGCCGTCCCCGGTCGCGGACCAGCAGCTCGCGGCGGGGATCATGTGGATCACCGGGGACCTCATCTTCCTGACGGCGATCATGGCCATCCTGTACGGCTGGATGAAGAGCGAAACCCGCGACGCGGCGCGGGCGGATCGCCGGGCCGATACGGAGCGGGTCGCCATCCGCGAGCGCGAGGCCAGGCTTGCGGAACGGCTCGCGCGCGAGCGCGAGGAGGCTCAGGGGAGCGGCGCGTCCAGGTAGCGTCGATAGGCTGCGGGGTCGACGTTCCCGCCGCTGACGACCCCGACGACGGGACCCGCGCCGACCGCCGTCCCGAGCTCGTCCCCGTGGAATGCCATGGCGGCGACGACGAGCGCCCCGGACGGCTCGGCGACGAGCCGCGAGCGCTCCGCCGCCAGGCGCACGCCCGCGGCGATCTCGGCCTCGCTCACGGTCACGACGCCATCGAGGAGGGTCCGCAGATGCGCGAACGTCCGTACGCCCAGCGACTGGGTCCGCGTCCCGTCAGCGCTCGTCCGCGACACGTCCGCCGCCGGCCAGCGGACGATGACGCCCTGCGTCAGGGAGTCGCGCGCGTCCGCGGCGAGGTCGGGCTCGACGCCGATGACGAGCGCGTCGGGTCGCAGGGCCTTGAGCGCGACCGCCACGCCACTGGCCAGGCCGCCTCCACCGATCGGCACGAGGACCGCGGCGACGTCCGGCAGGTCTTCGACGATCTCGAGTCCGACGGTGCCCTGGCCGGCGATGATCCGATCGTCGTCATAGGGCGGGATGATGGCCAGCCCGCGCTCAGCGGCAATGGTCTCGGCGACCCGCTGGCGTTCATCCGATGACGTCCCGACCGTGACGATCTCGGCGCCGTCGGCCTCGACTCGTTCGCGCTTGACCGTCGGCGCATCCGACGGCATGACCACGACCGCCGGGATGCCGAGCAGGAAGGCTGCGCGGGCGACGCCCTGGGCATGGTTGCCCGATGAGTACGTGATGACACCGCGGCGCCGCTCGTCCTGGGAAAGGGTCGAGATGGCGTTGTAGGCGCCACGGATCTTGAACGCGCCGATCGGCTGGAGGCTTTCGGCCTTGAGCCACTGGCGCGCGTCGGGTGGACCGAACGCGACCAGCGGGGTGCGGAGTGCGATCCCGCGCAGGCGCTCGGCCGCGGCACGGATGTCGTCGATGGTGACGAGCGGCTCGTCGGTCATCCGTGGACGGAGCGCTATCGACGCTCGCGATCGACCGCGCTCTGGCAGTCGATGCAGTGGGCGGCCCACGGGAGGGCCTCGAGCCGGGCGGCCGGGATCGGGTTTCCGCAGCGCAGGCACGTCCCGAAGGTGCCGGCATCGAGGCGGGCGAGCGCCGTGTCGACGAGCTCGAGCTGCTGGGTGGCCCGGTCACGCAGGGCGAGGTCGCGCTGCTGCTCGAAGACCTGGCTTGCGGCGGCGGCCTGCGATCCGTAGGTCATCTGCCCGGGCGCCTGGATCGTCTCCTCGACATCGGCCACGAGCCGCGCTCGCTCGACGAGCAGGGCGGCGCGCGCGGCGTCGGGGTCGAGCTCGGTCATGGCGTGGACTGTACGCCGCGGATCAGCCGGTGCGACCGGCGTATACTCCGGGGGAGTACTGACAGAGGAGGTGCCAGGATGGCCGTCGCGATGGATCCGGTGTGCGGGATGGAGGTCGATACCGCCACGTCCCTGCTCTTCTTCGAGTACCAGGGAACGACCTACTGGTTCTGCGGCAAGGGCTGCCTGCTCGAATTCAAGGACGATCCCGAGCGCTATCTCGCCGAGGACTACGTCCCGTCGATGTGACGCGTGCAGCGGGTCGCGGCGTCCGCCGGAGCCCGCCGCCTGAGACTCGGGTGAGTCGCAGCTAAGCGCCCATCGGCATACTGCGGCCCCGCGATCGGATCGGGCACTCCTCGGAGGGATCCAGCGGACGCATCCGGCCCCGTGGGCCGGTGGAGGCTCCCGATGGCGCGCCTGCGCAGACCCCTCATCGCCCTTGCGATCGCCTACCTGCCCACGATCGCCCTCATCGTCGACTACGGGCGCCGCTGGAACCCGTGACCCGGGCCGCCCAGATCGTGGCTAGCCGCGGGCCCCGGCGACGCCGGAACTCAACCGGGTCGCCACGTAGACCGGGACGACGGACAGCACGATCGCCACGACGCCGGCCACGTTCACGAGCGGGACCTGGTTCGCCAGACGGAAGCTCTGGAAGATCCAGATCGGCAGCGTCTTGACCCCGCCGGCCGTGAAGATCGTGACGATCACCTCGTCGAACGACAGCGCGAAGGCCAGCAGGGCTCCGGCGAGGAGCGCCGATCGCAGGGCCGGGAACATCACGTACCGGAACGTCTGGAACGAGTCGGCGCCGAGATCGGCCGAGGCCTCGTCGAGCGAGCCCGACAGGCGGCGCAATCGCGCGACGGCGTTGTTGAAGACGAGGACGACGCAGAACGTCGCGTGGCCGATGACGATGGTCAGGAACCCGAGCTGGATGCCGATCGACGCGAACGTCGCCGATAGCGCCATGCCGGTCACGATGCCCGGCAGGGCGAGCGGCAGCAGCACGATGAACGCGATGGACTCGCGACCGAACCAGTCGTAGCGGGCCACCGCGAGCGAGATCAGGGAGCCGAGTAGCAAGGCGACGATCGTGGCGGTGAACGCGCACGCCAACGACGTGAGGAAGGCCGACTGCAGGCCGGTGTTGTGGAGCGCCTCCTCGAACCAGTGGAAGGTGAACCCGGACGGTGGCCAGGCGGAGGTGCCGTTGGCATTGAACGCATAGATGACGACGAGCGTCAGCGGGACATAGATGAACGCGAGCACGACCCCGGTCGCGAGGCGCAGCCCGATCCGGCTCAGCGACGACGACATCAGAGCGCCTCGAACGCGCCGATGCGCCGGACCAGCCACAGGTACGCGAGCATGATCCCGAGCGGGACCAGGGCGTAGGCCGCGGCGAGCGGCAGGTTCTGCGCGACGTTGATGAAGATCACGTTGCCGATGAACTGGGTCGTCGAGACGAGTCCCGGCACGATGTAATCGCCGAGGGTCAGCGAGAACGTGAAGATCGAGCCGGCGGCGACCGCCGGGATCGAGAGCGGCAGGATGACCCGCCGGAACGTCATCCAGCCGCGCCCGCCGAGGTCCGACGACGCCTCCAGCAGCGACTGCGGGATGCGCTCGAGCCCGGCGAAGATCGGCAGGATCATGTACGGCAGCCACAGGTAGGTGAAGGTCAGCCAGACCGCCACGTCACCGAACCCCGGGCCCTTGAGGCCGAGGGGCGCGAGCAGCCAGTCCAGCACGCCGTTGTCGCTGAGGATCAGCCGCCACGAGTAGGCCTTGATGAGGTAGCTCGCCCACAGCGGCATGACGACGGCGACCACGATCGCGCCCCGCACCCGGGGTCCCGCGACGCGGGCCATGTAGTACGCGATCGGGTAGGCGAGAAGGATGCAGGTCGCGGTCACGAGGATCGCCATCCCGACCGTCCGGATGGCGACCGTCCGATAGACCTCGGTGCCGAACAGCTCCGCGAAGTTGTCGAGCGTGAATTCGCGGACGACGAGCGACGTGAACGGGTCGCGCTGCCAGAACGCGTTGAGGAACAGGACCCCGAGCGATCCCAGGTACATGATCAGCAGCCACGCCAGGGGCAGGCCGAGGATCAGGAACAGGCGGGTCCGAGGGTGGCGATGCAGCCACGTGGCCAACCGCCGTCGACGCGACGTCGGCGGTCGGGCGAGCGGCGTGATCCTGGGGTCGGGGATGGCGGTCATGGGCTGGCCATCGACGACGAGCGGACCCCGGGGTGACCGGCGTCCGCTCGTCGCGTCGATCTCATGGCGCGGGCTGGATCAGCCCTTGATCTCGGTCCAGGCCTTGATCCAATCGTCGAAACCCTTGCACTTGACGTCCGTGCGTCCGTCGACGCATTCGGCCGTCGGAGTCCGCCAATACCACACGTCCTTCCAGAAGGCGTCGTCGTCGGCGTGGAAGATCGTGCAGTGGTTCGGGTCGACGGTGAGGGCGCAGGACTTCGAGTTGCCCGGCGCCTCGCCGAAGTACTCGGCGATCGCGGCGTTCGTCTCGGGCGAGACGAGGTGGTCGATGAACGCGTACGAGCAGGCCAGGTTCTTGGTCTTGGAGTTGACCATCCAGGTGTCCGACCAACCCGTCGCCCCTTCGGGCGGCTTGATGACCTCGACCGGGACGGCCGGGTCCTCGGCCTGGAGCAGGTTCGTGATGATCTGCCAGGTCGTGCCGACGTTGGACGTGCCGGACCGGAAGTCGTCCATCTGCTTGAGATAGTCGGTCCAGTACTGGGTGACGGCCGGCTTCTGCTGCTTCAGCAGGTCGACGGCGGCCGCGAACTGGGTGTCGTCGAGGGCGTACGGATCCTTGATGCCGAGCTCGGGCTTGGTCTTCATGAGGACGACCGCCGCGTCGGCGATGTAGATCGGGGCGTCGTAGATGCTCGTCTTGTAGCCGTTGGCCGGATCGAACATCTGGGCCCAGGTCGTCGGCGCCGGTGTGGCCTGGTCGGTCCGCCACATCAGCAGGTTGGAACCGCGGCCGTGGGGGATGCCGTAGGGGACACCGTCGACCGTGTTGTACGGCTTGTTCTTGAGGGCCTCGAAGATGTCCGGGTAGTTCTTGATCAAGGCGGTGTTCATCGGCTGGACGAAGCCCCCGCGGACGAGGCGCAGGCTCGCGTCACCCGACGCCGAGATGACGTCGAACTGCTCGGGGTTGGTCGAGAACTGGGTGTACGCCTCGTCGGACGTCCCGAAGATCTGCGGCACGACGGTGCAGCCAGACTCCTTCTCGAAGTCGCTGACCCAGTCGTAGTCCGGGCTGGTCGACCCGTCCTCCACATAGCCCGGCCAGGCCAGCACGTTGATGGTCTGGCCCTGGGTCGACCCGAGCTCGGTCGGCAGGCTCGGGGCCGGCGATCCGCCACTCCCCGAACAGGCGGCCACGAGCAGGACCGCTCCCGTGAGCAATCCCGCGAACCTTCGACGATCCATCAGGCTCCCTCCTCCATCCGTTCCCCATCGGCGATGGGCAACACGTGCTGTCGCTTCCAGATCAGGCGGACAGCCTTGCCATGCTGGGCCAGGGCCTCCATCGAGGAGGTGGCCAGGTTCTGCCGGGTGACGACGAGCTGGGCCCCCGCGTCCAGGCTCACGATGTAGCGGGTATCCGGTCCGAGGTAGACGACGCTCTCGATGTGGCCGTCCGCGACCTGCTCGTCCGGGCCGGGGGTCGTCCCCGGCTCCGCCAGCTGGATCTTCTCGGGCCGGATCGTGAAGGTCCCGTCCTCGCCGAGGATCTGTCGGGCGACGTCGCCGCGCAGCAGGTTCGACGTCCCCACGAAGCCCGCCACGAACGTCGTCGCAGGCCGCTCGTAGACCTCGGCGGGCGAGCCGATCTGCTCGATCCGGCCCCGGTTGAAGACGGCCAGGCGGTCGCTCATCGTGAGCGCCTCCTCCTGGTCGTGGGTCACATAGATGAACGTGATGCCGACCTGCTGCTGGATGGCCTTGAGCTCGATCTGCATCTCCTCGCGCAGCTTGAGGTCGAGGGCGCCCAGCGGCTCGTCGAGGAGCAGGACCCGTGGCCGGTTCACGAGCGCCCGGGCGAGGGCCACGCGCTGGCGCTGGCCACCCGACAGCTGGGCCGGCTTGCGCCCGTCATAGCCCTCCAGGCGGACCATCCGGAGCGCATCGGCGACGCGCGCGTCGCGCTCGGCCTTGGGGACCTTGCGGACCATCAGGCCGTAGGCCACGTTCTGACCCACGGTCATGTGCGGGAACAGCGCGTAGTCCTGGAAGACGGTGTTGACGTCGCGCTCGAAGGGCGGCGCATTCGTCACGTCCTGGCCATGGAGCAGGACCCGCCCGCGGGTGGGCAGCTCGAAGCCCGCGATCATCCGCAGCATCGTCGTCTTGCCCGAGCCGGACGGGCCGAGCATCGAGAAGAACTCGCCGTCCCGGATCTCGAGGTCGATGGCGTCGACCGCGACGACGGACGAGGCGCCCTCCTGTCCGACCGCCTTGGCGACGCGCCGTCCCTGGGCGTCGTCACCGAAGATCTTGGTCACGCCCTCGAGGCGGACGGCCGGCGGGGCCGTGTCCGTCCGACCGGCGGGGGCAGGTCCGGCCTCGGCCGGTCGATCCGGCGGAGGGGCACCCGGGTCGACAGGGTCGCGGGTCTCGAGCGAAGGCGCCAAACGGTCCTCGTGAGGGCGGTCGGTCGCGACTGGCCGATCGTGGTCGCGAGTGACGGGGTGCGCGAACGATGCGACGGGTCTCCGGGGCGTGTCAAGGCACGACGGGCGCCGTTGCGGTCGGCGCGCCATAGACTTCGCCGGATGCATTCGCCCCGACCCGTCCGGCCCATGCTCCTGGCCGCCGTCGTCCTGATCGCCGCCGGCTGTGCCGCGGCCGTCGCCCAGGGCCGAGCGGACCCGTCGTGCCCGGCTCATCGGCGAGCCCGCGCGAGGTCAACCTCATCACCAAGGACTACACGTTCCTGCCCGACGCGCTCGTCCTCGTGCCCGGCGAAACGGTGCTCCTGCACGTCATCAACGGCGGTCTCGAGGTCCACGAGGCGATCATCGGCAACGTGGCGGTCCAGGACGCCTGGGAGGTCGCCGAGGGGGCGACCGTCGGCGCGCCGCCGGGCCCGACGCCCCTCGTGAGCGTGCCACCCGACGTCGCCGGGCTGCGCATCGTCGTCCACTCGGGCGAGCGGGTCGACGTGGTCTGGCCCGTGCCCGTGACCGATGAGCCGTTCATCGTCGGCTGCCACATACCGGGGCATTGGGACAAGGGGATGCAGATCCCCGTCACCTGGCACGATCCGACGACCGCTCCGGCGAGCACAGCCCCGGCCTCGGGCACCGCCTCGTGAGGGCTCGCGGTGGTACGCTCTCGTCCCGCGCCCGAGCGCGTCTCGTCACGACCCCTCACGCCTGCCGCCTTACCTCCAGGAGGAGCTCGAAATGGCCTACGTGATCGCTGAGCCGTGCATCGACGTGCTCGACGTTTCATGCGTCTCGGTCTGCCCGGTGGACTGCATCCATTTCGACGAAGGCACCGATCGCAAGCTGTTCATCGACCCGAACGAATGCATCGACTGCGGCGCGTGCGAGCCCGAGTGCCCGGTCAACGCGATCTTCCCCGAGGAGTCCCTGCCGACGGAGTGGGCCAACTACACCGCGATCGACGCGACCTGGTTCACGGACAAGGCCGCGGCCCGAGCCGCCGTCGACGAGCTCAAGCCCGCCTGAGGCCCGCCTTCGACCCGCGGGCACCGGGTCGGTCAGGCTGACCGCCGGACTGGACACCGCCCGCGATGCGCATCGTCTCGCTCCTCCCCTCCGCCACCGAGATCGTCTGCGCCATCGGGCTCGAAGATGAGCTCGTGGCGGTCACCCATGAATGCGACTGGCCCCCGTCGGTCGTGGGCAAGCCGGTGGTCACGGCCAACGTCTTCGACGACACCGAGGTCGGCTCGCGGACGATCCATGACCGGGTCACCGAGGCCATGCACGGCGGCTCGGCCATCTATCGCCTCGACGAGGAGGCGCTCGCCGCGGCCCAGCCCGATCTGATCCTGACCCAGGAGCTCTGCCACGTCTGCGCGGTGAGCTACCAGGAGGTCAACGAGGTCGTCCGGCGCATCGATGCCGACGTGACCGTCGTGTCGCTCGAGCCGACCTCGATCGAGGGCATCCTCAACACCATCTCGACCGTCGGAGCGATGACCGAGACCGAGGACGCCGCGATGGACGTGGTGGCCTCCCTGCGCGAGCGGCTCAGCCGCATCGAGACCCGCGTGGCGGAGCGTCGCGAAGCCGGCCATCGGGCGCCGCGGGTCGTCGGCGTCGAGTGGCTCGATCCGCCGTTCGCCGTCGGGCACTGGGTGCCGGAGCAGATCCGTCGGGCGGGTGGCTGGGACCTGCTCGGCATCGATGGCGGGAAGGCGGTCGAGACCACCTGGGACGCGATCATCGAGGTGAGCCCGGAGATGGTCTTCCTCATGCCCTGCGGCTACCACCTCGCCCAGACCCAGGCCGAGTGGCGGCGCACGAAGCTGCCGCCCTGGATCGCCGACATCCCGGCCGTGTCGCGCGGCTCGATCTTCGCGCTCGACGGCTCGTCGTACTTCAGCCGGCCCGGGCCACGGGTCATCGACGGCGTCGAGATGCTGGCCGAGATCATGGATCCCGCCGGGTTCATGGACATCGCCCCGCCCGACGGCTGGACGCCCGTCGACCTGCCGTAGGCCTGTGCCGTTCCGCGCGTCGTTCGATTGCCTTTGGTGCGGCGCGAGCCATGCCTGCCGCGGCCCCGACGACCTCGAGGGCTGGGCCCAGCTCTGCCCCGATTGCGTGGGCAAGGCCGGCGACAACGGCTTCCTGCGATACCGGCTGCGGCAGGCGCTGAGCGAGCGGAGCCAGAGCAGCTCGAGCGTGGCGGTGGCCGCGCCCGCCGCGCCGGCGGTCCTCGCGCCCGATGACCTGGATCGGTCGATGGTCGCGTACTACGAGGCGCGCGCGGCCGAGTACGACGACTGGTACCTGCGCCGTGGACGCTACGAACGCGGAGCGATCCATGACGCCGCCTGGGCCGCCGAGCTCGACATGGCCGGTCGCTGGCTGGATGCCCTGCCGATCGCGGGCGAGATCGTCGAGCTCGCCGCAGGCACCGGCTGGTGGTCGCCCCTGCTCGCGGTCAAGGGCGAGCTGTCGATGTACGACGCGAGCGCCGCGCCGCTCGAGCACGCCCGCGAGCGCCTCGTCGCGCACCGGCTGCGTGCCCACCTGCACGTGCGCGACGCCTGGGCCGAGCCTGACCGGGCGGTGGACGCGGTCTTCGCGGGCTTCTGGCTGAGCCACGTCCCGCGCGAGCGCCTCGCCGCGTTCCTCGCCCTCGTCCGTCGCTGGCTGAAGCCCGGCGGGCGCGTGGCCTTCATCGATTCGCTGCCGGACCCGGCGTCGGGCGCGACCGACCATCCGACCCCCGCCGACGACCTGGCCGTGCGGCGCCTCGACGACGGCCGGTCGTTCACGATCGTCAAGGTCTTCTATAGCCCCGACGAGTTGACCGCCGCTTTCGCGGCCGCCGGCTTCGATGCCGTCGAGGTCGGCACGAGCGGCCGGTTCTTCCTCCTGGCGACCGGTGTCGCCGCTGACGTGCCCGGGGCTCGGGACACGGACTGAGTCGGACGGGCGCGTCGCTATACTCCGCGCGATGTCCCCCCTTGCGAACGCGACCATCGCGACCGTCGGCTCCGGGGTCATGGCCGAGGCCATGATCGCGGGCATGCTCCGTGGCGCCCTCGTGGAGCCCGGTCAGGTCGTGGCCAGTCACCCGCGACCAGAGCGTCGCGAGGCGCTCGAGCGCGAGTACGGCATCCGGACCGTGGGCGGCAACATCGAGGCCGTCCAGGACGCGGACGTCATCCTTCTGGGCATCAAGCCCCAGATGCTCTGGCGGGTCGGCCGCGAGATCGGGCCGCACCTTCGTCGCGGCCAGCTCGTCCTGTCCGTGCTCGCCGGGGCGACGACCGACGGCGCTCACCGGGATCCTCGGCCACGACCAGGTCGTGCGCAGCATGCCGAACACCCCGGCGCGGCTCGGCAAGGGCATGACCGTCTGGTATGCCACGCCCGAGACGACCGAAGAGCAGCGCGCCCAGGCGGCGGCGCTGCTCGGCGCGCTCGGCGTCCAGCTCGAAGTCGACGACGAGAAGATGGTCGCGATGGCGACCGCGGTGAGCGGCACCGGCCCGACCTACGTCTTCCTCGTCATGGAGGCCCTCATCGACGCGGCCGTCCATCTTGGCTTCCCGCGCCACATCGCCCACGACCTCGTCATCGAGACGCTCGAGGGCTCGACGCTCTTCGCCAAGCAGTCCGGCATGCACCCGGCCGAGCTGCGCAACATGGTCACCTCGCCGGGCGGCACCTCGGCCGCGGCCCTCCACGAGCTCGAGAGCGGCCGGCTGCGGACCGTACTGAGCGAGGCGGTCTGGGCCGCGTTCCGTCGGACCGTCGAGCTCGGCGACCAGCTCGAGGCGACCGTTGACGGTGCGCCCAAGGCGGACAAGCCCACGCGGCCGCCCGAGCGCGGCGCGGCCCGTTGACCCCGGCCACGGCTGCCACCCGCGCGACGGACCTGCGGCGGATGCCGCTTGCCGACCTGCGTGGCGTCGACCTGCGCGCCCCAGCGCGCGACCTGTGGATCGACGAGGCCGCCCTGTGGGACCGGCTGCTCGCCTCGTGGGCCGGGCTGGACGACGCGGCATGGCGCCTGCCGGGCGCCGCGCCCTCGGATGCCGGCGGACCGGACTGGTCGCTCGCCGAGCACGTCGGGCACCTCGCCGACTGGCAGGAGCTGGCCATCGACTACGTGGCCGTCGCCCATGCGACCGGGCGCTGGCCGAGCGACGACGACTTCGACGGTGGCGACTTCGACCGCTTCAACGAGCGCCACCGTGCGCCCTGGACCACGATGCCGGCGGAGGACATCGTCGACCGCCTTCGGTCCGCCCGTCCGCGCCTGCTGGCCGCCAGTCACGCGTTCCCGGACGCGGTCCTGCGCGGCGACGAGGCCTGGGGCTGGGTGTACATGACCCTGCACGGCCACTACCTCGATCACCTCGCCGTGATCGAGCCGTGGGCCGATTCGCTGCGCCGGCGCCAGATCGACGGTGACCCGTTCGTCGACGACCCGCGGGCCGTCGATCACGCGGACTTCCGCGAGCAGGACGCTCGCGTGGCGCGCCAGTTCGATGCCCTGGTGCGGGCCGTGCCGCTGGACCGCTGGGATGCGCCCGAGCTGACCCCCGGCTGGACGCTCCGCGATCACGTCGGCCACCTCGCCGACTGGGCCGCGGAGGGTGTCCGTGCGATCGACGTCTTCCACCGACGCGGTCACTGGCTGGCCGATCCCGACGAGGGCATCGACCCGTGGAACGAGCGCCATGTCGCGGCGGCGCGTGACGAGGCGGCTGCCCAGACGCTAGCCCGCTATGACACGAGCCGGACCGAGCTCGAGGCGGCGATCGCGACCCTGACGGTCGACGACCTGCGCTCGCCGGACGGCTGGTCGTGGGCGTACGACTGCCTTCACGGCCACACGCGAAAGCACCTCGCCATGCTCGGGCCGTGGTGCGCCACGACCGACTGGCCGGCACCATGAGCGGCGTGGACGACGAGGTCGCCGCGGCGCGGGCAGGGGCCGGCGGTCTGACCATCGAGTCGATCGTCGCGGTCGACGCGCCGCGCGAATTCCGGGTCCACCCGCGTGACCGCGTGATCGCGTACACGGCCGAGTCGGGCGGTGCCCGTCAGCTGTTCACGCTCGCGCTCCGTGCCGGTGGTTCCACGCCGACGCAGGTGACCGCCTCGGAGCTGCCGGTCAGCGACCCGCAGTGGTCGCCCGACGGACGGCGGCTGGCCTTCGTCCGCGACGACGAGATCTGGGTCGTCGAGGCCGACGGCTCGCGGCTCGCCCGGGTCGTCGCCAAGCCCGGTGGCGGCCAGGCTCCGCGCTGGTCGCCGGATGGTCGCCGACTCGGGTTTCTGTCGCGTCGACGTGGCTGGGCGCAGGTCTGGGTCGTCGACGCCCCGGTGCCCCGGCGCGGCCGGCCGCAGCGAGACCCGCGCCCGCCCGAGCCACGCGCCGTGACCGCCTCCGGCATCGACGTCGAGGCCTTTGCCTGGTCGCCGGACGGTGCCCGGCTCGCGATCGATGCGCAGCAGGCGCCCGAGCGGCTCGACACCGTGCAGATCGCCGTGGTGGACGTGGCCACTGGCGACGCCGAGATCGTCGCGGGCGCGGACAGCCACGACACGGGCGCCACGTGGCTGCCCGACGGGTCGCTGCTGTATGTCTCCGATGCCAGCGGTTGGTTCCAGGTCGTCCGCCGGACCCCGGGTGGCCGCGACCGGATCGTCCTGACCGACGGCGAGCGCGAACACGGCGACCCATCCGGCGGCGTCGGGTATGTCCCGTTGGCCTCTCCCGACGGCAGCCGCGTCGTGCACATCGAGGTCCACGACGGCCTGATCGACCTCGTCGTTCGCGAGGTGGCTGCGGCCGCCGCGCCGAAGCGTGGGCGCGGCCGGCCTCCGAAGACGCCACGGACCGTGACCGCCGCCGGCGGGACGGCCCAGGTCATCTCCCCCTGGGACGGGGTCTGGCGATCGGTCGGCTGGCTGCCCGACGGCGCCTGGATCGCCGCCATCGGTGAGAGCGAGACGCGTCCACAGGATCTCTGGCTGCTGCCCGTCCCGGGTGTCGCGCCGGACGGGTCGCGGCCGCGTCAGGTCACCGACTCGCGACCGGCGGTGCTCGGTGCGGCTCTCGCCCCCGGCCGGGTCGCAGCCGGCGAGCGTGTCGCCTTCACCGCCCGTGACGGGCTCCGGATCGAGGGCACCCTGTGGCGTCCCGCCGAGGCCACCGGCAAGCGCGGCGGCCGGCGAGTCCCGACCATCATCTATCCGCACGGCGGCCCGACCTGGCAGGCGTATCGGGCGTTCTCGCCGTTCCGCTTGCTGCTCGCGCGCGAGGGCTACGCCTTCCTCGACGTCGACTTCCGGGGCTCCACCGGTTACGGACGGGCATTCCGTCAGGCCAATCACGACGAGTGGGGTCACGCCGACGTCCAGGACCTGGTCGACGCCGGCGAATGGGTGCGCAGCCAGAGCTGGTCGGACGGCCGCCTCGGGATCTACGGCGGCTCGTACGGCGGCTACATGGTCCTGTGCGCGCTCGTCGAGGCACCGGCGATGTGGTCGGTCGGGGTCGACATGTATGGCGACTCGGAGATCGCCGAAAGCTTCCGCCACGGCGACCGGCCGGGCCGCCTCGACCTCCAGAAGATGATGGGCACCCCCGACGATCCGACGCGGAGCGCCGCATTCCGCCGCGGCTCGCCGATCTACCGGGCTGAGCGGATCGAGGCGCCGCTGCTCATCCTCCACGGCCGCAAGGACAAGCGGGTCGTCCCGCTGATGACGGAGAAGATGGTCGAGGCGCTCGAGATCGAGAGCAAGACCTACGAGGTCCACTGGTACGACGACGAGGGCCACGGCTGGGAGCGCCGCGAGAACCGGCGGGATGCGTTCGAGCGGATCCTTCGATTCCTGCGGACCCACCTGCCGCCCCTCGGGCCGGGCACCGCCGGCGGCGGCTGACCCGCGGCACTTGAGGGCGCCGATGACCGGCGCCGCGCGACAACGGCTCAGGCCCTGGGCGCGTCCATCGGGATGATGCTGATGGAGCCGTCCGTCTCGAGGACCGCCAGGCGGACGTCCTCGATGCGCGCCAGGCCGTTATGGCGGACCGCCGTGCGAACCTCTTCGATGTCCACGTCCTCGTCCTTGAGCGCGCGCTCGAGCACGCGGCCGTCGCGCACGAGCAGGCGCGGCTCGCCTTCGATGGCCCGGCGGAACCTCCGTGATCGACCCGTCAGCGCCTTGAGCGCGAGGTCGAGGCCGAGCAGGGTCGCCACCGCGACCAGGCCGCCCCAGATCGTGATGTTCTCGCCGACCATCGAGTTCTGCACCGCGTCGCTGACGACCAGGACGACCACGAGCTCGAGGACCGACATCTGCCCGACCTCGCGCTTGCCGGTGATGCGGAACACGGCCAGCAGGAAGAGGTAGACGATGGCGGTCCGGATGACCACCTCGGGCAGGCTGGAGCCGATCTCGGGCAGCGACGGCATGGCGGTGCGAGCGTAGCCGATGCCGGCCCTCGCCTCGTCGCGATCAGGAGTCGCGCACGGCGGTTGGAATCACGAACGCGGCCGTCCTGGTGGACGACCGCGGTCGTTGATCGATCTATCCGTTGATCGGCGGCGTAGCGCCGATGCAGCGGTCGGTCGCCCGGGAGGTTACGGCCCCCAGCGGCGGCCGGCCATCAGCACGAGGCTGGAGCTGGCGAGCGCCGACAGGAGCATCACGACCCGGAAGGCCTGCGACTTGAGCACCTGCATCGCGTTCCCTCTCGGTTGAGTAGATGGGTGTGGGTTTCCCCCCACGAGCAACCTACCGACCGTTCGGTGCAACGGGCATGGCCCATCCGTACTGGTCGTCTCATCCCTCCGGGGGAGGTTCCGCCGCGCACCACCCCGGACCGGTTCGATGCGGACGTGGGCGCTGGCACCGGCCCGCACCGCTCACCTCCGCGAACTCGCTGCGCTTCGTTCGCTAACGGTTCGCTCCGCGGACGCGCGCCGGCGCTGCCCGACCCTCAGCCGCCCACTCTCCCCGGAGGGACCGGTTCAGGAGGTCGGGTCGGTCGTGGGCTGCTGTCTTGGCGCCGCGCATCCCTAGCGCGATCACGACCGCGACCCCCACGCCGATCAGCACGTCGCCAAGGCTGAACACGTTCGCGGCCGGCATCCAGACCGGCAGCGCGAAGATGTCCGTCAGCGGCCGAAGGGCCGGATCGGCCATGACGACGCTGTTGGAGAAGCCCTCGGCGGCGTCCATCCCGAGGGCGGCGACCGCGTCCGGGGCGGCCGGCATGATCCCGCCGTTGGCCGCGATGGCCAGCAGATTGCAGGCGGCCCCGATGGCCACGATGGCGAGGCCCGGGATGCGCCAGTTGCGCACGACCGCCACGAACACGGCCAGGGTCGAGGCGACATACAGGGCCGGCCCGGCTTCGCCCACGACCCCGGCGACAGCCGGTGAGAACAGGACGATCTGGGCGACGAGCCCAGCGATCGCGAGCCACGCCCAATGGAACCGCAGGTCACCGAGCCGCTCGATCCGGCCCCCCAGGAGGAGTCCGGCGATCAGGCCGATCGGGATGGCGTACAGGATGAACACGGGCGGACCGGCCGGCGGTCGAGCGGCCTAGCGGCCCGCTTCGACGAGGGTGCGCTCCAGCTGCGTCGCATGGTCCTCGGCATGCCCGATGACGAAGCGGTCCGGCATCGCGGCCACGGTCATCTCCCCACTCCGTGGATGCAGGCCGACCTTTGCCAGATCCGCGGCGCCGAGGCCGGGGAGGCGAGCGGCCCAGGCGGCGAGACCGGCGTCCACGAGCGCGAACAGCTCGGCGGCGGGCAGGCGGCGCCCCTGCTCGATCGACCCGAGTCGGGTCGCGTCCTCGCCGAGCCGCCCGAACGGTACCGGCGCGCTGCCATCGCCGGTCACGACCCGCTCCAGCTCGCCGAGCCAGAACGGGAGCATCTCGGCCAGGTGGGCGAGCACTTCAGGCGGGCCCCAGGTCGCCTCCGGTCCGGTGCCGAAGTCGTCCGCGAGGGGCCACGGCTCGCCGCCGGTCACGCGTGGCGCGAGCGCGGCGTAGGTCGTGCGCAGGCGCGCGATCCGGTCGAGGTCGGTCGTCGTCATGGTCGCCAGTGTGGCACGCGGGGCGTAGCATGGCGCCACTGATCAACGCCTCGGGCCGATGCCGCCCAGGGGCGGTGCCGCCTGCTGGGCGGGCCGTCGGCGTCCGGGGCTCACCGCACGAAGCGGAGATGCGCTCATGACCGAGACGGTGTCCCGTGGTGCCGCCAACCAGGCGGGCGCCCGGGTCGATGCCGACGCGTACGCGAAGGCCGCCGACTTCCTGCCCCTCGACGGCATCGACCACGTCGAGTTCTGGGTCGGCAACGCACGCCAGGCCGCCGCGTACTACCGCGCCCTGTGGGGCTTCACCCCGGTCGCCTTCAGCGGCCTCGAGACGAAGGTCCGCGACCGCGCCAGCTACGTGATGGTCCAGCACGACATCCGGTTCGTCTTCACCGCGCCCCTGACCCCGGACGGCGAGATCGCCGAGCACGTCCGCGAGCACGGCGACGGCGTGCACGACATCGCGTTCCGGGTCGCCGACGTCGAGTCGGCGTGGCGCGAGACGACCGCCCGCGGCGCCGTATCCGCCCTGGCGCCGACCGAGCTCGACGGCGGCGAGGACGGCGTGCTGCGCAAGGCGAGCATCCGGACCTACGGCGAGACGCTCCATTCCTTCGTCGACCGATCCGCCTACCACGGCGCGTTCGCGCCCGGCTATCGCAAGGTCAAGGCGCCGGCCGCCGCTGCGGGCGGGCTGTCGCTGCTCGAGGTCGATCACTGCGTCGGCAACGTCGCGCTCGGCGAGATGGACGCCTTCGTCGACTTCTATCGCGACGTCCTCGGTTTCGCCCAGCTCATCCACTACGACGACAAGGTCATCCACACCGACTACAGCGCGCTCATGTCGAAGGTCATGACCAACGGCAACGGCCGCATCAAGTTCCCGATCAACGAGCCGGCGACGGGCAAGAAGAAGAGCCAGATCCAGGAATACCTCGACTGGTATCGATCGCCCGGCTGTCAGCACATCGCCCTGCGTACCGAGGACATCGTGGGTACGGTCCGGCGGCTGCGCGACAACGGCGTCGAGTTCCTGGGTCTGCCGCACGAGTACTACGCGACGCTGGCCGACCGTGTCGGCGACGTCGGGGTGCCGATGGACGTCCTCGAGGAGCTCGGCATCGAGGCCGACCGCGACGAGGAGGGCTACCTCCTGCAGATCTTCAGTCGCGCCCGGTCCAGGACCGCCCGACGTTCTTCTTCGAGATCATCGAGCGGCACGGCTCGCGCGGCTTCGGGGTCGGCAACTTCAAGGCCCTGTTCGAGGCGATCGAACGCGAGCAGGAGAAGCGCGGGAACCTCTAGGCGAGGCTCCCGCGCCGTGCTGTCACGGTTCGATCTCGATCAGGGCGTCAGGTCGAACTGGAAGCTCTCCACGATCGGCATCGCCTCGGCGAGGAAGGCCTCGTGACCGGCCGAGTGCAACGAGCCGAGGAAGATCACGATGACACCGCGATCGGGGGTGTCGAGCAGGATCACTCGAGCCCGTCCGTCCTTGAGGTCGAACCCCGGCGGGTCGCCAGGACAGCTCTCCGTCCACCCGGGATCGAGCTGGACATCGATCTGCTTGCCGGTCAGGCCACCGATCGTCACGTCGACCGGCTCGGATGTGGCAAGGGCGTCGTTGGCCACCACGTCGGCGACGATCTCGGCCGCCGTCGTGCCCAGATTGTCCTCCCACGCGTCGCACGTGAAGTACGGGTCGTTTTGCGGCCCCATGTGGATCGATCGGGCGATGTCCCCGGAGGCAGCGAACTCGGCCTGGTTCGCGGGCGTGTCCGGGAATAGCGCGTAGAAGCCGACCTCATCCCCGCTGTTGACCCAACCCTCCGGAACCGTGAACGTGAAGCGGGGCACGAACGACTTGGTCGTCTGGCTGCCTGCCGCCAGGATGCCGGCGCCGGTACTCTCGCCCGTGTACCACGGCGGGAACACGGCGTTCGCCGATGGGGCCGTGGACGGCGACGATGACGCGGTCGGCGATGGCGCAGCCGACGCGGGCGGCGATGGCGACGCGGTCGAGCCGCCGACGCCCGTCGAGGGCCCCGGCATGAGGTTCCAGGCCGCGACGGCGAGGATGAGGACGGCCGCGACGGCCGCCCCGATCTTGATGGGCAGGTTCATGATTCGATGCCTCCAGGGGAGGCGCCACGCGCGACGTTGTCGTTGGCGGTCGATGCGGTCGGCGACCACGGTCACCACGCGATCGGGCATCCGGGTCGGACCGTCGTCGAACCAGCGCTCGAGGACGCGCTCGATGTCGGTCTGCTCGTTCATGCCGAGGTCCCTCCGACCGTCGAGACGCGTGCTTCCGCGTCGAGCGCGGCGCGCATGGCGCGATGGGCGTGATGGAGACGCGAGCGGATGGTCCCGGGCGGGCTGCCGAGCAGCTCGGCGATCTCGCTCGGGGCGTAGCCCACGTAGTGATGGAGCACGAGGATGGCCCGCTCCTCCGGCGTCAGCCGACGGAAGCCACGGTCCAGCTGATCCCGGTCGACGACACCAAGGAGATCGTCCGGGGCCGGCGGACCGTCCACCGGGAGCACCCGGAGGTTGGCTGCGCGACGACGCTCGCGCGTCGCCTGGGCGATGCAGACATTGGTGAGGACGCGATGGACCCAGGCATCGAACCGGTCCGGATCGCGGAGGCTCGGCAGGTCCCGCCAGGCGATCACCAGCGTGTCCTGCAGCGCATCCTCGGCCCGGTCGACATCCCGGAGGATCCGTTGGGCGATCGCGAAGAGCTGGTCGCCACGCGACCGGACCAGGTCCATGAAGGCCGACTGGTCGCCCGCTTGCGCCTGCTCGACGAGATCGCGATCCACCGCTTGCCTCGCTCGAGGTGACGTCCATCGGGGACGTCGTCCGCACGTATTGGTAGATGGTGCGCGCCGAGCGTTGGAACTTCACGGATGTGGGTGCGGCTCATCGTCGGCCGACGAGGCCGGCAGGCCTCAGCTGCCGCAGGCGGCCACGGGACCAAAGGGCAGCAAGGTCGCCTTGCGGGCGCTGATCCGATCGATCAGGGCCGCGCCGTCACGTCGAACGTTCGCTCCTCCGGTTCGGGGCGGCCGTGCGACGTCCCAGGCGAGACGGCGGGCGTTGCGCCCCGCCCTAGACTGGCGTCCTGTCGGCGGTCAACGCCGACGACAGGCGGACCCGGGGCGCGAGGCGGAGCGAGGACAAGGGTGCGGCGGACCGAGACCGTCCGAAGGATCGCGACATGGGGGGTCCTGGCGGCAGCGCTCGCCGGGGCCATCCTCTTCGTGGTGCTCCGCGCGACGACACCGTCCGATGGCGCGCGGGTCGCGTTCTATGGCAATGGCTGGTCGGACCTCGGGGTCACGATCGACCCGATCGACGCGCCCGCTGCAGGACTCCAGGCCGGCGACCTCGTCACGGCGGTCGCGGGGCGATCGGTGGATGCCTGGCTTGGCGCAACGCTGGACGGCTCGGTGCCACGCCCCGTCGGCGGCGAACCCATCGCCTACGACCTTGTCCGGGCCGGCGCCCCGGTCCGGGCGACGGTCACCTGGACGCCACCGGCGATCGGTGCGACCCTGCTGGCCGGCTGGAGCGTGCTGCTCTTCTCCGTGGCGGTGGCGGCCGTCGCGGCCTTCGTCTTCGCCCGGCGACCTGATGAACCCGCTGCGCTCGCCCTCGTGCTCGCGGCCTGCGGCGCCGCCGGCAGCAGCGTCCCGTGGTTCCTCGGCACGACCGTCAGCGACATCGTCGACGCCGGTCCGTTCCTATTCCACACCTTGCTGACCGGGCCGGTCTACATGCTCCTGTGGCCGGCGGGGGTGCATCTCGCGCTCACGTTCCCACGGCCGGCCCCGGCCGTGACCCGCCACCCGTGGCTCATCCCCGCCATCTACGCGGCCTGCCTGGGCGGGTACGGTCTTGCGCTGGCCGTCGGCCGGGCGACCACCACGACGGCCCTCGCGTGGGTCGGGACGTGGCCGATCGCGCAGGTCGTGGTGGTCGTCCCGGCGCTGGCCGCGGGCCTCGTCATCGTCGTGCGAACGTACCGGCGAACGACGGATCCCGCGGGTCGGGCAAGCATCCGCTGGGCCACGCTGGGCGTGGTCGTCGCGGCCACGATCGGGCTGTTCGGCTACATGCTTCCCGAGCTGATCGTGCAGCGACCCCTCCTGCCCGAATCGTGGATCGGGTTGACGGCGCTGCCGATCCCGCTCGGCATCGCGGCCGGGATCCTGTTCGACCGTCTCTTCGACATCGATGTCGTCGTCCGCCGCACCGTCGTCTACGGTGGCCTGACCGTGGGCGTGGTCGCGTGCTACGTGGCGGTGGCCTCGGCCATCACGGCCGTGGTCGGCAGCGAGCATGGGTTCGGCGTGTCGCTCTTCGCCACGGGCGTGGCCGCCCTCGTGGCCCTGCCCCTGCGCGACGGCCTGCAGCGGGCGGCCAGTCGATACCTGTACGGCGAGCGGGACGAGCCGTGGCGCGCGATGCGCCGGCTCGGCCAGCGCCTCGAACTGGCGGCGGAACCGGAGCGGGTCTTCCCGACCATCGTCGACACGGTCGCCGACGCCCTTCGCCTGCCCTACGTCGGTCTGGCGCTGGTCGCGACCGACGGACGGCTCGATGTCGTCGCGGAGCACGGGCGTCGCCAGTCCGACCTCGTGATCGTGCCGATCGTCGACGGCGCGGCGCGGGTCGGCAGCCTCGACCTGGGCATCCGGGCGGGCGAGCGCGGCTTCCGTTCCGATGAGCTCGAGCTCGTCGACGACCTGGCTCGACAGGGCGCCGTCGCCATCCGGGCGGTCCGGCTTCGTGCCGATCTTGCGCGATCGCACGAGCGCCTGCTGCTCGCGCGCGAGGAGGAGCGCCGGCGGCTTCGCCACGATCTGCACGACGGGCTCGGGCCGTCGCTGGCGGCGATCGGTCTGCGCGCGGAGGCGTCGGCCGAACTGCTCTCGACGGACCCCGACGCCGCGCGCCATCTCCTCGACGAGCTGGGTGCCGACGTCCAGACCGCGCTCCTCGACGTCCGCCGCCTGGTCGATGGGTTGCGCCCGCCGGCCCTCGACGAGCTCGGGCTGATCGGCGCCATCGGTCAGCAGGCGACCCGGCTGGAGGGTCCGACGAGCGCCGGACCCGGCCCGACCATCACGGTCGTCGGCACGCCGGATCCGTTGCCCGACCTGCCGGCCGCGGTGGAGGTCGCCGCGTACCGGATCGCCATCGAGGCCGTCACCAACGCCGTCCGCCACGCCTCGGCGCGGACCTGCCGGGTCAGGGTCAGCGCGACCGATGAGCTTCGTGTCGAGGTCGTGGACGACGGTCGTGGCCTGGCCGCCGGGCAGACGCCCGGGACCGGGCTCGAGTCGATCGAGGCGCGCGTGACCGAGCTGGGCGGGTCGTTGCGGATCGACCGGCCACGGGGCGGCGGTACGCGACTCGTGGCCAGCCTGCCGATCGGCGGGGGACCGCCCCGGCTGGAGTCTCGATCGACGGGGCCCGGGAGGCGGCGGGCACATGACGGAGCTGCCCGCCCCGATCCGGCTCGTGATCGTGGACGACCACCCGTCGTTCCGCTCGGGACTGCGAGCGCTCCTCGCGACCGCCGCCGACATCGACGTGATCGGCGAGGCGGCCGGCGGCGACGAGGCGGTCATCTCGGTCGGGCGGCTGCAGCCCGACGTCGTCCTGATGGACGTGTCGATGCCCGGCGGCGACGGGATCGAGGCGACCGCACGCATCGTCGAGGCCTCGCCCCACATCGCGGTCGTCGTGCTGACCATGGACGGTGGCGACGGCTCGGTGGTCCGAGCGCTCCGCGCCGGCGCTCGAGGGCTACGTCCTCAAGGGCGCCCAACGCGCCGAACTGCTCCGCGCCATCCAGCGGTCGCGGCCGGCGACGCGGTCCTCGGGCCCGGCGTCGCCCGCCGGTTGCCGGCCTACCTCTCGGCCGCCACGACGGAGGCGGCCGCCGCGTTCCCCGAGCTGACCGACCGGGAGCGGGAGATCCTGGGCCTGGTCGCGCGCGGGCGGTCGAACGCCGAGATCACGAGCCAACTGGTCCTGCGCGCAAGACCGTGCGCAACCACATCTCGAACATCTTCGCGAAGCTCGGAGTCCGCGACCGCGCCGAGGCCATCGTCCGCGCCCGCGAGGCCGGTCTCGGGATGGAGGGCGGCCGGCCGTCCTGACCCACTTCGAGGCCGGACCCCGTCGCGGGTCGGGACACGGATCGGGACCGCGGTCCCATGACGGCGGGACGGCTTCGCTCGCACCCTGCGAGGCATGATCAGATCGTTCGCTCGCCGAGCCCTTCCGTTCGCCGCCGCTGCGTTCGTCGCCTGCGCCGTCATCCAGGTCTTCCTCGCCGGTCTCGGCGTCTTCGATGACCCCAAGTCGTTCATCACCCACCGTGAATTCGGCTACACCTTCGGGTGGCTGACGCTGGCGATCCTGGTGCTGGCGCTCGTCGGCCGGTCGTCGCGGCGGATCGATCGGCCTGGCGGTCCTGCTGCTCGTCCTCTTCTCGTTGCAGTCCGTGTTCGTGGCCCTCCGGACGGACCTGCCCGCGATCGCCGCGCTGCACCCGTTGAATGGGTTCCTGATCCTTGGTGTCGCGATCGTGACGACCCGCGAATCTGGGCGGCGCGACGCGTCCCCGCCACGGCAGGCGCGGCCGCGGGAGACACCGCCGGCACCGAGGCCGGGCCCGCACCGATGGGCGAACCTGGCTGATGGTGACCGTCGGGCGGCGGGGCTACGACCTGATGTATCGGTTCGGCGCCCCGTGGGAGGGCGCCGATCGGGTCGAGCTGCGGGCGCTCGTCTCCGACGGCCGCTGCGCTCCGGAGACCCTGCGACGCCCGGGCCAGCTCGACGCGCGCGCGATCGACCTCGGCTGTGGTGCGGGCTCCGTCTCGATCGAGCTGGCCGAGGCCGGTTTCGCCGTCACCGGGGTCGACTTCTCCCCAGTGGCCCTCGCGAAGGCACGACGGGCCGCCACCCGTCGCGGTCTCCGATCCGAGCGGCTGCGGTTCGTGGCCGGCGACCTGACGGCCGGCCACGTCGCGGGCGTCACGGGTCCATTCGACCTGCTCGTGGATTACGGCACGCTCGACGACCTGCCCGCGCGGGGGCGTCGGGCGATGGCCGCCTACGTCGCCCGCCTGGCTCGCCCGGGTGCGCGGTTCTTCCTGTTCGCCTTCTCCGGCCGGCCCGAAGACCTGCCACGGTTCAGCTTCGGCGGTCCGTCCCGCGCCTTCCCCGGGTTGGTTCCGGGTGAGGTCGAGGCATTGTTCGGCGACGCCTTTGCGATCGACACCCTCGATGCCGCGACGCGACGTCGCCCCATCGCGACCTACCTCCTCGAGCGGCGAGCGGCGGATGCCTGACGAGCGAACCGTGGCCGGGCTGCTCCTCGTGGCCGGGCCGCTGCTCGGGCTGCTCGGGTTCTACGACACGGGGCTTTACCGTGTCTGGGGCGCGCCCCGCGAGGAGCACCTGTCGACCGTTGCGGCCCACCGCCGCGGCTGGCAGGCCATCAACGCCGGCTTCATCGCGGCAACGGCATTCTCGGTCGCCGGGCTCGTCGCCGTGGTGGCGTCCGCTGCCGGGTCCGAGGGGACCGGCGCCGGCCCGATGGCGATCCTGCTCGGCGCGACGGTCCTCTACGCACTGGCCGGGGCGATGTGGTCGACGATGCTCGCGATCCGGACCCGCACGACGCCGGCCCTCGCCGCGATGGTCGCCGCCGGTCGACCGACCGAGCCCGCCGAGTCGATCCTCGGGGCGGCCACGGGCGGCCTGTTCGCGGTCTACGCCATCGGGACGGGCGTCGCCCTGGCCGGGATCGGGATCGGAGCGGCCGCGGCCGGGGTGCTGGCCATGGTGGTCGGAGGTCTGGTCGCGATCAGCGGTGGCTTGGTGATCCTTTGGTACCTGCGGGCCGGCGACGTCATCCCGGCCGTGCTCTACATCCCGACCCTGGTCCTCGGGGTCGCCCTGTTGGGAGGTGGGTCATGAACGAGTCGACGGCCAGCGTGACGCGCGCGGCCGCGCGGACGGTGCGCCTGAGCGCGGTGGTCAGTGTGGTCGGGCTCGTCTTCCTCGCCGCCATGTACATCGCTTTCGCGATCGATGCGCAGCCCGCAGCGCTGGTCTTCGGCTGGATCAACGATGCGTCCGCGGTGGTCATGTGCCTGCTGCTTGTCCCGAGCGTGATCGCCCTGCACGGTCTCATCGACGCTCGTGACCGCGTGCCATCGGCGCTCGTCGCCGCTTCCGGCATGGCCGGGATCGCCTGGGTGGTCGCCCTCCAGACCCTGCTGTGCCTCGGGGTCCTGACCTTCGAGCAGGAGGTAGGGCCGGTGAGCGTCGGCTTTCTCGCCCTGGCCGCGTGGTTCGTCGCGGTCGGCTGGCTGGCCGGCCGGGCCGGGATCCTCCAGCGCGGCGCCTGGATGGGGTTGCTCGGCGCGAGCTACCTCGGCTTTCCGGTCTGGGCCATCTGGCTGGCCCGTCGGCTCGACGTCGTCGCGGGCATCCGGAGCATGCCGAGAACGGTCGTGACGGAGTAGCCCGGGCCGATACGATGCCGCCGAAACGAGTCCGGCCGGGACCGTCGCCCGCCGGTCATCGCCCATCCGTCGACGGCCTCACGGGAGGAGCCCGTGTACGACATCGCCAAGTACATCCACATCCTGTGCGCGGTCATCTGGGTCGGCGGCGCGTTCTACGGCCAGTTGCTTGCGATCCGCGTGATGCGCTCGCCGGACCCTAGCGACCTGCCCAAGCTCGCCAACCACATCGAGTACCTGGCCACGCGCGTCTTCATCCCGGCCTCCGTGATCCTGTTCCTCGCCGGCGCCTACATGACCACCCAGCGATGGGCGTTCGAGCAGACATGGGTCTCCATCGCGATCCTGCTCTGGCTGGTCTCGGCCCTGACCGGGGCGGTCTACCTCGGTCCGCGCGTCAAGCGGATCGGCCTGCTCTTCGCCAGCGAAGGTCCCGCCTCCGTCGACGGTCGGGCGCTGCTCGACCGCGTCTTCATCGTCGCCCGGCTCGAGTTGCTGTCCTTCCTCGTGATCATCGCGCTCATGGTCGCCAAACCGGTGATCGGGTAGGCAGCAAGCAGGGCTTCGCATCGCGACGAGGTCTTGCTAGCATCGTCCGAGGTCGCCCGGCCCGCCGGGCGCGAGGAGGGATGGGATGGAGCTCTACCCGTGGTGGGTGTTCGCCCACATCGTCGGCGCGTTGGCGTTCGCCATCGGTCATGGCACCTCGGCCGTGATGTCCTTCGCAATTCGTCGCGAGCGCGAGCCGGGCAGGATCACGGCGCTGCTCGACGCATCGTCGATGAGCCTCGGCGCGATGTACCTGGGCCTCCTGCTGCTGCTGATCGGAGGGATCGGGGCCGGGATCGTCGGCGGCTGGTTCACCCGCAGCGGCTGGATCTGGGCAGCGCTCGTGATCCTCGTGGTGATCATCGCGGCGATGTACGCCATGGCATCGCAGTACTACGGCAACGTCCGGCGGGCCGTCGGCCAGAAGAGCTACCGCGACCCGAAGGACGAGCCGCCGCCGGCGCCGCTGGCATCCGAGGACCTGGCCAAGCTGCTCGACACGCGTCGACCGGAAGCGATCGCGGCGATCGGAATCGGCGGATTGCTGGTGATCCTCTGGCTGATGGTCCTCAAGCCGTTCTGACCAGCGAACGCCGACGCCGGTCGTCCCGCGCGGTGCGTCGATGAAGATCGCCCACGCTCGCGAGCGCCATGCGCCGGCCGGGACTCCATGGCGCCTCGTGGCGGCGCTCGACGCCGACGGCGCGCGCTGGGTCGACCTCGAGAGTCGCGCGTCGCCGGGCCGATCGCGGCTCGCGTCGAGCTCGCCCATGACGCGGACCCTCTTCCGGCAAGCCGGTCACGACGCTCGACGACCATCTCGCTCGAGGCCTCCGGGTCGAGGCGCTGCGGGACCTGCTCGAGGGGTTCGACGAGCGCGGCGACGACGATGACGCCGTCCTTCTGAGCGACGACCTCATCTTCGGTCCGCCGCTCCTGCGCCCGTCGTCGATCCGCGATGGGTACGGGTTCGAGGGCCACGTCCGGACGATCTGGGAGCGCCGGGGCGGCACGGTCCCACCGATCTGGTACGAGCTGCCGGTCTTCTACCTCTCCAACACGTCGGAGGTGCGCGGTCCGGACGAGCCGGTCTGGGCGCCCCGCGGCTCGTCGGAGCTCGATTTCGAGCTGGAGGTCGCCGCCCTCGTCGACACGCCGGCCACGGACCTCACGGTCGAGCGGGCCGAGGACGCCGTCGGCGGCTACCTCATCTTCAACGACTGGTCGGCACGCGATCTCCAGCGCGAGGAGACACAGTTGCGGCTCGGGCCGGCCAAGGGCAAGGACTTCGCGAGCTCGTTCGGTCCCTGGCTCGTGACGCCCGATGAGCTGGAGGATCGCCGCGCCGGGCGCGGCTTCGACCTGGCGATGACCGCGCGCGTCAACGACGTCGATGTCTCGCGCGGGCGCTGGTCGGACGCGGTCCACGGGTTCGCGGCGCTCATCGCCCGCGCGTCGGCCGATGTCCGGCTGCGGCCGGGCGACCTGTTCGGCCTGGGCACGGTCGGGACCGGCTGCCTGCTCGAGGTCCGCGACGCGACGCTCGGGCGGTACCTTGCGCCCGGCGACGTCGTCACCCTCGAAGTCGAGCGGCTCGGCCGCCTGCGCACGCCCATCGTGGCCCGCCCGGACTGAGGGCCGGTCGCACTACCCGCGAGGTCGGCGACTTGCGCGGCGGCCGATGGCGCGGACCTTGGGCCCGCGACGCCGAGCGGCTCGCCATACGTCGCCTGGAGAGCCTTGGGCGATCGCTCGGTCCTCGACGAGCCCGTGCGCCGTTCCGACCTCTCGTTCATCCGGACGAGCCAGCCGTCGCGCGGCAGGCCCTGGTCGACGGCGATGTCGACCGCCTCGTCGATCTGCGCGGGGGTCAGGGCCGGGCCGCCGACCTCGCCGTGGATGAAGCCGAGATGTCCGCGAGGGAGCTTGCCCCAGTTCGCGGAGTGGTCGGCGCCACGGGCGCCCGCGTCGGAGCGGTTGACGATGTAGCACTCTGGGCGGTCACGACGGGGACCGCCACGGCGAGGAGCGTGCCGCTGAGGACGAGGCCGGCGAGGTCTTTCGCATCGATTGGCTCTCCAGGATGGAAGGGGGAGGGGACACGCGGACCGTATGGGCCGCCGCCTGACCGACCATCGACAGATGACGATGCCTGGGCTCGACGAATGCCGACGCCAACGGGCTGGAACAGGCGTCGGAGGCGTGTGATGATGCCCGCCGTGAGCCCGGATCCTTCGATCGCGATCGAACCGATGACCGATGCCGATTGGCCGGTCGTGCGCCACATCTACCAGGAGGGCATCGCCACGGGCGACGCCACCCTTGAGCGGGAGGCGCCCGACTGGGACCACTTCGACCGGTCCCATCGGCGCGACTGCCGGCTGGTCGCGCGGTTCGAGCCCGGCGGACCCGTCGTCGGTTGGGTCGCCCTGAGCGCGTACTCGGCCCGACGCGTCTACAGCGGGGTGGCCTGGGAGAGCGTGTACGTGGCCGCCGATGCCCGCGGTCGCGGCGTGGGCCGAGCGCTGCTCGACGCCCTGATCGACGCGAGCGAGGCCGCCGGTTTGTGGACCCTGCAGGCCGGCGTCCTGGCCGACAACGCGGCCAGCCTCGCCCTGCACGAGCGAGCCGGCTTCCGTCGGGTCGGCGTCCAGAAAGGACTCGGCCAGGACCGCACCGGCCGATGGCGGGACGTCGTCCTCCTCGAGCGGCGGAGCGAGGCGCACGGCGTCGACGGCCTGTAGGGGTCGGCCGGAAGCCCGCGCCGCCCGCCATACCCGTCCGGGCGGCGTCAACGCGCGGTGGCGACGCCTGGGTGCAGCACGATGACATCGATCGGGTCATGCCGGCCGCGCACGTCGAGGTGACGACGCTCCGCGACGGGATCGCTGCGACCCGCGGCTTCGGCGGCGGCGTCGCTCACGAGCAGCTCGCCGGCCGCCGCTGACGAGGCGAGGCGGGCGGTCGTATTGACCGCGTCGCCGAGGGCCGTGAAGTCGTCGACCGCGCCGATCGGTCCGGTCGCGCCGACGTAGGCGTCGCCGGTGTGGACCGCGGCCCCAAGGGGGATCGGGCCCATCGGCGTGGCGTCCGGCACGCCGACCCGTGCCAAGAGGTCAAGGCCGGCGTCGATCGCCGCGGCTGCGTGATGCGGCCCGGACACGCCGCCGAAGAACAGCCCGATGACCTCGTCGCCGACGAACTTGTCGACGAGGCCGTCATGGCCCAGGACCACGTCCGAGGCGATGCGGTAGAACGCGTCGAGGAAGGCGTGGAAGTCGCGGGTCGAGAGCCGCTCCCCGATGGTCGTCGACCCGCGGACATCGGCGAACAGCAGGGTGACCGGGATCTCGGCACCGGTGACGCCCGACTTGCGGAAGCCGTTGATGCAGCGGTTGCAGATCGCCGGGTTGCCCGGGAACCGACCGAACCCCACGTGCTTGAGCACCGATCCGCCCGCCCCACCGAACGGCGCCGCGCAGAGCTTGCAGCGCGGCGAGGTCGGGATCCGCTTCATCGCCTTGCGGATGGCCACGAGGTCGCCGTTCTCGCCGATCAGGATGGACTTGAAGTCCGCCTCGCTCGGTGCAGGCATGGGCGCACTGTACGACGTGACCGTGACGCGATGACGACGGCCGTCGCGCCGCCGTGAACGTTCGGCCCGCGGCCTCCCGTCATAGTGGGTAGTCCGCGGCCATCGAGGCTGCGGTCACCGGAGGGGTCCAGGTGGATCTCGACCTCGTCGAACGGGCCCGCGCGGGTGACCGAGAGGCCTTCACCGTCCTGGTGCACCAGGTCAGTGATTCCCTCTACGCCGTCGCCCACCGGATCCTGCGCGACACGGGCCTGGCCGAGGACGCGCTGCAGAACGCTCTCGTGCTGGCCTGGCGACGGCTCCCCAAGTTGCGGGACCCGGAGCGGTTCGAGGCCTGGATCCATCGGATCCTCGTCCACGCCTGCTACGACGAATCGCAGCGGGCGCGCCAATGGACGGCGCAGGTCCGCGTCCTGCCCATCGATGGGCCATCGACGCCGGACGACAGCGCCGCCTTCGCCGACCGCGACGAACTGGAGCGGGCGTTCCGCCGGCTCACGGTCGAACAGCGGGCGGTCTTCGTGTTGCATCACTACCTCGGGCTGCCCCTCGTGGAGGTCGCCGAACTCCTCGAGATCCCCGCGGGGACGGCCCGATCGCGACTCCATTACGCCATCGCCGGCCTGCGCGACGCCATCGAGGCCGAGCGCGAGCCCGTCATCCAGGAAGGACGTCTCGCATGAACGACGACCGCACGCTCGAGCGCGCCGCCCGGTCGTTCATCGAGGTCGGCCCGACGCGGGCGCCGGACCACGCCGTGGATGCGGCGCTGCTCCGGATCGCTTCGACCACACAGGAACGGGCGCTTCGGCTCCCGTGGAGGTTCCCGACCATGCCACTCGCCGCTCGCCTCGTGGCGATCGCGGTCGTGGGGGCGCTCGTGCTCGCTGGTCTCGCCCTGCTGGGCGGGACGGGTGGCACGGCTCCGGCGACTGCTCCACCCAGCAACCAGGCCATCGTGGCGGCCTCGGCCTCGGCCACCGCCGCACCCGTCCCGACCACCGACACCGTCGACTACTCGGATATTCCCGGGCGGATCCTCGTCGAGCATCTGGGCAACGCCCTCGACCTGTCCGAGTCCACGGCGACGGACTATCACCCGGACACGCGCCGCTTCTACTTCATGGATCCGACCGACATGACCGCCGCGACCGTCGTCGAGTTCCTGCCCGGCCAGCCGTCGACCGGCAAATCGGCCGGCGACATCTCGAGCGACTACACGAAGATCGTCTTCCAGGACTGGGCCGACCAGACGCGTCTGTACGAGGCGAACCTGGACGGGACGGGGTTCCACAAACTCCCGGTCGACTGCACCTGCGCGCTGCTCTACCCCGACTACGATCCGACCGGCACCAAGGTCGTCTACGTCCGGCTCGAGGGTAGCGAGAGCTGGCTGGAGATCCTCGATCTCGCGACCGGCACGACCACCAAGCTCGATGCGACCCTCGGCCCGCGGGCTAACGCCGTGCCCGAGCAGCCGGCATGGTCGCCGGACGGCAAGAGCATCGCCTTCAGCCGCATCACGTGGCCGGCCGGCGCCGACCCGATCGTCGGGACGGTCCACTACGGCGACGTCGCGCCGACCTCGGGCGTGCTGTCGCTGCTGGACGTGGCGACGGGAACGGTGACCGACCTGGAGCCCGCGACGTCCGGATTGATCCCCGGCGATGCGAATTGGTCACCGGACTCGAGCACCATCGTGTTCGTGACCGGTCCGTTTTCGACGACTGGCAGCGTGGGCGCGGACTTCGACCATCAGTCACTGGCGATCCAGCGGGACGGTTCGGGCCTGAAATCCGCTGGTGCCGGGCTCTCGCCGGAATATCTGCCAGACGGGTCGCACATCCTCGTCCAGGACGATGTGTTCAGGATGATGCGGCCGGGCGGCAGCGAACTCCGGCCGGTGAACGTCAACGGGATGGATGTGAGCGACCTGGCACAGGGCTTCGCCTACGTCGGCCACTGGATCCCGGACCAGCCCTGACCTGACGACCGCGGATGACGACCGGCCTCCTCTCGGGGCCGGTCGTCTCCATCCGAGCGATATCTGAACGTTCCATGACAGGCCGGCTCCATAGTCTGTGAGGCGGCCAGATGTCCCGCCACCGGTCGGAGCAGCCATGCGTGCCGAGCTCGTCGAGCGAGCAAGACAGGGCGACCACGAGGCGTTCAACGCCCTCGCGGTGGCGAGTGTCGATCGGTGCTATGCGCTCGCCTATCGGATCCTGCGCGACCCGACTCGCGCCCAGGACGCGACGCAGCAGGCGCTACTGGGGGCGTGGCGCGATCTGCCGACGCTGCGCGACCCAGAGCGGTTCGACGCGTGGCTGCATCGCCTCGTCGTCAACGCCTGCTACTCGGAGGCTCGCGGCGACCGACGCTGGAATGCGCGGATCCGCGCGATCCCGCCCGCGATGTCCGCGTCACCGGATGTGGCGAGCGGCGTTGCGATGCGCGAGGAGCTCTCGGAGGCCTTTCAGCGACTGACGCCCGAACAACGTGCGGTCGTCGTCCTCCATCACCATCTCGGCTATCGGCTGACCGAGATCGCCGAGACGCTGGGGATCCCCGAAGGTACGGCCCGCTCGAGATTGCACTACGCCGTCCGTGAGCTACGAGCCGTCCTGGACAGCAAGCAGGATGCCCCCGCGTCGACGACGGAGCGATCGGCATGACCGCCAACGACCCGCTGTTCGACCAGCGCATCAGCGACTGGCTGGAGGCCGACCCGGACCAGGCGCCGCCGGTCGTCCTGGAGACGATCGTGGCTGCCTTCCCGTCGATCCCGCAACGGCGCCGGACCCGATCCTTGCCGCGCGCCGGCAGCTCATGGCGGACCAGGGTCGTCTGGATCGCGGCGGTGGTCGCACTCGCGCTGATTGCCCTTGCCCTGCTGAGCGGGGTCGGGCGGACGCCTCGCCCCACCAGGACCGTGCCATCAGCACCCGTCGCGGTGGCTCCGGTCCCCTCGACATCCTCCCCGCGCCCCAGACCGACCCCGACCGTGTCGCCCCTCCAGGGGACCGGCCTGATCGTCTTCGAACATTTCACGTCTGGACTCGGCACGCGGATCGAGTTCCTGCAGGCGAATGGCCTCGGCAAGGAGCTGCTTCCGGACATCCCGGGCCACCAGGAGCGCCCGGCCTGGCGGCCGGACGGCACGAAGCTCGCGTTCGCCGGCTGGGATCCGCAAGTCGAAGGTGCTCGCCAGGCGATCTGGGAGTCGGACGCCACCGGGGCGAGTCCGACGCTCCTGACGGTCGGCTGCGAGCCACCGGTCTGTGTCGAGGAGTGGGATCCGTCCTATGCCGTCGATGGCACGCGGATGGTCTTCGTGCGCAGTGCGGGTCCGGCTGACGCGCCCGACCTCGACGGTCATCGCCATCCGCGACCTCGCGACCGGGGCGGTGCAGGAGATCGAGTCGACGCGGGTCGATGAGAGCGAGGGCTTCGTCGATCATCCGAGCCTGTCGCCGGATGGTCGTCGCATCGTCTATGCCCGCATCCTCACCGATGCGGACGGCAGCGCGACCGACGCATCCGTCCTCGTCGCCGACGTCGACGGCGGTGACCCCACGGCGCTGACGCCCGATGGCTGGGAGGCCGGCGACCCGTCCTGGTCACCGGACGGCCAGCGGATCCTCTTCGACCGCGAGCCCACCCACTACTGGTTCGGCGGCGGCAAGGGTAGTGGTGAGAACACGTTCATCTACACGATGGCTCCGGACGGTTCTCAGGTGACCCAGCTCACCGACTACGGCACCGACTTCGATTCGGCCGGATCGCCGAGCTGGACCGCCGACGGCTCGCAGATCCTGTTCGTTGACTTCGCCCTCCAGGCCATCGGAACGCCCGGACATCGACGTCATGGCGCCGGACGGCACCGACCGCGCGTCGGTCGCCCGCTACGGAGACTGCTGCCGGTGGTACCCCGTCCAGCAGCCGACGCCATGAACGCCCCAGATCGAGCCATTCGACCGTTGGAGCCACGATCCGGGGGCCCGTGATCCGCGACGATCGGATCTCTTCTGCCATCGCCGACACGGTCGTGGCCGTCGACCAGCGACCGCCGGCCGCACTGCAAGCCCACCTGCTCGCGCCTCGCGTCTTCGCGCGCGGCGCGTCGCCAGAACGCGCTCCATCCAGGGCGCCAAGTTCATGGAGGGATGATCCCAATGGCATCCACGTCAGCGGTCCATGCGCCACGGATCCGCAGTGTGGTGGCGCTCGCGCTCATCGCGCTGTCGATGCTGCCCGGTCAGGCCGCCGCGGCACGCGGCTCCATCGTCAAGGTCTATGGACAGGACATCTATTGCCCGATCGATACTCCCGATGCAGGCGGATACTTCTTCGCGATCACGCGGGACCGGACCGATGGGGCCGGCTTTGCTTCCGCCGATCTGTACATCGAGCCGACCGATCCGAACGCTGCGGCCATCGGTGGCGGGATGGACGACCCTGACCTGTCGAGCGGCGGGATCCAGGCGACGTTCGAGATGCGCGATGCCAGCACGGACGAAGGCGTTGGCTCGGCGACCATCTCGGCGACATTCGTCGGGACGGGTGCGTACCGGGCGCGACGCATCTACCAGGACTCGGTCCAGAAGGGCCTGTACGAAACCTACACGGTCGAGGGATCGATCCAGGTCACGACGACGGGCCCGGACTACACCATCGACATGGCGAGTTGCGACGCGAGTGGCCAGGATCGCATGGACCAGGTGCACGCTCCAAGCGGCCCTAAGCCATCTGGCACGCCGCCCGCCAACGATGCACCGGCGAGAGCGACCGCCGTCGCGACCGGCACGCAGATCCAGCAGTGGACCGGGGGTGCCGTCTTCGACCCGGAGGCACCGTGCATCATGGGCGAGGGCGACGACACCTTCGAGTTCGGGTTCGGTCGCACCGTCTGGTTTTCGGTGCAGGGCACGGGTGGCCCCATCACGTTTGACCCCCGAGGGTCCGACTTCGACACAGTGGTTGCCGCGTACGCCGTGACGAGCGGGCTCCAGCAGGTCGGCTGCGTGGACGATGATGCCGACATCCACACTGCCCAGGGTCCGCTGACGTTCGACACCCAGGCCGGCACGACCTATCTCATCCAGATCGGCGGCGTCCTCGGCCTCCTCGGGTCCGACACGACGGACCCGCAATGGGGGCGCCTCCGACTCAAGGTCGAGTAGCCGCCGGTCCCGTCCGTCAAGGTCAGGGCCCGCCGGTCGTCGGCACTAGACTGGCCTCCTCGCACACGAGGAGGCCAGTCGTCCGATGTTCTACGTCGCCCACGGCAGCATCCCGCCCAAGCGCCATACCCAGCATCGAGCGCCCGACGGCTCGCTCTACGCCGAGGAGCTGTTCGGCGTCGAGGGGTTCACCGGCCGCAGTTCCCTGCTGTATCACGTGGTCCCGCCGACCCGGACCCACAAGATCGAGCCGGTCGCCGAGCTCGTCCTCGAGGAGGCCGACGACGGCTACCACCACCACCGACTGATCGACGCCGCCGGCGTCGAGCCGCATGGCGATGCGGTCACGGGCCGGATCCCGTTGTTCTTCAACAACGATGTCGTGATGGGCGTGGTCCGCCCCGCCGAGGCGATGCCGGAGACCGTCTTCTACCGCAACGGCGAGTCCGACGAGATGCTCTTCGTCCACGAGGGGACCGGGCTGCTCGACACGGTCTTCGGGCCGCTTCGGTATGGCCCCGGCGACTACCTCGTCCTCCCGATCGGGACGACCTGGCGGCTGGAGCCCGACGCCGACTCGGTCCAGCGGATGCTCTACCTCGAGTGCCCGTCCGAGCTCGAACCGCCCAAGCGTTACCGCAACGAGTACGGCCAGCTGCTCGAGCACGCGCCCTTCTGCGCGCGCGACATCCGCATCCCGGACGAGGTGGCGCCGCGGACCGAGGAGGGCGCCTTCCGGGTCCACGTCAAGATGCGCTCGAGGCTGACCGCCTACCACTACGCGACGCATCCGTTCGACGTGGTCGGCTGGGACGGCTATCTGTGGCCATACGCCTTCAACATCGGCGACTTCGAACCGATCACCGGGCGTGTCCACCAGCCGCCGCCGGTCCATCAGACGTTCGCGGCGCGCAACTTCGTCGTGTGTTCGTTCGTGCCGCGCAAGTTCGACTACCACCCGCTCGCGATCCCGGCGCCCTACAACCACTCGAACATCAACTCGGACGAGGTCATCTACTACGTCGCGGGCAACTTCATGAGCCGCCGCGGCGTGGGCATCAGCTCATTCACCCTGCATCCGGCCGGGATCCCGCACGGCCCGCACCCCGGCACGGCCGAGGCGTCCATCGGCAAGGAGACGACCGAGGAGCTCGCGGTCATGGTGGACACGTTCCACCCGCTCCGGATCACGCAGCAGGCGGCCGCTCTGGAAGACGGCCGCTACCCGTATTCGTGGCTGCCGGCCGAGGACGCCTCCGGCGAGGCCCGTGAGCTCCACGAGCGCGGACCGGAGGCGTTCCCCGACTGACGGTCGACCGTCCGCCTACGGGCTCCACGAATAGAAGCGGAGGGCGTACACGTCGTCGACGGTCACGAGCGCGGCCTCGTGGCTGCCGTCGACAGCGATGACGTACAACCCACTGCCGTCGGCATCGCCGCCCTCGGCCAGGAGCCACTTGGAGTCCGGCGACCAGACGGCGCAGCACGAACCCCCGGTCAACGACGCGACCTTGTGAGCGTCGCTGCCGTCGGGGTGCGAGATCCACACGTCCCGGATCCCGCCCATCGGCCGAGCGACGTCATGGGCGATCCACTGCCCGTCGGGCGACCAATGGGCGCTCGTCTTGAAGGACGTCTCGTCGCTGATCGGCGTCGCCTGGCCGGCGGCGACGTCGACGACATACGCCCGGGACGTCGGACTGACGCCGTCGCCCGCCTTCGAGAATGCCGAGAAGGCGACACGAGTGCCATCCGGGGACCAGCTGGCCCCGGAGCCGAAGGCCTCGCTCGCGAGGACGAGGGTGTCGTTCGGATTCAGTCGTCGCGCCTCGCCGGGTCGATAGGTGCCGGCCCCGGATGCGATACCTGCGGTCGTGCCCTTGTCGATGACGTAGAGGTCGCCGAGCCGGCCGAGCTCGTCCGATATGCCCGAGTCTCGGATGAAGATCAGCTTCGAGCCGTCCGGCGAGAACGCGAGTGGGATGTCCCTCGCGCCGTCGGGCGCGCCCGTCATCCGGACGAACTCCCCGATCGCCAGGCCGCCCCCGTTGTCGAGCGACAGGTAGATCCCGTCCTTGCGGGGATCCGACTGGGACACGCCTTCCAGGGCGAAGTCGAAGCCGCCCCACGCGCCGGGGTAGAGCTGGACCCCTGGCGACGCGTTCGGCCCAGTCATCGTGGCCGCGGTCCACGCCTCGGAGAATCCGCCCGACTGGGGCATGACGGGCGCGAACTGCACGACATCCTGCTCGCCCTCGAAGTCGGACGAGAACATCACGGTCCCGCCATCGGGCGAGACGCTCGCACAACAGACCGATGGGGCGTGGATGTCCCGGAGATCGGTGCCGTCCGGGCGGATCGCCAGCAGAGCTGGCCCATCGCCGTTGTCGACCCCGAACACGATCGTGCCGGGGGCGTCGATCCCCGGGTTGCCGGCCGTCACGCCGCGCACCACCGCCGACGGGACCGGGACCGTGACGGATGCGACCGGTGTGGGCAGTGGCGTGACCGGGATCCGCGCGTCGTCGCCCTTGATGGGTCGGCCGGACGTCATCAGGACGCCACCGATCAGGACGGACACCAGCGCTGCGCCGACGAGGAGGAGTGCGAACGATCGAGGCCCAGCGAGGCCGCTCGTCCTTCGCGCCCACCATCGGCGGCGCTGGGCAGTTCGGCCGGCCGTGTCGAGGATCGCCTCGACCGAGCGGTCGGGAAGCCGATCGATGCCGTCGTCGAACCAGTCTTCGAGGACCGGCGCGAGATCGTCGTTGCGGGTCATGCTGGTCGACCTCCCGCCACGGCAAGGCGTGCGTCGGCCTCGAGGGCCGCGCGAAGCTCGCGGTGGGCGTAATGCAGGCGGGAACGGACGGTCCCGGCCGGGATGCCGAGGACCTCGGCGATCTCGGGCGGGGCCATCCCGACGTGGTGGCGAAGGACGAGGATCGCGCGCTGGTCCGGCGGCAGCCTGCGGAAGGCGCGCTCGAGCTGGTCGCGCTGGGCGAACGTCTCGGAGAGATCGGCCACGGAGGGCTCGATCGCCTCGTCCAGCGGAACCAGCCGGACGGCGGCGCGGCGTGAGGATCGACCGGCCTCGAAGCAGGTCCGGACGAGGATCCTGGTCGTCCAGGCCTCGAACCGGTCCGCGTTTCGAAGGCTGGGCAGCTCCCGCCAGACCGTGACCATCGTCTGTTGGACGGCGTCGTCGGCGAGGTCGAAGTCGCGCAGCATCCGTCGGGCGATGCCGAATAGTCGATCGACATGGGTCCGCACCAGGATCGCGAACGCATCGCGATCGCCGTCGCGGGCCAGCTCAACGAGGTCGCTGATCCACCCTGGCCCCCATGCTGCCGCACCCGACTTGGGCGCGTCTATCCCTCCAGAGGGATCAGCGAGGGCCCTTGTTCGATCCTGGCGGACCGAAGGCGTGTCTCCGATGGCGTCAGGCCGGGCTCGGCGAGGCCGCCGCTGTGGGGATCGAGCTGGACCGTCGCCACCAGGGCATCGAACAGCGCCCGGACAGTCCGCCTCGCTGGGCCCATCCGGAGCCCCGCATCGTACGAAAAGTACGTGAACATGTAGACGCGGTCGCCAACGACGACCGTGGCCTCGACCTCGGTCGCCGGTGGGTCACCACAGAAACCCCCTGAGACGGCCCGCGTGGCCATCGATGGTCACCGGCTCCAGGGTGTCGCGTGGACGCATGCAGTCCGAGCTCTCGGAGTTCGTGAGGTTCACTGGCGATCCAGTCATCGACCACGACATCGGCCGGCACGACGGCCGACACCGGCCCGGAGGACCCCGATGTCTCCCGGGCGGGGCGAACGTGTCGGCCGCCGTCTCGATCGCTGGAGGTCCGCTGGGCGATCCCCGCCGTCGGCGACCCAGCCCGCGCGGATAGCGGATCGAGTAGCCAAGATCGGCGGACGTGAACGGCTGGGTCATCGCCGGGATCGACGCCGTCGATGACGGTCGTCGAGCGCAGTCGGTGTCGGGCTCGATGTCGGGGCTCGGGGTCGGCGTCGGGGTCGGCCCGCCGATGCCGACCGCTGGCACCAGGATCGACAGGCTCACTGCCGCCACCAGCACCACGGCGATCGCAGCACCGGCGAGCTTCACGATGGGGCTCATGGGATCGGACATCCATGGCCAGCCGAGGACCGACCGGCGTTGGGTTGTGCTTCGAAGGCCGACCGATGATCGCTCGCCGCGTCTGGTCGGGGAGCCGCAGGGGCCCGTCGTCCAGCCAGTCGGCGACGATCAGGTCGGGATCGCGCGGTGCGCTCATGCCAGGGCCTCCGTGGTGTCGATCTGGCCGTCGGCGACGATCGCCGCGCGCATCGCTCGAGTGGCGTGATGGAGGCGGGACTTGACCGTGCCCAGCGGCACGCCGACGACATCGGCGACCTCGGCCAGGGTCAGACCCGCGTGGTGATGCAGGACGAAGACCGCGCGATGCTCAGGCGTCAGGCGCACGAACGCGCGGTCGAGGGCGTCCCGGTCGGCGACCGAGACCGTGGTGTCGGGGCTGGCCGGTCCGTCGACCGGCAAGGCCCGCAGGCGGGCGCTCCAGCGACGATGCCGCCGCAGCTCCTCGTAGCAGACGTTCACGAGGAGCCGATGGAGCCATGGACCGAAGCGCTCCGGATCGCGGAGCCGCGGGAGTTCGCGCCATGCCTGGAGGAATGCCTGCTGGACGGCGTCCTGGGCCCGCTCCGCGTCGCGCAGGATGCGAAACGCGATCGCGTAGCATCGGTCGCCGTCGAGGTCGACGAGCTCGGTGAAGGCGGCATCGTCGCCCTCGCGCGCCCGTTCGACCAGCCTCGTCCGCATCGGCGGTGCTCCCGTGGCGCCCCGGCGGGACGCTTCACCCACCACAGATGGTGGCAGCCCGACGTTGGTTCATTCATCGTGGTTCCGCGCCGTCCACCAGACCGTGGCGCGCGGTCGCCGGAGCGGAGCGGTGCATCGCGGAACCGGACGAGGGTCTGGCCCACCCCGGACCTGTGGACCCCTCGCCACGGACCGCGATGACCGGCACGCTCCGCGACATGCCGACGTCCCTGCGCCGTCGTTCGCCTCGCTCCCGCCCGGCCACCGTGGCCGATCGCGGCGTGCTGGCGGGCGCGCGGATCGGGCCGGCGTCGGCAGCCAACCCTTCTCGGACCCTTCCGCGGCCGCGCCGAGGCCGGTCGCCCGGCGGATCGCTGGCGGCGGCTGCCCTCGTCCTGCTCGTCGCCGCCGTGCCGGCGCTTGCGGCCGATCCCCTGACACGCCCACCCGGAGTGCGGCCCAGCGCGACGATCGCCGGCCGCGTCGGTCCGCCACCGCCCAGCGTGCCCGGTGCGCCGGCCTGTCCGATCTTCCCGGCCAGCAACGTCTGGAACGTGCGCATCGATGGCCGCGCCGTGGCCGGCAACTCGGCGACGATGATCTCGGCGATCGGGCTCGACCGCGGCCTGCACATGGACTTCGGGTCGTACCTGGGCTACGGGATCCCGTATCAGGTCGTCTCGTCGGCCACGCCGAAGTCGACCGTCGTCTTCGACTACGACGACGAGTCCGATCACGTGGGCTACCCGATCCCGGCGAGTCCCAAGATCGAGGGCGGCTCGGACCGCCACATGCTGATGGTCGACAAGGACAGCTGCCGGCTGTACGAGCTCTTCGCGGCACGCAAGGTCGGTACGACCTGGCACGCCGGCAGCGGGGCGACCTGGGACCTGGCGTCGAACGCGCTGCGACCCGCCGGCTGGACCAGCGCCGATGCGGCCGGCCTGCCGATCCTGCCCGGCCTCGTTCGCTACGACGAGGTCGCGGCCGGGGCCATCCGCCACGCCCTGCGCTTCACGACGAACCGGACGCGCACCGCATACATCTACCCGGCCCGCCACCAGGCAGGTTCGTCGTCGTCGACGTCGCTGCCGCCGATGGGCCTGCGCGTCCGCCTCAAGGCCTCGTTCGACACGTCGGGCTTCTCGCCACAGGCCCGGGTCATCGCCGTCGCCCTCCAGCGCTACGGGATGATCCTCGCCGACAACGGGTCGCCCTGGTACATCACGGGCGCCAGCGACACCCGCTTCGATGACGACGTCATGCACGAGCTCGACGAGATCACGGGACGCGACCTGGAGGTCGTCAACACGAACGGGCTGGTCAACGGGCCCTAGGCTCCTGACGGCCTGCGAGGCGTCCACCGGGCAGGGCATCATGGGCGCATGACCGACCTTCGATCCCGCATCCGCGCCGGCGAGACGCTGATCGGCGTGTTCTCCGACCTCGCATCCCCCCTCGCCGCCGAGCTGTGCGGCCAGGCCGGCTTCGACTGGATCGTGCTTGACCTCGAGCACGGCGCGGCGACCGAGGCCGACCTCCTGGCGCTGCTCTATGCCGTGCAGACCACAACGATGACGGCGATCGTTCGGCCGCCGTCGGCCGAACGGCTACGCGTGGGACGCGCCCTCGACCTCGGGGCAGCCGGGATCATGCTTCCGCAGCTGGGTTCGGCGGAGGCCGTCCGCGAGGCCGTGGCCTACCTGCGCTACCCGCCGGTCGGTCAGCGCGGCGTGGCCCTGCGGACCCGCGGGGCAGATTTGGGCGCGCTCAGCCACGGGGATGTCGCCCGCGTCGTCAACGAACGGGTCGTCGGCATCGTCCAGATCGAGACGCAGGGCGCGGTCGACGGCGCCGACGAGATCGCCGCGCTCGAGGAAGTCGACGTCCTGTTCGTGGGGCCGGCCGACCTGTCACATGGGCTCGGCGTCCCCGGCCGGTTCGACGACCCGGTCTATCTCGACGCGATCCGCTCGGTCGTCGCGGCCTGCGAGCGACACGGCAAGGCGGCCGGGATCCTCATCTACGACGCCGCGGTCCTGGCTCGCTATCGCGATCTCGGCTTCCGCTTCATCGGACTGGGGTCCGAGGGGGCGTTCGTCAGCAGTGGCGCCCGAGCGATGCTGGCGGCCGCCGGGCGCGCCTGAGCCGCAGCTCGGGACGGAGACAGAAAGAAACGGCCCGACCTTGCGGTCGAGCCGTTCGATGGTTCGGCTGGGTCTAGGCCGCGCGGACGTTGGCCGCGCGAGGACCCTTGGGGCTCTGCTCGATGTCGAACTCGACCCGCTCGCCGCCGATCAGGCGCTCGAAGTCGAGGGATGAATCGACGCCGCTGAGGTGGAAGAAGTATTCCTTCTCATCCTCGGCTGCGATGAAGCCGAAGCCCCGCTCGGGGACGACTTTCTTGATGGTTCCGGTGGCCATGTTGACCCTCCGACGTTCCCGAACACGGAGGCAGGTCGCACGGTCCGTTCGAGAAAAGGTCGACCACGCGGAGCGGTGCCGCACATTGCGGCGCCCCTCCACCCTAGCACAGGCTACGCGAGTTCCCTCGTGAGGACGCCTCCGAACGGGAGGCAGCGCGGCCCCCTTCGCGCGCTCGTCGGCCGGCCGGTCAGCCCTCGACCTCCGAGTCGAGCGGCATCGCCGGCTCCGGCGCACCCCTCGGCCGGGGCGCGGTCTGGGCGATGACGACGCCGACGAGGATGAGCCCGGCACCGACGAGCTGGATCGGCGCCAGGTGCTGGTCGAGCACGAGCGCGGCCAGGACCACGATGTAGACCGGCTCCACGGTCGAGACGAGCGCGGCCTGCGCGGCTCCCAGCCGCTTGGCCCCGGCGTAGAAGGTCTGGATGGCGAGGAACGAGGCGACGAACCCGATGGCCACGAGACCGGGCCAGGCGGCCGACGGCACGGTCGTCGGATCCAGCGGCTGTCCAGCCAGCGCGCCGCCGCCGGCGAAGACCGCCGCGGTCGCGGTCATCATCACGGCCGTGGCGACGGCGGCGTCCCCCGCGGTCGACGCCCCGGCCGGCGCGTCGCTGCCGATCCGGTCCGTCCTCTCCCCGGACAGCCGGGCGGACAGGATGATCCAGACCGAGTAGATGAACGGCGAGAGCATGACCAGCGCGATGCCGGTCCACGGGGGAGCCGTCGTGACGTCGATCCCGCCGAGGGCGAGCACGACCCCGACGAGGGCGATGCCCAGGGCCACCCACGGCCGGCGCCCGGCCAGACGCGTCGCGAACCGCAGCGACAGCACGGCCACGATGACCGGGTACGTGTAGACGAGGACGCCGGCGAGCGCCGCGGGGACGGTCTCGAGGGCGGCGTAGTACGTCCCGGCGTTGCCGCAGTAGAGGGCCCCGAGGCCCAGTGCCACGAGCGCCTGGCGGCGCGACAGGCGGCGCAGCGCACCCCGGCGCCGGGCCGAGGCCACGACCCACAGCCAGGCCAGGACGGCCCCGATGACGAAGCGCCAGCCGAGGAGGGTCAGCCAGTCGACGCCGGTGTCGTAGATGGGGGCGGCGAGGATCGTCCCGGAGCCGAATCCGGCCGCCGAAACGAGCACGAGCGCGATCCCGATGAGGCGTCGTCGATCCATGGCCGCGCGAGGCTACCAGCCTGCAACCCCCCACGCGGGGACGGACTACACTTTCGTCCGTGACCGACCTTTCCGAAGGCGCGGTCGTCCGTCGCGTCCCCTCGCTGACCGACGAGCGACTGCGCGTCCTCAGCCGCCGTCAGCCCGTGACGGTCGCCCCGGGTACCAGCCTCGCCGACTGCGTGCGCGCCATCCAGCGCACCGGGACCGGTGATTCGGTCTTCGTGTGCGAATCGGACGGACGCCTCGTCGGCGTCCTGACCGAACGCGACATCTTCGCTCGCATCGTGGCCTCGACCGTGGACCTGAGCCAGCCCGTCGAGTCGCTCATGACCCGCGAGCCGCGCACGCTCGACCTCGATCAGACGATCCACGACGCCATCGACCTGATGCAGACGGGCCGCTACCGCAACGTCCCGACCGTGGACGACCAGGGCCGGCTGCTCGGCGTCGTCCGCCAGCAGGACATCATCAAGTACCTGGCCGAGTCGTTTCCCGAGGAGCTGCTCAACCTCCCGCCGAGGCCGCACCAGAAGATGAAGGAGCCGGAAGGCGCGTGACGACGACGAGGGAGCCCGAGCTCCCGACCCAGGAACTCGAGCGGGTCACGATCCGCTTCGCCGGGGATTCCGGCGACGGGATGCAGCTCACCGGCACCCAGTTCACCAGGACCGCCGCCGTCTTCGGCAACGACATCAGCACCCTGCCGGACTTCCCGGCCGAGATCCGGGCGCCGGCCGGCTCCCTGCCGGGTGTCAGCGGTTTCCAGATCTCGTTCAGCTCGACGGACATCCACACCCCGGGCGACGAGCCCGACGTGCTCGTCGCGATGAACCCGGCCGCCCTCAAGACCAACATCGGCGACCTGCCCGCGGGCGGTGCCCTGATCGTCAACAGTGACGCGTTCACCGCGGCCAACCTGGCCAAGGCGGCGTATGCCTCCAACCCGCTGACCGACGGCTCGCTCAAGCCCTACACGACGTTCGAGATCCCGATCTCGACGCTCAACGAGCGCTCCCTCGACGGGCTCGAGATGACGAGCAAGCAGAAGGACCTGACGAAGAACTTCTTCGCCCTCGGGATCATGTTCTGGCTGTACGAGCGGAGCATGGATCCCACGATCCACTGGATCGACTCGAAGTTCTCCGCCCGGCCGATCGTCGCCGAGGCAAACAAGCGCGCCCTCAAGGCGGGCTACGCCTTCGGCGAGACGACCGAGATCTTCCACACCCATTACCGCGTCAAGCCGGCCAAGCTCGACCCGGGCATGTATCGCAACATCACCGGCAACGAGGCCGCGGCGCTCGGGTTCCTGGCCGCGTCCCAGCTGGCCGCCCGCCCGCTGTTCTACGGCTCCTATCCGATCACTCCGGCCAGCGACATCCTCCACCAGCTGTCGGGATACAAGGCGTTCGGGGTCAAGACGTTCCAGGCCGAGGACGAGATCGCCGCCATCGGGGCGGCCATCGGGGCGTCGTACGGCGGTGCGCTCGGGATGACCGCCTCGTCCGGCCCGGGCATCGCGCTCAAGACCGAGGCGATGGGCCTCGCGGTCATGGTCGAGCTCCCGCTCGTGGTCGTCGACGTGCAGCGCGCCGGCCCGTCGACCGGCATGCCGACCAAGAACGAGCAGGCCGACCTGCTCCAGGTCATGTTCGGTCGCAACTCGGACTCGCCCATCCCGATCGTGGCGCCGGCGACCCCGGGTGAGTGCTTCGACCTCGCCATCGAGGCATGGCGGCTGGCCCTCAAGTACATGACCCCGGTCGCCTACCTGTCGGACGCGTTCCTGGCGACCGGCTCCGAGCCCTGGCGCATCCCGAGCGTCGCCGACATGCCGTCCCTCCAGGTCGCGAACGCGGTCAAGGGCGACAGTCCGTTCCGACCCTACGAGCGTGACCCGGACACCCTGGCCCGACCGTGGGCCGTCCCGGGCACGGCCGGCCTCGAGCATCGCATCGGCGGACTCGAAAAGGCCGACATCACGGGCAACGTGAGCTACGACCCGGACAACCACCACCGGATGCAGCTGCTCCGCCAGGCCAAGGTCGCGGGCATCGCCGACGACATCCCGCCGCTCGAGGTCTACGGCCCGTCGTCGGGCGACCTGCTCATCCTCGGCTGGGGCTCCACCTATGGCGCCATCCGCTCGGCCGTCGAGCGTCTGCACGCGGACGGCCGGTCGGTCGCGCACGCCCACCTTCGCCATCTCAACCCGTTCCCGGAAAATACCGAGGACGTCGTCCGCAGCTATCGGCGGGTACTGATCCCGGAGATCAACCTGGGTCAGCTGCTGCTGCTCATCCGGGCGCGCTACCTGATCGACGCCATCGGCTACGACCGGGTCCGGGGCAAGCCGTTCCGGATCGCCGAGATCGTGGCCGAAGCCGAGCGGATCCTCGGGGAGACCGACGCATGACCATCGAGACCAACGGCCACGACCTCACCACCCAGCCGCCGCTGAGCGAAGAGAACGCGGCCGTCATCCAGCTGACCCGCAAGGACTTCGTGTCCGACCAGGAGGTTCGCTGGTGCCCCGGCTGTGGCGACTACTCGATCCTCGCCCAGACCCAGAAGGTGATGCCCGACTTCGGCTACAAGAAGGAGGACATCGTCTTCATCTCGGGCATCGGTTGCTCGGGTCGGCTGCCGTACTACATGAATACGTTCGGCTTCCACACCATCCACGGTCGCGCGCCGACGCTGGCCACGGGCCTCAAGGCCGCCCGCCCCGACCTTATGGTCTGGGTCATCACCGGCGACGGTGACGCCCTGTCGATCGGTGGCAATCACGTCATCCACTCGATGCGCCGCAACGTCGACATCAACCTCGTGATGTTCAACAACCGGATCTACGGGCTGACCAAGGGCCAGGCGAGCCCGACGTCGGAGTTCGGGAAGCGCACGAAGTCGACGCCGATGGGCTCGGTCGACACTCCGATCATGCCGTTGACCATCGCCCTGGCCGCCGAGGCGTCGTTCGTGGCCCGCTCGGTCGACACCCACACCGAGCACCTGCAGGGCACCCTCGAGCGGGCCGGCCGGCATGCCGGTTCCTCATTCGTCGAGGTCCTCCAGAACTGCAACATCTTCAACGACGGCGCGTGGCGGGACTTCACCGATCGCGAGGTCCGCGAGGACCGCATGCTCGTACTCGAGCACGGCAAGCCGATGATCTTCGGCAAGGACCGCGACAAGGGCATCCGCCTGCGCGGCCTGCATCCGGAGGTCGTGACCATCGGGCAGGACGGCGTGACCGAAGCGGACCTGCTGGTCCACGATGAGGCCGCCGAGGACCCGTACCTCGCGCTCGTGCTGTCGCGGATGTTCTGGCCGCAGTTCCCGGTCCCGGTCGGTGTGCTGCGGGCGGTCCAGCGCCCGACCCACGACCAGTTGATCGAGGGTCAGCTGGCCGAGGCGGTCGCCAAGTCCGGAAAGGGCGATCTCGAGAAGGTGCTCCGCGGCGGGGAGACCTGGACCGTCGACTGAGCGGGTCCGCGTGACCCACGCGTACAGGGAGGAATGGCGTGCGGCTCCAATGCCCGGTCTGCGGGTGGGACAACCTGACGGGGGCGGATGTCTGCGACAACTGCGGCGCGGACCTGGCCGGTCGTGACGTCCCGCAGTCGACCCTGTCGTTCCACGGGCGGCTCATGGGCGAGCACCTCGACGAGCTCGGGGCGCCGCCGCCGCTGACCGTCAGCCCGGAGACTCCGCTCGATGTCGTCATCAGCCAGATGAACGAATCCAGGACCGACTGCGTGCTGGTCATGGCCGACGACCGACTGGTCGGCATCTTCACCGACCGCGACGCCGTCGTGAAGGCCGCGGGCATGCGGCTGTCGTCGTTCCACGTGCGCGACTTCATGACCCCGGACCCGGTCGTGCTCCTCCACGACGACCCCATCGCGATCGCGATCCACAAGATGGCGGTCGGCGGCTTCCGGCACATCCCGATCGTCGAGGATGGCCGGCCGACCGGGGTCGTCACGGCCCGCGACGTGTTCCACCACCTCGCGTCGGTCCTTGGCTGACGAGGCGCCGGTCGGACGGGTCGTCATCCTCGCCGACGACCTGATCTGGGCGGACCGGCTGCGGCGCGCGGCGGAGGCCGCGGCCGTCGTGCCCACGATGACCCGATCCCTGCCGGCGTTCCGCGACGCGCTCGCCGGGCTGCAAGGGGGCGCCGCGGCGTCCCACGTGGCCATCGTCGACCTCACCGCCCGCGCCTACGACGGCCTGGCCGCCATCGAGGCGGCCCACGCGGCCGGCGTCCGTGTCCTCGCCGTCGGCCAGCACGATGACCATGCCCTCCGCAAGCAGGCGCTGGCGGCCGGCGCCGAGCGCGTCCTCGCGTACCAGAAGCTGTTCGCCGATGGGCCGGCCACGATCGCCGCCTTCGTCCGGACGGCGGACGGTGCTGCGGCGAGTGCGGCTGACGGGGCTGCGGCAAGCACGGCGGGCGGCCCTACGCCGGGCGCCCGGTCCGGCGGGGCCTCTCGATGACCGGCACCACTCGCTCGGATCGCCCCGTCGTCCCGGCGTCCCGTTTCGCCGAGCGTCTGGCTCGGGCAGCCACCGCGGCCGAAGCCGCGGGCCTCGACGCCCTGCTCATCGGGGTGGGTTCGGACCTGCGCTACCTGGTCGGCTACGAGGCGATGCCGCTCGAGCGCCTGACGATGCTCGTCATCCGGCCGGGCGCGGGCCCGTTCATCGTGGTGCCACGCCTCGAACGGGGTGCCGCCGAGGCAGGGCTCCGGACGCCGGTCGAGATCCGGACCTGGGACGAGACCGACGATGCGTATGCGCTCGGGACCGCGGGTCTGGGCGGCGGGGCGGTGGCGGTCTCGGACACGATGCTGGCGATGCACCTGTTGCGACTGCAGGCCACCCTGGGGCCGGCCGTCCCGGTCCGTCTCGCCTCGACGGTCCTGCGCGACCTGCGGATGGTCAAGGACGCCGACGAGATCGCCCTGCTCCGGCTGGCTGCCCACGCCGCCGACCGGGTCGTCGCCCGCATCGCGGCCGGCCGGCTCATCGGGCGCACCGAGGAGGACGTGTCGCGCGAGGTTCGCGAGCAGCTCATCGCCGAAGGCCACGATGAGGCGCATTTCGCGATCGTCGGCAGCGGGCCGAACTCGGCCTCACCGCATCACGAGGCGTCCGACCGGGTCATCCAGGCGGGCGAACCCATCGTGCTCGACATCGGTGGCCTCCTCGGCGGGTATGGCTCGGATATCACCAGGACCCTATGGGTCACCGGCGGCGACCCGGCCAACAGCCCGGACGAGGAGTTCCGCCACCTCTTCAGCGTCCTCTACCACGCGCAGGCTGCCGGGACCGCCGCCGTCCGACCCGGGATCGCCTGCGAGGCGATCGACCGTGCGGCCCGCGACCCGATCGACGGCGAGGGCTATGGGGAGGCGTTCTTCCACCGCACCGGCCACGGGATCGGGCTCGAGGGGCACGAGGATCCGTACCTCGTCGCCGGCAACACGCTGCCGTTGGCGACCGGTATGGCCTTCAGCGTCGAGCCCGGGATCTACCTGCCCGGGCAGTACGGAGCGCGGATCGAGGACATCGTCGTGTGCGGCCCCGATGGCCCGATCGTGCTCAACGAGGCCCCGCGGGAGTTGTACGTCGTCAACGGCTGACGACCGGCGGCCGGAGGCGGACGCCGACCCTGCGGTATCATCGGTCGACCGGCGGCGATCGCGGCCGGCCTGACACACGAAAGATCCGATGCCCACCACCACCCGGCGACTGCCCGTCGCCGAGCCCAACCGCCCGGGGTTCGCGTCCCCGGAGAGCGCGCGTCGATGAGCCGGCGGCACCACGGTCGGCCACACCACCGCCCGCGTCAGGATGGTCCGCGGACCGTGACCGGCACGGCGGCGGCGCCAGGCGACGCGCCGACGACCCTCCCCCAACCCACGTCCGGCCCCGACGACCGACCCGCATCGCCGCTTCCGGTCGAGTCGACCCCCACCGCCGCAACGCCGGCCGGAGCGGAGGCGCCGGTCGTCCAGGCGAGCGCGACCCGACCGGCACCGGCAGGCCCGTCGTCCACGACGCCCGCACCGTACCCGTCCTCGGCGAGCGTCGATCCGGCATCGACCCCCGACGCGCCGCCTGGCGGCCGCCCGCAGACGTCGCCACCGGGCCCGAACGGGCATGCCGGCCCCCACAGCCCGGCCGGGCCCAACGGCGCTGCCTGGGCCGAACGGTCACCAGGGTCAGAACGGACAGCCCGTCCAGAACGGGCAGCCCATCTCGAACGGCCAACCCGGCCCGAACGGCCAACCCGGCCCGAACGGGCACAACGGGCCGCTGCCGGCCTCGAACGGCTGCACCGCCCCACAGCTGCGCCGGTTCATCAAGAGCCGCCCGTACGTACCGATGCACGAGCTCCGTCGGCGTTTCGCCATCGATGGCGGCGACGACGACGTGACCCAGGTCCGCATCGACGTCGGGCACATCTACGTCGGCCTGCCCGAACGCGAAGGCTCGCTCCTTGGCGAGCTGCTCCGCGGCGGCGAGATCGGGTACGAGCTCTCGCTCGACCCGCGCACCCCGATCGTGGTCGGGGTCTATCCCATGCGCCCGGTGCCGCGCGGCTGACCTGGGACACGGCGATCGGTCGCCGGACGGCGGTGTCCGGACGGTCCCGCGCTCGTCCGCGTACGATGCGGCGATGGTGGCCACCGGCGATCCCACGTCCCGAGCCCGTGAGGCCCTTGAGGCCTGTCGCCTGTTCGATGGCCTGGACCCTGCCACCCTTGGCGTGGTCGAGGCCGCGCTTCGGCCGCGACGCTTCCGCAAGGGCGAGATCATCTTCCACGCCGGCGATCCCGGCGATGCGCTGTTCATCGTCGTCGTCGGGCAGGCCAAGGTCACGGTGCCATCCGACGAGGGGGCCGAGCCCGCGATCCTGACGACGATCGGCCCGGGCGGCTTCTTCGGAGAGCTGGCGCTCCTCGATGGCGCGCCCCGCTCGACGACGGTCGTCGCGATGGACGCCGTCGAGACGGCGATGCTCCGCCGGGACGCCTTCGATCGACTCGTCGACACGGAGCCCGTGCTGCGCCGCGCGCTGCTGGCCTCGCTCGCCGGCGAGATCCGGCGGTTGACGGCGCAGGTCGAGGACCTCCATTTCCTCGATCTGCCGGGCCGGCTCGCCCGTCATCTGCTGCGGGTCATCGCCGCCGCCGACGGCCGGCCACCCGGCGAGGAGCTGGAGCTGCACGGTGAGCGCCGGATCGCCTGGCCGTTCACCCAGTCCGAGTTCGCCGCGATGATCGGTGGGTCGCGCCAGTCGGTGAACCGCCTCCTGGCCGACCTCGTGGCTGACGACGTCGTCCGCTTCGACGGGGACGTGCTCGTCATCCCCGAAGTCAGCCGCCTGGTCGACGCGGCGCGCCGATGAGCGAACGCGGATCCGACCCGGGCGATGCCGCACCGGCCCCGGCCGACCTCGTCGCCGTGCTCGGCGCGGTGGCCCGACGGCTGGCGGCCGCGGATCGCGTCGCCCCGACCGGCGACGAGGCGATGCTGGTGTCGATCGCGACCACGGCGATGACCGTGCTCGAGGCCCAGGCCGCCTCGGTCGCGCTCCACGATCCGGCCACGGACCAGCTCGTGTTCGTCGCGGCCGCGGGACCGGCCGCCGGCGACGTGGTCGGCCTTGCCATCGACAGCGCCGCGGGCATCGCCGGCTATGCGTTCACGACCGGCCAGCCGCTCGCGGTCGCCGACGTCGCCGCGGACCCGCGCTTCGACCGCCAGGTCGCCGAGGCGACTGGCTACGTCCCACGCTCCCTGCTGGCGACGCCGCTTGCCGACGACGCCGGGACCGTCGGGGTCCTCGAGGTCCTCGACCGCGACGGGGGTTCGTTCAGCCTGCGTGATCTCGAGACGGCGGCGGCGTTCGCCGCGCAGGCGACGCTCGCGGTCCGGGCCGGCCGCGCCCAGCGCGATGGCGGTCGCCTCCTGCGCTCGGCCCTGATCGCCCTCGTCCGGGCCGAGGCCTCCGGAACGACGCTCGACGATGCGGCGCTCGACGCCCTGGTCGGGGAGGCCACCCGCGACCTCGAGACGCCCGACGATCCGACGTGGCCGCTGGCCGACCGGCTGGCCCGTCTGCGCGAGGTCGATCCGGCGTCCGTCGAGCTCGCCATCGACTGGCTCGATGCCCTGCTCCGCCGGCGTGAGCGCGACCGACCCGGATCGGGCGCCCGCCCCGACCGATGACCACCGTGCTGCCGGCCTGGAGCGAGGCCTTCGCCGGCCCGACGCGCGACGCGCTCGTGCGACTCGCCCCGCTCGGTCGGCTCGACCGGGCCGCGGTCTTCGGGGACGCGGACGGCGGCGGGGTCAGCGTCGCCATCGTCGACTCCGGGGTCGACGGCGACCATCCCGCCGTGGCCGGCCATCTCGTCCGGCGGCTGCGCGTCGAGCTCGACGGCGACGACGCCCAGGTCGTCGACGACGCGGGGGCCACCGATCTTGTCGGCCACGGCACGGCGTGCGCCGGGATCGTCGCGGGTATCGCGCCAGCCGCCGAGCTCATCTCGATCCGGGTCCTCGGGGCCGACAACCGGGGCAAGGGCCGGGCCGTCGCCGCGGCCGTGGACTGGGCGATCGCTCACGAGATCGCCGTCGTCAACCTCAGTCTGTCGTCGCGGAGCGAGGCCCTGTACGGGACCTTCCACGAGCTCGCCGACCGGGCCTACTTCGCCAACACCTTGCTCGTCTGCGCCGCCAACAACGCCCCGGTGCCGTCCTACCCGTCGCTCTTCGCCTCGGTCGTCTCCGTGGCGGCGCACGACATCGCGGACCCCGACGTGTGGTTCTACAACCCGGCGCCGCCCGTGGAGTTCGGGGCCTACGGCCTCGACGTCGACGTCGCCTGGCGCGACGGCGGTCGGATCCGGGCGACCGGCAACTCGTTCGCCGCGCCCCACCTCGCCGCGCAGGCGGCCCGGCTGCGCTCGCGCTACCCGACGGCCAGCCCGTTCGAGGTCAAGGCCCTGCTCGCCGCCACCGCGAGCGACCCCGCCTGAATCGAGAACGCCCGGCACTGGCCGGGCGCTCCTGGATCGTCGATGGTCGACCGGACGTCGACCGCGAACGGTACTGCTAGGCGACGCTCTCGCCGCCCTTGCCGTCGTCGTCACCGTCGGTCGGCGAGGTGATGTCGCCGCCGCGCGGTCGTCGATCGTTGCCGAACGAGCTCGGCGGTGCGGTCGTCGGGAGGCCGTGACCTTCGACGTCGCCGTCGTCGATGAGCCGCAGCTCCTCCGGCTCGACCAGGCCTTCCTTCGGAAGCTTCATGTGCTTCTTGTCCATGTCCCTCGCCGTCCTTCCCGCGTCGTCGGAGGTGTCCCGATGCGGTGCACTCTACCCGGTCGGCAAACGTTTGCGAAGACCGTGGCTGACGGCCCGGCTGTCAGCCACGCGACACACCGGTCAGCCGGCGTCGTCACCGGCGTACGAGCGGGGCAGCGCCTCGACCGACGGTCGGACGGTCCGCAGGTCGCGCAGCGAGGCCTGGTCGACACCGGCCAGGCGCGGCAGGTCGGCGGCCTCGGTCTCGGTCCGGACCAGTCGAGCGGTCAGCGTTGACAGCACCATCTTCTGGATCTCGGGGACGACCATGACGGCGCGCAGCGCGGCCGCGGGGACCTCGAGCAGGGTGGTGTCGACGTCGGCGACGACGTCCGCGGTCCGCGGACTGCCGGTCAGGGCGGCGATCTCGCCGAAGAAGTCACCGGCGCGCATCGTCGAGAGACCCCGGTAGCCGTCCTCGGCGGGGATGCCCGCGGTCGTCGAGCCGTCGAGGACGAAGTACGCCGACGAGGCATGGTCGCCGTGCTCCACGACGCGGGTCCCGGCCGGCACCTCGCGGATGGTCGCATCGCCGATGAACGCGGTCCGCTGCGCCGCGGTCAGCCGGCCGAACGTGCCGAGGCGGGCAGCCAGCCGGTCGAAGTCGGCCAGGGTCGCGGCCCGGATCGGCGCCACGGCGAGACCCGGCGCGCCCTCGGCCGCGGTGAGCCGGGCCGCAGCCAGGCCCCACGTGCGGTAGCCGATACCGGGTGCAAAGACGACGAAGGAGGCCGATACGAGCAGCAGGCACGAGGCCAGCACGACCAGGATGCGGATGTCGAAGATGTCCGCGAGCCCGGCGCCCGCCATGCCGAGGAGGAAGATGATGTCGCGCATCACGTAGAAGGCCGAGAACACGCGACCGCGCATGTCGCGCGGCGTGTTGCGCTGGAGCAGGACCGAGCGGGCGACCGACGACGGCGAGTTGAAGAAGCCCGAGACCATGACCATCGTGATCGCGAACGGGATGCTCGAGGACAGTCCGTAGGCGATCCCGGCGAATCCCATGCCCAGCAGGCCGATGATCATCCACATGGGCTCCTGCAGGCGGCTCGAGAAGCGGGCCATGAAGAACGAGCCGAGGACGAATCCGACGGATGTCAGGCCCTCCTGGAGCCCGTACTCGAACTCCGTGGCGTTGAGGACCCGGAACGAGAACGGCAACAACAGCACGTTCCACAGTCCGAACGAGAAGAACATCAGGGCGCCGACCATGAACAGCGAGCGGATGACCGGCGTGCCCCACAGGGTGCCGAGACCCGTGCGCAGATTGGCGACGATCACCGCGACGCTCGCGTCCTCGTCGGGGATCGGCATCGGGTAGCGGCCCATCAGGGCGAGCAGCCCGGCGCACACCACGAACGAGCCGGCGTCGATGAGGAACGCCCACGAGATGTCGACCGTGCTGGCCAGGAGCCCGGCCCCGGCGAACCCGATGGCCGTCGACCCGAACGAGGCGATCGACAGGAACGAGTTGGCCGCCGCGAGCTCCTCGTCGGTGGCGAGCTCGGGGATGAGGCTGTCGTAGGCCGGGTCGAAGAACTGCTTGATCCCGGCATTGAGCAGCAGGAGTGCGAACAGCCCGGGGAGAGCGACCGCGTTGATCCCGAGGACCACCGCCATGAGGGCGACGATGACCCCCTGGATGAGGCAGGTCCCGATCATGATCCGCTTGCGGTCGTGCCGGTCCACGTACACGCCGGCGAGGAGGCCGACGACGAGGCTCGGGATGGCCGTGACCATCAGCGTCAGGCCGACCGCGAGGGCGGACTCGGTGACGCGGTAGACGTAGATGCCGGCGGCAAGGTCGGTCAGCGACGAACCGGCGGTGGAGATGAGCTGAGCCAGCCAGAGGAGCGAGAAGTCGCGCTTGTGGAAGACGGCGAACATCGATGGCGCGGGCGCGGCCGCAGCGGTCATCCAGTCCCTCCCTGCGACGCCGGATCGACCGGCGTCTCTGGCACTCCCCGTTGACGCCGGAGTCTAGCGGGAGCGCACGCTGAGCGTGGCGCCCTCGCGCAGGAGCAGCTCCCGTTTGCGCTCGAGCGCCTCGGCCCGCGCCGCCGGGCCGTCCCCGCCGTAGCCGCCGATGGCGCCGTCGGCGGCGATGATCCGATGGCACGGCACGACCATCGAGACCGGGTTGCGCCGCACGGCGCCGCCGACCGCCCGGGCGGCACGCGGCCGTCCCCACCCGCCGGGCGATCTCCCCATAGCTGGCGGTGCGGCCCCACGGCACGTCGCGCACGGCGAGCAGGACGTCGCGGTCGAAGGCGGGCCGGTCGGCGAGGTCGAGCGGGATCGCGGTCGCATCGGCCGGGGCGCCGGCGAGGATCCGCTCGATGGCCGGGCGCAGGCGCGTCAGCATCGCATCGGCCTCCGCGCTCGCCGTCAGGGGTCCGCCGAGGCGCCGGACGAGCGCGGCCTCGAAGCCCGCGCGATCGACGCCCCATTCGGCCGCGACGACGCCGCGCTCGCTGGTGGCGACGTGATACGGCCCCCATGGGCCCCGCAGCGTGGCGGTGGCGATCGCGACAGGCGGCGCGTCGACAGATCGGGTCATGGCGGGAGTCTGCCGCGCTCGCCGTCGTCCGTCACGCTCGCTGGCGCGGCGCCGAACGAAACGCCAGACTGGGCCCGTCATGCCGGATCGCCAGCGCCTCCCGACCCCTGCCACGCCCGCCGATCCGCGCGACCTGCCGGGCGACTTCGGCCACCGGGTCGTCATCGATGTCCGCTTCGCCGACACCGATGCCATGGGCCACGTGAACAACGCCGTCTACCTGACCTACTGCGAGATGGCCCGCATCCGGTACTGGACGGACGTGACGGGCGATCCGGTCGCCGCGGGCCAGGAAGGGGCGGAGAGCCTCATCCTCGCCGAGGCGCGCATCACGTATCGGGCCCCGGTCTTCCACGGCGAGGTGGTGACGGTCGAGTCGCGGGCGGCACACGTCGGGCGGAGCAGCTTCACCCTCGAGCATCGACTCACGGCCGCGGGGCCGGACGGGATCGCGCGCCTCGTCGCGGTCAGCGGATCGATCCTCGTGCGCTACGACTACGGGAGCGGGCGGCCGGTCGCTCTCGGCGAGGTCTTCGTCGAGGCCATCGAGACATTCGAAGGCCGGCGTCTGCAGGATCGCGCGGCCGGCTGAGCGCGCGCGAGTCGGGCTAAGCGCACGCGCGACTCGGGACTAGGGCGGTTGCCCGATGCCGGCTTGCGGCGCGTGACTATGCTGCGGCCATGGCGGAACGGACGGAGCCTGTCCCCGCGTCCCCGGCGGCCGCCCGCGACATCGTGGCGGAGGCGACCGCGCCACCCGACGGCGGGGGAAGCCAGGTCTGGCGGACGCTCCGGCGCAACCCGTTGTTCTGGGTGGGTGCCGTGCTGTCCGTCGGGCTGATCGCAATGGCGATCTTCGCCCCGGTCATCGCCCCGTACGACCCCATCGAGCCATTCCGGGATGCCCTGTCCGCGACCGGCGAGCCGGCCAGCCCGAGCGCGCGGTTCCTGCTGGGTACGGACCCGACCGGCCGCGACTTCCTCAGCCGGCTCCTGTGGGGCGCCCGGGTCTCGCTGCTCATCGCCATCGGAGCGAACAGCATCGCTACCCTGCTCGGCCTGGCCGTCGGCGCGACGGCCGCCCTCGTGACGTCGGCCCGCATCCCGGTCGGTGGCGGTCGCCACATCGGCGTCCCGGTCGACAGCGTGCTCATGCGCCTGACCGACCTGTGGCTGTCGTTCCCGGTGCTGCTCCTGACGATCACCCTGGCGTTCGTCGTGGGACCCAGCACGGGGCTCGTCATCGTGATCATCGGCACGACCCTGTGGACCGCGACCGCGCGCATCGTGTACGGCCGGATGATCGTGCTGCGTGAGAGCGACTTCGTCGAGGCGTCGCGGGCCCTCGGGGCATCGACCTGGCACGTCTTCGCCCGGCGCCTGCTGCCGCACGTGCTGCCGATCCTCGTCGTCTACGCCTCACTCGGCATCGCCGCCGCGGTGCTGTTCGAGGCGACGCTGTCGTACCTCGGGGCAGGAGTGCCGCCGCCGACCCCCACGTGGGGCACGATGATCGCCGACAACATCAGCTGGTTCGCGACCAAGCCGCGTCTCGTGCTGCTGCCGGGCCTGTTCATCATGCTCACCGTGCTGGGCTTCAACCTGCTCGGCGACGCCCTGCGCGACGCCCTGGATCCGCGAGCGTGGTGGTCGCGGCCGCAGAAATGAACACCCTACGGACTTCGACGTAGGGAAGTCACCCGATGCCCGGACGCACCAGCGACCCCATGCTGCCGACCACGAGCCGTGACCCGATCGTCCCGCGTCACGGCCACAGGGAGGACCAGCGATGGTTCACGCGCCACGCGCGCTCACCGGCCTTGCCCTGGCCGGTGTCGTGCTCCTCGCCGCCTGCGACGCGGCGACCCCCAGTCCAGCGCCGTCGACGGCCGCCAGCGCCGCGGCCGGCACGGTCGCACCGGCCGCGCCGAGCGAGCCGGCGGCGTCGGCCGCCACGACCGGTGGCGATGGCACGGTCACGATCGGGTTCGAGAGCGACATCCAGTACTTCGACCCGGCGCTCGCCTACGACACGATCTCCTATGCCCCGGGGCGGCTGCTGTTCGACCAGCTGCTCATGTACGACGCCGGCACCAAGCTCATCCCGGGCCTCGCCGAAGCGATGCCGACCGTGTCGGCCGATGGCAAGACCTACACGTTCAAGCTCCGCAAGGGCGTGAACTTCCACAAGCCCGACGGCTCGGTGCTGCGCGAGATGACCGCCGACGACGTCGTCGCTTCCCTCAACCGGATCCTCGACCCGAACCTCAAGCCGAACCCGTCGCCGGTCGGCCCGGCCTTCTTCAGCATCATCGCCGGCGCTCAGGACGTCATCGACGGCAAGGCGCCGACCGCGTCGGGACTGCGGGCCATCGATCCGCAGACCGTCGAGATCGAGCTCGTCGCCCCGGACAAGCGGCTCCTCAACATCGTGGCGATGAGCTTCGGTGGGATCGTGCCGGCCGAGGCCGGCGCCGATGCCACGGCGTTCGGGGCCGCGCCGATCGGGACCGGGCCGTACCACCTCGCCGAGTACAAGCAGGGTGAGAAGGCCGTGCTCGTCCGCAACGACGACTATTGGGGTGAGACCCCACGCAACGGCCAGGTCGAGATGCGCTTCGGCCTCGACGCCAACACCCAGCTCCAGCAGGTCACCGCGAACCAGCTCGACCTCATGGGCGACTTCATCCCGGCCGGCTCGTACAACGCGGTCATGAACGACCCGAAACTGGCCGAGCGGGTCCAGCGGCGCACCGACGTGGCGCTCTTCTACCTGTCGATCGACACCCAGGCGGACTCACCGTTGTCCGATGTCAAGGTCCGCCAGGCCATGAACTACGCCGTCGACAAGGACAACCTCGTGCGCCTGCAGAACGGGCGCGGCGGACCGTCGGACTGCATCTTCCCGCCGAACCTGCCCGGCCACGACGCGTCGTGCAAGCCGTATACCTACGATGTCGACAAGGCCAAGGCGCTCATGGCCGAAGCCGGTCAGACGACGGGGTTCAAGACCAAGCTCTACACGGACCCCTCGGAGATCTCCAAGTCGATGGCCGAGGCGATCCAGGTGGACCTGGGCAAGATCGGCATCGATGTCGAGATCGTCCTCCAGGAGTTCGACGTGCTGCTCGGGACGATCACGACGCCGCACCAGGCACCGCTCGTGTACATCGGCTGGTTCCAGGACTTCCCGGACCCGTCGGACTTCATCGATCCGATCCTGTCCTGCGCCTCCGCCGTTGCGGGCGGAGCCAACGCGGCGCTGTACTGCAACGCCGACGTCGACACCGCCGCGGCGGCCGCGCTCGCCGAGCAGGACGACACCAAACGCCTTGCCATGTATCAGGACATCCAGAAGCAGGTCATGGCCGACGCCCCTTGGGTGCCCACGACCCTGAGCGAGACCGTCGAGCTCGTCTCGGAGCGGGTCGACGGCGCCTACCTCCACCCCGTGTACTCCTACGACCTTCGGCCGATCTCGGTCGGCGAATGACGGTCGGGCGGTACCTCCCACCCCGGGGCGCTCCCTCCACGAGCGCCCCGGGGACGCTCCGCGCCTAGCGAGCGGCGGTGTTCGGATACGTGATCCGCCGGCTGCTGTGGGGCATCGTCGTGCTCCTCGCGGTCGGCACCTTCACGTTCCTCCTCGCGTACGTCGCCCCGACCGATCCGGCGCGCGCCCTTGCCGGCCGCAACGCGACCGCCGAGGCCGTCGACGCGATCCGTGTCGCGCGCGGCATGGACCGTCCGCTCGTCGAGCAGATGGTCGGCTACCTCGTGGCCATCGCCCATTTCGACCTCGGCGTCTCCTACCAGCTGAACCGGCCTGTCACCGAGATCCTCGTGGATCGCATCCCGGCCACGCTCGAGCTCGCCCTCGCCGGCGTCGTGGTCGGGCTGGCGATCGGCATCCCCATCGGCGTGCGCTCGGCGACCCGGGTGGGCGGCCGGACCGACCGGACGGGCGTCGTCGGGACGTCCGTGCTCGTCGCCGCGCCACCGTTCCTCGTCGGCTACCTCCTCATCTATCTCTTCGCCTTCCAGCCGACCGTCCTGTGGGGCCTCGACATCCTGCCCATCGGCGGCTACGAGCCGTGGGACCTGCGCTACCTCTTCCTGCCGGCGATCACGCTCGGCATCGGCCTCGCCGCGTACTACGCCCGGTTGACCCGCACCGCGCTCCTCGACGAGCTCAACCAGGACTACACGCGGACGGCTCGAGCGAAGGGAGCCTCGGAGCGGTTCGTCACGTGGCGGCATGCCTTCCGCAATGCCCTGCCACCCGTCCTCATCCAGGTCGGGCTCGATGTCGGCCTGCTGCTCGGTGGCGTGGTCATCGTCGAGTCGGTCTTCTCGTGGCGAGGCGTCGGCAAGCTGGCCATCGACGCGGTGACCCAGGAGGACCTGCCGCTCCTCCTCGGGACGGTGCTGTTCGCTACGCTGTGCATCGTGCTGGCCAACCTCATCGTCGACATCGCGGTCGCGATGCTCGACCCGCGCATCCGTCTGAGCGGGGCCCGATGACCTTCTCGATCGTCGCCATCGATCGCGCGACCGGCGACATCGGGGTCGCCGTCGCCTCGAAGTTCCTGGCCGTCGGCAGCGTCGTGCCGTGGGCAGCGGCCGGCGTGGGCGGGATCGCCACGCAGGCGCTCGCGAACGTGCGCTACGGGCCGGACGGGCTGGCCGCCCTGACCGCCGGGCGCACCGCCGAGCAGGTCGTCGCGGCCCTGACCGAGGCCGACCCGGGGGCGGCCGAGCGACAGCTCGGGGTCGTCGACGTTCGCGGCAACGGGGCCACGTACACGGGCGACGGGTGCCTGCCGTGGGCCGGCGGCCGGACCGGACCGGGATACGCGGCGCAGGGCAACATCCTGGCCGGGGCGCACGTGGTGGACGCCCTCGCGGCCTCGTTCGAGTCCGCCACGGGACTCCTGCCGGACCGGCTCCTCGCGGCGTTGCTGGCCGCCGATCGGGCGGGTGGCGACCGGCGCGGCCGGCAATCCGCGGCGCTCCTCGTCGTGCGCACGGCCGGCGGCTACAACGAGGGCGACGACCGCTGGATCGACCTGCGCGTCGACGATCATGCCGACCCGGTCCCCGAGCTCATCCGGATCCGCGCCGTGTGGCGGACGCTCATGGAGCGGCCCGAGCCCGAGGACCTCATCGCCATCGACGCCGCGCTCGCCGCGGAGCTGCGCGAGCGGCTCACCCGCCTCGGTTGGGGCCCCGATGCCCTCGACGTGGATGCCGCATTCCAGGCCCGGATGCGGGCCGAGCTGGGAGCCGTGCCTCGCATCGGGGAGGCGCGACCCGCGATGGACGGTTGGGGACCGGACTGGGACGCCGCCCTGCTGGGCTGGATCGGGGTGGCCAACTTCGAGGCGCGATCCGCCGCCCCCGGCTGGATCGACCCCGCGGTCCTGGCCGCCGTGCGCGAGGCATCCGACCCGGGCTAGGCGTCGGCGACGGCCGCGCCCGCGGGAGTCAGCCGGGCGCCTCCGGCCCCAGCTCGCTGTCCAGACCGAGCCGATGGGCGACCGTCGCCGCCTGGATCCGGCTGGGCACCTCGAGCTTGCCCAGGATGTTCGAGACGTGGACCCCGGCCGTCTTCGGGCTGATGAACAGCCGCTCGCCGATCTGACGGTTGGTGAGGCCGGCCGCCAGCAGGGCCAGGATCTCGGTCTCGCGTTCGGTCAGGCCCAGTCGTTCGAGCGGATCCACGCCGGCCGGCGCGGCGGTCCCGCGGCTGCCCGGCCGCACGGGCTCGTCGCGGGTCAGGTCGACCCGGGCGCGACGGGCGATGCCCTCGCTCATCCGGACGAGGCGCGCCGCCCCGGCGATGGCGGCGTCGCGGTGGGCCTGCTCGAGCAGCTCGATGGCGTCGGCCCGGGTGTCCCGGCCCAGCGCGAGGCACGCCTCCGCCTGGCGGATCCGGGCGTACATCGGTCGCAGCACGTTGCCGAGGCCCGCCCATGCCTCGGCCGCCGCGGCCCACACGGCCGGGTCGTTGCGGTCGTGGAGACGAGCCCGTTCGGCATCGACGAGGGCCAGGAACGCGGCGGCTCGGCGTTCCATCGGCGCAGCCGGGGAGCGTCCCGCGGCGACCCGCCGCTCGCCCTCGGTGTGGGATCGCTCGCCCGCGGCGATCGCCGATGCCTGCGCGGGACCGTCCCGATGGGCCCGCGCCGTCTCGGCCAGGTCCGCCGCGGCTCGGACGCCGAGCCAGGCCAGCGCGATCTGGAGGTCCAGGTCGGGCATGTGCGACGAGGGAAGGTCCATGCCGCCGTGGGCGATCGACTCGACGTCGACCAGCCGGCCCTGCTCCAGCGCCCACTCGGCCTCGGCAAGGGCAAGGTAGCGGCGCATCGCCAGGTCGCCGTCCTTCGGCCAGTCGCGGGCCGCCGTGATCTCGGCGCCGGCTCCGTCGAGGTCTCCGACATGGGTCGCGACGAGCGCCCGGGTGATCCGCCGCGAGGTGTCCACATAGCCGCCGGTCTGGGTGATCTCGACCGCGTCGAGCATGGCCACCGCCTCGCGCAGACGCCCGAGCGACACGAGGGCCTCGGCGCCGTTCGCGACGAGGCCGCCGCCGTAGTACGTCTCGAAGCCGTGGCGACGGGCCTGGTCGAGGCCCTCGAGGCTCAGCTCGAGCGCCAGCTCGTCGCGCGCGATCCAGGCGGCGATGGCCGCGACGTCCATGTACGCCACCGAGGTCTCGGGTCGCGGGATCGTGCGCCGAACCGCGACGACCGCCGCATCGAGGTTGCGAGCGCCGCCCTCGAGGTCGCCCGACTCGACCTGGATGATCACGAGCGTGCTCCGCGCGAGCGCCTCCTCCCGGGGCGCGTCGGCGGCGACGGCCGTCGCGATGGCTTCCTCGAGGACCGTGCCGGCGGCCTCGGTGTCCCCGACGTACATGTGGTGGAACCCGAGCGACACGAGGGCGTCGGCGCGGACGGCCGTCGGCGGTTCGGCCGGGATCACGGCGGCCGCGTCGACGAGCGCCTCGACGAAGCCGGCCTCACCGGCGATCCAGAGGTGCTCGGCAAGCCGGGTGAGGAACCGGCCGCGCCGCCACGGATCGGTGTCCGGCGGCAGGCTCGCGATGGCGTCGCGCGAGTACCGGGCCGAGCTGGTCGCATCGCCGATCAGGGCTGCACAGGCCGCCGCGTGGCTGTACAGCTCGGCCACGTCCCAGTCGCTCCACAGCTGCGGGCCGCGCCACTGCGGCAGCAGGCCGATCGCGTGGCGGTACTGCTCCATCGCGTCCGCGTGCGCGGTCACGGCGGCGGTCTGGATGGCCGCCTCGATGGACGCGCTCACGGCGGCGTCGATGTCCCCGGACCGGTCGCGGTGGTGGGCGATGCGGACCGCCCACTGGGCGAGCGCTGCGCCCTCCTCGGGTCGACGTGCGGCCAGCGCGTCCGCACAGCGGCCATGCAGGCGCCGCCGCTCGCCGTCGATGAGGTCGGCCTCGGTCGCCTCGGCCATCAGGGCGTGCCGGAACGCGTACGCCTCGCCGGTCCCGGTCGGGATCCGGCTGAGCAACTGGGCGCGGATGGCCGCCCGCAGGGGATCGAGCAGTGCGTCCGTCGAGCAGCCGACGATCGAGGCGAGCAGGGTGTCGTCCACGCCGGGGCCGGCGATGGCCGCCGCGGCGAGGAGGTCCTGGACCTCGGGGGCCTGGCGGCTCAGCTGGGTGAGCAGGATGTCGCGGAGGCTGGCCGGGACGCTCGTGGATTCCCCATCGGCGTGGGCCCACGCCAGCTGCTCGATGAAGAACGGGTTGCCGTCCGAGCGGCGGTGGATGCGTCGGGCCAGGGCCGGGTCGGGCTCCACGCCGAGGACCACGGCGAGCTGGGCACTCGTCGCCGCCAGGTCGAGCGGCCCGAGGTCGATCCGCTCGACCGACGGTCGCCGCGCCAGCTCGGCGAGCATCGTCGCCACAGGATCGTCGCGGTCGAGCTCGTCGGTCCGGACCGTCGCCAGGATCAGCGTGGGCGTGTCGGCGATGTTGCGGACGAGGAACTGGAGGAGATCCAGGGTCGATCGATCGGCCCAATGGATGTCCTCGATGACGAGCAGGACCGGCCGATCCTGCCCGACCGCCCCGAGCGCCGTCATGACCAATTCGAACAGACGGACCTGGCCGAGGCCGGCCAGGTCGAAGCCCGGCACGACGTCGCCGCCACCGGCGATGTCGGGGACGAGGATCGACAGCTGTTCGCGGGTCGGGCCGCGCAGCCCCACGGGCTCCAGGAGCCCCGCCGCGACCGCGCCGCGCAGGGCCTCGGCGAAGGGGCCGTAGGGCAGCCCAGCGGGCCCCATCTCGATGCACCCGCCGGTGAGGACCGCGAAGCCGGTCGCCCGAGCCCGCTCCGCGATCTCGGTCACGAGGCGCGTCTTACCGATCCCCGCTTCTCCGGCGCAGAGAACGGTGATGCCAAGGCCGCGGGACGTTCGGGCGAGGGCGGCGGCCGTTCGTTCGAGCTCTGGGCCTCGACCGACGAAGGCCGCGCGCACCTTCGTGCCCCCCATGGGCCCGATGATGGGTGGGCCTGTCAAGCCTCCCGGCCGAGTTCCACCGCATCGGCGTCGAGGAGGCCCTGGACCTTCACGATCGGACTCGCCTGGTTCGGGTCGGTGTCCACGTCGTAGATCCGCAGGGCGATCCGGGCGGGGCCGTCGGCGCCGACCGAGCGCGGACCGTAGATGTCCGCACGAAACGGATGGTCGACCCCGTCCCGGGCGTGCGCCAGCCCGCGCAGGTGGGCCCAGCCCTTGTTGGTCCGGACGGCCCACATCAGCTCGCCACCATCGATCCCGAGATCACCGACGACCCACTCGAAGGTGAGCGGGCCGGGCTCCCGGCGGCGTGTCCTGCGCTCGATGCACAGGCGCACGCTCGAGACCGCTCCGTCGTCGTGATGGATGAGCCCGACGACGGAAAGGCTGGTACGGGTCGTCGGCGACGTGGTCGTGGTGGACTCCTCGGGTCCGGCGACGCGGTCTGGGTGCCGACGTCGCCAGTGACCACCATAGTCCGCCGCCCACGTCCTGGCATCGGGCGGTCGCCCTAATCGGCGGCGCCCGACGTGTTCAGTTTGTGAGCGCGGGACGCCGGTCAGTCGGTGAAACGCCGGAAGATCGCCACCGCGTTCTGCCCACCGAACCCGAACCCGTCGACCGCCACCGTGTCGATCTTGGCCGCACGCTTCGTGAGCGGCACATAGTCGAGGTCGCACTCCGGATCGGGCGTGTGCAGGTTGGCGGTGGGCGGGATGACCTGGTCGCGGATCGCCCCGACGGCTGCCAGGGCGCTCGCGATGCCGGCCGCGCCGACGAGGTGGCCGATCATCGACTTGGGCGAGCTGATCGCGACCTTGTAGGCATGCGCGCCGTACGCACCCTTGATGGCGCGGGTCTCGGTCACGTCGTTGAGGGGGGTCGCGGTACCGTGGGCCACGATGTAGTCGATCTCGTCGGGTGCCACGTCGGCATTCCGAAGCGCCTTGGTCATGGCCATCGTCTGGCCACGCCCGGTCGGCTCCGGGGCGCTGATGTGGAACGCGTCGGCGGTCAGGGCCGCCCCGATGACCTCGGCCAGCGGGGTCGCGCCACGCTCACGCGCGTGCTCGAGCGACTCGATGACGACCACCCCGCCGCCCTCGCCGAGGACGAACCCGTCGCGCGTGCCGTCGAACGGGCGCGAGGCCGTCGCCGGATCGTCGTTGCGCTTCGAGAGCGCGCCCATGTTGGCGAGCGCCGCGACGCCCATCGGCCAGACCGGCGCCTCGGAGCCGCCGGCAAGCACGACGTCGCACTCCCCGGAGCGGATCAGGCGCAGCGCGTCCTGGAACGCGATGACCGACGTCGCGCACGCGGCGACCTGGGTCATGACCGGTCCGGTCAGGCCCCACTCCATCGAGAGCAGCGCCGCGCCCATCGAGCCCGACAGGGCGGGGATGGCGAATGGCGACACGAACCGCGGGCCCTTCTGGTCGTGGACGTGGGTCCCGTCGATGATCTGCTCGATGCCACCGCCGCCCGTGTTGACGACCACGCCGACCCGGTCGCGTTCCTCGGGCGTCATCGCCGCGAAGTCGATGCCGGAATCGGCGACCGCCTCCTTGCCGGCGGCCATCGCGAAATGGATGAATCGGCTCATCCGGCGGGCCATCTTCGGGTCCATCGCGATGGTCGGATCGAAGTCGATCACTTCGGCGGCGATCCGGACCTCCTGCGTGGAGGCGTCGAAGCTGCGGATCGTGCGCGTGCCCGTCACGCCGGCGAGCAGGTTGGACCAGTACGTCGGGAAGTCGTTCCCGATCGGCATGACGGCGCCCAGGCCGGTGATGACGGCGCGACGCGCCGGATCGAGTTCAGCCACGGATCAACCTCGGTGTAGGCAACGCCGGATTGTAGGCACGTCCGGAAGGCCGTTGACGCCCGGGCGCGGGATGGGGCGGGTCAGTCGCCGTCGTAGCGCTTGAAGATGACGGCGCCGTTGTGCCCGCCGAGCCCGATGTTGTTCGAGAGGGCATAGCGGATCGGCAGGGCCTGCGTCTCGCCCACGACCCACACGTCGCACTCCGGATCCTCGTCGCGGAAGTTGATCGTGCCGGGTGCGCACTGCTCGGCGACCGACATGACCGTCGCGAAGGCTTCGAACGCACCGGCGGCGCCCATGAGGTGGCCGGTCATCGACTTCGTCGCGCTGATCGCGACCTCGCGCCGGTCGCGCGTCGAGCGCGCCCCGAAGACGGTATTGATCGCCTCGGCCTCGCGCTTGTCGCCGAGCGGCGTGGACGTCCCGTGCGGGTTGATGAGGTCGACTTCGTCGGCCGGGACGCCGCGGCGCTCGAGGGCCATCTGCATCGCCCGCGCCGAGCCGACGCCCGCGTCGATCGGCTGGATCATGTCCCAGCCGTCGGCGGCGGAGCCGTAGCCGACGACCTCGGCGTAGATGTGGGCGCCACGCGCCTTGGCCAGCTCGAGGTCCTCGAGGATGAGCGAGCCGGCGCCCTCGCCGAGCACGAATCCGTTGCGGGTCAGGTCGAACGGGCGCGAGACGGTCTCGGGCGCTTCGCCGGGGCGGGGCATGCCCATGCCGCGCATGTTGGAGAAGCCCGCATGCCCGACTTCGAGCAGCGGCGCTTCGGTCGAGCCCGCGATGACGGCGATGCAGTCGCCGCGGCGGATCGCCTCGGCCGCCTCGCCGACGCTGTGCGTCCCGGTCGCACAGGCCGAAACCACGCACATGTTGTGGCCGATGGCCCCGGTCTCGATGGCGATCATGCCCGAGCTGCTGTCGACCAGGGCATTCGCGATGAACGTCGGGGCGACCGTCCGCGGCCCGCGGTCATGGAGCGCAGCGTAGTTGTCGATCATGAGCGACTGGCCGCCGGCGCCCGAGCCGAAGATGACACCGACCTCGGTCCGGTTCTCGTCGGTCAGCTCGAAGCCCGAGTCGGCCAGGGCCTGCTTGGCGGCGGCGACGCCGAAGTGGAGGCTCGCCTCGCTTCGTCGCGCGGCCTTGGCGTCCATCCAGTCCGAGGCCGTGAAGTCACGGACCTCGCCGGCCAGCTTGGCCTCGTACGGATCGGTGTCGAACTTCGTGATCGGCCCGAGGCCGGACACGCCGTTGACGAGATTGGACCAGGCGGTCGTCTTGTCGTTGCCGACAGGGCTGATGACTCCGAGTCCGGTGACGACGACGCGGCGGTCGTAGTCGGGTCGACGCATGGGTGAGGATCCCTTCCTGGATCAGGCCGTGGCCGAAGCCAGGGCGAGGATTCGTTCCGTGCTCGCCGGGTCGTCCGCTGGGACGACCTCGACGTCGGGGCTGATGCGCTTGATGAGTCCGGTCAGGACCTTGCCGGGTCCGACCTCGATGAACGTCGTGACGCCGGCGGCGCCCATCGCCTCGACGGCGGCGACCCAGTCGACGCCGGCGGTGAGATGGTCGACGAGCTCGGCCCGGGCGCCGTCGGCCGTGCGGATCGGCTGGGCGTCGCCGTTGGCGAGGAGCGTCGTCGTCGGGTCAGAGAAGGGCACGTCGGCGAGCGTCGTGCGCATCGCCTCGGCGGCTTCGGCCATGAGCGGCGAGTGGGCCGCGACGCTCACCGGGAGCACGATGGCGCGCTTGGCACCAAGCTCCTTCGCGACCGCGGCGCCCGCTTCGATGGCGGCGCGTTCGCCCGACACGACGACCTGGCCGGGCGCGTTGCGATTGGCCACGACGAAGGTGCCGTGGGCGGACGCCGACGCGACGAGCTCGGGCAGTCGGGCGTCGTCGAGGCCGATCACGGCGGCCATGGCCCCGTCGCGACCCTGACCGGACGCCTGCATGAGGCGGCCGCGCTCGCGGACGAGGCGAACGCCGTCCTCGAGGCTGATGACGCCGGCAGCGACGAACGCGGAGTACTGGCCCATGGAGTGGCCGGCGGCGTAGCTCGGCGTCGGTTCCGTACTGCCGGCTGCGCTCCAGCGCTCACGCATCGCCGCGAGGATCGCGATCGACGCGGCGAGGAGCGCGGGCTGGGCGTTCTCGGTCAGGTCCAGCTGGTCGGCCGGGCCGTCCCATGCCAGGGCGCTGATCGGCGCACCGAGCGCGGCGTCGGCACGGGCGAATACGGCAGCGGCAGCGGGGGAGGACGCGGCGAGGTCCCGGCCCATGCCCACCGACTGCGAGCCCTGGCCGGGGAACACATAAGCGATCGTAGACATCGGGCTGAAGCGTAGCCGCGAAGGCTGGCGCGACCGGCGATTTGCGTGCATGCTTGCATGGATGACCGAACCGCGAACCCTCCGATCCACGACTCGGCCAGCCCCGCGCCGGGCCATCGCCCAGCGCTTCGAGGCCGACCTGTCAGCCCCCGTCCTGGCGGCCGGGACGCGTATCCAGAACGTCCGCCAGATCAGCGAGCGGGTGGCCATGGGCCGTGCGTTGTGGCGCGAGCTGGTCATCGGCTTCGCGAGCCAGCTGGGCGACCTGCGGCTCGGGTTCACCCAGCTTGCGGCGTTGTACGTCCTCGCCGACGGCAGCACCCTCACCATCGGCGAGCTCGCCGAGTCGATCAACCGCTCCCCGTCGGCGACCAGCCGGCTCATCGACGGCCTGGTCAAGCGCCGCCTCGTCGAGCGTCGGGCGGAGGAGGAGGACCGGCGCCAGAAGACGCTGCATCTCACGCCCCGCGGTCATGCCGTGCTGCGTGTCGTGGACCGCGGGCGCGCCGAGCAGTTCCTGTCCGCGGTCCGCCCGATGCCGACCGCCGAGCGGGCGATCGTGGCGATGGGCGTGGCGGCGCTCGCCACACACGCCATCAGCCGCCGCGGACGGCTCATCCGGGCCACCCGAGAGCCGGGTTCCTGACCGGTCGATCGAGTGCTACCGTCCGAGTGAAGGAGGTTCCAGCGATGCAGGAACTGAGCCGATTCGAAGAGCTGGTGATCCGACACCAGCACGAGGACGGCACGTGGGGCGAGTTCGAGGCCGTGGAGGATCACGACGCCGCCGCGCATGACGACGAGCGGACGTGGGGGACCTCACGACGGTTCGTATGTGTGTGCGGCGACGAGCTCGTGGTCGAGCCGCCGGTCCGCGATCCGGACGCGCGGGTCGGCTAGCCATTTTCTGATCGATGTCGCCGGCCGGGCGGTGTCCGCCCAGCCGGCGCTGACAGGTCAGCGTCGATCGTCCGGATCTCGACAGCGGACTAAACACTCCGCCTCCGCGAAGATATCGACGGTGCCCGATGGAAATCCGCTCGACGGGCGCCAACCTCCTGTGACCGCCGCAGCCCCGCGGCACCGAGGAGGTCCGCCAGATGCATCGAGCTCGACATCGTTCCTACGGGACCGTCGCAACGCTGATCGCGAGCGGCATGTTGCTGGTTGGCTGCTCGGGGGGAGCGGCTCAGAGCCAAGCCACGGCGGCGGCCGTGGTGACCGCGGCGCCGACGGCGTCACCGACGACCGCACCATCGCCGTCTCCGACGCCGACGACCGCGCCGACCCTGACGCCGGAACCCACGCCCGATCTTGCCGCCATCGGCGCCGCCTACCTCGCGATCTCCGACATCTTCGCTACCAAGGGGCAATCGGCGGTGGACGCCATCGCTGCGGGCGGTGATTTCACGCCCAAAGAATGGGGCGACATGCATCAGGCGGTGGTCGACGTGTACGACGAGGTGATCGCCGAGCTGGACAAGGTCGAGTTCCCGGACGACCTGGCGGACGAGATCAGCGCGCTTCGAGCCCATTGGGTCGACGCCCGGGACCTGTTCGCAGAGGTCGCGGCTGACCCATCCAAAGACAATTGGGACGAGTTCGTGGAGACGGCGACGGCGTACGGCGAGGTCGCCGACGGGATCCGTGAGTACCTCGGGCTCCCGCCCCGGCCGACGCCGAAGCCGGAGTGATGCTCAGCCGCAGAAGCGGCGGACCACGTCGTACAGGACGGGCAGACCGAACCGGAGCGCGCTGAGCGAGACGCGCTCGTCGACGCCGTGGAAGCGCTCGAGGAAGCGCTCCTCGGGCTCCAGGCGGAGCGGGGAGAAGCCGTACGTCGGGGTCCCCAGCGGGGTCGTGATCTTGGCGTCCGTGCCGAATGGGGCCATCACCGGTAGCGGGATCGCCTCCTCGTCGTGGTCGCGCAACGTCGCCACGAGGATGTCCCACAGGTCGCCGCTCGCCGGGGTCTCGGTCGGGGCGCCCCACACGATGTTCTCGATGGTGCAGGCGGGGAGAAGGTCGTCGCCGATGCGCTTCTCGATCAGGCGCCGGGCGTCCGGCTCGTCCATGCCCGGCAGGACCCGACAGTCGACCTCGATGACGGCGTCGCCCGGGATGACGTTGTACTTGACCCCCGCATGGATCACGTCCGGGGACAGGGTGTCGCGGATGAGCGCCTTGAGCGCCCGCGCATACATCGGATCGCAGATCGCATCGAGCGCCTGGTCGGCTGCCCGGCCGTCCAGCCGGCCGCTCGCCAGGCGGCGCAGCACCGTGCCGGCGTCATCGCCAAGCGCGTCGGCGGCCGCCTCGAGGAAGCGGGCCATGACCGGGGTGATGCGAACCGGCCCGGTGGCGGCCAGGCGCTCCACGATGCGCGCGGCGAGGACCGCCGCGTTGTCGTGGCGGGGCATGGACCCGTGGCCCCACGTCCCGCGGACCGCGATGCGGTACGGGGCGTAGCCCTTCTCCGCGACCTGGATCGGGTAGAGCCGGCGTCCACCGACCGTGACCGACACCCCGCCGGCCTCGTTCACGGCTCCGGCGGCGCGCAGCCAGTCCGGTCGCCGGGCGGCGATCCAGCGCGCCCCGGCATCGGCGCCGGCCTCCTCGTCGGCCGTGCAGGTGAACAGGACGTCGCGACGCAGGCCGGGGATCGGATCGCTCGCCGGATCGCGACCGGCTGCCCGGGCGTCGGCGACGAGGCGGGTGACGACCCCGAGCTCGAGGGCGACCATGCCCTTCATGTCGACGGCGCCACGTCCCCAGACGTAGCCGTCGGCGACGTCCGCGGCGAACGGGTCGTGGGTCCATCGATCGGCGGCCGCCGGCACGACGTCGAGATGCGACAGGAGCAGGAACGGCTCGCCGCCGGTCCCGTCGCCGCGCAACCGGACGTGGACGGAGCCGCGACCGACGACGGGTTCGACGATCTCGGGGGCGAGGCCGAGGTCGGTCAGCCGATCGGCCAGATAGCGTGCCGCCCGGGCCTCGCCGTCGATGACGTCGACGGGCACCGGGTTGATCGACGGGATGCGGATGAGGTCGCGCAGCGCGGCGACGACCTCGCCATGAGCGGCGTCCCAGACCGGATCGTCGATCGCCGCCGACGGAAGCAGGGCCGTGGCGGCCACGTCAGCGGGCCACGGTGGGCCCGACGAGCGCCAGGATCGTGCCGATGATGAAGCCCGCACCGACGATCGTGGCGACCATGATCACGAGCCATCGCCCGAGGCGCCGATCCTCGACCAGGGCGGCGCCGAGGTCCGGATCGTCGCCGCCGGTGATATACGGGCCGGGCATGCCCTTGGCCCGCGCCCGCGTGTCGCGTGGCGAGTCGTAGCGGTCAGGGTCGGGCGGGACGGCAGCCCGGCCCGGGGCAGGGGTCGGCCCTGTCGGGTCGGTCGGGAAGGGCTCGGTCGAGCCGGACTCGCTCGGTCGTTGCGCGCTCATCGCCGCCATGATGCCCGGTCAGGCGCGCTTGCGCTCCAGGTCGAGGAACGGCAGTGCGGTCACGACGGCCGGGACGCGTCCGCGTCGCCCCTCGACCGTCCATTCCACCTCGAGCTGCGAGCCGACCGGCTCGTGACGGGCGGGCACCGAGGCGCAGGCCGATGGCCTGCTTGAGGATCGGGCTCCAACCGAGCGAGGTGACCTTGCCGACCTGGCGGCCGCCCTCGAAGACCGGTACCGGCGAGCGATCGACCGTCGCGGAGATGGCCGGCGGGATGCCGTGCGCGTCGTACAGGCCCTCGATCCCGTACCAGTCGAGGGTGAGCCCGACCAGTCGCCGCGCCGGACCACCGCGACGCTGCTCCTCGACGAGGGCGCGCCGCCCGACATAGTCCGCCTTGTCTGTGCTCACGAGGCGGCCGAGCCCGATCTCGTACGGGCTGTAGTTCTGCTCCGGGTTCATCGCGTGGCGCGCGGAGGTGTAGTCGACCTCGAGCAGGATGAGCCCGGCCTCGAGCCGGACGACGTCGAGGGCGAGCATGCCGGCCGGCCGGATCGCCCAGGCCACACCGACCTCCATGAGCCGGTCCCAGACCGTCGTGGCCGCATCGGCCGGCATCCAGATCTCGTAGCCGAGGTCGCCGGTGTAGCCGGTCCGGCTGACATCGACGGCGACGCCGGCGATCGAGGCCGCCCGTCGGCGGAAGTAGCCGAGGTCGGCAAACGATGACTCGGCCGCGGCCTCGAGGACGTCCCGGCTGCACGGTCCCTGCAGGGCGACGGCGGCGACCGTGGCCGATTCGTCGGTGATGGTCACGTCGAGCCCGGCCGCGTTCAGGGCCAGCCAGCGACCCTGCGGGTCGGCCGCGGTCCAGCGGTACGCGCCGTCGTCGAGCGCGTGGACCGTCCCGTCGTCGATGACCTTGCCGTGCTCGTCGCACCAGGGCGTGTAGTAGACCCGGCCGGCCGTGAGCCGCGTCGCGTCGCGGGTGATCACCCGGTCGACGAGGCGCGTCGCATCGGGGCCTGCCACGCGGTACTTGTACAGCGGGCTCACGTCGATGAGCGCGGCCGCTTCGCGGATGGCGTTGTACTCGATGTCGTGGTGATCGGCGTACGCCGACGAGGCGAAGTAGCCCGACCATTCGCGCCACTGCATCTTCCGGTTGAGGGCCGCCGTCCTCGGGTGGAATGCCGTCCCGACGCTCATGCCCAGCAGTATGCCGTGTCGGGCCGGCGCCGACCCCGCCGACGGCCCGCCCGCTCGGGTACGCTGCAGGCCGACGCGTCCACGGTGGAGAAGGAGCGACGACGTGGCCCAGCGCTACGACGCGGTGATCATCGGCGGGGGCCACAACGGGCTCGTGTCCGCGGCCTATCTCGCCCGCGCCGGCCTCCGGACGGTGGTCCTCGAGCGTCGCCACGTGCTGGGCGGTGCGGCCGTCACCGAGGAGATCATCCCGGGCTTCCGGTTCTCCGTGGCGAGCTATGTCGTGAGCCTGCTGCGGCCCGAGATCATCCGCGACCTGCGACTGCCCGAGCACGGCCTCGACATCCTGCCGCTCGACGGCACGTTCACGCCGCTCCCCAAGGGCGCCGGGGCCGCGACCGGCGGTCCCGACTACCTGTGGCGGGTCAACGACCACGGCCGCACCGTGCGCGAGCTGCGCCGCTGGTCCACCTCGGACGCCGAGGCGTACGAGGAGTACGGCCAACTCATGGTCGAGATGGCCCGTTTCATCAAGCCCATCCTGGGCATCGTGCCGGGCGACCCGACCGAGCTCGATCCGCGACCGCTCCTGCCGATCGCCGCCCTGGCTCGCACGTTCAGCCGGCTGTCGGAGCGGCAGCAGGCCGTCTTCGTCCAGCTCATGACGATGAGCGCCGCCGACTTCCTCGACCAGTGGTTCGAGACCGACCCGCTCAAGGCCACGATGAGCGCGTCGGGGATCATCGGGACGTACCAGGGCATCCACTCACCCGGCACGGCCTACGTCCTGCTCCATCACTACATGGGCGAGATCGACGGCGCGTTCCGGGCGTGGGGCATCCCCAAGGGCGGGACCGGCGGCGTGTCGTACGCCATCGCCCGGGCGGCCCAGGCCTTCGGTGCCGAGATCCGCACAGAGGCGCCGGTCGCGCGCGTGCTGACTCGGGGCGGCCGGGCGACTGGGGTCGTCCTCGTCGACGGCGAGGAGATCGAAGCCTCGGCGGTCCTCTCGTCGGCCGACGCCAAGGTGACCTTCCTCGACCTGCTCGAGCCCGGCACGCTCGAGCCATCGTTCGAGGCGGAAGTCCGTCGCTTCAAGTTCCGCGGTTCGTCGGGCAAGGTCAACCTCGCGGTCGACCGGCTGCCGGACTTCACCTGCCTGCCCGGGCCTGGCGAGCACCTGCGGGGCGCCGTCTCATTCTCGCCTTCGATGGAGGATATGGAGCGCGCCTACGACGACGCGAAGTACGGGCACTGGAGCCGCAAGCCGTACATCGACATGATCATCCCGACCCTGGTCGACCCGACCATGGCCCCGCCCGGCAAGCACGTCATCAGCTGCTTCGTCCAGTACGCCCCGTACCACCTGGACCCGTCACTAGGCACCTGGGACGACAACCGCGAGGCCTTCGGCGACACCGTCATCGACCGCATCGCCGAGTTCGCCCCGAACATCCGCGACATCGTCATCGGCCGCCAGGTGCTGACGCCGCTCGACATCGAACGGACGATCGGCCTGACCGAGGGCAACATCTTCCAGGGCGAGCTGAGCCTCGAGCAGCTGTTCTTCAATCGCCCGGTCCCGGGGTACGCGCGCTTCCGGACGCCCGTCCGCGACCTGTGGCTGAGCGGGTCCTCGACCCATCCCGGCGGCGGCCTCATGGGCGCCAACGGCCGGCTCGCGGCCCTCGAGGTCCTCAAGTCGCGCGGCCGGAAGGTGGCCTGACGATGGCTGCGCCCGACTACGACGTCATCGTCCTGGGCGCCGGCCACAACGGGCTGGTGGCCGCCGCGTATCTCGCCCGGGCCGGCCGATCGGTGCTCGTGCTCGAGGCGCGCGACCGGCTGGGTGGCGCGGCCGACACGGTCGAGCTCGCGCCGGGCGCCCGGGTCCCGGCGGTCGCGCACACGATCGGGCGGCTGCGACCGGCCGTCGTGCGCGAGCTCGAGCTCAAGCGCCATGGCCTCGAGCTGATCGCCCCGGATGTCCGGGCGTTCGCGCCACAACCCGACGGGCGGTCCGTCGCTCTGTGGCGCGACGAGGCTGCCACCGTGGCCTCGCTGGCCAGCTGGTCGGCGGCCGATGGCGGGGCCTATCCCGCCTTCGACGCTCGCGTCCGGGCGCTGGCCCACTTCCTGGCGGATCTCGGTGACGAGACTCCGCCCGACGTCCGCGAACCCGGGTTCGGGGATGCGCTGCTGGGCCTCCGCCTTGGCCGCACGTTCCGAAGCCTCGGCCGGGAGGACGGCCGGACGATCCTGCGCGTGCTGGCCATGGCCGTCGCCGACTACGTGGCCGAGTCGTTCGCGAGCGACCCGGTCCGGGCGACCATCGCCTGGCGCGGTGTCCGGCACACGGCGATGGGACCGTGGTCTGCCGGGTCCACCAAGGTCCTGCTCGATGACGCCGCCGGCAGCGACGGCGGGGCGTCCGGCGAGACGGTCTTCGCTCGCGGCGGCCCGGGCGCCCTGGCCGACGCGCTGGCCGCTGCGGCGCGGACCGCGGGCGCCGAGATCCGCACCGGCGCCGATGTCGTTGCCGTCACCTCCGACGCCGACGCCCGGGTCACCGGCGTGGCCCTCGCGAGCGGCGAGGCGATCGCCGCCACGGCCGTCGTCGCCGGCATCGACCCCAAGCGCCTGCTGACGACGCTGGTCGACCCCGTCGCTCTCGGGCCGACGCTGCGTTGGCGCGCCGGCAACCTGCGCACGGCTGGACGGTCCGCCAAGGTCGACCTCGTCCTCGACGGCCTGCCCGACGTGCCGGCCGCGGCCGACGATCCGCGACTGCTGCGTGGCCGGATCCTGGTGGGCATGACCGGCATCGACGACATGGAGCGTGTGTTCGACGCCACGAAGTACGGCGAGCGCGCCGACCGGCTCGTGATCGAGGCGACCATCCCGTCGCTGGCCGATCCGAGCCTCGTCGAGGGCGCGGCGGCCGGCACGCAGGTGCTCTCGGCGATCGTCCAGTGGGTCCCGACCGTGCCGCGCGACGGGAGTTGGGACGACGGCCGCGAGGCGCTCGGCGACGCCGTGATCGCGACGCTCGAGACCGTGGCGCCCGGCCTGGGTGGCCGGGTCGTCGCCCGGCGGGTCCTGACGCCGCTCGATCTCGAGCGCGACTACGGCCTGACGGGCGGCCATCCCCTCCACGTCGAGCCGGGGCTCGATGCGTTCTTCGCCTGGCGGCCGTTGCTCGGCCACGCGCGCTACCGGATGCCGCTGGCCGGGCTCTACCTGGCCGGGTCGGGTGCGCACCCGGGCGGTGGCGTGACCGGTGTGCCCGGCCGGAACGCGGCGCGCGAGGTCCTCGCCGACCTCAAGCGTCGGCGCTGAACAGGGGACCGCGCAGAAACACCTCGTCGGGCAGCGGCTGATAGCCCAATCGCGCGTTCACGGCCCGCATCGGGGCGTTGTCCTCGTCGTTGCCCGTGACGAGCGCGACCAATCCTTCGCGGATGCCCCAGGCGATGGTCGCCCGCTTCAACAGGGTCGCGAGGCCACGTCCACGCCACGTCCGGGCGACCGCCGTCATGTCGTGCCAGGCAAGGGTGGTGGAGCCCGGCACGAACATCAGGCAGGCGTAGCCGATGACCTCGTCGGTCGACGCGTCGGTCGCGATCATGAATGCGGCCGGCGGGATCCCGGGACGATCCACGTCGCGTGCCCGGAACTCGGCAAGGTCACCGACGGCCATGGGCGTGTCACCACCGGGGATGTCCGCGAATGCTTCGATGGCGAGGGCGTGGACGCCGTCGACGAGGTCGGGTCGCTCGGCAAGGGTCGTCAGCGCGACGCCGACCGGGGGTTCGATGGGGGGCGGCGCCAGGCCCTCGAGACGGAGCTCCACCATCCGGGCGCGCTCCAGCTCGGTGAAGCCCCGGTGGCGCAGGAAGTCGATCCCCTCGGGCCGACCTTCCGACGTTCGCAGGTGGAGACCGGTCTTCCCGGCCTCCCGGGCACCTTCCGAGAGGGCGACCAGCAGGGCTGCACCGATCCCGCGACGCCGATCCTCCGGGAGCACCGCGAGGTAGGCGAACGCATCGGGGTGGTCAGGTGGATAGACGTAGATCCGCCCGAGCGTCGCGCACCCGACGGGCCGGCCGCCGACCTCGGCGAGGAAGCGACGATTGCCCGGATAGGTCTCGTCCGCCCAGCGCATCTCGCTCACGGATGTCGGATCGTCCGGCGTGATGACATCGACCAACGCGGCGAGGGTCGCGAGGTCGGCATCGGACGACACCTCCCGGATCGCGGCGGCCGCGACAGCCGGCCGGGTCGGGTCGGGCATCAGCCGACAGCCTCGCGCAGCGGGATGGCGATGTCCGCCGCGACCGCGTCGACCCCGGCGGCGCCCAGGGCGGGCGGCATGCCGAGGATGACCGTCGTGGCGCCGCGCCTGACGGCGTCGCGCGCCTGGCCGAGTGCCCACGCCCGGTCCTCGGCCGTCGTCCCGGTCGGCACCTGAGCGGCGATCTGGAAGCCCGCCGGGTCGCGCCCGATGGCAGCCAGTGCCGCGAGGATGGCGTCGCGCTTGACGCTGAAGTAGTCGAGGTCGGACGGGCTCCCGAGAGCGACGACGGCCGGCAGCAGCCACCCGTCGGCCACCTCCGCGGCCAGGGCGATGCCCCGACGCTTCTGTCCGCCGAGCCACAGCGGCGGCCCACCGGGGGTCCGCGGCGGTGGTTCGTTGGTCGCCTCGGCGAGGGGGTAGTACGGGTCGGGCCGGGTCACGCCGGGTGGACTCGCGGCTTCCGGCGACCACAGCGCCCGGAGCACGTGCACGGCCGACTCGAACCGATCGAACCGCTCGGGCATCGGCGGCATCGGGATGCCGAACGGGACGTGCTCACCCTCGTGCCAGCCCGCGCCCAGGCCAAGGATGAAGTGGCCGTCCGTGGCGTGATCGAGGACCGTCGCTGCCTTGGCCAGCACGGCCGGGTGACGGAACGTCGCCGAGAGCACGCCGTGACCCAGCCACTTGCCCGGTACCCGATGGGCGAGGGCGGCCATCGTGGTCAACGCCTCGAGGCTGGGCCCGTGGCGCTCGAACGACACGTTGGTCAGGTGGTCGTTCATCCAGACCGAGGCGAACACGTCGTGCTCGCCGATGCGCGCCCAGGCGCCATCGAGCGTCGCCCAGTCGACGGCCTGGGGCGAGGTCTTGATCCCGATCGGGACGCGGCCCGAGGCTGCGCTGGCGTCCATCCGCTCGGGGCGTGCCGCGCTCAGCGGCCGGAGGTCAGGTTGGCCGTCATCCGCGGGCCGGTCGTGACCGCGCCCTGCGACGCCGAGCCGACGAGGGCCGCGTACTTGGCCAGGACGCCGCCGGCGTAGTTGGGCGCCCGCGGCGTCCAGCGCGCCAGCCGCTCGGCGATCACGTCGGCCGGCACCTCGAGGTCGAGCACCTTGCGGTCGACATCGATGACGATCGTGTCGCCCTCCTCGACCACCGCGATGGGCCCGCCCAGCGCCGCCTCGGGGGCGATGTGCCCGATCATCAGGCCGTGGGTCCCGCCGCTGAATCGGCCGTCGGTGATGAGGGCGACCGAATCGCCGAGACCCTCGCCGACCAGGGCGCCCGTGACGCTCAGCATCTCCTGCATCCCGGGTCCGCCCACCGGACCCTCGTAGCGGATCACGACGACGTCGCCGGGCACGATCCGGCGGTCGCGCACGGCCGCGTAGCACTCGGTCTCGGAGTCGAAGACGCGGGCCGGACCCCGATGGAGCTTCCGTTCGTGCCCGGCGAGCTTCACGACGCAGCCATCGGGCGCGAGTGAGCCGCGGAGGATCGCGAGGCCGCCCGTGGCCTTGAGCGGCGCGGCGATCGGGACGACGACCTGCTGGCCCTCGGTCGCGACCGCGTCCGCGGCGATCTCGGCGATCGTCCGTCCGTCGACCGTGGGTCGCGACCCATGGAGCAGACCGGGCCGTGCCAGCAGCTCGCGCATGACCAGTGCGAGGCCGCCGGCGTCGAAGAGGTCGGACGCGGTGAAGCGACCGCCCGGCTGCATGTCGGCGACGATCGGCGTCCGGTCGGCGATGGCCCCGAAGTCGTCGATGTCGAGCGGGATCCCGTACTCGTGGGCGATCGCCAGCAGGTGCAGGACGCCGTTGGTCGACCCGCCGGTCGCCGCCACCGACGCGATGGCGTCGTCGAGCGATTCGCGCGTGACGAACGACGATGGGCGCTTGTCGGCCCGGACGAGGTCCATGACCAGCTCGCCGCTGCGATACGCCGCGGCATCCTTCGCCGGATCCTCGGCAGGGATCGCGTTGAGCCCGGCCGGCGAGAGGCCCAGGAACTCGAGCGCCATCGACATGGTGTTGGCCGTGAACTGGCCGCCGCAGGCACCCGGCCCGGGACAGGCCAGCGTCTCCACCTCGTACAGCTCGTCGAGCGTGATCTTGCCCGCCCGATACGCCCCGATCGCCTCGAACACGGACACGACCGTGGCGTTGCGCTGCCCGTGGATCGTGCCCGGATAGATCGTCCCGCTGTAGAGGATCAGCCCCGGGACGTCGAGGCGGCCGAGGGCCATGGCCGCGCCCGGGCCGGTCTTGTCGCAGCCGATGACGCACACGACGCCGTCGAGCAGGTGGCCGCGCACGACCAGCTCGATCGAGTCGGCCACGACCTCGCGGCTCACGAGGGATGACTTCATCCCTTCCGTCCCCATCGAAACGCCGTCGCTGACCGAGATCGTGTTGAACTCCATCGGCGTGCCGCCGGCAGCCCGGATGCCGGCCTTGACCCGCTCTGCGAGCCGGCGGTGGTTGTAGTTGCACGGCATGGTCTCGATCCACGTCGTCCCGACGCCGATGAGCGGCTTGGCGAGGTCCTCGTCGGTGAAGCCGATGGCCTTGAGCATCGCCCGGGCCCCGGCGCGCTCTGGGCCGTCGGTCAGCGCCGCGGAGTGGCGCTTGGCCGGGTCGCTCGGTCGGTCGTACGGATGGGTCGAGGGCTGGTCGGACATGCGACGCGGATCCTCCGATGGGACCGGCGGGCGGCCGGACGCGGGGCGAGACGAGTGTCCAGGGGCGAGTCGGGTGTCCAGTGTAGGGCTCAGGCGGACGCGTCCGCCGCCAGCCGCTCGTCCACGAGGGTCATCGCCAGCGAGTGGCTGGCGGAGTGCCCGGTCACCGCCTCCAGGAAGGCCGCGCGGTCCAGGCAGTAGCCGGTGACGTCGCCGCTCGCCCGCACGGACGCCGTCCTGGGCACTCCGTGGAGCAGCGCGATCTCGCCGACACCGGAGCCCGGACCCATCGCACGGAGGACCTTGCCGTCGCGCGACACCTCGATCTCACCCGTCTCGATGAGATAGAACCGGTCGCCGGTCTCGCCCTCGCGCATCAGCCACTGACCGTCGGTCGCCGTGATCGGCTCGAGGCGGCTGGCCAGGTAGTCGACGGTCGCGAGCGACAGCGGGGCGAACAGCGGCACGCCGCGGATGAGCTCGGAGCGCTGGGTGAGGCCCTCGCCGCCCTCGTCCACGCGGCGGAGCGCCGGCCAGACGAGGAGCGCCGCGATGGGCAGGATCGCGCCCGTCACCACGAGGGCGCCCCGGATGCCGAGCCAGGCGATGAGGATCGGCGCGAGGATGCCGCCGAGCGCAACGCCGGCATTGGCCACGCCGTCGAGGAGCCCGAGGACCGCGACCCGGCTGTCGTTGGGCGACGTCCGCTGGGCGAGGGTGAACCCGGCGACATCGATCAGGGCGTTGCTGACGCCGATGACCATCATCGCCAGCAGCGCCACCACCGGGTTGATGAGCAGCCCGATCACCGCGATCGGGGCACCCCATCCGACCATGGCGCCCGCGAATGCCGGCGCGAGGCGCTCGCGACCGGTGAGCACGACCGCCAGCAGCGCCCCGATGAACCCGCCCAGGCCCATCGCCGCGTTGAGGGCACCGACACCCGGATCGCCCATGTCGAGGACGTCGACCGCGGCCACGACGACGAGCACGGTGAGGAGGCCGCGCACGAGGGTCTGGAGTCCGAAGCCGATGAACACGAGACGAGGCCCGTCGATATGCGCGACGGAACGGACACCGGCCGAGAGCTGGTCGACGACCGACTGCACCGACCCGTCCGGACGGCCGACGGCAGGCACGTGCATGCCGAAGATCGCCGACAGCCCGACGAGATAGATCACGAGCACCGCGATGTCCGCGCCGAGCGGGCCGGTCGTCGCGATGAGGATGGCCCCGATGGCCGGACCGATGAACGTCCCGAGGCCCTCGGCCGCGCTCGCGGTGACGTTGGCCGCGACGAGCTGGGACGGCGTCCGGGCGATGCATGGCAGGAGCGCCATCTGCAGCGGCCGCGTGAACGCGCCGGCGCCCGCCTCGACCGCGACCGCAAGGTAGAGCGCCGTGATCGGGGCGCCGGTGACCACGACGACGACCGCCATGACGACCCCGACGGCCCGGATCGCGTTGGCCGTGAACAGGACGCGCTCGGCGCTCCAGCGCGCGACCGGCACGCCGGCGAACGGGGCGAGGATGGTCGGCGTGAGGTAGCGGGCCAGTCCCAGCAGCCCGACGGCCACCGGCCCGCCGGCGGCGAAGGCGATCACGAGGTTCGTGACCAGGAAGGTCCACTTTCCGCAGTTGATCGCGAACCACGCGATGGTCATCCGCCGCAGGTCGTCGTCGGCCAGCGTCACTCGCAGGGCGCCGACGGCAAGGGCGAGGCTCGCGGTCAGGCGATGCATCGGCGCAGGATAGCCGCCGCCATCGGGCTCGATACGACGAATCGGCAGGCGTCAGGACGGTGGCGTCGGCCGCCAGGCGGGCGTGGACGAGGCTCGCGGCGAGCGACTGGCTGGAGGCGTGACCGGTCACCGCTTCGAGGAACGAAGCGCGGTCGAGGGTCATCGCCTCGACCGGCTCCACGGCGCGGGCGGAGGCGGTGCGCGGGATGTGCTCGAGCAGGGCGATCTCGCCGATGCCCGCACCCGGGCCCTCGATCCGCACGAGATGACCCGCCTGGGTGATCTCGACGTGGCCCTGCTCGACGATGACGAACCGATCGCCGGTCTCGCCTTCGCGCATGAGCCACGTGCCGGCATCGACGTGCATGGGCTCGAGGCGTGACGCGAGGTGCTCCACCGAGGCGAGCGACAGCGGCGCGAACAGCGCAACGCGCCGGATGAGGGCCACTCGCGATGCGAGCGCACTGCCGCCTTCGTCGACGCGGCGGAGGAACGGCCAGAGCGCGACCGCAGCGATCGGCAGGATCGCGCCGCTCACCACGAGCGCAGCCTGGATCCCGAACGCCGCGATGAGGACCGGCGCGACGATGCCTCCGAGGGCCGGTCCGATGGCAGCGACCGTCTCGATCAGGCCCAGGACGGCGACCCGGCTGGCGTTCGGCGTGGTCCGCTGGACCAGGGTGAACCCGGCGACGTCGATGAGCGTGTTGCTGACGCCCACGACAATCATGGCCGCGATGGCGACGGTCGGGACGATCAGGAGGCCCATCAGCGCGATCGGCAGACCCCAGGTGGCCAGGAACAGGGCGAATGGCGGCGCGAGCCGGGTCCGACCGCTCAGCGTGATCGCTCCGACCGCCCCGAGCACGCCGCCCAATCCGATCGCCGCGGTGAGGATGCCCACGCCCTGGTCGCCCATCCCGAGGAGGTCGAACGCGGCCACGACCATCAGCACGGTGAGGAGACCGCGGACGAACGTCTGCAGGCCGAACCCGATCAGGACGAGGCGGGGCCCGGCGAGGCCGCCGATGGCACGCACCCCCGCAGACAGCTGGTCCATGACGGCGGCCACCGACCCGTCGCCACGCCCGACGGCCGGGGCGTGTACCCGCCCGACAGCGACCGCCGCGAGGCTGTAGACGATCAGCACCGCGATGTCCGCGACGATGGGTCCGCTCACGGCCAGCAGGAGCCCGGCGACGGCCGGTCCGACGAAGGTGCCGATCCCTTCGGCGGCACTCGACGTGACGTTCGCGGCGACGAGCTGGGCCGGGGTCCGGGCAAGGCATGGCAGCAGGGCCATGTGGAGCGGGCGAGTGAAGGCCCCGGCGGCGGCATCGATGGCCACCGCGAGGTAGAGCGTCCAGATGGGCGCGTCGAGCACCGTCACGGCGATGGCCAGGATCACGGCCACGATCCGCAGGAGATGCGACGCGAACAGGACCCGCTCGGCTGGCCAGCGCGCCACCGGCACCCCCGCGAACGGCGCCAGGACAGCCGCGGGCAGGTAGGCGGCGAGTCCCAGCAGTCCGACCGCGACCGGTCCGCCGACCGCGAAGGCGAGGACCAGGTTCACGACGAAGAACGCGCCCTTGCCGGCCCACACCGCGAACCACCCGAGCATCAGGTGGCGCAGGTCCGCATCGACCAATGTCAGCCGCAGCGCGTCGAGCGATGGACCCAGGCTCGCGCGGAGGCGGCGCATCGAGGCAGGATAGCCGGGCGGCGTGGCGTGGAGTCGCCCGGCCGGTGCCTGGACCATGCGTCGCCGCGACGAGGGGCGATCGGCCGTCGGCTATGCTGCCCCGACGCGACGGATGGTCGGTAGCCAGGAGGGTGGTTGCGAGCGATGGACCAGAAGGTGGAGCTGCTGTCCAAGGTGCCGCTGCTGGCCGGCCTCTCGCGCAAGGACCTCGAACAGGTCGCCCAGATCAGCGACGAGGTCGACCTGCCCGCCGGGCGCGTCCTCATGAAGCAGGGCAGCTACGGCTCCGAGTTCTTCGTGATCATCAGCGGGAACGTCCGGGTCGAGCGCGACGGCCAGGTCCTCCGGGAGCTGGGGCCGGGTGACTTCCTAGGCGAGCTCGCGCTGCTCGGCAACATCGCCCGCACCGCGACCGCGACCTGCGTCGACGACGGACGGTTCCTGGTCCTGGGGCATCGCGAGTTCAACAGCCTGCTCACCCAGTACCCGAACATCCAGTCCACGGTGCTCCACGCCGTCGCCCAGCGGATGGCCCGCCTGGAGCCCGACCAGCCGCACTGAGGCCGAACGCGCGAAGCGTGGCCCGTCGTGTGCCGCCCGGCGGTCGTGCGCGCCACCGCACAGAGCCGAACCGCCGGGCTCAGCGCAGGCAGTCGCCGGTCTTGACCCCGTCCGTCCGCCCCACGCTCGTGGCGATGCGGGCGGCGATCGCCCGCGGTGAAAGCGCGTAGCCGACATCCTCGTTCGTGCGCGCCTCGGCGAAGACCAGGCCGCCGATCGTCCCGTCGGCGAGGATGAACGGGCCGCCGCTGTCGCCGCGCTCGATCTCGGCGCGCAGCTCGAGGATGTCCCGCCGGACGGGCTCACGGCCGTAGATGTCGCGGCCCGTCGCGGCGTAGTTGCCGGTCACGGCGGCCGGCACGACGGTCAGGTCGCCACCGGCGGGATAGCCGAGCGCCGCCCCGACCGCACCGCGCTCAGGGTCCGCACCGGCGAACGGGATCGGGTCTGCGGCGAGGCGCCCCGTCCAGAGCAGGGCGATGTCGAGCTTGGGATCGAACAGGACGACGGTCGCGTCGGCCAGGTCGCCGTCGGCCGTGGCGACGCGCACGCCGCCCCGCCGCGATCCCGCCACGACGTGGGCGTTGGTCACGACGTAGCCATTCGCGACGAGGACCCCACTCCCCGACGTCGCAAGGCCGCAGGTCGCGGCCGTGATCTTGAGCGTGCTGGCTTCGGCACCCGCCGCGATCCGCTGCGTCGCCGCGTCGGACGGGCGCTCGACCGCGGGGCGCGGGATCGGCTCGAAGCCGACGAACACCTCGGGCAGCCCCGACGCGTCGAGCAGGTCGCCGAGGTCGGCGGCGATGTCGGTCGGCGGCGGCAGGACGGCGTTGAGGCCGCGGACGGCGGTCGAGGTCTGGGCCGCCTCGGTCAGGCGTGGGACCGGCCCGATGGCGAGCAGGCCGCCGGCGAGCCAGATGATGAGCAGCGCCTGGGCGGCACCGACGAAGGCACCCAGCACCCGGTCCGCCGCACTCAGGACGCCGGTCCCGAGCGCGCGCGCCAGGCGTCGCCCCAGGGTCGACCCGATCGACTCACCCAGACCCGACCGCGAGTAGCAGGCCGGCCAGGACGACGAACGGGCGGATCGATGGATCGAGCTCGCCGAGCGGGTCGGTGACATAGGGCAGGGCGAGGATCGCGAGGGCGCCGCCGGAGATGGCCCCGAGGAGACCGCCCAGCTGGGGCAGGGCGCCGGACCGGAATCCGAGGAGGACCGCCAGGACGAGCAGCAGGACAGCGACCAGGTCCAGCGGATTCACCGGCCGATCGTGACACAGGTCGCCCGAACCGGCCGCCCGCGCATCGTCATCCGTCAGCCATCGGTGCGGGCATCCGCCCATCGGCGCCCGGCGCCGCGCCGGCCACGATCAGTCCGGGCGTCGACGCACGACGCTATCGCGGACACCCCGCGTACGACCAGGAGCACCCACCACCATGTCCCGTCCCTCGACCTTCGTCCGCACGCAGGGCGATGCCCGGCGCATCGCGGACGCCCACAAGGCGCATCGCGCCGCCCCGTACTTCGGCTGCCCGCTGTGCGTCCTCGCGACGCGGCGCGACACCCTCCCGCGCTGGTCCTCGCCGCGGCGTGGCTGAACCCGCGACCCGCCCCTGAGCCGCCGTCGGGTCGGTCAGGACGCTCCCGCGAGCGTGTCGATCCGCGGCGGATGGGCGGTCTCCCAGGCCGATAGCTCGGGCTCCTTGGTCAGGAGATAGCCGAGCTCGTCGGTGCCCGCCAGCAGCATCCGCTTGGCGAACGGGTCGATCGTGAAGTCGACCGTGGTGCCGTCGGGCAGGAGCACGCCTTCCTCGGCGAGGTCGACCGTCAGCTTCGCGTCCGGATCGGCGTCGATGAGCGCCCACAGGCGGGCGTGGACGTCGGGCGGGACGACGATCGGCAGGACCCCGTTCTTGAGGCTGTTGCTGCGGAAGATGTCGGCGAAGCCGGTCGACAGGATCGCCCGCACGCCCCACGCGGTGAGCGCCCACGGCGCGTGCTCGCGTGACGAGCCGGCCCCGAAGTTGTCCCCGACGAGCATGATCGCCCGCCCGGCCATTCCCGGCTGATCGAGCACGAACGGCGGGTCCTTGAGCGACCCGTCCTCCTCGAACCGCCAGTCGCGGAAGAGCGCGTCGGCGAGGCCGGCCTTGTCGGTGACCTTGAGGTAGCGCGCCGGAACGATCTGGTCCGTGTCGACGTTGTCGGCGCGCAGCGGCACGACCCGGCTCGTGAACATCCGGAACGGCTCGCCCATCGTCAGCGCCCCCCGACCGCGGCCAGGGTCTCGATGCCGGGCAGCGTCCGCGGATCGCTCACCACGCCGTTGATGGCGCTGGCGGCGGCGGTCAGCGGCGAGGCCAGGAACGTCCGTCCGCCCTTGCCCTGACGTCCCTCGAAGTTGCGGTTGCTCGTGCTCACGGCGTACTGGCCGGGTGCCAGCTGGTCGCCGTTCATCGCGATGCACATCGAGCAGCCCGACTCGCGCCAGTCGGCACCGGCGGCCCGGAAGATGTCGGCCAGGCCCTCCGCCTCGGCCTCGCGCTTCACCTCGTCGCTGCCCGGCGTGACCATCAGCCGGACCCCGTCGGCGACGCGGCGGTCCTTGAGGGCCGCCGCCGCGAGGCGCAGGTCGCTGATCCGTCCATTCGTGCAGCTCCCGACGAAGACGACATCGACCTTCTGGCCGAGGATCGGCTGGCCGGGGCGCAGGTCCATGTACTCGAGGGCGCGCTCGAGCGCGCGCTTCGCGGCCGGGTCGGCCTCGTCCTCGGGGGAGGGGACGCGCGACGTGATCGGGATGCCCATGCCCGGGTTGGTCCCGTAGGTGACCATCGGCTCGAGGGCGTCGGCGTCGATCGTGATGGTCCTGTCGAAGGTGGCGCCGTCGTCGGTCGGGAGCGACCGCCAGCGGGCGACGGCCGCATCCCAGGCGGCGCCCTGCGGGGCGTGGTCGCGACCGTGGACGTACTCGAACGTGGTGTCGTCCGGGGCGATCAGTCCGGCCCGGGCGCCGCCCTCGATGCTCATGTTGCAGATGGTCATCCGCTGTTCCATCGTCAGCGCCCGGATGGCGTCACCGCGGTACTCGATGACATGGCCGGTCCCGCCGCCGATGCCGATGCGGGCGATCAGGGCGAGGATGATGTCCTTGCTGCTGACCCCGGCGGCCAGCCGCCCGTCGACGCGCACCTCGTAGGTCTTCGGGTCGCGCTGGAGCAGGGTCTGCGTGGCGAGGACCATCTCGACCTCGCTCGTCCCGATCCCGAACGCAAGCGCCCCGAAGGCACCGTGCGTGCTCGTGTGCGAGTCGCCGCACACGATCGTCATCCCCGGCTGGGTCAGCCCCAGCTGTGGGCCGATGACGTGGACGATGCCCTGGTGCGGCGAGCCGATGCCGTGGAGCGGGATGCCGAACTCGGCGCAGTTGCGCTCGAGCTGCTCCACCTGGGCGGCCGCCTGCAGGTCGACCATCGGCAGGCCGCGCGGCGTGGTCGGGATCGAGTGGTCGGCCGTGGCCACCGTCTGGGCCGGCCGGCGGACGCCGAGCCCCCGCTCGCGCAGCCCGGTGAACGCCTGCGGCGAGGTGACCTCGTGGATGAGGTGCAGGTCGATGGCGAGGACGGCCGGCGCGCCCGGATCCTGGCTGACGACGTGGTCCGCCCAGATCTTGTCGACGATCGTGCGTGGCTGGCGGTCGGCGCTGGCGGCTTCCGAAGGCGTGGGGGCGGTCATGGCGCGGCGGATCTCCGGGGTCGTGGTCGAGGGAGGGCAGAGCGTAGCAGAGGCGCCCGCGACGAGACCGCGCGGCCATGGCCGCGGTCAGGCGCTGCGCTGGTGCGGCTCCCAGGCGCGCAGGATCCAGCCCATCTCGGGGGCGGCTGCCGGGCGGCCCAGCAGGAAGCCCTGGCCCAGGCCGCAGCCCATCCGGCGCAGGATGCCGAGCTGCTCCTCGGTCTCGATGCCCTCGGCGACGATGGGCAGGCCCAGCGAGCGACCGAGGGCGATGATGGCCCGCGCGAACTCCCACGCGCCGGGGTCCGTGTCGCTCGGGTCGCCGATCAGCTCGCGGGCGATCTTGAGGTAGTCGACCGGGAAGCGCCGCAGGTACGCGAGCGACGAATACCCGGTGCCGAAGTCGTCCATCGCGATGCGGATGCCCATCGAGCGGAGCTGCTCGAGCTTTTCGATGGTCGCCTGGGTGTCGCGGAACATCGCCGTCTCGGTCATCTCGAAGGTCAGGTCCGCGGGCGCGATGCCCGAGTCGACGATGACCGCCGTGATCTCCTCGATGAAGTCGGGGTGCTGGATCTGGAGCGGCGACAGGTTGACCGTGAGGCCCAGGCTGCTGAGTCCCGGCAGGCGCTGCCAGACCACGACCTGGCGGGCGGCCTCGAAGAGCACCGCCCGGCCGAGCGCGTGGATCGAACCGTTCTCCTCGGCCAGCCGGATGAACTCGGTGGGATCGATCTCGCCGCGTCGTGGATGGGTCCAGCGGGCGAGGGCCTCGAGGGCCACGACCCGGCCGGTGGACAGCGCGACGATCGGCTGGAAGTGGACCGTGAGGTCGCCCCGGCTGACGCCAAGGGCCAGGTCCGAGGTGAGCGAATGGCGCTCGACGATGGACCGGTGCATCAGCGGATCGAAGACCTCGACCCGACGCTTGCCGTCCGACTTGGCGCGGTACATCGCGACGTCGGCGTCGCGCAGCAGCCCTTCGACCGGCTCGCCCGGGCGCGCGAGGCTGACCCCGGCGCTGCAACCGATGACGACGTCGGTCCCGGCCAGGGGGAAGGGCAGCCCGAGGGCGGCCACGATGCGCTGGGTCAGCGCGAGGGTGTCGTCCGGTGTCGCCCCGGGGCCGGGCAGGATGGCGAACTCGTCGCCACCGAAGCGGGCCAGCAGGTCGCCATCGCGCATCTGCGTCTTGAGGCGCTCGGCCACGGCGATCAGCAGGTCGTCGCCGGCGCCATGGCCGAGCGTGTCGTTGACGATCTTGAAGTCGTCGAGGTCGAGGAACACGATCGAGGTCGGCGTGGTCGGGTCGACGGTCTCGGCGAGGCGGCGCTCGACCGACTCGACGAACGCGAGCCGGTTGGCCAGCCCGGTCAGCGAGTCGTGGTAGGCCTGGTGGCGGAGGGCCTCCTTGAGGGTCGAGAGCTCGTGCAGCGACTGCTCGAGGCGGCCGTTCTCGAGAGCGACCGCGGCCTGGTTGGCGACCGTCTCGAGGAGCCGCAGGTCGTCATCGGTGAAGCGGCTGCCCTCGCCAAGTCGGTTGACGATGAGGATGGCGCCCAGCACCCCGCGCTCGCCGACGAGGGGCCCGATGGCGGCCTCGCGCGCGCGCTCGGGCGCCGGCGTCCAGCCGTCCCCCGGCTTGGCCCGGAACGCCACGCGGTCGGTCGTGATGCGCTGGCGGATAGGATCGTCGAGCGCCACCTCGGTGGGGATCATGGTCTCGGTGTCGCCGAGGCCGTCGGTCGAACTGCGGACCGCCGCGCTCGTCTCCGCGTTGGGCAGCAGCACGAGCGACACCGACTCGGCGCGGAACATCCGCCGCGCGTGCTCGACGAGGGCCACGATGGCCGCGTCGAGCTCGGGCGTGTAGTGGAGCAGCCGACTCAATTCGTAGAGCAGCTCGAGGCGCTCGTGCTTCTCGCGCTCGCCGACGTAGGCGCGATAGGCGAGGAAGACGATGGCGACCGGCACGGCCAGCAGGAAGATCGAGCTCCGGTCGATCCACAGGACCATGACCGCGAGGAGCGCGAGGCTCGCATTGGCCAGCGCGACCATGCTGCTGAACCGGATCATCTCCGGCAGCTTGGTGAACTGCGGGGCCCCGCCCGACAGCGAGATGACCGTCGCGACCAGGATGGCCCCCAGGACGCTCGTCGCCGCGGCGGCGGCCAGGGCCGCCACCCACTCGCGCGGCCCGGGCATGCGCGACGGGTTCGGCGATCAAGTGGAACACGGTGAGGGCGACCACGCCGCACAGGGCGAACTGGGCGATGTTGAAGGCGCGCTTGATCCACGAGCTGTGGCGCTCGGCGAGCAGGGCGCCGGTCGTCCCGACCAGCAGGGCCAGCATGTACATGTCCGGGGTCAGCACGAAGAGTCCGACGACGCCCGGCAGCTCGCTCAACGAGAAGGCGTGCCGCTCGCGCAGGAAGCGCACCTCCACGACGTTGACCTCGCCGAGGTAGAAGGCGAAGGCCGCGATCGGCCAGGGCACGCTGAACGGGGCACCGAACGGCAGGAGGTCGCGGACGATGCCCAGGTAGCCGATGAGCGCCGCGACGGCGATGGCCGCCACGAACAGCCAGACCCGCTGGGCGGCATCGATCCGCGGGAGTCGGGAGCGCCAGGCGGTCGGGTGGGGTCCGGCGCGTTCGCGAAGCATCAGGTGAGGTCGGGCCGCTCGTGGGACTCGGGCGCGAGCCGTCGGTCACCCGGGGCGTGGTGACCCCGCCAGTGTTCCCGCCGAGAGTCGTGGGCGGACCTACCCGAAAGTCCTATCGAGCGCCGGGCCTCGTGCTTGGGCGTCCGTGGGAATCGGAAGGAGCGACCCGATGGGTCGCTCCGTCACGTGTCGCGTCCGGGTCGCCCGTCGACCGGGCGGGGATGCTCAGCTCCAGCGATGGCCCGCGAGCGGGCCGAACCGCCGATCATCGGTGTCGGTGGGGTGCTTGACCATGGTCATGGTCAATACCACTTGATGCCGGCACCCAGGGACAGGGCCATGGTCGCCAGGAGCGACAGGGCCACGGTGAAGCGCGCCAGGTTCGCCTTCACGGAACCACCTCGTACTGTGGTCATCCAGTTCGATCGGGTCTGGCAGCTGGGCGGTCTCGGAGAGATCCCTGGCTTTGCGTCCCCACCTCGCGATGGGTTTGCCCTGGGCAGCGGGTCGATCGGGAGCGAACGTCGCTCGTACTGCGAACCGTCGGGCATCCGGATGGCCCCCGGTATCTGCCAGAAGTACTAGAGAGGCGACACCTGCGGGTCAGTGCGCCGTGGCACCAGCCGGCGCGGGAGCCTCGGCGATCGGTCCGCGACCGTGCATCGCGGCGACGATGGCGATCGCCGCCCCGATCCCGATGAGCACGTCGCCGATGCTGAACACGTTCGCGGCCGGGACGAAGGTCGGCATCGCGAACAGGTCCGTCAGGGGCGCCAGCCGGACGTCGGTCACGAGGCGGCTGTTCGAATAGCCGGTCTGCGCGGACCGGCCCATGGCGGCGAGCGCGCCCGGGCTGACCGGCATGTACCCGCCGTTGGCCACGATGGCCACGACGTTGGCGAGGCCCCCGACGAGAACGAGGGCCAGGCCGGGCACCGCGAGATTGCGTGCGACGGCGACGAGGACGAGCGCGTTCGTCAGCACGTAGACCCATGGCGCCGCCGCGCCGAGCGTGTCTCCGACCGGGGTCGAGAACAGGGCCAGCTGGGCGATCATCCCGATGGCGATGAGTGGCGCCCAGCGCAGCTGCAGCCGCCCAAGCCGCTCGATCGATCCGCCGCTGACGAGACCGATGAGCAGGCCCCCGAGGACCGCATAGAGGATGAACATGCCCGAAGCCTGCGACCCTGGCCCCCCGGGCTTCAGGGCCCGTTGGTCCCATGGCCACCGGTACGACGGTGCCCGTTCGCACCTCCCCCAGCACGCGTATAAACCGGCAATGGGCTGCCCAGCCCCGACTGGAGGACGACCCCATCCTCGACGCGCGCAACGACCTGCCCGGCGATCACGAGCCACCGGAGGCGATCTTCGACGGATCGACCGACCTCCGCATCGTGCGCCTGCTTCTGGCCGTGGCGCTGCTGACGATGTTCGTCATCCCGCTCGCCATCGCCGCCCCGGTGGTCTACGGCCTGGCCATCGGCCGGGGTTCGTCGATGATCGTCCCGACGCTGGCGATCGCCGTCGTCGCCATGGCCCTCGGCCTCCTGACCGTGTGGCTGGCGCGGCGAGTCCTCGAGCCCGCCGAACGTCTCGACAAGGCCCGCGTGATCCTCGAGGACGCGTACGCGCGGGCGCGGGCCGAATCCCTGCGTGACTCGCTGACCGGGCTCGGCAACCACCGCGCCTTCCAGGAGGAGCTCGAGCGCCAGTGGGTGGGCGCCACCCGCTACAACACGCGGATGGCCCTGGCCATCGTGGATCTCGACGACTTCCGCCGGATCAACGAGCTCGAGGGCCACGTCGGCGGGGACCGGGTGCTCGTGGCGGCGGCCGCGACCCTCACCGCCGGCCTGCGCCGGTCCGACCGGATCTTCCGCATCGGCGGCGACGAGTTCGCCGTGATCATGCCCGGCGCCGACAGCGAGGCTGGGTTCCTGTCCCTCCGGCGCGTCCTCGCCACCGCCCTCGAGGGGCGCGCGGGTCACGAGCGACCGGTCCCAGGCAGCGTCGCCGGCCCGTGGTCGTTCACCGCGGGCGTCGCCGCCATCCCGGGCACGGCACGCGATCGCGCCAACCTGTATCGCGAGGCGGACGCTGCCATGGCCTACGGGAAGCGCCACGGCCGGACCGTGCGTCACGGCGTTCGACGCCGAGCGGCACGGACCGTCGGCGATGCAGCGCCCCATCGCCGAGGTCGCCGCCGAGGTCGCCAAGGTCGCGGCCGTCGGTGCCCTGCGTGCGGTCTTCCAGCCGATCTACGACCTGCGCACCGGCCAGCCGCGCGGCTACGAGGCCCTCATCCAGCCGGCGGAGGGCTCCGGTTTCGCCGATCCCGACGAGCTGTTCATGGCCGCGGAGGCGGTCGGGCGGACCGTCGAGCTGGACCTGGCCTGCCTGCAGACCTCGATCGCCGCGTTCGCCGGCTTGAGCCTGCCCGGCAGCCTGACCCTCAACCTGTCGCCGCGCACCTTGGAGGCCGACGAGTTCAGCGTCCACACCCTCGTCCGGCTGCTCTCGCGCCACGGCGTGGATCCACGACGGGTCGTGCTCGAGCTGACGGAGCGCGAGGCGGTCGAGGACTTGGACCACCTGATCCGTGCCGTCGAGTCGTGCCGGGCCGCCGGCATGCGCATCGCGGCCGACGACGTCGGGGCCGGCAACGCCGGGCTGCGGCTGCTTTCGCAGTTGCGCTTCGACATCGTCAAGATCGATCTGTCGCTCGTCCAGGGCGGCGCCATCCGGACCACGTCGCTCGAGGTCGTGCGCACCCTCAAGGACCTGGCCGACCGGTGGGGCGCACTGGTCATCGCCGAAGGCGTCGAGACGCCCGAGCAGCTCGAGTTCGTTCGTGGCCTCGGGATCCGCGCCGGCCAGGGCTATCTGCTGGGTCGACCGGTCGAGACGCCGAGCCGCGAGTCGATCGATCTCGCGCACCTGGCGACGTCGTCCGGCGACTGGCTCGCCGACCGGATGCGCGTGGCGCCGGCATGAACGCGGGCGGAAGGTTCAGCGGTTCGCCAGCCTCGTCGCCGGTCCCCACGAAGAACGTTGACGGCGACACGAAGCCTGCTAGACTGCGCGCACCGCACGGGTCGCCCGGCGGAACCTACGCCTTGGAGACCAGCTTGGCCCGTTTCGATCGCCAGGATCGCCGCCGCGTCGCCATCGTCATGACGACCGATGGGCGCCGTGTCCATGTCCCGATCGACGACGACCCGCTCACCGGCGTATCCCTCCTCGCGCTTCTTCGCTCGCTCCCGGGCCTTGATGGGCTTCTTGAGCTCATTACCGGCTCCCGGCGGGAGAACGGAGGCATGCGGAGGGACGAGCGCTAGGCGCACGAACCACGCAAGACCGAAGGGACCCTCGCCGGGAGGCGAGGGTTTTTTGTTTGTCCGGCCGCGACCGGTACGCAACGAGGGCCCCGACATGACGCTCAGGACCGATCCCGCGAAACCGCCGAGTCCCGGCGGCCGGCGCAGCCACGTGCCCGGCGACGGGACCACGCATGCCGCTGCCGTCGAGAAGGCCCAGAAGGGCATGCTCCATGAGGCCCGCGACCTCAAGCGCACCCGGATCGGGGCCGACGTCCTGTGCGAGGCCCTGCTCCGCCAGGGCGTCGACGTGTTCTTCAGCTATCCGGGCGGGGTCATCCTCCCGCTCTACGACGTGCTGGGCGACTACCCGGAGCTGCGCCACATCCTCGTGCGCCACGAGCAGGGCGGCGCGCATGCCGCCGACGGCTACGCCCGCGTGACCGGGCGGGTGGGCGTGTGCATGGGCACATCCGGCCCAGGTGCGACCAACCTCGTGACCGGGATCGGGACGGCCCTCCTCGACTCGGTGCCGATGGTGGCCATCACCGGCAACGTGCCCGGCGCCCTGATCGGCAAGGACGCCTTCCAGGAGATCGACATCAACGGCATCACGTTGCCGATGACGAAGCACAACTACCTGGTCCGCGATGCCGACGAGCTGCCGCGGGTGATCGCCGAGGCCTTCCACATCGCTCGCAGCGGCCGGCCCGGCCCGGTCCATGTCGACATCACCAAGGACGCCCTCCAGCAGGAGACGCGCGCCCAGCACCCGACCGAGGCCGAGGTCATCGCCGGACTGCCCGGGTTCCGCCCGAACATGGACGGCCATGGCCGCCAGCTCAAGCTCGCGGCCAACGAGATCGCCGCGGCCAAGCGGCCAGTCATCCTGGCCGGCCACGGCGTCCTCCACGCCGAGGCCTGGGACGAGCTGCGGACCTTCGCCGAGAAGACCTCCATCCCGGTCGCCTGGACCCTGCTCGGGATCGGCGCGATGGACGAGACCCACCCGCTGGCCTACGGCTACATGGGCATGCACGGCTGGAAGCACGTCAATCGCGCGATCCAGAGCGCGGACCTGCTCATCGCCGTCGGGATGCGCTTCGACGACCGGGTCACCGGCAACGTCCGGACCTACGCGCCCTACGCCCGGATCATCCACGTCGACATCGACCCGGCCGAGATCGGCAAGAACGTCGCGGTCGAGGTGCCCATCGTGGGCGATGCGAAACGGGTGCTCGCGGCCCTGACCCCGATGGTCGCCGAGACGCCGATGGAGGCACGGGCCGACTACCACGCCCAGCTCGCCGACTGGCGGCGCGACTCCGAGGCGTCGTCGTGGCACGGCTCCGGGGCGTGGCGCGATGGCCTGCTCACCGCCGACTACGTCATCGAGCGCATCGGCGAGCTGACCGACCACCACGCGACCTACGTCGCCGACGTCGGGCAGAACCAGATGTGGCTCGCCCGCTACGCCGGCTTCCGCGAGCCGAACTCGCACGTCAGCTCCGGCGGCCTCGGGACGATGGGCTTCTCCGTGCCGGCCGCGATGGGTGCGGCCCTCGGCCGGCCCGACCGGGAGACCTGGGCGATCACCGGCGACGGCGGCTTCCAGATGACGTTCCAGGAGCTGATGACCCTGGTCGCGGACCACATCCCGGTCAAGATCGCCCTGCTCGACAACAAGAAGCTCGGGATGATCCGCCAGTGGCAGGAGATCATCTACGCGGGCAACTATCACTCGTCCAACCTGCCCGGCCCGGACTTCGCCAAGCTCGCCGACGCATTCGGGATCCCGGCGTTCCGCGCCCGGACCCCGGATGAGGTGGACCCGGCGATCGCGGCGGCCCAGGCGGTCGACGGACCGGTCCTCATCTGGTTCGAGATCGCCGAGGAGCAGAACGTGTTCCCGATGATGCCCGCCGGCAAGGGTCTGTCCGACCTGATCGAGAAGTGGGGCGGGGCGGACGAATGAGTCCGCGACCCCGCATCGGACGGGCAGCTGCCGGCGGGCGAGCCGGCCGCAGTCGCCCCGCCGCCGCGCGCGCTGCCGGGTGGCGGCGAGCACCGCCGGCACGTGCTGGTGGCCATCGTCCTCGACAAGCCCGGCGTCCTCAACCGGGTCGCCAGCCTCATGCGCGCCCGCAACTTCAACATCGACTCGCTCGCGGTCAGTCATACCGACCGGAGCGACGTCAGCCGGATGACGATCACCCTCCATGGCGACGACGTCGCCGTCGAGCAGGCGATCAAGCAGCTCTACCGGCTCATCGACGTGCTCAAGGTCCAGGACGTCACGGCCGAGCCGACCGTCGAGCACGAGCTCGCGTTCGTGAAGGTCCATGCCACCGATTCGACGCGGGCCGAGGTCCTGCGCCTGGTCGAGCTCTCGCGCGGCCGGGTCGTCGACCTGGCCGAGTCCTCGATCATCGTCGAGGTCACCGGCACCGAGGCCGAGATCGACGCCTTCGTGGCGCTCGTGCGGACCTACGGCATCAAGGAATTGGTCCGCACCGGTGCCGTCGTCATGGCCCGGGGCTCGGGGTCCATCGAGGAGGCGATCAAGCGATGACTGCACGCATGTACTACGACGACGATGCCGACGCCGCGGCCCTGACCGGGCAGACGGTCGCCATCATCGGCTACGGCAGCCAGGGGCACGCCCATGCCCTCAACCTCGCCGAGAGCGGGGTGGACGTGGTCGTCGGGCTGGCCGCCACGTCCCAGAGCCGGCGCCTCGTCGAGGACGCGGGCCTGCGGGTCATGGACGTGGCCGACGCGGTCCAGGCGGCCGACGTGGTGATGATCCTCGTCCCCGACACCGCCCAGAAGGCGGTCTACGACGCGGAGATCGCGCCGCACCTGCGGGCCGGCCATCTGCTGATGTTCGCCCACGGCTTCAACCTGCGGTACGGCCGCATCGACCCGCCGGGCATCGTCGACGTCGGGATGGTCGCGCCCAAGGGCCCGGGCCACCTCGTCCGCTCCGTGTACCAGGCCGGTGGCGGCGTCCCCGCCCTGTTCGCCGTCGAACGCGACCAGTCGGGCACCGGTCGCGACCGCGTGCTGGCCTACGCCCGCGCCCTCGGCTGCACGCGCGCCGGGGTCCTCGAGACGACCTTCGCCGAGGAGACCGAGACCGACCTGTTCGGCGAGCAGTCCGTCCTGTGCGGCGGCACCGCGGCGCTCGTGAAGATGGCCTTCGAGACGCTGGTCGAGGCCGGCTACCAGCCCGAGCTCGCCTACTTCGAAACGTTGCACGAGCTCAAGCTCATCGTCGACCTCATGTATCGCGGCGGCCTCAACTTCATGCGCTTCAGCGTCAGCGACACGGCCGAGTACGGCGACTACGTGAGCGGGCCACGGCTCATCGACGAGAGCGTGCGCGAGCGGATGCGTGCGGTCCTCGGCGACATCCAGGACGGCACCTTCGCCGACCGCTGGATCAAGGAGAACGACACCGGCCGGCACGAGTTCGATCGGATGCGCGCGGCCGACCACGACCTCCTCATCGAGCGGGTCGGGTCGCGTCTCCGGGCGCAGATGCCGTTCCTCGACCCGGTCGAGGTCCAGGCCGGCCAGGCCCAGGCGGCCGCCACGACACCGGGAGCCACCCGGTGAGCGGCAGCGCCCCGGTACCGGGCGGGCCGTTCGTCCCCGACGGATCGGTCCGCATCTTCGACACCACCCTGCGCGACGGGGAGCAGGCGCCGGGCGCCGGGCTGACCGCCGCCGAGAAGCTGCAGGTCGCCCGCCAGCTCGCGCGGCTCAAGGTCGACGTCATCGAGGCCGGCTTCCCGGCCGCCTCGCCGGGCGACTTCGAGGCGGTCCGGCGGATCGCCCTCGAGACGCCCCAGGACATCGCGGTCGCCGCGCTCGCGCGCTGCCGGGACGGCGATCCGCAGCGGGCCATCGAGGCCATCAAGGTCGCCCACAAGCCGCACCTCCACGTGTTCATCGCCACGAGCGACATCCACCTCAAGCACAAGCTCCGGATCGACCGTGACGAGGCGCTCAAGGAGGCTGTCCGCTGGGTCCGCCATGGCCGCAAGGAGCTCGGCCGCGACGCCGAGATCGAGTTCAGCGCCGAGGACGCCTCGCGCACGGACATCGACTACCTGCTCAAGGTCTACGAGGCCGTCGTCGACGCTGGGGCGACCACGGTGAACATCCCCGACACGGTCGGCTACGCCATCCCGGCCGAGTTCGGCGACCTCGTCGGGCAGGTCGTGGCCCTGGTCGGCGACCGCGCGACCGTCAGCGTCCACTGCCACAACGACCTGGGGCTGGCCACGGCCAACACGCTCGCCGCCATCCAGGCCGGCGCCCGCCAGGTCGAGGTCACGATCAACGGTCTCGGTGAGCGCGCCGGCAACGCCTCTCTCGAGGAGGTCGTGATGGCGCTGCGCACGCGGCCCACCCAGTTCCCCGAGCTGAGCTCGGGCGTCCAGACCGAGCACATCACGGCGGCCAGTCGGCTGGTCAGCTATCTGACCGGGTTCGCGGTCCAGCCGAACAAGGCGATCGTCGGCGGCAATGCCTTCGCCCACGAGTCCGGGATCCACCAGGACGGGGTCATCAAGAACCCGCTGACGTACGAGATCATGACCCCCCAGTCGGTCGGGCTGACCGGCAGCCAGCTGACCATCGGCAAGCTGTCGGGCCGGCGCGGGCTGCAGGGCAAGCTCAAGGAGCTCGGCTACGAGCTCGAGGGCGACGCGCTCGACTCGATCTACCGCCAGGCCATCGAGCTCGCCGACGCGAAGAAGGAGGTCACCGACGCCGACCTCATCGCCCTCGTCGAGCAGCGCTCGTCCGAGGTCCCGGCGAGCGTCGTGCTGATCGGCTGGAACGAGACGTCGTCGCACGAGGGCTCCGCGACCGGCACCGTGACCCTCACCGTCGACGGTCGCGAGCGCTCCACCGAATCGACCGGCAACGGCCCGGTCAACGCCCTGTTCCGAGCCGTCGACGAGGCCCTTCAGCCCGTCCTCGGCTGGCACCCGATCCTGGCCGAGTACGAGATCAAGGCCGTCAGCGCGGGCGAGGACGCCCAGGGCCAGGTCCTGGTCCGCTGCCGGCGCTCCTCGGATGTCGGCTCCGGGGCGCTCGTCGTGTCCGGCCACGGCTTGAGCACGAACATCATCGAGGCCTCCCTGGAGGCTTACCTCGTCGCGACGAACAAGCTCCATGGCGCCGAGATCAACGGGGTCGAGGTCGCGTTCGTCACGCCACGCACCGACGAGGGACTCCATTGAGCGAGGACGACCTTCCCCAGCCGACCTACCGGCTCATCGCCATCCCCGGCGACGGGGTCGGGCCGGAGGTCGTCGACGCGGCGCGACGCGTGCTCGCCGCGGCCGCCACGCGCTTCGGGTTTGCCCTCGACTGGACCGAGGTGCTGGCCGGCGGGATCGCCATCGACACGCACGGCGTGGCCATCCGGCCCGGCGACGTGGACGTATGCGGGGCGGCCGACGCCATCCTGCTCGGGGCGGTCGGTGGCCCGAAGTGGTCCGACCCGGGTGCCCCGGTCCGCCCGGAGCAGGCGCTCTTCGCCCTGCGCGGCGGCCTCGGGCTGTACGCCAACCTGCGGCCGGTCACCATCCATCCCGCGCTCGTCGCGTCGTCGCCGTTGCGGCCCGAGTTGCTCGAGGGCGTCGACCTGCTCATCGTCCGCGAGCTCACGGGCAGCGTGTACTTCGGGGCGCGCGAGGAGCCGTCCGGCCCGGCCGGCGACCGCCACGCCCTCGACACGATGCCGTACCACGAGCGCGAGGTCGCCCGCATCGTGCGACTCGCCTTCGAGCTCGCCGCCGGCCGGCGCGGCCGGGTGACGTCGGTCGACAAGGCCAACGTGCTCGCGACGTCGCGGCTGTGGCGGACGGTCGCCGACGAGGTCGCGCTCGAGTTCCCGGACGTCGGCCTCGCCCATCAGCTCGTCGATTCGTGCGCGATGCTGCTCATCCGGCGGCCCGCGGACTTCGACGTCATCGTCACCGAGAACCTGTTCGGCGACATCCTGTCGGACGAGGCGGCCGTGCTGGCCGGCTCGCTCGGGATGCTGCCCTCGGCCTCGCTCGGCGAGCGACGGACGGCCCACGGCACGTTCGGGCTGTACGAGCCGATCCACGGCTCGGCGCCGGACATCGCGGGCCAGGACAAGGCCAATCCGATCGGCACGATCCTCTCCTCGGCGATGCTCCTGCGGCTGTCGCTGGGACGCGAGGACGCGGCCGCGGCGGTCGAGGCCGCGGTCGGCGCGGCGCTCGATGCCGGCTGGCGGACCGGTGACTTGGCCGATGCGCGCGACGGGACCGACGGGCTGGTCGTCGTCGGGACGACGGCCTTCGCGACCGCGGTCATCGACGAACTCGAGGCGGCGGTTCCCGCATGAGTGCCCAGGACCAGCCGGTCATCCTCTACGACACGACGCTGCGTGACGGCACGCAGGGCGAGAACATCACGCTCTCGCTGGCCGACAAGCTGCGGGTCGCGCGGATGCTCGACGAGTACGGGATGCCGTTCATCGAGGGCGGCTGGCCGGGCTCCAACCCCAAGGACATCGAGTTCTTCGCCGCCGCCCGGACCATGCGCTGGCAGACCGCGAAGCTGGCGGCGTTCGGGTCGACTCGCCATCGGGCCAACGCGGCCGCCGACGACCCGAATCTGCGCGAGCTGGTCGCCGCCGAGACGCCGGTGGTGACCATCTTCGGCAAGTCGTGGCTGCTCCACGTGACCGAGGTCCTGGGCGCCACGCCGGCCGAGAACCTCGACATGATCGCCGACTCGATCGGGTTCATCGCCGACCACGGTCGCGAGGCGGTGTACGACGCCGAGCACTTCTTCGACGGCTACCGCTCCGACCGCGACTACGCGCTCTCGACGCTGCGGGCGGCCCGCCAGGCCGGCGCCCGGACGCTCGTCCTGTGCGACACGAACGGTGGCACGCTGAGCGACGAGCTCGGCACGGATCATCGCCGACGTGCGGACCTCGCTCGAGGCCGATCCCGACGCGCCGGCCGTGACCTGGGGGATCCACGCGCACAACGATGCCGAGCTCGCCGTGGCCAACTCGATGGCCGCGGTCGCGGTCGGGATCCGCCACGTCCAGGGGACGATCAACGGCTACGGCGAGCGAGCCGGCAACGCCAACATCGTGTCGATCCTCGCGAACCTCGCGCTCAAGACGCCGCTCGACCTCGTCCCGCCCGGTGGCGGTCGCCTCGAAGGCCTGACGGAGCTGTCGCGAAGCGTCGCCGAGATCGCCAACCAGACCCCGAACGACTATCAGCCGTACGTCGGCCGCTCGGCGTTCGCCCACAAGGGCGGCGTGCACGGTGCAGCCGTGGCCAAGGTCGAGCGCTCGTACCAGCACGTCGAGCCGGGCGCGGTCGGCAACGTCGGACGGCTGGTCGTGTCGGAGCTCGGGGGCAAGGCGAACACGGAGATCCGTGCCCGCCAGCTCGGCCTGGAGCTCGACGGCGTGGTCGACGCCCGGGAGATGAGCCGCCTCATCAAGCAGCTCGAGGCCGACGGGCTCGCCTTCGAGGGCGCCGAGGCCTCGTTCGAGCTGCTCATCCACCGCCATGCCGCGGACTACGCCCCGCCATTCCGGATCGTCGATTACACGTGCCTCGTCGAGCAGCGCGACGGTCGTGAGCTCCTCGCCGAGGCGACGGTCAAGGTCGCCGTCGACGGCGAGACGCTGCACACGGCGGCCGACGGCAACGGCCCGGTCAATGCGCTCGACGCCGCACTGCGCAAGGCGCTCCGGGCGTTCTACCCCGCCATCGACGACATCCATCTCGTCGACTACAAGGTCCGCATCCTCGACGGCGACGCGGCCACGGCCGCGCGGACGCGCGTGATCATCGACTCGCAGGATGGCGCGCGGACGTGGTCGACGATGGGCAGCGACACCAACATCATCGCGGCCTCGGCAGCGGCCCTCGCCGACTCGCTCGAATACGCGATCTGGAAGTCCGGCGCCGAGCTGCGACGCCGCGACGAGCGCCAGTTCACGACCGGGACGCCACCGGCCGCCCCGACCCGACCCACTGCGACCCCGACGAGGTGACCACCATGCCGGATCCCGCCCCCAGCCCGTCCACGCTCCACCTGACCCGCTGGACCGTGACATCCGGGTCCAACGCGCACAGCCGCGGCGCGGTCATCCTCGAGGCCGGCGATCACCACTGGCGGGCATCGGCGGAGGGCAACGGCGCCATCGACGCCCTGTTCCGCGCCGTCGACAAGGCACTCGCCGAGATCCTCGACGGCCACCCCAGGCTCCTGGCGTACGACATCCATGCGCTCGGGGAGGGGACCGACACGATCGGCGCGGTCGCCGTCCGGATCGCCCCGCCGCTCATCGCGGGCGACCGGGGCCTGGGCGAGTACGAGGGCGCCGCCAAGGGCTCGAACATCATCGCGGCCTCGATCGAGGCCTACATCGTGGCGCTCAATGCGATGCTCGCCGAGGCGCACTGGTCCGGCGCCCCGGAAGCGGCCGCCGAGACCGGCACGCGCGCCCACAAGAAGTCGGAGGTCAGCGTCGGGGCCGCGCGCGAGCAGCGCGCCGAGCTCGACGAGGATGCCGGCGAGATCGACACGGTCGACTGGTTCAACCAGTAGGCGTATCGCGGCCATGGACCGCCGCTAGACTCGCCGGGTGACTCCGCCCGACTCCCGACCCGTGGCGTATACCGGCGAGCCCGGCGCCTTCGCCGAGGACGCCGTGCTCGAGGCGTTCGGTGACGTCGAGCGCATCCCGCTGGGCGCCTTCCGGGCGGTCTTCGACGCGGTCGCGGCGGGGTCCGCTGCGGCCGGCGTCGTGCCCATCGAGAACGTCATCCACGGCACGGTCCGCGAGAACTACGACCTCCTGATGGAGCATGACCTGGTCATCCGGGGCGAGGTCGTCGTCCCGGTCCGCCTGTGCCTGGCGGCGTTGCCCGGGCAGCGCATCGAGGACATCGAGCGGGTGTACTCGCACATCCAGGCCCTCGGCCAGGCGGAGCTGTTCCTGCGATCGCGGCCGTGGCAACTCCTGAGCACCTACAACACGGCCGGCGCGGGCAAGGCCATCGCCGATGCCGGCGAGCGCGGCGCGGCGGCCGTGCTGTCGCCTCGGGCCGCGGCACTGTTCGGGCTCGAGGTCCTCGTCGACGAGGTCGGTGACCTGCCCGGCAATCGGACACGGTTCCTCGTCCTTGGCCGCCCCGATGACGACGCGACGCCGCCCCTCGCCGCCCCGGCCCCGCATCGCCGGACGACGATCGTCGTCGCCGTGCGCAACGAGCCGGGCACCCTGCTCGCCGTCCTGCGGGTCCTCGCCGAGCACCGCCTCAATATGCGCAAGCTCGAGTCGCGACCCAGCCGGGAGCGCGCCTGGGAGTACGTGTTCTGGATCGACCTCGACGGCGACGTCGCCGACCCGGCGATGGCCGCGGCGCTGGACGACCTCGGCGAGGTCACGACGATGACGCGCCGCCTGGGAAGCTACCCGAGTCCGGACGCCTGACGCGCGAGCCGACCGGACGGTGCGGGTCGTTGATCACGCGGTCGTGGCTTCGGGCGAGGCTCAGATCGGTCGCTTGCGCAGCTCGTCGCGGATCTCGGTGAGCAGCGTCTCTTCGGCGGTCGGACCGGGCGGCGGTGCTTCCTTGATGAACATCTTCGCGATCAGATAGACGACCAGCGCGACGGCAAGGAACACGATCAACGCGTTGAGGAACAGCCCCCAACCGATCGCGACTTCCTGGCCCTGGGCGTCCGTTCCGAGGACGGTCTTGATCTCGGTGAAGTCGACCCCGCCGAGGGCCCAGCCGATCGGCGGCATGATGATGTTCGTCACGAGCGAGTTGACGACCTCGCCCAGGGCGGCGCCGATGATGACGCCGATGGCGAGGGCCAGGGCGTTGGACTTGGTCAGGAACTCCTTGAAGCCGCCCATCACGCCCGCACCGCGCTCGGCGTGACCGGGCCGATGCCCTCGACGTCTTCGACCTGCATGGTGTCCTCCCGGGAGCGGCGATGGCCCGTGGCGCGCGACCCCTCGATGATACCCTTGCGACCCCGCTCGAAACCCCGGCATGACCGGTCGCGGCCGACCTTGGAGGCAGCGGATGGACCAGGCGTTCCGGGACGCGATGACCGCCGGCTACACGTTCGGTGAGCCGACCCTCCAGATCGGCAGCGCGATGCACGACGGCGAGCTGTTCAACGACACGCGCGTCCAGGTCGCCCTCTCGATGATGAACCGACATGGCCTCATCGCCGGGGCGACCGGCACGGGCAAGACGAAGACGCTGCAGCTCCTGGCAGGCCAGCTCTCGGCCGCCGGCGTGCCCGTCTTCGTGGCCGACATCAAGGGCGACCTGACCGGCCTCGCGGCGCCCGGGACGATGAGCCCGAAGCTACAGGAGCGGCTCGATTCGATGGGCGCGACCTTCGCGCCGGCGGGCCACCCGGTCGAGTTCCTGTCGCTCTCGGGCAAGCTCGGCGCCCAGGTCCGGGCGACGGTCCACTCCTTCGGCCCGCTGCTGCTCGGCAAGGTCCTCGACCTCAACGAGACCCAGACGAGCATCCTCGCCCTCGTCTTCAAGTACTGCGACGACAACGACCTGCCGCTGCTCGACCTCAAGGACCTCGCGACCACGCTCAAGTTCCTGGCGTCGGACGAGGGCAAGCCGATCCTGGCCGACTACGGCGGCATGTCGTCGGCCTCGGTCGGGGTGCTGCTGCGCTCGATGGTCGTCCTCGAGCAGGAAGGCGCCGACGTGTTCTTCGGCGAGCCCGAGTTCGACGTCGAGGACCTGCTCCGGACCGATCCCTCGGGGGCCGGCATCATCAGCGTGCTCGAGCTCTCGGACGTCATGGACCGGCCACGGCTCTTCTCGACGTTCATGCTCTGGATGCTGGCCCAGCTGTACGAGCAGCTGCCCGAGGCGGGCGACCTGCCCAAGCCCAAGCTGTGCTTCTTCTTCGACGAAGCGCACCTGCTCTTCGATGACGCGTCCGAGGCGCTCATGGACCAGGTCGAGCGGACGGCGCGGCTCATCCGCTCCAAGGGCGTCGGAATCTACTTCGTGACCCAGGCCCCGACCGACGTCCCCTCGCCGGTCCTGGCCCAGCTGGGCAACCGTGTCCAGCACGCCCTTCGTGCGTTCACGCCCGACGATGCCGACGCCCTGCGCAAGACCGCGCGGACCTTCCCGACGACGACCTTCTACGATGTCGAGACGACCATCACGTCGCTCGGCACGGGCGAGGCTCTCGTGACCGTCCTGTCGCCCAGGGGCGTTCCCACGCCGCTCGCGGCCACCCGGCTGTTCGCCCCCGACTCGCTCATGGCCCCGATCGAGGAAGTCGTATTCCGCGGGCACATCGCGATGAGCCCGCTGCAGGCCAAGTACGGCGCGACCATCGACCGCGACAGCGCCCACGAACGGATCACCGCCCGCATCGCGGCGGCCCGCGCCGCGTCGGTGGCGGCGACCCAGGAGGCGGCGATGCGCGCCGGCGTCGACCCGACGACGGCGGCCGGCATGAACGACATGACGCCGGCCCAGGTCCAGCGGGAGGTCGCCCGCCAGCAGAAGGAGCTCGAGGCCGCCCAGAAGCGCGCCGAGCGCGAGGCGGAGCGCCAGCGCCGGGCGGACGAGAAGGCCGCCGCGGCCGCGGCCAAGGCCCAGCAGAAGACCATCGACACGGCGATCCGCACGGGCGGGAAGGTCGTGACCTCACGCCTGGGCCAGGACATCGTGCGCGGCATCTTCGGGACGCTGTTCGGCGGCGGGAAGTCGCGCTGACGGACACGGGCACGCCCGGCACGCCCTGGGCCGATCCGGCCTGGCGGCGCGCCACCCTCGACTGGGCGACGGATCGACTCGCCGCCCTGGGTCGACAGGTGACGGGCGACATCGACCAGCCGCATGTCCGTCCCTGGTCGACGGTGTTCCGCATCCCGACCGACCAGGGCCTTGCCTGGTGCAAGGCCTGTGGCCGCGGCCCGGCGTACGAAGGCCCGCTGCTCGACGCGTTCGCGCGGCACGGGATCGCCGGCGCGCTCCTGCCGCTCGCCACCGACCCAGACCGGGCCTTGATCCTGTTCCCCGACGGCGGCCAGACGTTGCGCGCCACGCGGCCGGATGGCACGGGCGACCACGACCTCGACGCCTGGATGCGGATCCTGCGCGCCTACGCCGGCCTGCAGCAGGCGACGGCGCCGTTGGCCGACGAGCTCGTTGCGCTCGGCGTGCCGGATCTCCGCCCGGAGCGGATGGCGGTCGTGCTCGACGAGTTCGTCGCCGATGACGCCATCTGGGCACGAGCCGACGCCGAGGACCGGGTCGCCGCCGACGATGCCCGCCGGCGCCTGCCGGCCCTTCGCTACGTCGTCGAGGCCCTCGCCGAGGCCGTGGCACGGCCGGGGATCGCCGCCACCATCCAGCATGACGACCTCCATGGCGGGAACATCCTCGTCGGACCCGACGGCGACCGGATCTTCGATTGGGGTGACGCGTCCGTCGCCCATCCGTTCGGGACGCTGACGACGACCCTGAACTCGATCGAGCACCATGCCGGCTTCGACCAGGGCGGTCCTGAGCTCGGGCGCGTCCGCGATGCCTACCTCGAGATGTGGTCCGACCAGGCCACGCGGGACGAGCTCACTGCCGCGGCGCGGGCGGCGACCGTGCTCGGCGCCATCAGCCGGGCGGCGTCCTGGGAGCGGTCGTTCACCGGTCTGGCCGATCACCAGCTGGACGGCCACGGTGGCGCCACGGCGGCCTGGCTCGTCGAGCTCGTCGAGCGTCTGGACCGCTGGGCGGCAGCCCACGGCTGACGCTGCGAGCGGTCCTAGGTGATGACGAGGTCCGCGGGGACGTCCTCGGCGACCTTGGGATAGGCCGGCCGCAGGCCCGCGATCGAGTCGGCCACGATGGTCGCGACGGCCAGGTTGCGGAACCATTTGCGGTTGGCCGGGATGACGTACCAGGGCGCCGTCGGGTCGAGGTCTTCGACAGGGCGTCGTCGAACGCGGCCTGGTAGTCGTCCCAGTGCTCGCGCTCCGCGAGGTCGCCCATCGAGAACTTCCAGCGCTTGGTCGGATCGTCGTAGCGCGCCTGGAAGCGCGCCCGCTGCTCGTCGCGATCGATGGACAGGAACAGCTTGATGACCGTCGTGCCGTTGGCGCTGAGGAGGCGCTCGAACTCGTTGATCTGGTCGTAGCGCTTCGACCACACCGCCTTGGGGACGATGTCGTGGACGCGCACGACCAGGACGTCCTCGTAGTGCGATCGGTTGAAGATGCCGATCTCGCCCTTGCGTGGGGTGGCCTTGTGGATCCGCCACAGGTAGTCGTGGGCGAGCTCCTCGGACGTCGGCACCTTGAACGCGGTCACGGGGCAGCCCTGCGGGTTGAACGCCTCCATGACCTTGTTGATCGTGCCGTCCTTGCCGGCGGCATCGATGCCCTGCAGGACGATGAGCACGGAGCGGCGTGCCTCGGCCCAGAACCGGTCCTGGAGGTCGGCCAGGCGGGCGAGCTGGCGCTCGAGCTCGGGTGCCGCCGCCTCCTTCGTCCAGCCATGCGTGGCGGCCGGGTCGAGCCCCTCAAGCTTGAAGCGCTTGCCGGGCGGCACGCGCAAGGCGTCGCGCAGGTCGATCCGACGGGTCATGCGGCGGTCCTCCGATGCGGTCACGGACGAGCTCGGTCGTATGATGCGGACCGTACCCCATCCGATCACGAGCGCAGGCGCGCAGGGAGCCCCCGTCATGACCGTCGTCGGCACGAAGCCGCATCCCATCTATCTCGCCGGACGCTGGGTCGAGTCGCCCGACGTGCTCGAGATCGCCAACCCTGCCGACGGGTCCGCGCCGGCCGGCGCGACGTTCAACGCCACCGAGGCCCAGTACGAGGAGGCCGTCGAGGCGGCGGTCGCCGCGTTCGAGACGACCCGCCACCTGCCGGCCTACGAGCGCGGCCGCATCCTGCGCGACATCAGCGCCGGGATCAAGGAGCGCCGCGAAGAGCTCGGCCGGCTGATCGCGCTCGAGGCGGGCAAGCCCATCCGCGACGCCCTGGTCGAGGTGGACCGGGCCGTGCTGACCTTCCGGCTGGGGGCCGAGGAGGCGGAGCGGATGACCGGGGAGCTCATCCCGCTCGACCTGCTGCCGAGCAGCAAGGATCGGGTCGGGATCACCCGCCGCTTCCCGATCGGGCCGATCGCGGCGATCAGCCCGTTCAACTTCCCGCTCAACCTCGCCGCGCACAAGCTCGCGCCGGCCATCGCCACGGGCAACCCGATCGTGCTCAAGCCGCCGTCCAAGGACCCGCTCACGATGCTCACGGTGGCGGAGATCGTCGACGCGGTCGGCGTGCCGGCCGGGATGGTCAGCATCCTGCCGATGACCCGCGAGCTCGGTGACCGGATGGTCGCCGACGAGCGCTTCAAGCTGCTGACGTTCACGGGCAGCCCGTCGGTCGGCTGGCGGATGAAGGAGCGCGCGGGCAAGAAGAAGGTCGTGCTCGAGCTCGGTGGCAACGCCGGCGTCATCGTCGACCAGACCGCCGATCTCGACTGGGCGGTGCGGCGGTCGCTCGTCGGCGCCTTCGCCTACGCGGGCCAGGTGTGCATCAGCGTCCAGCGGATGTTCGTGCACGAGGCGGTCTGGGACGAGTTCATGGAGCGGTTCCTCGCCGGCGTGGCGACGCTCAAGGTCGGTGACCCGCTCGACGCGGCGACCGATGTCGGCCCGATGGTGGACGCGGGCCAGGCGAGCCGGACGCAGCGCTGGGTCGACGAGGCCGTGGCGATGGGGGGCCAGGTCCTCGCCGGCGGCCAGGCCGACGGCACGTTCTTCCCGCCGACCGTCCTGACCGACGTCCCGATCGCCGCCCAGGTGTGCTCGAACGAGGCCTTCGCCCCGCTGGTCGTGGCGTTCAAGGTGGCTTCGCTCGACGAGGCCGTGACCCGGGTCAACGACAGCATGTTCGGGCTGCAGACCGGGGTGTTCACGAACGACCTGGCCGGTGCCTGGCGGGCGTTCGGCGAGCTCGAGGTGGGCGGGGTCATCATCAACGACATCCCGACCTACCGGATCGACCACATGCCCTACGGCGGGGTCAAGGACTCGGGCCTCGGGCGCGAGGGGTTGCGCTGGGCCATGGACGACATGACCGAGATCCGCATCATGGTCCTGGCCCAGCCAGGCTGACACGCGGCAGCCGAGTCGGGGGCGCCGTGGCCGGCGCCCCCGGACGTCTAGCGGTGGACGACGTAGAAGCCGTCTACCCCTACGATCGGATGGCCCTTGGTGCCCACCACGCGGATGCGGATGGAGTGCCTGCCATCGGAGAAGGACTTGGCGAACGCGACGCGCCGTGATCCGTAGCTCTTCGCATACAGGTTGACGGTCGCCTGATACGTGCCGTCGACGAAGACGGCGGCCTGACCCAGGGTCGGGCCGACGGGACTGACCCAGCCGATGCTGGAACCACTGAACGCGAAGGTCACGGCAGAGCCCTTCGTGGTCGACCGGTGGAGCTTGCCATCGAGATACTTGGAACTCGTGGACATGCCCCAGGTGCCCGACCAGTCGAGGTAGGTCGCGCCGTCACTGACCCGCCAGCCGGAGCGCGCTCCGACCGACACCCACGCCCCGATCCGACCTGAGCGGTCGACGGCACGGACCCGGAACGCATAGGTCGAGGTGCTCGCGAGGGTCTTGCGGTACGAGGTCGCTGTCCTGGACGCCAGCTTGGCGCCGGTCCACGCGCCACCGTTCTTCTGGACCTGCAGGTCGTATCGGCTGAGGCCGTCCGACGTGCTCGTCAGGCCCCAGATGACGACGACGGGGACACCGCTCGACGGGACGGTACTCGTGGTGGACAGCTTGATGACCGGCGCCGTCGTCTTCGGGGCCGGCAGGTTGGCGATGGCCTTCGATCCCCACAGCCAATCCGCGAATCCGATGCCCCGACCATACGGCTGATGGCGCGTCGGCAGGAACGACCCGTAGCGCTTGTTCAGCAACCACGGGATCTGCGAGCTGGCGGTGGTCAGATTCCAGCCGTCCCCACCGGCGGCGTCGGATCGCTGGACGATCATCGCAGCGCGACGAAGCGCCTGGCCCGACCAGTCCCACGCCCCGGCGTACCCGTGACGGCTCAGCAGTTCGACCTGCATGGCGACCGCGGCGAGGGCATCGACGTGGTAGGCGAGACCGGTGTCACCGGGCGGCCATGTGAGCGGACCGCTTCGGCTCATGTCGGCGATGAACGCGCCATCGATGTTGATCCCGCTCTTCGTGCAGGGTTTGTTCACCGGCGTGTAGGACGATGGGCCACCACACGACCACGACCAGTCATCGGAATCGAGGTTGGTCCGGAACCCGGCATACGCCGAGCGATCGCCGAGGAATCCGCGGGTCACCCTGGCGGCGGCGGCGACATCGTTGGTGTCGCCCAGATACAGGCTGGCGGCGATGCGCGAGGCCCCGGCGTGAGCACCCCAATTGTTGGGGGCGTCATTGTGGGTGAACTTGAGCGAGCTCCAGGCCGAGTGTCCACCGATATTCTTCGTCCGGATCGCGGACAGCCAGGTCCGGAACGCCGCGTCATCGCTGCCACTCAGGTTGGCGAAGTCGGCGGCGAGGACGTACCCGGCGAGCTGACGTCCCAGGGACAGGACGGCGTTGTGACAGCCGACGGTCTGGGTCTTGATCGCGGCCATGACACCGGCTCGCGCCTTCGTCCCGTAGGAGGCATTGCCGGTCCGCGCATACACGAGCGCGGCGGCGAGTACCCGGATGTGGTGCTGGCGATCCTGGTCGCACAGGTCGGGGGTCCCAAGCGACTGGTCCGCGACCTCCTTGAGGGCTGACCAGGCGGTACCAGTGGTCGGGAGGCTCAGCAGCTCGGACCGAGGCATCAGAAGGTAGTCATCGGCAGCGGCGGCTGCCGGCGCCGCGGGACCTGCGATCGCGACCAGCAGCAGGACGAGGGCGACGGTGACGGAGGTGATCCCGGGTCGAGCCCCGGGGAGGCGGCGGCGCGGTGCGCGCGGCCCGCGAGTGACGGTGATTCCGATGGTCGGCTCATCGGAGCCGGACGCCCGCTGGGCGCCGTTGTCGACCAACGACATGGGTCTCCTTCCTACCTGGACGCCGCGACCGGTGGGGGGCGGCGAACGATCTTGTTGGGCTCCGCGATCGGACGCATCGGGCCGTCCGGCGGCGCTGGATCCCGCGGGTGAGCCGCGGTGGGGACCTTCCCCGGGCGTTCCCCCCATCTTAACCAAGGGGGAGTTTGCCTCAGATCCCAACGACGTGCTTCCGGACGGATGTCCCGGTGCTCGACCGCCATCCGAGCCAGCGGGACCGGCTCCCGACCTCGCCGGTCCTGATCGCCGCGCGGTCCCCGGCGGCCTCCCATGTCCCGCGGCCCGCGACGGTGGGCGTGAGCCGGACGTCACGTGACGCATCCTTCCGGTGCATGGATCTCACCCTCACGCCCGACCAGCTCGCGCTCCAGGCGCGCGCCCGCCGCTTCGTCGAGGACGTCCTGCAGCCGCGCGAGGCCGAGTTCGAGCGACTCGGTGGGCACGTGTCACGGGCGTGGGGGATGGAGATCCGCCAGGCCGCGCTGGACGCCGGCCTGCAGGGCGGTTCGTTTCCGCGGTCGCTCGGCGGCCAGGGCTGGACCGTCCTCGAGCAGGTCCTCGTCCACGAGCAGCTCGGCCAGTCCACGGGCGGGCTGTGGTCGTTCATCCCGGGCGCCTACAACGCGCTCGTCCACTGCACGCCCGAGCAGCGGACCCGCTACCTCGACCCGTCGTTGCGTGGCGAGCGGTCGGGCTCGTACGCGATCACCGAGGACGGCGCCGGCTCGGACGCGCGGACGCTGGCGGCCACGGCGGTCCGCGATGCGGCGACCGGCGAGTACGTCCTCAACGGCGAGAAATGGTTCGTCACCGGTCCCGACGACACCGACTTCATGATCTTCCACGCCATCGTCATCGATGGCGACGAGCGCCGGCCGACGCTGTTCCTCGTCGACTACGACACACCCGGCGTCGTCCTCAAGCACGATCCCGACTACACCCACACGTTCGCCGACCGTCACCCGCAGTTCGTCCTCGACCGACGTGCGCGTCCCGGCCGCGTCGATCCTGGGATCCGTCGGCGCCGCCGACGACCTCACCAACGAGTGGTTCGTCGAAGAGCGCATCCACATCGGGGCGCGCTGCTCGGGGGCGATGGAGCGGCTCCTCGAGCTGGCCGTCGGGTGGGCCACGGAGCGCGTCCAGTTCGGGCAGCGCATCTACGATTTCCAGGGCATCTCGTTCCCGCTGGCCGACTCGGCCGCCGACGCCTCGGCGGCTCGGCTGCTGACGCGCGAGGCGGCCTGGCTGGCCGACAACGATGCGGACCCGAAGGTGCTCCACGCCAAGGCCTCGCTGGCCAAGCTGTTCGCGTCGGAGGCCGCGTATCGCTGCGCCGACCGGGTCGTCCAGGTGTTCGGCGGTCGCGGCTACATGCGCGAGTACGCGCCCGAGCGGTTCCTGCGCGAGCTGCGCGTCGACCGCATCTGGGAGGGGACGTCGGAGATCCAGCGCGTGATCATCGCCCGGGCGCTCGAGAAGCGCGGCGTCGGCCGGGTCGTCGGATGACCGAGGTCGCACCCGCCTCGCTGGCGCCGGGGGTGATCGACCTGCGCCCGTTGTTCGCGCCGCGCTCGGTCGCGGTGGTCGGGGCGTCGCCGCGGAGCTGGATCGCCGAGACGGTTCGCGACAACCTCCGGATGATGGGCAGCGCGACCCGCTGCCACTTCGTCAACCCGAAGTACGACGAGCTCCACGGCCAACCGTGCTACCCGAGCCTCGAGGCGCTCCCCGAACGCCCCGACATCGCGCTCGTGGCGCTCAACCCGTTGCGTGCCGCGATGGTCACCCGCGACGCGGCCGCCGCCGGCATCCCGGCCGTTATCATCCCGGGCGGCGGGGTCGTGGAGGGCGGCGCCGCCGCGGCGGCGATGCAGGCCGAGGTCGCGGACGTCGCCCGGCAGCACGGCATCGCCCTGGTCGGGCCCAACTGCATGGGCGTGGTCGACTTCACGGCCAACAGCGCGACCTATATCGGGGACGTGTCGCCGTACCTGCCGCGCGGCGGGGTGGCCGGCATCGCCCAGTCCGGGTCCGTCACCGACGCCTTCATCCACTCGGGGGCGCGGGTCGGGTTCAGCCGGATCATCAGCTGCGGCTCCGAGGTGGTGCTCGACGTGTGCGACTACCTCGCGTACTGCCTCGACGACCCGGCGACGACCTCGGTGATCCTGTTCGTCGAGGGCTTCAAGCGGCCGGAGCGGTTCCTCGCCCTGGCCGACCGCGCCCTCGAGCTCGGCAAGCCGATCATGGCCGTCAAGGTCGGGCGCAGCGACCAGGCACAGGAAGCGGCCATCGCCCATTCGGGGTCGCTGGCGGGCGAGGCCCGCGTGACCGATGCGGCCCTCGATGCCGCCGGAGTCATCCGCTGCGCCGACCTCGACGAGCTGCTCGAGACGGCCGAGCTCGTCGAAGGCGTCCGCCGGACGGGTCGGACCGTGGGTCGCGGCCGCACGGGCGTGGTCACCGTTTCGACCGGCGAGGCGTCGCTCATCGCCGACCTCGCCCCGCGCACCGGCGTGGACCTGCCACCCATCCCGCCCGCCGCCCGCGAAGCGATCCTCGAGCAGCTCCCGACGATGGGCTACATCGGCAACCCGCTCGACCCATGGGGCGCCGCCGATCCGCCACTGGCGTATGGCGCCTGCTTCGAGGCCATGGCGGCGTCGGGCGCGTACGACGTCCTGGTCCTCGTCCACGACTTCCCGTACCAGTCGATGAGCGCCGAGGTGGCCACGGCCAACGACGTCACGTTCCCGCTCCTCGCCGCGACCCGGGACCGTCCCGGGATCCTGCCCGTCTACGTGTCGCTGACGTCGGGCGATCACCCGCCGGAGACCAAGGCCGTCCTCGACGAGCACGGGGCGGGAGCGCCGCTGCTGCGCGGCGCCGTCGAGGCCTTCACGGCCATCGCCTCCGTGGCGCGCTGGCAGGCCCGTCACGACACCCGTGCCGGTGCGGGTGGCGCGCCCTGGCGGACCGGCTGGCCGGCGCTCGCGCGCGACCGGACCTCGTACGGGGCCGATGCGGATGCCGGGCGGGGCCTGGCGAGCCCGAAGTCCGCCGTGGCCTCGGCCCTCGGCCGCATCGTGCTGCCCGAGCGCGAGAGCCTGGAGCTGCTGCGCGCCGCCGGGCTGTGCGTGACCGCGGCGGTCGCGGTGCCCGATGCGGATTCCGCGGTCGAGGCGGCGCGCCCGATGGCCGGCCACGCGGTCGCGCTCAAGGTCGATGCCGAGAACCTCGCCCACAAGAGCGACCTCGGCCTGGTGCGACTGGATCTGGCCGGGGACGACGCCGTGCACGCCGCCGCCGTCGACCTGCTGGCGACCGCGCGGCGCCATGGCATCGATGCCCGCGGGCTCCTCGTCGAGCCGATGGCCGATGCCGGCGTCGAGCTGATCGTCGGCCTGCGTCGCGATCCGCTGTTCGGTCCGGCGGTCATGGTCGGGCTCGGCGGGATCCTCGCCGAAGTGCTCGACGACGTCGTCATCCGCCTGGCCCCGGTCGACGCCGACGAGGCGCTGACGATGCTCGACGAGCTGCGCGGGACCCGACTCCTCACCGGCGTGCGCGGCCGCCCGCCGGTCGATCGCGCCGCCGTCGCTTCGCTCGTCGCCGGGCTGTCCGCTCTCGCCATCGCCCGCCCCGACCTCGTCGAGGTCGACCTCAACCCGGTCATCGCCACGCCGGACGGCGCCATCGCCGTCGACGCCCTGGTGGTCCTCGATGGCGACCCGCTGGAGGGGACCGATGCCTGACGAACCCGTCCTCTTCACGACGGCCACCCCGTGGGGCGTCCGCATCACGCTCAACCGTCCGGCCAAGCTCAATGCCCTCGACGGTGCGCTGGTTGCCGCCCTGCTGGCGGCCCTCGATGCGGCCGAGGCCGACGACGCCGTCCGGGTCATCGTCCTCGAGGGCGCCGGCCGCGCCTTCTCATCCGGCTACGACCTGACCGAGGAGGCCGAGGGCAGCGTGGGCGGCCCGGTCCACTGGCGCGAGCTCCTCGCCGCCGACGTCGCCGCGACCCTGCGGTTCCTCGACTCGCCCAAGCCGGTCATCGCCCAGATCCACGGCTACGCCCTGGCGGGCGGCCTGGAGCTGGCCATGGCCTGCGACCTGGTCGTGGCCGCCGAGGGGACCAAGGTCGGTGAGCCGGAGATCCGCTACGGATCGGCCCCGGTCACGCTGCTCATGCCGTATCTCATCGGCCAGAAGCGGACCCGTGAGCTGCTCCTGACCGGCGACCTGATCGATGCCGTCGAGGCCGAGCGGATCGGGCTCGTCAACCGGGTCGTGCCGGCGGACCGGCTCGCGGCCGAGGTCGATGCCCTGGCCGACCGGCTCGCCCGGACCCCGCCCGAGGTCATGGCCCTGACCAAGCGGATGCTCAATCGGGCGATGGACGCCGCGGGCTTCCGACTCGCCGTCGAGGCCGGGCTCGACCTCGGCGCCATCATCAACGCGGCCGACACGCCCGAGCAGCGCGAGTGGGACGCCATCGTCCGACGCGACGGCCTCAAGGCCGCGCTGGCCTGGCGCGACCAGCGCTACGACGAGCGCCTGGCGGAGAGCGGACGAGGCTGATCCGGCGAACCGTCGCGGCCATCCGGGGCCGTGGCGCGAAGAGGCACCACCCGTACGGACGACCGGCGCGTCCCGGCACCATACATTCGCCGGTGCGACCGACGACTGGGACGTGCCTGGTCTCTCGCTGACGTCGCTCCGGGCGCGTTCCGCGTCCGCGTGATCGACGCCTCGTCGCAGAGCAACAAGGACTTCGAGCTCGGGTTCGTCGGGGTCACGGTCAGCTACTACCCATAAGCCCCAGGACGCCCGCGGGCGCAGGTGGTCGGACTCCCCCGCGGCTCCCCCGTCTGCCGGCCGTCTCGAGGCCATCCGGGCGCCTCCAGGGGCCGTCCGCGACACGATCGGCGATCTTGTCTACAATGCCGCCCACCACGGACACGTCGCCCCCGGACCTGGGCCGTGGATGTCTTCTGCCGGACGTCAGGTACGAAGTCATCGACGTCCCGCTGTTCGGGCTCCAGGCGACGCAAGGTCGGTCGGCCGGAGCCCCGTTGCGTGGAGACACCGCGCCGGCGCTCCCTGGGTGTCCCCCATCGGCACCTGACCGCCCTTGTCGCCACCAGACGGGCGCACGTCGGCCCGTTCTGCCAGTACCAATCGATGCCGCCCGAGTCGGCATCGGCTATGGAGTGCTGCGCACGCGTCCGGGAGACTAGCGGGACCAGGGCTCCAAGTGCCCAGTCCACGAAGCCGCACACCCGTTGTGAAGCGGGGTCGCAAAGCCACGGGACTCTCTTCCCCCATGGGAGTCAGCCGGGTTGCCGAACGGAGCTGCCACATGTTCTGGGATGGAACACGCTGGGTCGAAGAACCCACCCCTCCCACCTCCGCCGCCCCCGTCACCAGCCCCCGCCGCCTCCGTGACTGGCTCGCGACGATCACGATGCTCCTCGTCCTTGGAGCACTCGTCGTGCCATTCACCGCAACGTCAGCCGGAAGCTCCCCTGGAGTACGACTGATCCGGTCGTGGTCCGAGACGTACGCCGTCCGGACGGTCCAGGAGACCGACAAGGCGATCCATTACACGGGCGTCTGGGCCAAGGCCGGCCACAAGGCCTACCTCGGCCGCTCGGCGCGCTACGCGAGTGTGAGCGGCGCCAGCGCGTCGATCCGCTTCCGTGGCACCGGGATCTCCTGGGTCGGACCGACCGGTCCGACGCGGGGCACGGCCACCGTCTACCTCGACGGTCGCAAGGTCCGCGTCGTGGACAGCCACGCCCGCGCGTTCCACCCGAACGAGGTGCTGTTCCAGGCCAAGTTCGGGAGCAACCAGGCCCACACGCTGAAGATCGTCGTCGATGGCACGCCCGATCATGAGCTCGTCGCCATCGATGCGATCGTCATCCGTGGCAAGAAGCTCGGAAAGGGCAACAAGGGCGGGGCCGCACCGAGCCACACCCCGAAGCCGACCGAGGAACCGACGGCGACGCCCGATCCGACCGAGAAGCCCGCGGCGACGCCGGACCCGACGCCGGATCCGACGCCGACCGAGGCGCCGACGGCCGCTCCGACCGAGGCGCCGACCGCGGCCCCGACGGCCGCTCCCACCGCGGCCCCAACGGTTGCTCCGACGGCCGCTCCCACCGCGGCCCCGACCGCGGCCCCAACGGTTGCTCCGACGCCCGCTCCCACCGCGGCCCCCACGGCCGCTCCGACGGGGGCCCCGACCGCGGCCCCAACGGTTGCTCCGACGCCCGCTCCGACCGCGGCCCCCGACGGCCGCTCCGACGGCGGCCCCCACGGCCGCTCCGACGGCGGCCCCGACGCCCAGGCCGACGCCGGTGCCGACCGTGGCTCCGACGCCGACGACCACACCGACGGGCACGCCGCGACCCCTCCCGACCGCAGCTCCGACGCCCACACCGACGCCCGTGCCCGTACCGACGGCCACGCCGGCGCCGCCCCAGCCCGCGCTGCCCACGGGCGGCACGATCCTCATCGACCGGGCGAAGCTGTTGTCACTGCCGACGAGCGGCGCGGCCTGGGATGCCCTGAAGGCGCGAGCCGACCTGCCCGTCGCCAGCCCGAACCTCTCCGATCAGAACGATCCCAACGACGTCACGGCGCTGGCCAAGGCCCTCGTGTTCGCACGCACCGGAACCGCCCACTACCGTGACGAGACGATCACGATGCTGCGCGCCGCGGTCGGCACGGAGTACCCCGGTGATGCCCTCGGCATCGCCCGTGGCGTGGCGCCGCTCGTGTTGGCGGCGGATCTCATCGGCTGGCGGGACGCGTCCTGGATGTCGTGGCTCGACCGGCTCCGCACCTGGGCCAACCCGGACCGCAGCTACTCCCTCGTCAGCATGCACGAGAAGCGACCGAACAACTGGGGAGCGCACGCCGGTGCCGGCCGCATCGCGGCCGACCTGTATCTCGGCGACACCGCCGACCTCGCTCGGGCGGCCCGGGTCTTCCATGGGTACCTCGGCGACCGGTCGTCGTACGCATCGTTCACCTACGGCGCCGACCTGACCTGGCAGGCGAGCCAGACAACGCCCGTCGGGATCAACCCGGTCGGGGCGTCCAAGAACGGCATGAGCGTCGACGGGGTGCTCCCCGACGACATGCGTCGAGGCGGCTCGATGCCGACCGTCGGCGACCTCGGGGCGAGCTATACCTGGGAGGCGCTCCAAGGCGTCCTGCTCCAGGCGGAGCTGCTGTCCCGCGCCGGCTACCCGGCGTGGGACTGGTCCGACAAGGCGATCCTGCGGGCCTTCGGCCGGATCAACAACCTGGGGTACCCCGCGACCGGCGACGATCGCTGGCAGCCCTGGCTGATCAATCGGCGCTATGGCACCGGGTTCGCGACCTCGACCACCACGACGCCCGGCAAGAGCTTCGGCTACACGGACTGGCTCTACAGCCGGTGACGTAGGGTCGGTGCCGGCGGGAGATCGCCTCCCGATCCGGCGGATGGATCAATGCGCGACGGCCTCCACCGCGGGGGCCGTCGCGTTGTTCGGTTTCCGATGCCGTCGCCGGCGCGTCGTCGGGCTTGGCCATGGTCTCGAGGACCACGCTCGCGGTCGCCCCGGCGAGGGCGAGGACCAGCCAGAAATAGCGCGCGTACGACAGGTGCAGGAAGATGCCGGTGGCCATGTACGCGAACACCGCGAGCAGGAACCCCGTCGCCATCGCGGCGAGGTCAGGCCGTCGCGCGAGGGCTGCCGCGCGCGCCCGGGCGAGCTGGATGACCGTGGCGGCGACGGCACCCATGAACGTGATGAACCCGAGGATGCCGGTCTCGGCGGCGGTCTCGAGGTAGAGGTTGTGCGCCTGCCGATCGGCGGCCCGCACGCTGACGCCGATCCCGTCGGCGTACGCCCGGTAGTAGGTCGGGAACTGATCCGGACCGACCCCGAGGAGCGGGTGGTCGAGGAAGACGTGCAGGGCCGCCAGGTTCTCGGTGGCGCGGCTGAGCAGGGAGTTGTCGGTTTCGGCCGACGCCGGTTCGTCGGACAGCAGGGCCCCGATGTCGGCCAGGCTCGTGAGTCGCTCACCGTAGGTCGGGACGGCGACCGCGACCACCGCGATGACGGCTATGGTCGCGAGCAGGTGGCTGAGGCGGATGTAGCGCAGCGCCACCATCGCCACGAGGATCAGGGCGCCCGCCAGGGCGGCACCCCGCGAGAACGTCAGCGCGACGGCGATCGCTGACAGCGCGGCGCAGCCAAGGGCGCCGAGCCGCAGGATCCGCCGACGCTCGGCCGTGAACTGGAGGATGCCGAGCGGAACCAGCATCAGCATGATCTGGGCGTACCGGTTCTTCTCGCCGATCGGGCCGGCCAGCCGCGACACGCCCGTCTCGGTCACGCCGCTGATCGCGGCCTCGGTCTGGGCGAAGCCGAAGTAGGACGAGCCGTAGGTCCCGGTGAGGGCCTGCCACAGCGACAGCGCACCGAGGAGCGCACCGGTGATGAGCAACACCCAGATGATCGAGCGGATCAGCTGCGGCGACCGGACCGTGTTCGTGATGAGGAAGTAGAGGGCGTACCCCTCGATGATGAACGACCACAACGCGTCCGACGTCGCCCGCACGTCGCGCGACGCCATCGTCGAAAGGATCACGACGACGAGGTAGAGCGTGATCCATGGGAAAGCCGGCGTCACGACGATCGGCTCGCGTCGGACCAGCAGGTCGTAGGCGAGCGCGGCCACGAGGATGAACGGGACCGCCGCCGCCAGGACGAGCGGAAGCCCGTGGAACTGGGCAAGGACGACCGGCGCGTTGCTGTACACGAGGCCGACCACGATCAGGACCGCCAGCTCGGGCCGGATAGCGATCGTGACGGCCGCCAACAGCGCCAGCGCCCCGGCGATCGCCAGGATGGCCGACCCACCCGCGGCAGCACCGATCGCCAGGCTCGCCGCCATCGTCAGGCCGATGGCGACGATCGGCACCAGGGACCGGCCGTGCGTGCGCGCCGGGGCGGCGTCGGCCGGGGTCACGGCACTCATGGTCGGCCCTCGTCGTCGGACGGCGGTGCCGAGCGCGTGGGCACCCAGCGCTCGATCCGGCGGCCACGGATCACGTCCACGGCCGCGTGCAGTGAGGCGATGTTGACGAGGACCACGAAGCTGCCCAGGGCAACCGGCTTCGAGCGTCCGACGCGCGAGCGGGGCGCCAGGATGCCGATGGCCGCCAGACCGTAACCGAGGAGCTGCATCGCGCTCAGTGTCCGATAGAACCGGTGATCGCGGGCGAGGCTGAGGCTGCTGAGGCCGATGACAAGGATCGGGACCGCCATCAGCCGCCGCAGGAGCTTGTGCCACCCGAGCTGGACCGCATAGAACCCGGTCCGGCGCGGATCCAGGAGCGCCCGGCGGGCGAGGACGCCTCGGAATCCCCTGCCGATGATCCGTCGCTTGCGGCCGTACTCATCGCCGGTGGACTCGGCCGGCGGTTCGTACGCGACCGCGTCCTCGGCGAACACCAGGCGTCGGCCGCGATCGATGACCGCGGTCGAGGTGTAGAAATCGTCGGTGACGCCGGCCACGATGGACGGGACGAGCTCGCGCCGGACGGCGTAGATCGCGCCCGTCGCGGACACGGTGCTCCCGGCGACGCTCTCGGCCCGCTTCATCATCCGGTCGAAATCCCAGTAGCTTCGTTCGCCGATCGCGGCTGGCGCGTCCCCGCCGCGGAGGTAGACCTGGTTGCCGGCGACACCGCCGACCGACGGATCCGCGAAGGGCCGGACGATCGCCCGGAGCGCGTCGGGTGCGAAGGCGGTGTTCGCGTCCGTGAACACCACGACGTCGCCGGTGGCGCGGACGACCGCCGCGTCCAGCGCCGCCGCCTTGCCGACCCGGGCCAGGTCGAGGACCGTCACGCGTGCCCCGGCCGCGGCCGATGCGATGGCCACGGTCGCGTCATCGGAGCCGTCGGACGCGACGATCACGTCGAGCCGCTCCGGCGGGTAGTCCAGGCCCGCGAGGTTGGCCAACCGGGCCGCGATGCTGGCGGCTTCGTTGTGGGCGGCCAGCACGACCGAGATCGTCGGTTCGATGGCGGCGGTCCGCACCGGCCGCGGGCGCAGGGCGGCACGGGCCAGGATCAGGAGCGGCGCCCCGACATAGGTGAAGGCGACCAGTCCGCTCGCCGACCAGAACGCGAGGCGGCGGATCACGCCGCGCCCCTGCTCGGCGCGGCCCCGTGGAAGAGGGCGATGAGCCGTCGGGCGTTGGTGTCGAGGTCGAATTCGGCGGCCACCCGGGCCCGACCCGTCTCCGCGAGGCGGGCGCGAAGCGCAGGATCCAGCGCGAGCCGTTCCAGGGCGTCGGCGAGCGCCGCGCTGTCACCGGGCGGGACCGTGATGCCCGTGACGTCGGTCTCGACCAGCTCCGGGATCCCGGACAGGTGGCTGGCCACCACCGCGACGCCGGCGGCGAGCGCCTCGATGAGCACGACCGGCAGGCCCTCGCGCTTGCCGCCGGACGTCGGGACGCTCGGCGCGACGAGGACGTCGGTCTCGGCCAGTCGCTCGATCACCTGCGCCCGTGGTCGCTGCCCGAGGAACGCGACGCGGTCGCCGAGTCCGAGCTCGGCGACCTGTCGCTCGAGACGTTCCCGGTCCGGGCCGTCGCCGACGAACGCGACCTGGATGTCGACGCCGCGCCGGACCAGGTCGGCGGCGGCCTCGATGAGGTAGCGCTGGCCCTTCACCTCGTGCAGCGTGCCGATGCAGGTGATGGCCAGGGGCGGTCCCGCGACCCGCGCGGTCGGCCGGAAGACGGCGCCGTCGATGCCGCAGTGGATGACGACGAGGTGGTCGACCGCGTGTCCGCACGCCTCGGTGATCACGGCCGCGTTCGAGCGCGAGATCGTGACGACGAACGCGGCTTCCTGCACCTTCTGGGCGAGCATCGTCTTGTCGACGTGCAGGTCCGAGCCATGGGCGGTGAAGCTGTAGGGGATGCCCGCCAGTCGATGGATCAGGAAGCCGGCCAGGGCCGGATGGTTGGCGAAGTGGCAGTGGACGTGCGTCACGCCGAGCTCGGTCATCAGGCGGCTCGCGTGCACGACCTTCGGGAAGATCCCGATCCCGCCGAGCAGGAAGTTCGGGCTCCGGGCCGTCCCGCGCACCATGGCGGCCCAGGTGCCGAGGTAGCGCCGCGGGTGTCGGACGAGCATGCCGAGATTGGAACGGAGGATCGGCAGCGACACGAACGGCAGGTAGCGCGCCCGTGCCACCCAGGGCACGGCCTCGGGATGCACGATCTCGGCCCGTTCCCGGAGGAGCGGGAACAGCTCCACCCGCAGACCCTGGCGATCGACCGCGACGAGCTCGTCGAGGATGAACGTCTCGGTCAGCTTCGGGAACCGCGACATGACGTACGCCACGGGCGCGTCCGGGTCGGCGTCAGGCATCGCGTCGAGGCCAGGTAGCCGGCCGGATGGGCTCGATGCCAGCGGACGGCCGACGCGACGATCTCCTCGAGGCCGTACCGAGCCCGCCAGCCAAGGATGGCGGCCGCCCGCGACGGGTCGGCCCAGACCGCCGCGGGATCGCCGGGGCGACGCGGTGCCTCCTGGACGTCGATCGCCCGACCGGTCGCCTCCTGCACCGCGGCGATCACGGCACGAACGGAGGACCCCATCCCGGTGCCGAGGTTGAGCGTCACGGCCTGACCGCCGTCGGCGAGATATCCGAGAGCCCGGATATGGGCGTCCGCGAGGTCGACGACGTGGATGTAGTCGCGGATGGCCGTCCCGTCGGGCGTGGGGTAGTCCGTCCCGAAGACGCGCAGCGGCGGCCCGTAGCCCAGGGCGGACCGGATGGCCACCGGCACCAGATTGGGCGCGCGGTCCCAGTCCTCGCCGAAGGCACCATCGGGCTCGGCGCCGGCGGCGTTGAAGTACCGGAGCGTGACCGCGCTCAGGCCGGCCGGCTCGAACCACGGGAGCATGCGCTCGACCAGCGCCTTGCTCTCCCCGTACGGGTTCTCGGGGCGGGTCGGCGCATCCTCGTCGATCGGCACGCGACTCGGTTCGCCGTACACGGCGCACGTCGACGAGAACACGAGTCGGCGGACGCCGGTGGCTTCCATCGCCCGCAGCAGGGTGGCGCTCCCGCCGACATTGGCCTCGAAGTAGCGGCCGGGCTCGGCGACCGACTCCTCGACCGACTTCAGCGCGGCGAAGTGGAGGACGGCCTCGATCCGGCGGTCGGCCAGGACCTGTCGAACGAGTGATCCGTCGGCGATCGATCCGACGACGAGCTCGACGCCGGGGATGGCGGCGGCATGTCCGTGCTCGAGCGTGTCGATGACCACCGGCTCGTGACCGGCCGAGCGGAGGAGCCTGGTGGTCTGCGAGCCGATATAGCCCGCCCCTCCGGTGACGAGGACGCGCACGCGACGGTCAGGTCGCGCCGACGTTGTCGGCCGTGCCCGCGTCGGCGAGGTTCACCGGTCGCGGGGACCGGGAGGTGGAGGTTCGTGAGCGGGTCGGTCCATCGATCCGCGGCCGGCCTCCGGAGCCGCGCGGACCGCTCGACGAGCGGACCTCCACCACCACCGTGGACCGCGCCTCGCCGGTCCGGTGATCGCGGCGGAACGTCAACAGCGGGCTGCGCTCGGTCAGGATGACACCGGCTGCCGCGGCCCCGACCGCTCGCAGGGACTCGGTCGCGAGGTCGATGTCCTGGCGGCGAGCCCGATCGCGCCGGGCGACCAGGATCACCGAGTCGGCCACGCGCGCGAGTGCGAGCGTGACCGGCGCGGTCTGGATCGGGGCCCCGACCAGCACCACGAGACCGTCGTCCCCGGCGAGATCGTCGATGACTTCCCCGAGTCGGTCCGGGTCGACGCTGTCGAGGGGCGACCGGCCTGCCGGCAGGATCGGGAGTGCCCGCGTCTCGTCCCGCGGCCGGATCACGGCGAGATCGCTCGACACGACGTCGGTCAGTCCGGCGCGGTCGGCCAGGCCCTGGAGCTGCGTCAGCGTGCCGCCGACCCCGGCCCCGTCGACGAGGACCACCGGTCGTCCGAGCCGGCCGAGCGTCGCCGCCAGGTTCGCCCCGATGACCGCGGCCTGGCCTTCCCAGTCGACGTCGGTCACGAGGATGCTGCGGACCGTCGTCCGCTCGGGGTCCAGGGCGATCTTCGTCGAGATGAGCCGGTATTGCGCCGCGGCCCGCGAATCCGGGGCCGCCAGGGCGACCAGATCCGACGCGCTGGGTGGGTCGCCGCCCGGTGCGACCACCGACCCGAGGAGCGGCGCCCGCGCCAGGGTGGCGAACTCCTTGCCGGTCCGGACCGTGTCGCCGAAGTACTCCAGGAGGAGCACCACGACGATGGCGACGATCACGCCCGCCAGCGCGGCGAGCAGGGCGATCAGCGACACCTGGGGAGCGACCGGTTCAGGGCTCGGCTGCGCGAACTCGACGATCTGGACGAGACCTTCCGGTCGGCTCAGGCCCTTCGATGTCAGCTGCTCCAGCTCGGTCGCGACCGTGTTGGCCAGATCGCTCGCCTGCTTTGGATCGTCCGCCTCGACCTGGATCGTCAGGATCCGCGTGACGTCATTGGCCGTCGCTCGGGTCGCCGCCGCCAGGTCGTCGGGCTGCAGGTCGAGGCCGAGCTCCTGGATCGTGGACGCGAGGACTTCGCGGGTGGTGACGTACTGCGCGTACGTCTGCACGAGCAGGCCGCTCGCCCGGAGCGTGTCCGTGTCGGTATTGAGCGGACCGACGAGGACCTTGACCTGGGCCTCGTACGTCGGCTGGATGGTCGTGGCGACCAGATAGCCGGTCAGGCCCGCGATCCATGCGGCGACGATGAGCGTCCACCACCAGCGCTTGGCGACCGCGAGGTATCCGGACAGGTCCACGTGTGATCCTCAGGATGGATGGGAAGCGGGGCGGATCAGGATCCGTCGGTACGCTCGGAACGCGCAGCCTACCATCGACGGCGCCGAAGGCGGGTCTGTGGCGTTGCCTCCGCGCACCCCTTGCGATCGGCGTCGGCCGGTCATCGCAGCACCTGGGCACGGATGGCCGGGCCGGGCGTCCGGACGGACACGTTGACCCGGCGGAGCTGCAACAGGTCGGCCGTGCGCAGGTCGTTGACGCCGCGCGTCGTCGCGAAGGCGACCCGGGCTCCGGCGCGCCCGGTCGCGTCGGCCACCGGACCCGAGACCGCACCCGACGGATAGGCGAACGCGGCGATGGTCGACCCGGTCGCCGCGGCCAGGTCGTCACGCGATCCGGCGATCTCGCCGTCGAGCGCGCTCGGGTCCACGCGGGTCAGGAGCGGATGGGTGCGCGAGTGCGGCGCGAGCGCGACACCGTCGGCGGCGAGCGTCCGCAAGGCGTCCCAGCCCAGGACGAGCGACGCCTGCTGCTCGACATCGAGGCTGCTGAACAGCCCATCCATCGTCGCCGGCAGCGCCGCGTGGGGCAGCCGTTTCAGGTTGTCGCGGAGCGCACGGTACCCATCGGCCCGAGCCGCCGGCGTCGCGAGGGCCATGGCACCCTCCGGGCCCTCGATCGTCGCGCGGCTGGTCGTCATGACGGCGTGATAGAGGCGATCCCACCAGAAGGAGCGCTCGGGGGCGTCGGGGTAGGCGGTCGGGACGAAGAGCACGACCGGCATGCCACGCTCGCGCAATCGCGGCCAGGCGTGGTCCGCGAAGTCGCGGTACGCATCGTCGACCGTTAGCAGGAGGGATCGCGGAGGCAGGCTGGGGCCACCCGCGGCGCGGCGCAGGACGTCCTCGATGCCGATGATCGCGTGACGCTTGGCGAGCGCATCGAGCAGGTCGGCGAAGCCGTCCGGCGTCGCACTCAGCAGACCCGGGGCCGCGCCCGCGTCGAGCGGCGCGATCCGGTGGAAGGTCAGGACGGACAGGATGTCGCGACGGCCAGGGACGAGTCGCTCGAGCACGTCGACGACGAAGCTGGCCGGGGGACTGCCGGCGGCCATCCGGATGGCCCCATGGACGGCCATCGTCAGACCGTGGTGGTGCCGCGCCGCGCCCCGCGTCGCCGGGCCCGCCCGAGCCACCCACGGCATCGCCGAGCCGTTGCCGGCGAGCCGCGGAGAGCGCGAACCCGACCGTGTTGACCACGTCGGCCACGAAGGGCGCGGGGTCGCGCCGGGCGAAGACCGCCTCGATGCGCTGGCCGCGAACGGACCGCCACCAGCCCATCGGGCTCAGCTGCCCACGGGCGATCCGCATGAGGGCCGCCTGGAGGTCGTGACGCCAGTAGATCCACTTGACCCCGCGGTAGTGCTGGGTGATGGCCTCGGGCAGGGGCTCGCCGAGGGCGTCGCGGTAGACCGACAGGAGCAGCTCGACCCCGCCCTTCTCCGCGATCGCGGAGCGCCCGGTCGGGCGACCGATGTTCGGCTCGATGATCAGGAGCCGGCCGGTCCGCTCGTCGACCTTCGCCTCGACGTAGCCCAGGCCGCGATAGGGGACGCTCCCGAAGAGCGATCGCGCGACGGCCTCGGCCTCAGGGCTGCGGATCTCCTCGCCCAGCGAGCTCGTGCCGGTGTCCAGCGGCCACTGGCGGAGCTTCCTGGCGACGAAGGTGACGCGCGAGCTCGCCGTCCGGTCGTAGTACACGTTCACCGAGACGAGTCCGTCCTCCGGCCCGGCGATCCACGATTGCGCGATCAGGACGTCGGACCAGGCGGCCACGCGGTCATAGGTCGCAAGGAGCTCGTCCGGTGTCGCCACCTGGATCGCCTTCGCCCGCGTGCCTGCCTGCCAGGCCGGACTCTTCATGCCGGGCTTGACGACGGCCGGAAAGGCCAGGCTCGATGCCGCCTGCTCGGCGTCGGCTCGCGAGCGGAGCACGGCCGTCGGCGGGATGGGGAGCCCGGCCGTGAGCGCGTGCTCGGCGAAGCGGACCTTGTCCATGAGCCGTTCGACGTCCTCGTGGTCGGGAAGCACGAACCGGAACGCTGACAGGCGCTCGCGGCCCTCGGAGATCGCCAGGACCGCGGCATCCGTGCACGGGACGAGGACGCCCGGATGCTCAAGGCGTTCGCCAAGGGCGACGAGCGCATCCACCAGCTTCCGGCCCCGCAGCGGCGCCTCGACGATCGCGACCGGCAGCCGGGTCCGGGCGCAGAAATGGTGCCGGTCCGCCACGACCCCGACGACGGGGATGTCGCGCTCGGTGAAGAGGCGCGTCGTCTGGAGGCCCGTGATGCAGTCGAGGCCGACGACCACCGCCGGCGGGCGGTCGGTCGGGATCGGTCCGCGCGACCGGATCAAGCCACGCCGCCCTCGTCCTCGAGAGCGATGGCCTGCTTCGTGTCGACCAGGTCGAAGATGTGGTCGACCGGGACGATCGAGGCCTCGACATCGGCTGCCCGTCCGCTGACGGCCAGGGCCGCGAGCGTGGACTCGATGGCGCCGACTGCGGCGCGCATCGGCTGGTTGGCCAGGATCACGAGGTTGAAGCCGCGGTCGTACAGCTGGGCGGACGAGAACGTCGGGAACAGCGTCGGCACCGCGACGAGCGGGACGGTCCCGAACTTCGACCAGGATCCCAGGAAGCCCTCGATCTCGGCCAGGGTCTTGTCGCGCGAGTGGATGAGGATCGCGTCCGCGCCCGCGTCGGCGTAGGCGTCGGCCCGCGCACAGGCGTCCTCGACGCCGTGTCCGGCGATAAGGCTCTCCACCCGGGCGATGAGCACGAAGTCTTCGGTCTGCTGGGCCTGCTTGGCGGCCCGCAGCCGGCGGGCCTGCTCCCGCATCGGCAGCAGCTCCCGCTTGGTGTCCGCGCCGAGCAGGCTGTTGCGCTTCGGGAAGAGGTTGTCCTCGATGCTGATCGCGGAGATCCCGGCGCGCTCGTATTCCACGAGGGTCCGCACGACGTTCCCTAGCCCGCCGAAGCCGTTGTCGCAGTCCGCGATCACCGGCAGGTCCGTCGCGCCGTCGATCCGGATGGCCGCGGCCAGCGCCTCGGTCATCGTCGTGAGGTTCACGTCGGGCATCGCGTGGGCCATCGTCGCGACGCCGAGGCCGCTCACCCAGACGGCATCGAAGCCATGGGTCCCGATGAGTTTCGCGGTCAGCGCATCGTGCGCCCCGACGGCGACGACGGCGCGATCGCCGCGCAGGCCCTCGCGCAGTCGACGTCGCTTGGCTGCAGCTCTATCCATGGTCGGTTCCCCCTGGGTTCGTGGCGGTCGGATCGCTGCCGGCAGGCCGGCCCGATCGCGCCGTGATGATGGCGATGACCTCGCGTCCGATCTCTTCCTGGGCATCGATGGTCTGGGCGCCGATGTGCGGCGTCAGCACCACGTTCGGGAGATCCGCGAGGGGCGACCGTCGGCCTTCGCCTTCGGCTACGTGAACATCGAGGGCGGCACCGCGGACGCGGCCGCCCGGCTGGAGTGCCGCGAGCAGCGCGGCCTCGTCGACCACCCCGCCGCGGGCGATGTTCACGAGGAACGCGCCGGGCTTCACGATGGCCAGCTCGCGGGCGCCGATCAGCCCGCGCGTCACCTCGGTGAGCGGGGTGTGGACGCTGATGAAATCCGACTCCTCGAGGACCTGATCGAGCGGCGCCAGGTCGATCCCGTCGGCGGCGAAGGTCGATGCCCGCTCGTCCGATGGATGCTCGACGACGCCGATCGGTCGCATCCCCCACGCGGACCCAAGGGCCGCGACGCGCGAACCGATCGAGCCCAGACCGACGATCCCGAGGCGCTTACCGCGCAGCCCGTAGCCGACCAGCTCCGACTTCTTCCAGTGGGCGTCGCGAAGGTAGCCGTCGGCCAGGACGATGCTCCGGGCCAGGGCGATCATGAGCCCGAACGTCAGCTCCGCCACGGCCTGGGCGCCGGGACCAGGGATCCGGACCAGCTCGATGCCACGATCGCGGACGGCCTGGACGTCGAGGTTGTCGAGTCCGGACCCGGCGCGCACGAGCAGGCGCAGGTTCGGCGCCGCCAGGGCTCCCGGCCCGATCGTCACGCCGCTGCGGAAGACGATGGCCTCCCGGTCGGCGGCGGCGACGGCCAGCTCGTCCTCGGACGCCCCCACCGCCAGGCACACGTCGTGCTCCGAGCGCAGCGTCTCCAGGGCGGCCGGTGCGATCTGGCTCGCGATGAGGATCCGCATCACGAACCCCCCGCCGGTGCTGTCTCCATCTCGATCCCCCCGTGTCCATCGACGCCGAGCTCGACGCTCCGGTCGTCAGTCTTGGCTGCCGCGATCGTGGTCAGCGGGTCGGTCGCGGTGTCGTGACCGACGAAGGCGACGATGCGGTCGACGACATCCTCCACGACGTGCTCGAGTGGCCGGTCGACCGTGATGACCTCGAACGCCGGGAACACGCGCGCCAGGTCCAGATACTCCTCGCGACGCTGCGCGACGGTGTCGGGGATGACCTCCGGCCGTCGCGCGACGAGGACGTCCGAAGGCGCGTCGAGCATCAGGACGAGGTCGGGGCGCGGATACCACTGATCCAGCACGTAGCCGTGGAGGCGGACGTCCAGCGGACGCTTTGCCGATGTCGGAGCGATCGCGCTCGCGTAGTAGTCGCAGAAGAAGTGGCGGTCGAAGACGACGACGCTGCCTCGGCGCTGCAGGCGTCGCGCGAGGACGGCCCGGTAGGCTTCCTCCGCGAGCCAGTTCGTCATCCGGACCAGGCGTCGCACCATCGCGAGCGTTCCGACCGGCCGGTCATCGATCGCGCGGTTGGCGGTCATGTCCGGCTGGCGTCCGCGCCGTCGCTTGAGCGTCATGACAGCCCGCGTCGTCGGGAGCATGACCGTGCTCGCGTCCAGGTTCACGCCCATGTAGAGGTACGCGGCAGGGAACGGCAGACGGTCGACCACGGCACGAGCGACCGTCGACTTGCCGGCCCCGTCGATCCCGATCAGCGCCACGCTCCGCCCGGATCGTGGCGCGCGCGCCACGGCCGCGGACGCGGGCGGCTCGAAGGATGACATCGGCGGAATACCCCCTGGTCGAGACCCTGGCTCGGCAGCGACCGGTCTCGGACGCGGAGTGTAGGACAGATGTCGCCGGTCGACGCGCATCGAGCGCCTCGGAATCGTTGCCGGGGCACGGCTTCGGTGCAGCGCGGCAACGTCACGTTCGTACGGGCGGCAACCGCGCGATCGCGTCGGCGATGAGATCGTGGAGCGCGGGGATGTCCGCCGGCGACGGGTGGCGTACGAGGAGACACGGGGTCGAGGCGATCGCGGCGCCGAGGCGGACCTCGATCGTGGCGGCGAGCGACGCCAGGATCGGGATCTCGCGGTCCGGGAAGGCGTACCGGTAGGCGAGCGCCAGTGCCTGGACGTCGAGCAATTCGTAGGCGATGGTCGCCGCCGCCCGTCGGGCGACCTGCGCCGGCTCGATCGATGCGACCGACGGTCCGGAGTCGAGCACGGTCTCGATCAGGATCACGACGTCGAGGGCGGTCGGTCCTGCGGCGATCCGGCCATCGAAGATCCGTGCGGGTGGGATCTGCAGCGAGCGCTGCTGCTCGGCGATCGCCTCGAGTCGGCGCGCGGTGTCGCCCGGTGCGGTCGAGCGCACGAGCGGGGCCCCCGCCGTCGCATGGAGCAGACGCGATGTCCCGGCTGCCGCCCCGAGCCGGAGGCGGCGCCCAAGCCCGATCCGATCGCGCAGATGGGGCACCTGGTCGAGCTGCCAGTCCCACACCCGCATCGGCTCCGGAAGGCCGGCCATCGATGGCCCGTCGGGCGTCACGAACACCCATTCGTCCCCGACATACGTCGCTCCGTGATCGGCGAACGCGAGGAGGGCCTCCGACTTGCCACCCTTCGCCCAGCCGGTGACGAGGGTGCCTCGCCCGTCGGCGATGAAGGCGCTCGCGTGGACGGGGATGATGCCTACCGAGAGCATCGTCAGGTTGATGATCGGCAGGAGGTACGGGACCGCCGGCAGGCCGCGCTCTGCCACGAGCTCGATCGGTCGGGTGCCGAGACGGTCCACGGGTACGGCGACCCTGACCTGCGTCTTGCGTCGACCGCGCAGCACCACGAACGTCGCATCGTCGTGGGCCGCCTCGCGTCCCAGGGGCCGCAGCGGCCCATCGAGCACGAGCCGGTCGACGAAGCGGATGACGATGTCCGGGTCGCGGCCCTCGATCGACGGGAGTGGACCCAGCTGACGACGGACGGCGGCGATCTCGGCCGTCCCGGCGCCGACAAGCCCGATGGCGAGATACCCGTGAAGGTCGAGGACGACGGACGTCGGCTCAGTCGGCATTCGGATGATCCTCCGTCTCGTCGGGCACTAACAGCCGCCGCGCGCCCGGGATGCGCAGCAGCTCGGGGAAGTACGTCGCGATCCCGAGCGACCGACGGCTGGCCACGAGGAGCGCGAGCCAGGCGATGCCGCCAAGGATGACGCCGGTGATCAGCCACAGGTCGAACGCGACCTGGAGGATGCACAGCGACGCGATCGTCGCGCCGATCGCGACGAACGTCACGACGTGGCGTCGTTCGGGCAGGCCCACCGGCGATCGGGCCAGAGCGCGTTGGTAGAGCAGGTTCTGCGCGATGAGCGTGGCGCTCGTGGCCACCGCGGCGCCGAGCGCGCCGTAGATCGGGATGAGCAGGATGCTGCCGCCGACGCTGATGATGGCCGCGACCACATCCACGATGACGATCAGGCGCACCGCGCCCTGGACCCGCAACGTGAGGGCGTTGAACCCCAGCGCCGCACTGACGAAATGTCCGATCGCCAGGACGGCCAGGACCGTCGCGGAATCCGCGTACGCCTGTCCGAACAGCAGGACCACGACGCCACCGGCCAGCGGGACCGACATGACCAGGGCCGGGAACGTGGCGACCGCGATCCAGGCCGCCGTGCGCCAGTACATGTCCCGGAGCCGCTTGTCCTCGCCGCGCGCAAAGAGTCGGGCGGCCAGGGGGACGAACAGGAACGCGAAGCTCTGATAGATGACCAGGTTCTGTCGGGCGAGGGGCAGGACCGCGCCGTACGACGCCACCTCCCGGGAGGTGCCCAGGTATTGCAGCAGGATCACGACCACGGACGTCCGCAGCAGGAGGACGACGTCGGATGACAGCAGCGGGAGGCTGAATCCGAGCATCGCCCGACCAGGCAGCGCGACGTCGCGGCGGCGGATCCGTCGAGCGATGCCGCGCACCCGCAGCTGGCGGGCGAGCACGGACGCGAACAGCGCGATGCCGATGGCGCCGGCCGCCACGTACCCGATCGCCAGGATCCGTGGCGGCTGGTCGGCGACGAGCACCACGAGCACGACGAGCAGCTGCAGGCCGGGGGCGATGATGTTGCGCCGGATCACGATGGATCGCGTGCTGCCGAAGATGGCGAAGGTGGACGTCATCAGACTGTCGAAGGCCCGGATCGGCGCCATCAGGAACAGGATCAGCAGCATCTCGCGGGCCAGCGCGTTCTCGACCAGCCGTTCGCCCATGGTGGCCTGGAGGCCGAGGAGAGCGAGGACCAGGAACGCGCTCACGGCCGCGACGACACCGAACGCCACCACGAGCGCACCGGCCAGGCGGCGCGGGTCCTCCTGCTCCTCGTAGAGGGGCACGAACCGCGAGATCGTCTTGTCCAGGCCGAGCAGGGCGATCGTCGCGAAGAAGGACGCCACGGACAGCCCGAACGCGAACGCTCCGAATTCCGTTCGCGTCAGGGCACGGACGATGATGACCTGCGTCGCGAGGTCCAGCGCGAGCCCGATGAACCGACCGAAGACGAGGACGGTGGAGCCGCGGTAGTGGCCGGCTTCCTCGTGGTGCGTGGCATCGGGTCTCGGATCGCGCACGGCCGCGCCGTCGGCGCCAAGGGTGGCGTCCGGCGGGCCGTCGCCGGACCGTGGCTCAGTCATCGGTCACGGGATCGGGATGCTAGGCTCGCCTGCATGGATCCCCGCCTCACGACCATCCTGGACGAGCTGCGGCCGCTGCTGGCGGTCGCGTATCCGGATGTCCCGGCGGACGCCGACATCGAGGTGGCGGAGCGCGACTTGCGGGCCTTCGCGGACCTGGTGCATGTCAAGGTCGCGCGGACCGGCGGCGGGACGCGGTCCATGGTGGTGAAGTCGATGGCCGCGGGTGGCGCGGTCGAGACGCGGCCACGCCTGGTGGACCGGGTCGACATCGCGGAGCGGCTCCAGCTCGAGTTCGACGCCCTCAGGATGGTCGAGGCGCGTCTGGCGGCGATCGCCGATCCGACCCTGACGGCCGTGCGCGCCGTCGGCGTCCTGCCCCGATCGACCGCCCTGGTCATGGAGGCCTTCGACGGGCGGCCGCTCCACCGCCTGCTGGTACGGGGGCGCTTCCACCGGGAGCCGGCGTTGCGACCGGCAAGCCTCGTCGCGGCGGCCGGTCGCTGGCTCAGGGTGCTCCACGACACCCCCGTGGACGGACGCCCGGCGCGCCAGCAGACGCGCCAGGAGATCATCGACGCCTTCACGGCGCTCGGGGCATACCTGGAGCCTCGGATGACGGCCCACGACGTGACGACCTTCGTCGAGGCGGGCATCGCGGCGGCGGCCATCCTGCCCGAACGGTTGCCGATGGTCGTCAGCCATGGCGACTTCGCCCCACGCAACATCCTGGTCGACGCGTCCGGACGAACCGCCGTCATCGACCTGCTGGCCCGGTGGCAGGCACCACCGTACGAGGATCTGGCGGGGTTCCTCGTCGCCCTCCATACGAGTCGTGCGAACGCGGTCACGCGCGGGATGGTCTTCGGCCGGGCGCTGGATCGCCTGGAGCCCGCGTTCCTGGCCGGGTACTACGGCTCGGAGGTCGTCCCGCGATCGGCGATCGACGTCTATGAGCTCCTGCTCGTCCTCGACCGCTGGGCGGCACGGTCGAGCCGGAAATCACCGGCGCGATCGTCGCGGAACCTTCGTGAACGGGCGATCGACGCACATTTCGCCGCTCGGTCACGCCGCCTCGTCGTCGGCCTGCGCCAGGGCACCTGAGGCCGTCAAGTACAGGATCCCGTACCAGGCGAGTCGCCAGGTGGCCGGGAACCGGCGAAGGATCTGCTCGTCGAGCCGTCGCAGCGCGGGAAAGGTCCGCTGGAACCCGAAGGCACGCTCGACCATGCTCAGCAGCTGGATCGGGCGGAGGCGCGCCTCCGCGAACGGGGCACGCCAGATGGCGATGTCCTCGCGCGTCAGGGGTCGGTCGGCGCCACGTTCATGCTTGCCAGGGTAGGGCACGTACTTGCGGGCGAGGACGAGCAGCGGGTTCGTCCCGAGCGGTTCGGAGAAGGTCGCGCGACCACCTGGCGCGAGGACACGCGCCAGCTCGCGGGCGCCGATCTCCGGGTCGAGGTGATGCAGGATCGCCTTCCCGATGATCCGGTCGAAGCTGTCATCGGGGAACGGCAGGTCTTCGCCCGACGCCACCACGAATTCGATGCGGTCCGCGACGCCATTGAGCTCGGCACGACGTCGGGCCATCTCGACGCTGGCCTCCGAGAGATCGAATGACGTGACCCTGGCTCCGCTCCGGGCAAGGAGCACGGTCAGCTTGCCGAGCCCGCATCCGTACTCGAGGACGCGGCGATCGTCGAGGTCGCCAAGGAAATCCGCCATCCCCGACATCGCGATGTGATCCGCGGAGTGGCGCGCGAAGGTCATGTCGGGCGGGATGACGTCCTCGGGTCCGAGATCGCGCACCTCGTGCGAGTGGTGGGCATGAGCGTCCCACTTCGCACGCTCGACCTCGTGGCGGGATGACAGGTCCATGGGTCGGGCTCCTGGTTGGGGGGTCGCAAGCAGACGGTGGCTACAATACCCGGACTTCGCCAGCCGTCCACGAGGTGTCATGGTCACGGAGCACGACGAGGCCACCTCGTCGGTGGCCGCCTCGCCGACCGCCGCCCCGCCGACCGCCGCCCCGCCGAGCGCTGACCCTGGTCCCGAGGGACCAGGCCACCAAGGGCCAGACGCCTCGCGTCCAGCCGACCCGGCCCGACGCGCCCTGCTCCTCGTCCCCCTCGTGGCGATCGTCGTCGGCCTGGTGGTGGTCCTCGCCAACCTGCCGCGATCTGACGCGGTCCCGCTCGCGAGCAGCGTTCCCGAGGCCGCCATCGCCCCCAGGGGCGATGGCTATCTCGTATCCAGCGACGAGCTGCACGAACGCGCCCGGCTCGCGGCGGCCGGCGAGGAACCCTACGCCTCGGCCGTGACCGACCTCCTCGACTGGGCGAACGGCGCCATCGACGACGTCCCGGAGCCGGTGCAACCGCTCGTGATCCTCGGCACGGACGGACCATTCGTCGACGATGCCAGTCGCGCCTACGGCCTGGCACTCGCCTATAGCGTCACCGGCGACGAACGCTACGCCGAGGCGGCCGGCAGGACCATCCGCGCCTGGATGGACACCACGGTGAGCACCGCGGACACCTGCCCGGACTCGGGCGGATGCCACACCTCACTGATCATCGGCCGCGCCGGAGCTGGCTTCGCGATGGGGGCGGATCTCCTCGACGGGTCAAAGGCGTGGTCCGGGGACGATGTGGCGGCCCTGCAGGACTGGATGCACACGGTGCTGCTGCCGGCCGTCTCCCATCGCCCGAACAACTGGGGCGACGCCGGAACGTTCCTCCGGGTCGTCGCCGCCGAATACGCGGGGGACACGAAGGAATTCGACGCCGCCATCGCCCGCTGGCGCTCCCTGATCGACCTGATCGAGCCCGATGGCCGCATCCCGGAGGAAGTCCGCCGCGGCACGGCGGGGATCTCGTACACGCACGAGGCGCTCCAATACAAGGTGGCGGTCGCACGGATCGCCGAGCGTCGCGGGATCGACCTCTGGGACTACGTGGGGGCGAAGGGCGGGTCACTGCGTGCAGCGATCGATCGCCTTGCCTTCTACTGGTTCCGACCGGAGAGCTGGCCTGACGATCCCGCCGCGTTCACCCCGACCACCGGGCCGCTCTGGGAGCTCGCCTACGCGCACTGGCAGGATGCCCGTTGGGTTCCCATCATGCTCGACGATCGGCCGTTCGGCGATCGCGGCCACTCGGCGATCCGATGGACCACGCTCACCAATGGCATCCCGATCGCAACGACCATCGCCGGCGGACCGAGTACGAGCCCGACGGTCGACGCGAGCGCATCGCCGACACGCGCTCCTTCGCCGTCGCCGTCTCCGTCTGCGACCACGTCGCCATCGGCGTCGGTCCCGGCGATCGGTGTCACGGTGCCGCAGGTGACGGGATTGTCAGTCCGCCTTCGATCCCCGCTCGGCGACCGGATCCCCGTCACGCTCCGTTGGGACGCCCTGCCGAGTACCGTCTCGACGGTGGAGATCCAGCGATCGGTCGGCGGCGGTGACTGGACGTCCCTGGACGTCGCATCGAGCGGACGCTCCGCGCACGACACCCTGCGACCGGGCGCCGCCGTCGACTATCGCGTACGGGCGGTCGTGGACGGGACGGCGGGGGCATGGACAGCGCTCGACGACGTCAAGGTCGAGCGAGTGGAGCTATCGGCCAGCGGACCCGACGAATCCGGCGACTGGACCCGCGTGCGGCTCGGTGCGTACTCGTCGGGGACCGCCGTCTCGACCGACCAGCGGGGAGCGACCATCCGATCGGACGGGAACATGCGGGAGATCGCGGTGGTCGGTCCGACCGGCCCGACCCGCGGACGGATGATCATCGACGTCGACGGCAAGCGGGCCGACGTCGTCGAGCTCTACTCCGCGACGTACCGGCCGCGGGTCGACCTGTTCGGGACCCGCTGGGCGGAGCCCGGCGCGCACAGACTCCGGATCGAGGCTCGTCCGCGCGATGGTCGACGCACCGTGGCGATCGACGACCTGGTGATCCTGACCTCGGCGGTCACTGGCGGATCAGGTTCGTGATCGCGATAGCGACCACGCCGGCCGTCACGGCGAGGATCACCCATGGTCCAGCGACCCGCTCCCACGAGTCCGGGACGAAATCGGTGGACAGCGCGCCGACGACCAAGGCACCCGCGACACCGGGGACGAGCCCGATCAGGGCGCGCGTCCGACGGCGCGATTGGCCGGGGACCACCTGGATGGCGATCACGGTCAGCACGACGAGCAGCAGGACGAGCACGCTGGCGATCTCGACGTTGGCCACGGCCGCATGATAGGAGTGGAGACGACGCACCGTCGGTGGTGGCCGACGGTGGCCACGGCGCGTGTCGCCGACGACGGGAGGGGCCGGGCATGAAGCGGAGCCGGTGGCCGGTCGCCGTCGCGTTGGTCGGGGGCGCCATCGTGCTGGGCTCCTTGACCTTCGTCGCCGTCTCGCGTGGACCGACGCCCACGGCTGTCGCGAGTCCGAGACCCAGTGGATCGGGTGGCCCATCCGGACCGACACCGGCACCCGACGATGCGACCGCCGTGGCCCATCGCGGCTACACCGTCCTCCCTGGTGACCCGCCCGAACCGGCGGGGCGCGCGCTCCAGTCACGGCTGTGGACGATCGACGGCCAGTGGTTCGGTGCGATGGTCGATCCCGGGTCGCGCGAGACGAGGATCCATGTCCTCGGTGCGGACGGCGTCGCCTGGGCCGACACGGGCGTCCTGGTCGACGAGCGCCCGGGCGCCATGGTCGACGCCCTGTGGGCGGGCGATCGCCTCTACGTCGTGAGCGCCGTCCCCGGACGGTCGACCGCGAACGGGGTGCGGGTGACGCGGTTCCACCGCGTCAAGGACGGCCGGTTCGTGCTCGATCCCGACTTCCCGGTCGTCCTCACCGAGCGCGGCGTGACCGCGTCGTCGATCGCCCGTGACACGGCCGGCCGCCTGTGGGTGGTGACCGTCCAGGACGGTGCCGTCCTGATCGCCCATTCGACGACGAACGACTCGATCTGGACCACGCCGTCCGCCCTGCCCGGCAGCCAGACCGTCGGGGATACCGATGTGGCGGCCGTCGTGGCCGATGGGGCCGGGCGGCTGGCCGTCGTCTGGAGCGACGCCCCCGCCAAGACGGTCCGTTTCGCGGCTCGGGACGATGCCGCCGCGCCGGATCAGTGGTCGGCGCCCGAGGTCGCGTTCGACGGGCTGCCACTGGCCGACGCGCCGCTCAGCGTGACCGCGTTCGACGGCACGGTCGTGGTCGCCGTCCTGACGGCCGTCTCCGAGGTCGTCGACGTCGGTCCGAGCGAGCCGGACAGCGTGATCCTCGCGCGTGACCCGACGGGTGAGTGGCGCTCGGCGTTGTTCGCCCGCGTCGGTGATCGACTCGGGCAGCCGGTCGTCCTCGTCGATCCGGAGGCGAGTCAGCTCTATGGCTTCGCCACCTCGCCGCGCCGCGGCGGCACGGTGCACCTGAAGCGGTCGTCCCTGGACCGGCTGGAATTCCCATCGGGTCGCGGGCTCACGGTCATCTCCGACCCGAGCGATCCCCGCATCGCTTACCTGAGCTCGGCCAAGGGCCCGGTCGCCCTCGCCGATGGTTTCGTCGTGCAGGGGTTCGACGATCAGACCGGCTTCTACTGGGATGCGCACATGGGGCCTCCAGGCGCGATCGCACCGACCCCCGGGCCGTCCGCGTCAGCGGGCGCGTCCCCGTCGGCGACGCCGGGCGCGAGCCAGCGGACGGCACTGTTCACCGACGGATTCGATGCGTGGGAACCCGGGGCGACCATCGAGCAGGGCTGGAAGCTGGGGCCGGCCGGTGTCGCCGGGACGCTGAAAGCCGCCGCCGACGCGACGGGCGATGGCCGCCATGCCCGGCTCCGTCCGGATGCCAAGGACGCGGTCCGCGCGTGCAAGGCATTCCCGGCCACGGGCGCGGGTCGTGTCGTCGCCGACACGGCGATCCGCCTCGATGCGATCGGTCCCGCCGACGCCGTGATCACGAGCCTGCGCGACCGATCCGGCGAGGCCGCATCCGTCCGATTCGGCCAGAGCGGGACGTTCGCCTACTACGCCGGCGCCACCAAGATCCGCACGACCGTGCCCATCCACCTCGATCGTTGGTACCGCTCGGTCGTGACCGCGGATCTCGACGCGAAGACGTATGACTGGCGCCTGACCGATGCGACCGGGAAACAGGTCCTGCGCGTCCGCGGCATCCCGTTCCGCGACGCGGCGACGACGCAGCTGTCATCGGTCTGCATCTCGTCCTCGACCGCCTCGGACGGCGTCCGGTTCGACGACGTCACGGTCAGCCGCTAGCCTTCGGCCATGCGAGTCTTCATCACCGGTGTCGCGGGGTTCGTCGGGTCACACCTCGCCGAGCGGCTGCTCGACGACGGCCACGCGGTCGTCGGGGTCGATGCCTTCATCGATTACTACCCGCGCGCCGTCAAGGAGGCGAATCTCGCGAGCCTGGCCGGGCGCACCGGGTTCATCTTCCACGAGCTGGACCTGCGGACGGCGGAGCTCGAGCCACTCCTCGACCCGTCGACGGTCGTGGTCCACCTCGCCGCCATGCCGGGACTGGCCAGGAGCTGGACGGACGTGGAGCTCTACACGACCTGCAACCTGCTTGCCACGCACCGTGTCGCCGAGGCGGCCATCAACGCGGGCGTGCCGCGCTTCCTCCACGCGTCGACCTCATCGGTGTACGGGACGGATGCCGTCGGCGACGAAACGAGTCCGACCCGACCGATCTCGCCGTACGGCGTGACCAAGCTCGCCGCCGAGCACCTGGTGCAGGCGTACGTGCACACCCGGCAGCTGCCCGCCGTGATCCTGCGTTACTTCTCCATGTTCGGGCCACGGCAGCGGCCGGACATGGGCTACCACATCTTCATCGAGGCGATGCTCGACGGGCGCCCGATCACGATCTTCGGCGACGGCGAGCAGTCCCGGTCGAACACCTTCATCACCGACGCCGTCCAGGCGACGGTCGGGGCGATCGACGGCGGGGTCGTCGGCGAGGTGTACAACGTCGCGGGCGGCGAGGAGATCACCGTCAACGCGGCGATCGCGGCCATCGCGGACATCCTGGAGGTCCAGCCGATCCTCGAGCACGCGCCCGGCCGGCCCGGCGATCAGCGGCGGACGTCTGCGGACACGACGAAGGCGCGTGCCGCATTCGGTTTCACGCCGGCCGTCGGTCCGCTCGAGGGCCTGGCCGCGCAGGCCGCATGGCAGCGCTCCCGCCGCTCGGGCCGCCCGGGCTGATCTGACGGCCGCCGCCGTTCGCAGTTGCGACGACGGTCAGCCCGGGACCTCGACGATCGCGACGTCGTCGATCCAGACGGGCGCATCGCCGCGACCGAGGTCGAACGCGAGCACGTCCGAGGTCGCGCCGGCGAGCTGGGTCACGTCGAAGGTCACGTCCGACCACGCCCCATCGACCTGGAAGACCCGCGCGGTCGTCGTCTGGCCATCGCCGTCCGCCAGGCGGACCCGGACCTCTCGGGGAGCCGACGACCGCATCGAGGCGGTCACGCGATAGCTCACGCCCGGGACGAGGTGCAGGCCCGGCATCGTCCAGGCGATCCCGGCGCGCGCTGCCGTCCCCTCGACGATCGCGATCCGGGCGGCGCCGGATCCATCCGGTCCACCCGTCGCGTCGTGGCTGGCGATGGCCCTGGCCTCCGGCGCCAGCTCGAGGCTCCACCCGGCCAGGCCGGTGTCGAATGTCCCGTTCGGCACCAGTCCGGTGTCGAAGGATGCCGGCGGCGAACCCGATGTGACCGGCGTCGCCGTGGGTGCTTGCGTCGGTTTCGGCGTCTTCGTCGGCGCGGCGGTCGCCGTCTCGGTCGCGCCGGCGGTGGCGCTCGGCGGCACGCCGGATGGCGGGCCGGATCCAGCCGTGTTTGGCACTCGGCCGGCGAGCACGTCGCGGATCCGGTCCTCGATCGCGGGCAGGTCGGCGAACCGCTTGACGAGCGCCCGTGCCCGGTCGACGTAGGCCTTCGTCTCCTGGATCGAGAGGCCGAGGGTCGCATCGTTCCCGGTGACGATCTTGTCGTACAGGGCCGCGAGGTCCTTGCCGAGCGCGGCCGTCGCGGCGGAGCCGATGAGGCGCTCGGCGGCCGTCTGGCCCGTGAGGACATCGGTGTTCATCGGCCGGAGGATGTCCGCGATGTCGGATCCGTTCGGATCGCCGCCGAGCACGGACTCGAGGTCCGACCCCTGATCGGCGAGGCGCTGGTTCACGACCAGGGCGCTCAGGAGCGCGTTGCGCACGATGGGGTCCATCGTCGGCGACGTCGTCGGGCGGACCGAGGCCGTCGCCGAGGCGGATGGCACGACGGCCGGGGGACTCGCCACCGTCCGCGACGCCAGGATCGCGATCGCGATGACGCCGATCAGGACCGCCGCGACCCACTCGGGCGCCAGGAGCGCCCGGATGTCCGCCCGCATCAGGGCGCCTCGCCGGCGCGCTGGCCGTTCACCGCCATGGCCGCGGACAGGTCGAGATCGCGCGCGATCGAGATCGCGCTGAAGGTCAGGTTCAGGCCGATGTTCGGGGTGCGCCCCTGGACCAACAGCCGGCCGTCATCGAGCGATACCTCGCACTCCTCGACCGGGATCCGGGCGACGATCTTCGTCGCATCGACATGCACAGGCCCAAGGATCCGCAGGTCGCCGCCGTCACGAGCGAGGAGGTACCGCCCGCCCGCCTGGAGCAGTGAGGTCTTCATGCGCATCGGGCCCTGACCGCCCATGTACACGCCGCTGCCGAGGACGACCGTGCTGGGGGGCAGGTCGTCGACGACAGGCTGATGGACGAAGGTCTGGGTCGGCGATGCGAGCGCCGAGGCCATGGCGACCGGTGTCGGCTGCGGTGCCGGAACGGATTGGCGAGCCTGCCGGGCAGCCACGCGGTCGGCCGACCGACGTGCGGATCTGGTGCTCACGGCGCGATCCCGACCGGCGCCACGCGTGGACGGCGTCGCGGGCCAGGCCGTGACCGCGGCCGCCGTCATCGGCGCGGCCGTCGCGGGTGGTCCGGTCGTCGTCGGCGTCGCCGACGCCTCTCCGCGGATCGAGAAGGCATAGCCGCAGACGGCACAGGCCCGCGGCCATCCGCGCGTCGGGGTCCCGCAGTCCGGACACCGCCCCGGTGGCGCCACGAACAGCAGCGCCACGGCGATCGGCCCGAGTGCCGCGCCGAACAGGAACCACAAGGCCCGTGACCTCCCGCGCCGGATGGCCACCCAGCTGGAGAGGGGTGCGAAGACGATCGCCCAGAGCACGATCGCGAAGGTGGGGATTGCCAAGACCGGTTGCCATCTCCTGAGCGTTTGTCCCGTCGGGCGGCTATGGTAGGCGGCGCCGCGCGGACTCGCGTCGAGTTCCACGGCGACGGAAGCGGTGCGCCGAGTCAACGGTGCTCGTCAGATGACGCCGAATTGTTATTGATGTGCCCATTGGTGGCTAATACAGTGGGCCTACGAGCGCCCAGTACCGACGTACTACCCGTGGATCCGTATGGGGGACATACCCGATCCGCCCCGGGGGCTGTAGACGTCGTACTTCGATGAGGTCGCTCGAACCCGCCGGCCGGGCCAGCCGTCGTCCAGAGCATCGGTCCGAGCACCGCGTGGGGATTGGGGGAGGCTGCATTGAAGGTATCCGTCGTAGGTCAAGGCTACGTCGGGCTGGTCACGGCAGCGTGTGCTGCTGAGTGGGGGCACGACGTCGTCGGAGTCGAACAAGCGCCCGAGCGGCGCGACATGCTGCTTGCGGGGCGGGTGCCGTTCCATGAGCCAGGGCTGAGCGAACTGGTCGCCGAGCATCTGGCCGATGGGCGTCTGCGATTCGCCGCGAGAGCCGCGGAAGCGGTCGCGACCTCGGACATCACCTTCGTCGCGGTCGGCACCGTCGACCGAGAGGGCCAGTGGGAGACGCGGACCATGTCCGCGTGCCTGGCCGAGGTGGTGCCGCTCATCCCCGATGGCGGGATGATCGTCATCCGCTCCACCTGCCCGCCACCGTTCATCACGACGCTCGTCGCCCAAGTCGACGCCATCCGCTCCGACGCCGGTCGCGGCCCCATCGCCGTGATGCTCAACCCGGAGTTCACCAAGGAAGGGACGGCCGTCCAGGACTTCCTGGATCCGGACCGCGTCGTCATCGGCGTCGCGTCCGACCCGGACGGACACGGCGAAGCGGGCCTTCGGACGTTCTATTCGCAGGTCGAGGCACCGGTCCTGGTCCTGTCCGCGATCGACGCGATCCTGGCCAAGCTCGGCTCGAACCTCTTCCTCGCCACCAAGATCTCGTTCGCGAACGAGATGGCCGCCATCTGCGACCTGTACGGCGCGCAGATCGAGCGGGTCGTGGAGGGGATGGCCCACGATGCCCGGATCGGAGGATCGTTCCTTCGGGCCGGTGTCGGGTTCGGCGGTTCGTGCCTCCCGCATCAGGTCACCATGACCGTGCGGGACGCCCGGTCGGTCGGGCACGACACACCATTGTTCGCCGCCGTCGACGACATCAATCGACGCCAGCGGTCCAGCTTCGTCGACCGGCTCGACGATCTGGCCGACGGACTCGACGGGCGACGCATCGCGTTGCTCGGCCTGACCTTCAAGCCCCACACCGATGACCTCCGCGCCGCGCCGTCGCTCGACATCGCCCAGGAGCTGCTCGACCGCGGCGCCTCGGTGGTGGCCTTCGACCCGATGGAGCCGGCAAGGGATGCGGCCCGCCGCCTCGTCCCGGGCCTCGAAGTCACGGACACGGTCCACGACGCGCTCGTGGGCGCCGATGCCATCGGTCTCGTGACCGAGTGGCCCGAATTCACGACCCTGTCATGGGCCCATGTCGCGACGATCGTCCGCGGTCGGATCATCGTCGACGGCCGGAACGCACTTGATCCAGACGCACTCATCGCCGCAGGTTTCGTCTACACATCATTCGGACGAGGCCGTCGAGACCCGATCGAGCAGCTCGAGCCAGTCGCCATGCCGGCGCGCGAGGAGCGTGTCTTCGATACCGGCGTCATGGCCCTCGGTGACGGGGTGCTGACATGAGGGCCCTGCCGTTCGTGATCCTGTCCGTCGTCCTGTCCGTGGGCGTCGCCTTCGCTTTCGACGACTCGGTGCCGGGTATCGCCCTCGGCCTGGGCCTGCTGCTCGGGTTCGCCGGCTCGGTGCTGCGTGGTCCCGGCCCTTCGAGCCGCGCCCGCGGGCCTCAAGGGTGCCGCGACCGATGACGCCGAGTCCGGCTGGGCCGAGTTCCAGCGCGAGCTCGCGCGGGCCCGGCGGTTCGACCGACCGTTCGCGACGATCCGGGTCCCGCTCGGCGAGCCCGTCGACGAAGGACGACTCGTCACCATCCGAAACGCGCTTGCCGCCAACGCCCGACGGATCGATCGGATCTGGATCGACGACGCTGACCTGCTCGTCCTTCTGCCCGAGACGTCCCGGGCGGCCGCGGCCGCGGTCATGGACCGCATCACGGCGCTGGTCCCCGAGATGGAGAGCCGTCCGACGCTCGCCGTCTTCCCCGAAAACGGCATCACGAGCGGATCGCTGATCGCCGCCGTCTACGCCCATCAGGGGTCCGAGGTCCCGACGACCATCGGGACCGTCCGTCCGGAGCTGGCGCTCGAGGTCGCCGAGAGCATGGACGAGCTGGCAGCACAGGGTGGCTGAGCCGCGCGGACTCAGCTACCGTCGGTTCAGCCGGATCAAGCGCGTCATGGACGTCGGGATCTGCCTGCTCGCCATGCCGCTGCTGGCGCCGATCCTGCTGCTGGTGGCGCTGGCCGTGCGGCTGGATTCGCCCGGTCCGGTCCTGTTCCGCCAGCAGCGGACGGGCCGGCACGGCATCCGCTTCGGCATGTACAAGTTCCGGACGATGGTGGCCAATGCCGAGGAGCTGAAGGCGTCGCTCGCCCACCTCAACATCCTGCCGCCGCCGGACTTCAAGATCATCGACGATCCGCGGATCACGCGGGTCGGTCACTTCCTGCGCAAGACCAGCCTGGACGAGCTGCCCCAGGTCCTCAACGTCCTGCGCGGCGAGATGTCACTCGTCGGGCCGCGTCCGACGTCCTTCGCACCCAGCACCTACCGCCTGTGGCACGCCGAGCGCCTGGAAGTGACCCCAGGGATCACCGGGCTCTGGCAGGTCTACGGGCGGAACGAGAGCACCTTCGACGAACGGCTTCGACTCGATGTCGAGTACATTCAGCGGATGTCACCGCTGCTCGACCTGCAGATCATGTTCTGGACGGTCGGTTCCGTGCTGCGAAGGTCCGGCGCTTGACCTGATGACCACCACACCAGTGGACCGCGAGCGACCACGGGGAACCATCCGGTTGCCGTGGCGGGTCGACCGCACCCTCGTCGCCTTCGTCCTGGTCGCGCTCCTGGCGGCGATGATCCCGTCGAGCGTCGGCGCCGCTGTGGGTGACTTCGGCAACCTCGGACCGTCGTTCGGGGGATCCGGTGGGACGGCCAGCGGCTCGAAGCCCGAGAGCAAGCTCTGGTGGAACGATGGGTTCTGGTGGGGCGACCTCTGGGACACCGACACCAGCACCTTCCACATCCATCGGCTGGACCTCGTGACGAACCAATGGATCGACACGGGCGTCGCGCTCGACAACCGGACCGGCACGCGCGCGGATGTGCTGTGGGACGGCACGAAGCTGTACGTCGCCTCGCACCGCTATTCGACCACGTCGGCGGCCGGGTACCAGGCACGGCTGTATCGGTTCAGCTACAACGCGACGTCGAAGACGTACTCCCTCGACAGCGGCTTCCCCGCGACCATCCACGACTACCGGGTGGAGACGACCGTCATCGACAAGGACTCCACCGGGAGGCTGTGGGCGACCTGGACGCGCGGCAGTCAGGTGTATGTCAGCCACACGAACGGCGCGGACAACGTCTGGGTGACGCCCTACGTGATGCCGGGCCCCGGCACCTCGGTCGAGGCCGACGACATCTCGTCGGTCATCGCGTTCCACCCGGCGTCGGGCCCGGGGCAGATCGGCGTGATGTGGAGCAATCAGCTCGAGGACAAGGTCTACTTCGCGATCCACGTCGATGGCGATCAGGACACGACCTGGGACAGCAGCAAGACCGCGATCAACGGTCCCGGCGAAGCGGACGATCACATCAACCTCAAGTCGGTCCAGTCCGACGGGAGCGGCAAGGTCTACGCCGCGATCAAGACGAGCCACACCGCGAGCTCCGCGCCGCTGATCATGGCGCTCATGTTCAATCCGGCGAGCGGGACGTGGACGAGGAGCACCGTCGCGCGCGTCTCGGACAGTCACACCCGCCCGATCATCCTCATCGACGAGGAGCACCAGACCGCCAACGTCGTCCTGACCGGCCCGACGCCGCCATCGACGAACGGGCAGAACGGCGGTTCCATCTACCGGAAGACCGCGCCGCTGTCGACGCTCGCGTTCGCGACGGGCCTCGGCACGCCGATCATCCGGGATGCCGATTCGCCGGACATGAACGACGCGACGTCGACGAAGCAGAACCTGAACAGCACGACCGGGATGGTCGTCCTCGCCGGCAACGACACGACCGATCGCTACTGGTGGGCCTACGACCCCCTGGGCGGCAGTCCGCCCGGGCAGGATCCACCGGTCGCGGCGTTCAGCACGTCCGCGACCAGCGGACCGGCCCCGCTGGCGGTCAGCTTCACCGACACGTCCACCAACCTGCCGACGAGCTGGGCGTGGGACTTCGATGCCAACGGGACGGTCGACTCGACGGTCCGTAATCCGACATTCACGTACAGCACGCCCGGCACCTATAGCGTCCGCCTGACGGCGACGAACAGCGGCGGATCCGACGTTGAGCTCAAGACGAGCCTTGTCACGGTCGGTCAGCCGTTGACCTTCGCGACGTTCACACCGATCGCCGACGCGTACGTGAACTCCGGCAGCGTCAACCACAACTACGGCACGGATGTGCAGCTGCGGGTGCGCGATTCCAGCAGCCTCTACCGCTCCTACCTGAAGTTCACGGTGAGCGGGATCACCGGACCCGTGAAGCAGGCTCGGCTCCGATTGTTCGTCAACGACGCCAGCCCGGTCGGCGGGGACGTGTACAAGGTCGGCGATGGCTGGACGGAGACCGGCGTCACCTGGAGCAACGGGCCCACTCTGCCCGCGTCATCGATCGCGACGATCGGGGCGACGCCGGCGGTCGGCAGCTGGGTGGACGTCGACCTCGGCGCCACCATCACCGGCGACGGCACGATCAGCTTCGGGCTCGCCTCGACCAGCACCAACAGCGCCTATTACTCGAGTCGCCAGGGCGCGAACCCGCCGCAGCTCGTCATCGGATTCGATGCGGCTGCCCCGACCCCGACCCCGACGCCCGTCGCCACGCCGACCCCGACGCCCGTCGCCACGCCGACCCCGACGCCCGACGTGACGCCGACCCCGACGCCGCCCGACCCGACTCCCACGCCGGAGCCGACGCCGACCCCGGAGCCCACCCCGACGCCCGTGCCCACCCCGACCCCGACGCCGGCCCCCACACCGATCCCGACGCTGGTGGTCCCGGTCTCGGCGGATGGCCGGGTCTCCCAGGGCTTCCCCAGCACGAACTACGGGACGGATCCATCGCTGCGCGTCCGACTTGATCCGGCCGCCGCGCATCGGGTGTACCTGCGATTCCCGGTCTCCGGCATCACCGGCACCGTCACCTCGGTCAAGCTGCGGCTGTTCTGCACGGACGCTGCTCCGACGGGGGGCACGGTCTATCGTGCCAACACGGGCTGGACCGAGTCCACCCTGACGTGGAACAACGCCCCCGGCGCCAATGGGCCAGCCGTCCGGGTGATCGGGTCGGTCGTCGTCGGCGCGTGGACCGAGGTCGACCTGACCGGCGTCGTGACCGCGAACGGCCAGGTGGACCTGTTGATCAGCGACGGCAACACCAATAGCGCGTTCTTCACCAGTCGGGAGACGACGACGGCACCAGAGCTGGTGATCACGCAGACGCCCTGACCGACCGGCCGCTGGCCGGGCGCGAACCCGTGCGTGACGCGTCGGCTATGCCCCCCCGATCGTGTCCCCCGGCGCCGGGGCGTGCACGGTGACGTCGCCCAGGCCGCGAGCGGCGAGGGCCGCGCGTAGCTGATCCGGGGTCCCAGCCAGGATCGGGAACGTCCCGTAGTGCATCGGCACGACATCGGGGACGCCCAGGAACGAGACGGCCAGAGCCGCCTCCTCGGGACCCATCGTGAAATGCCCACCGATGGGCAGCATCGCAACGTCCGGCCGGTACAGGTCCCGGATGAGGGTCATGTCCGAGAACGCCCGCGTGTCACCGGCGTGATAGATGCGGTAGCCGGTCTCGAGCTCGATGACGAACCCGGCCGGGTCGCCCAGGTACAGCGTCGTCTCCCCGCCCGCGTTCCAGTCGCCGGCCGAGTGGTCGGCCGTCGTCATCGTCACCCGCAGCCCGGCCACCTCGACCGTCCCGCCCTTGTTCATGCCGATGACCTGGTCGGCGCCGCCAGGCAGCTGGCGGGCCAGCCACAGGCTGAGCTCGTGCATGCACGGCCAGGCGGGTCGGAGCCGTGCCGCAAGGGCCACGCCATCACCCAGGTGGTCGAAATGTCCGTGGGTGACGAGCAGGACGTCGCAGCGGTCGATGGTGGCCGCGGCACGCGGGCTCGACGGGTTGCCGAACCATGGGTCGATGATCACGGTCCGGCCGCCCGGGGTCACGATCTCGAAGCAGCTGTGGCCGTACCACGTGATCCGGACGTCGTTCGGCAGCGCCATGGGACACCTCCTGTCCCGACGATGCTAGCCGCGCGGCTACACTCGCGACGTGCCCGCCACGCAGATCGCCCAGAACCTCGCATTCGTCAACTGGACCGTCCTGACGGGACTCGCGCTGGGCTCGTACGCGGCCGTCTTCCTGCTCCGCCGCCGCTCGACGGCCACGGGCGGGTTCCTGCGCTTCACGACCATCTGCGCGCTGGCGTTCGGGGTGCTCGCCTGGCTGAGCGACGGCGCGCTGCCGACCAGCCTCGGCGATTCGCCCGTCACCGTGGACCCGGTATGGGACGCGCCGCGCCATGCCGCGCTCGCCGCGTTCGTCCTGTTCGTCGCCGTCGCCCTGGCCCTCGGTCGCGTCCGGCCGGCCTGGGCCCGGTTCGTGGAGCTTGCGGCGGTCGCGGCGGGCATCCTGACGGTCCTCTTCGGGGCCCTCGCCTGGGGCGGCGGCTCGCTCGGATCGATGCAGCTGCTGATCCAGCTGGCCGTGCTCTTCGCGGCGATCGGCGGCGTCTTCGCGGCGATGACGCTGGGCCACTGGTACCTCGTCACGCCCAAGCTGCCGGAGGCGCCGCTCATCCTCCTGTCGCAGGTCCTCGTCGCGCTCATGGCGGTCCAGGTGGTGCTGTTCGTCGTGTGGGTGGCCACGGCCGCCGGTCCGGCCGGGGGCGACCCGTTCAGCGCGCTGACCGGCGAATGGGCATTGTTCGTATGGCTGCGCCTGATCATCGGGCTCATCTTCCCGCTGGTCGTCTCGGTCGCGGCCGTGAAGACCGCGGCGACGCGCTCCATGGAGTCGGCGACCGGGCTGCAGTACATCAACGTAGGCACGATCGCCGCCGGGACCATCCTGGCGGCCGGCCTCTATTTCGGAGCGGGGTTGCTGGTATGAAGGACGATCGCGACTGGATCCCGGACGCCACGGATCTCGATTGGATCGAGGCCGTCGCGCCGCCCGTCGACCCGGCGTTCGAGGCCCTCGAGGCCGCCGCCGAGCCGCTCGGCGTCCCGATCGTCGACCGCCACTCCGGACGGGTCCTGCGGGCGCTCGCGAACGGCCGCCGGCGGATCGTCGAGGTCGGTACGGCGTACGGCAACTCGACGCTGTGGATGGCCCTCGGCCAGCCGGCCGACGGCACCATCGTGACCATCGACCCGGACCGCGAGCGCACCGACCTCGCCCGCGGCTGGTGGCGTGCCGCGGGCATCGCCGACGAGCGCATCATCCAGGTCTCGGCACCCGCCCTGGACGCCTTCGCGGCCGGGGATCCGGCCCTCGCCGGGCCGTTCGACATGGTCTTCATCGACGCCCTCAAGCCCGAGTACGGCGCCTACCTCGACGCCCTGGCCGATGGCGGCCGGCTCGCCCCGGACGCCCTGATCGTCGCGGACAACGTCCTCTGGAGCGGGCGGGTCTCCGGATCGCGCCCGGCCTCGGCGGACGACCGCAACACGACCGCGCTGCGGGCCTTCGTCGAGCGGACGTTGGCCGACCCGCGGTTCCCCGGGACGATCCTGCCGTTGGGCGACGGCCTGCTGGTGGCCGGCTGGCGCGGACCGGACGCGGGCCGCTGAGCCGGATGCACGTTCGGATCCGCCTCTTCGCGATGCAGCGCGAGCTCGCGGGCACACGCGAGGTGGCGGTCGACCTGCCCGACGGTGCCACCGTCGCGAGCGCCTGGGACGCCCTCGTGGCGCTCTACCCGGGACTCGCGCCCGGGGCCGCGTCGGTGCGATTTGCGCGCAACGGTGCATACGCCGAGCCGGCCACACCGCTGGCCGCCGGCGACGAGGTGGCGATGATCCCGCCGGTGTCGGGTGGCGCCCCGGACGACGCCCACGACGACGCCGCGCCCGCGACGGGCACGCGCATCCTCGAGATCCGCGATACCCCGTTCGGGTCGGCCATCCTGGCCGAGCTGACCGACCGGCTGGCCACGCCCGAGGACGGTGCCGCGGTCGGGTTCCTCGGCCGGACCCGGGTCACGCCCGGCACGCCGGCGCCGGGCCAGGAGGCGGAAGCGGCTCGCCACGCCGGCCGGGCCGTCGAGGCGCTCGACTACGAAGCCCATGACTCGATGGCGATCGGCGTCCTGGGAGCCATCGCCGACGAGATCAGTGCGCGCTTCGGCGTCGAGCGCGTGGCCATCGTCCACCGCTCGGGGACGGTGCCCCTGGGCGAGGTGTCGATCGCCGTCGTGGCGGTCGCGGCGCACCGCGATGCGGCATTCGCCGCCGCCCGCTACGCCATCGATGAGACGAAGGCGCGTGCCCCGATCTGGAAGGCCGAACGGTTCGCCGACGGCCACGTGTGGGTCGGCCATGCCGCGCGCAGCGGACCGGGGGAGGAGCCGTCGTGAGGGTCTATCTGAGCGTCGACATGGAGGGCATCGGCGGGATCAGCCATCCCGATCCGACCGACCCCAAGGACGTTCGCTACCCGACCTCGGTGGCCCTCATGATCGGCGAGACGAACGCCGCGATCGAGGGCGCCCTCGATGCCGGCGCCACCGACGTGCTCGTGAACGACAGCCACTGGAACATGTACAACCTGCTCCCGGCCGAGCTCCATCCTGCGGCTCGGGTGCTCCAGGGCCAGAAGGCCTGGTCGATGGTCGCCGGCGCACAGCCAGGCCCCGACGGGGAGCCCAGCTTCGACGTCGCCCTGTTCGTCGGCTACCACGCCCGGGCCGGGCACCCGACCGGGACGATCGCCCACACCTACAGCGGTGCCCCGGTGGAGACCCGGCTCGACGGCCGGCCGACGGGCGAATACGGCATCAACGCGCTCGTCCTGGGCGCCTGGGGCATCCCGGTCGGCCTGGTCTGCGGCGACGACGCGCTTGCCGCCGAGGTCGAGGCATGGCTGCCGTGGGCCGAGCGGGTCGTCGTCAAGACGGTGGACTCGACCACGAGCGCGATCAGTGTCCACCCGACGGTCGCCTGCGAGCGGGTCCGGACCGGCGCGCGCCGGGCCGTCGAGCGCGCCGCGACCGGCGCCACCGACCCCGACGGCGGGCTGCAGCCCCTACGCGTGGGCCCGCCCGTCGTCATCGAGGTCGAGTACGCCCGGGGCTCGGTCGCGGACCATGCCGCGGTCGTGCCCGGGGCGGAGCGGTTCGGGGATCGCGGCGTGCGCATCGTGAGCGACGACCCCGTGCTCGCCTACCGGGGCTTCCTTGCCGGCGTCCGACTCGCCGGAGCCATCGGATGACGAGCAGCGACGGGCCGTTCGGGCCGCTGGATCGGCTGCTCGAGCGGGCCGAGACGCTCGCCGGCGCATGGGGCGCCCGCGCCCGGGCCTCGACGACCGTCGGCCAGGAACGAGCCATGCTCCGGCTGTTCGGGGTCAGCGGGCTGGACCGCTCGGGCCGGCCGCTCGCCGGCGCCGCCGTCGACCGCTGGCTGAGCAGCGCCCACGACGGCCTTGGCGGCGGGATCGCATTGCCGTTCACGATGGCCCTGCTCGAGTACGACCTGGAGCCCCAGCAGCTGGCGCTCGACGTGGCCTCGGGTGCGGTCGACCTTGCCCTCGAGGCCGAGCTCCTGCGCGAACCGGATCGCCGCGCCCTGGCCGAAGCCGAAGCCACCCGGCTCGTCGGCGCGGCCCGCGACCGCATCGATGCCGATCGCATCGCCCGGCGCGAGCTCCAGGACCTGCTCGGTGAGGCCCGTCGCCCGTGGCTCGGCACGACGCTGTCCGAGCCCGACCTCGAAGGCGCGCTCGACGAGCTGGCCGAGCTGGCGATGGCCGGCTACGACCTGCTGCGGGTCGAGGTCCCGATGGGCCGCGAGCTCGCCGACCGGCTCCACGACGCCGGCGTCGACGTTCCCGAATGGCACCCGCGCGACGGGAGCGGGCGGTCGTCGGGCAGCGCGGCGAGCGCCATCGCGGCCGCCGAGGGCGACGGGACCGAGCTCGCCCCGACCGGCAGCCAGCGGGCGCTGAGCCGGCTGCGCCGGGTCGCCGACGGCGTCGCCGCCGAGCGCCGCGGGTATGTCCGCATCGCGACCGCGATCCCGCCGCTGGGTGTCCCGGAGGGAGCCGTGGTCGCGGCGTTCGAGCGGGTCGACCTCGTCGAGGCCGACCCGATGGCCGAGATCGTCGTCGGTGGGGTCCATCCGGACCGCTCGCTGGCCGACCATGCCTTCGCCCGTCGGCTGCATCGGCGTGCCGACACGCTCGTGTCGATCGGCCCGGGGCCGCTCGTCGTGGCCCCCGACCTCGCCTCGGGCGTGCCGGCCGACGCCGCGACCCGCAGCGGCCGCGCGCTCGCGCTCCAGCTGGTCGGGGTCGCCCTCGCCCGGGCCGATGGCATCGCGGCCGACCGGATCGTCGTCGGCGCCTACCCGGCCTGGCTCGCCGAGGAATCGAGGGCGACGGCACGGATCATGGCGGAGGTCGCGGTCCGTCGAGCCCTGTATCCGGGTTTCATCGTGCGCTTCGACGAGCCCGGCGGCCCGGGCGCCGACTCGCCGGCGGCCATCGCCTGGCCGTTCCAGGCGGCGGCCGCCCTGGCCTGGACCGGCGATGCGGCGGTCGTGATGCGGCGCGTCCACAGCGATGGGCGTCGAGCCGCCGGCGAGGGCCGGGCCGCGGCCACGATCGCGTCGGAGCTGGCGACCGCGTCGCCGGCGTCCGACCTGACCGGCGCGGCCGAGGCGCATGCCCGGGCGATGGTCGCGGCCGCGCTCGCGACGCTGGAGCGACTGGCCGAGCTTGGCTGGCGTGCCGTCGTGGGCGATCCGCCCGGGCGGGCCGACCGGGCCGGGTCGGGGCTGCGGGCGATCGGCGGCGACGCCGTCGCAGAGCGGACCGAATCCTTCGACCCGCTGGCGTCCTTCGACCGCTGAACGCCGGGCGGCGCCGGCCGCCCCCGACTCGGGCGACGCGGGCCGCCTGAAACGGGCTCAGCCGCCCGACACCGCCGGGATCACGTGGACGGTGTCCGTCGCCCCGACCGGCGTGGCGAGATCGGCCGGCAATCCGGCGACGAAGACGTTGATGTGTGGGCGCAAGCGCGGCCCGCCCTCGACAAGCCGGTCGCGCATCCCGGGCACCCGCTCGTCGAGCGCATCGATGACCGCACCGACGTCCGCGGCGTCGACCTCCTGGCGGCGCTCGGCGCCGGGAAACAGGGCCAGGAGCGAGCGCGGCAGCAGGACGATGGCCATGACGGGGCGGTCGCCGGTCGGCCGGGTCTAGTCGACGACGACCGTCTCGACCGCCCAGATCTCCGGGAGGTCGGCGGTGATGCGCTGCCAGGACACGCCCTCGTCGACGCTCTGCCAGAGCTGGCCGGTCTTCGTCCCGAAGGTGACCCCGACCGGGTCGAGGGTGTCGTGGGCCATCGCCTCGCGCAGGACGCTCAGCCAGGCGTGCTCGCTGGGCAGGCCCTCGTCGCCACGGACCCAGGTGTCGCCGCGATCGTGGGTGCGCCAGACCGCGGCGGCGCCCTCGGGGACGAAGCGGCCCTCGTCGGCGGGCGTGAGCGGGATGGTCCACCACGTGGCGGCGTCGCGCGGATGGGCCGTCATCGCGAACCCGAACTGGCTGGGCAGGCCGTTGGCGGACAGGTCGGTCCACTGGAGGCCGCCGTCCGTGGACCGGTACTGGCCGCAGTGGTTCTGCTGGTAGAGGGTCTCCGGTTCGCCCGCCGCGGCCGCGAACTTGTGCACGCACTGGCCGGTGATCGGGTAGGGATCCGGGTTGAAGTCGGCGCGGACGCCGCGGTTGCGCGGCTCCCAGGTCGCGCCACCATCGGTCGTCTCGAACACCCCGACCGCCGAGATGCCGACCCACGATCGCTGCGGGTCCGTCGGGTGGGGCACGATCGTGTGCAGGATCAGCCCGCCGGCGCCCGGCTGCCAGGTGGGCCGCGACGGGTGGTTGGTCAGGCCCTCGACGTGCGACCAGGTCGCGCCGCCGTCGTCGCTCCGGAACAGGCCGGCCGGCTCGACACCGGCGAGGATCGCCCCGTCCGGCGTGGTGGCCAGGCTCCAGACCGTCTTGACCGGTGTCTCGGCGTCGTCGGGATAGGCCATCCCGGCCGAGGAGTGGGTCCACGTCTCGCCGAGGTCGGTGCTCCGCCAGACCGCCTGGCCGAACCACGGCGACCCGCCGGCGGCCAGGAGATCGCCGCTGCCCGGCTCGACGATCAGATCGTGGATGGGCCAGCCCTCGCACAGGGGTCCCCGAACGGACCAGTCCTGGCGGGCGGCGTCGCTCTGGAGGATGAACGCCCCCTTGGGCGTGCCGACGAGGTGCAGCACTCGTGTCATGCCCAGAGGATACGACCCGAGTTCCAGCGGGTCACGCCTCGGCGCGATCTCGACGATCGGTCAGTTGCCGGCCTTGAACGGGTACACGACCCAGGCGTCGGTCTCGACGGCATGGACGTCCGGCGCGCCGTCGACCACGGAACGGCCCGGCTTGTAGTGGAGGACCGCGGTGACCGGGTCGCCACCGGCCTGGCGGACCCGGTCGGTCACGGCCTGGATGGTCGTCCCGCTGTCCCAGACCTCGTCGACGATGAGGACCCGCTTGCCGCGCAGCAGGGGATCGGCCGGGAACTGGAAGAACGTGGGGTGGGGACCGGGGCGCCCATGGTCGTCGTAGTACTCGACCGCGGCCACCAGGATGTCGCGCAGGCCCAGGCGGTACGAGAGCATCCCGGCCGGCACCATGCCGCCGCGGGTGATGGCCAGCATCACGTCGAAGGTCTGCCCCGCGAGGCGATCGGCGAGCACCCGGACGAGCCCATCGAGGTCGTCCCAGCTGACGATGTCCTTCTCGGCGGCGACGACCTCGGCCATGGGTGAAGGATACGGCGGCGACGACGTCGTCGGTCAGCTGTCGGGGCGTCGCCCGGACCACCAGGCGGCGATGCCGAGGACCAGCATGCCGATGACGATGATCCCGAAGATCGGCAGCAGCACCTGGATCGCTTCGCCGTCGCTCACGGCGCCACCTTACTCGCGACTACGGGTGCGTCGCCTCGATCGCCGCATCGAGGATCCGGTCGCGACCGGCGGCCACATCCGCCCAGGTCAGCTCCACCGGGACGGTCGGCGTGAGCTCGAGCTCGTCATGGCCGGGCGCTCGCTCGTGGTAGCGGGTCGAGATGAGCACGACGATCCCGGTCGAATCGAGGGTGACGACGCGCACGTCGCCGTAGATGTTCGGGCCGCCACCCGGTGGTTCGCCCACGAGCGTCAGGGCATCGGCCGAGGGGCCGGTCATCAGGTCGGTCACGAAGTTGCCCGCGGCCGAGAACGTGTCGCGACCGGCGATCAGGGCGACGGTGCCTGGATGGGCAGCAGCCTGGCGCTGGATCGCCGAGCGCAGCGGCCCGAAGGTCGTGTTGTCACCGCCGCCGTTGTTGCGCAGGTCGACGACCCACGGCGCGGCATCCTCGGCCGTCGTGGCCGATACGATCGTCGAGGCGACGTCGCTCGTCGTGGTCCCCTCCGGCCCCTTCGACGAGCGGACCTCGTTGTAGCCGACGTAGGTCCCGCCGCCGGCCAGCGGCTCCGTCCAGATGATCGCCGGCCGATGGCGCTGGATGGCCATCCCGTCCGGATCTGGCGGGAACTCCACCGGATAGCCGCCGTAGACGCCGAAGATCCAGTCCCGGAACGCCTCGATGGGCAGCGCGTCGAGCTCGACATCGCGGACGGTGCCGTCGAGCATCTCGAGCGTGAGCGACGCCGCCCCGGGCTGCTGGACCCCGCGCTCGGACAGGACCTCCGGCATGGTCAGGTAGATCGGCAGGTTGGCGCGGAGCGTGCTCGGGTTGTCGCGCGGGACGAGCGGAGCGACGGCGTCCCACGCCTCCGCCACGGGCGTCCCGCCCACGGCCGTCACCCGGGCGCCGAGGAGATCGGCATTCGGCTCGCGCGCGGCGACGATGCGCAGGCCGTCCGGGAAGTCCCACAGCCAGACCGGCCAGGCGTGCAGCTTGCCCGTCTGGGCCATCGCCCAGGCGCCGCTGTGCCCGTCGCGGTCGCGGTGGCCCATGAGCTCCATGACCCCGACCAGGAAGCCGGCGTCGGAGAGGTCGCCGGCTCGCGCAGACAACGCGTCGAGCCGCGTCCGGAACGCCGCCTCGCCCTCGTCGAGGAAGGGGTTGGGATGCACGCGCACCAGCATGTCGAGCAGCTGGTCGAGGTCCGCACGGCGTCCGTCGACGACCGGATCGCCGGTCGTCGCCCGGGGAGCGGTCGTCGCGCCGGTCGTCGTGCGCGGAGCCGGTCGCGCGGATCGGTGGTCGCGCCACCGCTCGTTGCCACTCCCGCGCTCGGGCCGGCGGCCAGCGGCGCCGATCCTGCCGGCCCTCCACAACCCGCGAGCGCAACGACCACGAGGAGGCCGCCGAGCGACCGTGCCGTCCATCCGCGCCGGGTCATGCCGGCGAAGATACTACGACCTCGTAGTATCTGTCGAGTCGAGCGTCCTCGCGGCGCGTTCCAGGGCGTCGGCGAGATCGGCCAGGGCGGCACGGATCTCCGCCTCCGGCCGATCGAGGTTGGCGAGGATGCCGGCCTCGGCGCGCGTGAATGCGGGGTTGACCCGGCGGACGACGCCGCGTCCCTGGTCGGTCAGCACGAGCCGGTAGGACCGCCCGTCGGTCGGGTGGGGGATGCGCCGGGCGTCGCCACGGGTGAGCATCGCGGCGACGTGCGTCGACAGGGTCGTGGGCGGCACGCCGAGGGCCGCCGCGAGCTCCGACGGGGTCCGCGGACCGGCCTCGAGCATGAGGCTGTACACCGCGTACTCGGCAGGCCGGATGCCGGTCTCGGCGAGTGCTGTGTCGAGGTACGCCCCGAGGCGCGAGGCGACGGCGAACACGTCGAACGGAAGCGAGATCCGCCGCTCGGGACGAGGGTCGCCGCCGACTGCGCTTGGACGGCGACGCGACGGACAGCGACTCGTTGGCCGGCGCCACGACGGACGGCGACGCGCTCGGGTCGGGTCGGGTCGGGCGGGGGCGGGCCACGCCCGCAGTCTAGGGCGCGGTCGCGATGCGAGCGAGCGGGATCCTCGCCGTGAAGCGCGCCCCTCCGGTCGGGCGGTTGGCCGCCTCGATGCGTCCGTCGTGGCGCTCCACGATCCAGGCGGCGATGGCCAGCCCGAGCCCGGTCCCGCCACCCGGCGCCCCGGGTGCCCGGTAGAAGCGGTCGAATACGCGTGGCAGGTCGTCCTGGCTGATGCCCGGCCCCTCGTCGTCGACGGTCAGACGCGCGTCCGGGCCGTCGGCGCGGACCTCGACCGCGACCCGCGTGCCGGTCGGGGCATGGCGGATGGCGTTGTCGACGAGGATCATCACGAGCTGGCGGAGCCGTGCCGGATCGCCCGAGATCTCGGCCGGCGCCGGGTCGACGCTCACCGAGACGCCGCGCTCGGTGGCGACCTTGGCCAGCGACGAGGCCCCGTCCGAGGCCACGTCCCCGAGGTCCACCGGGACGCGTTCGAGCTCGAGCGCGCCCGAGTCCGAGCGGGCGAGGAGCAGCAGGTCCTCGACCATCGTGGTCAGGTGGTCGACCTCGTAGTCGATGTCGGCGAGGGCCGACCCGACCGTGGCGACGGGCTCGGTGCGATGGCGCTCGAGGTCGTCGACGCTCGCCCGGATGACGGTCAGCGGCGTGCGCAGCTCATGCGAGGCGTCGGCCGCGAACTCGCGCTGGCGGCGCAGGGCCTCGCGCTGGGCGACGAGCGAACGCCGGATCGGGACGAGTGCCCGGTTCGCGAACCCGGCGCCGGCACCGACCGCGACGATGAGGGCGACGACCCCGCCGACGATCAGCACGATGACGAGCACCGACAGGGTCCGGACCTCGGTGGTGCGGTCGCCGACGACCTGGAAGAAGATCGGCTGGCCCTGCAGCGTGGCGCCTTCGGTGAGGACGCGGATCGGTGTCGTGATGGTCTCCGTGCCATCGGTCGTCGTGATGCTCGCGGTCCGGATGTCGCGCTCCACGCCGGCCTTGACGGCATCGATGCCTTCCATCAGCGGCAGGCCCGGGGGCGGACCGTCGCGGTTCGGTCCGGGCAGGACGATGGGCTGGCCGTCCTCCGTGGCGAGGACGAGCAGGGTCCCCGACCCCACGCCGCCGAAGTTGATGCCCGCCTGCGGCAGGTCATCGGGATCGGGGCGCTGGCGGGTGACCTGGTCGGCCCGGGCCTCGAGCTGGTCCGTTCCCGACGCCGCCAGCGACTGCTCGACCGCGACGAAGAGGACGATCCCCAGCACGATCAGGACGGCCAGCGTGATGCCACCGCTCCAGAGCGACAGGTTGAGGCGAACGCGGCGAAGGAGGCGGTGCTCGGCGGAGGTGACCTCCGGTTCGGGCCCGTCGAGGGCGTCAGCGGCGCGGACGCCGTCAGGCATCGGCGAGCCGGTACCCCACGCCACGGACCGTCTCGATCTGGCGGCCGGCCGTCCCGAGCTTGTCGCGCAGGTAGTGGACGTACGCGTCGACGGCGTTGGGCGTCACGGCCACCCCGAACGGCCACGCCTGGTCCAGGAGCTGGTCGCGCGAGAGCGTCTGTCCGGGGTGCCGGAGCAGGCACTCGAGCAGGGAGAACTCGCGGGGGCTGAGGTCGACGGTCTGTTCGCCGACCGTCACCTTGCGAGCCGTCTCATCGAGGGTGATCGCGCCCGCGGTCAGCTTCGGCTGGGTCCGCCGGTGGCCATTGGCCTCCGGGGTCCGCCGTGCGAGCGCGCGCAGCCGGGCCGACAGCTCTTCGAACGCGAACGGCTTGACGAGATAGTCGTCGGCCCCCGCGTCGAGGCCGGTGACCCGGTCCCCGACCGTGTCGCGCGCCGTGAGCATGAGGATGGTCGTGTCCGAGCCCTGGGCGCGCAGCCGGCGGGCTACCTCGAGCCCGCTGATGTCCGGCAGGCCGATGTCCAGGATGACGCACTCGATGCCCGGGGCGTCCTCCGCGATCTCGAGGCCGGTCTGGCCGTCGGTGGCCAGCTCGACGACGTGCCGGTCATCCTCGAGCAGTCGCTTGAGGAGCCGCGACAGGCGCGGATCGTCCTCGATGACGAGCAGATGCATGATGTCCAGCCTACCTTCCGGTCCCGCCTACTGCGTGACCGTGACGTCCGTGGCGGTCAGGTCGTCGTCGCGGCCGTTCGAGCCGTCGCCCTGCGTTCCGTTGCCCTGGGTCCCGCCGTTGCCGTTGGTCCCCTGGCCGCCGGCGTTCGAGTCGAAGCGGAAGCCGCCGGACACGCGCACCGCGACGTCGTCGCCCACCTGGACATCGGCCGCTGTGGCCGGCGTCGACTGGTGGTAGGTCGTCTCGCCGTCGGTCTTGACGGTCATCGTGTCGCCCGACGCCAGGGTGATGGTCATGGTGTCGCCGTCGATCGAGGCGACCTTGCCGTCGATGGTCGGGCCACCGGTCCCGAACAGGCCACGCGGGCCGCCGTTGACGACCGGGCCGCCGTTGGGATCGAAGCTGCCGCCGGGGCTCAGGGCGATGCCGCCGCCCGGGAACGTGCCGACACTGGCGGCCGAGGCGGGCGCCGTCGACCGGCCGATCGCGAAGGCGACCCCGCCGACGGCGATGACCATGGCGACGCCGAGGAGCACGTTGACCCACCGGCCGCCGCCGCTCGAGCGGGTCGTCACGACGACCGGGGCGACCGGGGTCACGGCGGCGCCCGCGGCCGGCGACACGGCCGGCGGGACGACCGCGGCTGTGGCCGATGCGGCCGTCGCGGGGCTCGTCGGCGGCGCGACGGGCGTGGCGGGCGCGAGCGGCTGGGTCGCCGCCGGCACCGGCGTGGTCGTGGTCTGGGCCGGATCGGTCCAGGTGGGCCGGTCGTCGGTCGGGTTCGTCATGGGGGTCAGGTTCCTTTCGGTCATTCGTAACGGAGGGCGACGATGGGGTCGAGGCGGGCGGCCTGGCGGGCCGGCCACACGCCGAACACCACCCCGACCGCGAGGCTGAACAGGACGGCGGCGACGACGGTCGTCGCATCGAAGACGAAGCCCCAGCCGGCGAGCTGGCCGATGCCGGCGGACACCACGAGGCCGAGGACGATGCCGATCAGGCCGCCGAGCAGCGAGAGGGTCAGCGCCTCGACCAGGAACTGGGCGAGGATGTCCCGGCCGCGAGCGCCGATGGCCTTGCGGATGCCGATCTCGCGGGTCCGCTCGCGGACCGAGACCAGCATGATGTTCATGATCCCGATGCCGCCGACGATCAACGAGATCGAGGCGATGCCGCCGAGCAGCAGCGTCAGGGTGCCGCTGATCGAGGAGGCGGCTTCCAGCAGCTGGGTCTGGTCGAAGATGCTGAAGTCGGCGTCGTCGGAGGTCGCGAGGTCGTGGCGCTCGCGCAGGAGCGCGGTGATGGTGGTCTTGGCCGCCGCCATATCCGCGCCGTCGGCGACGCTCACCCCGATGGTGCGGACGCTGTCCCCACCGACGAAGTACTTCTGCACGGTCCCCACCGGCACCATGACCTGGTCATCGGGGTCCTGGAAGCCGGAGCCACCCTTGGGCTGGAGGATGCCGATCACGGTGAATGGGATGCCGCCCACGGAGATCTCGGTGCCAAGGTCGTCGCCGGTGAGACCCAGGTCCTCGGCCGTGGTGTGCCCGAGGACCGCCACGCGCAGGCCGTGGTCGACCGCGGCGTCGGTCAGGAACGTGCCCTGCCAGGTGTCGAAGGCTCGGACCGAGTCATAGGCGGCGCTCGTGCCGACGATGGTCGTCGTCGTGGTCTCGTCACCGAGCGTGACGGTCTGGCTCGTCGAGACCTCCGGCGCGACCCCGGCGATCGTGTCGAGTGCGGCGATCGCGTCGGCATCCTCGAGCGACAACGTCGTCGACCCGTCGCTCGACTGGGTCGTCGGGCTGATCGTGAGCAGGTTGGTGCCCAGGCTGTCCAGGCGGTCCGTGATGGTCGCGGTCGTGCCCTGCCCGACGCCGACGAGGGCGACCACCGACGCGACGCCGATGATCACGCCGAGCATCGTGAGGGCGGCCCGCAGCCGGCTGGTGCGCAGCCGCGAGAGGGCGAGACGCAGCAGCTCGAGGAGGCTCATGCGGCGAGCTCCGGTCGCTCGTCCGCGACGATGCGGCCGTCGCGCAGGTGGATCTGGCGGTCGGCGGCGGCTGCGACGTCCGCGTCGTGGGTGATGAGGACGATCGTGCGCCCGCTGCGATGGAGATCGCGGAAGACGCCGAGGACGTCGGCCCCGGAGCGGCTGTCGAGGTTGCCCGTCGGCTCGTCGGCGAGGATGAGCGCCGGTTCGGTGACGAGCGCGCGGGCGACGGCGACCCGCTGCTGCTGGCCGCCGCTGAGCTCGGTCGGCTCGTGGGTGACGCGGTCGCCGAGGCCGAGTCGCTCGAGCGCCTCCTGGGCGCGCCGGCTGCGCTCGGCCCGCCCGATGCCCTGGTAGAGCAGGGGCGTGGCGACGTTGTCGAGCGCCGTCGTGCGCGGCAGCAGGTTGTACGACTGGAAGACGAACCCGATGGTCCGGCTGCGCAGCCTCGCCAGACCGTCGTCGTCGAGCGTGGCGACCGGGGTGCCGGCCAGCATGTAGGCGCCGGCGGTCGGCCGGTCCAGGCAGCCCAGGATGTGCATCATCGTGCTCTTGCCGGAGCCGGACGGGCCGACGATCGCGACGAACTCGCCGGGCACGATGTCGAGGCTGACGTCGTCGAGCGCGGGGACGTCCACGTGGCCCATCTGGTACACGCGGCTGACCCGCTGGAGCGAGATCAGGGGCTCGGTCATCGGATCAGTTCCCGTTGCTGTTGCGGAACTCGCGGACCGGACCGCCGTTCACGACGAGGCCGCCGCCGGGCGGCCCCCCGAAGCCACCGTTCTGGTTCGTCGCCGTGCCCGCCAGGTCGCTGGCCGTACCGGTCACGACGGCCGTGCCCTCGGTCAGGCCGGATGTGATCTCGGCCAGGGTGTTCGTGACGAGCCCGACCTGGACCGCGGTCCGGACCGGCGCCCCATCGGCACCCAGGGTCATGACGGCATAGTTCCCGTCGCGTCCCTGGAGGGCCGCTGCGGGGACGGTCAGTACGTCCGTGGCGCTGGCGGTGGTGATCGTCACATCGGCGCTCATGCCCGAGTGCACGCCTTCCGGGGCGCTCGTGAGGGTCACCGTGACCGGATAGGAGACGACGCCGGATCCGCTGTCCTCGCTGGCCACCGGAGCGATGGCCGAGACCTTGCCCTCGACGTCGGCGCCGAGCGCGGCGATCGTGATGGCGGCCGTCTGGCCGAGCTTGACGTCGGCCAGGTCACTCTCGACGACGTCGGTGGTGACCTCGTACGTCGGTGCGTCGATGATGACGGCGGCGCCGGTCGGCGCGTCGGAGCCGGCGACCAGGTCGACCTCGGTGACGAGCCCCGCGACCGGTGCGGTCAGGGTGGCCGCCTTGATCTGGGCCTCGAGGTCCTTGACGGCAGCCTTGGCGTCGTCGAGCGCGTTGATGGCGTTGTAGCGGGCGATCTTGGCCTGGCGCTTGGCCGCCGTCGTGCCGGCGTCGTCGAGCTGGTCGTCCGCGGCGCGCATGCTGACCTGGGCGGATCTGAGGTCGTTCTTCGCCTTGGCCAGGGCCGCCTTCAGGTCGGTCGTGTCGGCCGTCGCGAGGACGTCGCCTTCGGCAACGGTGGCGCCGACGGTCACCTTGACCTCGTCGACCGGGTACGTCGCGAGCGAGGCCGGTGGGGTCGCCGTGTCGTCGACGGACCACGGGGCCGTCCCGAAGGCGATGCCAGTCCGTTCGACCGGCGCGATGGTGCCGGTCGCGGCGATCTGGTCGGTGACGTCGCCGACCGTCGCCGGTGAGGTCAGATAGTCCGTCGTCGTGGCGGCGTTCGCGCCGATCACACCGGTCGTGTACATGATGGCGCCGGCACCGATCGCACCGAGCACGACCACCGCGAGCAACTTCAACTTCATGGGTGCTTCCCTCTGCCAGGTCATGGGGCAGCCGGGCCCGTGGCTCGGCGACGTCGACCACCATCGAGCCATCGGCGCCTGAGACGCGCATGAGAACCGCAGTCGCCGCGGCGGGCGGGACCGGGCGGGTGCGGGACGTCCGGCCGCGTAGCATCCGCGCATGACGATCGAGCCCGGCCCCGAAGCCCACCGTCGTCGCCCGCGCCGGGTGGCCGCGGGACCGGCGCTCGCGCCGTGGCGACGCCTGGTGAACCCGTACCGGCCCATCGAGATCCTCTCGGCCGACCAGGTCGAGGCGGTCCATGTGGCGTCGCTGCGGATCCTGGCCGAGATCGGGATGGAGGTCATCGGCGATCGCGTCCTCGATGTGTTCGCGCGCGCGGGGGCGCGCGTGGATCGATTCGACGCGTTCGGTCCGGCTCGAACCCGGACAGGTCGAGGAGCTCGTCGCCCTCGCGCCCTCGACGTTCACGCTCCATGCCCGCAACCCAGAGCGCGACATCGTGTTCGGCGGGGCGAACGTCGTCTTCGGGGCCGTCGGCGGGCCGGCGTTCGTGAGCGACCTCGATCGAGGCCGGCGAGCCGGCAACCAGGCCGACTTCATCGATTACGTGCGGCTGATCGGGACGCTCGACGTCATCCACCAGGAAGGCGGGGGCCCGCTCGAGCCGACCGACCTGCCGGTCGAGACCCGGCATCTCGACATGTACCGCACGTTCGCCGTCGAGCTCGACAAGACCTGGCAGTGTCTGGGCTTCGGGGCGACACCGGTCGAGGACGCGCTGTCGGTCCTCGAGCTCATCCGGGGCGTTGACCGCGACACGCTCGTGCGCGAGCCGTCGGCGATGACCGTCATCAACACCAACTCGCCGCTGCGCCTCGACGGCCCGATGGGCGACGGGCTCATCACGATGGCCACCTACGGCCAGCCCGTCGTCGCGACCCCGTTCACCCTGGCCGGCGCGATGAGCCCGGTCTCGCTGGCCGGGGCGATCGCCCAGCAGAATGCCGAGGCGCTGTTCCTGGTGGCCCTCGCCCAGCTCGTCCGGCCGGGCGCCCCGATGGTCTACGGGGCGTTCACCTCGAACGTCGACATGCGCACCGGGTCGCCGGCATTCGGCACACCCGAGTCGGTGAAGTCGCAGTTCGCCTCCGGCCAGATGGCGCGCCGCTACGGTCTGCCCTGGCGGTCGTCGAACGCGACGGCGTCGTCGGTCGTCGACGCGCAGGCGGCCTACGAGGCCGAGATGGCCATCTGGGGCGCGGTCATGGGCGGCGTCAACCTGCTCTACCAGGGGGCCGGCTGGCTGGAGGGCGGGCTCACCGCGTCGTACGAGAAGCTCATCCTCGACGCCGAGCTGCTCCAGATGATGGCCGAGGTCCTGCAGCCGCTCGTGGTCGACGAGGCGTCGCTTGGTTTCGACGCCATCGCCGATGTGGGTCCGGGTGGCCATTTCTTCGGCACGGCCCATACGCTCGAGCGCTACGAGACCGCGTTCTACCAGCCACTCCTGTCCGACTGGCGCAACTTCGAGACGTGGCAGGCCGACGGGGCGCGGACGGCCACGGAGCGGGCCAACGTGATCTGGAAGCAGCTCCTGGCGGCGGCGGTCCCGCCACCGATGGACCCGGCCGTCACCGAGGCCCTTGACGCGTTCGTGGCGCGGCGGAAGCGCGAGATCACCGCGAGTTGAGGTCTCGCCGCTCGACGATCACCGAGGGTGGTTGATGCCACTCGGCCGCATAGATGCGGCCGATGGTGATCACGGGCCGCCGCGTCGCCTCGTTTGAACGGTAACCGCTGTGTTACCGTAACCGCTGTGTTACCGAAGCCCACCGACGACGACACGACGGCGGATCCCTTCGAGGCCCTCGGCGACCCCCAGCGTCGCACCATCCTTCGTTTGCTCGGCGAACGCGAGCGAAGCGTCGGGGAGCTGGCCGCGGCCATGCCCATCAGCCGGCCGGCGGTCTCGCGCCACCTGCGCGTCCTGCGCGAGGCCGGTCTGGTCAGCGAGGAGCCCCGCGGGACCCAGCGCATCTACGCGCTGCGGGCGAGCGGCGTCGACGCCGTACGGGCGTACCTCGAGCAGGTCTGGGGCGACGCCGCGACGCGGTTTCGCCTGATGGCCGAGAACACGCCAGAGCGCGGCCGATGATCGAACCGCTGCGACTGACGTTCGAGGTGGCACGACCGGCGTCGCACGCCTTCGCGGTCTGGACCGGCGACATCGGTCGCTGGTGGCCGGCCGACCACACGACCACCGGCGAGGACGACCTGACCGTCGCGCTCGAGCCGAGGGTCGGTGGCCGGATCTATGAGCGCACCCGCGACGGGCGCGAATTCGACTGGGGCGAGATCCTCGTCTGGGAGCCGCCGCACCGGTTCGCCTACACCTGGCACCTTCGGCGGACCCGCGAGGACGCGACGGAGGTCGAGATCCGGTTCGTGCCGACCGCGCCGGACGCCACGCGCGTGGAGATCGAGCATCGTGGATGGGAGCGCCTGGGGGCTGAGGGTCCGACCTGGCGCGATCGGAACCGCGGGGGCTGGGACACCCTGCTCCCGCACTATCTCGCCGCGGTGGCGGCGAGCGGACAAGGAGGCTGATCGATGGCGACCGGGACCGGGACGAAAGACGATCCGTGGCAGCTGACGACGCCGCCGGGGACGTCCGGCTATCAGATGTGGCGCGACGACGCGGCCGACCCGCCGGTCATCGTCTGCCAGGTCGGTGGCACGCAGCTCAAGTACGACGCTCGGGCCATCGAGGACCTGCATGCCTGGCTGAAGGCCCAGGGCGACTGGGTGCCGCTCGGCGGCGCCGACGAGCAGAAGCCGGCCCCGGACGGCTCGGTCGAGGCGTGGGGCCGGTCCGACACGAACCCGGTCGGCGGCTGGTACGGCCTCAAGAAGGGCCTGCGCGGCCGGTTCGGCGTGTACATGCCGCCGCTGCTCGAGGCGCTCGGGCTCGCCGAGGTGACCCACGACGCCAAGAACAACCGGATGCGCGCGATCTGAGAGACCGCGCGCACCGGCTCGCCGACCGCGAGATCAGGTCCCGGGCCGCCAGCGGCCCTCGCCGACAGTCACGATGTCGCCGGTGGCCGAGACTTCGCCGGCGCCGGTGACCTCGATCAGGCGCAGCGCCTCGTCGGTGCTGGCGTTCGCGAGCTTCGAGAACAGGATCCGCCCGTCCGGCGTCCACGACGGTGCTCGGACGATCGCACCGCCGACGGCGTTGTCGGTCACGGCGGTCAGGGCCGTCCCATCCGACCGGATCGTGTACAGGTTCGACGGCGCGTTGCTGTCGAGCAGCGTCTTGGTGTTGGTATCGAGCCGGTTCGTCCGGACGACGAGCAGGTCATCGGTGGGATGCCAGGTCGGGTAGCCGGCCAGCAGCGCGGGCTCGCGTGATCTCCTTCGGGACGGGGTTCGGACTGCCGGTGGCGATGACGGCGATCACGCTCGAGGTCATGGCCGAGACATCAGGCACGCCCTCGTAGCGATCGATCTCGAAGGCGATCGAGGCGCCGTCCGGTGACCAGGTGGGACGCGCGAGCAGGACATCGGCGGTGGTGTACAGCGCCGTAGTCGTCCCCGTGGCGACGTCGAGGATCGTCAAGGCGTTCTCCACGAACGTCCCCCGGACGTGAGTCAACGCCATGTAGGCGATCGATGCACCGTCCGGCGACCACGCCGCGTGGTCGCTCTCCGTGCACGTCGCGTCCGGACAGCCGTCCGGTGTCGCCGTCACCTGATGGGCGTCCGTGCCGTCGGCGTTCGCGACCCACAGGTGGGACCCATGATCGCCGTTGCCCTCGAACGCGAGCCGCTGGCCGTCGGGTGACCACACGGGGTTGAACACCCCGATCGAGAGATCGGTCAGGATGTCGTGCTGCCCGTGCCGTCCGGTCGGACCAGGGTGGCGGCATCCTGCCCAGCGAGCACGATCCAGGCTCGCCGTCGGCGATGGGATACGGGCTCGGACCCGCCGGCGTGGGCGTCGGTGTCGGAGATGCGGCAGCGGTCGTCGGGGCCGCAGACGCGCTCGAAGCGCTCGGCGAGGCGACGGGGGTCGGACCGCCGCCTCCGCTGATCAGGAGCGCGCCGGCCACCAGCAGCACGGCTGCCAGTGGGGCGATCGCATAGGATGGTGCGAGGCATGTGGATGTCCCTCCACGGACGGCGAGCCGCCCGTTGTCGTGTCGTGTGGATGCCGTCCCGGATGGCCGTCAACGAGCGATCGGACAGCTCGGCCGGACCTTCGTCGACGAAGGCGTGGACGAGGACGTCGGGATCGCGCGGGCCGGTCATGCGGGACGCTCCTGTGAGCCGGTGGCCTGACGGGCATCCGCCTCGAGGGCGGCCCGCAGGGCGGTCGTGGCGTAGTGCAGTCGGGACTTCGCGGTCCCGACGGGGATGTCGAGTCGTTCGGCCACCTCGGGCAGCGTCAGCCCCAGGTAGTGGTGGAAGACGAGGACGGCGCGCTGTTCGACGGAGATCCGGCGGATCCCCCGTTCCAGCTGGTCGCGATCGACGACGGTCAGGACGTCGTCAGGTGCGAACGCCGTGTCCATCGGCAGCGACCGGATGCTCGCCTTGACCCGGCGCGTCCGCCTGGCCTCCTCGTAGCACGCCCGGGTCAGGGTCCTGTGAAGCCAGGACTCGAACCGGTCGGGCTGACGCAGGGACGGCAGGTCGCGCCAGGCACTGATGTACGCCGCCTGAACAGCGTCTTCGGCGAGGTCGACGTCGCGCAGGATCCGGAACGCGATGCCGAGACAGCGGTCGCCGGTGGCGCGGACGAGCGCATCGAAGGCGTCTTCATCGCCTCGTTGCGCCAGTTCGACCAGCCGTCGATCCACAGCCTGTCCTCATCCGAGCGGCGCGTCCGGCGGACGCGCATAGCATGAAGAGGGCGTTGCGACCCGGATGGTTCGATATCGGGCAGTGGGTCGCGAAAGAGCTCGAGAGGTGACCCCGGTCAGCCTGCGCGTCGGGCGTTGCGGCGACGCACGGGACCGGTGCCGGCAGCCAGCGCTTCGGCGGTCGGCTCGGCGGCGGGCGGGATGAACGGCAGCTCCGTCTGGTCCACCAGCCCCGAGCGGATGATGCGCCGCAGCTCGGCGTCGATGGCCGGGTCCGTCTCGAGCGGCCGGTAGCGGGCGAGCCGCGCGTCCACCTCGTCGCAGGCGCGCTGGTACGTGTCCTTGCCGCCGGACTTCAGCCACTGCTCGCGGTTGTCGCGGTCGACGATGGCCGACGGCAGGTACAGCTCGGTCGGCCAGTGGGCGGTGGTGTGCTCGGCCATGATCAGGTGCTGGTCGGCCATGAGCTGGTCGATGAGCGGCCCCACCGGCAGGTCGTCCTTCGGCTCGATCTCGCGCACGAAGCGCAGCGCCTGGCCGCACATCTCGTCGTCGAACACGAGCTTGGGCATGCTGAACACGAGCAGGAAGTCGAGCATGCCCGGGCCGCTCACGGAATTGACTCCGGCGAGTGCGGCGATCAGAGCACTGCCGAACGTCTCGGCGCCGGCCTGCGCGTCGAGGATGGGGCCGTCGGAGAGGGCCAGGTAGGACTGGGTCGGCAGGCCGAGCGACTTGCCGACCGCCACGTAGGCGGCGTCGAGCTGGAGGGCCTCGATGGCGGCCATCGGGGACGAGGCGATCTTCATGTGGAACGTCGCCGGCGCGCCGCCGAAGAGCACCGGGGCCCCGGGCCGGATGATCTGGGTCATGGTGATGCCGGCCAGGACGTCGATGGTGTGGAAGACCGTCGCTCCGACCGTCGTGACCGGCGCGATCAGGCCCATCAGCGTGACCGGCACGATCTCGACGGGCACGCCCGCCTCGACGCAGTCGATCATGTTCTGGCAGGAGTCCTCGCTGTACCGGAAGTTGCCGGTCGCGGTGATCGTGAAGATGCTCATCGGCTTGGCGATGAGGTCCGCCCGGTCGGCCCGGAACAGCTGCATCATCTCGACCATGCGCTCGGTCCCGTGCTCGGTGAAGGCGCCCGACACGACCGGCTTCTTCGAATTGGTCAGGGTCATGTAGAGGCGCCACGCGTCGGACACCTGGGCCTCGATGTCGTCGTTGGTCGAGAACGCCGTCGCGAGGTAGGCGATGTGCTGGAGGCCGTCGGCGAGCCGGACGTACTCGACGAAGTCGGTGGAGTTCGCGAGGCGCACCTCACCCGTCCGATGGTCCAGCCACTTGAGCCCCGACGAGCCCGGGACGAAGTGGACGCGGTCGCCACCGAGGTCCGCGTACGGGTTCCCGTCGCGGTCGTACAGCCAGAACGACGAGGGCGCGCTGGCGATGGCCCGCTCCACGACGTCGCGCGGGAACAGGACACGCTGACCGGTCGCGTCCAGCGGAAGGCCGGCCTCCAGGAGCCGGCGGCGCATCTCGGCCCCGCGGATCTCCATGCCGGTCTCGGCCAGCACGCGCAGGGCCTCGTCGACGATCCGGGCGATGAGGTCGTCCGACAGGACGCGCAGGGTGGGTCGCATCAGCCGGCAACGCTACCGTACCCGCGGGCGCCCCGGCGCGGCCACCGCATCGCGTGGGACGGCGGCGGGTGGGCCGCGAGCGGCGATCCGTCCTGGGCGCGCCCGCCTGGCCCGCTCCCACCCCGCCGCTCCGGCCCCGCGGCCCGGGCCCCGCCGCTACGATTGCGCCCGTGACTTTCGGTGACGTCGGCCTGCTGCTCGTCGCCCTGCTCGTCATCCTCGCCGGAGCCGAACTCTTCACCAACGGCATCGAGTGGGTCGGACGCAAGCTCGACCTGGCCGAGGGCGCCGTCGGCTCCGTCCTCGCCGCGGTCGGCACGGCGATGCCCGAGACGATGATCCCGGTCATCGCGATCCTTTTCACGAGCGGCGATGCGGGTGAGCACATCGGGGTGGGGGCGGTGCTCGGCGCGCCGTTCATGCTCGCGACGCTGGCGATGTTCGTGACGGGGGTGGCGGTCCTCTACCGAGGCCGGCGGGGCGGCACGGACGTGATGCTGGTCGACAAGGCCGTGCTGACCCACGACCTGCGCTTCTACGCGGTCTGCTACGCGCTGGCCATCGGCGTCGCGTTCGTGCCGCCGGACATCGTGGTCGTCCGGGTCGGCGCCGCGGTGGCGCTGCTGGGGATCTACGCCTGGTACGTCCGCGAGCATTTCCAGGCGCCATCGAACAGCGAGCCCGCCGATCTGGCGCCACTGCGCCTGCACTCGATCGATCGCAAGGGGCGACGCGCCGACCCGGCCGAGCCTCGCCTGCGCATCGTCTACCTCCAGGTGTTCGTCGCCCTGGCCTTCATCGTGGTCGGCGCGTACGCGTTCGTGGGCGCGGTGGGGACCATCGCCGCAGACCTCGGCGTCGACGAGGCGCTCCTCGCGCTCGTCATCGCCCCGATCGCGACCGAGCTGCCTGAGAAGTTCAACTCCATCATCTGGGTCGGCCAGCGCAAGGACACCCTGGCCATGGGCAACATCACCGGGGCGATGGTCTTCCAGTCGGCGATCCCGACCGTCATCGCCCTGCTGTTCGCCGGGGCGGCCTGGTCGGTGACCTCGGACACGCTCCTCGCGTTCGCCTCGGCGGGCATGGCGTTCCTGTCCGTCTACCTCATCTTCGGCCTGGGCCGCTCCGCGGAGCTGCACGGCAAGCGCCTGCTGGTCGGGGGCGCGGTCTACGTCCTGTATCTCGCCCTCGTGGCGCTCCAACTGTCGGACGTGCTCATCTGACCGACGCCGCGCGCCCGAATCCGCGGGTCAGTCGGCGATGGTCATCGCCCGCCCGGTGCCGAGAAGGAACGGCGGTAGCCAGGCCGGGATGTTCGAGAACGGCAGCACGTCCGGATGGAGGTCGATGCCGAGCGCGTCGCGCATGAACGCTCCGGCGCGCCTCGATCCGCGACCAGGCCCCGGGGTAGGCCGCCGCGAACGCCGCGCGCAGACCGGCATCGGCGAGCGCGATGCCGTCCTCGATGTTCGTGGTGAACCAGGGCGTGCCGGTCGCCGGGATGATGTCGACCTGGAACGCCATGCCCGAGCGCAGCTCGGTCGGCGAATCCGGCGCGATCGGCGAGTTGACCCATTCGTCGAGGCTGATCTGGTGGCCCGGGTTGAGGAAGATGCCGAAGAACGGGTCGCCGAGCTCGCGCTCGATGATGGCGTGCAGGGCGCCGCCGGTGACCCCGATGCGCAGCGCGCCGTACCAGGCGGCGACGGCGCGGAAGTATGGCGCGACGAGGCGCTCGACGTAGTCATCGATGGCGGGCGGCAGACCGGACGCGTCCTCGACGACGAACCCCGCCCGGCAGGTCAGCGCGCCCCAGATGCCGAAGGCCACGGTCAGCGGATCGCCCCGCTCGATGACCCGGTCGCCCGGGCTGAGCAGGCCGAACGCGGCACGGGACCCGGCGGTCAGCATCAGATGGCACGACAGCGGTGACCCGTCCCAGCCGAGTTGGGCGACCGCCTCCCGCTCGGTCCAGCCCGGGGTCAGACCGGTCAACAGGCGACGGACGCCACCGGAGGTCACGCACGAGGCGGCCTCCATCGCGGCGAGCTGTTCGACCTCGTTGATGACGCGCAGTCCGTCGGCGGCGTCGATGAACAGGTCCGTCGCGTCCTCGACCCGGCCGCGCCCGCCGACCAGGACCCGCAGCTCGTCGACGAGGTACGACGGCGCGTCCATCCGGCCCCGATCGGCGTGCGTCTTCCAGCCCACGACCCCGACGACGACGCCATCGACCACGCCCTCGTCGCCGAGGATCTCGGCCAGCGGGCGCGAGCGGTCGCGCGGCTGGCCGGGCAGGCTCAGCTCCTGGTAGCGGTGCCGGCGCATCGGCAGCGGCGCGGCCCCGGCCGTGCCGTAGCACTCGTTCCCGACGAGGATCGCCGGATCGCCGTCCGCCCCGACGACGAGGACGGCCTCTTCGAAGCGCGGGTCGAAGCCGGTCAGCCAGGCCAGGTTCGCGCTGTGCTCGCGGTCCGCGTAGACGACCAGGCGGCCGAGGCCGCGCCCGGCCATGCGCTCGCGCAGCCGGTCGAGCCGCTCGGCGTAGCGCTCGGCCGGAACCTCGGGCGTGCTGGCCGGGCGTCCGAAGTCGGGCAGGCTGACCTCCGCCAGGCGGGCGCCGGTCACGCCGGTGCGGGTCACGCGCCCGCCGCGCCAGACGCGCCGGCGGCGAAGATGCGCTCGATGACCCGCAGATTGGCGACGGCGTCGTCGGGCGCGATCGGGAGCGGGGCCCCGTCGAGGATGACGGCGGCGAAGCGGTCGGCCTCCACGCCGTACGGGTCGGCCGTCGGGAACGTCAGCGTCTCGGACGCCGGGGCGACCGGCGGATCGCCACCGGCCGTGATGACGACGCGGGTCGGCCGGTCGGGCGGGATGTTGAACGGGATCTCGATCGACGCCCGGCCGGTCGTGCCGTAGACGTGGACCCACTGGTCGGTCTCGACCCGGGTGGAGCAGGTGAACGTGGCGACCCCGGTGGGGAAGCCGAGGATCGCGCTCGTGAGGATGTCGACGCCGCTCGCCGGATCGCGGGTGATGGCGGCCTGGACCGTCGTCGGCTCCGCGCCGAACAGCATCCGCGACAGGTTGACGTTGTAGCAGCCGATGTCGAACAGCGCGCCGCCACCCGCCGCCAGGATGTTGCGGATGTTGGCGGGGTCGTCGTTGTAGTACGAGAACCAGCTCTGGACAGCGGTGAGCCGCCCGATGCGCCCGCTCGCGACGACCTCCCGCAGCGCCTCCCACGACGGATGCAGGCGGTACATGAACGCCTCCATGAGGACGACGCCGGCATCCCGGGCGGCGGCCACCATGGTCTCGGCGTCGGCCGCGGTCATGGCCAGCGGCTTCTCGCACAGGACGTGCTTGCCGGCACGTGTCGCGGCGATCGTCCATTCGGCATGAAGGTGGTTGGGCAGCGGGATGTACACGGCATCGATGTCCGGATCGGCCAGCAGGGCCTCGTACGAGCCATGGGCGCGGGGGATGTCCAGCCGTCGGGCGATGGCCTCGGCGGACGCCGTGTCGCGTGACGCGATGGCCGCGACCTCGCAGCGCGTCCCTCGGCGCATCCCGGGGATGACCTTCTCGGTGGCGATGTTCGCGGTGGACAGGACCCCGACGCGGAGCCGGCGCGGCGCGTCGGTCATCCCCACGAGCCCTCGGTCACCGGGCGGAACGCGACTTCGAGGATCCGGTGGGTGCGCGGCCGGGTGACGACGAACATGACCGCATCCGCCACGTCCTGCGGCGCCATCATCCCGGCCAGCGCCGGCATGTCGGGCGTCCGGCCGCGACCCATCGCGAAGTCGGTGGCGACGCCGCCGGGGCAGATGTTCGTGCAGCGGATGCCGTGCTCGCGCAGCTCGTGGTCGAGGGCCGCCGTGAGCCCGACCTGGGCGAACTTCGAGGCGCAGTAGACCGCCTCGTTGGGGAGCCCGCGTCGGCCGGCCTCGCTCGCGATCATGACGAGGTCGGCCGCGTCGCTGCGCATCAGGTGGGGGACCGCCGCCCGGACCGCGTGGATGGCGCCCTTGACGTTGACCTCGATCATCTCTTCGAGCTGGTCCGCCGGCAGGTCGAGGATGGAGCCGTAGGCTCCGACGCCGGCGTTGATCACGAGGATGTCCAGGCCCCCGAACCGCTCGACGGTCGCCGCGACCATCGCCTGGAGCGACGCCGGGTCGCGCACGTCGCAGACGCGGCCCAATGCCCCCGGGATGCCGAGATCGTCGCCGCTGCGCGAGGCGAGCGCGACGTGCGCACCTGCGTCCGCCAGGCTTCGAGCGATCGCGGCGCCGATGCCCCGGCTGGCCCCGGTCACGAGGGCGACGCGCCCGCCAAGGTCGGTCATGAGACGTCCTCCTGCGTGGGCCGACCGTCGGTCGGCGGGGTCGCGACGAGCGCTGGTTCACGACCCGCTCGCAACCCTGTCGGCGACCGCTTGACATGGTCGCGTGGTTGGTAGAGTCTCGCACAGACCAGTTTAGAAGAGAGGTTCACAAACCCCAGTGTTGCTCGGTCGCGACGAGCTCGGACACCGTAGCGAGACCGTCCGCCGCGCGAACCTCAGCACCATCGTCCGGGAGCTGCATGGCAGCGGGCCGCAGTCGCGGTCGGAGCTCGTCACGCACACCGGGCTGACCCGCAGCGCGATCCGTGCGCTGACCGGCGAGCTGGTGAGTGGAGGCCTCGCGACGGAGGGTCCGGCCGCCCTCGACGGCACGCCCGGCCGCCCGTCACCGCTCGTCTCACCCGATCCGAACGGGGCCCTGGTCCTGGCCCTCGAGATCGCCGTCGACTCGCTCGCGGTCGCCCTGGTGGGCCTGGGTGGCACGGTCTTCGCCCATCGCCGGATCGACCTGCCGCCCGGACGCTCCAGCGTGGATGATATCTCGACCGCGCTGGCCGACCTCGCCGACGGCGTGCTCGACGAGCACCCTTCGGCCGATGGCCTCGCGGGCGTCGGGGTCGCCGTTGTCGGGGTCGTGCGGCGCAGCGACGGGATGGTCTCGATGGCGCCCAACCTCGGCTGGCGCGACGAGCCCCTCGGCGAGCGGCTGGCGGCGACGCTCGGCCTCGACGTCCCGATGGTCTTTGCGAACGAATCGGACCTGGCCGCCCTCGCCGAAGTGCGTCGCGGCGTGGCCCATGGGGTCGAGGACGTGGTCCTCATCTGGGGTTCCGTGGGCGTCGGTGGCGGGCTCATCGTCGGCGGGGCGCCGCTGTCCGGTGCGGCCGGCTACGGCGGCGAGGTCGGTCACATCCCGGTCAACCCCGACGGCCGGCCGTGCCGCTGCGGCTCGATCGGCTGCTGGGAGACCGAGGTCGGTGGTGCCGCGCTGCTCCGGCGGGCCGGCTATCCGCCAGAGGGCGGCCCGGATCTCCAGGACGCCCTCCTGCGCCAGGCGGAGGCCGGCGACCCGGTCGCCCTGGCGGCCTACGGCGAGACCGGTCGGTGGCTCGGGATCGGGCTGGCCGGGCTCATCAACATCCTCAATCCGCGCCTGATCCTGCTCGGCGGCCGTCTGGCGCGCGCCCATCCGTTCGTTCGCTCCACCCTCGAAGCGGAGCTCGATCGGCGGGCCCTGCGCGAGTCCCGGCGGCTCGTCCGGGTCGTCCCGACGACGCTCGGCGTCGACGCCCCGCTGCTCGGCGCCGCGGAGCTGGCGTTCGAACCGTTGCTCAACGATCCAGCGGCCTGGCTCCGCCCACGAGCCATGGCCGACCGTGTCAGCGCCTGACGTAGCCGACGAAAGGAGGACGCACCGAACGACGCGCACCCATCACGCGGCCCGGGAGGGGCGAGATGCGTGACGTCGGAGTGATAGCCTATGGCCCCCTCGAGTCCGTTGCGACGAGGGAACGAACTGTCATCGATATAGGAGGAGAACACCGAATGTCCATCCGTAGAAGTGCGGCGTTCCTGGGGATCGCCGCCCTTATGGTCGCCGCGTGCAGCAGCACGGGCTCCAGCAGCGCCCCGAGCGCTGCCGCGAGCGCCGCTGCCCCGAGCGCCGCTGCCCCGAGCGCGGCCGCCCCGAGCGAAGCGGCCAGCGTGGCCCCGAGCGCGGCGGCGGGCGATTGCATCGTCGGCGTGTCGTGGAACAACTTCCAGCAGCCCCGCTGGGCGGCCCATGACGAGCCGAACCTGAAGAGCACCGTCGAGGCCGGTGGTGGCAAGTACATCTCCGCCGATGCCAACCTCAGTGCCGAGCAGCAGCTGACCGACATCGACACCATGATCTCGCAGGGCGCCAAGGTCCTGGTCCTGCTCGCGCAGGACAACAAGGCCATCCTGCCGGCGCTCCAGAAGGCCAAGGACGCGGGCATCCCGGTCATCGCCTATGACCGTCTGATCGAGGATCCGAGCGTCCTCTACATCACCTTCGACAACGTCCTCGTCGGCAAGGCCGAGGCCGAGGCCATCCTGGCCAAGGTCCCGGAGGGCAACTACGTCCTGATCAAGGGCGATCCCGGCGATGCCAACGCCTCCACGTTCCTGCCGCAGGGCTGGGACGAGGCCGGCCTCAAGGCCGCCGTGGACGCCGGCAAGATCAAGCTCCTCAACGGACCTGACGGGACGTTCACGGACGCCTGGAAGACCGAAAAGGCGCAGTCCAACATGGAAGCGATCATCGACAAGGCCGTCGCCGACGGCACCAAGATCGATGCCATCCTGGCCGAGAACGACAGCACGGCGCTCGGCGTCGTCGGTGCCCTCACGGCCAAGAACTATGGCTACCCGCCCCTCAGCGGCCAGGACGGCGACCCCGCCAACCTGAACAACGTCGCCCAGGGCAAGCAGTACGTCGACGTGTTCAAGAACGCCAACGAACTGGGCAAGGCCGCCGGTGCAGCAGCTCTCCAGCTGTGCGCCGATCCGGCCAATCTCGCCCTGACCGTCCCGGACGGCCTCCTCGACCCGTCGATCGCCCCGGCGGCCGGGCTCACCGCTCTTGACTTCACGACGCCCGGTGGCGCCGTGGTCAAGTCGTTGATCCTCCAGCCGACCCCGCTCACCGCGGAAAACCTCCAGGTGGCGGTCGACGCTGGCCAGATCTCCAAGGAAGACCTGTGCAAGGGTGTCGACGCCGCTTCGGCGCCGGCCGCCTGCAAGTGACGGTCAGCCACCGCTGATCTCGGGTTCACACCTGCGCCCCTGGGGAAACCCGGGGGCGCAGGTCGCTATCCGCCAGGAGGAGGAGGGCCGTCGTGACGAACGTGGCCGACACCGCGCCGGTATCCGGTCAGGCCCTGCCCCCGGCGCGTACTTCGATACGTGGCCTCATCGCCCAGACGGAGATCGATCTCCGGCTGTTCGGCATGCTGGTGGCCCTCGCGGCCATCCTGCTCACGTTCAACATCCTGAGTGGCGGCAAGTTCTTCCAGCCGACCAACATGGTCACGCTGGCCGTCCAGGCCTCGGGCGTGGCCATCATCGCCACCGGGATGGTCCTGGTCATCGTCAGCCGCAACATCGACCTGTCGGTCGGGTCACTGGTCGGCATCATCGCCATGACCTACGCCCTGCTGATGACCGACTGGATGCCCAACGTCCTTGGGATCGGCGATGACTTCCCATTCCGCTGGGTCATCGCCCTGGCCCTCGGCATCGGGCTCGGCGCCGCGATCGGGGCCTTCCAGGGCTTCATCATCGCCTACATCGGCGTGCCGTCCTTCATCGTCACCCTCGGCGGCCTGCTGTCCATCCGCGGCCTCGTGTGGTACCTCTCGAGCGGCGCGGCGGTGTCCGGCCTGGACACGAACTTCCAGCTCATCGGCGGCGGCGCGCAAGGCTCCATCGGGGGCACCCTGACCTGGATCCTCGCCATCGTCGGCTGTGTGGCGATCATCGGCCTGCTCTTCAGCGGGCGCCGGCAACGGCGGCGGTTCGGGTTCCCCCAGCGGCCGATGTGGGCCGAGGCCCTCATCGGCGGGGTCGGCTGTCTCGTCGTCCTGGGTGTCGCGGCGTTCGCGAACGCCAACCTGTGGCCCAAAGGTCTCGCCGATCGCATCGCCCTCGAGCAGAACTGGGGGCCCGCCCCGGCGGGCGGCTGGCAGATCGCGACCGGGTTCCCGTTTCCGATCCTGCTGCTCCTTGGGGTCGGCCTGGCCATGACCTGGCTCGCCACCCGGCGGCGCTTCGGCCGCTACGTCTACGCCTACGGCGGCAACCCAGACGCGGCCGACCTGGCCGGCATCAACACGCGCTGGACGATCCTCAAGACGTACGTCCTGATGGGCGTCCTGTGTGCGCTGGCCGCCGCCATCGCTTCCGCCCGCCTGAACGGGTCGACCCTTGACGTCGGCCAGAGCTATGAGCTCTACGTGATCGCCGCGGCGGTCGTCGGCGGCACCTCGTTCGCCGGCGGCATCGGGACGATCCCGGGCGCCATCCTCGGCGCGTTCGTGATGCAGTCGCTGGCCTACGGACTGAGCTTCATGGGCGTCAACTCGCCGGGCCAGAACGTCGTCGCCGGCATCGTGCTGATCGTCGCGGTCGGCTTCGACACCTTCAACCGCCGACGCGGTTCCTGAGCGGCAAGGAGGACGGACCGTGACTGTCGCTGAGCGAACGCCGCTCGTCGAGATGCGCAACATCAACGTCGCCTTCGGCGGCGTGCACGCCGTGCGCGAGGTGAACATCGACCTCTATGCGGGCGAGGTCATCGGCCTCGTCGGCGGCAACGGCGCCGGCAAGTCCACGCTCATGCGGGTGCTGTCGGGCGCCCATCCGTCGGACACCGGCGAGATCCTCGTCGACGGGCAGGCGGTGACCATCAAGAACCCGCGCGATGCCAAGGCCTACAACATCGAGACCATCTATCAGACGCTGGCCCTGGCCGACAACATCGACGCTCCCGGCAACCTGTTCCTGGGTCGCGAGAAGACGACGCGGCTCGGCTCGCTCGATGACTCGAGCATGGAGGCCGAGACCCGCAAGATCATGGCCCGGCTCAACCCCAACTTCAAAAGCTTCGCCCAGCCGGTGAAGTCGCTGTCCGGCGGCCAGCGTCAGGCCGTGGCGATCGCCCGGGCGGTCTACTTCAACGCTCGCATCCTGATCATGGACGAACCGACGGCGGCGCTCGGTCCGGCGGAGACGGCCCAGGTCCGCAATCTCGTTCGCCAGCTCAAGGAAGACGGGATCGGGATCTTCCTCATCAGCCACGACATCCACGACGTCTTCGACCTGTCGGACCGGATCAGCGTCATGTACCACGGGCGGATCGTCGACACGGTGAACAAGGCCGACGTCACGCCTGACGACGTCCTCGGGATGATCATCCTCGGCAAGAAGCCCGACGAGGTCACCGAGAAGGACAAGGCGGTCATCGAGCTGCGCGGCTGACGGTCGCGCGATCTGCCGCCGGCAGTGCACCGCCGGCAGGCTCGGCGCGGCCCGCGCCGAGCGGTGCTACGTCGCGTGGAAGGTCGGCGCCAGCGCCGGATACAGCCCGCGATAGCGCTCGTGGGCGCTGCGGTATCCCGGCGCGTCCGGCCCGGGTGACGCGACGGGCTCGGCGCTGACGAACGCGGCCGCCGCGGCTTCGACCGTCGCGAACCAGCCCGCGCCCACCGCGCCCAGCGTAGCGGCGCCGTAGGCCGCGCCCTCGGTCGTGCTGACCGTGGCGATCTCGACCTCGAGGACGTCGGCCAGGATCTGGCGCCAGACCGGGCTGGCGATCCCGCCCCCCGAGGCCCGTACCTGGACCGGCCGCGGCATCCCGGCCGCGATCATCTGGTCAAGGCCATCACGCAGCCCGAAGGCCACGCCCTCGAGCACGGCCCGGGTGAGGTGGCGCCGGTCGTGGCCGACGGTCAGTCCGACGAACGCCCCACGGGCGAGCGGATCGGGGTGCGGGCTGCGCTCGCCGGTGAGGTAAGGCAGGAACAGCAGCCCTTCGCTGCCCGCGGGCACCTCGCCGGCCGCCGCCGACAGGTCGCTGAATGCCTCTCCCGGCGCGAGGGCGTCGCGGAACCAGCGCAGGCTGCCTGCGGCCGAGAGCATCACCGTCATCATGTGCCAGCGCCCCGGCACGGCATGGCAGAAGGCGTGGACCTGGCCGGCCGGATCGCGCAGCGGCGCGTCGGTCGTGGCGAACACGACGCCGGACGTGCCCAGGGAGAGGGCCACGACGCCGGGCGCCACGGCCCCCACGCCCACAGCGTTCGCCGACTGGTCGCCGCCGCCGGCCACGACCGGGGTGCCGGCACGGAGCCCGGTCGCCGCGGCGGCCTCGGCGGTGACGGCGCCCGTCACGACCGGGCCCTCGTGGGTCGGCGGCATCCACGCCGGCGCGATCCCCAGGGCCGCGAGCACCTCGCCGGACCAGTCTCGGGCGGCGAGGTCGAACAGGATCGTGCCAGCGCCGTCGGCCTTGTCCATGGCGTGGACGCCGGTGAGGCGCAGCCGGACATAGTCCTTCGGCAGCAGCACGTGGGCGGCCCGTGCCCAGACATCGGGCTCGTGATCGCGGACCCACACGAGCTTGGGCGCGGTGAAGCCCGGCAGCGCGTCGTTGCCGGTGATCGCGATGAGCCGTTCGAGCCCGATCACCGCTCGGATCTCGTCGCACGCGTGCCCCGTCCGCTGGTCGTTCCAGAGGATCGCCGGACGGAGCACCGCGTCGTGCTCGTCGAGGAGCACGAGCCCGTGCATCTGGCCGGTCAGGCCGACGGCCACGACGTCGTCGCCGGCCACGCCGGTGGAGGCCAGGACCGCGCGGATCGCCTCGATCGTGCCGTCCCACCAGAGGGCGGGCGACTGCTCGCTCCAGAGGGGCTGGGGCACCTGGTAGTCGTACTCGGCCACGCCGATCCCGACGACCCCGCCCGCCTCGTCGACGAGGACGGCCTTGGTAGCCGTCGTGGACGTGTCGATGCCGATGACGTGGGCCATCGTCGCGTCAGCGGTCCGCGGCCCAGATGCGCTGGTTCACGAGGTTCTCGAGCCGTTCCTGACTCCCGGACACCCGGTGCGGGTCGATGCTCCCGTCGGCGACCTGCGCCTCGAGCGCGGCGAGGTCGAGCGAGCCATCGAGGATCGCCGTGCCGAGCGGGCCGTCCCAACCGGCGTAGCGCGCGTCGCGCAGCGCCGCGAGCTCGCCCCGCTCCAGCAGGTCGGCGGCCACGATGAGAGCCTGGGCGAGCGTGTCGAGCGCTCCGATGTGGGCGTGGAACAGGTCGTTGCGGTCCGTGCTCTGGCGGCGCAGCTTGGCGTCGAAGTTGAACCCGCCCGGGGCCAGGCCACCCACCCGCAGGATCTCGTAGATCGGCATCACGAGGTCCTCGACCGAGTTCGGGAACTGGTCGGTGTCCCAGCCGTTCTGCGGATCGCCGCGGTTGGCGTCGATGCTGCCGAGCATCCCGTTCGCCGTCGCGTAGGCGACCTCGTGATGGAAGCTGTGCCCGGCGAGCGTGGCGTGGTTCGCCTCGATGTTGGCGCGGTACTCGCCCTCGAGGCCGTGCTTGACGAGGAAGCCGTGGACCGTGGCCGTGTCGTAGTCGTACTGGTGCTTGGTCGGCTCCATCGGCTTGGGCTCGATGAGCAGCTGGCCGGTGAATCCGATCTTGTGCTTATGCTCGAGGACGAGGTGCAGAAAGCGAGCGAGCTGATCGCCCTCGCGCCGCAGGTCCGTGTTGAGCAGCGTGTCGTAGCCCTCGCGACCGCCCCACAGGACGTAGTTCTGGCCGCCCAGGCGGTGGGTGACTTCGAGCATGTGCTTGACCTGCGCGGCGGCGAACGCGAACACCTCGGGATCGGGGTTCGTGGCCGCGCCGGCCTGGAAGCGCGGGTGGGTGAAGAGGTTGGCGGTGCCCCACAGGAGCCGGACGCCGGTCTGCTCCTGGAGCCCGGCGGCCTCGTCGACGAGCGCGTCGAGGTTGGAGCGGAACTCGCCGTAGCTCGCGCCCTCGGGCGCCACGTCGCGATCGTGGAAGCAGTAGTAGGGGACACCGAGCTTGGTGAAGAACTCGAAGGCTACGGCCAGCCGCCGGCGCGCATCGGCCATCGGGTCGCCGGTCCCGTCGAGCCATGGCCGGTCGAGCGTGCCGATGCCGAACATGTCCATGCCCGGCCAGGAGAACGAGTGCCAGAAGCACACGCCGGGGCGGAGGTGGTCCTCCATCCGGGTCCCGAGGACGAGGCGATCGCGGTCGTAGACCTTGAAGGCGAGGGGCTCGCTCGAGCCGATCCCTTCGAACGGGATGGGCCCCGTGACCCCGGTGAAGAACGGCTCAGCCACGGTCATCTCCTTCTGTGTTCCGCCGCCGGGACGCGCCACGGTCGGACAAGGGGCGTCCCGGCCGGGGTCCCTCGCTGCGCAGGGTGGAGCGTAGCATCCTTTTGTACTGGAGCACTACAAAACGCCACCAACCGGCGTGGCCGGACCGGCGGGGGCGGGACCGGAGGCGCCTGGACCGGCGCCGTCGGCGGCGACCACCCGGAGCACCATCGGGGTCAGACCCGTGCGCGCCGGGTAGCGCGTCTCGACCGCCTCGGCCAGAGCATCGACCGCGTCGGGTCGGACGAGGTTGACCGTGCAGCCGCCGAACCCGCCACCAGTCATTCGGGCGGCGACGACCCCGGGCACGCTCCCGGCGATCTCGACGAGGGCGTCGAGCTCGGGAGAGCTGATCTCGAACAGGTCGCGCAGGGACGCGTGGCCGGCCGCGAACAGAGCGCCGAGCGCCGTCAGATCGCCCGCCTCCATCGCGTCGACCGTGGCGAGGACCCGCCCGTTCTCGGCCACGATGTGCTCGGCCCGTCGTGCAACGACCGGGTCCATCCGATGGCGGCCGGCAGCCAGCAGCGCCGGGCTGACGTCGCGCAGCGAGACGATCGAGGGGTCGAGGGCCGCCAGCGCGGCGACGGCCGCCTCGCACTGGCTGCGCCGTTCGTTGTACGACGAACCGTCGAGCTTGCGTCGCGAGCCGCTGTGCAGGACGACGAGCTGCACGCCGTCCGGCAGCGACACGGGGCGCCACTCGAGCGAGCGGCAATCGAGCAGCAGCGCGTGTTCGGCCACGCCGCACGATGACGCGAACTGGTCCATGAGCCCCGACTGCACGCCGACATAGCCGTTCTCGGCGCGCTGGCACAGCCGGGCCAGGTCCATCCGGTCGGTGCGACCCAGCGGGTCGGCGAGGAGCGACCACGACGATGCCAACTCGATCGCGGCGGACGATGACAGCCCGGAGCTCTCTGGCAGGTCGGAGGCGATGACCCCGCGCAGGCCGTGCATCGCCAGACCGGCCTCGCCATGGGCCCATGCCGTGCCGGCGATGTAGTCGAGCCATGATCCGTCGCGAGCCCGGCCCGAGGCGAGGTCGAAGCCCAGCCACTCGCCGGTGTCGAGCCGGGTCAGCTCCACCCGGCGATCATCGGTCGGGACGTAGGCGATCCGGATCTCGCGGTCGATGGCGGCCGGCAGGACGTAGCCGAGGTTGTAGTCGGTGTGCTCGCCGATGAGGTTGACCCGTCCGGGCGCCCGCACGAACCGGATGCGGTCCGGGTCGTCGGCCGCTTCGGGCACCCGCGCGACGAGCGCGTCGGCGAGGTCGGCCCACGCGAACGGCGTGCTCATCGGTGCTCGTCCTCGGCCAGGGGCCACCACTGCCAGTCCATCGTCGCGCGCAGCGGGGCGCCCGGCTCGACCGTCCGTGGCGCGATGTTCGGGAAGTCGGGCGGCGCGGTCTGCGGCTCGACACAGATGCCGTCGGCGGACTCGTCGTAGACGACCCAGTGGTCTGCGCTCGAGCGCAGCTCGAGGGCGAGGACACCAGGCCAGCTCACCCGGGGATCCGCCCGCAGGTCGGTGAAGCAGTCGTCCCACGGGTGCGGTCCCGGCGCCGTGAATGCCCCCGTCGGGAGGCCGTCCGCGCCGCGAACGTACATGCGCTCCGCATCGACCCGCAGCTCGATCGGCGCCGACGGCGCCAGCGGCCGGTCGGGCGTCCCGGTGAGGACCCGTCGGAACCACGGGTGCCAGCCGACCGCCCCGGGCATCGGCTCGTCGGCCTCCAGGACGAGCCCGACGGTCAGGCCGTCGGGGCGGAGCCGGAACGTCTGCTCGACCCGTCCGGCGAACGGCCAGTCGGGTCCGAGATCGATCGTCAGCCGGTCGGGCCCGACGACGGTCCAGGGACGCTCGAAGACCGTGCCATGGATGGCGTGTGGTGGCAGGTTGGTGGGGAGCTGGATCTCGCGTCCGCGGAACGCGAACCGTCCGTCGCGGATCCGGCCGGGGAAGGGCACCATCGGATAGCAGCCCCAGCGGATCGGGCCGTAACCCTCGGTGACGATCAGCTCCTGCCCACCGACCACGAGCGAGGTGATCCGGCCGCCGCCGCTCGCGCTCACGACCAGTCGGGCATCGCCCGCGTCGAGGACCAGCCCGTCGCTTGCGGCGGGGTCGTGCTGCCCGGTCACGCGTGGGCCCCCGGCAGGACGACGACCTTGAGGCCGCGCCGATCCGCCAGTGCCTCGAACGCGCCGGCCGCGTCGTCGAGCGGGAAGCGGTGGGTGATCAGCGGCCTGAGGTCGATGGTGCCGCGACCCACGAGCTCGATCGCGTGCGCGAGGTCGACCGGGCGCATCCGGCGGCAAAGGACCAAAGTGAGCCCCTTGCGCCGGGCGACGGACGCGGTGAACGTGGTGCGGTCGTCGGACGGGATGCCGACCAGCACGACGAGACCGCCCGGCCGGGTGAGGGCGAGAGCGCGCTCGACCGCGGCGTCCTCGCCGGCACATTCGATCGCGACGTCGACCTCGCCATCGGGCTCCGGCGCCGCGTCGATGAGCCGCGCGCCGGCGGCTGCCGCGGCCGCGGCGCGATGGGACAGGGGGTCGCCGGCCACGATGTCGGTGACGCCCGCGGCCCGCAGGGCGTGGATGACGAGCAGCCCGATGGGTCCACAGCCGAGCACGGCGACGCGCGTCGTCTCGTCGGTCGCGGCGAGATGGACCGCGTGGAGCGCGACCCCGAGCGTCTCGAGGACGCTCGCGGCCTCGTCGTCGATGGTGTCGGGGAGCGGCTGCAGCAGCCGGCGGGGCCAGGCCATCCGGGTCTGCAGGCCGCCATCGGTCGCGTCGTAGCCGGCGAACGCGGTGGTGGGGCACAGCTCGCCGCGTCCGGCTCGGCAGGTCCGACACGAGCCGCACGGGATGGCCGGCTCGACGGCCACCCGCCGCCCGGCGTCCGGTCCGTCGGCGATGACCGCCGCGATCTCGTGCCCGAGGATGAGCGGCCGGGTCAGGCCGACCCCGCCGATCGAGCCCTCGAGATACCAGTGCCGGTCCGAGCCGCACAAGCCGACGACCGTGACGTCGAGCAGGGCATCGTCCGGTCCGACGACCGGCGCCGGGACCGGTTCGACGCGCAGGTCGCGCCGCCCGTGGAGACGGGCGGCGCGACCGAGAGGAGGAGGAGGAGCTGCACGGGTCATGCGGCGTGGGGCCGCGTCGGTCGCGATCGGATCAGCATCCCTTGTTCTTGCTTGCGACGTCGAGGAACACCGCAACGAGACGGATCCTCGCCGGGGTCGGCGGATGGCCGCGCGGCCACGTTCACAACCCGCCGGCGAGGTGGTGGTAGAGGTCGTTCCAGCGGATCCGGTCGCGGAACGCGCCGAGGTCGGTCGCCTCGTCGATGACCAGGAGCTCGGTCCCGCACATCGCGGCGAAGTCTGCCAGGTGCTCGGTCGTGACCGCGTAGCCCAGGCTGGTGTGATGGGACCCGCCGGCCTGGATCCAGGCCGCCGCGTTCGTCCGCAGGTCGGGCCGCGGACGCCACACCGCCCGCGCGACCGGCAGGTTCGGCAGCGGCTGCTCGGGCGCCACGACGTCGACCGCGCTGGCGATCATCCGGAAGCGGCTGCCCATGTCCGTCACACAGGCGGCGATCGCCTCGCCCGGATGGGCGTCGAAGACGAGCCGGACCGGGTCGGCCTTGCCGCCGATGGACAGCGGGTGGACCTCGAGTCGAGGCTTGGCCGCTGCGATCGATGGACAGACCTCGAGCATGTGCGCCCCGAGGATCAGATCGCCGGTCGGCGCGAAGTGGTACGTGTAGTCCTCCATGAACGACACGCCACCGGGCAGGCCGGCTGACATGACCTTCATCGCGCGAACCATGGCGGAGGTCTTCCAGTCGCCCTCGGCACCGAAGCCGTAGCCCTCGGCCATGAGCCGCTGCACGGCCAGCCCAGGGAGCTGGGTCAGGCCGTGGAGGTCCTCGAACGTGTCGGTGATGGCGATGAACCGTCCGTCATCGAGGAAGGAGCGCAGTCCGAGCTCGATCCGGGCGCCGTCCCGCAGGGAGTCGTGGCGGTCGCCGCCGGGGCGCAGTGCGCGGGACGACGTCGTACTCGTCGAGGTACGCCTCGATGAGCCGGTCGACCTCTCCGTCGGCCGCCGCGTCGATGCGCTCGACGAGGTCGCCCACCCCGTACGTGTTGACGCTGAACCCGAGCCGCCGCTGGGCCTCGACCTTGTCGCCCTCGGTGACCGCGACCTCGCGCATGTTGTCGCCGAAACGGGCGATGCGACCGGTCGCCCAGTCGGCCCGGGCGCTCGCCGCCCGGGTCCAGACCCCGATCCGGTCCTGGACCGCCGGGTCGGCCCAGTGGCCCACGACGACCGTGTGCTCGAGGCGCAGGCGCGCCGCCAGGAACCCGAACTCGCGGTCGCCGTGCGCGGCCTGGTTGAGGTTCATGAAGTCCATGTCGATGGACGACCAGGGGATCTCCGCGTTGAACTGCGTATGCAGATGCAGGAACGGCTTGTCCAGGGCGCCCAGGCCGGCGATCCACATCTTGGCCGGCGAGAACGTGTGCATCCAGGTGATGAGCCCGACGCACGCGTCGTCGGCGTTGGCTTCCTGGCACAGGCGCCGGATCTCGTCCGGACCGGTGAGCACGGGCTTGACCACGACCTTGACGGGGATCGCCGCCGCGCCATCGAGGCCGCCCGCGAGCGCCGCCGCGTGGTCCGCCACGATGCGCAGCGTGTCCGGCCCGTACAGGTGCTGCGAGCCCGTGACGAACCAGACCTCGTTCGGCGCTGAGGTCGAGCATGGTGGCTCCTCGCCTCACTGGCCGTACTCGGTGGTGTAGCGGTGGTGGAGCCGCTCGACGACGTCATCGGGCAGGACGTCGGGCTGACCGATCTGGAGCGCCGCCCACACGGTCGCGGCGACGTCCTCGGTCATGATCGCGGCCTTGACCGCGGCCGTCGGCCGACGGGCCGACGGTGAACACGCCGTGGTTCTTGAGCAGGACGGCCGGCGAGCGGCCGATCGACTCGACGACCAGGGCGCCGATCGCCTCGTCGCCGATGAGCGCGAAGCCGGCGCACGGGATCTCGCCACCGAACTCGTCGGCCTGGGCGGTCAGGTAGACCGGGATCGACCGGCCGACGGCGGCGAACGCCGTCGCGTAGCGCGAGTGGGTGTGGACCACGCCGTTGACGTCGGGCCGGTGGCGGTAGATGTACAGGTGGCTGGCGGTGTCCGACGACGGCTTGTGGCTGCCCTCGACGACCTTCCCGTCGAGGTCGACGACGACCATCGTGCTCGGCGGTCAGGTCCTCGTAGCGGACGCCCGGACGGCTTGATCGCCACGAGCCCGGTCTCCGGGTCGCGGGCGCTGATGTTGCCGCCGGTCCAGACGACCAGGTCGTGGCGCGGCAGCTCGGCGTGCAGGCGGACGAGCTCGTCCCTGATCCGTTCGAGCATCGTCAGGCCTCGCGGACGCGTGACGGGCGGCCGCGCGCAGGCCCTTGAGCGTGCTCATGACGTCGTTCTCGCCGCGCCCGAAGTAGTCGTGGAGCCGGACGTACTCGCGGTAGAGCACGTCGTAGGTCGCCTGGTTCGCCGGGATCGGGCTGATAGACCGTGTCGCGCAGGCGGGCCATCGCCTGCGCCGCCGCCTCGATCGTCGCATGGCCGCCGGCCGCGGCGCCGGCCGCGACGGCGCGCGAACATCGCCGAGCCGAGCGCCGGTGTCTGGTCCGAGGCGCTGATGCGGAACGGGCGGCCGGTCACGTCGGCGTAGATCTGCATGATCAGCGGCGACTTCTCGGCGAGGCCGCCGCACGCCACGATGTCGTGGATCGGCACGCCGTGGGCCTCGAAGGTCTCGATGATGACCCGCGTGCCGAAGGCGGTCGCCTCGATGAGGGCGCGGTAGATCTCCTCGGGCAGGGTCGCGCAGCGTCGCGCCGATGAGCAGGCCGCTGACCCCGACGTCGACGAGGACCGAGCGGTTGCCGTTCCACCAGTCGAGCGCGAGCAGGCCGGACTCGCCGACGGCGAGGGCCGCCGGCCTTCTCCTGGAGCAGCGCGTGGATGTCGATGCCGCGCTCGGCGCGCCTCCTGCGTAGTACGCCTCGGGCGTCGGCGTGCTCGACGAACCAGCCGAAATGGTCGCCGACGGCCGACTGGCCGGCCTCGTAGCCGAAGAACCCGGGCAGGATGCCGTCCTCGACGGAGCCGCACATGCCGGGCACGGCGCGCTCCTCGGGCGAGAGGACCATGTGGCAGGTCGAGGTGCCCATGATCATGACCATCCGCCCGGCCTCGGTGACGCTCGCCGCCGGGACCGCGACGTGGGCGTCGACGTTGGCGACCGCGACGGCGGTCCCGGGCCGCAGCCCGGTCCACGCCGCGGCCGCGCTCGGACAGGCCGCCGGCGCGCTCGCCGAGCTCGTGCAGGTCGCGTCGTCATCCGGGTGTCGACCACGTCGGCGAGGTCCGGGTGGAGGGCGGCGAAGTAGTCGCTTCGGCGGGAACCCGTCTGCCTTCGACCACATCGCCTTGTAGCCGGCGGTGCACACGTTGCGCCGCTCGACCCCGGTGAGCTGCCAGACGACCCAGTCGGCGGCCTCGATGAGCCGTTCGGCGCGGGCGTAGACGCGCCGGCGCCTCCTCGAGGATCTGGAGGGACTTGGCGAAGAACCACTCCGAGCTGATCTTGCCGCCGTAGCGATCGAGCCAGCGGCTGACCCGTCGCCCGCGCGACGTCGTTGATCCGATCGGCCTGGCGGCTGGGCGGCGTGGTGCTTCCAGAGCTTGACCCAGGCGTGCGGCTCGGCGCGCAGGTCGGGCAGGACGCACAGCGGCGTGCCGTCGGCGGTCGTGGGCAGCATCGTGCAGGCCGTGAAGTCGATGCCGACGCCGATGACGTCGGCCGGGTCGACGCCGCTCATCGCGGAGGACCTCCGGGATCGTCGTCCTGGAAGACCCGCAGGTAGTCCTCGGGGTCCTGGAGCGCCCAGTCGGGCGGCAGCACGACACGGCGGTCGGCGAGCGGCAGGCGCCTCGTCGATGACGCCATGGGAGTACGGCGAGACGGCCGTGGCGAGGACCGTCCCGTCGCGGACGTCGACGAGCACGGCCCGCCCGGACTCGCTCCCGAAATCGACGCCGACGGCGTACCTGCTCACGGTCCCTCCGGAGGGCTTCCGGACCCTCGATGCTACGGTTGGGGGCATGCTGGCGGGCATCTCGATAGCGAGGTGCCGGATCGTACCGCTAGCGTTCCCGCTAACGTTCACATCTCCCCCGATATTTGTAACCTACCAGCCGCCATTGCTCCCGGACGACATCGCGGTGGTCGGGTTCGACGGCATGGACGAGGGCGCTTATTTCTCGCCGTCGCTGACGACCGTCCGCCGGCCGCTGCGCGAGCTCGGCCGCATGGCCGTGCCAGGGTCAGCGCATGGACCGGGCTTTCACGACGGCGCGGGCAACGCCGTCGGTCCGGGCAGTGTCGGCCTCAGCCGGCGAACATCCGCGGTAGCAGCCCGGCGACGCCCGGGTCGACGCTGAACAGGGCGCCGGCGATCGGATCCGATCCCGGCTCGAGGTGTTCCTGCGAGGTCGTGATGAACAGCTCCCTCAGGTCGTCGCCGCCGAACGCGCAGGCGGTGACGACCGGCGTCGGGACGTGGACGACGGCTTCCAGCCGGCCGTCCGCGAGGTAGTGGCGGACCGTGCCCGTGCCGTACAGGGCGACCCACAGGCCGCCTTCGGCATCGACGGTGAGGCCATCGGGCAGGCCCGCGCCGTGCTCGATCGCGACGAAGGTGCGGCGTCCGGACAGCGAGTGGCCATCCGCGGCGACGTCGAAGACGTCGACCCGGCCGGACGGCGTGTCGGCGTAGAAGGCCAGCCGGCCGGTGGGGTCGAGGCAGAACCCGTTCGAGATGCTCACGTCCTCGAGGACGGTGGTCACGGTGCCGTCGGGCGCGAGGCGGAACAGGGTGCCGGCGCCGGTCGCGTAGTCGTAGGCCATCGAGCCGCACAGGAAGCCGCCGGCCGCGTCGCAGCCGCCGTCGTTGAAGCGGACGCCCGGGTCGGTGATCGCCTCGGCGATGGGCTCCATGCGCCAGCTGCCGGGTTCCGTCCGGGCGAACTCGTGCTCGAGGGCAAGGACCCAGCCGCCGGCCTGGCGCGGACGGAGCGCGGCCACGACCGTCGACAGGTGCCGCCGCACGAGGCGCCCGTCCTCGCCCTGGCTGGCGGTGTCGCGCGGGTCGAACGTGACGACATCACCGCGCATCATGTCGACGGCGTGCAGGACCCCCTCGCGGGCATCCCAGACCGGGCCTTCGCCGTGTTCGCAGACATCGATCGTGCGTCGACGCGCGACGAGCTGGCGGGCGGCCGGAGCGTCCCCCTCATGCGGCATCGAGGTCCCTTCCGAAGTGCGAGTGTCCAGTATGGGCGAGCGCGACGGGCCGCTACCATGCCAACCATGACGACGACGATCCGGATCCCCGGCGCCGTGCTCACCGAGCGTGAGCACACGGTCCCGCTCGACCACGCCCGGCCCGATGGCCCGGCCATCACGGTCTTCACCCGCGAGGTAGCCGATCCGGACGGCGGCGTGGGCAAGCCGTACCTGCTGTTCCTGCAGGGTGGTCCGGGCTTCGAGGCGGCGCGACCGACGAGCCCGCCCTCGGGCTGGATCGCGCGCGCCATCAAGGACTACCGGGTGCTCCTGCTCGACCAGCGCGGCACCGGACGCTCCACGCCGGTGGGCGAGATCCCGGGCGACACGGCCGAGGCCCAGGCGGAGTACCTGACCCATTTCCGTGCCGATGCCATCGTCCGCGACGCCGAGCTGATCCGGGCCGAGCTCGGTGGCGAGCGCTGGAGCGTGCTCGGACAGAGCTTCGGCGGCTTCACCTCGATCACCTATCTGTCGTTCGCGCCCGAGGGGCTGCGCGAGGTCCTCATCACCGGCGGCCTGGCGCCGATCGGCCGACCGGTCGACGACGTGTACCGCGCGACGTACGTCCGCCTGCTCGAGCAGAACCGCCGCTACCACGCGCGGTACCCGGAGGACCAGGCGCGGGTCGACGAGATCCATCGCCGGCTCGAGGGCGAGGACGTCCGGCTGCCGTCGGGCGACCGATTGACGGGCCGCCGATTCCAGCAGCTCGGGATGTGGCTGGGCAACAGCTTCGGGTTCGAGCTCCTCCACCACGTCATCGAGCTGCCGTTCGGGTCGCGGGCCTTCCTGGCCGATGTGGAGGGCGGGCTCGACTTCAGCCGCAACCCGATCTACGCCACGCTCCACGAGTCGTCCTACGCCGATGGCGGTCCCACGCGCTGGTCGGCCGAGCGGCTGCTCCCCGACGAGGTCCGCACGGGCCGGCTGTTCACGGCCGAGCACATCTATCCCTGGATGTTCGAGGAGTACGGGGCGCTCCGCTCGCACCGCGATGCCGCCGACCTCCTCGCCGAGCACGACTGGCCGCGCATGTCCGATGCGGACCAGCTGCGGGTCAACGAGGTGCCGGTGGCGGCCACGATCTACGTCGACGACCTGTACGTCGAGCGCGTCTACGCCGAGGAGACCGCGGCCGCCATCCGTGGCCTGCGGCCGTGGATCACCAACGAGTACGCGCACAACGGGCTGCGCGCCGACGGCGAGCGCGTCGTCGGGCGGCTCATCGACATGGTGCGCGGGCGGGTCTGAGCCCCTCGGCGACGATCAAGCGAGGAGGCATCGATGGAGATCCATCCCGGAGTGTTCGTCTCGAACACGTCGACCGATCAATGGTCGCCCGACCCGGAAGTCGGCGGTGAGATGCACGTCGTGGTGGAGCGCGAAGACGCGTTCGCCGGCATGTCCCGCTTTCGTGACGTCCCCGATGGGCAGCCGTGGACCCTCCCGGAGCGGGAGACCGTCCTGATCCTGGAAGGCGCGGCCCGGATCGAGATCGACGGCGGTCCCACCCTGGAGCTCAAGGTCGGCGACATCGCGTCGATGCCGAAAGGCGCGACCACCACGTGGCACCTGACGGTGCCGTTCCGGGAGCTGTGGTTCTTTCCTCGGGCCTACGACCCCGGGTCGGAGTAGTCGCGGGTCAGATCTCGCTGGCGACTCGGAGACCCTCAAGCACCGCTTCCTCGACCGTCCGAGGCGCCAGGCAGTCGCCGATGCCGTGGACCTCGCCGTCGAAGGCGCCGGGCGCCTCGAGCGCGGTCAGCAGGTCGTCGACCGGGTCGTGGCCCTGGGCGAGCACGAGCCCGGCGACGTCCTCGACGATGACTGCGTCGCCGGTCAGCACGTGCTGGAAGAAGACGGCGCTCCCGTCGTAGCCGAACAGCCGCACGAGCGGGATGACCTGCACGCCCGCCCGGGTGACCGCGGCGGTCATCGCGTCGCGGACGTACTGCTGGATGCGCTGGCCCGGGTGGTAGCCGTCCACGCCGAGGGTCACCTTGTGGCCGCGTTCCGCGAGCAGCTCGGCGAGCCCGAGCCCGATCCAGTCGCAGCGCCAGTCGGCGACGACGAGCCGTCCGTCGGGCATGGCCGCGCCCTGGAGGACCTGCCACGCATCGAGCACGACCGGGTCGCCGGTCAGCTCCATCGGCGGGCGGCGCGGCGTCGCCCCGGTGGCGACGATGACGACATCCGGCCGCTCGCGGGCGACGAGCTCCGGGTCCACGCGCACACTGGTGACCACGCGGACACCCGCCCGCTCGACCTCGCCCGCCAGGTTGGTCGTCACGCCACCGAACTCGGCCCGGCCGGGCAGACGCTCGGCGAGGTGGACCTGGCCGCCGACCCGTCGTCCGGCCTCGTAGAGCGTCACCCGATGGCCGCGCTCCGCGGCGACCGCGGCTGCCTTGAGGCCGCCCGGACCGCCGCCCACGACCATCACGTCGCGAGCAGTCGTCGCCGCGATGCGCGATCCGTACTGCAGCTCGCGGCCGCTCTCCGGGTACTGGATGCACGAGATCGGATAGCCAGCGTGGAAATGCCCGATACACGCCTGGTTGCAGCCGACGCATGCACGGATCTCGTCCGACCGGCCGGCGGCCGCCTTCATCGGCAGGAGCGGGTCCGTGATGAGCGCCCGGGTCATGACGCAGGCGTCGGCCTGACCGAGCTCGAGGACGCGCTCGGCCTCCTGCGGCTGGTTGATCCGGCCGGCCACGATGACCGGCACGGACACCACCGACTTCGCCTGGGCCGCGAGCGGCGCGGTATAGGCGTTGGGCACGGTCATCGGCGGCACGATGTGGTCGGAGCCGGCGAGCGTCGCCGAGGTCCCGGCGACGACGCTGACGTAGTCGATGAGCCCGTCGGCGTCGATGGTCGCGAGCGCCGGCAGGACCTCGTCGGGCGTGAGGCCCTCCGGCGTGATCTCGTCGATCGAGATGCGCAGCCCGACGACCGGCTCGCGCCCGACCTCGGCGCGGATCGCGGCGATCGTCTCGCGCAGGAAGCGCAGTCGGTTCTCCGGGCTGCCGCCGTAGCGGTCCGTCCGCAGGTTGACCCGCGGGTTGAGGAACTGGGCGGGCAGGTAGCCGTGGCTGGCGACGACCTCCACGCCGTCGAGGCCGGCGTCGCGGAGCCGCCGGGCCGCCGCGGCATAGCCGGCCCGGATCTCCTCGATGAGCGGGATCGGCATCGCCCGGGGCATGACGTGGAACCGCTCGTTCGGCACCGCGGAAGGCGCGAGCGCGACGGGCAGCGTCCCGTCCATCGATTCCATCAGCTCGCGCCCGTCGTGGAAGATCTGGCCGACGACGGCGCTGCCGTGCCCGTGGACGGCCTCGGCCAGCCGTCGGAAGCCGGGGATGCAGGCGTCTTCGGTCGCCATCAGCACGTGCGACGTGTAGCGAGCGCTCTCGTGGACGCCGGCCACCTGGACGACGATGAGCCCGACGCCGCCGGCGGCCCGCGCCGCCTGGTAGGCGATGAGCTGGTCGGTCACGTAGCCGTCGACGGCCATGACCGTGTCGTGGCCGGACGACACGATCCGGTTGCGCACGGTCACGCTGCCGATGCGCAGGGGCGTGAACAGGCGCGGGAACGGGCTCGGCACCACGGGCTCGAACGGAGCGGTCATGACCGCCCGGCTCCCACGGCGGCCGGGACGGGACCGAAGCGGCCCGGATCCAGCTCCGGCGGGATCGCCGATGACCGACCGAGGATCTCGTCGACGACGAGCCGGGCCGACGCCGGTCCCGTCGAGATCCCCCACGACCCGTTGCCGGCGCAGACGTACAGGTCGCGGCGCCCCGGCACGCGTCCGATGAGCGGTCGTCCGTCGAGGCTCTGTGGCCGGGCGCACGCGCGCGTGCCGCGGATGGGGGCGTCCGCGAGACTCGGGACGAACGTCGCGGCGCGCGACAGGATGCGCTCCACCCAGTCGGCCGGCCGGGGCTCGTCGGCGAGGAACGTCGAGCCGACGGACCCGGCGCCATCGAGCGGGACCAGGCTGAAGTCGATGTGTTCGGCGGCAGGCTGGCGCTCGGCATCGGCCGACCCGATCTCGCCTTCGATCTCGGCCTCCTCGAGAACGTGGTGCGGACCAGCCGTGAGCGCCGTCTCGACGACGACGCCCCAGCGGGCGAGGATCGGCTGCCAGGCACCAGCTCGGATCGATGAGTCCGGCGGTCCAGGGCCGGCCGCGACGAGCACCGCGTCGCTCGCGATCAGGCGCCCGTCGACCTCGACCCCGACCGCCCGATCGTCGTCATACCGGATGGTGGCGGCCCGCCCGGCGCGGATGCGGACGCCGCGCGCCTCGCCAAGGGTCGCGTAGGCGTAGGTGGACGACGCGGGCTGGACCGGGAAGCCGATGTCGACGCGGCAGGCCCACAGGTCCGGGGCCAGCGCAGGTTCCAGGGCCTGCAGTTCGGCGCCGCCGAGCACGGTCCGCCCGAGCTCCGGAAAGGCCGCGGCCAGGCCGGCGTCCGCGCCACGGACCGCGGCCTCGTCGCGGGACACGTACAGCAGGCCGGCCGGTTCGGCGGCGATCCGGAACGACGGGTCCCGCTCCGCCAGCTCCCGATACGCGGCCAGCGTCTCGCGGTACAGGCTCGCCAGGATCGGGTCGAACGGGTGCTGGACGACGCCCGAGTTGGCGCCCGAGGCGCCCGACGCGAGGCCGTCGCGTTCGATGAGCGTGACCCTCGCACCGGCCTCGGCCAGCATCGCGGCGGCCGCGGTCCCGACGATCCCGCCGCCGATGACGACGACGTCCGGGGACGGGCCGCGCGGTCTGCTGTCGTCGACGTCGGTCAATCGATCCTCCCAGACGGCCTGGTGGCCTGGGGACCGATGCTACACATCGCGACGGCCGCCCACCGAAGGTGCGCGGCCGTCGGGTTCGACCCGGGGGGTCGACGGGTCCTAGGCGGTCACCGGCGCCGCACGGTCGGTGTCGACCACGAGCTCGGGCGGCGCGACCGTCGGACGTGCGCGCAGGTCGACGCCGTGCACGGCCAGCGCCTTTTCCGCGAACCACGCCGTGAACGCGTCGTCCGCACTCAGCATCTTGCCGAAGGCGCGGCCGGGATCGTCGCCTTCGAGGGTCACGATCACGAGATCGCCCATCGGGGTCGTCTGCAGGAACGTCCGCTCGCGGACCCCGGCGTTCCGGCGGGACGCGTCGAACTCCTCGCGCCGGGGTCCGTTGATCTCGGCCATCCAGGCGCGCCACTCGTCGGTCTTGCCGGGCAGGATCGGGAATGCGGCTGCCGTCATCGGCATGGGGAACCTCCACGGGCACGTGCGTGCCCGGCGACGGCGGGCCGGACTCGCCATTGGCCCGGCGTGGCGGTCTTGGCGACCGGGTAGGGGCGTCACGCCGGTGGGGGCCCGATGGCCCCGTGCCTCCTGCCGATGGATCGAGTATGCGCGCCTCGGACCGATCTGCCGTTTTGACGAGAAGCTCCGGACGCTGGGAGCGTGAGGCCGGGCGTCGTCGCCTCGACCGGACCGATTCGCGCGCGGGTCGTTGTGGCGGGTACCATCCCGCCTGTCCCGCCGCCCCTCCCGCGCAGTTTCACGGCGCGGCCCCGCCGAAGAGAGACCGATGCGCAAGCTGTCCCTGCTGTTCTTTGCCGTCATCGCGACCATGTCGATCGCCGCCTGTGGCTCCGACACGGACAAGCTCACCGGCAAGGACTGGCAGCTCACCGCCATCACCGGCACGGTGCCGGCGTTCCAGGGCGTCATCCCGGCGGCCGAGCAGTCGCGCTACGCGATCCACTTCGGGACGGACGGGACGTTCGTCGGCACGGCGGACTGCAACACGATCGCCGGCGGCTACACGACGACCGGCCGGGACCGGATCGCGATCACGCCCGGCGTGAGCACGCTGATCGCGTGCCCGGAGGGCTCATACGGCTCGCTCTTCGTGCACGGGCTCGAGAAGGTCACGAACTGGGCCGTCGCCGATGACCAGCTGACGCTCACGACCGAGGATGGCGGGACGGCGACGTTCAGCGTCGGTCCGGCCGAGGTGTCCACCCCGGCCCCGACCGCCACGCCGGCAGCGAGCCCCACGGCATCCCCGACACCCACGCCGACCCCGACACCGACGCCAGCCCCGACCCCCACCCCGACGGCCGCGGCCACGGCGACCGCGACCGCGACCGCGACCGCAGCGGCCACGGCGACGGCCCGCCCGAGTGCGAGCGCGACCGCGGCTCCGACCGCCAAGCCGACCACCGCCCCGACCGCCACGCCGACGGCGGCTCCCACCGCGGCTCCGACCGCCAAGCCGACCGCGGCTCCGACGCCTAAGCCGACCGCTGCCCCGACGCCCACGCCGACCCCGGCTCCGACCCCGAAGCCGACGCCGGCTCCGACACCGAAGCCGACCCCGGCTCCGACCCCCCCGCCCGGAGCCGACCTGCTCGGCACGACCTGGCGACTGACCACGGTCACCGAGGTCGATCCCATCTTCCAGGGCGTGGTCCCGGTCGGCGAGCGTGACAAGTACACGATCACCTTCAACGCCGACGGCTCGTGGAATGCCCAGGCCGACTGCAATGCGGTGCGCGGGACGTACGTGACGACGGCATCGGGCGGGCTGACCATCACGCCCGGAGCGTCGACGATCGTGGCCTGCCCCGATGGGTCGCTCGGCGACCTGTATGTCCTCGGCCTGACGAACGCCGCGAGCTATCGGGTCGCATCGGGTGCGCTGACTGTCACCCTGGTCGACACCGGCTCGATGGTGTTCGAGGCGAAGCCCTAGCTCGAGGCCTCGCGGCCGGGCTCGCCGACCGGGTCGTCGCGCAGGCGGCGTCCCGCCGGGTCATACGGGATCGCGGGAAGGACCCGTGCCGGGCGTGGTTCGCCGAGCACGGCCACGGTCAGGGCGCCGTCCCGGAGCGAGCTCGCCCGGGCCGCGTCGGCGACCTCGGTGTCGAGATAGGCGAGGGCCAGGCTCATCCCGACGTGGTGGCCAAAGGCTCCCGACGTGACGAGCCCGACCAGTCGGTCGTCGCGCCACACGCCGTCGCCGTTCGCGGCGTCGGCATCGATGGCGTCGACCTCGAGGAGCACGAGCCGCCGCGCCGGCCCGGTCGTGCGCTCCGCGAGGGCGCCATCGCGCCCGATGAACTCGCCCTTGTCGTAGTCGATGAACCGGTCCAGGCCGGCCATGGCCGGACCGATGTCCTGGCGGTACTCGGCCGACCAGATGCCGTAGCCCTTCTCGAGGCGCAGGCTGTCGACTGCGCGGTCGCCGATCGGGCGCAGGCCGTGGGGCTGGCCGGCCGCCTCGAGCGCCTGCCACAGGGCGAGGTGGTCGTCGCGGGCCACGACGATCTCGTAGCCAAGCTCGCCGGTGAGCGAGATCCGCCCGACGACGGCGTCGAGTCCGGCGATGTCCATCGACCGCACGTTCAGGAACGGGACGGCCAAGCCGTCCACCGCAGCGTCGGTGAGGGCCGCGAGGATGGCGCGCGACGCGGGGCCGGACACGGAGAAACCCATCCGTTCGTCGGTGATGTCACGGACGGTCACGCCCGAGGCCGGCAGCTGTTGCGCGAACCAACGGCCGTGCCACGCCCGCAGGTAGTAGGAGCCGGTCAGCCAGAACCGGTCGCCCGCGAGGCGGGTCACGGTCAGGTCGCCCAGCAGGCGGCCGGACGTGCCGAGCATCGGCGCGAGCCGGATCCGCCCGACGCTCGGCAGGCGCCCCGCGAGGAGGTGGTCCAGCCAGGCCGCCGCGTCCGTCCCGCTGACCTCGTAGCGGGCGTACTGGGCGATCTCGTACGCGCCGGCCGCGGTCCGGACGGCGGCGACCTCGGCCGCGACGAAGGGCTCGGCGTTCGAGCGCCCCAGAGTCTCGGTCTCGGCGAAGCCAGGATCGGGGGCGAAGTACAGCGGCACTTCGAGGCCCCAGTTGACCGTGAAGCGGGCACCGGCCGCGCGCGCCGCGTCGTAGTACGGCGTCGTCGTCAAGGGCCGGCCCGCCGGCAGCTCCTCGTTCGGGTAGGACATGACGAACCGGCGGGCGTAGAACTGGGCGGTCGTCGCCCGCAGGTACGCGTCGTCGGCCGCATACGGTCCGAACCGCGCGACATCCATCCCGAACACGTCGAAGCCGGGCTCGCCGTCGACGATCCAGTTCGCCAGCGCCAGGCCGATCCCGGCGCCCTGCGAGAACCCCGCCATGCAGCCGCACGCGGCCCAGTAGCCAGGTAGGTCGGCGACCGGACCGACGAGCGGGTTGCCGTCCGGCGTGAACGTGAATGCCCCATGCACCCAACGCTTGACCCCGGTCTCGGCGAGGACCGGGAAGCGCTGGAACGCCAGTTGCAGCTCGGGCGCGATCCGCTCCACGTCCTCCGGGAACAGGGTCATCCCGAAGTCCCACGGCGCCCCGTCGACCGCCCAGTGCACCGGCCGCTGCTCGTAGATCCCCAGCAGCACGCCGTCGCCCTCCCGCTGGAGGTAGGTGAAGCCCTCGAGGTCGGTGACCGCCGGCATGAGGTCGGGGAGAGAGGCGACCGCCGGGATCGCGTCCGTCACGAGGTAGTGATGGGGCATCGGCACGAGTGGGTGATCCAGGCCGACCATCCGCCCGACGCGACGGGCCCACAGTCCGCCCGCGTTGATGACGTGCTCGGCCACGACCGTTCCCTGCTCGCTCACGACGTCCCATTCGCCGGCCGACCGCCGGCGCAGGTCGGTGACGCGGTTCCCCTGGACGATCGACACGCCCCGAGTCCGAGCCGCCGCGGCATAGGCGTAGGTCGCCCCGTTCGGGTCGAGGTTGCCCTCTTCCGGGTCGAACAGCGCCCCATGGAGTTCGCGCGGATCGATGATCGGGACGAGCTCGACGGCCTCGGCGGCGCTCAGGAGTCGGGCGCCGTCGTGGCCCTGGGTCCGCATCCAGGCCAGCTCGGCGCGAAGCCAGCGCCAGCGTTCGGCGGTCCCGGCGAGCTCGATGCCGCCCGACATCCGGAGCCCGATCGCCTGGCCGCTCTCGGCCTCGATCTCGGGGTACAGGCCGATCGTGTAGCGCTGCAGCTCGGCGACCCGCGGGTCGGCATTGATGGCGTGGAAGCCGCCGGCGGCGTGCCACGACGAGCCGGCCGTCAGGCGGTCGCGCTCGATCAGGAGAACGTCGGTCAGGCCGCGCCGGGCGAGGTGGTACGCGACGCTGACGCCGACGATGCCGCCGCCGATGACGACGACGCGATGGTGCGCGTTCAACGGGCCGTCGCGGTCCCCGCGGCTTCGAACGCCATGGCGCGCTGGAGGGCCGCCGCGCGCAGGTCGGACGGGACCGCCACCGGCCCGCCGAGCGCGTGGGCATTGATCGCGGCCTGCGCCGCCTCCTCGACGACGCCGCCGACCAACACGGCCAGCTCGGGCGTCCGGTGGAAGACGAGGACGCCGTGGTTGGCGAGGAGGACGGCCGGGACGCCGGGTCGGACGGCTGCCCGGATGTTCGCGACGGCCTGGTCGGAGCCGCGCGGGCCGTAGCCAGCGACCGGGACGCCGTCAGCGAGCCCGAACATCGCCATCGCCTCGATCCAGCAATCGATGGGCACGTTGGCGACGGCGTGCGCCGTGGCATAGGGCGAGTGGGTGTGGACGACGCAGCCGACCTCGGGCCCGTCGAGGTACATCGCTGTGTGCATCGCTACGACGGCGCCCTGGATCGGCGGCAGCTGACCCTCGCGCAGCGTGCCGTCCAGCCCCACGCGGACGACACCGTCGGCGGTCAGGCCGCGGAGCGACGGGGCCGAGGTGAAGACCATCTCGTCGGCGCCCGGGACACGCACGCTGACGTTGCCGTGCCCGTTGGCCGAGATCGCGCCGCTGGCCACGATGCCGGCCGCGGTGGCGAGCACCTGTTCGACGAGTGCCTGGTCCATGTCACGCTCCTCAGGTGACGATCGGCGGAGGCGCGGCCGAGGTCGCCGAGCCGCCCTCGGACGGCTTCGCGAAGAATGTCCGATGCGCCCACGGGATGAACCAGCGGTCCAGCCCGATCCAGCCGGCGTTGCGCCAGGCGAGCACGAGCAGGGTGCCGAGCACGATGAGCGCCGGGTTGGATCCCAGCGCCCCGGCCAGGACGAAGTTGGCGTTGAGGAACACGGCACCGAAGGCCGCGAATCCTGTCAGCAGGCCGACCAGCAGGGCCAGCCCGACGGCGAGCTCTCCGATCGCGACGAGGGTCGCGAACAGGCTCGCGTTCGGCTGCACCACGTTCTGGAGGAACCACACGTACCAGCCGGGCGTGTCCTCGCTGGCGACCGCGCCGCTGACCATCCCGGCCACTGGCGACCCATCGCCGAACAGCCATTTACCGCTGGTGACCTTGCTCCAGCCAGCCGGGACGAAGACGTAGGCCATGTACAGGCGGACGACCAGCCAGATCCAGCCGCCCGCAGCACTGGCGAACAGGAACCGCGCCCAGCGTGGGTCCTGGAACTGGTCGGGGGTCATCGGCGGATGCACGAGGCGGTCGAGCATGGTCGTCCTCCATGGGGAGCGGGTCGACGGCGTCATCGTACCCGCGCCTGGTTATCGGTCGGGTGAATGATTCGGGCGACGCCGTCGCCATACCCTGCAGAGCGCGACCACTTCGGCCGTGCCGACACGCGAGGCGACCGTGGACCAGCGAGGACTCGTCGAACGGGCCCGGGAAGGCGATCATGACGCTTTCACCGCGCTCATCGACCTGACCATCGCGCGGCTGGACTCCGCGGCCCGCCTGATCCTCCGGGACCCCGAGCTCGCGCGAGACGCGGTCCAGGAGTCGCTCATCCGAGCCTGGCGCGATCTGCCGGGTCTGCGCGACCCGGATCGCTTCGATGCCTGGCTCCATCGGATCACCGTGCACACCTGCCTCGATCTCGCCCGACGTCGACGTCGCCGCGTGATCGAGGTCGAGCTCGAACCCATCGACGGTCCGGCGACGTCCGATATCGCCGGCGACATCGCTGATCGCGACCTGCTCGACGGGGCGCTTCGACGCCTCGATCCCGGTCATCGAGCGGTCGTCGTCCTGCACTTCTACCTGGGGATGCCGCTGCCCGAGGTGGCGGCGGCGATCGGGATCCCGCTGGGGACGGCGCAATCGCGCCTGTTCTATGCCCTCAGAGCGATGCGGACATCGGTGACCGGGGAACCGGTCGCCGTACCCGCCCGAGTCACGGGAGGGCACCCGGCATGACCACCGATCAGCGTTTCGATCGCGACCTTCCCGACCTGCTTGCGCAGCTCGCGCCGCGGGTCACCCCCGACTACCGAGATGACGTCGTCCGGCAGACCACCAGCTTGCGCCAGCGGCCGGCCTGGACGTTCCCCGAAAGGTGGCTCCCTGTGGACTTCGCTCTTTCCCCGGCACGCGGCCGACCTCGGTCCGTCGCCCTGCTGCTTGCGGCCCTCGTCGTCGCCCTGCTCATCGGTGCGATGCTCATCGCGTACGCCGGTTCGTCGACACGCGTGCCGGCGCCATTCGGCCCAGCCGAAAACGGATCGCTCTACTTCAGCGCCGATGGCGACATCTTCACCATCGACAGTCTCACCAGCACACCGCGTTCGATCGTCGCGGGCGACCCGCGGGACGAATGGCCGCAGCCATCTCGCGACGGGCGTCTGCTGAAATTCGAGCGCGAGGTCGCCGGTGGGACGCAGATCGTCATCGCGAACGCGGATGGCTCGAACAGCCGGGCCCTGCCGGGGACCTACGCGGAACTGTCGGAGGTCGACTGGTCGCCGACCGGCGAGGACATCGCGGTCATCTCGACCGTCCGCGGCCGGCCCGCGCTCACGATCCTGCCGGTCGATGGGTCCGCGCCACGGACCTACGAGCCCGGCACGGCGATGGGGAGCTTCTGGTACCTGCCCGATGGCCGCATGGTCTTCAAGGGTGCGACCGGTCAGTCGTACGGCATGTACATCCTCGACCCGGCCGATGGCGAACCTCACATCGTCGGATCGACGACAGCCCTCGAGAGCGACATCATCGACCCGAATCCGTCGCCCGACGGCCGACGCGTGGTCTACCACCGTTGGCGGGAGCCCGACGAGCTGGGCCGCATCCGGATCATGGACCTTGAGCAGGGCACCGACGAGGCGCTCGCCGTCACCCTGCCCGACGAGGAATTCAACGACGAGGGCGCCCAGTTCTCGCCTGATGGATCCCACGTCGCGTTCACGCGATATCTCGCAGCGGGCAACCAGATCATGGTGGCGTCGGTCGCGGGCGGTCCCGCCGTCGCGATCGGGGAGGTGGCGCCTGGGAACGAGAACGCCTCGTTCGCGTACTCGCCGGACGGCGCATCGATCCTCGCCTTCTACCCGGCCTCCAGGCAGCTGTGGTTACTCGATCCGACCGGGAAGACGTCCGGTAGGCAGCTCGACCTGCCGGTCACGGACACTCCGACCTGGCAACGCAAGGGCTGAACGTCGTTGGCGAATGATCACCGCGGGCCGACCGCCCGCGGTGATCACCTGCGCTCGGGCCTAGGCTGGTTTCGGATCCGGTCGCCCACCGACCACGATGTCCAGGTCCTCCGGATGCCGGGCGAGGTAGCTCTGGACGTACGGACAGGTGGCGATGACCTTCCGTCCCTGCGCTCGGGCATCGTCCAGCGCGAACCGCACGATCGCGGCCGCGAGACCGCGACCCTCGAACGCCGGCAGCACCTCGGTGTGGATGAGCGCGATGCGGTCGCGCCGGACCTTGTACTCGAGGATGCCCGCCAGCACGCCATCGATCGACGCCTCGTAGCGCTCCCGTTCCGAGGCGTCAGCCACGACCGGGGACGAGGCGCCTGTCGTCGGGTCGGTCATGTCCCGAGCGTACCTCTTCGAGGGGCGATCCCTGCCCGGCACCGGCGGACAGGCGTATCGTCGGCGGCGATGGCCACCGTCGCCCAGCCCACGTGCTTCCTCATCGCGGACATCTCCGGCTACACCGGCTACCTCGCCGACGTCGAGCTCGACCACGCCCAGGACATCCTCGCCGACCTCGTCGGCGCCGTCGTCACCGCCCTTCGACCGACCTTCCGCCTGGCCAAGCTCGAGGGCGATGCCGCCTTCACGTTCGCGTCGCTCGAGCGCATCGACGGCTCGACGCTGCTCGACGCCATCGAGCGCTGCTACTTCGGCTTCCGCCGGCGCCGGCGCGACGTCCGTCAGGCGACGTCGTGCGACTGCAACGCCTGCGTCCGCATCCCGGACCTCGACCTCAAGTTCGTCGTGCACCACGGGGCGGCCATCCTCCAGCGCGTCGCCGGCCGCCAGGAGCTCCTCGGTTCGGACGTGATCGTCGTCCATCGACTGCTCAAGAATGACGTCGTCGAGCGGCTCGGGATCGACGCCTACGCGCTGCTCAGCCAGGCCGTCATCGATGCCTCCGACCTCGACCCGGTGGCGCTCGGGATGCGCCCGCACGTCGAGACGTACGACCGGATCGGCGAGGTGCCGGTCTGGGTCCACGACCTGGGGACGCGCTGGGACGAGGAAGAGGCCCGCGCCCGCGTCCGCGTGGAGCCGGACGACGCCACGCTCATCGTGTCCGTCCCGACCAGCGTGCCGCCGCAGGTCGCCTGGGACTTCGTGACGACGCCCGGGCAGCGGATGTCGTGGCAGCCGTGGGTGACCGAGGTGGCGGTCCAGGGCGCGGTCGGTGGCCGGCGCGGGGTCGGCTCGGCGAACCACTGCATGCACGGCAAGGACGCGGTCGTCGAGGAGATCCTCGACTGGCGGCCGTATGACTACGTCACGGACCGGACGATCCTCGACACGCCGAGCGGCCCGATCAAGCTCCTCCACACGGTCGAATTCGAGCCGCGGCCCGACGGCACGACGATCCACTTTCGCTATGGCGCCCCGAAGACCAAGCGCGAGAAGGAGCTCATGACGGTCATCGGCCCGGCGTACGGAGGCGCGCTCGAGGCCAACGTCCCAGCGCTCCAGGCCCAGCTCGAGGTGGCGTTCGCCGCGCGCAACGAGGATCGCGGTCCGGAGCCCGACCTGAGTCCACCGCGCGCGGACGGCCCGCTCGCCGGCCTCGAACCGCTCACCGCAGCAGACTGACCCTCGGCTCCGCGAGCGGCGCAGCGCCTCCCGTCTAGTCGGGCGTCGCCCGGCGCGGCGGTCCGGACGCCATACTCGGCGCCTGGCGGCGAGCGCACCGCTCGCACCGAGACGGAGGGCGACCCGGCGATGAGCGCGACCCCTGACCCCACCCTCGACCGGGTGCTTCGCCACATGGCCTGGGCCAACGCGGAGCTGATCGCCCGGCTCCAGACGCTGGACGACGATGCCCTCGCCCTCGCGTCGCCGCGCAACGAGTGGACGGTGGCGATGATCCTCGACCACCTCGTGATCGCCGCGGCCCGTTACGCCGCGCGCCTGGAGGGCGTGCAGCGACCCGTGGACACGGTGCCGCCGACGACCATCGCCGAGCTGGCCGGCCTCGCGGCGGCCTGCGCGGGATTCGACGCGCGCATCCGGGCCCAGGCCGGGCTCCCGGACGAGCCCGTCGGGCACCCGTCGTTCCCGAGCGGTCCGCGCGCTCGATCGACGGTGGTCGGCCAGGCGATCCACCACGCGACCGAGCATCGGGCGCAGATCGCGGGCGCGCTGGCGACGAACGGCCTCGATGTCATCGACCTCGATGCGCTCGACGTGTGGGCGTATGGCGAAGCGGAGGGGCTCGGGGCGTAGGCGACCCGAGACCCGGTCAGTCCCAGGCAGGAGGCGAGCATGCGCGTGACGGTGACCCCGGACCAGATCCGGACGGCCTTCGAGGCCGTCAAGGACGACTCGTCGTTCGACGAGAGTCGCGGGCTCTGGGAGCGCGGCCGGCCGCCGGTCGAGATGATCCAGGCGATGTGCCTGCGGCCCGAGATCCTGCGCGGGTTCGCGGGCTTCGGCGAGTGCGTGTATCCCGGCGGGCTGCTGGAGCGGCGGGTCAAGGAGCTGGTCATCATCACGGCCTCGCAGACGAACGACTGCCAGTTCTGCACCGCCTCGCACTGCGACCTGGTCAGCCTTGGCGGCATCCTCGACGCGCCGCTCGAACTCGTCGCCGACCCGACCCCGCTGGCGCCACGCGAGCGGCTCGCGGTCGGCGTTCACCCGCGCGGCCATGCACGACGGCAATCACATCCCGGAGGCGCTCTGGACCGACGTGCACGCCGCGTTCTCCGACCCCGAGGTGGTCGAGCTCGCGTTCCTCGTCGGCTTCATCAACATGCTCAACCTGTTCAACAACGCGCTCGGCGTGCGCTACGGCGGCGAGTACGCCCTGCTGGATCTGACGGCCGGTGGACGCTGACACGCTCGACCTCGCATTCGACGGCGAGCTCATCTACTGGCGAGGGCCCTCGCCGCACTACTTCGTCGTCGTCCCGCCGGACGCGTCCTCCCTGATCCGGGCGATCTCGACGGCCGTGACCTACGGCTGGGGCGCCATCCCGGTCCGGGTGCGCCTGGGCGACCAGGAGTGGCCGACATCGCTGTTTCCCGAAGGACGGCCGCTACCTCGTGCCGATCCGCAAGGCCATCCGGCTGGCGCAAGACCTGGACGAGGGCGATGTCGTGGCCGTGGAGCTGGTCATCCGGGCCTGACCCCGTTGCGGGATGTCCCGCATTGCCGGTCGCCGGCAGCCCATCGACGATGGCCGTGCCGTCGTGATCGGGATCTACGTCCCGCCCAGCCAGCGTGCGCGCGACCGGCCAGCCAGGGGAGAGCCGGCCATGTCAACCAGCCGCGATCGGACCGGGTTCGCGATCGTAGGCCTCGTCGCGCTCGTCGGCCTCGTCGCGCTCGTCCTCCTGGGTGGACAGACGTCGTCGGTCCTCAGCACGGTCGGCAGCCCGATCGTGCCCTCGGAGAGCAGCACGACCGGCGATACGACGACCGTCGTCGACGTCCAGCGACGACGACGCCACGGCCGGATCCGACATCGTCGAGGCGCGTGCCGTGGTGGACGCGTCGCGACCCGATCTCCTCGTCATCCGGACGGGCACGATCAGCCTCCAGGTCGACGACGTCGGTCAGGCGGTCGATGCGGCTACGCGCCACATCGAGACCGTGGGCGGCTACGTCAGCGCGTCCCGACAGACCGGCGATGGGAGCGGTCTGACGGCGACGGCCACCTACCGGATCCCTGCCACGGCGTGGGACGAGGTCCTGGACGGCCTCAAGGCCCTGGCGACGACGGTCGTGTCGATCAAGACGCAGACCGAGGACGTCACGGCACAGGTAGTCGACCTCAGGGCGCGCATCGCGAACCTCCGAGCGACCGAAGCAGCCCTCCAGGAGATCATGGCCAAGGCGACCAAGACGAGCGACGTCCTCGATGTCCAGGCCGAGCTCACCACGGTCCGGGGGCAGATCGAGGAATCGACCGCGCAGAAGCAAGGCTTCGAGGACCAGGCGGCGTTCTCGACGCTGACGGCGAGATTCGGCCTGAAGCCGGTGCCGGCCGTGGTGGCGACCCGGAACGGGTTCGACCCCCAGTCGGAAGTCGACAAGGCGGCGGCGCGCCTGGTTCACATCATCCAGCGAGGGATCGCCGCCGGGATCTGGTTCGCCATCGTCTGGCTCCCGATCCTCCTCGTCCTTGGGATCGTCGTCGGGATCGTCGGGGTGCTTGCGGTCCGCGCTCGCCGGGCCATGGCGCCGACGGCGACGCTGCCGTAGGGGTTGCAACGCTTCTGCGAGGCCGGTGCAACCCTCGCCGCGGGTCGTTCCGCACGACGTTGGCCCGTCATGCGACAGGCTGTCATGACCACCAAGGAGGTGCGTGATGACGACCCGCACGATCGATCCCGGAACGACCACGATCACCGACCAGGAGGTCATCGCCCTCGAGCGTGACTACTGGGACGCGATGAAGGACCGTGATGCTCGGACCGCTGGCCGCCTGACGGCCGAAGACTGCACGATCGTCGGCGCGAGCGGCGTGACCGGCGTGGACCCGCGGAAGATGGCCCAGCTGCTCGACGGGGCGCCGTATCGGATCAACGACTACCGATTCGACCCGAAGACGACGCGGATCACGCATCTCTGCGACGACACCGTCGCGATCACCTACGGCGTCCACGAGGACGTCGAGGTCGACGGCAAGCGCGTCCAGCTCGATGCCTTCGATGCGTCCGTCTGGCGGAAGACCGAGGCCGGCTGGACCTGCGTCCTGCACACGGAATCGATCGCGGGCGACCCGTTCGGCCGTGACCGCGGCACGGACCAGCGCTCCCGGTAGCGCTCGCGTCAGGAAGTAGGCCGACCCCGGGCAAGGAGGCGCTGGCGCTCCTCCGGCGCGAGCTTCTCGATCGCGTTCCGCAGCGTCGACCGCGGCATGCTCGCCGCGTGCTCGTCCAGGAAGGCCATGAGCCCCTCGGGGTCGTGATCCCCGGCGTTCCGGAGGGCCCAGCCGACCGCCTTTCGAACCAGCTCGTGCTCGTCCTCGAGCAGGCGCTCCGCGATCCGGTAGGTGTCGTCAAGCTCACCGCGCCGGATGAACGCGAAGGTCGCGGTGATCGCCGACCGACGTCGCCACGGATCGCCGGACGATGGCGAGCTCGTCGAGCAGGTCGCGGGGCCGATCGACGAGGGAGCGCCCGAGCACCTCCCAGGCGCCCAGGTCGACCAGATCCCAGTCATCGATCCGATCGTGGCGGCGTAGGTAGAGCGCCGCGAGCGCCTGGAGCTGCGCATCCGTCGTGGCGCGCGCCTTGGCCTGTTCCGCCATGATCCGCACCGCGCCGGCGCGGACCTCATGGGCGTCGTGCTCGAGGAGCCGCTCGATCTGGTCGAGCTCCATGCCCGCGAAGTCGCGGGCCGCCGCGAAGACGGCGCCCATCCGGACGCCGATGAACTCCTCGTGGCGTTCCGGGAAGTAGCGTCGGTACTTCTGTCGCTCGTCGTCGGACGCTTCGCCCGCCAGTCGCGCGATGAAGGCGTCAGCCGTGGGGGTGGTCGGGGGTCCGTGCACGCTCACCTGGGGTGAGTGGAGCGGGAGACGGGGTTCGAACCCGCGACATTCAGCTTGGGAAGCTGACACTCTGCCAACTGAGTTACTCCCGCTCGGGAGAGCGACAGTCTACGAGATGCGTCGAGGGCTGGATAGTGCGACACCCCGAGGCCTGCCTCGTATCCTGATCGTACTCGGGCGCTCCACCCACCCCACATCAAGCGGCCGATGTGACAGGCAATGCCCGGGTGATCGCGTTTACCAGCACGGCGGCCCAGGAGCTCGGCCCACAAGGGATACAGGTCAACGCCGTTTCGCCCGGGCTCATCCTGTTCCTCGTCGCTCCGGCGTCTTGCTGGATAAGCGGTCACCACCTCGTCGTCGATGGTGGTATGGATGGGACCGCGATCTACTGACACGACCCTTCACGACCAGCAAAGGACGATGCCGTGAGCAAGGACCGACTCGAGGCATTCAGCGACGGCGTCCTCGCCATCATCATCACCATCATGGTGCTGGAGCTCGCGGCGCCGCAGGAGCCAACGATCGATTCGCTGGTCGCCCTCTGGCCGGTCTTCGTGAGCTATGTCCTCAGCTTCGCCTATGTCGGGATCTACTGGAACAACCATCACCACCTGTTCCAGCTCGTGCAGACCGTCGATGGCCGCGTCCTCTGGGCGAATCTGCTCCTGCTGTTCTGCCTCTCGCTCTTCCCGTTCGGCACGGCCTGGGTCGGCGAGACCGGCTTCGCCAGCCTCCCGGTCGCCGTCTACGGCGTGATCCTGCTGGCGGCCGCGATCGCCTACTACGTCCTGGTCCGGGTGCTCATCCGAACGCAACCGCCGGAGGCGCGCCTGGCCCAGGCGATCGGCAGCGACACGAAGGGCAAGATCTCACCGCTCATCTACGCGCTCGGCATCCCGATCGCGTTCGTCGCCCCGTGGGTCTCATTCGCGATGTACGCGGCCGTTGCGCTCATCTGGATCGTCCCCGACCGGCGCATCGAGCGGACGATCGCCCGGTAGCGCATTCGCGATCGGGCCCAACCGGTTCCCGACCTCAAACGCTGCTCGCGGCGACCCCGACGGCGGGCGACGGCGCGGCCGACGGGCGCAGGAGCATAGCCGCGATGAGGCCGACCACCGCGAACCCAGTCAGCACCATGAGTGCGAGCGCATAGCCCTCGTTCCCGGGCAGAAGGTCCGACACGATCACGCTGCCGGCGATGGCGACCCCGAGCGACGAGCCCAGGTTGGACACGCTCCGTGACAATCCCGAGATCTCCCCCTGGTCCTCCTCGGGGAAGCTTGACTGCACGACATTCACCGATGACGTCAGCATGACCCCGACGCCGAGACCCGTGACCACCAATCCCGGGGCGAAGCCCAGGGCGCCGGTCGATCCATCCGCGAGCAACAACAGCAGCAGGATGCCGGCGATGGTGGCGAGGAAGCCGGCTCGGATCAGGATGGCCTGGGCGTACCGCTCGGCAAGCCTTGGAGCGGCCAACGACGACACGAGGATGCCGATCGTGGCCGGCGTGAGGATGAGGCCGGTGTCGATGGCACTGAAGCCATGGACCGTCTGGAGGAAGACCGACACCACGAACGAGAGACCCAGAAGGACCAGCCACTGGATGTTCTGGGTCACGAGGCCAAGGTTCGAAACGCGGTTCAGGAACATCCTCGTGGACAGCAGCGGTTGTCGGCCGCCGCGCTCCATCGAGCGGATATGGACGAAGAAGCAGACCAGCAGGAGCGCGCCGATCAGCTCGAACAGCCAGACCGGTGAGATCCCGCCCTGTGGGATGACGACGGTGTCGCCGACCACGAACGCCTGGTTGGCGGTGAACCAGCCGTAGGTCGACGTCAGCAGGATCCCGATGACGATGAAGGACAGGCCGGCCGCCGACAGGATCGCGCCGAGCCCATCGAACGTCACCTTGATCGCGGACCGTGCCGGCTCCACCAGCTGGCGGCTCATCGCGATGATCACGAGCACGAGGCCCGCCTGCACGAGGAAGGACACCCGCCAACTCAGCAGGCTCGTGATCACGCCACCGATGAGCGGACCGGCAGCGGCCCCGATCCCGCCCGCCGCGCTGATGGAGCCGAACGCTCGGGCGCGCGACTCGGTGCTGCGGAAATACACGGTCGCCAGGACGTAGACGGGTGGGATCAGCAGCGCCGTCCCGACACCCTGCAGGATCGAATAGCCGACGATCAGGACCCCGAGACCCGGCGACAGGGAGGCGACCAGCGCCCCGATGCCATAGACGATGAGCCCGATCGTGAACGTCGTCTTTCGGCCCCAGATGTCGGACAGCTTGCTGCCGGGGATCATCAGGGCGGCCATCGTGAGCGTGAAGATCGTGATGGCCGCCTGGACGCCGCTGACGGTCGTGTCGAGGTCCGTGGCGATGCTGCTGATCGCGACATTCATGTTGGATGCCGCGTAGCTGCACAGGAATTGCGCGAGCACCAGGGGCAGGAGCATCGCCGCCGCGTTCGGCGCCACGACCTCCGCGTCGTCGTCGCTGTTCACAGACCTATCATCAACCCAATGATGACCTGACGATTACGAGGCGGTTAACGTCGCCGCTCGACCCGGTAGCGCTTCGGTGCCAGACGGCCGACCTCGGAACGACTCCCGCCCGTGAGGCTGCCAGTGAGCGAACGCGCCGTGGCCATGCGATCGCGGCGCCGGCCCAAACCACAGGGCACGGTCGCTCGCGCTAGCCTTCCGTTCATGGCCGTCACACCCGTCCTGCAGCCGTTCGTCGCCGGCTGGACGTCGCACCAGCGACTCGTCCTCGCCGCCATCGCCGATCTTCGTCCGGAGCAACTCGCGCTTCGGCCCGGTCCAGGCGAATGGTCCATCTGGCAGATCGCCAGTCACATGGCGGGGTCGCGCTCCTACTGGTTCCACGATGTGCTCGGCGAGGGCGACGCGGCCATCCGTGACCGGTTCCGGGTGGCGAGCACGACCGTCCCCGACCTGCCCCTCGAGGACGCTGGCTGGGAAGATGACGACACCCATCCACGCACGGCGATCGAGATCGTCGAGGCGTTCCACGCGACCTGGGCCATGATCGAGGACTGCCTCGAGCGCTGGACGGCCGACGACATCACCGTCGAGATCCCGCAGCGCCGGGCGGACCGGATGACCACGCGCGGATGGGTCATCTGGCACCTCATGGAGCATGAGGCGCATCACGGCGGCGCGATCTCGCTCATCCTCGGGACCAACGGGCTGCCCGGCCTGGATCTCTAGGGCGATCCGGCGGGGCAGCGCCCGACGCGGGTCAGCGCAGCTCGTCCAGGAGGAACGTCTCGAACGACCCGGTGCAGGCGTGCCCGGATGCGATCGTCAGCGCACGCCGCCGCGGCTCGACGACCATGGCGAACAGGACGGTCGCGCCCTCGTCGCCCTCGGCCGGGTCCGGATGGACGCAGATGCTCTGCGGATCGGCGGCGTGGTCGGCCAGGATCGCGATGACGCCCGCCAGCGTGGGCTCGGCGCCTTCGACGAGCTCGGTCGCCCGGGCGTACCTGCCCAGGCTGCCGGCCGAGGCCGGGAAGGTCACCTCGGCGACCCCGGGATCGATCGCGTGGTTCGTATGCACCCGGGTGTCGACAACGGCGTCGCGAGTTCCCGTGGTCTCGACCGCCATGGTCGAGGCTCCGGCGAACGCCAGCTGGTAGCTGTAGCCACCCGCACGGCCGGGTCGCGTGGCCCGTGCCGACGCGTCGGCCGGGTCGCGGGCATCCAGCACGTCGCGGGCCACGAGCGCCCGCGGGATCCCGATGCCTTCGTCGTGCGCTGAGAGGCTCATCGCCCCGACGGCGACCCCGTGCTCGTTGAGGCCGACCAGCGGCAGCGTTCCGGCCACGACCGGCGCGAGCACGACCGGACCGTTGTCGGGGACATCGATGACGATGCCGACCGCGCCCTCGTCGCCCGCATACCACTGCTCGGTGTGGCCGAGCAGGGGACCGTCGACGCCATCGACGACGACATCGGTGCAGCGCTCGAGCGCGGTCGCGGTGTCCTTGCCGAGCTCGATCTGCCCGTAGAGCTCCTCGAACGCGTTGGCCGCCATGACGAGCGCGAACGGCTGGTCGGCGCCGTCGGCGACGCCGCGCAGCTGCTCGACAAGGTGGGGCAAGGCCACCTCCGAGGCGTGGACGTACGGTGCAAGGAGACGGTCGAGCGTCGGCGGATCGATGCCGTGCCTGGCGAGGTAGCGTTCGACGAAGGCGAGTGACGCGTGGATCTCGGCTCCGAGCGCGCGACCGATCGCGCGCCCGCGCTCGAACGGCGTGCCGGTCGCCCGGACCACGATCAGGCCCACGAGGTCGTTCTCGACCGCGATCGGCTGGCGGCGCGGACCCGGCCGCGCCGCTGCCGCAGGATCAGAGCGCCGCCGGGTTGGCCTCGTCGAGGATGCCCTGGGCGGCATCGTCGCCGGCCTTGGTCGCCCTGCCCCGCAGGATGTACTCGAAGCCGACCGCGACCATCGCGCCGAGGATCGGCCCGATGAGATAGATCAGGTAGTTGGTCAGGTCGCCACCGACGAGCATCGGCCCGAGCGAGCGGGCCGGGTTCATCGAGGCGCCCGTGACCGGCGCGCCCCACACGGACACGAGACCGATGTACGCACCGACGGCGATGGCGCCGTTGAAGCCGATGTTGCGGGCGCCGGTGGCCGTCCCGAGGATGACGCTCACGAGACCCAGGGTCAGGATCGCCTCGGTCAGGATCGCGACGCCCATGCTCACGTCCGGCGTCGGCTCGGTGGCGCCATTGATGATGCCGCCGTACATCAGCGAGAGGAAGATCGAGGCGAGGACCGCCCCGACGATCTGGGCCACGATGTAGCCCGGGACGCGCTTCCAGGGGAAGTTGCCGCGGACCGCGAACGCCAGGGTCACGGCCGGGTTCAGGTGGGCGCCGCCGATCGGGCCCATGAAGAAGATGATGCCCATCACCATCATGCCCGGTGCCAGGGCCTTCATCGCCAGGGTCAGCTCGCCCCCGAACACGGTCGCCCCGATGACACCGCCACCGGCGGCGACGAGGACCAGCAGGAACGTTCCCCAGACCTCGCTGAACAGTCGTCGGAATTCGAGGCTGGCATCGTCGAAATCGGCATCGTGCTGGCGGGCATTGGCGCTCCGCCGTTCCAGCCAGGCCAGGACCGGTTCGCCCGAATCGGCGCCCGAAGCGCTAGCAGTCATCCGTAGTTCCTCCACTCCACCCGAGCCCGGATCGCCCTCGATCGCGGGCCCGTTGCTCCCTCCTCCCGGGGGGTCGCCATCATGGCATCGTCGTCGCCCGCTCGAACGGTCGTTCGGAGTGGGACGGCGCCGGCTACGAGCGGTAGTAGCTCTCGGTCGCCTTGCGCGTGGCGAAGGCGCCCAGGCCCCACGTGCCGAGGTCGATCAGGAAGGCGAACGCGACGAAGATCCAGTTGAGGAGTGTCATCCCGTTCACGGCGACCAGTCCGTAGATGAGCGTCGTCCAGGGGAAGAACAGGAACCCACCCAGGAACCACACCGGCGACCCGAACAGGTTGGTCCATGCCGTCGGGTCGTTGACCCATCCCACGAGCAGGACGAATCGGGGCAGGATCGCCCCGAAGATGGCCATCATCTGATGTGTACCTCCCTCCAGCGAACCTCGGTCGATGAGCTCGGCCTCGAGGTCCCTGTTGGCGCCACGGTACAGCGCGCGGGCAAGCGCGAGGCGACGATCGTCGAACGGGCGCCGCAAGGCGACCCGAGTGTCGACGGGCTAGCGGCGCCGCCGGCTGAGCGGGGTGACGGTCACGGGCACCGGCACGAGGGGCATCACGATGACCCGCTCGGGCTCGATCGGCCGGCCGAGGGTGCGGACGGTCTGCAGCATCGCGCGCAGGCCCAGGCCGCGGCCCAGGGGCGTGCCGGGAAGCTCGGTCACGGCCGCGCGCGCGAGCGCGGGGTCGGCGATGGCGGAGCGTGGTCGGACGCGGAGCGTCGGTCGGGATGGAGACATGGTGTTGGGGGTCCACCGGCAGGCTGGTTGGATGACCAGTCCACCGTAGCGAGGCGCGGCGCGCCCGGCACCTGACCCGAAGGTCCGTCCGGGGCGTTACCTGCGGGCCATGCGGGCGGCCCTGCTATCGTGCCGAGGTGGATACCACGCTCGAGAGCGTCGGCCCGGCCGCAGCCCGGACCGACGCGCCGCTCCACGCTCGCTGGCTCGGCCGAGTGGCCTATGCCGAGGCGTATGCGCTCCAGAAGGACCTCGTGGACGCACGCGCCGCGGGCACGATCGACGACCAGCTCCTCTTGCTCGAGCACCCGGCCGTTCTGACCCTGGGACGCAACTCGGACCCGGCCCACATCCTCGCCACGGAGGCGGAGCTGGCCAGTCGCGCGATCGACGTCGTCCGCGTCGAGCGGGGCGGCGAAGTCACGTATCACGGACCCGGCCAGCTGGTCGCCTACCCGATCCTGCGCCTTCACGAGCGCGGCCTCCTCCTGCGGCCGTTCGTGCGTGCCCTCGAGGCGGCGATGGTCGAGACCTGCGCCGCCCTCGACGTGAGCGCCGCCCGACGCGACGGCCACCCGGGCTGCTGGTGCGACCCGGACGGCTCGGCCCCGCGCAAGATCGGCGCCCTCGGCCTGCGGGTCGAGCGCGGCGTCAGCTACCACGGCATCGCGCTCAACGTGACGACCGACGTCACCGACTTCGACCTGATCGACCCGTGCGGCATGCCCGGCGTGATCTCGACCTCGATCGCCATCGAGCGCGGCGACCCCGACGAGCGACCGACGACCTCGTCCGTGGAAGGCGCCGCCTTCCTGTTCGCGCGTGCCTTCGCCGAGGCCATCGACGCGCCGCTCACGATCGACCCTCGCTGACGGCCATGTCCAGCGGCCTCTTCGAGCTTCGCAAGGACCCGATCACCGGCTGGTGGGTCGCGACGATCGTCGATCGCGCCTTCCATCGCGACCGGTTCGCGCGGGCGGCTGAGCCCGTGGACGACCACGTTTGGGGCTGCGCGAACTGCACCGCAGCGTCCGGCGACGGCGTCGCCACCCGGATGCTCAAGGACTTCGCGTTCCACGTCGTCGGAACCGAGGAGGAGGCACGCGAGCTCGACCGGGAGCACGGCCTCGCGCAGGTGTCGATCGCGCAGGCCCGAGCGACCGGCAGCTGGCGGACGGTGATCGCCCCACCGGGCGAGCATCGGGCACTCCACGCGGTCGGCACCGAGCTCATCGAGGCGCTCGTGACCGGCGCCCGTGATGCCCTTGCCGCGGCACGCGACACGGGCCAGACCGCGTACGTCACGGTCGTCCAGAACTGGGGCGAGCAGGCCGGCGCCCGGACGAACCACCTGTGCCTGGACCTGTACGACCTGCCCCAGATCCCGCATCGCATCGCCGAGGAGCTGGGCGGCGCCGCGCGGTTCGTCATCCGCGAGGGCGAGTGCCCGTTCTGCCGGCTCGTCCGCGAGGAGGTCCGTCGCCCGGATCGGCTCGTCTGGGAGGACGACGACAGCGTCGCGTTCGCCCCGTACGCCTCGCGCTCCCCGTTCGAGATCTGGGTCGTGCCGCGCCGCCACGATGCGGACTTCGGCCGGGCGGACGCCCGTGACATCCGGGCGACCGCCGAAGCCCTGCGCCAGGTGCTCGGCAAGCTCGCCGGCGCCCTCGATGGTCCGCCCTACAACCTGGTCCTCCATACCGCGCCCCTGCAGGAACAGGTCGACGGCACCTATCACTGGCACTGGGAGATCCACCCCCGCCTGCGCGAGATCGCCGGGCTCGAGCTGGGAACTGGCCTGCCGGTCAACCCCGTCTCGCCCGAGGATGCCGTGGAGGAATTGCTCGGTCGCGCGGAACCGGAGGGAGGTGGCCTCGCGTGATGCACGCCAGAGCCGCGGGGGATAGGCGTCACACGAGGGGAGCGCGCCTCGTCTTGTGCCCAGCGAGCGTGCGGTGCCCATCGACCATGCTTCGCGCCCCCACTCGTCGCACGGAGCCTACGTGGCCATCGACCGATCCCTCGACCTTCGCGATCCGCTCGGCCGTTCAGCCGAGGGTCGGCGTGCCATGAGCGGCGCCTGGGATCGCGACGAGGCTGCGGCCTTCGTCGAGACGCTCTTCGCCAAGCATCAGGGCGAGATCTACGCCTACCTCATGCGGATGATGCGCGACCCCGAGGTCGCCGCCGACATGACCCAGGACGCGTTCATCAAGGCGTACAAGAACTACGAGACGCTCGAGAAGCCCGAGAACGCCCGCGCCTGGCTGTACCAGATCGCCCACCGCGTCGCCCTCGACGAGATCCGCCGGCGCAAGATCATCCGGTTCCTGCCGTGGACGGGCGAGTCGCGCGGCGCCGCCCCATCGGCCGAGCACCTGGTCATGGACGCCAACCTGTCCGGTGACCTGCAGCGCGCCCTGGCCCGCATCCCCGAGCGCCAGCGCGCCGCCCTGCTGCTCGCCGAGCTGCATGACCTGACCGGCCTCGAGCTTGCCGCGGCGCTGGGGGTCAGCCACGTTGCCGCCCGAGCGCTCCTCACCCGTGCCCGTGAGAGCCTGCGTCAAGCCCTCGCAGCCGAGCGCGCGGCCGATGCCGCCGAGGATGCGGCCCGCGATGCCGCCCGGCCCGCGAGCGTGGACCGATGAGCCGGTTCGCACGGATCCGGCGCCGGCCGGACCACTGGGCATCCCCGCACGAGCGGGCCCGCCTCCGCGCTGCCGAGCGCCTGGACGGCCCGCTCGGGCTGGCCGAGGCGACCTGGCTCGACGAGCATCTGGCCTCGTGCGCGTCCTGCGCCGCGCTCGCCGCCTCCTACGAGAGCGACCGGCTGGCCCTGCGCGGTCTGCGCGACACCGAACCCGAGCCACCGCGCGATCTCTGGGCGCGGACCGCCGCCGCCATCGAGCGCGAATCGGTCGCCGCAGGCAAGGGTCGCCCGGCGTCGTCCAGCGGCCGGCGTCTGCCGGTCGGCATCCTGTCCGGGATGGCGGTCATCGCGGTGGTCGTGGCCGTGAGCGCGGTCTCGGGCGGTCTCCTCGACGGCTCCGGTCCGACGACGGCCCTGATCGCCACGGACAGCCCGAGCCCCGCCGGCACCGCCGCCGCGACCGCCGACGTCACGGACGCGACCGTCGCCGGGGCGGCCCCGACGCCGTTCGGTGTGGGCGCCGGCGACGTCCAGTGGTTCGGCAAGGACCCCGACGGCCGGCTCGCATTCAAGGCGGCCGCCGTGAGCGAGGTCTGCCCCGTCGACAACGCGACGAGCTGCGCCACGATCGACGACTCCGTCGCGGACCGGCTCGCCATGACCGCCTCGCCCAAGTCGATCATCGGCTCGCCGACCGAGGGCCAGGCCGTCGTCGTCACCGATGACGGCGTAGGCGGCCAGCGCATCACCGTCCTGTCGCTGCCGGCCGCCGATCCGACGCCCATGCCGACCGCACCGCCGTCGGCCGACGTGACCCCGCCACCGGCCAGCCCCGCGCCGACGCCCAGCGACGCCGTCGCCAGCACGGTCCCCTCGGCGTCCCCGAGCGCGTCGCCGGACGCGAGCTCCACACCATCCCCCGAGGTCACGCCCTCCGAGGCGCCTACGACCGAACCCAGCGTCGAGCCGACCAGCACCCCGGAGCCGACGGTCGAGCCGTCCGAGGCCCCGCCGAGCGCCGAGCCGACGATCAGTCCCGAGCCCACGCTCTCGCCCGAGCCGACCATCGCGTTCGACCTCGCGATCGCCAGCGACATCACCGTCGTCGGTGAGTCCGCGGCGTTCTCCGACGACGGACGCTGGTTCGCCTTCACGGCTCGCCCGACCGATGGGAGCAGCGGCCCCGACGTCTACCTGTGGCACGTCGGCGACAAGACGGCCAAGCGCCTCACGACCGACGGTGCGACGTACTTCGGGTCCTGGGACAGTGACACCATCGTTGCCAGCCGCCCGGACGCCGCCTCGACGGACGCGGACGCGCCGGCGACCACGATCCTCATCGATCCGCGCAACGCCAAGGAGCGTCCGGCCGGCGACCTGTGGCGTCCGATCGTGGCGCCGACGGCGGACCGCGCCGTGGCCTGGGCCGGCAGCGTCGCCACGGCCGCCGACGGCCTGAGCGTGGCCCCCACGGACGGCCGCCTCGAGCTGCGGACCTGGTCCAAGGATGGGGGCGCCTCCTCGGATACCGGCAGCGCCCAGCTCATCACCGATGGACCGGTCGGCGACTTCGACGTTCGCTGGGACGAGAGCGGGTCGTGGTTCGCGACGTGGGTCGCCGATCCGTCCGGCGGCGACGTCGGACGCCTGAGCCTGTATCGGGTCGATCCCGGGACCGGTGCGCTGAGCCAGCCTGACGGGTCACCCGTCGATGTGGCCGCGCTGCCCGGGTTCTCCATCGGCGAAGGGCGGCTCGCCTGGGCGACCCCGCCCGGCCAGGGTGGCGAGGGCAGCCGGGTCCAGATCGTGGCCTGGGCCCAGGACGGCGTGGGCACCGTCGAGACCGCCCCGGGCGAGGACCTCGTCGTCGTCCGCTGAGCGGCGCACCTGACGGTCCGGCGGCTGTGCAGCCGCGTCCCCGGAGGCGTATCGTGTCGCCTCTATCGTGCGACCCAGATGGTTGGTCGTAGGGTCGGTGCTCACTGCCGCCCTCGCCCTGGTCGCACTGCCGGGTCTCGCCGGGTCTCGCGCACCAAGCGCCGTGGATCCCGTCCCCGTCGGTGCATTCCAGCCGCTCTCGGTCCCTGCGTCTGACACGCGATCGACGATCTCGATCGCCGGGCCCGACCTGGGCTATCTCTCCGCGGGCATCGTCAACGACGCGAGTGCCTTCGTGGAGCCCGGCGACGCGCCCGTCGTGGGCCCGACCCGCCGGGTGGCCGCCGACCAGCCGGAGCCCGATGCTGGCTCCGGGCGCAAGCCGGCCCGCTACACGCTCACCGGCGAGGCCACCTTCTACGACCACGGCACGACCGCGATGCGTCTGCCCCGCGGGACGACGGTGATCATCTGCGGCGACGGAGGTTGCCTCACCCGCACCGTCACCGACTACGGGCCCACGAAGCCGTCGCGCATCGTCGACCTCTACCGGCCGGACTTCTTCAAGATCTGTGGCTGCCCGTCCTACAGCGGCGTCACCGACGTGACGGTGTACGTCTACTGAGCGACTGTGGCGCGCCCGGACGGCGCTGCAGCCACTGTGGCACCACCAGAGGCGGTCAGATCCGCGCCAGGACCTCGGTCTTCTTGGCCTCGTACTCCTCGGGCGTGATCGCGCCGCTGTCGCGCAGCTCGGCGAGCCGGGTCAGGGTCTGGAGCTGATCGTCGGTCGAGGCAACCTGGGCCGCCGGAGCGGCCGCCGCGAGAGCCACGCCGGCCGGCGCGGAGGCGGCCGCTGGCTTCGGGGCCGGCTTGTCCATCGCAAGCTTCGTGTTGAGCATGTGGTCGCGGAATTCCTTGGGCTTGGTGATCGTCTGGAAATGATCGGCCCCGGCTGCGCCGGACTGCGTGAAGATCACGAGGTCGCCGAACCCGAGCGGACCGCCCAGCGCCGGCACCCGCGACTGGACGTCGGTCACGGTCGACAGCATCGTCGCGGATGACCGATGGGAGACAAGGCCCTCCTCGCGGACGACGCGGACATTCGTCACGGCGAACTCGGCCGTGCGCCACACGATGATGTTGTAGATGATCCAGCCGATCCCGACGAGGAGCAGCCCGAGGCGGAGCCAGTCGAAGAGCGTGCCGACGAAGCTGAGGATGCCGTCCGGATTGGGCGAGATGACGCTGACCAAGTACGCGCCGATCAGCAGCAGGATCGGGATGAACAAATCGCGAAGCGGGGAGAACCAGTGCTTCGTCGTGGTGAAGGTGATCTCCTCACCAGCCAGCAGGTCATCCTTGACGGCCATCGTGTGCGACCTCTCTCAGCATGCGTCGTCGGTGCGCGCCATAGGGTACGCCCCGAATCCGCGCCGTTCACGCTTCGCGCAATTCGCGGCCTGCCCTGGGGGTTCGCGCGGTATCCTTCACGCGACCCTTCGGCCGCGGCCCCGTGAGGCCGCCCGTGTGGCCCAGTGAGGCCGGGAAGGAGCGATGACCGGACGCCGGATCATGACCGCCGACGAGATCCGTCGAGCGACGGTCCGCCTCTCCCATGAGATCGTCGAGAAGCAGGCCGGCACCGACGGCCTGATGCTCATCGGCATCCAGCGTCGCGGCGTGCCCCTCGCCCGCCGGATCGCGGACGCGATCGCCGAGAACGAGGGGGTCGAGGTGCCGGTCGGGGCGCTCGACATCACGTTCTATCGCGACGACCTCTCGATGGTGGCCCAGCAGCCCGTCGTGAAGGGCACCGAGCTGCCCGCCGGCATCGATGGGCGGACGATCGTGCTCGTCGACGACGTGCTCTACACGGGTCGGACGATCCGCGCCGCGATGGACGCCCTGGTCGACTTCGGGCGGCCGCAGGCGATCCGCCTGGCCGTGCTCGTCGATCGCGGGCATCGCGAGCTGCCGATCCGCGCCGACCACGTCGGCAAGAACGTGCCGACGTCCCGCGAGGAACTGGTCAGGGTCCACCTCGAGGAGACCGACGGCGAGGACGGCGTCGAGATCGAGCGCGTGGTGGACAGCCCGCTGGCGGCCGAGCCGGTCGGGTGACGGACGTGATCGACGGACCGGCGCCGACCCCCGTGGTCGTCCCATCCGTCGATGTGGCACCGGAGAGCCAGCCCGTCGGCTGGCGGCATCGCCACCTTCTCGACGTCGATGGCCTGACGGCCGCCGACCTCGACCTCGTGATGCGGACCGCCGACGCCATGCGCGAGGTGCTGGCCCGGCCGATCGCCAAGGTGCCTGCCCTGCGCGGTCGCAACGTCACGATCCTGTTCTACGAGGCATCGACCCGGACGCGGGTCTCGTTCGAGGTGGCCGCCAAGAACCTCTCGGCCGATGTCGTCAACATCGCCGCGTCGACGTCGTCGGTGACGAAGGGCGAGTCGTTGGTCGACACCGTTCGGACCGTCGAGGCGCTGGGCGCGCAGATGCTCGTCATGCGTCACTCGGTGTCGGGCGCGCCGTACCTCGCCGCCGAGACGTTCGGCGGCTCCGTGCTCAACGGCGGGGATGGCTGGCACGCCCACCCGACCCAGGCGCTCCTCGACCTGTACACGATGCGGTCGCGGCTGGGCGGCGTGTCGGGGGCCGTGGGCGGTCCGGATGCCGGGCTCGGGGTCGAGGGGCGCAAGGTCGTGATCCTCGGCGACGTGCTGCATTCGCGGGTCGCCCGCTCCAACCTCTGGTCGCTCACCGCCGCCGGCGCCGACGTCTGGCTGTGCGGACCCGCGACCCTCCTGCGCGGCTTCGAGGCCTGGGCCGGGCGGAGCGCCGCGGCCGGACGACGATTCACCGTCACCTCGGACGTGGCCGCGGCGCTCCGTGACGCCGACGTCGTCATGGCCCTGCGCATCCAGCGCGAGCGGATGGCCAGCGGGTTGCTCCCGTCGCTGCGCGAATACGCGGCGCGCTACGGGCTGACCGCGGAGCGTCTGGCCACCGCCAGGCCCGGCGCGATCGTCATGCACCCGGGGCCGATGAACGAGGGGGTCGAGATCGCCGCCGACGTCGCCGCCGGCGCCCAGTCGGTCATCACCGACCAGGTCACCAACGGGGTCGCGGTCCGGATGGCGCTGCTGTACCTGCTGGCCGGAGTGGCTGCACCAGGGTCGACCGCCTCGTCGGCTTCGTCCGCCTCGTGACCGACCTCGAGATCAGCCGCGCCTGGTTGGTCGACCCGGCGGCCGGCCGCGAGGGGCCCGGCGAGATCGTCGTCCGCGAAGGCGTGCTGGAGGCTGCGACCTGGCTGGATGGCGATGACGCCGACGGCATCGATTCGTCGGGCGTCGTCGTCGCGCCCGGGTTCATCGACTTGCACGTGCACCTGCGCGAGCCCGGCAACGAGGATGCGGAGACCGTCGCGACCGGGCTGGCCGCTGCCGCCCACGGTGGGTTCACGACCGTGTGCGCCATGCCGAACACGACACCAGCCCTGGACGAGCCGGGCGTGCTCGAGCGCATCCGGGCCGCCGCGGTGGCATCTGGCTCGCCGGTCGAGCTCCTCGCCCACGGCGCGGTGTCGCTCGGGCGGGCTGGCGAGGTGATGGCCGCGCTCGGTGAGCTCGCAGACGCGGGCGTCGTCGGGTTCAGCGACGACGGGGCGCCCGTGCGCTCGGCGACGCTGCTGCGCCATGCCCTGGCCTACGCCGGATCGCTCGGGCTGCCGATCGTCGACCATCCGGAGGACGTCACCCAGACCGAGGGCGCCGAGGCGAACGAGGGCGTCGTCGCGACCGTGCTCGGGCTGCGCGGGTGGCCGACGTCGGCCGAATCGTCGGCGGTGGCGCGCGACCTGGCGATCCTCGCCGACGTCGTCCGCGACGTGCCGGGCGCCCGGCTCCACCTGACCCATGTCTCGACCGCGGAGGCACTCGATCTCGTGCGCCGCGCGAAGGCGCAAGGCCTGCCGGTCACCTGCGACGTGACGCCGCATCACCTGGCGCTCACCGACGAGTGGATCGCCGGCGCTCAGCGCTTCGCCTGGGAGGCCGGGCCGGAGGGCGATCCGTGGCGCGACGGAGCACGGATGACCGAGCCGTACGCATCGTCGCTGCGCGTCAACCCGCCGCTTCGGACGCCGGCCGATGCCCTCGCCTGTCTCGAGGCGCTGCGCGACGGCACGGCGGACGCGATCGCCACGGACCACGCACCCCACACCGAGGTCGACAAGGCGGTCGAGTTCGGGCTGGCAGCGAACGGGATCAGCGGCATCGAGACGGCGCTCGGGCTGGTCCTGGCCGCCGTCGATGCCGGTCAGCTCACGCTGCTGCGAGCGGTCGAGCTGCTGACGACCGGGCCGGCGGCCGTGCTCGGGCCACACGGCCGGCGGCACGAGGCGGTGGGCTTGGTCGAGGGGGCGCCGGCGGACCTCGTGGTGTTCGACCGCTCGGATGCGTGGACGGTCACGTCGGCGTCGCTCTCTTCGAAGGGCAAGAACTCGCCGCTGCTCGGCATGTCGCTCCCCGGCCGCGTGCTGTTGACGATGGCCGGCGGCCGCGTCGCCTACGAGGCCCCGGCCGAGGCCTGACCGCTCAGGCGAGGTCACCGCGCAGCGCCGTGGCCTGGGCATCGGCCAGGCGTCGCTCGGCGATCTGGACGGCGTCGGTCAGGTCCTCGGCCCCCTCGGGCGAGGCCCAGCCGACGTGCAGGCGCAACGGCCATGGCATCGCGGCCAGCCACGGGTCGCAGGCCGCGACGGCTCGCGCGGCGTAGCGACTCGCGCCGTCGGCATCGGTCTCGCGCAGGAGGACGCCGAAGCGGCCGTCGCCCAGCCGGGTCACGCGGTCCGAGGCGCGCGCCAGCGCCACGAGGGTCTCGGCGCATGGCGGCACCACACGGGCGACGACGCCCGACCCCGACTGCGCCGCCGCTGCGTCGAGGCCGCCGACCTCGACGAGCACGATGGCGCTCGGGCGTCCGTAGCGACGCTGGCGCTGCGACTCGTCGGCGACGAGGCGCTCCCATTCGAGGCGGCCGATCAGACCGGCGAGCGGAGCCCGGATGGGTGCGGCCGATCCGGGTCGCGTCGTGGCCGGCCGCACAGGATGCCGTCGCTCCGTGGGCGACGCGGCGCCCCCGCCGGTCGATGGCGTCGCGGTCGTTGCGTTCCCGGAAGTGCGGGCCGATGCGACCACGACCGGACGAGCGGCCGACGTCGGCTCCGGTTCTGGCGCGACTGCCTTCGGTCCTTCGCCCTCCGCCGCCGCGGCGGCCGCATCTGGCGCCGTCGTCGATGTCGCGGCTTCCTTCGCGGCGATCGAGCGGACGAGCGCCTCGACGTCGTCGGCGGTCGGTTCCGCGGGTTCGCCAAGGTCGCCGGGTGCCGTCGGCTCGGGCGCCGCCGGCTCCGGCTTCGCCTCGGCGGCCCCGTCGTCGGACTCGGTCACGACGCGTCGCGGACGTGGCGCGGATCGATGCTCCGCAGCCAGGAGGCCGGGCCAGACGACACGCCCGCCTCGAGGCCGAGCAGCTCGCGCGCGAACGCCCGGTAGTCGTGGCTGGCCGTGCTGTTCGGCGCGTAGATCGTGATCGGCTGCTGCGCGTCGGCCGCCTCGGCCAGGCGGATGGTCTCGCGGATCCGCGCCTGCGTGATCATCGTCGGATAGGCGGCGGCAAGGGTGTTCACGACCTCGCGGGCATGGATGGTCCGGGTGACCCTGCAGGGCAGCATGTGGGTCGCCCGGAGTCCCGGATTGAGCCCCTGGATCGACGGCAGCTCGTCGATGATGGCGTCCGCGCCGGAGAGGGCCATGGCGTGGGCCTCGACCGGGATGATCAGCTCGGCGACGCCCATGAGCACGCCGATGGTCAGGTACGAGAGGGACGGCGGGCAGTCGACGAGGACGGTCGACCACCGCTGCGGCAGGCGCCGGATGGCTCGTGAGATGCCCAGGCTGAGCTCGCCCTGCATCGACCGCTCGGCCGTCACCAGCCAGTCCGAGGCCGCGATGATGTCGACCCCGGGCACGTCGGTCGACGTGACCAGGCGGGTCAGGTCGAACGTGCGCTGGAAGGCCTCGCCGAGCCCGCGGTCGTCGCCGTGACGGGCCAGCCAGTCCGACGCGCTGCCCTGCGGGTCCATGTCGATGAGGAGGACGGACGGTCGAAGCTCGGCGATGGCCGCGGCCGTATTGACCGCTGTGGTGGTCTTGCCGCTCCCGCCCTTGCGGTTGATGACCGCGATCGTACGCACGTGCCCCTCACCGGGAACCGTTGGTCCACGGAGTGCACGGCCTCACCGCGGCGCGCTCCCGATGCGATCGTACCCGACCGCCGTGCGATCGGGTACGGGTTCGGGCACTGGACGAGCTGCCCTGGATGGGGTGGCGGATCGGCGGTCACCGCGTCGGCTACGCTCCGCACCGATGACGAACGCCGCGGTCCCGCCCCTGAACCCCGACTACGAGCGCCGCTCGTTCTGGCAGGCGACCATGCCCGTCCTGCCCGACCGATCCGGCCGGGGGCTGCCCGGACAGCGCGGACGTCGTCGTCATCGGCGGCGGCTACGCCGGCATCAACGCCGCGCGCGAGCTCGCGTCGCGGGGTCGGGCGGTCACCGTGCTCGAGACGCACACCCTCGGCTGGGGCGCGTCCACCCGGAACGGCGGGATCGTCCACGCCGGCTACAAGTGGAGCGCCGGCCAGCTCATCGAGCGCTACGGTCCCGAGACCGGCAAGGCGCTCTACCAGGAGACGCTCGACTCCTACCAGCGGGTCAAGTCGCTCATCGCCGAGCACGCCATCGATTGCGACTTCCGCGAGGTCGGCCACCTCGAGCTCGCGTACGCCCCCGCGCACGTGCCCGAGCTCGAGCACGCTCGCGCCAGCCTCGCCTCGGTCGGCGTCGACGCCTACGTCGTTCCGCGCGAGCGGATCCGCGAGGAGATCGGCACCGACGCCTATTTCGGTGCCCTGGTCGTCGAGGGCAGCGCGCTCATCCATCCCGGCCGCTACTTCGCCGGGCTGGCCGATGCCGCGGATCGGGCCGGGGCCGACCTGCACGAGGGGGTGCGGGCGAGATCGATCCGGCGCCAGGCCGACGGCCGCTTCGTCGTCGAGACCACGCGCGGCGCGATCCTCGCGCGCGACGTGTTCGTCGCCACGAACGGCTACACCGACGGCGTCGCCCCGTCGCTGCGCCGGCGGGTCATGGGCATCGGCTCGTTCATCATCGCCACCGAGCCGCTGCCCGAGGCGCTGGCCCACGAGCTCTCGCCCAAGGGCCGCTCGTTCTTCGACACGAAGAACTTCCTCTACTACTGGCACGTGTCCGCGGACCGCCGGATGATCTTCGGCGGACGGGCCTCCTTCCTGCCGACGTCGATCGACAAGACCGCACGGATCCTCTGGAAGGGCCTGATGGAGGTCCACCCGCAGCTCGCCGGCTACCGGATCGAGTACGCCTGGGGCGGCAACGTCGGGTTCACGTTCGATCGGATGCCGCACGTCGGGCGCACCAAGGACGGGGTCACGTACGCCCTCGGCTGCTGCGGGACCGGTGTCGCGCTCATGACCGACCTGGGCACGCGCGTCGGGGCATGGCTTGCCGGTGGCGAGGCGCCCGCCCTGAGCCAGCTCTCGTTCCCGCTCGTGCCGGCGCCGTACGAAGGGCGGCCGTGGTTCCTGCCGTTCGCGGGAGAGTGGTTCCGCCTGCAGGACCGGCTGGCGGCGAGGACCCGCACCAAGGCATAGTTGCGCGCACCGTCGCCTCGAGCGGTCGGGCGCGCCCGTACGCGGGCCAAGCGCCCTCCGGACTCGGACCCACCCAGAGGAGGGAGCCGTCATGAGCGATACCGCGGATCTGCTGGCGAACGTGCCGCTGCTCTCGGGACTGGATCGCAAGCAGTTGGAGAAGCTCGCGAACGACTTCTCCGAGCGGACGTTCGCGCCCGGAGCGGTCATCGTCCGCGAGGGTGACGACCACGGGGTCGGCTTCTTCGTCGTCGCCGAAGGCGAGGGCGACGTGACCGTCGGCGGCCGCCAGGTCGACACGATCGGCCCAGGCAGCTACTTCGGCGAGGTGGCGCTCATCAGCGACCGTGTGCGCACGGCGACCGTCACGGCCCGGACCGACATGCGCTGTCTCGTCATGACCCTCTGGGACTTCCGCGCCTTCGTCCGCGGCGATGCCGACGTGGCCTGGAAGCTGCTCGAGCACGTCGGCGGGATGCTCCACAACCGCAGTTGAGCCAGGATCGCTCGATCCCACTCCCGCTCGCGGTCCAGCTCTACACGTTCCGCGATCCGGTCCGCTTCGGCGGCGCGGGGATGGGTCTGGATCACGACACCCTGCGGGCCATCGCCGACGCCGGCTTCAGCGGCGTCGAGACGGTCGACGTACCCGGTGGCGACCCCGTGGCGGCGCGTCGCGCGCTCGATGACCTCGGCCTGGCGGTCGCGAGTGCCCACACCTGGGCCGACCATCGCGACCTCGACGCCGTGGCGCGCGCCGCCGCCGGGTTGGCCGAGCTCGGGGCGCCGCGGATGATCGTGTCCGGGCGCGGGTTCGCCACCGAGGCCGAGACGGACGCGTTCGCGGACGGGCTGGCGGTCGCCGGCGAGATCGCCGCGGAGCACGGCCTGCGCTTCGGCTATCACAACCACGACGAGGAGATGACCCTGTTTCCCAGTGGCGGGCGGGCCATCGAGCGCCTCGCGGCGCGGACGGACGGCAGCATCGACCTGCAGGTCGACATCTTCTGGGTCGTCGTGGGCGGCGCCGATCCGGCGACGCTGGTGGCGAGCCTGGGCGAGCGGGTCGTGTCGCTGCACGTGAAGGACGGGCTGCAGTTGCCGGCACGCGCGCACGACGCCGAGCCGTTCGTGAACGTCCCGGTGGGGTCGGGGCTGGTGGATCCCGCGCCCGCGATCGCCGCGGCGATGGCCGGGACGTCGGTCGAGTGGCTCATCGTGGAGTTCGACCACGTCGCGGGGTCCGCGATCGACGCGGCGGCCCGTTCGGCCGGCTACCTCGTGGAGCACGGCCTCGCTCGCGGCCGCGACAGGTGAAGCTCGCGTGAGCGGCGGAGCTGCGGCCGGCTCGCGTCGGGATCGTCGGCTGTGGCGACGTCACCCGGCTCTATCTCCCGGGCTGTGCCGGGTTCCCGATCATCGAGCTGGCGGCCTGCGCCGACCTCGACGAGGACCGGGCGACCGCGGTCGCGGCCCAGGGTGGCTTTCCGGCGATGTCGGTCGAGGCCCTGCTGGCCGATCCGTCCATCGAGGTCGTCCTCGTCCTGACCTCACCGGCCTCGCACGCCACCGTGGCTCGTGCGGCGATCGCGGCGGGCAAGCACGTCTACACGGAGAAGCCGCTGGCCACGACCTTCGGCGATGCGTCGACGATCCTCGCCGCCGCGACGGCGGCCGGCGTGCGCGTCGGCGCGGCCCCGGACACGTTCCTGGGTGGCGGGCTGCGGACCGCGCGGGCCATCGTCGACGAAGGCGGGATCGGGACACCGATGCTGGCTTTCGCGACGTTCGCCGGGCTCGGTCCGGAGCGCTGGCACCCGAGCCCGGCCGCCTTCTACGCGCCGGGCGCCGGACCGCTCCTCGACGTCGGGGAGTACTCGGTGACGGCCCTCGTCGACCTGCTGGGGCCGGTCCGCCACGTGGCGGCGGCCGGGATCGGTGTCGGGAGCGAGCGACGGGTCGCAAGCGGTCCCCAGGCGGGCGAGTCGATCGTGTCGGCGGTGCCGACGAGCGTGGTCGGCACGCTCGAGTTCGCGTCGGGCGCGGTCGCGAGCGTGATCACGTCGTTCGACGTCGTCGGGACGGAGGCCCCGTTCATCGAGGTGCATGGCACGACCGGTTCGCTGACCCTCGGCGACCCGAACTGGTTCGACGGGTTCGTCCGCCGTCACCAGCCGGGCGTCGAGGGCGCCGTCGACGTCCCGCTCCGGTTCGACGGGTCGGTCGGCCGCGGGATCGGGCTCGCCGACATGATCGCCGGCATCCGGTCCGGGCGGCCACACCGGGCGTCCGGCGCGCTCGCCTTCCATGTCCTCGACGTGCTGCTCAGCCTGGAGGCCGCGGTCCGCTCGGGCCGCCGGGTCGCGATCGGCTCGACGGTGGAACGGCCCGCGGCCGGCGTCGGGCTCGCCTGAGCTCAGCTGCCCGCGCGGACGCGACGGCTCATCTGGCGAGGGCCCGGAGGCGGTCGAGCAGGAGGTCGATGTCGTCCTCCGTGGCGAGGTAGTTGACGATCCCGGCGCGGAGCCAGGTGGCACCGCGCAGCCGGGTCGTCGTGAGCCAGCCGTCGCCCGAGGCCTCGAGCGCGGCCTGCAGCCGGTCCTGATGGGCATCGAGCTCGGCCGACGCCATCGCGTCGGCCGCCTTGCGGCCTCCGGGCAGGTGGCGGAAGCACACGACGCTGAGATCGGGCACGGCCGGTGTCACCTCGAAGTCGTCGGCAGCGGCGCAGCGCGCGGCGAGATGGGCGGCGAGGTCATCGTTCGCCTCGATGAGTCGCCCGAAGCCGCTCGTCCCGAGGTGTTTCCACGTCATCCACAGCTTCAACGCCCGCCAGCGTCGTGTGCCTTCGAACGAGAGCTTGTAGAAGTTGAGCTGATCAGCGTGGTCGTCGTGGGGGTCGTGGTCGCGGGCACTTGCGGGATCGGCGGCGCCACCCGGGCTCGCGGCCCCCGCCGTGGCAGCCTCACCGCCTCGGTAGTACTCGGGCGCTCGGCCGCCGAAGACCGCGCCGAGGGCGTCACCGTCGCGGACGAGCAGCCCACCGATGTCGTAGGCCTGGAAGAACCACTTGTGCGGGTCGACGGTGACCGAGTCGGCGCGCTCGAGGTCACGCACCCGGTCGCGATCGCGCTCCGAGAGCCGGGCGCCGCCGCCGTACGCGGCATCCACGTGCAGCCACAGGCCCTCCGCCGCCGCGAGCGCCGCCAGATCGCCGACGGCATCGACCGAGCCGGTGTTCGTGGACCCGGCGACCGCGGCGATGGCGAATGGCGTCAGCCCGGCGGCCCGGTCCCGAGCGATGGCCGCGGCCACGGGCGCTGCCTGCAGGCGGAACCGGTCGTCGGCGGGCAGGACCACGAGCGTGTCGGTCGGGAAGCCCAACACGTCGAGCGCGCGGGCGATGCTGAAGTGGGTCTGGTCGCTGGCGTAGACGCGGGCCCCGTCGAGGTCGGCGCCGCGCGGCGGCCCGGCCAGGCCGCGGATCCGCCCGAGGCGCAGGTCGCGGGCGAGGGTCATCGCCATGACGTTCGCCATCACCCCGCCGCTGGTGAGCAGCCCGAACGACCCCTCGCCGTAGCCGACGAGGTCGCACAGCCAGCGGACGACCTCCTCCTCGACGAAGGCCGCGAACGGTCCGGCGTGCCACACGTCGACGCCCTGGTTGGTCATCTGCGCGAGCAGCTCCCCCATGATCGACATCGGCAGCGGCGGCGGCGTGAAGTAGCCGAACTGGCGAGGGTGCTGGCTGTTCATGAGTCCGCCCGCCACCCGGGCCTGGAACTCGGCCAGGACGTCGCCCGCGGGCGTGGGTCGGTCGGGGGCGGGCGACGGTCCCGGAGCGGGACCGTTCGGGTGCGAGGCGTAGTAGCGGCGACGCGCCTCCGCGTACGGCGAGGCGTCGCCCATCGCCCGGTCCATCGCGGTCCCGTACAGGTAGTCGAGGGCAGCCGTCCAGGTGGCCTGCCCGAGTCGATCCATCGACGGCCGCGACGCCGCCTCGTCGCGGAAGCCGATCAGCTCCGGTTCCGGGTGCCACGCGAAGCGCGCCAGATAGGCGTCGATGTCGGGCGGCGCCGTCGGATGGCTGGTCGCGGTCGGTCGATCGGTCATCGTGGCGATGGTAGCGGGGTGGTGCGCGCCGCCGGGCCCCGTACCGCCGAACGGGCGTCGTACCCTTGCCGCCATGCCCGACGAGCTCGATCCCGCGACCCACGACCCGGCCGGACGCGAGCGGCTCGAGACCGCCCTGGCGCCCCTCGGCATCGACTACGAGCTGTTCGCCTGCGATCCGGCCCTGGCCGACACCGCCGCCTTCTGCGCGGCCTACGGCTTCGCCCCCGAGGATTCGGCCAACACGATCCTCGTCATCGGCAAGAGCGATCCGCCGCGCCACGCCGCGTGCGTCGTGCTGGCCCCCAACCGCCTCGACGTGAACCGGACCGTGCGCGACCGGCTCGGCACGCGCAAGGCGTCCTTCGCCCCGGCCGAGTCGACCCGCGACATCACGGGCATGGAGATCGGCGGCGTGACGGTGTTCGGGTTGCCGCCCCACCTGCCGATCTGGGTCGATGCCCGGGTCATGGATCGCGAGCGGATCGTCGTCGGTGGAGGCTCGCGCTCGTGGAAGGTGCTCCTTGCGCCGGCGGACCTGCTGCGCATCCCCGGGACGGCCGTGGTCGAGGGCCTCGCCACGGACCCTCGACCGGCCGACTGAGGGCGGGGGCGCCGGGGCGCCCCCGACGGGTCAGGGCGCCCGGCGCTGCCAGCTGGGAGCGCCGATCATCGCCGGCCCATCCGACCCGGGCACCGCCGGGATGTCGATGGTCGTCGCCCGACTCGGCCCGTCGATCGGGATGAGCTCGATGGTTCGGCAATCCGAGCTGATGACCGTCGTGCCGTCGGGCGAGAAGGCGAGGCCGCAGTCGTCCTGTCGGTCGGTGAGTACGCGCTCGTCGGTGCCGTCCGACCCGATCAGGACGACACCGCGATCCTCATCGAGATACACGATCGAGTCTCCGTCAGGCGCCCACGCGGGCCACCCGACCATGGCCGGGCCGACAAGGATGGTCTCGTGGCCGGCCAGGTCGACGGTCGCGATCACGTGCTCTGCCCCGTCGGTCCTGGTGTACACGAGTCGATCGCCATCAGGTGACCAGCGCGCGTCCTGATACTCCCACCCCGTGAGGTGCGGAGCGGAGGTGAGCATCGACGGATCGGTGCCGTCTGGATGCGCGATCACCAGGGAGACCGTATTCAGATCGTGCTGCTGATACGACAGCCACGAGCCATCGGGCGACCAGTCGGTCACCACGCGCGGGGAACGGTCAGCGGGCGAGACCCAGGTGATCCCACTGGCATCACTCGAAGCGACATACACGCGGTCCACGGCGACGTCGGCCGAGGTGAACGCGAGCTGGGTCCCGTCGGGCGACCAGGCGGCAGTCGCGCTCGGCCAGTTCACGATCGGCAGGTCGCCCGAGACCACGGTCGGTCGGCTGCTGCCGTCCACTGCCGCGACACTCAGGCTGATGGTCGCGTCGGCGTCAGCGCGCGACAGGAACGCGACGCGCGACCCATCGGCAGAGAAGGCGGGCGCGTAGCCGAGGCCGTCGATCGTCGACAGCTGCTCGAGCTGGTCCCCGCTTGGACTGAGGAGGAAGATGCGCCCGCCGGAGGCAAAGGCGATACGTCCATTCGCCGCGGGCCCGACCGGGTCGGGCAGCCGCGGCTTCGATCCCGCCAGGAGTGCGGTGGTCGCGATCGCCGCCAGCAGCAGGGCGAGCAGGCCGAGGACGAGCACCGGTCGTGGGCCGGTCGTCCGCTCCATCGTAAGTTCCATCGGGAGCCACCTTTCGCGCAGGGTCCAGCCCGGGCGCTGGGCGGTCGTCCGGCTCGTTGCGATGGCCTGGGCAAGCGTGGACTCGGGGCCCAGTTCGGGGCCGTCGAGCAGCCAGGTGTGCAACCAGCGGTCGGTCGGTTCGGTCATCGTCCGGGCTCCGGGGCGGTGGTCGACAGCATCGGCGGGCGGGACAGGGCTGCCCGCATCGCCTGGCTGCCGTAATGCAGTCGTGAGTGGACCGTGCCCGGCGGGATCCGCAGGATCGCGGCGACCTCCGGGCCGGACAGGCCGAGGTAGTGGGTCAGGACGAGCACGGCCCGATGCTCGACCGACAGCTCCAGGAAGGCACGTTCGATCTCGTCGCGGTCGGCGAGACGCGCGATGTCGTCACCGGGCGCCGCACGTTCGAGGTCGGGGATGTCGACCTCGAGCGGCCTCCGATTTCGACGCCGGACCTGGTCCCGGCAGGCATTGACGAGGAGTCGGTGGAGCCAGGCGTCGAACTTCTCGGGATCCCGAAGACCCCGGAGCTCCCGCCAGGCCTTGAGCAACGTGTCCTGGACCGCATCCTCCGCCGCATACCCGTCGCGGAGGATCCGTCGCGCGACCGCATACAGCCGGTGGTAGGCGGCGGTCGCGAGGCTTTCGAATGCCTCGTGGTCGCCCCGCTGTGCGCGTTCGACGAGCTCGGATGTCACCCGTTGCCCTTCATCGTCGCCGCGGGTCCATCCCGCGATCATCCAGTACGACGCAGGTGCAGCGCGAATCCTTCAGGGTCCGTATCGTTCCCGCTCGTGACCGACATCGACCCGAACGCCGACCCGACCCCGCCGCGCCCGCCGCGCCCGACCGGACCGATCCAGTACAAGGGCGACGTCCTCGAGGCGGAACGAGGCCCGGGGCTCGGCTGCTTCCGGTTCCAGGTCATCCTGCTGGTGGCGTTGATCGTGCTCACCCCGCTCAGCGTGGTCTGGGATTGGCCACCGACCGTGAGCGCGATCCTGTTGTTCATCGTGCTCCTGCTGCTGCTCGTGACCGGCCAGACCATCATCTTCCTGCTGCGTCTCGTGGCTGCGGACCGACGCGGCCGGCGTCGGCCGCTGGCGAGCGGCACGCCGACGGTCGGCGAGCTGGAGGATGCCGCCGGGGCAGGGGAGTCGGGGGCCGAGGCCGAGCCCGTGGCGGCCGACGCGACCCTCGACGATCCGACCCCGCCCGCGGCGAGCCCGCCCGCCTGAGCTCGACTGCGCCCGCCCGCCGCGGTAGGCCATCGAACCCGCCGCGCCGCACTCCTCACCCGGCGCCGCACGCCTGACCCGGCGCCGCCAGGCCAGGCTCGCGCGCCTAGACCGTCGCCCGTGCATCAGATGCACGCATGGTCGGGATTCGAGGCGGTGGATGGTGCTACCACGGGCCATTCGTGCGCGATTGGTGCGTCAGGTGCACGGGTTTGGGGCGCCGTGGGTCGTTGATGTGGCGATCGTGCGTCCGATGCACAAGCGGTCGGGCATCGGCGACGGTACGTGCGTCTGGCGCACATCGCGGGGGTCGGGGCCTCACGTGCGTGCGTCTGATGCACGAGGGGCGCGCTGTGGCCACGCAAACGTGCGCCAGGCACACATCTGGGGCTGTACGAGCGACAGGACGTGCGCCTGACGCACATCGGCCTCGGCCGGCCGCGTGGCGCGGCCCCGTGCGACAATGGCGCCCGGACCGGCCCCGGACCGCGTCCAGCACCCCCAGCCCATGACAGCCGCGCCATCACGCAGGGAGGACCGCAGCGCCCGTGCCCGTGCTCGCGACCTACTTCTCCGTCCGCCGCGGCCGCGATCCGTTCTTCAAGTTCTTCATGCGCACGATCTTTCCGCGCCAGGTGAAGGACTACGAGGAGAAGTTCGGTATCCGCTTCATCGGCTGGTACAACGTCGCCCACGGCTGGGACTTCGACAACGTCATCCTGCTCGACCTGCCCGACTACGCCACCCTCGACAAGCTCGAGGCCGATGAGGCCACCCGTGCCCTCGGTCATCGCGCCGGGGAATGGATCTTCGAACGGCACCACTCGATGTTCCTGCGCGAGCGCATGGGCACCGACCTCGAATACCATCCCTGACCCGAGGCCAGACCGACGATGAGCATCCGACGAGACGCACTGCCACCCGGCGACGATGCGGAAAGAGGGAGGCGATCCATGGACAGCGGCCGCAACGACCTGCTTGGAGAGATCGCGGCCGACGCCGCCCTGGAACGCTCCGACTTCCTCATCCAGAGCACCGAGCAGCTGCGTCGCTTCCTCGACCGCCACAAGGAGCGGATCGCGGTCGTGGGCGGGCTGACCCTCATCGACGAGGAGCCCGACTACCTCTCGATCGCGCCCGACCTCTCGTTCCGCAGCCGCAGCCGCTATCAGGATGAGAGCGGCGCATGGGTGAGCGAGACCGAGGTCATCGAGTCGGCGTCGGAGCTCGTCGAGCTCTACAACCCGGCCGACATCTTCGCCGCATTCGGCGAGGCCGCCCGCGAGACCGCGGGCTTCGATGCCGAGCCGACCGCCGGTGAGGACCTCATGGACGTCGCCGGCATCTCGCCGGCCGAGACCGTCAGCCTGGGCGAAGACCCGTATGCCGCCGCGGCCGACTCGTGGGCTGCCGGTCAGCCCGAGAGTGTCGTGGTCGATGACGACGAGACGGCGGCACGCCGCCTCTATGACCTCTCCCTCGAATACCAGGAGCGCAGCCAGCGCAGCGAGTCGCGCCTGCTCGAGGAGTTCGAGACCGCCGCCGCGCCGGCAGCGGCGCTCATCGGCGACCTCGTGATCGTCGACGACGACGACGAGCGACTCGTCCTCGCGGCCAACGGCGAGTTCCGCGCGGAGGTCATCCCCGAGGAGGCCGACGGCGCGTGGCGGACCCTGTCCGGTCCCGAGGACCTCGTCGAGTTCTACGACCCGACCGACGTGTTCGGCGACCTCGCCGATGCGCTCGCCGAGGCGTTCCCGTCCGTGGCGCCCGACTTCGACGCCACAGCGGTCGTCGAGGCCGACGAGGACGGCCACGAGGACGAGGTCGCGAGCGACGACGATGCCGCGAGCGACGACGATGCCGCGAGCGACGACGACGCCGGCGCGGAGGGCCGTCCGACCGCGTGACCATGCGCCTCGCCGCAGCGGAGCTCGTGGAGAGCCGCGAGATCCTGCCTGGCCAGTGGCTCCAGGCCTACCACGCGCCGGAGCTCGCGACCGGCTCGCGGGCGGGACAGTTCGTCCACATCCGGGCGGGCGATTTCTCGGGCATGGTGCTGCGCCGGCCGTTCTCCCTGAACACGACCGATGCGGCCACGGGCATCGTCACGATCCACTTCCGGGTCATCGGCCGGGGGACGGAATGGTTCACCCACCTGCGGCCGGGCGACCGCGTCGACCTGCTGGGTCCGCTGGGCCGCCCGTTCGAGGTCGACCCGCGCAGCCGGCACATGCTGCTGATCGCCGGCGGCCTCGGCATGGCCGGGGTGCGGATGCTCGCCGACGAGGCGATCCGCGACGGCCGCCAGGTGACGCTCCTGTTCGGGGCGTCGAGCTCGCGCGAGGTCTATCCGAGCACGCTCCTGCCCGACGAGGTCGAGTACGTCGTCGCGACGGACGACGGTTCGCTCGGCCACCACGGCTTCGTGACCGAGCTCGTTCCCGAGTACGAGGCCTGGGCCGACCAGGCGTTCGCCTGCGGTCCGGCCGGCATGCTCGGCGCGCTCGCGCGGCAGGCCCAGGGCCGGCGCGGCCGACTCGGGGTCGCGAACCTCGGCCGCAAGCGTGGCGGTGGCAAGCCCGACGCGATCGGCTCCGCGACTGCCCGGCGCAAGAGCTTCCTGCAGGTGTCGATGGAGCAGAACATGGGCTGCGCGGTCGGGGCATGCCTGGGCTGCGTGGTCATGGGCGTGAGCGGCACCCCCCAGCGCGTCTGTCGCGAAGGCCCCGTGTTCGCGTCCGATGAGCTCGTCTGGGAGGGCGCCTGGACGGGATGACCGCCCCGACGTGATGGCGACCGGCTGCGAACCGCAAAGGCGATCAAGCGACCGCGTCCACCGGCGGGGCATCATCGCGGCATGACCGCCGCCGACGACACCTTCAGCGCCTTCGTCGAGCTCCTCGCCGACGCGCTCGATGATCACGCGGCGACCGGAGACGCGCTCGCGGCCCGGTTGTACCTGTCGCGCTACCACTTCGATCGGGTCATCTCGTCGGTCGCCGGCGAGCCCCCCAGCGCGTTCCGGCGACGGATCCTCCTGGAGCGCGCGGCGTATCAGCTCGTGACGACACGGCGGTCGATCCTCGACGTCGCGCTCGACGCCGGGTACGGCTCCAACGAGGCGTTCTCGCGAGCCTTCCGGAGGGCCTACGGCGTCGGGCCCGATCGCTGGCGTCGCCAGCCCACCCGGACCCAGATCGACGCCCCCAGCGATGTCCATTTCCATCCACCCGGCAGCCTGCGCCTGCCGGCCGACAGGAAGGTGAGCCCCATGGACCTCCTGACCAAGATGGTCGAACACCACATCTGGTTGACCGGCGAGATGGTCGACCGCGCGAGCCGCCTTGCCGATCCCGTGCTCGACGCTCCGATCGAGATCTCGGTCGAGGGCGTCGACGACGATCCCACGCTGCGCTCGCTCCTGTCCCGCCTGGTCGGCCAGATGGGGATGTGGAACGCGGCGATCGCCAGCCGCGCCTACGATTGGAGCGTGGAGGATCACGAGAGCGTCAAGTCCATGCAGGCCCGCCTCGCCGTCGAAGGTGCAGCCTTCCTCGAGCAGGTCCGCGAGGTCGGGACCGAAGGCCGGCTCGACGACACCTTCATCGACGCCCTGTGCGAGCCCGCCGAAGTCTTCACCTACGGCGGGATGATCGCCCACGTGCTGACATTCGCAGCGCATCGGCGGACCCTGGTCGCCGGGGCGCTGATCGATGCGGGTATCGCCGATCTCGGCGCCGGCGACCCGATGCGCTGGGTCGCCCGGTCCGCGGCCTGATGAAGGCCAAGCGTCGGGCGGTGATCGCGACGTCCGGGTCGGCCTCGAGCCGACCCACGGCGCCCAAGCGCTCCGCGTCGCGCGCCGGTCGGTCGTCGGCAGCTCCGCCTCGACCGGTCGCCAAGACCGCGCCCGCCGCCCGCGCGACGACCACGGCCACGGCTGGCCCGGCCGACGTGCCCGCCCCGCCGCGCGAGGTCGACCTCACCGTCGATCTCGGCCGTGGGTTGGTCCTGCCCAACCCGATCCTCGTGGCATCGGGCACGTTCGGCTACGGCACGGAGTACAGCGACGTCGTCGAGGTCGACCGGCTGGGCGCCATCTGCTGCAAGGGCACGACGCTCAAGGCCCGTATCGGCAACCCCACGCCGCGGGTCACCGAGACGCCGGGCGGCATGCTCAACTCGATCGGGCTGCAGAACCCGGGCGTCGATGCCGTCATCGAGAAGTACGCAGCGACGTGGGCCGGCTGGAAGGTCCCGGTCATCGTCAACGTGGCCGGCGAATTGGTCGGTGACTATGTCGAGGTCGTGCGCCGCCTCGAGGGCGTGCCCGGGATCGCCGGCATCGAGCTCAACATCTCGTGCCCGAACGTCGGCAAGGGCGGGCTCCAGTTCGCCATCGATGCCGGCGCGGCCGGCGAGGTGACCGCGGCCGTCCGGCGCGCCACCGACCTGCCCCTGCTCGTGAAGCTGTCGCCGAACGTGGCCGACATCCGGCCGATCGCGCGGGCCATCGCCGATGCCGGCGCCGATGCGCTGACCGCGATCAACACCCTCTCGGGCATCGCCGTCGCGCCCGATCGGCGCCGCCCGCTGCTCGGCAACATCTACGGCGGGTTGTCCGGCCCGGCGGTCAAGCCCGTCGCGCTGCGGGTCGTCTACGAGGCCGCCCAGGCGGTGAGGATCCCGGTCGTCGCCATCGGCGGCGTGACCGAGCTCGCCGATGTGCTCGACTTCCTGGCGGTCGGGGCCGTGGCCGTCCAGGTCGGGACCGCCATCTTCGCCGACCCGACGCTGCCGGTCCGCCTCGTCGACGAGCTGGCCGACGCGTGCCGGGCCGCAGGCGTCGGGTCCCATCGCGACTTCATCGGGACCGCGTTGCCGGCCAAGCGCGCCGGCACGCCGTCGGCCAAGGGGGTCGAGTACCGGCCGTAGCGGACCCGATGGGCGGACCCGGGTAGCATGCTCGACATGACGACCATCAAGCCCGCCGCCGACCTCGCGGTGCGCGCCGCCATCGCCGCCCGGACCGAAGCCCTGTTCCGGGCCTCGGGTGCCTTCCGCGAGGGCCATTTCCAGCTCAAGAGCGGCCGCCACGGCGACGCCTACGTCGAGAAGTTCGCGGTCCTCTCCGATCCGGCGGCGACCAGCGAGCTGTGCGGCTTTTGGGCCGCGCGGGTGGCCGGCACGGACGACCGTCCGGCGCTCGTCGACCTCGTTGCCGGACCGACCACGGGCGGGGTCATCCTCGCCTTCGAGACCGCTCGCCAGATCGGCGTCCGGAGCATCTTCGCCGAGGAGGTCCACGGTCCGGATGGTCGGACCGAGCGCGCCTTCCGGCGCGGCTTCCGGATCGAGCCCGGCGAACGGGTCCTGCTCGTCGACGACATCCTCACGACCGGCGGCTCGCTGCTGGCCATGATCCCGGCCGTCGAGGCGATGGGCGGCGAGATCGTCGAGTGCGCCGTCATGGTCGATCGCAGCGGCGGGCGGACGACCCTCACGTCACCGACGACCGGCCGGGTCTACGCGCTCCGCGCGCTCTGGGAGCTCGACCTGCCGACCTACGAGCCCGGACCCGGGTCATGCCCGCGCTGCACGGCCGGCGACCCGCTCGTCGCCCCGGGCAGCACCGGGACCGGAGCCGTCGCGGCCGGCGCCTGAACCATGGACCAGGGGACGCGGCGGCTGTTCGTGGTCGCCCTGGTCGTTATCGTCGGGCTGGCCGCGGCGGCGGCGATCTTCGCGGGCGGGTCCGGCGGACCGGGCGCGGGCGGATCCGGCGCGCCGCCGTCGGGCGCGAGCGAAGTGACCGGGGTCATCGTCGCGGTCGACTCGGCCGGCCTTGGCGACGTCAGCGGGTTCACCCTCCGCCAGACCGGTGGCGATCAGCTCACCTTCGACCTGTCCACGCTCGGCAACGGGACGCAGTTCCCGCCCGGCCATCTGTCCGAACACCAGGCGACCGCGCAGCCGGTGCGGGTCTGGTATCGCGATGACGGGACCCGGCTGTACGCCCTGTGGCTGGAGGACGCCCAGCCGTAAGTGCGCGGGTGGCTCAGCCCAGGGCGGCGATCGCCGACTCGAGCTCCTCGTCGCTGAAGATGAGCATGTACGACGCCGTGACCTTGCCGTTCCCGTCCACGACGAAGACCCACGGCTCGGCGGCGAGGCGGTACGCGTCGGCCGCCGCGACCGGGGTGAGCGCGTCGTTCGTGAGGACCGGCTGGAGCTGACCCTCGACGGTGGTCAGCTCGTACGGCTCGACGTTGATGAACGTGAGGTCCGGGTGGGCGGCGGCGATCGGCTTGATCCGGTCGAGGGTCGGGCCGCACTGCTTCGAGGCGCAGAACTTGGGCGTCGCGAAGACCAGCACGAACGGCTTCTTGGAAGCCAGCGCATCGGCGACCGACGTCTCGTAGAACGCCTTGACGGGCTCGGTGTCGGTCGAGATCTTGGTCACGTCGCCACCGACATCGGCGAGCGTCGGCGTGTCGACCGATGGCGCCGCGTCTCCGACGGCGACCGTCGCCGACTCGGGCTGGACGTCGAAGGTCATCCGGATGGTCTCGGGTTCGGCCCCGGCAGCCGCCGTCTCGAACGCGGCGCCCCACTGGCCCGCCGTCGGGAAGTCGACATCGGCGACGTACACGCCGACCGCATCCTCGATGGCCCAGATGAACGTCGCATCGGCCGTGGTGACCGGTTTCTCCGTATCGGCGCCGAGGTCGTAGAGCGCCACCTTGACCGTTCGGTCGGGGGCGGCCACCGGTGTGTTGGATGCGTCGAGGAACGAGAACATGAAGCGTGTCGGGCCACAGGCGAGCGTGCCTGCCGGGTTGATGATCTGGGGGAAGATCGACGGGTCCTGGGTGCCGGACCAGGCCGTCACGGCGTCGGTCGACGGCGCCGGCGTCGTGGCGCACGCGCTCGCGGCCCCCGAGGCGGACGGGGCGCCCGCCGCTCCGGACGGGGCGACCGTCGCCGCGCCGCTCCCGGTGCACGCAGCCAGCACCACGAGCAGGGCAGCGGCGAACCAGAACGGGCGACGTGGGGTCATCGCCGGAAGGGTAGCCGAGGTCGCGTTCGGGCGCCGTCGCGCTAGAATGCGCGGCGAGTCCCCGAACCCCCAACCCCTCGGCCGGATGCCGCGCAGGAGAACCGTGACCCGCTTCCAGAAGCTCGCCGCGATCACGCTCGCGACCACCATCCTGCTGGTCATCGTCGGGGTCATCGTCCGCGCCACCGATTCGGGCCTCGGCTGCCCGGACTGGCCGCTCTGCCACGGCCAGATCATCCCGCCGCTGGACGACCCCAAGGCCTGGATCGAATGGCTGCACCGCGGGATCGCGGTCGTCATCGGCTTCGAGATCCTGGGTCTCGCTGTGCTGGCCATCCGCGACCACCGCGACCGGGCGTCACTGCTGTGGCCGTCGCTGTTTGCCGTCGGGCTCGTTGGGTTCCAGGCGTGGCTCGGACGCGAGACGGTCCGCCTCGGCAACAGCGGGGAGTCCGTCACGGCCCACCTGGCCGCGGCGATGACCCTCGTCGGCGTGCTGGTCTTCCTCACGGTCCGGGCAGGCTATCCGGCGCGCATCGTGGGTCGTGGCAGCAGCCAGCGGTTCACCTTGCTGGCGGCCTTCGGGGCCGCGACGACCTTCGCCCTGCTCCTCTTCGGGTCGAACGTGACCGCCACCGATTCGGCACTCGTCTTCCCGGACTGGCCGCTCATGGGCGGGACGCTCGTTCCGTCGCTGGCCGACGCGAGCTCGGCCCACATCCTGCATCGCTGGGTCGCCGCCATCGTCGGTGTCATCGTCCTGATCGTCGCGGTCGTCGCCTGGCGGACCCAACGGGGGCACTCGCTCATCGTCCGCCTGGCCGTCGGAGCGGCGGGCCTCTTCGCGATCCAGATCGTGGTGGGTGGCCTGCAGGTGCTGACCCGCCTGTCGGCCTGGTCACAGACGCTCCACCTGGCGCTTGGTGCGGTCATCTGGGCGATGCTCGCCGCGCTCACGGTCGTGAGCTACTACACGGCCCGGACCGCGCTCGTCGACCAGCCGAGCGGCGGCCAGGACGCGACGACGGCGCCACGCAACCGGGGCGACTCGGTGCGGGCGTACATCGCGCTGACCAAGCCGCGGATCATCGAGCTGCTGCTCGTCACGACGGTGCCGGCGATGGTCCTCGCGACCCGCTGGGTGCCGGGCCTCGACTGGGGGGATTGGGCCTGGCTCGTGGCCTGGACGCTCATCGGCGGCACGCTCGCCGCGGGTAGCGCGAACGCCATCAACTGCTATCTCGATCGCGACATCGACCTGCTCATGACCCGGACGCGCCGGCGACCCTTGCCGGCCCACCAGGTCGAGCCCGAGCGCGCGGTGATCTTCGGGATCGTGCTCGGGGTGATCTCGTTCATCGTGATGGCCTGGTTCGTGAACCTGCTGGCCGCGTTCCTGACGCTGCTCGCCATCGCGTTCTACGTCGTCATCTACACGATGATGCTCAAGCGCACGACGCCCCAGAACATCGTGATCGGCGGAGCCGCCGGGGCGCTGCCACCGGTGATCGGCTGGGTCGCGGTGACCGGACACATCGGCATCCCGGCGCTGATCCTGTTCGCTATCGTCTTCTACTGGACCCCGCCCCATTTCTGGGCGCTGTCGCTGCGCATCCGCAAGGACTACGCCGCGGCCGGCGTGCCGATGCTGCCGGTCGTCCGTGGCATCCCCGAGACGACCCGCCAGATCGCGCTCTACACGATCCTCATGGTCGCGATCTCGCTGATCCTGTGGCCGGTCGCCCGGATGGGCCTGATCTACCTCGGGGCCGCAGTCGGGCTCGGCGTGGTCTTCCTGTGGCAGGCCTACGCGCTGTGGCGCCGCGGTTCCTCCGAGGAGGCTTCGACGCAGGGCGCGATCGCCCTGTATCGCTACTCGATCAGCTACCTGTCGCTGCTGTTCCTCGCCGTCGCCGTGGATGCCCTGATCATCATCTGATCGCTCCGCGGGCGCGGGAGCCCCGCGGCCCGCGGCCAGTTCTCGGTGCGCGCGCGGCTGCAAGCCGGAGCCACCGGACGGATACTCCGCCGCCGGTCGTGCCTGTCACCATGGCGCGATGCACATCCAGTTCCTCGGCGGCGCGACCACCGTCACGGGATCGCAGTTCCTGCTGACCACCGCGCGCGCCCGCGTGCTCATCGACTGCGGCATGTTCCAGGGCAGCCCGAACGAGTCGATCCGCAACCGGCTCCCGTTCGCGTTCGATCCCGCGACCCTCGATGCCGTCCTGCTGACGCACGCCCACCTCGACCATTGCGGGCTGTTGCCCCTCCTGGTCAAGGCCGGCTACCGCGGGCCGATCCACGCCACGGCCGGTACTGTCGAGCTGGCCGGGCTCGTGCTGCTCGACTCCGGCAAGCTCCACGAGCAGTTCGCCAAGCGCGAGGCTCGCTGGGAGGCACGCCACCCCGACGAGGCCGAAGCCGAGGACCGCGAGGAGCACGACGCGTACCTCGACGCCGTGGCGATGGCCGAGGCCGGCGAGACGGATGTCGCGCCCGACGCCGACGCGACCGGCCGGCCAGACCGGCGAGACCGGCGCCGCGACCGCGACCGAGGCCGGGACCCACGTCCCGACGACCGTCGAGCCGGCAGCGCCCTTCCCCGACGGCGTCACCAGCTGGCCGCGCGACCCCGAGGCCGAGCTGCGCGCCCAGCCGCCGGCCATCGAGGTCGACCTCGACCTGCCGCTGTACACGGTCAAGGACGCCGAGCACGCGCTCGAGCGGTTCACGGCCCACGACTATGGCGAGGCGATCGACGTCGCCCCCGGCGTGCGGGCCATCCTCCACGACGCCGGCCACATCCTGGGCTCGGCGATCATCGAGCTGCACGTGACCGACGATGAAGGCGGCGAGGAGCGGGTCATCGTGTGCTCCGGCGACCTCGGACGCCCCGGCACCCCGATCCTGCGCGACCCGACCGCCTTGACCGCGGCGGACTACGTCCTCGTCGAGTCCACGTACGGTGGCCGCGAACACGAGCCACAGGACGAGGCCATCCGCATCCTCGCCGAGACCATCCGGATGGTGAACGACGCGAAGGGCGTGCTCCTCGTGCCCTCGTTCGCGATCGGGCGGACCCAGGAGGTCGTCTGGGAGCTCGACCGGCTGATCGAGCGCGGCGAGATCCCGCTGCTGCCGCTCTACCTCGACTCGCCGATGGCCTCGAAGGCGTCCGACATCTACCGGCGCTACCCGCAGTACTACGACGAGCAGACCCGCGACCTGCTGCAGTCGGGCGCCACGCCGCTCGACTATCCGAATCAGATCATCACGAACGAGGTCAAGGCATCGCAGGCCATCGAGCGGGCGCCCCGGCCGTACCTCATCGTCGCCTCGAACGGGATGCTGACGGGCGGCCGCATCGTCGGGCACCTGCGGAACCTCATCGACGATCCGACGGCGGTGATCCTGTTCGTCGGCTACCAGGGGGAGGGGACCCTTGGGGCGCACCTACAGGCGGGCGCGAAGCAGGTCAAGGTCGACGGCCAGATGCGCCAGGTCCGCTGCCAGGTCCGCTCGATCAGCGGCTTCTCGGCCCACGCCGACGAGTCCGAGCTGCTCGACTGGCTGGGCCGGTTCGCGGCCGGCAAGGCCCCGGGCGATCCCGGTTACCCGCGCCGGGTCTTCCTCGTCCACGGCGATCCCGACGCCCAGGTCCAGCTGGAGCCGCACGTCCGCGCGCTCGGCCTGGCGACCCACATCCCGCACTGGCACGAGCGGGTCGAGCTGACCTGAGCGAGGCGGTCCCGGATGGTGCGATTTCGCACCATTTGGTGCGCCTGGATACTTGCCAGTACCAGTCCCGACCGGTACTGTTGGCCATGGCCTGATTTCGGGGGATATTCGGCCTCGACGCCCGGTGGTGGACCCGTTCACCTACCGGGCGTCGACCCGTTTCCGGGACTGGTCGGCGCGCCGACGCGGGGCCATCACGGCACCGTCCCGGCTGCCGCATCCGTGGCGCATCTGGTGCGACACGACAGGCAATAGGATCCCCATGCGGCACGATCGGGCCCGCCAACCGACCGCCCTGGGAGGCCCGACGTCCATGACCAGCCCGCTCGCGACGCCCGCGACGACCGAGTCGTCGACCCTCTATTTCGGGCCGTGGTACCGCCGCTCGCCGTTCTTCGAGAAGACGCTCGAGGCGGGCTGCAGCGCCTACGACATCTACAACCACATGTACCTGCCGGGCTACTACGCCGACCCGATCGAGGAGTACTGGGCGCTCCTGAATGATGTGACCCTGTGGGACGTGTCGGTCGAGCGCATCGTGGAGATCACAGGGCCTGACGCGTCCGCCTTCGTGAACACGCTCACCTGTCGTGACCTCACGAAATGCGCGGTCGGGCAGGGCAAGTACGTCCTGATCACCGCCGAGGACGGCGGCATCGTCAACGACCCCGTGCTCCTGCGCATCGAGGCGGATCGCTGGTGGCTCGCGCTCGCAGACTCCGACGCCGGCCTGTGGGCGCGGGGCGTGGCGGTCCACAGCGGGATGGACGTCAAGGTCCGAGAACCGGAGATCTACCCGGTCCAGGTCCAGGGCCCCAAGTCGAAGGACACCCTGGTCAGCCTGTTCGGCGAGCGCATCCTCGACATCAAGTACTACTGGACGCTCGAGACGGAGCTCGACGGCATCCCGGTCGTCATCTCGCGCACCGGCTGGACCGGCGAGGTCGGCTACGAGGTCTACCTGCGCGACCCGTCGCGCGGCGCCGAGCTGTGGGATCGGATCATGGCGGCCGGGGCACCGCACGGCATCCGGCCGATCGCCCCGTGCGAGGCCCGTCGCATCGAGGCCGGCATCTTCAACTACGGCTCGGACATCACGATCGCCGACACGCCGTTCCACATCATGGGCCTCGAGCGCCTCGTGGAGCCGCAGGAGGCCGACTACATCGGCAAGGCCGCCCTCGAGGAGATCCGCCGGACCGGCGTGGACCACAAGCTCGTCGGCCTCGAGGTCGACGGCGACGCGCTGCCGTTCGAGCTGTCGCGCAAGTGCGTCGCGTTCCACGACGGCACGGCGGTCGGCACCGTGACCGACCTCATCTGGTCGCCACGACTCCAGAAGAACATCGGCTACGTCCGGCTGCCGATCGGGCTCATCGGGCCCGGCACGCCCCTCGACATCGAAGCGCCCGACGGGCGTCGCTGGGCCGCGCGGACGGCGGCCATCCCGTTCCTCGACCCCAAGAAGCACGTGCCCAAGTCATGACCCAGCCCGCCTCCGCGTCGCCGATCCTGACCCCCGACGAGCTCGCCTCCGTCCGACGCGAGTACCGCGGCGCGCGGCTGCTGCCGAAGCGGGCGTATCACGACCAGGGGATCTTCGACTGGGAGCGCGAGCACATCCTCCGGCGCGACTGGATCAACGTGGCTCGCGAGGAGGAGGTCGCCGAGCCCGGCGAGCTACATGCTCGTCGAGCTCGACGACGATCCGCTGATCGTCATCCGTGGTCGCGACGGCGTGCTGCGCGCGTTCCACAACGTGTGCCGCCATCGCGGGACGGCCGTCGCCGAGGAGCCGTGCGGCAAGGTCGTCCGGCTGCAGTGCCCGTACCACGCCTGGATCTACGACCTCGACGGGAAGCTCATCCGGGCGAAGCACACCGACGATCTCGACGACTTCTCGTTCGAGGAGTACGGCCTCGCGGCGGTCCGGCTCGAGACCTGGCAGGGCTTCATCTTCCTGAACCTCGACCCCGAGGCCGCGCCCCTGGCCGGCCAGCTCGGCGACTTCGTCGAGCACTGGAGCCGGTTCGACTTCACGACCCTGCGCTCGGCCAAGCGCATCGAGTACGAGGTCAAGGCGAACTGGAAGTTCATCGCCGAGAACTACAGCGAGTGCTACCACTGCCCGGGCGTCCACCCGCAGCTCAACAAGCTGACGCCCTATGACCTGGGCGGCGACTTCGACCCCAACGGCGCCTGGCAGGGCGGCTGGATGGAGCTCGTCGACGCGGCCGAGACGATGGCCCTCGATGGCGGGCACGGCTCGCGCGACGGCCGGCCGCCGATGCGCGGCATCACGCCCCGCGACGAGCGCTGCGTGTACTACTACCTCGCCTGGCCCACGACGTTCCTGTCCATCCATCCGGACTACCTGCTCGCCCATCGCCTGGTGCCGCGCGGCCCGGATCACACGACGGTCGTGTGCGACTGGCTGTTCGAGGGCGAGACCATCGCCGCGCCCGACTTCGACCCGTCCGATGCGATCGCGTTCTGGGACCTCACCAACGGCCAGGACTGGCACGTCTGCGAACTGCAGCAGCGCGGCACGCGCTCGTCGTCGTGGGTCGCCGGCCGATACTCCAACCAGGAGGCGTCGGTCCACGCGTTCGACCAGATGGTCGCCGACCGCTATGTCGGCGAGTCGACCTGGACGAAGCGCATCGTGCGCGAGCACTACGACCAGCCCGTGCCCAAGACGAACCGCGGCCTCACGAATGGCGCGTCGAACGGGGCATCGAACGGGGCGGGCGCGTCCGGATCGGACGGTTCGGACGCGCGACGCGCGGCCCGGGCCCGCGCGCAGGCGGGGTCGGTCGACGGCTGATCAGCCGGCCATCTCGCCGCCGTCGACGTTGAGCGACTCGCCGGTGATCCAGCTCGAGTGCTCCGAGATCAGGAACATCACCGCATCGGCGACATCGGCGACCGTGCCGACGCGGCCGAGCGGGAAGGACGCGGCGCCACGCTCCAGGACCTCGGTCGTATCACGGCCCCAGCCGAGCTCCACCTTCTGCTGGGCGACGATCCGGCCCATCCCGGTGTCGGCCACGGTCGCCGGGCACACCGCGTTCACGCGCACGCCGGCGGCGGCGACCTCGGCCGCGACGGCCTGGGTCAGCCCGACCACCCCGAACTTCGAAGCGCAGTAGGCGGCCAGCAGGGCATAGCCGCGCTTGCCCGCGTCCGAGGCGATGTTGACGACCCGGCCCCGTCCCGACGCCTTGAGGCCCGGCATCGCCGCGCGCATCACGAGGAACGTGCCGCGCAGGTTCACATCGAGGATGCGATCCCATTCGCGGGTCGAGATGTCCTCGAGCGCCCGGAACTGGAACACACCCGCCGAGTTCACGAGGGTGTCGAGCCCGCCCAGTCGATCGATCGCCGCCCGCACGCCGTCCTCGACCGAAGCGTCGTCGGTCACGTCGATCCGCTGCGGCGTCACCGCACCGCCAGGGAAACGGTCCGCGAGCCCGGCCAGCGCCGCGTCGTCGACGTCGGCGACCACGACCCGTGCCCCGATCGCGACCAGGCGCTCGACGACGCCCAGGCCCAGGCCGCTCGCGCCGCCGGTCACGAGGGCTCGCCGGTCCGGACTGAACGGGAGCGGGAGACTGGAGTCCTGGGTCATGGCGGTCTCCTCGAAGGTCAGGGCTGTCCTGGTGCGAGCGCGAGCGGCGGCGCGCCACACGACGCTCGCGGCAGGAACATGGTCGGACGGATCTCGACATGGGCCGGGGCGTCATCGGGGCCGTCGTTGGCCAGCCGCCCGAGGGCCATCCGGGCGGCCGCCTCCCCGAGTCCGCGCGAGTCGCGATCGACGACCGCGATCGGCGGCCGGAACAGCCGGGGCAGCGGACCGTCGTCCCACCCCACGACCGAGACGTCGCGGCCGATCTCGAGCCGTCGCTCCTCGAGCTCACGGATGGTCCCGATCAGGAGCGGTCCCGAGCCCGCAAGGATGGCCGTCGGCGGGTCATCGCCATCGAGAAGGGCGGCCACCTCGCGCGCCCCGGCGTCGGCGTCATGGTCGACCGGCACGGGAATCGCCTCGTCGCCGAGGCCCGCGGCGGTCATCGCGTCGAGCATGCCGGCCAGGCGCTCCCGGCCGGAACGTCGCTCGAGCGGACCCAGAAGCGCCGCGATCCGGCGGTGACCAAGGTGGATGAGGTGGTCGGCGGCCATGAAGGCGCCGGTCCGGTGATCGGCACCGACCATGTCGACCGGCAGGGGGCCGCGCAACTCGCCCTCGATGACGACGACCGGTCCGTCGACGTCCGCCAGCGCCGCCAGGATGCCGGGATCGGCCTCGTGCGACGGCGTGATCAGGACGGCATCGACCCGACGGCTCTGGAGGTAGCGGATGTTCGTCGCTTCGGTCTCCGCAGACCGGTTCGAGCTCATGACCACGAGCGCGTAGCCGGCGGGCCGCAGGACCGACTCGGCCGCCGCGGCGATCTCCGCCGAGAACGGGTCGCTGAGATCGGACGCGATCAAGCCGACGAGGTTCGAGACGCCACGACGCAGGCTCTGGGCGAGATAGTTGGGCTGGTAGCCGAGCTCCGCGGCCGCGGCGAGCACCCGAGCGCGAAGGATCGGGCTGACGTCCCCGCGGCCGGACAGGACCTTGCTGACGGTCGAGATGGCGACGCCGGCCTGGGCCGCGACATCGCGGATGCCGACGCGTCTCGGAGCGGGTCCTCCGAGCGATTCCCCACGCACCAGGACGCTCCTCGATCGTCGTGGCGGTGGACCGCGTCGATGCGGAACGACATTGACACCCGCCACGGGTGATGCGTACTGTATCGCACGTTCACGAAACGTTTTCCGTTCGTGTCGAGGAGGAGTGTCATGGGCTCGATCGTCCGTCGCGCGAGCGGCCTGTCGCTTGTGCTCGTGCTAGCCGCCTGCTCGGGCACCGGAGCGTCACCGAGTGCCGCACCGGCCAGTCCTGTGGCCACCGCGGCACCCGCCAGCGAGGCGCCGGCGAGCCAGGCACCGTCGAGCGTCGCCCCCGAGCCCTCGGCCGGTTTCTCGGCCGCCCCGGTCGGCGGGATCCCCGGCGCGCTCCTCCCAAGCGAACGCTCCCTGTGGGTCTACGACCAGGCGACCGGCAAGTTCAAGACCGTGGACGGGGACGCCTCGCAGCCGTACGTCGCGAACATCCGGCCCGCCGACAAGAAGTACAAGTTCGCGTTCGCCGAGGGCTGGGCCGCCATCCCGTTCTCGGTGGCGATCAACAAGGGCATGTACAAGCTCGCCGACGAGCTCGGCGTCGAGCTCATCTACTGCGACAACGAGTTCAAGGCCGAGAAGGCCGTCACCTGCGCGGAGCAGATCGCCCAGCAGGACCCGGACTTCGCCGTCGATGTCCAACTGGCAGGCGGGTGCCGCCGAGTCGATCATGGAGATCTACGACGCGGCGAAGGTCCCGGTCGTCACGATCGACGTCTGGCACCCCAACGGGATCTTCGTCGGCGCCGACAACTACGTCTCGGGCACATCGGCGGCAAGGCGGCGGGCGAGCACGCGAAGTCGCTCGACCGCTGCGCCGACGTGACGATCTTCCTCGGGCGTGAACCCGGGTGAGGGCGATGCGGCGGACCAGCGGCTCGCCGGCTTCACGGACGGCGTGCAGGAGGTCTGCGGACCGATCCCCGCGGATCGGATCAGACCGAGCTCATCGACGCCGGCACGACCGAGCAGGCGCTCACCAAGGCCACCGACTGGCTGACGGCGCAACCCGCAGGCCGGCTACGTGCTCGCGACGACGATCGACGATGCCCGCTCCGACGGCGTCGCCAAGGCGCTCACCCAGAGTCGGCGCGAGGCGTCGCGGTCGGCCAGGGCTGCGACGACATCGGCATCGCGGCGACCAAGGAAGGCGACCGCCGAGGCAGAACCACTTCCTCGGCTGCGTGGCCTTCTTCCCCGAGAAGTACGCGGACTACGCGATGACCCTGGCGCTGCGACGTCCTCGCGGGCAAGCCCGTGCCGCAGGAGGTCCACCTGCGAGCACATCTTCCTCGACAACTCGACGATCGCCAGCGTCTACCCCTGACCCGCGCACCTCGACCGCGATCCGCGCACGGGCGGTGCTCGCTCCTCGAGCTGCCGGCCGTCTCCAAGACCTTCGGCCCGGTGCGGCGCGCTCGCAGCGGCATCGACCTGCCATCGACGCGGCCGAGGCGGTCGGCCTCATCGGCGACAACGGGGCCGGCAAGTCGACCCTGGTGAAGATCCTGTCCGGGGTGTACCCGCCGTCGGACGGGGAGCATGCGCCTGCGACGGCGAGCCGGTGCGTTCGGGAGCCCGCTCGACGCCCGCCGCAGCGGGCATCGAGATGATCTACCAGGACCTCGCGCTGTGCGCCGACCTCGACGTCGCCGCCAACATCTTCCTGGGCCGTGAGCTGCCGCGCGGGGATCGGGCCCGTTCGGCCTGCTCGACCGGACGCGGGATGGCCCGCCGAGGCCGAGCGCGTCATGGCGGACCTCGGGCTCGCGCATCGACCCGCATCGCGGACCGTCGCACGCTGTCCGGCGGCGAGCGCCAGCTGGTCGCGGTCGCGCGGGCGCTCCAGTTCCAGCCCTCGACTGCTGCTCATGGACGAGCCGACCGCGGCGCTGTCGGCCGAGAAGATCCGCGTCCTTCTCGACCTCGTCACCGAGCTCAAGGCGCGCGGCGTCGCGATCCTGCTCGATCAGCCATCGCTTCACGGACATCCTCCACGTCTGCGACCGGATCGTCGTCGTGCGCCAGGGCAAGATCGTCGGCGAGCTGACTGCCGGCGGCGCAGCCGCCCGAGCACACGATGGCGCTCATGGCCGAGCTCATGACCGGCGACACGATCGACCGCCGCATGAGCGGCGGGCGTGAGCGAGGCGCGGCCCGCCTCCCGCGTCGCCGCGGACCCGTCGCGTGGGACCGGATGCGCGGCGGCGGCAACGCCGTCGGGCTGCTCGTCGTGCTCATCGCCCTCTGCGTGATCCTGAGCATCGTGTCGCCGTTCTTCCTGACCGCGAACAATCTGCTCAACATCGGCAGGGCGGTCTCGATCGTCGGCATCGTCGCGGTGGGCGAGACGATCGTCATCATCTCGGGCGGCTTCGACCTCTCGGTCGGCTCGTCGATGGCCGCGGCCGGCATGACTCGCGGGCTACCTCCTCGATGCGGACGCCGGCATCTGCCGATCGCCTCGGTCGCGCGCCCTGCTGGTCGGCGCTGCTCGTCGGCCTCGTGAACGGCACGATCATCAGCTACGCCCGCATCAACCCGCTCATCGCGACGCTCGCCACGCTGTCCATCGTGCGCGGCCTCGCCTACGTGATCTCGGGCGGGCAGGAGATCGTCATGCACAGCGAGGCCCTGGCTGGAGCTCGGCACGGGCACGCTGTTCGGCATCCCGTATCATCGTCCTCATCCTGCTCGCGACGTTCCTCGTCTTCGGCTGGGCGATGCCGCGGACGCTGTTCGGCCGCTACGCGTACGCGATCGGCTCGAGCGCGCGCGCGTCGCGCCTGGCCGGCGTCGCCGTCGACCGCTGGCGGCTCGCGTCATCTACGACGATCTGCGGCGTGCTCGGCGGCGCTGGCCGGGACTCGTCCTCATCGGCCACGGACCGGCAACGCCCAGCCGAGCCGCGGCCGTGGGCATCGAGCTCGACGTCATCACCGCGGTGATCCTGGGCGGGACCTCGCTCAACGGCGGCCGCGGCCGGCTGGCCGGCACGTTCGTCGGCCTGCTCCTGATCGGCGTCGTCAACAACGGGCTCGACGCTCGCTCGGCGTGCCGGCCTACTGGCAGCAGGTCGTGAAGGGCGCGATCCTGCTCGCGGCCGTCGTCTACGACGAGCTGCAGCGCCGTCGCCTGGAAGAACCATGACGGCGCGGATCGGCATCATCGGCTGCGGCTGGTGGGCCACTCGCGCGCATTTCCCGGCGCTCCGCGCGAACCCCGACGCGGAGATCGCCGGAATCGCCGACCCGGACGCGGGCAATCGCGGGCGGGCGGCAGAGCGATTCGAGGTGCCGGCCGAGCGGACGTTCGCCGACGCCGAGACGATGCTGGACCGCACGGACCTCGACGGCGTGGTGGTCTCGGTGCCGCATGCCGCCCACGCCCGGCTCGCCCGACTCGTCCTCGAGCACGACCGGCACCTCCTGCTCGAGAAGCCGATGACCATCCGCCCCGAAGACGCCCGGGAGCTCGCTGCCCTCGGCGCGGCGCGAGGCCGCGAGATCGTCATCAGCTACCCGTGGCACTACAACCGCCAGGTCCTGGCGCTGCGCGAGGCCATCGCCGGCGGCCGTATCGGCACCGTCGAGTACGTGTCCTGCCAGTTCGCCTCGATCGTCCGCGAGCTGTACCGCGGCAATCCCGAGCCGTATCGGGACATCCTCGGGTACACCGTGAACCCGCCCGACGCGCGGACCTACGCCGACCCCGAGATCGCCGGTGGGGGTCAGGGCCAGACCCAGATCACCCACAGCGCGGCCCTGCTGTTCTGGCTGACCGGTCTGCGCCCCGTCTCGGTGGCAGCCCTGACGGAGTCCTTCGAGCTCGCGGTCGACCTCGTCGACGCGGTCGCGGTCCGGTTCGACAACGGTGCGGTCGCCTCGCTCGGCTCGACGGGATCCGTGCTGCCGGGCCAGGACGAGGTGCTCGAGTACCGGATCTTCGGGGAGGCGGGTCACATCATGTTCGACGTCAACGAGGGCTACGCCGCGATCCACGGCCGCGACGGTGACGTCGAGCGACTGCACCCCGTGCCGGCCGACGAGCGTTACCCGGACTGGGCACCGACCGACAATCTCGTCGACATCGTCCTTGGACGCGCCACGAACGGGTCACCGGCGTCCATCGGGGTGACGACCGTCGAGTTCGTCGACGCGATCTATCGGGCGGCCCGAGAGCGGAGGACGATCGACCTGTGAGCTCCCCGACGATCGAACGGGTGACCGCCTACGCCCTTGGCTATCCGGAACCGAACAACGCGGGAAAGACCCGACACATCACGCTCGTCCGAATCGACGCCAGCGACGGGACGACCGGCTGGGGCGAGGCCATCACGGGCGCTGCCGACGTGTCCCGCGCGACCCGGATCATCCTCGAGGGCGACCTGCGCACGAGGCTGCTCGGCCGCGACCCGACGCAGGTCGGGGCGATCTGGCAGGAGCTCCGCGACGTGACGTACTGGGCCGGCAACGGCGGGATCGTCACGTTCGCGATCAGCGCGATCGACATGGCCCTCTGGGATCTCGCCGGTCGGATCGCCGGCAAGCCGGTCTACGAGCTGCTGGGCGGCCGGCGCCAGGAGCGCATCCGCGCGGCGTCCTCGATCATCTTCGACACCGGCGACCTGGACGCGATCGGGCGCCAGTTCGCGTCGCTCCACGACGAGGGCTACGGCGTCCTCAAGGGCGGCTGGGGCCACGACCTGACCATCGCGTTCGGCCGCGACGCCGAGCGCGACACCGCGATCGTGCGGACGGTGCGAGAGGCGGTGGGGCCCGAGGCCGAGATCATCGTCGACGTCGTCGCCGGGTCCGGCTGGGATAGCGCGCACGCGATCCGCATGGCCGCCGCATTCGAGCCGTACCGCCTGTTCTGGCTGGAGGACGCCCTGACCGAACAGGATCTCGATGGCTGGCGCGAGTTGCGGGCGGGCACCACGACCCGTCTGTGCACCGGGCGAGAAGGGCTGGACCGGCGAGCATTTCGGGCGCCTCATCGACACCGGCGCGCTCGACGTCGTCATGCTCGACCCCGGCAAGGCCGAGGGCGTGACCGGCGTCCATCGCGTGATCGAGCGGGCTGCCGCGGCCGGGATGTCGTGGAACGCTCATTCGTGGTCGAGCGCCATCAATACGGCCGCGTCCCTGCACCTGGCGGCGGCCTCCGCGAACGTGCTGGTCCTCGAGCTCAAGCCCGTCCCGTCGCCGATGCAGCACGAGCTCGTGCGCGAGCCCTTCGCGATGGTCGACGGCTGGATCGAGATCCCGGATCGGCCCGGCCTGGGCGTCGAGGTCGACGAGCGGGTCGTCGCCCGCTACGCGATCGACTGACCGGGGGTCTCAGCCGTCGAGGCGGAGCTCCGCGCGGACGGACGGATCGCCGAACGTCTCGCTCACGGTGAACCCGGCGGCCGCCGCGGTCCGGCGCATCCCGACGTTCGTCGGCAGCATCTCCGCCCAGATCAGGTCGAGGCCCTCGTCGCGGCCGATCTCGACCAGCCGGCGCAGCAGCTCCGTGCCCAGCCCCCGACCCTGCCATGGGTCGCTGACGAGGAGCGCGAACTCGGCGCCCGGGCGGCGTGGTCCCTTGACAGCCGCCCGACCGCCACGATCCGCCGGTCCCGTCGGGGTCGGCGTGCTCGGCGACGAGCGCGATCTCGCGGTCGTAGTCGTTGAAGCAGACGCGCGTCAGCCGCTCGTGGGCCGTTCGCTGCCGACAGGCCCAGGTAGCTCGAAGTAGCGCGAGTAGACCGTGTCGCTCGGTGAGCTCGGCGTGGAAGCGCGACCATCAGCGGCTCGTCCTCCGGGCGGATCGGGCGGATCAGGAAGCTCGGTGCCGTCGCTCGCCGTCCACGGCGCGACGTACTGGCGCGGGTACGGCCGGATCGCCAGCCGCGGCAGGTCGGCGTCGCGCGACGTCGGCGGCGTGCAGCACGATCCGCGCGTCGAGCGCGATCAGCCGCTCGGGTGACGCGAGCAGCGGGTTGATGTCGATCTCCTTGATCCGGCGCTGCTCGACGACGAGCAGGCTGAAGCGCACGAGCAGCTGCTCGAGCGCGTCCGATGTCGATCGGCCGGCGGCCGCGGACGCCGCCGAACGCGCCTGGCGATCTGTCGTCCGCTCGATCATCCGCCGGGCCAGCGTGGTGTTGAGCGGCGGCAGCGCCGAGCGCGCGGTCGCGGAACAGCTCGACGAGCTGGCCGCCGATGCCGAACAGCAGCACCGGCCCGAACTGCGGGTCGATCGACGAGCCGACGATCAGCTCGTAGCCGGTGTAGTTGATCATCGGCTGGACGGTCACGCCCTCGAAGTGCTCGGCGCCGCGCGCGCTCGGTGACCGACGCCTCGATGCGCTCGAACGCCGCGCGCACCGCGTCGGCGTCGGCCAGGTTCAGCGCGACGCCGCCGACGTCGGTCTTGTGGGTGATCGTGTGGCTGTACAGCTTGAGCACGACCGGGTAGCCGATGGCTCGCGCGGCCGCGACGGCGTGCCTCGTCGGTCGCGGCGACGCGCGTCTCGGTGATCGGGATGCCGTAGGCGGCGAGGACCGCCTTCGACTCGACCTCGGTCAGGAGCGTCCGGCCCTCGGCCGCGAGCGCCCTCGATGACGCGCCGCGCCGCGGCGCGGTCGATGCCGCGTCGTCGCCGTCATCGGCCAGCGCCGGCGTCTCGTACAGCAGCGCGCAGGTTCTCGCTCGAGCGCCACAGGTAGTTGAACATCGCGCGCGGCCGTGTCGGGATAGTCGAACGTCGGGATGCCGGCCTGTCGCAGGATGCGCCGCGCCCTCGGCCACGTCGCGGCCGCCCATCCACGACGCGAGCACCGGCTTGCCCGCGATCGTGCGCGTACGGCGGCAGCTGCTCGGGCCGTGCTCGTCGGATCGGTCATCGCCTGCGGCGTCAGGATCGACGAGCATCCCGTCGGCGGCCGGGTCCGCCGCGGCGATCTCGAGCGCCTTGGCGTAGCGCGTCGGGCGGCGCGTCGCCGATGATGTCGACCGGGTTGTTGTGGCTCCAGACCGGCGGCAGGACCTCGTCGTAGCGCCGCCATCGCGCTCGGCCGAGAGCTCGGTCAGCCGGCCGCCGCCGGCGACGAGCGCGTCGGTCGCGAGCACCGCCGGGCCGCCGGCATTGGTCACGATGGTCAGGTTCGGGCCCTTCGGGCGCGGCTGCTTGGCGAGCACCTCGGCCATGCCGAACAGGTCGGAGATGCGCTCGACGCGCAGCACGCCGACGCGCCGGAAGGCCGCGTCGAGGACCTCGTCGCGAGCCGGTCAGCGAGCCCGTGTGCGACGCGGCCGCCTTGGCCGCCTGCGGCCGTGCGACCGGGCTTGATGACGATGATCGGCTTGGTCAGCGCGACCTCGCGCGCGGCCGACAGGAAGGCCCGCGCGTCGCCGATCGTCTCCATGTAGATGAGGATGCTGTTGCGTGTGCGGGTCGTCGCCGAGGTAGTAGATGACGTCGCCCCAGCCGACGTCGAGCATCGAGCCGAGCGAGACCACGGAGCTGAAGCCGACGCCGTCGCTGCGCGCTCCAGTCGAGGACGGCGGTCAGCAGCGCGCCGCTCTGGCTGATGAAGCCGACCGATGCCGGGCGCGGCCATGCCGGCGGCGAACGTCGCGTTCAGCCCGTCGACGGGGTTCATGACGCCCAGGCAGTTCGGGCCGACGATGCGGATGCCGGCCTCGGCGCGCCTGTGCCAGGACCTGGCGCTCGAGCGCCGCGCCCTCGGCGCCCGATCTCGCGGAAGCCGGCCGAGATGATGATCGACGCCCCGGACGCCCTTGGCCGCGCACTCCTCCACGAGCGCCGGGCACGCGTCGGCGCCGGGGTGACGATGACCGCGAGGTCGACGGCGTCGGGCGATCGCGGCCAGCGACGGGTAGGCCTTGATGCCCAGGACGCTCGCGCGCTTCGGGTTGACCGGGAAGACGGTCCCGCCGAACGGGCTGCTGATCAGGTTCCAGAGCACGTCCGGCCGACGCTGCCCGCCTTCTCCGTCGCGCCGATGACCGCGACCGAGCGTGGCCGGAAGATGGCGTCGAGCGGCTGGCGGGCGGCCCGCAGGACGTCCGAGGCGTTGTCCCGCGCCGGTGCCGGGGACGACGGGTCGTCGCTCGTCGGCGGGTCGCTGGTGGGTGTGCTGGTCACGGCGCGGATCCTCGAGCCGGGCCGGGCGCGGCCCATGACGTCGACGGCGCCCGAGATGGCACCGTCGTCAGCGAGCGTACGCCGACGCCGCGGTCCGCGCCCGTGCCGGATGGCTCAGGCCGGACCCTTCTCCATGGACTCCCGCCTGACGCCGAAGCGCCACGCCACGAGAACGGCGATCGCGGTCACGGCCACGATGATCGTCGAGATCGCGTTGATCTCCGGCGTCACGCCGAACTTGACCTTGCCGTAGATGTAGAGCGGCAGCGTGGACGAGCCGACGCCCGCGTTGAACGTCGTCACGACGTAATCGTCGAACGACAGGGCGAAGGCGAGCAGCGCCCCTGACAGGATCGCCGGGAAGATGAGCGGCAGCGTCACGTAGCGGAAGGCGCCGAGCGCCGACGCCCCCAGGTCGCGGGCCGCCTCCTCGAGCTGGCTGTTCATACCGGCCGCACGGGCCCGCACGACGATCGCCACGTAGCTGATGCAGAACGTGGCCTGCGCGAAGACGAGCTGGCCGAACGACCCATGCGCCCCGAACGCTGCGAAGAAGAAGATCAGCAGGCTCAGGCCCATGATGATCTCGGGGGTCACCATCGGCAGGAGGAGCAAGGTCTCGGTCGCGGCGCGGCCGCGGAACCGGTGGCGCGCCAGCGCCAGGCCGAGCAGGGTGCCGAGCACCGTGCTCACGATGACGACGACGAAGGCCAGGCGCAGCGTGACCGACAGGGCGTCCATGAGCTGGCGATCGGCCAGCAGCGTCGGGTACCAGTCGAGGGTGAACCCGCGCCAGTTGAAGTTCCGGCGCGAGTCGTTGAACGAGAAGATGACGAGCACGACGATCGGGATGAACAGGAACGCGTAGACGACCATCGCGTAGGCCGTCAGGAGCCGGTTGCGCGGCTTCACGACCGCCACCCCGCACGCACCGATCGTCACGTCACTGGTCACGTCGCGCCGGCCACTTCGCGCCGGAGCGGGCCGAGCGCCAGCAGCGTCCCGCCCAGGGTCAGGAGCATGAGGACGAACCCGAGGGCCGCCCCGTACGGCCAGTCGCGGCCCTCGAGGAAGATCTCCTGGATGACCTTGGCGATGGTCGTGGTCTCGGCGCCGCCCAGGAGGTCGGGCGTGACGAAGTCGCCCATCGCCGGGATGAACGTCAGGATCGAGGCGGCCACGATGCCGGGCATCGTCAACGGCAGCGTGACGTGGAGGAACGCGGTCCTGCCCGAGGCATACAGGTCGCGGGCGGCGGCGACCAGCGAGACGTCGAGCCGGTCGATCGACACGAACAGCGGCAGGATCGCGAACGGCAGGAACCCGTAGGTCATCCCGAGGATCACCGACAGGTCGGTGTTGAGCAGGATGATCGGCTCGCTCGTCAGACCCGTCGCCTGGAGGATGGAGTTCACGACGCCGTTGTCGCGCAGCATGATCATCCAGGCATAGGTCCGGATGATGTAGCTCGTCCAGAACGGCAGCATCACGATGACGACGAGCAGGGCCTTGTGCCGGCCGCCATAGCGGCTGATCCAGTAGGCGACCGGGTAGCCGATGGCCAGCGACAGGATCGTGACGATCAGCGAGTAGCGGACCGAGTTGAGGAACGTCGGCACGAACGTCGCGTCGAGGGTCCGCGCGTAGTTGTCGAGCGACGGGGCGGACAGGACGATCCGGTCGAGGTCGTCGGTGGTCCCGAGGCTGATGACGAACATCATCAGCAGCGGGACCAGGAACAGGATCAGGAGCCAGACGACCCCGGGCAGGACCAGGACGGCCGAGGCCAGGCGTGAGCCGATGCCGCGTGGCACCGTCGCCGTGACGGCGGTGCTGGCCGGCGTCGAGGACGGCGCGCTCGCCGCCGGCTCAACCGCCACGTAGGGTCTGCCACCGCTTGAGGTATTCGTCGCGGACCGCCGGGCCCAGATCCAGCAGCTCCTCGAGCTTGTCGACGATCTCCTGGTCCGGGTTCACCGTCGGGTCGGACAGGATGTTCGGGTCGATGAACTCCTTGGCGGCCGCGTTGGGGCCCATGTAGTAGATGTAGTTGGTGTTCTCGGCGCTGACCTGCGCATCGAGCATGTGGTTGAGGAACAGGTGCGCGGCGATCGGGTGCTTCGCTCCCGAGAAGATGGCCATCGTGTCCGACCCGCGGACGCCGCCCTCCTCCGGGATGTAATAGACCATGTTCTCGTTCTCTTCCTGGATCTTGTAGATGTCGGCGCCCCAGATGTGGCCGATCCAGTTGTCGCCGCTCGACATCGTGCTGGTCGTGTCCGTGCTGTACACGCGGACCAGCGGCTTCTGCTGCTCGAGCAGGGCGAGGGCCTCGTCCATCTCGGCCGTGTTCGTCGTGTTCGCCGAATAGCCGAGCTGGATCAGGGTCAGCCCGAAGACCTCCTGCCAGTCGTCGAGCATCGCGATGTGCTTCTTCCAGCGCTCGTCCCAGAGCGCCTTGCTGCTGGTCAGCGTGTCGGTGATCTTCTTGGTGTCGTAGCCGATGCCGGTCGTCCACCACATGTACGGGATGGAGTGCTCGTTGTTCGGGTCGTAGCCCGGGTTCGCCCACTCGGCGCCGAGGTTCTTGATGTTCGGCAGCAGCGACTTGTCGAGCGTGAGCAGGGCGCCCTTCTCGCGGAACGCCGGGATGTCGACCGAGATCGGGAACGAGACGTCGTAGCCGCCCCCGTCGTCGCCGAGCTTCGCGTAGGCCTCATCCGTGTTCGAGAAGAAGTCGTACGTGACCTTGATCCCGTACTTCTCCTCGAACTTGGGGATGACGTCCTCACCGATGTACTCGGTCCAGTTGTAGACGAACAGCTCCGATTCCGGACTGGGGACCGGCGTCGGCTCGGGCGTGGGCGTGGCCGCCGCGGCCGAGGCGGCGACCGACGCGGCCACCGACGGGGCGACCGACGCAGGCCCCGTGCTGGGCGACCCCTGGCCCGAGATGCTGCCGGTCGTGCACGCGGCGATGACCGGCGCGAGGGCCGCGGCGGGCCCGAGCTTGGCCATGGCCTCGAGCAGCTGCCGGCGCGAGATCCGGCGCTCGACCATGTAGCGCGTCAGCTCCTTCTCGAGGTCGATGCTCGATCCGTCGAACGGGTGGCTCATGGCTCGGACTCCTCCACAGCGACAGGGGTCCCGCCGAGGACGAGGGCGTCCGTCGGGGGCCAGGTGATGGCGATCTGGCTGCCGACCGGCAACCGGATCCCGGATGTCTGGGCGAGGACGGTGACCGTGAGGCCACCGAAGGTGACGACCTGGTAGGACACGTGGTTCCCGAGATAGGCGGCCTGGTCGACGCGGGCCCGGATGGCGCCCTCGGCGTCGGCGGGCAGGATGGCGACCGCTTCGGGCCGGACGCTCAGCTCGACGCCGGTGCCGGCCGCCAGGCCGTCGACGTCGCAGGGCGCGATCTCGCCCGTCCGGAGGCGGACGACGCCGGGCCCTTCGACCGCGCCGCTCAGGAGGTTCGTGGTACCGATGAAGTCGGCCACGAAGCGCGATGTCGGGCGGTCGTAGAGCTCCTCGGGCGTGCCGAGCTGCTCGACCTTGCCGGCATGCATGACCGCGATCCGGTCGCTCATCGTGAGCGCCTCCTCCTGGTCGTGGGTCACGTACACGAACGTGATCCCGACCTCGGTCTGGATACGCTTGAGCTCCAGCTGGAGGTTCTTGCGCAGCTTCAGGTCGAGGGCGCCCAGCGGTTCGTCGAGAAGCAGGACCGTGGGCCGGTTCACGAGCGCTCGGGCCAGGGCCACGCGCTGCTGCTGGCCGCCGGACAGCTGGGACGGCTTGCGCTTCTCGTAGCCCTGCAGGTGGACGAGCTCGAGGACCTCGCCGACCCGCCGGACGATCTCGGCGTTGTCGACCTTGCGGCGCTTCAGCCCGAACGCGATGTTGTCGCCCACGTTCAGGTGCGGGAACAGCGCGTACTGCTGGAAGACCATGTTGACCGGGCGCTTGTCGGGCGGCTCCATCGTGATGTCCCGGTCGCGCAGCAGGATCCGGCCACTGGTCGGGAGCTCGAACCCGCCGATCATCCGCAGCGTCGTCGTCTTGCCGCAGCCCGACGGGCCGAGGAGCGAGAAGAACTCACCGGCCGCGATGTCGAGCGAGACGCCATCCACGGCCCGGACGTCGCCGAAGCGCTTCTCCAGGTCGAGCAGGCGGATCTCGGGCGGTGCCGCGGGTCGGGGATCCGTCATGGGGAGCCCGAGCCTACGTTCGGGCCATGGGACACGGTGCACGGCGTCCCGTCGGCCGGAACGGCGAAGCGTGCCGTGCGGCGCCCCTCGCACCCCTCGCTCGACGCCGGTCCGGCGACTCCGGCCGAGCCCCGAGTGCGCGCGCCTCTGCCACACTGGTGCGGTACGTGCGGAGGCATCACCCATGAGCAAGCTCCTGATCGCGTTCGTCCATCACGACGATGCCGAGCCCCTCGTGGACGCGATGCGGCGGGCAGGGCATCGATTCACCCAGCTTCCGTCGGTCGGCGGGTTCCTCGGCACGGACAACGCGACCTTCGTCTTCGGGGTGGAGGATACCGCCGAACCCGAGATCATCGAGATCTTCGAGGACGTGTGTCACGCCCGGGACGTGGAGATCCCGCTGGTGCTGACCGAGCGCCTGGCCGACTGGCAGGCTCGCACGGTCTCCGTGGGCTCGGCCACCATCCTGGTCGCGGAGTTGGACCGGATCATCCGGATCTAGCGGGTCCGCGCAGGTTCCGGTTCGCCTCTGCTGCCGGCGGGCCCGGCTAGCGCGTCCGCTTCGCGATCCGAGCGAGCGCCCCCGACCAATCCGGATCGAATGCCTTGCCGGGCGCATCGAGGTCGATGGACAGCGGCGCGTGGTCGGACGGGACCGGTGGCCCCTTGCGCGCCTGGCGGTCGATCTCGGCGTCCACGAGCCGTGTCGCGACGTCCGCGCCCACCAGCAACAGGTCGATGCGCATGCCGAAGTTCTTGTGGAACATGCCCGCCCGGTAGTCCCACCAGGTGTAGCGGCCGGTCTCGTCGTGGCGCGCCCGATAGGCGTCCAGCAGCCCGCGCTCGCGGAGGGCCGCCACCGCCGCGCGTTCCGGCTCGGACACGTGCGTGCCGCCGTGGACGGCATCGGCATCCCAGACGTCGGCGTCGGTCGGGGCGACGTTGTAGTCACCTCCCACGATCAACGACCCGCCGCGCCCGGCCGCGACCTCGTCGTCGAGCCAGCGACCGAGCCGCTCGAACCAGCGCCAGCTTGCCCTGCGTAGAACGGCGACCCGACCACGCGCCCATTGGGGGCGTACACGCTCACGATCCGCAGGCCGTCCACGGTCGCCGCCACCATCCGGGCCTCGTCGAACGGGTCGAAGTCGTCTTCATTGCCGGCAGCCCCGCCCGGCCCCGAGTCGCGCACCGGCCCGTCGCCGAAGTTCGTGACGACGTCCGAGATGGCCAGGCCCTGGCGGGCGGCGATGGCCACCCCGTTCCAGCGGCCCTCGCCGTGATGGACGAGGTCGTAGCCCGCCATGGCGAAGGCCATGACCGGGGCGTCGCCGTCCCCGAGCTTGGTCTCCTGCATGAGCAGGATGTCCGGATCGGCCCGTCCCAGCCAGTTCTCGACCGCGTCCTGGCGGGCCTTGAGCGAGTTGACATTCCACGTCGCGATGCGCATCGCGTGAGCGTACCCGGTCGCGCCGCGGACGACCGTCTACGATGCCCCGGTGACCGTCTCCGGCCCGGCCGATCCGGCCGTCCTGATCGAGCGCATCCGCGGCGCCGTCATCGGCGATGACGAGGCCGTCGCCGGTCCGTTCGGGATCCGCCGCGTCACCTACGCCGACTACACGGCCTCGGGACGCGCCCTGACGTTCATCGAGGATTACCTGCGCGACGCGGTGCTGCCGCTGTACGCCAACACCCACACGGAGTCGTCCGGTACGGGACTCCAGACCAGCCGCTTCCGCGAGGAGGCCCGCCGGATCATCCGCGACGCCGTCGGCGGGAGCGACGAGCACGCCGTGATCTTCTGCGGCGCGGGCATGACCGGGGCCATCAACAAGCTCGTGGACGTGCTGCGGCCTGCGCCTGCCGAGCGAGCTCGACGACCGCTACGACCTCCGCTCGCACATCCCGGCAGACGAGCGGCCGGTCGTCTTCCTGGGCCCGTACGAGCACCACAGCAACGAGCTGCCCTGGCGCGAATCGATCGCCGACGTCGTGACCATCGGCGAGGACGCGGACGGGCGCATCGACCTCGCCCGCCTCGAGCGGGCGCTGGAGGACCACGCGGAGCGGCCGGTCAAGATCGGCTCGTTCTCGGCGGCCTCGAACGTGACCGGCATCCTGTCCGACACCCGCGCGATCTCCGTGCTGCTCCACCGCCACGGAGCGCGCTCGTTCTGGGACTTCGCCGCGGCCGCGCCGTATGTCGAGATCGAGATGTCGCCGCACCGCGCCGGGCCCGGACGCGGAGCTCGACTACAAGGACGCGATCGTGCTCTCGCCGCACAAGCTCATCGGCGGGACGGGGACGCCGGGCGTCCTCGTGGGTCGGCGCGAGCTGTTCCGCAACCGCGTCCCGACGATGCCCGGCGGCGGAACGGTCCTGTACGTGAACCCGTTCGAGCACGTCTATCTCAGCGACCCGGAGCATCGCGAGGAGGGCGGCACGCCGGCCATCGTCGAATCGATCCGTGCCGGGCTGGCCTTCCAGCTCAAGGAGACGGTCGGCGTGGCGGCCATCCGCGAGCGCGAGGAGGCGCTCATCGAGCGCGCCATCGCCGCCTGGAGCGAGGAGCCGTCGATCGGGATCCTCGGCAGCCCCACGCTGCCCCGGCTGTCGATCGTCTCGTTCACGGTCCGCCACGACGAGCGCTACCTCCACCACAACCTCGTGGTCGCGCTGCTCAACGACCTGTTCGGCATCCAGTCGCGTGGCGGCTGCTCGTGCGCCGGGCCGTACGGTCATCGGCTGCTCGGCATCGACATCGAGACGTCGCACGCCTTCGAGCGCGAGATCGCCCGGGGATGCGAGGGGATCAAGCCCGGCTGGGTCCGGGTCAACTTCAACTACTTCATCAGCGAGGCGGTCTTCGACTTCCTCGTGCGCGCCGTGCGCCTCATCGCGCGCGATGGCTGGCGGCTGACGCCGTGGTACCGCTTCGTGCCGGAGAGCGGGCTGTGGCGGCACGCCGCTGGTGCGCCCGAGCCCCCGCTGTCGCTCCACGACATCCGGTACGGCTCCGACGGGCTGACCTACCCATCGCACCGCCATCGCGAGCCGGAGACGCGGCTGGCCGAGTACCTCGCCGAGGCCGAGCGCATCCTGGCCGACCCGGTCGCCGCGCTGGGTCCGCCGCCGGCGCCCGAGGCGCTGGACGTGGACACGGACTTCGAGGACCTGCGCTGGTTCTGGCTGCCGGACGAGATCGCGGCACGTCCGTAGGGCCGCCCGCTCGTGGCGCCGACGGCTAGTAGCGCCGCCCGCGCTGGCGCTCGAGGTCGAAGGTCGCCGTGTCCGCGACGGCCATCACAGCCATCGTCCCGGCCTGGACCGGGTCGCTGACGACGAGGTCCACGTGCTCGGTGATCGAGCCGACCATGTTGAGCGCGATGATCGGGATGCCGACCGCGCGCAGCTCGTCCGCCGCGACGCTGATGTCGCCGCCCATGATCGAACCGGCGAGGACGAGCAGGCGCGCGCGCGGGAGGTCGGCCACGGCCCGGACGGCCGCGGCGATGGCGGGCTCGCCGACGAGCGGGATCGTGTCGACCGAGATGCGCTCGCCGCGCAGGTTGTGGCGGTCCGCCTCACTGACCGCCCCGAGGGCGACCTGGGCCACCTGGGCGCCGCCACCGACGACGATGATGCGCTTGCCGAAGATGCTCCCCAGCGCCCGCGTGCGATGGACCGTGCGGACCGCCTCGAGGCCCTCGAACGCCGCGACCAGCGCGTCCTCGCTGACCCCCTCGACCTCGAGCTCGATCTCGACAAGGGGCGGGTCGCCCTCGATGGGACGGACCGTGGCGAGCGTCCGGATCCGGCCACCGATGGACCGCGGTCGCGGCCGTGATGGCCGAGATGGCGTCGGCGCTGTCGACGACGTCGAAGCGGATGGCGACCGCTTCGGTCGGGGCTTTTCGCGGCATCGGTGGGGTGGGGGAGGGCCGCTGGGTCAGAGCGAGCCGCGACCGGCCGCGCCGGGTCGCAGGTCGCCGACCGTCATCGCCTCGGGCTCCATGCCGCCCGTCGGGTCGTGCTCCTCGAACGCGAGCTCGAGGCTGCTGAACGCCGCGCGCGTGGCGGCGGCATCGGAGGTGGTGAGCATGAGCGCGCCATCGGTGTCCTCGGCGACGCCGACGATGCCGGTGATGTTCACGCCGCGCTCAGCGAGCGCCGTCGCGACGCGGGCGAGCGAGCCCGGGGCATCGTCGAGCTGGACCGTGAACCAGACCGTCACGCGCATACCTCCATCGTGTGCCGTCGATGGTACCCGGTCACCACGCTACGCTACGGCCGTGGCCGTGTTCCGCTCGCTCCGGGTGAATCGCGCGATCCTCGTGGTCGTCCTCGGACCCGTGGCGGCCTGACGACCGTGCCCGCCCCGCTCGGCAAGGTCCCGACCAAGCGGATGCCCGACATCCAGGTCTTCGGGCTCGATGACTCGTCGGCGACCCGCGCGGCACAGCGCTTCTTCCGGGAACGGCGGATCGTGGTGAGCTACGTCGACCTGCGCAAGCGCCGGCTGGCGCCCACCGAGTTGCGCCGCTTCGTCGAGCGGCTCGGCGCGCGGGCCCTCCTCGACGAGACGTCGCGGGCCTATCGCGACGGCGGCCTCGGCTACCTGAAGATGACCGACGCCGAGATCGTCGAGCGCCTGCTGGCCGACCAGCGCCTGGTGCGCCTGCCGCTCGTCCGCCACGGCAACGAGGTCACCGCGGGCCGGGACGAGGCGACCTGGGCCGCCTGGCTCAGACCGGGGGGCGGGAGCGCCGGGCGCTGACCGCGATCACGGCCCCGACCACGACGAGGATCGCCCCGATGATCGCCCAGCGGACGTCATCGTTCATGAAGCCGGAACCCGGGATGATCCCCAGGCCCTGCCCCATCCAGATCAGGCCGACGAACAGCAACACCGCCCCAAGGATCAGCCGACCACGCATACGCACCTCACGGGTGGCATGCTAGTCCGTGATGCCTGACGACGCCGCCGCCGAAGGGACCCGACGCGCCGGACGGATGCGGGTGACGCCCACCGGCGCCGACCGGATGGGTGAGGCGGCCGTCAAGACCGAGGACGAGAAACTCCTCGTCCGGCGCGAGTCGCCGGCCTTCCTCGACACCGACCCGTGGCGGGCGCTGCGCATCCTGTCCGAGTTCGTCGATGGCTTCGACGCCATGGCGGCAGTCGGCCCGGCGGTGACGATCTTCGGCTCGGCTCGGACGCCGACCGAGTCGCTCGACTACGAGCTCGCCAGGACCATCGGGCGCCGCTTCGCCGAGGCGGGCTACGCGGTCATCACGGGCGGCGGCCCGGGCACGATGGAGGCGGCCAACCGGGGCTGCCGCGAGGGCGGGGGCCTGTCGGTGGGCTGCAACATCGAGCTGCCCCACGAGCAATCGCTCAATCCGTACGTCGACCTCGGGGTCGAGTTCCGCTACTTCTTCGCCCGCAAAGTCATGTTCGTGAAGTACGCCGACGCGTTCGTCATCCTGCCGGGCGGGTTCGGCACGATGGACGAGCTGTTCGAGGCGCTCACCCTCATCCAGACCGGCAAGGTCCGCCATTTCCCGGTCGTGCTGGTCGGGTCGGCGTACTGGAGCGGGCTGCTCGACTGGATCCGCGAGACGCTCGTCCCGAGCGGGACGGTGTCGCTGGCGGACCTCGAGCTGTTCCAGGTCATCGACGATCCCGACGAGGTGGTGCGCATCGTCCAGGCCTACGCGGACGGCCCCGAGGGGCGCGGGTCCGGCCCGGCCGCGGAGGCCGACCTCCGCTGAGGGTCGCCCGTCGTTCGTCGGCGAGATCAGTCGGGGACGATCGGGCCTTCGGCGCGGGCCGGCAGGGCGACCTCGATCCGGCCGTCGACGACGCGGACCGGGTAGTACCGGAAGCGGCGGATGCGCGTCAGCCGCCGGGCGTCGGCCTTCTTCCCGGGCGGATCGACCTTCGGGTCGCGGCCGGCCGGCGACCACGTCGGGTGGTAGACGCCATCGGGATCCAGGCCGCCGGTCGTCGGCATGCGGGCCGGGTCGCCGCTCTGGAGGTCGAACCGGCCCTCGTGCAACGGACAGGCCACGATGCAGCCGTCGAGCTCGCCGATCGACAGCGGTGCGGACATGTGCGGGCAGCGGTCGTCGGTCGCGAAGATGCCGAGTGGCGTGTGCGCGAGGAGGACGTCGAGGTCGCCCCGGGTGACCCGGCGCATCGATCCTTCGGGCAGCTCGGCCGCGTCGAGGATCGGCTCGTAGTCGGGTGCCTCGTCATCCACGCCCGGAGCGAGGAGGCGTGGCGGGAACGGGGCGGGTCGGAGGGGCATGCCGGGAATCCTAGCGCCCGCCGGCCACGAGGGCCGGCGGGCGCTGGAGGAAGGCTGGAGAAGCCGTGGTCAGTCGACCGTGGTCGCCCTGGCCGTGGTCGGCTCCGTGGTCGGCTTGGGGCCGCCCGCGGATGCGGAGGCCGGCTGCGGCACCGTCGATGGCTTGGGGCCATCCGAGACCGCCTTGGTGGGGACGGGTTGCTCGTTCGAGGTGCGGAGCGGGATCTCCTGGATCGCGATCGCGGCGATGACCGCCGCGATGGACCCGATCGACGCCGAGCCAGAAGGTCTGGGCCGTCGCGAGGCTGAACGCCCCGTGGATGCCCTCGACCATCGCGTCGATGAACGGTGCGACGGCCGCCTGGAACTGCGCCGGGATCGCCGCAAGGAGCGCCGCGCCCATGTCGCCGACCCCGGTCAGCTGGCTGAAGTCGACGGCACCGCTGCTGCTGGCGGCCTGGGAAGCCGTCGGTGACCTGCTTCGGGACGCCGGCCGCCGTCATCTGCGGAAGCAACTGCTCCTGGAACGAGGTCGCGAAGATCGTGCCGACGAACGCGAGCGCGATCGTGCCGCCGATCTGCCGGAAGAAGGTCAGGTTGGAGGTCGCGACACCGAGCTGCTGGAACGGCACCGCGTTCTGGATGACGATCGTGAACACCGAGAACGTCGGGCCGACACCGAGGCCGGCGAGGAGCATCCACAGCCACACGATCGGGACCGGCGTGTCCTTGGTGAGCTGGGTCATGAACAGGGTGGCCAGGCCCATCAGGGTGATCGAGCCGACGAGGAGCCACTTGTAGCGACCGGTGCGCGACACGAGGAACCCGGACACGATCGAGCTGAAGATCAGGCCGACCATCAGCGGCAGAGCCGCCAGGCCGGAGTTCGTGGGCGAGAAGCCCTCGACCACCTGGAACCAGCGCGGCAGGAAGACGATCGCCCCGAAGAAGGCGAAGGCCGCGAAGAAGGTGGAGACCATCGACGCCGAGTAGGTCCGACTGCGCCACAGGTCGAGCGGCACGATCGGCTCCTTGGCTCGCGACTCGGCGAACAGGAAGATCAGGGTGCCGATCAGGCCGATGAGGATGAACCCGCCGACGGCCGGCTCGGTCCAGTCATTGAGGGCATGGGTGACCGGATTGTTCAGGCCCTTGTTGGTCAGGCCGACCAGCAGGAACACCATCGACACCGCGAAGATGGCTCCGCCGACGATGTCGAAGTTGCGCGACGCGCGATCGTTCTTGACCGTCGGCAGCAGGCGCTGGATGACGATCAGGGCGACGATCCCGATCGGGATGTTGACGTAGAAGATCCAGTGCCAGCCGAAGTTCTCGGTCAGGAAGCCGCCGATGAGCGGCCCGACGACGAACGCGATGCCGAACACGGCCCCGAACAGGCCTTGGTATTTGCCACGCTCCTGCGGGGTGAAGAGGTCACCGATGATCGCCAGGGCGACCGGGAAGAGCGCGCCGGCGCCGATGCCCTGGATGCCTCGGAAGAGGATGAGCATGGCCATGTTCTGGCTCAGGCCGGACAGGGCCGAGCCGACGAGGAAGACGACGATGCCGAGCATGTAGATCGGCTTGCGGCCGTACAGGTCGGATGCCTTGCCCCAGAACGGGACGCTGATCGTGCTGGTGAGCAGGTAGATGGTGATGGCCCAGACGTAGTAGTCGTTGCCCGACAGCTGGGTCACGATGGTCGGCAGGGCGGGGCCGACGATGGTCTGGTCGAGGGCGCCCAGGAACAGGCCCAGCATCACCGCGAAGAGGATCTCCATCTTCGAGCGGTGGCTGAGGCCCAGGGCGGGGTCCTCGGCGAGGGTCGGCGTGTGATCGCCGTCCATCGCGCTGGGGAAGGATTCCATCAGTAGTTCGTCTCCCTTGGGTGTTGGGGCTGGGGCAATGCGGTCGGTCGGGGTGGCACGGACCGGACCTTGGCCTGAGGGTCTAGCGGGATCGTGGAGCGAGTGTGGAGACCGGATGGCGATCCGGCAGCGGCATGGCGACGGTCGCCTCCACCGCTGCGCGGAACTCGGTCATCACCCGAGCGACGAGCGGCAGCTCGTCCGGCTCGAGCCGGTGCAGGACGGTCCGCAACAGGTCGTCGTTGCGAGCGTCGTTCTCCTCGATGACCTGGGCGCCGGCCGCCGTGATGCGCACGAGCACGACCCGGCGATCTTCGGGGCCGCGCGTCCGCTCGACGAAACCCCGCTCCTCCATCCGGTCCACGAGACCGGAGGCGTTCGAGAGCGACACGTTCAGCACGTCCGCCAACCGGCTCATCGGCATCTCGCCGTTGCGCTGGAGGGTGTACATGATGTTGAGCTGGGCCATGCTGATCCCGAGGCGCACGAGCCGCTCGCTCATCGCACACTTCATCTGGGCCATGAAGCCCCGATAGTCGTCGATGATGCGATCGGCCAGGTCATCCGTGGCGATCGTCGTGGTCGTGTGGGGCGCCACCGCCCCGTCGATAGTTCGTGTCACATCAATCATCATAATGCAGTGAACCATTGTGTCAAGGTGAATGGTCCACGCCGAGTGCAGGAGTCACGATGCGGTTCGTCCTGATGACCGAGCCCCAGCAGGGGATGAGCTACGCCGATCAGCTCGCTATCGCGAAACGCGCCGAGGCGAACGGATTCGATGCGTTCTTCCGATCCGACCACTTCGCGAGCTTCCCAGGCGAGGCCGGCAAGCCCACCACCGACGCCTGGACGGTCGTCGCGGGGCTGGCCCGCGAGACGCAGCGCATCGGACTGGGCGTGCTCGTGTCGCCGGTGACCTTCCGCCATCCGGGGACCTTCGCCAAGGTCGCCATCACGGCCGACGAGATGAGCGGCGGCCGGATCGAGGTCGGCGTCGGGGCGGGCTGGAATGACGACGAGCACCACCAGCTGGGCCTGGCCTTCCCGCCGATCGGCGAGCGCGCCGACCTGATGGAGGACACCCTGGCCATCCTTCACGGCCTGTGGGGCGAGCCCGACGGCTGGACGTACGAGGGGATCACGGGCGTCCGCATCGACGGATCGCTGTTCCGGCCGCGCCCCGTCGAGGTGCCGGGCCGCCCGGCGACGCCCATCGGTGGCGTTCGCCCGCGGCTCATCGTGGGCGGCCAGGGCTCGCCGCGCTCGTACCGGCTGGCCGCGCGCTATGCGGACGAGTTCAACCTGTCGTCGTCGTCACCGCCACGGGCAGCCGAGGTCGGGCTGGCCCTCGACGAGGCCTGCCGGGCCATCGGTCGCGACCCGGCCACCCTCACGCGCTCGACCATGAGCGGTGTCCTCGTCGGGCGGACGCGGGACGAGGTCAAGGCCCGCGAGCAGTCCCTGCTCAAGGCGTTCGGCGACGAGCTCGACGACGGCGAGGCGTGGCTCGAGGAGCGACGGACGCGCTGGGTCTACGGCACGCCCGATGAGGCGCGCGCCCAGCTCGTGCGGTTCTCCGAGGCCGGGATGGAGCGGATCATGCTCCAGGACTTCCTGCCCTGGGACCTCGACATGGTCGACATCATGGGCGAGGAGCTGGTCGGGCGAGCCTGACGGCCGGACGAACGCTCAGGGCGCCTCGTCGGCTGCGTCCGCGGCGCGTCGATAGGCGTCGACGTCGCGGTGGATCGGGTCCGGGTCGATGCCGCGTGCGCGGGCGAGTCGTTCGGTCAGCGTCTGGAGGGCCGTGGCGCTCCCGAGCAGGGCAGCGACCGCCGCGGGCACCCCGTCGCCCGCATCGGGGACGACGATGCGACCAAGCGTCGTCAGGTCGGCGGGTACGCGGCCGTCGGCCGTCGCCGACAGGATGGCGGCCGTCGGCATGCCGATGACCCGCGCCGCGGCAAGGGCGCCTCGGATCCTCGGGAGCCGGGCGTCGGCGGCACGGCGGTCGAGGGCGATGACGACGACCGCGGTCCGCTCGTCGGTGGCGGCCAGGTGGCCGTGCAGGAACGTCTCGAGGTCACGATAGGCGGCCGGGAGCCAGGCACCCTCCTCGACCTTGAGCACGAGTTCGCGCCCGGCCGCGCGGTCGGCGCCGCTGGCGAGCACCAGGAGCCGATCCATGCCGGCGAGGCCGGCCGCGATGGCCTCTGCCGCGCTCGTCGCGCGCCGCGCTCAGCCCGCCGGCGACGACGGCCGCACCGGCATCCGCCGCGGTCGGGTCGCCGCTGATATGCCCGGCCACGGCCGTCGCGACGACGATCGGACTCAGGTAGCCGACGGTGTGGCACCAGCTCTGGTCGAGTTCGGCCGTCTCGACCACGATGTCGGCGAGGGCAGCGCCCGGGGAGCGCCCGCTGACGGTGATGAGGGCCGTGCGCGCACCGGCCGCGCGGGCGGCCTCGAGCGCGGCATTGGTCGCAGTCGTCCCACCCTCGTGCGACACCCCGATGACGAGGCCGGACGCCGGCGCGTCCAGGGCCAGCTCGAAGGCCTGCGCGCTCGTGACGAGGGGCGATCCCGTGGCATCGCGCAGGATCTCGGCGGCGGCCACCGCCCCGTGCTCGGAGGTGCCGCAGCCCGTGAGCACGACCGGTTCCCCGGCCTCGATGGCGGCCGCGATCGCCGTGGCCAGACGCGCCGAGGCCGAGCCGGCGACCGCCTCGCGCTCGAGGATGCGGCCGGTGATGGCCGGCTCGGCCGCGATCATCTCGGTCATGTGGAACGGTGCCGTCCCCCGGCGGCTGGGCATCTCGGTCGAGGACCAGGGGTCGGGCGGCCCGGGGAGCGGCGCGGTCGGGTCGAAGTCGGTGGACGCGTCCATCCGCGGAGGATAGGCCGGGCACGACGCGTGTCGGTCGCTGACCCGCCCGGCGCGACGTTTGCCCCGAACCGTCACCATGACCGTCGACGACGACGACGGACGGGCGCCGCGCGACAGGAGGATCGGGATGCAGGTCGGACTCATGGCACCGCAGGGCTGGAAGGGCGAATTCGATGGATGGCAGGCCGCTTCGGCCTGGGCCCGGACGATCGAGCTCGCGGAGCAGGCCGAGGCGCTCGGGTTCGAGTCGCTGTGGGTCTTCGACCACTTCCACACCGTGCCGGAGCCGACCGACGAGATCACGTTCGAGTCGTTCTCCGTGCTGTCCGCCCTGGCGATGGCGACCGAGCGTGTCCGCCTGGGACACATGGTCGTGTGCACCGGGTTCCGCAATCCGGCGCTGACCGCGAAGCTGTCCTCGACGATCGACGTCATCTCCGGCGGCCGCTTCGAGCTGGGCATCGGGGCCGGCTGGAAGGAGGACGAGTGGCGGGCCTACGGCTACGGCTTCCCCTCGCTCGCCGATCGGATGGCCGCGTTCGGCGAGCACCTCGAGATCATCGAGGCGATGTTCGCGCCCGGCCGGGCGACGGTGGACGGCCGGTCCGCATCGGTCCGTGGCGCCATCAACGTGCCAAAGGGCGAGCAGGCGCACATCCCGATCATCGTGGGCGGCAACGGCCGGCAGCGGACGGCCGGCTACGCCATCCGATTCGCCGATGAGCTGAACTACGTGTTCCTGGCGCCGGCCGAGATCGCCCAGCGGATGACCGAGGTCCGCGAACGCTGCGAGCGCGAGGGCCGCGATCCGTCGACCCTCCGCTTCTCCGTGTACGCCCGCGACGAGGAGATGCGCGACGCGGGGCAGGCTCGGGTCGACCTGCTCGCCGCCTACGCGGGGATCGGGCTCGACCGCATCGTGGCCTTCCCGACGCGCTGGTCGCCCACGCTCGATGCGCAGGCCGCTTTCGCGGACGACTGCCGGGCGGCCGGGCTGTCACTCGACGGCGACCCGATCGGCGCGGCGGCCGGATCCGCGGGCTGACGGGCTCCGGCATGCGACCCACGGACGTGGCGCAGCTCTTCGCGTACCTCTACTGGATCCGCGACCGGGCCATCGCCCGGGCCGCAGAGCTGGCGCCGACCGCGTACCTCGATGCGTCGACCGTGGCCTATCGGGACCTTCGCGGCACGCTCGTGCACGAACTCGATGTCGAACGGAGCTGGCGCCTCCGCCTCCAGGGCGCGCCGAGGGACCGTTGGGACGTCACGTTGGCGTCCGCCGACTACCCCGACGTTGCGACGCTGGCCGATCAGTGGCGACGCGACGAGGCGGAGACCCTCGAGTGGCTGTCGGGACTGACCGAGGCGCGGCTCGGCGAAGCGATGACCGTGAACGGTCTCGACGGCTATCCGCTCTCGACGTACCTCATCCACGTGGTGATGCATGGCGTGGAGTCGCTCAGCGCCGCAGCGATCCTGCTCGATCGGGCCGGACGATCGATGGGTGACGTCGGCTACCTCGACTTCGCGGATACGGTCAGCGCCGGGGACTGACTCGGACCAGGATCGTCTCGGCGGTCACGGCCGCCGGAGCGGGCCGATCCGGCGCCACGGGGCGTAGCGGAACCAGGCGCGGCCCACCAGCAGCTCGACCGGGACCGGACCGTAGCGACGCGAGTCGATCGGGTCGCCGTGGCCGGCCGCGGACGTCTCGGCCGGGCTCGCATCGCTAGAGCAGCCACGCTTCGTCGTCGGCGAGCTCGATGTAGCCCGTTTCGAAGGGCACCCGGTCGCCGGGACGACCGGCGACGCGCTTGACCGCGAGCGCACCGCCATCGGGCTCGTGGAAGACGACGACCGTGCCGCGTCGCGGCCAGCGGACGACGGTCGGGTCGATCAGCAGCCAGTCGCCGTCCGCGACGGCCGGCGCCATGCTCGCCTCGGCCACGGCGATCCGCCACGGGCCGCGCCATCGATCGCGCCGGCCGGTGGTACGTCGAGGCCCCGTCCAGTGACGGGGCCTCGGGATGCGCATGAGGGGCTTGACCCCGCTCGTCAGGCGGGTCGGCCCGCGACGCGCGTCTTCTCCTCGCCGCCGGTCGCCTTCCAGGCGGCGTCGATGTCATCGATCATGTCGAGCAGCTTCTTCGAGTCCGCAGCGTCGGTGGACGCCTTGACCTTGGAGACCTGCTTGTTCGCGTTCCAGAACAGCTCGTGCAGGTTCGGGACCTTCTCGAGGTGCTCCGGCTTGAAGTAGTCGTGCCAGAGGACGTCGAGGTGGTGCTTGACGAGGTCGGCCTGCTTCTCCTTGATCGCGATCGCGCGCGTCCGGAAGGTCGGGTCCTCGTTCGCGGCGTACTTCTCGATGATGCGGTGGCAGGACTCGGCCTCGATGCGGGCCTGCTCGGGGTCGTAGACGCCGCAGGGCAGGTCGCAGTGCGCGTGGGCGGTCGTGGTCGGCGCGAGCCAATGGGTCAGGCGGGACATGGGACTCCTTCTCACTGGGCTGAGGGGCCGAACCCTATCGTCTCGGTGGGTGCACGAGCAGTGTCCGAGCGGCGACGAGGCGTGTCAAACGCGCGACGGGAGAGGAGATAGGGGCAGCTGAAGCTCCGCGCGACGTGACCTCCGTGCGACCGATGTCGATCGCCCAAGCCCGACCTGGAGAGAGTTCCGGGTCTTGATGCGAGCGACCGGAGCGGGACGCTGAACGTCTCCGCTCCGGTCGAGCTGGATGATCCGGGACGCTACGTGCAGCGGACCCTGAAGGACGACGTCCCGACTGAGATCTGCGCGAACGACGCGTCGAACGGGCCGTCGAACGTGGCGTTCCGCGTCGTGGACTTGCTCCGGTCGACCTCGACGCAGAACGGGTCCCTCGAATGGAACGAGGTGCTCGACTTGAAGGTCTTCCCGACCCCGGTCCACGTCGCGGCGATCGAGATCGTGCCTCCGTCGCTCTCGTTGCAGCCGTTAACGTCGCAATCGCTCGTCGTCAACGCGATGTCGGTCGACGCGACGTTGACGGATGCGAGCTTGTTGACCGTGACGTTGCCCGAGTTCTCGGTGCATCCGAACGACTCATGACTCGAGACCTCATCCCCGGTGTCCTGGTCGTATGTGTACGTGTGCTCGTCGTAGCAGACCTGATCTCCGCTCACCTTGAACTTGAACGCGTCAAGCACGGTCTCCGAGCACGTGACGGTGTTATCTCCGTTGTCCGTGCATCCGCCGTCCTGGTATGCGGTCGCCTGCGTACCGTTCCCGCCTCCAGTCGTATCGGCTGCGACCGGCGCAGCAAGGACGAACGCGATGACGATCGCGCCCAGTGCGCTGACCAACCTATGACGTAGGCGCATGGCACCCCTCCTTGTCCAGCTCCCAGCCGCATGCGCGGCGGTCGCTCTGATGACGCCTGATGTGGTTCTGCGTTACTGACATTCGTTCGATCGGCGGACAAGGCCGCTCGTGTCAGGCACCTCCCTCGCCATCGGCCGCTCGAGGCCGCACGTGGCCTGGGTGCTTCGGATCGGGACTCTTGTGGCCGAAAGGCCCACATGGTCCGGATGCTCGACAAGGGGTACCACGCGGCCGTCGCGCCATTGTTTGTCGCGCGACCTCATCAGGGTCCGGGTTCGCACCCGGTCCCCCTTGGATCGCGTCGTTCAGCGGGTTACGGAACGCCGTGATGCACTCCGCGGTCGAATTCCTGCGGCGGGATCGAACGACCGACGACCTGCTTCCCGACGGCCCCAGGGATGTGGTCCCCGGGGCCGTCATCGACCGGTATCGGCCGCTCCGGCCTAGCCGATCACTTCTTCTTGGACGAAAGGTTCACGATGCTCTCGTCGAACCCCTCGCCGCAGAACACCGAGCCGCAGGCGACGGCGAACGTCAGCGAGATGGCACGTCCGCCTTTGAAGATCCCGTTGAACGGGAAGATCTCGGCGGACCATGCCTGGGTGCTGCCGTCGCAGGCGAAGCCCTCGATGAAGCCCTCGCCGTCGATGAACAGGCGCCCGACCTTCTGGCGGGCGGTGACGTCGATGAAGCTGAAGTCCGCGGAGCCGGTGCAGGTCACCGTGCCACGGACGGTGGCCGAGCCCGTGTGCGAATCGAAGGACCCGCGGGGATTGACGGTCAGCGACACCTCCGGCGGGGGTGGTGCTTCAGTGATCGCGATATCGAGCGTGCCACCGGTCCCCGCTCCGTCCTCCTGGTCGTCGAAGACGAGGATGGTGTAGTCGACTCCGGCGTCGCCCAGGAAGGCCACGGCCTCCGGGCCGCAGGTGACCAGCTCGAAGCCCGCCACCGGGTCGCCCGTCGCGACGATCGCCCCGGCCGAGTAGCTCGAGCCCGACAGGTCGACGAGGACACCGGTGTCGGTCCCGGTGATCGAGTACCACAGGCTGGCGTCGGTCGCCGGTGCGCCGCAATCGGGCCCGTTGATGAGCGTGTCGTCGGTGTCGGTCGTCGCATCCGTGGTGTCGATCGTGGCGGTGAAGCCGATCGTGACCGTCTCGATCCCCGCATAGGTGTCGTTGGTCGGGGCGGCCGCCAGGGCCGGCGCCGCGGTCGCGAAGCTTCCGATCAGCAGCACGCCCACGAGGACTGAGATCCGCTTTCGATGCATGCGATGTCCTCCGCTAACTGGATCCATCGGTTGATGCCCGCGCTCCCGCGGGGACGATTCGACCGCCCAAGGCCCCCTCCTTTCTGACGCGGCTGGGTGCGGTCAGGCCGCCGGCCGCGCGGACTATTGGCTGGTGAACAGGAGGAGATTCGCGGTGCCCGGATTCAGCAACTTGTTCAGCCCGCTGATCCGGCGCGGGGTCGACGCACCGGCGAGCGCCTTCTGGACCGCCGCCGGCGAGGCTGTCGGGAACGACTGCAGGTAGAGCGCGGCCGCGCCCGCTGTGTGCGGGGAGGCCATGCTCGTGCCGCTGATCGTCTGGGTCGCCGTGTCGGACGTCCGCCATGCCGAGGTGATGCCCTGGCCCGGCGCGAACCAGTCCATGCACTTGCCCCAGTTCGAGAACGAGGCCTTGCCGTCAGTGATGGTGCTTGCTCCGCTCGTCATCGCCTCGGCCACCCGCGCTGGCGAGTAGGCGCACGCGTTCGCGTTGTCATTGCCGGCCGCGACCGCGTAGGCCACGCCGTCGGCGATCGAGTCGCGGAGGGCCTGATCGAGGGCGATGTTGGCGGTGCCTCCCAGGCTCATGTTCGCCACGGCCGGGGCACCGGCCTGGTGCTGAGCGGTCACGAAGTCGATGCCGGCGATGACGTCGGACGTGGGTCCCGAGCCACCGCAATCCAGCACGCGAACGGCGACCAGGGCGACGCCCTTGGCGACGCCGTAGGTCGTCCCGCCGATCGTGCCTGCGACGTGGGTTCCGTGGCCATTGCAATCGGACGCGTCCGCGTCGTCGTCGATGAAATCCCAGCCCGATGTCGCGCGGCCGCCGAACTCGGTGTGGGTCAGGCGGATGCCGGTGTCGATGACGTAGGCGGTAACCCCGGCCCCGGTGTTCTTGTAGGTGTACGTCCCGCTGAGGGGGAGCTTTCGCTGGTCGATGCGGTCGAGGCCCCAGGTCGCGCCGGACTGGGTCGTGTCGATGGACATCGTCCCGTCGGGCACGACGTAGTCGACGGACGGATCCGAACGGATCGCCTGCAGCTGACTCGGGTCGAGGCGCGCCGCGTACCCGTCGAGCACATGTGCGTAGACATGCGTGGGTTTCGCGCCATAGTGCCGGCCGTGACTCGCTGCTACCGCCTTCGTCGGTCCGGCTGCCGGCTTCAGGACGACGATATAGCCATCGGCGCTGACACCGGCCGCCGCCGGCGCCATGGGCAACAGCCATGCCCCGATGACCAGCGCGCCGATGAAGACACCGCGACGCCGATCCCGCTTCGCGATCCCGGGCACCACCCACCTCCTGTCCCCTCGGGGCAGAGCCGTCAGCGGCCACGAAGTTTCGCCTGTGGAATCGCGCCCCGGCCATCCCGTCCGTTGCGGGCTGGACTGTAGCGCGGCGGTGTCACGGTGGCGTCACGGATCCCGGGCGACCGGCGCTGTCGTACCGGTACGCCCGGTGCAGAGCGGCCCGCGGCCGCTATCATCCCCGCGATGACCGAACGAGGGCAGCCTTCGTTGGACGGATCCCCGGCGTGCCCCTTCGTCGCCTTCGACGACGACCGGGAAGCCCGGGCGGACCGTCCGGACCACCGCCATCGCTGCTTCGCCGAGCCCGAGCCGGCACCCCGCGCGCTCGCCCACCAGGAGGCGTACTGCCTCTCGAGCGCGTTCCCGGTGTGCCCGACCTTCCAGGCATGGGCTCGACGCGAGGCGGCCCAGGCGCGCGCCGATCGCGCCCCAGCTGAGCCACCCGCGGCGGCTGCCGTGGTGGCTGCCGACGACGCCGGGGCAGGGGACGTCGCTCCGGCGACGACCGGTGGCCCCGATGGCACGGGCGCCGAGGAGTGGTCCGGCGCGCGACCCGACGACGATCTCCCGATCGAGGAACGGCCGCGCCGCAACCCGCCGCGTGACTGGGCCGCCCCGCCGCCGTGGGCGACCGGTGCCGGTTCGGCGGGAGCCATGGCGGCCGGCAGCTCCGGGTCCACGCGCCCGCCGGCCGGGGCTGGCGCCGGTTCGGCCGACGCGCCGGCCTTCGTGGCACCGCGCTCGGTCGAGGGCCAGGGCCTCGCCGGCAGCTCTGCTGACCGCCTCGCGAGTGGCGAGCCGATCGAGGCCGTGATGAGCCCGGGGTCGGCGGCCGGCGTCCCACCAGCCGCGGCGCCCGTCGTACCGCCGAGCGCCGCCGCGCCTTCACGGCCCCGCCGACGTGCCGTCGTCCGCGCCGGACCCCGAACTCGCCGGTCTCGTCGTCGGGACCACCGCGGCGCGCTCGGCGTCGTCCGCGGGGGTGCGCGCCCCGGCGCAGGCGTCGGGAGCCGAGCCGGATCCGGGCTACCCGCCATCGACCCGCAGCGGGAAGCGACCGGCGGTCAGCTCGACCCGCGCGTCATCGGGATCGAAAGCCGCGTCGCCCCAGCTGGAGCACGTCCAGCACGACGGGCCATCGTGGGAACGCGCTCGGCGCTACGAGGCCTACCCGACGATCAAGTCTCGCCCGGGATTCGGCGCGATGCCGGGGCTGCCGCGGGTCGCCCTGCTCGCCGGGGCGCTGGGCATCGCGGCCCTGGTGCTCTTCTTCCTGCCGGCCCTCCTGGGCGTCGGTGGCGGGGGCGGCGGGGCCAGTCCGAGTCCCAGCGCCACGGCCCAGGTGACGGCCTCGCCCTCACCGACCGAAGAGCCCGCGCCGACGCCGCAGACCTACGTGATCAAGCAGGGCGACACCCTCTCGAAGATCGCGAAGCGCAACGACATCACGCTCGAGCAGCTGCTCGCGGCGAACAAGGACACGATCAAGGATGCCGACAAGATCTCCGTCGGTGACGAGATCATCATCCCGGTGCCGGTGCCCGATGAGGTGTCGGGGGCCTCGGACTCGCCCGCGCCGTAGCGCGGACGTCCCTAGCGGGGCGCGATGTTGATGGCCGTGATGCGGCCTGCCTCCACCCGGAACGTGGCGTCGATGTGCTGCGTCGGGGCACCGGGGCGGACGACCAGCAGGTCCGCCTCGTAGGTGTTCCCGGTGTCGCGGATCCCGCCCGGGATCATGCGCAACCCGGCGTCACCACGCAGGAACCAGCCACCGACCCGCTCGACGCCGCGCAGCGTCTGCACGCTGTCGCCGACGTGCACGCGCATCTCGGTCTTCTCGTCCATCAGCGCGACCGCACCCTCGCGATCGCCGCCGTTCAGCTTCTCGAAGAAGTCTTCCATCGTCTCGACAGCACCCATGCCCGGAGTGTAGCGTCGGGCGACCATGAGCGCCGCTGAGCCCGGTCCGACCAGTCTCGCTGACGCCTGGCCGCCCTTCGGATTGCGCATCCGGAGCGAGCGCCTGGTGCTGCGCCTGCCGCTCGATGCCGAGCTCCCCGCCTTGATGGACCTCGCCAGAGCCGGGATCCATCCGCCGGGCGAGATGCCGTTCGGCATCGCCTGGTCGACCGCGCCGAGCCCAACGTTCGAGCGCGGGTTCCTGCGGCATCACTGGGCCGCCCGAGCCACCTGGCGGCCGGACGAGTGGGCGCTCCACCTGCTCGCGGAGCTCGATGGCAAGCCGGTCGGGGCGCAGTCGGTCCTGGCCGAGGGATTCCCGACCTACCGCATGGTCCACACCGGGTCGTGGCTGGGGCAGGCGTACCAGGGACGAGGGCTCGGCACGGAGATGCGCAACGCCGTGCTGGCGTTCGCCTTCGATGGCCTCGACGCACGGCGGGCCGAGACCGAGGCGTTCCTCGACAACGCGGCGTCCAACGGCGTGACGCGGTCCATCGGCTACGAGGAGAACGGGCTCCAGGAGCTGGCTCCCGAGGGCGTCCCGCGGCTCGCCCGGCGCTATCGGCTCACGGTCGAGCAGTGGCGGTCGCGCCACGTCCGCCGGTGACCATCGAGGGCCTCGACGCCTGCCGCGAGCTGTTCGGCGCCTAGAAGCCGCCGCCGGCGCCACCGCCACCGCCGCCCCCGCCGCCACCGCTGAACCCGCCGCCACCGCTCCCGCCCGACGACGCCGGCGAGTTCCCGATCGTCCCGAGGGCCGACATCATGCCGCCGAGGTCGGGCACGGCCGAGCCCGAGAAGATCGACCCGCCGCTGCCGGCCGCGGCGGCACTCGCGAAGGACGAGCCGTCCGAGCTCGTGTACCAGACCGGGAACCAGGTCGACGACGCGACCGAGCGACCCGCCTCGACGTCCTGCGATCGAGCGCGACAGGACGTCGTCGATCTTCGACTGCAGGCCGAGCGCGGTGCCCCACACGACCGCCTGGTCGGGCGTCACGAGCCAGTCGAGCTTGGCCTCGTCGACGACCTGCTGCATCGAGCGCGCCTGCTCCATGGTCTTCTCGAGCGTGCGCCGGTAGGCGGCGAGCATCGCCCGGATCATCGCGCCGGGCATCGTGACCGACGGCATGCCCTGGGCGAACAGCATGATCACGATGCCGCCGGCGATGGCCGCCCCACCCAGGAGGACGAGCCCGGAGATCGGGACGTTGAACCCGAGGAAGATGGCGAGGGCGCCCAGGCCGATCGCGATGGCGCCACGCCCGACCCAGCGGCTGACGACCTTGCTGGGGCGCTCCACCATCCAGCCGCGGTCCACGACGTGCTGCTCGAGCGCGCTGTCGAACGAGGCGACCGCGGCGCCGAACTTGGGCAGGTCGTCAGGCTCGATGTAATGCTCGGTGCCATCGAGGGTTCGCAGGCGCTGCAGTGCGACCGCCTCGGCCGGACCGGTCGGGCGCCGGGAGTTCAGCGAACGGTGCGCCTCCTCGACAGGGTCGCCCGGCGGCGGGTTCGTGTCGACGCCGACCTTCTTCGACAGCCCGAGCATGCCCTTTTCCTCGCGGAAGGCGATCTGGCCGCGCGAGGCGAGGTCGAGCATCGCCGTCGTCAGGGCCCGTCGCGACGTGCCACCGTCCATGACGAAGGCGCCGGAGGCCGCCGTGAGGTCGGGCGGCGGGGCGGGCATGAGGATCGACGGGTCGTCGAGGTAGACCGGGTCCTTGCCGAACCGACGCCAGTGGAAGAAGGCCCAGCCCGACAGCCCCAGGAAGACGATCGGCGCGCCGACCAGGCCCAGGACCGCGTTGATCTGGCGGCCGGCCTGCAGCGTGGCCGCGTGATCCGTCGTCGCGGCGGCGTCGACCTTGTCGAGCGCGGCGGCGAGGGCGCCATCGAAATCGGCATCGCGCAGGTGCGGGAGCATGTCGTTGTCGAAGATGGCCTGCCGCTCGCTGCTGGACAGGTACGTCGCCTCGAAGCCCGGCGCCGCGTACAGCTGGACCTGGCCGTGCTGACGCGACGGGTCGATGTCGAAGAAGATGGCCAGCCCGTCGTCGAAGCCCTTGCGACCGACGCCCCACTGGTCGATGAGCGCCCGGGCGCGCGCCTCGGTCTCCTCGGTGGTCACGCCGTAGTCGACGAGCTGCGAGTACACGACGACCTCGGCGCCGGTCCGCGCCTCGATGGCGTCGATGGTCGACTCGGCATCGACGATCGCCTCGGGCGACAGGATGCCGGCGAAGTCGTAGACCGCCTGCTGGTCGACCGGATCCGGGAACGGCGGTCCGGGCGTGGGGATCTCGGCCGCGGGCACGCCGACCTCCGGGACGCCGGCCGGGTCGTTGGGATCGAGCAGCTGGACCATGGCCCGGGCCATCGCCACCGTCACGGCGGAATCGAGGTCGCCCGAGGCGAGCCAGTCGTCGACCTCGGCGCTGATCGCATCGAGCTCGGCCGGATCGATCGAGGAGGAGCCCGCGGCCGGTGTCGCCAGGCCGATCTCGGCCGGGACGCCGTCCGCGCCGACGTCGGCCACGATGGCCAGGTCGACCGCCCACTGGTCGGCGAGGACCTGCGCATCGGCGCTGGCGGCCTCGGGCGTCACGACCCCGTCGTCGGGGGTCCGCGTGTAGACGACGATGTCGACCCCGGCGCCGTTGGCGAGGCTTGTCGCCATCTGCTCGGCGTTGGCCCGGGTCGTGTCGTTCAGGGCGCCGGCCGTGTCGAAGACGTGCTGGTCGGCGAGGCGGTCCGGGTAGACGGGGTCGGCGGCGCGGACGCCGGTCGCGGCGAGCGAGGCGAGGAGCCAGAGGGCGGCCGCAAGGGCCGCGAGGGCCCGGGATCCGTTCGATCGACGCATGCCCGCAGGATAGACGGCGCGACCGACCCTCCGGCCGGCTACGACGCGCCGCCCACGAAGACGTGCGGCACGAACGGACGGCCGTTGTAGCGCGAGCGCTGTGAGGCGGCGTAGGCGCCGGCGTCGGCGATGGCCACGAGATCACCGCGGCGGAGGGGCGGCAGGTCGTGCGTGCCGAGGGCGTCGGTCGATTCGCAGATCGGGCCTTCGACGCGGGTCGGGGCCACGGTCGGGTCGGCGAGCGCGGCGTCGGCGAAGCCGTCGTCCACCGGCGCGCCCGAGCGACGTGAGTGCCACGACCCGGTGATGTGCCCCGTACAGCGCGGGCCGGATGAGCTCGGTCATGCCGGCGTCGATGACGACCTGGCGACCGGCACGCTCCCGGGCATGCAGGACGCGCGCGACGAGCCAGCCCGACCGGGCGACGAGCACGCGCCCCGGCTCGACGACGAGGCGACCGGGTCGACGATCGGCCGGGAGGGTGGCGAGCAGCGCCGGCAGCTCGCGGGCGAACCGTTCGGGTGCCGGTGACGGCTCGCCGACCGGGCGGACCGGGAACCCGCCGCCCAGGTCGACCGTGTCGAAGCCGTCGATCGAGCCCCGCCACAGGGCGGCCAGCGACAGCGCCTTGCGCACGGCATCCCGCCACGCGTCGACGGCCCCGAGCTGCGACCCGACGTGGAGGTGGATGCCGCGTGGCCGGAGCGGTCCGTCGGGACCGCCGCCGGCCGCGATGGCCGCCGCGATCTCGGTCTCGTCCATCCCGAACTTGGTGGCACCCGCGCCGACGGCGAGGACCGCCAGCGTCTCGGGTGCGACGTCCGGGTTGAGCCGGTACAGGACGTCGATGCGGACGCCGGCCCGGCCCGCCAGGCGACCGAGGACCGCGGCCTCCTCGGGCGACTCGACGGCGACCCAGCGCAGCGGATGTCCGGCCGCCGCGGCCCGGACGGCGGCGCGCAGGTCGGCATCCGTCTTGCCGACCCCCTCGAGGCTGATCCGGTCGTCGGAGACGCCGGCCCGACGGGCCGCGGCCCACTCGCCGCGCGACACGACGTTGGCGCCGAAGCCCCGGGCCGCGACCGCGCGCGATCACGGCGGGGGTGTCGTCGGCCTTGACCGAGTACTGGCGCACGATCGGGTCCGGGAAGGCGTCACGGACGGCCGCGCACGCCGCGTCGAGCGCGGCCAGGTCCGTGGCGTAGACGGGCGTCCGCCGGCGGCCGGCGGCCCGCAGGCGATCGGCGAGGACGGCGCCGTCGTCGCTCACGGGCGTCGTCCGCGGCAGGCCCGGCAGGCTCAGTCCGGGACCACCATGCCCACGATCGTGCCGACGATCGAGATGCCGATCGCGCCGACGAACGCGGCGACGATGGCCGAGATGCCGAACTCGGGCGGATAGCCGCCGACGACGAAGTCGAAGCCGACGAAGTTCGAGATGAACGCGACGAGCAGCAGCAGGGCGGCGTTGATGACGACCCCGAACAGCCCGAGGGTCATCATGTTGAGCGGCAGGGCGAAGACGCCGATGATCGGCTTCACGAACGCGTTGAGGAGGCCGAGGATCACCGCCACGACAGCCAGGGTCGTGATGTCGTCCCCGTACGTGATCGACGGGTAGACGTAGGCGACGACGGCCACCGCGATGGCGATGACGACCGTCCGGATGATGAACCCGATCATGCGACGTCCTCCGTCTGGTGGGCGTTCCGACTGCCGCGGTCGGTCGGCACGGCCCAAGTCCCCTGAGTGGCCGGCCGCTCGGTCGCGAGGATAGCCCCCTCGGCGTGCGCGATGTCAGCGAGCCCGATCATCGCAGCAGGAAACCGGGCCCGAGCGGATCGCGCGGATCGCGCTCGAAGACGTGCTCGCCGGTGCGGTACGCGCTGCCCCGGACCCAGGTCCGGACGGCCGCTCGCTCGGCGACCGTCGTGGTCCCGCTGATCCCAGCCTCGAACACGCTGTCGACGATCGAGCGATGGGTGAACGGTTCGCCGATCGCGAGCTCGCCGCGTGCGGCGAGGATGGCCAGCCGCGCGCTCGTCCCCGAACCGCACGGTGACCGGTCGACCTCGCCGTCGGCGAAGACGGTGACGTTGCGCTGGACCTGCCCGTCCTCGTCGTCGAGCGGCTCCCAGAAGATGACCCCGTAGATGCCACGCAGCTCCGGTTCGAGCGGATGGACGACCTCGACCGCCGCCTCGAGCGCCGGACGGAGCGCCCGCTGCAGGGCGATGAGCTGCGGGCAGGGCGGACGGCGTCACGGACAGGCCGATGGAGCGGACGTCGAGCGACCCGTAGAACGCGCCACCGAACGCGATGTCCAGGTCCAGCGGGCCGTCCGGTCCGGCCACGCGCACGTCGCGGGCGACCACGAACGACGGCACGTTCTCGAAGCGGACGGAGCGGACCCGTCCGTCGGGCTCGAGGTCGGCGGCGCAGGCGAGCCGGCCGGACGGCACGTCGACCCGGACGTCGACCGACGTCGCCCCGGGCGCGATCGCGATCCGCCCGCTGTCGATGGCCCAGGTCACGAGCGCGATCGTGCCGTGGCCGCAGGCCGTCGAGTAGCCCTCGTTGTGGAAGAACACGACGCCGAGATCGGCGCCGTCGTCGTCCGGCGGCGTGACGAAACAGCCGTACATGTCGGCGTGGCCGCGCGGCTCGAAGACGAGCGTCCGCCGTACGTCGTCGGCGTGCTCGGCCACCCAGCGGCGCCGCTCGAGGATGGTCCGCCCGACCAGCTCCGGCGCGCCGCCGGTCACGATGCGGAAGGGTTCGCCACCGGTGTGGTAGTCGGTGGTCGTGATGGGCGCGAAGGCGCCGGCCAGGCTGCTCGGGGCGCCGGTCATCGGTCGAGCTTGGCGCGCAACCGGTCGCGCACCCCCGGCCATTCGGGGGCGATGATCCCGTAGAACGCCGAGTCGCGGTTCGAGCCGTCCGGCATGATCGTGTGGTGGCGCAGGACGCCCTCGAACGTCGCCCCGATGCCGAGCAGGGCGGCCCGCGACGCGAGGTTGCGGGCGTGGGTCTTGAACTCGACCCGCTCGGCCCCGAGGGTCTCGAACGCGTGGGTCAGCTGCAGGAGCTTGGCCTCGCGGTTGGCCCCCGTCCGCTGGTAGGCGACCCCGACCCAGGTCCAGCCGATCTCGAGGCGCCGGTGCTCGGGCGTGATGGTCATGAACCGGCTGCTCCCGATGGCCCGGCCGGACGCGACGTCCACGGTCGCGAACGGCACCTCGGTCCCGGCGGCGGCGTTGGCGAGCGCGGTCGCGATCCAGTCACGAAGGCCGGCTTCGGTCTGGGGACGAGCGATCGTCCAGCGCCAGACGGGCGCATCGAAGGCGACGCGGGCGAGATCGTCGACGTGCTCCTCGCGGAGCGGCTCCATGCGCACGCGCCGCCCGGTCAGGACGATCGGGTTCACCCACGTCTGTGCGGTCATCGGCGCATGGTACCGAACGGCCGGCCTGGCTCCGGGCAGGTCCCGCGCCGCGCCGCTTCCCGTCGCGCCGGCACCGCTAGACTCCGACCATGTCTGCCTTCCCGACCACCTTCGCTGCCTTCCTCGACGCGTTCTTCGAGGTCAGCCCCACGGCGGCGACCGCCGTCGGCGACCACCGCCACGACCACCGCTGGCCCGATGTGTCCGACGCCGGGCGCGCCGCGCGCATCGCCTTCATCGAAGACTGGACCGCGACGTTCGCGGCCCTCGATCCGGCCGCGCTGACCGCCGACGAGGTGATCGATCGCGACCTCGTCCTTGGGGCCCTCGACGCGGCACGGTTCGACGAGCTGGATCTCCAGGAGGATCGTTGGAACCCGCTCGATTGGGTCTACCTCCTCGGCGACGGCCTGTTCGGCCTGCTCTCTCGGGAGTTCGCGCCGCTCGCCGATCGACTCGCCAGCGTGTGCGGACGCCTCGAGGCGATGCCCGTGCTGCTGGACGGCGCCAAGGCCGCGCTGGTCGGGACAGAGGACGGCCGGCCGGTCGGGCGGTTCCAGACCGAGAAGGCCATCGAGCAGCTGCCCGGGGTGACCGAGCTCATCGAGGACGCGCTGGATCAGGCGGCTAGTGACGACCCGGCGCTCGACCCTGTCCGCCCGCGACTCGATGCCGCGGCGGCGACGGCCCGCGAGGCGCTGGCGGGCTTCGAAACTTACCTGCGCGATGACGTGCTGCCGCGCAGTGACGGGGAGGGTCGACTGGGGCCGGACCGGTTCGCACGCAAGCTGCGCCACACGATGCGCTCCGACACGCTGACGCCGGAACGCATCCTGTCCGAGGCCGAACAAGAATTCGGGGCGGTCCGGGCGGAGATGGCCCGACTGGCGCGCGAAGCCTGGCCGACGTGGCGTCCCGGCGAACCGATCCCGGACGACGACGGGGCACTCGTGCGCGGCGTTCTCGACGCCATCGCGGACGACCATCCGGCGGCCGAGGATCTGCTCGACTTCTGTCGTGCCGAGAACGCCAGGATCGAGGCGTTCTGCCGCGAGCGCGACCTCATCGGGCTGAGCGACGAGCCGATGGACATCCGCTGGACGCCCGTCTTCCTGCGCGCGTCCGGCGGGGCGATGCTCATCTCGCCGGGTCCCCTCGAGACCGGCCTGCCGAGCTTCTTCGCGATCACCCCGATGCCCGAGGACTGGCCGCCCGAGCGGCGCGAGTCATACCTGCGCGAGGACAACGCCCGGATGCTCCGGCTGCTGACGATCCACGAGGCGGTCCCGGGGCACTACCTCCAGGGCGTCTACCAGAACCGCTCGTCGTCGCTGGCCCGGTCGATCTTCTCGAGCGGCCTGTTCCACGAGGGTTGGGCGGTCTACGTGACCCAGGTCATGATGGATGTCGGGTACGGCGCCGACGACCCCGCGCTCCTGCTCACCCACTGGAAGTTCTACCTGCGCTCGATCACGAACGCGATCATCGACGCCCGCATCCACACCGCCGGCATGACCGGCGAGGAGGCCGTCGCGTTCATGGTCGATTTCGGGTTCCAGGAGGAGGCCGAGGCGCGCGCCAAGTTCGATCGCGCGCGCCTGTCGTCGACGCAGCTGTCGACCTACTTCGCCGGCTCGATGGAGATGTGGGCGATGGAACTCGAGGCGCGCCGCCGCGCCGCGGCGGCGGCCGGCGCGGATCCGGCGGCGATCGTCGCCGGTGGGCTGCCGGGCGGGTTCGGGGACACCCCGGGGTTCCGCTACCGCGACCACCTCGAGGCCGTCATCTCGCATGGCGCGCCGCCGACCTCGCTCGTCTGGCGGATCCTGTTCGACTGACCCGCGCGGCGCCGCGCTCGGGTCGAGGCGCCGGACGGCGCCGAGGACCGCTCCGCCCGTCTAGGTCGAGCGGCGGGTCGTCGGTGGCCGGCGGGGCTTCGACGGCGTCGTCGTGCTGGAGCGCCGGGCGCTCGGCGATGCTCTCGTCGCCGCCGGCGCGACGAGCCGGTCGACCCGATATCCGGCGGCCTCCGCAGCCGCGGCCAGCCGCCGCACGAAGGCGGCATCGGCCGGTCCGCCGGCGTCGATCCCGTCGAGCCGGGCGGCCCAGGTCAGGACCTCCTCGAACCGCGCCCGGTCGAGCCACTCGACGCCCTCCCAGGTGTTGAGGCCCATGGCGGTCCGGATCGGATCGCGGGCCAGCCAGGCGCTCAGCAGGCGGGCGTCGCGGACCGCGCCGCGGCCGGTGGTCGCGCTCGGGCGCGGCAGGATGAGCAGGACCCGGATCCGGTCGGCCGCGGCCCACGCCGCCGACTCGTCGAGCCCGGCATTGCGGAACCCGACGGCGAGCAGGGGCGCCAGGCGCAGCTCGTCGAACCAGGCCGCGCTCGTGGCGACGACATCGGCGTTCGGTGCCAGCTCCCCGGTCCGGGACATCGCGAGCCAGCCCAATAGGGCCGCCCGATCGCCCCGCTCGAGGCCCTCGGCGCCGACCGCGAACGCCGCCACGGTCCGCTCGCGGATGGTCGCCGCGAGCTCGGCCGGGTCGGCGCCGGTCTCGCCCGCGAGACCGGTCGCGCCGATGACCCCGGCGAGGAAGGCCGCGAACCGGGCTTCGAGGGTGTCCAGGTCGGCCGGGCTCGCGCCGCCGTCGAGGACGGCCGTGACCTCGGGGCCGTCGAAGACCGCCCGCAGCGGGGCGTGGACGGGTTCCAGCTGCAGGTCGCGCAGCGCGGATTCGAGCGACGGCACGCCGCGGCCGCCGAGGCGCTCGGCCAGCCGGCGCCACTGGCCGGAGCTGCCGTCCGGGACCTCGCGGAACTCCCAGAAGGCGTGGCCCTGGTAGGCGTCGAGGGTGAGCCGCAGGCCGTGCTCGCGGATCTCGCGGCACGAGCGCAGGTACTCGAGGCCGGTGCGCGCGTCGCGGAACGCCACGAACATCGACGGGTCGTCGGGCAGGCCGAGGCCGTCGGCCAGCGTCCGGCGGACGAGACGCTTGGCCCCGGACGCCGTCTTGCGCGCGTAGGCGGCGGACTCGCGGATCGTCCCCGCGGTCGACCCGAACCGGTCGTGGTAGATGACGAGCGAGCGCGTGGGTCCCGCGCCGTTCGAGTACGCGAGGACATGCTCGTCGACCCCGCCACCGTCGGTCACGAAGTCGTAGAGCAGGAACTCGTGGGCCTCGGCGAACCAGGCCCGGCGGTGGAGCAACGGGAAGATCTCTCGCTCGTGGCGGTCGACGAGCCACGGATCGGGATGCTCGTCGAGGGTCGCCCGCCGGAACTCCATCCCGTACTTCTCGCCGTAGCCCTCGACCTGGCCGTGGCCGATCATCGGCAGCCCCGGGATGGTCGCCATGACCATCGCGACACCGAAGTACTTGTCGCCCTTGCCGAACTGCTCGACCGCCGTCGCCTCGTCGGGGTTGCTCATGAAGTTCACGTAGCGCTTGAGGATCTCGGGGTCGAACTCGAGGGTCTCCTTGATGAGCCGTCGATAGCTCGCGCCGTCCTCGTCGCGGAGCATGTGCATGAAGGCGCTGTTGTAGACGCGGTGCATGCCGAGGGTCCGCACGAAATAGCCCTCGAGCATCCAGAACGCCTCGGCCAGCAGGAGCGTGCCGGGTACCTCGGCCGCGACCCGGTCGACGACCTCCCGCCAGAACTCGACCGGCATGCGGGCGTCGAAGTCGGCCTGGCTCATCGCGTACTGGGCCCGCGACGGGATCGAGTCGGATGCCCCCGGCAGCGGCCACCAGAGGCGCTGGATGTGCTTCTTCGCGAGCACCATCGCGGCGTCGAAGCGGATGACCGGGAAGCGCCGCGCGACGTCGAGGATGACCTGGATGACGTGCTCGCGGACCGCCGGACTCAGGAAGTCGAGCTGGGCGGTGTCGTTCCACGGGAAGCTCGTGCCGTCGTTGCCGTGGTAGATGTAGCGGTCCTCGCCCCCGGAGCGGTCGAACCGCTTGAACGTCACCGCCGCATCCGAGTCGTTCCAGTAGTGGTCCTCGAGCACGACCCCGACGCGCTCGTCCGGGGAGAGGTCGGCGCCGGTGTAGCGGTAGGCGGGATACGGCGGCTCCGGCAGCGACAGGAACCATTCGGGGTGGTCGATGACCCAGCGCGAATCGATGCCCATGTGGTTGGGCACCATGTCGCTGGCGAGGCGGATGCCGCGGGTCCACGCCCGGTCGCGCAGGTCGGCATAGGCCGCCTCGCCGCCGAGATCGTCGGCGATCCGGTAGTCGTCGAGCGAGTAGGCGCTCGCCACCGCGTCCGCGTTGCCGCGCATGCGCTTGATCCGCTCCGACGCGACGGAGCGCTGCCACAGCCCGATCAGCCACAGGCCGGTAACACCCCAGCGCGCCAGCTGCTCGAGCTCCTCGTCGGGGATCGCGTCGAGCGTCCGGATGTCGCGCCCGAACCGCCGTGACAGCTGGTCGAGCCAGACATAGGTGCTCTTGGCCAGGAGCACGAGCTGCGGCATCCAGGCCGAATCGCTCGAGAATGCCTCCGGCTCGTCGGCGGCCCCCGTGAACGACGGGGCATGGACCTCGCCACCGAAGCCGCCGCCCGCCCCGCCACCGAATCGCAGGTGCAGGCCACGTTCCTCTTCGGCGAGGATGCCGACGGCGATGTCCATCCGGAGCAGCAGCGACTCGAGGGCGTCGCCGAGCAGCGCCGCCCAGTGCTCGCGGATGTAGCGCAGCTGGCCCGATGAGCGAGGTCGGGGCGGCGCGGGCGGGGGCCCGCATCAGCTCGATCAGCGAGCCGCCGCCCGGCAGGAGCTCGTCGCCCTCGGCGAAGAGCCGCTCGAGCCCGGCGATCGCCTCGGTGTAGCGCGTGCCCTCGACGAGGACGCGGTCGTCGACCAGCTCGCGCAGCGGCCCGAGCGCCGGGTTCTCGTTGGCGATGCGGGTCAGCAGCAGCTCTTCGAGCCGCTCGACCGCGGGCTCGGGCGCCGGGCCGCGACCGGGGAACTCGGCGGCGAACCGGTCGAGGAGGGTGTCCGCGTCCGGGCCGAGCTGGTCGCGCACGTCGACGAGCGCCGTGATCATCGCCTCGGGCCGGCGGGTGGCCTCGTAGCGGGCGATCAGCAGGTGCCCGATCTCATGGAGCAGGCCCAGGGCGCCGATCTCGCCGGCTCCGACCCCGGCAGCGCCGGCCGGCCGGTCCGCGTTCATCCGGGCGGCCAGGTGACGGATCGCAGCGAGGTCGGTGACGAGCAGGTCGCCCCGGATGCCGGTCATGCCGGGCTCGATGGCGTAGCGCTCGCGGGCGGTCCGGCGGACGTGGAAATCGCGCTGCGGGGAGCCGATGGTCGGCATCGGCCAAGCATCGCACGCGGTCACCCGCAGCGTCAGGTTCCGGCGACCTCGGCAGGGTCCGCGGCGATGTGGTCGATCGCGCGGCGGAGCAGCTCGAGGCCCGACGGGTCGAACTCGTACGACCACGGCCGGATCCGCTCGGGCCGCGACAGGCGGCGGTCGAGCCCGGCCGCCAGCGCCTCGCGCGACATGAGGATGACGTCGGCCGTGGCGTCGACCGCGGCCAGTTCCTCGGCGTCGCCGATGAGCGCAGGCACGATCTCGATGCCGGACGTGCCCGAGAGCTGGAGCGTCTCACGCATGTTGTCGGCGCCGCGCTCGCTCGCGCAGACGAGACCGACCCGGGACCCGGCGGGCAGCCCGGCGATCTCGTGGACGAGCTCGAGGTACCCGGGCCCGACGAGCATGGCGACGACCGGCACGCGGCCGGCGGCGAGGACCTGGCATTCGTCGGCATGGAACGTCGTCGTGGCCAGGAGGTCGTAGTGGAATCGGTGTAGGCGGTCGGGCAGGTCGTCGATGAGCGTGCCCTCGGCCTCGATGAGCCCGGGGAATTCGTCGTTCAGGCGCTCCGCGTCATAGCCGGCGTCGGCGCTCGTGCATTCCGCGAAGAGGACGCGCACGAGCGGCCCCGGGCGCTTGCGCTCCGCGGCGGCAGCGAAGGTCGCGGCGGCCACCTCGTCGGCCGTGAAGCCGGCATGGGCGGCCCGGCGCAGCATCTCGGCGACGACGCCCGCCAGGGCCTCGGTGCCGCGTTTCTGCGGAGGCCGGTCGGCGACGTGGGTTCCCGCACCGTGGCGACTCGTGACGTAGCCGGCATCGGCCAAACGTCGATAGACCGCGCGGATGGTGTTGGGGTTCACTCGGAGGGCAGCGCCGAGCTCCCGCACCGGGGGCAGGCGAGCACCCGGCAGGAGCCGACCGGAGTCGATCTGGTAGGCGAGCTGCCAAAAGATCTGGGTCGAGATGGGGACGTCCGAATCGCGTTCGACGTCCAGCGCGCCACCGCTGGTGGCGCCCGTCACGGGCGGGGAGCTTGGCGCGTCCATTGACATAGTCAAGTAGTCCAAGTAGCCTCATTCTTGGCCTAGCCAACTATAGCAACAAGGTGGTGCCCGAATGGTCGGGATCCTGATCCTCGCGCTCATCGTGGGGGCCCTGGCGGCCTTCGCGGGCGCGGCCCTCCGCTGGGGGGTCGACTCGCGGACGATGACGTCCGACGGACGCCCGATGGCGCTCGTCCACTAACCGATCGAACCGGACCCGCGCCCGTCGCGGGCCGATCCGTCGCCTCACTCCTCCTCCTCAGCCCGTGGCGCGCAGGCCGCGGGCTGACGGATTCCGGGGGCGGGGCGCTAGCGGCGGGGCGGCGGCGCTCGCTCGCGCGGCGCGCATGCCGGGAACCGGCTGGCGGCGTTCGTGCGTCGCGGAAATCGGTCGGCAGGCGTGGGCGACGGGGTTCGCCGGCCGCAGCGGGCGACGGTCGTGGGGCGACGGGATTCGCCGGCCGCGGAACACGCTCGGCGTCTTACGCTCGCCTGGGGACGCCTTAGGCGGCCCCGAGCCGGCATCGCACCCGGCAAGCCAAGGATCGGACGCACGGAACGTACCGCTTCGTGCGTGGCGTGTGCGGATCCAGCGCCAGGATGCGCCAGATCGTCACCTGGTCGAGGCGCCGGCCTCGCCTAAGGCTCATGGGGCGGGCGTTAGTCGCATGCCGTGGGGCGGACAGCTTGCGGGCGCCCGACGGTGGTCGTGGGCCACGGGCCGAAGGATCGGTCAGACGCCCTCCGCGCGGCGGTCGTGGGCGGTCGTGACGGCCTGGCGGATCGTGCGGCTCCAGCGCTCCCCGGCGGCGAGGCGCAGCGGCCACGACAGCAGCAGGCCGCCGCCCTGGTACACCCGCTCGAAGCCGCTCTCGGAGTTCGAGACGGTCTCGATCGGCGCCCACCAGGCATCCGTCGGTTCGTCGAGCGTGGTGCGGACCGCCACGCCGATGTAGTCGTTGCCCTGGGCGAGCGTCGTCAGCCCGTTCGCCTGGCCGCGAGTGTCGTGACCGGACCGGCTGCCGTCGACCTCCCACCAGGCCGAAGGGTTGCCGCCACCACCGAGCATCGTCATCGACCACTCGGTCCCGAGCCGCAAGTCGAGGTCCGGCCCGCTCCGATGCTCCAGGGCCACGATGGCCTCGAGGGTCGGGCTGCGCCGGTCGCCGCCCAGGATGAGCGTCTTCGTGACGGTCACGGCAGCCCCCGCGATCGAGGCCTCGCGGCGGGCCACGAGCCGGTCCTGGCCGAGGTCCACGAGCTCGAACGGCCCGCTCAGCGCGTCGCCGAGCTCCTCGGCACGGGCCATCGCCCAGTCGGCGGGCGTCGCGTCGGAGGCGAGCGCCCGAACGAGGAAGGAGCGCCGCTCATGCCCGTCATAGACGAGCAGGTCGGCGAGACCCGCCTCCTTCACCCGGAACACGTCGTGGATCGACGCCACCGCGTCGCTGTCGCCACCACCACCGCCCGCGTCCTCCCCGGGTTGGACATCGGCATGCGTCCGGAGCAGCGCGTGGTAGGCCTCCGGCCGGCGGCGCATGACCGAGGTCAGGGCGTGGCGGACCGACCGGATGTCCCAGCCACCGATGCCTGCGCCCTCGGCGAGGTCGACGGTGACGACCTGGCCGTCGGCGGCCAGACGGACCTCGTCGATGCCGTCCATGTCGAGGTCGGCGAGAGCGGCCGCCGACAGCGTCCCGCTGGCGGTCTCAGCCAGGTCCTCGGCGGCGATGAGGTGCTCGTGGGTCGCCAGGCGCATATGGCTGATGTAGATGCCGCCGAACAGGCCATGCCAGTAGCAGTCGTTGGATTGGCCCTGATGGAGGTGATCGAGCGCGAGCTCGCGCTCCGGCCCCTCCGGCATGTCCGCCACCGCCGACGACACGCGCAGCATCTGCTTGTGCAGGTCGTTGATCTCGCGGTACTTGACCTGGAAGTTGCGCCAGAACGCGCCCCGCAGCCAGCGTGCCTCGGGGCGGCGCTCCGCCTGGGCGCGGTGCAGGAGCTCGGTGTAGACGAGGCTCTCGTCGGCAGGCAGGGCCCACTCGCCCATCTCGGCATACGACCCGGTCGGGACATAGACCCGGCCGATCGGCTGGTGGTCGGCCAGCCAGGCCGACGGGGTGGTGGTCGCCAGCCAGTCGGCGTTCGACTCGATGGCCTCGAAGAACCGCTCGACCCAGCGGCCGTTGCCCCAGCAGTGCTCCCAGGTCTGCGGCCACGCCCCGAACTTCTCGCCGTCGTCGCCCATCATCCCGACCCGGTCGCCGGCCTCGGTGGCGTGGATGCGCAGGTAGTCGATGACCTCGTCGACCTCGCGGAACGGGATCCGGTAGCGCAGGCCCTGCTCCGTCCCGAACACGCGCAGGAGGTGGCCCTGGTCCTCGGTCGTGTACGGACCCCAGAGGTCCTCCTCGGGGATGGCCGCGGCGCGGAAGTGCGCGTCATCGAGGATCGTCCACTCGTAGCCCGCGGCCACCAGCGAGGTCGGCAGGTCCGGCTCCCAGACGCGCTCGGCGAGCCACGCCCCGCGCGGTCGCCGGCCGAAGAGCGCTTCGAGCTCGTCGGCCATGCGCCGGAGCTGCCCCAGCCGGTCGCGCTCCGGGAGCGAGGCGAGGACCGGCTCGTACAGCCCGCCGCCGAGGATCTCGATCTGGCCGCGATCGACGAGGGCGCGCAAGCGGGCGATGGCGTCCGGACGCTCGGCCACGAGCCAGCGCAGCAGCGGACCCGTGTAGTGGAGCGAGAGGCGGACCCCGGGGTGGCGCTCGAGGGCCTCGATGATCGGCAGGTAGGCCTGGTCGTACACCTCGGCGAAGACCCAGCCGAAGTTGCCGACCGGCTGATGGTTATGCAGGGCGAGCGCGAGGGAGATGCGCGGTGCCACGGTCGTGTCAGCCAGCCTCCGTGATCACGGGCTGCTGCTCCGCCTCCTCGAGCTCGACCCCCGCCGCCGGGAGGTAGAGCCGCTCCGTGTACTCCTGCAGCATGCGCGTCGTGGAGAAGCGCCACAGGGCCGTCGCCATGGCCCGGCGCATGACGTCCGTCCAGCGCCGCGGGACGCCCGCCTTGTCGCGGTCGTACCAGGCCGGGATCAGCTCGGTCTCGAGGAGCCGATACAGGTCCTGGGCATCGGCCCAGTCCTGGGCGGCCTCGTCGGGGTCGGTGTCGCGCCCACCGATGGCCCAGCCGTTGTCGCCGGTGTAGCCCTCGTCCCACCAGCCGTCGAGGACGCTGATGTTCGGGACGCCGTTCTGGGCGGCCTTCATGCCCGATGTCCCGGACGCCTCGAGCGGTCGGCGCGGGTTGTTGAGCCAGACGTCCACGCCCTGGACGAGGAAGCGCCCGACCCGGATGTCGTAGTCCTCGAGGATGAACACCCGGCCGCGCAGCTGCGGCGAGCGCGAGCGCTGGAAGATCTCCTGGATGACCCGCTGGCCCGGGCGGTCGGCCGGATGGGCCTTGCCGGCGAAGATGATCTGGACCGGCCGGTCGGCATCCCACAGCAGGCGCGCCAGCCGGTCGATGTCGCTGAAGAGCAGGCCGGCTCGCTTGTACGTCGCGAACCGTCGGGCGAAACCGATCGTCATGATCGCCGGATCGAGGGCCGACTCGATCTCGGCCAGCACGTGCGGCGCCTCGCCGTGGCGGGCCAGCTGGCTGCGCAGCCGTCCGTGGGCGAACAGCGCGAGCTCGCGCTTCTGGCGCAGGTGCGCCTCCCACAGCTCGTCTGCGGGGATGCGCTCGAGGCGTTCCCAGAAGCGGTCCTGGCGGCTCCCGGCGTCGAGCGAGTCGAGGTCGGCGTGGAGGTGATGCGACAGCAGCTCGAAGACCGGGGTGCCGACCCAGCTCGGGCCGTGGATGCCGTTGGTGACATCGAGGATCGGGTGGTCGGTGATGCCCTGCCACGTGCCGTTGGCCGTGTCGGCGTGGAGCGCGCTCACGGCGTTGGCGCCGTTGGTCAGGCGGAGGCTGAACGCGGTCATGTCGAACTGGCCGGTGTCGCCATCCATGCCGAGACCAAGCTCCAGGACGCGCTCGACCGGGACGCCGCCGCCGTCGAGCAGGGGACCGGCGACGCGCCGGACGAGGTCGCTGTCGAACCGCTCGTTGCCGGCCGAGACCGGGGTATGGATCGTGAAGACGCTGTCGCGCCGGACCTTGGTCCAGGCGTCTTCGAGGCTCGTGCCGGCCGCGACATGCTCGCGCGCGCGTTCCGCGAGGAGGAACGCGGAGTGGCCTTCGTTGAGGTGCCAGACCGCGGGCGCCAGCCCGAGCTCCCGGATCGCGCGCACGCCACCGATGCCCAGGACGAGCTCCTGGTGGAGGCGCATCTCGCGCCCGCGCACGTACAGGATGTGGGTGATGGGCCGGTCTTCGACGGCGTTCTCGGCGACGTCCGTGTCGAGGAGCAGGACCGGCACGCGGCCGACCTGGGCGAGCCACACCGCGACGGTGAGGTCGCGGTCGGGCAGCTCGACCGTGACGGTCAGCGGCAGTCCGTTGCGGTCCTGGACGCGCGAGAGGGGCAGCCGGTTGAGGTCGTAGTCGGGGTAGTTGTGCTCCTGGTGGCCGTCCGCGTCGATCTGCTGGCGGAAGTAGCCCTTGCGGTAGAGCAGCCCGACGCCGATGAACGGCAGGGCCATGTCGCTGGCCGACTTCATGTGGTCGCCGGCGAGGACCCCCAGGCCGCCCGAGTAGATCCCGAGCGACTCGTGGATGCCGTACTCGGCACAGAAGTAGGCGATCGGGCCGTCGAGGTCGTCGCCGTGCTTGCGGGCGAACCAGTGGTCGGACCCGTTGGCCATGTACTCGTCGAACTCGGCCAGCGTGTCGTGGTACTCGGCCTGGAACTTCTCGTCATCGAGGACGCGGGTCCACTCGGTCGGGCCGCTGATGACCGGGATGGGGTTGCGGTAGCGGTTCCACGCGGTCCGGTCGATGAGGCTCCACAGATTGCGGGTCCGCGGGTGCCAGGCCCAGTGGTAGTTGTAGGCCAGGCGCCGGAGTCCTTCGAGGCGGGGCGGCAACGGGAAGCTCGCCGCCGGGATCGACGGGACGTGGACGGGTTCCATGGCCGGGCATTCTACCGGGTCGCGCCCGGAACGTGAACCGGTTTAGTGAGCCAGATCGTCGGGCTTGGCCGACGAGGCGGCCGGCCGCCGGCGCTCCCCGGGCGGGACTACCATGGCCGGCGATGGGACTGCGTGTGGCCTTCCTGGGCGCCGAATGCGAGCCATGGGCCAAGACTGGTGGTCTCGCCGATGTGGTCGACGCCCTCGCCCGCGCGCTCGGTCGGCTGCCCGACGACATCGACGGGCCGGTCGACGTCTTCCTGCCGCGCTACCGGGGCGTTCCCGAGCCGTCGCCGGCGGCGGTCGTGAACGAGACCGTCCTGCGCGTGCCGGATCCGCGCGCCCCTGCCGGCGCCAGCGACGTGACCGTCATCGACGTCGCCGCGGACGGCTATCGATTGCGCCTGATCGACCATCCGCCGGCCTTCGACCGGGTGGCCTTCTACGGCGACGCGGCGGGCGACTACGCCGACAACGCCTGGCGATTCGGGCTGTACTGCCGGGCGGCGCTGGAGGCACTGCGCGCGGAGGGTCGGCCGATCGACGTCCTGCACCTCCACGACTGGCAGGCCGGCCCGGCTGCCGTGTTCCGGGATCTCCGATACGCGGACGACGCGATCGTCGGTCGGGCCGCGATCGTCACCACGCTCCACAACCTCGCGTATCACGGCTGGACCGCGAACGGCGCGCTCCCGCAGCTCGGGCTGCCGGTCGACGGTGGCGCCCCCGGCCAGAACGCGGACGGCATCGACCTCCTGGCGGGCGCGATCGAGGCGGCCGAGATCGTCAACACGGTCTCGCCGGGCTACGCCGCCGAGGCGCTGACCCCCGCCTTCGGGATGGGCCTCGATGGTCTACTGCGGTCGCGGGGTGACCGGTTCATCGGGATCCTCAACGGGCTCGACACGGCGGTCTGGGACCCGGCCACGGACCGCGATCTCGCCGCGACGTACGACCGCGCCGACCGGTCCGGCGCGGCGGCGTGTCGGGCGGATCTCCTGACGCGGAACGGCATGGATGCTGCCGACCCCGGGCCGGTCATCGGGATGATCGGGCGGCTGGACCCCCAGAAGGGCTTCGACCTCCTGGCCGGGGCGGCACCTGCCCTCCTCGAGCGCGGGGCGCGGCTCATCGTGCAGGGTTCCGGGCACCCGTCCCTGGCCGACCCGTTCCGGGCGCTGGCCGCCGCGTCGCCGGACCGGGTCGCCTTCATCGAGGCCTTCGATCGCGTCATGGCCCGGCGGATCTATGCCGGCGCGGACTTCTTCGCGATGCCGTCGCGCTTCGAGCCGTGCGGCCAGGGCCAGATGATCGCGCTCCGCTACGGCACGCCCCCGGTCGTGCATCGCACCGGCGGCCTGGCCGACACGGTCGTCGACGCGACCGCGGATCGCCACAACGGAACCGGGTTCGTCTTCGACGAGCCGACCGTCGAAGCCCTGCTCGGCGCCTGCGACCGGGCGTTCGCGCTGCGGGCCGCCAAAGGTCCGTCGTGGGATGCCCTGCTCGACCGCGGGATGGCGGTCGACTTCGACTGGACGACCGGCGCGGCGCCCGTCTACGTCGCCGCCTACCAGCGAGCCGTCGCCATCCGGCGTGGTGCGGAGATCGCTGCGGGCTAGTCCTCGAGGGCGTGGAGCAGGGCGGCGGTCGTCGCGACGGGATGGATCCGCTGCGGGGAGTGCCCTCCGCCGGCGATCGTCACCACGTGATCGGCGCCGATCCGTGCGGCAAAGGCGGGGATGACGGCGTTCGGGACGAGCCCGCCGGCCGCCGGGTCGCCACGGACGAGCCAGATCGAGATGCCGGCCGCCGCCGGGTCGGCCAGGTCGGCAAGACCGCCGTCCCAGTCGCCGTTGTCGAGGAGCACGGCCCGCGCCGCGACCTCCTCGACCTGGGTCAACGCCCGTGCCTTGGCGACGATGTCGCCCTCAGGCCACCCGGGGTTCTCGCCACGGACCGCCGCGACGGCCTCGTCCAGGTCGTCGTACGTGCGCGAATCGGGAGCCTCGAGCATCGTCGCGATGGCGGCCTGCGGGATAGCCGGCGGATCGAGCAGGACGAGCGTCGCCGGCTGCAGCCCGGCCACGGGCAAGGCCGCCGCGGTCATCCCGCCCCAGCTGTGGCCGATCACCTGGAGGTCATCGCGATCGAGCCCGGCCGCCCGGACGAGGGCGGCGACATCGGCGGCGTTGTCCCGAAAGCGGTGGTGGCCGGCCCAGTGACCGGTCTGCCCGTGACCCGCGAGGTCCGGGGCGACGACGTAGCGGCCGGTCGCCGCGAAGGCCGGGCCGAGCCGCCACCAGATCTCCGCCGATGCCGTGACGCCGTGGATGAGCACGAGCGGCCGGTCCGCCGGGTCGCCCCAGGCCAGCGTCGAGAACGGGATCCCGGCGGCCTCGATCGTCTGGCGCGTGCCGTCGGCCGGGGCGTCCAGGGCCACCGCGGCACCGGCGGGCAGGGTCGGCTCGGTCATGGCCGGACCGTAGCATCCGGGAGGCGTTCGTGGCACACGCGCCGTTCCGACGGCGTGCGGCGGGTAGAATCGAGCGACCGCAACGCTCGCCCACCGGAGGACCCAGACCGCCATGGCCAATCAGTTCGTCGTCCAGCTCAAGAACGAGCCCGGCGCCATGGCGACCCTGGCGGAGGCGCTCGCGGCGGGCGGCGTCGACCTGCGGGCCATCGGGGGCGGCAGCATCGGCGACTCGGGCCACGTGATCATGACGACGGCCGATGACGAGGCGACCAAGGCGATCCTCGAGGACAAGGGCTACGTCTTCATCGAGGGCGAGTCGCTCGTCACCGAGGTCGACGACCGGCCCGGCGGGATGGCCCGCCTGTCGCGGGCGCTCGCCGACGCCGGCGTGAACATCTACGGCCACCTGTTCCTGGGCCGCTGGGGCGACCGCGCGATGTTCGCGTTCGTCGTCGACAAGCCGGACATCGCCCGGCCGATCCTGGAGCGCAAGGGCTGATCCGCCGCGGGCGTCGCCCGGCGCGGCGCGGGGCGCGGCGACCGGTACCACCACCGGCGCGGCTTGGTACCGACCACCGCTGGGCCGCGTGCCCGTCGGCTGCTACGGTGCGGCCATGGTCATGACCCGCCTTCGGCGTTCCGTGCTGGTGCTGCTGCTCGCGGCCGGGCTCGGGGCCTGGGCGGTGCCGGTCAGCGCGGCCCTGCCGCCGGGCGGCACGTTCATGGACGACAACGGCTCGACCTACGAGGCGGCCATCGAGGCCGTCGCTGCCGCCGGCATCACGCGCGGGCTGCGACCCGCCGACGAACGTCCTGTTCTGCCCGCGCGACGACGTCAGCCGGGGCCAGATGGCGGCCTTCCTCGTTCGCGCCCTCGACCTCACGGCGACCGGCGGCTCCGATTTCGTCGACACCGCCGGGACCTTCGCGGTCGACATCGACAAGCTTGCGACCGCCGGTATCACCAAGGGCTGCAACCCGCCCGCCAACGACCGCTTCTGCCCGTCCGATCCGGTCACCCGCGGCCAGATGGCCGCGTTCCTCGTGCGCGGCCTGGGCCTGACCGCGACGAGCGGCGTCGCGTTCTCGGATGTTCCCGCCAGCAATGTCTTCGCGAAGGACATCAACCGGCTGGCGACGGCCGGCATCACGTCGGGCTGCGGTGGCGGCCGCTTCTGCCCGGCCGAGGTCGTGACCCGCGGCCAGATGGCGGCGTTCCTGCAGCGCGCCCTGGAGCTCAGCCCGATCGTTCCGCCGCCGGCCACGGTCGGCAACCCGACCGGCAACCGCCCGATCCCGCCCGAGGCCCGGCTCGTCGACACGTCCGACCCCGACCACGTCGTCGGGACCGGGACTCCAGGGAGCTGCACCTCGGCGGCGGTGGTCGCCGCGGTCGCCCAGGGCGGGGTCATCACCTTCGATTGCGGCTCGGCGCCGGTCACGATCCCGATGGCCGCGACGGCCAAGGTGTTCAACGACCAGCCGGACGTCGTCATCGATGGCGGCGGCCTCGTGACGCTCGACGGCGGCAGCGCCCGGCGCATCCTGTACATGAACACCTGCGATCCGGCCCAGGTCTGGACGACGTCGCATTGCCAGAACCAGGATCACCCGACCCTCACGGTCCAACGGCTGCGGTTCGCGAACGGCCGCTCGACCGGGACCGAGACGATGGATGGTGGCGGCGCGATCTTCGTCCGCGGCGGCCGCTTCAAGGTCGTGAGCTCGACCTTCACCGGCAACCGCTGTGCCTCCACCGGGCCGGACATCGGCGGCGCCGCGCTGCAGGTCTTCTCGCAGTTCAACGGCCGACCCGTGTACATCGTGAACAGCACGTTCGGCGGGCCAGACACGGCGCGAAACAGGTGCTCCAACGGCGGCGGCATCTCGAGCATCGGGGTGTCGTGGACGATCATCAACAGCCGGTTCCGCGACAACGACGCGATCGGCACTGGCGCCAACCCGCCAAAGAACGGGCTCCCGGGCGGCGGGAATGGCGGCGCCATCTACAACGACGGCAACACGATGACCCTGCGAGTGCTCGGGACCCGGATCGAGGGCAACACCTCGAACGGCGAAGGCGGCAGCGCCATCTTCTTCGTGAGCAACGACCGCAGTGGCTCGGTCGAGATCGCCGAGTCGATCCTGCGCGACAACACCGGCGACGGGTTCTCGACCTACCCGGGCATCTTCTTCCTGGGCAAGCGCATCACGTTCAGCGCGTCCACGGTCGAATAGCGCTGCGCGGCGCCCGCCGAAGCGGAGCGCCGCGCGGGATGGGCGGTCGGTGTCACCCGACCGGCGTCGGGTTCCCCAGTACCGGGCAGCGGAAGTCCGCGGCTTCGTTCCGGACCAGGGTCAGCTGGCCGGCATCGGCCAACGCCTCGGAGCTGCGACCAGCTCGTCACGAGCGTGGCGGGATCGCCGGTCGTCCAGGTCGCCTGGTAGACGGCCCAGCGGCCGCCGTGATGGCCGGTCGGGGAGCCGGGGGCGAAGGCCGCGACCCCGAACTGATCCTGGTTGGTCGAATTGGTGAACTTGGCGAACGGGTCGGTGCCGGTGCCGTCGGGCACGTTGGCGGCGTTCCCGAAGACTCGATAGATCTGGTCGTTCGCGTATACCGCGCCGAACGTCCGTGCCCCGACAGGGCCGGCCACCGTCATGAGGGCGAGCATGCCGATCGAGGCAGCCACCAGGAGTCGCTTCATCCGAACCTCCTACGTCCCGGCCGGCTCACTGCCGGCGTCGGGGACACGGTGGCCCGCGGCCATGACGACCGAAGGACGGTGCGATGACGCTCCGGTGACGGGTCCGTGACGACGCCGCGACCACGCGCCTACGCGCCAGGTGAGGGAGCTGCCGTGAGGCGATGCGTCACCCGACCGTATCCGACCTCGCTGCCGACTTCGCTCGCGCCGCGCGGATCTCGCTGTTGAGGATGAACAGGCTCAGGACGAGCACCCACGCCGGGAAGAGCAGCACGATCCACTGCAGCGCCGACACGCTCAGAAGCATGACCAGGGCGATGACGTACCCGGCGATGACGAGCCAGGGCGGAAAGATGGCCGTGCGACGTGCGATCGTGGAGGTCACGATCATGAACACGGCGGCCGCCCGGGAAGCGAAGACGAAGAGGAATGAGAAGGCCAGCGAGCGGAACAACTGGAGGTCCGTCGCGCTGAGCGACGGGCCGCTTTCGAATCGACCGGATGCGACCACGCTGGCGAGCGACGCCCCTCCGGCCCAGAACATGGCCACGAAAAGCAGGCCGCTGCCCAGGAAGACGGTCGACAGGAACCGATCCTCACGGGACCCGATCCGGTCTCGGACCACGGCGAGGAACCAGAGGAAGGCGATCCCCGCGAACGGGGCCACGTAGAGGACGGCGATCGTCACGGGCGTCTTCGCGGTGTCCTCGAACCACGCGACGAGACCTGCCGCCGTCAGGCCGTCTGGGGGTCGAGCGCCGAGCAGGAGGGCGAACGCCAGGAACAGGACCGAGAATGCGATGCCGGCCAGACCCGCGGACCGTGGTGCCCGAGGCTGCGTGTCGGGCTCCGAGAAGCCTTGCTCCGAACTCATGTTCCGTCCTTGTGTGGTTCGGCCCCCCGGTCTGGCGATCGGCGACGTCCGGCCTGACGTGAACGCGGGCCATCCAGGCGCTGTCTACGTGGCAGATCCTCCGCGGCTCGCACGATCCATCTCGACCCAGCGATCGTTCCACGGACCCTGGCCGTAGAACTTGTCGATCGCGACGCGGAAGGTCCAGCCCACCGGCATGTCGCGAGCCGGGTACGTCGCGCCCGGGCCGATATACCACTGCGAGAGGTGGTCCATGACCGCGAGCGCCCCGCCGTCTTCGACGGTCGCACGGCCGTTCACCACGAGGTAGGGGTACAGCGCGCCCCCCTCGTATCCCTTTGCCTGGAACGACAGAGTGACGCGTGGGTCACGCCTGAGGCGGGCCGCCCGCTTGGCGTCGAAGAACGACGCGAAGACGATCTCGTCGCCGTCGAAGCCGGCCCAGGTCAGGTTGACGTGGGGCTCACCGTGCTTGTTCATCGTCACGACGTGGGCCCATAGCCCGCCCGCAACGAACTCGCGGACGCTGTCAGGGATGGTGGTCATGGCATGCATCCTAGGACGATTCCATTCGCTGGTCGTTCGGTGCGGAACGCCTTGGTCGAGGGCCGCTGCGATCGTCGGGCCTCATCCCTCGGACGCCGCACCGGCGTCCGCATCGTCCGCCGCCGGCACGGGGGCAGTCTTCTTGGCTCCCCTACGGGCCAGAGACATGAGCAAGCCGGATCCCGAGACGAACAGGTACGCCGTGAGCACGGCGACGGCGACCGGCGCGATCTGCAACGTGCCGATCTGGGTCGTCAGGGCACCGAGCAGGATCAGCGAGAAGGGGGCAGACACGAGCGCCGCTGGGAGGGCGGCGAACATGGCCGTGAACGCGAACCCCTCCGGCAGGCCCGGGATCAGCAGGTGGGTGGTCACCCCGGCCGTGCCGCCGATGAACAGCATCACGAGGAACGGACCACCGATGAATCCCGTCGCCTCGCAGATGGCAAAGACGAGGATCTTCGCGAACACGACCGCGATCAACAGGCCGGCCCCGAGGGCCGCGCCGTCGTGGATCACGGTCGTGAGTTGATCGGTTCCGGTGAACAAGGTCAGCGGCAGTGCGACCCCGACGATGCCCGAATGCCACACCGCCGATGACCGGCCGCAGGACCGTGTATCTCGCGAGCGGAGCCATGAGTCGCGCCATGAGCGCGATCGCGACGACGGTGATCAGCGCGAGCACGCCGGCCGCGATGCCGAGGGGGACGGCCGCGAGCATCTGCCAGTCCTGGTACTCGTACGCCGGCAATTCGTAGATCCCGACGAAGGTCGATCCCGCGATCGGGAAGTAGACGGCGAACGCCACTGAGGCGGCGATCAGGCCTCCGACCAGCGTGTCGCCGGTGCGCACGGCCTTCGGGCGCGCGATCTCGAGGGTGAGGACCGAGGCCAGGATCGGGGACGACAGGAGTCCCCCGTACGCCGCGGACATCCCGCTCAGCGTGTTCGTCGCGCTGACGTCCTCACTGAGCTTCCGGCGCTCCGAGATCCAGGTTCCCAGCCCACCCCCGAGCTTCCCCAGTGCCTCCTCGGGACCGAGGCTCGCCCCACCCGCGAGCGACACCAGCGAGACCGCGACGGCACCCGGCACCGTGGACGGTTCGACGCGCGCGACCTTGATCGACTCGACCGTGCCCGGCAGCTTGAGAGGGACGCGAAAGCCGCGACGCATGACTCCCACCAGCAGACCTGCGCCCGCGGTCACGGCCACCCACCAGGGGCTTCCGCCGAACCATCCGACATCGTCGGGTAGCGTGAACCAGAGGTTCGTGCCGAACTGGACGAGTCCGATGAATGCCAGCGACGCAAAGGCAAGCACGACGCCGAACATGACCGCGTATCGCACGATCACCCAGAACCCGGGCGATCGCGTCAAGACGTCCTGGTCCGCCGCCGGAGGCGGGGCCGCGCCAGTGGGTGATGTGCTCATGGTGTCTACGCCCGCCGCACAGCAGCCGAGCTCACCACCCGAGATCGTCCCCAGCAGAAGGCTGCGATGTTCGGCTGCATCTGGCCCATGGCATCCCTCCCATCGCCGTGCCCGAACCTCGCTCTGCGAGGACTGGAGGGCGAAGTATGCGCCTTCGACTCGGCCCATTTCGCCACGTCGGAGATCGTCGCGCATCACGACATGGAGCGCAGCATGTATGCCGGCTAGCTCGTCGTGATCGCACCTTCGACCTCGACGTGGTGAGCTCGATCGGTGACCCGTGAGAAGGAAGAACGATGACCACGTACAACGTCGGCTATTTCGTCGGCAGCCTCTCCTCGACGTCCATCAACCGCGAGCTGTCAAAGGCTCTTATCCGCCTGGCCCCTGACGACCTGGAGATTCACCGAGATCCAGATCGGGAACCTGCCGCTGTACAGCCCGGACTACGACCTCGACTTTCCGCCGGAAGCAAGAGCGCTCAAGGAGGCGATGGCCGCGATCGACGCGATCCTCTTCGTCACGCCGGAGTACAACCGCTCGATCCCGGGTGCGCTCAAGAACGCCATCGACTGGGCGTCGCGACCGTGGGGTGAGAACTCGTTCGACCAGTTGGCCGCCGCGGTTATCGGGGCATCCCGCGGCCAGATCGGCACGGCGATGGCCCAGCAGAGCCTGCGCGGGGTCCTGAGTTTCTGCAACGCCCGACAGATGACGGCTCCCGAGGCCTACATCCGCTTTTCGGAGGAGATCTTCCCCGGCGATGGAGAGGTCGCAGACGAGTCCACGAGGAGGTTTCTCGCAGGGTTCATGGAACAGTTCCGGATCTACATCGAGCGCGTCCTGACCGTCATCCCCCGAACGTGAGATGTTCGGGCCCGACCGGTTCATCAAGGAGTCGCGGCGGGTCGACCGAGAGCTTGTGATCATCGGTCCGCCCGAGTGGAGACCAGGGCTGGGCGCCGGTCCTCGGCGGCTCAACCGGACGCGGGGCGCGCTGGTCACGGCCGCGGGCGGCTACTGGGGCTCGAGTCGGAGCGTGGCTTGCTCAGCTTCGGTGGAGACGACCGTCCCGACGATCGCCGGACCGTAGCGGTCGTACTTCGCGTGGTAGGCGGCGGTGACCCGAGCGGCTGCCTCGGGTTCCGGTACCTCGAACGCGACGTCGCGCTCGATGCCGCCGGCCTGGATCTGCCCCTCGCCCGAGTGCAGCGCCCGTTGGAACCACGGGTTGTCATAGCCGTGGGCGGATCGGACGTAGAGGTCGTCGCCCTCGCGGACCGCCCAGATCGTGATGGATGGGCGCAGGGTTCCATCGGCCCGTCGGGAGGAAATCTGCAACTCGTCCGCACGACCGATCCTGGTCAACTCGTCCGCCGTCCAGCTGCTCACCGGGCTCGCTCCGCCGGTTCGGCGCGGTACTCAGCGTCGGAGACCTGATCTCCCCACTCGGACTCGGTACCGTCCGCGGCCGCCTCGAAGATCGCCAGATGGGTCATGAACCGATCGGGTGCCGCGCCGTGCCAGTGCCATTCACCAGGCGGTGTGTGGACCGTGTCCCCAGCCCGTATCTCCATGACCGCGCCACCGCGTGACTGGATCCGGCCCACGCCCTCGGTGACGTGGACCGTCTGACCCACCGTGTGGGCATGCCACGCGTTGCGGGCGCCGGGCGCGAAGCGGACGATGGCGACGCGCACGCGCGAGGGTTCCTCGCCGCGCACGATCGCGTCGATCCAGGCGTCGCCGACGAAGCGGTCGCTGCCGGCTTTGACCGTGGGTTCCTTGCGCAGGACCTCCATGGGATACCTCCTATCCGCCGGGCGGGAAGCCAGTCGACGCCGCGCGTGCCCGATGCGTCTCATCGGGTCGGCTCCTTCGTGTCAGGTGATTCTGTTACTTGGCCGTATCGAACCACCATCAGCACCGTGGGGACCGTGTGTCGCGGGGCGGCTCTGGGGGGAGTAGTTTCTGGCGTGAGGAGCGATTCCGCCCGGAGGGTCCTGATGTCACTCGAGCAGATCGACCGTCGAACGAGGATCATCATCATCCTGGCGGTCGGGAGCACGATCGTGAGCGCCGTCCTCGTCATGTCGGGCGCCTCGCCGACCATCATCTTCGGGACGACCGCTGTGGCCCTCGCGATGCTCGCCGCCTTGGTCGGCGAGGGGACGGACCAGATCGGGGCCCGTCTGTCGCCGGCGGCAACGGGCATCCTCCAGTCGGCCCTCGGCAATCTGCCCGAGTTGTTCATCTCGATCTTCTCGCTGCAGGCCGGCCTGATCGTCGTCGTCCAGTCGGCGCTCATCGGATCGATCCTCGCCAATAGTCTCCTCGTGCTCGGGATCGCGTTCGTGGTCGGTGGTCTCCGACACGGGACCCAGCGATTCTCCGGACCCAGCGTTCGGGCCATCGCGATCCTGCTCCTGCTCGCTTCGGCCGCTCTCGTGATCCCGACGCTCGCGACGGCGCCCGGAGCGCCCGATGCCGGACACGCGGCTGACTTGTCGGTGGTCGTCTCGATCGTGCTGCTGGTCGTCTTCGTCGGATCGGTGCCGTTCGCGATCGCCGGCGGCGGTGGCACGGCCCGATCGACCGTGGCGACCGAAGATCAGGTCTGGCCGGCCGCCCTGGCGATCGGGGTCCTCGCGGTCGCCGCCGTCGCTGCTGCATTCGTGGCCGACTGGTTCGTCGAAGCCCTCCAGCCGGCCATGGCGTCGCTCGGGATGTCGGAGGCGTTCGCCGGCCTCGTCGTCGTGGCGATCGCCGGCAACGCGGTCGAGAACGTCGTCGGTGTGACCGCCGCAGCCCGCAACCAGGCAGAACTAGCGGTGAGCCTGATCCTCAACTCGTCGCTCCAGGTCGCGATCGCCCTGACGCCGGCGCTGGTCCTGATCTCGATGGTCATGGGCGGTGTGCCACTGACCTTGGTGGTCACGCCATTGCTCGCCGGGACCGTCGTCTTCGCCGGTCTGCTCACGACCTTCATCGTCTACGACGGCGAGAGCAATTGGCTCGAGGGCCTGGCCCTGATCGGCCTGTACGTGATCATCGCGGCGTCGGTCTGGTGGGGACCGGCGATCGGCGCATAGCGTCGGCGCCTAGCCCGCCACGGCACGCATCGTTCCGTGCGCGTCAGCCTCGGTTCGGCCTGCACCGCGACTCTGAGGCGCTCCTCTCAGCGCATCCGAGCGCGGTTCCTCACGCCCCTTGAACGGCGGCCAGGCGTCGTCACGATTGCGCCAAGTCGAGCCCAACGCGCTGGGGCCATCGCGGTCTTTGGGCGGTGGGCAGGACGCGGTCGGGCCCGGGCCTCTGGGGCCTCCGGGAGACGATCGTGATGACCGTCAGCGTCACGAGACTGTGGATTCAGCACTGATCGAAGAAGCGACGCGATCGAGGCGGGCAAGCTCGTCCCGGTAGATCTGCCGAAGCATCCGCGGCGCAGCAAGCCGTTCGATAAGGCCCGCCAGCCCACTGGCAGGCTGCCACATCGTCTCGATCCGAGCCGTTGCACGGTCGCCATCCGGGCGGACGGTGAACGTAGTGACCATGTCGCGCCCGACGATGTGTTCCTCGATCACGCCTTCGCTGGGCTCCTCGACGCGCGATGTCGCGCGCTGCGTTCGGCTGCCGAGCGTGAGATCGAAGCTCATCACAGTGCCTGCTCCAATACCGCCTTCCTCGACCACCAGGTTCGAGAAGGCGGGCGGCAGGATCTCGCGGTGTCGTCCGTTGAAGTCGCGGAGGACCGACAAAACGGTTGGGGCCGGGGCGTCGATGATGGCTTCCGCCGCCGTGTGAAGTGTGGCCATGTCAGGTTCCTTTCTGAGTCGTGACGGCTTTGTTGAGCGTTCGTGGGCGTTCCCGGCCTCACGCGGCCAGCGCGAGATGGTCGTCGAGAACGAGCCCATCCCGCATCCGGATGATCCGGTCGGCGGCTGCACCGACCTCGGGATCGTGGGTCACGATCACGAACGTCTGGCCACGGTCGCGGTTGAAGCGGCGCATGAGGGCCAGGACATCCGCTGTCCGCGCCGAGTCCAGATTCCCGGTCGGCTCGTCACCCAGAACAAGCGACGGCCGATTGACGAGCGCCCGCGCGATCGCGACGCGCTGCTGCTCGCCGCCGGAGAGCTCGGCAGGTCGGTGCTGCGCGCGATCGGCCAGGCCGACGAGATCGAGTGCTGCGAGCGACTCGGTCCGCCCCTTTGAGCCGCCGCGGCCGGCGTACTCCGCGGCGAGAGCTACGTTCTCGGCGGCGCTGAGCGTGGGAACGAGGTTGTAGGACTGGAAGACGAACCCCAGATGTTCCGCGCGGGTGCGGGTGCGGGCGCCGTCGGAGAGCTTCGTCATGTCTCGGCCGCCGATCACGAGGCTGGGTCCTGGGGTGGCGTCTGCGTCGGGTTGGTGAAGCAGGCCGAGGATGTGCATGAGGGTCGTCTTGCCGGACCCCGACGGGCCCATGATCGCGACCATCTCGCCGGCCTCGATCGTGACGTCCACCCCGCGCAGGGCCTGGACGCCCGCGGTCTTGCCGAGCCGATAGGTCTTGCGCAGGTTGCGGGCTTCGAGCAGTGCCATGTCGGGCGCTCCTATTCGTATCGAAGGGCGTGGACGGGATCGAGCCGCGCCGCGTGAACGGCGGGGACCGTCCCCGCCGCCATCCCGAGGACGGTCGCGAAGACGAGGGAGGCCAGCACCGTGCCGGCGGTGAGGGTGAACAGCGCGGTCCCGGAGCCTTCGCCGGCCTGGTTGCCGAGGAAGACCGCTATGGCTCCGAGTCCGATCCCGATGAGGCCACCAATGAAGCCGATGAGCCCGGCCTCTGCGACCAGCTCGCCGATGATCCGTCGGCGCGAGCCGCCGATGGCGCGCTTGATGCCGATCTCCCGGGTTCGCTCGTTGACCGACATTGCCATCGTGTTGACGACCGACAGGCCGCCGACGATCAGGCTGATCAGCCCGACCCCGACGATGATCCCCCCGAGGAGGTTGGCCATCGAGCCGACTGATTCGTCGAACTCGCTGGCGGTCACGGTCGTGACGTTGGGCAGCGACGCTTCAAGGGCGGCGGCGAGCTTCGGAACGTCGGCACCCACCTTGGGGTAGACGACGATATGGGTGATGGTCTGCGTGGCAACGAGGTTTTCGGCGACGTCGGGCGGCAGGTCCTTGAGGTACAGGGTCTGGGCGATGGTCAGAGGCATGAAGGCTTGGCTGTCGGGCAGCGTCAGGGTCGGTTCGAGGATGCCGACGACCTGGAAGTCCGCCTCGCGGATCCGGATCGTGCCGCCCACCTTGACCGCATTCTTGCGGGCCAGGTCAGCGCCGAGGACGACCACGTTCTGGCCCTCGTCGGCCGCCGTCAGCGCACGTCCCGATGCGTACTTGTATGGGAATTGGTCGCGCCCACGATCGGACCCCGGGACGTACCCGATCATCTCGTCGGCGAGGCCGATCTGGTGACCCAGGTGATCGATCATCGTCTCGATCTGGCCGTAGGCCACGTCGACGCCGTCCACTGACTCTGCCTGGGCGACGAGCGAGATCGGCAAGGGGAACATGCCGCCGCCACCGGCGGCACTGCTGACGATGACGCGCTCCCCGAAGTAGGCATGGGCGCCGGCGACGAGGCCATCGATCTTCGTGGCCAGCGCCCCGAAGACCACGAGGGCCCAGATGCCGATGGTGATGCCGGTGATGGTCAGTGTCGTCCGGAGCTTCCTCCGTCCCAGGTTTCTCACAAGTCTCATGCGTTCATCGCCTTTTCGTCGTCGCGCCGTCGACCGTGTCGCGGTCAGTCCTTCCGGCGTCGGTGCCCTGAACGGTGAGCCGGCTCACGGGCTGTGCTATCCGAGCCGGTACGGAAATACGCTCGGATTTCGCGGCGACTGAGCCAATGGACGTCTGTCCATCCATTTCATTGACGCTTGCTGTGGTGTGCGACTGGGCTCGCCGACGGCGCCACTCGCCGCGGCAAGGTCTCGAGGTGGTACTTGTGGGCGATGAGGATCGACCGCTCGAAAGCGGCCAGGGTCGCCGGAGGCCCGTGGAGACGAGCCACGTCTCGTACCGCACGGTGTTGTCGAGATGACGGTGGATGGTCGAGGGCTTGATGCCTTCGAGCGTCAGGTCGTCGAGGACGGCTGATAGACTTCGTCGCCTCGGGCGGGAGTAGCTCAGTTGGCAGAGCGGCAGCCTTCCAAGCTGCATGTCGCGAGTTCGAACCTCGTCTCCCGCTCCATTCATCGGATCTCGTGCTCAGCGCGAGCGATGGACACCGGCCGCTGCCGAGGCTTGCTCAGCGATCGCCGGACAGGTCCACATCCGTTGCGACACTGAGCAGCCGATCGAGCACGGCGAGGGCGGCTGAGTCGTCCGTGAGGGTGGATCGAAGCCACTCCGACAGCGCTGCCATCTCCCCCCAGGCGTGACGGGTGTGCGCTGCGAAGGCAAGCTCGCCGAAATCTCCTCGTAGTGCGCGCGACCAGTAGCGGACGGCGAACCACTCCGGCATCACCAGGTAGAGCAGGCGCAGGTTCGCACTCGCGACAAGCTCGCCGCGGCCACGCTGGTGCCGGTAGATCGCCCTGGTCGCCTGCGCCGCCATTCGCAGCAGGTCCCGACGCTCCGCCAGGACATCCGCCTGCCCGCCAGCGGCCTTGACGGCGGCCGCCATGGGCGCGACGAGCGCCGCATGGGATCCGAGCCATCGGTCGATGTCGGGCTCGAGTTTTGTGGGAAGTCCCGCTGCACGTAGCGTCGTCGCGGTCGACAGAGCCGCCTCGTTGGCTCCGCCGATCGTGCCGACGACGGTCGGCTGCTGTCCGATGACGACGTACGTGACAGACCCATCGAGCTCGATCCTCCCGCCCACGCCAGGGAACCCGGCCAGGGCTCGGTCCCTACCGATCGATTCGCCGAGGTCCGCGATCATGCCCGCGAAGTTCCCGAAGAACAGGGCAGCATCCGCATTCGAGCGGCCCCCTTGAACTGCTGCGAACGCCGCCTGTTCTCGACGCACTGCGATGACCACCAGGTCGAAGGGTGATTCCGGCACGGCGTCAACGATCGAAACGGAGGGACGCGACTCGATTCCGCCTACGGACCTCAGTCGCAGTCCCTGGCGCTGCAGGTCGTCCAGACGACCACCCCGGCCCACGACGGTCACGTCGTGCCCGGCGTCGGCCAGAAGTCCGGCGTACACGCTGCCGATGACGCCAACGCCGATGACCAGGATTCTCAGGCTTGCGTCCTTACGTTGGGCCATCGGTCGTTATCCAGGATCGGCTGGCCCACCCGGCTCGGCGACCCAGGCCTCCAGCACGCGGCGGTGTCGGTCCTCGAGCTTGACCAGTGACCGCTTCGACTGCAGCAGGTCGCGCACGTCCTCGAAGCTCATGCCCTCGGTCTTCATGAGGTAGGCCGCGAGCACGGTCGCCGAGCGACCCCGTCCCTTGGCGCAATGGATGAGGACGGTCCGTTCGTCGGCGAGCTGCTCGTCGATCCAGGCGACCGCCTCGGTCAGGACGGCCGCGTCGGGCACGGTCACGTCCGGGACGTGGAACTTCCGGTGGCTGATCCCGTGCGCGTCGTAGTAGGCGAGCTCGGACGTCCGCTCCGCCCGGGTATCCAGCACGGCGGTGATCCCGTGCGAGGTGAGCGCGGCGTAGTCGCGTCCGTAGGTCGGCGCCCCGCCGAGCCAGAGTCGGGGCTCGATCTGCGAGAACCAGGCGTGGCCCAGGAGCCGCTCGTACGTGAACCGGATCGCCGGGTAGAGGCGGTCGAACGCCCGATGGAACGGGGAGAGGCCGGGTGGCGGATCAGGGGACGACAACGGACAAGGCCCCCGGCATGACGTCGACCGTCAGCGGGGTGCGCCCGACGTATTCGCCGTCCGTCCAGACGGGCTGGTCGGGCTCGGTCTCGATCCGGATGTTGCGGGCCTGCCGATGGAATTTCGTGGTCTTGGCCAGGTCCAGGAAACGGAGGGCCGCCGCGGCCAGCGTCGAATAGTCGTGCTGGTCGATCCTGAAGCAGTCGAGCAGCCCGTCGTCGACCGAATACGAATGGGTGATCTGGAGTCCGGTCCCCATCATCCCGGAGTTGATCAGGTAGACCTTCGTGGCCGTGAACTCCGCGGACTCGCCGTCGAGCTCGACGCGATAGTTGATGGGCGCCGACGTGTCGCGAGCATGACCGGCGGCATTGACGAGGTAGGCGAACACGCCGTACTTGTCCTTCTCCTCCCGACTCGTCTGCTCCTCGGGCTCGACCCCGATGTAGAGCCGCTGCACGAAGTACCGGTCCTCGACCTTCGCCTGCCCGAGCTCGCGGATCCGGCCCACGTCGACGTTGCGGGTCTTCGTGCTGGTGCACAGGACCTCGGTGGCCTCCCGGAGGGTCCCGGGCACACCCATCTCGCGGGCGAACCCGTTGCCCGTCCCGCCCGGCAGGATGCCCATCGGCATCCGGCGCCCGGTGTCCTCGGCCGCATCGACGAGCGCGTTGGCGAGCTCGTGCTGGGTGCCGTCGCCGCCGTACCCGACGACGAGGTCGACGCCGTCCTCGACGGCCTTGCGGGCCTGGACGGTCGCGTCGCCGTACTTGTGGGTCAGGCTGACGTCCCAGTCGACCTCGTGCCGATGGAAGACATCGTTGAGCACATTGAGGATGGGCTCGTCCTTGCCCGAGGCCGGGTTGATGATCACGTGGACCCGGTGGTACGGCGCATCTGGCATGGTGGGCTCCCCAGCTCGGTCGATCGGTATCGACGATGATGCGCCTCCGACAACGCCCGCACGCGTCCACGGCGCCATGCCCCGCGCCGAAAGGAGTCCCTTGCGCCTTCGATCCATCCTCCTGACCGGCGTGCTCGCCGTGTTCGTCGCCGCCTGCGGCGGATCGGCGTCCTCGTCGCCGGCGGCGTCATCGGCGGCGCCGGCTGCGCCCACCGACGCCCCGGCCTCGGTCGCACCGACGGTCGCTTCCTCACCGGCTGCGAATGCCTCCGGTGGCGTCGAGCTCCCGCACGGCGCTCCCGAGCTCGAGGCGACCCTGCCCGACAAGATCCATGACGCGACGCTGGTCAAGTTCAGCCTCGGCAAGGACGACCTCGGCACGAACGCCGGTGTCGCGGCCCTCACGGACGCCATCACGGCGGCGGGCGGCGATCCGGCCTCGGTCCAGCTGGCGGTGGCCAACGACGCGCCGGCCGGGACGGTAAATCTGATCGCGCTGCGTGGCGACGGCGTCGATGGCGCCGCGCTCGTCACCGCCTACGCCGACACGGCCATCTCCACGGGGCAGAGCACGTCCTCGTCGACGTCGACCGTGGGCGGCAAGGCCGTGACGCGTCTCGTCAGCCCGGCGGCGAACCCGGTCGGTGACCTGTGGATCTACGCCGTGGGGGACACCCTGTACGGCGTCCAGTCGAAGGACGAAGCGCTCGCCGCCGAGGTCCTCGCCCAGCTGCCCTGAACACGAGCGGTGCTGGGAGTCACCGCGTTCGGGCCGGCTGCAAGGCCGGGAACGGCGGGCGAGGCTAGGATGCGCGGACTGACCCGGGGGTGACCGGTGATCGGGCGTGGAGGCGACCGATCCGGCCGAGATGACCCCGACCCCTCGCCCTGGAGGACGACCGTGCGACGCTCGCTCACCATCCTTGCCATCGGCGCCCTGGCGGCCGCCGTCGTCGCGCCCGTCGCTGTCGCGAAGGCGCCACCCTCGACGGGTCGGACCGGGGTCGGAACGGTCTTCCTGCCGAATCCCGTCGCCGCGCTCGGCAACGAGTCGCTGACCGACCAGAAGGACGCGGACTACGCGGCGCTCCAGGCGGCGTACCACGACGTGACGCTGACCAACCTCGATGGCAGTGGCTACCTGCGCGGCGACTGGGCGAACGTCGTCGCCGCGACCGGCACGCCGGCGTTCTCGACGACGAACACCTTCAAGTTCCATCGGAACGACGACCGCTTCGAGCAGGTCATGGCCTACTACTGGGTGACCGAGGCCCAGAAGTACATCCAGGGCCTCGGGTTCGGCAGCAGCCGGCGGGCCGTGAACAAGGAATCCCAGGACATCCGGACCAACCAGTGGGGCGTCGACAACTCGTTCTCGTGGGACAAGCACGACATCCTGCGGTTCGGCAAGGGCGGGGTCGACGACGCGGAGGACGCCGACGTCATCCTCCACGAGTACGGCCACGCGATCCAGGACTCGCAGGTCGCGGGCTTCGGCACGGGCGCCGACTCGGGCGCGATCGGCGAGGGGTTCGGCGACTACTGGTCCGCCACGGTCACGGCCCTCATCGCGCCGACCACCGACCAGGCGTGCATCGCCGACTGGGACTCCGTGTCGTACACGTCCGGCACGCCGCACTGCCTGCGGCGCATCGACGGCGACAAGCAGTACCCGGCCGATCTCGAGGGCGAGGTCCACGCCGACGGCGAGATCTGGTCCGCAGCCCTGTGGGCGATCCACGGGTCGCTGGGCCACGTCAAGGCGGACACCGTGATCCTCGAGGCGCAGTTCGACTTCACGGCCGACATCTCGATGCCCGACGCGGCCCGGGCGACGGTCGCCGCGGCGCAGCGGCTGTACGGGACGTCGACCGCGAACACGGTCCGGCACGCGTTCGAGGCGCGCGGGATCCTCTAGGCGGGGACGCCCAGGCGGTCGCGCGGCTGCGATATCCGAACGACGGCGTCCAGCAAGCGCGGATCTGCGCCTCGGACTCGCGGTTCGCGCTCGATTCGGATCTGTGCGACAGTGCGCTGGAAACGTTGACGGGACGCACCATCGCGGCGGGGACAGGTCGAGTGTCGGGAGGAAGACCCTTGACTCTGCCCTGACTCGGCCGCACCCTGTGTGCCGTTAGTCCGTCTGTACTAACCACCACTGGTACTTCGGTACCGCGCGCGCAGTGAGGGGCGACCGAATCATGAGCAGGAACCCGTCGACCGGCACGTCTCCGATGGCCGGAGGCTCGAGTTTCAAAGCCAGGGGTTGGGTCGTCTTCGCGACGCTTCTCATCCTGAGCTCGATGCTGACCTACGCCGCTGCGCGGCCGGCCTCGACGCTGGCAGCAGCCGGCGTGGCCGATCACTTCGTCGTCGTGGCGCCCAGCCGCGCCCACGGCCGGCGTCCAGGTCAACGTCACCCTCAAGGCGGTGGACGAGTTCGGCGGTCCCGTCGCTGACTACAACGGCGCGAAAACGATCACGTGGGGCACGCTCCTGAACGCCCCGGACGGGACGCTCGCGGCGAAGCCGACGAGCTCCGTCACCTTCGATGCGACTGGCGTCGCCACGACCTCACTCACAGCCACGTTGGTGAAAGCGGGAGCGGGCTCGCTGTCCGCGACCGACTCGATCAACGCCAGCATCACCGGTTCGGGGGGCTTCAACGTCCAGCCTGGGCCGCTCGCCGTCGACGGTCCTGGCACCCCGTCCTCCAGCACTAGACGCCGACATCGCGAACGCAGACCTACGTCGCGACCGGCGCGGATGCAGTTCGAGAATACGGCCGCGGTGAAGTCACCGACGCCATCGACGTTCGGACACCGATGGCGGGTCAGGCGCAACTGCGAACGTGCGTGGCCGCGATCTGCGGCTCGACCACCGTCGGCGACCTACACGGTCTCGGATTCGACGACCTCGACCGGCACGGCCGCACTCGAGATCACCCCAGGCGCGTTGGCGCTGTTCAAGTTCGACATCGAGGGTCCGACCAGGGCAGGCAACACGTTCGACGTCGAAGTGACGGCCAAAGACGCCCATGACAATGTCAAGACGGACTACAACGAGACAGTTGATGTCTCGAACAACCTGAATGGGTCTCTCATCGGCTGCTCAGGCCCATGCACGGCGTTCGTTCAGGACACGGTTACGTTCGAAAACGGCGTCGCCCATATCACCGACGCCGTCGGCTACAAGGCCGAGTCCGATCGGACGATCACGGTCACGGATGGCCCGATCGACGACACGGTGACGTTCACGGTCGACCCCGCCGCCTTGTCGCGCTTCGCAGTGTCGGACGTGCGATCTCGACGCCGCAGACCGCGAACTCGACGTTCGCGATCGAGGCCAAGGCCTACGACGCCTACGACAACCTCAAGACGAACTACACCACCGCGTCGCCGACGCTGTCGACCCTGGCCAACGTCGCCGAACGGAACTGCCGCGACGTTCGCCAAGCACCGCTGGGCCTTCGTCCTCGGGCATCGGCTCGGTGACCGGCAAGGCCTTCAAGGGCTTCGGCGTACTCGGCGGCGCGTACCTCGCGCGACCAGAACTTCACCGTGACCGACGGACCGATCAACCAGGACCTCGAACTCTGTTCGCCGTGGAGTCGGCCGCCCTGAATCAGCTGCACATTCGCGCGCGCACGCGCCAGACGACCCCGTCGTTCGCTGGCGGCCAGCCGATCGACACGAAGGTCAGTGGCAAGATCTACAGCGCGTGCTGCGGCCGCCCGGTCGGGCTCGGCCGATCCGTGCCTACGCGTCGTCGACGCCGCTCAAGGTGCTCGCGACTGACGCCTACGGCAACCGGAAGCCGGGCGTCGCGGTCGCATGACCCGTCAGGCGGTGCCGCTCGCGCCGACGGTCGTTCCGGGGCACTTCAGCTGGGACGACCACGAGGTACGTCCTCGGACGGCACTGGCGGCGTGCCACTCGGCGAGGCCTGGTTCAGCGGCCTCAGATACACGCGATCTCCGGCACGCGGACCGATCAGTACACCTTGACCGCCACGAACGGTTCCGTCATCCGGTGTCAGCTCGCAGTTCCGGATCGTGAGCGACCTGGCCAATTGCACTGGTCAGACCAAGTGCTTCAACAACACGACGAACACCAGCGTCTCTCTGCCGGAGAACTCCTACACCCAGGCCAAGGTGACCACCGGCGCCTTCGGTCAAGTCGTCACCACGACGAACTTCTCCGACCCGGCGCTCGACGTGAATGCGAAGTGCGCAGGGGACCGGACGGGTGCGACGATCGGCAGCGCGATCGATGCTCGCGTCATCGGCGACCTGGCGAGCATCAACAGCACGAAGCCGACGACCACGATGGTCATGATCATCCCGATCAAGACCCTGAAGTTCTACGGCCTCACCGCCAGGAATGCGGCCGCGTACAACGTCTGCCTCGGCGCGATGCGCATCGATGGCGCCACGAGCGGGATCATTCCGTGGAAGAGCATCGACAAGAAGGGCAAGCAGAAGGCCTCGAGCCCGAGTCGTCGACGCTGACGGCATCAACCGCTACTGGGGCGTCGTGGGCGATTGCACCCTGATCGTTCATCAATAAGGCGTACGACCCCTGCGCCACGCTCAAGACGAAGTCGGCGTCGGCGGCCGCCACGCAGATGCACGCCATCACCGGCGAGACCTGGACCGCGGCCGATGGTCAACAGCGAGTTGAACATGTTCGATGGCGACATCGCGATCTTCATCAACAAGCCTTGGCCGTGGGACGCCAAGGGCGGCTCCTACTAGCCATCCGCACCTAGAGACATGTCGGCGGGGCTTCGGCCCCGCCGATCTGTTTGTCCGGAGAGTTCGCTCGCAGCCCCAGAGCGGGCTGCAGCGATCAGGCGCCGGCGATGCCCGAAGCGAACGCCGGCGCTGCCACGATCCCGAGCTCTCGGAACGCCTCGTCACGAGCGACGAGCAGCTCCGCGTCGGCCACACCGGCGCGTTCGTTCAGGTAGACCTGAGCGTCGAGAACCAGCGCCTCCTCGAGGCGCTCGTCCCGGTCCCGTGCGCGCCGCAGCGCGTGCTCGAGCGCCAGCCCGGCCTCATCGGATCGTCCGACCTGGAGCAGGGCCGACCCATGGAGTCGGATGAGCGCGGTCTCGACGACCCCGCCGCCGTCGGTCGCGACGGCCACCCGCTCCGTTCCCGCGGCGAGCGCGAGAGCCTCGGCGCCTCGGCCTTCGAGCAGCAGCAACTCCACGCGCCGCACATCGGTGCGCAGGACCTCCGCGTGGATCCCCGCGTGCGACCTGGTAGGCGCGGGTCGCGTCGAGCAGGCGCTCGGGCCTCGTCGAAGTCGCCGCGTCGCGCCAGTAGGCGAGCCAACTCGCGGTTCGCCTCCGCAACATCGGCCTCGGCGCCGGCCGCGCGCCACAGTCGGATCACCTCCCGGATGAGCGGCTCACCCTCGTCGAGCAGGCCTCGATCGATGAGGATCTCGGTGAGATTGAACTTCATCAGCGCGCCGAGGCTGCGGTCACCGATCCGATCGGCGATCTCGAGACCGCGGCGGTAGAGGGTCGGTCGACTCCTCCCAGCGCGACCGGTCGTGGGCGATGGCGCCCATGTTGTTGAGGACGAGGGCCTGATTCCGCAGGTCACCGAGCTCGTCGTAGATCTCGAGAGCGCGCTCGCCGTGGGTCGCCTGAGCGAGATCGCCACTCTCCCAGAGGGCGAGGTCGAGGATCTTGTAGGCCTCGGCCAGCGCGTCGCGCGCCTGCCCGCGTCTGGCCTCCGCGATCGCCGCGGTTCGCCCATCGATCCCGTCCGCGTATTTGTTCTGATGCGTACCGTGCGGCAGACGAGCGGCACCATGAGCCGGGCCCGACTGGCCGATGCCTCGGCACCGCGATGATCCTCGAGCCGCCGAAGCCCGACCTCGGCGCGTGCACGCCGCGCGGCGAAGCTTGCCCGGTGCGGATCGCGGTCGCCGCCTGACGGACGATGAGGGGCGCCGTACGGATGGGATCCCGGCCCAGCAGGCGGCGGGCCGCCTCGAACCCCTTGTCCGCCGCGGCGAACTCGCCCAACCGGAAATGGGCCTCCGCGCTCCGCTCGTACAGGGCGGCGATCTCCTCCGCGGACGGACCGCAGGCGTCGGGCTGCGAGGAGCGCTCGGCCATAGAACCGCGTCGCTTCGACGTTGGCGTAGATCGACATCGCCCGGTCGCCGGCCTCGCGACAGAAGCGCCACGCCTTGTCCCAGCGCTGCGCCTCGTGGTAGTGGAGCGCGAGCGACGGGATCTCCTCGTCGAGCGACCCGTCCGCCGCCGCGCCTCGATCGCCTCGCCGACCCGGCCGTGCAGGACCCGGCGCCGGCGATATGGCAGCCCCTCGTACGCGGCATCGCGGATGAGCGTGTTGCGGAAGCGCAGCTCACCGGAGGCGTCCGGCTTGACGAGGTCGCCGAGCCGGCCCCACACCTCATCGTCCAGGTCGACGTCGCTCGCGACGGCCACCGCCAGCAGCTCCGGATCGAACGTCGCGCCGAGCACCGCCGCGTAGCGCAGGATCGTCCGGTCCGTCGGCGACAGGCGGTCGATCTCCCCGGCGATCATCGCCTCGACGGAGTCGGGCAGCGAGTCGGTGCTGCCGGTCTCCCGAACGACGTCGAGGAGCTCGAAGAGGAACAGGCCGTTGCCGCCGGACCGTCGGGCCAGCGCCTCGACCTCGTGATCGGGCAGGGGCTCGTCCTCGGTCGCGAAGTCGATGATCGCGATCAGCGCGTCCAACGGGAGCGGACCGAGCTCCAGCGGGATGATCTCGGGCAGGCTCGGGTCCGGCTCCGCGAACGTCACTGCCTCGCCCTGCTGCGTCACCGCCAGGATCAGACGTCGTTCGCGGGTGGCCTGGGCCATCCGCAGCAGCAGGTCGTGGGACGCCTCGTCGAGGTACTGGATGTCCTCGACCAGGAAGAACGACGGCGACCCGGACAGCAGCCGGCCCAGGAACTGGACGGCGACCTCGGCGAGTCGATCGCGGATGAACTGCTCGCCGATGGCGGCCGTCTCGGGGGTGTCCGGCAGGTCGAAGCCGAGCAGGATGCCGAGCAGCGGGATCCACGGGACCAGCTGCGGGTCGACGCGCTCGACCGCCTCGCCGAGGCGACCCAGGCAGGACGCCGCGTCCGCGTCCTCGGGCACCTCGAGCGCGGTGCGGACGATGGACCGGAAGGCGAAGTACGGAGTCGACGCCTCGTATTCCTCGCAGCGCGAGTGGACGAGCCGGAAGTCGGACGCCCGGGCGACGACCTCCTCGAGGAGACGGGTCTTGCCCATGCCGGGCTCGCTCTGGATGTCGATGATGGCGGCCCGGCCGGCGCGCGCGGCATCGACCGCGTCGAGCATCGTCTTGAGCTCGCGGTCGCGCCCGATGAGCGGCTGGCCGGCACTGTGCGAGGCCTTGACGCCGATGGCCCGGCCCACGATCGAGGCCTTCACCGGCTCCGACTTGCCCTTCGCCGCGAACGGCGGGATCGGCGTCGTCTCGAAGATCGTCCGCGATCGGTTGAAGACGATCTCGGTCGACAGGATCTGGCCGGCGTCGGCCTTGCTCATCACGCGGGCGGCGGTGTTGATCGCGTCGCCGAAGACCCGGTACGCCCGCCGGTACGGCGGCCCGAAGTCGCCGGTGAAGACCTTGCCGGTGTTGACGCCGATGCGCATCGGCACGATGCCGTCCAGGTCCATGATCTCGCGCAGCGTGTGGAGCATCCGCTCCTCGTCGTGCCCGGTGCTCGATGGCGCCCCGGCCGTCAGCAGCGCCTTGACGCTCGACTTCCCGACGTCGGTCTCGTAGAACGGCACGTCGAAATGCAGTGCCGCCTCCTGGATGGCGCGCATCCGGGCGTCGAGCCCGATGCCGAGCGCCTCCGGCCCGAGCTCCTCGAGCAGCTGGTCGGTGTCCATCATGTCGATGAAGGCGGCCGTGATCGTGCGGTGCTCCGGCTCGCTCTTGCGCAGGAGTACGTGGGCCCGCGCGGCGACCGGGATGCACGACGCGATGTCGAGCATGCGCACGTCACCGACGTCCGGGGCGCGCTGGCGCTCGACCGACGGGCGGCGCGGCCAGCAGCGTGATCGCCGTCCTTCTCCGGTCCGATGCAGGACGCCGGCAGCTGGGCGACGAGCGCCGGGCTGATGCCGATCTCGCCCGCATCCGCGATCGCTTCCATCGTCAGCGTCTCGGTCATGGCCGGACCGGCGATGAGCAGCTCGCGGTGGACGCTGCCGGTCATGAAGAAGTGGTACATGCCGGTCCCGATGCCGACCGACATCCGCAGCACGATCGTGCCGCCGGTCAGGTGGAGCCGGCCCACGCGGTCGATGGTCGCCTGCATCTCCCAGGCGGCGCGGGCCGCGCGCTGGGCGTGCTCCGGCCCGTCGAACATGAGCAGCAGCGCGTCGCCGCCCCACTTGAGCAGGCCCGCGCCCCAGTCGTAGGCCTCGTCGAGGAGGGCGCGGAAGACGCCGTCGAGGGTGTCGCGCATGAGCTCGGCGCCGACCTTGCCCTTGCGCGCGAGCCGTTCGGTGAGGGCGGTGAAGCCCGAGATGTCGACGAAGACGAGCGAGGCCTCGAGCTCGCGGTGGAGGGCGTCGGGGGTCGTGCGCAGCCACTCGACCACGAGCCGGGGCACGTACGGTCGGAGGAACTCCAATTCCTCGAACATCGCGGTGGGTGGATCGGGCTCGGCCAGCGTCGTCATCGGGGTCTAGGCAGGGTACAACGGCGGAGTCTTGGGGCTTCGGGTATGCTTGGGCCTCCTCGTGCTCGATGGGCGCCCCGGTCAGCGCCCCGGTCGACGATGGTCGGCCCCGATCTGCGAACCACCACCAGTGCCCTGACCGGGCCCCGCGGACGTGTCGTCCAGCGGGTGGGCCCTTCAGGAGTCACGTACCCCCATGTCATTCGATCAGCTCGGGCTCGCGCCCGAATTCCTCCGCGCCGTCGCGGACCAGGGCTACACCGAGCCCACCCCCGTCCAGGCCCAGGCCATCCCGCTCGTCCTCGCCGGGCGCGACCTCATGGCCGGCGCCCAGACCGGCACGGGCAAGACGGCGGCCTTCGTGCTGCCGATGCTCCAGCGCCTCGGCCCGCCCAACACCGACCCGCGCTCCGGCCGGCGCCCGATCCGCGCCCTCGTCCTCGCCCCCACCCGCGAGCTCGCCCTCCAGGTCGAGGAGAGCGTCCGCGTCTACGGCCACCACTGGGGCGTGCGCTCCACCGCGATCTACGGCGGTGTCGGGTTCAGCCCGCAGGTCGCCGCCCTCCGGCGCGGGCCCGATGTCGTCGTCGCCACGCCCGGCCGCCTGCTCGACCATCTCGGCCAGCGGACCATCGACCTCTCGACCGTCGAGATCCTCGTCCTCGACGAGGCCGACCGGATGCTCGACATGGGCTTCATCCGCGACATCCGCAAGGTGCTCGCGGTCCTGCCCCAGCGCCGCCAGAACCTGCTGTTCAGCGCGACGTTCTCGGACGACATCCGCGACCTCGCGGGCGGGTTCCTCCACCAGCCCGCGTCCGTGCAGGTGACCCCGCGTAACTCGGCGGCCCCGCTCGTGACCCAGGTCGTCCACCCGGTCGACCGTGAGCGCAAGCGCGAGCTGCTCTCGCACCTCATCCGGACGGGCGCCATCGACCAGGCCCTCGTCTTCACCCGCACCAAGCACGGCGCCAATCGCCTCGCCCAGCAGCTCGAGCGGGACGGCATCGCGGCCATGGCCATCCACGGCAACAAGAGCCAGGGCCAGCGGGTCCGCGCGCTCGCCGACTTCAAGGCCGGCCGAACGCCGATCCTCGTCGCGACCGAGATCGCCGCGCGCGGCCTCGACATCGACAGCCTGCCGCACGTCGTCAACTTCGAGCTCCCGATGGTCCCCGAGGACTACGTCCATCGCATCGGCCGGACGGGCCGGGCCGGCTCGCCGGGCCACGCCGTCTCGCTCGTGTGCGTCGACGAAGGCAAGCTCCTCAACGACATCCAGGTCGTCCTGGGTCATGCGATCCCGCAGGAGACCGTCGCCGGGTTCGAGCCCGACCGGTCGATCCGGCCGGAGCCGATCCTGCGTGGCGGTCTGGGCCGGTCCCGGCCCGAACCGCGCGGCCAGTTCGGCGGTCGTGGCGGCGGGGCACCGCGTCCGCACGTCGGTCATGCGCCGCGCCGCGACGGCGTCGGCCTGGGCGAGTCGGCCGCACGACGGCCTGGTGCCCATCCGGGACCAGCGCGTAGCGGCAGCCCGTCACGCAACGGCGGCCCGGCACGGTCGGGGGCACCCACCCATACCGGGCAGGGCCTCGGCAACCGGCCGGCACCGGCCGGCGCGGGATCCGGTCGTTCGCACAACGGCGGCCGACCCAACGGCCAAGGTGGCCCAGGCCGCCCGTCCGGCGGCCGACCCGCGGGTTCGTCCGGTGGTCATCGCGGCCAGGGCGGCTACGGCGGCGCGCGACCAGCGAATGCCGGTCACGGCCAGTCGCAGGGCCAGGGCCCGGCGCGGGGCTATGCCCCGAGCGGCGGCCAGGGTCGTCCGTCCGCGCTCCCCGGTGAGCGCCTGAGCGGGGGTCGTCAGCCCGGCTGACCGACCGTCGCCGGCGGTCGACGACCGCCAGGGCGACGCTCCAGGACCCTCGGCCCATCGCCTCTCAGGACGACCTGGGCTATCGTCGGTGAGTGACCGACCCTCGCGACCCCGCCGCCCCCGGCCCGGAACCGGGTGCCGAGGTGCGCCTGATCGGCGATCGCTACCGGCTGGGACCGGTCATCGGGCGCGGTGGGATGGCCACCATCCACCGGGCGTTCGACACTCGATCCGACCGGGCGGTCGCGGTGAAACTCCTGCGGCCCGAGGTCAGCCGTGACCCGGATCTCGCCATGCGCTTCCGACGCGAGGCCCTGGCCGCCACGGTCCTGCGGCACCCCAACATCGTCGCCTGCCTCGATACCGGCACGGACGGCGACCAGCCGTATCTCGTCATGGACCTCATCGAGGGCGAGGACCTCGCGGCCCGCCTCAAGCGCAGCGGCCGGCTGGCGGCCTGGCAGGTCGCGCGCATCGGGCTCGACGTGGCCCGCGGCCTCGGGGTCGCCCACACCCGCGGCATCGTCCATCGCGACATCAAGCCCGGCAACATCCTGCTCGCCGCCGACGGCCGGGCGATGGTCGCCGACTTCGGGATCGCCCGGCTCGCCATCGACGCCGAGGCCGCGCTGCCCGGCACCACGCTCGGGAGCGTCCACTACTTCTCGCCAGAGCAGGCCCGCGGCCTGACGACGACGCCGGCGTCGGACGTCTACGGCCTTGGCCTCGTCCTCTACGAGGCCCTGACCGGCCAGCGGGCGTGGACCGGGGACACGACCGACGCCATCGCCCTGGTCCGCGTCGGCGCCCCGGCGCCGTCCCCGAGCGCCCGCGTCACCGGCGTCCCGCCGGCGCTGGAGGCGGTCGTCCGACGCGCCCTCGCCCCCGAGCCCGGCGATCGCTATCCCGACTGGGGTGGCTATGGCGGCCGCGCTCGCCCCGATCGTGGCCTCCGATGACCGAACCAGCCCGACGACGGTCGTCGTGGTCCCGCCGCCGGCCGAGGCGACCGCTGGGGCGTCATCCGCGGCAGCCGCCGGCGGCGCCGATGACGCCTTGCCACCACCACTCGTGCCGGGCGGCGTCTCGGCGGCCGGATCCGCGGCCAGCGGATCAGCGCCCACGCCGGGCGGCGGGGCTGCGTCCCGGCCGCCCGTCCGCCCGGATCGCGCCGCTCGCGGCCCCAGCCGCGGTGGCCTCCCCGGTCGCCCCAGCACCGGCTCGGGGATCGCGGCCGCTGCCCTCGTCGTCGCCGGACTCGCCCTCGGGGCCGTCCTGGTCGCGGCGCTGCCGGGCGGCGGTGGGACGGCCGCGCTGCGATCCGATCGGCCACGCCCGACCTCCACGGCCGAAGTCGCCATCGCGACGTTCGCGCCGGCACCGACGGCGACGCCCGGCGGGCGCCGGCGCGTCCGATCCGACCCCCAGCCCGAGCCCGACGCCCAAACGCACGACGCCGCCCGGACGGGTGAGCGACCTGTGCGATCCGTTCTTCGGGGTGTCATGCGGCCTCGATGCCGCCCGCTATGCGCCTTCGCGGTTCGAACCGGCCTTCGACGTCAAGCTCGGAAGCGGCTGGTCGAACGCCCAGCACGAGCCGGATCTCGTCGTGCTTCGTCGCGACGAGGGGTCGCTGACCTTCGTCTCGCATGTCCAGCAGGTCTTCCCGGGCGGGACGGCGACCACACCGAAGGACAAGGCGCGCTCGATCATCGAGGCCATGGTCGTGACCGACGGGATCAGCTCGACCAAGCCCGCGGCAGTCAAGATCGGTGGCCGCAAGGGCTTCTCCATCGACATCTCGCCGATCGGGGGCCGCCGGGTGAGCCTGTTCACGAACCCGACGAGCACGTTCATGATCGAGCCCGGCCAGACGACGCGGGTCGTCGTCATCGATGTCCGCGGCAGCGTGGTCGTGCTCGTCATCGAGCCCACGCGCCAGTCCGACCTGCGCGCCATCCTCGATACGGCGGATGACGCGGCCGGCACGATCCGCTGGCGCTGACCGCTCGTCGGGCGGGCGCTCGTGGGGTGGCCGGGCTCCGGTAGGCTTGGTGGCAGATGCCGCTGCTCACCACCGATGCCCTGACCAAACGCTATCCCGGAGGCGTGACCGCCCTCGACGGCCTGACGCTGACGCTCGAGCCGGGGATCATCGGGCTCGTCGGCGCGAACGGCGCCGGCAAGAGCACGTTCCTGCGCATCCTCCTCGGCCTGCTCGAGCCGACGAGCGGCAGCGCGACCGTGCTGGGTCGCGACGTCCGCAGTGACGGGAGCGAGCTGCGCCGGTTCATCGGCTACATGCCCGAGTCCGACTGCCTTCCCCCCGACGTCACGGCCACCGACTTCGTCGGCCAGATGGGCCGCCTGTCGGGCCTGCCGGTCGCGGCAGCCCGCGAGCGCACGGCCGAGGTCCTCCGGCATGTCGGGCTGTACGAGGAGCGCTACCGGCCGATCGGCGGGTACTCGACCGGGATGAAGCAGCGGGTGAAGCTCGCCCAGGCGCTCGTCCACGACCCGCGCCTGCTCCTGCTCGATGAGCCGACGAACGGTCTCGACCCGGCCGGTCGTGACGAGATGCTCGGCCTCGTCCGGCGGACCGGCACCGAGTTCGGGATCGCCGTGATCGTCGCCAGCCACCTGCTCGGGGAGATCGAGCGGGTGTGCGACTACCTCGTGGCCATCGATGCCGGCCGGCTCATCCGGGCCGCCACGCTGGGCTCGTTCACCGAGACCACCGGGACGTTGACGGTCGAGGTGGAGGAGGGGAGCGACCGATTGGCCGCCGCCCTGGCCGCGGCCGGACTGACCGCCCGGGCCGACGGCCGGCTCGTGCACGTCGACCTCGACGACGAACGCCCGTGGGACGTGGTCCGCGACACCGTGGCCGAGCTGGACCTGCCGCTCGTCCGCATCCAGCAGCACCGGCGTGGCCTCGAGGAGCTGTTCCGATGAGCGCGTCGGGCAGCATCTACGACCTCGGCTACCAGGGCTACGACGGCCCGCGGCTGGGCCGGCTCGCGGTCACCCTGGGGCTGCTGCGGGCGACGCTCCAGGCGGCCTACGGGATCGGTCGTGGTGGCCGGGCCAAGATCGTGCCGTTCGGACTGGCGGCGCTCGCCCTGCTGCCGGCGATCCTCGCCGTCGGCCTCACCGCGCTCGCGAACCAGGCCGGCGCCGGCGAGGCCTTCGAGGGCGCCTCGCCGGTCAACCACGCGTCCTACCAGGGACTGACCTCGACCCTGATCATGCTGTTCTGTGCGGCCCAGGCGCCCGAGCTGTTCGGCAAGGACCAGCGCTACGGCGTGCTGCCGCTGTACTTCTCGCGCGTCCTGACCCGCTTCGACTACGCCATCGCCCGGCTGGGCGGCCTGTTCCTCGCGGTGTTCCTCGTCTCGGTCGTCCCGCAGCTCGTGCTCACCATCGGCGCCGTCCTCGCGGCCAGCGACCCACTGACCGGGCTGGCCGACGAGGCGGGCGACATCCCGCGCTACGTGGCCGTCGCCGCTCTCGCCGCCGGGCTGTTGACGGCGGTGGCCGGGGTCATCGCGGCGTGGACGCCGCGGCGGGCCTACGCGACCGCCGGGATCATCGCGGTCTTCATCGTCCCGCCGATCGTCGTGGCCGTCGTCGCGGAGCTGGCGGCCGGCGACGCCGCACGGCTGCTCCTGTTCCTGAGCGTGGCCGACGTGCTGGAGGGGCTCAACGCCGCGATCTTCGAGACGTTCTCCACGTCCGCGCCGGTCCTCGCGGCGAACTTCCCGGGCTGGGTCTACGTCGCGGCCGCCGTGGCGATCATCGCCGGCGGCATGGCGCTCGTGCTGCGCCGCTACCAGGGAGTCAGCGTGTGACCGGCGAACCGGTCCCGGAGCCGCTGCTCACCGCGCCGTCGACCGCGCCCACGCCGGCCGCCGAACCGGCGCGCACGGCCGTCATCGAACTCGACCACGTCTCGCGCTGGTACGGCAACGTCGTCGCGGTCAACGACATCTCGTTCGCCCTCGGCCCTGGGGTCACCGGGCTGCTCGGACCCAACGGCGCGGGCAAGTCGACCCTGCTGCACCTGCTCGCCGGGCTGCTCGCGCCCTCGTCCGGCAGCGTGCGCATCGCCGGCAAGTCCGCGTTCGGGGACCCGAGCGTCTACCGCGACGTCGGCCTCGTGCCCGAACGCGAGGCCGTGCCGGGCTACCTCACCGGCCACGAGTTCGCGATGCTCAACGCCGAGCTGCAGGGCGTGGCGGATCCGCGCGGCGCCGCGGACAAGGCGATGGCCACGGTCGAGCTGACCGACGCCGCCCACCGCCCGATCCGGACGTATTCCAAGGGCATGCGCCAGCGGGCCAAGCTCGCCGGCGCACTCGTCCACGAGCCGCACATCCTCCTGCTCGACGAGCCGTTCAACGGCATGGACCCGCGCCAGCGGCTGCACATGATCGGGTTGCTCCGCGACATGGCCGCAGCCGGGCGGACGATCCTCTTCTCGTCGCACATCCTCGAGGAGGTCGAGCGCCTCGCCGACGCCGTGCTCGTCGTGTACGCCGGCCGGCTGGCTGCCTCGGGCGACTTCCGCTCGATCCGCCGACTCATGACCGACCGTCCGCACAAATTCACGATCCGATCGAGCGACGACCGGGCGCTGGCTTCCGCCCTGCTCCTCGATCCGTCCATCGAGGGGGTCGAGCTCACCGACGGGCTCCTCGCCGTGCGCACCGCCGACTACGGCGCGTTCACCCGGCTCGTCGCCCCGGCAGCGCGTGCCGCGGGGATCCGCCTGCTCGAGGTCGCCCCGACCGACGATTCACTCGAGAGCGTGTTCAGCTACCTGGTTCGCCGATGACGGTCAGCGCGGCGCTCGTCTCGGTCACCCTGCGTGGCCTGCTGGGCCGGCGGCGGTTCCTCCTGCTGCTCCTCCTCGTGGCGCTGCCGGTGCTCGTCGCCCTGCTCATCCGCCTGGCCGGCGGCGGACGGGACACCGCGGCGATCCTCGACGCCCTCGTCATCCGGACGGTCCTGCCGCTCGTGGCGCTGATCATCGGGACGTCGGCGATCGGGTCCGAGATCGAGGACGGCACGGCCATCTATCTGCTCATCAAGCCCATCGCCCGGTGGCGCATCGCGCTCGCCAAGATGGGGGTCGCGGCCGGGCTGACCGTCGTCCTCGTGGTCCCGCCGATGATCCTGACCGGGATCCTCATCGCTGGCACCGACGGAGCGGCCCTCGGGACGACGTTCGGATACTCGCTCGCCGCCATCGCGGGAGCGATCGCCTATGCCTGCCTGTTCACCGCGCTCGGGGCGTTGACCAGCCGGGCCCTGATCGTCGGGCTGCTGTACGTCCTGCTCTGGGAAGGCGTCCTGTCCGGCCTGCTGGAGGGGACCCGGTTCCTGTCCATCCGACAGGCGACGCTGGGGCTCGCCGCGGCCTGGACCGGCGAGGATCGCGGCGGGACCGCGCTCGCCCCGACGACGTCGGCGATCGTCATCACGCTGGTCGTCATCGGGAGCTTCGCGGTCACGACCCGGGCGCTCGCGCGCTTCCAGATCCGCTCGGCGGACTGACCTCCGAACGCGCCGTGACCGGCCGGGCCGGCCACGCTTGACGATTTTCGACCCCTTGGCCTAGCATGCCGATGGCAAGGTGCCTTGCGTCTACAGGTCATGAGAGCCTGACGATCGGCGCCGGACCAGCGAGGGATCCGCGACCCGTGACCGCTGCCTTCTTTCTGATGCTCCGCGAGGGCCTCGAAGCCGCCCTCATCGTCGGCATCATCGCCGCGTACCTGGTCAAGACCGGGCGGCGGGACGCGCTCCCGGCGATCGCGGTCGGCGTGATCGCCGCTCTCGCCATCTCGGTCGGGGCGGGCATCGTCGTCGCGACGACGGTCGGCAACCTCCCACTCGGCCCGCGGGCCATGATCGAGGGCATCGCCGCCTTCGCCGCGGTCATCGTCCTGACCTGGATGCTCTTCTGGATGCGCCGGCAGGGTCGAGCCATGAAGGGCGAGCTGGAGGCCGGCGTCGACAAGGCGATCCAGGCTGGGTCCACCTGGGCCCTGGCCAGCCTGGCCTTCATCGCCGTCGTCCGCGAAGGGCTCGAGACGGTGCTGTTCCTGTTCGCGATCGGGTCGTCGGAGTCGTCGGTCGGACCGCTCCTCCTCGCCTCGTTCGCCGGCCTCGCGGTCGCGATCGCGATCGGCTACGGGATCTTCGCGATGGGCATCCGCATCGACCTCCGCCGGTTCTTCACGATCACCGGTGTCGTGCTCATCTTCGTGTCGGCCGGGCTGGTGTCCTACGGCATCGCCGAGTTCGTCGAGGCCGGCCTACTACCGGCCACGCCGGTCGCCTTCGACCTGCATGGCGTCCTGCCCGAGTCGGGCCTCATCGGCTCGTTGCTCGCGGGGCTGTTCGGGTACCGCGATTCGCCGACCGTGCTCCAGGTGGTCGGCTACCTCGCCTACCTCATCCCGGTCCTCATCCTCTTCGTGATCGGCCCGCGCCGTCCGCGCGTCGCCACGGTCGCGCCCGCCTCGTGACCGGCTCGCGTCACCCGCGCATCGCATCGGTCGTCGGCGCCGGCCTGCTCGTCGCAGCGGCGATCGCGCTCGCGGCCTGTGGCGACAGCGGGAGCGGGGCGAGCGCGACGCCTGCGCCATCCGCGGCGACGACCGTCGAGATCGCCGCGAGCGAATACGAGTTCACCCCGTCCACGGTCAGCGTTTCCGCCGGCACGGTCGCCTTCCACGTGACCAACGAAGGCACCGAGGAACACGAGTTCGAGATCTTCAAGGGCGACCAGGTGGTCGACGAGATCGAAGGCCTCGTGCCCGGTCTGGACCGGACCCTCACGGTCACCCTCGATGCCGGCGACTACACCTACGTGTGCAAGCTCGCGGGCCACGAATCGGCCGGCATGAAGGGCGCCCTGACCGTCACCGGGAGCTGACGGTCGCGAGCTGACCCGCCCGGCGCCTCAGAAGGGCAGCAGGGACTCCATGTCCGGGATGATCGCGTCGGCCCCGAAGACGAAGACGAGGCCGATCGCGAGGCTGAAGATGCCGGCCACGAGTCCGACCGCCACGTAGATCCGCTCGCGTCGCTGGCTCGCGACGAACCCCGTCGTGCTCAGGAGCACGATCGCGAAGTTCGACAGGAGCAGCCCGATCACGAACGCGAACAGCATCGGGACGCCGAGCCCGGCGCTCGCTGCGCCGCCGACCGCCGCGATGAGCAGGACCTGGGTCCCGGTCTCGGCCCCGACGCCATGGATCATGCCGATGCCGAAGGCGGTCCGCTGGCCGTACGAGCTCATCTCGAGCGGTTCGACGTGCTCGTGGCCGTGGAACCGCGCCTGGAATCGCCGCCACGCATAGCGGACCCCGTCGAAGACGAGCATCCAGCGGCTGCGCAGCTGGAAGGCCTCGCCGGCACGGGCGTAGCGATAGACCGAGTAGAGGACCCAGAGGCCGAGGCCCACGAGCGTGACGCCGACGATCCGGCCCATGATCGGGTCGAGCCACTCCGGCAGGAGCGCCCCGAAGGTCAACGCCGCGAGGCCAAGGGCGATCACGACGGCCCCGTGACCGAGCGCGTACAGCGTCCCGAGGCGGATGGCCTCCCAGCGGGCACCGGTCTGGGTCGTGCCGCGCATCGCCGGTGCGATCGTGGCCGCGCCCGGCCCGGCATCGTGGGCCCAGACCTCGGTCGGTCCGCCGTGGCCGTGGTGCGGACCTGTCACGGTGTCGTGCTGCTCGCTGTGCGACGCCTCGGCGACGCCGGCCGACGCGGTCGTGCTCGTGATGTCGGTGATGGCCGCGATGTGGTCCCAGTCGATGCCGTGACGGATGCCCAGGGCGAGGCCCGTGAGGAGCACGCCGACGCCGGCGGGATTGGCCGTGACCTGGGCGAGGATGTCGATCACGCGTGCGGTCTCTCTGCTGGGCGGGTGGGGGCCGAATGGCTAGGGTACCGCGGATCGCGCGGTTATCGCAACGGGTTGCATCTGCGACGCTATGCAGCCGTCAACCTATACTTCGCACGATGACCTCATCCGGATCGACTGACGCGAGCGCGACGCGACCGACGCCATCCGGGGCCTGGGACGGCATCCCCGAGCGGCTGCGGGCGCGCGGCCTGCGCTGGACGCCGCAGCGCCGCATCCTCGTCGACGTCCTGGCCACCACCGACGGCCACGTGACGGGCGCCGAGCTCGTCGACCGCTGCCGGGCGATCGATCCCGGCACGATCCCCTCGACCGTGTATCGCACGCTCGACGTCCTCGAGGACCTCGGCGTGATCAGCCACAGCCATGGCGCGGACGGGCGGGAAGAGTTCCACGTCCTGCCGCTCATCGACCACGGCCACCTGTACTGCCGACGCTGTGGCGCGCAGTCGGAGCTCGCGGCGGACGACCCGGCGGTCGTGGCGGCGACGGCGGCATTCGAGCGCGAACGCGGCTTCGAGATCGACCTGTCGCATCTGACCCTCATCGGCCGCTGCGCGGCCTGTCGCGGCATCGTCGACGCCTGATCGATGGCGGTCCACCCCATCGTCCAGCTGGGCGACCCGATCCTGCGCACGCCCGCGCTCACCGTCCGCCGCTTCGATCGCGCGCTGGGGCGACTGCTCGACGACATGACCGACACGATGCGCGACGCCCCGGGCGTCGGACTGGCGGCCAACCAGATCGGCCGGCCGGAGCGGGTCTGCGTGATCGAGGTCGAGGGCCGCCACATCGAGCTCGTGAACCCGGTCCTGGTGCGGGTGGACGGCACGCAGACCGACCTCGAGGGGTGTCTCTCCGTCGTCGGCTTCTACGGCCCGACGACCCGTGCCGATCACGCGGTCGTGACGGGCCTGGATCGCCGCGGGCGGCCCGTCCGGGTGGCCGGTCACGGGTTCCTCGCCCGGGCGCTCCAGCACGAGCTCGGCCACCTCGACGGTGGGTTGTACCTCGACCTCCTCGACTCGCTCGATGAGCTGCAGCGGGTCGGGGACGACGGGGAGCTCGAGTCGCCGTGACGCCCCGCCGGGTGGCGTCGGTCGCGGTTGGCTCGCCGGCCTCCCCGGCGCCATGGGCCGGGCAGCCCGATCGGTTCAGGCCGAACGGCCCTCCGCCGCGGGTGGCCCGATGCGGTCTCATGGATACGGAGCGATCGACGATCCCGATCCGTCGGCCGCTCTTTCCCGATCCCGTGCTGGAGCCTGCATGACCGTCGCCGCCGTCGAGACCTTCTACGGACTGCTCGCGCTGGTCGGGATGGTCGCGTTGGCGATCGTCGTGATCCTGCGCCTCGCGGCGACGGTCTCGGACGGCGGCCGCGCTCGCTGGGCCGGGCTCGTTCGGATGGTCGGCCCGAATGCCTACGGGTTGGCCTGGATCGTGGCCTTCCTCGCGACGTTCGGGAGCCTGTACTTCTCCGAGGTCGCCAACTTCGAGCCGTGCCGCCTGTGCTGGTATCAGCGCATCGCGATGTATCCGCTCGTGATCCTGCTCGGCATCGCCGCCGCCCGACGGGAACGCGCGGGCGCCTGGTACGTCGCGGCCATGGCCGGCATCGGGGCGCTCATCTCGACCTACCACGTGGCCCTCGAGTGGTTCCCATCGCTCGACTCCGGAGCGTGCTCCGCGACCACGCCCTGCACGCTCGTCTGGTTCCGCGTCTTCGGGTTCATCAGCCTGCCGACGCTCGCGCTCACCGCGTTCCTGCTCATCCTCACCCTTGTCGCCATCCGACTGGCCGACCACGACCTCGACGCCCAGCCCGCCCCGGCCGGCGACGCGAGTACGGACTCGGCCGCCGACCCTGCCCGGAGGACCCCATGACCACCACCTCGACTCCGCCTCCCGGGGGCGCCGGAGCTCCCGAGCCCTCGACCGTCTCCCGACTCGCGCTCCCGATCGCCGTGGTCGTCGTCGTCGTGCTCGCGGCCATCGCCGCCATCGCCCTGACGGGCGGCGGCGGTGACGGGTCCGCCTCGGCGTCGCCATCGGCCGCCTCGACGCCGGTGGCGTCCGCGGCAGCCTCCACGCCCGCCGCCTCGGACGCGGCGTCCGCGCCAGCGCCCTCGGACGCTGCCTCCACGCCGGTGGCTTCGGACGCGGCCTCCACGCCGATCGCTTCGGCATCCATCCCGGCAGCCTCGGGCGCCCCGAGCGCATCGACCGCGCCGTCCGGCGCCCTGCCGTCCGGCGCACCGGTCATCAGCGGCACGCCGCTACCGCTGTTCACCCAGAGCGCCGGCGATCCCGCCATCGGTCAGACCATCCCGACGGTCGAGGGCGCGGACTTCGCCGGGGCGCCAGTGTCGATCAGCCTCGACGGCAAGCCCAAGGTCATCCTCTTCCTCGCCCACTGGTGCGCCCACTGCCAGGCGGCGGTGCCGCTCATCCAGGACTGGATCGACGGCGGTGGCGCGCCGGACGACGTCGAGCTGATCTCGGTCGCCACGGCGATCGACCCCAACCTGCCGAACTACCCTCCCGAGGAATGGCTCGCCCGCGAAGGCTGGACCGTGCCGGTCATCGTCGACGAGACGGGGACCGTGGCCACCGCCTACGGCCTCAGCGCGTTCCCGTTCTGGACCTTCGTCCACGCCGACGGCACGGTCCTGGGCCGCTTCGCCGGGGAGCTGACGGTCGCGGACCTCGAGACGATCATCGCCAGCCTCGGCCGGTAGACATCCGCAGAGGGCCCGCGGGCAAATCGATGGCATGAGCACCGAACCTGCCACCGAGAGCGTCTGGGACTACCCGCGGCCACCGCGCGTCGAGCCGGTCCCGGAGCGCATCCGCGTCGTCGTCGACGGCGTGACCGTCGCCGACACGACGCGCGCCCTGCGCGTGCTCGAGACGAGCCACCCGCCGGTCTACTACGTCCCCCCCGACGACGTCCGGATGGACCTGCTATCGCGCGGCCGGGGCCGGTCGGTGTGCGAGTGGAAGGGGAGCGCCACGTACCACGCGCTGACCGTCGGTTCGCGTCGGGTCGAGGACGTCGCCTGGTCCTATGAGCAGCCGCTGCCGGGGTTCGAGAGCATCCGCGGCCACCTCGCGTTCTACCCCGGTCGGGTCGACGAAGCGTGGGTCGGGGATGAGCGGGCGACGCCCCAGGAGGGCGGCTTCTACGGCGGCTGGGTGACGAGCCGGGTCCGCGGTCCGTTCAAGGGCGCCCCGGAGACCCTGGGCTGGTAGTCAGGCGTCGCCGGTCGGGACGCCCACGATGTTGAAGCCGCCGTCCACGTAGAGGACCTCGCCGGTCACCGCGCTCGAGAGGTCCGACGCGAGGTAGACCGCGCTCTTGCCCACGTCCTCGATGGTGATGTTGGCCCGCAGGGGAGCCACGTCGTCGAACCCGCCGTAGAGCGACTTGAAGCCGGCGATCCCGGCCGAGGCGAGCGTCCGCACGGGCCCGGCGCTGATCGCGTTGACCCGGACACCGGACGGCCCGAGGTCGGCGGCGAGGTAGCGGACACAGGCCTCGAGCGCCGCCTTGGCCACGCCCATGACGTTGTAGTTCGCGACGACCTTCTCGGCGCCGTAGTAGGTCAGCGTCAGGACCGACGAGCCCGGCTGGAGCAGGTCGCGCGCCCCGTGCGTGAGCGCGACGAGCGAATAGGCGGACACGTCCATCGCGAGCGCGAAGCCGTCGCGCGACGTGTCGACGAAGCCGCCCGACAGGTCCTCGCGCTTGGCGAACGCGAGCGCGTGGACGAGGATATCGAGGCGATCGTGGGTCTCGGCCCAGCGCGCGAAGACGCGCGCGATGTCCGCATCGGACTGGACATCGCACGGCTCCACGAACGTCGACCCGAGGCTCGTCGCGAGTGGGCGGACGCGCTTCTCGATGAGGCTCTCGATCGAGGAGAAGCCGACCTCGGCACCCTCGGCGTGGAGCGCCTGGGCGATGCCCCAGGCGATCGAATGGTCGTTCGCGACGCCGAAGACCAGCGCGTTCTTGCCCTCGAGCAGGCCCATCCGTGCACCTCAGCATGCATCGCCGCCTGACGCGGCCGGTGGCAGCCTACCATCGGCCGATGCCGCTGACCGACCCCGCTGACCTGCGCGACGCCGTGCGCGACCTCGCCGGCTTCGTGCTCGACGCCGATGGCGTCCTCGTCCTCAAGGGCGAGCCGATCGACGGGGCGATGGAGGCGCTGGCCACGCTCGAGCGACGGGCCATCCCGTACCGTGTCGTGACCAACTTCTCGCTCGCGCATCGCTCGACGCTGGCCGCGCGGTTCTCGGCGCGCGGGACGACCATCGACCCGGAGCGGCTCATCACGGCTGCCTCGGCCACCGCGGCTCACACCGCAGCCCGGTTCGCCGGCCGGCCGATCTACGTCATCGCCGCCCCCGACGCCCTGCGCGAGTTCGACGGCCAGGAGCTGCTCGATGCCGAAGCGGCCGCCGCCGCGGCGCCCGGGGACATCGCCGCCATCGTCATCGGTGACGGCGGCGACGAGCTGTCGTTCCGCAACCAGGACACGGCCTTCCGGCACATCCGGGCCGGTTCGGCGTTCCTGGCGATGCATCGCAACCCGTGGTGGTTCACGCCGAACGGCCCGACGCTCGACTCGGGCGCGGCGGTCGTCGGGCTCGAATTCGCGACCGGCGTTCAGGCCACGGTCCTGGGCAAGCCGTCGCCGGAGGTGTTCCGGCAGGCGCTGGCCGGGCTTCGGCACGACCTCGGCCGCCACCTGCCGGCGAGGCGCGTGGCGATGGTCGGTGACGATCCCGATGCCGACGTCCGGGCAGCCCAGCGCGTCGGACTGCGCGGCATCCTCGTCCTCACGGGCAAGACCACGGCGGCGCAGCTGGACGGCTCGCGCCTGGGTCGTGGCCGGCGCCTACCCGACGTCACGGCCCGCTCGCTGGCCGACGTCGTCGCCGCGCTAGACTGACCGCAACCATCCCGGCGCGCCCGATGCGGCTGCGCCCGAACCTGCCCGACCCGAACCCGAGGGACCCTGCCATGACGTCCGAGGCCAAGCCGCGCATCAAGATCACGTACGCCACGATGCGGGCCGACAACGAGGAGATGCACAGCGGCTTCGAGGCGGCGGTCGCCGAGGCCAAGACCCAGCTCGGCTGGCACTACAAGAACTACATCAACGGCGAATGGCGCGATGGAGCGAGCTCGTTCGAGGTGCGTTCGCCGATCGATCGCGACTGGGTCCTGGGCACGTTCGCGACCGGCACGACGGCCGACGTCGACGAAGCGGTCGCCGCGGCGCGTGCCGCCCAGCCCGCGTGGGCGGCGGTGCCGTGGCAAGAGCGCCTGGCGATCGTCCGCCGGGCAGCCGAGTACATCAGCGACCACCTCATGGCCTATGCCGCCGACATGTCGATCGAAGTCGGGAAGAACCGGATCGAGGCGCTCGGCGAGGTCGAGGAATCGGCGGACCTGATCCGCTACTACGCCCAGACGATGGAGGACAACGGCGGGTACGACCACCCGCTGGGCAACCTCGGCGACAGCGCGGTCCACACCCGGTCGGTCCTTCGGCCGCACGGCGTCTTCGCCGTCGTCTCGCCGTTCAACTTCCCGATGGCCCTGGCCGCCGGCCCGACGAGCGCCGCGCTGATGGCCGGCAACACGGTCGTCTTCAAGCCGTCCAGCGCGTCGCCGCTCTCAGCGGTCAACCTCATGATGGCCTACATCGACGCCGGGGTGCCGGCCGGAGCCATCAACCTCGTGATGGGTCCCGGCGAGTCGGTCGGGCAGGCGCTCCAGGATCACCCCGGCATCGACGGCATCGTGTTCACCGGCTCGTACGAGGTCGGGATGCGGCTGTTCCACTCGTTCAGCCGGACGTGGCCGCGCCCGACGATCGTCGAGATGGGCGGCAAGAACCCGGCCATCGTGACCCGCAACGCCGACCTCGACGAGGCCGCCGAGGGGATCATGCGCGCGTCGTTCGGGTTCGGCGGGCAGAAGTGCTCGGCCAACTCGCGGGTCTACGTCGAGCGGCAAGTCCACGATGAGCTCGTCCAGAAGCTCGTCGAGAAGACCGAGGCGATCGTCATCGGCGACCCGCTGGCACGGGCGAACTGGCTCGGCCCGATCATCGACCAGCGCGCCGTCGACCGCCACCAGCAGGCCGTCGCCGAGGCGCGTCGTGACGGTCAGGTCTTCACCGGTGGCGAGCACCTCACCGACGGCGATCTCGCTCGCGGCTTCTATGTCGAGCCGACCGTCGTCGGCGGACTGCCCAGCGACCACCGACTCTTCCGCGACGAGCTGTTCGCGCCGCTGACCGCGGTCGCGGCGGTGGATTCCCTCGACGAGGCCCTGACCCTCGCCAACGAGTCCGTCTACGGCCTCACGGCCGGCGTCTACAGCGAAGATCCGGCGGAGGTCCAGCAGTTCCTCGATCGCATCCACTCGGGCGTGCTGTACGTGAACCGGCGAGCCGGCGCGACCACGGGCGCGTGGCCGGGCGTGCAGGCGTTCGGTGGCTGGAAGGGGAGCGGCTCGACCGGCAAGGCCGGACTCTCGATGTACTACGTCGCGCAGTTCATGCGCGAGCAGAGCCACACGGTCGTCGACTAGCGCGCGTCGCCTGGACGGCGCCGGCCTGCGTTGCCGGCTGCGCGCCCTCGCTCACGCGCTTCCGGCCGGCCACGGCATAACGGCCCAGGCTCGGCCGGTAGCCGCGTCAGGCTGACGCACCGATCGCTCACGAACGAGCACGCACCAGGTGCCCGGATCGTCGAAGACCGCACGCTGGGCGAGCTGTGGGTGCTCATCCATCGACGGCATGTGTCTGGGCCTGACACGCCGCAGGGCGCGCGCCCCGCGCCCCGGCCGTTGTCGTGATTCGGGCTAGACCGCGACGACTCGGTCGCGGCCGGCGCGTTTGGCGGTCAGGAGCGCGGAGTCGGCTGCCCGGAACAGCGCGTGGCCGTCGAGCTCGTCGCCGAGCAGGGATGCGACCCCGGCCGACACCGTGATCGGCACGTCGAGGGACCCGTCGCCGCCGGCCGCTCCGGCGACCGCCGCGCGGATGCGCTCGGCCACGGCGACCGCCTCGGCCGTGCCCGCCAGCGGGGCGATGACAACGAACTCCTCACCGCCGTAGCGGGCCACGATGTCGCCGACCCGCACGGCGCTGGCCATGGCCGTCGCCACGCGGCGCAGGACGGCGTCACCGGCGGCATGGCCGTGCTCGTTGTTCACGGCGGAGAACCGATCCAGGTCGAGGACGATGAGGCTCAGCGCCGTCCCGGCCCTGCGCGCCGTGGCGAACGCGCTCTCGACCGCCTCGTCGAAGTAGCGCCGGTTGAGCAGACCGGTCAGCGGATCGCGGACCGCCGCATCGCTGACGCGGGCGTGCCGCTCGGCGTTCTGGAGCGCGACCGCGACCTGGGTCGCGAGGAGGTCGGCGATGCGCAGCTCGAGCGCCCCGAACGTTGCGGCACCTGCGGGCCGCACCGCGACGAGGACCGCGGCCACGTCGTCATCGATCCGGATCGGCAGGGCCAGCGTCGCGCGCGGGCTGTCGTGGACGACCGGCGTGGCCAGCCGGATCGCCTCCTCGGCGACGGTATCGGTCGGATCGAGGACGCGACCCGCGGTCGTCGTCGCCGGGACCTCGTGCTCCACGATGAAGCGACCCGCCGGGTCGCGCCCGGCGATGAGGACGGTCTCGGCCGCGAGCAGGTCGGCGGCGGCGTCGACCACGGAGCGGACCGTGCGGCCGCGGTCGAGGTCGCTGACGACGCCGCGTGACACATCGAGCAGGCGTTCGATGGCGCGCAGTCGATCCTGGCGCTCCTCGTCGAGGCGCGCCGAGCGCAGCGATGACGAGATGGACCGGGCGAGCATCTCGGCGAGGGCCACATGGGCCGTCGTCATGGGGTGCGCCAGGGTCCCTTCGAAGTTGACGACGCCGAGGAGCTCGTCGCCGTGGACGATCGGTGCGGCGATCTCGCTCCGCACGTCGTCGCGCGCCGCCCGGTAGTCGGGGTCGGCGAGGACGTCCGGGACGTATTGCGTCGTCCGCGTCGCGGCGGCCCGGCCGATGACGCCGACGCCGATGTCCAGCACGTGGAACGGGCTGTGATAGCCGGCCACGCCGACCATGTTGAGTCGGCCGGCGTCGGTCGGGAGATACATCGACACGAGGGCGATCTCGAACTCGGTCGAGACGTCGTCGACGACCGATTGGATGACCTCGCCCACCGGCCTCGACCCGTCGAAGCGGCGATCGATCCGGTCGAGTGCCTCGAGGGTGTCAACGCGGGCCCGGCTGCGAGCGGCGAGCCGCCCGGCGCGGCTCTCGGCTTCGGTCGCGATGCGAACCACGACGTACATCCCGGTCGTGGCCAGCACGACCACGGTCGAGCCGACGATGAACTCGTCCTGGACGACGTCCGGCACGCTCGTGAGGCGGAGATGCGCGGCGTAGCCACCGATCGAGGTGCCGAGGAGCACGGCCAGTGCCACGGGAAAGCCCGGCGTGATCGCGGCGAACGCGAGGGCGAGCAGCTCCAATGGGGCCGCGGACGGTGGGGTCAGCGTGACGATGTCGACCGGCCCGGCCACCACCACCGCCAGCAGGACCACGGCCGGGCCGAGCACGATCCGGGCGTACGGCAGGGCCATCACGCGCGACGCGGCGGGCGACCAGGCCAGGGCTCCGGTCGCGACGGCGAGGGGGGTCACGAGGACGAGCGCGCGGTCGAAGCCGTCGTCGGTCGGGTCGAGCACCTTGCCGACGAGCGCGAGCGCGGCCATCGCGGCGAGCGTCACGGACGCCCAGCGCAGCTCCGCGACGGCGCGATCTCGCAGCCACAGCGAGCCGGCGACGCGCGCCACGAGGCGGGCCGCCGGGTGGGCCCGAACGATCCGCTCGCCGGTCGCAGGGGCCGGCTGGTCGATGGCCCCTTGGCCCACCGAAGTCGTCATATCCGACACCGTACGGGCGCGCAGGCCGCCCCGACAGCACCTGACAGGGCTATCCCTGACCCCCCATTCGACGTACCGCGGGGTCCGCTATACTCGGCCCGAAATATCCACTCTGCATACGGGCTATGCATCCGTGCGTGCAGGGATCAACGCTCCCACGAGGTGTCCCTTGACCGGCTCCGCGCTCGCGGGCGACCGCCCTGTCCCGCATATCGTCACCGAGCTGCCCGGCCCGAAGGCGCGCGCCCACGTCGCCTATGACGAGACGTGGACGTCGCCGAGCCTGCCCCGCGCCTACCCGATCGTGCCGGTACGCGGCGAGGGCCTGACGGTCGAGGACATCGACGGCAACCTGTTCCTGGACTTCGCGGCCGGCATCGCCGTCAACTCCACGGGACACGCCCATCCGCAGGTCGTGGCCGCGATCAAGGAGCAGGCCGCCGAGCTCATCCATTTCTCGGCGTCGGACTTCTACCTGCCGATCTATCCGCAGGTCTGCCAGCGCATCGCCGAGCTCGCGCCGATCGATGGCCCGGCCCGCACCTATCTCGGCAACTCCGGGGCGGAGGTCGTGGAGGCCTCGATCAAGCTGGCTCGCTACGCCACCCATCGGCCCTATGTCGTGGCCTTCCTTGGCGCGTTCCACGGCCGGACCTATGGCGCCGTTTCGCTCACCGCGTCCAAGGCCAAGTACCACGCGGGCTTCGGGCCGCTGCTGCCGGGCGTCTTCCACGCGCCCTACGGCCGGGTCGAGGACCTCAAGTGGTTCGACGAGGTGCTCTTCGACAAGCTCGCCCCGGCGAACGAGGTGGCGGCGATCATCGTGGAGCCGGTCCAGGGCGAGGGCGGCTACATCGTCCCCGAGGACGGCTTCCTGCAGGGCCTCCGCGCCATCTGCGACGAGCACGGCATCCTGCTCATCGCCGACGAGATCCAGTCGGGCGCCGGGCGCACCGGCAAGATGTGGGCGATCGAGCACTGGGGCGTCAAGCCGGACATCCTGCTGAGCGCCAAGGGCATCGCGTCGGGCATGCCGCTGGGCGCCCTGGTCGCGCGCGCCGAGCTGCTCGAGCGCTGGGGGCCGGGCGCCCACGGCTCGACGTACGGCGGCAACCCCGTCGCCTGCGCGGCCGCCCTGGCGACCATCGACCTGCTCGAAGGCGGCTTGACCGAGAACGCGAGGATCCGCGGCGAGCAGGCGGTGGCCGGTCTACGACCGCTGGCCGAGCGGTACGACGGCCTGATCCGCGACGTCCGCGGGCTCGGGCTCATGCTCGGGGTCGAGTTCGATACGCCGGAGCACGCGGAGGAGGTCCAGTGGGCCTGCTTCGAGCGCGGACTGCTCGTGCTCGAGTGCGGCAAGTCGAGCGTGCGGATGTCGCCGCCGCTGACGGTGACCGAGGCCGAGATGGCGACGGCGCTGCGCCTCTTCGGGGAGGCGGTCGCGGCCGTCGCGGGCGACGCAGCGGGCGTCCTGGCCGAGGTCGAGGACGCCGGCGCCCTGCACGAGGTCGAGGCGGCGGGCTGACCCGACCCATGGCCACGACCAGCGGTGCGACGAAGGTCGCGTCCATGCACGACGCGATCGCCGAGCTCGTCCGCGATGGTGACACGGTCGCCATCGAGGGCTTCACCCACCTCATCGGCTTCTCGGCCGGGCACGAGATCATCCGCCAGCGGCGGCGCGACCTGACCCTCGCGCGGCTCACGCCCGACGTCATCTACGACCAGATGATCGCCGGCGGCGTGGCCTCCAAGCTCGTGTTCTCGTGGCTGGGCAACCCGGGCGTCGGTGGCCTTGGGGCCATCCGCCGTCGGATCGAGGGCGACATCCCCGCCGAGCCGCTGGCGGTCGAGGAGTACAGCCACTTCGGGATGGTCGGCCGGTACACGGCGGGCGCCATGAACCTCCCGTTCTTCCCGCTGCGGAGCTACTTCGAGACGGACCTGCCCGTGGCCAACCCGCTCATCCGGCCCATCCAGTCGCCCTACGGGGACGAGCGCATCTATGCCGTGCCACCGCTCAAGCCGGACGTCGCGATCGTGCACGCCCAGCGCGCCTCGGCCGGTGGCGACACCCAGGTCTGGGGCCTGCTCGGCTGCCAGAAGGAGGCCGCGTTCGCCGCCGACCGGGTCATCGTCGTCGTCGAGGAGCTCGTGTCCGACGAGGTCATCCGGGCCGACCCGAACCGGACGATCATCCCGGGCCTCATCGTCGACGCCGTGGTGGTCGAACCGTGGGGGGCGCATCCGTCCTACGTCCAGGGTGCGTACGACCGCGACAACCGGTTCTATCTCGACTGGGATCCGATCACCCGGGACGAGGCCGCGGTCCAGACCTGGCTCAAGGACTGGGTCTATGGAGTCGCCGACCGCGGCGAGTACCTGGCCAGGCTCGGCGAGGAGCGCCTGGCCGCCCTTCGCCCGTCGGCCGCCGCGCCGTCGGGCTCGGTGGACTACGGGGAGTACCGCTGATGGCGAGCAAGCCCGGCGCCACCACGACCGCGGGCTTCTCGAAGTCCGAGATGATGATCGTCGCCGCCGCCCGCGCCCTCGAGGGCCAGCGGGTCTGCTTCGTCGGCGTCGGCCTCCCCAACATCGCGGTCAACCTCGCCCAGCGCACGGTCAACCCCGGGCTCGAGATGGTCTACGAAGCGGGGGTCTTCGGCGCTCGGCCGAGCCGTCTGCCCCTGTCCATCGGCGACCCGACGATCGTCACGGGCTCGACCGCGGTCGTGTCGATGCTCGAGCTCTTCGGGTACTACCTGCAGGGCGGCCTCATCGACGTGGGGTTCCTGGGCGCCGCCCAGATCGACCGGTACGGCAACATCAACACGACGGTCATCGGCCCGTACGACGCCCCGACCACGCGTCTGCCCGGTTCCGGCGGTGCCTGCGAGATCGCCATCAATGCCCGCCAGGTGTTCGTGATCATGCGCCAGTCGACGCGCTCGTTCGTCGAGACCATCGACTTCCGGACCTCGCCCGGCAACCTGGGCGGCGCCGAGCAGGCCGAGCGCATCCGGCGCGAAGGTGGTTGGCTCGGCCGCGGCCCGACCGTCGTCGTGACCGACCTCGGGATCTACCACTTCGACGAGGCCGGGGAGATGCGCCTCGACTCGCTCCACCCAGGCGCGACGGTGGAGGCTGTCCGAGCGACGATCGGCTGGGATATCAAGGTCGCCGATGCCATCGCGGCGACCCCGCCGCCAACGACCGAGGAGCTGCGCCTCGTGCGCGAGGAGCTCGACCCGGGCGGGGTCTACACGAAGTAAGGGCTCAGCGGTAGGGGCCTGGGGCTGCTCGCCGAACGGTCAGGCGGCCCCGCGGACGACGACCACCGGACAGGGCGCGTTCCGGACGACGTGATCCGAGACGCTGCCGAAGATGGAGCGGTCCAGGCCGCGCCGGCCGTGCGTCCCGAGGACGATCAGGTCGGCCCCCTCCGACGTGGCGGCGTCGACGATCGCCTCGCCGGGATCGCCTTCCCAGACGAGGAACGCGGTCGACACGCCGGCTCCCTGGGCTCGGGCCACCAGCGCCTGGGCGGCGTGCTCGCGCTCGCCGCGGACCTGGTCGACGCGGGCGTGATAGCGGCCACCAGGCAGGCGCAGCGTCCCGGGATCGATGACGCTGACCGCGATGAGCCGCGCGCCGAGTCCCGAGGCGAGGCGGACCGCCTCCGTCTCCGCCGGGAACGACGTCGCGGACAGGTCGGTCGCGAGCAGGACGGACAGGATCGGTTCGGCGCTCGGCACGGAGTCCATGCACCGCATCATGGCCACGCACGACCGCCCATCCCAGTGACCTCTGGCCCCTGTGCGCGGGCCGAGTGTCACCTCCGGTCCATTGCGGCGCGCGGTACGCTCCCGGCAGATGGACGCCCCGACGCCCGCCACGCTTCCGCCTGCGCCGCCGCCTGCCCGCGACGAAGCGTTCGGCGTGCTCGCCGTCGACGTCATCGAGGCGCTCGACGCCGCGACCCGGGCGATCACCGAAGTCCTCGACCTCGAGACGGTGCTCCAGCTCATCGTCGACCGGGTCTGCGCCCTCGTCGATGCTCGCTACGCGGCGCTCGGCATCGCGGACTCGACCGGCCACATCGAGCGGTTCATCACCTCGGGACTGACCCGCGAGGAGCGGACCGCGATCGGCCCGCTGCCGCAGGGGCACGGGCTGCTGGGCGTGATCATCCGCGAGAATCGATCGCTCCGGATCCCGGACATCGCCGCGCACCCCAATTCGCACGGCTTCCCGCCCAACCATCCACCGATGCACTCGCTGCTCGGCGTGCCGATCACCCTCGGCGGGCGGCCCATCGGCGACCTGTACCTGACCGACAAGCGCGATGCGCGCGAGTTCAGCGCCGCCGACCAGCGGGTCGTCGAGCTGTTCGCTCGCCATGCCGGCATCGCCATCGAGAACGCCAGGCTCCACGACCGACTCGGCGCCCTACGGGTCGTCGCCGAGCGCGAGCGGATCGGCCGCGACCTGCACGACGGCGTCATCCAGGGCTTGTACGCGGTGAGCCTCTCGCTCGAGGACCTCGAGCGGCTCGTCGTCGAGCAACCGGACGAGGCCATCGCGCGGGTGGATCGGGCCATCGATGGCATCCATCGCGCCATCGCCGACATCCGCGAGTTCATCCTGGGCCTGCGCCCCGGCCTGTCCGGGGGCGACCTGCCGCACGGTCTCGACGCGCTGGCCGACGAGCTGCGCCTCACGAGCGCCATCGACGTCGAGGTCGAGATCGACGACGAGGACGGGCTGCGCCGACTCGGTCCGGCGGCGGGCGGCGAGCTGCTCCAGCTCGTCCGCGAGGCCTGCAGCAACATCGCCCGCCATTCGCAGGCGACCCGGGCCCGTATCATCGTCTCGACCCGACCCGGCGAGCGCACCCTGGAGGTCGTCGACAACGGGGTCGGCTTCGACGCGGCGGCCGTCATCCCCGGCCGGCATCACGGACTCGTCAACCTGCGCGAACGGGCGATCGCCGCCGGCGGGCGACTCGAGATCGTCGCCCGACCGAGCGAGGGGACCAGGCTCATCGTCCATCTTCCCGACCTGACCGAGGCCACGCCGACATGACCGACAGCAGCCCGCGTCCCGTCCTCCGCCTCCTCGTGGTCGACGACCACGAGGTCGTGCGCCAGGGCCTTGTCGCGCTCCTCGACCGACGCGACGGCTTCCAGGTCGTCGCGGAAGCGGGCACGGTCGCCGAGGCCATCGAGGCCGCCCGGCGCTTCCAGCCGGACATCGTCGTCATGGACGTGCGCCTGCCGGACGGCAGCGGCGTGGAGGCCTGTCGCGAGATCCGCTCCGAGATGCCGACGACGCGGGTCGTGATGCTGACGTCGTATCCGGACGAAGAAGCCGTGCTGTCCGCCATCATCGCCGGGGCGTCGGGCTACCTGCTCAAGCAGATCCGTGCCCGGGACCTGACGGCCGCCCTCGAGACGGTCGGCCGGGGCGGATCGCTGCTGGACCCGGCCGTCACCGAGAAGGTCCTCGAGCGGGTGCGGCGCATCGCGACCGGTGGCCTGTCCGATGAGCTCGCGGCGCTCACGGCGCAGGAGCAGAAGATCCTGCTCCTGGTGGCGGAGGGCAAGACGAACAAGGAGATCGCCGCCGAGATCTACCTCTCGGACAAGACGGTCAAGAACTACGTGAGCTCGATCCTCTCGAAGCTCAATCTCGAGCGGCGTGCCCAGGCGGCGGCGTTCGTGGCCAAGCATCGCCTCGACGGCGGCACCGGCTCGTTCTGAGCGGGTCCCGGGCGGGCGCGCGGGGGGCGCAGTTCCGGGCGGGCAAGGCGGCCGGCCGCGGCCGGTCAGGCCTTGGCGAAGACCACCAGGAATTCGAGCGCGCCCTCGTCGGCGATCGAGATGATGAAGCCACCGACGTTCGGAGCCGTGATCTGGTAGTCGGCCAGCGTGATCGGGAGCGAACCCGCGATCTGGATCTGCCCGTCGACCAGGCGCGCCTCGCCCGTGATCTCCACCGGCTTGGTGACTCCGTGGAGGGTCAGGTCACCGGTCAGCGTGACCGGGGTCGCGGTGCCCTCGATCGCCGCCGCCGGGATGTCGACGGGCTGAGTGATCGTGAAGGTCGCCGTCGGGAACTGGTCGGTCTGGAGGCCCTCGCTGCGGAGGCGGTTGTCGCGCCGGCTCTCGTCGGAGGTGATCGTGGTGGTGTCGACGGTCAGGGTGCCGTCGGTCAAGTGCGCGGCGTCGCCCGTCGCCACGACGGTGATCGAGCCGGACACGTCGCTCGTGCGCCCGACGGCATCGGATTCGGCCGGCAGGTTGGCGAGCTGCTCACGGACGCGGTACCCGGCCTCGCTGCCCTCGACCACGGTCCAGGTGCCTGCCACGTCGCTGTCGCCGCCGGTCACCGGTGCCTCGCTCGCGGCCGGCTCGGACGACTCGCCGGCAGCCGTGGCCGATGCCGCGGCGGCGTCGGTCGCAGCCGCAGTCGGATCGACGATGGCGACCTCGGCCGACGGCAGGGCGAGGGGCGACGCGGCGTCGCCACGCAGGACGTTGTCGTAGGCGAGGTACGCTCCGACGCCGATGGCGACGACGGCGACGATCACGACGGTGATGAGGCGGTTGCGGGTCATGAGGGCGGGTCTCCTTGGGGCGGAACGGGTCGGGCTCCGTCGACTGGAGGTTCGCATGGTTCGCTGAGAGACGCCTGAGAGGCTGCTGTGGGCCGGGCCCGGCGCGCCGGCCATCGGGCGATCCGGCGTACCCTGCAGGGGTCGGCGATCATCCGCCGACCAGCGCCCCGGATCCGGGCCGGCGATGGGTCGGCCCACGGAGGAACGTTCCCATGCAGGTCGACGACATCCTTTCCCAGGCCCGCGAGACGATGACCGTGCGTCGCGTCTTCGGTGAGCCGATCGAACGCGACGGCGTCACCGTCATCCCGGTCGCCAACGTGATGGGCGGCGGGGGCGGCGGCTCCGGTGAGGGCCCGTTTCCACCAGGTCGCGGGAACGGCTCGGGCACGACTGGCGAGGGGGCCGACGATCCGGCCGCGACGGACGCCACGCCGAGCGGCAGCGGGTCGGGAGCGGGCTTCGGCGTGCGCGCCACCCCGGCCGGGGTCTACGTGATCAAGGACGGCGTCGTCAGCTGGGAGCCCGCCATGGACCTGACCCGGGTCGCGATCATGGGTCAGATCGTCGGCATCGTGTTCCTGCTGGTCCTGCGCTCCGTGCTCAAGGCGCGCGCGAAGGACTGACCGGGGGTCGGCGCATCGACTCGGCGATGCGGATCGCGGCGTCCCGCCCGGCGGCGGTCTCGAGGCGCCAGGTCGTCGTGCCGTCGGACCACAGCAGGGCGTCGCCGACCCAGCGGCGCGGATCGTCGACCGACGTGCCGTCGGACGACGTGTAGAAGAACATGTGCGGGTCGCCCGAGATCCAGAAACCGGACTGCCCGTCCACGCTGACCGGCTCGACGGTGGTCCCGACGTTGACGAGCTTCTCGAAGTAGCCCTGATCGATCGTCCCGTCGAAGGTCATCAGCACGAGGCCGACGTCCGGGTCGAGGGTGGCCGGCAGCGCATCCGAGGGCGCCCACACGGCCGCCACCGCATCGGCCCTCGTACGATCCACCCACACCGCATCGGGCGGCCCGACGGCGTCGCGGTTCCCGTGGCGGGTCGTCCGGCGCCCCGCCAGGATGGGGCGGGACGTAGAATCCCGCGGATGTCCGACTCCAGCCCCTCCACTGCGCCGACCGGACGCGTCTTTCGTCGCTCGGCCGCCGCCGAACCGCCGGTCGCCCTCCGCGCCGAGGGGTCGACGATCTGGGATGCCACCGGGCGGGCCTACCTCGACGCTGCCGGCGGCGCGATCGTCGTCAACGTCGGTCACGGCCGGCGCGAGATCGGGGCGGTCATGGCCGACCAGGCCGGCCGACTCGCCTACGCCCACGGCAGCGCCTTCACGACCGAGCCACTCGAGGCGTACGCCCGCGAGGTCGGCCCGCTGCTCCCCGTCGACGACCCGGCCATCTACCCGGTGTCGGGCGGCTCGGAGGCGATCGAGACCGCCCTGAAGCTGGCCCGTGCCTATCACGTGGCGCGCGGCGAGTCCGAGCGCTGGACCGTGTTCGCGCGGTGGGGGAGCTATCACGGCAACACGCTCGGCGCGCTCGACCTGTCCGGTCGCCGGCCGCTTCGCCGCCCGTACGAGCAATGGCTGGGGCGGTTCCGTCACCTGTCGGCCGCATATCCGTACCGCGCCGGCGACCCCGGTGCCAACGCCCTCGACGACCCGGCCGAGCTGGCCGCCGAGCTCGACCGCGCGATCGTCGCTGCCGGCCCCGACACGGTCGCGGCCTTCGTGGCCGAACCGATCGTCGGCGCGACGCTCGCCGCGGTCGTGCCGCCCGACGGCTACTGGCCGGCCATCGCCGAAGTGTGCCGGCGCCACGGCGTCCTGCTCATCGCCGACGAAGTCATGACCGGCTTCGGGCGGACGGGGCGCTGGTTCGGCCTCGATCACTGGAGCGTGCGGCCGGACCTGCTCGTCGCGGCCAAGGGCGCGACGTCGGGCTACTGGCCGTTCGGCTTCGTGGCGGCCGCCGGCCGGATCCACGACACGGTCACGGCGCCCGGTGCCGGGTTCGTCCACGGGTTCACCTACTCGCACGCGCCGGTCGGGGCGGCCGTCGCCCGCGAGGTCCTGCGCATCCTGCGCGACGAGGACCTGGTCGCGGCGAGCGCCTCGAAGGGCGAGCGCCTGCAGGACCTCCTCCACGAGCGCCTGGCCGCACATCCGGCCGTCGGCGACATCCGCGGCCGCGGCCTGCTCGTCGGGCTGGAGCTCGTCGAGGACCGCGAGACCCGCCGGCCGTACCCGCGCACTGCGCGCGTCACCGAAGCCGTCGTGCGCGGGGCGCTGGAGCGCGGGGTCCTCGTCTACTCGGGGACGGGCAATGCCGATGGCACCGACGGCGACACGATCCTGCTCGGCCCGCCGTTCGTCGTCACCGACGACGAGCTCGTCCGGATCGCGGATGCGCTGACGGCGTCGATCGAGGCCGCCGTCACGTCGGTCGTCCGGGCCTAGCTCCCGGGCGCGCTCTCGCGCCGCCGGCCGAACAGGTACGTGATGACGGCCACGAACAGCGGCACGTAGACGACGGTCGAGATCGAGAGCACGACGAGCCCCGTCGCCAGGGCCGCCGGGAACGACCCCGCGAGCACGCCGATCACGAGCGCAGCGACCGCCACGACGCAGGCGACCAGCAGCCAGATGAGCAGCGCCAGGACGAGCAGGACGAGCGCGATCCGCATGCGGATGCCGGCCGACAGCGCGGCGGACCGCGTCAGCGCCGCTCGGATGCCGAGGTCGTCGGCCATCACGACCTGGAAGTAGAACGCCCAGCGGACGGCGAGATAGATGACGACGATCTCGACGATGAGGGTGAGGATCCCGAGGACGAACGCCATGCCCGCCCGCCCCGGCTCGAACCGGGCGTCCGCAAAGCCCGGCTGGAGCATGGCGAGTGGCAGCGTGACCGCGACGTAGCCGACCCCGAGCACGATGGCCGGGACGATCACCGCTCGCCGGTGTAGCGCCGCGGCGTAGGCGGCGCGCAGTGATGGCCGTCGTCCAGCCATCGCGTCGAGCGTGCCCATGGTGATGGCCGCGAGCGCGACGATCGAGATGGGCACGACGAGGCCGACCGCCACCGACGTCGCGATCGTGAGGTCCTGGAACGGCTGCATGACCGCCTGGAGGTCGCGTTGGAGGCCCTCGGGGTCGGTCCGGTACTGCGACCAGTCGACCGTCGTCCAGAACGTCAGCATGCCGTCGACGACCGACCCGAGGGCGAACCAGAACGGGAGATACAGGAGGTTGATGAGGACGGCCGGGACGGCCGTCAGCAGGACCAGTGGCCCGAGCTGCGAGCGGGTGATCCGCCAGCCTTCGCGGATGCTCTCGCCGATCCCGAGGCCGGCATCCTCAGTCGGGGCTTCCCAGCCGACGAGCGGGCCGCCCGCCCCACCCGGCGGGGTCGACGCCGCGCCGGGCGGCAGGTCCCAGCCGGACCCGCTAGACCCGGCCACGCCGCCCGCTGCCGATGATGAGGATGAGGCCCACGCCGAGGAGGGCCACCGGGACGAGCAGCCCGCCGACATTCGGGCTCAGCATGTTCACGCCGCCGAGCAGCACGAGGAGGCCACCGAAGATGGCCTGCCAGCCCCAGCCGCCACCGGAGACGGCGCGCACCGCGGCGATGAACAGGAAGGCGACCCCGAAGCAGAAGGTCCCGAGGCCGTCCACGTCGAACCCGGCCGCGTTGATGACGCCCGGCGCCGCAAGCGCGGTGATGATCGCCCCCGCGTAGAGCGAGCCGGTGCCGCGGTCGATCGCCCACTTGACCAGGAAGGCGAGGCCGATGGCGAGGACGAAGACCGACCCGATCCCTTCGGCGCCCGGGAACACCTGCTGGATGAAGAGCAGCGCCCCGAACACGAGCAGGAAGATGCCGATCCACGGGAGGCCCGGCCGGCGCGCCTGGTCCGGTCCCCATTCCCAGGTATAGACGCGGGTGTCGGGCGGGATCCCCGGTCCGCGCCCTCCGCTGTCGGGGGGCAGCCGGGTGACCGTGTTGGGCTCGGGCTGATCGTCCATCGGCCGTCAGCGTACTCTGTCGCCTCAGCTTCCGGCGGCCATCCGAGCGTCGCCCGCAGCCGGCTGGAGACGATCCGTGCCCGTCGCCCCGAAGGTGCAACTGCCCGGTCTGCAGGTCGCGCGGACCTACCAGCGGGCGTGGCTGCCCAACGACCTGATCGCGGGCCTCGTGCTCACCGCGGTGCTCGTCCCGGTCGGGATGGGCTATGCCCAGGCGGCCGGCCTGCCGCCGATCACCGGCCTGTACGCGACGGTCATCCCACTCCTCGTGTATGCCGCCCTCGGGCCGAGCCGGATCCTCGTCCTGGGTCCGGACTCGTCGCTGGCGGCCATCATCGCGGCGACCATCCTGCCGCTCGCCGCCGGCGACCAGGACGTGGCGGTGGCCCTGGCCGGTGGCCTCGCACTCATCGCCGGGGCGTTCGGGATCGCGTTCGGCCTGCTCCATCTCGGGCTGCTGACCGACCTGCTCGCCAAGCCCATCCGGATCGGCTACCTCAACGGCATCGCGCTGACGGTCCTCGTCGGCCAGCTGCCCAAGCTGTTCGGCTTCTCGATCGACGCGGACGGGCTCGTCGCCGAGATCCAGGCCTTCGTCGCCGGGGTCCTCGCGGGCGACACGAACCGCGTCGCGCTGGCCGTCGGCGTGCTCGCCCTGGCGATCATCATCGTCGCCCGCTGGCGCGGCGCCGGGGCGGCCGGGATCGTCATCGCGACGGTCGCGACCACGCTCCTTGCCGCCGTGGCCGACCTCGCGGCCCAGGGGGTCGACCTCGTCGGGGCGTTGCCGTCGGGCTTCCCGCGGCTGGCCGTCCCCTCGCTCGACATCAGCTCTCTGGGGGTCATGGTGGCCGGCGGGTTCGCGATCGCCGTCGTGTCCCTGGCCGATACGAGCGTGCTGTCGCGCACGTTCGCCATGCGCTCGGGAGCCAAGGTCGACCAGGACCAGGAGCTGCTCGCGCTCGGTGCGGCCAATGTCGGGGCGGCGTTCTTCGGTGGCTTCCCGATCAGCGCCAGCGCGTCACGCACGCCCGTCGCCGAGTCCGCCGGCGGCAAGACGCAGCTCACCGGCGTCGTCGGGGCGCTCGGCCATCCTGGCGCTCCTGGTGTTCGCCCCGTGGCTCACGACGAGCCTGCCGCAACCGACGCTCGCGGCCATCGTGATCATGGCCTCGCTCGTCGCTCGTCGACGTCGCCGGGCTGCGCCGCCTGTGGCGCGTGCGCCCCGGCGAGTTCTGGCTGTCGATGACGGCCTTCCTCGGGGTCGCGCTGATCGGCGTGGTCGCCGGCATGCTCATCTCGGTCGGGTTGGCCCTGGGGGCGTTCTTCTGGCGGGCCTGGCGGCCGTACTCCGCGATCCTGGGCCGGGTCGACGAGCTCAAGGGCTACCACGACGTCACGCGCTACCCGGACGCGCGCCAGCTCGATGGGCTGATCCTCTTCCGCTGGGACGCGCCGCTCTTCTTCGCCAACGCCGAGGCGTTCCGCGAGGACATCGAGGCGGCGATCGAAGAGCGGGGCGGGACGACTCGCTGGGTGGTCGTGGCGGCCGAGCCGGTCACCGACATCGACACGACCGCGGCCGACATGCTCGAGTCGCTCGTCGACAGCTTCGAGGCCGCTGGCATCCGCCTGCGATTCGCCGAGCTCAAGGACCCGGTCAAGGACCGCCTGCGCACGTACGGGCTCCTCGACAAGCTGGGCGACGATGCGTTCTACCCGACGGTCGGCACCGCGGTCGACGCGTACGTCGCGGCGACCGACGCCCACTGGGTCGACTGGGAGGAGCAGCGGCCGGACGCCTGAGGCGACCCCGACCGCTGCGGCTCAGGTCGTCGCGGGGGCCGCGGGCGCCGGTGCGATGTCCTCCGTCTCGTCGTGGCCGAACCCGAGGCGCTCGGCGAAGCGTCCCAGCGGCCCTGGCGCCCACCAGTTCCAGCGGCCCATGAGCCGCATCGTGGCCGGCACGAGCAGGATGCGCACGATCGTGGCGTCGATGAGGACGGCGATGGCCATGCCCACGCCGATGCTCTTGATCGTGATCGACTCGGCCAGGGCGAAGGCCGCGAACACGGTGACCATGATGAGCGCCGCTCCGGTGATGACGCCCGCGGTCTTGGCCAGGCCCTCGGCGACGGACTCGGTGTTGTCGCCGGTCCGGCGGTAGGCCTCCTGCATCCGCGACAGGAGCAGGACCTCGTAGTCCATCGACAGGCCGAACAGGACACTGAACATGATGATCGGGTTGCCGGCCACGGTGAACCCGGGCGAGACGAAGCCCAGGACGTTGGAGAAGTTGCCCTCCTGGAAGATGAACACCAACGCCCCGAAGGACGCGGTGATCGAGAGCAGGGTCATGATCACGGCCTTGATCGGGATGACCACCGACCCGAACAGCAGGAACAGGATCACCGCGCTGGCGCCGAGGGTCAGGGCGATGGCGTACGGGATGGTCTCGGCCTGGCTGGTCATGAAGTCGCGGCCCGAGGCGGCGAGCCCGCCGACCTGGGCGCTGACGCCCGGGACGGTCACGGCGCGCACGGCCGGGATCACCGAGGTCCCGTCGGGGCTGAGCGGCGCACGCGGGCTGATGGCGTCGAGGCGCACGGTCGAGCCGCGCAGGTAGGTCGAGGTCAGCCGGTCCAGGCCGGCGGCGAGCTCGGGCGGCAGCTGGTCGCGCGGCGCCGCGTAGAGCGCCGCGATCCCGGCCGCATCGAGGTCGGCCCCGGTCGCCGGGTCACGCAGACCGGAGAACGGGCCTTCGACCCGGTCGACACCGTCGATCGCGTCGATCGCGGCGCCGTAATCGAGGATCGCCTGGACGTTGGCCGCGTCGGTCGGGTCGCCCTGGACTGTCGCTAGGACGACGATCGGCGACGTCTCGCCGGCCCGGAAGTCGGTGCTCAGCGCGACCGAGGCCTCGCGGCTCTCGATGCCCGGGCGGCAGGATCGAGGCATCGGGGATGCCCTGGTCGAGCCGGAAGAACGGGGTGCCCAGGAGGAGCAGGAACGCGAGGGTCGGGATGAGCACCGCGACGGGCCGGGCCATGACCCAGTGGGCCATCCGCTCCCACCGGGATTCGCGGGCGGCGTCCGCTGCGGCCCCGACCGGTCGCCCGAAGGCGCGGCGCACGCGGTCGCGCAGGTTGGCGACCCCGACCGAGTTGATGCGCGGACCGAGCATGCCGAGCACGGCGGGCAGGAAGGTCAGCGCGTAGAAGACGGACGAGGCGACCACGAGCGCGCCACCGATGCCGAACGAGCGCAGGGCGGCCGGTTCGAACAGCAGCAGGCCGGAGAGGCCGACCGCGACCGCCAGACCGGAGAACGCGACGGCCTTGCCGCTGGTCGCCATCGTGAGCTGGACCGCCGTGGCCGTGTCCCGGCCACGGCGGAGCTCCTCGCGGAACCGACTGACCATGAACAGCGAGTAGTCGATGGCGAGCGCGAGCCCGAGCATGGTCGCGACGTTCTGGACGTAGATCGAGAGCTCGGTCACCTGGGCCGCGAGAAAGACGCCGGCGAGCGTCGTCGGGATGGCCAGCGCGGCGACCACGAGCGGCATCCCGGCCGCGACGAGCGACGCGAAGACGAGGATGAGGATCAAGGCGGCGAACGGGAACGAGACCGTCTCGGCCTGGACGAGCTCCTTCTCCGACTGGGTCGCCTGGTCCTGCGTCGCGGGCGCGACGCCCGGTCAGCTGGAGGGTCAGACCGGCCGGCTGGTCGATGAGCGCGCGGAAGTCGGGCATGAGGTCGACGGCTTCCTCGTCGGTGATGCCCAGCGCGACGACCGCATAGGCGGCCGTCCCGTCGTTGCTGATGAAGCGGTCGTCGCCCGTCTGGGCGAAGCCCACGACGCCGTCGACGTGCTCGTCGGCGGCCAGGCGGGCGAGCGAGGTGGCGATGGCGGTCTGGAAGGCGGGCGATCGGGCATCGTCGCCGGCGCCGCCGCGGAACAGGGCGACGATCGCGCCGCCGCCGGCGTCGAACTCGTCGCCGAGGCGCTCGGCGACGGCCGCGGATTCGGAGTTCGGATCGGTCCAGCCGCCGGCGCTGAGCGCGCCGGTGACCTGCGCCGCGAGGGGCAGGGACAGGATCGCCACGACGATGGCGAGGAGTGCGACGGGTCGACGGAAGCGGTAGACGAACGCTCCCCAGCGGCTGAACATCGGGAACCTCACACAGGCACGACTGACCCGCGAAAGATAGAGAATAGGTATTCTGTTTGTCAAGATGCGGACGGTTGCAGCCGCATCGCCGCATCGCTACATTGGCAGAACGTCAGTTCTCCGTTCATGGGAGTGGCCGTGCCCCGCATCAGCGCCGAACACGAGCAGCAGGTCCGCGACCGGATCGTCCGCGCCGCCACGGCCGTCTTCGCGGAGAAGGGCTATCACGGCGCGACGATCGCCGATGTCGTCGCCCGGTCCGGCCTCTCGGTCGGCGCCATCTACACGCATTTCCGGGGCAAGGACGAGCTGTTCCTGCTGGCCTGCGACGCGACGGCGGAGCGCAGTCTCGACGAGCTCGGCGTGCGCCTCGCGTCGCTGACCACGACGTCGGAACGGCTCGCGGCCGCGCTCGCCTACTACGTCGAGACCATCGACACCTTCGAGGGCGAGCCTGGCCAGGTGAGCCTCATCCGCGCCTGGGCCGAGGCCGACGTCGAGCCCGGGGTCCGCGACATGCTCGTGCGGCGGCGCGAGCGCCTCGTCGGGGCCGCGACGCTCCTGCTCCACGAGGGGATCACCCGCGGCGACCTCCCCGACTGGCTGGACGTCGACGACGTCGCCCGTGCGTTCACCGGCCTGCTCGACGGCCTCCTGCTGCAGCGGATCGAGGCCGGGCCGGCCTATCAGCCGGCCGACCTCCTGCGCCGGGCCCGGGTCATGCTCGAGGTCCTGCTGTCGGCCGCCGCGAGCGAACGGCCGGCCGTCCCCGCGGCGTAGCATCGCCTGCGATGGCCCACGTCCAGACCGTCCTCGGACCGATCGATCCGGAGCAGCTCGGGGTGACCCTGCCCCACGAACACACGCAGATCGCGCTCTGGCACATCCCGGACCGCTGGGACTACTGGCAGCTCACGCGCGACGAACCGGTCATCCTCGAGGAACTTGCGGCCTATCGGGCCGCCGGCGGCTCCGCCCTGGTCGACCTCACTCCCGCGGGCGTCAGCCGCGACCCGGACTGGCTGGTCGGGCTGGCCAAGGCCAGCGGGCTGCACCTGATCATGGGGGCGGGCTGGTACCGCGGCGCCTATTACCCGCCGACCCTCGACCTCGATCGTCGCTCGGTCGACGCGCTCGCCGACGAGCTCGTGAGCGAGATCACCGACGGGGTAGGGGAGGGCCGGGTCCGCCCCGGGATCCTCGGCGAGATCGGCACCGACAAGCCCTGGGTGTCGGCCCTCGAGGAGCGCGTCCACCGGGCGGTCGCACGGGCGTCGCGCCGAACGGGTCTCGCCATCACGACGCACGCGGTGCTCTCGTCGGTGGGTCTGGACCAGCTGGCGATCTTCGAAGCCGAGGGCGCCGACCCGACCCGCGTGGTCATCGGCCACGCCGACTCGTATCCGCACCTCGACCACCACCTGGCGATCATCGAACGTGGGGCGACCGTCGAATTCGACTTCCTGGGGATGTCGTTCACGCCCGCGGAGCGCCACGGCGAGGCGCGCGTGATCGAGCTGCTGTGCGACCTGCTGGGGCGCGGCCACGTCGACCACGTGCTGCTGTCGCAGGACGTCTGCCATGACTCGCAACTGCGGCGCTACGGGGGCAACGGCTACACCTACCTCGCGGATACCTTCCTGCCGCGCCTGCGTGCCGCCGGTGTCAGCGAAGCCGACATCGAGACGATGACGGTGGCGAACCCGCGGCGACTCCTGACCATCGGGTAGACGTCAAGGAGCCGCCGCGGGCCATCGTCGGTGATGGGATCAGGAGCCCGGGTCGTAGATCTCGGCCGACGGAGTCCCACCCTCGGACGCGGAGCTGCCGACCACGAGGATGCGACCATCCGGGAGCGCGGACGCCGAGCGCACGTACTTCATCCCAACCATCGGCGCGGTCGACGTCCAGGACCCGGTGGCCGGGTCGAACCGTTGGGCCGTCGCGACATCCGGATCGCTCCCGCCACCACCGACCAGGAGCACGCTCCCGTCCGATAGAGGGGTGGACACCAGCAGCTCGTCGTACGCGTCCGTCATCGCACCGGTGGCCGTCCACGTTCCGGTGGCCGGGTCGTACAGGTCGGCAGAGGTCGGGTGTCCCCCGACGACGAGGACCCGGCCGTCGGGCAGGCCGAGACCGGTCTGCTCGTCCACGCGGGCCGCGTGCATCCGGCCCGTCGCGGACCAGGTGCCCAGGACCGGATCGAAGAGCTCGGCCGACTGCTGGTCCTGGACGAACCCGCCGGCCACCAGCACGCGCCCATCCCGCAGCAACGCGGAGGTCAACGGGCCGGCCCGGGAGGCCGTCAGATTCCCCATGGCGGTCCAGGCACCCGTCGCCGGGTCGTAGATCTCCGTCGTCCAACCGTCGTCGGCGAAGCCGCCGCCGGCGACAAGGACTCTTCCGTCAGCCAGGCGCGTGCCGAAGGACTGGCCGCGGAGGCCGGTCATCGGCTTCGTCGCCGACCACGTCCCGGTCGCGGGGTCGAAGACCTCCGCGGTCGCGGTCCCCGATCCACCGGCGACGAGCACCTTCCCGTCGGCCAGCCGGACAGCCAGCGGGTAGTTCCTGCCTTCGCTCATGGATCCGGTGGCCGTCCAGCGACCCGTGGCCGGGTCGTACAGCTCGGCCGACGTGAGCGATCCGTTGGTCCCACCGCCGGCGGTGAGCAGGCGCCCGTCGGCCAGGGCGACGTAGACACCGGACTCGCCCCGGGCGGTCGATGGTGCGCCGGTCACCGACCAACCGGCCGGGGTCACGCTGGCGGCCGGGGCCGGCGCCGAGCTGAACGGGTTCGAGCCGCCGCCGAAGAGTGCGTACGCGCCTCCCAGCAGGAGCGCGCCGATCACGGCGGCCGCGGCCAGGCGGATGGGCATGGTCATGGCTTTCAACCTCCGCGGCACCAGTGACCGGCGCCGCTGATGGGTGTGGTCGATCTGGTCGAGGGCCGCGTCGATCACCCGGTCGGCGAGCTCGTTCGTGCCGTCGACGAGGAAGTCGTCGAGGAGTCGTTCGATGTCCAGCCGCTGCGTCATCGCCGTCGCCCTCCGGCCACCGCGACGGGACGCTCGTCGGCCTCGATGGCCGCGCGCATCGCCCGGTGGGCGTAGTGGAGTCGGGATCGGGCCGTGCCAGTCGGGATGCCGAGTCGTTCGGCGATCTCGGATGGCGTCAGGCCGAGGTAATGCGTGAAGACCAGGATGGCGCGCAGGTCCGGTGGCAACCGTCTGAAGCCCCGTTCGAGCCGATCGCGGTCATCGACCGACATCGACTCGTCCCGGCCGGCCGGTCCGTCGACCGGCAGGACGCGGATCTGTGCGTTCCAGGTGCGTGCGCGACGCGCCTCGTCGTAGCACGCGTTCACCAGGACGCGCTGCAACCATGCGTCGAAGCGGTCCGGATCGCGGAGACCGGGCAACTCCCGCCAGGCGATCACCAGCGTTTGCTGCACGGCGTCCTCGGCCCGTCCGACATCACGGAGGATCCGCTGGGCGATCTGCATGAGCCGGTCGCCATGCGACCGGGCCAGGATGCCGAAGGCGTCCCGGTCCCCGCGCTGGGCCTGCTCCACGAGATCACGATCCAACGGATCGCCCTCCATGGCGTCCATCGGGGACGCCTTCCACCCCATCTGACTGGCGGAGGTTCGCTTCCGTTCGATCTTCGATCCGGGGTCGGGCTGTCGTCAGCCCGAGGTCACGTCCCGGTCATCCCTCCAGGGCGGCGTCCACGCTGAGGTCGACGTTGCCGGTCAGGGCCACGCTGATGGGGCACCCGTCCTTGGCCGCATCCGCCTCGGAGGCGAAGTCCTCCGCCGAGATGCCCGGGACGACGCCGCGCACGGTGAGCCGCGACGAGGTGACCTTCCAGCCCGCATCGAGCTTGTCGAACGTGACCTCGGCGCTCACGGACAGGCGCTGCGGCGGCGTGCCGAAGCGGGCCAGGCGACCGGAGAAGGCCATCGCGTAGCAGGACGCGTGGGCGGCGGCGACGAGCTCCTCGGGACTGGTCTTGCCGTCGGACGACTCGGTGCGGGCGGACCAGCTCACCGGCAGGTCGCTGAAGGCGCCGCTCGACACGGCGCTGACGGTCCCGGACCCCGTCATGAGGTCTCCGTCCCAAGTTACTTCGGCTCGGCGGATGGCGGCCATGGCGTCTCCTCGGGTGTGTTTCGTCACGTCAGTGGATCAAGGCGGACATGGTCCCACAACGGACGCGAGGCGCGGGTCCGCGGTGGTCCCGGCCGGTCCGGGTGGGGAGGGTGCGGTCCGGAGCCCTGACCATCCGCACGGGCGGCTGGGACCGGAGTGCCGTTCTTTCCGAGCCGTCGCCAAGCGACCATCGGGACATGCGATCCCCCGCCCGCCGCCCTGCCCTCATCGGCCTGCTCTTCGCCCTCGCCGTCGGCCTCCTGCCGCTGGCGACCGTCGCCGCAGGCAGCGTCAGCGTCGCGTCGATCAGCGCCGCCGAACGGACCGTCTTCGACCTGACCAACGAGCGCCGGACGAACGGCGGGCTCGTGACCCTCAAGGCCGACCCGCGGCTGTTCGCCCTCGCGCGCGAGCGGGCCAAGTACATGGCCGACACCGACACCTTCAGCCACACCCAGGCCGACGGCACGAATGTGTTCGACCTGATGTCCGACCGGAACATCACCTGGTACGGCGCCGGCGAGATCATCGCCTGGAACACCGCCGCCGCCCTCGACTACTCGGCGTCGTTCGCGGTCAAGGCCTGGATGGACTCGCCCGGTCACAAGGCGATCATCATGTCGAAGGGCTACAACTACGTCGGGTTCGGCCTGGCCATCTCGCCCGAGACGGGCAAGCGCTTCTGGGCTGGCGTCTATATGAAGGGCCCCGATCGGACGGGCGCGTGGGCCAAGATCGGCTCGATCGGCTCGTCCGTGGTGGACGCGGGCCATGCCAAGGTCACCACGAAGTGGACCGGCAACGACACCCGCCTCCAGGTGCTGACCTCCGGCCTGCGCTACTACCAGGTCCAGCAGCGCAAGGACGGCGGGACGTGGACCGACTACGGCGTGGTGACGTCGACGACGTTCGCGAAGACGTGGCCCCGCGGGCACACCTACGACGTCCGCGTCCGGGCCCGCGACAAGGCCGGCAACTGGGGCGCCTGGTCGGTCAAGACCATCAAGGTCTGATCCGTCCGCCGGGCCCCAGCCGGGCCCGGACCTCCCCTCCCAGCGCCCGATGCCGCGCGAGCCGCGGCCAGACGATCCGGGCGACGCCCCCGAACCGGGCATGCGCGCGTAGCGCCTCGACGAACGCGTCCACGAATCCGACGTCGAGCGGGTCGAAGCCGTCCTGCCACCACAACCCGAGCAGGCGGAGTGCCCCGGTCTTGCGGTCGAAGCGCGGCTCGATGCGCCCGACGAGCCGGTCGCCGTACAGGATCGGCAGCACGTAGTAGCCCCACCGGCGTCGCGCGGCCGGGACGTACACCTCCCACACGTAGTCGAAGTCGAACAGCGTCCGCAGCAGCTCGCGATCCCACACCAGCGGGTCGAGTGGGGCGAGGAACGCGACACCCGGCGGGGCGCCGTCGACGCTGGCCGCGCCCGCGGCCGTCGACCGTGCCGCGGCGGCCAGCAGGTCGGCCTCCGACGCGAGGATGAGCCGCGGCGTTCGCTCGCCCTCGACCGCGACCGGCCGCAGCACCCCGGCGTCGACGAGCTCATTGCGCTGGCGGGTCCGATCGGCCCCGGTCGGACCGGTGCCGATCCAGATCTCCGACTGGCCGCCGCGGAGTCCGAGCAGGCCGTGCGCCCGGTAGCGCGACAGCAGCTTGTGGCGGTGCTGCGCCTCGACGTCCACGCGCTCGGCCAGCAACTCGGCGGGGAACAGCCGCTCGGCCCGGTCGTACACCCGTCGGTTGCCGTCGCGCCGGGCGAGGGCCAGGACGCCGGCCTCGGCGAGGGCCTCGAGCACCGCCCGGACCTGGTTGGTCGGGCGCCAGTACCAGTCGATGGCGGCGCGGGGCTCGAGGTCGGTCGCGGCGAGCGGGCCGTCGCGGTCGATCCGGTCGAGCAGCTCGGTCACGAGGTCCGCGTGATCGCGGAAGACGGCCTCGGCGTGGCTGAGGTTCTCCTTGTCCCAGCCGACGCGAAACCACGGCAGCTCGGCGGTCGGGACGATCGAGAGTCCCTTGTTGTAGGCCTCGTAGAGCCAGCGCTCGCCGTACAGCAGCTCGTCCGTCCAGGCCCGCTCGTAGCCGTCGATGCGGGCGGCCAGGACGAGGTCGTGATTGCGGCCGGTGACGTCGAGCGGGTCGAACTGGAGCGAGCCGAGCCGGTCCACGACCGTGCGGACCGAATCCAGGCGGGCCGGGAGGCCGCGCGGCGGGGCGAGCAGGTGGCGGGCAACGAGGAACCGCCGCGCGGTCGCGCGGTCGACGGACGGGGGAGCTCCACCCGCCGATGGTACCGATACCCGGATCCGCCTGATGTGCGATATAGTCTGCCAAGACCCGATAGTACGGAGATACCGAACAATCCGATGAGACCCAATCACCGGGCGCCCCTCGCCGCCGACCTCGATCGCGTGGTCGGCGCCTTCGATGCCCTCATGCACCGACTGATGGCGACGCATGCCCCGGAGCTCAGCGCCCTCGACCTCACGATGTCGCAGACCAAGGCGATGTACCTCGTCCTCGCCACGGGACCGATGCGCATGTCCGAGCTGGCCCACCGCCTCGGCGTCACCAACTCGACCGCCACGGGCCAGGTCGACCGGCTCGTCGAGCTCGGCCTCGTGGACCGTCACGAGGATCCCGCCGACCGGCGCCAGGTCGTCGTCCGCGCGACCGAGCACGGCAGCGCGACGCTGGAGCAGTTCCGCGAGCTGAACTCCCGGCGGATGCGCGAGCTGCTGGCCCACACCGAGGCCGGCGACCTGGCCACCATCGAGCGCGCCATCCGGATCCTCGACGCGGCCGCCGCGGCCGAGACCGCCGACACCCAGATCGAGGCGCCCGTGGGCGCCCCAGCGGTCGTCTCGTCGATCCCGTCCGGCGCTACCCACCCGTCACGCCACGCCACCACCACCGCTACCAAGGGGACCCGTTCGTGAACCGTCTGACCCAGTTCGCCGTCAGCAAGCGGAGCGTCACGCTCCTGCTGGCCGGCTTCCTGTTCATCGCCGGGATCTCGGCCTGGAGCAGCCTCAAGCAGGAGCTCCTGCCCGACATCGAGTTCCCCGTCATCACCATCGTCGCGCCGTACCCCGGCGCCGGCGCCTCGGATGTCGCGGATCAGGTGGCCAAGCCGATCGAGAACGCCGTGAGCGGCGTGCCGCGCCTCAAGACCGTCCAGTCGACGTCCGCGAACTCGATCGCGCTCGTCGTCGCCCAGTTCGAGTTCGGGACCGACGTCAAGGCGTCGCTCGCCGCGATCGAGGAGGGCATCGCCAAGGCCGGTCTCCCCGACAACGTCGACCCGCAGGCATCGGCCCTCAACATCAACGCCTCGCCGGTCATCATCGCGTCGGTCGGCGCGACCTCGGAGGACGGCCTGGCCGCCGCCGCCGAGATCGCCCGGACCGAGATCCTGCCCGAGATCAGCGCCATCGACGGCGTCGCCAGCGCCGACATCACGGGCGGCCTCGAGCAGCGCCTGATGATCACCCTCGACCCGGACAAGCTCGCCGCGAGCGGCGTGTCGGTCGCCCAGATCTCCGGTGTCCTGACGGCCAACAACCTGACCCTCCCGTCGGGTCAGCTGTCGGACAGTGGGACGAAGATCCCGGTGTCGACCATCGGCACGCTGACGTCCGAGGACCAGATCGAGAACCTCGTCGTCGGCTTCAGCGGGGTCACCGCGCCGACCGCCCCGGCGGCCCCGACCGCACCGGCGGCGCCGGCTGCCTCCGCGGACCCGAACGCCAGCGCCGCTCCCGTGGCGCCGGCCGCCCCGACCCCGATCACGATCGGCGACCTCGGCACGGTCGAGACCGTCGAGGTCGCCACCACCGGCTACGCCCGGACCGACGGCAACCCGTCGTTGTCGCTGTCGGTCACCAAGACCTCCGACGCGAACACCGTGCTCGTCGCCGAGGAGGTCCAGGCCAAGCTCGACGAGGTCGCCGCCCGGCATCCGGACACGCTGGTCGTCACGACCGTGTCCGACCTGTCCGACTTCATCCAGGAGTCGACCGAAGGGCTGCTGCGCGAGGGCGGCCTCGGGGCGCTCTTCGCGATCCTGACGATCTTCCTGTTCCTGTTCAGCGTCCGCTCGACCATCGTCGCGGCGATCAGCATCCCGCTCTCGATCCTGACTGCGCTCGTGGTCATGCAGATCACCGGGATCACCCTGAACATCATGACCCTGGGCGGCCTCGCGGTCGCCGTCGGACGCGTGGTCGACGACGCCATCGTCGTCCTCGAGAACATCTACCGGCATCGCGCGCTCGGGGAGGACCGCCTGACGGCGTCCCTCAACGGCCCACGCGAGGTCGCCGGGGCGATCACGGCCAGCACCCTCACGACCGTGGCGGTGTTCCTGCCGCTCGGATTCGTCGGCGGCCTGGTCAGCCAGTTCTTCCTGCCATTCGCCCTGACCGTCACCTTCGCGCTGCTGGCGTCGCTGGTCTGCGCGCTGACGGTGGTGCCGGTCCTCGCCTACCTGCTCATCGACCGCGTCAAGATCGACGTCGACGAGGATGGCGAGCCCAAGGGCTCCTTCTGGGTCCGCATGTACACCCCGACCATCAAGGGCGTGCTCCGCTCGAAGTGGACGGCCCTCGGCGTCGTCGCCGGCGCCGGCGTCCTGTTCTTCGCCTCGCTGGCGCTCGTGCCCCTGCTGCCGACCCAGTTCATCAATGCCGGGTCCGAGAAGATCCTGCAGATCAGCATCGCGCCCCCGACCGGTGCGACGTCCGAGGCCGTCCTCGATCGGGCCATCCAGGCCGAGACGATCATCGCGGCCGACGAGGACGTGGAGCTCATCCAGACGAGCATCCCCGGCGAGGGCGACACGAGCTTCCAGACGATCATCGCCGCCCAGAGCGGGCGACCGGCCAACAGCGCCACGTTGACGGTCCGCCTGGATCCGTCGGTCGACATGGCCGAGAAGACCACCGAGTTCAGCACGGCCCTCGAGCCGATCAAGACCGACGGCTTCGACGCCCAGGTGTCCGAGGCGGCCGGCTTCACCTCGAACGGCCTCAACGTCATCGTCAGCGCCGACGATCCGGCCCTCGTCGCCTCGTCGACGGCGTCCCTCGTCGAGAGCCTGTCGGACAACACCGACCTGGCCAACCTCCAGAGCGACCTCGTGACGGCCACCCCGGAGATCCAGGTCACCGTGGACCCGACCAAGGCGATCGCGGTCGGCCTCACGGCCGCCCAGGTCGCGAACGAGGTCCGCACCGCACTCGTCGCCCAGACGGTCACCCAGGTGGCCGGCACGGACGGCCGCCCGGTCGACCTCGTCATCCAGATCGATCCCGAGGCGGTGACCACGGTCGAGTCGCTCGCCGAGCTGCCCGTGGGGACCGTGGCCAAGGTGCCGCTCGGCCAGGTCGCGACGGTCGAGCAGGCCGACGTCCAGGGGAGCATCACCCGGATCGACGAGGCGCCCGCTTCGTCGGTCACGGCCGAGATCCTCAGCGAGGACACCGGCGCCGTCTCAAAGGCGGTCCAGGCCGACATCGACGCCCTCAAGGCCGACGGCAGCATCCCGGCCGGCGTCACGGTCGAGCTCGCCGGCGTCAGCCAGCAGCAGTCCGAGGCGTTCGGGGGCCTGTTCGCCTCGATGGCGGTCGCCGTCCTTCTCGTCTACGTGATGATGGTCCTGACGTTCAACTCGCTCGTCACGCCGTTCATCATCCTGTTCAGCCTGCCGCTCGCGACCATCGGGGCGTTCGTCGCCCTGTACGTCACCGGCCGGCCGATCGGCGTCAGCGCCCTCATCGGGTTCCTGATGCTCATCGGGATCGTGGTCACCAACGCGATCGTCCTGCTCGACCTCGTGGAGCGGCTGCGCTCCCAGGGCAAGGGCACGCGCGAGGCCCTCGTGGAGGGTGGCCGGACCCGCGTCCGACCCATCCTCATGACGGCCATCGCGACGATCCTCGCCCTGATCCCGCTCGCCGCGGGGTTCAACCAGGGGTCGATCATCGCGGCCGAGCTCGGCACGGTCGTCATCGGCGGCCTGTTCAGCTCGACGTTGCTGACGCTGCTCGTCGTCCCGGCCGTCTACTTCCTGGTGGATGGCCTCAAGCGACGGGTGGCCCGGGCCCGCGGCGCGAGCCCGGCCCCGGCCCCGGAGGCGGCCACGGCGTAAGCCGACCCTCTCCAGTGCGGGATCGAGCCCGTCGGCCCAGCCCGGGTCGACGGGCTTTCGTCGTCCTGGACTAGCGGCCCGTGCCCGACGCGACGGGCGCCGCCCCGGCCGGCCGGATGGGCACCACGCCGGCCGCGGCGAGCTCGGCGGACACGTGCCGGCGCAGCTCGGCCTCGATCCTGATGCGCTGCTCGGGCTGGACCCGGCCGGACAGCCGCAGGGTCGCCCCGGCCGCGGACAGGCGGGTCGTGCCGGTGTACCGCGGGACCTCGATGATCGCGCCGGCGAGCTCGGGGTCCTCGGCCACGGCGCGACCGGCGGCGTCGAGGGCCTCGATCGCGCGTTCGACGTCCGGATCGGCGATGCCGTCGATGTGGATCATCGCCATGGCGTACGAGCGGGTCAGGTTGGCGACTTCGCGGATGAGCCCGTTCGAGATCGAATGGAGCGTGCCCCGCGTGTCACGCACGACGGTCCGGCGAAGACCGACCTCCTCGACCGTGCCCTCGACGACCCCGATCCGGACGATGTCGCCCTTGAAGTACTCGCCCTCGACGAGGATGAGCACGCCCATCAGGTAGTCGAGGACGATGGCCTGGCCGGCGAGGGTGATGGCCGCGACGATGACGCCGAGGCCGGCCAGCATCGGCCACAGGTCGAACCAGCCGAGCAGGACGACGACGATGGCCAGGACCACGGCCGCCCGAAGGAGCTTGGCGATGAGGTCCTCGAGCGTCGCGACCCGTTTCTCGATCTCGACCTGGCGGGCACCGTCATCGCCGAGCGTGACCGACTGCGCCTGGCCGAGGGCCATGAGCGAGCGGTGGACAGCAGGACGCGCCCATCGGTAGACCACCAGCAGCACGATGGCGAGGACCGCCAGGATGATGCCGTTGGCGCTCAGCCAACCGATGAGCGCGTTCGCGTCCGTCGAAAGGTCCGGCACGTCGACGACGCCCGGGACCGCGAGTTAGATGCCGAGCAGCTTGGCCTTGGCCGCGCTGAATTCCGCGTCGCTGATCACGCCCGCCGTGTGCAGGGCGGCCAGCTGCTGGAGCTGGGCCATCGTCGGATCCTCGGGCGCGGCCGGAGCCGCAGCCGGGGCCGGAGGAGCGGCCGCGGCGGCCTGCTGACCGGCCGCGACGCCCTGGTCATAGATCTGCTGCTGCTGCGCGTCTGCTTCAGCGGCGTTGTTGGCGTACTTCTGCTGCTGGTGATGGCTCACGGCCCCCGCCGTGCCGGCCACCACGGCCGTCGTTGCCGCTACCCGGACCAGGCCCGGACCACGTCGTCGTCGCATCATGATCGTGTGCTCCCTTCGGTGTGCTGCTGGCCCTAGGCCTCGATGGCCGCGGTCTCCTTGTAGGCGATGGCGGCGTCGACGATCTCGTACGGGACGCGCTGGATGTCCACCAGGACGCCACCCGACCCGATGACGGCCTCCTTGAAGCGGGCGGCCCACAGGTCTTCCCAGACGAGGATCGCCGCCGACGAGTCGTTGTCGAGCGCCTCGCCGATGTCCATCAAGTCCTCGGTATTGACGAGGCCGCCGCGCTCGTGGGTCACGACCTGGAAGGCCGCGAGGACCTCGGAGCTCTGGTCTTCGAGCTCGAGCGCGGAGACGTCGCCGTTCTCGGCCTTGTAGACGAACGCGAGGTCGAGCACCCGGATGGTGCCGTTGTCGACGAGCTCCTTGAGTGCCGGCGCGACGTCCCCGTTGAACTTGTTGCCGGGGAAGGCCACGACCATGTATTCGACCGGCCCGATGCCCATCAGTGATCTCCTTGGTGCAATGGCTGTCTGGTCCCGGCAGTGTGCCGGACGGTGGCGCGACGACATCACCCGCACCGGGTGAACACGGCTGACGGCGCTGCCGGGATGCATCGTAGTCCCCGGCCGGTCGGCGTGTCGCGCCGGACGCCCTCGTCGTGAGAGTGCGACCGTCAGCCGCCGTCGACGGACAACGTCTCGAGGTCGGCGTCGAGGTCGTAGCCGAGCGCGCGGGCGAGACGCGGCGCCGCGGTCACGACGTGCGCGGAGCCCACCAGCGGAGCCGCCGCGAACAGCACCTCGACCAGCTCGTCGGGGGTGGCGCCGTTGGCCAGGGCGTCGGCGGTCGCCCACTCGAAGGCGGACGGCGGGCCGCTCATGGCGACGAGGATCCCGAGGCGGATGAGCGAGCGGACGTGCGGATCGAGCTCCTGATCCACGCGGTCGGTCGGCTCGGAGCGCAGGACCTCGTCGAGGAACCGCGTGTCGTTGATCGAGAGGCGCCGCAGGCTGACTTCGCGCTCGTGCATCCGGGCCCCATCGCATGCGCTCTCACCGGAGGCAAGAGGGTCCCCGCCGGGGCGGGGGTGTCCCGTCCCATTCAGCGGGCGCGCACCGCCCGCCACATCATCCGGCGGGGATGAAACGGTCCGATGGGGCGGCCGACTCGAGGAGCCCGAGCTCGACGGCCCGGTCGATGGCCTCGCTGCGCGAGGTGGCGTCGAGCTTGCGGTAGATCGAGATCGATTGGGTCTTGACCGTGTTCTGCGACACGAACAGGCGCTCGCCGATCTCGCGGAAGGTCAGGTGCGTCGTCAGCAGCGGCAGGACGCGCAGCTCGGCCATGGTCAGCGTGGAGGCGCCGGCGTGCCCGCCACGGACGGCGGCGAGCCGTTCCATGAGCTCGTCGCGCTCGACGAGGAGCGTGCCCATGTCGGGACGGAGGGTCAGGATGTCGCGCACCTCGGCCATGAGCGTGCGCGCGCCGCCGCCGTCACCGAGGGTCAGGTGCACCCGGATCAGGTCGTATCGGGCGCGCAGTGACAGCCACGGGGTCATCGGGCCGAGCCGCGGCCGGAGACGCTGGGCGTGCGCAAGGTCGGCGCGTGCCAGCTCGACCGCACCGTGGGCCATCGCCAGCCGGGCATCGAGCGCGTCGACCGCCACCGCGACCGTGTGCTCCGACAGGCCGTTCGCGTGGAGGATCCCGCGCGTCTTGCGGACGAGGGCCTCGGCTTCCGTCCGGTCACCGTCCTCGAGGGTCATCGCAGCAAGCTGGATGAGCGACAGCGTCGCGGCCATGTTGGCCTGGCCGGTCTGGTCCCAGCGGGCGACGGCCTCGAGCAGCGAGGCGCGGCCACCGGTGGCATCACCGGCAAGCACCCTGGCCACGCCATCACTGGTGAGGGCGGCGATCCGCCATTGGTCGCCGTGGGGGACCGTCTCCATGGCGGTCCGGCCGTCGGCGACCATCGCCGCGACGCCATCACGGGCGAGCAGCACCCGGCTGATCGCGCGCAGGCCGACGTCGCCGCGGCCGTCGGCGACGGACGCCGAGGCGCCGCGCTCGTCGAGGTCGGCGAGATCTGCCCAGCGCTCGGCGCGCAGGGTGTCGCCCTCGAGCGCGAACGCCATCGCGCCGTAGGCGGCGAGGCCTGGGCGGGTCCGGGCGATCGCCCGGTCGTCGAACCAGCCGAACCAGCGTCGGACGGTCTCGGCGCGCCCGGCATTGAGGGCGGCCTGGCCGAGCATCACCGTCAGCGTCGCCGCCCGCTCCTCGTCGCCCGCGGCCATCGCATATTCGAGGGCCGGCTCGAAGAGGCCCTGCTCTTCGTGCCAGGTCATGGCCCGTCGCCGGATCTCGGACGACGCGGCGGGATCGCGCCGCTCCATCTCCGATCGGAGGAAGTCGCCCAGTAGATGATGGAGGCGGAACCAGCCGCGCTCCAGATCGAGCGGGATGAGGAACAGGTTCGTCCGCTCGAGTCGATCGAGCGCCGCGGAGGATCCGTGTCGGTCGAGCACGGCGTCGCACAGCGGGCCCGACATGCGGTCGAGCATCGCGCCGGCCAGCAACAGCCGCGCATCCTGCGGCCCGAGCGCGTCGAGCACCTCGGTCCTCAGGTATTCCTCGACCAGGCGTTCCGGGGCGACCGGCGAGATGACCTCGGGATCGTGCCGCCGCCGGGCGCTCGACAGCGCCGACAGATAGATCCCGGCGGCCCAGCCTTCGGTGCGCTCGAGCAGAGCGTCGACGTCGGTCGGCGGCAGGTGCATCCCGGAAGCGTCGAGCACGGCCGCGGTCTCGGCGCCGTCGAGCACGAGGTCCTCGCGCCCGAACATGGTCAGCAGACCGCTCGCGATCAGGCGCGGGGCCGGCAACCGGCCGGTCGTGCGACCACCCAGGACGATGCGCATCGTGCCGTTGGTGTAGGCCAGCAGGGCGAGCAGGACGTCCATCGCCTCCGGCTCGTCGATCCGGTCCGCGTCGTCGATGACGAGGCACAGCGACGGCGTCGCGCGGAACGCGGCGCCGATGCGCGGCACCGCGGCCGACCAGATGGACGGGCCGGGGAGCGAGACCGAGGCGATCGTGGCGACGGGCAGCGGGACGACCCGGTCGATGGCCGCCGCGATGTCACGGACGAGCGTCGCCGGGTCGGCGTCACGCCGGTCGGCGGACAGCCAGGCGAACGACCGACCCGCGGTCGTGCCGAGCTGCGAGAGGATGGTCGACTTGCCGTAGCCGGCCGGGGCGATGACCGCGACCATGGGGCTGTCAGCGGCCTCGAGGCGCGCGACGAGCGACGGGCGCTCGATCAGGCCGGGGCGCTGGTAGGGCGGTTCGAGCTTCGTCGAGAGCACGACCCCGGACAGGGCCGTGGGCGCGGGATGGGCATCGATGGGGCGGCGGGGAGAGGCGGCCGGGCGACGGACGGCCGATCGTGCGGCGATCGACAAAGGCGGTTGGACTCCACGGGCGCCGACTCGGGTCCCCTCGAACCCTGCACGGTGTCGGCGAGAATGGCGAGTCTACACGCCGAGTCACGTCGGGCGACCGGCGCCGTGATAACGAAACTAGGTAAATCTGGTCACGACTCGATGGGCGTGCGGCGGCGCCGACTCGCTAGGGCTTGGCCGACGCGCCGCCGGGTGGGACGCGCCGTGGCTTCGGCGTCCCTCCGGCGTCCGGCGTGGCGGCATCGCTGCCGGCCCGGATGCCGTCGTCCGCGGCGACATGCATGAGGAGGGCGTCGGCGAGGTCGCCGTGGCCACCGACCTGGATCATCGCGCGCGTGTTCGTCGCGAGCGCCTCGGCGACGGCCAGGCGCTGGCTGTCCACCTCGAAGCGGACGGCGTTCGGGTAGGCCGCGATGCGCTGCTCGAGGAATTCGAGCCGAAGGGCGTCATTGGCCGCTTCGATCTCGATGCGTTCCCGCAGCGCCTTGACGTTTTGGCGCTCGAGCGCGATCCGATCCGCCAGCAGGCGCTCTTCCAGCGCGTGGCGATCCGTCTGCTCCTCGCGCTGCACGGCGGCCAGCTGGCGGGCCTCGCGGGACGTCATGAACTCGCGCGGCAGTTGGACGTGGGTGATGACGACTCGGCCGATCTCGACCCCGTAGCCGCCGAGGGCGGCACTGACCGCGGCCCCGAGGGCATCCGTGTCGCCGGCCTCGAGGTCGAGGACGGCAGTCGAGGCCTTCGAGCGGACCATGGTGCGAACGGCATCGAGACAGGCCGCCTGACAGACCTGGTCGAAGTCGGGGGCGGAGATGAGGAAGACGAACTTCTCGGGCGCCGTGATCGTGAAGGTCAGGAGCAGATTGAGGTCCACGCGGACGTCGTCGGCGGCCGGCATCTCGATGGCGATCGACTCGAAGGGGATCTCGCGCATCGTGACGACGTGGGAGACGACGATCCACGGCGGTACGACATGGCGGCCCGGGCCGACCGTCCGGCTGTACCGGCCCGACTTGAGGAGCAGCGCACGGGCGCCCTCCGGGACGGCCACGAGGAACGACTGGAAGACGCCGAGAAAGACCGACAGGACGCCGAGGCCGATGAGCCCGCCGCGGAGCGCCAGCTCGAGGTCGAGGACGAACCCGACGACGATCGCGACCACGCCGGCGATGACGAACTCGTTGCGGATCCGGAACGGCTGGTCGGGCAGGACCACGATGGGCAGCCGTCCGTTGGCGTCCGGGACGCTGAACGCGCGGCCGGCGTCCTCGAGCGGCACCCGGGACTGGGTCAGCTGCTGGAACGCCGAGACCGGCGCGCCGGCGGACGCGACCTGGAGCCGGGGATCATCCGCCATGGAACATCACCTCGTCGCTGCTACGTTCGGGTCGGTGGTCGACATGGTCGGCAGGGTCGTGCTGGTCGCCGGTGCGACCTGGGTGGCGGTGACAGCGCGACGACCGCGGTAGACGGACGGCACCGGACGCAGGGCCGCGGCCGCGACGACCGGGACCGGGTCTGGGTCGCCTGGGAGCAGGCCCGCCGGGCGCGCGGGCTCGCTGAGCCGACCATGGGCGTAGCGCACGAGATCGCTGCCGAACGCGAGGATCGGACCCGACAGGAGCAGGGCCACCGGCCCGACCTGGCTGAGGATCACGACACCGGGGATCAGCACGGCCGGGTGGACGCGCAGGCGGCGCTCCATGAGCCGACCGCCGACGAACACCCCGGCCAGGAACCGGGCAGCGACGTACACGACGAGGTAGACGAGCGCCTTCTGCGGATCGTCGACGAGCAGCAGGAGGGCCGGCGCGAACCCGAGGAGCGGCCCGAGCTCGGGCACGACCTGCAGGACACCCGCCAGTGTCGCGATCGCGAGCCGCCCCGGGAACGTCGGGCCACCGACCTGCGGTGACAGGCTCAGGCCGACGTAGACGAGCAGCCCGACCGTCGCCGCGACGACGACGAAGCCGCGCAGGTACGTGCCGGCCGCCCGGTCGGCCATCCGGACGACAGCCCAGAAGTCGGGGCGCAGCCATCCGGCGAGGCGCGTATCGATGGCGGCCGTCCCGTGGCGCCTGTCGGTCATGATCGTGAGCATCCAGGCCGGCAGGACGATCAGGCCGAGGATCGCGCCCGCGACGCCGAGGGCGGCCTGGAATACGACCGGGACCAGGCGGTCGATGCCGGTCGAGGCGCCGCTCATCGTGTTGCCGGCGACCCGCGCGAGCTCCAGCAGGATCGGACCGGCGATCGTGCGCGCGGATTCGGGCATCCCGGCGAGGACCTCGTCGACGCGCTGCTGCAGCTCCGACGGCGGCGGCAGGGCCGACGCCAGCTGGAGGAGTGCGCCCGCCAGCGGCGGCAGTACCACCACGAGGGCGCCGATCACGACGGCCACCACCGCGAGCATGCTCACGACGGCGGCGATCGAGCGCGGCATGATCCGGTCGAGGGCGTCGACGACGGGCAGCACCGCGTAGGCGAGCAACCCACCGAAGACGAATGGGAGCAGCGCCGGCCACGTCCCGACGACGAAGCCGGCGATGACGAGGATGACCACGACCCCGAGGACGGCCCGGCCGAGGGCCGACGGGGTCACGGTGGCCAGCCGGTCGCGCAGGTCCGCCCAGGCCGTGCGGGCACGCTGCCGAGCGGCGGTCCGGTCCGTCGTGACGGTCATCGCGCCATGATGCCTCATGACGGGGCCGGTACATCACCCAGCGTGGATGAACATCGCCGCACGGGGACGTGCATCGCGCGTCCCCGGCAGCGTAGATTCCATCCGCACCGCATGGCGCTGCCCGCGACCGTCCTCGCCCACGATGACGCCGCTGCCCATCGACACGGCCACCGATGGCCGCCGCCGACCCCAGGAGGATTCCATGACCGCACTCGCCGCCGCCCGATCGATGCTCGGGCGACCGATGGTCCCGTTGCTCGCCGCGCTCGCCCTGACCCTGTCCGCCTGCAACCAGGTCGGTCAGTCGCCGAACAGCCTCGGGTTCTGGGACGTGATCTGGACGATGATCGCGTTCTTCTTCTGGTTCATGCTGATCTGGATCTTCATCACGATCTTCGCCGACATCTTCCGGCGCAACGACCTCACCGGTGGCTGGAAGGCGATATGGATCGTCGCCCTCGTGCTCCTGCCGTTCCTCGGGGCGCTGATCTACATCATCAGCCGCCCGAAGGTCACCGCCCAAGACGTCCAGATGATGACCCAGGCGGAAGCCGCCCAGAAGGCGGCGGCGGGTGTCACGCCGGCCGACCAGATCGCCAAGCTCGAGCAGCTCAAGGCCTCGGGCGCGATCACGCAGCCCGAGTACGAGGCGCTCAAGAAGAAGGCGATCGAGGGCTGACGTCCAAGGAAGGTGACGGGTCCGATGGGCCGTCAAAAGGACGCACGAGGATGACCGCATGACCGCCGGCCCGGCGCCTTCGCCTGCGCCGTCGCCGGGGCGTGGCGAGCCGGCGATCCTGCCGGTCAGCGAGCGCCTGGTCCCGGGGTGGCTGCAGCGGGTGGCCGCCTACGGCTGGCGGATCCTCGCCACGCTGGCCTTCGGCCTCGCCCTGGTCCAGCTCGCGATCATCCTCCAGATGGTGACCATCGCGATCCTCATCGCCCTGATCATCGCGGCGACCTTCGTCCCGTACGTGCGCCGGCTGCGCGATCGTGGCTGGTCGCGAACGAAGGCCGCGGCCGGCGTGAGCCTCATCGCCCTTCTGGCGGTGTCGATCATCCTGGCCGTTCTCGTCATCGTCTTCGTGCCCTACGTGGGCGACCTCATCTCGTCCATCCAGGCCGGGGCAGCGCAGCTCCAGGCGTTGCTGGACCAGGCCGGCATCCCGCCGGCGGCGGGCGCCGTCCTCGGGTTCGTCGTCGACGGCATCCGAAGTGTCGTCGTCGGGGCGATCGAGACCATCGCCGGACCGATCGCGTTGTTCACCGGGTCACTGATCCTGGGTGGGTTCCTCGTCTTCTTCCTGCTCCAGGACGGGGACAAGGCCTGGGACTGGCTCGTGGAGCCGGTGGACGGCTGGCGGGCCGAGGCGATCACCAGCAGCGGCCGCGTCGCCCTCGACCGCGTCGGCGGCTACCTGCGCGGCACCACGGTCCTCGCCGCGATCAATGCGGTGACCGAGTTCGTGTTCATGTTCGTGCTCGGGGTGCCGCTCGCGGGACCACTGGCGGTGCTGGTGTTCCTTGGCACGTACATCCCGTACCTGGGCGGGTTCGTGACGACGCTGATGATCCTGCTGGTCACGCTGTCGTCGCTGGGCACGACCGCGACCCTGATCATGCTGGTGCTGCTGGCGATCCGGAACCTGGTCGTCTCGAACATCATCCGGCCGCAGATCTACGGCCGGACCCTGGACGTCCATCCTGCGCTCGTCCTCGTCGCCCTGCCGGCCGGCGCCGCGCTGTTCGGCATCGTCGGGCTGTTCGCCGCGCTGCCGGTGCTCGCCTTCGCGATGTCCATCGCCCCGTCGATCATCCAGGCCCTCGGCCTCGAACCCGACGAACGCCCCGTGAGGCGAGGCGCTGGTCCCGATCTGGCTCGACCGCCTCGGTCAATGGAGCTGGCGCGGCCTCATCGTCGTCGCGCTGGCCCTGATCGTCGTGGCGGCGGCCGTCAACATCCCGCTCGTGGTCGTGCCGGTCGTCCTGTCGATCGTGCTGGCCGCCACGCTCGATCCGACCGCCGACGCGCTGCGCCGCCGGGGCTGGCCGCGCGGCCGTGCCTCGCTCGTGGTCACCCTCGGGACCATCTTCGTCATCCTCGCGATCTCGGCCATCGCGATCCTGATGATGGTCGGCCCGTTGCAGGAGATGCTCGATCTCGGCGCGCGCGGCGCGAGCCAGAGCGCCCTTGCCTCGTTCGGGGTCGTGCAGGTCGTCCAGGCCTTGCGGTCCGGCGCCCTGGCCACCGCCGAAGGGTTCATCGCCAGCCTGAGCTCGTTCGGCATCATCCTGCTGCTCTCGACGCTGCTCACGTTCTACCTGATGCGCGACGGCGAGGCGGCTGGCCGTGGCATCGTCGCCCGGTTCGCCGGGCCGAAGTCGCCCGAACTGACGGGCGTCGGCGAGCGCGCGGTCGGGGTCCTGGGCGGGTACATGATCGCGACCGGGGTCATCTCCCTGTTCGGCGCCGGGACGACGTTCCTGATCATGGTCATCCTCGGCCTGCCGCTGGCCCTGCCGATCGCCGTGCTGGCGTTCTTCCTCGGGTTCATCCCCTACATCGGCAGCTTCATCGCCACTGGGCTCGCCTTCCTCGTGACCGTCGCGGCGGGATCGACCGCCGATATCGCGATCATGGCCATCTGGACCGTCGTGTTCAACATCGCGCAGGGCAACTTCGTCGCTCCGCTCGTCTACGGCAAGGCGGTCAGCCTGCACCCGGCGATCGTGCTGCTGGCGATCCCGGCCGGCAGCGCCCTGGCGGGCGTCATCGGCATGTTCCTGATCGTGCCGCTGCTCGGCGTCGTCGCCGTCAGCTGGCGGACCATCCTCCACGCCGTCGACCCGCAGGGACCGGCGGTCGAGGACAGTGGGGCCGTGATCCAGGCCGAGAAGATCGTCACGCCCGGAGCCGCCCCGCCGACCGCTGGGCCACCACCAGGCCCGGAACCCAGCCCGGGCTGATCAGGGCCGCGCGCGGCGCCGAGGTCGGGGCGCCCGCTACGCGGGCGCTCGGTCAGCTGTCTTCGGCCCGGCCATCCGTCGGGATGGCGCGCAGGGCCCGGTAGAGCACGTACAGGCTCACGAACAGCGCGAACGCGAACGCGACGAGACCCAGATACGCGAACGTCTGGAACTCCTCGAGCGCCTGCGGCTGCAGGAGCACGACGGCCAGGATGGCAGTGCCGATGAGCTGGCCCGTGACGAGCATGCCGATCGCGAGCTGCCGACCGAGGTCGCTCACCTTGGCGATCTCCCGGTTCAGGTCGCTCGTGTCGATCTCGACCACGAGCTTGCCCTTGCCGAACTGGTCCAGCCACTTCCAGGCCGCGGACTCGAGCGTCGGCAGGCGACGGACGAACTCCTGGCCGACCCGCATCCCCTGGGCGACGATGACCTTCTCGACCGCCTCCGGCGTGATCTGGGCGATGGCCGCCGCGCGGCCCTCCTCGAGCGCGGCCTGCGCGATGTCGACGTCGAACGCGAGGATCGTCGCCGTCTCCTCGGCCTGCACGACCGCCTTGATCGCGAGGGTGAGGTCGTTGTCCAGCCGGAGGCCGTTGTCGAACACGGCGCTCAGGACGGCCGAGATGCCCTCGCCCGTGCTCGACACCGTGCCGTACACGAGGTACTGGCGGGTCATCCGGTCGACGTCGCCCCGAAACTTGCGCTCGTCGAACGTCGACCCCGGCGTCCCGAGGCCGAGCAGGGCGTCAGCGATGCCCGTGCTGTCGGCGCGCTTGAGGTAGTACAGCAGTTGGACGAGCGACACCCGCTGGTCCGTCCGAAGGTCGCCGACGAGGCCGAAGTCCAGGAACACGATCTGGCCGTTGGTCGGGTCGACCAGGACGTTGCCCGGGTGCGGGTCGCCATGGAAGAAGCCGTCGATGAGGACCTGCTTGATGAGGCCCCGGATGAACACCGAGCCGAGGTGCGTCGTGTCGAGACCGGCGGCGCGCAGCTGGTCGACGTCGGAGATCTTGATGCCGCGCACGAACTCCGCGGTCAGGACCCGCTCCGACGAGCGCGTGGGGTCGACGACCGGGATGTGGATCTCGGGGAACCGCTGCATCGACTCGGCGATCCGCAACGCGTGGTACGCCTCGTTGCGGTAGTCGAGCTCCTTGAGGACCCCGCGGGCGAATTCGCGGACCATCGAGCGCGCCCCGAGCTTGGCCGCCAGCTCCCAGCGCTTCTCGGCGACCTTGGCCAGCTCCTCGAGCACGCCCAGGTCGGCCTTGGTCTTGGCCACGATGTTCGGCCGCTGGATCTTGACCGCGACCTCGCGGCCGTCGGGCAGGGTGGCCCGGTGGACCTGCGCCGTGGACGCCGCCGCGAACGGTTCGTGGTCGATGGAGGCGAACAGCTCCTCCGGCGATCGCCCCAGCTCCAAGCGCAAGGTCTGTTCGGCCTGCTCCCAGGGGAACGGTGCGGCATCGGACTGGAGCTTCTCGAGCTCGGCGGCGAGGGCGGGCGGCAGCGCTTCGCGGCGGCTGGCCACCATCTGCCCGATCTTCACGTAGGTCGGGCCCAGCTGCTGGAGCATGATCCGGACGCGGGCTTCGGGGGTCTGGTGGGCCTCGGGGACCGTGCGCCCCAGGATCCGGCGCTGGAACCCGACCCGCAGCGAGGCCAGCGGCGTCCGCTCCAGGGCGATGTCGAGGCCGTATCGATAGAGGGTGTCGTAGACCTGCTGGAGCCGGATGTTCTCGATGATCCGGCTGCGCCTTGGCGTCGGCAGCGCATCGAGGACGCGCCAGATGGAGCGGCCCGAGCCGGTGGCGTCGAGGTCCGGCACGTTCAGACCGAACAACGCATCGATCGCGTACGAGGCGATCGTGAACAGCGTGGCAGCCACGAGGAACCACAGCAGCTTCGGGCTGGCCGCGATCCCCACCGATGGGACGAAGAGGGTCGCGATCCACAACGCGATGGCATTCACGACGATGAGCGCCAGGCCCATCGTCGAGAGCACCCAGCGGCCGGTCAGGGCCACGATCAGCGGTCGGATGAACCGGTTGACGAGTCCGATCGAGACGCCGAGCAGCAGGAACCCGACGATCCCGGCCCCCTCGAGCGTGACGACCGGCACCCGGTCGGTCCCGAACGGGAACGGCTGGGGGACGTGGATGATCGAGAGCAACAGGAGCACGGCCGCGACGATCGCGGCATCGAGGACGGCTTCGACGAGGAAGCGGCGCACGTGGGCCTCCTTACAGGAGCCGGGAGACGCGGTCCATCGCCGCGTTCCAGGCCCGCTCCCGGGTGCCGCGCGGGACGGTCGCCGGCGCGGACATCGCGACCAGCTCGTCGAAGACGTCGCGCTCGGTCATCTCGGCGACGCCCGCGTCCTCGAACAACAGGTTCAGCTCATCGTTGCGGAACAGCGATAGGTCGTCGAGATTGCAGCCCCCGACGAGGACCCGGTCGTCGACGCGGATGACCTTGGCGTGGGCCATCTGCGGATGGAGCAGGATCTCCACGCCCGCGCCGAGGAGCCGCTCGTAGTGGTGGCGGAAGACCGCAGCAGGGTAGGGCGGCGTCGGCTTGCCCGGGGCGATGAGGCGGACCCGGACGCCGCGTCGAGCGGCGGCCAGCACGCGATCGAGGATCGCCCGGTTGCTGATGTACGGGTTGACGAGGTGGATGATCTCGCGGGCGTCGTCGATGGACGCCTCGATCGCATCGCTGATGGGGTGATGGCCGGTGCCCGGCACATTCCACAGGATCGTCGTCGGGACGCGCAAGGGGCCGTCGTCGAGCGAGCCGGCGCCCGGTGGGAACCAGCGCGCGAGCGCCTCCGCCTCGACGGTCCCGCCCTCGTGCCGCCAGCTGGCCGCGAACACGAGCTGGAGCGATGCGACGACGGGGCCGGTGACCCGGCACATGACGTCGTAGAACCGCTCGTCGTTGTAGTGGTCCTCGATCCCGCTGCCGCCGACGTAGGCGACGCGACCGTCGATGACGGCCATCTTGCGGTGGTCGAAGTGGAGCGTGTCCTCGAGCCGATTGGCCGGTCCGCGCGACCCGAGCGGACCGCGCCGCACGACGACGATGCCGTCGTGGGCCACCACCTGGATCCCCGCGGCGACAAGATCATGGAACAGCTCACGGCTGCCCATGTCGACCTCGCTGCCGATGGCGTCGACCTGCAGGCGGACCTCGACGCCCTCGCGCACCTTGGCCGCGAGCGCCTCGAGGAAGGCTGTGCCGATGTCGCCGGGCTTGTAGCCGTAGATGAGCAGGTGCACGTGGTCGGTCGCGGCCCCGATGTCCTCGAGCATCCGCGGGAAGTAGCGCCGCCCGTGGAGGAGCGGTTCGACCGTGGTCGCGATGGCCGGCGCGAAGTCCATGGCGAGGTCGCTTCGCCGGACGAGCGGCTGGGCGGCGAGGCGCGCGGCGTGATCGGCCGCCGTGTCCGGCGTGATGGCATCCGGACCGGGCGGGAAGGCGAGCTTGCGCCCGGCGCGCCGGCCGAGGACGGCGGCACTCGCCGCCGCCCCGGCCCCGACCGTGAGCCAGCGTCGACGGCTCACCGGGCTGTCTCTTCGTCGATCAGGCGCTGCGCCATCCGGTCTCCTTGACGGCATCGTAGGGCGAGGCGCCGGGATGGGTGGGATCGAGGACGGCGGCCAAGCCCGGCCACAGCAGTCCCAGCCCGTCCGTCCCACGCCCGGCGTGTACAGGACAAGGTAGAGCAACCTCGAGAACGGATTCCAGCGGCTCGCCCGGGGTCCGGCATCACCTAGACCGCGTGATAGCGCCGGTTAGGCGGTGCCGGCCCGGCGGGGTATCCTTGTGGCACCCCGCAGCGCCCTCGCGGCGCGCCCCACGAGGAGGCCCCCGATGCCTGGTCTGCGCCTCACGGAGGTCCGCGTGCCGGAGCTCCACCTGCCCGAGATGACGCGCGAGGACATCGTCCGCGTCATCGGCGATGCCCGTCGCGACGCCGACCTCTCGCGCCTCGACCCGCGCCGCATCGAGCTGCCCGACGTCGACCTCAGCGGCATCGACGTGCCCAAGGTCGTCGCGGCCGCCGTGCAGGCCGTCGGCCTGGTCCGCGCAGTCCGCCGCCCACGGCTGCCGTTCGTGGTGGGCGGGCTCATCACGGTCGGGATCATCGGCTACGCGCTGGCGACTTCGCCCGTGGTCAAGCCGCGCCTGACCGAGATCGCCCGCCGGGCCCGCGCCCGGGTGGACGAGATGCGCGCGACCGACGAGATCGATGCGCTCGCCGAGGCGCCCGAGGTCGTGTCGCCGGTCGCCGTGCCGATCGAGCCGGACGCGTTCATGGAGGCGCCGCCGGAAGGCATCGACCCCGTGCCCTCCGAGACCGCCGACGGATCCGTGGCCGAGGCCGTCCCCGAGACCGCCGAGGGCAGCGCCGGCACGGACGAGGCGACCGAGGTCAGCCGCAACTGACCGGTCCCGGCACGCCATCACGTCGTACCGTTAGCCGCGTGGAACCGCGCGATCCGTCACGGTCGTACACCCTCTCCGACGTCGTGTCGCGGCGCGAGGCGCGCCTGGTCTTCTGGCTGGTCGTCCTCTCCCTGGGGGCCTTCGTCGTCTCGATCGCCGCACAGTCGCTCGGTGTCCTGGTCGGCCCCGCGATCATCCTGTTCGTCGCGTGGCTCCTGGCCTACGTCCTTGAGCCGCTCGTCTCGCTGATCCAGCGCCATCTGCCATTCCGCGGTCGAGGCGTCTCGGTCGCGATCACGTACCTCGCCACGGCGATCATCGCCATCGTCGTGCTCGGATCGGCCGGCATCGCCCTGATCAACGCGGCGGTCGCGTTCGTCGACGAGCTGCCGACCATCATCGCCAAGGTCGGCGAACTGCTCCAGCCGGTGATCGCCGCGCTGGGGCTTGAGCCGCCCACCAGTGGCGACCTCGTCGCCGGCCTGCAGGACTGGCTGCGCACCTACGGGGCGCAGCTGGCGGACGGTGTCGCGATGGTGATCCGCAACTCGCTCGTCGTCGTGGCCGGTCTGGTGACTGCGGTGTTCATCTCGGTCGGGCTCGCGGTGGGGCAGGTGTCGTTGCTCGGCTGGATGCGCCTGTTCCTGCCCCGGAGCACCTACCGCGACCTGTCCCAGCTCGAGCTGGCGATCGCGGTGTCGTTCGGCGGCTTCGTTCGCGGCCGGCTCCTCATCGGCGCGATCTACGGCGCGATCATCGCGGTCACGGCGTTCCTGCTGGGCGTCCCGTTCTCGCCGCTGATCGGCGTCATCGCCGGCCTCATCGTCTTCATCCCGTGGATCGGCCCACTGCTCGGCTGGGCGGTCCTGCCGGCCTTCGCGATGGTCCTCGCGCCGGCCGTCGTCATCCCGTGCCTCGTCGTCAGCCTGATCGCGGCCGTGGCCATCCAGCTCGTCGTGACCCAGCTGGTCATGGGCGCCGCCGTCAAGATGCGACCGGTCGCCGTCTTCGTCGTGGTCATCCTGGGCGCCGCCATCGCCGGGATCCTCGGGGCGATCTTCGCGATCCCGGTCGCCGCCGCGATCCTGGCCGTGACCGACTACCTGCGTCAGCGCGACGTGCTGCTGCGCGCCGACGACGAGGGCGAGGCCACCGAGGAAGGCGAGGCGTCGGGGTCGCCCGTTGCCCAGGCAGGGCCCGACCGCCACGACCCGGAAACGGACCGACCCACCGTGGCCTCCGCCTGACGGCGCCCCATCAGGGCCGGCTCGGTCAGCTGCGGAGCTCGCGGATGTTGTCGATGATCGCGATCAGGGCGATGCCCGCAACGGACGCCACGATGATCAGCGGCAGATAGGCGAGCACGAGCACGATCGCCCCGATCACCGCGAGGAACAGGGTGACCTGCAGCGCCAGGCTCACCAGCCGGCGCCGGAAGGCCGCTTCGATGGCGACGTAGCCGCCGATGGCCAGCAGCAGCGCGGCCCAGATCGGCAGCAGACCGACATACAGGATACCCGCGAGGACGATGACCAGCAGCCCGGCGCTGATGGCCGACCAGAGCTCGACCGCCCGGCCGTAGCGCTGCTCCTCGGGCGGCTGCGGCCGATGATCCTGGCGCAGGTGCGCGCGTGGATCGCCGAGATCGCCCGCGAGGGCGCGGCGCAGGCCGAGCTCGCTCTCCTCGATCTCGTCTGACAGCGTCGCATCCCGGGCGCGGAGGCTGGCGAGCTCACCTTCGGCCACGCCCAGAGCCAGCTCGTCGGCCGTCGGCCCGGTCGCCTCCACCACCGCCGCGCTGCGGACCGGGGTGGACGCGGCGAACCGCCGGATGTCGGCGGCACGGGTCTCTGCCTCCACGCGGTTTGCCGCCCGCTCCGATTCGAGCGACGCGATCCGCTCACGCAGGACGGCGGGCATCCGACCGGGCGGGGGCAGCTTGTCGAGCCCCAGGAACCCGAGCGGATCGTTCCACGACTGGCGGGCCGTGGCCGTCCTCGTGTATTTCGGCCCGGCCGGCGCCCGCTCGCCGGCGAATCGGTCGCGCGTGTCGAGGCCCCACAGCCCGCGGAACCCGTCGATCCAGCCGGTCGTATCGTCGACGAGGATGGGCGTCCAGCCGATGTCGCCACCCGGTCCGACGGCGATCCCGTCGCCCCGGGCGTAGTCAACGAACGGGATGCTGAGAGCGCTTTCGACCTTGGCGCCGAGATCGCCCGGGTCGTCCTGGCGCAGGACGTCGCGCCACATCCGCCGCAGGCCTTCGAGCGCCCCGCGGATGGGCCGCAGCGGCGGCAGCGGAACCGGCGTGACGTACTCGCCCGGCTCGAAGTAGGACGCGTGCGATCCGGCGCCGGCGAAGATCACCGGGTGGCCCTCGGAGAACGTGAGGGTCGGGTCGTCCCAGCGCCGGCGCAGGTCGTCGCCCGAGTAGTCGTGCGCGGCGCAGCCGATCCAGCGCGGGATCGGGGCCGCCGTCGGGTCGTCCGGGGCCTCCAGCACGACATAGGCCTGCTCGAGGTCGGCTTCGTGGTCGTTGGCGCCATAGAACGATGAGCGCCAGTCGTTCATGGCGTACATGAACAGGTACTGGAGGACGATCCAGCCGTCCGCTCGGACGACCCGGCCGTGGTAGACGACCCGCGGGTCGCGGGCCCGGATCCCCTGGTAGCGCTGCGCTGCCGCGGCCGCCGTGCCGCCCGGGACCCGGCCGCGGACCAGCAACGAGGCCGTGAAACCGGCGTCGACGAGCCGGGCGAACAGGCCGACCCGGGACAGCCGCCCTGGGGCGTGGAAGCGCGGCCGGTCGGGGCGGCGGTTCCAGCGCGCCAGCTCGAAGTTGTCCATCGGGCGGGGCACGAATCGCAGATAGCGTTCCTCGCCGGGGATCGGCCGGATCGTGGCCAGTCGCTCCAGGTCGAGGTTGCCGGCCGGGATCACGACCTCCGGCGGCACGCCGGGCGCCGAACGGAGGAGGTCGCACTCGGCCACGTACGACTCGGCGGCCATCGGGAAGAAGAGCTCGCCATCCGTGAACCGGACGACCGGCTCGTACGCCTGGAGGAGGGCGACGTCGTCGGTCATGGGTGGACCGCCGGCTCGGGCTCGAGGTCCTCGTGGGCGAGGGCCCGAACGGATCGCGCGTTGAGGTAGAACGCGGCGAGGACGTGGAGCAACAGCCCGACGTACTGCGGATCGCCGATCGCGACCCGGATCAGGTCGCCGAAGAGCGAGATGCCCACGAGGACCATCGTGAGGATCCAGCCCCAGCGCTTGAACATGAGCAGGCCGATGATGCCGACCAGGACGAGGATCCCGGCGGCCAGGTCGAGGCCGCGTGTCAGCGGCGTGCTGTTCCCGATGACCGGCAGGTCGCCGATCGGGAGACCCTGGCGATCCAGGCCGACGAGGATCAGTCCGACGGCGTTGAACAGGCGCAGCACGGCGACCGCCACGATCCCGAACGGCCACGGGCCGATATGCAGCCCTTCGTTCTCGACGGGGACCGGGGGTGGATCCCGGGGCTCGACCGGCGCATCGTCGGATGGCGGGGTCGCGGGCGGGGTGAGCGGGCCATCCATCCCGGCAGTATGGACGAGGCCCGACGCGTCTCGCCCGTCCGCGCCGTCGGTCGCCAGGCCCCGATCCGCGGCCCCCCGCGCCCGCTACCATCGGACGCCATGCGATCGACGGGGCCGATGGCGGTCCTCCGCCGGGTCCTGGCGAACCCGTCCCTCCGACGGGTCCTGTCCGCCTACCTGCTGTTCCATATCGCCGAGTTCGCGACGTGGGTGACGATCCTGCTCTATGCCTACGAGCGGACCGGCCCCGCGTCGGTCGGGATCGTGGCGCTCATCCAGCTGGTCCCCGCCGCCCTCGTTGCGACGCCGGCGGCCTCGCTCGGCGATCGCTACCCGCGCGAGCGGGTGCTCGCGGCGGGGTATCTGGTCCAGGCCATCGCGATGATCGCCACCGCGGCGACCATGGCGGCGGCGGCGCCCGTGGCGGTCGTGTACGTGGTCGCGGCCGTCGCGGCGAGCTCCCTCGTCGTCACCCGGCCGACGCAGTCCGCGCTCCTGCCCGCGCTGTCACGCACTCCGGACGAGCTGACCGCCGCCAACGGTGCCGCCGGGATCGTCGAGGGACTCGGCGTCCTGCTGGGGCCGCTGATGGCAGCAGCCATCCTCACGGTCTCGACCACGGCCGTCGTGTTCCTCGTCGCCGGCGGCGTGCTCGTCGTGGCCGCGCTGGCGACGGTGAGACTCCGCCCGAGCGGTGGCCTGGCGGCCTTGTCCGCGCGACAGCCCGAGCTGACCGCCGGGAACGGCGATGCCGATGCGGAATCCGACGATCCGTCGTTCCTCGCGGGGTTGCGCACCGTCGCCGCCGACCGAGACGCGCGCCTGATCGTGGGGCTGCTCACGGCGCGGACGCTGATGGTCGGCTGCGCGGACGTGCTGTTCGTGCTGATGGCGCTCGAGCTCCTGGGGACCGGCGAGCCCGGTGCCGGCGTGCTCAACGCGGCGCTCGGGGCCGGGACGATGATCGGCGGCGCCCTGACCTTCGCCCTGATCGGCCGGGAGGGGCTGGCCCTCGTCGCGGCGACGGGCGCGCTCGTCTGGGGTGGGGCGGTGGCCATCATCGGCGTGACGGCGACGCCGGGGCTGGCCACGGTGCTCGTCATCGTCGGTGGCGCCGGGCTGGCGCTCGTCGACGTCGCCGGCCGGACGCTCCTCCAGCGGTCCGTGCGCGACGAGGTGCTGACCCGGGTCTTCGGCCTCCAGGAGGGGCTGGCCATGGGTGCGCTCGCGCTCGGCTCCGTGCTCGTGTCCGTCCTGGCCCAGGTGTTCGGGCTCGTGCCGACCATCGGCGCGGTCGCGTTGATCCTGCCGGCCATCGTCGCCCTGTCGTGGACGCGCATCACCGCCCTCGACCGCCGTTCGGTGGTCCCGGTCCGAGCGATCGCACTGCTGCGCGGGACCGCCCTGTTCGGTCCGCTGCCCGGCCCGCAGCTCGAGGCGGTCGCCCGCCGCGGGAGCTGGCTCGTCGTCCCCAGCCAGACGGCCCTGATCCGCCAGGGCGAGCCCGGCGACCGCTACTACGTGCTGGCCTCCGGTGCGGTGCAGGTCGAGCGCGACGGGGCGGTCCTGCGTCGGCTGGACGACCCCGGGCGACGGGTTCGGCGAGATCGCCCTGCTGCGCGACGTGCCGCGGACCGCGACGGTCACGACCCTGACGGAGGCGGCCCTGTTCACGATCGACCGGGCACCGTTCCTCGTCGCGGTGACCGGCCATCCGGACGCCTTCGCCACGGCCCAGCGGCAGGCCCTGGACCTCGCTCCGGAGACGGCAGAGGTCCCGCTCGGCTGAGCGGCTCGCGCGAAAAGATCGGCGTCCTGGCGTCCGACAGGGCTGGTACGCTCCGCCGTGGTCGTCCTGACGATCGGTCGTCTGCGCGGGCGTGTCACCCGCTTCGGACGATGACATGCGGTCTCGCCAACGTGATGCTGCCGCGGTCCAGCGACATCGATACCGGAGGCTCCCATCCCGATGCGTCCTTCCCTTCGTCCCGTGGTCCTCGCGGCCGCCCTCACCACGCTGGTCGTGGTCGCTGCCGGCTGCGACATGCTCGGTGGTGGTGGCGGTGGTCTCACCGGCAAGTCCTGGCAGTGGAGCGCCTCGACGACGACGGCGCCCGCCTCGCAGAGCGTCGTCCCGAACCCGTCGAGCTACACCATCGAGTTCAAGAACGACGGCACGTTCGCGGCCAAGGCCGACTGCAACCAGGTCAGCGGCAACTACACGACGTCGGGCAGCGACCTGACGATCGTGCCGGGCCCGTCCACGCTCGTGGCGTGCCCCGATGACTCGATGGCCGACCTCTATCTGGAGGGCCTGTCGACCACCCAGTCCTACGCCATCACGAGCGACCAGCTCGTGTTGACCACGACCGACGGGACCATGACCTTCGATTGATCGATCGACCGGCCGGTGGCGCGCTCAGCCAGCTGACGTGCCGCCGCTCGTCCGACCCGCTGCCCCATCTCACTGGAGGCCCGCTCGCATGACGGCACCCATCCGCATCCTGGCCATCGCCGCGCTCCTCGGAGCGATGCTCGTCGCCGCGGGCTGCAGCGGTGACAGCTCGACGCCGACCCTGACCGGCGAAGCCTGGGTCTGGACCTCCTTCTCCACGTCGGCCCCCGGCTCGGAGACCGTCGTCCCCAACCCCGAGCGCTACACCATCGAGTTCGCCGACGACGGCACGTTCTCGGCCAAGGTGGACTGCAACCAGGTCGGTGGCACCTACACCACCGCCGACGGCGGGGCGATGACCATCGTCCCGGGGCCGTCCACGACGGCGGCCTGCCCGGCCAATTCGCTCGGCGACGACTTCCTGACGGGCCTTTCCGGGACCACGTCGTACGAGATCGCGGACAAGCAGCTGAGCCTGACGCGAGCGGATGGCGGGACCCTCACCCTCGACCCGCAGTCGGCGAGCGCGTCGCCGTCCTGATCCGGCGCCTCACCCGCGCCGATCACCGAAACGACGTCCGCGTCGGTGGTCCCTGACCGTGCTCGTTGACGCTTCGCGCGCTAATCCCGATAATCTGACTCGGAATTAGATCTTGCGGCCCGACGGGCCGCCCGCGACGCCGTCGGCGCCGCCCCTACGAGGACCGGAGATCGCATGACCACCACCCGGGACATCGTCACCGACCAGCGCGACCAGTTCGCCTTCCACGACGACATCGTCTACCTGCGCGAGACCAAGCGCGGTCTGACGCGCGAGACCGTCGAGGAGATCAGCCGGTTCAAGGACGAGCCCGAGTGGATGCTCCAGTTCCGTCTGCGCGCCTACGACCATTTCGTCCAGCGCTCCATGCCCGCCTGGGCCGAGGGCCTCGACCGCATCGACTTCGACAACATCGTCTACTACCGCAAGCCGTCGGAGCGCGAGGAGAAGTCGTGGGACGACGTCCCCGACCAGATCAAGGCGACGTTCGAGCGGCTCGGGATCCCCGAGGCGGAGCGCAAGTTCCTCGCCGGCGTCGGGGCGCAGTACGACTCGGAGGTCGTGTACCACAGCGTCCGCGAGGAGCTGAGTGCCATCGGCGTCGTGTTCATGGGCACGGACCAGGCGCTCAAGGAGTACCCGGAGATCTTCCGCAAGTACTTCGGGACGGTCGTGCCGCCGGAGGACAACAAGTTCGCCGCGCTCAACAGCGCGGTCTGGTCGGGCGGCAGCTTCGTGTACGTGCCCAAGGGCGTCGAGGTCCCGCTCCCGCTCCAGGCCTACTTCCGGATCAACGGCGAGAACACCGGGCAGTTCGAGCGGACGCTGATCGTCGTCGACGAAGGGGCCAAGGTCCACTACATCGAGGGCTGCACGGCGCCAATCTACGCGACCGAATCGCTTCACGTGGCGGTCGTCGAGGTCATCGCACTGCCCGGCTCCAAGGTCCGCTATACGACCATCCAGAACTGGTCGAACGACGTCTACAACCTCGTGACCAAGCGGGCCCATGCCTACGCGAACAGCAACGTCGAGTGGATCGACGCCAACACGGGCAGCCGCAAGACGGTCAAGTTCCCGGCCATCTACCTGCGCGGCGAGGGCGCGACCGCGGACATCATCAGCGTGGCGGTCGCCGGCAAGGGCCAGCACCAGGACACTGGCGCCAAGGCCATCCACCTTGCCCCGAACACTCGCTCGCGCATCGTCAGCAAGTCGGTCAGCAAGGACGGCGGCCGAGCGACCTATCGCGGCCAGCTCAAGGTGGCTCCCGGGGCGACGAACGTCGTGGCCAGCGTTCGCTGTGATGCCCTGATGCTCGACGACCAGAGCCGGAGCGATACGTACCCGTATATCGACATCCAGGAAGACGACACGACGATGAGCCACGAGGCCACCGTCGGGAAGGTCTCCGCCGACCAGGTCTTCTACCTGATGAGCCGCGGCCTGACCGAGAACGAGGCGACGAACCTCATCGTTCAGGGCTTCCTCGAGGTGTTCACCAAGGAACTGCCGATGGAGTACGCCATCGAGTTCAATCGCCTGGTCAAGCTGGAGATGGAGGGGTCGCTCGGATGACGACCCCGACCGCCGAGCCCTCGTCGGCGGCCGCGCGATCGCGCCCGGCGCGGCGCGCCCTCGACGAGCTGTCGCTGCCGGCCGACACCGACCTGCTCGCCCGCGTATCCGCCGGCGAGCCTGCCTGGCTGGTGGCCGACCGCGCGGCGGCATTCGAGGCCTGGACGGCGTTGCCGGCCGAAGCGAACCTCCTGTACACGCCCTACATCGACCTGCGCGCCGCGCGTCTTGACGACGCCCGGCTCCTGACCGACGTCGGCGCGGACCTGCCCGCCGGCACCGTGCCCGCCGACGCCGACGGACTGCTCGAGATCACCGATGGCGTCGTCACCGGTCTGGCCCTCTCGCCCGACGCGAGCGCCGCCGGCGTGCGGCTCACCACCCTGGGTGAGCTGCTCCGCTCGGACCCGGACGTCGCCCGAGCCCTCCTCGCCGACGGCACCGGCATCCCGGCCACGGACAAGTTCGCCCAGCTGACCCGGGCGTTGTGGACCCAGGGCGTGTTCGTCGACGTCCCCGCCGGCGTCCGGCTCGCCCGGCCGATCATCGTCCGCTGGGCCGTCGGGGCGAGCGGGACGGCGCTGCTGACCCGGACCCTCGTGCGCATCGGCGCGGGAGCGGACGCTGCGCTCGTCGAGGAGCTCGTCGACGGCCCGGCGAGCACCACCGATGCTGGTCAGAGCTTCCTCGCCGGCACGTCCGAGCTCGTGCTCGACGAAGGCGCGACCCTGCGCGTGGCGAGTCTCCAGGAGCTGCCCGGCCATGTCGTCGCCTTCCAGCACCGGCGTTCCGAGGTCGGGGAGGGCGCCACGCTCCATTGGGCCCTCGCCCAGCTGGGTGGCCGCCTCGTGCGCAGCCGCGTCGACAACCGCCTCGTCGGCGACCGCAGCTCGGTCGAGCAGGTCGAGATCGTGTTCGGCGGCGACGAGCAGCTCTTCGACCTGACCTCGTACACGACCCACATCGGGCGCGACACGACGGGGGACCTGCTCTCGAAGGGCGCGCTGCTCGACCGCGCTCGAAGCTACATGAAGGGCCTCATCACCATCGAGAAGACCGCCGTCGGCACGGACAGCTTCCTGGGCGAGTTCGGGATGAACCTCTCGAAGGGAGCCCGGTCGGTGGCGATCCCGAGCCTCGAGATCGACCAGCCGGACTGCCGGCGCGCGATGCACAGCTCCTCGGTCGGTCCGATCGACGAGACCCAGCTCTTCTATCTCGAGTCGCGCGGCATCCCGCCCGACGAGGCGCGCAAGTTCATCGTGCTCGGGTTCCTGGAGCCGGTCGTCGCCCGCGTCCCGTTGGCGTCGACCCGCGATCGCCTGCGCGAGCTGCTCGAGGAGAAGTGGGCCGCCGGCATCGGTGGCGGCGCCGCAGCAGCGGCCTGATGCCCCCATCACCACGACCGCGCCGATGAGGCGCATCGATCTGCTGGGCGTCGACGAGGTCGGCGACGGCGAGATGAAGATGGCCTGGGTGGACGGCACGGACCAGGTGCTCGTCATCAACCAGGGCGGTGAGTTCACCGCGGTCCAGGGAATCTGCTCGCACGAATACTTCGAGCTCGACAAGGGCTTCCTCACGAACGGCACCCTGACCTGCGCGCTCCACCTGTCGCGCTTCGACCTGACCAACGGCGAGCCGCTCGATCCGCCGGCCGACCAGCCGCTGGCCGTCTACCCCGTCGTCATCGTCGACGGCCGGGTCGCCATCGAGGTCCCGGACGGCCCGCTCGAGATCAGCGAGTAGCCGTCGGTTCGTGGGGCTGGTACCCGGACGTACCAACGTCCCGTGGCCGGGCCGTGGCGCCGCGGCGTACGGTGCCCGAACCATGCAGGGCGTCGAATTCCAGGGCTTCGCCGGCGATTGCACGATCGCGGGCCAGATCACGATGTTCGGCGAGCGCCTGACCGACTTCCTCAACGGCCAGGAGCGGTTCCTCCTGCACCACGTCCGGTTCACGAGCCTCGACGACGGCCACGAACTGGAAGAGGACTCGGTGAGCGTCGAGCGTGACGACCTGCTCGCGATCGTGGGCCATGGCCCGCGCGGCGACGCCGACCGGCGGGTCCCCCTCGACGCCACCCGGATGCAGCTCTCGCTCGGCCCCTACCTGATCCTCGGCCGGCTGCACTCGGCGCCCGGGGTCGATCCGATGCAGAACGTCCTCCAGCGTGAGCCGATGATCCCGCTCACCGAGGCGACGATCGCGTTCCCTCGGGCGGGGGCGACGGTGGCGCTTGACCTCGGCACGATCATCGTCAACCGCCATCAGGTCGACTGGATCTCCGCCAGCGACGAGGAGGCGTCGATGTTCCCCGAGGCGACCATCCGCTCGCCCTTCTCGCTGAACCTCTCGAAGGACTTCACGGGCTCGTCCCCGTTCTGATCGGGGCTGGCCGGAGCTCCGCCGCGGCCGCTGTCGACGCTACCCGACCACCTGGCGGGCCAGCGGGATGCGCTTGATCGCCATGACGATCACCAGGGACAGGAGCCCGACGACGAGCACGGACGTCGGGAAGACGACCAGGTTGCGGTAGCGTCCCGTGCCGATGTCGGCCACCGTCCGCCAGAGATCGAGCACGATCGGATGGATCAGGTAGACGCCGAACGTCGCCGCCGCGGCAGCCGCGAGCCAGCGGGGTGACCCACCGGGTGCCCGTTCGGGACCGAACCAGCTCCGCAGGAGCAGGAAGACGCACAGCGTGGTCCCGATCGTGAAGAAGCTCAGGTAGCCCTGCGGCATGATGCCTTCGTCGGCCCCGAACACCTGGCCGATCACCGCCGAGCTGATCACCATCAGGCCGACGAGCACGGGGATCGCCGCCAGCGCGATCCAGCGCCCTCGCCGATCGAGCACGACGTCGCGGAGCCAATAGCCGGCCAGGAAATACCCGATGAACGGGATGAAGTAGGTCACGATGTTGGTGTCCGACGACAGGTCGACGACGCCGAATGCCTGTTGCACCCCGGCGAGCCCGAGCGCGATGAGGGCCGCCGCGCGGACCTGCGCGGGCTGGGCCTCGCGGAGGAACACCCAGATCAGCGGCGTGATCAGGTACAGGCCCGCGATCACGAAGAGGAAGTACAGGTGGGCGTACGGCCGGCCGACGATCAGGAGCCGCACGAAGGTCGCCGGCGTGACGTTCTGGTGGTGATACCCGACCCGCCATGCCCAGTACGCCAGCGACCAGACGACGGCGACGAGCAGCAGCCGTGACAGTCGGCGGCGGTAGAACGCGCCGGTCGACGCCTCCGCGGGCGGCGGCAGGAGCAGCGCACCGCTGATCATCACGAAGAGGGGCACGCACCAGGTCGCGGCCGAGAGGAAGACGAGTCCGAGTCGCTGGGTCGCCGATCCGATGATCAGCGGATCCGCGACCGCCGTCCCGGACACGACGTGGATGGTGATGACGCCCAGGATCGCCGTGATCCGCGCCACGTCCAGCCAGAGGATCCGCGGTCCGACCGGGACTCCGGTCATCGGTCCAGGAGCCGTCCCAGGCCGGCCGCCTCGGCCCGGCGGACGATGGCGTCGGCGAACACCACATCCGCAAGGCCCACGCCCAGGTGGGTCACGACGACCCGGCCCGAGGCCGGTCGCGGGGTGCCGGCGAGGATCGCCTCGCCCAGGGTCGCCGCGGGATCCGGGTAGCCGTCGAACTGCCCGGCGTCCCGGTTCGCCTCGAACTGGCCGCGCTCGTCGACGAGGAAGAGGGCGGCGTCGCGGGCCACGTCGGCCGCGCACATCGTCGCGTAGTCGACCGGCACGACGAGGGCGTCGGGTGTCAGCCAATCGCCGGTCATCGGCTGCCGCTGGTCAGGCGTGGTGAACGACGCTGCGGTGATCACGATGTCGGCGCCGTCGACGGCGTCGCGGGCGGTCGGCGCGACGGTCACCGAGGCGATCCCGTCCATCGTCGCCGCGGCCTCGGCCAGCCGGCGCGCGGCATCGGCGGATCGGTCGTGGATCGCGAGCTGGACGCCCGGTAGCAGATGGGCGACGACCGCGACGTGGCTGTGGCCCTGGACCCCCGCACCGATCATCGCCGCTCGGATGGGTCGCTCGGCGTGGCCGCCCTGCGCCGGGCCGTAGCGGGCGATGGCGAGGCCCGAGACCGCCGCCGTGCGTTGGGCGGTGATCGGGCCGCCGTCGAGGATGGCGACCGGTTCGCCGGTTGTGGCGTCGTTGAGGATCACGGTGGCGTTGATGGCCGGCAGGTCGCGATCCCGGTTGGCCGGGAAGCCCGTGACCCACTTGATGCCGAGCCGGTCGGCGCCACCGTCGGGCTCCGCGCCGCGCAGCCAGGCCGGCATGGCGTGCGCGAACGACCCGTCGGGCCGCGGGTGCACGCCGATCTTGGGCGGCAGGTCGGCGTCGGCGACCAGGGCGGTCATCGTCTGTTCGGCCAGGGCGAGGCGCTCGTCGATGGGCGGCATCGCCGCCGCGACGTCGGCCGCGTCGAGATAGCGGATGGGGCGCGCCATGCCCGGAGTGTAGATGCCCGCTAGGATGCCGCCATGGCGCCCATCGATACGGCGACGAGCCTCGAGAACCTCAAGCTCGAGCGGGATGCGATCGTGCTCTACGAGTCGCTCTCGCGCATCGAGAAGGATCCCGCCCGGGCGGCCGCGTTCGAGCGGATCGCCGGCAACGAGCGCCGCCACGCCGACGTCTGGGCGACCAAGCTCACCGAGCTCGGCGCATCGGTACCGCCGCCCGCCCAGCCGCGGGCGCGGGTGCGATTCATCATCGTCGCCGCGCGCCTGTTCGGGACCCACGCCGTCGCGGACCTGGTCAAGGCCCTCGAGGGCGACGAGGAGGAGCTGTACGACGCCCAGGCTTCCGGTCCCGAGGTCGCGGCGATCGCCGCGGACGAGCGTGAGCACGCCCGCATCTGGGACGAGCTGACGGTGGCGGCCGCGGCCGGCGGTGCCGTCGACCGATCGCGCGACGGCGTTGCCGTCGCCCGTTCGGCGCGTTCGGTCAGCGAGATCGCCGAGCGCGAGCGCTGGCATCGCAGCGGCGGCCGGTCGGGGACCCTGCGCGCCGGTCATCTTCGGGGTCAGCGACGGGCTGGTCAGCAACCTCGCGCTCGTCATGGGCGTCGCCGGCGCCTCGGCGCAGAACCCGAGCTTCATCCTGCTCGCCGGCATCGCCGGCCTGCTCGCCGGGGCGTTCAGCATGGCCGCCGGTGAGTACATCAGCATGCAGAGCCAGCGCGAGCTGTTCGAGCGCCAGATCGCGCTCGAGCGCGCCGAGCTCGAGGTGATGCCCGAGGAGGAGGAGGCCGAGCTCGCCGCCGCCTACCGGGCCAAGGGCTTTCCTCCGGACGAGGCGGCATCGATCGCCGAGCGGATCTTCCGCGATCCGGAGGCCGCGCTCGACATCCTCATCCGCGAGGAGCTTGGCCTGGACCCCGATGAGCTCGGGTCGCCCATCCGGGCCGCGGCCGGCTCGTTCGTGGCGTTCGCGGCCGGCGCGATCGTGCCCGTCCTCCCGTTCCTGATCGGTGGCGGCACGGCAGCCCTCGCCGTGAGCCTGACGCTCAGCCTCGTCGCGCTGTTCGCCGTCGGCGCCGCCGTGAGCCTGCTGACCGGCCGCAGCCTGATCTTCTCCGGCGTCCGCCAGCTGGCGATCGGCCTGGGCGCCGCCACGGTCACCTACGCGATCGGGTCGATCATCGGCGTCTCGGCCGCGGGATGATGCGCTGATGACCGCCCCTGCGTCACTCGACGATCGGCTGGCCGCCGAAGGGCTGGCCGCCTCGTCGTGGTCGAACGGGCCGCATGAGACGTACGCCGCCCATGCCCACGCCTACGACAAGGTGATCGTCGTCGCGAGCGGGTCGATCACCTTCGGCCTGCCGTCGGATGGCCGCCGGATCGCGCTCGATGCCGGCGATCGCCTCGATCTGCCCGCCGGGACGGCGCACGACGCCGTCGTCGGAGCGACCGGTGTGCGCTGTCTCGAGGCCCATCAGCCGGCGGGCGCCCTCGCGGCGCCCGGTCGCCATGCGGCGGGCTCGTGGTGATCGGCGAAAACCGGTACCCGGTCCACGGGCGTATCCGGTGACGAGCACCGATCGGGGCCCGCTCGACGACGTCGCCCTCGTTCGCGAGGTGGTGACCGGGTCGCACGACGCCCTGGCGACGCTTTATGACCGTCACGCCGATGCGGTCTTCGCGGCGGCAAGTCGGCTGACATCGGATCGGGGGATGGCCGAGGAGGTCGTGCAGGAAACATTCCTGGCACTCTGGAACCGGGCGGAGACGTTCGACGCGACGCTGGGCTCGCTGGCGGCGTGGCTGCATACGATCGCTCGCAATCGGACGGTCGATCGACTCCGCGCGGCCGGGCGCCGGCCCACCACCGTCACGCTGTCGTCCGCTGCCGGCCCGTCGTCCAGCGGCTCGGGTGAGGCCGACGCCGACGCCCTCGAACGGGTGCTCGCGGGCGGCGCCATCGTCGCCGGAGCGGCGCCACCGCGGTCGCCCGAGACGGCCGCGGCCCTCAACGAGTTGCGGCACGCGCTCCAGGCGGCGCTCGCCGGGATGCCCGAGGATGAGCGCATCGTCATCGTCCTCGCCTACGCAGAGGACCTCTCGCAGTCCGAGATCGCCGAGCGCCTCGGGTGGCCGCTCGGCACCGTCAAGACCCGGACGCGTCGGGCCCTCGCGCGGCTGCGCGATGTGCTCGGCAGCGGCGTCGGGCCCGAATTCACCCGCTATCTCGCGCCGGCCGCTTCGGCCGGACCCGACCACTAGACAGGAAGCACAGGAGCGCATGGACCACGAGGACGTGCTCGAACGGCTCGAGCTTGCAGCCGTCGAACCCGACGGCCTGGATCGGCTGATGGCCGGCGATACCCCCACCGCTGCGGCGGTGGCCGGGCACCTCGCCGGCTGCCCGTCGTGCGCCGACGAGCTCGAACGGCTGCGCCGCGCCGTACCGCTCCTGCGCGACGTCGTGCGGACCACGCCGTCCGCCGACCTGCGGGAGCGCACGCTCGCGTTCGTGCGCGCCGAGGGCGTCCCTCGCGGATCCGCCGCGGTCTCGGCGGCCGAGGTGGGTGCGCTCGCCGCAGTCACGGCCACGCCGACGGACGTCGGGTCGAGCCCGACCCTCGTGCCGGCCGCTGCCGGGCCGTCGGCCGTGCCGGGTCCGGCGGTCGTTGCCACGCCCACGAGCGTGTCGTCTGCGCCCGCCCGGCGCAGGCGCGACGCGCTGCCCTGGCTCATCGGGATCGCGGCAGCGGTCGTCATCTCGGTCGTCGCGAGCACGGTCTTCGTCACCGGACGGGTCGACGAACAGCTGGCGGCGCAGGAACGCACGATCGAGGGCCTCGAGGCCGTCACGACCGCGACGCTCTCGATCACCGCGGATCCCGAATCCGAGCGCGTCGCGCTGGTGTCGACGGGCGCCGAGGCGGCGGCGGGCTCACTCCTGTTCTCGCCATCGACCGCGCAGCTCGTCGTCGTGGCCAGCGGCCTCGACGAGCCGCCGTCGGGCCAGGAGTACCGCTGCTGGGTCCTCGTCGACGGAGAGCGGGTGGACGTCGGCCGGATGAACTTCAGCGAGGACCTGGCCTACTGGGTCGGACTCACCCCGAGCGTGGCCGACGTGCCGGACGGCACGACCTTCGGCGTCTCGCTGACCGAGCTCGACGGGTCAGGAGCCCAGGCCGACCCGGTCATCGTCGGCGACCTCTGAGTCGCTGACGGCGCCGCCGGCGGGGTCGGCCTCGGGCGGGCGGCACATCGGGCGGGGCGACCAGCCCGGCGCCCGTTCGCGTCAGGCTGAGACACGTCCCGTCGACGAATGAGCATGCGCCGGAGGCTCAGGCTGCGCTTCCCGTCTTGCTGAGCGCACGGCCACGCTCGTTCAGCGCGGCTCCGTGTCTGGGGCTGACACGTCGGCGGACGCTCCGGCGTCGGTCTCACGGGAGTCGACGGTCGCGGCCGTGATCGGCGATCCGGCATCTGCCGCGCCGGCGTCGAACGCCGCGGCGGCGTCGAACGCCGCGGGCGTGATGGCCGCCCCGTGCTCGGGCGTCATCGGCGCATCGGGAGTGGCCGCAACGGTCTGATCGCCCTCCGGCGGGATCTCCGGCACGGCATCGGGCGGCGGGGCGTCCAGGTAGGCGCGGTGCAGGTCGAGCAGACGCTCGGCGGCCTCGGGGGGCACGTCCCAGCCCTCGTCGGCGAGCGTGGCCGACAGCCAGGCCGCCTCTTGCGGCCGCTCCGCCGCCGTCACGTCGACGTCGCGGCGCCGGGAGTCCATGAGGACATACCAGACCAGCCCGGCTCCCACGACGAGCCCGACGATGAGCAGCCACCAGTTGAACTCGGCGTTCACCGCCGCGAAGTATAGGGAGGACGCTCGCGTCGGGTGACCGAGTGCCCGCGTCCCGGCTCGACCCGACCACCTGACGAGCCGTCCCGAGACGGTCGCACGTCCCCGCGGGACGGCACGGACGGCGGAGCGCTGACGGCCGGTACACTCCGCGGATGCTCGAATTCACCCCCAACCCGATCGCGTTCCAGATCGGCCCCCTCCCGGTCTACTGGTACGGGATCGGCTACGCCGTCGGGCTGGCCCTGGTCTACGTGCTGCTGGTCCGCCTGGCCAAGCGCGCCGGCGAGGATCCCGAGCTCGTCGGCAACGGGATGATCGTCATCGCCATCGCCGCGCTCATCGGTGGCCGGCTCTACCACGTGATCGACCAGTGGGTCCTCTACAAGGACGACCCCCTCAAGATCATCCTGCCGCCCTACACCGGCCTGGGGGTCTACGGCGGGATCATCACCGGGCTGCTCGTCCTGATCTGGTACACGCGGCGGAAAGGCGTCTCGTTCTGGCGCTGGGCCGACATCATCGCCCCGGGCCTGTTCCTGATGCAGGCCATCGCTCGCTGGGGCAACTTCTTCAACCAGGAGCTGTACGGGCCGCCGACGAACCTGCCGTGGGGCATCTCCATCGAGTGCGTCCACCGCATCGCGGCCTACCCGTGCGCGGACTACGCGTTCGAGACGACCCGCTTCCACCCGCTCTTCCTGTACGAGTCCCTGTCCGGCCTGCTCGGACTGCTCTTCCTGCTGTGGGTCGGCTCGCGGTTCCGCCGGACGCTGCGACCAGGCGATCTCATCCTGCTGTTCTTCATCTGGTACGGCGCGACCCGGTTCGTGCTCGAGACGCTGCGCGCCGACAACTGGACGTTCTTCGGCATCCCGACGGCGATGATCGTGTCGGCGGGGTTCGTGCTCGTGTCGGGCGGCATCCTCGCCTGGCGACATCGGCCGGGCCACGCGACGAATGACGCACCGCCGCCGTTCCCGGAGCAGGCCACCTGGGGCGCGGTCGGCGACGGCGTCCTGGCGACCACGGCGGTCGTGGACGACGGGCTCGGTGACATCGACGACGGCCTCGAGCAGATCGACGACATCGACGAGGGCCTTGACCACGGCGACGACGATGTCGACGAGGCGACCGACCACGAGGCGACCGACCACGAGACGACCGACGACGCGCCGGACGCCGGCGCGGACGCGATCGGACGCCGCGACCGACGACGAAGCTCCGCCGCCGGACGCCGGCGCCGCGACCGACGACGAGGTCCCGCCGCCGAGCCCATGAGCGCCGATCCGCCGCCCGGCGACGACGGGGCGGATCCGGCGCGCGCGCGTCTCCCGCCCAGCCGGGTCGCGCCCGAGGCGCTCGCCGCCGCCCGTGGGGGAGCGGTCGAAGGCCTCGCCTGGCTCGGACGCTCGCCCGAGGCCCACGGGCCGTGGCTCTATCACGTCCTGCGCTGGGTGGCCCGGTTCGTGTGCTTCGTCGTCCTGCGCTTCCGCATCCGGACGAGCGGCCAGGAGCTCCTGCCGCCAGGAGGCGGCTATCTCCTCGTGGCGGCGGCCCACCGAGGCTGGATGGACCCGTTCGTCGTCATGCACGCGGTCCCGGCCGAGCCCCGCTGCTGGTTCCTGGGCAGCGCCCCCTCGACGTTCACGACGCGCTGGCGCGAGGCGCTGATCCGGCGCGTCGGCGGGTTGCTGCCCGTCTGGCGAGGCGGGATCGGCATCGAGCAGCACGTCGCCTCGGCGCGCGCGGTCGTCGCCAACGGCGCGGTGTTCGCCCAGATGCCGGAGGGCACGGTCAGCGGGCCACCGGGCCGGCTCGGGACGATGCGGACGGGCTGGGCGATCATCGCCATGCGCACCGACGCCCCGGTCGTGCCGCTGGCCATGGCCGGCACGGAGGAGCTGTATGTCGGTCACCGGATGGCGTCGCGCGTGCTCGCGCCGACCACGGCCCGCGCCCTCGCCGACCTGCCACCCGACGCGCCGTTCCCTGAGCCCGGCTCGCATGCGGAGCTGGCGCTGGCGCGTGAGATGACCGCCCGCGCTCGGGGCGTTGCTCGGTCCCGTCATCGAGGAGCTGTACCCGTGGACCGTGGACCCGCCCGAGCATCCCCGTCGTCTCCGCAAGCGGCTGACCTGGCTCCTCCTCCGACCGGGCCGCCTGGACCGCGACGGCTGACGCCGTGGAGCAGCGCGGCGGCCTCATCGGGCGCGTGTCGTCGCGACCGGGCGTCGCGTACCGGGCGGTCCTGATCGGCATCCGGCTGCTCGGCCGGTTCGTCTTCGCGTTCCGCACGGACAGCGAGCGAGCCGCCCCCGGCGCCCGCCGCCGCTGGCGCTGGTTGACGACGGCCTGGCACTGACGGTTCATCGCCCGCGCGAGGCGGGCCCACCTATACTCGGCCGCGATGCAGTACGCCGAGTCCATCCTCGACCTCGTCGGCGGGACGCCGCTCGTCCGGATCAGCCGCGTCACCCGCGACCTCGGCCCGGCCGACCGGCAGCCGCTCCTCCTGGCCAAGCTCGAGATGCTCAACCCGGGCGGGTCGGTCAAGGACCGCATCGGCCTGCCGATGATCGAGGCCGCCGAGCGCGACGGGCGGCTCCAGCCCGGCGGCACCATCATCGAGCCGACCAGCGGCAACACCGGTCACGGCCTGGCGATCGCCGCCGCGCTCAAGGGCTATCGCTGCATCTTCGTCATGGCCGACAAGCAATCGGTGGAGAAGCAGACCCTCCTGCGGGCGTACGGCGCCGAGGTCGTGCTGTGCCCCACCAACGTCGCTCCCGAGTCACCCGAGAGCTACTACAGCGTCGCGACCCGGCTCGCGCGCGACATCCCGGGCGCCTTCAAGCCCGACCAGTACCAGAACGTCGAGAACCCGAAGGCCCACGAGCGGACCACCGGGCCCGAGCTCTGGGAGCAGACCGACGGCCGGATGACGCATTTCGTCGCGAGCGTCGGCACCGGCGGCACGATCTCCGGGGCGGCCCACTACCTCAAGAGCCAGTCCGCGACGATCCAGGTCATCGGGGCGGACCCGGAGGGGAGCGTGCTCTCGGGTGACGTGGCGCGGCCGTACCTGACCGAGGGCGTCGGCGAGGACTTCATGCCGGGGACGTACGACCCGACGATCATCGATCGCTGGATCCGCGTCGGCGACCGCGAGGCGTTCACGATGGCCCGTCGCCTGACCCGCGAGGAAGGGATCCTGTCCGGTGGCTCGTGCGGGACCGCGATGGTCGCGGCGCTCGAGGTCGTCCGGGACCTCGCCGCCCAGGACGGCGGCCACGAAGGGGTCGTGGTCGTCCTGCTCCCGGACAGTGGCCGGAGCTATCTGTCCAAGGTCTACAACGACGAGTGGATGCGGGCCAACGGTCTGATGGCCACGACGGGCGCCGCGACCCGCATCGACCGGCTGCTCGCCGACCGTCACCACTCGGGCGACCGGCCGGCGGTCGTCGTCGCGCGGACGACCGAGCGGGTCGGTGACGCGATCACCACGCTCCAGGCCTACGGCATCAGCCAGATGCCAGTGTCGGAGGAGCCCGAGGGAGACGACGTCGTCGGCCTGGTCGGTTCGATCAGCGAGAAGGGCCTCCTCGACCGGGCCTACCGCGACCCGTCCGTCGTCGAGCGCACGGTCGGGGAGCTCATGGACCCGCCGCTGCCGCTCGTGGAAGCATCGGCGACGCTCGACGAGGCGTTCGCCCTGCTGTCGGGGGCGGCGACCGCCCTGGTCGCGGTCCGCGGCGAGCGACCGGCCGGAGTCGTGACGAAGCTCGATATCCTCGAGTACCTGGCCCACCATGGCGCGCACGAGGCCTGACCGCCCGAGGTCCGGTCGAGCGTTCACAGGCTCGCGCTCGCGGGCGACCATCGCGGCCACGGCGCGTCCTGCTGGCCGCGGTCGCCGATGGCGCCGGCACCGACGAGCGCGGCCGACCCGGGGCCAACGGTCGGATCGTCTTCGCGAGTGCGGCCGGCGACAGCTTCGACACCTCGATCTGGGTCATGGACGGCGACGGCAGCGACCCCTCGGCGCTGACCAGCCCGCCCGCCGCGGCGGACCGCGCACCCCGCTGGTCGCCCGATGGCACCCGGGTGGCGTTCAACCGGCGTGTGGAAGGCAGCGGGACGGACGTCATCTGGGTCATGGACGCCGACGGCTCCCACCAGACCGAGCTTGGACCGGGCCGCGGGCCGGCGTGGTCGCGCTCCGGTTCGCAGATCGCGTTCGTCCTGGTCACGGATCCGGTGTTCGATCGCGATGTCTGGGTCATGGACGCCGATGGGTCGGACCGCACGCAGGTCACGAACGGCGACGAGGCGTTCGCCGTGGACTGGGCGCCGGACGGGACGCGCATCGCCTACGGCGACGACGCCCTCGGCGGCTACAACGGCTTCCTCCGGACCGTGCGACCGGACGGCAGCGACGATCGTCAGCTCAAGGTGACGGTCACCGCTCCCAAGCCGGCGTATTCCCCGGACGGGCGCCAGATCGCGTATGCCGAATCGGTGGGGGGAGCGTTCGAGATCGTGACCGTTCCGGCCGCCGGTGGGCCGGTCACGAATCTCACCGGTCCGCACACTGGGTTGCCCGCCAACCTCGGCGAGCCGGCCTATTCGCCCGACGGTCGCTGGATCGTGTTCACGGGGTACCCCGCGCCTGGTCGGGGCGACCTCTATCGGCTGGCGGCGGACGGATCGGGGAGCCCGGTCAACCTCACCTCGACCCCGGGTACGAGCGAGACGGCCGCCCACTGGCAACCCGCCCCCGCCTATCCGTTCGGCGACATCGCGACGAGCCCCTTCGTGCACGACATCGTGTGGCTGCACGACGAGGGGCTGACCCAGGGATGCACCGCGTTCTGGTTCTGCCCGAAGGCCTCGGTCACGCGCGGTGAGGTGGCGACGTTCATCGCTCGCACGCTCGCCCTGCCCCCGGTCGCGACCGACTACTTCACCGACGACGACTCGAGCACCCACGAGTCGTCCATCGACCGCATCCGGGCGGCCGGCATCGTGTCGGGCTGCGCCGTCGACCGGTTCTGTCCGGATGCGCTCGTCACCCGCGCCCAGCTCGCCACGATGCTCGCGCGGGCTTTCGACCTTCCGACGTCGAACACGGACCACTTCACCGACGACGACACGTCGACTCACGAACGCGACATCGACCGCCTGGCGGCCGCCGGGATCACGAGCGGCTGCGCCCCGACGCGGTTCTGCCCGGCCGCGTCCGTGACCCGCGAGCAGGTGGCCGCCTTCCTGCATCGGGCCGTCGACTGACGACTGGCCCGGCCGACGGGGCACTCGCCGCGTCCCACCAGCGTGCGACGATACGGACCGTGACCACCTCGTCCGCCGTCCCGGCCATCCGTACCGAGCGCTTCGAGCTCGTGTCGATGAGCCTGCGCTTCATGCGGCTCCTCCAGGGGCGCGAGCTCGAGGCGGCCGCAGCCGAGATCGGCGCGGCCGTGCCGCCGTCGCTGCCCGACCAGCTCGACCAGTTCCTGCAGTTCCGGATCGCCGACCTGTCCGAGGACCCGACCGCCCAGCCCTGGCTCGGCCGGGCGATCGTCATCGAGGACGAGGCCGGGCGCCACATCATCGGGACGGTCGGGTTCCACAGCCCGCCCGACGCCGACGGCCGGGTCGAGATCGGCTACCGGGTCGACGCCGCGTACCGCCGGCGCGGCATCGCCACCGAGGTTGCCGGGGCCATGTTCGCGTGGGCGGCGCGCGAGCACGGCGTGACCCGGTTCCGCGCGTCCACCTCGCCCGACAACACCATCTCGCAGGCCGTGCTCGCGAAGTTCGGGTTCCGCCAGGTCGGCACCCAGATGGATGATGTCGACGGGCTGGAGCTCGTCTTCGACCTCGACCAGTGGCCGCCGCCCGGCCCCGCGACGACCGGCTGATGGCCGCCCCGGAGCCGCCCGATCGCGCCACCGACGACGAGCCGTCGTTCGCGACGCTGGCCGTCCATGCCGGCGCGGAGCCGGACGAGCTGACGGGCGCGGTCTCGCCGCCGATCTACCAGACCTCGACCTACGCCCAGGACGGCGTCGGCCGGCCACGACGCGGCTACGAGTACGCGCGATCGCAGAACCCGACCCGGGAGCGTCTCGAGCGGGCGGTCGCGGCGCTCGAGGGTGGGCTTCATGGGTTCGCCTTCGCCTCGGGGTCGGCGGCGACCGCCGCCATCGCCGAGCTCGCCGCGCCGGGCGAGGAGATCGTCGTCGGCGACGACGTCTACGGCGGGACGTATCGCTACCTGGAACGCGTGCGCCGCCCGGGGGGTGGCGTCGCGACGACGTACGTGGACCTGGCCGCGGGCATGGACGAACTGTGGGAGGCGCTCAGCGAGCGGACCCGCCTCGTCTGGTTCGAGACGCCGACCAACCCGCTGCTCAAGGTCGTCGACATCGGGGCGGTCGTCGCGACCGTCGACCGGCGAGCCGCCGAGGGCGGTCGTCGGCCGCTCGTGGTCGTCGACAACACGTTCGCGTCACCGGCGCTGCAACGACCCCTGACGCTCGGGGCGGACGTCGTCTTCCACTCGGCCACGAAGTACCTCGCCGGCCACTCCGACACGGTCCTCGGCGTCGCCGTGACCTCGGACCCTGCAGTCGCGGAGCGACTGCGCTTCCTGCAGAACGCCATGGGGGCGGTCCCGGGTCCGCTCGATTGCTTCCTCGTCCTGCGCGGCCTGCGAACGCTGCATCTGCGGGTGGAGCGGCACGGGGCCAATGCGGCCGCGGTCGCCGCGTTCCTGCAGACGCGTACGGACGTGGCGTCGGTCGCCTATCCGGGCTTCGGCGGCATGGTCTCGTTCGTGCCGGCGGCCGCGGCCCGGCGGGTCGCCGAGCGCGGAGGAGCGGGCCGTCGCGATCGCCGAGGGGACGCGCTGGTTCACCCTGGCCGAATCGCTCGGCGGCGTTGAGTCGCTGATCGAGCTGCCGGCGGCGATGACCCACATGTCGGTCGCCGGCACGCCGCTCGAGGTCGACCCGGCGCTCGTCCGCCTGTCGGTCGGCATCGAGGGCATCGACGACCTGATCGCGGACCTGCAGCGCGCGCTCGACTCGGCCTAGGACGGTCGCGAACCGGGACCCGGGATGCGTCCGGGGCTCGAGCTTTGCCGTCGGACGGTCCGCTATCCTCGGGCGGTGCCGACCTCCTTCGCCGATGGCCCACAGGCGGGTGGACCCCTCGATACGGAACCGGCGCAGGCTCCCGATCTCGCGGCTTCGATCGTCATCCCGACCCGGGATCGTCGCGCTTCCGTCGTACGTGCCCTGCAGGCGATCCTCGCCGACGTCACGCCGGCGTCCGGCTGCGAGGTCATCGTCGTCGACAACGGATCGACCGACGGGACGGGGGCGGCGGTCGCCGACGTCATGGCCACCAGCCGCCTTCCGATCAGGCTGGTCAGCGAGACCAGGCCGGGACGGGCGATCGCCTGCAACACGGGTGCATCGGTCGCCCGTGGTCGCATCCTGATCCTGCTCGATGACGACATGGAGCCGCAGCCGGGCTGGCTCGAGGCCCACCTCGCCGCCCATGCACGACCGGACGTGGCCGTCATGGGCGCCGTGCCGACGGCGTCACGACCTCGCACGGCGACCGGACGGTACCTCGCGGACCGGTTCGATCGCCACCTCGCGAAGCTGGCGAGCTCCGGCATCGGGACCTTTCGTGATGTCTACACCGGCGACTTCTCGCTCGAGCGGGAGCGGTTCCTGGCCATCGGCGGGTTCGACCCGACGTTCTCGACCTATGGGAACGAGGACGGCGACCTCGCCATCCGTCTCGGCGCTGCCGGCGTCCCGATCGTCTTCGCACCGGACGCCGTGGCGCGCCAGCACCAGGACAAGGACCTCGTCCGGGCCGTCGCCGACGCGACGTCGAAGGGTCGCAACGCCGTTGCGCTGGGGCGGCGCCACCCGGACGCCGCGGCCACGCTCGCGTTCTCGCGACCAGGATCGCGACGTCGTCGCGCGTCCCGCCGGGCCGTGGGGGCCACGCTCGGATGGATCCCGAGGCTTCCTCGACTCCTGGAACCGCCGATGGAGGCGGTGGATCACGTCCGCCCCGGCCTCGCGCGACGCGCGATCGAGGCGGTCCTCGATGCGGCCTACTGGCGTGGCGTGGACCAGGCGCGACGGCGCAGCGACGGCTGAACCCCGGTACGACGGTCACCTATGCGTCGTCGAAGGGGTGCCTTCATCATCAACGCGATGACCACCGATCCGTTGACCGCGCCGACCGGCGCCGAGGCGACCGACGTCCCGCTCCCGCCGACGTCACTCGTGCTCAGCACCCGCGGACGTCCGGCCTTCGTCGACGACCTGGTGACCTCGATCAGCGCCGGCGACGAGGTTCCGACGGAGTTCGTCATCATCGACCAGAGCGATGCGCCCCATCCGGTGCTCGCGACGGGCCACGTCGACGGGCGCTGCGAGATCCGGTACGTGTGGAGTCCGGAGCGTGGTCTCAGCCGCGGGCGGAACCTGGGGATCGCCACCGCGCGCCACGACATCATCGCGTTCCTCGACGACGACATGTTCGTGCCGCCCGCCTGGTTCGGGACGCTCATCCGAGCCCTCGTCGCGGCGGGCACGGACACCGTCGTCACCGGGCGGGTGATCGCGGGCGAGGAGGAGGCGGACGGTGCGTTCGCGCCGTCGACCAGCCCGGATGCCGTGGCGCGCACCTATCGCGGCCGGATCGGACGCGACGTCCTGCTGCCCCACAACATGGCGATGTACCGGACGGCGATCGAGGCGGTCGGACCGTTCGACGCGCGACTCGGGGTCGGGTCCGATTTCCCGTCGTCGGAGGACAACGACTTCGGCTACCGGTTGCTCGAACACGGCTTCGCGATCGCGTACGTACCGGATGCCGTCCTGATCCATCGGGCGCTGGCGCTCACCGTCGGCCTGGGTCCCGCTCCGGTGGGCCTATGGGCGCGGCCAGGGCGCGTACTTCGCCAAGCACGCCTCGAGGCAGGACCGATACATGACGCGACGGCTGTGGCGGGATGTCGCTCGCCACGCGAAGCGTGCCCCTCGCCGGGCGTTGACGGACCCACGCCTGGCCATGGGCGACCTCGTCTATGCGCTTGCGGTGCTCGAGGGTGCCGCGGAATGGCTGGCGACGGCCCGGTGGCGACGATGAGCCGGATGGCACCGGCGTCCGCGGGACGCGACGGATCGCCCGCGACCCCCAGCGTGACGGTCATCGCGCCTCGCGCGGGCCGGAGCGGCTTCGGGGCACGAGAGCTCTGGCGCTATCGAGAGCTCCTCTACTTCCTGGTCTGGCGCGACGTGAAGGTCCGCTACCGCCAGACGCTGCTCGGGGCGTCATGGGCGATCCTCCAGCCATTCATCACGATGGTCGTCTTCAGCATCGTCTTCGGTCGCCTCGTCGGCGTCTCGTCGGACGGGGTGCCGTACCCGGTCTTCTCGTTCGCCGGCCTCGTGCCATGGACCTTCTTCGCGACCGGCTTCGCGGCGGCAGCGGTCAGCCTGGTCGGGAGCCAGAACCTCCTGAAGAAGGTGTATTTCCCGCGTCTGGTCATCCCGACGGCAGGCGTGGTCGCGGCGCTCGTCGATCTCGGGCTGGCGTTCGTGGTCCTCCTCGGGATGATGCTCGTGTACGGCATCTTCCCGACGCCAACGGTCGTCGCGCTCGTCCCGCTGCTCGCACTCGCGTTCATCGTCGCGCTCGGTGTCGGGACCTGGTTCGCGGCCCTCAACGTCCGGTATCGGGACGTCCGCTATGTCGTGCCGTTCCTCATCCAGGTCTGGCTCTTCGCGACTCCGGTTGCCTATCCGAGCAGCCTGATCCCGGAGCCGTGGCGGACCGTGTATGCCCTCAACCCGATGGTCGGCGTGGTCGAGGGGACTCGCTGGGCGCTGCTCGGCTCGGGCACCGCCCCGGGACCGACGGTGGTGGTCTCGACCGTGGTCGCCATCGTGGTGCTCGTCACCGGCGTCCGGTATTTCCGGCGCGCCGAGGGCACCTTCGCGGACGTCGTCTGATGACGGGTCCAGCGCGATGAGCGCCGTCGCGATCCGGGCCGAGGGGCTCGGCAAGGAGTACGTCCTGGGCTCGCGGACCCGATATGACACGGTCGGCGACGCCCTCCAGCGGACGGCCGGGCGGCTCGGGTCCCGGCGTCGGGACGCCGACCGCCCCACGCTGGGACGCGAACGGCTGTGGGCCCTGCGCGACGTCAGCTTCGAGATCCGGACCGGTCAGGTGGTGGGCCTGATCGGTCCCAACGGGGCGGGCAAGAGCACGCTCCTCAAGCTCCTGTCGCGGATCACCGATCCGACCACGGGCCGGGCGGAGATCATGGGCCGCGTCGGCTCGCTGCTCGAGGTCGGCACGGGGTTCCACCCGGAGCTCACCGGCCGGGAGAACGTCTATCTCAACGGCGCGATCCTCGGGATGAAGCGCGCCGAGATCGAGCGTCAATTCGACGAGATCGTGGCCTTTGCCGAAGTCGAGCGGTTCCTGGACACCGCCGTCAAGCACTACTCCGACGGGATGTACCTGCGGCTCGCGTTCGCGGTCGCCGCGCACCTGGAGCCCGAGATCCTCCTGGTCGACGAGGTGCTCGCGGTCGGCGACGCGCGGTTCCAGAAGAAGTGCCTCGGCAAGATGGCCGACCTCGCCGGCGGTGACGGGCGGACGATCGTCCTCGTCAGCCACAGCATGAGTGCGGTGCAACGCCTGTGCGACCAGACCATCCTCATCGAGGCCGGGCGCCTGGTCGAGTACGGCCCGACATCGGCGGTCGTGGCCGCGTACCTCCGTGACCGATCCTCGACCCTCGGGCCCGAAGAGTGGATCGACGTGTCGGCGGCGCCGCGGCGGGGGACCGGCGAAGTCCGGTTCCGGGCCGTCCGCTACGCGAGCACGCTCGACGCGGTGGGTCTCCAGCCCTATCCGGATGGACCCCTCGAGCTCGAGTTCGAGCTGGACGCCGGGCAGGACATCACGGTCTCGAGCTTCGGCGTCGTCCTCGCCGACCGGAACGGGACCAAGCTCGTCAATGCGGACATCCTCGCGACCGGCGACGAGGTCCGGTTCACGATCGGCAGCAATCGTGTCCGGCTGCGGGTCGAGGCCCTGCACCTCAACCCCGGTCTCTATGACGTATCACTCTGGGCGGGCGACACCGTGAGCGTCGGGTACGACCTCGTCGAGCCCGCCTTCCAGCTCGAGGTCGTCGCCAACGAGTCGACGGGTCTCGGGACGACGCCGGGCAGCGAGTACGGCATGGTGACGTGCCGAGTGACGGTCGACCGATGACGAGGTCGCGGTCGCGCAGCGTCCGGGCGAGGGTTCGCGACACCCTTCGTTCGGTCGCGCCCCGGTTCCTGCTCCGTCGGGTCCGACCAGGGTCGCGGCCCGTGCCCGGCCGAGTCGACTTCGGGGATCTTCGGCGCACCCGCCCGGTGAGCGACCACTTCGGCCTCGAGCGCGGGCAGCCCGTCGATCGCTGGTACATCGAGCGGTTCCTGGCCATGCACGCCGGCGATATCCGCGGGCGGGTGCTCGAAGTGGGCGACGCCGACGTACACGACCACCTTCGGCGCGGATCGGGTCACGCGCAGCGACGTCCTGCACGTCAATGCCGACGCTCCGGGCGCCACGATCATCGGGGATCTCGCGGACGGGGCGACCATCCCAAGCGCGGCGTTCGATTGCATCGTCCTGACCCAGACCCTGCATCTCGTGTACGACATGCCGGCGGCTATCCGGACGTTGCATCGTGCCCTGGCCCCGGGCGGCGTGCTGCTCGCCACGGTCCCGGGGATCAGCCAGGTCGACCGCGGCGAGTGGGCGGACTCCTGGTACTGGTCGCTCACGCCCGGTGCGGCGCAGCGCCTCTTCGAGGAAGACTTCCCGGCCGCGTCCCTCGCCGTCGAGGCGCACGGCAACGTCCTTGCGGCCATCGCCTTCCTCGAAGGTCTCGCGAGCCACGAGCTCCGGGCGAGCGAGCTCGAGGTCGACGATCCCGCGTACCCGCTGATCGTCACGATCCGCGCCGTTCGAGACGCGCCCGGGTGAGGGGGTACCGGCTGCGGCGGACCCTGCGGCGAGGACGCGACCTCATCCCGCCGATCCGCGGTGGCGCGCTGGTGCTGATGTACCACCGGGTGGCGACGCCAGTGCTGGATCCGTGGCGGCTCGCGGTCTCGCCGGACCATCTCGCCGAGCACCTCGCCATCCTCGCCGCTTCGGCCAGGCCGACGACGGCGACCGGGCTCCTGACGATGCTCGACGCGGACCGTGTCGAACGGGGCACGGTCGCGGTGACGTTCGATGACGGCTATGCCGATCTCGCGTCCGCGGTCCGACCACGGCTGGCGGCCAGCGGTGTGCCGGCGACGGCGTTCATCGTGTCGGGTGTGGTGGGCTCCGAACGCGAGTTCTGGTGGGACGCGCTCGAGCGGATCCTGCTCGGACCCGGCGCCCTCCCGGAGTCCCTCGAGCTGGTCGTCGACGGAGCGCGCCACGCATGGACGCTCGACGAGTCGGCCGCGGGCGGGTCCGAGCCGGTGCCACGCTGGCGAGCCTGGCAGCCGGCCCCGACCCGTCGCCACGCGGTGTATCGGGCCGTCTGGGACGTCCTCAGGCGGGCGACGCCACCGGCGCGCGTCGCCGCGATGGACGACCTGCATCGGTGGTCCGGGATCCCGGCGGAGGCGCGACCGTCGCATCGGCCGCTCACGGCGGCGGAGTTCGGCGCGCTCGACGCCGATCCGCTCGTCGAGATCGGCGCGCACACGATGACCCACCCATCGCTGGCCGCCCTGGCGCCCGGCCTCCAGCGCGACGAGGTCGAGGGCAGCGTCCGCGACCTTGGCGATCGGCGTGGCCGGCCGGTGCAGACCTTCGCGTATCCGTTCGGAGGCGCGTCGGATGTCAGTCCGGCCACGTTGGGCGTCGCGCGGGATGCCGGCGTGCGGGCCGCCTTCGTCACGACCCCGGGGCTCGTTCGAACGTCGACCGACCGACACGCGATCCCGCGGGTCTTCGTCGACGACCTGGACGGCGAGGGCTTCGCCCGGTTGCTGTGGCGGACGGCGGGGATCCGCGCGAGGTGAGCGACCGATCCATGGAGCCCGGTCTCGTCTCGGTCGTCACGATCTTCCTCGACGCCGAGCGGTTCTTCGACGAAGCGATCGCGAGCGTCGTCGCGCAGACGTACCCGTCATGGGAGCTGCTCCTGGTCGACGACGGGAGTCGCGATGGCAGCGCGGAACTCGCCCGACGCTGGGTCGATGCCCATCCCGGCCGGATCCGATACCTGGCCCACCCGGGCGGCGAGAACCGCGGGATGAGCGCCTCGAGGAACCTGGGGATCGCGGCCGCGCACGGGGAGTTCGTCGCTTTCCTCGATGCCGACGATGTCTACCTCCCGGACAAGCTCGAGCGTCAGGTCGAGCGGCTCCGGGCGAACCCCCGGGCGGCCATCGTCTTCGGACCGAGCCTCCACTGGTACGGCTGGACCGGGCGCCCGGAGGACGCCGCACGCGACACGCCGCGGCGACTCGGAGCGCGCCGGACGCGCTCGTCGAGCCACCGGCGCTGGTGTCGGCGTACCTCGACGACCGTGCCGATACGCCGGCGACCTGCGCCGTCCTCGTGCGCCGGACCGCCCTCGACGCGGTCGACGGGTTCGTCGCGGCGTTCCGCGGGTTGTACGAGGACCAGGCGGCCTTCTACAAGCTCCTCCTGCGGTTCCCCGCCTTCGTCGAGGGCGAGGCCCACGATCGCTACCGACGCCATCCCGATGCGTTCTGCGAGGTCCTGATCCGCGACGGATCGCACGCCGACGATGCTCGCCCCACGGCAGCGCGGGGCGCGTTCCTGGCCTGGCTCGACACGTATGTGCGGGACCAGTCGATCGACGACCCGGCGCTCCGCCGCCGGATCGACCGGGCGCGCTGGCCGTATCGCCACGCCGTGCTCGAACGGTGGCGGGCGCGACTGCTCCGGGTCGGTCGGTCGGCCCCGTTGCGCCCGATCCGGCGAGTCGCGCGAGCGCTCGGCATCCTGCCGGACCGGCGAGGGGTCTAGCCGGGCAGGCCAGGTCCTAGCCGGGCGGCGGGCTCGCCGCGGCGTCGATCCCCGCGCCCTCGCCCGACGAGACCGGGCTCGGACGACCCGCCGCGCCGAGGAGGATCGCCTCGAGCCGCGCACCGATCGTCGGCCAGTCGAAGCGTGCGGCCACCCACGCTCGGGCCGCCGCGTCCGGCGTCGGTTCCGAAGCGACCGCACCCAGCCGTGCCACGATCGCGTCGCCGAACTGCCGCTGTGTCGAGGCGACCGTGATGGGCGGGTGTCGCCCATCGACCACCAGCCCGGCTTCAGCCAGCGGCGACGCGATGACTGGCACCTCCATGGCCATCGCCTCGAGGACCTTGTTCTGGATCCCCGCCCCGAACCGTAATGGCGCCGCGAAGACCGCCGCCGACTCCAGCCACGGACGGAGGTCGTCGACCTCGCCGGTCACCTCGACCCACGGAAGGCCTTCGGTGGCCCGCAGGAGGGAGGGCCGAGGGTCGCGTCCGACGATCGCCAGGCGCGCGGTCGGCCGCCGAGCCCGGACGAGCGGCATGATCGTCTCGACCAGTCGGAGCGCGGCGTCATGATTCGGTGCGTAGGGCATCGCTCCGGTCATGACGACGAGGTCGCCGAGTCGCCGGGTCGTCCGCTGCCAATGGTCGAGATCGACGCCGTTCGGCAGGACGGACAGGGGTGTCGTCGGCGGAGCGCCGCGCGGGAAGACCCGGCGCACGTCCCGTTCGCTCGCGAGGAGCAGGTGATCGGCCTCGGCGATAAGGCGGGCCTGCCGGCGTCTGGCCTCGAGGTATCGGACGGCGGATCCCGGGATCTCGCGGAGCGGCGCATGACGCAGCCGCCCGGCCGCAGCCGCCGCCATCGCGTCGCACAGGTCGACCACCACCGGCACGTCCGGCACGGCCTCGTGCAGCGGAGCGTCGAGGTGGGCGTTGAGCACGACGTCGAACGGCTCGAACGCGTGGAGATCCGTCACCTGATCGAGGAGCGCGCGCATCGGATGACCGAGTCCGGAGAGCACGATAGTTGCGACCCGGGCCCGCACCTTGCGCCGGAGTCCGTGGGCGAGCCGTGGCGTCTCGACCATCTCCACGTGGCTGACCCACGGGCGGACCGCCGCGAGGTGCTCGCGCGGCTGGGAGGGCTGGACCGCCGACAGCAGCACGACCTCGTGGCGGATCGACAGCTCGCGCAGGAACTGGTGCTCGCGGAGGCGCCCCGATGTCAGGGGATAGGGAAAGCCGTCGGTGACGACGAGGACCCGCATCAGTGCGCCCCCAGCGCGGCGCGCGCGTCGTGCTCCCAGAGGCGGAGAAAGGCAGCGGAGGACCGGGCCACGGTGGATCCGCGGCGAGTCGTCCGATGCGTCGTCCCCGCCGTCGGGCTCGTCCGCGCGGTCCTCGTCGGCCCGTCCGGCTTCCGACGGCAGATGGATCATCCACGTGAGCATCCGGATCGCCGGGAGATCCGCGTGTCCGACGCCCGCCGCATCCGCATAGCGGCCGAAGGCCCGGTCGGCGACGCGGCCGATGGTCCCGGGCAGGGGCAAGCAGCTCCGGGTACGCATCGGCGAGTCGCGGCTCGGGCACTCGCCCGCACGCGAGCGCCAGGTACGTCAACGCGTACCACGCATCCGGACCCGCGCGGCCGTTCAGGACGGACGACTCCCAATCCAGGACCAGCACCTGGCCGTCGCCGCCGACGAGCAGGTTCCACGGCCCCGGATCGCGATGTTCGGTCGCGACCGGAAGGCGGCTGAGTCCCAGGGCGAGCGCCACCGATTCTTCGAGGAGGACCGGATCCGCCCTGCCGGCCACCGCGATGCGGAACCGTTCGACGATCTCGTCGAGCGAGCCCGTCGGCCCTGCCGGGTCGGGCGCGACGATCGGGTCGCCCGACGAAGCATCGGCGCCATCGATGTCGCCCGGCCCGACGAGCTGCAGCAGCGAGGCGACCACGAGGTCTGACAGACGCTCGAAGGTTCGCGCCGTGAGGACTCTCGTGAGGCGTGCGCCGTGAAGATAGGTCTCGACGAGCGACGGTCCGTCAGGGTGGTCGACCAGCCCAAGGAGACGCGGCGTGGACCCCAGCATGGCCGGATGCGCCTGGGCCAGGGCGGCGAGCACGGTCGCCTCGTGGCGAAGTCCGAGCGCGGCGGCCGGCGTCCGTGGCGACTTCACGACGACGCGCGGCCGCTGACCGCGGGGTCCGCCGAGCGCGACCACCTTGCTGACCGTCCGGCCACCCGGCGTCAGGAGGCTCCACGTGAACGGCGCCGGCCCGAGATCGACGTCCGGCGTCGAAACGCGGGCAAGCAGCTCGTCGGGTCCGGACCGGCTGGCGCCCCGATGCGCGACACCATCGTTCGGGGCCGGATTCGGCTCCGTCGCGCGTCCAGACGTCGACGCGGCGAGGCCCTCGACCGGTCGCGAGGCGGGCCTCGAAGGCGACGACCCGCCCGAGCCCGGCGAGGCGCCGGATCGGCGGACCGCCGCGGACGCTGTCGAGCAGGAACCGGCGGCGCGCGGCCCCGTCGTCGATCGGCAACAGCGCTCGAGGCAACGTCGACCCCGGCCACGAGACGTACGCTCCGAGCCGGCCGAGGCCGCTCGCCGGGAGCGTGCGTCCGAGGTCGTTCCGGCGGGCGTGCTCGATCACGACGACCGCTCCACGCTCGACCGTCTCGATCGCCGCCAGCAGGTCCGATGTCGTGGGATCCGCGGCTACGACGACATCGGCGGCGGCATCGGAGCCGGCCTCGACGACCGCCGATGCGACGTCGCGGAGCGCCGCATCGAGCGATCGATCACCGCCGACGAGCACGACCCGCCCGAGGCGTGGGCCTCCCGGGACCAGGAAGCGCCAGTCCACGCGCCGGAGTCGGACATCCGCGGGGATGCGGCCGGCCACCCCGGCCTGGCTCCGTCGATTGCGAGCTCGGCTCGTGCATGGACGGGTTGGCCGCGAGGCGTTCGTCGTAGGTCGCCGCGACCTCGTCGACCATCCGCTGCGCGGTGAAGCGGTGCTCGACGAAGGGCGCGGCCGACGCCGGCCAGGCGGGCGCGCTCATCGGGATCGCGCAGCAGCGCATCGATCGCGGCCGCCAGCGCCACGACGTCGCCCGTCGGGACCAGTCGTCCCGCTCGGCCGTCGGCCAGGACCTCGCGGATCCCGGGGATGTCGCTCCCGACCACCGGCGTCTCCGAGGCCAATGCCTCGAGCAGGACGAGCGGCAGCCCCTCGGCGACCGACGGAAGGACCACCAGATCGGCGGCCTTGATGAGCGCCGCTACGTCCGACCGCATCCCGAGGAAACGGACGCGCTCGTCGACCCGGAGGTCGTGCGCCAGCTGTCGTAATCGGGGGCGATCCGGGCCGTCACCCGCGAGGGCGAACGTGATGCCGGGAAGCAGGGCGGCCGCCCGGATCAGGGTCTCCTGACCCTTCTGGCGCTCGAGCCGGGCCGGCGTCACGACGAGCGTGCCCTCGTCGGCGCCAAGGAGCGCGTGGCGCAGCGCGTGATCCCGGGGCCCTCGCAGTGGCTCAGGATCGATGCCGTTCTCGATGACCCGGACGCGATCCGCCGGCGCCCCGAGATCGTGATGAAGGTGAGTCGCGATATCGGCGGAAACCGCCAGCTGCTGATCGACCATGCGGTCGACGACGCGGCGGATGAGAGCCGGCGCGTCTGGGCGTCGTCGGGAGCCAGAGATGTTCGGTGGTGACGACGATCGGTACGCCCGCGAGGCGGGCCGCGATCACGCCGAGGTTGCCCGCCCGTGCCCATCCGCGATGGACGTGGACGATCGCCGGGCGCAGGCGGCGGAGGGCGCGGGCCAGGCGCGCGATGCCCGCGATATCCCACGCCGAGCTCGGCCGCGAGACGCGCACGACGGGTACCCCGCCCGCGGCTGCCCTGGACGTGAGCGGGGCAAGGTCAAGGTCCGGGTGGGCCACGAGCACCGGGCGCCAGCGGACCGGGTCGAGACCGCTCGCCAGCTCCAGGGCGATCATCTCGGCGCCACCGGGAGAGCGCCCGTCGACGAGCTGGACGACGGTGATACGACGGCTCATCCTCGCGTCCCGACCCCGAGTTCCCGGTAGAGCGCCAGCAGTGGTGCCGCGACGTGCGGCCACGCGTACCGGGAGCCGATGACCATGCGGCCTGCCTCACCCAGGCGCCGCGCGAGACCGGGATCGCCCAGCAGCTCGACGACCGCCGCGGCGAACGCTGCGGGATCGTCTCGGATGAGCAGGTGACGTCCGTCCTGGAGATCGAGGCCTTCGACCCCCACGGTCGTGGTCACGATCGCCTTTCCGGCGGCGAGCGCGTCCAGGATCTTCAGCCGGGTCCCGGCACCACTCCGGAGGGGAACCACCACGACGGCCGCACGACGGAGGTAGGGCGTGACGTCGGGGACCGCCCCCTCGATCCGGATGCCCGGTCCAGCGAGTGCCGCGATCGCCGGCGGGACCTCCGGGCCGACGACGATGAACGTGGTGCCCGGGACGGTCGTGCGGATCCCCGGAAGGATGGCCTCGGCCATCCAGCGGACGGCGTCGGCGTTCGGACCGTAGCCCATGAGGCCGACGAAGAGCAGTTCGGGGTCGGCAGGATCCTGCGGCATCGCCTCGGACAAACTCGCCGCGGCCTCAGCGTCGGGTGCCGGTGCCGCGACGACCGTCCCGTTCGGCACGACGATCACGCGTCCGGCTCCCGCCCGTCGCATGGCAGCCGCCTCGATCTCCGAAGTCGCGAGGCAGACGTCGGCTCGCCGCCAAGCGGCGACCTCGAGCGCCCGGTACCTTCGGGCTTCGTGGCCACGCGACCAGCGCCGCCAGGCCCCCGTCTCCGCGAGCGCCCGCCGCGCGGCGAGCTCCCCCCAGGCGTTGTGGGCGTCGAGCACGATCGGCACGGTCGACGGCGCCCCGAGGTCGACGAGCTCGGGGCGTTCGACCTGGACCGCGGCAAATCGATGCTCAGCGAGCAGATGCTCCGCCAGGCGCTGGACCGCAGGCGAGCGTTGTCGTTCCCACGCGACCGACCGACCGCGCAGCACGTGTCGGGCCGGGGCGCCTCGCTGGGAACCCCGCGGCTCCGTCTCCGCGAGCCTGACGTCCACGCCGCGCCGCTGCAGAGCAGCGGTCGTGGAGGGGTCGGCCGGAGGCGCCGCCACCAGCGTGACCGGTAACTCGGCCGCGAGCTCGGTCACGAGATGGTGGACCCGAAGGCGGAACCCGCGGTCCAGGGGGCCGACCCGGTCCGGGCTGACGACGAGCAGGCCGCCGTGGCCGGGCCGCACGTCGTCCCCTTCCGTCACCGGACACCGCCTTTCCCCGCAGCCGCCTGGGTGGACCGGCGGTCGTCACGGGCGAGCGTATCGCGGGACGCGCGGCACCGTCGTTGACGGCATCGTCCTGCAGAACCCAGGACCGGGGTGGTGCGGCGATCTCGTCGCGCCCGGGCTGCTCGCGCCTGGAGCCGCTCACGCCTGGCCGACGCGCACGGCCGCAGGCCCGACGGTGAGACTGATGACGCGCGTCGCATCGTGCTTACCCTTGAGCGCCAGGCTGCGGACCTCGAGCGCCGGGTCCAGGCCGGCGGCCGCGGCGGCCTCCACGGTGACGAGCACCTCGCCGGCCGTCGCGACGCTGGCCAGCCGCGCGGTCGTGTTGACGACGTCGCCGAGCGCGGTCAGGTCCGTACGCGTGTCGTCCCCGATGGCGCCCACCCAGGCGACGCCCGACCCGACCCCGGCACCCACGGGCACCCACGGACCGTCCGGGTCGCCGTGACCCGTGGCCTCCAGGATCCCGGTCGCCGCGCTGACCGCGGCCGCGGCGTGCCGATCGCCGGACATGAGCGGGAAGAAGAACGCGACGATCTCATCGCCGACGAACTTGTCGACGCCGCCGTCGTTGTCGATCACGACCTGCGTCGCGGCTTGGTGGAACCGGTCGATGAGTGCGTGGAACGCCGGGAGGGACGTCTGCTCCGCGATCGTCGTCGAACCCCGGATGTCGGCGAACAGGAAGCTGGCCTCGATCTCGGCGCCACCGTGGTGCTTCTCCATGAACGCGAAGCAGGAATTACATACGTGCGGGTTCTTCTCGGCGGGGCGCTTGCCGATCGCGCGCATCAGCGGGGCAGCCGCTCCACCGAAGGGGGCCAGGCACAGCTTGCACCGCGGCCCGTGCGGGAGGAGCCGAAGGACGCGGCGCGCGCGCCGCTCCATGCTGTCACCGCGGGTCAGGAAGTCGCGCCAGAACGCCTCGTCGTACGGGTCGGCCTGCTGGTCGGACGGCATCGCTCCCTCCGGATGCCGTTCAGCCTACTCCCGTCCTGGAGCGATACCGCGAGCGACGCTCGTCAGCCGCCGGCCATCGCCGGGAGCAGCACCAGCGTGTCGCCCTCGCCGACGGGCGTGTCGAGCCCCTGCAGGTGACGGACGTCGGTGTCGTTGAGGAAGGCGTTGACGAACCGGTTCAGGTCGCCGTCGGGGGCGATGAGCTGGGCCTCGAGCGCCGGATGCAGCGTGACGAGGCCGGTCACGACCTCGCGGACCGTGGCACCCGGGACCTCGACGAGCTTGGCGCCGCCGCTGCTCGCGCGCAGGGTCGGCGGGATGCGGACCGTGCTCACGAGGCGCCCTCGAGCCAGGCTTCGAAGGCGCTCAGGCTGGGTCGGATGACCGGGGCCAGACCGGGCTCGCCGGGCCGCGCGCGACCACCGTCGAGACCGCCGGGCGGCAGCCCGAGGTTCCGGGCGTCGGGGGTCTTGAGCCCGTTGCCGGTCAGCAGCGCGACGACCTCGTCGCCGTCGCCGATGACACCGCGCCGGCGGGCCGCGGCGACGGCCGCCAGGGTGACGCCACCGGCCGTCTCCGGGTAGATGCCCTCGAGCCGGGCCACGTCGCGGATCGCGGCTGCCGTCGTCTCGTCGGCGATGGCCTCGATCGAGCCACCGCTGTCGCGGGCGAGCTCGACCGCGTAGCGACCGTCGGCCGGATTGCCGATGGCCAGCGATCGCACGAAGGTGTCCGGCTCGCGGACGGGCTCGATGACGTCCGTGCCCCGCTCGAACGCGGTCGCGACCGGCGCGCAGCCCGCCGCCTGGCCGCCGACGAAGCGGATCGGCCGGCGCTCGATGAGGCCGAGCTCGGCGAGCTCCTCGAATCCGCGGGCGACGCGCGTGAACATCGCGCCGCTCGCGACCGGGGCGACGACCACGTCCGGGGAGCGCCAACCGAGCGATTCGGCGATCTCGTAGGCGAGGGTCTTGGACCCCTCCGCGTAGAACGGGCGCATGTTGATGTTCACGAAGCCCCAGCCGGTCTCGTCCGCGACCTCGAGGCAGAGGCGGTTGACGTCGTCGTACGTGCCCGCGACGGGGATGACCGTCGCGCCGTAGGCGAGCGCGTGGTCGACCTTGGCGGGCTCGAGGTCGGCCGGGATGAAGACGTAGGACGGGAGCCCGACCGCGGCAGCCGCCGCTGCCGTGGCGCCGGCCAGGTTGCCGGTCGAGGCACAGGCGAGCGCGGGGACCCCGAACTCGACCGCGCGCTCCGCGGCGATGGCCGCCGGCCGGTCCTTGAAGCGACAGCGACGGATTACGGGTGTCGTCCTTGATCCACAGCTGCTCGACGCCCAGCGCCGGGGCCAGCCGGCGGGCGTCGATGAGCGGCGTCGAGCCGACGGGCAGCGACCGGGCCGGGATGCCGTCGACCGGCAACAGCTCGAGGTAGCGCCAGATCCCGGGTGCTCGCCCCTCGATGGCCTGGCGCGTGAACGTCGCCGCCACGACGGCCATGTCGTACGTGACCTCGAGGGGCCCGAAACAGGCCGGACAGACGTAGAAGAGGCCGAGCGGCTGGGTGTGCCCGCAGTTCCGACAGGCCATGCCCGTGATGCGCGATCCGGCGGCAGCGGACGAGCCGGTGCTCGATGCGGCGCTCGTGGTGGGCGGCGGCAGGGTCGGTGCGGTCATCGTCGGTCTCCAGGGGTCGCGGCGCTGGCGAACGACCGGCACGACGGGGCGGGACCCTGGTCTCGATCGGGGGGCTCCGGAGAGTCCCGTATCTCGCAGGAGGACCTGCCCGGACTTGGCACCTTGCCGACCTCGCGTCAGCAGGTTGTCGTGGCGTCAACGGGCCGGTCCCTCAGCCATCTCTTGATACGTGCTCTTCGGTTGTGGGCGGATGCTAGGGCAGGGTGGTGGCTCACGTCAACGCGGGCTCGTCGCCGGCACTCGGGTCGCAACCCTGCCGATACCCAGCGGCAACCTGACGTGGTAGGGTAGCCACCAACGCGACTGCGTAAGCCGACTCCTGTGGCGATCCCTGCGGATCCCGCATCACGCGCGGCCGGTCGATCCGTGACGTGATCGCCCGTGTCCGCCAGGAGTCCTTCGCCGATGGCCACCATCCCACCCGCCGCGCCCCGCCGAGCCCGCCACCGTCGCCTCCGACCGCCCGGTCCTCGGCCGCGCCCTGCGCGCGAACCGCTCGACCGCCGAGCTCGTCGAGGACGCCATCCGCACCGGCGAGGGCGTGATCGCGGCCGAGGGTCCGCTCGTCGTGCGCACCGGCAAGCACACCGGTCGCTCGCCCGAGGACAAGTTCATCGTCGACGAGCCCGCGAGCCACGAGCGGATCTGGTGGGGTCCCGTCAATCGGCCCATCAGTCCCGCCCACTACGAGCGGCTGCGCGCCCGCCTGGTCGCCTACTGCGCGGACCGCGACCTGTACAGCCAGGACTGCCTGATCGGGGCCGACCCGGCACACCAGCGACGCCTGCAGGTCATCACCGAGACGGCCTGGGCGAGCGTGTTCGCGCGCAACCTGTTCCGGCGCACGACGGCCACCGAGCGCATCGGCTTCGCCCCGGAGTTCACGATCATCTGCGTGCCCAGCTTCCAGGCGGACCCCGCCACCGAGGGCACCCGCACGGGCACGGCCATCCTCGTCCATCTCGAGCGGATGGAGATCCTCATCGTCGGGACCGAGTACGCGGGCGAGATCAAGAAGAGCGCGTTCACGGTCATGAACTACCTCATGCCCGACGAGGGTGTGCTGCCGATGCACAGCTCGGTCAACGTGGGCGCCGAGGGCGACAGCGTCGTGTTCTTCGGGCTCTCGGGGACGGGCAAGACGACCCTCTCGGCCGACCCCGAGCGTCGGCTCATCGGCGACGACGAGCACGGCTGGGGCGCGACCGGGCTGTTCAACTTCGAGGGCGGCTGCTACGCCAAGACCATCCGCCTCTCGCCGATGTACGAGCCCGACATCTTCGCCACGACGCGGCGCTTCGGGACGGTCCTCGAGAACGTCGAGCTCGACCCCGACACGCGCGAGCTCGACCTCGATTCGGAGCGCATCACCGAGAACACGCGCGGCGCCTACCCGCTGCCGTTCATCGGCAACGCGGACCCGACCGGGATCGCCGGCCAGCCGCGCACGGTCGTCCTCCTGACCGCCGACGCGTTCGGGGTCCTGCCGCCCATCGCCCGCCTGACCCATGCCCAGGCGGCCTACCACTTCATCAGCGGCTACACGGCCAAGCTGGCCGGCACCGAGATCGGGGTCAAGGAGCCCAAGGCCACCTTCAGCGCCTGCTTCGGGGCGCCGTTCATGCCGCGCCACCCGGGCGAGTACGCGGCGATGCTGACCGAGCGCCTCGCCGAGCACGACGTCACGGTCTGGCTCGTCAACACGGGCTGGACCGGCGGCCCGTACGGCACCGGCGAGCGGATGGCCATCGGGCACACCCGGGCGATGGTCCGGGCGGCGATCGGTGGCGCCCTGGATCAGGTCCCGACACGGCTCGACCCGGTCTTCCGGATCGAGGTCCCGACGGCCTGCCCGGACGTGCCGGCCGAGTACCTCGACCCGCGCGCGACGTGGGCCGATCCCGACGCCTACGACCGCGCGGCGGCGCGGCTCGCGACGATGTTCGCCGACAACTTCGCGGCCTTCGCCGAGGGCACCTCGGACGACGTCCGGGCGGCCGGGCCGGTCGTCGCCGACGACTACGTCCCGCACCGGCCTGCCGACGGCGGACCGGCGGCCGGCTGACAGACCGGCCGACTGGCGCGATCAGCTCGGCGCGATCCGACCGACGTGAGTGGTCGGAACGGACCTACGGCCGGACGAGCCGTCGATCCTCGGGGTCGGCCGCGAGGCCGGCCACGGCGAGCGTCAGCGCGCCGAGCATGCCGAGCAGGATGGTCGCCGGCAGGACGACCACGATGGCGAGGGCGATGAGCTCACCGATCACGAGACCGCTCCGGGGATCGGGTCCTGCCACGACGCCGTGACATGGCGCCAGCCCAGCCACACGAAGATGACGCCCAGCGTAAGCGGCGCGAGCATCAGCCCGAACGGGATGGCGACGAGGATGAGGAGGATGCCGAGGAGCGTGAACAGCGCAGGCATGGGGTCGGACTCCTGGTCGGTCGGTGGTCGGATGGCCACGTGGCCGGTGATCGACCCACACGCTGCGCGCCCCGGACTCGCACGCCCATCGTCAGTCGTCCATCCTTGACGGCCACGAACGACGACACGCCGGACCGAAATCGAACCCTGAAGGAGCAGCGCGACCCATGGCACGCAACAAGGTCACCGTCATCGGCGCCGGCAACGTCGGCGCCACGACCGCCCAACGGATCGCCGAGGCCGGCCTCGCCGACGTCGTGATCGTGGACATCGTCGAGGGCCTGCCGCAGGGCAAGGGCCTCGACCTCGCCGAGGCCGCCCCGGTCGTCGGTCACGACGCCCGCGTCACCGGTACGAACGACTACGCGGACACCGCGGGCTCGGACATCATCGTGGTGACGTCGGGCCTCGCCCGGCAGCCCGGCATGAGTCGAGACGACCTGCTCATCAAGAACGCCGGGATCGTGCGTGCCGTCGTCGAGGCGTCGACGAAGCACTCGCCCGACGCGATCCTCATCATCGTCACGAACCCGCTCGATGCGATGTGTCACGTGGCGCTGGCCGCGTCGGGCTTCCCGCGCGAGCGCGTGCTCGGCATGGCCGGCGTGCTCGACAGCGCCCGGTTCCGCACGTTCATCGCCCAGGAGCTCGGGGTCAGCGTCGAGGACACCCACGCCTTCGTCCTCGGCGGCCATGGCGACACGATGGTCCCGCTGTCGCGCTACTCGACCGTCGCCGGCGTGCCCATCACCGAGCTGCTGCCGCCCGAGCGGGTCAAGGCGCTCGAGGACCGGACGGCGAACGGCGGCGCGGAGATCGTCGCCCTGCTCAAGACCGGTTCGGCGTTCTATGCCCCGGCGGCGAGCGCGTTCGAGATGGTCGAGTCGATCCTGCTCGACCGCAAGCGCGTGCTGCCGTGCGCGGTCCTGCTCCAGGGCGAGTTCAAGACGGACGGGCTCGTCGTGGGCGTGCCGGTGGTGCTGGGCGCCGGCGGCATGGAGCGGATCTTCGAGATCGAGCTCAGCGCCGACGAGCAGGCGGCCTTCGATGCGTCGGCGGCGGCCGTGCGCGAGCTCGTGGACAAGCTCCCGGCCTGACCGCCGATGGTCCGGGTACAGCCCGGACCTTTCCGTTGCCCTCGCGCACCGCGAGATGCGACCGCGTGAGCGGGGTCGTTTGACCCCATCGACTGCGCGTCGTACGGTCAGCGCTACAAGCCGTCGAGGCCGGGGAGCCGTTCCCTGGCCATCTCGACCGGGTGATCGCGCGCCTGATAGTGGAGGCTCAGGCCCGCCCGCATCCAGCTGCCCCGTCGCGCCTATTCCGCGCGACCCGCCGCTCATGCACGACGTGTCCCCGATGCATTGGAGGCAACATCAGTTGAAGATCAAGCGATTGCTTACGGTCGGCATGGCCGCCGCGCTCGTCCTGTCCCTTGCCGGGACGGCGTCGGCCGCGTCGCCCAAGGGCAAGTCCGACAGTAAGGGTCACAAGTCGGACAACATCCCCGGCAAGATGGCCAAGAAGCAGGACGTCATGAAGCAGAAGGCCAGAGAGATGGTCTTCAAGGGCAAGGCGACGTCCAAGGGCAAGAACCAGGTCGTCAAGGTGGCCAAGGGCCAGTACGTCGAGCTGGCGTTCGAGGGCGAGGACCAGATCCTCACGTTCCTCGGCCAGTTCGGCCCGACGCCGGCCTCCCACCTGCACGGAACGGTGACGTTCAACCACGCCGGGACGGCCGGTCCGCTGCACAACCAGATCCCCGAGCCGAACCGCAACGGCGTCGACAACACGACGATCTGGACCAAGGACTTCAGCCAGTCCTACTACGCAGAACCTGCTCTTCAACAAGAGCCAGAACCCATCCATGGCGAACTGGTATCTGGAGCAGTCGTACGGCCGCTACAGCGTCAACGGCGTACGTCAGCCCCTGGCTGCAGGTCCCGAACAACGAGGCTGCCTACGGAAGCAACTACTGCGGCGACATCGTCTGCACCCGCGACATCGGACGCTTCCTGGTCGACCAGTCGGCCGCGTGGTGCGCGCAGCAGACCGCCGCGGGCAAGACCCAGGCGGACATCGACGCCTTCCTCGCGAAGTTCGATGTCTGGGATCGCTACGACTATGACGGCGATGGCAATTTCGACGAGCCGGACGGCTACATCGACCACTTCCAGTCGGTCCACGCCGGTGAAGGCGAGGAGACCGGTGGCGGCGCTCAGGCCACGGATGCCATCTGGAGCCATCGCGCCTACGCGAATGCCGGGCAGCCGGCTCCGCTCGGCCCCGACGTCGACGGCGCTCACGTGCCGTTCGGCGGCCTCTCGATCCCGTGCAGCAGCAAGTGGATCGGCGACTACACCATCGAGCCGGAGAACGGTGGCGTCGGCGTCTTCTCGCACGAGTTCGGCCATGACCTTGGCCTGCCCGACGAGTACGACACCAGCGGCAACACCGGCGGCGCGGAGAACAGCACCGCGTGGTGGACGCCCTGGTCGCAGGGCTCGTACGGCACGGTGAACGGGATCGATCTCGGCTCGGCACCGGTCGACGCCACCCAGTGGGAGCGGCTCGTCCTCGGCTGGTCCAACGGGACCTTCGTCAATGCCGGCCAGCACGCGTCGGTGAAGCTCGAGCCAGTCCAACATCAACACCAAGCAGGCCCAGAGTCTCGTGGTCGTCCTGCCCGACAAGAAGATCACGAAGAACGTGGGTGCCCCGTACGCGGGTAGCAACTTCTACTACTCGGGTGCCGCGGACAGCCTGAGCACCACGATGACTCGCTCGATCACCTTCCCGTCCGGCGGGTCAGCGACCCTGACCGCCCAGGCAAGGTGGAACATCGAGGAAGGCTTCGACTACGCCTACCTGATGATCGATGGGCAGGTCATCCCCACGAACCGGTCCAACTCGAGCGTCCTGACGGGCGGCATCGAGGGCAGCTCCGGCGGGGCCTGGCAGACGCTGACGGCGAACGTCTCGGCGTTCGCCGACGGCGCCGCCCACCAGGTCCGCTTCGGGTACGTGACCGACGGTGGCGTCCAGGGTGCCACCGCGGCATTCCCGGCCGGATTCGCCGTCGACGACCTCTCGATCCCCGGGCAGGCCGTGGACGGTGCGGAGACCAATGCCGGCTGGACGTTCGCGTCCAACCAGACCGCGCAGGGCTTCCACGTCACGACCGGCACGGAGACCTTCTCGTACTTCAACGCCTACATCGCCGAGTACCGCAACTACGGTGGCTACGACAAGGCGCTGAAGCTCGGCCCGTACAACTTCGACGATCCGAATGGGAATTGGGTCACCCACTTCCCGTATCAGGACGGTCTGCTGATCTGGTACTACGACACGTCGTTCAGCGACAACAACGTCGGTGATCACCCCGGCCAGGGCCTGATCCTGCCGATCGACGCTCATCCCAAGATCATGCACTACACCTCCGGGACGACCCCGGGCGCGGTGGTGCGCGTGCGGCTGCAGTCGTACGACTCGACCTTCGGACTGAGCCCGACGGACGCGTTCACCCTGAAGGGCACCGCGATCGGGACGCTGAACTTCCCGTCGCAGCCCGCGGTCCGGACCTTCGACGACAGCAAGAGCTACTGGACGGCCAGCGACCCGGGCGACGCCCTGGGCAAGTACCAGGCTGGATGGATCAGCGTGAAGACCCCGCACACCGGGACGGTCATCAAGGTGGCCAACACCTCGGCGCAGGGGACGTTCATGCAGGTGGTCGTCAACTAGGCTGAACGCGGCCGAGGCACCGTCTCGGCCACGACCCGAAGCAACCAGGGAGAGGCCCGCCGGCGACGCCGGCGGGCCTCTTCGCGTCGTGCGGGTACCCTCTGCCCATGCGCACCGTGCTCATCCTCGTCCTGCTGACCGCGGCGCTCGCCTTCGCCCTGGCCGGGTGCCGCGGCGAGGATCACGCCGTGCCCAGCGCGTCGATTGCCGACCCTGCCCCTCCCGTCGTCGAACGGGCCGAAGTCGACGATCGAGATCCCGCCGCCGCCCTGATCGGGCGGTCGTCAGCGAGCGCTCAGCGGCCGACCGCCACCAGCACCCGTTCGCGGATCGGCTCGATCGTCGCGGCCGTCTCGCGCGAGCGCTCGACCGTCCGGCTCAGCGCGGCCCGGTAGGTGGCATCGGTCTCGGGCAGCGGCGCCTCGTCGAGCTCGCGGGCCAGCACGCCACACAGGCGCCGGTACTGGCGGACGACCTGCGAGCGGCTCCCGTGCTCGCCGTACACGGCGATCAGCACGGCGTGCGCCTCCTCGCGCGAGCGGGTCGCGCAGCGAGCAGCCGTTCGGCCGCCTGGCGAGCACCGTCATGGTCGCCGGCCGCGAGACGGGTGCGCGGCGACGGTCGCGAGCGCATCCTCGTAGCGATCGGCCAGGCGCTCGCGCTCGGCCGCGAAGCAATCGTGGGCGAGGCCCTCGGCCAGGTCGCCGGCGTACAGCTCGATGGCCGGTCTCGGCCGTGCAGTCGGGGCGATCCGTGCAGGTCTCGAACAGCGATCACGTCGAGCGACGCGACGGCCTCGGGTCGGAGCCCGAGCGTCTCGGCGTCCGACTCGAGGATCGCCTCGGGGTCGAGCCCGGCCGCGAGCAGGGCGGCCCGCAGCTGATAGAGCGCCTGGCGCAGCGGCCCGGTGGCGGCGACGGCCGTGTCCGGCCAGAGGTCCGCCGCGATGGCCTCGCGGGTGCGCGGACGCAGGGTCAGCGCGAGGATCGTCAGCAGCGCGTAGGCGTGGCGGCCGACGCAGACGGACCTCCGTCCCGGCGCGCGTCCGGAGCGCGACCCGGCCGAGCAACGTGATGCACAAGGACGGCGGAACGGCGACGCGGTCCGACACGAACGAGCCCCCTCACGGCGTCGCGGCGTCCGGCCCGTCCCCCCGTGGGCCGGACGCCGGGACCATGATCGGCGAGCCCCCAGACCCGATCGACCTTGCCCCCCAACGGCGGTGCGCCCCCGCGCAAGCCACCGGATGACTACGCATGGTGTCGCCCACGGCACAGGCTGACGACGGACCAGGCGACACGTCAGGTGTCGGCCAGCCGACACCCCGGCCTTCGGGTACACTGCCGGGACCGTGCCGATCGCCGTCATCGCGTTCGACTTCGACCCCCTGATCCGCCTGACCGACGACCTCGTCGTCCGCTGGCAGACGCTCGCGCTCGCCGCCGTCATCGCGGCGTGCCTCGTCGTGGCCGGCGCACGGACGCGGCGGGCCGGGCTGCGCGCCGACGATCTGCTGTTCATCGTCGTCGGGGCGGTCCCGGGCGCCGATCGTGGTCGGCCGGCTGGGCTACGCCATCGATCCACTGGGATGCATTCGGCGAGCGACCCCTGGCGCGCTGCTCGACCCGTCGGTGCGGCGGGCTCGACCTCGCGGCCGGCGTCGTCGGCGGCGTGCTGACCGGTGCCTACGTCGTCGTCGCTGCTGGGCGCCTCGATCGGGCGCTGGGCGCACCTCGCCGCGATCCCGCTGCTCGTCGCCATCGGGGCCGGCAAGCTCACGATGGTCCTCGGCGGGAGCGGCCAGGGCCTGCCGTCGGGCGATGCCTGGGCGACCGCCTTCCTGGGACCGGGTCCGTGGGGCTCGCTCGCGCCGGCCCTGCCGTCGGTGCCCCGCGCAGGCGTACGAGGGGATCGCGACCCTGGGCTGGCCTCGCGCTGGTCCTCGTCGGTCGCCATCGCCGACCCGCTCCGGCGCGGACGGCCGTCTGCTGCTCATCGCGATCGCCGGGTGGGCCTTCCTCCGGGCCGCGCGTCGCGACGACCTGGCGGGATCCCGGCGGTCGTCGGCGCGCTCGGGATGGCCGGCGTGCTGTCGGTCGTGGTCGGGGTCGGCGCGCTCGTCGTCCTCGTCGCCGTCGTGGTTCGCGCGCGGCCGGGCAGCGCCGGCCGACGCGTGCCGCGACGCGCCGTCGTGGCCGGATCCGGCGAGCGCCGCAAGGTTCTGAGGGCCGCGCCTCGGCCGCGGCTGGCAGAGGGGCGACGGAGTATCGTGTCGGCGACGACTGCACCGCACGAACGAGGACCCCCCGATCATGACCCAGGTCGCCGACCCGCCGCCACATCGTCGAGCACGCCGCGCCCCGGGCCGCGTCACGCCACTGGATCGGCGGCGCGCATCGTGGCCGGGACGTCCGGCCGCGAGGGCCCGGTCTACGACCCGGCCACCGGCCAGCTCGCGCCGCCACGTCGACTTCGCGTCGGCGTCCGAGGTCGACGCCGCGGTCGCCGCGGCCAAGGCGGCCTTCCCGGGCTGGCGCGCGACGTCGCTCGCGCAAGCGGACCGACATCCTCTTCCGGATCCGCAACCTCGTCGAGCAGCACCGCCACGAGCTCGCGGCGCACCTCACCGCCGAGCACGGCAAGGTGCCCTCCGACGCGCTCGGCGAGATCGCTCGCGGCCTCGAGAACCTCGAGTTCGCGTGCGGCATCCCGAACCTGCTCAAGGGCGGCTTCAGCGAGCAGGTCTCGACCGGCGTCGACGTCTACCAGATCCGCCAGCCGCTCGGCGTCGTCGCCGGCATCACCCCGTTCAACTTCCCGGCCATGGTCCCGATGTGGATGTTCGCGACCGCGATCGCGTGCGGCAACACGTTCATCCTCAAGCCGTCCGAGAAGGACCCGTCGGCCGTCGATCTTCCTCGCCGAGCTGCTCGCCGAGGCGGGCGTGCCCGGACGGCGTCTTCAACGTCGTCCACGGCGACAAGGTCGCGGTCGACGCCATCCTCGACCACCCGGACATCGCGGCGGTCAGCTTCGTCGGCTCGACGCCGATCGCGCGCTACATCTACGAGACCGGCACGAAGGCAACGGCAAGCGCGTCCAGGCGCTCGGCGGCGCCAAGAACCACATGATCGTCCTGCCCGACGCCGACATCGACATGGCCGCCGACGCGGCGGTGTCGGCCGGCTACGGCTCGGCCGGCGAGCGCTGCATGGCCATCGCCACGATCGTGGCCGTCGGCGACGTGGCCGACCCGCTGGTCGAGGCGATCAAGGACCGGCTGCCCAAGATCAAGGTCGGGCCGGGCAGCGACCCGACGTCCGAGATGGGGCCGCTGGTGACCCGCCAGCACCGCGACAAGGTCGCCTCGTACCTCGACAGCTCGGCCGGAGCAGGGCGCGACGGTCGTCGCCGACGGCCGCGAGCACCCGCTCTACGACGAGTCGGACGGGTTCTTCCTGGGCGTCTCGCTGATCGACCACGTGACGCCCGACGATGGACGCCTACCGCGACGAGATCTTCGGCCCGGTGCTGACCGTCGTGCGCGTCGAGACCTACGACGAGGCGGTCAAGCTCGTCAACGACAACCCGTACGGCAACGGCACGGCGATCTTCACCCGCGACGGCGGCGCCGCGCGGCAGTTCCAGTTCGAGGTCAACGCCGGGATGGTCGGCATCAACGTGCCGATCCCGGTGCCGGTGGCGTACTACAGCTTCGGCGGCTGGAAGCATAGCCTCTTCGGCGACCTGCACATGTACGGCCCGGAGGGCATCCAGTTCTACACGCGGGCCAAGATCGTCACGTCGCGCTGGCCGGACCCGGGCACGCGCAAGGTCGACCTCGGCTTCCCGCGGACCGCAGCGCTGACGCGACCCGCGGCCGATGCCGGTCGACCGACGCGCCGACCTGGCGGCCGCGACCGACGCCTGGCCGGCCGACCGACTACGCCTCCGACGGCGACGTCTACGCCGACGAGCGCGAGCGCGATCTGGTTCGAGCGGCTGGGTCTGCATCGGGCGGGCCGAGGAGATCGCCGAGCCCGGCGACTACCTCGTCCGCGACCTCGCCGGCGAGTCGGTCATCGTGACGCGCAACCCGGACGGCGAGCTGCGCGCGTTCTACAACGTGTGCGCCCACCGCGGCACGAAGCTCCTCGACGAGACCGGCGAGACGTGCGGCCACGTCAGCAAGGCGTTCAAGTGCCCGTACCACGCGTGGTCGTTCGACCTCGACGGACGGCTCATCGGGCACGCCCAACGTCGACGAGGACGAGCTGTTCGACCGCGGCCGACTACCCGCTCCACGCGATCGCGGTCGAGGTCGTACGCCGGCTTCCTGTTCGTCAACCTCGCCGACGCGCCCGGCGCCGCTCGTCGAGTCGCTGCAGCGAGGGGACCGAGATCATCACGAACTTCGAGCGCTACCGCCTCGACGAGCTGCGCGTCGGGCGTGCGGCATCGTCTACGAGGTCGCGGCCGAACTGGAAGATCGTCGTCGAGAACTACAACGAGTGCCTGCACTGCCCGACGGTCCATCCGGAGCTCGTCGCGATCGTGCCGCTGTACCGCTTCGGCGAGGTCTGGGACGGCGAGACCGGCGATGACGGCAACTGGATGATCGAGGGCGCGACGTCCTTCACGCGGACCGGCCGCTCGACGCTGCCGCCGTTCCCCGACCTCCAGCCCGACGACTACCGCATGTACTACGGCACGTTCCAGTTCCCGAACCTGCTGCTCAACCTGCACCCGGACGCGGCGATGTACTACCGCTCCTCCCGCAGCGGCCCGGGCCACACGACCGTCGTCTCGGAGTACCTGTTCCGGCCCGGAGACGATCGCCGCGCCCGACTTCGCGCCCGGAGCCGGTCGTCGAGCTGTGGGACCTCATCTCGCGCCAGGACTGGGAGATCTGCGAGCGCGCCCAGACCGGCGTCGGGTCGCGGGCGTACCGGACCGGCGTGTACCCGCGCAAGGACCGCTTCCTGTTCGACTTCAACGAGCGCTACCGCGCGGAGATGGGTCGCCCGACGCGTCGGCTGAGCCGACTGACACCCTCGCTGCAACGCCGGCTGGACCCGGCTGCGAGCCGGCCGCGTGCCGGCTCCGTGCACCGCTGACGGCTCGTCAGCCTGCGCCGTCCCAGGAGGCGACCCATGACCGACTACGAACGAACCACCGACCACGCCGAGACCACGGCCGTCGACCCTGCCGCGCCGGTCGTCCCGACCGCGCGGCCGGCCGAACCGGCCGTCGCCTCGTCCGTGCGCACGACCGAGCGCGAGCGCTACGTCGCCCGCCGGCCCGAGCGGCGCCACGACGCCGCCGCATCGTCACCTTCGTCTTCGGCATGCTGCAGGTCGCGCTGATCCTGCGCATCATCCTGCTCCTGCTCGTGGCCAACCCGGGCAACGACGTCGTGTCGGCCTGATCCTCGGCATCACCGACCCGTTCGTCGAGCCGTTCCGCGGCATGTTCTCGCTCGACAAGGTGACCGCCGACCAGGGCTCGGTCCTCGACGTCGCGGCGCTCGTCGCGCTCGTCGGCTGGACGCTGGTCGAGGCGCTCATCCTGGCGCTGATCCGTGCGCCTGTCGCGACGCGAGACCGTGACGGCCTGACCCTCGGGAGGACGTCTGACGCGAGCGGAGCCAAGGGGCTTCGCTCGCGTCGCGTCATCCGGCGTCCTATCTGCCTGGCGCACCTCGCCGGAGTCGCGTCGATCGGCTAGCCGACGCTCGTCCGATGGCGGCCCACGGCGAGCATCGTCACGTCGTCCGCGGGCTCGGTCCCCGCGGCGAAGGCCTCGACGGCGTCCCGGATGGCCGCCACGAGCGTCGGTCGCGGAGCGGCCACGCGCGCGCGTCGATGGTCGCCGCGAGTCGGTCGTCGCCGAAGCGCTGGTGCGAGGGGTCGATGGCGTCGGTGACCCCATCGGTGTAGGCGTACAGCGTGTCGCCGGGTTCGCAGGGTGAGCTCGACCTCCGGCAGGTCGATCGACGCGAACGCGCCCAGCAGGACGCCGGCATCGCCGACCGGCCGCACGGGTCCGCCGTCGCCGGGATGAGCAGCGGCGGTTCGTGACCCGCGCTGGCGACCCGCAGCCGCCCGCTCCGTGGCTCCAGGATCGCGCACAGGGCCGTGATGAACAGCGTCCCGCGGCGCTCCTCGACGAGGACCCGGTTGGTCCTGGCCAGGGCCTCGGCCGGCCCGCGCGGCGCCGTTCAGGGCGGCGTGCATGACCGGTCGGGCGAAGGCCATGAGCAGGGCCGCATCGAGGCCCTTGCCGGTCACGTCAGCGATCACGATCGCCAGCGGGCCGCCGCGCCGTTCGAGGCGGAACAGCTCGAAGAAGTCGCCGCCGATGTCGCGCGCCGCGGCATAGTGGCTGGCCAGCTCGTAGCCCGGGACGTCCGGGGCGACGAGCGAGAGGATGCTGCGCTGCTGGCGTCGTCCCTTGGCGAGCTCCCCGGCGTCGATGCCGAGGGTCTCGGCCGTGGCCCGCGCCCGCTCGTCGTGGAGCGCCAGCTCGGTGGCGGTGCGCAGCCGCCGCTCGACGACGAGCTCCTCGATCGCGACGGCCAGCGACGCGATGGCTTGGGTCGTCCACGAACGCGTCGCGTCGGAGCCGCTCGCGACCACGCGCGCGACGAGGTCGCCGGCGACCACGACGTCAGCGTGGATCCGCCCGCCGGGGTGTGCGGGATCGCGGTCGCCGCCCGGCCCGCGACGATCGCGCCGGTCGCGTCCTCGATGGCGAGCGTCAGGCCGCCCGGTCGTCCCACGGCGCGAGCAGCCGCTCCAGGCGCGAGCGCCCCAGCGACGTCAGCGCGGCGGGCGGCTCCGGCACCTCCGGGCGGGTCAGAAGGCCGCGATCGCCGAGGCGCCGATCCGGGTAGGCCGGGAACAGGCCGCCGAGACCCGTGCGGTCGAGGACCTTCTGGACGGCGTCCTGCGTGCCGCACAGGTGCACGTTCGCCGCGGCGGCCCCGCTGTCGACGTCGTCGTTGATGGCGCGCAGGGCGGCGAATCCGTATTCGGGATCCGGTGGTGGCTCGCCCTGCATGAGGCGGAGCGAGGTGTGCAGCGCGACGAGACCGGCGCTCGAGATGAAGGTCAGGTCGGTCAGGTCGAGGAGCAGGTGCCGCCCACCCGCGTCGTAGATGCCCTGGACGGTGTCGATCACCCGCTGATAGGTGCTGCCGTCGAGCTCGCCGGCCAGCGTGAGGATCGTGATCGGGACGCGGCCCTCGGCCTGGTCGACGGTCGACTCCAACGCCATCTAGCGGTCCTCCTGCGGTCGTGGGGCGAGCGCTCGTGTGAAGGTCAGTATGTTGCCGCCACCGTCGCGCGGTCGATAGTCCATCGCATCGGTCGCGAGGCGCATGAGGCGGATGCCCATGCCGCCCGGTCCGCGCGTGAGGGCCGGGATGCGCATGTCGGGGTCGGGCAGGAGGGTCGGGTCGAACGGCGGGGCGTCGTCGGTGATGGTTACGACAAGGTCCGTCCCGGCCCGGTCGATGGCGACCTCGATCCAGCCGGGTCGCCCGGCGAAGCCGTGGACGATGCTGTTCGCGGCCGCCTCGTCGACGGCCTGTACGAGGTCATCGATGCAGCCCTGGTCCGCACCGGCGGTCGACGCGACCCGGCGGACGAGCGCCCGGACCTCGGCCAGCCGATCGAGCTCGGCCGGGATCCGCAGCTGGTTGCGCTCGACGGTCACGTGCCGGCGGCCGACCAGGCCTGGAGCTCGACGATGTTGCCCTCAGGGTCCGTCGCATAGACCCAGGTGACCTGGCGGCCGTCCTTCGTCTGGGTGGTCACGACCTCGCCGAGGCGGCCGCCGCCTGCCGCGTGGACCGCGTCGAGCGCTGCCGGGACGTCGGCCACCTGGAAGGCTACATGGCCCCATCCCGGCCGATCGACGCGTGGTTTCGGATGCTCGGCGAGGGCGTCGTACGAGAAGATCTCGATCGTCGGGCCGGCATCGCCGTGGCCCGGCAAGCGGAGGTGGGCACCCGTCAGGTGGGCGTCCGCGAGTCCGGTCGCCGAATCGAGGATGGGGCCGCGGATGTCGCGCTCGGGGGGCACGAGCTCGCAGCCGAAGACGACCGTGTAGAAATCGGCCAGGCGGCGCCAGTCATGCGCTGTCACGTTCACGTGTCCGAATCGGACGCCGTCGATGCTCATCGTGGTCCCCTTGGTGGATCCTCAGCCGCCGGCCGCGGCGATCGCAGATGCACGGTCCGGGTAGCGTTCGAACAGGACGCCCATGCCGGTGTGCGAGAACACGCGATCGACCGTCGGCGGGACAGCTGCCAGCTTGATGACCTCGTGGAACCGCGTCATCGAGACGTCGGCGCCGAACTGCGTCAGCGTCTCGAAGCCTGCCTCGCCGGCCGGCGGCTCGATGCCCTGATAGATGAGGCCGGCCGCATGCAGGGCGACGAGCCCGGCCGAGCCCATATAGGTCAGCGCGCCGAGATCGACGACCAGCGTCGTGGCCCCGTCGGCGCGCGTTCGCCGGGCTTCCGCGATGACGTCCTCGTAGTTGGACGCGTCGAGTTCGCCTTCGAGGGCGATGACGGCGACGTCGCCGTGGCGCTCGGTATCGATGCGCATGTGACGCCTCCGTTCGGTCTAGTTCAGGCGAGCGTGATCGGCGACCGTGCGCTTGACGAACCTGCCGTGGCCCTTCCGGCCGGTGAACTCGCCATCGCGGATGATGACCGAGCCGCGCGAGAGGACGATGTCGCTGGCGCCCTGGACCTCGCGTCCCTCGTAGCATGAGTAGTCGACGTCCATGTGGTGCGTCGCGGCCGAGATCGTGCGCCGCCGCTGCGGGTCATAGATGACGAGGTCGGCGTCCGCGCCGACGCTGACCGAGCCCTTGCGCGGGTACATCCCGAAGAGCTTGGCCGGGGCCGTGGCGATGATCTCGACCCATCGCTCGCGGGTGATCCGCCCGCCGACGACGCCGCCGTCGTGGAGCAGGTCGATGCGGTCCTCGACCCCGGGCAGGCCGTTGGGGACCTTCCGGAAGTCGCCTCGGCCGAGCTCCTTCTGGCCGTGGAAGTCGAACGGGCAGTGATCGGTCGCGACGAGCTGGAGGTCATCCTTGACGAGCCCGGTCCACAGGTCGTCCCAGTGGGCCTTTTCGCGGAGCGGCGGGGAGCACACGAACTTGGCGCCCTCGAAGCCGTTGCCCAGGTCGTCGAGCGAGAGGAACAGGTACTGCGGGCAGGTCTCGGCGAAGACCCTGGTCCCGCGGTCGCGGGCGGCCCGGACCTCCTGGAGCGCCTCCGTGGCCGACAGGTGGACGATGTAGACCGGGACGCCGGCCGCCTCGGCGAGGCGGATGACCCGATTGGTGGCCTCGCCCTCGAAGACGGCCTTGCGTGCCAGCCCGTGGCCGATCGGGTCGGTCACGCCGGACTCGACGGTCTGGGCGGCCACGACGTCGATGGCCATCCCGTTCTCGGCGTGCATCATGATCAGGCCACCGTTCGTGGCGGTCTGCTGCATCGCCCGGAAGATCGCCCCGTCGTCGCTGTAGAACACGCCGGGGTAGGCGGTGAACAGCTTGAAGTCGGGGACGCCCTCGGCGACGAGCGTGTCCATCTCCTTGAGCGTGAGGTCGTTGACGTCGCTCATGATCATGTGGAAGCCGTAGTCGGCGACGGCGTTGCCCTCGGCCTTCTCGTGCCAGGCGTCGAGGCCGTCGCGGAGCGACCCGCCACGGGTCTGGACGGCGAAGTCCACGACCGTCGTCGTGCCACCGAACGCCGCGGCGCGGGTCCCCGTCTCGAAGGTGTCTTTGGCGAAGGTGCCGCCGAACGGCAGCTCCATGTGGGTGTGGACGTCGATGCCGCCCGGGATCACCCAGCGGCCCGCCGCGTCGATGGTCTCGTCGGCCGCGATGCCGGCGCCCGCCAGGTCGGCCCCGATGGCCGCGATGGTCTCCCCGTCGATCAGGACGTCGGCGGCCTGCGATCCCTCGGCCGTGACGATGAGGCCGCCGGTGATGAGCGTGCGCATCGATCCCTCCAGGACTGGCCGTCGTCGGCTAGCCGCATCCTAGGCGATGGCCAGCACGGTCGCAGCGCGAGAGGGAAGGTCCGGGGACGGGCGGGCGGCGGCACCGCCGGAAGGGGGGCGGCCGCGCGGCCGGGAGGGGCGGGCGGTCAGCCCAGGCCGAGCGGGCTGAAGAACGGGGCGATGGTGTGGATCCAGACCGCTGCGGTCAGGCCGCAGGCGAGGATCGCGACCCCGAGCGCGGCCTTGCTGAGCACGCGGCTGCGGGTGCGCTTCTTGCGCGCGCCGATCCCGTCATCCCACCACGGATCGCGATTCGCCCGATGCAGTGCATTCATCGATGCCGTCTCCCTGGCGCTCACGAGCGCCGTAGTGCCGCCGCAGCCGGGCGACGCACCTCCGCGCCACCGCTCGCTCCACGGTCGTCCACCCGGCGCTGACGCGCCGCCATCGGATGGTGCCGCGCGGCCCGCTCCTTGACCAGCCTGACGATGGGGTCAGGACCCCGCGGCCGGGGGTCCGCCGGCGATCATGGCTTCGTGGGCCTCGAGCGTCAGTGCATCCCGCCCGAGCACGTGGTCGACGATGCCGCCGACCTGCCCGATGAGGGTCACCAGCACCGTGACCGGGTGCCAGGCGATGGTCCGCACCGGCTGCCGGTCGACGATGGCCAGGACGACGCGCATGACGAGCAGCAGCAGCAGTGGCACGCACGAGGCGGCCAGCAGATCGGGCTCGACGCCTGCCAGGAACGCCGCCGGGGGCAGGAGCAACGGCACGAGAAACGCGATGGCGGTGACGAGCGTGATCAGGACCGCCCCGGCGATGCGGCCCGCGCCGTCGGCGATGATCCGGGCGCGCCAGCCGGCCACCGCCGCGGCCGTGTCGAGATACCGGCGCGTGGCGGCGAGCTTGGCCAGGCGGATGACCCCGACCCGCCGCCCGGCTCGGGCCATGGCCCGGCCGAGGTCGCCGCTGCGGTCGCGATCGAGCTCGCCCGCTCCCGGTCCGTGGCCACCGGCCGCCAGGTAGGCCTCGCGCCGGACGAGCATGAGCGGCCCGTCGCGGACCGTCAGCCACGCCGGGCGGCCACCACTCAGCGTGGTCCACCAGAGCGGGGCGAAGCCGTAGCGGACGAGGGCGAACCCCGGCACGCCGGCCCGCTCGCCTGCCGTTGGCATGGCCGACCGCGGCAGCCCGACGAGCAGGTCGTCGCGGCGGGCCATGATCTGCTCGACGAGGACCCGGGCGGCGATCGGCGCGAGCGTGGTGTCGGGATCGACGAAGAGGATCAGGTCACTGCTCGCCGCTTCGGCACCGATCCGGCAGCACCACGCGTGGCTCGACCAGCCGTCGGGCCGGGTAGGAGCCTCGATGACCACGTCGTCGCCGATCCAGGCGCCGGCCTCCTCGCGGGTCCCGTCGGTGGAGGCGTCGTCGACCACGAGGACGTCGGTCATCGGGTAGGTCTGGGCGCGGATGGCCGCGAGGCAGCCTGGCAGCGAGGCGATGGCGTCGCGTGTCGGGACGACGATGGTGAGCGACGGCGTCGTGTCGTCCGCCGCTCCGACCGCCGGGACGCGGTGGCGGCGGCCGGCGATCCGGATCGCGACGATGTTGGCCAGGGCGTAGCCGACGAACGCGGCGGGGACGACGATCGCCACGGTCCACGGCTCGTAGGTCGTGAGCTCCCGCTGCTGGGCCACGAGCACCAGCACCCACGCGCCGACGACGGCCATCAGGGGCGGGACCTCCCGCCCGGCCCGGTCGGCGGCGTGGGCAAGGCGCGTGGTCCGAGCCGACCTCGCCGCAGCGGCGACGACCGCGAACGAGGCGATGACGGCTGGCGATGCATGGGAGCCGGCATCGCGCGGGTCGATCGCCGGCCGCGGATCCCCGACCGCCGCGCCCGCGTCGTCACGATCAGCGGCGAGGATCATCGCGGCGGGCAGGGCGAACAGGGCCAGCCCGACGGCGGCCAGCACGCCCAGATACCCGAGGGTCGCCGCCGCGACCGCCGCCACGAGGTAGGCGGCGAGGGCGACACCGGCCGCGCGGACCGGTCCGAGCGTGCGGACCGTCCCAGTCGGTGCCTCGACGATCGCCGTCCGCGTCCCGGCCGCGCCGCCCGCGAGGGTGAGCATCGTGCCGGTCCCGACGCCCCACGCGGCGAGCGCGAGCAGTCCGCCCCAGGGCAGGTCGGCGGCGGGGTCGCCCCCGAGCAGCCGGCCCGCCGCGAACGGGATCGCAAGCAGGAGGCCCGTCACCAGCTGGTCGGCGATCGGGCGGTCCCGCAGGCGCATCGGCGGGGCGGCGTCGGCGACCACGAGCGCGACGGCGAGGAGCAGGCACACGGCGACGGCCACCCCACCGGCCAGCGCGAGGACGACGAGGAACGGCAGGGTCACGACGACCAGCGCCATCCGCGTCGTACGCGCCTCGGGGCGATCCGGGTCGGCGCCCGGCCGATGGATGTCGAGCAGGCCGTGACGCAGCAGCGCGAACGGCGCCGTGAAGAAGACCAGGCCCAGCAGCACGAGGAGCGACGGCCCGCCCTCGGCGTCGAGCGCCCCGGCCGCGAACGGCAGCCCGGTCAGCAGCCACGTTCTCGGCGGCACGAGCTGGGCGAGGCGGCGCCGGTCGTCGGCCGCCGCGCGGGCGACATCGATGACGGCAGCGCTGCGTCCGGTCACGACGGCGATCCCCTTCGAAGTCGGGTGGTCGCCCAGTGTGCCCTACGAGGGTCCGCGAGGGCGAACCCCGGCCGCGCCTGGCGGGTCGATGGTCAGGCGGCGAAGGCCGGGATCACGTCGCGGCCGTAGGCCTCCAGCTGGGCCTCCTCGTCGCCGTTCATGAGGTACAGGTTGAACTGGTCGACCCCGGCCGCCTCGAGCTCGCGCAGCTTGGCGATGTGCTCGTCGGGCTCGCCGAGGATGCAGAAACGGTCGGCGACCTCGTCGCCCACGAACGCCGCATTGGACGAGCCGACCTCGGCGTGGTGCAGGTAGTCGTAGCCCTGGCGGTCGCTGACGTAGCCGGTCAGGGCCTCGGGTAGCTGGTCGCGCGGGTACTTGTTGACGAGGTCCACCACGTGGTTCGAGACGAGGGCCGGGAACCAGCGCGTCCGCTCGCGCCCGAGCTCGCGTGGCCCGACATGCGCCGGCGCGGCGGCCTGCACGAGGATGGAGGCCGGGTCGCGACCGGCAGCGACCGCGGCGTCGCGGACCTGACCCGCGAACCAGGCGATCAGGTCCGGGTCGGCGAGCTGCAGGATGATGCCGTCGGCCACGCGCCCGGTCATGGCCAGGGCCATCGGGCCATAGCCCGCCACCCAGACCGGCAGGGTCCAGCCGCCCGTCCACGGGAAGTGCAGGTCCGTGCCCTCGTACTCCACGTGCTCGCCGGCCACGAGCGCCCGGATGGCACGGATCGCCTGCTCGGTGTCGGCCATCGTGATCGGCGCCTTGCCGAGGACCCGCCGGGCCGAGTCGCCCCGTCCGATGCCGAGATCCATCCGCCCGCCCGACACCTCGTCGAGGGTGGCGAGCAGGGACGCCGTGACGGATGGCTCGCGGGTCCCGGGGTTGGTCACGCACGTGCCCAGACGCATCCGCTCGGTCGCCCCGGCCATGAGCGTGAGCAGGGGATACGGGTCACGCCAGAGCACGTGGCTGTCGAACAGCCAGCCGTAGGCGAAACCGGCCGCCTCGGCCTGCCGCGTCAACGCCAGGTGGCGCTCGATGGTGTGGTCGGGCTTGAGCGTGAAACCGAACCGCATCCGCGTCCACCTCCCGGAGAAAGCCCACTGGTAAGGCGCCAGAGGGTACACCGCGCTCACATGGCAGGTGCTCGACGTCGGAGGGCCGCGCAGCAACGAAGCGGCTCGGCTGTCCTCCTCCTGACAGCCGAGCCGGCGCGGATGATAGCGCGCCCGCGGGCGCCGCGCCATGGTCGGATGACACAGCCTGTCCGGACGGCGGCGACGCCCCCCGTCCGGTGCGTGACGGTCGCCCCGTCCGGGCTAGGGCCGGACGAGGTCCTCGTACGCCTCGGGCCGACGGTCGCGATAGAACTGCCAGGTGTTCCGGACCTCGGCGATCTTGTCCATGTCGAGGTCGCGGACGACGAGCTCCTCGTCATGGGCCGAGGCGACGTCGCCGACGAACTGGCCGCGTGGATCGACGAAGTAGCTCTGCCCGTAGAAGTCGTCCTCGCCGATGTCGGCCTCGATCCCGACGCGGTTGATCGTGCCGACGTAGTAGCCGTTGGCGACCGCATGCGAGGGCTGCTCGATGCGCCACAGGTACTCGCTCAGGCCGCGGGACGTGGCGCTCGGGATGAGCACGAGCTCGGCGCCGTTGAGACCCAGGGCGCGGGCGCCCTCTGGAAAGTGCCGGTCGTAGCAGATGTACACGCCGACCTTGCCGACCGCGGTCTGGAAGACCGGGTAGCCCAGGTTGCCGGGCCGGAAGTAGAACTTCTCCCAGAAGCCCTTGACGTGCGGGATGTGGGTCTTGCGGTACTTGCCGAGGTACGTCCCGTCGGCGTCGATGACCGCGGCGGTGTTGTAGTAGATCCCCGAGGCCTGCGAGTCCTCCTCGTACATCGGGGCGACGACGACCATGCCGGTCTGCTTCGCGAGGTCCTGCATCCGCTTCGTCGTCGGGCCGTCGGGGATGAGCTCGGTGTAGCTGTAGTACTGGGTGTCCTGGACCTGGCAGAAATACGGCCCGTAGAAGAGTTCCTGGAACAGGATGATCTGGGCGCCGTCCTTGGCCGCCTCGTGCGCCCGCTCCTCGTGCTTCTGGATCATCGATTCCTTGTCGCCGGTCCAGCTGGCCTGGACGAGCGCGGCACGGATCGTTCGGGGCATCGCGGGCTTCCTCCACGAGTCGGTTGGCAGGGGGCTCGATGGTACACCGGCCCCTCCGCGCGGGACCGTCCGGTGCGATGCTTGGCGGGCCGGGTGGCCCGCAGCTCGCCGCTCGCGAACGGAGACCGACCGATGCTCGAGCCCGCTACCGCCCGCACCCTCGTCCGCGCTCACGCCCTCGCCACCGCGTACCTCGCCGGCGTGGCCGACCGACCCGTGGCCGGGCCGGTCGATCCGGCCGCCCTGCGCCAGGCCCTCGGCGGCCCCCTGCCGGCGGCGGGGGAGGACCCGTGGGCGGTGGTCGAGAAGCTCGCGAGCGCGGCCGATCCGGGGCTCGTGGCGACCGCCGGCCCGCGCTACTTCGGCTTCGTCATCGGTGGGTCGCTGCCGGCTGCGCTCGGCGCCGACTGGCTGGCCGGGGCGTGGGACCAGAACGCGGCGATGTACGTCATGAGCCCGGCCGCGGCGGTCGTCGAGGACGTGGTCGCGGGCTGGCTCGTGGACCTGCTGGGCCTGCCCGAGGGGTCGTCCGTCGGCTTCACGTCGGGCGCCACGATGGCCAACTTCACGGCCCTCGCGGCGGCCCGCCACCGGGTCCTCGCCGACGCGGGCTGGGACGTCGAGGCGCAGGGGCTGTTCGGAGCGCCCGAGATCACCGTCATCATCGGCGCCGAGGCGCACGCGACCATCCTGGCCGCGCTCCAGATGCTCGGTCTCGGCCGCGAGCGGCTCGTCCGAGTCGCGGCGGACGAGCAGGGCCGCATGCGTGCTGACGCCCTGAGCGAGGCGCTTGGAACGGTCACCGGGCCGACGATCGTGTGCGCCCAGTCGGGCAACGTGAACACCGGGGCGTTCGATCCCCTGCCGGCCATCACGGCAGCGGTCCGGGCACACGGCGGCTGGCTGCACGTCGACGGTGCGTTCGGGCTGTGGGCGGCCGCGGCACCGGCGCGGCGCGGCCTCGTGGACGGCATCGGCGAGGCCGACTCCTGGACGACGGACTGCCACAAGTGGCTCAACGTGCCGTACGACTCCGGCCTCGTCGTCATCCGCGATCCGGCGGCGCATCGCGCGTCCATGACGATGGGCGCGGCCTACTACGTGATGGGCGAGGGCGCCCGCGACGGGATCGACTGGGTGCCCGAGTCATCGCGACGCGCTCGCGGCTTTGCGGTCTGGGCCGCGCTCCGCCAGCTCGGTCGCGACGGGCTCGCCGACGTGATCGAGCAGTCGTGCCGGCTGGCCGGTCGGCTGTCCGCAGGTCTCGCCGCGGAGCCCGGCATCGTCGTCCTCAACGACGTGGTCCTCAACCAGGTCCTCGTCCGGTTCGAGGCCGGCGGCGGCGCCGACGCGGCCGCGACGGATGCGCTCACCCGTGACGTCATCGCGCGCGTCCAGCGCGACGGGACGTGCTGGCTGGGCGGCACGACCTGGCACGGGATGGCCGCGATGCGCGTGTCGGTCAGCGGGTGGAACACGACCGACGACGACATCGACCGGTCGGTCGCGGCGATCGTCCGCTGCGCCACGGATGCCCGGGCGGCGGAGGCGGCCCCGGCGGGCTGAGGCGGACTGGACCTGTCCTCAGCCGGCTTCGGGCGGCTCGTCGAGCGGGACGTCCGGACGGCGTCGGTTGTAGTACTCGGTGAACTCGCGGCAACGGCCGTCGTCGTCGAACCGGCACACGAAGATGTTGGCGAACTCGCGATCGACCTCGCGCCGGTCGTCGGTCAGGTAGCGCGTCCGGCCGTGGGCGACGTACACGTCGCCGTCGATGGCGAGGACCTCGTAGTCGGCCTGCCATGAGCCCGGCTCGTCCGGTTCGTCCAGCCAGGCCGCCACGACCGCGGGTCGCCCGACGACCGCCTCGTCGAACGGGGCGAAGGCGTAGCGCACGTCCGGACTGAACAGGTCACCGATCGCGAGGGCGTCCCCCAGACGCCAGGCGTCGACGTAGCGATCCAGCCAGGCGGCGAAGCCGGCGCGGTCCATGTCAGCCTCCTGCGTGCGTTCGTCCACCCTACCAGCCTCCCCGATACGCCGACGGCCCGGGCAGATGCCCGGGCCGTGGAGTGGCGTTGGTGTGGCGGTCGGCCCCGCGTCAGCGAGGTCGAGCGGTGGTCAGGCGGCGGTGAGCCAGCGGGCCACCCAGCCGGTCCGCGAACCGGTCTGGACTCGGAGCCACCAGCGACCGGCGCCGTCCTGGCCCTTGCCGAGCACGACGAGGCGCGCGCCCGGTCGGAGGACCGAGATGCGGTGGTGCGAGACACCGGCCGCCGTGCGCAGGTTCACCGAGCCGGTGGTCTGCCGGATGTCGCCGATGGAGATCCGCCCCTTGAGGGCGGTCTTCTGGGACGCCGCGCCGATGCTGCTGCCGTTCGTCGACTTCTTCCACATGCCGGTGTGGAGATAGGCCGTGAACCGCGCCGTGACCGCGTGGACCTTGTGGATCTTCACGCCCCGGGTCAGGGTGCTGATGGCCTTCCCGTTGCCGATGTAGATGCCGACGTGGGTGCCACGGCCCCAGATCACGAGATCACCCGGCTTCGGGTTCTTGCGATCGGCCAGGCCACGGGCCTTGAAGTAGCGATACAGCGCGCGGGCCGAGCGGTACTTGCCCTTGCCGATGACCTTGGAGTCACCAGCCTTGCGGTACGCGTAGATGACGAGCCCGGAGCAATCGAACGCCCGGGGTCCGGTCGCGCCGTGGACCCACGGATCGCCGAGCTGCTTCTTGGCGATGGCGATGATCTGCTGGGCCTCGGTCTTGGGCGACGCGGCTGCGACCGGTGCTGCCGTCGACGGGGCGAGGGTGAAGAGGACGGCCCCGGCGAGGGCCATCGGGATGAACGCTCGTGCGCCCATGGAGGGGGTGCGCAACGGTGCTCCTTTCTGCCAACACGTCGCGATGGGGCGCGACGGCGGTAGCGGTGAGCCACACGCGCACACGGAAAAGGACAGGAAGACAGGTGGGGGAAGGTTCCAGCGGGAACCCGGTCCAAGGGGTCGGCCACGAGGGGTTGACGCGGCCAGGCCGACGACGATCGCCGTGCGAGCGGGGGCTCTTCGGTTTTCGTGTCCTGTGTGTGACCTGGGGGTCGGGTCGGCGTCGCGCAGTGTAGTGCAGGCCTCGAAACCTTGCAGGCACGTAACGGTCGGCCTGTCGCGCGGCCCGTGCGACGGCGTAGCATCCGCGTCCGTGGAACCCCCCGCCGAAGCCCATCGCCCGCCGCTCGTCGTCCTCAATCCGCGTGCCGCGCGGCTGACCGAGGAAGGCCGCCGTTCCAGGCTCCGTCACGATCTCGAGCTCGCCGTCCAGGCCCGGTTCGGCCAGGCGCCGGACTGGGCGCCCGAGACCCACGAGGGTGCCATCCGTGCCCTGCAGGACGTGACCGGTCGCGCGGCGGTGATCGCCGTGGGCGGCGACGGCACGGTCCGCGAGGCGGCCGATGCGCTGGTCGGGACGGACATCCCACTCGTCATCGTCCCCGGCGGTACGGGCAACGTGCTGGCCGGCACGCTCGCCCTGGGCGGGATCGGTGGGTCGCTGCGGGTGATCCGGACGGGGGTGAGCCACCGGCTGGACCTCGGTCGTGCAAAGTGGGGCGCCACGGGCGAGACGACCGCGACACACGAGCGCCTGTTCACGGTCGCGTGCGGGATGGGCTTCGATGCGCGCGTGATGGCCGCCGCCGAGCACGAATGGAAGCGGCACCTGCGCTTCGGGGCCTACATCGGGGCGGCCGTGCGCGAGGCGATGCGGCTCCGGCCGGCCACGTTCCACATCGAGGCCGACGGCGATGCCATCGAGATCGTCGGCCTGGTCGTGCTCATCGCCAACGCCGGCGAGCTCGTGCCGGGCCGGGTCGGCCTGCGCGAGCCGCTCGACCCGACCGATGGGCGCCTCGATCTGATCGTCATCGGTGGGCGCGACGTGCTTCGTGGGCTGCGTGGCGCCGCCGATGTCCTCTTGCGCTCCGGGGAGCTCGAGGGATCGGTCATCCGCCGCACCGTGCGACAGGTGCACGTCCGGGCGGATCCGCCCCAGCCCACCCAGACCGATGGCGACGTCCATCCGCCGGGCTGGCTCGACGTCTCCGTCCTGCCCGGCGCACTCCACGTACTGATCCCGTCCGGGACGGCCTGAATGTGCTGTAATCGGGTCGGGCGCGTCCGCGGACGCGGTGAGGAGGAACCATGGGCATCGGCACGGCTCCAGGAGCGATGACGAGCGACGAGATCGTCCGGCTCAGCCGCGAGCACACGTTCTTCTCGTGGTCGGTGCAGGGCGCCATCGACCCGATCGCGATCGATCGCGCCGAGGGCGTCTGGCTGTACACGCCCGACGGGCGGCGCATCCTCGACTTCAACAGCCAGCTGATGTCGGTCAACATCGGCCACGGCGACCGGCGGGTCATCGCGGCCATCACGGAGCAGGCGACCAAGCTCCAGTACGTCCAGCCGGCCTTCGCCACGGAGATCCGTGCGCGGCTCGGCGAGAAGCTGGCCGAGATCCTGCCCGGCGACCTGGACAAGACGTTCTTCACGCTCGGCGGCGCCGAGGCGATCGAGAACGCCATCAAGATCGCCCGCCACGTGACCGGCCGGACCAAGGTCCTCGCCCGCTATCGCGCGTATCACGGGGCGACGTTGGGCGCGATGACGCTCACCGGCGACCCGCGCCGCTGGGCCAACGAGCCGGGTCTGGTGGGGGTCGTGCGCTACCCGGACACCCACCGCTGGGGCGAGGCCGAGCCGCGCCCGGTCGCCGAGTCGCTGCAGGGCCTCGAGGACGTCATCCGTTACGAAGGGCCGCACACGATCGCCGCGATCTTCCTCGAGACGATCGTCGGCACGAACGGCATCCTCATCCCGCCCGACGGCTACCTCCAGGGCGTCCGCGAGCTGTGCGACCGGCACGGCATCCTCATGGTCTGCGACGAGGTCATGGCGGGCTTCGGGCGGACGGGCCGCTGGTTCGCCGTGGACCACTGGGACGTGGTGCCCGACCTCATGACCATGGCCAAGGGCCTGACGTCGTCCTACCTGCCGCTCGGCGGCGTCGCCATGCGCAGCCACATCGCGGACTTCTTCGACGACCACATGTTCTACGGCGGGCTGACCTACTCGTCACACCCGGTCTCGATGGCCGCCGCGCTCGCCACGATCGGCGTGTACGAGGAGGACGGCCTCATCGAGAACGCCGCCCGCCTCGGCGAGCGGATGCGCGAGCACCACGAGCGGCTGGCCGCCAAGCATCCGTCGATCGGGGCGCACCGGAACCTGGGCCTGTTCGGCATCCTCGACCTCGTCCGGTCGCACGATCCGTGGACCCCGATGACGCCGTTCAACGGCACGTCCGACGAGATGAAGGCCGTCGGGGCGTACCTGCGCGAGCACGGCGTCTACACGATGATCGCCAACAACTCGATCCACACGAACCCGCCCCTGTGCATCACCGAGGCGGAGCTCGCCGAGGGCTTCGAGGCCATCGATGGCGCCCTCGACATCGCCGACCGCGCGGTCGCGGGCTAGCGTGGCGCTGCGGACGGCGCGCGCCCGCGTACCGGTGGGGCCGCCTCGGCGTCGCGGCCGGCGGGGCGCGCGGTCGATCACGGGGGCTACCATCGGATGACCGCGGACCCGGTCGGGTTGTCGCCGCACCTCGCCCGGCCGGCCCGGGTCGCCACGGTGGCGGCCTCCGAGACGACGGAGGGCCATTCATCGCGGCGGCGGGCCGCGGTATTCGTCGCGTTCCTGCTCTCGATCCTCGTGCTGTGGGAGCTGGTCAAGTTCCTCGGCGGGGTGCCGTTCCGCGGCATCGCCGCCGGCCCGGGCGCCCCGGTCCTGTGGGATCCACCCTTCCGCTGGGCGTTCGCGAACGACCTGACGCTCCCGCACTGGTTCAACATCGGCGCGGTCCTGTTCCAGCCGGTCCAACGCGGCACGGAGGAATCCCTCCTCCAGTACATGAGCGGTGCCGCGTTCTACACCTGGCGCGAGGCGGCCATCGGGTTCGTGCTCGGGACCCTGCTCGGGCTGCTCCTGGCCACGATCTTCGTCCACTTCCGCCTGGCCGAGCGCGCCTTCGTGCCGTACGTCGTCGCGAGCCAGACGATCCCGATCGTGGCCCTCGCCCCGATGATCGTGTACGCCTTCGGGCCGAGCGTGGCGAGCGTCGTGATCATCGCGACGTACCTCACGTTCTTCCCGGTGACGATCGCGATGATCCGCGGCCTGCGCTCGCCGGATCCGCGGGCCCTCGAGCTGATGCGCTCGTACGCCGCCAGCCGCTGGGACGTGTACCGCAAGGTGCGCCTGCCCGCATCCTTGCCGTACCTGTTCACCGCCTTGAAGATCGCCGCGACCGCGGCCATCGTGGGCGCCATCATCGGGGAGGGACCGGGCGGCATCCCCGACGGCCTGGGGCGCGCGATCATCAACTTCAACCAGTACTACATCACCGGCCCGGAGAAGCTGTGGGGCGCCATCCTCGTCTCGGCCGCGCTGGGCATCGTCTTCTTCGCCGCCATCCGCCTCGTCGAGTCGATCGTCCTGCGCGGACGACCGGACGCGCAGGGGCTGTGATGTCGATCCCGGGAGGCCGCTGATGACCGACGACCCGCGCGAGCCGGAGATCGCGCCGGAGTCCGCGCCGGTCGATGCCGCCAGCGTGGTCCGGATCTCTGGCGTCGAAAAGATCTTCACCCGTGATGACGTGGTCGTCACGACCGCGCTCTCGGGCATCGACCTCGACATCCGCCGCGGCGAGTTCGTGTCCCTCATCGGGCCGTCGGGCTGCGGCAAGTCGACGCTGCTGCGGGTCATCGGCGACCTCATCGCCCCGACCGCCGGCAAGGTCGAGGTGAACGGCAAGGCCGCCTTCGAGGCGCGCGGCGACCGCGACTACGGGATGGTCTTCCAGGCACCCGTGCTGTTCGATTGGCGGACCGTCGAGGACAACGTCAAGCTCCCGCTCGAACTCATGGGCTACGACAAGGCCCGTCGCGACGCGCGGGCGCGCGAGATGCTCGAGCTCGTCGAGCTCGGCGACTTCCTGCACCACCACCCGTACCAGCTGTCCGGCGGGATGCAGCAGCGGGTGGCGATCGCGCGGGCGCTCGCCTTCGAGCCCTCGATCCTGCTGATGGACGAGCCGTTCGGGGCGCTCGACGAGATGACCCGGGAGCGCATGAACCAGGAAGTCCTGCGCATCTGGGAGGCGACCGGGATCACGGTCGTGTTCGTCACCCACTCCATCCCCGAGGCGGTCTTCCTGTCCTCGCGCGTCGTCGTCATGAGCGCGCGACCGGGTCGGATCACCGACATCGTCGACATCGACCTGGGCCGGCCGCGCGGCATCGCCACGCGCGAGGAGCCGCGCTACTTCCAGCTCGTGACCGTCGTCCGCGAGGCGCTCCGGCGCGGCGGCGCGGACGAGGCGACGGCCGAGGGCGAGCTCGAGGGTGCGATCGCCTCCATCGACCGGACCGCGGCCGAAGGCGGCATCGGATGACGAGCGCGGCCTCCAGTCGGGCCGTGCCGCCGGCGCCGGTCGCGCCGTCGCCATCGCGAGGCACTCGCTGGGCACGGCGCATCCGCTACTACGCCCCGGCCGTGGCGGTCTTCGTGGTCACGCTCCTGCTCTGGGAGGTGCTCGTCGGCGCGGTCCGCTCGCAGGGCCTGCCCCTGCCGTCCCCGACCGAGATCGTCCGCGCCCTGGGCGACAACTGGTCGACCGGGCAGTGGCCGCTCGCGGCGTCCGCTGCCGCGACCCTGTTCGAGGCACTCGGCGGACTGGTCATCGGGACGACGCTGGGTGTGCTCGTCGCCGGGCTGACGGCCCGGTTCGTGACGGCTCGTGAGCTGCTCATGCCGCTCGCGATCGGGGCCAGCGCCGTCCCGATCATCGCCTTCGCGCCCACTCATGAACAACTGGTTCGGGGTGCTCAGCCCGGTCTCGAAGATGATGATCGTGGCCGCGCTCGTGTTCTTCCCGGTCGTGGTCAACGTGACCCGCGGCCTGACCCAGGTCGAGCCGGCCGCCATCGAGCTCATGCGCTCGTACGCGTCGTCCGACTGGGACCTGCTCTGGCACGTGCGCGTGCCCAACGCGCTGCCCTACTTCTTCACCGCCCTCAAGGTGGGCGCCACGCTCAGCCTCATCGGGGCGATCGTCGGCGAATACTTCGGCGGCTCGAGCACCGTGCTGGGCCGGGTCGTGGTCCAGAGCGCGAGCGCCCTGCGCTTCGACGTGACATGGGCGGCCATCATCATCGGCGCGGTGACCGGCATCGTGTTGTACCTCGCGATCGCCGCCGTGGAGCGGCTCGTCATCCCCTGGCATGCGAGCATGCGGGCGGAGCAACCGTAGGGATCGAGAACGCGGTCGACGCCGTCCGGGACCGGCGGTCGGCCACCAGGTGAAGTCCATGGAGGAGGAGAGAACGATGCGCAGGACCAAGGGTCTTCTGGCGCTGGCCGCGACGGCCAGCGTCGTGTTCGCCGCCTGTTCGAGCACGGGCGCCAGTCCATCGGCGGGCAGTCAGGCACCGGCCAGCCAGGCCGCGTCGGAGGCGCCGGCCAGCGGCGCGCCAGCGAGCGAGGCGGCGTCGCCGTCGGCCGCCCTGGACGCCGTGCGGCTGCAGCTGCAGTGGGTGCCACAGGCCCAGTTCGCGGGCTATTTCGCCGCCCAGGAGCAGGGCTACTTCGCCGAGGAAGGCCTCGACGTCACGATGGTGTCCGGCGGGCCGGACGTCATCCCGCAGGTCGCCGGCTCGGCCGCCGACGGTCCCGAGTTCACGATCGCCTGGCAGCCCAAGGTCCTCCAGGTCCGTGAGGGCACGCCGCCGTCCGACCTCGTGAACATCGCCCAGATCTTCCAGCGCTCGGGCACCCTGTCCGTTTCCTGGAAGGACTCGAACATCACCGGCCCCGCCGCCTTCAAGGGCAAGAAGGTCGGCGTCTGGGACTTCGGCAACGAGTTCGAGGTCACGGCCGGTGCCTCCAAGGCGGGCCTGACCCAGGGCACCGACTACGAGAAGGTCATCCAGCCGTTCGACATGACCCTGCTGCTCAGCAAGCAGATCGACGTCGCCGAGGCGATGATCTACAACGAGTACGCGCAGGTCCTCGAGGCGACCAACCCCGAGACCGGCAATCTGTACCAGCCGACTGACCTCAACGTCATCAACTGGAATGACGAGGGGTCCGCGATGCTCCAGGACGCGCTGTTCGCGCGGGCCGCGTGGCTCGCCGAGCCCGGCAACGAGGACATCGCCAAGCGATTCCTCAAGGCCTCGTTCAAGGGCTGGATCTACTGCCGGGACAATCCCGACGACTGCATCCAGTACACGGTCAACGCCGGTTCCACCCTTGGCGCCGGTCACCAGGCCTGGATGATGAACGAGATCAACCCGCTGATCTGGCCGTCGCCCAACGGCATCGGCGCGCTCGATCCGGCCTCGTACCAGCAGACCGTCGACATCTCGACCGATGCGGGGATCATCAAGGCCGCTCCGGCGGCCGAGGCGTTCCGCACCGACCTCGCCGAGGCCGCACTGGCCGAGCTGACCGACGTCGACACCAAGGGCGCGGCCTTCACGAAGGGCACGGTCGAGGTGACACCGGGCGGCAACTAAGTCGTTCCTCACGGCCCGCGCGCATCGCGGGCGGGCCGCATCTACTCGGTCCGTGCCGCGCGCGGGCCGAGCCCACATCGGTCGGTGCCGCGAGCGGGCCGAGCCACACGGTCCGCAACGGCGCGGGCCACGCTGATCCAACGGCCGGTTCCCCCACGGGAGCCGGCCGTTTCCACGCGTCGGGCTGACCGCCGACGCTCCATCTGCCCGCGGATATCGCCCCCACTGGTATCTAGGGGGCATCGAGCCCGCAACGACCCGCTCGACCCCGCGCGGCGGCTCGAGGCCTTCGATCCCTGGCTCGCGTCACGTGTGCCCGAGGCCGTTTTCCTGCCGGCGACCCCGGCACCCGCGACCTTGTGGCCCCGTAGGCGCCTGGTTACCAGCCGGAGCGATATCGAGTGAGCCAAGGCCGGGTGCATGGCCACCTGCGACGATCCCGAGCATGCCTACGACCCGACGTCGGCCGACGGAGCCGCAACGCGAGACGGTCCGACGCTCGAACGAGATCGCGGCGGCGCTGGGTCGCGAGGTCCGCTCGGCACGGCGCGCCCGACGCCTGACCCAGCTGGTGCTCGCGGATCGAGCCGACGTCAGTCAGTCGACCATCAGCGACATCGAGCGCGGCGTGGGCGTCAGGACCCCGCTCGAGACCTGGGTCGCCCTCGGCGTGGCGCTCGGGCGGCCGTTGGCGGTCTCGTTCACGCGGCCGCTCGGGCGTCGGGCGCGACGAGCCTGCGGACGCCGGGCACCTCGCGATCCAGGAACATCTGCTGGCGCGAGCACGGGCGACGGGTCGGCACGGGACGTTCGAGCTTCCGACGCGTCCGTCGGACCCGCGGCGCTCCACCGACGTCGGCATGCGCGACGACGCGCATCGCGTGCTGATCCTGGCCGAGGGCTGGAACACGTTCGGTGACTTCGGCGCTGCCGTTCGCGACACGCATCGCAAGCAGGCCGAGGCGGAGGCGCACGCGGTCGCGAGCCATCGACCCGGCGACGCCCAGCCGTACCGAGTCGCGTCGGTATGGGTCGTGCGCGCGAGCGCGACGAACCGGGCGCTGCGTCGGCCGCTACCCGCACATCATCGATGCGGCCTTCCCGGGGTCGAGCCGTCGATGGGTCGCCGCGCTGACCGACGGCGCGGAGCCGCCCGATGAGCCCGGCTTCGTCTGGTTCGATCCCGCGACCGGGCGCCTGCTCGAGCGCCGCCGCGGCTGAACTGGTCCGGGTGGGCCTGGCGCGGCCGCCGTTGGGCCGGAACGCCCGTGGGACGACCGACGAGAAGGCGTGATCGACCCGATCCGCGGTCCGGCTGCGCAGTACGATTTCGGCCGTGACGAACCCCTCGACGCTCCATGTCTCGAGCCACCCCGCGGTCCTCCACAAGCTCGCCGTCCTGCGCGACCAGGACACCGAGCCCAAGAAGTTCCGTGAGGTCGTCCGCGAGCTGTCGTGGCTCCTCGGCTACGAGGCGCTCGCCGACGCGAAGGTCGGCACGCGTCGCATCACGACCCCGATGGAGGAGATGGACGCGCATGAGCTCGGCGAGCGCATCGGGCTGATCCCGATCCTGCGCGCCGGGCTCGGCATGGTCGACGCCATGCTCGAGCTCATGCCGACCGCCCAGGTCTGGCACCTCGGCCTGTTCCGCGACGAGCGCACGCTTCGCCCGGTCGAGTACTACAACAAGCTGCCCACCTCGGCGAGCGTCGACCTGTGCCTGATCCTCGACCCGATGCTCGCGACCGGCGGGAGCGCGACCGCCGCCATCGATGTCCTCAAGCGCTGGGGCGCGGTCAAGCCGGTCCGCATCAAGCTCATCAACCTGATCGCCGCGCCCGAGGGCGTCGCTGCCGTCCATGCGGCGCACCCCGACGTCGAGATCCACTGCGCGTCGCTCGACCGCGGGCTCAACGAGAAGGGCTACATCATGCCCGGCCTCGGTGACGCGGGCGACCGCCAGTTCGGGACGGGCAACACCGACTGACTCGCGCCCGGTGGTAGTGAAGGCCGATCGTTTCGCGCGCGTGCTGAATTGAGATTACGCGAGTTTTCCTGCCGCAAGCCTTCCCGGGCGTCAACCGCCCCGGAGTGGATCAGGAACTTCATGCACCGCCAACGTTCGCCGCCCTAACAGCGACACTACCGATCGAGTCGATCCTCATGCGGCCAGCAAACCTTGGAGTGGCTCGCATGTCAAGGGTGCTGGCGGACTTCAGTCAACTCGTACGTGTTGCCTTCACTGTCCTTGAACCACGCCGCCTTGGCGCATGCCGAAGTCGGCCAACCCATCGACCATCTGGACATCCCCGAGGTCGAACTCCTCGAAGATCACGCCACGTTCGCGCAGTTCGGCCATGACCGTTTCGATGTCCTTGACCTCCCAGCCCGCGATCGTGTTCTTGGCGGTCCCCGCTGACGGCGTGGCGTACAGGTACAGCCAGGTCTCGCCCGCGAAGCGGTACCACGCGCCACCCGGGTCCTCGTGTTCAGGGAGGAGTCCGAGCCGGTCTTCGTACCAGCGGCGCGCGCGCGCGAGATCGCCAGCTGCGGCACGGGCGCTGATCGGGAACTCGGCAAGGCTCGTCATGACGTCGCCGGAGCCATGGACGGAGCCGACTCGACCTGCGCCTTGAGCCGCGAGAGTTCGCGCGCCGGTCCGGCATTTGCCTCCATCGCGACCATCGGCGACGGCAGCCGCCACAGGCCGCGCAGTCGGATGTCCGCCCCGTAGCTCGCCTTGGTCGACGCTGGGCCAATGGGCTCGAGGTTCAGCGTGACCGTGAGATCGAATGGGACACCTTGGACCGATTTCCAGGCGATCCGACGCCCCGGCTCGGCCTCGGACACCTCGAACTCGGCGTCCCACCCGAACGGGCCGAATCGCACACGTTCGCGTCCACGCGCCCCCACCTGCGTCCCATCTCCCTGCACGATCCGCGCGTCGGTGACGGTCATCCACTCCGCATGGCGGAGGATGTCGGCGGCGTACGCCCAGACGTCCTGCGCAGACCGCTCGATCACCTGCTCGGCGACGGACGCGCTCATGGTCGAGCCTCCTCGTGTTGGACGACCGGCAGCGCGCCGGCAACGACCGTGGCGAGCCGCGCATAGGCGGCCCTCTTCTCTCCCTGCATCCGCGCTACCGCCGCGGTATCCGCGGCCGCAGCACCCTCGAAGGCCCAGCGGAGTCGGAGATGGGTCCCGTTGTCGGTCGGCTCGAGATCCGCGGTGGCCGCGACTGGGCCGACGCCCGGGACGGCCAGGCGCCACGCGACGCGGTCGTACGGTTGCCAGTCGACGATCTCCTCGAGGGTCGCCAGGCGTCCGGTCACGCATTGGGCCGTCGTGCCGACGCCGCGGCGCCCACCGGCCGACGTCTCCGCGATGGAGATCGGGCCCTCCCATCGCGTTCGGAGGGCGGGCGACGTCAGGTGCGCCCAGACCACCGATCGGTCGGCGGCGAAGGACGCCTCGATGTCGAAGGCGAGATCGGTGTCGGCGATGTCGAGCCGGCGGATGGTGCTCTCGTCCTGCCAGCGCGCCTCGAGGTCCAAGGTGAACGTGTCGATCCGGCCGAGGTGCTCGATGTCTTCCGCACCCGGCTCGGAGCTGCAGGGCATCGGCGTCGAGACCGAGAGCGTCGACGGCGGCGGCCGTGAAGAGCGCGAAGCCGTTCGCTCGGGCCGCGGCGGCGCCTGCGCCCTTCAGCAATCGATGGGCGACGATGACATCGGAACCCGCCAGCTCGTCGCGCCCGGCGATGCGACTCCACACGAAGGCCCCATGGTGGACGAACACCTTCAGGTCGAGTCTCGGCGCCAGGCGACACGAGTTGCAGTCGCAGGTCGTCGCCTGGTCGATGCTGCGCAGTCGACGCCGAAAGGCGAGGTAGGCCGCCTCGATCGCGTCGAGCAGCAAGGACCCGTCAGCGCGCCCGTCCTCGACGAACAGGAACGCCGCGTCGCCCTCGAACTTGGCCAGTCGGAACGGCGGCTCGAGGCGGCCGACGATCGTCTCCAGGAGGTCGCCAGCGATCGCCGGCGCGTGCTCGATCTCGCTCCCGGCGAGGTACGCGGTGTAGCCGGTCAGATCGGCGAGGACCAGGAAGCCGGTCTCGGGTGTCGCTGCCATGTCGTGAACCGTAGACCTTGGAGTCGGTCCAATGTCAATACCCGATCATTGTGTTTGGCGCCGAGATGGTCAGGTCCACAACATCGTTGGCTCGCGCTCATCACCCGCGCACGCACGACCGCGAGTGGGTACGTCTCATGGAGTCGCGATCGCAGCTCGATCGGATCCGCGACGTCGACCAATACGGTGTAGCTGCTCAGCCGGTCTGATCGGCGCGGTCCCACCAGGCGATCGTCGCCAGGAGTCCGGCAGCAGCGGCCACGAGGAGCACGAGCACGCCAGCAGGGGTCACCGGCTCCACGGCCGCACCACCGGCTCCACTGAGCAACGCCGGGATCGCCCAGGGAAACCACGCCCCCCAACCGAGGACGGTCAGGATCTGGGCTAGGGCGACCATCGCAACGGTCCAGGCCAAGGGCGCGATGTAGCCACGACCGACGCTGGCGAAGAACGCGGCCCAACCGAGCAGGGCGACCGTCAGGACTGCTGCCAGCGCGATGCTCGCGACCGTCGCCGGTCCCTGGGTCGATGACCAACCGGGAAGGTCAAGAAGGCCGCCGATCACGAGGCCGAGCGCGAGGACCCAGGCCGTGATCACGAGTCCCCAGGTCGCCACCACCGCCGACTTCGCCACGACGATCGTGCTCCGCGAGGTCGGGTTCGCGAGCAACCCACGAACGGTCTTGTCCGCGAACTCGCGTCCGAAGACCCAGGCGGTCAGGAACGCAAACAGGACTGCCCCGCCGACCGCGACCGCCTGGCCGAGCAGGTTGAGGTACGTGGGCCAATCGGCGGTCCCCGCGGTGAGCTGCGCCTTCGCGCCCGAGCACCCCCAGCGTCCGGGCCCGTTCGGGGTCTTTGAGGATCAACATGAACAGGCCCATGACCAGAGGCGCAAGGGAGAACCCGATGGCGACCCCCCACGGGACGCGCGAGCGCCGCGCCTTCAACATCTCGGTCCGCACGGCAGCGACGAAGCCGCTCATGTCAGATCTCCGCCGCCGCCAGTGGTCAAGCGGATGAAGTGATCTTCGAGTGACTCGCGAGCGACCGCCAGGCGCGTCGGCGGCGTCCCCGCGGCGACCAGCAGGATCGCGACCTCGTCGGGTGCTTCCAGGGCGCGGGCCTCGCGTAGCTCGAGGACAGGGGGACCGTCCGTGGCAGTGCGCCACCGCGGCGAGAAACCCGCTGCGCGCAGGACCTCCTCGGCACGCTCGAGGTCCCGACCCTCTACCTCGAGCCGGCGATCACGATGTGCCTCAAGGGCATCGTGGTCCAGCTCCTCGACCAGCCGCCCACGATGGACGATCCCAACCCGGGTCGCCAGCAGATCGACTTCACCGAGGATGTGGCTGGACATGAAGACCGTGACGCCCTCGTCGGCCGCGAGGCTGCGCAGCAGCTCGCGGATCTCGATGACGCCGGCCGGATCCAGCCCATTGGCTGGCTCATCGAGGACGAGCAGTTCCGGCGACGGGAGCAGCGCACGCGCCAGCGCCAGCCGTTGCAGATTGCCGAGCGAAAGCGTGCCGGCTCGTCGGTCTGCGTACGGCTGCGAGGGCCAGGCGCTCGAGGATCCGATCCACCGCCGGACGCGTCTGGCATCCCGGCCAAGCGGCGCGCGATGTCGAGGTTCTCTCGAACGGTGAGTTCCTGGTAGGCCGTCGCCGACTCGACGAGGTAACCGACACGCCGCCACAGGTCCGAGGCTCCACTGCTGCACCCGTTCGCCGAACAGCTCAGCGTGTCCTGCCGTCGGTCGGATCATCCCGAGCAGCATCCGGATCGTCGTCGACTTGCCGGCACCGTTGAGCCCGAGGAACGCGTAGATCTCGCCGCGCGCGACACGCAGGTCGACCTGGTCGACGGCCAGCACTCCGCCGCGGTACTGCTTGCTGAGGCCGCTCGTGGCGATCGCGAAGTCGCTCATCGGTGTCGGCTCTCCCTCGTCGCGCATCACAGGTACCGCAGCCACAGGTAGGCCGTCGAGATCGTGAGCGACATGACTACCACGACGGAGCCGTATCGCAGGAACTGCCCGAACGTGATCGGGTGCCCGTCGCGGGCAGCGAGGTTGGCCACGACGATGTTGGCCGAGGCGCCGACGATCGTGAGATTGCCGCCGAGGCATGCACCCAATGCCAGCGCCCACCAGAGGGGCTCGGCGTCGAGCCCGGTCGCGATCATCTCCTCGACGATCGGGATCGCGGTGGCCGTATACGGGATGTTGTCGACGATCGCGGAGCCAAACGCGGACACCCACAGGATGCCGATCGTCGCGACACCGAGGCGTCCATCAACGACGTCGGCCAGGGCAGTGGCGACGGTGCCAACGATCCCGACATGGACGACCGCCTCGACCAGCATGAACAGGCCGACGAAGAAGAACAGCGTGCTCCACTCGATGTCGCGCAGGGACTCGTGCGGGTCGAGCGGGCCGACGATCATCAGGACGGTCGCTCCGAGGAGGGCGATCGTCGCCGCCTCCACGCCGATCACGGAATGGAAGAGGAAGCCGACAGGGTCAGACCCAATACGACCAGCGCCCGGATCATCAGCGGCCGATCGGTGATCGCCGCCGCTGGGTCGAGCGCAGCCATCACGTCCAGCCGGTCCTCGTCGTCCTGCAGCGCGCGGCGAAACCAGAGCCGCAGGATCCCCAGGAAGACGACCATGATCACGAGGACCACCGGCGCCAGGTTGACGAGGAAGTCGGCGAAGTCGAGCCCGGCCGCCGAGCCGATGAGGATGTTCGGCGGGTCGCCGATGAGGGTCGCGGTCCCGCCGATGTTCGACGCGAAGATCTGGCTGATGAGATACGGGAACGGCGAGACCTTCAGCGTCCGCGCGATCGACAGGGTGACCGGGGTCAGCAGGACGACCGTGGTGACGTTGTCGAGGACAGCCGAGAGCAGCGCCGTCGCCGACCGCGAGCATGACGAGCAGCCGGAACGGCTCGCCGCGCGAACGGTGGATGGCCAGCCCGGCGACGTACTCGAAGAAGCCGGTCTTACTGAGTCCGCCGGCCAGGATCATCATCCCGGCCAGCAGGAAGATGACGTTGAAGTCGATCCCGGCGAAGGCTTCCTCCTGGTCGATGACGCCGAGGACGACCACCAGCAGGCCGCCCAGCAGGGCGATCGAGGGTCCGGTCGAAGCGCTCGGAGGCGATGAGGGCGTAGGCGACGACGAAGATGCCGCCCGCCAGCACGACGTCCACGTCAGGACGCCCAAGGGGCGCGCAGAGGGCCCGGCTAGGTCATTCGGTGTGTCAGTCGCTCGAGGACGTGGGAGTGCGGTTAGGTCGTACCTATCCACCAGGGCCGTCGCTGGCCGCCACCACCAGCGACGTGTGCCCAAGGGCCACCCGCGCCCCGCTGGTGTCGCAGGTCAGCGTGTTCGCTCAGAACCGGAACATCCTTTCGCAGGTCGCAGGTCGCAGGTCGCAGCATCGCAGCTCGCAGCCCCTGAACGTTTCGCGACACCCGCCCCCTCATCATGGGTAGACCGTGGTCATTCGGCCGCGGCAGCGCCCAGGGAGCCCGATGGATCGCGATCTCGTCGAGCGAGCCCGCGCCGGCGACCAGGAGGCGTTCGCAGAACTGGTGCACCAGTCGAGCGACACGCTGTTCGGGATCGCCCGCCGGATCCTGCGAGACCCCGAGCTCGCCGAGGACGTCCTGCAGAACGCCCTCGTGACCATCTGGCGCAAGCTGCCCCACCTTCGCGAGGCGGACCGCTTCGAGGGGTGGGCCTTCCGGATCCTCGTCAACACCTGCTACGCGGAAGCTCCGCGTAGCCGGCGCTGGACGTCGGTCGTCCGCGAGCTGCCCGTCGAACGGGCGGACCCGTCGGACGACGTTCAAGCGTTCCTTGATCGCGATGAGCTGGAGCGGGCCTTCCGCAAGCTCCCGCTCGACCAGCGGGCGGTGTTCGTCCTTCACCACCACGTGGGCCTGCCCCTCGTCGTGGTCGCCGAGACGCTCGGCATCCCTGACGGCACCGCCCGGTCGCGACTCCACTACGCCACCCGTGCGCTCCGCGTCGCATTCGACGAGGCGCGCGCGACCTCACCGCTCCAGGGGGAGCTGCCGGCATGAGCGACGACCGCGAATTCCAGCGCGCGACGACCGAATGGCTCGAGGCGGGCTCCGATCGCACGCCGCCCAAGGCCGTCGACGGCGTCCTCCTGGCCATCCGAACGACTCGACAGGAACGGGTTCTCCCGAACCCGTGGAGGACCATCGACATGAACACGCTCACCAAAGCCTTGGTCGCTGCCACAGCCGTGGTCGCGATCGCGCTGGCATGGATCAACTTCGGTCCGTCGGGAAGCAGCGTCGGCGGCGCCCCGATCCCGACCGCGTCCCCCAGCCCCACGCCGACGCCACAGGTCCTCTCAAACGATCTCGCGCCGCTCGAAGCCGGCCGCCGATACGCGTTCCCGAGCCGAGGGACCAATCCAGGGATCTCGTTCACCACGCCATCCGGCTGGACGGCGGGCGCCGGCATCCCCGCGACCTTCGCGACGAAGGACTATGGGGATACTGGCACCGACTCCGCCGCTCCTCTTTCCTCAGCCCTTTGACCATGGGTTCAAGGACCCCTGCACCGACCACACGCCCGTCGTGCCGGCGGCAGGATCCGGCGCCGCCGGGCTCCTCGACGTCATCTCGAGTCAGCCAGGCATCGACGCGGGGCCGATCACCGACGTGACCGTGGGCGGCCACCCCGGGAACTACGTCGATTACACCGTCACCATCGATACCGCAACCTGCGGAAACGGGCAGGACGGCTTCTGGATCTGGGGCACCTGCCCGGCGCCGGTAACCGTCGGATGCGAGAACAACGGCGCCGGCGACCGGAGATATGGCGTGGGACTGAACTCCCATGAGCGTGCATATGCGATCGACGTCGACGGCAAGACCGTCACGTTCTTCACGAGCGTGCCCGCCGATCTCCTGGCCGCCGATCGCCCCGAGCTCCAGCAGGTCCTCGACTCGATCGAGTTCGAACCCGCCGACTGACGAACCCGGCCCGCCACGAGCCGAACCCTGCCCTGCACACGCTCGCTCGCCTGATGGCCGTGGGCGGCGAGAACCGCCCACGGCCTTGGCGAGCCCGACGGACACGTCCGAGGTCTACCAGTCGGCGATGCGTCGAGTCGCATGCTTCACCCGCGCGGCCACCAGCGCGCGACCGGGCGCCCAAAATGAAGGCCGTAGCCGATGTCGGATTCGGGCCGACATGTTCGTGGTAGGGGTGAAGGGCCGCCCACGAGGGCGCCCACGGGACGACACCCAGCGGAGAAGGAACCACGACCATGAAGCTGACGACCATGACGCAGGTCACCGTCGACGGGGTGATGCAGGGCAACGGCGGCGCGACGGATGAGGACCGCCGGAACGGGTTCGACCGGGGCGGGTGGGCCATGGGGATGGGCGACGACGAGACCATGACATTCATCAACGAGACCTACCAGCGCGCCGACGCGTTCCTGTTCGGCCGGCGGACCTACGAGCTCTTCGCCGACTTCTGGGGCGCGGACGAGCGTGCTCGCGCCGCGGCGGCCGACCCGGCCGGCAACCCGATCGCGGCCGCCCTGAACTCGAGGCCCAAGTACCTTGCATCGACCACGATCACCGAACCGCAGTGGGCGGACACGACCGTCCTCTCCGGTGACCTCGCAGCGACGATCGGCGGGCTGAAGGCCAGGCGGGCGGGCGAGCTGCAGGTCCACGGCAGCGCGACCCTGGTCCGATGGCTGCTCGCCCATGACCTCGTCGACGAGATCGACCTGCTCGTCGTCCCCGTGGTCCTCGGCCAGGGCGCGCGGCTCTTCCCCGACGACGGCCCGGACATCGCGCTCGACCTTGTCGACTCGCGGACCGACTCGAAGGGCGTGACGATCCAGGTCTTCCGGCCGAACGGACGCCCGCACTACGTCGACTGAGCCACCCGACATCCGTGAGCGGCCGTCCGACCAAGGGCGGCCGCGACCCATAGGAGACGATCCGAGATGCAGTACCTGGTTTCCGTGATCCACGACTCGGCCAGCCTCGCCACCGATGACGAGATGGCGACCATCGACATCTTCAACGAGCGGCTCCAGACGGAAGGCCACTGGGTCTTCGCGGTCGGCCTCGGGGCGCCGAGCACGGCCACCGTCATCGACAACCGGGCTGGCGAGGCGGTGTTCACCGACGGGCCGTTCCTCGAATCGAAGGAGTACCTTGCCGGCTTCTGGATCATCGAGGCCGCCGACCTCGACGTGGCGCTCAAGCTCGCCGCCGAGGGATCGAAGGCCTGCAACCGGAAGGTGGAGGTGCGGCCGCTGCTGGGCGAGTAAGACCCGACACCGATCCGCGAGGCGGTGTGTCGGATTCGGGCAGCGGCGTTCGTAGAGAAGGTGAGCGGCGGCCCGCCGAGGGCGGCCAGACGACGACAGGAGGCGATCCGAGATGACCAGGTACATGATCCTGTTCGATGACGGCGACATGGATTTCCCCCGGGAGGACCTGCCCGAGGTGGCCAAGGCGGCGCACGCCGTCGAGCAGGCGGCCATGCAGGCCGGCGTATGGGTCTATGGCGCCGGGCTGGAGCACCAGGACCCGAGCGTGGTGGGGACCGACGGGACGGTCACCGACGGCCCGTATCCGGAGAGCAAGGAGCACATCGGCGGATTCGCCGTCGTCGACGTGGCCTCACGCCAGCAAGCGCTGGAGTGGGCCGCCAAGATCGCTGCCGCCTGCCGGTGTGCCCAACAGGTGTTCGAGCTCATGCCCGACGACGCCTACCCTGAGTGACCCAGAGGAAGAGCGCCATCGACGTCGGGAAAGCGATCACCCACGCCCACCACGAGGAGTGGGCTCGGGTGGTCGCCGCCCTGACGAAGCGGTTCGGTGACCTCGATATCGCCGAGGAGGCGACGGCCGAGGCATTCGCGACCGCCACCGAGCGCTGGCCGGCCGACGGCGTCCCCCCGAACCCGGGCGCCTGGCTGACCACCACCGCCAACCGCAAGGCCATCGACCGGATCCGGCGCGAGCACAAGCGCGACGACAAGCAGCGGGAGGCGCAGATGTCGTACGACTTCGACCCGCCCCAGCCGCTCGGCGCCATCGACGACGACCGGCTCCGGCTCATCTTCACGTGCTGTCACCCGGCGCTCGCGATGGAGACCCGCGTCGCGCTGACGCTGCGCATGGTCGGCGGGCTGACCATGCCCGAGATCGCCCGTGCGTTCCTGGTGCCGGAGACGGCCATGGGCCAGCGGATCACCCGGGCGAAGGGCAAGATCAAGGCGGCTCGCATCCCGTATCGGGTGCCGTCGGCGGAGGATCTCCCGGGACGCGTCTCGGGCGTCCTCGCCGTCCTGTTCCTCGTCTTCAACGAGGGCTACCTCGCGACCGGCCCCGGCACGGATCCCGTCCGCCATGACCTGACCGCGGAGGCCATCCGCCTGACGCGGCTGGTCCGAGAGCTCCTGCCGGAGGACGGCGAGGTGGCCGGGTTGCTGGCGCTGATGCTCCTCACCGAGGCCCGCCGCACGGCGCGTGTCTCGGCGAGTGGCGAGCTGGTCACGCTCGGCGAGCAGGATCGCGGGGCCTGGGACGCAGCCCTGATCGCCGAGGGTCATCGACTGGTGCGTGAGCGCCTGGCGTCCGGAGAGCCTCCGGGTCGCTACCAGGTCCTTGCCGCGATCAATGCGGTGCACACGTCGGCCCGCGAGATGGGGGAGACCGACTGGTGGCAGGTCGTCGCCCTCTATGACCAGCTCATCCGCCTCGACCCCTCGCCGATCGTCGCCCTCAACCGGGCGATCGCGGTCGCCGAGCTTGACGGCCCGGCGGTGGCCCTGGTGCAGGTCGATCGGCTGGAGGACCGATTGGCCGACTACCACGCCTACCATGCGACCCGCGCCGACCTGCTGCGCCGACTGGACCGCCGTCCCGAGTCGCGTGCGGCCTATGACCGGGCCATCGAGCTGGCGGGTAACACCGCGGAGACCGCCTACCTGACGCGCCGGCGCGACGAGCTGGTGTAGTCGACGCCAGAGTGCGCGCGCGGTTGGCTACTTCTTCGGGACCTCGCGAACGACCACCCGCGGATCCTTCCCGAGATCGAGGCCCTTGTAGCTCGCCTGACGGACGAGACCGTCGCCGGTCCAGCCCGCGAAGTCCGCCCGGATGACGATCTCCGGCCGCACCCAGGTCGCGTCGGCGCCCAGCCGTCGAGGGGGCGCCGGCTCGAACGGCGGGTCGGTCGTCTCGAGCGGCGCCAGCAGCGCGCGCAGCTCGGCCCGCGTCGTCTTGGTGTACCCGGCACCGATCTTGCCGGCGTAGCGGAGCGCGCCGTCCTCGTAGATCCCGACATGGAGGGCGCCGAGGTGGGTCGCGTAGCCCTTGCCCAGCGTGTAGCCACCCACGACGAGCTCCTGCTCGGGCCGGATCTTGACCTTGCGCCAATCCATCGAACGGGCGCCGGGTCGATAGGGGGATCGGCGGTCCTTGGCCATGATGCCTTCGAGCCCGCGAGCCTGCGCCGCTGCGTAGGCCACGATCCCGTCACCGACGGTGTGCTCGCTGAGACGGACGCGGGGATCGGCGACCAGCACCTCGCGAAGCAGGCGCCTCCGCTCGTCGAGCGTCTCGTCGAGCAGGGATCGTCCATCGAGCCACAGCAGGTCGAACACCTGGTACACGAAGCCGTCGATGCCGGCGCGGGCGGAGCGGCTCCCGCGGATCCGGGCCTGGAGCAGGGCGAAATCGGGATCGCCCGACGGACCGAGCGCCACGACCTCGCCATCCACGATCGCCTCCCGCGCCGCGATCCACGTCGGCGGCGCCAGGAACGGCCCGAAATAGCGCTCGGCGTCGAGCCGGCCGCGGGTCCACGTACGGACGTCCTGCCCGTGCACGGCGGCTTCGACCCGAAAGCCATCCCACTTGACCTCGTACAGGAAGTCGGGGTCGTCGAACGGCTCCGCGACCAGCGTCGCGAGCATCGGGTCGATGAAGTCGGGCATCGGGGTCATCGTCGTGCCTGCTTCGGAGGGTGGCTCAGACGTGCGGGACGACGCCCTCGGCCAGCTGCGCCATCAGGTCGAGTTGCGGCTCCAGCTCCAACAGCGGGAAGTGGCTCCTGGTGACGAATTCGACCGGCACGCCCGCGTGCCGGCGCAGATCAAGCAGCGCCTCGACCAGCACCTCGGGTGGCCCGGCGAAGGTCGCCCGACCCGTCACCAGGTCTTCGTCGGCTCGCTCGAACGGCGGTGGCGTCACCACCGGGAGCGGCCGTGTCGCGGACGCCTCCATGTCCGAGTACTTCCATTGCATCCCCCACAGCACGTCGCGGTAGCGGGCAAGAGCCGCCTCGCGGGACGGGCCGGGCAGCAGCACCGAGTAGTGGATGAACCGGAAGGTCGACGGATCGCGCCCGATGCGCTCGCACTCGTCGAGCACCCAGCCGACCTGCTGCACGAACTTCTCGGCTGGAACGTTGGCGAAGAGCCCATCGGCGAGACGCGCGGCGCGCCGGACGGCGGGTTCCGCGCTGCCCCCGACGAGGACGGGGATCGGCGTGGAGGGGCGGGGCCGGACGCCGAGCGTCGGGAGGTCGTAGACGGCGCCCTGATGGGTGAACGGTTCACCGCTCCACGCTTGCGGGCAGGATCTGCAGGATCTCGTCCATCGCGGCGCCGCGCCGGCGCGCATCGGCCCCGAGGCCCGCGTACTCGACCTCCGACCAGCCGAGCCCGAGGCCCAGCACGAGGCGGCCGTGGCTCAGCAGCTGGACGGTCGCCGCATCCTCGGCCAACCGCAACGGGTGATGCATCGGGGCGAGCACGACCCCGGTCCCGAGCTCGATCGTCGAGGTCGCCTGCGCGAGCGCCGCGCCGACCACGAGGAGTGAGGGCATGTAGCCGTCATCGACGAAGTGATGCTCGGTCGTCCACACCGAGGCGAAGCCGAGCCGTTCCGCCTCGACCGCGAGGGCGACCGTCTCGTCGTAGGCGCGCGTCCAGTCGGTCTCGCCGGGGCGAAGCTGGGCACTGAGCAGTCCGAAGCCGAGTCCCATGGCGCCGACCTTAGCAGGCGACGACGGCCCGCGCGAAGGCCGGCAGGGCTGGTCGGCTCATGCCGGGTTGACGAGGTAGCAACCGCGAGCGCGCAGCCGCTTCTGCAGGCGGACCACGTCGATGTCCTGGACGTTGGTGCTGGCCGGCACGGCCGTCGAGCCCGCCGGCGCTCGGCTGCGGATGGCCATCGCCGCCGCCTCCCCGGCCGCCTCGCCCATGATCATGTACTGCGTCTCCATGCGGAGGGACGCCTGGGCGACGTGGCTGGCCGACGCGTTCACGGGAACCAGCAGGTTCGTGATCTCGGTGCGCTTCGGGGTAAGGGCGCGGTAGGGGATCGCCCAGTTCATGTACGGCAACGACATCGACCCCTCGGTCATGAGCCGGCCCTGGCCGTCGACCCAGCGCGAGACGAGGTGCGAGTCCACGCGGTAGGAGGCGACGCCGATGATGTCGGTCTTCGAGCGGTTGGTCTGGATGTCGGCCTGGGTCAGCACGTACGACCCGAGCATGCGCCGGCCCTCGCGGATGTAGAGCAGCCACGGCCAGTTGTCGTTGTCGGTGAACTCGTCCTTGCACAGGCCGTATCCGGCGAGGGTGTCGCGGATCCCGGCGGACACCCGCCGGTCCTGGCTGAGGAACCAGATCAGCCCCTGGCTGTACTGCCGATGCCGGGCGTCGATCTCGCTCCGCGAGGCGATATCGAGCTCGGGCCAGGCCCAGTTCAGACCTGGGACCCCGGTGCTCAGGAGGCCCTTGTCGTTGATGTCGAACTTGTCGTTGGCGAGCGGGCTCACGCTCATCAGCCAGGACAGCTGGGCCGGGGTGTCCAGCAGGTCCTGCTGCTCCGCCAGGTACGTGAGGAAGATCTCGTAGTCGGCCGGATCGTAGTCGGCAGGCGGGCTGAAGGGCGTCTGGTTGGCGGGGTCGCTCGAGAAGCACATCCGGTAGTTCGCGTCCTGGATGCGCGTGTCCGCGGAGCCGATGGGTCCGGGAGCCGACCGAAGGAACGGGACGTCGATGTTGCCGACGCTCGAGACGACGACCTGGCCACCTCGGACCCCGGCGAGCGACTCGTCGTAGGTGGCCTTCGACTCGCGCCCGATCCGGTAGCTGACACCGGCTCGCGCGAGGAGGTCACCCTCGTACGAGGCGTCGATGAAGACGGCCGCCTGGTACTGCTGGCCCGAGACGCTCGTGATCTGGGTGATGCGCGTGCCCGTCACGACGGCCCGGCCCCGGTCACGCATCCGTTCGCCGTAGCGGACGTCGACCTTCGTGGAGTGGATCATCGCCTTGAACGCGGCCTCGGCCGTGTGCGGCTGGAAGGCGTACCGGTAGGCGGTCGAGCCCTCCAGCGCCTGGACGCGGTCGAAGAACTCCTTGCTGTACCCGCCGAGCGTGGCCTTGTTGCCGATGTCGGTCCAGCCCAGCCCGCTCGACATCATCCCGCCGAGGTGCTTGGTGGGCTCGAGCAGGATGACCCTGGCGCCGGCCCGGGCCGCCGTGACCGCCGCGATCACCCCGCCCGGCGTCCCGCCGTAGACGAGGACGTCCGTCCGAACGGTCGTCGCGGCCGAGGCGGAGCTCCCGCCGGTCGCTGGGATGAGGGCGCCGGCCAGCACGATGAGCGCGAGCATGGACGTGAGCTGGCGGGAGCGGCGCGGAGTGAGGCGGCCAAGGGATGATCGGGACACGAGCGCGCGAAGTCCCCCATACGATCGGCCCCGTCCGGCAGGCATCGGCGCCGACTCCAGCCTGCCATGCCCGGCCCGGAACGCGCAACCGTGGCCCGTGCCCGGTCCACGGCCGTCGGCCGGGACCAAGGTCGGGGACGCCATCGCGCCGGTCGCGCGGTATGCTCGCTGACGTGACCGCCACCGCCGAGCGCGCGACCCCATCTGCCCCGCGGCCGCGCTCCCGCGCCCGGGCGCGGGCCGAGACGCCGATCCTCGTCCGCCACGTGCGCAATGGGATCGAGGAGAGCGTCCACCGCGGCGACATCGTCGAGGCCGACGCGGGTGGCCGGCTGATCCGCCAGCTGGGCGACCCCGAGCGGGTCGTGACCCTGCGCTCGACCGTCAAGCCGTTCGGGGTCGTGGCCCTGATCGAGGCCGGCGGGATCGAAGCCTTCGACCTCGAGCCCGCCGAGATCGCGATCATGGCCAGCTCCCATTCGGGCGAGGACATCCACGTGCGCACGATCCAGGCGGCGTTCCGCCGGGCGGGCGTGAGCCAGGCGCTCCTGGCCTGCGGCAACGAGGGGATGCCGCTGGACGCCCTCACCGCGGCGCGGCTCGCCCGCGACGGCGAGAAGGCGGGAGCGATCCGCCATATGTGCTCCGGCCAGCACGCGGTGTCGCTCCTGCTCGCCCGCCATCGCGGCTGGGACCTCGACACGTACTGGCGCCCCGAGCATCCGTCCCAGGTCGCGTATCGCAGCGCGGTCGCCCGGGCCTACGGGACGACGCCCGAGAAGCTGCGCACGGCCATCGACGGTTGCGGCGTCGAGACGTACGCCTTCCGCCTGCGCGAGGTCGCCCAGGCCTACGCGATGCTGGCCGACCCCGCGGCGATCCCGGCCAAGGACCCGCGGGCCAGCCTGGTGCCGGCGCTGACCATCGTCCGTGACGCGATGCTCGCGAACCCCGAGATGATCGGCGGGCGCCACGATCGGCTCGACACGTCGCTCATGAAGGCTCTCCCGGACCGGCTCATCAGCAAGGCTGGCATGGAGGCGTTGCGGGCGATGGCGATCCTGCCCGGATCGCGTCTCGGCTCGAGCGGGACGGCGGCCTCCGGCGTCGCGGTCAAGATCGAGGACGGCGACGGCTACGACCGCGCGACGTGGGCCGCCTCCGTGGAGGCACTGCGCCAGGCGGGTGTGCTCGATACGTCGGCGCTCCGGGCGCTCGCCCGCTACCACCGACCGACCAGCCTGGACCCGCACGGCCGCCTCGGGGCCGAGTCGATCCCGGAGTTCGAGCTCGCACCCGTCGGCGAGCTGATCGGCTGATCCGACCGGCCACTGCGCCGCCGACCCGACCGCCCGACCAGGAGCGACACCGACCTCGATGGCCCCACCCCAGGATCCGTACCGAACGCTCGGCCTGACCCGGACCGCGACGCCGGCCGAGGTCAAGCAGGCGTATCGGAGGCTGGCCAAGGCGAACCATCCCGATGCCGCAGGCGAGGCGGCATTGCCGCGCTTCCTGGCGATCCAGGCCGCCTACGACCAGATCATGGGCCCGGGCGCCGCGGGGAACGGGACCGGGGCGAGCGCGCCAAGGCGACCGTGGAGCGCGGATCCCGACCGCACCGATGCGACGCACCGGGCCTACAGCGGGCGAGCGCGCCGGACCCGCACCAGTGGCCCGCGGCGGGCCGAATCGCGTCGTGGTCCGACGCCGGGCGCCGGTCCGGCGCCCGGCACGACGGGCACTGGCGCGACGGGCACTGGCGCGACCGGCACCGGCGCCACCGGCAGCGGCGCGACCGGGGAGGGGACGCCGGGGTCGGGCGCCGGCTCGACCGACGGGACCGGGACGCCACGCGGCGGATCGCGCCGCGCGAGGAACAAGGCGACCCTCGGCTCGACGTCGTACGACGGCGCCGAGGCCGAGCCGTTCGAGCCCGATTGGGGTGGGGCCTCGTGGTACGGCACGACCTCCGGCACGTACTGGACGCTCAATCCCAAGGAGTACGCGGATCCGCGCAAGCACGGACCGGAGTACCAGGCACGGGCCCGCCGTGCCGCCGCCGAGGGTCGCGAGGTGCCGCCCGATCCCGTCATGGACCTCCCGGCGACGCCCATCGACGACGAGCCGGCGCCGAACCCACCAGCCGGCGGGCCGGTGGCCGGGACCAGCGCGCCGCCCGCCGACGCCGGTGCGGCCGGCACGCGACGCCGGCACGGCCGGCACCGCCGGGACGACCGGCGCTCCCACGACGCCGCCACCGACGCATACGACCGCGTCGTGGTGGGATGCCACGGCGGGACCCGCGGCTGAAACGACCGACGATGCGGCGACGGCCCCGCGACCTGCCGGCGGCGACGCCAGACCCGCAGCGGCGGCCTCGAGCGCCCGGCCGGGTGCCGGCACAGCCCCGACCACTGCGCCGGCCGACGCCGGATCACCGGCCGGTATCGGCTCCATGGCCGCGGCCTCGGCGGCCGGCTGGGCCTGGCTCGACGACGCGCACCCACGCCTCCCCGCGCGCATCGCGCGGGCCATCATCGGCTGGATCCCGATCGCCCTGGCCATCGGCTGGCTGGGCGGCGAGCTCAGCGGCTGCGCCCGGTTCGCGGCGGACTGCGACCCGTCCAGCTCGGCTGCGACCTGGCTGTTCCAGGCGGCGGCCCTGGCCGTTCTGCTGCTGCTTGCCCGCGCTCGCGACGCCGGCCGCCATCGCGGCCATCGCCGCGGTCGTCGTGGCCGTCCCGGCCGCCTTGATCCTGGCCGCGCCGGGCACCGAGGGGCCCTCGACCGAGGCGACGACGGCGCTCGGCGTGCTCCTCGCCATCGCCTGGGTCGGGGGCCTTGGCGTGGGTGTCGGACGGTCGGTTCGTGGCATGTCGAAACGCCTATCCTGACGGCATGCCCCGCCGTCACGACCCGCGCGACCTGTCCTCCGCGGCCCAGGAATACCTGCTCGCGCTACGGGTGGCGGCCGGCTCGGCGGACGGGGCCAAGGTCACGGCCGCGGGCGTCGCCCGACACCTCGGGGTGACCACCCAGGCCGCCTCGGAGATGTTCCGTCGGCTCACCGCCGACGGCCTCGTCGACCACCCGGATGGGCGCGACCTGCGCCTGACCAGCGCCGGCCGGGCGGCCGCCGACGCCATCTTCCGCCGGCACGCGCTCCTCGAATGGCTGCTGACCAGCGTCATCGGGCTCGGCTGGGCCGAGTCGGACGAGGAGGCCATGCGCCTGCAGGGCGCCATCTCGCCGCGCGTCGAGGCCCGGCTCGATGAGATGCTCGGCCACCCGGAGATCTGCCCCCACGGCAACCCGATCGACCTCGCGACCGCCAAGCGACGGCCCGCCGGCGTCCGCCTGAGCGAGATGGAAGCGGGCGCCCGCGCGACGGTCTACCGCATCACGGAGGAGGCCGAGGAGGACGCGGGTCTGCTGTCCTACCTCGAGGCGCGGGCGCTCAAGCCCGGGGCACCGATCTCCATCCTCGCGCGGTCTGGATCGCTGGACTCGTTGACGCTCGAAGGCCCGCTCGGCCGGGCGACACTCGGCCTCCGGCCCGCGGCCCTGGTGCGCGTCCTGCCCGGTGACGCCGACCCGACCCTGTTCCACCGACTCCCGTCGACGATCGCCGTCGGCTGAGCGCGCGAACCGGCGCGACCCGCGACCCCCGCGACCCCGCGCGACCCCGCGCGCGGCGGCCTGACTGGTAGCCTTGGCCGATGACCATCGACCGTGTCCGGATCGCCCCCAGCCCGACCGGGCCACTCCATATCGGCACCGCCCGGACCGCGCTGTTCAACTATCTCCACGCTCGCCATGTCCGCGGCACGTTCGTCCTGCGCCTCGAGGACACCGACGTCGCGCGCAGCACCGCGGCGTTCGAGAAGGACATCCTCGACGGCCTCCATTGGCTGGGTCTCGAGTGGGACGAGGGCCCCGAAGTGGCGGGCGAGCCCGCCCGCGGGCCGCATGCCCCGTACCGCCAGATGGAGCGGCTGCCGTCGTACGCGGCCGCCGCCCAGCGGCTGCTCGCCGACGATCTCGCCTATCCGTGCTTCTGCAGCCCCGAGGAGCTCGAGGCCGACCGCCGCGCCCAGGAGGCGGCCAAGGAGCCGCCACGTTACGTCGGGCGGTGTGCCCGCCTCACGCCGGCCGAGCGTCGCGAGCGTGAGGCCGAGGGCCGTCGCGGTGCGCTGCGCTTCCGGGTCGGGGAGGGCGTCGTGGCCTTCGATGACATCGTGCGCGGCCACGTCGAGATCGACGTGCGCAATCTCGGTGGCGACTTCGTCATCGTGCGCGCCGACGGGACACCGCTCTACCACTTCACGGTCGTCGTCGACGATGCCGCCATGGAGATCACGCACGTGATCCGCGGCGAGGACCATCTCTCGAACACGCCCAAGCACATCCTGCTGTTCCGTGCCCTTGGCTACGACGTGCCGGTCTTCGCCCACCTGCCGCTCATCCTGAACCCCGACCGATCGAAGATGAGCAAGCGCAAGGCGCAGACCGCGGTCGACGATTACATCGCCCAGGGGTTCATCCGCGAGGCGCTCGTCAACTACCTGGCGCTGCTCGGCTGGGCGACCGGGACCGAGGAGGAGATCCTGTCCCTGCCCGAGATCGTCGAGCGGTTCGAGCTCGGGGCCGTGCACAAGGGCGGGGCGGTCTTCGATCGCGAGCGCCTCGAGTGGCTCAACGGCCAGTGGATCCGCCGCCTGCCGCCCGACGACCTCGTCGATCGGCTCCGCCCGTTCGTCGAGGCCGAGCGCGTCGCCGGCCGGATCGACTGGATGCCGTCCGACGACGAGCTGGGCGCCCTCCTGCCGATCATCCAGGAGCGTCTGCCGACGCTCGGCGCGATCGGCGACCTGGTCGGCTTCCTGTGGGTCGACGAGGTGGCGCTCGATGCGACCACGCTCGTGCCCAAGCGCTGGGACGTCGCCACGACCCGGGACGGGCTGGCCGCGGCACGCTCGGCCATCGCCGAGGTGGGCGCGGTGACCTTCGAGGCCGACGAGCTGGAGCCGCCGCTGCGCGCGCTGGCCGAGGCACGCGGCTGGAAGGCCGGCGACCTGTTCATGGCCATCCGCGTCGCCGTCACCGGCCGGACCGCGACCCCGCCGCTGTTCGACACGCTGGTCGCCCTGGGCCGCGAGCGGGTCCTCGCCCGCCTGGACCGGGCGTCGTCGCTCCTCGCGGAGGCGTGACGGCCGAGGGGCGCGCGACCGCGGATCACACCGGGCAAGCATCGGATAGGTGACAGGAGGTGGCATGATCGACCACGAGCGTGGCGAGCCTGACCACCAGCACCAGGGAGGACCCGCGATGACCCACGACGACGTCCAGCGCTGGCTCGACGCCTACGTCGACGCCTGGCAGTCCTACGACGCCGACGCGATCGGCGTGCTCTTCAGTCCCGATGCGACGTACAAGTACCACCCGTACGATCCCGACGCCGTGGTCGGGCGCGACGCGATCGTCGCGGACTGGCGCTCGAATCGCGACGAGCCGGGGTCGTGGCGCGCGCATTACGAACCGTACGCGGTCGATGGCGACCGGGCGGTGGCCGTCGGCGAGAGTCGCTACACCAACCCGGACGGCTCGCTGCGCGACCTGTACTTCAACCTCTGGACGCTGCAGTTCGACGGCGACGGTCAGTGCACCGAGTTCGTCGAGTACTTCATGGAGCTGCCGGAGCGCCTGAAGGCCACCGTACAAGGGATAGGCGCCTACGCCGGGCTGACGGCGTCCTTGGCGTCCGCGGCGTCCCGGGCGTCGCGGTAGTGCTGCTTGGCGGTAGCCTCGTCCACGTCGGCCAGCGCCGACTGCCGAATCGGCGTCCGCCAGGTCGAGCTGCGACGCTTCGACGACGATCCGGGAGGCCCGGGCCGTCTTCCCCGCGGATTCCTCGGCCAGGGTCGCAGCGGCGAGGGCCGCCTTCGCGGCGTCCGCCGTCGCCAGGGCCGCTTCGGCTGCGACCTCGGCAGCATCGGCCGCGACGCCGGCGGCAAGCCGACCGCGTCGGGCGACCGCCGCCATGCGCTCGGCGGCCCGCCATTGCTGCAGTGCCTCGGGGATGGTTGGCTTGTCGTTCGGCTGCTCGGACATGGCCGCCGCCCTTCGTGGTGTACCTGGCCTGGTCCGGGGGAGTGTAGGCGCCTTGGCGAAATACCGCGATGGACGCGTGCGATGCCGGTCAATCGGCCTGCAGGCCCGCACGCGGCCGCGCGCGTGCCGGCGCCGCGATAATCGCCCCATGGCGGAACAGCAGATGCCCCAGGGACTCGCCCGCCGATTCGTGAAGGGTCTGCGGGATCACGATGTCAGCGGCCTGTCGGCCGAGATGGCCTATCGGTTCCTGCTGGCCCTCTTCCCGTTCGGCTCTGTTCGTCGCCGCCATGAGCTCCGTGGCCGCCGGATGGCTGCGGATCCAGGACCCCGCCGCGCAGATCGTCGCCGCGGTGAGCGACAACCTCCCGTCGGTGGTGGCGGATGCCGTTCGGCCGGAGCTCGAGCGACTGCTGGAGAGCCACCGGACCGACCTCGTGCTGTTCGGCGCCCTCGCCGCGCTGTGGGCGGCCACGGGCGGCACCAACGCCCTGGCCAAGGGGATCCACCGGGCCTATGGCGTCGAGGAGCAACGACCGTTCGTCCTCCGCTACGCGATCGCCATCGGCCTGACCGTCCTCGCCGCGGTCGGCATCATCGCTGCATTCGTGACGATCGTCGGCGGCGCGATGCTGACCGAGGAGTTCGCCGATGTCCTCGGCCTGGAGGCCGAGGCATGGACCCTCCTCCAGTTCCTGCGCTGGCCGGCGGTGTTCGCCATGCTGATCGCCGCCGTCGCCATCGTGTACCGGTACGGGTCCAGCGTCGTGGTGCCGTGGCGCTGGATCCTCATCGGCGCCGCCGCGTTCGCATTGGGTTGGCTGGCTGCGACGGCCGTGCTCGCGGTCTACGTCCTGAACGTCGCTGACTACGGGGCGACGTACGGGTCGCTCGGCGGCGTGATCGTCCTCATGCTCTGGTTCTATGTGACCGCGGCCATGCTCGTCCTCGGCGCGGAAGTCACGGCCGCCCTCGCGCGCCAGCGGATCCGGGATCGATCCATCGGCGAGGCGAGGAGGCGGTAGCAGCGCAGGCGCTCGAGGAAGCAGCGCCGGACGCAGCACCGCCGACGCAGCAGCGCCGGACGCAGCAGCGCCCGAGTCAGCAGCGCACGAGGCCGGGTGACCGATCGATCCGGTGACGGCAGGATGAGGTTGGCGCTCGGCCTGGTCGGGGGATCGGCGTCACGAGCCTGATCTCGCCGGGGTTCCAGCGAGACGGTCACCGACGACGGCCGAGATCGCTCCCCAGACGACATTGGCGGCCAGCATGACCGGTGCTCGCCCCGGGCGGTCCCGGTCAGGCGGCGGCATGATCCCGATCGCCGGCGCGACGAAGCCGTAGTTCAACGCCCAGAACAGCGCGCCGAACGCGCCTCCCCAGAGGGCCGCCGGTCTCGGTCGGCTTACCGCGCTGCGACCGACTTGGTGCAATGCCGCCGCGGTCGCGCCGATCCCCAGGTGCACGATCGCCGTCCCGAGCCGTCGAGTCCCCTCGTCGGCTCGGCCGCCCGCGACCGCGTCGAGGACGGCGTCTGACAACTTCCGTGGCGGCTGCTCACCGAGCCAGCCTGCCCGTTGGGCCGTCAACATCAGGGTGCTCATCGCAACGGTCGCGATCGTCCCGGCGACGGCGCCCGCAGCGAGCTCGTGAGCGATGGTGGTGTCGTGGCGGCGGTCGCCTGTCCGGCCTGAACGTGCCGCACGCGCGTGCATCGTCCGCGCCTCCGCGCGCTTCCGCGGTGGCGACGCCTCGCGCGACGTCATCGACGAGGCGTGCTCGGCGTCGGCGTCTTCGTGGGGTCGGGCCGGACCTCGTCGCCGTGGATCTCGCCGCGCCATCCGTCGACGCCGCCGCCGGTCCGCTCGACCAGCTCCTTGAATCGTTCGAGATCACCCCGCACGCGGCGCTGCAGGAAACCGAACGCATCGCCGGCCGACTCGACCACGCCTTCGGGCTCGGCTTCGATGCGGAGCTCCACCTTCGTCTGCCTGGCGCGGACCGACTCGAAGAGGACGGCGCCGGCGTTCACGGCGCCATCGATGCTCTTCCAGGCGACCCGCGTGTCCGGGGTCTGGTCGACGATCTCGGCGGTCCAGGTCTTGGTCACGCCGCCAACGGAGGCGGTCCAGCGCAAGGTCTTGTCGTCGAGCTGTTCGACGGACTCCACGCCGTCCATGAACGACGGGAAATCCTCGAAGCGGGTCCAGCGGTCGTAGGCGACCCGGACCGGCACGTCGACGGTGATCTGTTCGTAGAAACGGGACATGACGAACCTCCTCGTTGGTGTCTGGGTGCGAGCGTCGGCGAGGCCGCGACACGGACACGTCGGGTGCCGTCCGCGCGGCCTTGCAGCCACCCGACAGTGGCGGTCGCAGCGCTGGGATCCCGGTGAGCGTGCCGCAACGCTGACAGTGGATGAACGCGCCGTTAACACGCGCCGCTATCCTCAAGGGCAGATGGCACGCACGATCCTCGTCGTCGAAGACGAGCCGACCCTGCGCGAGACGCTCGTCGACGCGCTCGAGGCCGACGGATTCCGGGTCGTGGCGGCGGCCGATGGCCGCGAGGCGCTGACGCGGTTCCGCGAGGACCGACCCGACCTGGTGCTGCTCGACCTCATGCTCCCGGAGCTGTCCGGCATCGAGGTCACCCGCATCATCCGGGCCGAGTCGGGCACCCCGATCGTGATGCTGACGGCCAAGGACTCGGAGCTCGACAAGGTGGTCGGGCTCGAGCTCGGCGCGGACGACTACGTCACCAAGCCGTTCTCGCTGCGCGAGCTCACGGCGCGCATCCGCGCCCTCTTCCGGCGGTCCGAGGCAGCCGTCGCGACGAGCGTGCCGCCGGCCGTCATCGACCTCGGCCTCGTCCAGGCCGATCTCGCCGGGCATCGCCTGCTGCGCGACGGTGAGGCCGTCCCGCTCAAGCCGAAGGCATTCGAGCTGCTCGCCTTCCTCGTCCGGCACCCGGGCCAGGTGTTCACCCGAGACCAGCTGCTCGAGAAGGTGTGGGGCTACGACTACGCCGGCGAGACCCGCACGGTCGACGTCCACGTCCACTGGCTGCGCAGCCAGATCGAGGCGGACCCGGCCAAGCCCGCCTTCATCCATACCGTCCGCGGTGTCGGCTACGTCTTCCGCCGCCCGACCTGAGCTCATCCCCGCGAATGCCGGGGCAGCGTTGACGAGCCGGTAAGCCGGCGTTGACCTGCCGACCCGACGATGCACCCATGCCGACCGCCACGCACCTGCCCGAGACCGACGCTGGGGGCGTCGCCGCGACCGTCGACCACGGCGCGATCGCGCGTCTCGGCGGTGCACCGGTCGGCATCTCTCGCTCGCCGTCCGGGGACCTCCTCCCCTCGGATGGCACGCTCGCGCGTGATCCAGCGCCGGCGCCTACCCGGGTGCTGGCGCTGGACGCCGTCCGCCTCCTGCGCCGCTGGAACGCCCGTCCGCCGGCCCCGGATCCATGGTCCGATCCGTGCTTCCTCGGGGATGTCGAGGCGGTCCTGGGCAGCTGCAGCCGATCCGCACGCGCCGGGCGCTGGCCGAGTCGTTCGCGCGCGAGGCGTCCCGCCTGATCGCGACCGACCAAGCCGCCGAGGCCGAACCGGTCCGCGTGGCCTACGCCCTGCGCTGGCTCGAGCTCCGTCGCTGACCGACCCGGGGCCTACGCCCGCAGTGATCGCGCCGCCGCGCCCGGTGCCGGCGCCCGAGCCGGGACCGACGCCTAGGTCGCCTTGTGGTACATCCGCTCGATCGCCTCGGCCGCGTCCTCGGCGGCATCGATACCGTTCTCGAGCTCGTGGTACAGGTCGCGCCACTTGATGACCTCGATCGGGTCCGTGGCCTCGCGGAACAACCGGGCGATCGCGGCGCGGGACAGCGTGTCGGCCTCGTGCTCGAGGTCGTGGACCTTCGCCAGGGGCGCTTCGAGGCCCTTCAGGCCGTCGAGGCGGCGCAGGGCGTCGAGCAGCTGGTCGGACTGGTCGGCCAGGATGCGCGCGAGGTCGCGCGCCTCATCGGTCGGCTCCGCGATGCCGTAGATCAGGAAGGTCTCGGCGCCCGCCTGGATGAAGTCGACGACGTCGTCGAGGCGGACCGTGAGCTCGTGGATGTCCTCCCGGTCGAACGGGGTGATGAAGGCGTCTTCGAGCTTCTGGGAGATCTCCTTGTCGATCTCGTCGCCGCGCTTCTCGAGCGCCTGGATCTCGGCGATCCGCTCCTCGAGTCGGTCGTACTCGACCACGAGCTCGTGGAACTTGTGGGCGGCCTCGCGCAGGTTCTCGCCATCGGCGGTGAACAGCTCGAAGAACCGGACGTCCTTGGGGAGCAATCGGAAGGTCATCGGGGTGCCTCCAGCTGGGTGGTCGCGTGTGGTCGATCGGGTCGGTCGGGTGGATCGGGTCGGGTGGATCGGGTCATTGCACACCGATGGCGTTCAAAACGAACCAGCTTGCCGCGGCGATGATCGCGGACGCGGGGATCGTCACGACCCAGGCGAGCAGGATCCGGCGCGCGACGCCCCAGCGTACGCCCTTGGCCCCGCGCGCCGAACCGACACCCATGATCGCGCTCGAGATGACGTGGGTCGTGGAGACCGGCATGCCGAAGTGGGCCGTCACGACGAGCACGCTGGCGGCGGTCGTCTCGGCGGCGAAGCCGTGGATGGGCTCCAGGACGGCGACCCGCTGCCCCATCGTGTGCATGATCCGCCAGCCGCCGACGGCGGTCCCGAGGGACAGCGCGGTGGCCGACACGACGATGACCCAGGGCGGCACGTCATTCGTCGCGATCACCCCGGCGGAGAAGAGGGCGAGGGTGATGATGCCCATCGTCTTCTGGGCATCGTTGGAGCCGTGGGCGAAGGCCATGTAGGCGGCCGATCCGACCTGCAGCCGGCGGAAGATGCGGGCCATCGGCTTGCGCCGTGCCTTCTGGAAGATCCAGTAGAGCGCGAGCATGAAGAGGAAGGCCACGACGAACCCGACGAGGGGCGAGGCCAGGCCCGGGATGATGACCTTGCCGATGATGCCCGGGATGTTGAGGGCGCCGAAGCCCGCCGCGACGATGGTGGCTCCCAACAGGCCACCGACGAGCGCCTGCGAGCTCGAGCTCGGGACCGCGAACCACCAGGTGATGAGGTCCCAGGCGATCGCGCCGAGGAGCGCCGCCATGACGATGGCCTGGGTCGTCGTCTGCTCGTCGACGAGGCCGGAGCCGATGGTCTTGGCCACCGCGGTGCCCGCGAAGGCCCCGATGAAGTTGAATGCCGTCGCCATGAGGATGGCGTGGCGTGGGCTCAGGGCGCGGGTCGCCACCGATGTCGCGATGGCATTGGCCGTGTCATGGAATCCGTTGACGTAGTCGAAGATGACCGCAAGGATGATGACGACGACGAGCGAAAGTGTGACGCCTTCCACAGGATCGATGGCCTCTTCAGGGCGGATTCGTTAACCGGTCGTTGACACAGAGGGTCGCCATTGTGGCGGGTGGCGTCGTCGTCCGCTCGGGATGATGCAACGCCGCGGCCGGGGCCGGGCGGCGCTGGCCGCTATCCTTACCCGGCCATGCGACTTTCCAGCCTCTTCTTCACCACGCTCCGCGACGATCCGGCCGAGGCCGAGATGCCGTCGCACCGACTCCTGCTGCGGGCCGGCTACGTCCGCCAGCTGGGCTCCGGGATCTACTCGCTGCTGCCGCTGGGCAAGCGCGTCAACGACCGGGTCGAGCAGGTCATCCGCGAGGAGCAGGACCGGATCGGCGGCCAGGAGATGGAGATGCCGGTCGTCCACCCGGCGGACGTCTGGCGGGCCAGCGGCCGCTACGACGCGGTCGGGCCGGAGATGGGCCGGTTCAAGGATCGCAACGGGCGGGACATGGTCCTCGCGATGACCCACGAGGAGGTCGTCGGCTCGCTCCTCGCCGACATCGTCCGCTCGTGGCGCCAGCTGCCGATGATGGTCTACCACTTCCAGACCAAGTGGCGCGACGAGCCGCGCGCCCGGGGTGGGCTCATCCGCGTCCGCGAGTTCGTCATGAAGGACGCCTACTCGGTCGATCGCGACGACGCCGGCCTGGACGTCAGCTACTGGGCGCAGCACGGCGCGTACGTCCGGACGTTCGAGCGGCTCGGGCTCGCGACGATCGCCGTCAGCTCCGACGTCGGGATGATGGGCGGCAGCCTGGCCCACGAGTTCATGGTCCTCAATCCGGCGGGTGAGGACGTCCTGGTCCTGTGCGAGGCCTGCGGCTACGCGGCCAACCGCCAGGTCGCGGTGATCCCGAAGCCGGCGCCGCCGGCCGAGGACGCGCTGCCCCTCGAGGCGGTCGACACGCCCGGCACGACGACGATCGCCACGCTGGCGGCGTTCCTCGGCATCGGCGCCGACCGCACGGCCAAGGCCGCCTTCTTCATGACCGGCGACGGCCGGCTCGTCACGGCCATCGTCCGCGGTGACCACGAGGTCAACGAGACCAAGCTCGCCAACGCGGTCCAGGCGGTCGGTGGCCTCCGACCGGCCACGGTCGACGAGATCAAGGCCGCCGGCATGGAGCCCGGCTACGGGTCGCCCATCGGTGCCCACGACACGGTCGTGATCGTGGACGACCTCGTCGCACAGTCGGCGAACCTCGTCGCGGGCGCCAACCGCGAGGGCGTCCACTACCGCAACGTCAACGTCGGGCGCGACTTCACGGCCGACGTCACCGCGGACATCACCAACGCCCAGGAGGGCGATCCCTGCCCGACCTGCGGCAAGCCGGTCATCCTGCGCAACGGCATCGAGGTCGGCAACATCTTCAAGCTCGGGACGAGGTACACCGACGCGTTCGGGGCGACGTACCTCGGCGAGGACGGCGTGGCCCACCCCATCGTCATGGGCTCGTACGGGATCGGCGTCGGGCGCAACGTCGCCTGCATCGTCGAGGCGCACCACGACGAGAAGGGCATCATCTGGCCGGCCGAGGTGGCGCCCTACGCCGGCCCATCTCGTGTCGATCGGTGCGGCCAAGGACCCCCAGGTGACCGAGATCGCGGAGCGCCTCCATTCGCTCGCCGCGGAAGCCGGCCCCCGCCACGAGATCCTGTGGGACGACCGCGACGAGTCGCCGGGTGTCAAGTTCACCGACTCCGAGATGCTCGGCATGCCGTGGATCCTGACCGTCTCCCCGCGCTCGCTCGCGGCGGGCGGCATCGAGGTCACCGAGCGCGCCACCGGCGAACGGAGCACGCGCCCGATCGACGAGGTCGAACGCTTCCTTGTCGAGGGGTTCCCGGCGACCGCCTGACCGGCGCGTCACGCGGGTAGGCTGTCCGCCATGACCAGCATCTATCTCGCCGGGCCGCTCTTCTCCGAGGCCGAACGGGCTTTCCTCGACCGGCTGGCGGCCGGCCTGCGCGAGCGCGGCCATGACGTGTTCGTCCCGCATGAGCAGTTCCGCAAGGACATGGTCGCGCTCGATGCGGCGACCGTCTTCCGAGTCGACGTCGAGGGCGTGCGTCGGGCCGATCTGCTGCTCGCCTGGCTCGACGGGCCGATGGTCGACGACGGCACGGCCTGCGAGATCGGCATCTTCGCCGAGCTCGTCGCCTCGGGCGACCCGCGCTACCTGGGGGTCGTCGGGCTCGTGACCGATCTTCGGACCCAGCGCCGGCGGGGCACCTCGGGCGACGGGATCAACCTGTTCGTGGCCGGTGCCGTGCAGGCCAGCGGCGAGCTGACCTGGAGCGTCGACGAAGCCTTCGACGCCGTCGATCGCCTGGCGGCCGCCGGCGAGACGCGGGCCACCGGAGCCTCGACCCCGCCGAGCTAGGACCGGGTCGCCGAGCTCGGCGGCATCGCGCCCGGGACCGCGGCGGCCTCGGCGATCGCCTCCGCCGTCTCCTGGTCGAGCATCGCCCCGTCGAGGGCGAGCACGACGTCGCCGACATCCCCCTCCTGCTCCACGAGCTGGGCGGAGGTGTGGATGTCGCCCGTGATGGTCTCCGCGTCGTCGTCGATGCGACCGATCGCGAACGTGACCCCGGGCGGGATGGACGCGGCGATGGAGATCTCGGCGATGCGGTAGGGCGAGCGCTTCTCGCGCAGCGAGGCGTTGGTCATCTCCTGCAGGGCGGTGGCGCGGATGATCAGCTCGGCCAGCGTCCCGGGATCGATCCGCTCGATGACCGTGCCGACCCCGCGCCGCGCCATCCCAACGGCCTCGCGCGCGCCGTGGCTCGCGCCCGACAGGCTGTTGTTGATCTTCTCCTGGGTGCTCGGGTCGCTCGCCGTTCGTGACGCCGACGGATGCCGCTTCCTGCGCCTTCACCTTGGCCGCCTCGGCCGCCTCCTGCGCCCGCTTCATGAAGCTCACGAGCCGCTCCTCCCGTCCGGTCCCGACGACGCCCGCCGACCGCGCGAGCATAGCGAGCGGCGGTCCCCGCGGCCACTACGATGGCGTCGCCCATGCCACCCCGCCCGACGATGCCCGCCGACGACCTGTACGGCCGTCTGGGCGTGCCCATCGACGCGAGTCCCGAGGCGATCGACATCGCCTGGCGCGGACTGCTCCGGCGGCATCACCCGGACGTCGCCGGACCGGAGGCGAACGAGCTCGCCAAGCGCATCAACGTGGCCCACGACTGGCTCAGCGATCCGGCCTTGCGTCGCCGCTACGACCGGGAGCGCGGCATCGGGTCCGGTTCGTTCGCGACGTCGCGCCGCCCGGGTGACGGCCCGGTCATGTCCCCGGCTCGGGCCACGGTGCGCCGGCCGCCGACCGTGGCGGAGCGTGTCGCGGCCGTCATCGAGCGGGTCGGCCACCTCACGGTCGACGACCTCGACCGCCTCGGGCTGGCGGAGCCCGCGCCGATCGCGTTCCTCGCCACGCTCCGGCGGTTCGTCTCGCCCGAGCTCCAGGCCACGCTCGACGACGCCGAGCAGGCCGCCCTCGAGCGTCTGCCGTACGCGGCCCGACGCGACCCGGCCATCGGTGACGCGATCGCGGGCAAGCTCGCGGACCTCATCCTGGGCGACGCCCTCGACGAGCTGGTCGGCGATCCCGACGGGGTTCGCGTCCACGAGCGCCTGACGCGCGGCTGGGACGCAGCCGTCGGCCAACCTCGCTACGGGCCGGCCACCGGACCGGTCCACGCCTTCCTGGAGCGGCTCGCGTCGCTCACGCCCGCCGAGGTGCGCGCCCTGGCCGCGACCGGCAGCCGCGACCGGCTCGGGGAGGTGCCGTGGCCGGGCGGCGTTTCGCCCGAGGAGGACGACGCGTTGCGAGTGAGCTCGGAGCTCGCCGGACGCGATGCCGCGGCCGCCCTGACCGGCCCCGGCGTCCCCGCTGGGGCCCGACGAGCGGCGGCGCGCATCGCCCATCTGCTCGTCCTGCGCCACGCCATCCATACGGCCGAGTTCGAGCGGCTGGCCGCCCCGTGGCTGGACGACCTCGTGCCACGGCGCGCGCCCGTGGCGTCCGCGGGTCGACCGCCGCTGAGCCTTGGCCCGGGCGGCGTCGGTCGCCCCGGCCGGCGTCGGTCCCCCAGGCCCAGCGTCGGTCGCCCCGGCCCGCCTCGGCCGCCCGGCCGGCGCTCTCACGCAGCGCGGCTGTGCGATGCTCGACCCGTGGACGCGTGGATCGTCGTGGCCCTGCTGCTGGCCATCGCCCTGGTGGTCTGCCTGGTCCTGCTCGCGCGTCGTGACCACACCGTGCGCCGCGTCGTGCTGGCCCTCGGCTCAGACGCCGCGCCGAGCCCGGGCGAAGCCCCCGAGGCGGCGGTGCTCCGTCTGCGCGGCGACGCCGAGGGCCTCGATCGCCGCCTGGTCGCGGAGGGCGAGGCCCTCACGGCCCTGACCGAGATGGGCGGGACCGGCATCCTCCGGCTCGACGACGAACCGCGCATCCGCGCCGCCAACGCGGCGGCCCACGAGATCCTGGGCCGGACACCGGGCTCCCTTGCCGGCCGGTCGCTCATCGAGGCATTCCTGGACCCCCAGGCCGAGGCGGTCGTCGTGGCCGCGGCCCGGACCGGGTCGGCCGCCACGGAGCTGCGCCTGGCCGGTCCGGACGGACCCGCTCTCGCCCTGCGGGCCCGGCCGATCCCGTCGGGCGGGTCGTGGCTCGTCATCGAGGATGTCTCCGAGCTCCGTCGCCTCCAGCGCATCCGGGCCGAGTTCATCGACAACCTCTCGCACGAGCTGCGGACACCGCTCACGACGGTCAGCCTCCTGGCGGAGACGCTGGCCCGCGAGGCCGAGGCGGCGGGCGAGGCGGTCTCGCCGCGGATGCGCGACCGGATCGCCAAGATCGAGGTCGAGACCGGCCACCTCGTCCAGATGGTCAGCGAGCTGCTCGACCTCTCCCGGATCGAGAGCGGCGGGACCCTGCAGTTCAACGACGGCCTCGACCTCGGACAGCTCGCCGCCGAGTCGACGGACCGGCTGCGCCTCTTCGCCGAGCGCCAGGGCGTGACCCTGCGCACGGAGGTCGACCAGGGCCTGCCGCCGGTCCGCGGCGACGGTGCGCGGCTCGGCCAGGTCGTCATCAACCTCGTCCACAATGCGGTCAAGTTCAGCCCCGACGGTGGCGATGTCGTCGTCCGCGCGCGGCACGACGGCCGCGAGGTGGTCGTGAGCGTCGAGGATCACGGAGTCGGCATCCCGCGCTCCGCCCAGCCTCGGGTCTTCGAGCGGTTCTACAAGGTCGACCGTGCGCGTCTGCGCGCCGAGGCGGGCGGCGGGACCGGCCTCGGGCTGGCCATCGCCCGCCACGTCATCCAGCAGCACGGGGGGCGCATCTGGGTACGCTCCGAGGAGGGCGTCGGCTCGACGTTCTCGTTCGCGCTGCCGGCCCGCGTGGCACCGGAGCGCTGACGACCGGACGCCCGTCGGCTCGACGCCCGCGCCCGGCGCCCGTCATCCTTGACGATGCCACTGGACCCTCGAGAGGACGCATGGATCGCCTGCACGTCGCGACGCTGAACATCCTGAACCTGGCCGACCGATGGCCGGAGCGTCAGTCGCTGATCTACGCCGACATGGCCGCCCTCCAGCCCGACCTGCTCGGGCTCCAGGAAGTCGTCTACGTCCTCCAGCAGGACCGGCTCATCGGGGCGGCGGGGGAGGGAACGTATGCCGCCGTCCGCGGCTGGGCCGGGCGACCCGAGTACGGCAACAGCCTCCTCGTCCGGGCCCCGCTCGCCGCGTCGGACGTCGACCGCCTCGACCTCGGGTTCGGGCGCTCGGCGACGCGGGCGATCGTCGAGCTGCCCGGCGGCAGCCGCGTCCTCATCGGGGTCACGCACCTCCACCACGAGGTCCCGGCCGAGGCCGAGCGCGACGAGCAGGCGCGCCAGATCCTGGCCTGGCTCGAGACGGCTCCCGCCGCCGATGCCGAGGTGGTCGTCGGCGACTTCAACGCCGAGCCGATCGAGGCCGCGTGGGCGCGGATGACCGGCGCCGGCTTCGCCTCGGCGTTTGCCGTGGCCAACGGCAGCGACCCGGCCGTTACCTGGCCGTCCGGGCTCCAGGCGCCCGCCATGGACACCGACGGCGACCCGGGCTGCCTCGACTACATCTGGGTCCGCGGCCGCGTCACCGTCACGGACGCGCGCCTCGTCTTCGATCGCCCGGCCCTCGAGGACCCGACGCTCTACCCGAGCGATCACCTGGGGATCAGCGCCCACCTCGAGATCGGCTGAGGATGCCCGGTCCCGCACCCGGCGGCACACGACCGCTCCGACTCAGCCATCGCGGCGACTGGCGGCAGGCCACCGAGAACACGATCGCGGCGTTCCTTGCCGCGATGGCCATCCCGGCCTGCGACGGGCTCGAGCTCGACGTGCGCCTGTCGGCCGATGGCATCCCGATCGTCATCCACGACGAGACGCTGGCGCGTGTCCAGGGTCAGCCGGTCCGGGCCGACCAGGTCAGCGCGGCCGCCCTCGAGGATCTCGGGGTGCCGAGCCTCGCGGCCGTTCTCGAGGCCGTGCCGCGCCGCGCGTTCCTCGACGTCGAGCTCAAGGACGACCCGGGCCGGGCGATCGTCGAGGTGCTCGCCGCGGGTCGTGGCGCGGAGCTCCACCGGGCGATCGTCTCGACCTTCGACCGCGACGTCCTCGAGCGCATCGGCGGTCTCGCGCCGGCGTGGCCACGCTGGCTCAACGCCAACGACCTGGAGCCGGCCACGATCGCCGCCGCGGTCGAGCTCGGCTGCAGCGCCATCGCGGCTCACTGGCGAGCGATCGATCCGGGCAGCGCGGCCCGGGTGCGGGCGGCGGGGCTGGAGCTGGCCGCCTGGACCGTGCGGCGTCGGGCGAGCTACGAGCGCCTCGCCCGGCTCGGAGTCATGGCCGTCTGCGTGGAGGCGGCCGCGCTCGACGGCTGAGCAGGCCTCGTGGCGGCCGCGGCCCGGGCCGAACGGCCCCCGGCGCACGGAGTTTCGGGACCTTCGGACCTATCGTGCCCATCCCGCGCGCGGGACAGTCAGCGCATGGACCTGATCGTGCCCGCTCCCGTCACCGTGCCCGCTTCCGTCGCCGTGCCGGTCGCTCGGCGATCCGCCACGATCGACGGCAACGAGGCGGCGGCTCGCGTTGCGTATGCGCTGAGCGAGGTCATCTCGATCTACCCGATCACCCCGGCCTCGCAGATGGCCGAGCATTGCGATGACTGGGCCGCCGCAGGCACGCCCAACCTGTGGGGCGCCGTCCCCGACGTCGTCGAGATGCAGTCCGAAGGCGGCGCGGCCGGGGCCATGCACGGCGCCCTGCAGAAGGGCGCCCTTGCCACGACGTTCACGGCCTCGCAGGGCCTGTTGTTGATGATCCCCAACATGTTCAAGATCGCCGGCGAGTTGACGCCGGCGGTCATGCACGTCGCGGCGCGAGCGATCGCCACGCACGCGCTGTCGATCTTCGGCGATCACAGCGACGTCATGCACGCCCGGGCCACCGGCTGGGCGATGCTCGCTGCCGGCTCGGTCCAGGAAGCCCACGACTTCGCCCTCGTGGCGCACGCCGCGACGCTCCGGTCGCGCGTGCCGTTCCTGCACTTCTTCGACGGGTTCCGGACATCCCACGAGATCGATCGCGATCTCCCTGCTGGAGCCGGACGATATTCGAGCACTCATCCGTGAGGAGGACGTCCTCGCCCACCGTCGCCGCGGGCTGACCCCCGAGGCGCCGGTGGTGCGAGGCACGGCGCAGAACCCCGATGTGTTCTTCCAGGCGCGCGAGGCGGCCAATCCCTACTACCTCGCCGTCCCGGGCATCGTCCAGGCCGTCTTCGACGAGCTGGCCACCCGGACCGGCCGCGCCTACCACCTCGTCGACTACCACGGCGCCCCCGACGCGGAGCGGGTGGTGGTGGTCATGGGGTCGGCGGCCGGGGCGCTCGAGGAGACCGTCGACGCGCTCCGGGCCCGCGGCGAGAAGGTCGGCATGCTGCGCATCCGCCTGTTCCACCCATTTCCCACAGCCGAGGTGGTCGCCGCCCTGCCGCCGACGGTGCACTCGATCGCCGTCCTCGACCGGACCAAGGAGCCGGGCGCCGTCGGCGAACCGCTCTATCTCGAGGTCCTGGCCGCCCTGACCGAGGCGATGGACGACGATGCCCAGCCATTCATCATCCGGCCGCGCGTCCTGGGCGGTCGCTACGGCCTGGCCTCCAAGGAGGTCACGCCATCGATGCTCAAGCCCGTCTTCGACGAGCTGGCACGCCTGCACCCGAAGCGACACTTCACGATCGGGATCCACGACGACGTCACGAACCTCAGCCTCGCCATCGACGCGACGTTCCGCTACCAGCGCCCGGCCGGCGAGGTGCAGGCCCTCTTCTTCGGGCTCGGCTCGGACGGCACGGTCGGTGCCAACAAGGCGTCGGTGAAGATCATCGGCGAGGGCACCGATCTGTACGCCCAGGGCTACTTCGAATATGACTCGAAGAAGTCCGGGACCATGACCACCTCGCACCTCCGCTTCGGCCCGCGGCCCATCCGTTCCACGTACCTCGTGGACGAGGCGGACTTCGTCGCGTGTCACCGGTTCGATCTCATCAACGACCCGCGGGTCGTCGAGCGCGCCCGGCCCGGCGCGACCTTGCTCCTGAACGCGCCGTACGGCCCCGACGAGCTCTGGTCACACCTCTCGCCCGTGGTCCAGCGCCGGCTCGTGGACAAGGCCATCGACCTGTGGGTGATCGATGCGTTCGCCGTGGCGTCCGAGGTCGGCATGGGCAACCGGATCAACACCGTCATGCAGCCGTGCTTCTTCCAGCTGTCGGGGGTCCTGCCTGCCGACGAGGCCATCGCCCGTATCAAGGCCTCGGTCGAGAAGACCTACGCCAAGCGCGGGGAGGCGGTCATCCAGCGCAACTTCGCCGCCATCGACCGCTCGCTCGAACGACTCGCCCATGTCCCGCTCGGCCCCGTTGCGGACGCTCCGGTCGTGGCGTCGCTGATCCCGGCCACGGCCCCGGACTTCGTCCGGCGTGTGACCGCGCGCCTCATGGCCGGCGAGGGCGACCTCCTGCCGGTCAGCGCGCTGCCGGTCGACGGGACCTTCCCGACCGCGACGACCCGCTATGAGAAGCGCGCCATCGCGCAGATGATCCCGGTCTGGGATCCCGCGATCTGCATCGACTGCGGCAAGTGCGCGATGGTCTGCCCGCACGCGTCGATCCGGATGAAGGTGTTTCCGGAGGCGGCGGTCGCCGATGCGCCGGCGATGTTCCTGAGCAAGCCGTTCAAGTCGCGGGAGCTCGAGGGTCACCGGCTGACGATCCAGGTCGCCCCCGACGACTGCACCGGGTGCGGCGTATGCGTCGACGTCTGTCCGGCGAAGAGCAAGACGGAGATCGGCGCACAAGTCCATCACGATGGCGCCGGTCCTCGAGCATCGCGACGTGGAGCGCGAGCGCTGGGACATCTTCCAGGCGATCGCGCCGCTGGACCGCGACCTGATCGCGCACGACACGGTCAAGGGCGCCGCCCAGCTCGAGCCGCTGTTCGAGTTCTCGGGTGCCTGTGGCGGCTGTGGCGAGACGCCGTACCTGCGCCTGGTGAGCCAGCTGTTCGGCGACCGGATGATCGTCGCCAACGCGACCGGCTGCTCGTCCATCTACGGTGCCAACCTGCCGACGACGCCATGGGCCACGAACGCGCAGGGCCGCGGGCCTGCCTGGGCCAACTCGCTGTTCGAGGACGACGCCGAGTTCGGCCTCGGGATGCGGCTCGCGCTCGACGCCCAGACCCGCCACGCCCGGGCCCTGGTGGAGCGACTGCGTTCGACCATCGGCGCCGACCTCGTCGACGAGCTGCTCGACAGTCCGCAGGAGACCGAGCCCGAGATCGTGGCCCAGCGCGCCCGGGTGGACCGCCTGCGCACGGTCCTGGCTGGCGTGGACGGGCCGTTCGCGGCCGATGCCGCGCAGCTGATCGCCCTGTCCGGCGACCTCGTGCGCACGGGCATCTGGATCGTCGGAGGTGACGGCTGGGCGTACGACATCGGGTTCGGCGGCCTGGACCACGTCCTGAGCTCCGGCCGGAACGTCAACATCCTCGTGCTCGATACGGAGGTCTATTCGAACACGGGCGGCCAGTCGTCCAAGGCGACGCCGCGCGGCGCGGTCGCCAAATTCGCCGCGGCGGGCAAGGCCACGGGCAAGAAGGATCTCGGGGCGATCGCGCGGTCGTACGGCAACGTGTTCGTGGCCCAGGTGGCGATGGGCGCGAGCGACGCGCAGACCATCAAGGCGCTCCTCGAGGCGGACGCCTGGCCAGGCCCCTCGCTCGTGATCGCCTACTCGACATGCATCGCCCACGGGATCGACATGTCGACCTCGATGTCCCATCAGCGCGATGCGGTCAAGAGCGGCTACTGGCCGCTCTACCGCTATCAGCCGAGCGAGGCCGACGACGGCCAGCCGTTCCACCTCGACAGCGCGAAGCCGACCTTGCCGATCCGCGACTTCGTCGCATCGGAGACGCGGTTCGCGATCCTCCAGCGCACGGATCCGGAGCGCGCCGCGGAGCTGGCCGCGCTGTCGCAGGCCGACGCCGACGAGCGCTGGCGCTACTACGAGCAGCTGGCCGGCATCCACCGTGTGGTGCCTCATCTGACCACCCAGGCCGACGACGGGGCGACTCCCGGCCGCGGTCGGACCGGAGCCGGCATGACCGCCGACCTGCACACCCGCTATCTCGGGCTCGAGCTTGCGTCGCCGCTCGTGGCGTCGTCGTCGCCACTCACCGGTGACGTCGAGGGAGCCCGCCGGGTCGCCGAGGCCGGCGTCGGCGCCATCGTGCTGCCGTCACTGTTCGAGGAGGAGATCCTCCACGAGGAGCTCCAGCTCACGCAGGCCCTCGAAGCCGGCGACGAGCAGTCGGCCGAGGCCTTGAGCTATTTCCCCCGGATCGACGCCCTGCCCGGGGTCGTGGACCGGTACATCGCCGCCCTCGAGCGGACGAAGGCGGCCGTGTCCGTACCGGTCATCGCCAGCCTGAACGCCACGACGAGCGGTGGCTGGGTCCGGTATGCGCGGCAGCTCCAGGATGCGGGCGCCGACGCCATCGAGCTCAACCTGTACCACGTGCCCGCCGACCCGCGCCGCACCGGCCCGGAGGCCGAGGCCGTCGACCTCGAGCTCATCAGCGCCGTGCGCGCATCGCTCGCCATCCCGCTCGCCGTCAAGCTCAGCCCGTACTACTCGGCGTTCGCCCACTTCGCGGCCGAGGTCGCGGCGCGCGCCGACGGGCTCGTGCTGTTCAACCGCTTCTACCAGCCGGACCTGGACCTCGAGTCGCTGGAGGTCGTCCCCCGCGTGGAGCTGAGCCGGTCGGGCGAGCTGCGCCTGCCGCTCCGCTGGATCGCCATCCTGCGGCCGCAGCTGGGACCGGGCGTGTCGCTCGCCGCCACGTCCGGGGCGCAGACGGCGCTCGATGTCGTCAAGGGCGTCATGGTCGGCGCCGACATCGTGATGATGACCTCGGCCCTGCTGCGCCATGGACCCGGGCACGTGGCGACGGTCCTGGCGGACCTGCAGGCCTGGCTCGACGCGCGCGACTTCCACTCGATCGGCGAGTTGCGCGGGAGCGCGACGGCCGCCACGGCCGGCGACCCGGCGGCCTTCGAGCGCGCGAACTATCTCGCCACGCTGCATTCGTGGGTCGTCCCGGACGCGTTCACCGCGAGCGCCCCGCGCGCCTGACGCGCCCGATACCCCCGAGGGCCGGTCAGCGCTCGGGCTTGAGGAGGTCCGGTGGCACGAGCCAGCGCAGCGTGCCCGTGCCAGGCACGAGCGGCCGCTCGACCTCGATCCGCGCGAACGCGCCCTTGCGCATCGGGATCCCGACGGCGCCGCACAGCACGGCGAGGAGCTCGCTGAAGTCGGGGTCGTGCCCGACGAGCACCGGACGCTCGGGCGTGCCGTGGTCGTCGAGGATGGTTTCGAGGGTCGCGAGGTCGAAGCCCTCGGCCAGCCGGTCGTCGACGATCAGCGGCAGATCGAGCAGCTCGGCGACGATCCGCGCGGTCTCCTCGGCCCGGACCTTGGGCGAGGTGATGACGCCCTCGCTGGTGAACTTGATGCCCTGCAGGAACCGGCCGACCCGCTCGGCCTGACCCCGGCCCTTGTCGGTCAGCGGACGAGCCGCATCCGGACCGTCCCACGCGTACGGGTCGCCCGCGTGGGCATGACGCAACAGATGCAGCAGCATCAGACGGGCCGGCCGAGGGTCACGGGTTGAGGTCCTCCACGTCACCGGTCACGAGATAGACGATGTCCTCGGCGATGTTCGTCGAGCGATCGCCGATCCGCTCGAGGTAGTGCGACGCGATGATGATCCGCGTCCCGCGCTCGACGTTGGCCGGGTCCTGGCGCATGAGCTCGACGACCTCGTCGAACGTCGCGTGATAGAGGACATCGATGTCGTCGTCGAGGACGGCGATCTCGCGGGCCGCCACGGCGTCGATGTCGACCAGCGCCCGGAGGACGCCGTGGACGAGCACGGCGCAGCGCTCGGCCATCTCGGGCAGGTGGACGTAGTCCTTGAGCGGCGCCTCGGGGGCGAGCTTGATCACTTGCTTGGCGACGGACGAGGCATGGTCGCCGATGCGCTCCAGCTCGTACATGACGTGGTCCAGGGTGAGGAGGTAGCGCAGATCGCGCGCGACCGGCGCCTGGGTCGCGATCGTGACCGAGATGAGGCGAGTCACCGATCGCTGGGCCTCGTTGATGACCGCGTCGCCCTTGATGATCTCGAGGGCGCGGACGGCGTCGTGCTCGACCAGCGCGCGGCTCGCACCGCGGATCGCCTCCTCGACGAGCGCCCCCATGCGCAGGACGGCGTCCTTGATGAGCGCCTCCTCGCGGTCGAGCGCCTCGCGCTTGGCAGGGGAGTGCAGCTCATCCTCGGCGGCGTGCACGAGCGCCTCCACCTGGGCGTCGAGGATGGACGACGGGAGGCCGGCGTCGTTGGGGTCGGTCATGGCACTCACCCGATCAACCGAACCGACCGGACACGTAGTCCTCGGTCAGCTGGTTCTGCGGATTGGTGAAGATGCCGACGGTGTCGCCCTTCTCGACGACATAGCCGGCGCGGTCGTCGCCCATCGTCAGGAACACGGTCGTGTCCGAGGCACGAGCCGCCTGCTGCATGTTGTGGGTGACGATGACGATGGTGTAGTCCTGCTTGAGCTCGGCCATGAGCTCCTCGATCTGGAGCGTGGAACGCGGGTCCAGGGCGGAGCACGGCTCGTCCATGAGGATGACCTCGGGCTCCACCGCGATCGTCCGGGCGATGCACAGGCGCTGCTGCTGCCCACCGGATAGGGCCGTCCCGGACTGCTTGAGCTTGTCCTTGACATCGTCCCAGAGGGCGGCTCGCCGGAGGCTGCGCTCGACGAGCTCGTGCATATCACCCTTGTAGCCGTTGATCTTGGCGCCGAACGCGACGTTCTCCCAGATCGACTTCGGGAATGGGTTGGGCTTCTGGAATACCATCCCGACGCGCCGTCGGACGGCGACCGGGTCGACCGCTTTCGCGAACAGGTCCTGGCCGTCGAGCAGGACGGTGCCGTCGATGCGGAAGGACGGCACGAGGTCGTTCATGCGGTTGATCGTCCGCAGCAGGGTGGACTTGCCGCAGCCCGACGGGCCGATGAGCGCGGTGATGCGCTGCTTCTGGATCTCGAGGTCGACGTTGCGGACAGCGCGGAAGCTGCCGTAGTAGCACGACAGGTCCTGCAGCTGGATGACCGACTCGGTCGGGGCCGCGGCGGGCCCACGGCCATCTGTCGATACATGGATGGACGGCATCGCCGGGGCGACGCCGTCGGTCGGCGTCTCCAGGACGAGCGCCTCCGGGCTGGCGGTCGGCACGGGATCCTCCTCTACCACTGGATATGTCTCGAGAGGCGGGCCCGCACGACGAGCGCGAGCACGTTCAGGATGAAGATCAGGATGAGGATCACGATGATCGTGGCCGAGGTGATCCCCTGGAACTCGGCCTGGGGGCGGGTCGCCCAGTCGAACGCCTGGATGGGCAGGACCGTGAACTGGCCCTGGAGCGGCTGGGGCACGAACGCGACGAACGTGGCCGCGCCGACGAGGATGAGCGGCGCGGTCTCGCCGATCGCCCGCGCGAGGGCCAGGATGAGGCCGGTCATGATGCCTGGCGAAGCGGCCGGCACGACCGAGCCGCGGACCATCTGCCAGCGCGAGGCGCCGAGCGCGTAGGCGCCTTCACGCTGTGCCTCGGGCACCGCCTTGAGCGCCTCGATGCTGGCGATGATGACGATCGGCAGGATGAGCAGGGTGAGGGTGAGCGCCCCGGACAGGATCGTCGGGCCCAGACTCAGGAACCGGACGAACAGGGCGAGCCCGAAGATGCCGTAGATGATCGAGGGCACGCCGGCAAGGTTGCCGATGTTGGTCTGGAGCAGGCGGTTCAGGCGGTTGTCTCCGGCGTACTCGACCAGGTAGATGGCCGCGCCGATGCCGGCGGGAAAGGTGAACAGGCCGACCAGGATGATGATCTCGATCGACCCGACCAGGGCCGGGAAGATGCCGGCGGCGGCCGGGCGGCGGGACGGGTACGACGTCAGGAAGTCCCAGTCGAGCCAGGGCAGCCCCTTGATCAGGATGTCGGCCAGGATGAGCAGGAGCGTCAGCATGAGGATGGCGATCGCGAGCAGGCACAGGCCGTAGAACAGCGTGCCGCTCAGCTTGCGACGCATGGCGCTCGGCTCGAACCGCGGCGCCTCCGTGGGCCCGACCGTCGTCGCGGTCATCAGTAGGCCGTCCGGTAGCGTCGGACGAACCAGCCGCTGATGAGGTTCAGCACGAACGTCATCACGAACAGGACCATCGCGACCGCGAACAGCGACAGGAACTGGACTGAGCCCTGAGGCGTGTCGCCGAGACTGATCTGGACGATGAACGCCGTCATCGTCTGGACGCTCTCGAGTGGGTTGAGGCTGAGCTGGGGCTTCGTCCCCGCAGCCAGCACGACGACCATCGTCTCGCCGATCGCCCGGCTCATCGCGAGGATGATGGATGCCATGATGCCGGACAGCGCGGCCGGGAAGACCACCTTGCGAACGACCTCGAACTTCGTCGCGCCCATCGCGTAGGCACCCTCGCGCAGGCCGCGCGGGACGGCACGCATCGCGTCCTCGGAGATCGATGCGATCAGGGGCGTGACGAGCACGCCGACCATGATCCCCGCGGAGAGGGCCGAGAAGACCCCGATGTTGTCCGGCCCGATCAACGGGATGAGGATGTTCGGGGCGAGGAAGTAGAGCCCGAAGAAGCCGAGGACGATGGTCGGGATGCCCGCGATCGTCTCGAGCACGGGCTTGACCGTGTTGCGGATGCGCGGTGTCGCGTATTCCGACAGCAGCACCGCGCTGAGCAGGCCGAGCGGGATCGCGATGACCATCGCGATGACCGCGACGAGGACCGTGCCGCTGATCAGGGCGAGCACCCCGTAGGCGTACGGCTTGATCGACGCCGACCAGGTCGTGCCCGTGAAGAAGGCGATCGGGTCGACCTGCTGGAAGAACTCGATGGTCTCGAACAGCAGCACCACCACGATCCCGATGGTCGTGAGGATGCCCAGGACGGCGGCCAGGAACAGGAGCGATTCGATGAGCCGCTCGCTCATCGGCCGGCGCCGGGTGAGCGAGCGGGTCGGGGCAGCCATCAGGATCGGGCCTCGAGCGGGATGGTCAGTGCCTCAGGCTAGCAGGAGCTGGAAGCCGAGCGACGCACCGGCCCGATCCGAGCTTCGAGCCGGTGCGTCGTCGACGGAGGAGGGAAGGCGGGTTACTGGACCGCGGCGGCCCAGGCGGCATCGGTGGCCGCCTTGACGTCATCGGGGGCGGCCACGTAGCCGACCTCCGCGGACAGGGTGGCGGCGTTGGCCAGGTAGTAGTCGACGAAGGCCTTGAGCGCGGGGTTCTCCTTGGCCTTGCCGGTGTTGGGGTAGATGAACAGCGGGCGGCTCAGCGGGGCGTAGGTGCCGTCGTTGATGGTCGCGTCGCTCGGGGCGACGCAGCCGGAGCCACCATCGATCGGGACGGCCTTGAGCTTGTCGGTGTTCTCGGCGTAGTAGGCGTACCCGAAGAAGCCGATGGCGTCCTTGTTGCCCGCGACCCCCGTCACCAGGACGTTGTCGTCCTCGGACTGGGTCGGCCACTGGGCGGCCGAGTCGACCTCGCCGTTGACCGTCTCGGTGAAGTAGTCGAACGTGCCCGAGTCCGCGCCCGGCATGTAGGCGTCGATCGGCTCCGCCGGCCAGGCCGGGTTCACGTCCTGCCAGGTCACGCCTTCCGCGACGTCGGGACCGTAGATCGCCTTGAGCTGGTCGATGGTCAGGCAGTCGACCCAGTCGTTCTGCGGATTGACCACGATCGTCAGCCCGTCGATGGCGATCTGGAGCTCGACGAAGTCGACGGCGTTCGTGGTGCACGCCTGGCCTTCACCGGCGTCGTCGGCCTTGATCGGGCGCGACGCGTCGTTGATGTCGGTCTCGCCGGTGCAGAACTTCTTGAAGCCGCCGCCGGTGCCGGAGAACGCGACGGGGACCTGGACGTCCGGGTTGGCCTTGGAGAACTCCTCGGCAACGGCCTGGGTGATCGGGTAGACCGTGCTGGAGCCGTCGATGTTGACGGTGCCGCTCAGGTCGCCGCGGGGCGCGCTCGCGGGCGGCGCTGTCGGCTGGGGCTGCGCCATCGCCGGCGGCGGCGCTCGGCGCGGCACTCGAGCCGCTGCCGCTGCACGCACCGAGCGCGAACACCGCCACGAGAGCGAGCGCACCGAGGCGCTTCGGGTGGCTGATCGTCACGTATCCATCCTCCTGGGGACGCCGCACGGCACGCGCGCGCGGTCGGCGGGGGGCTTGCTTCTCCGTGTTGTCGAGCCCACCGTCGCCGAGGGCCGTCAACGCGGCCTTTTCACTGGGTTAAGGCTCCGTTAACGACCGGCCGGGTCCAGCCGGTAGCCGACGCCGCGGACGGTGACCAGATGGACCGGCGTGGCCGGTTCGGGCTCGAGCTTCGCCCGCAGCCAGCGGACGTGGACGTCGACCGTCCGTGGGTCGCCCAGATGGCCGGGTCCCCACACGCGGTCGAGGAGCTGCCGGCGGGTATACGCGCGCCCGGGGTGGGCGGCGAGGAGCGCCAGCAGCTGGAACTCCTTGGGCCGCAGGTGGACGAGCGACCCGTCGCGGCGGACCTCGTGGGCGACCGGATCGAGCACGATGCCCGTGGCGATCGGGACGGGGCGGCCAGGACGCGACCGCGCGCGGGCGTCGAGGATGAGCAGGCGACTGACGAGCTCGGTCGGGTCGAGGTCGCTCGCGAGGGCCTCGTCGAAGCCGCAGCGCAGCGCATCGAGCCGTCGCTCGACGTCGGCGCGCGGGCTGACGTGGACGATGCGCAGCCCCGGCCGTCGGGCGCGCTCCTGGAGGGCGAGCCGCTCGTCGTCCTCGGTGGCGGGCGGCGCGACGAGGATGGCCAGGTGCGGCCGGTCGGTCATGAGCGCGGCCGCGAAGGCGCCGGGATCGGCGGTGATTCGCAGGTGACCGGCCGCGCTGGCGGCCGCAAGCCCGGCGGCGACGTCGGCGCCTGACAGCGCGACCCAGGCGGGGGACGCAAGCTCGACCATGCCCAGCACGGTGGCGCCGCTCCGCTAACCCGGTATCGGCGGCTCGTTAACGTCGTGTTGACGCGTCCCCCGCCAGGCGACGACCTCGACCCGCTCGAGGGTCACGAGTCCGTCCTGGACGAGCGCGTCGAGCTCCGGCAGGACGGCCCGCAGGCGGTCCTCGCGATCGACGACCTCGATGAGGATCGGCAGGTCCTCGCTGAGGTGCAGGATGCGGCTGGTGTGCAGGTGGGCATTCGCCCCGAAACCCTCGATCCCTCGGAAGACGGTGGCGCCCGCGATGCCCCGGTCGCGCAGCAGCCGGATGATGGCCTCGTACAGCGGGGCACCGTCGTGTCGGTCGGCCTCGCCGATGTAGATGCGGGCCAGCAGGGCCGGGCCGTCGATGGCGGTCACAGCAGCCGACCGAGGCTCAGGCCGGCGACGACCGCCACCAGGCCGAGCGCCACCGAACCGAACAGATTCGCGAGGGCGAGGGCCGTCGCCCCGTCCTCGACGAGGCGCCACGACTCGAGCATGAACGTCGAGAAGGTCGTGTAGGCACCGATGAACCCGATCAGGACGGGACCACGGACCTCGGCCGGCAGGATGGCGCGCTCGGCCGTCATCGCGAACAGCAGGCCCAGGAGGAACGATCCGCTGAGATTGACCACGAGCGTGCCCCACGGAAACGCGCCGGCGGTCCGCTCGGACACGGCGCCGTCGACCAGATAGCGCGTGATGGCACCGGCGAAACCGCCGATCCCGATGAGGATGATCGCCACGGACTCCCCTTCGACGATGGTGCGGGGATGGTACGGTCCGTGGGGTCCGTCCGTCAGCGTCCGGGGTTGCAGCATCAGGAGAACGTGCGATGGCCAAGTCTGGTGAAGCCTCAGGCAAGCGCGCGACCGCGACCGACGCGGTGACCGGCGCCGTGGCGCCGATCGGCAAGGCCGGCAAACACGCCGCACGGGAGATGCGCCGGCTCGAGGCCAAGCTCGCCCAGGCGACGGCCACGGAGGCCAAGCGACTGCGTCAGCTGGCCAAGGCGCAGGGCGGCAAGGGCCGCAAGGAGGCAGCCAAGCGCGCCCGTCAGGCCTCCGAGGCCGCTTCGGAGGTGGCATCACTCACGGCCCGCATCGGTGCCCTCGCCGTCGAGGCGGCCGACAACGCGGTCGAGGCCACGGGCAATGCCGCCGGCGCGGCCGGGCATGCGGTCGGCGCCGCGGGTGGGGCCGTCAAGGATGCGGCGACGAGCACGGCCCGCAGTGCCGGTTCGGCCGCGCGCAAGGTCGGTGCCGCTGCGGTCACCGCCGCGACCTCGATGTCGCCGATCAAGACGACCACGTCGCCCCCGGCCAGCGCGCCTGCCACGCCCGCGCCGCGATCGACGACGAAGACGGCGACGCGCAAGTCCGCCACGACGAAGTCCGCCGGTCGCAAGCCTGCAGCGACGAAGACGACCACCACCGCCAAGCAGGGGACCGCCAAGGCGACGACCGCGAAGCCCGCCACGGCCAAGCGCGCCACGACGACCCGCAAGCCGGCCGCGGCCAAGCGGGCGTCCGCTGCGACCGCGACGGCCGCGGCAGCCTCGACCCCTGCCAAACCCGCCGCCGCCAAGCCGGCGACTGCGAAGTCGACGACCGCGAAGCCGGCCGCTGCGAAGTCGACGACCACGACCCGCAAGTCCGCCGCCAGCAGCACGACCACCGCCAAGGCAGCGACCCGCAAGCCGGCCGCCACGAAGCCCGCCGCCGCCAAGCGTGCCACCGCTGCAAAGACGACGACTGCAAAGCCGGCCACCGCGGCCAAGCCGCCGGCCGCCAAGCCCGCGGCCGCCAAGTCGACCTCCTCGCGCAGCCGGAGGTCACTTCACCCCGCTACCCCGGCCGATCCCGGCGCCACGTGACGGTGGCGAGCCGCCCATCGAACCGGCGCACGTTGATCGAACCACCCGTCGCGTCGTCGAGTGTCAGCGAGCTGTCGACCGCCCTCCGCCGCGTGACGCGCGCGTCCGCCGATCGGCGCCGCCGTCGATCTCGGGTCGAACTCGGTCCACCTGCTCGTCGCCGCGATCACCGGCCACCGGCTGCGCCCGGTCGTCGACGAATCGGCGTTCCTCGGCCTCGGCGCGACCGTCGACGCCCAGGGCCATCTCGGCCCGGCCTCGCGCGCGGAGCTGTGCGACACGCTCACGCGCTATGCAACGACCGCCCGTGAGCTCGGCGCCGCGACGATCACCTTCATGGGCACCGAGCCGATCCGGCGCGCCGCGGACGGCGCCCGCATCGTCCGCGAGATCGAGGCGGCGAGTGGCGTGCCGCTCCACGTCCTGAGCCACGAGGAAGAGGCATATCTCACGCTCATCGGAGCGACCCACGGCCGGCCGGTCACCCACGAGACGCTCGTGGTCGACATCGGTGGCGGGAGCAGCGAGTTCTGCGCCGTCGGCCCGCGCGGCACGGCCAGGGCGAGCGGCTTGCGCATCGGGTCCAACCGGCTCACCAAGACGTTCGTCGAGCACGATCCGGCGACCGACGAGGAGATCGCCAAGATGCTGGCTGCGGCCGACGAGCTCCTGCGTGGCGCCATCGACGCGGACCCGACCGAAGTCGTGATCGTCGGGGGCACCGCCTCGAACCTGCTCAAGGTCACGAACGCGGGCGTGACCGACCAGATCATCAATCGCGCTCGTCTTGCCGAAGCGCTGGCCAACCTGACGATGGCCCCCGCGGCCGTGACGTCGGAGCGCTATCTCGTCAACCCGACGCGGGCGAGGATCCTGCCGGCCGGGGCGGCCACCGTCGATGCGCTGATGCGCCGCTACGGTGTCGCGCGCGTTCGCGTCTCGGAGGCCGGGATGCGCGAGGGGGCCGTGTTGCTGGCGGGGCACCTGCCGCGGTCATGGCGCGATCGGCTGAGCGGCGCCGCGCACGGCTGGCGCACGTAACGACATCGGGGCCGCGGCTTCGGCCGCCAGCCCCCAGGTCAGGTCAGAGGCCGGCGACGACCCGGCCGAGGGAGCGTCGGAACGGCAAGCCGGCGACGCCGCGCCAGGTGGGCCCGATCGTCCGTCGCAGGCGAGCCACTTCCTTCTCGCGATCGACCAGATAGCGCCCGATCGCGGCGCTCTCGAGACCGCTCAGGTCGCCGGCGTGCTCGACGAGGAATGTCCGCGCGAGCGAGGCCGTGACGTCGGCGTCATGCATCAGCCCCAGGTGGTCCTGGAGGGCGGTCACCCGCAGGATGAGCGGCGCCGAATCGTCGCCGAGCGCCTCGCGCACGAATTCGAGGGCGTAGCGCAGCCACTTCGCGGCGATGCGCAGGTCATGCAGCGTCTCGACGTCGGCCCAGCGCAGGACCGCCTCGTAGCCGCGCACGCCCTCGTACGCGTTCCAGATGCGCGACGGCGCGGTGTCGCGGACCCGGTGGGGCTGGACCGGTCCGACGGGTAGCACGAGCGAGCCCTCGGTCCGCACGAAGTCGCGGTAGTCGTCGACCCATCGCAGGAAATGGTCGGAATCGAGCTCACGCAGCAGGAGCACCCGCGCGTCGTCGCGGTGGTTCCGCCAGGACGCCAGCAGCGGCTCGAGGGCGCGCTGCTCGGGGACGGGCAGATCGTGGCGGTACTGGTCGGCGAACTCGAGCTGGACGTCGAGGTCGCGCACCGCACCCAGCCGGGCCGCGGTCTCGCGCAGGCCGCTTCGATAGCGACGGGTCCGGTTGGGGCGGAACGCCTCGCCGAAGATCCGCCACGCCGCGCGCTGTCGTCGCGTCGCGACGCGCATCTTGTGGAGGTCCTCGGCATCGATGCCGGTGCGCGTGCCGGCCTCGTAGTCGAGCATCCGGGCCAGGTGGAAGCGCATGACCTTGCGGCCGGCCTCGGCGATGTGGTCGTCAGCCATGACGCCCGGGGTCTTGCCCACGATGAGCTTGTGCTCGGCGCCGTCGGCGTCGGCTGCAGGCGCGGCCTCGACGCTCGGCGTCTCGCCGGCGGCGACGGGAGCCGCTGCGACGCCCGCAGCGGGCGCGGGCTCGGGCTTGGCCGAGATCCTGGCCGACGGGGTCGACGCGGCCTCGTCGTTCGCTCCGTCATCACGGGCATCGGCCGTTTCGGGCTCCTGTGCCTGGTCCGCGGCGGCGGCGACATCGTCGATCTCGGCGATCGCCCGCTCGAGGCCGTCCGTCCGTGCCGAGTCCGTTCCACCCGCCACGTCGTCCTCCTCGTCATCGTCGGCGTGCGCGCCAAGGGCGGCCATCGCCGATTCGAGCTTGCTGGTCTCGGCCCGGCGCAGACCGCGTTGCATGGCGAGCTCGACGGCCAGCGACCCGAGCGCCGCCTCGTCCCCCTTGAGCAGCTCGGCCTCGAGCTCGATGAAGCGGTCGACGACGCGGCCGCGGGTCACGACATCGACCTCGTCGAGGCTGAGCTCGATGCGCGTGCCGGTCGCCTTGAGCTGGCGCTTGCGACGCAGCTGGCGGATCGTCACGAGCTCCACGAGCAGGGCGTCGCCGGCGTGCTCGAGGACGAGTGCGCGGGCGTCCGAGGCCGGCCAGTCGACCGGCGGGGCGACGCGGTCGGCCGGGCCTTCCAGCTCCTCGCGCCGGATGGCGCCGCCGGGGCCTTCGCTGCGGGCGAGCGACTTCACGGAGACGAGCGTCTCGCCGCCGCGCTGACGCAACCGGACCGCGAAGCCAGCCCGGCCGAGCGCGCCGTCGCCGGTGTCGACGTAGCGGTCCTCGAGTTGGATGGTGCGGGCTTGGGCGCCGGCCGTGAACGGGCCGATGCGGTCCGCGGCGATGATCCGCTCGGCCGCCGCGAGCTCCGTCACCCGGTACTTGAGCTCGAGCTCGGCCTGGCCGTTGGTCGAGTTGCCGCCCGGCGCCTCGTCGCTCATGCGCGCGGATCCAGCGAGCCCACACCGGAGCCCGGTCGGCGCGGCGCCCCGGCCATCTCGGCGACCTCCAGGGCGCGCTCCTTGAGCGCCTCGAACGTGTCGATCGTGCCCGGCCGCCCCTCGAGCACCTCCGTCCGCACCCAGGTCGTGTCGGCGGTCAGCTGCCACGAGCGACGGTCGTCGGCAAGCATGACGTCGACGATCTCGGCCAGGCGGACGCGCGCCTCGTTGTCCTCGACCGGGACCATGGCCTCGATCCGTCGGTCGAGGTTGCGGTCCATCAGGTCGGCCGAGCCGATGTACCACTCGCGGTCGCCGCCGTTCTCGAAGCCCCAGATCCGCGAGTGCTCGAGGAACTCCCCGATGATCGAGCGGACGTGGATCCGCTCCGACAGGCCGGGGATGCCCGGCTGGAGCGAGCAGGCGGCGCGGACGATGAGCTCGATGTCGACCCCGGCCTGGGCGGCGCCATAGAGCGCCTCGATGACCGGCCCGTCGACGACGGCATTGGTCTTGACGACGACGCGTGCCGGCCGCCCGGCCTGGGCGTGTGCGACCTCGCGTTCGAGCAGGCTCAGGAAGCCGCTGCGCAGGCTGTGCGGCGCCACGAGCAGCCGGCGGAACGTGCGCTGGCGGGACAGGCCGGTCAGGACGTTGAAGAGGTCGGTGACGTCGGCGCCGATCTCGGGCCGGACGGTCAGCAGGCCCAGGTCCACGTACAGCCGGGCGGTCTTGGGGTTGTAGTTGCCCGTCCCGATGTGGACGTAGCGGCGCAGCCCGGAGCCCTCGCGGCGGACCACCAGGGCGGTCTTGGCGTGGGTCTTGAGGCCGACCAGGCCGTACACGACATGGGCGCCGGCGCGCTCGAGCTTGCGCGCCCAGACGATGTTCGCCTCCTCGTCGAAGCGAGCCTTGATCTCGACGAGCACGACGACCTGCTTGCCCCGTTCCGCCGCACGGATGAGCGACTGGACGATGGGCGAATCGCCCGACGTGCGGTACAGGGTCTGCTTGATCGTGAGGACGTCCGGGTCGTCGGCGGCCTGCGTGATGAAGCGCTCGACCGACGCCGCGAAGGACTCGTAGGGGTGGTGCAGCAGGATGTCGCCGGCGCGAACGGCCGCGAACACGTCGACGGGCTCGTCCTCGTCGGGCGGCACGAGACGCGGCGGGGTGACCGGCGTCCACGGCACGCCCTTGAGGTCGGGCCGGTCGAGATCGACGATCCGCCACAGCCCGGTCAGGTCGAGCATGCCCGCGACCTCGTAGACGTCGTCGGGTTCCAGGCCCAGGCCGCGCATGAGCAGGGTCCGGGTCGAGGCCGGCATCGACCGCTCGACCTCGAGGCGGACCGCCTCGCCGAAGCGTCGGCGGCGGAGCTCCTCCTCGATGGCCATGAGCAGGTCGTCGGCCTCGTCCTCCTCGATGGCCAGGTCCGCATTGCGGGTGACCCGGAAGAGGTGGCTCTCGACGACCTCCATGCCCGTGAACAGGTCGTCGAGGTTGGCGGCGATCACCTGGTCGATCGGGATGAACCGCGACGGCTCCACCTCGAGCAGGCGGGGCAGGATCTGGGGCACCTTGACCCGGGCGAAGACGTGCTCACCGGTCTCCGGATCGCGCAGGCCGACGGCGAGCGACAGGCTCAGGGTCGAGATGTACGGGAACGGATGCCCCGGATCGACCGCGAGCGGGGTGAGGACCGGGAAGATCTCGTCGTGGAAGCGCTGGCGGAGCGCGACGTGATGCTCCGGCACCGACGCGTAGTCGAGGATCTCCACGCCCTCCGCGGCGAGCTCGCGGCGGAGGTCCAGGAAGATCGCGGAGTGCTCGGTCACGAGCTCGAGGACGCGCATGCGCGCCGCGGCCAGCTGCTCGGCCGGCGTGCGGCCGTCAGCCGCACGGGCGACGGCGCCGGCCTCGACCTGCTGGCGCAGGCCGGCGATGCGGACCTGGAAGAACTCGTCGAGGTTGCCGGCGAAGATGGCCAGGAACTTGGCCCGCTCGAGCGGCGCGTTGCGCTCGTCCTGCGCCTCGTGCAGGACCCGCATGTTGAACTCGAGCCAGGACAGCTCGCGGTTGAGGTAGGGCAGGTCCGTCCGGGGTTTCGGGGCGCGGCGCGGGCGGGGCGCGACGACGGGTCGCGCGGGGGCACCGGGTTCGACGGCGGCCATCTGGACGGGCGGCTCCTGGGCAAGATGCCGGACCCGGCTCGCGCGGCGGCGATGAGCCAGTGCCCGGCCGGCGGCCGAGGATAGCACGGCTCGGTGCGACGAACGGTCAGGCGGGCAGCGCCCGCGGGCCAGGAGCCGGTTTCAGCCCGCGTGCGCGACCGACCGGGACCGCGTGCACGCCGTCGCACGGGCAGTGATGGCGGAGCAGGTTGAACGTGTAGTAGCCCGTGTGGTGCCCGTCACCCCACGATGGGGCCACCGCGTAGTTCCCGACCAGCTGGACATCGACGAGGCGGGTCTGTTCGGCGGTCAGGGTCGGGCTGCTGTCCAGCCAGCCCGGCATGCCCGCCTCGCCGCGACAGTAGGCACAGGGACAGAGCCAGCGCAGGGCGGTCAGGTCGTAGGTCGTCGGGTGGCCGTCGGCCCATTCGATGGCCAGCGTCCGGGCCTCGCGATCGGCGTGGATGGTGCGTGGGATGGTGGTCGTCGGATCGGCCGGGGTCGGAAGGGTCACGGACCGATCGTCGCACACCGCGACCGAGGTCGTGCGCGACGGGCCGGGCCGTGCCCGGAGCCGGCCGCGCCCGCAGCCGGCCGCGCCCGGCGCACCCGGACCATCGGCCCAGCGGCGGCTCCGTGGCCTCCGGGCTATCCTGCCTCGCGTGACCCTCGACATCGACCACGTCACGAAGCGGTTCGCCGCGACGGTGGCGCTGGACGACCTGCAGTTCACGGTCCCGCGCGGCCGCATCTTCGGTTTCCTCGGAGCCAACGGCGCCGGCAAGACCACCACGATGCGTATCTGCCTCGGGATCCTCAACGCCGACAGCGGTGAGATCCGCTGGAACGGCACGCCCACGACCGAGCTGCCGCGCCGGACCTGGGGCTACCTGCCGGAGGAGCGCGGGCTCTATCCGCGCATGGCGGTGCTCGACCAGCTCGTCTACTTCGCGACGCTGTACGGCCAGCCGGTCGACATCGCCCGGCGCGACGCCAGGCGCTGGCTGACCCGGTTCCGGATCCTCGATGCCGCCGACCGGCGGGCCGAAGAGCTGAGCAAGGGCAACCAGCAGAAGGTCCAGTTCATCGCCGCGATCCTTCACGGTCCGGACATCCTGCTCATGGACGAGCCGTTCACCGGGCTCGACCCGGTCAACCTCGCCCTGCTCCGCGAGGCGTTCGTCGAGCTACGGGACCAGGGCCGGACGATCGTCTTCTCGACCCACCAGATGGAGGCCGCCGAGGCCCTCTGCGAGACGCTTGCGATCGTCGACCACGGCCGGGTCGTGGCCGGCGGCACCCTGGCCGACGTCAAGCGCGCGAGTCGGACACGAACGGTCCGGCTGGGCGTCGCGGGCGAGACGATGCCCGTCTGGCTGGGGGGTCTGCCGGGCGTCACGGCGATGCGCCCGGGCGCCGGCTTTGCCGAGCTGGAGCTCGCACCGGAGGTCGAGCCGTCGGCCGTGCTTGCGGCGGCGCTCGCTCGCGACGCTAACGTCACCCGCTACGAGATCGCCGAGCCCTCGCTCGAGGCGGTGTTCATCGAGCTCGTCGGCCGGTCGCCCGAGGACGAGGCGACCCTGGCGGCGGACACCCCGACGACGTCCACGGACCCTGATGCCGATCCCCGCCCGGTCGTGGAGGGGGCTGCCTGATGTCCCGGCCGGAGCCACTCTTCCCGAACGCCGCGATCGTCGCGAAGCGCGAGTACCGGGACCGGACGCGCACCCGCCTCTTCCTGGCTTCGACCATCATCCTCATGGTCCTCGCGGTATCGGTCGCGATCGCCCCCATCGCCATCCGCTTCATGGACCGCCAGACGACGACTCGGATCGCGGTCGTGGCGGCGGACGACGACCTGGCCGCGCGGGCCATGGGGGTCGCCGACAGCCTGCTCAACGTCCCGCCGCCCGGCGTCGACCCGGCGGCCTGGGAGAAGGCCTTCGTCATCGAGCGCGTCCTCGACATCAACGACGCGCAGGCCGGCCTGGCCGCCACCGATCTGGACGGCGTCCTGACGGTGGACCGGCTGCCGAGCGGTCAGCTCGACGTCGGCTACCGGACGAACGGCCCCGCCAACGGCGTACGCAGCCAGCTCGTCGGCTTCGCGGCGATCGCGCTGGGGATCCTCGACTGGACGTCGAGCCTGCCGAAGGATGCCCAGCTCGCGCCGTTCCAGACCCCGCGGTTCGCGGTCGAGTCGATCAACGTCCCCCAGGTCGACGGCAAGCCGATCGACCAGCAGGAGCTCGCCAGCCGCTCGTTCCTGGGCATCGTGTTCGTGGTCCTGCTGTTCATGACGGTGATCATCTATGGCATGTGGGTCGCGACCGGGGTCGCGGCCGAGAAGAGCAGCCGGGTGATGGAGCTCATGATCAGCGCCGCCTCGCCACGGCAGCTCCTGACCGGCAAGGTCGTGGGGATCGGGCTGGCCGGGCTCACCCAGTACCTCGCCATCCTCATCCCGGCGTTGCTCGTGCTCGTGTTCCAGGACCGCATCGCCGAGGCGATCCTCGGTCCAGCCTGGCAGGCCGGCGCCCCGATCTTCGCCCTGTCGCCGACGCTCCTCCTCGCCTACGGGATCTTCTTCCTCCTGGGGTTCACGCTGTTCGCGCTCATCTACGCGTCCATGGGCGCCTTCGTGAGCCGGCCCGACGACCTGCAGACGCTGTCCCTGCCGCTGAGCCTCGTCGCCGTCGTGGGCTACCTCGCGGCCGTCGCCGCGCTGGGTTCCAATGGCTCGGGCAGCGTGACCCGGCTGCTGTCGTTCATCCCGCCGTTCAGCCCGTTCGTCATGCTGGCCCGGGTGATGGTCGGCAGCGTCGAGCCATGGGAGGTGGCGCTGTCCATCGGGTTGCTCATCGCGGCGATCGTCGTGGTGGCCGGCGTCGCGGTCCGGCTCTACGCCGCGGGCGTGCTGCTGTATGGCCAGCGCCCGGGCTTCCGGGCGTTCGTGACGGCCGCGTTCCGCGCCTGAGGCGAGGTCACCGCGTCGGCGTGACGACGGTCAGAGCGCCTCGTCGTCGAGCGGCAGCCGGCTGAGCATCGCCAGGACGGGCGCGGTCGCCGAGCCGGCCGCCGCGGGTTCGGCCGGAGCGCTTGCCAGCTCGGCGGCCGGGATCGCCCCGACGTGCGCGGGGATCGAGCGCCACAGCCGGCTGCGCGTGCCTGGCAGATAGGGGCCCTGCCGCTGGCGGGCCATCATCCCGGCCAGGCCCTGGGCGACGACCGCCTCGAACAGGGCCCGCCCCTCGGTCGCGATGGCCGGCACTGCCACGACCTCGTCGCCGGGCCGCAGGACCCGACGCAGGGCCTCGCGACGCTTGACCAGTGCCTGGTCGAGAAGCGAGCGGCCATCGAGATGCAGCAGGTCGAAGGCGAGGAAGGCGGCCGGGCGTCCCGATCCGCCGGCCAGCCGCGCGGCGAGCGCCTCGGTGTCGGCGCGGCCGTCGTCATCGACGACGACCAGCTCGCCATCGAGGATGGCCGAGCGCGCGGCCACCCGAACGGCCGTGCCGGCCAGCTCGGGGAGTGCCGCGGTCCGGTCGACACCGTCGGCATCCACGATCCGGACCTCGCCCTCACCCGGCAGGTCGGACGGCCCGATGAACACGAGCGCCCGGACGCCGCCCCACCACGGCTCGAACAGGTGCTGGTCGGAGTCGAAGGCGTCGGGGAGCGGCCGGGGGAGCATCGGCCGCAGGTCGGGCAGGCCCGGCAGGCGATCGGCGGCCGCATCGAGCGGGAGCGTGAGCTGGTCGGCCATCGGGTCGATGGTACGCCGCGCGCTGCGTGGGTCGACCACACGCCGCGGGCCGTGCGCGTCGGCCGGAGCCGCGGGCCGCGCTCCGGGCCGCGCCCCTCCGCCCGCGGCTAGACTCCGGGCCATGACCCGAGTGCCGCGCCCCGAGGACCTCTACCGCCTGCGCATCGCCACCGAGCCGCGCCTCTCGCCCGACGGCCGATGGGCCGTCGTGACGCTCGAGACCGTGGCTCCGTCGTACGACGGCTACCGGCGCGCCCTGTGGCTCGTGGCCACGGACGACGGCGCATCGGCGCCCGCTCCGCGGCAGCTGACCATCGGCCCACACCACGACTGGCATCCTCGCTTCTCGCCGGACGGTCGCTCGCTCGCGTTCCTCTCGGACCGGCGGACGATCCTCGAGGAGGAGCCCGACCGACCCAGCCGCGATGCCGACCGCGAGGACCGCAAGCAGGTCCACGTCCTGCCGATGGACGGTCCCGGCGAGGCGCGCCGGCTGACCGACCTGCCGCGCGGCGTGTCGCGCTTCGAGTGGTCGCCCGACGGGACCCGCCTGGTCGTCGTCAGTACCTCGCACGCAGCCACGCACAGCGAGGACGGCAAGCGACGCGGTACGGCACGCAAGCCCGGTCGCGGCGAGCCGCCGGCGTCCGACTACCGGTTCATCGACCGGCTCGACTACATGCTCAACGGGATCGGGTTCCTGTACGACCAGGTGAAGCACCTGTGGCTGGTGGACGCCCAGACCGGCGCGACCACGCGCCTGACCGAGGGCCCGGCCGGCGACGACGAGCCGGCCTGGTCACCCGACGGCACCCGCATCGCCTTCGTGTCCGATCGCGGCCGGCACCCGGACCTCGCCCAGCGCCCGGCGATCCACGTCGTCGATGTCGCGACCCGCCGGGTCACCGCCGTCACGGGCGGTCCTCGATCGGTGTTCGGGACGCCGGCGTGGATGCCGGACGGCGCGACGATCGCGGCACTCGGCCACCGACTCGAGGGCCGGGGCGGCAGCCGCAGCGACATCCACCTGCTCGCGGCGGACGGCTCCGACGCCACGCCGAGCGGTGGCCGCAACCTGTCGGGCCAGCACGACCGGATGCCGGGCGCCAACATGAACAGCGACCTCACCAAGGGCGAAGGCCCCGCCCTCTGGCCGGCGCCTGACGGGCGCTCGATCGTGTTCAGCGCCCCGGTCGACGGGTCGTACGAGCTGTGGCGCATCGCGGTCGCCGACGGTGCCCTGGAGCGCCTGACCGAGGGCCGGCACTACCTCAGCAGCTGGGACGCCGTGGCCGGTCCCCGCGGGGAAGCCCGGATCACCTACCTTCGCTCGACGCCGACCGAGGCGCCCGACCTGTGGCTGCAGGACGGTGCCGGCGCCGCGCGCCGCCTCACCGCGTTCAACGCTGACGTCCTCGACGGGATCGCCCTGGTCGAACCGATCGAGCGTCGCTCGGTGGTCGACGGCGCGTCGGTCCAGGGCTGGTTCATCGCGCGGCCGGTGGCCGAGCGGAGGCGGGCCGGACGGCCGGCCCGCGGCCCCTGGTCGTCGAGATCCACGGCGGCCCGCACACGCTCTACGGCTGGGCGCCCGTGTGGGAGTTCCAGATCCTCGCCGCGGCCGGGATGAGCGTCTTCTACTGCAACCCGCGCGGCTCGGAGGGCTACGGCCAGGCCTTCAACGACGGCAATCACCGCGACTGGGGACCCGGTCCGAGCCGTGACGTGCTGGCCGGCGTGGACGCCCTCGTGGCCGACGGGCTCGCGGATCCGGACCGGCTCGGCGTGACCGGGGGCTCGTACGGCGGCTATCTCACGAACTGGATCGTCGGGCACGACCGGCGCTTCGCCGCAGCGATGACCTGTCGAAGCGTCAGCGACATGTCGATGCTGTTCCTGACCGGCGACATCGCCGGCGGCGACTGGGCCGAGCTCGAGTTCGAGGGCACGCCCTGGACCGATCCCGACTACTTCCGCGAGATCTCACCGCTGACCTACGCGGACCGCATCCGGACGCCGCTGCTCATCCAGCACGCCGAGCGGGACATCCGCACGACGATCGGCCAGGCCGAGGCGCTGTTCACGGTCCTGCGCACCCACAAGCGGCCGGTGCGACTGCTGCGCGTGCCCGAGGAGACCCACGAGCTGACCCGCTCGGGCACGCCCTACCGACGCGTCGAGAACCTGGCCGTCGTGCGCGACTGGTTCCGCCACTTCCTCGTGGACGGCAAGCGCTCGCTGCCGCCCCTGCCGAAGGTCCACGCCGGCCGCTGAGCGACCGCGTGGTGGCGCCCGGGCAGAGGGGGCGCCGTGCCCGGCGCGTGCGTCAGCGCCGGTCGATCGTCTCGGGCGCGGTCCGCCGATCGAACCAGCGGGTCCCGACGACCATGGCTACGCCGAGCACCGCGAGCAGGATCGCCGCGATCGAGATCGTGTCGTCGTCGGCGGGCCGGGCGCCCGTCGGGGCTGCCGCGTCGGTCGCGGGCGCGGTCGCCTCGCCACCCGAGCCGCCACCCGACGAGCCGCCACCCGCGGCTGCCTCGACGACGATCGTCCCGGTCATCGTCGGGTGGATGGTGCAGGTGAAGGCGAACGTCCCGGCCTTGGCAAAGGTGACCGACGCGGTGGTGCCTGGGGCGATCGTCCCGGTGTCGAACGTGCCGTCGCCGGCCGTCGCGGTGTGACCCGTGGTGTCCTCGTTCGACCAGGTCACGGTGTCGCCGACGGCGACCGTGGTCGACCCGGGCGAGAAGGCGAAGTTCGCGATCGTCACCGTGTGGTCCGCGGCCAGGACCGAGCCGGCCAGCGCGACGACCCCACCGATCGCCAGGACCAGGCCCGCGCGGACCTGCGTTCGTCGTCGCATCGCTCGACCCTCCATGACCGCGTGTCGGGTCCCACGCGGGCCCGCCGTCACCGGGGGTACGTCAGCGTCGGTCGGCCGGTTTCCTGGGTGTATCCTCTCCGTCCCATGACGGCCGTCAAGCGTCCCGACAGCGCTGCACGCGACCGCGCGCACGATCTCATCCGCGCGTGGGACGGACAGGCCGGAGCGATCGGCAGCCCGCTCGGTGGCCTGATGGGCCGGGTCAGCACCGTGGACCAGGTCGGCGTCGACGCTCGCGTGGACTCGCTGAAGCGTCGGTCGATCAAGAAGGCGTCCAAGATGTGGGCGCTCGACCTGGCGATCCGGATGATGGATCTCACCACGCTGGAAGGGAAGGACACCCCGGGCAAGGTGCGCGCCCTGTGCGTGAAGGCGATGCGGCCGATGCCCGGCGACCCGACGATCCCGCACGTGGCGGCCGTGTGCGTCTACCCGGCGATGGTCGCGGAGGCCCGGCACGCCCTGCGGGGGAGCGGAGTCAAGGTCGCGAGCGTCGCGACCGGGTTCCCGAGCGGCCAGACCTTCCGCGACATCAAGCTCGCCGAGACCCGTGCCGCGGTCGATGCCGGCGCGGACGAGATCGACATGGTCATCGATCGCGGCGCGTTCCTGTCCGGCGACTACGCGACGGTCTTCGAGGAGATCGTCGACGTCAAGGAGGCGAGCGGCCCGGCGCACCTCAAGGTCATCCTCGAGACGGGCGAGCTCGAGACGTACGACAACGTTCGGCGGGCATCCGTGCTGGCGATGGCCGCCGGCGCCGACTTCATCAAGACCTCGACGGGCAAGGTCACACCGGCGGCGACGCTGCCGGTCACGCTCGTGATGCTCGAGGCCATCCGCGACTTCGAGCGAGCGACGGGTCGCCAGGTCGGGATGAAGCCCGCGGGTGGCATCCGGACCGCCAAGGAGGCGATCCAGTACCTCGTCGTCCTGTACGAGACGCTCGGGCCGCGTTGGATGACGCCGGACTGGTTCCGGTTCGGGGCGTCGTCGCTGCTCAACGACGTGCTCATGCAGATCGAGTTCCAGCGCACCGGGCGCTACCAGGATCCGGACCACTTCACGCTCGACTGACAACAGTCGCGCCGGGCCGCGACGCGTCCCCATGCGGCCATACCAGGCGCGCCGTCGAGCCGATGTTGCCTCGCGGTGCGCTCCCACCGTCCTGTAGGCGCCATCGGAGCCCATTGGGGCCGTCCGGGTCTGTCCAGGCTCGACCTTGAGCGTGAGCCGGGCCTCGAATCGCCATCAAGCCGGCGCTGACGGGCTGATGTGGCGCTACGAGGCCACGACACCGGCCACGCGCCGGCCGCCTCCCCCTAACCTTTACGTCAACGTGAAGGTTGTGGTACCATCCGGGGGAGACATGACTGATACGACGATCGAACCCTCCCCACCCGAACCGCGGCTCCTGCGCATCCAGGAGGTCGCGACCGAGACCGGGCTGACCGCGCGCTCGATCCGCTACTACGAGGAGGTCGGGCTGCTCGAGCCCGCCGCGCGGTCCGACGGCGCGTACCGCCTGTTCGACGCCAGCGACCTCGAGCGACTCCGGTTCATCAAGAGCCTTCGCGACGACGCCGGCTTCTCGCTCGCCCAGATCTCGCAGCTGCTCGAGGACGATGCGGCCCGCGAGCGCAATCGCGAGCGCTACCGCGCGACCCAGGATCCCGACGAGCGCCGGGCGATCCTCGATGACGCGTCGGCCCGGGTGGAGCGGCAGATCGCGACCCTCGAGGCCAAGGCCGCTCGGGTCGCCGAGATGATCGCCGCGGCACGCGAGCGCCGCGCCCACCTCGACCGCCACCGCGCGGAGCTCGACGGCGGACCATATCCGCATCCAGAGCGGCGCCCGTGACGCCGCCCAGGGCGGCCGCCCGCCGCGGCATCGCGGCCTTCCGCCACCGCAACTACCGCCTGTTCTTCGCCGGCCAGGCCATCTCGCTCATCGGCACGTGGATGCAGCAGGTCGCCCAGGCCTGGCTGGTCCTCGAGATCACCGACGGTGACCCACTCTGGCTGGGCGTCGTCGCGGCGGCCCAGTTCCTGCCCGTGATGGTCTTCGGCCTGTTCGCGGGTGTGCTCGCCGACACGCTGCCCAAGCGCCAGACGCTCATGGCCGTCCAGGCCGGGATGATGGTCCTCGCCATCATCCTCACGATCCTCAGCGCCTCCGGCCTGGTCCAGGTCTGGATGGTCGTCGCGCTGGCCCTCGCGCTCGGCTGCCTCAATGCCGTCGACATGCCGGTCCGCCAGTCGTTCGCGATCGAGATGGTCGGCGCCGAGGACATCGGCAACGCGGTCTCGCTCAACTCGGCGATGTTCAATGGTGCGCGCGTCGTCGGACCGGCCATCGCCGGGCTGACCATCGGGGCGTTCGGAGTCACCGCCGCGTTCGCCATCAACGCCGTGAGCTTCCTGGCGGTCATCGTCGGCCTCTCGATGATGCGCGACGAGGAGCTCCATCGACCGCGCGTCATCCCCCGACCGACCAGCGTCGGCGAGGTGTTCGACAACCTGGCCGAGGGGCTTCGTTTCGTGTATCGCACGCCGGTCGTGCTGATGGCCGTCACGGTCGTCGGACTCGTCGCGACGTTCGGCATGAACTTCAACGTGCTCGTCCCGCCACTCGCCTCGGACGTGCTCCACAGCGACGCCTCGGGCTACGGCTTCCTCATGACCGCTTCGGGGGTCGGGGCGCTGGTCGCCGCGGTGTTCCTCGTGGTCGGCGGTCGGCCGCGACCGATCCGCATCGCCATCGGCGCCACCCTCCTCGGCGTCGCGTCGATCGCCCTGGGGCTCGTCTCGTCGTTCGCCGCGTGCCTCGTGCTCATGGTGTTCATCGGGGCCGGCGGCATCACGATGGCGGCCACCGCCAACGCGGCCATCCAGCTGTCGGTCCCCGACGGCCTGCGCGGACGGGTCATGAGCGTGTACACGACGGTCTTCAGCGCCTCGGTGCCGATCGGCGGCCTGGCCATGGGCGCGCTCGCCTCGGCGGTCGGCATCCCGGTCACCTTCGTCGTCGGTGGCGTCCTGTCGCTCGCGACCGGCCTCGCGGCCTTCGCCTGGTGGAAGTCGATCCGCCGCAGCTGGACCGGGAACCCGCCACGGGCCGCGATCGCCGCCCCGGCCGCGTCGACCTCGGCCGCAGGCGGGGTGGCCGCCTCCTCCGCCACCTCCGCCAGCGTCGCGACAGGCGCGCCGGCGACGGTCGGATCAGGGCGCGGCGCGCAGCCGCTCGACCTCGCGCCGCGCGAGCTCGACGAGGGGCAGGTCCCCAGCCTCGGCGAGCGCCAGCCAGCGGCACGTGTCCGTTGACCCGTCGGATTCGTCGCGCAGCGTCCCACCGGTGATGCGCACCGCGTAGACGATGCGGATGGCGTGCAGCCGCTCGGCCGCCGGATCGCCACCGACCAGCCGATCGCTCACGTCGAGCAGGCGCTCGACCACCCCTTCGTAACCGGTCTCCTCGGCCAGCTCGCGGATGACGGCCGCCGCGGGCGGCTCACCGAAGTCCAGCCCGCCACCCGGCAATGTCCAGAGGTCACCGAAGCCGAGCGACGGTGCGAGGTGGCACAGCAGCAGGCGCCCGTCGTCGTCGACACAGCGGGCGTAGGCAGCGACGCGGACCCGCCCGATGGCCATCCATGCAGGCTAGCCGGTCGCGACCCCGCGCGGGCGATGGTTCAGCGTGGCGGTGCTGCGGTCAGCCCTCGACGGCCCCGAAGACCAGGGCCGCGTTCAGTCCACCGAACCCGAACGATGTCGAGAGGACGCGCCGATACGTGCCCGGCCGACCCTCGCGCAGCAGCCCGGGCAGGGTCGCGGCGATCTCGGGCTCGGGGTCGTGCAGGTTCACCGACGCCGGTGCCCAGCCGTCGCGGATGGCGAGCGCGCACAGGGCGGCCTCGATCGCGCCCGACGCGCCGAGTGGGTGGCCGTACAGCGCCTTGGTCCCGCTGACCGGCACGGTCGCGGCGCGGTCGCCCAGCGCGCGGGCGATCGCTCGCGCCTCCGCGACGTCGCCGATCGGCGTGGACGAGGCGTGCGCGTTGACGTAGTCGATCTCGGCCGGGTCGACCCCGGCATCGTCGAGGGCGATCGTCGCCGCCCGCGCGGCCTCGGTGCCGTCGGCTCGCGGCTGGACCATGTGGTGGGCATCGGATGTCGCCCCGTATCCCATCACCTCGGCGTAGGGGATCGCGCCGCGCCGTTCGGCGACCTCGGCTGCCTCGAGGACGAGCAGCGCCGCACCCTCGCCCATGACGAAGCCGTCGCGACCGGCATCGAATGGCCGGGCGGCCTCACCCGGATCGTCGTTGCGACCCGTCGAGAGTGCGCGGATGATGTCGAACGCGCCGAATGCCAGGGGGCTGAGCGGCACCTCACAGCCGCCGGCGATGGCGGCATCGATGCGGCCGTCGCGCAGATCGGACAGCGCCGCGCCGATGGCGACCGCACCCGAGGCGCACGAGTTGGCGGTCGAGAGGATCGGTCCGCGGACGTCGAGGGCGATGCCGAGGTTGGCCGGCGCCGCGCCGCCGAATACGGCCAGCGCCAGGTTGGGCGCGACCGCCTTGATGCCACGCTCGAGATAGCGCTCGTGCTGCAGCTCGGCGTAGGCGATGCCTCCGAGGGCCGATCCGAGGTAGATGCCGACGCGTGGCGCCTCGGCCGCGCCGGCGATCCCCGGTGCCATCTTCGCGTCGTCGAGCGCCAGCCGGCCCGCGACGAGCCCGAACTGGCTGAAGCGGTCGAGCTGGCGGGCGGTCTTGGGCGGCATCCAGTCGAGGGGGTCGAACGCGTCGATCTGTGCCGCGACCTGGCTGCGGAACGGGCTCGGGTCGAACCGGTCGATGCGCTTGACCGGGGAGCGCGCCGCCCGCGCGCCGGCCATGAACGCGTCGCGGCCGATGCCGATGGCCGTTAGCGGCCCGAGGCCGGTGATCCAGACGCGGCGACGATCGCTCATGAGGAGGCTTCGTCAGAAGCGACCGGCGCGGATGCGAGCGCTTCGGCGAGGGCCTGGAAGGTCGCCAGGGTTCGGCCCGCGATGGGTCGCGTGAACCAGCGGTCGACGACGGCCGCGAGGAGCGGCAGGCGCGGCGCGAAGTCGTGCTCGATGACGACGTGGCTGCCGGTCGCGGTCGGTTCGATGCGCCAGGTGACGTCCATGCCGCGCGTGGCTCCGGCGACGTGCACGAAGCGCAGCCGCCGCGTGGCGGGTTCCGCCCAGGTCCTCGACCGCCAGGTCACCGGCAGGTCCAGCCCGAGCACGCCGATGAACGGCCGGCGGGCGATGAAGTCGACGACGAGCCGGCCATCCGGGCGACGTTCGACGGCCCGTGAGCGGACGTAGTGGGGGAGCAGCCGCTCCCAGCGCTCGACGTCGTGGGCCAGCGCGAAGACGAGCTCGGGCGGCGCCGCGATGTCGATGGCGATGGCGCTATGCATCGCATCAGCCGCCGCGGCCGGTCGGCACACGCATGGCGCGGCGCTGTGGGCCACTCATGGCGCGAGGAGCGCCGCGAGGTAGCGCGGGTCGAGCGCGCGTCCGGCCGGGATCAGGTCGCCCATCACGAGCCCCATCGTCGCACGAACGGCGGGGCGGGCGGCGACCCGTCGAGCGGCGTAGTCGAAGGCGGTCGGCCGCGAGAGGAATGCCTGGACCAGCCAGGACAGCGCGTCCTTCGTGGCGAACCGCCGGGTCATCGCCCGCTCGTAGGCCGCGAAGGGCCCGTCCCGGCCGCGGCCGTCGGCGAGGATCGCCCGGGCTGCGAGGTCGGCCGACACGATGGCCCGATGCAATCCCTCGCCGGTGAACGGGTCGAGGAAGCCGGCCGCGTCGCCCACGAGCAGCCAGCGTTCGCCCGCTCGCCGCGTGACCCGGCCACCGAGCGGCCATGCACCCTCGACGGCATCGAGCGGCGACGCCTCCCGGCCGATCCCGACCGCGCCGGGCTGGGCAGCCTCGGGGATCGCGTCGACGATCGACAGCGCGACCCGACGGGCGCCGTCGCGGCGCAGCGTCGCCGACCACGACGGCCCGAGCACGACCCCCAAGTTCAGCCGGTCGCCCGGAACGGGCGCGATCCCGACGTAGCCGTCCTCGATCAGGTGCATCCGGGCGTCGCGGGGCTCGCTGGCGTCGGCGAGGCTGTCGAACTCGTGCCACGACAGCCCGATCCGCGGCGCCAGCCGGACCGGCCGGTGGACCGCCGCGGCGCGCGCCACGACGGACCCCGGACCGTCGGCACCGACGATGACGCGGGCGGTCGCGCTCGTCGTCGTGCCATCGGCTCGGCGGAGCTGGAGCCTGCCGCCGTCCGGCTCGACCGCGACGACGGTCCATCCGCGGCGGATCTCGGCCCCGGCCCGGGTGGCGTGCTCGAGGAGCCCCGGGTCCAGGACCGAGCGATCGAACCCCACGGCACACGCGCCGCCGTCGTCGGCGCCGTACGTCAGGCGGAATGTCGTCCCCGCGGTGGTCTCGACCCGCATCGCGGGGATGGGCCGGGTCGAGGCCGTCAGCAGCGCCTCCGGGATGCCGGCCCGCCGCAGCGCGCTCACCGCGGTGGGCGAGGCGAACACGCCGGCCGCCCGCCAGCGCCAGGCCGGTGCCCGCTCGAAGACCACCACCGACCGACCCGCCGCCGCCACGCCCGCGGCCACGAGCGCCCCGGCCGGCCCGCCGCCCACGATCGCGACGTCGAGGCGCTCCGTCATGGCTCCGTCACCTCGCCGCCGCCGCCGTGCGAACCCGCGGCGGCACCTTGCCGCCGTGCCGCTATCGCATAGCGCTGGCCGACGGCGCCGCGCACGATGCGGACCGGCTCGAGGCCGGCCTCCCGCAGCAGTGCGGTCATCTCGGGCGCCGTATAGGCGCGCCGGACCGACAGCGGGGCGTCGTTGCGGGTGAACCGGTTGCGGGTCAACAGGTGGCCCAGCAGCCAGGCGCCGACCCAGCCGAGCCGGCTGCGCGTGAGGTCGTTGACGACGATCCCGAGCCGCGCGACCCGGGCCAGCTCCCGGAGCATGGTGACCGCATCGGTGGGCGTGAGGTGATGGAGCACGAGCGAGGTGTGCGCGACATCCACGCTGGCGTCCGCGTCGGGCAGGCCGCGCCCGTCGGACAGCCGCAACTCGAGCCCGGCCGTCGTCGCGACCGCCGGGCGGGCAAGGACGGCCGCGGCGAGCACCTCCGCCCGGTCATCCACGCCGACGACGGTCAGACGCCGGCCGTTCGCCCGGGCGCGCTCCAGCAGGGCCATCGGGATGTCGGCGCCGCCCGTGCCGACGTCCAGCACCCGCAGCTCGACATGGCCATCCGCCAGCGCGTCGATCGCGGTGGCGGACAACGAGGCGCCCCCGAGCCAGCGGTTGATCCGGGCGAGGTCGCGCAGGTTGCCGGCCAGCGCGGCCGGATCGTCGAGCGGGCCGTCGAGGAGCTCGACGGCGTCGGTGAGGCGCTCCACCACGGGCAGGGTACCTGCGCCATCTACCATGGCGCGCATGATCCTGGTCGGGGGCGAGGCCCTCATCGACCTCGTGCTGCAGGCGGACGGCAGCCTGGCGGCCATCCCCGGTGGCGGCCCGTTCAACACGGCCCGGACGATCGGCCGGCTCGGCCTGCCGGTCGCGTTCATCGGCCGGCTGTCCACGGACCACTTCGGTGGCCGCTTGCGCGCCGGCCTCGACGCCGACGGGGTCGACGCCTCGCTCGCACCCTCGACGGACGATCCGACGACGCTCGCCGTCGCCGAGCTCGACGAGGACGGCGTCGCGCGCTACCGGTTCTACCTGGAGGGCACGTCTGCCGCCGGGCTCCGCCCCGACGCTTTGCCAAGCCTCGCCGACCGTCTTGTGACCGCCATCCACATCGGCACGCTCGGGCTCGTGCTCGAGCCCCTCGCCGACGCCATCGAGGCGCTCGTGGCCGCCGCGCCCGAGGACGCCCTGGTCATGCTCGACCCGAATTGCCGGCCGTCCGCCACGACCGACCGAGATGCGTATCTCGGGCGCGTGACGCGGCTGCTCGCCCGAGCCGACGTGGTGAAGGTCAGCGCCGAGGACCTCGCCTACCTGTACCCGGACCTCGCCGCGGCCGCCGCCGCGACCCGGCTGCTCAACGCCGGGCCGCGCGTGGTGCTGTGGACCGACGGCGGCGCCGGGGTCCGCGTCGTGACCGCGCGTGGCACGACGACCATCGCCGCCCCGGCGGTCGCGGTGGTCGACACCGTCGGTGCCGGCGACGCGTTCGGTGGCGGGTTCCTGGCGGCCTGGATCGGATCGGGCCGTGGGCGCGTCGAGCTCGACGACGGCGACGAGGCGCTGCACGCGGCAACAGCCCATGCGGTCCGGGTTGCCTCCTTCACGTGCACCCGAGCCGGCGCCGAGCCACCGACCGCCGCCGAGCTCGCCGCCTGGCATCCGGCCGCGGCGAACGCGGTCCAAGCCGCGGCCCCCGCCCGATGATCCGGCGACCTGGTGCGCGGTCGCGGCGCGCGCTCGCCCCGCTCGCCGCGATCGGCCTGGTGCTGCTCATCGCGGGCCAGGCCGCGGCGGCGCTGCCGACCGGCTATCCACATCAGAGCCACGGCAACCGTGGCGTGAACGTCAAGGCGCTCCAGCACCTGCTCCGCGCCCACGGCTCGACCATCCCCATGACCGGCCTGTACGACAACGCGACCGTGGCCGCGGTGCGCACGTTCCAGTGGGCACACGGCCTGCCCGGCACGGGCGAGACGGACTCCCCGACGTGGACGGCGTTGCGCATCCCGCTCTCGGCCGGGTCAACGGGCGAGGCCGTGCTTGCCGCGCAACGGCTGCTGAACGAGAAACGCCTGTCCGGGCTGTCCTTGACTGCGGCCTACGACGCCGCGACGAAGGCTGCGGTCGTCGCCTTCCAGCGTCACGCCGGGATCAGCACGACGGGCGTGCTGGGGCCGGTGACGTGGCGCGCCCTGCTGGCCCATCTCGAGCTGCCGGTGTGGGGCAAGACGATGTGCGACTACAGCGTCGGCAACGGCGCGGCGAACTGGGGCACATCGGCCGCGATCGGCCAGATCCAGGCGGCGGCCCACGTGGTCGTCGACGCGGGCTACGGGCGCATCGCCCTCGGCGACATCGGGTTCCAGCACGGCGGCGACATCCCGGGGCACCAGACCCACGAGCAGGGCATGGACGTCGACATCCGGCCGATGCGCGACGCCAACGACCAGTGCCGCTGGGGCACGAACTGGCGCTATTCGACCTACGACCGGAGCGCGACCCGGGCGCTCGTCAAGGCGATCCGCGCCACCGCCGTCGGGCACGTGAAGCTCATCTACTTCAACGACCCGGTCCTCATCAAAGAGGGCCTCACGACGTGGTACACCGGCCACGACGACCACCTCCACGTCCGCTACTGCGAGCGGGTCTATCCGGTGGCCGCGTACGACTGCTGAATCGACGTCTGGATCGGTCCCCGAGGGCGTCCCGCGGCCGGTGCCATAATGCCCGCCATGGCCACGCGCACCGCCTCCGCTGTCGTCCCCGTGAGCCCGGCCGCCGCGAACAGCTGGGGCCTCGGCGACGGCCAGGCGATCCCCTGGGAATACGCGCCGGCGCCCGAAGCCCGTGACATCGTCACGCTGAAGGAGCGCTACGGCCTGTTCATCGGCGGCCGCTACGTCCAGGCCTCGGACGGGGCGACCTTCACCTCGATCGATCCGGCCACAGAACAGCCGCTGGCGCAGGTCGCGAAGGCGACCGCGGTCGATGTCGACAAGGCCGTCCGGGCCGCCCGGCGCGCCCAGCGCCGCTCGTGGGGCCAGCTGTCGGGCAAGGAGCGGGCCAAGTACCTGTTCCGCATCAGCCGCATCCTCCAGGAGCGCTCGCGCGAGTTCGCCGTCCTCGAATCGATGGACTCCGGCAAGCCGATCAAGGAGTCGCGCGACGTCGACGTCCCGCTCGCGGCCAGCCATTTCTGGTACTACGCCGGCTGGGCGGACAAGCTCGACTACGCGTTCCCGGGTCGCGTCGCCCGGCCGCTGGGTGTGGCCGCCCAGATCATCCCGTGGAATTTCCCGCTGCTCATGCTCGCCTGGAAGATCGCCCCGGCCCTGGCCGCCGGCAACACGGTCGTCCTGAAGCCCGCATCGACGACCCCGCTGTCCGCCCTGCTGTTCGCCGACGTGTGCGTGCAGGCCGACCTGCCGCCCGGGACCGTCAACATCATCCCGGGACCCGGCGAGATCGGGATGGCCCTGGTGACGCACAAGGACGTCGACAAGGTCGCGTTCACCGGCTCGACCGAGATCGGGCGCCGGATCTACCGCGGGGTGGCCGGGACCGACAAGGCGCTGACCCTCGAGCTCGGTGGCAAGGCGGCCAACATCGTCTTCGACGACGCGCCGCTCGACCAGGCCGTCGAGGGCATCGTCAACGGCATCTACTTCAACCAGGGCGAGGTCTGCTGCGCCGGCTCGCGGCTGCTCGTCCAGGAGTCGATCGCCGGGCCGCTCATCGACAAGCTCAAGGACCGTCTCGCGACCATCCGCGTGGGCGATCCGCTCGACAAGAACACCGACGTCGGGGCGATCAACTCGAAGAGCCAGCTCGAGAAGATCACCGAGCTCGTCCAGAGTGGGGTCGACGAGGGCGCCGACCTCTACCAGCCCGCCTGCGACCTGCCCGAGCGCGGCTACTTCTTCCGCCCGACGCTGTTCACGAACGTCGCTCAGAGCCACCGCATCGCGCGCGAAGATCTTCGGCCCGGTGCTGTCCGTGCTGACGTTCCGCACGCCCGAGGAAGCCGTGGAGAAGGCCAACAACACCCAGTACGGCCTGTCCGCCGGGATCTGGACGGACAAGGGTTCGCGGATCCTCGAGATGGTGTCGCGCATGAAGGCCGGCGTCGTCTGGGCCAACACGTTCAACCGCTTCGACCCGACGTCGCCGTTCGGTGGCTACAAGGAGTCCGGGTTCGGGCGCGAGGGCGGCATGCACGGGCTCCACGCGTACGTCCGCCTGGAGGACCGATGACGGCGGGCCGGAACGGCGCGGGTCGGATCGCGGTGCGCAAGACCTACAAGCTGTACATCGGCGGCGCGTTCCCGCGGACCGAGAGCGGACGCTCGTACCTCGTCAGCGCGGCCGACGGCACGCCGCTGGCCAACGCCTGCCGGGCCTCGCGCAAGGACCTGCGCGACGCGGTCCGGGCGGCGCGCAAGGCCCAGCCCGGGTGGGCGGCCAAGACCGCCATGAACCGCGGCCAGGTCCTCTATCGCGTGGCCGAGCTCATGGAGGGCCGGCGCGACCAGTTCGCGGCGGAGGTCGCGGTCGCCGAGGGCCTGCGCGACGGGCGCGCCCGTGAGGTCGTGGACCGGGCCATCGACCGCTGGGTCTGGTACGCGGGCTGGGCCGACAAGATCGCCCAGATCCTCGGCTCGTCCAACCCGGTCGCGGCGCCGTACTTCAACTTCACGATCCCCGAGCCGACCGGCGTCGTCGGGCATCGTCGCCCCGGAGACGTCCTCCCTGCTCGGGCTCGTCTCGCGCCTCGCGCCGCCGCTGGTGAGCGGCAACAGCGTGGTCCTCGTGACGTCGGAAGCGCGGCCGCTCCCGGCGGTCACGCTCAGCGAGGTGCTCGCCACCTCGGACGTCCCTGGTGGCGTCGTGAACATCCTGACCGGCCGCAAGGCCGAGCTCGTGCCGGTGCTCGCCGCGCACGTCGACGTCGACGCCATCGACACCTGGGGCGTACCCGACACGATGCGCCTCGAGACCGAGCAGCTCGCCGCCGACGACATCAAACGCATCTCGCGGCGCCCGACGACGGTCGCCGAGGCCCGCTTCGACTGGCTCGACGACCGGGCCACCGAACGACCCGAATGGATCGCCGTCTTCCTCGAGATGAAGACGGTCTGGCACCCGATCGGCGTCTGATGGCCGTCCGTCCCGATCCCGAGCTTGGATACCGTCGCGCCGACGACCACCTGGCGTCGGAGCACCTCGTCGAGCGCCGTGTCTTCGTGCAGGCCACACCCCGGGTGGTGTGGGCGACCCTCCACGACCCGGCCGCCACGGCCGCGATGTTCCCGGAGCTGCGCCTCGGGCCGGCCGTGCCGTCCTGGCCGGCGGCGGCCACGACGCGCACCGCCCGGGCGCAGGTCGGGCTGCTGCGCGAGTCGGCGCAGGTCGAGAGCCTCGAGGCCCGCCCCGAATCGGTCTTCCGGATGCGGGTCTCGGCGACCGGCTTCGACAGCGAGTGGACCTGGCGGCTGGAACCGGTCGCCGGCGGCACACGCGTCGTCCACGCCGCGACCTTCGAGCCCATCGACCGCTGGGCGGGGCTCCTCGTCCGGCTCGGCCGCCGATCGCTGGCGGCCCGGGTCGAGGCCCACCTGCGGGTGCTGAAGGAGCGCGCCGAGCGCTCGCCCGTCGCCTCCGCCTGAGGGCGGCGATCGCCTCCGCCTAGGTCGCTGCGCGCCGTCCGTCGGTCCGGACGGCCAGCGGACAGCCGATGCCGCCGGGTACCGTCAGCGCGTGGACCCGTTCGTCATCGCCCTCGTCGCGATCAGCGCCCTCCTCCACGTCGCCTGGAACGTCCGGCTCAAGACGGCCGGCGACCCGCTCCGCGCGGCGACCGTGGGCATGCTGGCGGCGTCGTTCGGGATCGTCCCGGCCGGGATCCTCGTCTGGGCGGCGCGCGGTGGCGGCGCCCCGCCCGTCGAGGGCGTCGCGCTGGCCATCCTGTCCGGCCTCGTCGAAGCGGGCTACTTCGTCCTGTTGTCCGCCGCCTACCGACGGGGCGACCTGTCGGTCGTCTACCCCATCGCCCGCGGCACGGCGCCACTCCTGGCCGTCGGGATCGGCGTCATCCTGCTGGGCGAGCGTCTCGGCGTCGCCGGGACGTTCGGCGTTCTCCTGCTCCTGCTCGGCTTCCTGCTGCTCCAGCGGCCGTGGCAGGTCCTGCGTGGTCACCGCGCGGTCGACCCCGCGATCATGTTCGCCGTCGCCACCGGGGTGACGATCGCCACCTACAGCGCGATCGACCGGGTGGGGACGCGCATCATCGAACCGGTCCCGTACGCCGCCGATCCTGTGGCTGACCGCCTCGCTCGCCCTCGTTGCGTGGGTCCTGATCGTGGCCGGCGGTGACATCTTCGCCGGTGGTCGCGAGCAGGTCCGGCGAGCGGCGGTCGGTGGCTGGCTCACGCTCGGGGCGTACCTGCTGATCCTGTTCGCCCTGAGCGTGGCGCCGCTGTCCGGCGTCGCCCCGCTGCGCGAATCGGCCACGGTGTTCGCCGCGGCATGGGGGTCGGTGCGACTGGGCGAGGCCGTCGACCGCGGCGACTCCGTGCGCCGGATCGGGGCGTCGCTCGCCATCGTCATCGGCGCCCTGCTCCTGGCGGTCGGGGGCTGATCGACCCTCAGGAGCGCCTCGGCGGCCTTCGTCGCGACGTCGCCGATGATCCGGGCCAGCTCGACCGGCTCGGACCACATCGGCCAGTGGCTCGTCGGCAGGTCGACCCAGGTGACGTTGCGCAGCTCGGGGATGCCGGCGAGGAACGGCCATTCGGGGTGCTCAGCGGCGTACGTCTGATAGTCGGCAGCGGTATAGCCCGTGGCGATGACCGTCGAGGGGATGTCACGGCGGGCGTCGTTGGTGAACTCGTAGGGCTCGTTGATGGCGCCGCCCGGGACCGGCACGGCGCGCTCACGGAACGTCGCCAGCTGGTCCTCGCTCAGGCCGGTCAGGTTCTCCTCGGCAGCGACCTCGTCCCAGACGAGCGGCTTCTCGACATCGGCGAAGTCGGCGTCGAGGGGCGGCTTGCCGGGCGCCGTATCGACGTAGACCATCGCGGCGATCCGCTCGGGGATCCGGTCGCTCGCCGCGTAGCCGCTGAAGCCGGACGCGCTGTGGACGGCCAGGACGACCGGCACGGCCTTCGACTCGACCGCCGCGATGATGGCGTCGACGTGGTCCGCGAAGTGGATGTCCGAGCGGTCGGCGTCGGCCGACTCGAGGCCGGGCAGGGTCACCGCCAGGACGTCGTGGCCATCGGCTCGGAGGAGATCGACGACCTCGTCCCAGGCCCAGGCGCCGAGCCAGAAACCGGGCACGAGGATGATCGGTGGGGTGGGCATGGCGGACCTCCGCTAGCGCGTGCCTGGGGGCGTGCGTCGAGGGTAGCCGACCGACCGGCGGGCCGTCCCGATGAAGCGGCCGGTCAGGACGCCTCGGCCGCCGGGGCCGGCATGCGGCCCCACACCCGACGCCGGCCGAAGCGGCTGTTGACCAGGAAGATGCCGGCCGCGACGAGGATCGTCCCGACGATGATCCGCGCGTCGATGGGTTCGCTCAGGACCAGGTAGCCGAGCAGGATCCCGACGACCGGGATGACGTAGGCGACCGTCGTGGTCCGCGTCGCGCCCCAGTGGGCGAACAGCCGGAACACGGCGAGGTAGGCCAGTCCCGAGCCGAGGATGCCGAGCCACAGGATCGCGAAGATCGCCTCGGTGTCCGGCGTCGCCGTCCACGGATGCTCGAACGCGATGGCGATCGAGCCCGTGATGATCGCCGCGAACGTGACCTGGAAGACGGCCGGGATCATCGGCGCGAGGCCGCGGACATTCCGCCGCGAGTAGACCGCCCCGCAGGCATAGCTGATCGTCGCGCCGAGCAGCGCGAGCTCGCCGGTGATGGACGAGCCGCTGCCGGTGAGCCCGCGGCTCACGATGATGATCACCCCGACGAATCCCACGAGCAGGCCGATCAGGCCGTTGACCCGGATCGGCTCGTCGGGGAGGAACCAGGCGGACAGCACGATCGCGAACAACGGCACGGGCGAGGTCAGGATGGCCGCGAGCGACGACTCGACCGACTGCTCGGCCCAGGTGATGAGCAGGAACGGGATCGTGATGTTGATGATCGCCATGACCAGCAGGTGGCCGTAGGTCTTCCGATCGCGTGGCAGCGGCTGGCGGGCGATCCGAACCACGATCCAGAGCAGGATCGCCCCGACCAGCAGGCGCAGCCCGACCAGGCTGAACGTGCCGAAGTCGTCGACCGCGAGCTTGATGAAGAGGTAGCTCGAGCCCCACATGAAGCCGAGCGCGAGGAAGATCAGCCAATCGGTCTGGCTGGCCCGCGTGTTCACGCCATCCCTCCCTGGATCATCCGCGAATGATACGGCCTTGGCCTACCCGGATATGTCAAGTTTCGATCCCTGGAGACGGGCGGCCGGGTCGCCGCATCATGGTGAACCAGCGCCAAGACCGAACCGTTTCCGCGCCCGGCCATCGGCCATCGGGGGGCCGGCCGGCGGCGCGCGTCAGCGCCAGCGCGTGAGGATCGTCTCCCGATCGAACAGCCGCACGCCGATGCGCAGGCCCACGAGCGCGATGACCAGGACGATCGCCGCGAGGATGGCGTAGCCGGCGGCGCCGACCAGCAGCGTGCCGGTCGCCTGGATGAGGACGAGCCCCACGATCGGCACGATGATCACGCCGCCGATCTGCTGGGCGACGCGCGGGTCGTTGACCCGGGCGCTCACGAGCACGCCGGCGACCACCGACGCGAGTCCGACCGCCGGCCCGAGCAGGAAGACCCCGGCCAGCCACGAGGGGTCGGTCACGACGCCGAAGAGGGCCGGCCCGTACACGATCGACGCGAGGGCCACGAACACGACGTAGGCGACCCAGCCGGCGAGCACGCCCGGCACGAGCGCGGCCACGGACTTGCCGGCGAGCAGCTCGGATGTCCGGATCGGCGCGGCGAGCACCGGCTCCAGGGAGCGAGCCTGCTTCTCGCCGATGATGCTGAAGGTCGCGATCGACAGCGGGATGTAGGCCGGCATCAGCAGGAAGAACACGAGGAACTGCTGCACGGCGAAGGCGCCCGCGAGCTCCCCGGCGCGGAAGGCCGCCCACTCGGGCCGCTGGGCGACGACCTGGGCGGCAAGCTCGGGCGGCAGCGCCTTCTCGCCGACGGCCGCCGCGAGGATGATCGGGGCGATGGTCAGGACCAGCGGCGGGATCAGGATCGTCGACATCAGCAGGCGGTTGCGGACCGTCTCGATCCACTCGCGGCGCAGGACCGTCCAGACGATGTGGAACCGCATCACCCGGCCTCGTCGCCGGCACTGACATCGGCGAGCTCGTCGCCGGCGCCGGGCCGGATGCCCATGATGTCGAAGTAGATCTGCTCGAGCGACGTCGCCTCGACGCGGACCTCGACCACGTCCGCGCCGGCCGCCACGAGCGCCCGCACGACCGCCGGCGCGACGGACCCGGGCTCGTCCGCGTCCAGGTGGAGCCACTCGACGGCGCCATCGACCCCGGTCACGCCGGGCACGGACCGCAGGCTGGCGATCGTCGCCGCATCCGGCGGCGCCCCGAGGTGGACGGCGAGGCGGCGTGACCCGTGGCTGCCGCGCAGCCGGGCCGGCGAATCGACCCGCACGAGCCCGCCGCGCACGAACGCGATCCGGTCGCACAGGCGGTCCGCCTCGTCGAGATTGTGGGTCGCCAGCACGATCGTTCGCCCGGACCGGCGCAGCTCCTCGATCGCCTCGCGCACGACGAACGCCGCCTCCGGATCGAGCGCGGCGGTCGGCTCGTCGAGGAACACGACCGCCGGTTCGTGGAGCAGCGCCCGGGCGATCGCGAGCTTCTGCTTCATGCCCTTGCTGAACGTGCCGGCGACGTCGTCCCGCCGCTCCCACAGCCCGAACAGGCGCAGGTAGTGCTCGATGCGCGCGGCCCGCGTGGCGGCGTCGAGGTCGTACAGGCGGCCGAAGAAGTCGAGGTTTGCCCGGGCCGACAGCTTGTCGTACAGCCCTGGGGTCTCGGTCAGGATCCCGACCCGGGCCCGGACGTCATCGGGCTGGGTGCGGACGTCGAAGCCGTCGACCGCGGCCGTGCCCTCGCTCGGCTCGATGAGCGCCGTCAGGAGGCGGACGGTCGTCGTCTTGCCCGCGCCGTTGGGCCCCAGCAGCCCGAGGACCTCGCCGCGGCGTACGTCGATCGACACGTCGCGCACGGCCCAGCGGTCCCCGAACCGACGCCCGAGGCCGACGGCGTGGAGTGCGCTCACGGCGTCGTCGGTCATCGACCGGAAGTCTGACCGAATCCGCGCCATCGGTGATGCGACAATCCGCGGCGTGACCACACCCGACGCGCCGGCCGATCCGGGACCGATCCTCGGCGGCGACCCGCACCGCCGCTACGACCGCTTCTCGCCGCGCCACGACCTGACCCTGGGCGCGATGGATCCGGCGGGCATCCGCGAGGTCGTCGACCTGTGGGCCCGTCAGGCCGCCGACCTGGGATCGCGCTATCCGTGGGTCCAGGTCTTCGAGAACCGGGGCGCGGCGATGGGCGCATCCAACCCCCATCCGCACGGCCAGGTGTGGGCGGGTACCGCGCTCCCCGTGTTCGCCGAGCGCGAGGCGGCGACCCAGCGACGCCACCACGAAACGACCGGGCGGGAGCTGCTGTTCGACGTCGTGAGCCAGGAGACCCGCGGACCGCGGGTCGTCCACGAGACCGGCGACTGGCTCGTGCTCGTGCCGTTCTGGGCAGCCTGGCCGTTCGAGACACTGCTCATCCCGAAGCGCGCCGTCGCCCGCCTGCCGGACCTCGACCCGGCCCAGCGCGACGACCTCGCCCGCATCCTGCGCGCACACATCGGCACGTACGACGACCTGTTCGCGACCGAGTTCCCGTACTCGATGGGTTGGCACCAGGCGCCGTTCGAGGACGATCCAGGGCTCGCGACCGGCTGGCGGCTCCACGCCCACTTCTACCCGCCATTGCTGCGCGCCGGTACCCGCAAGTTCATGGTCGGATATGAGTTGCTCTCGGAGACCCAGCGAGACCTCTCCCCGGAGGACGCCGCCGCACAGCTCCGGGCCGTGGCCACGGCCCGCGCCGCAAGCCAGCCGACGGCGGTGCGCTGATGCGGATGTGGGGCGGCCGGTTCGCCGAGGAGAACGACCCGCGGATGGCCGAGTTCACCCGCTCGGTCGAGCTCGATCGCGCCCTGGCGGCCGAGGACCTGGCCGGCTCGATCGCCCACGTCCACGGGCTGGGACGGGCCGGGCTCCTGACGGCCGACGAGGTCGACGAACTCATCGGGGGGCTCCAGGCCCTGCAGGAGGATGTCGAGCGCGGCGCCATCGACTGGGATCCCGGGCTCGAGGACGTGCACCTGAACCTCGAATCGGCGCTGGCCGAGCGGATCGGGCCGGTCGCCGGCAAGCTCCACACTGGCCGCTCCCGCAACGACCAGGTGGCGACGGACCTGCGTCTCTGGTTGCGTGGCGCCATCGACCGTCTGGACGCCGCCCTGGTCGATTTCGAGCGGGCGCTCGTGGAGCTCGCCGAGCGCGACGGCACCGCCGTCCTGCCCGGTTCGACCCACATCCAGCCGGCCCAGCCCGTGCTCTTCGCGCATCACCTGCTGGCCTATGTCGAGATGGCCGAGCGCGACCGCGACCGGCTGGCCGATGCCCGACGCCGGACGAACGTGTCGCCGCTGGGGGCCGGGGCGCTGGCGGGCGCGGGCTACCCGCTCGATCGCGAGGCGACCGCCGCCGAGCTCGGCTTCGATGGCGTCACCGCGAACTCGCTCGACGCCGTGAGCGACCGCGACTTCGTCGTCGAGGCGATCGGCGCGATCGCCCTCGGGATGGTCCACCTGAGTCGCCTGGCCGAGGAGCTGACGTGGTGGTCCAATCCACGATTCGGCTTCGTCCGGGCCTCCGATGCGTTCTCGACCGGCTCCTCGATCATGCCCAACAAGAAGAACCCCGACCCCGCCGAGCTGGTCCGCGGCCGCGCGGCCCGCGTCATCGGGGCACTGACCGCCGTGCTCGCCCTCATCAAGGGCCTGCCGTTGGCCTACCAGCGCGACCTCCAGGAGGACAAGGCGCCACTGTTCGACTCGGTGGCGGTCTACGAGGCCTCGCTCGGCGTCCTGGCCGGGATGATCGCGACGTTGACGGTCGATCACGAGCGGATGCGCGCCGCCGCGGACGAGGGCTACACCACGGCGACCGCCGTGGCGGATGCGCTCGTCCGGCGCGGGGTCGCGTTCCGGGTGGCCCACCACGTCGTCGGCTCGCTCGTCGCCCAGGCCGAGGACGCCGGGCTCGGCCTCGACGCCGTGCCGGACGCGATGATCGGGCTCGCCCTCGGCGCGTCCGGCGATGCCACCACGGCCGACCTCGCCGCGGATCCGGAGATCGGCGACTACCTGCGCGCGGCGGCGTCCGTCGACGGCGCCCTGGCGACCTGCGACGTCATCGGCGGCACCGCGCCCACTCGGGTCGCGGCGGCGCTCCGCGCGGCGCGGGAGCGGCTCGACCGCAGCTGACGGCCTGACGGGTCTCGCCCCAGTCGCGCCCGATCGGCAGTGGATGTGCCGGTGGACGGGACGCGGACCGCATGGACGGACGAGTACCATCGCGTGCCATGAGCCTCCCGCTGTCGACCATCGTCGCCGCGCCCAAGGCGATGCTGCATGACCACCTCGATGGCGGCCTGCGCCCGTCCACGATGATCGACCTCGCCGCCGAGTACGACTATGCCGGCCTGCCGTCCACCGATCCTGAGGTCCTGGCCGCTCACATCCGGCAAGGCGCCGACCGCAAGTCGCTCGAGCTGTACCTCGAGACGTTCGCCCACACGGTCGGGGTCATGCAGGAGCGCGACGCGATCATCCGGGTCGCCGCCGAATGCGCCGAGGACCTCGCCGCGGACGGCGTCGTCTACGCCGAGATCCGCATGGCCCCCGAGCTGTGCACCGAGCGCGGTCTGACCCTCGACGAGGTCCAGGCCGCCATCCTCGAGGGCTACCGGCTCGGCGAGGCGCGCGCGGCTGCAGCGGGCCGCCCCATCGTCGTTCGTTCGCTCGTGACCGCGATGCGCCAGGCGGCGCGCTCGGTCGAGGTCGCCGAGTGCGCCATCCGCTGGCGCGATGACGGCGTCGTCGGCTTCGACATCGCGGGCCCCGAGGCCGGCTACCGGCCGACTCGGCACCTCGACGCATTCGATCTCGTCCGCCGCGAGAACTTCCACATCACCATCCACGCCGGCGAGTCGTTCGGGCTCCCGTCGATCTGGGAGGCGCTCCAGTTCTGTGGCGCGGAGCGGCTCGGGCACGGCGTGCGCATCGTCGACGACATCACGGTCCGTGACGACGGCGTCACCGAGCTCGGCCGGCTGGCCGCGTTCGTCCGGGACCGGCGGGTGCCCCTCGAGATGTGCCCGACGTCCAACGTGCACACGGCGGCCGCGGCGTCGATCGCCGAACATCCGATCGACCTGCTCCGGCGGCTGCGGTTCCGCGTCACGGTCAGCACGGACAACCGCCTCATGAGCGGGGTCACCCTCTCCTCGGAGTTCGCGGCGCTCGACGAGGCGTTCGGGCTCGGCCTCGGCGAGATGGAGTGGCTGACGATCAACGCACTCAAGTCGGCCTTCGCGCCGTTCGACGAGCGCCTCCGGCTCATCAACGAGATCGTCAAGCCCGGCTACGCCCATCTGCGTGCGGAACAGGCCCGCGTCGTCGTCGCGCAGTGACCGATCGCGGCTAAGGCTGCGGGCGTTAGAGGGCCTGGCGGGTGGCATGCCGCCGCTCGACGAGGCGCTCCACGGGCCGGCCGCCGCACCGGCGAGCCGACCGGCGCCCGACGCCGGTCAGCCGGCCGGCAGGGCGACGACGAAGCGGCTGCTGGCGTAGCCGTTGGGCTCGATGACGATCCGGCCGCCCATCGCCGTCATGAGCCGTCGCGAGGCGAAGAGGCCGATCCCGGAACCGCGGGATCCGCCTCGTCCTTCGACCCGCACGAACGGCTCGAACACGCTCTCCCAGTCCTCGATGGGGACGCCGGGCCCGTCGTCGGTGACATACACCTGGACCTCGTCGCCGACCCACCAGATGCCGATGCTGACGCCCTGATCGGTCGGGGCGTACTTGGACTCGTTCTCGAGAAGCTGCTCGAGGACCTGGCGGAAGCGGGCGTCGTCCCCGATCGCGGTCATCGGCCCGTCGGGCCGGTCCCAGCGGATCGGATGCGGGTGGAGCAGGAGACGGAGCGTCTCCACCGTCTCGTCGACCGCCTGGACGGCATCGAACGGCGCGCGCGACAGCCCGGTCAGTCCCTCGCCGCGGACCGAGGCGAGGATCGAGTCCACGAGCCGGTCGAGCCGGCGCAGCTGGTCGTCGGCGGCGGTGCGCCAGTCGGAGGCGCCATCCGCCGCGCTCTCCGACGCCGCCGCCTCGGCCAGGAGGTCCACGTAGACACGGACGACGCTCAGCGGCGTCCGCAGCTCATGGGTCACGACGCTGAGCAGCTCGGCCCGGGCGGCATCGAGGGCCGTCAGCTGGGCGAGTCGTGCCTCGATCTCGGCCGTCAGGCGGCCCTTCTCGATGATGCCCGCGAGCAGCGCCGCGATGGTACGCAGGAACTCGATCTCGTCCTCGGTGAACCGCCGGATCTCGCGGGTCTGGACGTTGAGCACCCCCACCACCGCGTCGTGCCAGATCAGCGGCACGGACAGCATGCCCGCGAGCGCCTCGACGTCGAAGCCGCGCACCCAGCTGAAGCGGTCGTCGCGCGTCACGTCCTCGATGGCGATCGGCCGGCGGCTCTCCGCGACGCGGCCGGTGACGCCCTCGCCCCAGGCGAGGCTCACCTTGCCGACCTGGGAGCGATCGAGGCCGTTGGTCCCCTCGAGGGTCAGGCGCCGTCCGTCCCGGTCGGCCAGGTAGAACGAGCAGACCTCGACCCCGAGCGCCGCCGTCGTCCCCTCGACGATCGTGCGCATGAGCTCGTCCCAGTCACGCGCCAGCGTCGCCAGCTGGGCGATGTCGTGCAGGAACGCGAGCTCGCGCAGCCGGTCGCCGGCCTCGTGCAGGTCGAGGGCGCGGTCGGACTGGAGGGCGATCGGATCGGGCGTCACGGCGCGATCATCGCGCATCGGGGCCAGGATCGGCGAGGGCCGGCCGGTCCGGGTGCACGCCCGGGCGAGCGCGGTGGAGCGCGGCGGGCCCTCGCGACGTCCGTCCACGGCCGGCATGGACATCCGTCCATCCCCGTCGCCGGGGCAGCGGCGCACCCTCCATCCATGTCCATGCAACCGATGCTCGATCCCATCCGGATGCGGGCGCGAGCGGCCTACGACGCCGCCGCCGACCGCTATGACGACGCCGCACTGGGCTTCTGGGCCCGGTCGGGTGAGCGGACGATCGAGCGGCTGGGCCTCCAGCCGGGGATGACCGTGCTCGATATGGCCTGTGGCTCGGGAGCCTCGTCGCTGCCTGCCGCCCGCCGCGTCGGCCCGACCGGCAAGGTCATCGGCATCGACCTTTCCGAGCGGATGCTCGCGATGGGCCGCGACAAGGCGCGCCGCGCGGGCCTCTCGCAGATCGAGTTCCGTTCGGGGGACATGACCCGTGCCGCGTTCCCGGACGGCTCGTTCGACGCCGTCGTGTGCGTCTTCGGCGTGTCGTTCGCCCCCGACATGGAGGGCCTCGTGGCCGAGCTGTGGCGGATGGTCAAGCCCGGTGGCCGGCTCGCCATCACGACCTGGGGCCCGCGCCTGTGGTCGCCGCTCTACGACGTGTGGCGCGAGGCCGTCCGTCGCGAGCGGGCCGATCTCGTGAGCGACTTCCACCCGTGGTACCGGATCACGACTCCGACCGCCGTGGCCGAGCTGTTGCGCTCCGCCGGCGTGCCGCATGACACCCTCCGCGTCCTGCCCGAGTTCGACGTCTGGCCGCTCCGGTCCGCGCACGACTGGTGGTCGATCGTCATGGGGTCCGGGCTGCGCTGGACGATGGACGAGCTGATGCCCGACGCGGTCGAGCGCGTGCGCCGGGCCAACCTGGACCACGCGCGAAGGCACGACGTCGCATCGGTCACCTGCAACGTCCTGTACGCGACGGCGACGAAGCCGCTCGACGCTGAGCCGGGCGATACATCGGGCGTCCCGATCATCACCACCAGGCTCGACCGCCGCGCGATCTGAGGCGCGCCTCCGCGCGTTCGGCGCGGGCCAGTCTGCGCGGCGCCGGTCAGCCGGCGGACAGCTCGCCGAGTTCCCCGCGGAGCGCGGCCAGGTCGCCGTCGGTCGGCGCGAAGCCACGCAGCTCCTCGTTCGCCGGCAAGGCGAGACGGAGCAGGCCGCGAGCCTCCTCGAGCCGGCCGCCGAGGGCGTGGTAGCAGGCGAGGTTGTAGCGGGCGAACGCCGCCGAACGGGGCGGCCAGCCACCGCGCGCCACGGTCGCCTCGACCGAGGTCGCGAGATCGACCAGCTGGTCGTCCAGCCCGACCCGCGCCGCGATCGGCGGCAGGTGCGTCAGGTCGTGCTCGGGGCCATTGCCCAGGATCGACCCGATGGTCCGGTCCTCGCTCAGGGTCGCGTCGTCGGCTACCTCGACCTCGGTGATGAGCAGCTCGGTCGCGGCCGTCGTGTCGGCGAGCACCTGTTCCCACGACCAGTGGGCCCGCTCGGCGTGGATGACGGCGTTGGCCGCGTCCGTCTCGGTCGGCGGGATGTCCTCGTCAGCGACCCCGGTCCGCTGGGTCGCCATCCGGTCCGCCTGGTGGCGGCGCCAGGCCGACAGATGGGCCTGGATGTCCTTGGGGGACCAGCCGCCATCGGCCGCAGGCGTGTCGCGCTCGGCCGGGTCGAGCGCGTCGAGGATGGCGCGTTCGACCGCGCGGGCGGCGCGCAGGGTGTCGATGAGCCCGGCGCGCAGGTCGGGCACGGAGACTGGCTGATCGGTCATCGGCCCATGGTACCCAGCACCGGCGGCGGCGCCCTGGCTCAGCCGACGTCGAGGGCGCCCGCGACCTCCCCGGCGCTGATGGCCAGCCCCGCGACCGTGGCCAGGGCGAGGGCGACCCGCGCAACGATCGTCAGCCGTCGGCCCGCCGGCCGCGCTGGGCCCGATCCGGCGCCACCACGAGGTCAGGGTCGCGAGGCCGACCACCGCGAGGGCGATCCCGACGGGCATGAGCCGCGGGCCGAGGTACAGGGGCAGCACTGCGAAGACCGTCAGGAGACTGCCGATCATCGTCACGATGGTGTAGCCCGCGACGACCGCACGATCCGTGGGTCCCGGACGCGGCAGACGGCCGTCCAGCCAGCGCTCGGCGAGGACCAGGACCGGCGCGAAGAGCGCGACCAGGACGACGAGGCTGGCCACGACCGGCGGGCTGTGGCCCAGCACCCCGAAGTCCGGGTTCCGGGCGTCGACGAGGCCGACCGTGCCGAGGGCGACCGCGACGGGGACGGCCGCGACCGTCCGTCGCAGCGCGGTCGCCGGTAGCCACGACTGGATCACGACCCACAACGACCCCGCCACGATCCCGAAGAACAGGCCGATGAACAGCACGAGCGCGAGGCTCCCACCGAAGGTGATCGTGCCCACGACGTTCCCGTTCTCGGTGATGGCGCCGTCCGCGGCCGGTACCAGGAACGCCGCGAGGCGCATGACGATCCGGCCGCCGACTCCGGCGACGAGCACGCCGGCGACCAGGCCGGCCAGGCCGCCGCGGGCGATCTCGCGCAGGACGGCCTCGGTCGGGGCCATGCCGGCCCGACCCGGCGCTTCGTCGATGGTCGTGTCCGGGCTTGTGCCGGCGTCGATGGATCCCGCGTGCGTCATGGCTCCGCTCCCTTGCCGCGCCCCGGCGTGCACCGGGAGCGTGCCGGAACGTCGTTCCGGGAGCGTTACGGGCCGCGGATCCGGTCCTGCGCCCGGCGACCGCGCTTGATGCGTCCGAATGGCATCAACGTGGGATGCCGTTCGGACGACGCCGGTCGTCCGGCGCCTTCGCTGCTCGCCGTGGTCAGACGGCGGCCGGCTCCGGATCGGTGACGGTCGTCGGCAGCTCGGACAGGAGCGGATCCGTCCACGTCCAGGCGGCACCATGGTGCTTGCCGACGGCGCCATGTCGGGCCGCCTCGACGCGCAGCGGCAGCCCGAAGATCTCGATGAACCCGACCGCGGACGCGTGGTCGAAGGCGTCGCCCTCGTCGTACGTGGCGAGGCTCTTGTCATAGAGGGACAGCGGCGACTGCCGACCCACGACGATGGCCTGGCCATGGTCGAGGCGCATCCGCACGTCGCCACTGACGACCCGCTGCGAGGAGGCCGCATAGGCGCGCAGGTCGCGCGACAGGGCGCTGAACCACAGGCCGTCGTAGATGAGCCGGGCCAGCTCGTCCGCCACGAACCGGTCGAACCGGAGCGTGTCGCGCGACAGCGTCAGTCCCTCGAGCGCGTGATGAGCCGCGTGCAGGATCGTCGCGGCCGGGGTCTCGTAGATCTCGCGGCTCTTGATCCCGACGAGGCGGTCCTCGACGTGGTCGATGCGGCCTACGCCGTGCGCCCCGCCAAGGTCGTGGAGACGCTCGATGAGCGTGACCGCGTCCAGCCGCTCGCCGTCGATGGCGACCGGGATGCCGCCCTCGAAGGCGATGACGACATCGACCGGTGCGGGCGCGTCGGACGGGGCGACCGTCCACTCGTAGGCGTCGGGCGGCGGCGTCGTCCATGGGTCCTCGAGCACCCCGGTCTCGCACGATCGGCCCCACAGGTTGACGTCGATCGAGTAGGGGGACGCCTTGGTGATGGGGATCTCGATGCCGCGCTCGTTCGCGTAGTCGATCTCCTGGTCGCGCGACAGGCCCATGCCCACGCGCATCGGGGCGATGACCTCGAGGCCCGGGTTCAGCGCGTGGGTCGCGACGTCGAAGCGGACCTGGTCGTTGCCCTTGCCCGTGCAGCCATGGGCGATGGCGTCGGCGCCCTCGCGCGCCGCGACCTCGACGAGGAGCTGCGCGATGAGCGGCCGGGCGAGCGCGGTGGCCAGCGGGTAGGCGCCCTGGTAGAGGGCGTTGGCCTGCAGGTGCGGCCACACGAAGTCGGTCGCGAACCGCTCGCGGGCGTCGACGACGTACGCGCGCGTGGCGCCGGCCGACATCGCCCGCGTCTCGACGCCGGGGCGCAGCGAACCACCACCGAGGTCGACCGTGAGGGTCACGACCTCGACCCCGTACTGCTCCTTGAGCCAGGCGACGGCGACGGACGTATCGAGTCCGCCCGAATAGGCGAGGACGACCTTGTTCACGAGACGGGGACCTCCGGGATCGATCGGACGAGGGCCTCGAAGCGCTCGAGCCAGCGCTCGAGACGGGCTTCGTCGGCGAAGAGGACGAGGAGCGTATTGTCGCCAGCGAGCGTGCCTTCCTGCTCGGTCAGCGTCGACTCGTCGATGGCCTGGGCCACGACGCTGGCCGTTCCCGGCGTGCCGGTCAGGACGAGGATGAGCCCGCTGCGACCCGACCGTGATGGGCACGTCGGCGAGGATGCGGCGCAGGCGCTGATCCGATGCCGGCCGTGGGGCCGGGGCCGGGGCGACGTCCTCGGGTGCGACGTAGACATGCCCGTCGGCGCGCGGGGCCTTGAGCAGCCCGAGCTCGCTGATGTCGCGGCTGACGGTCGCCTGGGTCACGTCGAAGCCCTGTTCGGTGAGGGCGTCGACCAGCTCGCGCTGGCTGCCCACCGGTCGCGACACGATGAGCTGCCGGATGGCGCGCTGGCGCAGCCGCTTGAGCTCCTGGCTCGGGGTCACGGCCATCGGCGTGCGGGTGGTCACGCCGCGCCGACGGGGGCCGGACGCACCGCGGTGATGCGCGTCCCGAAGCCCGGGTCGGAGAGGGCGCGCTCGAGGGCGTGCTCGGCGGACGAGTCGGCGATGATCGCCTCGGCGCCGTCCCAGCCGAGGGCGGACAACGCGGCGCGGACCTTGGGGACCATCCCGCCGGCGATGACCCCGGTGTCGATGAGGTGCTCGGCCTCCGCCACCGTGAGCGAGTCGAGCTTCTGGCCGTCGCCGTCGCGCACGCCGTCGACATCGGTCAGGAGCACGAGCTGGCGAGCCCCGAGACCGGCGGCGATGCCGGCCGCGGCGTCGTCCGCGTTGACGTTGCAGACGATGCCCTCCGCATCGCGGGCGAGGGGAGCGACCACCGGCACCTGGCCGCCGACGAGGATGGCGTCGAGCAGGTCACGCCGGAGCCCGGCCACGCTGGCCACGAGCCCGAGCTTCGGGATGCGCTCGGCGATGAGCAGCCCGCCATCGACCCCGGACAGCCCGACCGCATCGACGCCCAGGTCGCGCAGTCCGGCGACGAGCTCGCTGTTGACCACGCCGCGCAGCACGGCCGCGGCGACCTCGAGGCTCTGGGCGTCGGTGACCCGCAGCCCGCCCTCGAACTTGCTCGGGACGCCGAGGCGCTCGAGCCACTCGGTGATGCGCTTGCCGCCGCCATGGACGAGGACGACCGGCCGGCGCCGCGCCACGGCCGCGACCTCGCCCAGGACTTGGCTCTGCTCCGCGATCGTCGTGCCCACCGAGCTTGATGACGAGGATCTCGCTCATCAGGTCGTGTACTCGCTGTTTTCGATGACGTAGGCCTCGGTCAGGTCGCAGCCGAAGGCTTCGCCGCTGCCGCTGCCCTGGCCGAGATCGAGGCCGATCACGAGCTCGGGGGCGTCCATCGCGGCCCGCGCGGCGGCGCGGTCGAAATCGAGCGGGCCGCCCTGCGTCCCGTCGAACACGAGATGCCCGGCGATCGTGATCCGCAGCAGCTCCGGGGCGAGGACGACCGGTCGACCGCCACGGCTCGCGGCCTCGTCCGCGCGTCAGGCCGGCCGCTTCCAGGACCGCCGCGCTCGCGAGCACGGCATTGCCGGCGGCGCCCGCGATGCGGCCCCAGTTCGGGTCCTTGCCGTGGGCCGCGGCCTTGACCAGGCTGCTGCTCACGACGGCCCGCGCCACGGCCCGTGCCGAGGCGTCGTCGCGGGCGCCCGTCACCTGGGTCGTGATGAGGATCGTGGCGCCCTCGCCGTCGGCGGCCTGCTGGCGGGCGAGGTCACGGCCGATCGCCTCGATGGCGGCGCCGAGGGCCGCGGCGGCGTCGCTGTCGGCGGGCACGGGGACGGCCGACGACGCGCCTGAGGCGAGGACGAAGACCGTGTCGTTCGTGCTCGTGTCGCCGTCGACCGAGAGCTGGTCCCAGGTCCGCGCCGCCGCGGGTCGGAGCAGTCCCCACAGCACGGGCGGCTCGACGGCCGCATCGGTCAGGACGACCGAGAGCATCGTCGCCATGTTCGGGTGGATCATGCCGACGCCCTTGGCGATGCCGCTGACGGTGACCGGCACGACCGTGCCGTCGGGTCCGGGCAGTTCCACGGTCGTGGTCGCGACCTTCGTGACCGAATTGGTCGTCCGGAGGGCCTCGGCGGCCGCGGCGAGGCCCGTCGTCGTCGGCGGTCAGGCGCGGCGCGAGGTCAGCCAGGCCGGCCTCGACCGTGGCGAGCGGCAGGCGGGTGCCGATGATCCCGGTCGAGAGATGCAGGACGTGATCGATGCTCGACATCCAGCGCGGCGCCCGCGAGCCGGCCGACCGTGGCTTGGTCCGCGTCGCCCGCCGGCCCGGTGGCCGCGTTCGCGCTGCCGCTCGTGGATACGACGACCCGGGCCCATCCGAAGCCGCCGCGCGGATCACCGGACGTGGCCGCGAGGTTGGCCCGTGACTGGCGGACGGGCGCGGCCGCGAACGCGTTCGGGGTGAACACGGCGGCGGCCGCCGCGCGCCCTGCGGTCGTGACGACCAGCGCGAGGTCGGGCCGCCCGGAGGCCTTGATCCCGGTGGCCATGCCGCCGGCCCGGAAGCCGGCCGGCAGGCTGGCTCGGCGCTCGACGAGCGGGAGGGACCGCGCGATCGCCGGCTGGCCGGCGTCGATGGTGACGGTCATCAGGGCGCCAGGGGCAGCTGGTCGAGGCCGGCCGTCTCGGGCAGGCCGTGGACGAGGTTGAACGACTGGACGGCCTGCCCGGCCGCGCCCTTGACGAGGTTGTCCTCGACGCCGATCACGATGATCCGCCCGATCCGCTCGTCGAGGCGGACGTGGATGAGCACGTGGTTGCTGCCCGTCGTGTGCTTGGTCGCCGGCGGGGTGGCGACGACCCGAACGAAGGGCTCGTCGGCATAGGCCGCCGCGTAGAGCGCATCGAGCTCGGACTGGGTGATCGGCCGGGTCGGGCGGACGTGGCTCGACGAGAGGATGCCCCGGGTCATCGGGATGAGGTGGGGCAGGAAGTCGACGCCGATGACGCCGGGGTTGGCGCCCGGATCGAGCCCTTCGCGGGCGCCGGCGAGCGCGAGCTCCTGCTCGATCTCGGCCACGTGCCGATGGCCGCCGAGGCCGTACGCCGACACGCTCTCGTTGACCTCGCCGAACATCAGGTGGAGCTTGGCCTCGCGACCGGCGCCCGAGACGCCCGACTTGGCGTCGACGACGAGGTCCTCGATGAGCCCGGCGCGGGCCAGCGGGGCGAGCGCGAGGATGGTGGCCGTCGGGTAGCACCCCGGCGAGCCGACGATGGCGACGGGCGCGTCGACCAGGGCCGTGAGCTCGGCGCGGTGGAGCTCGGGCAGGCCGTAGACCGCCTGGTCCAGCAGGTCGGGCCGCGGGTGCTCGAAGCCGTACCAGCGCGGGTAGTCGTCGGGATCCCGGAGGCGGAAGTCGGGCCCCAGGTCGATGACGGCCGTGCCGTCGGCGACGAGCTCCGGAACCATCCCGGCCGCGACCCCGTGGGGGAGGGCCAGGAACACGGCGTCGGCGGCCGGCAGGCTGGTCGAGACGGCCAGTCCGGTCGTGGCGAGGTGGGCGTGATGGCCGCCGATCGGCTCGTCCTGGCGGTCCCGGCCGGCCAGCCCGACGATCTCGACGTTCGGGTGCCGGGCGAGCAGGCGGATGAGCTCGGCTCCGACATAGCCGGTCGCGCCGACGATACCGACGCGCAGCCGACGCGGTCCGGCGCCGCCGTCGACCGGGCGGCCCCGTTCGGTCCGCGGCAGGATCCCCATGGACGACCCGTCCGTCGCGGTCGCCGCGGGCGACTCGAGTCCCGCGCTCACGGGCGCGCCTGGTCGCTCGCGGGCGACAAACTCGGGTGACTCGCCGGGATCGGATGGACGGGCGTCATGGGCGCATGACTATACAGCACCGGTGCATAGTCATGCAAGAAGCGATTTCCACGCGACGCCCCTGGCCTCGCGGCCTCAGCCGAGCGTGACCCCCTCGAGATCCGCCGCCGGTTTGACGTCGGGGAGGCGGACCATCCGGAACGACGCCAGCAGCCCGAGGAGGCCCGCGAGCAACGGCACGAGCAGGGCGACCTGCAGGGAGATCTGGCGCGCCTGGTCGTTGATCCGCAGGACTTCGGCCTGGACATCGGCGGGCTGGCCGGCGAGCTGGGTCGTCAGCTGCGCGTCGCTCATGATCTCCGCGTCCTCCTCGAGGACCGTGGCCACCTGGGTCTGTTCCGCCGGATCGAGCACCGCGCTCTGCTCCGAGAGCGCCGTGAACGTGAACGCGAGGGTCGCGAGCATCAGGCCGCCGGCCAGGGCGAGCCCGAACGAGAGCCCGAACGACCCCGCCGCCGAGTTCACGCCGGCCGCCTCGCTGATCCGTTCCTCCGTGATGGGCGCCAGGGTGAAGGCGTTCAGCTGGGAGACGAGGAGACCGAGGCCGCCGCCGGCGATCACGAGCGGGATCACCATGGCCAGACCGGAATCGGCCCGTGGCACGGTCGGGATGAGCAGGAGCATGCCGATCGACAGGAGCAGGAAGCCGGCGCGGATGACGACCGCCGGACGGCGCTTGCCCACGCGCCGACCCGCCAGCATCGCGACCGCGAACATCGTCAACGACAGCGGGGCGAGGGTCAGGCCGGTCTCGAGCGCGTTGTACTGCAGGACCATCTGCAGGAAGATCGGGAGCGCGATCATCGCCCCACCGAGCGCCGTGTTCTGGAGCATCTGTCCGGAGATGCCGAGGCGGAACATCGCGGAGCGCAGCAGGTTCGGGTCGAGCAGCGTCACCGCGCCGGTCTTCTCACGCCGGACCAGCCACCGCCACAGCAGGGCCATCGCGACGAAACCGAACGCGATGATGATGCCGACCGCCTCGGCGCCCTCCTGCCAGGCGAGGATGCCGAGCACGATGCCGCCCATCCCGAGGACCGAGAGGACGGCCCCGACGGCGTCGAACCGCCGATCGCCGGTGAACGGGACGTCGCGCACCAGCCCCGAACCGGCCAGCACGACCGCGATGACGACGACCTCCATGAGGAAGCCGACCCGCCAGGACAGGAACGTCGTGACGAAGCCACCGAGCAACGGCCCGACGGCGGCGGCGATGGCCGAAGACGCCCCGACCAGCGCGTACACGCGACGCTGGGCGGCACCCTCGAAGTTGCCATGGATGAGTGACTGCATCGCCGGGAGCAGCAGGGAGGCGCCGAGGCCGCCGAGGATGGCCCAGAACACGATGACCGCGCGGACGTCCTGGGCGACGGTCATCGCCGCCGCGCCGATGGCATAGCCGAGCAGCCCGATCATGTAGGCGCGTTTGCGCCCGATCAGGTCACCGATCTTGCTGCTGATGAGGATGAACGCCGCGGACACCAGCGCCTCGAGCGCGATCGCCGACTGGACGGCGCTGACCGTCGTCTTGAGGTCCGCGACCACCGCCGAGATCGAGACGTTCATGAGCGACGTGTCGACGACGAGCACGAACATGGCCGCGGCCAGGAGGAGGGCGAGCCGGGGGTTCCAGGCCCCCTCGGCCGGGGCGGCGGCGGTGGCGGCCGTCATGGCCCCTCCTCGGACGTCAGTTGAGGTAGGCGACCCATGCTACCCGCCTGACCAACCCCCGGTTCGGCCGCCGCGGCGCGGCGAGAGCCCTCACCGCTCGATACCCTACTTAACCGGTCGGGTTTCCATGGTATATTCGCGCCTCACCGGGCCGAGCGCGCCCGGAGGACCACCCAGGAGCCAACGCGATGCCGAGCGCCATCCCCAGTGAGGCCGCCACCCATCTCCCGCCGGCGCGGATGATCGACCCGCGCGGCCATCGGTTCGGGGCCGGCGTCTCCGCCATCCTGCTGATCGTCGCGACCGTGACCCAGAGCCCGTGGCTCGTCGCGCTCGTGCTCCTGTCCATCGGCGTCAGTGCGGCGTTCGGGTTGCGCTATTCGGTCTACGGCGCGATCTGGCGACGGATCGTGAAGGTCGCCAAGCTCGGCCCGACCGAGCCGGAGCACGAGTACCCGCCCCGGTTCGCCCAGGTCCTCGGGAGCATCGCGCTCACGCTGGCCCTGATCGCGTTCGCGCTCGGTGCGACGACCCTCGGCTGGGTGTTCGCGCTGGCCGTCGCCGGGCTCCAGACCCTGCTCGCGGTGACCGGCTACTGCCTCGGCTGCCGCCTGTACTTCCTGCGCTGGTGGGTGCCCGACCTCGTGACCCGGATCTGGACCCGCGGACGCGTCCGGCACCTCGACTTCGTCGCGGAGCCGATCCGCTACCAGTAGCCGGAGCTACGCGATGATGTCTGGCCGCTGATACGGGCCAGTCGTCACGACCTCGCCCTCGGCCTCGAAGGGTCGCTCGCCGCTCGAGCGGATCCGGTAGCGATGGTGGACGGCGGTCGCCCCGGCCGAGAGCATCGCGTTGACCGGGCAGTACTTGGTCGCCGACAGCTCGATGGCCCGCCGGATGGCCGCCTCGCCGAGGTCGCGACCCTCGACCACGTGGACGACATCGATCTCGGTGTAGACCTGCGGGTACTCGTCGCGCTGGTCGCCGGTCACCTCGATCCGGTACGAGTCGATGCGCTGGCGCTTCTTGATCGCGATCGAGATGACGTCCATGCCGCTGCACGACGCGAGCGCCGAGAGGATCGTCTCGACCGGGCTGCCGCCCTGGTTCGAGCTGCGGTCATCGAAGTCGAGCTCGTGGCCGGAGCTCGGGACGGCGTGGAACCGCATCCCGCCCAGGTGCTCGAGCTGGACCGCCTTATGGGTCGGCATGCCGGTCAGTCTGGCAGCGTCGCGAACGCCTGACCGGCCCGGTCCGTGCCGTTGGCGGGGGTCGCGTCGCGGTCGGCCGGTTCGGCCCGGTCGGCGAGGTCGTCGGGGAGCTGGTCGGCCAGGAACTGTTCGCGATAGAGCCGCGCATACAGCCCGCCGCGCGCCAGCAGCTCGGCGTGCGTGCCGCGTTCGACGATCGTGCCCTTGTCGTAGACGAGGATCCGGTCGGCCCGCAGGATCGTCGAGAGTCGGTGGGCGATGGCGATCGTCGTGCGGCCCTCCATCAGGCGCTCGAACGCGGCCTGGATGAGTCGCTCCGAGACGGTGTCGAGCGCTGACGTGGCCTCGTCGAGGATGAGGATGCGCGGGTCCTTGAGCAGGACGCGGGCGATGGCGATGCGCTGCTTCTCCCCGCCGGACAGCTTGTAGCCGCGCTCGCCGACGACCGTGTCGTAGCCGTCGGGCAGTTCCATGACCCGGTCGTGGATGGCGGCGGCCCTGGCGGCGGTCTGCATCTCCTCGTCGGTCGCCTCGGGCTTGGCGTAGATGAGGTTCTGGCGCACCGAGGCGTGGAACAGGTACGTCTCCTGGGTCACGACCCCGATGATCCGGCCGAGCGAGGCGAGCTTGATCCGGCGGACGTCGATGCCGTCGATCTCGATCGCGCCGGCGTCGACGTCGTACAGCCGCGGGATCAGGTAGGTCGTCGTGGTCTTGCCGGCCCCCGACGGCCCGACCAGCGCGACGAGCTCGCCGGGCTGGGCCTCGAACGCGACGTGCTCGAGCGCGAAGGGCGGCGGCGCCACGGTCGGCGGCGCGTCGTCGACGTCCGCCTCGGGCGGGCCGAGGAGCGTTTCGAGCGCCTCCTCGTCGACGGGCGCGGCGGCGATCAGCGCCGATGCCTCCTCGGCATCGATCTGGCCACGCGCGACCGCCTCGTGGGCGCGGGTCGAGGGCACGACCTCGGTCGGGTAGCGGAACGACACGTCGCGGAAGCGGACCTGGCCGCGGACGTCGTCGTGGGTGAGCGTGACCGCATCGGGCGCGTCGACGATCTCCGGATCCATCTCGAGGTACTCGAAGATCCGGTCGAACAGGGCGAGCGAGCCCTGGATCTCGACCTGGACGTTGAGCAGCTGGCCGAGCGGGAAGAACAGCCGGCTCTGGAGCGTCGTGAACGCCACGATGGCACCGGCGCTGGCCGCATCGGGGTTGCCGTTGGCGGCCATCGTGCCGGCCAGCCAGTACACGAACGCCGGCATGATGCTGAAGATCGTGCCGATGATCATGAAGAACCAGCGCCCCACCATCGCCTGGCGGATCTGGAGCGCGGCGAGCTTGCCGTTGAGCGCCTTGAACCGGGCGATCGCGGTGTCCTGCTGCCCGAACGTCTTGGTCAGCAGCATCCCCGAGACGGACAGGGTCTCTTCGGTCGCGGCGCTCATCTCGGCCAGCGCGATCTGCGTCTCGCCGCTCACGTCCCGCCGGATCTTGCCGACCCGGTAGGTCAGGTACATGAAGAACGGCAGGATCGCCAGCGACAGGATGGCGAGCTCCCAGTTGAGCAGGAACATCGCGATGATCGTGCTCACCGAGATCGCCACGTTCGCCGTGACCGAGCTGGCCGTGTCGGTCACGACCGCCTGCACGCCGCCCACGTCGTTGGCCAGACGGCTCTGGATCTCGCCCGTGCGGGTCTCGGTGAAGAAGCGCAGCGGCATCTTCTGGAGGTGCCCGTACAGCGCCGCTCGCAGGTCCTGCATGACGTTCTGGCCGATGACGTTGTTGAGATAGCTCTGGCCGACGCCGATCAGGCCGGACACGATCGGGATGACGATCATCAGCCCGACGAACAGGTTCAGGTTCGTGTAGTCCTGGCCGACGATGACCTGGTCGATGAGGGCGGCGAGCAGGAACGGGTTGATGAGGCCGAGGAAGCTCGTGACGAGGATCGCCGAGAGGACGACCAGCACCTGGAGCCGGTAGGGGCGGAAGAAGGCGACGATCCGGCGGATGGTCTCGCCGCGGCGCTCCTTGGGCACCGGCGTGAAGTCACGCGACGGCCCGCCACCGAACGGCCCGCCCATGCTGCCGCGCGTGCGCCCTCCACCGCCGGCCACACGCCCGGCGGCTCCGCCGGTGGCGGTCCGGGTGTTGCCGCGCGGGAACGTCACCAGGCGGTCGCGGTCGCGGCTTCGGTGATCCCCTGGGCCTCGAGCCAGCGCTCGGCGTCGATGGCGGCCTTGCAGCCGTCCGCGGCGGCCGTGACGGCCTGCCGGTAGCGATGATCGTGGACGTCGCCGGCGATGAACACGCCGTCGATCTTCGATCCGGTCTCGTCGTGGACGACCAGGTAGCCCTTCTCGTCGACGTCGAGCCAGTCCTTGAACGCGGCCGTATTCGGCTCGTAGCCGATGGCGATGAACAGGCCCTCGATCGACATCTCCGACGCGTCGCCGGTCACGGTGTCGCGCAGCTTGAGGCCGTGGACCTTGTCCTCGCCGAGGACCTCCTCGACCGCGAGGTTGGGATGGACCTCGATCTTCGGGTGCTCGAGCGCCCGGTCGACCATGATCTTGCTCGCCCGGAACGTGTCCCGCCGGTGCAGCAGGTGGACCTTCGTCGCGAAGCGGGTCAGGTAGGTCGCCTCCTCGAAGGCGGTGTCGCCACCACCGACGACGGCGATCTCGCGATCGCGGAAGAAGAAGCCGTCGCACGTCGCGCAGGCGGACACGCCGCGGCCGCGCAGGCGGGTCTCGGAATCGAGGCCAAGCCACAGAGCGGAGGCACCCGTGGCGACGATCACGGACTGGGCGCGGTACTCGGTGCCGCGTGCCCAGATGCGGAACGGGCGGCGATGAGAAGTCGACGCGGTCGATGTCGACGTCGACCAGGCGAGAGCCGAAGCGCTCGGCCTGGGCGCGCATCGCGGCCATCAGCTCCGGCCCCTGGATGCCCTCGGGAAAGCCCGGATAGTTCTCGACGTCGCTCGTCAGCATCAGCTGGCCGCCTGGCGCCGAACCGGCGATCACGACCGGCTCGAGATTCGCGCGCGCCGCATAGATCGCGGCGGTCAGCCCGGCCGGCCCGGAGCCGACGATCACGACCTTCGCGTCGACCCGTCCCTCGCCCGTGGCGACGGTCGTCGGGCCACCCGGCGCGGTGACCGGGGCGGCATCGGCCGGCGCATCGATCATGGAGATCGAGAACCCACCGAAGGGGTTGCTCGGGGCCGAGCCGTTCGTCTCGTCGTTCGCGTCGTTCATGGCGTCCATCGTACCACGGTATCGATACTCCCTAGGGGTATCCAGCAGCGGCTCATGGCAGTGCGTGGACCGCCGGCACGACGTCGGTCGCGAGGAGCTCGATCGTGGCCGGGTCGACGATGTCCGCCACGCTCAGGATCACGTGCTGGGCGCCGGCGTCGGACAGCTCGCCGAGCCGGTCCACGAGCTCGCCCGGTGTCTCGGTGCGCGGGCCGCCGTCGCTCCCGATGCGGGTGCTCTGGAGCGTCGAGCGCTCGATCTCGTCGGGGTCGCGACCGATCGCGGCGCAGTGGTCGGCGAGGATCGCGTACTTGCGGGCGATCGTCTCGGGCGTCCCGAAGACGTTCGTCGCGTCGCCGTAGCGGGCGACCAGGCGCAGCGTCCGCTGCTCGCCGCCGCCGCCGATCATGATCGGGACTCGCGGCCGACTGATCGACTGGGGCGAGTTGAGAAGCCGGGTCGCGTGGGTCCGACGGCCGTCGAATGGCGCTTCCGTGCCGCGCTCGCCCGACCACATCGCGTGGGCCATCGCAAGCGTGTCCTCGAGCTGCTCGAAGCGCTCGCCGAGGGGCGGGAATGGGAAGCCCAGCGAGCGCGACTCGTCCTCGTTCCAGGCGGCCCCGATGCCGAGCCAGGCACGCCCGCCGGTCAGGATGTCGAGGGTCGTCGCGGCCTTGATCCAGAGGGCCGGCGCGCGGTAGTGGACGCCACCGACCATGAGCCCCAGGCGTGTGCGCGTCGTGTTCGCGGCCAGGAAGCCGAGGGCCGTCCAGCCCTCGAGCATCGGCTCCTCGGGACGGCCGACGCCGCGGATCTGGAAGAAGTGGTCCATGACCCATAGCGAGTCGACACCGGCGGCGTCGGCATCGCGCGCGATGCGGGCGAGCGACGGGCCGATGGCATCGGCGCCGCCGGGCCAGGTGAACGAGTTGATCTGCAGGCCGAGCTTCATCGAGCGGAGCGTACCCGGTCACGCCGTTGCGCGCGCAACGAGGAGCTAGCGGAACAGGTCCATCGCAGCCGGGATGAGCGCGTCCGCGATGCGCGCCTCGCCACGCAGGAACGTGGCGCCCCGCACGAGCGCCACGGGCCGGCCGGCGGTCTTGCCCAGCACGAGCTCGGCGGCCGAGGCGATCTCGTCCGCGACCGCGCGGATGGTGGACCGCATGATCCGGCCATCCGCGTCCGGGGCACCACGCAGGTCCTCGAGCGGCAGCAGACCGGCGACACCGATGGCGACGTCGACGATGCCGAAGCGCCACGGCCGTCCGAAGCTGTCCGACACGATGACCGGCAGGTCGTGCCCGAGCCGGTCCCGCACCGCTGCGCGGATGGCCGCGGCGGACGCATCGGGGTCGTGGGGCAGGAGGGTCACGATGCTGCCCGACGCCGGACCGACGTTCGAGGCGTCGATGCCGCCGTTGGCGCACACGAACCCGTGCTCGGTCTCGGTGATGATCACGCCGTTGTCCATCCGGATGATGCGCCGGGCCTCGCGCAGGACGACCTCGACCTGGCGCGCGTCCCGGTCCCAGCGTTCGGCGAAGGCCACGGCCTCCGGGCGGGGCTCGATGGTCGTGAGGTCGACGATGGCGCCCTCGGCCTTGCTCACGATCTTCTGGGTGACGACGAGGACGTCGTCGTCGCGCAGGGGCAGGACGTCCTGGGCGCCCGCCAGCGCCGTCGCGATCAGCGCCGGGAGGTCGTCGCCCGGCACGATCTCGCCGAGGCCCTCGATGGCGACGGCCTCGATCCGGTCAGCCACGGGCGAAGGCGGGGTCCATCGCCTCGGCGAGGAGCAGGTCGTCGGGCGTGTCGATGTCCACGGCCAGGGGTCCGTCGAGCACGACCACCGTGGCGCCGACCGCCTCGCCCGCGGTGGTGTGGGCGGGGAAGCTGTCGCCGCCGAAACGCGGATCGATGACGTCCGGCGGGGCCAGCAGGAGCGCGTTCGTCCCGCGTCCGTGGCGGTCGGCCACGAGGGCGACGAGCGGCGGGCCGGTGCGCTCGAGGGTCGCGAGCAGCGGCGCGACGGCGTCGGGCGTGAGCCCGGGAAGGTCCGTCGGGACGATGAGCACGGCCGTCGCGCCGGCGGCGATGGCCTCGTCCCGCGCCGCGCGAACGCCGTCGTTGAGCCCGCCCGTCCGTTGGCGGAGGGGTCGGGCGCCGGCGGCCAGGGCGAGGTCGCGCACGTCGTCATCGGGGGTCACGACGAAGGTCTCGGCGAGGCCCGGGGTCGTGGCGAGGGCGCGCAGGGTCGCTTCGAGCAGGCGCGTCGCGAGGTCGTGGCGCTCCTCGGCATCGAGCACGGCGCCCAGGCGTGACTTCGCGCCCTCCAGCCGTCCGACCGGGACGATGGCGATGACGTGCGCGGCGTCGGTCATCCGACCAGCGTCCCGACAAGCTCGAGCAGCTCCCTCGCCACCCGCGCCCGCGCCGCGTCGTCGCTCATGATCGTGTCGAATGCCACCGCCCGAAGTCCGAGCGCCTCCACTTCGGGGACGAGCGCGGCATCGACGGCATCGAGGACGAACGTGTCCGCGACGTCCCGGTACAGCCGCGCGACCCCGACCGCGCTGGAGTCGTGGCCGAGCGAGGTCAGCATCCGGTCGGCCGGGCCCTTGAGCGCGACACCGCCGATGATGCCGCTCATCGCCACGACCGGGACGCCCCGCGACCGGGCCGCGGCCAACGTCGGCACGAGCCCGGGGACGGCCAGGAGCGGCCCGATCGAGACGATCGGATTGGACGGCGCGATGACGACGACCTCGGCCGCTGCGATCGCCGCCGCGACCTCCGGGGTGATGCGCGCCTCGTCGACGCCGCGGAAGCGGACCTCATGGACCGTCGGCGCCTGATGGCGGTGCACGAAGTACTCCTGGAAGTCGAGCCAGCCCTCGTCCGTGCGGACCTCCGTGCGCACCGGCACGTCGGCCATCGGCAGGATGGTCGGGGCGATGCCCATCGCGGCCCGCAGAGCCAGGGCGACGTCCGTCGGCCGGGCGCCGGCGCGCAGGCGGTCGGTCCGCCACACGTGCGTCGCGAGGTCCTGGTCGCCGAGCCGGAACCACGGCTCGTCCCCGAGCGCCGCGAGCCGATCCATGACGGTCCAGGTCTCGTCGCGCAGCCCCCAGCCGCGGACCTCGTCGTCGAGCCCGGCCAGGGTGTAGGCGACGGTGTCGTGGTCGGGCCAGATCGCGAGACCGTGGCGCTCGAGGTCGTCGCCCGTGTTGACGACGACCGTCAGGTCCGCCCCGAGGTGGGCCGCCAGGCCCTCGGCCAGCTTCGCCCCGCCGACACCGCCGGCAAGCTCGACGACCTTCATCGGTCGAGGTGGTCGGCGACCTCGCCGATGCGCTCGATCGTCTGGGTGTCGTACGGGGCGGGCATGCGCACGATGACCGTCGAGAAGCCGAGGTCGCGGTACGGCCGGATGGCCTCGGCCAGGACGGCCGGCGAGCCGGCCAGGTAGGGGCCGCCGTCCATGTTCGTGACGCCGTTCGCGGCCAGCAGCGCCGCCATCCGGGAGCGCGCCGCGTCCGCGTCGTCGTCGATGACGATGGGGAAGCTGACGGTCATCTCGAGCGTCGCGAGATCTCGACCGACGTCGGCGGCGTGGGCCGTCAGGGCGGCGAGCGCGTCACTGACCTCGGCGACCGTGCCCGACGTGTTCCAGGCGTCGGCGCGGGTCGCCACGGTGCGCAGGGTCTTGCGCCGGCCCGACCCGCCGATGAGGATCGGGAGATGGGCCTGGACCGGCCGCGGGGCGGTCAGGGCATCGGTGAACGTGTAGGTCGGGCCGTCGTGGCTGAAGCGCTCGCCATCGAGCAGGCGGCGCATGAGCCCCACCGCTTCGTCGAGCCGGTCGAGGCGTTCGCCCGGGCTCGCGCCGAAGTCGATGCCGAAGGCGTCGTGCTCGCGTTCGAACCACGCCCCGCCGATGCCCAGGACGGCCCGGCCGCCGGACACGTGGTCCAGGGTGGTCGCGAGCTTGGCCGTGATGCCCGGGTTGCGGAAGGTGTTGGCCCCGACCATGAGGCCGAGCCGGACCCGGTTCGTCAGCGGGCCCAGGGCGGCCATCGTCGTCCAGCCCTCGAGGATCGGCTGCTCCCACGGCCCGAAGATCGCGAGCAGGTGATCCCATGTCCAGACGGAGTCCCAGCCGTGGGCCTCCGCCGCGAGGGCGGCGTCGCGGAAGGCGGGCCAGTCGGTCTGCTGCGACCAGAGCTGCAGGCCGAAGCGCATCGTCATCGGCGCCGTCTCAGTCGAGATGCAGGTGGACGCCGGTGATCGGCACCCGGAAGCTGATCCGCTCCTGGCGTTCGAACCGGTCGTGGATGAGCCGCTCCGCCTCGGCCGGGTCGTCGGCGTGATAGCGCCGGGCCATGGCGGCGATGTCGGCCTGGGCGGTCGGCTGGTCGTCGACCACGCGGACGCGCCCGCTCATGCCGACCCAGCGGTAGCCGTCCTGGTGATCGGTCACCGACATCGAGATGCGCGGGTCGCGCAGCAGGTTGGCCGGCCAGCGCCGGCCGATGGCGCTGTTGATGACGAGCTCGCTGCCCTCGAGCGTGTACCAGATGACCGCCTGGCGCGGGCTGCCATCGGGATCGAGCGTGGCGATGGTCGCGAAATGCGGGGCGTCGAGGAAGGTGCGCAGGTCGTCGGGGAGGGGAGCCGGGTCGGTCGCGGTGTCGGTCATGGGGCGATGGTACGCGGGGCGCCCCGCGCCCGTCGCCCGGCGGTCAGTCGCCCGGGATGGCGCGGATGGTGCGCGGGACGGCCCGGCGCGCGGCCTTGCCGACGGCCCCACGGGCCGCGTCCAGGCGCAGCGTCTCCATGGCCCGCGGCGTCAGCGGCTCGGGTCCCGGACGGCCCAACAGGTAGCCCTGCCCGAGGTCCACGCCCAGCGCCGTGCAGGCGGCGAGGTCGGCGCGACGCTCGATGCCCTCGGCCAGGAGCCGGGCGCCGATGCGGCGTCCGAACGCGACGAAGGCCTCGACCAGCGCCTGCTTGGCGTCGTCGCGGGCGATGCCGGCGACGATGTCGCGATCGATCTTGATGACGGTCGGGCGAAGCGCGGCGATGAGCGCGAAGCTCGCGTAGCCCGCACCCGCGTCGTCGACGGCGAAACCGAAGCCCAGCCGGCGCAGCGCCTTGACCGCGCGACGGAGTGGCTCCACATCGGCGACGGCCTGCTGCTCCGTGCACTCGACCGTGATCTGGCGCGGATCGAGCTCAGCCGCTCGGACCATCGCGGCCAGCGCCCCCGACTCGAAGCGCGGGTCGAGCAGGCTGGCCGGGGTCAGGTTGATCGCATAGCGGTTGGGTGGACGGCCCGTCGTGCGCCGCTCGCGCTCGATGGCTCCGGCCCGCTCGAGGATCGTCGTGATGAGGAAGACGTCGAGCTCGATGGAACGCCCGGTGTCGATCGCCGCCTGGACGATGGACGCGATCGACTGCGGGAGCATCGGCATGACCGGCCGGAACAGGCACTCGTACTCGTGCAGCGCGCCGTCGTCGAGGTTGACGATTGGCTGGAAGGCCACGCCGTGCAGGCTGCGCAGGCTGAAGAAGTAGTCGAGCGTCTTGGTCTGGACGACCTGGGTGGTCTGGGCCATGCCGATGCGATCGGCGAGGCCGGAGGCCTGGACCGCGGACGAGAGGGCCATGAGATAGCGATCGGCCTCGGGCAGGGTCGCGTCGACCGTGACCAGACCGTAGTCGTCCGTGTTGGCGTCCGCGGCCACGTCGTCGGCAAGGGCCTCGGTCAGCTCCGCGGCCGGCGCGATCAGGACCGCCCCCGAGTCCAGCTCGATGATGCGCGACGCGGCGATCTCGTCGGCGAGCCAGCGCACGAAGCGGACGTCGCGCGACCAGAGCAGGCGTTCGTCGCCCGATCGTCGATTGCCAGTGAACAGTCGCACGGCTTTCCCTATGTCCCCCGACGGCCAACGACCCGCCGCGCCGCGAGCGGATCGCGGTCGGGCAAGGCCTGGCCGCATCATGCGCCCAGGGTCGCCGGTGGCGCGGCGGGTCGGGGGTCCGGTGCGGTCGGGTACCTTCGTCCGGGGTAGTACAGGGTGGTCCAGAGGTGTTCGTGCGCGGCGACCTCCGCGGTCGGTGCCGAGCGTCGCGGTCAGGCGAGGCGTTCCCCGGCGCGGACTGGCGCGGCGAGGCGGTTCTCGGGCGGCGCCAGTGGGCAGGCCCAGCGCGGATCGAAGGCGCACGACGGCTGGATGGCGAAGTTGAAGTCGAGTGTGAGCGCGCCGCTGTCCGGGTCGCTGCCGAGATCGGCGCTCTTGGCGGCATCCACGAGATAGCGTCCCGCGCCGTACGTCTCGGTCCCGTTGGTCGCGTCGCGAAACGGGATGAAGAGGCCGCCCGCGTAGCCCGCCATCCAGAACACGCTGAGGCGATTCGGCTCGGCTTCGGGGAACGCCAGGGCCGTGGCCGGGATCGTGATGTGGCCGAGGCGCCGGAAGGACAGGGTGTCGGCGCCGCTGTTGGGCAGCGCGAGGGGCAGCGCGCCGGGATCGGGCGGTGGCGCCGGTTCCACGACGGCCTCGAAGCGCAAGGCGGGGTCGTAGTCGAAGTGGCGCGCCCGGAACGTCGCGCGCTCGGTCGCCGGGACGGGCGACTGCGGATGCTCGCGATAGAGATGCTCGCGGACCGCGCGCCAGTGGGCGTGGGCCACGGCCGGATCGCTCGCGGCCATCGCCCGGACCTCGCTGTAGAGGGTGGCCACGCGGCGGCGCCAGTCGGCCAGCTGCAGGCGGTCCTCGAGCGAGCCGTCGCCGGGTTCCCAGGACGTGGGTGACGCGGCCGTCTCGTCGTGCGGGTGAAGGGTCTCGGTGGAGGGGGACGGGTCGGTCATGGGCGGGCTCCCGATGGGTCGCGTGGCGCGGCCACGTCATCCTAGCCCGGCCGCCCTAGAATTCGGTGCCCGGCCGCCCGCTCCCGGCGCGGCCACTCGCAGGCATCGACGGACCGAAGGGTTGGAGGACACGTGGCGGATACGGCAGAGATCGGCGTCTTCGGAGGCTCGGGCTTCTACTCCCTGCTCGAGGATGTGCGCGAGGTCAAGGTGGACACGCCCTATGGCGCGCCATCCGATGCCATCTTCCTGGCCGAGGTCGCCGGGCGCCGAGTGGCCTTCCTGCCGCGCCACGGGCGGCGCCACACGATCCCGCCCCATCTGATCAACTACCGCGCCAATGTGTGGGCGATGAAGGCGCTCGGGGTCAAGGCGGCCATCTCGCCGTGCGCCGCGGGCTCACTGTCGCTGCCGGTCAAGCCGGGCGACTTCGTCGTGTGCGATCAGTTCGTCGACCGCACCAGCGGCCGAGCGGACACGTTCTTCGACGGCCCGATCGTGACCCACCTCTCATCGGCCGAGCCGTACGACCCGGTCCTGCGCCAGCTGGCCATCGAGACCATCCGCGACCACGGCATCGAGGTCCATGAGCGCGGCACGGTCGTCGTCATCCAGGGCCCGCGCTTCTCGACGAAGTCCGAGTCGAAGTGGTTCAGCGACGCCGGCTGGGAGGTCATCAACATGACCCAGTACCCCGAGGCGTGGCTGTGCCGCGAGCTCGGGATCGCGGTCGTCAACATCAGCCTCATCACCGACTACGACGCGGGCGTCCTCGAAGGCACCGAGGCGGTCAACGCGCACGACGTGCTGGAGGTCTTCTCGGCCAACGCCGCGCGCATCCAGAAGGTCGTGCTCGACCTCATCGGCCGGTTCCCGGCGGATCTCGACGCGCTCGGCGCGGGCGCGGCGCTGGGCCCGACCCGGGGCGACGGCCACGCGATCGCGGCCGAGGACATCCGCCTGTTCGAGACGGGGCTCTGACGGTGGCGGGGGAGGGCGCGGCCGGAGAGCGGCCTACCGCCGACCGGCTGCCCATCGGGGTCTGCCTGCGGGCCATCCGCGCCGAGCCCGGCTGGTGGCTCGAGAGCGCCGTCCGCCTCGACGCCGCGGGCTACGCCGGGATCTGGTGCTGGGACCACTTCATGGGGCGTGGCGACAAGACCGTCCCGGTCGTGGAGGCGTGGACGATGCTGTCCATGGCCGCGGCCCGGACCAGCCGCGTGACCGTCGCGCCGTTCGTGCTCAACGTCATGAACCGCCATCCGGCCCTCGTCGCCCGGATGGCCTCCACGCTGCAGGTCGCCAGCGGTGGCCGGCTCATCCTCGGGATCGGCATCGGTGGCGCCCCGGCCGAGCATGCCGCGTACGGCATGGACTTCCCGGAGGCCCCCGAACGGGTCGCAGCGGCTCGAGGAGGCGGTCGCGGTGATCCGCGCCCTGTGGACCGGCGGACCGATCACCCGCGACTCGCCGTTCTATCCCGCTTCATGAGGCCTACGCCCACCCGGTGCCCGATCCGGCGCCGCGCATCATCATCGGTGGCGAGACCCCCGCCGGGGCGCGGCTGGCGGCACGGATCGGCGACGGCTGGAGCACCTTCGACGACAACTTCGAGGCCAACCTGCCGCGCTATCTCGAGGCCCTCGAGACGGCCGGGCGGCGGCGTGAGGACCAGACCGTGCTGGTCGGCTTCCAGGGCGACTGGCTCGGCGACGGAGCGTTCCGCGACACCCCGTGGTGGAGCGCGCCGCGCGAGACCTGGGAGCGCTGGAACGCGGCCGGCGCCGACGGCGCGATCGTCCTCGCCCGCACGACCGAGGACATCGACGACCTGGTGGCCGCCGTCGAGCGCTGGTGAGCCGGACCGGGGCGTTCGTGGCACCATCAGCCACGTGACCCCGACCAGCTCGCCCGCCCCCGGGGTAGTCCCCGGCGCGGCGGAACCGACCCACGGCTGCGCGCGCTGCGGCGCCCCGATCGGGATGGGCGAGGGGTTGTGCGAACGGTGCAACCCGCTCGGGCTGCGCGACGTGTCCGCCTCGCAGGTCCATGGCACGGTCATCATCGCCGTCCTGCTCGCGTTCGTCGGCCTCGCGATCATCGCCCGCATGGCGACGAGCGGGCTCGGGCCGTTCCCGGCGCGCATCGACGCGGTCGTCCCCGAGGGCGCGGGCCTGCGGGTCACGTTGACGGTCACGAACGACGGCACGGCCAGCGGCCAGACCACCTGCCGCGTGACCACCCTCGACAATCGCGGCGGCGGCCCCAGCGCCTTCGTCCTGACCCCGGCCCTGGAGGGCGGTCAGACCGTGACGTTCGACCAGGTCGTGACCGAGCTCGGGACGGGGAACACGGACCTCACCATCGACTGCCGGGCCCCATGATGGTCGCGTGCCCACCGTCGACCCGCGCGTGACCGACCAGGCTGACGACCTCGCCTTCGCGATCGCCCTCGCGGCGCGCGCCGGCGAGATCCTCATGGCCCACTACGAACGCCTCGAGCAGATCGACTACAAGAGCGCCCGGGATGTCGTGACCGAGGCGGACCACCTGTCGGAGGCGCTCATCGTCGACGCCATCCGTGCGCGTGGAGCCGGCGACGCGATCATCGCCGAGGAGACCGGCGAGCATCATTCCGTGGCGGGCGAGGCGCCGACCTCCGGCCGCGGCCGGGTCTGGGTCGTCGACCCGCTCGACGGGACGATCAACTACGCCAACGGCATCCCGTTCTTCTGCGTCTCGATCGGGCTCGTCGTCGACGGGCAGCCGGCGGTCGGGGTCATCCACGACCCGACCCGCGGCGAGACGTTCGCCGCGACTGCCGGCGGGCCGGCCATGCTGTCGGGTTCGCTCGGCCAGGACCGCCACGTCATCCACGCCTCGGACAAGGAGCGGATGTCGGACTTCGTCATCTCCATGTCGTTGAATGGCCGCGCCGTAGCGAAGCGGGCGAACGATGTGCGCAAGGCGATCCGGATCTCGCGCAACATGGGCTCGGCGGCGCTGGCCCTCGCCTACGTCGCCAACGGCCGCTTCGACGCGATGATCCAGCAGGGCGGGCTCTCGCCGTGGGACGTGGCGGCGGCCGGGCTCATCGCCGAGCGCGGCGGCGCGACGGTGACCGCGATGGACGGCGGCCCGTGGTGGGACGTCGCGCTCCAGCCCAAGGCGGTCGGGGTCTTCGCCGCGCCCCCGGCGCACCACGAGGCGCTGTTCGCCCTCGTCCGCTAGGGCGCTGCGCGCTGAGGCGCGCTGTTCGAGGCAGCGCCGTGATGTTCGTGGCGGCTGCCCGGCCGCTGGCCGCCTAGTCCTCGTCCAGCCAGCGATGGGGCCGTGAGCGGAGTCGGTCGAGGCCCCATTCCTCGCAGAAGGCCTCCCACTCCGCTCGCGGCGCCCCGTCCCAGCGCAGCTCGTCGGCGTCGCGCTGGCGGATGACCACGCCGTCGTCCGCGGTGCGGAGGCGGGCGAGGTCGCGATACAGGAGCGCCTCGTCCCAGTGGTCGCGCAACGTCGCGGCGAGGGTCATCGCGCGCGACCCGCCGATGCCCGGGACCTCCCAGGCCGAGGCCTTGGCCGGGATCGCCTCGAAGTGGCCGTACTGCGTGAGCACGGCCGCCGCCGACTTCGCACCCCAGCCGGGCAGCCCGGGGAAGCCATCCGAACTGTCGCCGACCAGGCCGAGCCAGTCGGGGATCGACGTCGGCGGGACGCCCCACTTGGCCCGCACCCCGGCGTCGTCGTAGGTGATGGCGCGGCGGCGGTCCCAGAGCACGACCCGGTCGTCCTGGACGAGCTGGGCCATGTCCTTGTCCGGTGTGCAGACGAGGATGCGCTCGACGCGCGGATCCGCCCCGAACCGGACGGCCGCCGCGGCGATCGCGTCGTCGGCCTCGAACTCGACCATCGGCCAGAGCACGATGCCGAGCGCTTCGACGGCGGCCTCGGCGATCGGAAACTGGGCGAGCAGCTCGGGCGGCATCCCGGCCGAGGATTTGTAGCCCGGGTACAGGTCGTTACGGAACGACTCGATGACCCGGTCGGTGGCGCAGCCGACGTGGGTCGCGCCCTCCTCGCGGAGGAGGTACAGCAGCTGGTCGCACAGCCCGCTCACACCGGACAACGGGATGCCGTCCCGGCCCAGGACCGGCGGTCGCGGCGCGAAGTGCGCCCGGAACAGCTCGTAGGTCGCGTCGACGAGGTGGAGCTGCACCGGTCAGTCGCCCGCTTCGACGAGGTCGCGCAGGCGCAGGATGTCGGCCTGGAAGATCGAGCCGAGGACCGGCGTCGCGAGCCGGGCCCAGACGTGGGGGAGGAGCGGGGCGATGAGCGTCTCGTCCCAGCGCACGATGGTGGTCGTGCCGTCGGCGCCCGGCTCGAGCGTGATGAGGCCACCGCCCGTGAACGTCCCTTCGTGGCGGATGGCGAACCGGGTCGGCGGCTCGAACGCGGTGACTTCCACGGGGTCCGTGGCGGCGAGGCCGAAGATGCGCACGGTCGCCACGCCACGGGTGCCGACGCCGACCGGCGGCGGGGTGAGCACGCTGACGGCCTTCATCTCGTGCATCCAGCGCGGCTGACCCTCGATGTCGACGAGCTCGGACCAGACGCGTTCGATCGGCGCATCGATGACGGCGAGGCTCGCGAACGGCGGTGGCGGCCCGCCCGCGGCGCGACGCTCGAGCCACTGGTCGGCGACCCAGCCGACGACCAGGCCGACGAGTCCGAGCCGGACGAGGCCGCGGATCATCGTCCGACCGATGCCGGTGTCACCGCATCACCGAGCGCGACAGGACGACCCCGGCGTCGCGCAGCTCGTCGAGCGCGCGCTCGCCGTCGCCCGGCGCGAGGTCGACCGCGGCGACGGCGTCGGTGAGCAGGCTGGTGTCGAAGCCGAGGCGCCGCGCGTCGAGGGCCGTGGCCTTCACGCAGTAGTCGGTGGCGAGCCCGACGACGACGACGCGCTCGACGCCGGCGTCCCGCAGCAGCCCCTCGAGCTCCGTCGGGACGGTCTCGTTCGTGACCGGGTCGCGCATCGTGAAGCCCGAGTAGCCGTCCTCGCCGTTGGCGCCCTTGCGGACGCGGACGGCGGCGTCCGGGATCGTGACTGCCGGATGGAGCTCCGCGCCCCAGGTGTCGGCGACGCAGTGGACCGGCCAGATGCCCCCGTCCTTGGCGAAATGCGGGGTGCTCGGCGGGTGCCAGTCCTGGGTGAAGGCGATCGTGGCCCCGGCGCTCGCGGCCATCGCCAGCTCGCCGTTCACGGTCGGGACGATGGCGTCACCGCCGGCGACCGACAGGCCGCCGGCCGGGTCCGCGAAGTCGTTCTGAAGGTCGACGACCACGAGGGCCGTCCGCTCGTCGTACCGCTGCATGGCCGGGAGCGTAGCAAACCCGGCTCGGGGCGCAGCCGGCCTGGGCTCGAGTGCGGCGGCCCCGAGGACGAGGACCTAGCCGATGAGCGTCGGGTTCGCGACGTGCTCGGTGGCCACGCCGGCGTTCGTGTCACCGGCGCTGGCCGGCTCGACGTCGAGCAGGTAGCCGATGCCCTGGAACGTCTTGATCCGGCCCGGCTCGCCCGGCTCGGCGCCGAGCTTGCGGCGCACCCGGCTGACCCAGACGCGCAGGTACTGGAGGTCGTCGCGATATTCCGGACCCCAGACCTTGGTCAGGAGCTCGGTGTGGAGGACGACCTTGCCGGCGTTCGCGGCGAGGTGCTGGAGGAGCAGCCACTCGGTCCGGGAGAGCTGGACGAGCTCGCCGTTGCGGGTGACCATCCGGCGCTCGAGGTCGATCTCGATGTCGTCGAAGGCGAGGATGCCGGAGCCGGGCGCGGCACCGGACGAGCGACGCAGGACCGCGCGCACGCGCGCCGCCAGCTCGTCGGGGTGGAAGGGTTTGGCGATGTAGTCGTCGGCGCCGAGATCGAGGCCCTTGGCCTTGTCGGCGGTCGAGCCCTTGGCGGTCAGCAGGATGACCGCGACCGGGCGCCGCTCGCGCAGCTGGCGCATGACCTCGATGCCGTCGAGGTCGGGCATGACGATGTCGAGGAGGATGATGTCCGGGCGGACCTCCTCGGCCTTCTGGAGCGCTTCCTCACCGCCGTTGGCGGTGACGACGCGGAAGCCCTCTTCGCTGAGGGCGATCGAGACGAGCTTCGTGATGCGGGGCTCGTCGTCCGCGACGAGGACGAGGGGTTGGGTGCTCACCGGTTCCTCCTGGGTCGGACCATGGTGACGGACAGGATGCGACGCGTCATCCCCCGGCCCGCCGTCGGATGGCGGGCCGGGGGCGGGGTCGGTGGGTCAGGACGCCGCCGGCGCGACGCTCGGCAGCGACGACGTTGACGTTGATGTCGTCGGGGGCCGACGTGCTGTTCGCACCGGGGCCCATCAGGAAGAACCACGCGGCGGCGATCACGATGACGATCGCGATGATGCCGAGCAGCATGCCCGTGCTGGAGGAGCCGCCGTCCTTGACGACGACGGTGTCGTGCTGATCGCTCATGGTCCAGGTTCTCCTTGTCGGTTCGGTCGTACGAAGTCGATCTGGGTTCGAATGCGTCGGTCGCGCCTTTCGGCACCACCACGACGCCAAGCAAGGGTCGGTCCGGACGCCTCCCGGACGTGGCGCCGCGACCTTGCAGATCCGTTGCATCGGCATATCAAGGGACCGGGCCAGGAGGGTGGCCCGGTCGGACCGGCGCGAAAACGGTCGCCCAGGCGACGCCGATCGCGGCGCGGCCGTCCCGACCCCCACCCGCAACCTTGACGCCGTGACCATCCCGGAGGCGGATGGGCTAGGCTTTGGCCGTGCGCCCGATGGCGCCGTCACGGAGCAGCGTCACGATGTATTTCGACGAGTTCAAGCACCAGCTGCCGGACATCGATCCCGCCGAGACCGACGACTGGATGCAGTCGCTCGACCAGGTCGTCGAGCAGGCCGGCGAGACCCGCGCCCGCTTCCTCATCTACAAGCTCCTCAAGCGGGCGCGCCAGCTCCAGATCGGGCTCCCGCCGCTGACCCAGACGCGCTACATCAACACGATCAGCCCGGAGCAGGAACCGACGCTTCCCGGGCGACGAGGCGATGGAGCTGCGCATCCGGCGCATCGTCCGCTGGAACGCGGTCGCGATGGTCCTGCGCGCGAACTCGCAGTTCAGCGGCATCGGTGGTCACCTCTCGACGTACGCGAGCTCGGCGAGTCTCTACGAGACCGGGTTCAACCACTTCTTCCGGGGCAAGGACGGCGACACCGCCGGCGACCAGATCTTCTACCAGGGCCACGCGGCGCCGGGCATCTACGCCCGGGCGTTCCTCGAGGGCCGCCTGAGCGAGGACCAGCTCGACCACTTCCGGCGCGAGTCGATCCCGGGCCAGCGCGGGCTCAGCTCGTATCCCCATCCGCGCCTGATGCCCGACTTCTGGGAGTACCCGACGGTCTCGATGGGCATCGGCCCGATCTCGGCCATCTACCAGGCGCGATTCAACCGCTACCTGCACAACCGCGGTCTGGCCGACACGAGCGGCTCGCGGGTATGGGCCTTCCTCGGCGACGGCGAGACCGACGAGCCCGAGGCTCTCGGCGCCCTGAACCTGGCCGCCCGCGAGGGCCTGGACAACCTGACCTTCGTCGTCAACTGCAACCTGCAGCGTCTCGACGGCCCGGTGCGCGGCAACGGCAAGATCATCCAGGAGCTCGAGGCGACGTTCCGCGGCGCGGGCTGGAACGTGATCAAGGTCATCTGGGCCCGGGAATGGGACGACCTGCTCGCCCGCGACGTCGACGGCGTGCTCGTCCAGCAGATGAACGACACGCTCGACGGCGAGTTCCAGAAGTTCAGCGTCGCCGGCGGCGCCTACATCCGCGAGCACTTCTTCGGGCCGGACCCTCGCCTGCGCAAGCTCGTCGAGCACCTCACCGACGACGACCTCGCCAAGCTGCGGCGCGGCGGGCACGACTACCGCAAGGTGTACGCGGCGTACAAGGCGGCCACGGAATACCAGGGCGCCCCGACCGTGATCCTGGCCAAGACCGTGAAGGGCTGGACGCTCGGCCCGGGCGTCGAGGCCCGCAACATGACCCACCAGGCCAAGAAGCTGTCCGAGAACGAGCTGCGCGTCTTCCGCGACCGGATCCAGCTGCCGATCCCGGACGCCAAGCTCAAGGACGCGCCGTACTACCACCCTGGGCCCAAGTCGCCCGAGGTCGAGTACCTCATGGAGCGGCGGCGCGCCCTCGGCGGGATGATCCCCAAGCGCGTCGTGCGCTCGGCGCCGTTGCCGGCCCCGGCCCCGGCGGTGGACGCCGAGTTCGCCGGTGGCAGCCAGACGCCGGTCTCGACGACGATGGTCTTCACCCGGATCCTGCGCAACCTCATCCGCGACAAGGAGCTCGGCGCGCGCATCGTGCCGATCATCCCGGACGAGGCGCGGACGTTCGGCATGGACCCGCTGTTCAAGGAGGTCGGCATCTACGCCGCGCTCGGGCAGCGCTACGAGCCGGTCGACTCGGACCTCGTGCTCTCGTACCGCGAGGCGACGGACGGCCAGGTCCTCGAGGAGGGCATCACCGAGGCCGGCTCGATGGCCTCGTTCCAGGCCGCCGGGACCTCCTACGCCAGCCACGGCCTGGCGATGATCCCGTTCTACATCTTCTACTCGATGTTCGGGTTCCAGCGGACGGGCGACCAGATCTGGGCGTTCGGTGACGCGCGCGGTCGCGGGTTCCTGATGGGCGCCACGGCCGGCCGCACGACGCTCGCCGGCGAGGGCCTCCAGCACGACGACGGCCACACCCACATCCTCGCCTCGACCGTGCCCAACGTCCGTGGCTACGACCCGGCCTTCGCCTACGAGCTCGCGGCCATCGTCCGCGACGGCATCGAGCGGATGTACGGCCCCAAGCCCGAGGACGTCTTCTACTACGTCACCCTGCACAACGAGAACTACGCGCAGCCGGCTCGCCCGGACGGGCTGACCGACGAGGCCATCCTGCGCGGGATCTATCGGTTCGCCGAGGCGCCGGCGCTGGGCAAGAAGGCCCACCCGGCCCGCCTCGTGGGCTCCGGAGCGATCCTCAACCAGGTCCTCGCCGCGCGCGACCTGCTGGCCGAGCGCTACGGCGTCGCCGCCGAGGTCTACAGCGCCCCGTCGTTCCCGCTCCTTCGCCGCGACGCGCTCGAGGCCGAGCGCTGGAACCGCCTGCACCCGGACGCGACCAAGCCGCGGGTCCCCCACGTCGCCACGATCCTGACGGCCGACGGCGGCCCCATCGTCGCCGCGACCGACTGGATGAAGGCACTGCCCGACATGGTCAGCCGCTGGATCCCGTCGCCGTACGTCTCGCTCGGCACCGACGGGTTCGGGCGGAGCGGCACGCGCGAGGACCTGCGGGCCCTGTTCGAGATCGACCCGGCGCACATCGCGGCGGCGACCCTGGTCTCGCTCGCGGGCTGCGGCGCGCTGCCGGTCAAGACCGCGACGGCGGCCATCCGCGACCTCGGGATCGATCCCGAGAAGGTCGACCCGCTGGCCCTCTGAAGACCTCCGGCTGATGGCTAGCGGAGGGTCGCCTCAGCCGTCGGTGAGCGTGTGCCGGGACGTCGTTGAGGGTGGCAACCCCTCGTGACCGCGACCTCGCTCCGTGAGCTCGCGACGATCTTCCTGCGCCTGGGCGTGACGTCGTTCGGTGGGCCGGCGGCCCACATCGCGCTCATGCGCGAGGAGTTCGTCCGTCGCCGCGGCTGGCTCGACGATGCGGCCTACCTCGACCTGATCGGCGCCGCCAACCTCATCCCCGGTCCGACCTCGACCGAGGTCGCCATGCACGTCGGCCACCGTCGGGCGGGCTGGCCGGGGCTCGTCGTCGCCGGCCTCGCATTCATCCTGCCGGCCGTCCTCTTCGTTGCCGTCCTGGCCTGGGTCTACGTTCGCGCCGGGACACGCCCGGAGGTCGAGGCCCTGCTCGCCGGCATCGCGCCGGTCGTCGTGGCCATCATCGCCTTCGCCGGCGCGAGCATCGGCCGGACGGTCCGGCAGACCCGGCTCGGCGTCGTGCTGGTCGCCCTGGCCATCGTCCTGGTCGTCATCCGGGTCCCCGAGATCGCCGTCCTGCTCGGGCTCGGCGTCGTCGCCCTCATCGTCCGCCTGGGGCCATGGTCGGGGGTCGGTCCGGGAATCCGTCGTGGCGTCGCCGGGGTCATCGCCGGAGCGGGCGCTTCGAGCCATGGCCTCGGCGCGGTCGTCAAGGGCTCGTGGCCGGTCGGCGTCGCGGCCATCGCCGTTGTCACGGCCACGCCGGCGCTGATCTTCCTGGAGTTCGCGAAGATCGGGGCGGTGCTGTTCGGGAGCGGCTACGTGCTCGTCGCCCTGTTGCGGTCCGAGCTGGTGACCGGCCTCGGCTGGATCACCGAGACGCAGCTCATCGACGCGGTCGCCGTGGGCCAGGCCACGCCCGGACCGCTGTTCTCGACGGCGACGTTCATCGGCTACCTCGTCGACGGTCCCGTGGGTGCGACCGTGGCGACCGTCGGGATCTTCCTGCCGGCCTTCGTGGCCGTCGCGATCAGCATCCCGGTCCTGGCACGGCTGCGGGCATCCGTTCGCGCCCGGGCCTTCCTCGACGGCGTGAACGCGGCCTCGGTCGGCCTGCTCGCCGTCGTCGCGGTGCAGTTGGCCGTGGGCTCCGTCGTGGACGTCCTCGGCCTCGCGACGATGATCGGCGCGTTCGCGCTGCTGTGGCGCGGGGTCGGGACCGGCTGGCTCATCGCGGGCGGGGCTGCGATCGGGCTCATCCGCCTGGCGCTACCTCCGGGCTGACGAGCGGCGCCTCGTCCGCGTCGGGCCGGAGGTGCCCATCGGTCGCCTCCGCGGCTCCTGGTTCCGCCGGCGCCCTGTCGTCGGTGGTCCCGGACGCGATCGGCACCGGGCCACGGACGCCATCGTGCTGGTCGGAGTCATCGAGGTCGGCGGTGCGCATCGTGAACCCGAATTCCGCCCCGCCGGTGGGTGCCGGGCGGACCCAGATCCGACCGCCCATGGCCTCGACGAGGCTGGCACACACGAACAGGCCGATGCCCGATCCGGCCACCGTGCGGGCGCGCGCCGGATCGCGATAGAAGAGCTCGAACAGGCGCTCGCGCGAAGCCGGCGAGATGCCGGGACCGTCGTCGGTCACCCGGACGGCGACGTCGGAGCCGTCGACCCTCGCGTCCACCACGACGTGCGACCCGTGCGGCGTGTACTTGACGGCGTTGCCCAGCAGGTTGCGCATGATCTGCTGGACGTAGCTTGCCTCACCGACGACGACGGGCAGGTCGGGCTCCGCCACGAGCTGGATGTCGATCGACGGGTTCTCGATGGTCTCGTGCTCGACGATCTGCTCGAGGAGCCGGCGCGGTTGGAGGGGCTCCGGATCGACCTCCAGGCGGCCGCGCTCGACGCGACTCAGGACGAGCAGGTCCTCGACCAGGCGGTGCAGGCGTTCGGATTCGGCCCGGACGTCCTCCAGCATCGCGGCGCGCTCGACCGGGTCGTCGCGGCGGCCCGGTCGGGTCAGGATCTGGGTGAGACCGAGGATGGTCGTGATCGGGGTCCGCAACTCGTGGCTGATGACGTCGATGAACGCCTCGCGGAACTCGCCGGCGCGTCGTTCCTGGACGAGCAGTCCATCGCGTTCGGCCTCCACTCGCCGACGTTCGGTGATGTCCTGGCCCGTCCCGATCATCCGCTGCGGTCGTCCGTCGGCATCGCGGAAGACCCGGGCGGCGCCGTGGATCCAGTGGACGCTGCCGTCGGGCCACACGAGCCGGTAGTCGAGGCTGAACGGCTCGTCCTCGTCGAGCGCCGCCCCGATGGCGGACTCGAACGCCGCACGGTCGTCCGGGTGAAGCATGGACAGGTAGGTCGGAAAGTCGGGGGCGGTCCCGGGCTCCAGGCCGTGCTGTCGGAAGATCGTATCGGACCAACTCAGCTCACCCGAGACCACATCCCACTCCCAGAAGCCGGTCCCCGAGGCGGACAGCATCATCTCGAGACGGGCGTCCCGGGCCGCCACCTCGTCGGCCAGCGAGGCGACCTCGTCAAGCGCGTCCGCGAGGCGGTCCCGGTGTGCTCGGCGGGAGGCGATGAGGAGCACGATGGCGGTTGCCACGATGAGGAACAGGATCTGGCGGACCAGGTTGACCCGGGTGCTCGCGTCACTGTCGGTGTTCGGGCCGAAGATCACCCCGTTGAGGACCGTCGCCACGATCGTGGCGGCCAGGCCGCCGTTGAGGCCGCCGAACCATGCGGCCGTCACGACGCCGGCCATGAGCAGGATGTAGCCCGTCTCCTCGCCGAGGCCCTCGTTGAGCATGGCCTTCACGGCGATCGCGACCCAGGCGATGAAGATCCCGGCCAGGATCGATTCGAGCGGGCCGAGCTCGACATCGCGCGCGCGATCGATCTCACGCTTCGCTCGACCTGCGGCCCCCGGGCTACGCTCCTGCGGGTCGTCCGTCACAGCCCCTCCACCCTCGCGATCGTGATGGGGATCCCCCGCCGGATCGGCCCATCACCGACGACCCCCGCGACGGTGGAAGTATGGACCAGCCCCGCGCGTGAAGCCGACCGCAGCCTCAAGCGGTCGCGGTGACCGGCGCATCACCGGCGGACCGGCGGCGTTGCAGGCGCATCGCAACGATCATGGGCCCGGATCGCGGTGCCGATCATCGGCCGGCCGGGCTGTCACGAGCGTGATACGGCAACCACCCATCGCTGTGACGTGGACCGTGGCGACGCCACCCTACGGTGCGAGACAGCCGGCCGAGCGCGCCGGGACGACCGGGCCAGCGGCCCGCCGAACGACACAGGAGGCCTGACGTGGCACACGACGACGACACGCTCACGACGCAGCCGCACACGCATGACGACGACCTGCTGAACGGGGGCACCGGCGAGGAGCCGGTCGTCACGCGCGACGGCACGGTCGTCGACGGGACGTACACGGGCGACGAGACGTACACGGGCGACGAGACCGCGCCGGAAAACCAGGAGGGCGGTCGTGAGGCCGTCGGCGCCGGTGCCGGAGCGCTCGGCGGGGCCGCGGTCGGCATGGCCGTCGGTGGTCCGGTCGGCGCCGTCGTCGGTGGCGGCATCGGTGCCGTCGCCGGTGCGGTCGCCGGTGAGGCCACCGAGGGCGACGACGAAGCGGGCTCGGGCGCCGGGGCGCTCGGCGGGGCCGCGACCGGCGCCCTCGTGGGTGGAGCCGTGGCCGGACCTCCCGGCGCCGTCGTCGGCGCAGCGGTCGGCAGCGGTGCCGGCGCCGGGCTGGGTGACCAGACCGAGGAAGAGGTCGAGGAGTCGGACGGGACGACCGCGCCGCGCGTCTGACCGATCCGACCACCACGCAAACAGCCGTCGCACCGCCCGGTCTTCCGGGCGGTGCGACACTGTGCATCCACCGCGGCCGCTGCGGGCCTCGTGCCCGTCGACCGTGGGGCTCCCCCCGAGGTAGGACATCGATGGATCATCCGCTCCGCATCGCCCAGGTCGCGCCCCCGATGGAACGCGTGCCGCCGCTCGCCTACGGCGGGACCGAGCGCATCGTCCAGGGGCTCGTCGTCGAGCTCGACAAGCGCGGGCACGACGTCACGACCTTCGCATCGGGCGATTCGGAGGTGCCGGGTCGACTGGTCCCGACCGTGCCGGAGGCGCTCCGGCCGACCGGCTACATCGGTGACACGCTGCCGTGGTTCCACCTGACCATGCACGAGGTCCTCGAGCGGATCGACGAGTTCGACATCATCCACTCGCACCTCGAGTGGGCGGGGCTGCTGCTCGCAAAGCTGAGCCCGATCCCGGTCGTCTCCACCTTCCATGGGCGTCTCGATCTCCCCTGGGCGACGGCGCTGCTGGGCACCACCACCCGCGGCCTCGTGGCCATCAGCGAGAACCAGGCCGCGACCCACCCGCAGGTGCCGTGGGAGGCTGTCGTCCTCAACGGCCTGCGGCTCGACGACGCCCCGTTCGACCGCCGGCGCAGCGACGCCCTGTGCTTCGTCGGGCGGGTCGCCCCGGAGAAGGGCATCGTCGAAGCGATGGAGATCGCCAAGCTCGCCGGCCGGCGGCTGCGGATCGCCGCCAAGGTGGCGCCCCTCGGGCCCGAGCGCGCGTACTACGAGTCCGTGTTCAAGCCGGCCCTCGACGCGGCCGGGCCGGACGTCGAGTTCCTCGGGAGAGCTCAGCCAGGCGGATCGTGACCTGCTCTTCGCCGACAGCTACGCCTCGCTCATGCCCGGCGGCTGGCCGGAGCCCTTCGGCCTCGTCGCCATCGAAGCGCTCGCGACCGGGACGCCGGTCGTCGCCCGGCGCATCGGCGCCCTGCCCGAGATCATCCGCGAGGGCGTCGACGGCTTCTTCGGTGACGACGTCACGGCGATGGCCTTCCAGGTCGATCGCGTGGCCGAGCTGGACCGCGAGGCCATCCGGACGTCGGTCATCGAGCGGTTCTCGGTCGAGCGGATGACGGACGGCTACGAGGCGGTCTACGAGCGGTTGCTCTCGGCAGGCGGTGCCGAGCCGGTGGCCGCCGCGGCTGCGTGTCGTCGCCGTGCCGTCAGGTGCTGCCGACAGCCGGTCGGCGGCGGAGCCGGACGTGATCAGCGCCGATCGACTGGCCTCGCGCCGCGCGGACCGCCAGGGCGCCGCCGCCGGCATCGGGCACCGACCCGACTGAGCCAGGCCCGCCTCGGGCTGTCACGCCGATGCGAGGCGGGCGTCCGCCCGGCCCACGCTTGCGTGAGCCGGTGCACGGCACCGTGATGGCGTCCCGATCGGGGACGAGCACGGAGGACCGGAGATGCCGCAGCAGGCCTGGAGCGACAAGCGCGAGCGCCAGTACGAGCACATCAAGGACAGCTACGAGGACCGCGGCATCAGCGAGGATGAGGCCGAGGAGCGAGCGGCCCGGACCGTCAACAAGGAACGACGCGAGGCCGGCGAGACCAAGGCGCAGCGCCATGGTCGCCGAGCATGACGTCCGTCGGGTACGCGCTCTCGAGTGAGGAGCACGGGCCGGACGCCCTGGTGGACAACGCGCGCCGCGCCGAGGAGGCGGGCTTCGAGTTCGCGCTGATCTCCGATCACTTCCACCCCTGGATCGAGCGTCAGCCGCACAGCCCGTTCGTGTGGACCGTGCTCGGCGCCATCGCCCGCGCCACCGATCGTCTCGTCGTGGGCACGGGCGTGACCTGTCCGACGACGCGCATCCATCCGGCGATCATCGCCCAGGCTGCCGCGACGACCGCCGCCCTCATGCCCGGACGCTTCTTCCTCGGCGTCGGGACGGGCGAGAATCTCAACGAGCACATCCTCGGCCAGGCCTGGCCGGAGTGGGACGTCCGGGCGGAGATGCTCGAGGAGGCCGTGACGGTCATCCGTGAGCTGTGGCAGGGCGAGGTCACGTCGCATCGCGGTCGCTACTACACCGTCCAGAACGCGCGGATCCTCACCCTGCCCGAGCCGCTGCCGCCGATCCACGTCGCCGCCAGTGGTGCGCGGATGGCCGAGCTCGCCGGGCGCATCGGCGACGGGTTCATCGGGACCGGCCCCGAGCGCGACGTCGTCGAGGCTTACCGCTCGGCCGGCGGGGATGGACCGCGCTACGGCCAGGTGACGGTGTGCTGGGCGCCCACCGAACGGGAGGCCCGGCGGACGGCCCACGAATGGTGGCCGACCGTCGCCCTGTCAGGCGAGGTGACGCAGGAGCTGCCCAACCCGGCGCAGTTCACCGAGCTCGCAAGCATCGTCACGGAGGACATGGTCGCCGAGGCCATCCCGTGCGGGCCCGATCCTGAGATCCACCTCCGAGCCATCCGGCGCTATCTCGATGCCGGGTACGACCACGTCTACCTCCATCAGGTCGGACCGGACCAGGAGGGCTTCATCGAGATGGCCGCCCGGGACCTGCTCCCGGCGCTGGCGACCGCGCCGATGGCTGCCCGCGCCTGACGATCGCCGCGGGCCGGGCCGCGATCGGCTCGCGCGCGCGACGGCGCGGCCGGGCGCGGCCCGGCGTCAGCCGGCCCCACCGACGACCGTCGCGACCGTGGTGAGGTCGGCCACCAGGCCCTCGAACGCCGCGGCCCGGGCCTCCCGTCCGCGGGCACGCAGGACGGCCGACGGATGGATCGTCGCGACGACGAGTGGCGCGAGCGAGGAGTCCAGGGGCCGACCGTGGTCGACGGTGACCCGAATGTTGCCGACGAGCGCGGTCGCGGCCGTCGAGCCGAGCAAGACGAGCGCCTCGGGACGCACGAGGGCGAGCTCGGTCTCGACCCACGGCATGCAGGCCCTGACCTCGGCGCGCGTCGGGCGCTCATGCAAGCGGCGCTTGCCGCCGGCCGCCGGCCGCCACTTGAAATGCTTCACGACGTTCGTGACGAAGATGCGCTCCCGGTCGATCCCGGCCTGGGCCAGCGCATCATCCAGGATCCTCCCTGCCGGTCCGACGAATGGTTCGCCGTCGAGATCCTCGCGGTCGCCCGGCTGCTCGCCGACGAGCATCAGCGGAGCGGGCGTGGGACCGCGGCCGAACACGGTCTGGGTGGCGCGCTCCCAAAGCGGACAGGCCCGACAGTCGGCCGCCGCGACGCGGACCGCCGCCATCCCCACGACCCCAGCTGCCGCGGCAGCCAGGAGTCGTTGCCGCTCGTCGGGCGGCGCCATCACCGAACGGGCGGGCATCGTCGCTCGATCCAGTGGTCGCCCGCCGCCGTCAGTGCAGGCGGGTGCGTTCCATGAACAGCACGGGCTGGATCCCCGACGGACCGCTCCAGCGGAACTCGATGATCCGGAGTCGCTCGGTCGGTTCGGGTGGATCCGCTGGCGCCGGCTCCGCCATCGACCCCGCTCCGTCATCGACCCCGACGCGCGTGCCGGTGGATCCGGCGGCGTGCCGTCAGCCTCCAGACGGACCGGACGGATCGATGCGCTCACAGCTGGTGCTCGGGGTCCTCGATGTCCGCGCCGTCGAGCGCGTCCGGGCCCTCGCGCAGCAGCACGTTCGTCTCCTGCGGCTTGTCGTCCTGCGGGGGTGGGATCTGCGGCCGCTTGCCGAGGTTCGCGTCGATCTCGGCCGGGGTCGGCGGAGTCTGTCGTTCCGGCTCGGGCTGGTCCTGCTGTCGCTCCGGCTCCTGCATCACGGTGTCCTCGATGCGATCGCGATGACGTCCACACTCGCACGGTGCCACGCTCGGCCCGTCGGCCATGTCATGAGCATCGCCCGCGCCATTGCAGGCTCGTAGCAGGGCCGACGTCCTTGCTCCGTCACGCTCGAGCCATGTTCCGGCGCAGAAGGAGCCACGAGAAGCCGAGCGTGACGGCCGAGATGGCGCCCAGGGCGAGGTAGCGCCACGGCTCGTTCGTGCTGCCGCGCAGCATCAGGTCCTGGAGGAGCTGGATGCCCTGGGTCACGGGTAACAGGTTGGCCAAGGCACGGACCGGCGGCGTGAACTGGTCGATCGAGAGCACGAAGCCGCTGAAGAACACGGATGCGAGGAGCAGCAGCAACGACAGCTGCACCGCCTGGCGCTCCGAATCGGACAGCATCGCCACCAGCAGGCCGAGGCCGAGCGAAGCCAGCAGGAGCAGGCCGATCGCGCCCGCGATGACGGCCTCCGGCCCGAGCACCGGGACGCCGAACGCACCGACGAGGAGCCCGACCGTGATGGCCGCCACACCTGCCCCGAGCAGTCCGAACGCCAGCGCCTTGCCGCCGAGGATCTCGGCCGGGCTGACCGGAGCGATCCGGAAGAGCTCCATGACCCCGGTCGTGCGTTCGCGCACGAGCGACAGGGCGATGAGGGTCACGGCCAGGTGCTGGAGGATGAGGGCGAGCACCGCCGGCCCGAAGTAGTCGAGCACGCCGGGCTCGGAGGGGGCCTGGTTGGTGACCTCGGCACGGGTCGGGGCGGCGATCACCTCGGGTGGGATGGCGGTCGCGTCCGGCGCGCCCTGCGCGACGGCATAGCCCTCCGACTCGGCCGCGGCCCGCTCGATGACGGCGCGGTTCACCGCGCTGGTCAGGCCGGCCGCCAGGAACGAGGCGTAGTTGTAGGCCACCGGGTCGACGGTGTCGACCTTGACCTGGATGACCGATTGCTGCCCGGCCCGGAACGCCGCATCGGGGTCCTCCGGGGCGATGACGACCACGTCGGCCGTGCCGTCGGCGAGCTGCGCCTCGGCGGACGCGGCATCGGGCAGGACCGCCGCGATATGCAGGCCGCCACCGGCGAGGTCCTGGTAGCTGGCCGCGTCGGTCGACAGGCCGCTCGTGGGCGGGATGACGATGACCGTCTCGAGCGGGCGCTTCACCCCGTTGTAGCCGAGACCGAAGATGGCCATGATCAGGAACGGGCCGACGATCAGGCTGATGATCGCCCCGGGTCGGCGGATGGTCTCGACGAGCTCCTTGCCGACGAAGGCCAGGGTGCGGATGGCGACGGCCAGCAGCGCGCGCATCAGGCGGCCTCACCGGCGTCGGCCGCGGCCGCGCCATCCGGATGGGCCGCTCGATCGCGCTCGACGAGGGTCGTGAACACGGCGTCGAACGACGGACGTACCTCCTGCGCGCTCGTGATCTCGCCACCGCGCGCCCGGATCGAGTCGACCAGGTCGGGCAGCGCGGTCGCCGCGTCGTCGACCGTGATGCGCGCCCGCCGGGCGTCGATGCGCTCGATCGAGTGCGCCCCCTTCAGGTCCTCCAGCACGCCCGGGTCGAGCGGTGCGGCCGTCTCGACCTCGACCATGTCGCCACCGATCGCGAGGCGACGCAGCGCATCGGGTGGGGCGAGCGCGATCAGTCGTCCCCCGGAGATGAGGGCGACCGTGTCGCACGACTCGGCCTCACCGACGTACTGGGTCGTGACGAGCAGCGTGCGACCGGTGTCGCGCTGGCGGTGGAGCTCCTCCCAGACGCGAGCGCGCAGGAGCGGGTCGATACCGGCGGTCGGCTCGTCGAGGAAGATGAGGTCGGGTGAGTGGACGAGTGCGCAGGCGAGCTCGAGCCGCCGCTGCATGCCACCGGACAGCGCGCCGGCGCGCCGACTACGGACATCCCAGAGGTCGACGAACTCGAGCACCTCGCGCGTCCGGCGATGGCGCGTGCGCCACAGGACGCCGAAGAGCGACGCGACGAAGTCCACGTTCTCGCGGGCGGTCAGGTCCGGGTAGAGGGCGAAGAGCTGGGGCATGTAGCCGATCCGCTGGCGCGTCTGGCGGCGGAACCGGCGCGGATCCTCGCCCAGCACGGTGACGGTGCCGCTGGTCGGCCCGAGGGCGCCGGTCAGCATCCGGATCGTCGTGGTCTTGCCGGCGCCCGACGGCCCGATGATGCCGAGGATCGTCCCGGGCTGGACGACCAGGCTGAGGTCGGCGACCGCGGGTTCACCGTCGAAGACTTTCGTCACGGCGTCCATCACGACGGCCGCGCCGTCGCGCTCCGCCCCTGAGGCGTCGACGCTGACCGATGCCGAGGCTTCGACCTCAGCCGGCATGGCGGGAGTCTCGACCGGCGTGGCGGCCGGCGACGCCGCGGGCGGCACGTCGGAAGCCGGTGTCGCCGCGGGCGGCACGTCGGTGACCGGCTCGAGCGCCGCGGGCGCCATGTCCGCCGGCTCGACGGGTGCTGCGCCCGGTCCGGCGCTCTCCGCCATCGGTGCGCTGGGATCTGTGGTTCCGGTTTCCATGCGCTGGGGGTCTCCTGGGCGACGTGACGGTCGGGACGAAGGCCATCGCGGCGGTCCCCCTTGACGCCGCGATGGATGTGCCGAGTATCCGGACGTGCCTGTATCGGCAAGGCGTTCGCGGGGAGCGGACGGAGTTGCAGGCGCATGCCGAACGCGAGCGGCTCGGCCATTGCGATGCGGCTGTGACGGCTACCCCACGCCACGGGATGGGGCGGCCGGCGACCGGGCCCCATCGTGCCGCCCATGACCGATGGGACCCCGGCCGAGGCCGCCGACAACCGCCGCATCGCCCGCGATGCCGGCCTTCGATACACCACCGATGCCCGGCCCGGGTTCAGCCGTCATCGCCGGGGCCGCGGGTTCTCGTACCAGGATCAGGACGGCGCGACGATCCACGACCGTGAGCACCTCGCCCGGATCCGGGCCCTGGCCATCCCGCCGGCGTGGACCGACGTCTGGATCTGCCCGTGGCCGACCGGCCACCTGCAGGCCACCGGCCGCGACGCCAAAGGTCGGAAGCAGTACCGCTACCACCCCGATTGGAGTGCCCGGCGTGGATCGGACAAGTTCGACCGGATGCTGGCGTTCGCCGCGGCGCTCCCACGCATCCGGGCCCGCTGCGACCACGACCTGGGTCTCGCCGGCCTTCCGCGGGACAAGGTCCTCGCCGCCGTCGTCCGCCTGCTCGAGCTCACGCTGATCCGGGTCGGCAACGACGAGTACGCGCGTCTGAATCGCTCGTTCGGCCTGACCACCCTGCGCGACCGGCATGCCCGGGTGGAGGGCTCGGGTATCCGGTTCCGGTTCCGTGGGAAATCCGGACGGACACACGAGGTCGGACTGCGCGACCGCCGCCTCGCCTCGATCGTCCGGCGCTGCCAGGACCTGCCCGGCCAGGAGCTCTTCCAGTACGTCGACGAGGCGGGGGAGGTCCGCGACGTCGCGTCCGACGACGTGAACGCCTACGTCCGCGAGGCGGGCCGCGGGCCGTTCACGGCGAAGGACTTCCGGACCTGGGCCGGCACCGTGCTCGCGTACCGGGCCCTGCGGGCGCTCCAGCCGGCACCGGACGCCCGGACGTCGAAGCGCAACGTCGTCGAGGCGATGCGGACGACGGCCGACCAGCTCGGCAACACCCCGGCGGTCGCCCGCGGGAGCTACGTCCACCCGGCCGTCCTCGATGCCTACATGGACGGTGCGTTGCCCGGTGCCCTCGTCGAGGCCGCGGAGGAGCAGGGGCGTCCGCCGGTGACGGCCGACCCTCGTGAGGAAGCGGCCGTGATCGCCCTGCTGCGCCAGCAACGCCGCCAAGCTCGACGACCACGCCGGCGCACGGCGGGCACGCCGAAACACGCCGAAACGCGCCGCTAGCCGCCGCTAGCGGCCGGAGACCACGAGCCCATCAGTCCTCGATCGCGTCGATGTCGAGGAGCGGCAAGAGCACCGTCACGGTCGTCCCCAGGCTCAGCCCGGGCGAGGTCACCGTGATGGTTCCGCCGTGGGCGGTGACGATGCCGCGGCAGGCATAGAGCCCCAGCCCCAGGCCGGGGATCCCCTGGCGCCGGACGCGGTCGGCCCGGCTGAACCGAACGAACGTCGCGTCCAACTCGTCCTGGGCCAGCCCGAGGCCCTGGTCGGCGACGACCAGCTCCGCCTGCTCCTTGCCGTGCTGCCCGATGCTCACCCGGACCGGCCCGCCGTCGGGCGAGTACTTGAGGGCGTTGCCGACGAGGTTGGCCACGACCCGGCGCAGCAGTCCTGCGTCCCACAACCCGATGAGATGCGGTCCGTCGAGCTCGACCTGGAGCCGCGCACGATCGGCTGCGCCGAACGCGTCGGTGGCCTCGCGCACGACGGCCTCGAGGCTGGTCGGCTCGAGGTCGGGCTCGAGCGCGCCCATCGCTACCCGCGACGCGTCGCTCATCGTGTCGATCATGGCCATGAGCTCGGTCGTGGCGGCGTGCGCGTCGACGACCGCCTGACGGACGCGGTCGAGGTCGGGGTCGGGCTGGGCCAGCCAGCGCTCGGACAGGACGAGGCTGCCCTCGAGCAGGGTGATCGGCTGGCGGACGTCGTGCATCGTGGTCGCGAGGAAGGATTCGCGCAACGTCTCGATCCGATCGGAGAGCGCGGTGAGGCCGATCGTCGCCGCGCCGTCGAGACCGTCGTTGACGATGGCCATACCGCCGACGACGTCGACCGGATGGGCGTCGTCCTCGGAGCTCGCTGCCAGGCCGCGGGCGATCTCCTGGCGGAGCAGACGGAACTCGGTGATGACCGCGACCGGTCCCAGACCCTGCTCGAACCGCGCCTGGGCGTGGGCTTCGGCTGCGCGCGTGACCGCCTGGTCGTCCATCGGCGCCGTCGTGCCGTCGTCGACGCCGCGTGCCTCGCGGCCGAGCAGGGCCACTAGCGCGTCGAACAGGGCGGGGATGTGGTCGGCCACTACGCGGTCGGGGTGCTCGCGGTGGAATGGCTGGCGCGACGCGACCGCGATCCAGCGCGACAGGATCTCGTCGCGCTGGGCGATGAGGGCGTCGGCCACCCCCTGCAGGTCCGCTCGAGCGGTGATCACGGCGATGCGTGTCTCCGTCTCGGGCGCGGCGTGGTCGTCCACGATGGCTCCTCTGTTGCCGCGGCTGTCCGGTGGACGGTGCCGGGATGATACCCCCGGTCGGACTTACGGGCGGGTGTCAAGGCGACGGCCGGCGCCAGGTGGCGACGCGCTCGGCGGCGCGGCGGACGTCGGTGAGGGTCTGTCGCCGGGCCTGGGCATCGACGTCGTCGAGCGCCGCGTCGGCGCGACGTTGCGCGGCCCCGGCCAGGTCCCGGAGCGCGTGCTCGAGCTCGCGCAGCGCATGGTCATCGACGGTCTTTCGTCCCATGGCGGGAACGATGCCCGCTCGTCCGCATCAGGTGCGGGGGTCCGCGACGGGTGCTCGCTTGCAGGCGCATCGCAGTCGGGCGATCCGCCGGCGCCGCCGCCGGGCATGACGAAGCCCCCGGCCGGTGGCCGGGGGCTTCGTGCTGGATGCGCTTGGGAGCGCCGTGGGTCAGACGCGCTTGTCGACCTCGTCCTGGCTGCGGTCGATCTGGTTGTCGAGGTCGTCGCCCGCATTGCCGAGCGAACGGTTGATGTCGTCGCCCGCGTTCCCGACCTTGTCTGCGAGGCTCTCGTCCCCGTCGGCCTTGCGCCAGGTCTCCTTGGCGTCGTCCTTGGTCTGACGGTAGTCCTTCTTGACGTCATCCATGGATCTGGTCCTCCGATGAGCTCGCTGGACGCGAGCGGTAAGAGGACCGTAGGGGCTCGAGCGTTACGCTCCGTCGCCCGCCGAGTGGTGCCGCCGTATCAGCGCTGTTGCAGCCGGGTGGTGCCCGGCGCACGGCCTTCGATGCGCTCGAGCAGCGTGGCGCCGATGACGGCCGCCGGGAGCAGCGCGGCGATGACGAGGAGGCGGTTGGCGCCCCCGATGAGCAGCCCGACGGCGACGCCGATGACGGTCGCACCGACGAGCTTGAGGGTCTGGTCCGATCCGCCCTGGACCATGCGGTTGGCCTCGGTCAGTGCCTCGCGGGTGTTGTTGGCGACGTCCGGGATCCGTGCGGTCACCTCGCCGGCAGCACCGGCGACGGTGTCGGCGACGTGCTTGGCGGTGGCCGCCGGTCCCTCGTCGTTATCGGTGGTGGAGCGGCTCGCGCCGCGGGTCGTGCTCGTGTCGGTGGTCATGTCGTGCCTCCAGGCGGGTGCGGTGTTCGACGGGAGAGAAAGGAACGGACGGCCCAGGGAGGGGACCCGGGCCGTCCGTGCCGAAAGGGGGTCGACGCCCCGTCACAAGCGTTTCCCCTTGGGGGATCTTCGGTTTCCGGTCATCCGGACCCGTTCGCGCGGATCGGGCGCTCGGACGACGACCTCACCGTAGGGCAGTGCACCTCGATGGTTCGCCAACCACTGACCCGAACGCCTTACATCCGCATAACAGCTCGATTCCGCGGGGGCATCGGCTCGTGCGACCTGTCAGTCGCATAGCCGCTGGCGCAAGGCTGCCAGCAGGGCACTCGCCTGGCGGCGCTCGTCCTCCAGGATCGTCGTGAAGACCGAGTCGGGGGTGCTCGTGGCGAACTCCCGATAGGCGTCCAGCGCCTCGAGGCTGGAGGTCAGGGCCTGCAGCAGGTCGAAGGTCGCGTCGTCCACGATGTCCGCCTCCGTGCGGCGGCTCGGATCACGGGGCATGGTGGCGAAGGTCGCACGCGCGGCGCCGCACGATGTCGACCCCGGGGCCAGCCGGCCTTTCAGCCGCCTATCACTCGCCCTCGTCCAGGGTCGGCAGCGAGAATCCGACCTCGGCGCCGCCGCCGAGACGGTTGCGCAGCCAGATGCGACCACCTTGTGCCTCGATCAGGGCTCGAGCGACGAAGAGCGAGATCCCGGTGCTCGGGGCCCGCGCCGCGACGGCGGGACTTCGATAGAAGAGGCGGAATGCGTCGGGACCGGTCTCGGCCGGGAAACCAGGCCCGCGATCCCGGATGGCCACCTCGACGGCCGCGTCGGCGCCGCGGATGGTCACGACGACGGGCTCGGTCGCCGGGCTGACCCGGACCGCCTCGGCGATGAGGTTGCGCAGGATCTGGAGTGCGTACGCCTCGTCTCCGCGGACCGCCGGCAGTCCCGGCGTGGCGTCCACGACGATCTGCCGATTCGGCCAGCGGCGCTCCTCCGAGCGGGCGGCCTGCTCCGCGAGCCGATGGAGGACGACCGGCTCGACCCGCGCATCGGACAGCCCGCGTTCGAGCCGAGTGATGGCGAGCAGGTCTTCGACCAGCCGGTGGAGGCGCTCGGCCTCGGCCGCCACATCGCGCACGATGGCGGTTCGGACGTCGTCGGTGATGTGATCGTTCAGGAGGAGCTGGGTCCCGCCGTAGATGGCCGTGATCGGCGTGCGCAGCTCATGGGACAAGACGCCCACGAACGCCTCGCGCAGCGACCACTCGTCACCCTCGGTGTTCTGATCCTGGATGTACAGCACCGCGCCGACGACGGTGTCGCGCCCGTCCACGATCGGGCTGCCCATCACGGTCGTCGTCACCCACGAGCCGTCCTCGCGGCGCAGGTCGAGCGCGCGGTCGGTGAGCGACCCACCGTCGACCAGGATCTGGTCGAGGGGATCGCGCCCCGGCGGGAACGCGGTCCCATCCGGCCGCCTGGCGGGCTCGAGGGTGGGCACCAGGTGGTCGTCAGCGAGGCGCAGCGTGCGGGCCAGCGCGTCGTTGTGATAGGCGAGGGTGCGGTCGGCCCGCAGGATCCCCACCCCGACGGGCAATCCGCGAACCACCGCCGGGAGGACATCACGGACGCGCCGGTCGTCGCTGCCGACCGGGACCGGGACGGGCGTCTTCGCGTCGATGGTGGGCTGGGGCTCGATGGCCCGCTCCGCCATCACGGCTCACTTCGGCGACGACTGCGTCGCGGCCTCGATGCCGGGGCGCGCGGCCGGCGGACACGCCGGACAGGCATGTCGCCGTCCGGGTCGAGCTGATAGCCCAGTCCAGGGATGGTCCGGATCGGCCCTTCGCTCCAGGCCGGGATGCCCAGCCGACGGCGGAGCTGACCGATCCACAGGCGCAGATAGGCGGCGTCGCCGATATAGGCCGGACCAAAGGCGGCGATGAGCAGCTCGTCGTGGGTCACGATGCCGCCGTCCGCCGCGAGCAGCCGCTCCAGCAATCGCCACTCCTTGCGATCCGGGGCGACGGCCTGGTCGTCGACGATGAGCTCGCGCGTGTCGAGGTCGGCGACCGCGGCCCCGATGCGGCGACGCCCCTTGAGGAGATGCCAGCGACGCCGGAGGACAGCCCGGATCCGTGCGGCCAGCTCGGCCGCCGCGAACGGCTTGCTCACGACGTCGTCGGCCCCCAGGTCGAGGGCCTCGGTGACCTTGGTCACGGCGTCCTGGCCGGACATGAGGATGATCCGTACCGGGTGGGTGGCCCGCAGCTCGCGCAGGACGTCCAGCCCGGACAGCTCGGGCATATGGTCGTCGAGGAGGAGCAGATCGGGGTTGAGGTCCCACACGCGCTCGATGGCCTCGCGACCGTCCTTTGCCGTCGCCACGTTGAAGCCCTCCGCGGTCAGGCTTCGCACCACCAGGCGCGTGGCCGCAGGCTCGTCGTCGGCGATGAGGATGACCGGTCGGCTGTCCATGGGGTGCGATCCCGTGTGGGTTCAGGCAGGCATAACGTGGCTCCCGGACCCCCAGTGGCACGGGAGCCACGGACCTCAGTGTCGGCTGCGGGACGTCACGGTCGGTCCGTCCGGACTCGCTGAGGCCTTGCACCCGCCTCGCGGTACGTCGCGTGCCGTGCACGCAGAAGGACCCGCCGACCGTGGTCGACGGGTCCTTCGCGTTCTGTTGTCCCGGGCTTCGGCCCGGTGCCGGGCTCCGGTGGCTAGACCGAGCCGCGGCCCGTCCGGGTGCGTCCGGTCACCATGCCGACGACGACGACCACGATGATCGCGCCGATGACGGCGACAACGATCGAGCTGATGTCGAGCGGGCCGTCGATCGGGTTGCTGTTGAACAGCACGCCGGCGAGGAACCCGCCGACGAGCGCGCCGACGATGCCGAGAACGATGTGGCCGATGACGCCGAGACCCTCGTCACCCTTGACGAGGAAGCCGGCCAGATAGCCGGCGATGGCGCCGAGCACGATCCACGCGATGATGCTCATCCTTGAAACCTCCATCCCGACGGCTGGCTTCGCACCGGCCCGCTGGGTCATTTGCTTCGTCCCGAAGTCCGGGTCTGGCCGTCACTTTCGGTCGCCCGACCACGCGGCCGGACTACGACGAGGCGCCTGCACCTAACAACGGCATGACGCCCGACCCCCCCGCGTGGTGGGGTCGGGCGTCATGGATCGTCGCGGGGTGCCGGATCAGGACGGCACGGGGGACTCGACGATCGGCGCCGGCGACGTGTCGGTGCCGGGCGATGAGCTGGACGGCGAGCAGGCCGCGAAGGTCGCCCCCAGGGCGACGATGAGCAACAGGCGCTTGAACATGATGGTCCTCCAGGGATGGGGTCGCCGCAGTGCGTCCCGGCGGCGAGGGACCGACCGCGGTCGGTGGGCCGGGTCGAACCGTATGCGCACGAGCCCCACGCGCACGCGGGGAGGCGCCCGGGTGGCATTGCAGGAGGCTCGCAGTCGCCGTCTCGCGCGCGCTTGTCATGCAGCCGTGATGCGCGGGCGGATAGCTGGCATCTCGGGCGCGTGGGCAGCGGGCGCAGCATCGCAGCGCGGGGGCGCCTGGTCATTCCGACCCATCCGTCGTCACCAACGCATCTCACCCAGGAGGACAGGAATCGATGGTGGTCGACACGCCGACCGTGGATCTTCCGCTCGAGGTCGCCGAGGCGCCCTCGGACCGGTCCATGCAGGCCATCCAGTACGGGATCGCGATCGTCGCCGCCGTGGCGGCGCTCCTGCTCGCGTTCGTCCACTGAACGGCGGCGTCCGCGCACGGCTCTTCGACGCCGACGGCCGGGACCGTGCCTTCGAGCCGGGTGGTATCGATCTCGGCAAGATCGGTTCGAAGCAGCTGGCCTGGGTCGACATCGATCTCGACGCCGGCGGCTCGCTCGATCCAGTCGCGTCGCGGCTGGGCCTCGATGCGCGCGAGCAGGCGCGGATCGGAACCGACACCAAACGCCCCAGGGTCATCCAATCCGTCGGCCGGCTGCATCTGACGGTCCAGGCCCTGGAGGTCGACAAGGCGGGGCCGGGTGGCACCCTCGCCCGCCATGAGCTCGACCTGCTGGGTGCGCCGAACCTCGTGGTCACAGTACATCGCGGCCCCATCGCAGCGATCGAGCGCTTCGCCGGGGGCTTTGCCCCTGATTCGTCCCTGGGCATGCTGGACGCCGCCGACCTCCTGTCGGGTCTGCTCGACGAGGTCATCGCCGGGTACTACGAGATGGCAGAAGGCATCGAGCGCGAGATCGACGAGCTCGACCAGCAGGCGCTGCGAGGCGATGGCCCGGACGTCCTCACCCGGCTCGTCGACATCCGTCGACGGATCGGCCTGATCCGCCGGATCGTCACCCCGCATCGCAGTGCGCTGGCCGCGCTCGCCCGACCGGAGATGCGCGCCGAGGCCGACATCGGCCAACCCTGGCCGGGTCTGGTGGATCGCCTCGAGGGCGCGCTCGCGGCCCTGGACGGCGCGCGCGACGCGTTGCTGGGCACCTACGACATCCACATGGGCCGTGTCGCCCAACGCGCCAACGACGTGATGAAGGCGCTGACCCTGCTGTCCGCCCTGCTCCTGCCCGCCGTCGTGCTGGCGGGCATCATGGGCATGAACTTCAAGCTCACGTTCTTCGACTCGCCCGAGAACTTCTTCCTGGTCGTGGCCGCCATGATCGCGTTCGCCGTCCTGCTCCTTGGCGGGGCACGCTGGCGCGGCTGGCTCTAAGTCGGTCGGGGCTCAGTCGGCGCTGCTGCTGACCGCGTCGGGCAGGGATCGTTCGTAGCCCTCGCGGACGTCCTCCTCGGGCGTCTCGATCGCCGCCGGGTCCTGGGCCACCGGCGTCTCGCGTGCCTGGAGGCGGGACAGGACGATCTCGATCGACGCCGCGACCGGGACCGCGAGGAACGCCCCGACGAAGCCACCGACGGCGGCCCCGATGAGCAGGCTCACGAGCACGAGCAGCGGCGAGATCCCGACGGTGTTGCGCATGACCATGGGCACGAGGACGCTGCCCTCGAGGAACTGCAGGACGATGTAGACGCCGGCGACCGCGACAGCGAGCTCCGGGGAGACGGTCGCGGCGACCAGTACGGCCGGGATCGCTCCGAGGAGCGGACCGACGATCGGGATCGCCTCGGTGATCGCGGCGATGAGTCCGAGGATGAGCGCGCCCGGCAGCCCGAGGATGGCGTACGTGACGGACGTCGCCGCACCCATGGCGCCCATGAGGATGAGCTGGCCGCGGACCCACAGGCCGAGCCGCGTCTCGATCTCGTTCCAGGCGTCGCGGCTGCCGCCGCGGCGCTCGGCCGGCAGGAACGCGAGGACGTAGCGCTGCAGCCGGGCATGCTCGACGAGCCAGAAGAAGACGATGGTGAGCAGGGTCGCGAGGGCGACCGCGGCCTCGGCCACGACCGTGCCGACCTCGACGACGGTGTCCGAGTCGGGCGGCGGCGGATGGAGGAGGTCGGCCCCGGCATCGATGAGCGCCGTGATGGATCGCCCGAGCGCCGTCGGTTCCAGGCTGGCCGCCCAGTCCCGCGCCTGGTCGAGGAACGGCGGCAGCGACGCGACGATGTCCTCGGCCTGCTTGATCGCCGCCGGGACGACGACGAGGGCGAGACCCATGACCAGCACGAAGAAGCCGAGGTAGACGAGCAGGATCGTCGAGCCTCGGCCGACCGGCAGCCGGTCGCGGAGCGTGCCGACCATCGGTTCGAGGGCGGACGCGAGGAGGATCGCCAGGAAGAGCAGGAGCAGGACGCCGCCGGCCGCGATGCCGAGCTGGACGAGCCCGAACACGATGGCGGCGCCAAGGGCGAGGCCCATGCCACGGACGGTCCACGGAGTGAGGTCGGCGCGCATGTGAACGGGTCAGCTCCAGGAGGGTGGCAAGGTCGGCGACGGACGACGCCGGCCAGCATCCTCTTGACCCACCGGCGCGCGGCTTGCGGCGGGCGGGGCGGGTGTCACAGTGGCGTTGCAGGTGCCGTCGGCGGCGCCGTCGGCAGCGGTGTCGGGTCCGGCCCGCCAGGCGGCTTGCCATGGCCCCGGCCGCCACCATGACCACGCCCGTTCCCGTTGCCGTGCCCATGGCCCGGGTGCTGCGGTCGCGGCGCCGGGCACGCCCCGGCGAGCGAGCCGCCCCACGAGCGCTCGCCCCAGAACACGGCCGTTCGCGAACCGAGAGCGCCCGAGGACGCCGCGACCCCGTCGCGCCCGACGCAGCCAGTCCGCGACGTCGGCCCGCCACGCCTTGGGCCCGAGCTCGGCCTGCACCGGATCCACCCGCCAGCCGCCGCACATCCGCCGGTAGAGCAGGCCGTCCTCGTCGATCGCCTTGGCCTTTCCCGGGCTGGGTGCCCTTGATGAACCACTCCTTGGTCGTGGCCCGCGTCCAGGGGCCGGGCCGTCCGCCGGACCAGGCGTCGATGCGCGCGGAGACCAGGCCCTTCGGTCGCTTGAAGGACGTCACGCTCCAGCCCTTGGTGTAGTCGCGGACGAAGGCGTGCCACAGCGGCGCGGCGGCCGTGAGCGAGGTGGCCGGCGTGCGCGTCCTCGGGAACGAGTGGTCGCTGTTGCCGATCCAGATGCCGACGGCCAGGCCGGGCCCGTCGTCCGGCTGCGGCGGCAGGAACCCATACGTGCCGAGGTCGCGGGCATCGTTGGTCGTGCCGGTCTTGACGGCCGCGGGCCGTCGCTTGCCGCCCTTGCCGTTGTACAGCGCCAGCGGCTTGGCCCAGATGGGGTTCTGCTTCGGGTCGGTATTGCCGGCGAGGATGTCGGTCACGAGGAACGCGGTCTGGGCCGAGACGGCGCTCTCGCCCGCTGGGTGGCCCGCCCGCCACACGACCCGGCCGTCGGGGCCGTCGATCTCCAGGATCATCCGCGGCGGCAGGTGCGTCCCGCCGTTGCCCAACGTGGCGTAGGCGGTGGTCAGGTCGAGCGGCGTGACCTCGACGGTCCCGAGGGCGCCGGCCAGGCCGGCCTGCTGGAAGGCCTTCTTGCCGCCGGCGAAATGCACGCCCATGGCCGCCGCCGTGTCGGCGACCCGGTCGCTGCCGACCCGCCCGAGTGCGCGGATCGCCGGGATGTTCAGCGAGTACTGGAGCGCGCGGCGGACGAGCACCGGGCCTCGATCCAGCCGGTCGGCATCGCGCGGGGCCCAGTCCTGGCGACGATCGAAGGTCGTCGTGACGTCCAGGAGCAGGCTGCCGGGCGAAAGCTTGCGGGCCTCGAACGCGGCCGCATACAGGACCGGCTTGAACGCCGACCCGGGCTGGCGCGCCCCGTCGCCGGCGGCGTCGTACTTGGGCTCGAAATCGGCGCTCGCCAGGTCGTCGCGCCCGTAGCCGGCGCTGCCCGCATAGGCCAGCACGTCGCCGGTCCGATAGTCGAGGGCCACGAGCGCGCCGTTGTGCAGGTCCTTGCCGCGCAGGGCCTTGATCCAGCGACGGTCGCGGGCCGGCACCTTGAGATCGGCGAGCAGGGCGTTGCCCTTCTTGCGCGACAGGTTCGGCGCGATGAGGCCGGCCGTCAGCCAGCGTTCGGCCAGCTGCTGGGCCCGCCAGTCCATCGTGGTGATCACCCGGTAGCCGGCGGTCTCGAGGTCGACGTCGGGCCCGAGGATGGCGGCCAGCTGGCGGCGCACCTGCCAGGTGAACTGGCCGCCGCGGTTCATGGCCGGCTGCGGGCCGACGAGGACGACGGGTTCGGCCAGCGCCGCACGGAGGTCGGCCGCCGAGAGCGGGCTCGAGCGAGCGGACTGGGCCATGCCGCGCAGGATCCAGTCGCGCCGGACGACCGCGGACGGCCGATGGCGGGACGACGAGCCGTCCGTCGGCATCGGGCTTGGCAGCGAGGTACGGATCGAGCGTGCTCGGCGACTTCACGAGGCCGGCGAGCAGGGCTGCCTGGGCGACGCTCAGGCCGTCGAGCTCGACCCCGAAGTAGATGCGTGCGGCGGCGGCGATGCCGTAGGCGCCGTGCCCGTAGAACACCTCGTTGAGGTAGGCCGTGATGATCCGCTGCTTGCCGGCTTCTCCCGGAAACGTGTCGGTGAGCCGCAGCGACTGGATGATCTCCTTGATCTTGCGAACGTAGCGGTCGGATCCCGGCGCGACGACATCCGCCGGCAGCAGGCGCGCCCGCACGAGCTGCTGGGTGATCGTCGAGGCGCCTCGTTCGCCGGCCCCGGAGGCGCCCTCCGCGACAGCGGCCACGAGGGCCGCCGGGTCGATGCCGGGGTTCTCCCAGAACGTCCGATCCTCGGCCGCGGTCGTGGCGTCAAGCACGCGCGCCGGGACCTCCGCGAAATCGACGACCTTTCGACGCTCCTGTTCGAACCGACCGAGCTCCACGTTGCCCGCCCGGTCGTAGAGGACCGTCGGCTGCGCGAAGGCCAACCGGTCAAGGTCGCTCGGGTCGGGCAATCCGGACGCCATGATGCCGAATGCCGAGACCGAGGCGAGCGTGACGATGGCGAGGAGGACGGCGGTGACCGCGAGCACGGATCCGAGCGCGACGCCGACGCGCGTCCCGGCGCCCCGGGCCGGCAGGTTCCGGGCGCGCCGCCGCGACGGACGTCGACGCGCGACGATCTGGGTCGCGCGGCTCATCGAGGGGCGCCCCGGTCCGCGGCCCCCCGACCGGCAGGATGGCTCATCGTGGCATCGTCCGCGCCCGGGCGTGGCGGTCGGGACGGCGGCATGACCGCTGGCGTTGCACGCTCGTGACAGGTGCCGGCGGCAGCCACGCGTGACCTTCCGTACCATGGCCGCACGCTGGCGGCCCGGCTTCGGCCGCGGCCCCCAGCACGTGCCATCGCCACCTACTCCGGGGGAGTCCGACCATGCCTGATCCCAGCAGCCCCAGCCCGGAGCCGGGCTCGATCGTCGTCAGCGGCACGGGTCGCATCGCCGTGACCCCCGACGTCGCCGATCTGCGCCTCGGGGTCGCCGTCAGCCGGCCGACCGTGGACGCGGCACGATCCGAGGCCGCGACGCTGATGGCCGCCATCCTCGCCGCCGTCGACGCGGCCGGAGTGCCACGCAAGGACGTGCGCACGAGCCTGCTCTCGGTCCAGCCGCGGTACGACTACCGCGACGGCAAGCCGCCGACCCTGACCGGTTACGAGCTGGCCAACGTCGTCGAGGTGACGGTCCGCGATCTGGCTCGCCTCGGGGACGTCGTCGACGGCACGCTGGGGGCCGGCGCGACCAGCCTCGACGGCCTGTCGTTCCGGGTCGCCGACCCCGCCCCGGCCGAGCGCGAGGCGCGCCTGCTGGCCATGGCCGAGGCCCGCAGCCGGGCCGACGTCCTCGCCGAGGCCGCCGGGCTGGCCATCGACGCCGTGACCGGCATCGTCGAGGGCGTCGCCGTCCCGCCGCCCGGACCGCGCATGAAGACCGATCGGATGCTGATGGCGGCCGACGCGTCCACCCCGGTCGAGGCTGGTTCCCAGGAGATCGCGGTCACCGTGACCGTCAGCTACCGGACGCGCTGACCGCCGGCCCGCCCGGCGGGCGGTCCTCAGTCGGGGACGGCGACGATGTGCAGCAGCTCGCCGGATCCGATATCCGTGGCCACGAGCTCGCCATCGGTCGTCTCGGCGATGGCACTGATCGACCGGCCCGACTCGAGCACGAGGTTCGGCTGCTGGAACCCGTCCGCCGCGGCCGCGGCATCGATCGCCCAGACCCGCCCCGGAACAGTAGTCCGCGAAGACGTACCAGCCGGCGAGCGCCGGCTGGGCCTCGCCGCGGTACACCGTGCCGCCGGTGACGGAGCAGCCCAGGTCGTGGCCGTACTCCGTGACCGGCAACGTCGTGTCCGGGACCTCGCAGGCCGGCTCACCGGACGGGTAGCAATGCGTGCCCTCCATCAGGTTCCAGCCGAAGTCGAGTCCGCCGACCCCGGCCGGCGCCCGGTCGATCTCCTCCCACGCTCCCTGGCCGACGTCGCCGATCCACAGGTCGCCGGTGGCTCGGTCGAACCGGATCCGCCACGGGTTGCGCAGGCCGGTGTGCCAGATCTCGGGCATCGCGCCTGCCGTGTCCACGAACGGGTTGTCGGCCGGGATCGCGTAGCCCACGCCCGTCGGGGGACGCGTTCACGACGTCGATGCGCAGGATCTTGGCGAGCAGGGTGTCGAGGTGCCGCCCCGAGTCGAGCGGGTCGCCGGCGCCGCCGCCGTCGCCGGTCGAGATGTACAGGTAGCCATCGGGGCCGAATGCCAGGCCTCCGCCGTTGTGGTTCGCGAAGGCGATCCTCCATCCGCAGCAGCACCTGCTCGCTGTCGCGCTGCGCCCGGTCGGCGGCGTCGCGATCCATCCGGAACGACGAGACGACCTGCCGCCCCTCGAGGTCCGTGTAGTACACGAACAGCCGCTCGTCGGCCGGGTCGGGTGCGAAGGCGAGACCGAGCAGGCCGCGCTCGCCGCCCGCGCTGACCGACCCGGCGATGTCGAGAACGGGGTCCGGCGCCACGGTCCCGTCGCGAACCAGCCGGACCCGCCCGACCTGGTCCGCCACGTAGAGGTCGTCGGGATGGCCCGGTCGAAGCGCCACATCGAGCGGCGCGCCGAGGCCCTGGGCGATCGGCTCCAGGGTCAAGGTGAAGCCGGGTCCTGGCGCCGCGCCGTTCGGGTCCGGCGGCTCCGATGGCGTGGCGCCGGTTGTCGCGCCGGCGGTGGCCGAGGCGCTGGACGGAGCCGCCGGGCTCACCGTCGCTCCCGGGGCCGCCGATGCCCCCGGGCCCGCCGAGGTCGACGGCCCCGCGCAGGCGGCCGCGACGACGACGAGCGCCGCGACGGCCCCGAGGCCGCGAACGCGACGAAGACGGCGAGCCGTGGCGTGGACGGTCGGACGGGTCATGGCCACCCGATCGTATCCGGGACGGCGCGACGACGGCGCCGACGGGTCACTGACGTTCCGACCGGACCCGCCGACCGGCTGGCGCCACGCGCGTCCGCCGGCGTGCCGCGCTGCTAGGCTCGCGACCGAGCGGACACGGCCATCGACCCGCCGCCACCGTCCGATCCACCCGTCGCCACGGAGGACGCCCGATGCAGGCCTGGGAGGTCACCGACCCTCGACACCGATCGCGCCGCGGCCGGCGAGCGCTACCACGAGTTCCTGTCGGTGCCCGACCTGTCGGGTGGGCTGTACGTCCTCGAGGCCGGCGCCACCGACCCGCAGTCGCCCCACACCGAGGACGAGCTCTACGTCGTGATGGCGGGGCGGGGCCGGATCGTGGTCGGCGAGGAGGACCGGGCGGTCGAGACCGGGTCGGTGGTGTTCGTCGGCGCCGGCGTGTCCCACAAGTTCGTGGACATCACCGAGCGCCTGGTCATCCTCGTCGCGTTCGGTCCGGCCGAGTACTCGCGCCAGCGCTGAGCCGGTCGGTCACCAGGGCGTCCAGCTCGAGGGCGAGCTCCGGGCCACGACCCGCGTCGTCGTGGCGGAAGTAGACGTACGCGTCGTCGCCGGCGGCCAGGAAGGGCTCCAGGCGGTCCGCCCAGACCGCGAGCTCGGCCGTCGTGTAGTCGTGGCGGCGCAGGCGCAGGTACAGGAACGGGCCGGTCCGGCGCAGGGTCGGCGACTCGTCGTCGTCGGGTTGCTCGGTCGTGCACAGGACGGCGCCGACCTTCGACAAGGCCGTCATGGTCTCGTCGACGTGCCAGCTCGGATCCTGGAACTCGAGGGTCAGCGGCAGGTCGGCGGGCCACGCTGCGAGGAGCGCGGCCAGCCGGTCGTCGTCCCGACGCAGCCCGTCGGGGACCCGGAACAGGACCGTGCCCAGCCGGTCGCCGAACGCCCGATAGGGCGTCGTCAGCCATGGCAGGCCCGGCTCGGGTGCGCCATTCATCGAGCGGAACGACCCGCCCCGCTGCGCCTTGACGCTGAAGCGGAACGTGTCGGGCGTGCTGGCCAGCCAGCTCGCGACCTTGGGCGCCGACGGCTGCTGGTAGAAGGTGTTGTTCAGCTCGACCGTGTGCAGGCGGCTGCCGTAATGGCGGAGGAGACCGTCGCCCTTGGTGCCGGCGGGATAGAACCGCGGGATCCAGCCCGGGTAGGCGAACCCGCTGGTGCCCGACCGGAGCTGGCCGGGCACGCCCGGATCAGCGACCGCGGGCGGCCGGGACCGAGCCGCAGGCGTCCTGCTCGCGTTCGGCGGCATCGGCGACGGTGCGCATCGAGCGCTCGATCACGCCGCAGGTCGTTCCCGTCGAGCATGCCCAGGAAGTGGGCGTCGATGCCGCGCAGGTGCGTCTTCGATGCGGCGCGCAGGCGCCGCAGCCCCTCCTCGGTGAGGACCGCTTCCGCGCCGCGCGCGTCGACGACGCAGGCGGAGCGCTCGACGAGGCCGTCGATGACGAGCCGATCGATGAGCCGGGTGACGCCGCTCTTGCTGAGCAGGATCGAATCGGCCAGCTGGCGCATCCGGATGCGCCGCTCGGGCGCCCAGGCGATGGCGAGCAGCGTCTCGTACTCGGCGAGCGACAGGTCGTGCTCGGCGCGCAGCTCTTCGTCGAGCCGGCGGGTCACGAGGGTATGGGCAGCCAGGAACGAACGCCACGGCGCGAGGCGCTCGTCGTTGGGGGTCAGCGGTCGATGTTCGACCGGCTCGGTGACGGCCATGGCGGGGATGCTACACCTAGCGGCGGTTTGGGATATGTGGTTGACAACGCAACGATATGCACATATGGTTGCTATGTCAACAACACAACGGCCCGCCGGACACGGGCCAGATCCCTGCGGAGGCACCACCCATCATGACCACCTGGAAGCTCGATAGCGCCCACACCCAGGTCAACTTCTCGGCCAAGCACATGATGGTGACGACCGTCCGCGGCACGTTCCACGATGTGGAGGGCACGATCGAGCTCGACGAGGCGGATCCCACGCGGTCGCGTGGCGAGTTCCGCGTCGCCACGGCCAGCGTCGACACGAACTTCGGCGCCCGTGACACCCACCTGCGCTCCGCCGACTTCTTCGACGCCGAGACCTACCCGTCGATCGGCTTCGTGTCGACGGCGGTCCGCCAGGTCAAGCGCGACACCTATGAGGTCACCGGCGACTTGACCATCCGCGACGTCACGAAGCCCGCGACCTTCACGGTCGAGCTCGAGGGCATCGTCCCGGGCATGCGCGGCGGACGCCATGCCGGTCTCGCGGCCTCGACCAAGCTCGATCGCGACGCGTGGGGCCTGAACTGGAATGTCGCCCTCGAGCAGGGCGGCTGGCTGGTCGGCAAGGAGATCAAGCTCGACATCGCGATCGCAGCCGACGAGGTCGCGGTCGCCGCGCCGGAGCTCGTGACCAGCGCCTCCTGACGCTCGTGGGCGGCGCCGCCGTCCCGCCTCAACCCTTCGCCCCGGTCGACATCGGCCGGGGCGATCGCTTGTCCGGCGACCGGCACGCCGGCCGAGGCGGCGGTCAGCGCCGCCAGCTGTCCCCGTCGAACAGGAAGAACGTCATCTGGGCCCAGCGCTCGCGGAGACGGGTCCAGCGCTCGCCGAGCAGCGTATCCTCGTCGCCGCCGACGAGGTCGATGACGACAGGCCCGTCGTCGTGGTCGGTCAGGCTGGCGCCAGGCGGATCGCGCCGGGCCACCGGGCGTCGGGGCTGGACGCGCTCGAGTCGGACGGGGGCGACATGGCCGGTCATGCTGCCGCGAGGGTACTCCGCCGGGCAAGGCCCCGGCTATCCTGTGGCATGACCTTCACCGAGCGGCGCTACGGCGCCCAGAGCATGACGGCGCCCCTGCGCGACGTGCTCGTCAAGCGCCCCGGTCCGGCCTTCGGCCGCGCCTTCGACGACCCGGAGCACGGCTTCCTGGGACCGGTCGACCTCGCGTCGGCGCAGCGCGAGCACGACGCGTTCGTCGAGGTCCTCGCGTCGCTCGGGCCGACGGTCCACGTGCTCGAGAACGAGCCCGAGTCCGATCCCGACCTCGTCTACACGTTCGATCCGCTGCTCGTCAGCGACCGTGGCGCGATCCCGCTGCGACCCGGCAAGGCGAACCGGGCCGACGAGCCCGCGATCCTCGAGGCCTGGATGGACGAGGCCGGCATCCCGACGCTCGGGCGCATCGAGGCGCCCGGCACGGTCGAGGGCGGGGACACGATGTGGCTCCGTCCCGACCTGTTCTGCATCGGCCGGACGCTGCGGACCAACGCGTCCGGCGTCGACCAGCTCGGCCCGCCTGGTGGAAGGCGACGTCCGCGTGTTCGACGTCCCGTACTGGAAGGGTCCGGCGGAGCTCATCCATCTGCTGAGCGTCATCTCGCCGGTCGCCGACGACCTCGCCGTCGTCTACCTGCCGCTGCTCCCGGCCGGGCTGTGGGAGCTCCTCAACGACCTCGACGTCCGCCTGGTCACCGTTCCCGACGAAGAGTTCCCGACGCTCGGCTGCAACGTGCTCGCCGTCCGGCCCGGCGTGGTCATCTTGGCCGAGGGCAATCCCGGTCACCAGCGCCGCCCTCGCCGCCGCGGGCTGCGAGGTGCACACCTATCCGGCCGGTCAGGTCGGGGTCAACGGCTCCGGCGGCCCGACGTGCATGACCCGGCCCATCCTTCGTGGCTGACGGTGCCAGCGGTGCCTGACGGGTCTTCGGCCTCCGGTCGCCCGGCGGCATTCCCCGACGTGATCCCGGACGTGGACAGCGACCGGCTGCTGGCCGACCTGCAGGCGCTCGTCCGGTCCCGAGCGTGACGGGATCCGAGGAGGCCGTGGCCGCCTGGGCCGCCGATGCGCTGGCGGAGCTGGGCCTGGCGGTCGAGGTCGTGCGCCCGGATCCGGCCGACGGTCCGGGACGACCCGGACTGGCCCGGCGAGGAGATGCCGCGGACGGCGCTGCCGGTCGTGCTCGGGCGGGGCGGCCGTTCGGGCGGGCGGCGGATCATCCTGTCCGGGCATCTCGACGTCGTCCCGCCCGGCGATCCCGGCACGTGGACCGTCGACCCGTGGGGCGCCGAGGTCCGCGACGGCCGGTCTGTCGGACGCGGCGCGTGCGACATGAAGGGCGGCGTGGCGGCGATCCTCGCCGCCGTCCGGTCGCTGGTCGCGGCGCCCGGCCTCGACGCCCTCGACGGCGAGATCCTCGTCGTGCTGGTCCCGTCCGAGGAGGACGGCGGCCAGGGCACGCTCGCTGCCATCCGCGCCGGCGCGACCGGCGGACCTCGCGGTCATCACCGAGCCCTCGAACCTCGACGTCGTCGTGGCCCACGCCGGGGCCATCACGTTCCGCCTGACCGTGCCCGGGTCGCGCGGCCCACGCGTCGCAGCGACGTGAGGGGGTGTCCGCCCTCGACAACCTGTACGTCCTGCTGCGCGCGCTCGAGGCCGACGAGGCGAGCCGCAACGCCGCCGAGACCGATCCGCTGATGACCGCCCTCGGTCTGCCGTACCCGACGATCGTGGGCATGGTGGCCGGCGGCGAGTGGGCCTCGACCGTGCTCGACCGGGTCGACCGCCGACGGCCGGTACGGGGTGCGGCTCGGCCAGCGGCCGGCCGACGCCGAGGCGGAGCTGCGCGCGTGCATCGCCGCGGCGTGCGCCGCGGACCCGTTCCTGCGCGACCATCCCGGCGACGGTCGAGATCACGGGCGGCCGGTTCGGCTCCGCCCGCGTGCCGTCCGACCATCGCGCTGCCGGTCGGGCTCGCGGACGCGGTCGAGGCCGTGACCGGCCGCCGCCCGGCCCTGCTCGGCGAGCCCTACGGCGCGGACATGCAGATGTTCGTGAACGTGGGGCAGACGCCGTGCGTCATCTTCGGACCGGGCGACGTGCGGGTCGCCCACAGCGCCGACGAGTACGTGCCGCTCGACGAGGTCGGAGACCTGCGCCCGAGTCCTCGCGGCGTGGGTCAGCCGGGCGTTCGCGCCCCGCTGATCGCGCGGCGTCGCGGCGAGATGACGCAGCCACGTCGGCACGATGACGAGGGCGGCCCCGAGCAGCCCGAGCGTCGCGTAGCCGGCGACCGCGACGACGATCCCCGAACCCAGGCTGGCCATCGCGGCCGAGCTCCAGATGAGCGCGTCGCGTGACGCCCTGGAGGCGGGTCCGCTCGGCGAGGGACGAGGTCCTGGGTGAGGAGCGTCGAGCCGGCCACGTAGCCGAGGTTCCAGCCGTACCCGAGCAGGAACAGGGCCACGAACAGCAGCACGCCGCCCTCCGCGGGCGCGACGGCGGCCAGCACGGACGCGACCGGCGGTCACGATCAGCCCGGCGAGGATGACTGGCACGCTGCCGTATCGATCGGTCAGGCGACCCGAGATCGGCGACAGCCCGAACATGCCGAAGGTGTGCCCGCTGATGACGATGCCGACGGCCGCCAGGCCGTGGCCGTGCTCGGTCATGTGCAGCGGGGTCATCGTCATGATCAGGACCATCACGACCTGGACCGTGATGAGGGCGACGATCGCGACCGGCACGTTGGGCCGCCGGAGCACGCTGCGCAGCGACGTCGCCACGTCGCGTTCGACGCGCCGGCGTGGTCGTGGGGCGAGGTCGTGTCGGCGAGGGCGTAGGGATCGGGCCGCAGGGCGATGAAGGAGAGGATCGCGGCGGCGCCGACGAACACGACCGGCACGAGGTAGGCCCCGGCCAGGTCGGGCAGGCCCATGGACATGGCGAAGGTCGCGGCCGGGGCCGCACGAGGTTCGGGCCGATGACCGCGCCGACCGTCGCGCCCCAGACGACCGTGCCGATGGCCGAGGCGCGCCGGTTCGGCGCGAACAGGTCCGCGGCGACGTATCGGGACAGCTGGTTGGACGAGTTGCCGAAGCCGATCAGCACCGTGCCGGCCAGCAGGATCGGCAGGGAGGCGACGACGACCGCGAACGTCGCGATGAGCGCGCCGACGACCCCGATCAGGTAGCCGACGGTGAGTCCGAGCCGGCGGCCCTTGCGGACCATGATCTGCGACAGCAGGATCGCGCCGATGGCCGCGCCAAGGACGACCGTCGCGCCCGGCGCGCCGCTCCAGGTCGTCCCGCCGCTGATGTCCTTGGCGACGATCGTCGCCACGGTCACGGCGGCGATGTAGCCGGTGCTGCCGAGTGCGACGCCGGACACGAGCGACCACAGCGTCCGACGACGCAGGCGCGCCAGGTCGGCGGCGGGCAGGGCGAGGGTCTGGGCGATCACCGCCGGATGATAGGGGAGGGCCGGGGCGTCAGCCGGCGCCGGGTTCGTCGAGGCCGAGGGTCAGGTGCTCGACGACCGGTGGCCCTGGCTCGGGCGGCGGGTTCGTCTCGGCGACACCGTCGATGCCGATCGCCCATCTCGGATCGTCGGCGCGCTCGACGAACCGGCAGAACGCGTTGGCGAGGCGCATCTGCGCCGGCGTGCGGGCGCGAACCCGGAGCAGGTCGGGCGAGGCTACGAGGATCGCGACCCCGCGCGCTCGCGACGTCGCGACGTTGAGCCGGTGGCGGCTGTAGAGGAAGTCCATGCCGCGCGGGGCGAGCTCCGGTGACGAGGTCGTCAGCGAGTAGATGCTGATCGGGGCCTCCTGGCCCTGGAACTTGTCGACGGTCCCGACCCGGGCGTCGTGGGCAGGAGCCGGCGGATGGCCGCGACCTGGGCGTTGTACGGCGCGACGACGAGGACATCGTGGAGCGTCATCGGGCGCGTTCGGCCGTGCTCGTCCGTCCAGGTCGTGCCACTCTCGACGAGGCCGAGCACGAGCGACGCCACGGCGGCCGCCTCCTCCGGGTTCTCGTTGTCGGCCCCGACGGTCGGGAGGGCGATCGATCCGCGGGCCGGCACCGCCGGCCACGAACGCGTCCGATGCCACGCGACCGCCTGGACCGCCGAGGTGCGCCTCGGGCTCGAGCCGGTCGTCGTAGAAGACCTCGGACGTGTAGTCGCACAGGTCGGGGTGGAGGCGCCACGTCGTCGCGAGGAAGAGGCCGCGCTCGGGCGGCATGGTGGCGTCGTCGCCGAGCACGTGGGCGAGGGCCGACCGGTCGGCGCCCGGGCGGATGGCGTCCCCTGCAGCGGCTGGTCGAGCTGCTGCGGGTCGCCGAGCAGGACGATGTTCGACGCCGACCCGGCCATCGCGACGACGTTGGCCAGCGAGATCTGCCCGGCCTCGTCGACGAACAGGACGTCCAGCGCGTCGCGCAGCCCGTCGGTCGCCCAGACCCACGCGGTGCCGGCGACGAGGTTCGGCCGCCGGCCGCGATGCCGGCCGCGTAGCGCCGTCGTCGTCGCCTGGGCGACCCGCGGATCGTCGACACGAGCGTCGTCGCTCGTCCGTCCGCTGGAGGGCGCGGACATCGGCCCGCCGCGCCGCCGTGTCGGCCGCCTTCAGGACCTCGCGCAGCAGGTTGGCGATGACCTTGTGGCTCGTGCCCGGTGATGCCGACGCGTCTTGCCCGCCGCGAGCAGGGCGCAGATCATCCGCGCGCCGGTGTAGGTCTTGCCGGACCCCGGCGGACCCTGGACGGCGAGGACCGTCTCGTCGAGCTGCGAGCGCGAGTCGCCGAGCGCGGCATCGAGCGATCGGCTCGCCGGCGCCGACGAGCGGGGCGCCGTCGGCCTGACCCGCCCGCGGCGGTCGTCCGAGCAGCAGATCGCGGGCCGCCCGCTACGGACCCGGCCCATCGATGCCGTGCTCGACCACCCACTCGCCGAGCTCGAGCAGGCGCGCTCGATGGTCGCCGGTCCGGTAGATGTCGAGCGGCACGACCGCGCGCGGATGCCCCATCCCCGGGCGTGCAGCTTGATGTCGACCGTCTGGCTGACCGCGTCGACGCTGACGATCTCGCCTACCTTGAAGTCGCTCGGGTTGCCGTCGGGGTCGTCGCTCTTGCGATCGGGGTCGTAGACATCGCCGCGTTGACGTCGACCTCCTGGTCCGGATAGCGGTAGCGCCACGTACGGCTGCCTCGCGACGTGACGTCCAGACGCGTCGATGGGCTCGAGCAGTCCGATCGGCGCCGTCTTCGTCGACGAGCTCGTCGGCGGTCAGGTCCATCAGGCGGAAGAACTCCCACCAGCCCGCCTTCTCCTCGCGACGGTGCCAGCCGAGCAGCTGGGCCAGGAGCCAGCGCGCGTGCTGCTCCGGGGTTCGCTCGGCGACGTCGGCCGGGATCTCGTCCGGCGGCGCCAGCAGGGCGGCCAGCGCCTGCTCGCGGATCTGGGCCTCGGTGCCGGCCTCGGAGATCGTCCGGTCGCGCGGCTCGGGCCGCGGCACGTCGTGGCCCGTCAGCGTGGCGAGCTCCTCACGACGCCCTTCCAGCCAGTCGCGCAGCCGATGGTTGCTGACGACGTCGTCCTCGTTGTAGCGCTCGATGCGCTCGAGGTGGTCGGCGGCCGGGCGCTCGCCTTCGCCGAGCTCGAGCCACTGCTCGAAGGCGACGATGCTGCTGCCGGCGTCGCGCAGGTCGATCGATCGCTCGAAGCCGTAGAACGGCTCTATCTTCTTGATCGAGTAGCTCTCGACCGACGCGCGGAGCCCCTGCCGGACCGCCCGCAGGAGGTCGACCAGGACGCCCCGCCGGAGCAGGTCGTCGACCTCGGCTTCGCGGGTGCCGTAGCGACCCATCAGCCGCTTCAGCGCGGTCGGCTCGTACGGTGCGTAGTGGTAGATGTGCAGGTCGGGATCGAGCGGCGCGGCGCTCGGCGAAGAAGTCCATGAGTCGCTCGAACGCCTGGCGCTCGGCGTCGAGCGTGAAGCTGCCGTCCTCGTCGCGCGACCAGATGGCGTGGAAGGTGCCGTCCATCTCGCGGACGCCGAAGAGGTAGTCGAGCCCGTCGTCGAGCGCGAACGGGTCGCCTTCGATGTCGAAGAAGAGGTCGCCGGGTGACGGCGGCGGGAGCGAGGCCAGACCCCGTTCCGCCTCCGGCGCCTCGCCAGGGGCCGGCAGCAGGAGCTCATACCGGTACTCGCCGGTCCGCCGTCCCTCGAGCTGCAGGCGTGCCTGCTCACGGATCCGCTCGTACGCCGGCGCGCTCGCGTCCTCGAGCGGCGGCTGCAGCGGGAGTGGCGCGTCGCCGAGCGCCTCGAGCGTCGCGATGTCGCGCTCCCGGAGCGCCCGGCGCTGGCGAGCGGTGATGCCGGCGACGAGGCTGAGGTGGTCGTCGGTGCGCCGTCGAGCGACGCACTCGGCCGCCCAGCGGCACACGTCGCAGTGGTCGACCGGCTCCGGGTACGTGGCGGCCGGCGGATAGGCGGCCGGTGTCTCGTCGCGCATCGTCTCGAGGAACCGGTCGCGCGCGCTCCGGTAGTAGGCCATGTAGTCATCGACGCGCAGACGCTCCACGGCCCGGGCACTGCCGCCGAGGGCCACGTACAGCCACTCGGGCCGAACGCCCTGGATGGCCTCGAGCTGGTCGACGTACGAGCAGATCTGGAGCACGGCGCTGGCCTTGACGTGGCGCGCGAGCTTCGTGTCGGCGACCTCGTAGTGGTACGGCCCCCACACGGACGGGCGCCCCGGGTCGTCGACGCGCAGGAGGAAGTCGGCGTGGCCGCGCCAGGTGCCGTCGAAGAAGGTCGCCTGGTAGATGACGTCCGCCCCCGACGCCATCGTCTCGATGGTCACTCGTGCGGCGGCGCGCAACTCGTTCCCCGTAGTCGTCGATCGAGCCGTCCGGCTCGATGGTGACGACGGTTCGTCCATCCGCCTCGAGGTCGGCGAGGTAGCGGTGCTCGTGCTCGAAGCCGCGCCGGCGGATGATGTCGAGCTCCGGGTCGTCGCGCATGGGCCGCTGGACGAGCCCGCCCAGCGCGGCGCGCTCCAGCTGGGTCAGGTGCTCGCAGGCGAGGTAGGCCACGAGATCGGTGGCGGCGTAGACCGGCCGTCCGTCGATCGTCTGCACGGTCCCACCTTACCGGCGGGTCGCGTCAGCTTGCCTGTCAGCGGCGCGCTACGCTCTCGGTTCATGAGCCCGGAGCATCGCAAGCCGGACGGGACCCGTCAGGTCGGTCCGACCTGGGAAAGCCTCATCGAGCGCCAGATCCGCGAGGCGATGGAGGAGGGGGCGTTCGACCAGCTGCCCCACCAGGGCCGGCCCATCCCGCTCGAGGACGATGCCGCAGCGGGGAGCTGGGCGCTGGCCCATCGGATGCTTCGCAACGCAGGCGCGGCGCCGCCCTGGATCGAGGCGGACAAGGAGGTCCGCGCCCGGCTGGCCGAGCTGGAGAGGGCCGTGGCTGGCGCGGCGGCGACTCGCGGCTCAGGCCGCGATCGCTTGGTGCGCGAGATCGAGCGGCTCGTGGTCGCGGTCAATGCCGCTGTGGAGCGCGTCAACGCGGAGGCGCCGACGGTTCGTCAGCACCGCCGCCCGCTGGTGCTCGACGAGGTGGTTCGCCGGCTCGATCGAGCCTGACGATGCCCTGGGCTTAGTGCGTTCGGCGGACGTACCCGCAGATCGGGCAACGCTCGATGCCGGTCGTCGGATCGAGCTCGAGGAAGCTCGTGCAGCCGTTGGTCCGGCAATACGAGCGCTGGGCCGCCGAAGCGGTCGTGGCGCGACGCCGCAGGCGTCGCATGGTGCTCGCACGACCCGCGTAGGTCGTGGTCGCAGTCCTGGTCATCATGGTGTGTGGTTCGTTCTTTCTGGCGCGCCGTCGGCGTGATGAGCCGCGGCAGCGTCCGGTTGCTGCATCCACTCTGGACAGCCCGAGATGGGGGCCGGAGCGGTCTGGTGGTCCGGGCGGAGATCCGGGAGCGTCCGCTTTGAGGAGGCGCTCGACCGGGGCCGTCGCTGCGGACCGGTGACTCATCTACTATCGCATCCGAACGGGCGTTCGTCAAACGGGACGTTCGGCTGCCGGCACGACCGGACCATCCCCGACCCCCCGAAGGAGCGTCATGACCGAGCCCGCGGCCAAGCCGACCCCCAACCCACGCGTCGTCGTCGGCTTCCTCGCCGTGATCATCGCGGTCCAGGGACTCTATTCGGGCATCGAGATCCTGGGGGGCGGCCTGGACACGACCGATCCGCTGCTGACCGTCGCCGGGCTTGCCTATTTCGTGTACGCGGCCTTGCTCGGCGTATTCCTGATCGCGGTCTGGCGGAAGCTGCGCTGGGCGTGGGCCCTCGGGGTCGCCCTCGTGATCTTCGACCTCGTGCTCGCGGGCGTGCAGATGCTGGCCGGCGACACGCTCGAGTCGCGGCTGCTCGGTCTGCTCATCGATGGCGGCATCCTCTACTACCTGTTCAAGCCCGGCATCCGGGAGATGTTCACGGCCTGAATCGGGCGCACCACCGCACCACCAAGCCCACACGGGTGCTTGTCATCGACCGGACGAAGGCTACGATGCGCGCAGTCGACCCGGCCGGATCGGCCGAGCGATCGCGAGGGAGGTACGCACCGGCATGAGTGGATCAGCGTCAACGCGGCCCACGGGCATCACGGTCCTGGCGATCCTGGCGGGGATCGGTGGGATCCTCGGACTCCTCGGCGGCTTCGCCGTGCTCTTCGCGGGAACGGTCATCTTCGGCGGACTCGGCGCCATCCTCGGCCTGGCCTTCCTGGCCTATGCGGGACTGCTCGTCGCCCTCGGGTACGGCGCCTGGACGATGCAGCCGTGGGCCTGGCCCCTCGGCGTCGCCGTGGCGGTCTTCGGCATCGTGCTGAGCGTCCTGAGCATCATCGGCGGCTCCGGGATCCTCAGTCAGGTCCTCGGCCTGGTCGTGGACGGCGGGATCCTCTACTACCTCAACCAGCCCTCGATCAAGTCGCTCTTCGGCCGCGCCTGAGCGTTCGCCGCGTCAGCGACCGCCAGGCGGGTAGTCGGTGATCCGGCGGATCTCCCGGTAGAGGGGACGCAGTCGCCCGTACATCGGGCGGTAGACCCGTCGATACAGCTCGTCATAGCGCGCGTGGTCGGCGGGGTCCGGGTCGCGGACCTCGCCGACGTGCACCATCGCCGCCACCGCGGACGTGATGTCCGGGTGGATCCCGAGGCCCACGGCCGCGTCGATGGCTGCCCCCAGCCCGCTCGCCTCGTGGGTGGCGCCGCGCGCCACCGGCAGCCCGAAGATGTCGGCCGTCAGCTGCAACGCGGCCGGACTCTGCGAGCCGCCACCGGCGATGCGCAGGGATGTCGGTGTCACCTTGGTCCGTCGGGCGGTCCGCTCCAGGCCGTCGCGAAGGGCGTACGCGAGGCCCTCCAGGATGGCCCGGTACACGTGCGCCCGGGTGTGGACGTCGCCGAAGCCGATGATCGCGCCCTTCGCCTCCGGCCCCGGGATGCGCACGCCCGGTGACCAGTACGGCTGGAGGGTGAGGCCCATGGCGCCGGCCGGGACGCTCGCGGCGAGCTCGTCGAGGAGGACCTCGGGGGCCACGCCGAGGTCCTCGGCTCGGGCGACCTCGGCCGCCGCGAACTCGCGCTTGAACCACTCGACCAGCCAGTACCCGCGGTAGACCTGGATCTCGAGCGACCACGAGCCCGGGATGGCCGACGGGAACGGCGGGATGAGCGGGATCGCCTCGACGTAGCGGTCCATCGTCGTGTTGACCGTCGCCGCGGTCCCGAAGCTGATGGCGGCGATCTCGGGCGTGACGGCCCCTGAGCCGAGGACCTCGCAGGCCTTGTCCGCGGCCGCGGCGATGAGCGGCAGGCCGAGCGGCAGGCCGGTCGCCTCGGCCGCGTCCGCCTCGATCGTGCCGAGCCGTTCGGTCGGGGCGACGAGCTCGGGCAGCCAGGCGGGTTCCACGGGCGCGACGATCCAGCGCCAGTCGCCGGGCGCGGCCCAGCGGAAGGCCTTGTAGTCGAACGGCAGATAGCCGACCTGCGCCGCCGCGCTGTCGACGAAGCGGCCGGTCAGCCGTCGGGTCAGGAAAGCCGACAGCAGGCCGTAGTGGCGGATCGCGGCCCAGGTGTCCGGCTCGTTCGCCCGCAACCAGCCGGCCTCGCAGGCGGCCGCGAACGTCTCGATCGTGTCGCGCAGTCCGAGCGCCCGGAAGCCGAGCCGGGTGATGCCACCCACGCCGCCGTACGGCGGCAGGCCCTCCGTCCGCCGATCATCGAGCCAGGTGATGGCCGGTCGCAGCGGCCGGCCCGCGTGGTCGGTCACGACGACCGTGCCGCGCTGGGTCGTGAGGGTCGCGCCGGCGAGGGACTCGCGCCGGACGGCAGGATCGGCAAGCACGCGCCGGCAGGCCTCGGCGATGGCCGACCAGTAGACCTCGGGATCCTGCTCCGCCCAGCCGGGTCGCGGCGCGACGTAGGGCGCATACGGCACCCGCGCGCTGGCCTCGATCGTGCCGTCCGGCGCGACGACGAGCACCCTCGTGCTCTGGGTCCCGACGTCGATGGCGACGATCCGGTCCGCGCTCGTCATCGGCCGGCGTCCTCGAACAGGACACCGCGATGCATGATGCCGTCGGGGTCGAGGCGGTCGGCCGCGGCGCGCATGGCCGCGAGGCCGAGCTCGCCCTTCTCGGTCGCGAGGTACGGCCGGTGGTCGATGCCGACGCCGTGCTGATGGCTGATCGTCCCGCCGTTGGCCACGATCGCCTCACTGGCCGCCCGCTTGAGCCGGCGCCAGCGCTCGAGGGTCTCGTCCGGGTCGGCGGCCTGGCGGAAGACGTAGGTCGCGTACAGGCTCGACCCCGATGGATAGACATGTGACAGGTGGCTGAAGGCGTGGACCCGTTCACCGTCCGCGTCGAGGCCGTGGCGCAGGGCCGGCCCGAGGGCACCCGCCAGACCAGGCAGGGCGCTCCAGTCGGCGGCGGTCTCGAGCGTGTCCACGGCGTAGCCCGCGTCCCACAACGCGTTGCGCAGATACGGCGCGGCGAAGCGATCCCGGCGCCAGGCGTCGGCGACCCCGGGCAGACCGACGCCGCGCGCGGCCCGGACCAGGTGGCCGACCTCGCCCTCCGTCGCGGTCACGACGGCGTCGCGCCCGTGGCTCCCGACGAGCACGAGACACGGCTCGGGCCCCTGGCGTCGCCAGTGCAGATAGCGGCGCAGCCAGCGGCTCCGGCCCTCGTCGGCGCCGATCGCCAGAGTGGTCGCGGTCTCGATGGGGGTCGAGACGCGGACCATCGACAGGTCGAGGCCCGACTGGGCGAGGCCGCGTCCGAGCTCGAGCGCCCGCTCCCAGTCCGGCACGCTGTACGCGCGGACCTGGTCGCGCTGCGGGCGGCGGACCGCGCGGACGACCGCGTCGGTGATGATCCCGAGGCGGCCCTCCGAGCCGAGCACGAGCTCGCGCAGGTCCGGTCCGGTGGCGGTCGCCGGGAACGGCCGGAGGTCGAGCGGACCGGATGGCGTCTCGACGTGCCCGCCGGCGATACAGCGCATCGATCCGGCCGTACCCGATCGACTCCTGGCCGGCCGACCGCGCCGCGATCCAGCCACCCAGCGTGGACCACTCGAAGGACTGCGGGAAGTGCCCGAGCGTGAGGCCGTGCTCGGCGAGCGCGGCTTCGATGGCCGGCCCGGTCGTGCCCGCGCCGAATGTCGCGAGGCCGGTCGTCTCGTCGAGCCCGCGCAGGCCGGCCAGCCCCTCGAGGTCGACCGCCACGACCGGTCGGTCCGATGGGAGCGTGGTGACCCCGCCGACCACGCTCGTGCCGCCACCGAATGGGATGACCTCCCAGCCGTCACGGCGCGCCCGCTCGAGGGTGGCCCGGACGTCGTCGCTGGTTTCGGGTCGGGCGACCGCGTCGGGCACCGCTCCCAGGCGGCCGGAGCGGAGGGCGATCCAATCGGGCAGGCTCTGGCCGCGGGCGTGGCGGACGCGGGTCTCGGGGTCGGTGTCGAGCCCGGGACCGGGGGTGAGTCGCGAGGCGGGGACCGCCGCCACGACCTCGGTCAGGGTGGCGTCGCGCGGCGGCTCGGCCGTCCCGACGAGGCTGACGAGCAGGGCGGCCGCGCTCGGCCGGACGTGGGTTTCCACGTCGGCCTCCCCCCAGCCGTTCCAGCGTCGCACCATCGCCCTCCGCTCGCTATGGTGCCCGAACGTGACCGGCGGTGGCGGCCGGTATCAGAACGGCGGCCAGGGGACGGCCGGCCAGGTCGGCGAGGGCATCGGGAAGCGTCGCTCGGCCAGGAGCGTGTCCACCCGCCGGGTCGTCGTCCGGACCTCCAGGCGGCTCAGCAGCGAGCCGAGCGCCGAGCGCAGGTCGCCATCGAGCGCCTCGCGGATCCGCGTCAGGCCCTCCAGCTCGTCGTCGCCGAACGGCTCGCCGCGCCAGCCCCACAAGACGGTCCGCAGCTTGGGCACGGGCGAGAAGCACACGCCGTGGTCCACCCCGTGGATGTGGGCACCGCCGTCGACCGGGAGGATGTGGCCGCCCTTGCGGTCCGTGTTGTTGACGGCCGCGTCGAACGCCGCCATCCGGCGCAGCCGGGGGTCATCGCCAAGGACCATGGCCACGACGTCCACGTCCTCGTCGGGCTCGACGAAGGCCTGGAGCATGCCCTCGCCGAACGGCCCCTCGCGCAGGATCGTCGGGGGGACGATGCCCCAGCCGCTGGCCTCGGACACGAGCCAGGCAGCGACCTCCCGCCGGGTCAGCGTGCCGTCCGGGAAGTCGTCGAGCGGGCGCTCGCCGAGGGTCGGCTTGTAGACCGCGGCGATCGTCCGGGCGCCGACCGGTTCGGGGCAGGTCTGGGTCACGTTGACGAACAGGGCGTTGTTGCTCGAGCCCATGATCCGCCCGAGGATCTCGATCTCCCCGTCGGCGAGGACCTCGAGCGCGGTGGTCCGATCCAGCACGACCGGCCTAGTTGACGTAGTGGCCGTTGCGTCGCGGGCAGATGTGGCCGCGCGGGTCGAGCGGGTTGCCGCACAACGGGCAGGGGAGTCGCCCCGAGGCGACGATGCGGCTCGCTCGATCGATGAACGCCCGCGCGGCGTCGAGGGTGATCCGCACGCGCAGCAGGTCGGGGCCGTCCTCGTCCTCGTCGTCATCCTCGTCCGGATCGATGCTCTCGCCGTCCTCGTCCTGGGCGCGCGCCTCGACGAGGATGCGGTCCGAGCCGCCGTCCCAGCCGAGGGTCAGGGTGCCCGCCCGGAAGGCCTCGACGAGCGGCTCGTCGAGCGGCCCGAGATCGAGGTCGCGCTCGCCGATCTCCGCCTCGACGGCGTCGTGCGCGCCGGGCACGCCGCGCCGATCGAGCTCCTCGAGCAGCTGTCCGAGGCGTTCGGCGAGGACCGCGACCTGGACCTTTTCGAGCACGATCGAGACGACGCGGCCGCCGTCACGAGCCTGCAGGAAGAACGTCCGGTCGCCGGGTTCGCCGACCGTGCCCGCGACGAAGCGCTGGGGTGGGTCGAAGAGGTAGCGGCGCCGTGGCATGGCCTGACTCTATACCGAATCCGGCGCCCGGCCGTGAGGCCGGTCGTCAGCCGACGTTGAGGCTCACCACGTCGAAGCCACGGGCGCCGTCGGGCGCCGGCGGGGTGGGCGTCTCCTCCTGGACCACGCCATTCCCGTCCGTCGCGCGGACCCGGATCGTGTGGTTGCCGGACGTGGCGTCCCAGGGCAGGACCCACTGGACCCAGGTCGCGTCGGAGATCGGCTGCGAGAGGGTCGCCTCGTACCAGGTGTCGTCGATGGAGACCTCGACCTTGCTCACCCCGCGGTCGGGCGCCCAGGCGATCCCGGCGATCGGCACCCGGCCGGCCTTGACCGAGCCGCGCGGCGTGTCGATCCGGGACTGGGTCAGGATCGGCGCCTCCTTGGCCCAGCCGAGGGGAACCCAGTAGCCGTCGAAGGCCTCGAGCGTGGTGAGCTCCAGCTCGGCCAGCCACTTCGTCGCCGACACGTAGCCATAGAGCCCGGGCACGATGAGCCGGGCGGGGAAGCCGTGGGCCGGCGGTAGCGGCTGGTCATTCATCTTCACGGCGATCATCGGCTCGCGCGCCGGGTCCATGACCCAGGCGGTCGGCATGCCGGCCGTCCAGCCGTCGACCGCGCGCCCGACGAGCTGGCTCGCGCTCGCCGACACGCCCGCGAGGTCGAGCACGTCGCGCAGCCGAACGCCCGTCCACTTGGCGTTGCCGACGAGCCGTCCGCCGACCTCGTTGCTCACGCACGAGATCGTCACGTACTGCTCGAACATCGGCAGACCGACGAGCTCTTCCCAGGTCAGGGTCGTCTCGCGCTCGACGAGGCCGTGGATCCGCAGGGTCCAGGTCGCGTTGTCGACCGACGGGGTCAGGAGCGCCGTGTCGATCCGGTAGAACTGGTCGTTGGGCATGACGATCGGGGGTGAGGCCGGCAACGGACGGGCTCAGATCCTCGGCCGGGACCAGCGGCGCGACGACCTCGCTCGCCGGTGGGATCGTGACGGCCACGCCGCTCGGCGCCACGCGCGTCCGTTCCAGGAGCGCCCGGCCACCGACCCCCGCCACGAGCGCGCCGAGCCCGACGGCGCCGGTCCGCAGCAGGAAGGTGCGCCGCGCCGGGTCGGAGTATCCGGCCGTGCCCCGTGCGGCGGCCCCGGCCAGCCCGAGCAGCCAGGACAGGGTCTGGATGCCCACGCCGACGGCGATCGCGACCTGGACCGCGACCATCGTCGGCATCGCCAGCGGATCGCTCAGCGTGGCGATGAACGCGATCAGCCCGAACGCGACGAAGCCCCCCGCGGCGAGCATGAACGAGCGCCGGGCGAGGAGTCCGAGCCCGGCGCCGATGAGCAGGGCGACGATGACGACGACGACCTCGAGCGCCAGCTTGTCGTTGGTGCCGAACAGGGCGACCACGAGATCCTTGGCGCCGGGCGGCTGCAGGTCGATGACGACCTGGCCGACGGCGGCGACGAGCGACGAGGCTCCGGGCAGGAGCCCGGCGATCAGCTCCGAGACGCCGAGGGCGAGGGCGGCCGCGGCGATCCCCGCGAGCGCCGCCATCGAGCGGGACGCGGCGACGGCCGGGGCGGACGGTGCCGGCGTGGCGGCCAGGGGCGCGGTGGTCATGGGTGCATCCTGCATCGGCTTCGTGTCATTCGCGTGTCGGGCGGCCGCGGATCATCGTCGCATCCGGGCGGTCCAGCGTCCGTCGCGCTGGTCGACGGCCAGGTCGAGCCCGAAGGCGGTCGAGAGGAGGTCGTCGCGCAGGACCTCGGCGATCGGGCCGGCCGCGACCGCCCGGCCATCGGCGAGCAGCAGGGCGTGCCCGAACCCGGCCGGGATCTCCTCGAGATGGTGCGACACGAGGACGATGGCGCGCAGGCGCGTTTCGTGGGTCAGCCGCTCCACGTCGTGGAGCAGCCACTCGCGGGCGGCGAGGTCGAGGCTGGCCGTCGGCTCGTCGAGGAGGAGGATCTCCGGATCGGGCATCAGCGCCCGGGCGATCGACGTCCGCCGTCGCTCACCGGCGGACAGCGTCCCGAACGGCTGGTGGAGCCGGTCGCCCAGCCCGAGCCGCGTGCCGAGCTCCGCCGCGCGCGCATGGTCCTCGTTCGTGTAGACGTGCCACCACGGCCCGAAGGCGCCATGCCGCGCCGTCTCGATGAGCACCTGCGGGCTGAGCTCGGGCGACATCTGGGCCTCGATCGAGCTGCCGGCGTAGCCGACCCGCCGGCGCAGCTCGCGCGAATCGGTCCGGCCGTAGCGCTCGCCGAGCATCTCGACCGTGCCGCTCGTGGGCCACAGGTTCATCGACGCCACCGACAGGAGGGTCGTCTTGCCGCAGCCGTTGCGACCCAGCACGACCCACCGCTCGCCCTCGGCCACGGACCAGTCGATCGGGCCCAGGATGGTCCGGCCGGCGCGACGCACGGAGACGGCCGACAGCTCGATGATCACGCGCGGATGCTAGGGCTTCCGCCGGTCGACCGGCGCCGCGACGGCTACGGAGCGCCGGACGAGACCGCCGTCGGCTCCGGCGCCGCTGGTGGCTCGGTCGGGACGGCCGTCGGCGCCGGCGTGGCCGTTGGCTCCGGGGTGGGTTCGGGGGTCGGCTCGACCGTCGGCTCGGCGGTCGGCGCTGGGGTGGCCGTCGGCGCCGGGGTGGCCGTCGGCGCCGGCGTGGCCGTCGGCGCCGGGGTGGCCGTCCCCGGCGGAAGACTCGGTTCCACGCTCGGGCTGACCTCCACCGAGGGCGACGGGCTCTCGAGGCCCGACGGCGGCGGGCAGGGGAGGGCAGCCGGCCCGGAGCCATCCGGCGACGGGATCGCGAACGAGGGCACGATGCCGCTCGGGTCCGGGGTCGGCACGATGAAGCAGGTCGGGCTCGGGCTTGCCTGGCCGCAGCCTTCGCCGGCGACGAGCGCCCCCCAGGTGCGGCCGTACGGGTTGAAGGCGTTGTTGTAGAAGTACGACGTGCGCGTCCGGTCGGGTCCGCCGACGACGCCCGGCCCCCGCTCGGCGCGGCGCAGCCAGTTGCGGTTCGCCTTCATCCAGGAGTCGTGCTTGTCCTCGACGCCCACGACGACGATGACTTCCTCGCCGCACTGATCCGCGGCGAGCCGCTCCTTCGGCGCGGTGCCCTTGAGGAACCACTCCTCGACCGGCTTGGAGCGGCGACCCGGCAGGAGCCCGGTGAATGGGTCGATGGCGACGCGTTCCAGGCCGCTGTCGGGCGCCTTGAACTTGGTCAGGGGCCAGCTGGCGCTGGCCTCGGACAGGAAGCCGTCCCAGACGAAGGTCGCGACGTCGATCGAGAAGACGGGCTTGGCCGGCGTGGAGACGGGCGTGGCGTCGCTGTTGCCGTTCCAGACCCCGACGGCGAGCGCGTAGGCCCCGTCCTCGCGGCCGGCGTCGGTCGGCGGCGCGATGTAGCCGTAGGCGTTGAGGTCCTTCGCGTCGTTGTTCGTGCCGGTCTTGAGCGTGGCCTGGCGGTAGTCGCCGTTCTCGTCGCGGATCTGGAACGCGCCCCAGTACGGGTTGACCGCCCGGACCGTGTTCTCGCGCAGGATGTCGGTCACGATGAAGGCCGACTGCGGGCTGACGACCTGGTCGCCCTCCGGCGGCACGTAGTCGGGCACGACGGGCTCGCCGTTGCGATCCTTGACGGACAGGATCGTCGTATGACCGATGTGGCGGCCCTCGTTGGCCAGCGTCCCGTAGGCCGTGACCAGATCCACGGGCCGGGTCTCGGCGACGCCCAGCGCGAGGCTGGCGCCGGCATCGGTCGTGTCGTTCTGGAAGCCCATCCCGAACTCCTTCGCCTTGGCGAAGACGTGCTCGGGCGTATTGAGCAGGCCGGCCTTGACCGACGGGATGTTGAGCGAGAACTGGAGCGCCTTGCGGACCCGGACCGGCCCGCGCTCCAGGTTGTCGGCGTTGGTCGGGGAATAGCCACCACCGAAATCGGTGGCGCTGTCCATGAGCATCGTGCCCGCGGTGAAGGTCTTGTCGTCGATGCCGACGGCATAGTTGAACGGCTTGAAGGCCGAGCCGGGCTGGCGGTAGCCCTGGCCGACGACGTCGAACTGCGGCTGGAACTGGTCGTTGCCGGCCGTCGAGTAATAGTCGGCCGAGCCGACGTAGGTCACCAGCTCACCGGTCTGGTAGTCGAGCGCCACCAGCGCGCTGTTGTTGACGTCCTTGCCGACGAGGTTGCGCGCCCAGGCCGGGAACGAATCGAAGCCGAGCGCCTTCGCGGCGGCCTGCCGGCATTTCGCCGGGTCCGGGTCCTTCCCGCACCGATGCGGGATCCGGGCCGCGAGCTTGACCCACTTCTCGCCGATGGCCTGGAGCCCCAGGTCAAGGGTGGAGGTGACGCGGAGGCCGCCCTGCTCGAGGCGATCGCAGGTCGACTCGCCCGGGCCGCACAGCTCGGTCGCGAGCTGGTCGCGGACCGCCCACACGAAGTGGGGCGCCTTCCAGCGCGGGGTGACCTGCGAGGCGAGCGTGACCGGCTCCAGCTTGGCCGCTCGGAAGTCGGCCGCCGTGAACGTGTCACCGGACATCGGCGTCCGGTCACCGTTCGCGAGCAGGTCCAGGATCGCGTTGCGCCGAGCCACGATCTTGGTGTCGGGCGGGACGCTCAGCGTGCTCTGGTCGGCCGGGCAGTCGGCATCCTCGGCTACCTCGACCGCGCAGGTCTCGACGTGGTTCCGCACGAGGTCGTAGTTGGACGGCGACTGGGGCAGGGCGGCGAGGATGGCGGCCTCGGCCGGGGTCAGGTCGGCGAGCTCCTTGCCGAAGTAGCCACGGGCCGCGGCCTTCACCCCATAGGTCTGGTTGCCGTAGTAGTTCTGGTTGAGGTAGGCCGTGATGATCTTCTGCTTGCCCTCGACCCCCTGGAAGTGCTGCGTCACCCGGATCGACTGGATGATCTCCTTGAGCTTGCGCTCCGCGGTCCGGGTGGGGTCCTGGACCAGGTCCTCGGGGAGCAGGCGGGCCCGGACCAGCTGCTGGGTGATGGTCGAGGCGCCGCGGCTCGAGCCGCGCAACGAGTCCAGCCCCGCGGCGATGATGCCGACGGGATCAAAGCCGGCGTTCTCCCAGAACGTCTTGTCCTCGATCGCGGTCGTGGCATCGAGCAGGACCGGTGGGATCTCGTCGAAGGTGACGACCTCGCGCTTGAAGTCGCCGAACCGGGCGAGCTCGACCTGGCCGGTCCGGTCGTACACGATCGTCTCTTCGGGGACCTGATAGCTCTCGAGGGTCTCCGGTTTCGGCATGGCGGGGTCCGTGGCCAGCGAGGTGTAGGCAGCCACGACCGTGATCGCCCCGAGGACGCCGAGAGCGGCAAGGAACAGGAAGATGATGATCGCGAGGTAGCCGAGGGTGGAACGACGGCCGGGCGGGGTCGGGCCGCGGCCGTTGGCGGGCCGGGCCTGGGATCGGGGGGAGGCGGTCACAGGGGTTCTGGGTACTCCGGACAGGGGGCGATCGCGCTACAGGATGGCGTACATCGCGGGAAGTGGCAGGTGACACGGCCGGCGAACGGCGTTGCAGGTGCATCGCGGTGGGGACGCGCGCACCGGGTCTTCGGACGGGCGGACGATGGGCGGCGTGACGCCGGACGGGGCGTCGTGGGGGAGCGACGCCCCGTCCGGTGGTCGGTTCAGGCGCGGACGCGGAACCTTGGCAGGTGGGCCTCGTTGGCCTCGAGCAGGGCGCCCAGCAGCGGCTCGGCCACCTCGGCGCCGACGAGCGGGTTCGCGGCCAGGGCGCGCAATGCCACCCGGCGGTCGCCCGTGCGGGCCGCAGCGATCACGAGCTCCTCGTAGGCCTTGACCGCCTGCACGAGGCCGCGCTGTTCGGGCGCGAGCGGGTCGAGGGCGATGGGATGGGCCCCGTCGCGGTCGACGATCGCCGGGACCTCGACGATCGCGTCGGCCGGCAGGTCGGGCATCGCGCCGTCGTTGCGGACGTCGACGACCTGGATGTCGCCCGCGCCATCGTGGAGCGAGGCGATGAGCTGCGCCGCGGCCTCGCTGTAGTACGCCCCGCCGCGGTGCTCGAGGAGCTCCGGCTTCTCGGCGAGCCCCTGGTCCTTGTAGAGCTCGAGCAGCTGCGCCTCGATGGCCATGACGTCGCGGGCCCGGGTCTTGCCGGCGAGCTGCTCGGCGAGCACGGTCCGGGTCAGGTAGTAGTAGCGCAGGTAGTAGGACGGGATGGCGCCGACCCACTCGAGCAGGTCGGCCGGCAGGTTCAGCTCGCTGGCGAGCTCGTCGCGCCCGGTCGTCAGCATCTCCGGCAGCCGGTCGACGCCATCGACCCGGACCGCCCGTTCCCAGCTCAGGTGGTTCAGTCCGACGTGCTCGAGGGCGACCTGCTCGGGGGCCACGCCGAAGCGCTGGGCCATCCGCCGCTGCAGGGTGATCGCCACGTTGCACAGGCCGACGGCCCGATGGCCGTCGTCGAGGAGGGCCTGGGTCACGATGCCCACCGGGTTCGTGAAGTCGACGATCCACGCGCCGGGCGCGGCCCGTCGTGCCGCACGCTCCGCGAGGTCGAGGACGACGGGCACGGTCCGCAGCGCCTTGGCGAACCCGCCGGCTCCGGTCGTCTCCTGCCCGATGAGCCCGAAACGGTGGGGCAGCGTCTCGTCCACGAGGCGCGCCGCCTGGCCACCGACCCGCAGCTGGATGAGGACGAAATCGGCGCCGTCGATGGCGGCGTCGGCGTCGTCGGTGAGGGTCAGCCGGCCGGTCCAGTCGCGCGCGTCGAGCATCCTTTGGGCGAGGCCGCCGACGATCGAGAGCCGTTCGGCATCGATGTCGAGCAGGACGAGCTCGTCGATGGCGATCCGGTCGGCGCGCCGGACGAAGCCCTCCACGAGCTCCGGGGTATACGTGCTGCCACCGCCGACCACGGCGATCTTGCTGCCCATCCACCCTCCATCCGACCGGACGTCCGCGTCGGGCTTGACACGATTGCTTATAACGTTATCAGCAATCCGGTCACCGCGCAAGCCCCTCCGACCTGCCCCCTCGGCCCCCACAGCCTGGAGACGTCTCCGCGGATGGCCCGCTTCCGGTTCGAGCTCGGACCCGTGCCGCTCCACCACCAGGTCTACCTCGACGTGCGTCGCGGCCTCGAGGACGGGACATGGGCGCCGGGCGACCGGCTGCCGCCCGAGCGGGAGCTGGCGGCGCACTACGGCTGCAGCCTCATCACCGTCCGCCGGGCGCTCATGGAGCTCGCCCGCGAAGGCCGCATCGAACGCACCCGCGGGCGCGGCACGACCGTCCTCAAGCCCAAGATCGAGCGCGACTTCGCCGAGGCCCTGTCGTTCACGGCCGAGATGGAGCGGCGCGGCCTCGATCCCGCCACGCGACTCATCGCGGCCCGCCCCGAATCGGCCGGCGAGGCGGTCGCCGCGGGCCTCGCCATCGAGCCCGGCTCGCCGACGATCTACGTCGAACGGCTGCGCCTGGCCGGCGGCGAGCCGCTGCTGCTCGAGCAGGTCCACCTGCCCGCCGAGCGGTTCCCCGGGCTCCTGTCCGAGGACCTCGAACGCGAATCGTTGTATGAACTGCTCGCACAGCGCTACGCGACCCGCATCGTGCGGGCTCGCGAGGCCCTCGAGCCCGTCCTGCTGCACGCCCGTGAGGCGCGCCTGCTGGACCAGCCGCCCCGAACTCCCGCCCTCCTGATCGAGGGCATCGCCTCGGCCGTCGACGACCGACCGGTCGAGTTCAGCCGGACGTTCGTCCGGGGCGACCGCACGCGCTACTACGTCGAGCGGACCGTCTATCGGCCGGACCGGATGGGCGCGGGCGATCCGCGCCAGGCAGTGGAGGAGCACCGCCATGGCAGCCCCCGTGAATCGCTCGGTCACCCATCGGAGGAGGAACCCACGCATGCGTAGCACCCTGGGGCGGTCGGCCGCCCTGCTCGCCGTCCTGGCGCTCATCCTGGCTGCCTGCAGCGGCAGCACCTCGAGCCCCGCCGCGTCATCGGACGCCGGCGCTCCATCGGCCTCGGCCGCAGCGGGCGAGAGCCCGGCCGCATCGGAGGGCGCCGCCGAGTCGGCCGCTCCGAGCGCGCTCACCGGCCCGGCCTCGACCGGCAAGCCGGGCGACATCGAAGTCCGCTGGTTCTGCTGCCTCGGCACCGGCGACGCGCCCGAGCAGGTCGCGGTGGAGCAGCAGGTCGCCGACGCGTTCAACGCCGCGAACCCCGGCATCCACCTGACCTTCGAGGCCTACAACTACAACGGCGCCCGCGACGCGCTCGCCGTCCAGCTCGGCTCCGGCTCCGGCCCCGACATCGTCGGTCCGCTCGGCATCGGTGGCGCGAACGCCTTCCACAACCAGTGGCTCGACCTCCAGCCGCTCATCGACTCGACCGGCTTCGACATGAGCAAGTACCCGAAGTCGACGGTCGACCTCTACAACGTCGGCGGCGAGGGCCAGGTCGGCATCCCGTACGCGATCTACCCGTCCGTCCTCTTCTACAAGAAGGACCTGTTCAAGGAGGCCGGCCTCAACGAGCCGCCCCACGACTGGAACGCCGACTACACGATGCCCGACGGTTCGGTCGTGCCGTGGGACTACGACACCGCCCGCAAGATCGGGCTCCTCCTGACGGTCGACGAGAACGGCAAGGACGCGACCGAGGCCGGCTTCGATCCCGAGAAGATCGTCCAGTGGGGCTTCGAGCCCCAGCGCGACGACCTGCGCCAGGTCGGCGCGTACTGGAAGGCCGGCTCGTTCGTCGGCGCCGATGGCAAGACCGTCGAGATCCCGGACGCCTGGGCCAAGGCCTGGCACTGGTTCTACGACGGCATCTGGAAGGACCACATCAGCGTCACCGGGCCGCAGTTCCAGAACACCGACTTCAACCCGGAGGGCTACCCGTTCTTCACGGGCAAGGTCGCGATGAGCGAGAACTACCTGTGGTCGACCTACGGCGTCTCCGGCGCCGGCGACGACTGGGACATGGCCGCCACCCCGTCCTACGAGGGCCAGACGACGGCCGCCTTCAACGCCGACACCTTCCGCATCCTCAAGTCGAGCAAGAACCCCGACGCGGCGTTCAAGGTCCTCCAGTACCTGCTCGAGAACAAGGACCTGCTGAGCCTGTACGGCGGCATGCCGGCCGTCGAGTCCGAGCAGGACGCCTTCCTCCAGAGCCAGCAGGCGAACTACACCCAGCCGATCGACTGGGACGTCGCCAAGAAGGGCGTCGCCTTCGCCGACGTCCCGAACTTCGAGTCGTACACCCCGGCCTACAACCAGACCCTCGACCTGCTCAACACGTTCGGGACGAAGTGGCAGTCGACCCCGGGCCTGGACCTGGACGCCGAGATCGCTGACCTCAAGACGCAGATGCAGGCCATCTGGGATCAGGGCGGCAACTGACCGTGGCGGCCCCCACCGTCGCGCGCCCGCGCAGCCAGCCTCGCTTCTCCGGGCTGGCCTGGCGGCGCGCGCGGTGGGGGTACGTCTTCATCGCGCCGTGGCTCATCGGGTTCTTCGCGTTCACGGCGCTCCCGATGATCGCCACGTTCCTCTTCACCTTCACCAACATCAACCTCGCCCAGGAAGAGCCACTCCGCTTCGTCGGACTGGACAACTACCAGACGCTCATCGCCGACCAGCGCACCTGGGACACCCTCGGGGTGACGCTCAAGTACGCGGCCCTGGCCCTGCCGGTCGCGGTCATCCTGCCGTTCCTCGTCGCGCTCATGCTCCATTCGCGCCACCTGCGCGGATCGGGCATGTTCCGGGTCCTGTTCTTCCTGCCGTTCGTCGTCCCGTTCGTGGCCGGCGTGTTCATCTGGGGCGGGATGCTCGGCGGCGACACGGGCTGGATCAACGGCTTCCTCGAGGCCATCGGGATCCAGCATCCACCGGACTGGCTGCAGGATCCGACGTGGATCTACCCGGGGCTCGTGATCATGGGCCTGTGGGGCATCGGGGCCGGCATGATCGTCTACCTCGCCGGCCTCAAGGGCATCCCGACCGACCTGTACGAGGCGGCGCGAATCGACGGTGCGGGGTCGTGGGCGGCGCTGCGCCACATCACCGTCCCGATGATGTCGCCGGTCATCTTCTACACGATCGTGCTCGCGGTCGTGGAGGTGCTCCAGTACTTCCTCGTGCCGCTCGTCCTCAAGCAGGGCACAGGTGAGCCCGGCGGATCGACCAACTTCTTCAACCTGTACCTGTACAAGAACTTCTTCACGTTCCAGAACATGTCGTACGGCGCGACCCTGGCGTGGCTGCTGTTCATCATCACGCTCTTCCTGACGCTGCTCCTCTTCTGGACCGCCCGGCGCTGGGTCTACTACGCCGGCGAGGCTCGCTGAGCGATGGCCGAGATGGAGCTCCCGCCGGTCACCGCGCCGAGCCGTCGGTCGTGGCCGCGTCGCCAGGCCCGGGCGGCCGAGGGCAGCCGGCCGCCGCGCGAGCGCGGTGACCGCTCACGCTCGTTCCTGCTCACGTTCATCGCCGTCGTCGCCCTGGCGGCCTTCCTCTCGCCGATGCTCCGGTCCGTCGTCTACTCGATCAAGAGCGCGGACCAGATCACCCAGGCCGGATCGCCGCTCTACCCGGCCGACCCGCTGACGGTCGACTTCAACGGCGAGGAGCTGACCGTCCTCCAGGTCCCCATCGACGGGACGATGCGCCCGATGGCGCTGCTGGAGCCGGGTCGCAAGCAGAGCACGTTCATCGACCCTGCGAACCCCGCCGCGGCGCCGATCGTCTGGCAGGGCTCGTGGCGGACGCTCGATCCGGTCTGGGTCTTCGCGCCGCACTGGGAGAACTTCGGCAAGGTCTGGGACCTCATCGACTACCCGCGGCTCCTGTTCAACACCATGGCCATCGCCGTCATCTCGACGATCGGCACGCTGTTGTCCTGCACGCTCGTGGCCTACGGGTTCGCCCGGTTCAAGTTCCCGGGCCGGAACTTCCTGTTCACGCTGCTCATCGCGACGATCTTCCTGCCGGCCGCGGTCACGATCATCCCGACCTACACGATCTTCCAGAAGCTCGGCTGGGTGGGCACGTGGCTGCCGCTGCTGGTGCCGACGTTCTTCGCCAACCCGTTCGACGTCTTCCTCATGCGCCAGTACTTCATGACGATCCCGACCGACCTCGACGAGGCGGCCGCGATCGACGGCGCCGGGCCGTTCCGGACGCTCTGGTCGGTCGTGCTGCCGCAGGCCTGGCCGGTCGTGATCGCGGTCGCGATCTTCCACCTCGTGTACTCGTGGAACGACTTCTTCGGGCCGCTCCTGTACACGTCCGGGAACGTCCAGATCCAGACGATCGCGCTGGGGCTCCAGCGGTTCAACGGCGTCCACTACCGCGAACCCGGGCTCATCCAGGCCGGCACGCTGATGACGATGATCATCCCGGTCGCGGCGTTCCTCGTGTTCCAGCGCTTCTTCACGCGGGGCATCGTCGTCACCGGCATCGAGAAGTAGGGCTCGCTCGATGGCCTGGCGGGTCGCGCTGACCTTCGACGCGGAGCATCCCGACCGCCCCCACGCCGCGGGCGGCACCGAGCGGGTCCTGGACCGCCTGGGCGCGGCCGGGATCGCGGCCACCTTCTTCGTCCAGGGTCGCTGGGCCGAGGCCTACCCGGGACTCGCCCGGCGCATCGCCACCGACGGGCACCTCGTCGGCAACCACTCGCACTACCATGCCCGGATGCCGCTCCTGAGCGCCGCCGGGCTGGCGGAGGACGTGACCGACGCCCAGACGGCGATCCTCGAGGCGACCGGCGTCGACCCGCGCCCGTGGTTCCGCTGCCCGTTCGGCGAGGGGACCGACGACCCGAGCGTGCTGGCCGGGCTGGAGCGGCTCGGTTACCGCGAGGTCCGCTGGCACGTGGAGGGACCGGACTGGCCGCCCGGCACCGATGGTCTGGCCCTGGCCGACGCGATGGCCGACGCGGCCGTGGCCCATGGCGACGGCGCGGTCGATCCTGCTGCACCCGTGGACCGACGCGACGGCGGCGGGCCTGCCCCGGTTGCTGGATCGCCTCGTGGCGGCGGATGCGTCGTTCGTCCGGGTCGACGCGCTCGACGCGCTGCCCGGCGAGCCGTGAGGACGGTCCTCGCGGTCGACGGCGGGAACTCCAAGACCGATGTCGCGCTGGTGGCCGACGACGGCCGGCTGCTCGCCGCGGTCCGCGGCCCGACGACCTCGCACCAGGCGGTCGGGCTGGACACCGGGATGGACCGCCTGACCGAGCTCATCGCGCGGGTCCGGTCCGAGGCCGGTCTCCGGGACGATGACGGCCCGGCCGAGGTCGGGGCCTGGGCCCTCGCCGGAGCCGACACGCCACGCGACGTGCGGGCGCTCGGCGCGGCGGTCCGAACGCGTGGGTTCGCCCGTCAGGACCTGCTGCGCAACGACCCGGACGCCGCGCTGCGAGCCGGCACGGACCGCGGCTGGGGCGTGATCGTCATCTGTGGCGCGGGCGTGGCCGCGGCGGGTCGGTCGTCCGACGGCCGGACCGCACGGCTGGCGGCCCTCGGCGACATCTCGGGGGACTGGGGCGGTGGCCGGGACGTCGGCTGGGCCGGCGTGGCAGCAGCCGTCCGGGCGAAGGATGGGCGCGGTCCCGACACGAGCCTCGCCGAGCGGGTCCCGGCCTACTTCGGGGTCCGGACGCCGGCCGCGCTGACGACCGCCTTCTACGAAGGCCGCGTCGACGAGGGGCGTGTCCCGGAGCTGTCACCGGTGGTCTTCGCCGAGGCCGCGGCCGGCGATCCGGTCGCCCGGTCGATCGTCGATCGGCTCGCCGACGAGGTCATCGCGATGGCCGGCGCGATGATCAAGCGGTTGCGTCTGGGCCGGCTCGATCCCGACGTCGTCCTGGGCGGGGGCGTGTTCCGGACGCGCGAGGCGGGCTTCCACGATCGGATCCGCGCCGGCGTGGCGGCGCACGCGCCCGCCGCGCACGTCGTCCCGCTCCTGGTCCCCCCGGTCGCCGGCGCGGCCCTCCTGGGTCTCGATGCGCTCGGGGTCGACGGGGTCGGGGAGGCCATCCGAGGCGCGCTCGCCGACTGGGACCGGCGCGAACGGGGCGCCGTGCCGCCGTCGGCGTGATGGTGCGGCGCTAGCAGCCCCAGCCGGCGGCCGGCTGCTGGTCGGCCGTGTGGCCCTCGTCCACACCGGCGACATCGAGGAACAGCGCCCCGTTGCCGTTCCACCACGACCCGACGACCTTGCCCTCGGGCGGCGGCTGACACCAACATTCGCCGTAGTCGGGGATGTCGACGTGGAAGACCACCGTGTGGCCGAGGGCGGCGGCTCGTGCGCCAGCATCGGCCGGTGCGAGCCCGTTCACTGCCGGGTACACCGGATCGGAGGTATCGCCGCTCGTGCCGCGCGGCCCGATACCGGCCGCGTTCTGGCAACCCGACGACCCGTGGTCCATGTTGGGGACCATCGAACAACCGCCGCCGACGCACGCGATGACGGCGACCAGGAAGAGGCCCGCGGCTCGAGTCCGAGCGACCATGGCCACAGTATGCCCGCGCGCCGCAGCGCATCGTCCGCGGGGATCAGCCCGATGCCGCGCCTCGGGCAGACGCGACCGCCGCGGTCGACGGCCCAGGCCACGATCTCGACATCGAGATGGGGCGACACGAGGAACGTCGCCCCCGCCTCGACCGCCCGGGCGGCGGCATCGACGGTGAGGATCGTCCCGGCGCCGATGGCGATGGGCAGGTCGGTCGTCGCCACGTGACTCGCGGCTGCCTCGATCGCTCGCAGGGCGGCGTCCTGCGGTTCGTTGAGGGTCAGCTCGAACGCGCGGATGCCGCCCGCGACGAGGGCATCAGCGATGGCGGGCACGGCGACGGGCGTGAGCCGGCGGGCGATCGCCACCACCCCGGCCGAGGCGATGCCAGCCGGGAGCGGAGGTCGGATCATGACCCGATGATGCCCGAGGCCGACCCTCGACGTCAGTCGCGGTCGCTGCGCGTGTTCGCGCGCCACCAGGCGCGCAGGCCCGCGAGGGTCAGCGCCGCGACGAGCGCAGTGACGATCGCGAGCGGGCCGTGCATGAAGCCCGTGCCGGACTCGATCAGGCCGATCTGGCGCAGCGAGGCGCCGGGGTCGTAGGGCGTCGAGGTGCGCGCTGGCGGTCGTCGGCGCGCGCGGCCCTTCTGTCGCATGGCGCAACGGTATCCCGGCGGCGTTTGGAGGGGAATGCCCGGGCCCGAGGATCCTCCCGGACCGGCCGAGGCCCGGACCGTCGCGTCGGACGCGATCGATCCAGGCCATCACCGATCCTCCCCGTGGACCGGGATGCGGGGTGCTAGACCCCGGCTTCCACCTTGTACAGGGTATGGGCTTCGAGGCCGTGGGCCTCGCGATGGACGCGGGTCGCGGTCTCGCGATCGGGGGCGTCGACGAGGCAGAAGACCTTGCCGGCCTCCTCGTCGACCCAGTACTGCTTGTAGTCCACGCCGTACTGGCCCTGGACGCGAACGTCCGCTTCGTGGGCTCCGGCGACGTCCTCGGCCTTCACACCGGGAAGGTCGTGGACATCCATGTAGGTCGGCATCGTTGGTGTTCTCCGATCTCTCGTGACGGTTGCGTAGTCAACTGGCGCCAATGCCGGCTGATACGTCGGCCGGACCCGGTCCGGATCTCGGGCGGCGGCGGGCGACGAGCGGCCAGTCGCATCGGAGTAGGCTGCGGCGAGCCGGTGTCGCGAGACGACCCGGAGATCCGGGAGGAGATCGAGATCGCCGCCGACGACGCGCCGCCCGCGACCGAGGTCGCTGACCCCGGAGCCGACGCCGACGTGCTGGGCGAGTCGCGCCTGCCGATGGCGGTCGCCGTCGTCGTCCTCATGGTCGCGGCACTGCTCGCGCCGCCACGGCTCTCGATCATGCCCGGCTGGCTGCTCGCTGCAGTCGAGGGCATCCTGCTGCTTGCCTTGATCCTCCTCGACCCGGGCCGGATCGATCGGACCGGCCCCTGGCTGCGCCGGATCTCCATCGCTCTGGTCGCCGTGATCCTCGCGAGCACGCTGGGCTCGACGGCGCTGCTCATCTTCGATCTCGTGACCGGCTCGCCCCTGACCAGCGAGCCCGACCTGCTCCTCGCGGCCGGGGCCAAGGTCTGGCTCGGGAACAACGTCGCCTTTGCGTTCCTGTACTGGCAGTTCGACTGTGGCGGGCCGGCTGTACGTGCCCGGGGCCTGCCGGCCTCCCCGGACTTCGCGTTTCCCCAGCAGTTGAATCCTGATGTCGCACCACCGGATTGGCGCCCGCAGTTCCTCGACTACCTGTACATCGGGTTCACGAACGCCAACGCGTTCAGCCCGACCGACACCATGCCGATGACCCACTGGGCCAAGGTCGCCATGGGATCGCAGGCGCTCATCTCGTTCGCCGTGGTCGGCCTCGTCCTCGCCCGAGCCGTCAACGCCTTCACCTGATCAGTCCGCAGCCCATGCCTCGATCTCGGCGAGGAGCGCGGTCTTCGTCTCGGCCGTCGCGAACGACGAACGAGCGGCGCGCCGCTGGAGCTCCACCAGGTCGTCACGGCTGAGGCCGACGACGCCGACGACGTCGCGCAGCTGGTCGATCAGGGTCGTGCGGAAGAACGGCGGATCGTCGCTCGAGATCGTCATGTTCACGCCGGCCCGCCAGAAGGCGGCCACGGGGTGGTCCTCGAGCGAAGGGTATTCGCCGATCCCGATGTTCGACTCCGGGCACACCTCGAGGGGCACCTGCTCGCGCACGAGCCGCTCGATCAGGGCCGGATCGCGGATGGCGGCGACCCCGTGGCCGATGCGGTCGGCCTCCAGGATGTCGAGCGTCGCGACGATGCTGGCCGGCGGCCCCATCTCGCCGGCGTGGACTTCGAACCCGAGACCCAGGCGACGCGCCGCCGCGCGGTAGGGGATGAAGTCCTCGATCGGGACCGTGTCCTCGATGCCGGTCAGGCCGAGACCGACGATCGGTGCATCCGCGGCCTCGACGAGCCGCAGCGTCGCGTCCGCCTCGTCCCGGCCGAGGTCGCGGATGACGTCGATGATCAAGCCGACCCTTACCGATGGGCCTGCCGCCACGAGCCCGCGCCGGAGAGCGGCCCACATCGCGTCGGGCTCCATCCCGTTGCGAACCATGATCATGGCCGTGAAGGTCGCCTCGCAGTAGACCACGTTCTGCCGGGCGCGGTCGCGCACGAACTCGGCCGCGACGAACTCGAGGTCGTCCGGCGTTCGGACGAATTGATTGGTGGCGAGGTAGGCGTCGAGAAAGCCCTGGAAGTCGGGGTAGCGACCTGGATACCGGCCGTCGACGAGGATGAGCGCTTCGTCCGGGTCGGCTCCGTGCCGCCGGACCAGGGTGGCGGCGGTCGCCTCGGTGATCGAGCCATTGAGGTGGATGTGCAGCTCGACCTTCGGCATGGTCGCGATGTCGTGCTCGGTCGCCAGGTCTGCCATATCGGCTCGGCCTCGCCGCTCAGGGCTTCGGCTGGACGACGGCGAGGACGTTCCGACTGGGGTCGATGAACCACGCGGCCCACGAGTGACCCATGTCGGCGATCCCGTCTTCGGTCACGGGATCGGGCGCCACGTAGTCCTCGATCCGGACGCCGCGTGCCCGAAGCTCGGCGACCGCGGCGTGGATGTCGGGCACGAGCCAGGCCATCTGCGTCTGGGGATCCGAGGTCCCCACCGTGCTCAGCGTGACCACGAGGCGCGTCCCGCCGCCGGCACGGAAGACGATCCGGTCGTCCGGGTCCTCGCGCAGGATCTCCAGCCCGAGCAGGTCGCCATAGAAGGTCCGCGTGGCGTCGAGATCCATCGAGAGCAGGATCGGGAAGACCGGGTTGTCGTTCAGCACGCCCATGACCACCTCCGCATGTCCCTTGTGATCGACCCCACGCGTGGTCTGGGACCGCGTGACCACGACGTCATCATCCGCGATTTGGGAGCCCTCGGCGGGTCCGCCCGAATCTTTGTCCACCGTCTTGACAAAGGTCCTTCCATAGGCACACCATCGACTTTGTCAAGTCTCTTGCCAAAGTCGTGCGCGACACGGGCAAGGGTGGGTCGTGGTTTGGAGGAGAGCCCGCCCGGATGAGCGTCAGCGCGACCGTGCTGCCCGAGAAGGCGACGCACCAGCAAACGCGAACGTTCAATCAGCAGCTGGTGCTGCGCGCCCTCCACGACCACAGTCCGCTCTCGCGCGCCGACCTCGCGCGGCTCACCGGCCTGACGCGTACCTCGGTCAGCGACCTCGTCGGCTCGCTCATCGATGAAGGCCTCATCGAAGAAGTCGGTCGTGGCCGGTCACGAGGAGGCAAGTCCCCGATCCTGCTTCGCGTCGCTCCCGACGGCCGCCACCTGATCGGGCTCGACCTCGGCGAGGCGCAGTTCAGCGGTGCCGTCGTCAACCTGCGCGGCGAGATCCTCCGCTCGATCGACCTACCGCTCAACGGACGGCACGGCGATGCCACCGTCGAGCTCGTCTTCGAACTTGTCGACGCCCTCCGCGCCGATGACCGGTCCCCCCTCCTCGGGATCGGCATCGGCGCGCCAGGCGTCATCGACACCAGCACCGGGACCGTCCGCTGGTCGGTCAACCTGGACTGGGCCGAGCTTCGCCTCGGGCCGCTCCTCGAGGAGCGCTTCGAGGTCCCGGTCGTGGTCGCCAACGACAGTCACGCAGCCGCGCTCGCAGAGCTGACCTTCTTTCGCCGCCCTCGCCCCAACAACCTGGTCGTGATCAAGGTCGGTCGCGGTGTCGGCGCCGGGATCATCCTCAACGGCCAGCTCTTCCAGGGCGACGGCTATGGCGCGGGTGAGTTCGGCCACGTCTCGATGGGCAGCGCCGGGGCTTCGTGTCGGTGCGGCGGCGAGGGCTGTCTCGAGACGATGACGAGCATGCGCGCGATGGTCGATGCCGCCGGCGCCCTCGAGCCGTCGATCACCGACGAGCAGGGCCTCGTGGCGGCGTTCCTCGCCGGCGTCCTCGGCATCCGGCGGATCGTCCTCGAAGCCGCGCGCCTGCTCGGTGTCGCGGTGGGCTGGCTGATCGGTGTGTTGAACGTCCGCCACGTCCTGGTGGTCGGACCGGTGGCGGCGCTCGGCGACGACTGGCTAGCCGAAGTCCAGCGCTCGGCGCGGTCGAGCGCCCTGGCGCTGCTCGCGCGCGAGACGCAGATCGAGTTCGGTCACGTCCAGGACGACGTGGTCGTGGTCGGGGCATCGGCGCTGCTCATGGAGCAGTTGCTGGGCCTCGGGTTGGCCCGATGATCGCGACCGATGAGCCGATACTCGTCGGCGCCCTCGTCGCGGGCGTCGACGTCGGCGGCACCAACGTGTCCATCGTCGTCACCGACGACCGTGGCCGCGTTCACTACGAGCACGTCGTCCCGACCGACCGCGAAGCACTCGTCGGCCAGATCGCCGGTCTCGTCGACGACGCCCGGCTCCAGGTGGGGCGGGACATCGTCGCCGTCGGCGTCGCCATCCCCGGCCACGTCGACCCGGCGGACGGATCCGTGAGGATGGCCGTCAACCTCGGCATCACGCACCTGCCGCTCGGTCCGATGCTCGAGGCCGCCCTGGGCATCCCGGCCTTCGTCGAGCACGACGCCCGCGCGGCGGCGTTGTGGCTCAGCACGCGGGCCGCCGACGCATCAGCCGAGGCGTCCACGAGCGTCGCGTTCCTGGCGATCGGGACCGGTATCTCGGCCGGCATCGTGCTCGATGGCACCGTCCTGCGCGGAGACAACAGCGTCGCCGGCGAGGTGGGCCACGTCGTCGCCGATCCCGAAGGAGCCGACTGCGCGTGCGGGCTGCGCGGCTGCCTCGAGACCATCGCCGCCGGTCCGGCCATCGGCCGCCAGGCCGACGAAGCCATGGCTGCCGGTCGCAGCTCCGTCCTGTCGTCCCATTCGAGCGCCGCCGACGTCTACCGCGCCAGTGCGGCCGGCGATGCGGTCGCGCTCGAGATCACCGAACGGGTGGCCGACCATCTGGCCCGAGCCATCCGATCGCTCTCCCTGACGCTCGGCGTCCGTCGCGTCGTCATCGGCGGCGGCGTGGCGGCCGCCGGACCGGCGCTTCTCGAACCTATCCGATCGCGGATCGCCCGCGAACGCGCGGCCTCACCACTGGTGCACGCCGCCCTGGGCGATGCGACCATAGAGCTGCTGTCACCGACCGAGGCGCCTGGTGCGCGCGGGGTGGCGGCGATCGCTCGACGTCGCATCGACGCCCCTGAGCGAGAGGGGGTGGGCGAGCGATAACCGTCACGTTGGCCGTTTGCTGGGGTCGGATAATCTTGCGTGCACCCAGCGGAGGAGCCACTCGCCACCCACCATCATGGGAGTTCGCAGGAGGAGAGATACATGACCAGGAAACTATGGAGAACGTCCGCCTTGGCGGGTGCCGTCATGGTGCTCGTCAGCGCGTGCGCCAGCAGCAGCCCGTCGCCGTCACCCGCGGCATCCGCCGCGGCCCCGAGCGCGACCGCCGCGCCGAGCGCTGCCGCCTCGGCTGAAGCCAGTGCCTCGGCAGCACCGAGCGAAGCCGCATCGGCTCCGCCGGCCCTCAACTTGCCGGCCGTCCCGACCGGCTACACCGAGCTGGACGCGGCCCTCGGCGCGGACAAGCCATTGACCGGCAAGAAGGTCTCGATCCAGACGCAGTGGACCGGCGGCGAGGGCGAAGGCTTCGCCAACGCGATCAAGGACTTCCAGGCGGCGACCGGCATCGCGGTCCAGGTCGACAGCATCGGCTCGAGCCACGAGACCGTGCTCAAGACCCGGATCGAGGGCGGCAGCCCGCCCGACATGGCCGCGCTGGCGCAGCCGACCGGCGTGCTCGCGTACGCGAAGGACGGCAAGGTCATCGACGTCGCCACGCTTCATGGACCCCGCCAAGCTCAAGGCGGAGTTCCCGTCGACCATCGGCCTCACCAGCGATGGCGACCACATCTGGAGCATCCCGACCAAGGCCGACGTCAAGTCGATGATCTGGTACCCGGTGAAGGCCTTCGCGGCCAAGGGCTACACGGTTCCCAAGACCTGGGACGAGCTCGTCACCCTGGCCGACAAGATCGTCGCTGACGGCAGCCACCCGTTCTGCGTCAGCGCCGGCGGCCCCGGCACGGCGACGGGCTGGGAGCTGACGGACTGGGTCGAGGAGGTCCTCCTCAAGACCGAGGATCCGCAGGTCACCAACGACTGGATCAGCGGCAAGATCAAGTTCACCGACCCCAAGATCAAGGCCGCCTTCGACAAGGTCGGCTCGCTCCTGTTCAAGGAAGGCTATGTCGACGGCGGTGGCCAGGCCATCGTGAACGCCGACCTCAAGACCGTCATGGATCCGATGTTCAACCAGGACACGGCCGCGCCCGGTTGCTGGATGCAGAAGATCCCCGTCTGGTACGGCCCGGACTTCTTCCCGGATCGCCGCACCAACGGCGGTGACTCGAAGTACACCATCGGCGACGACGGCGACATCGGGATCATGCCGTTCCCGACGATCAGCGACACCTTCAAGGGTGCCGAGGGCTCCGCCGACTCGTTCATGGTCCTCAACGACCGCCCCGAGGTCCGCGCGCTTGCGGAGTTCCTGGCGACGCCGGAGGGCCTCGAAGGCTGGATCAAGAGCGTCGGCGTCCTGTCGCCGAACGTGAAGGTGCCGGCCGAGTGGTATGCCGACAACTACAAGCTGAAGGTCGCGAACGACATCGCCAGCGGCGCAACCGCCATCGGTTTCGACGCCTCTGACCTGATGCCCCCGTCCGTCGGCCAGGGCAGCTTCTGGACCGGCATCTCCGACTGGGCCAACTCCAACGGCACCAACACCGATTCCGTGCTGCAGGGCATCGACGACAGCTGGCCCAAGTAAGCCGGCAGATCGTCATGTAGCTAGAACGCGGGGCGCCACACCACCGGTGGGCGCCCCGCTACTATTCCGGCAACGTCCACGGAGGAGCAAGGTGGCGGTCGACCGCGCGCAAGGTTCCGGCTCGTACGGCTCGTCGCGGACCGTGCTGGTCGCTAGCCTCGTCGGGCTCGTCCTCGCGGTCATCGGCATCAGCGTCCTGATCGACAAGGAGGGCGGGCAGAAGCTCCTCGCCTCGTTCTACGACATCCTCGGCAATACCGCCGGCGCGGAGGCGCTGCGCAACGGGCAGGGCGACCAATTCTTCGCGAAGCTGCTGCTCGTGGCGATCGCGCTGCTCGTCGGTGTCGGCGGGATCTGGCTCCTGTTCACGAGCTTGAGCCTGCTGGTCGAGCGCCTGCGACCGAGGCTCCGTGACCGCACTCCTCCCGCTGATCTTCATCGCACCGGCGGTGGTGCTGCTCGCGATCTATCTCGTGTATCCGGCGATACGCACCGTGATCGGCAGCTTCCAGGACGAGGCCGGCGCCTTCACGCTCGACAACTGGGCGAGCCTCGCCACACCCCGCGTTCGTCGAGATCCTTCGCAACAACATCCTCTGGCTCCTGATCGGCACGAGCGGCAGCGTGGGACTCGGCCTGCTCACGGCCGCCCTCTTCGACCGCATCCGACGCGAGTCCCTGGCGAAGATCTTCGTCTTCATGCCGCTCGCCATCTCGTTGGTGGGCGCGACGGTCATCTGGAAGTTCGTGTACGCCTGGCAGCCGGCGAGCCAGCCGCAGTACGGCCTCCTGAATGCCGTCTGGACCGCCTTCGGCTTCGAGCCGATCCCGTGGACCACGCAGTTCCCGATCAACCTCCCGTCGGAGATGCTGATCCTGATCTGGCTCCAGACGGGCTTCGCGATGGTCGTGTTCTCGGCGGCGATCAAGGGCGTGTCGACGGAGATGATCGAGGCGGCCAGGCTCGACGGCGCCTCGGAGCGCCAGGTGTTCCTCAAGGTGATCGTGCCGACGATCCGCGGCACCATCGTGACGGTCACCACGACGGTCGCGATCGTCACGCTCAAGATCTTCGACATCGTCATGTCGGTCAGCGGCGGGCGCAACCACGACGACGTGGTCGCGGTGCGGATGTTCGCGGAGATGTTCCAGTTCTTCAACGATGGACGCGCCGCGGCGCTGGCGACCGTCCTGTTCATCGCCGTGCTGCCGGTGATGATCCTCAACCTGCGCAACTTCCGACGTCAGGCGGCGATGTGATGACTGCACCGGCCGAGTCGATCGCACCGGTCTCCAAGGGGCGCACCCGGTTCTGGCGGGCGCCGATGCTCCAGAGCGCCCCGCTGCGCGTCTCCGTCATCGTCATCTGCTTCCTGTGGACCCTGCCGACGGCGGGCCTGTTCATCAGCTCCTTCCGAAATCCCCAGCTGATCACCCAGACCGGCTGGTGGACGGCCCTGATCCACCCGTTCGAACAGGGATGGACGCTGCAGAACTACGCGCAGGTGATCGGGTCGAACGGCATGGGTGAGGCGTTCTTGAACAGCCTCATCGTGACGATCCCGGCGACGGTCATCCCGATCACGATCGCCGCGTACGCCGCGTACGCCTTCGCCTGGATCCCGTTCCGCGGTCGGGGCATCCTGTTCATCCTCGTCGTGGCCCTGCTCGTCGTGCCGCTCCAGATGGCGCTGATCCCCGTCCTCCAGATCTACAGCGGCCTGGGGCTGTACGGCACCTTCGTCGGGGTCTGGCTGGCGCACACGGCGTTCGGGCTGCCGCTCGCGATCTTCCTGCTCTACAACTTCATGTCGCAGCTGCCGCGTGACCTGTTCGAGTCCGCCGCGATCGACGGCGCGTCCGCGTTCCAGACCTTCATCCGGATCGTGCTGCCGCTCTCGATCCCGGCGCTCGGCGCCTTCGCGATCTTCCAGTTCCTGTGGGTCTGGAACGACCTGCTCGTGGCCCTCGTCTTCCTCGGTCCGGGGGCAGACGTCCGGGTCATGCCGACGGCGCTGTTCAACCTGCTCGGTGCCTATGGCGGCGCGTGGCACCTGCTGACCGCGGGTGCGTTCCTGACGATGATCGTGCCGCTGCTCGTGTTCCTGGCGCTCCAGCGGGCCTTCGTGCGAGGGATCCTGGCCGGCTCCGTCAAGTGACCCTGGCGCGGCTCATGATCGCCTTCGCCGGCACGGAGCTGCCGGCGTCGGCGGCGAGGCGGATCCACGAACGGGGCGTCGCGGGGGTGACGCTCTTTCGCGCCCACAACGTCGAGGATCCGCCCGGCATCCGCCGACTGACCGCCGCGATCCAGGGGGCACGACCGGCCGGAGCGCCGCCGTTGCTGATCGCCGCCGACCAGGAGGGTGGCCAGCTCATCGGCCTGGGCGATGGGACGACCCAGTTCGCGGGCGCGATGGCGCTCGGCGCGACCGGCGACGCATCGCTGGCCGAGCGCGTCGCCGGCGCGACCGCGCGCGAGCTGCGCGCCCTCGGCGTCAACGTGGACTACGCGCCGGTGTGCGACGTAGCCAACAACCCGGCCAATCCGGCGCTCGGCATCCGCAGCTTCGGCGATGACACACAGGCCGTCGGGACGCTCGTGGCCGCGACCGTCCGTGGGCTGCAGGACGAGGGCGTGGCCGCGACGGCCAAGCACTTCCCGGGTGCCGGCGACACGGCAGCCGACCCGCACCACGGACTGCCGCTCGTGCCCCGGACGCACGACGAGCTGGCCGAGCGGGAGCTGGTCCCGTTCCGAGCCGCCCTGGACGCGGGCGTGCGGATGGTCATGACCGGCCACTTCGCGCTCTCCGGCCAGCACGACGACCTGCCGACCAGCCTGTCGGCCGCGGTCCTGCGCGACCTGCTGCGCGATCAGCTGGGGTTCGACGGCGTGACCGTCAGCGACGCCCTCGACATGCGCGCCCTGGCCCAGGGGTCGGCGCAGATCGTGGACGCCATCGCCGCCCTCCGTGCGGGCGAGGACGTGCTGCTCGGAGCGGTGGACGATGCGGCCCTGGGACGGTTGGAGGAGGGCCTCGCGCAGGCGCAGCGGCGCGGCCTCTTCGACGCGGACGACGAGGCGGCCGCCCTGCGCCGGGTCGGCGAGCTGCGCCGCTGGCTGGGAGGGTTCGACCAGCCGCCCCTCGACGTCGTCGGGATGCGCCGACCACCAGGCACTCGCCGCCGAGCTGGCCGGCACGATCGATCACCCTCGTCCGCAACGACGACCGGCTGTTGCCGCTGCAGCGGGCGGTCGACGCTCGGATCGCGGTCGTCCAGTCGATGCCCGCCGACCTGACGCCTGCCGACACGTCGTCGACCGTGACGCCGACGCTGGCAGCGGCGCTCCGGCGCCGCATCGCGGGCGTCGAGGAGATCCTCCTGCCGGCGGCGCCCGCCGCGGCCGACCTCGCGGGTCTCGGCGAGCGCCTGGCAGCCTTCGACCTCGTCGTCGTCGGGACGTTCTCCGCGCACCTCCAGCCGGCGCAGGCGGCGCTGGCCGAGGCGGCGCTGGCGTCCGGCACGCCGACCGTGACCGTCGCCCTGCGCACGCCGTGGGACCTGCTCGCCTACCCGTCCGCGCGGACCCATGTCTGCAGCTACGGCATCCTGCCGCCGTCGATGGAGGCGCTGGCCGCGGCGCTGCTGGGTGAGGCGCCGTTCGTCGGCCGGCTGCCGGTCGAGATCGCCGGTCTGCATCCGCGCGGACACGGCCTCGTCGGGGAGTCCTACTCCCGCGCGATGAGCCGCTGATACCAGCGAGCGCTGTCCTTCGGGGTGCGTCGCTGGCTGTCGAAGTCGACGTGGACCAGGCCGAACCGCCGGCCGTAGCCAAGGCTCCACTCGTAGTTGTCGAGCAGCGACCAGACGTGGTAGCCGGTCAGCGGCACGCCGGCCTGCAGCGCGTCCGATGCCGCGGCGACGTGGCGAGCCAGGTAGTCCAGCCGGCGCCCGTCGCGCACCCGGCCGTCTTGATCGACGACGTCGGGGTAGGCGGCGCCGTTCTCGGTGACCACGATCGCTCGGGGCGCGTACGTCCGGTGGAGATCGATCAGGGTGTCGCGCAGACCGTCCGGCGCGACGTGCCAGTCCATCTGCGTCTGCTCCGAGCCCGCCACGGCGCCGATGTCCCAGTCGAACGCGCGGTCCGACCTGGCGCTGACGGAGTCGCGCCGGTAGTAGTTGAGGCCCAGGTAATCGAGGTCGACGGCCGGCGGCTCGCCGAGGTCGACGCCGTCGAGGTGACCCGCTTCGCGGTGCGCCTCGAGTCCCAGGGCCGGGTAGCCGCGACCGAAGAGCGGATCGAGGAACCACGCATCGCGAGCCGAGCTCCACCGATCGGCGGCGACGCGATCGCGCTCCGAATCGGTCGCCGGCGCGACCTGGTTGACGTCGAACGCCAGGCCGACCTTCGCGCCGACGACCGACGCGCGGATGGCCTGGGTGGCGGCCGCGTGTGCGCGCAGCTCGTTGTCGGCGACCCGGATCGCCGTCGGCCAGTCGCGCAGCCCCGGCGCATGGATGCCGTCGGCGTGACCGAGGAAGGCGAAGACCGCCGGCTCGTTGAAGGTCATCCAGTCCTTGACGCGGTCGCCCAGGGTCGATGCGACCAGCGCGGCGTAGTCGGTGAACCAGCCCACGACCTGCGGGTCGGCGAAGCCGCCGCGGTCCTGCAGCGCCTGCGGCAGGTCCCAGTGGAACAGGTTGACCAGCGGTCGGATGCCCGCCCCAAGGAGGCCGTCGACGAGGCGGTCGTAGAAGTCGAGGCCGGGCTGGTTGACGGCGCCCGTCCCCAGCGGCAGGACGCGCGGCCAGGCCGACGCTGAAGCGGTAGGCGCGCGCGCCGAGATCGGCCATCAGCGCGATGTCGTCGGGGTAGCGATGGTAGTGATCGCAGGCGACGTCGCCCGTGCTGCCGTCGGCGATGGCGCCCGGCTGGCGGGCGAAGGTGTCCCAGATCGACGGTCCACGGCCGTCCTCCGCGGCTGCTCCCTCGATCTGGTACGCGGAGGCGGCAAAGCCCCAGGTGAAGTCGGCCGGGAACGGCTGGGCGATGCGGACCGGGTCGGTCTCGAACGTGGTCGGTGGACTCATCCGCGGACCGTATCCCAGGCAGGCTGCAGGATCATCGCCTCGAGCGGTCGAAGGGTGACGCGCGCCCCGACCGTCGTCATGCCCAGGTCGTGGCTCGACAGGACCACCTTCCAGGGACCTGTGGCCTCGGGCAGCTCGATCTCGCCACCGTCAAGACCGAACCGCACCACGACGAGCGCCGCATCGTCGGCGGCCCGCCGGTGATAGGCGAGGACGTCGGGGTCGCCGACGTCGACGAGCTCGAGCTCGCCGGTGCGCAGCGCCGTGGAGCCTCGCCGAAGGGCGAGGAGCCGGCGGTAGTGGGCCAGGACCGAGCTCTCCGACGCCCGCTGGAGCTCGACATTCCGTGACGTCGCGTCGGCCGCGATCGGCAACCAGGGCGTGCCATCCGTGAAGCCGGCCGTCGGACCGTCGGACCAGGCCATCGGCGCCCGGCACCCGTCACGGTTCCACCAGCCCGCCATCTGGACGGCAGCACGATCCTGGGCCTGGTCGCGGGGGACCGTGATGTCCAGGGCGCCGATCTCCTCCCCGTAGTAGAGGAACGGCGTCCCACGCAGGGTCAGCTCGATCGTCGCGGCGGCCTTGGCCACGGCGTCGGCCGTCGCCCGGTCGTCGCGACCAAGGGTCTCGAGATAGCGCGAGACGTGTCGCGAGCGATCATGGTTGGACAGCACGGTCGCCGGCCAGCGACCGCGACCAGGCGGCCTCCCGGGCGGCGATGGACGTCCGAAAGGCGGCCGCCGTCCACGGTGTCTCGATGAGGACCCAGTCGAACACCAGGTGGCGCGGCGCCCAGTACCCGACCGCGGCCTCGATGCCGCTCGTGAACAGCTCGCCGACCGTGGCCGTCCCGGGTCGGGACTCGGCGATGCCTCGGAACTCCGCCAGGAGGTCGTGCAGCTCGGGCTGGTCCTTGTCGTGACGATGCTCCTGGCCGTCCCAGGGGATCGAGCCGACCCGCCGGCGACCTCCGGGTTCGATGGCATGTCCTCCGCCTTGAGGAACGCGTTGAAGACGTCGAGCCGGAACCCGTCGACCCCGCGATCGAGCCAGCCCGTGACCATCGACCACATCTCCGCACGCAGGGCGGGGCTGCGCCAGTTCACGTCGGGCTGCTCGGGCAGGAACGTGTGGAGGTAGAACTGCTGGCGCCGCGGCTCCCACTCCCAGGCTGACCCGCCGAACCACGAGAGCCAGTTGTTCGGCGGCTGCGGTCGACCTTCGGGATCCCACCCGGACGGATCGCGCCACAGGAAGAAGTCGGCGAATGGTCCGGTCCTCGACAGGCGCGACTCCAGGAACCACGGATGCAGGCTGCTGGTGTGGTTCATCACGAGGTCGAGGATCAGTCGGACGCCTCGGCGATGGCACTCGTCGATGAGCCGGTCGAGATCGGCCAGCGTCCCGAAGACGGGATCGACCGCTGCGTAGTCCATGACGTCATAGCCGCCGTCGAGCATGGGCGACGGGTAGATCGGGGACAGCCAGATCGCGTCGACACCAAGCGACTCCGGTGTGCCGGCGAGATGGTCCAGGTGGTCGATCAGCCCTTGGAGGTCGCCGACCCCGTCGCCAGTCGAGTCGGCGAAGCTCCGTGGGTAGACCTGATAGACGACGCCTTCGAGCCACCACGGGCTGGCGGGGTCCAGGTCGGTTGCGGATGCTGACCCCAGGATCGCCATCAACAACCTCGCAGACCCTCGCCAGCGCGTGCCCTCGGCGACGGGATGCCGGGTCGGGTGGCTCACGGATGGTACGCCCGCGTCGCCGACCGGGTCTTGGTCCAGCGGATCGGGCCAGGGCGACGATGATGCCCGCCGGGCTGCGGAGGCATGCAGGGCGTTGTCGGTGCGGCTTGGCCTCGGCAGTTCTGACGCGGCGTGCGCAGACGATCTACTTCTCGAGCCACTCGATACCGAACTCGCCGGCGAGGGCGTCGAATCGGCGGTCGTCGAGTGAGCCATCGTCGTTCGCGTCGGCAAGGGCATCGAACCATCGATCGAGCCCGCCGGGAACGGCCAGGAACAGGTAGCGCGAGGGCGCGTCGAGGGGATTGCGAATCGCGTGTGGGACGGTCTTCGGCAGACGTGACACGCCACCCGCCTCGACCATGACCGTCGATCGATCACGCAGCCGGACCTCCAGCGCGCCCTCCAGCACGTAGGCGATCTCGTCCTCGCGGCTGTGCACGTGGAGCCGGTTGCCGGTCCGGGGCTCGAACGTCGATTCGAACATGTAGATCGATCCGCCGGACTGCTCGCTCGTCAGGCGGTGCGTCACCCCCAGGAAGGCAAGCACCTTGCCCGACCCGGCCGGAAGGAACAGCGGTCGCGCGTCCTCAGTACTCATGCCGGAAATCGCCACACGGGCCCGGCGCCGATACCGATGACGATCGGATCGTCGAGCTTGAGCAACAGCGGGCGGTAGTCGGCCTGCCCTCGATATGCCGGATCGGATCGATCCATCGCCAGCCCTCGGCCGTCATGCCGGTTCCATCATCCGGAGGATGCCACCCAGGCGGCGCGAGTGGCAACGCCCGGATCACCGGTTCCTGGGTGCGGGCCGTTCGACTCTGGCAAAGCCGAAGCCAGATGCCGTCGGCCGGGTTGTCGGAGGAACAGGCGAAGGCGGTCGCCGAAGTCGTCGTCGACTGGGTGAAGGACGAGGACAAGCGCAAGAAGATCGTCGCCGCCGCCGTCGCCACGACGATCGCGTCCGCCGTGGTCACCGTGCCGATCTGAGGCTCCCGGCCCGCGCGGCTCGCCTCGGGCCGGGGGGCCGCACATGATGCGAGCCGGCCCGGAGCGTGCCGGACCGGCACCTGGTCGGGATGAGTGGCCGGTCAGTCCACGTACGCCAGCGGGGTCACGACGAAGTCGGCCGGCAGGGTCACGCCGGTGGAATGGTTCGGGCAGTAGCCGTTCGGGTGCGTCTTCAGGTACTGCTGGTGGTAGTCCTCGGCGTAGTAGAACGGGAAGGCCGATCGATCGGCGATCTCGGTCGTGATCGCGCCATAGCCCTCTGGCCGACAGGCGCTCCTGATACACGGCCTTCGAGGCTTCCGCGGCCGCTCGCTGGTCGTCGTCGGCGACGAGGATGATCGAGCGGTAGCTCGTCCCCATGTCGTTGCCCTGGCGCATGCCCTGGGTCGGGTCGTGCGCCTCCCAGAACGTCTTGAGCAGCTGCTCGTAGGAGATCCGCGTGGGGTCGTAGGCGACAAGCACGACCTCGGCGTGACCGGTCCGACTGGAGCAGACCTCCTCGTAGGTCGGGTTCGGGGTGTAGCCCCCGGCGTAGCCGACCGCGGTCGACACGACGCCCGGGAGCTGCCAGAAATCCTTCTCGTCGCCCCAGAAGCAACCGAGGCCGAAGACCGCCGTCTTCGTCCCCTCGGGCCAGGGCCCGGCGATCGGCGTGCCGAGGACACGGTGGATGCCCGGGGTCAGGATCGGCGACGACCGTCCGGGGAGGGCTTCGGCGGGGGTGGGGATGGACTGGGGCTTGGAACTGAAGAAGCGCATGACCGGATTGTAGGTCGGCTCTTTGACGGTTCCGTGACATCGCCCGTGCAGCTGGATCGCCAGCACGAGGGCGCTGTCAGGACCCTCTCAGGTCGCGCAGTGAACCTGCAGCTGCCTGCGCAGGCGACCCCACTCCTCCTCGACACCTCATTTTGGAGATCCACCCATGGAACCCATCGACCCCACGAATGAGTCACCGCCCGTCGCGCCGGCATCGACCGTCGGCGGCGGCCTGCGACGCACGATCGCGACGGCCGCGCTCGCCCTCGGCCTGATGGTCGTCGGTGGCACCGCGATCGTTCTGGCGGCGAGCCCGGAGCCCTCGGCCAGCTCGACGCCGAGCGCGACCGACGGCACGACCACGACCACGCCGTCGACCACGGATCCATCGACCGACGGCACGACGACCGCGCCCGCTCCCAGCGCGGCGACTGGCACGAAGCCCGACTGCCCCGAAGGCGGCGGCCCGGGCCGCGGGACCGGAGGCGGTACCGCGCCTTCGACGGGGACGGATACCACGCCGACGGCTCCGTCGACGGCGCCATCCACGACCACTCCGACACCGACCGCGACCGACGATTCGGAGGTCTAGGCCGGCAGGGTCGCCGACCGGCACGAGCGCCGGTCGGCGACTAGCATCTCGACCCATGACCCACGAGCTCGCGCCTGTCCTCGCGACGATCGATGGCTGGGGCGCCACGCGTGCAGCGGCGGCGGTCGTGGGCCCCAGCGGCATCGTGGCAAGCCACGGCGACCTCGATCGACCGTTCCGCTGGGCGTCGCCGACCAAGCTCGTGACCGGCCTCGCGGTCCTGCGCGCGGTCGAGGACGGCCGCATCGACCTGGACGAGCCGGCCGGTCCTCCCGGCGCCACGGTCCGCCACCTCCTGGCCCACGCAAGCGGCCTCCCGTTCGAGGGCGACGCGATCCTCGCTCGACCGGGCACGCGTCGGATCTATTCCAACCCGGCGTTCGATCTCCTGGGCGCCCTCGTCGCCGAACGCGACGGCTGGACCATCGCCGACGCGCTCGGGAGGCGCGTCCTCGATCCACTCGGGATGGCCGGCACGACCCTCGTCGAACGCCCGTCGCAAGGTCTGGACGGCCCGCTGAAGGACCTCGCCGCCCTGGCCGGGGAGCTGCTACGCCCGACGCTCCTGCCCGCGGCCCGTTTGACCGAGGCCACGACGGTCGTCTTTCCGGGTCTCCCGGGCGTCCTGCCTGGAGTGGGGCGCTTCGACCCGCTCGACTGGGGGCTCGCGTTCGAGCTCCGTGACGGCAAGGACCCGCATTGGACCGGGAGCCGCAACAGCCCGGCGACGTTCGGTCACTTCGGCGGGGCGGGGACGTTCATCTGGGTGGACCCGGTCATCGATCGCGCACTCGTCTGCCTCACCGACCGCGAGTACGGACCCTGGGCGCTCGAGGCCTGGCCCGCCTTCGCCGACGCGGTCATCGACGCGAGCTGACGACCCGGCGACTAGCCTCGGCAGCTCTCCACGGGCGCCTCGGTGCCGGTCGGCGAGGGCTTCGGCTTGGGCGCCGGGCCGTCGAACGCGGTTCGTACGACCTTGCGGATCTTCTTGATCCAGAACGTGGTCATGTGCGACGGGTACTTCGGGGGCGTGAAGGTCGTCGTCTCGGTCTCGCCGGGGTCGATCCGGGCGGCGAGCGCAGCGAGCCCCGCGATGTCCTTGCGGGCGAGCGTCGTCCAGAGGTGGTCGCCGGCGATCTTGAGCAGTTCGGGGACCTTGGGCAGCGTATCGATCGGGTCGACCTGGTGGGCCACGGCGAGGAGCACCGCCTGCTGACGCTGCATCCGTCCGTAGTCCGAGTCCTGGTGGCGGGTCCGCGCGTACGCGAGCGCCCGGTGGCCGTTCATCTTCTGGCAGCCGGCCTTGAAGGAGATCCGGATCTTGCCCTGGCCGTTCTCCTGCGGATAGTGGTTGTCCACGACCCGGTGCGGGACGTCGATCCAGAGCCCGCCGATGGCGTTCACGAGCTTGACGAAGCCGTTGAGGTCGACGACGACCGCGCCGTCGAGCTTGACCCCGACGAGCTCCTGGATGGCCCCGGCGACGGCCCGGAAGCCACGCGTCTCGCGGGTGCCCGGGAAGTACGGCCGGGTGACCGGTCGCATAGACGTACAAGGCATTGAGCAGACCGGGGAACCGGCCGTTCGGCGTGGCCCGCTTGCTCTCGGGCGGGAGCGGCACGTCGGTCATGTTGCGCGGGATGCCGAACATCGCGGCGCGGCCGGTCTCCTTGTCCACGCTGAGCACGATCATCGTGTCCGTGCGCAGGCTCCAGCGACCGGGTCCGCCGTCACTGCCGATGAGCAACAGGTTCAGCCGGCCGTCCTTGGCCCACTTGGGGACGGGCGTCGGTGACGGGGTCGGGACGGGCGTCGCGGTCGGGACCGGGGACGGGGTCGCGCCTTGGGTCGGCGTCGGGGTCGGCACCGGGGTGGGCTGTCGTCGGGTTCGAAGCTCGTGTCGGGGACTGAGGCCCTGGTCGTCGTCGCTGGACGAGACGAACACCTTGTCGAGGGTCTGGGACGTGTCGAAGGCGACGACCTCGAGTGCCCCGTGCATGCCGATCGTGACGACGACCAGGCCGACCACCAGGGCCGTCGCGCCACGGTGGGACCGCCGCGGTGCCGGCTCCATCGCGATCGCCGTCCGCTCGGCATCGATGATCGCGAAGACGTGCCAGGCGGCCAACAGCAGGTTGACGATCAGGAAGGCGGCGAGGACCCGTGAGTCAAGGGCGAGGTCGATGACCTCCTGGAGGCCGCCACCGGAGACGATGACCCCGAGCACGAGGATCGCGACCAGGGGGACCAGGAGCAGCGCGCCGCGACGGAGCGCTCCGATCGCGATCTGACCGAGACCGGGGAGCAGGAACGACAGTGCGGCAGCGATGCCGGGGGACGGGCGTGATCTCACGTGGGACTGGGACCCCTCATCGAAATCGACGGAATCAGACCACGAGACGAAGCGCGGGACGTGACCGTGACGGTACGGGCCACGCCGCGCAGTGTGCGTCGCGGGCGTCGGTTCGCGCAATAGCCCGCTGCGGGGCGGTCATCCGGCATGCTGGGTCAGGTCCACCGCCATACGTCGCGGACGGGATCCATCGGGTGCCCTCCGGCGTCTACGCTCGGTCGCGACCGGATCGAACGCCGGTCGTCGGGATGCCACCGTCCCGCGCCCCGCCCCACATGCGCGCCCCAGGAGACACCGATGCGCCGACCCGCAGGTCATCGATCGCCGCACGGCTGGCCCGCCGTCCGTCGCCGTCTTCGCCCTCGGCTGATCGCCGGCTGTGGGGGCACGACGACCACGGCTCCACCATCGCGCCCACGCCGACCGAGAGCGCGATCGCGTCGCCTGCCGGCTTCCGCGTCAGAGGACGTCCAGCTGGAGCCGCGCACCGCGGCCGCGATGACCTGGGATCCGACGTCCGGCGCCGCGCTCCTCTTCGGCGGCTCGGGCGAGCGAGGCCCACTCGGCGACCTCGCCGCCTGGGACGGCACGCACTGGTCGAGCCTCGCGGTCGACGGACCGTCGCCGCGCGACGGCGCCCTCCTGGTGGCCGATCCGGCCCGCAAGGAGGTGGTCCTGTTCGGCGGCCGGTCGGGCGGGACCGTCCACGACGACACCTGGACCTGGGACGGCTCGACATGGACGGAGGCGGACGGGCCTGGACCATCGGCCCGCACGCACGCCGTCGCGGCGTACGACCAGGCCTCGGACCGGGTGCTGCTGTACGGCGGCGTCGGCACCGACGATGGCGAGCTCCGCGACACGTGGGCGTGGGACGGGTCGGCGTGGACGCTGCTGGATCGAGACCGGCATCCCAGACCGCGCCCCCGAACGGCATGGCCTTCGACCCGGCGGCTGGGTTGGCGGTCATCCTTGCGGTCGACCTCGCCAAGCCCGACGCGAACGACGCGTTCCCGTCGTCGGTGTGGGGCTGGGACGGATCCGCCTGGAACGTGCTCGACGACGCAGGGCCGGCGTTCAGCCCGGTCCAGTCGTTCGTCGAGACGGCCGGCCATCCGCAGTTGCTCGATGGCGGCGTCGTCACCGACACGCTGTCTCTGTACCAGTGGACCGGCGCCGACTGGACGACCGTCAGCACCGGCGGTCCGCCCGTCCGGAACGGCCAGGCGGCGGCGTTCGACCAGGTCCGCGACCAGCTCGTCATGACCGGCGGCTTCGTCGGGGACCAGATGTTTGGCGACACGTGGACCTGGGACGGCACCGCGTGGACGGCCAGCGGGACCTAGTCCGGGATCGTCGGTACCATGACGTGGCGACCGGCGATGGTGTCGCACATCCATGACCACCCGAGGCCAGGAGGCCCCACGCATGACCCATTTCCGGGTGCTCGGCGGCGACTTCGCCGCGAAGGACTGCTTCACCGACGTGGGCTCGATCGCGCTGTTCGATCCGGGCAGCGGAAGCGCCTTCCCGGACGTGCGCATCCCCCGCAGCGACGTCGTGGCGGCTCAGCTCGCCACGCCGCGCGGCTGGAGCCCGGCGGCGACCACGGCTGCCGGGGCGGCCATCGGCTACACGATCGCCGGTGAGGGCGGGCTCATCGTCGGCACGGTTTTCGCCGGCCTGCCGCGCGACGTGACCTTCCTCGTTACCCTCCGGGACGGGCGCCGGTTCGTTGCCGGGGGCAGCCCCGACCTGTACCAGCAGTTCGTGAACGACGCGAAACGATCGCGGCGGCGCTGAGCACGGAGGCGCCGGCCCGCGAGTGGCGGATCGCCACCCACGGACCGGCGCCGGATCACTAGAACGCCGAGGCGTTCCGACCGGGGGCCGACGCCGACTCGGCCGGTTCGGCGCCTGGCGCCGTGGCACGGGCGGGCGCCTCACGCAGGAACAGCACCAGCCCCGCGGCGATCGCACTCGCCCCGATCCCGATCACGAACGTGTTCGCCGTCGCGACCGAGATGGCCTCGTGGATGGCGCCGACGATCGCCGGCACGTACGGCTCGATCTGGGCGCGGACGCCCTCCGGCACCGCGGCCAGCAGGGCAGCGCCCAGGTCACCGACACCGATCACCTTGTCGAGGCCGCCGCCGGCGCCCGCGAGCGCCCCTCCGACCGCGGGCGGGACGCCCGCCGCGCCGATCTGGCGCGGCAGTTCGTCGGCCATCGACGACGCGAAGATCGTGCCCGTCAACGCCAGGCCGACCGTCCCGCCGACCTGCTGGAAGAAGGTCAGGTTGCTCGTCGCCGTGCCGATGTGGCGGATGGCGACGTTGTTCTGGACGATCAGCGGGAAGACCGCGAACGTCGGTCCGACGCCAAGGCCCGTCACGAACATCCAGGCCCACAGGACCGGCAGCGGGGTGTCGGCGTGGAGGTGCGTGAGCATGAACAGGCCGACCGACATCGCGGCGAGCGCACAGAACATCAGCAGCCGATACCGGCCGGTCCGGCTGACGATCTGGCCCGACGCCACGGCGCTGAAGATCAGGCCGCCGAGGAGCGGCAGCATCTGGTAGCCGCTCACCGTCGCCGAGGAGCCGTCGACGATCTGGAACCAGCGCGGCAGGAAGACGACAGTCGCAAAGAACCCGGTCGCGGCCAGGAAGACCGCCGACACCGACACCGTGAACGAGCGGTTGCGGAACAGCTCGAGCGGGACGATCGGCTCCTGCGGTGCGCGACTCGACGATGACGAACGCGATGAGGAGCAGCACACCGATCGCGAGCAGGCCACCGACGGTCGGGTCCGTCCACGGGGCGGCCTGCTTGTTGGTCAGCCCGATGAGGATCGGGATGAGCGCGCCGGCGAACAGGGCGGCGCCGAGATAGTCGACCTTCGGGGCGATCACCACCCAAGTGATAGCTCGGCAGGTTCCGCCAGACCAATGCCAGGACCAGCGCCCCGATCGGCAGGTTGAGGAAGAACACGTACTGCCAGCCGATGGTGTCCGTGATGAGCCCGCCGATGGCCGGGCCGACCAGCACCGACAGCCCGAACACGGCGCCGAACAGGCCCTGGTAGCGGCCGCGCTCGGAGGGAGCGAAGAGGTCGGCGATGACCGCGAGGGCGATCGGGAAGAGCGCACCGGCGCCGAGGCCCTGCACGCCTCGCGCGGCGACGAGCTGCCACATCTCCTGCGAGAGGCCGGCCAGCAACGAGCCGACCATGAACACGCCGATCCCGAACAGGAAGATCGGGCGCCGTCCGAACAGGTCGGAGAGCTTGCCGTAGAGCGGGCCGCTGATGGTCGAGGTCAGGAGGTAGGCCGTGAAGGCCCACGTGTAGAGGTCGTTGCCACCGAGGTCGGTGATGATCCTCGGCAGCGCCGTCCCGACGACGGTCTGGTCGAGGGCGGCGAGGAAGACCCCGATCATCACCGCGCCGAGGACGCGCATCCGAACGGGGTGGGGGAGCTCGATCGGAGGTCGATCGGCGGTTTCGCCCCAGGTCTGGGCTGACTGGTCGGACACCGTGTCTCCTTCTGCTGTGGGTGACTCGACCATAGGCGTCCATTAGGTCAGGTTCGTTCCTATTACCGTGGTATCGTTCGATTTCGCGATGAGTACCTCCGGGCGCCTGCTTCGCCTGCTGTCGCTGCTCCAGACACCGCGCGACTGGACCGGCACGGAGCTCGCCGACCGTCTCGAGGTGAGCCAGCGCACGATCCGCAACGACATCGAGCGGCTGCGTGCGCTCGGCTACCCGGTCCACGCGACGCGTGGCTCGATCGGCGGCTATCGGCTCGAGGCCGGAGCGACGCTGCCGCCACTGCTGCTCGAGGACGAGGAGGCGGTCGCCGTGGCCATCGGCCTGCGCACCGCGACGGGCGGCGCGGTCACCGGCATCGAGGAGACCTCGTTGCGCGCGCTCGCCAAGCTCGAACAGGTGCTGCCGCCCCGGCTCCGCAGTCGGGTCAGCGCGATCCAGGCCGCGACGCTGCTCGTGCGTGGCCGGACGGGACCGACCGTCGATCCCGCGGTGCTCACGGAGCTCGCACGTGTCTGCCGCGACCATCGCGCGCTGCGCTTCGACTACTCCGACCGCAAGGGCGTCGCCTCCCAGCGGCGCGTGGAGCCCGAGCGGGTCGTCAACTGGGGCCAGCGCTGGTATCTCGTGGCCTGGGACACCGATCGGACGGACTGGCGGACGTTCCGGGTGGATCGGCTCGTGCCCGGGATGTCACCCGGACCGCGCGTCACGCCGCGACCACTCAGCGACGCCGAGGTCGTCGCGCTCGTCTCACGAGGCGTGCCACCGACTGCGCGCCGCTACCAGGCCCGCGTCACCGTCCATGCGCCGGTGGCGGCGCTCGCCGACCGGATCGCACCCTGGAACGGGACGTTGACGGCCGTCGACGACGAGACGTGCTTCCTCGATGCGGGCGCCGACAGTCTCGAGGTCGTGGCGGTCCACCTCGGGATGCTCGGGGTCGGGTTCACGGTGAACGAACCGGCGGCGCTCGTCGCACACGTCCGGTCGTTGGCGGATCGCTATGCCGCGGCGACGATCGACGCGGCCTAGGCGCCGCGCAGGTTTCGATGCCGCTCGGGTCGAGCGAAATTGGCGCTACGACCCTCGCTCGCGATTCACTGCTCAGCCGACGCTCCGAGGAGAAGACGGCACACGGCCGGGTCCTCGGCGGGAACGTTCTCGCCGGCATGGCCGCGGAATGTGCCGTCGACCTTGAACGTGCCGGAGTCCGCGCCAATCGCGCCGAGCCCGACGACCCGGATGAAGCTCCCGTGCGAAACCTCGACGTCGCTCGAGAGGTCACCGGGAATGACGAGATGCTCGTGCCAGCTGAAGTCGGCCGCGATATCGACCGTCGGCCCGTCGCCGCTCGGAGACAAGCTCCAGAACCCGCGCATCTTGTAGTCGGCGTTGCGTTCGACGAGCAGGAGGTTGGCGTACCAGCGTGTAGCGTGCGTCGTCTCTGTTGCGGCGAGATAGACGGTACCCGCACGAAAGCTCCCCAGCGGGTTCGTAGTCGTGGGATCGTTACGCCGCTCGTATCGCATTTCACCCAGGGGCCGTCCTCGAAGCAGACTCGGAACGGCTTGAGCGGCGGGGTAAGGGTGGTTGGATCGACGAGCGTCGTGTGCGGACGCTCCGGCTGCCCCGCCGAGGGACGCGAGCGGCGAGCATCATCGCCGCGAGAATGCTCTTCATCGACCGGTGCAGCATGGTTGACCTGATGGCGTATCGCACGAACCTGGACATATCGAGGGCCTCCTCGTGTCCGCGACGATCGACTTCGGCGTCGGTGCCGGTCGTCGCTTCGTGATGCTTGGACGCAGCGGAGACCCGGAACGCTCAGTCGTTCGCGGTGAGCGGCTCCGAGTCCTCAGGACGATCGAGCGAAAGCACCACGGCGCCTGGCCCAATGGAAGGATCATGGGGATCCGATTCGGTCGACTGAGCGTTTCGGGTCGCGCCTGCGTCGATGATGTATGGCCGCTCTGCTCGTCCTTGAATCCGCCGTCGAGGCGTTCACACTGCCGGAGATGTCGTCGAGTCAGCCGTCCCGAATGTCGATCGATCGAAGGACGCGCAAGACGAAGATGCCCTCGAAGGGCATCGTCCTCGACCTGGAGCGCCGGCATGGCCAGGCGCTCTTCGGCTTCGTGCGGCGGCTCGGTCTGAGCGACGCCCAGGCCGCCGACGCCGTCCAGGACGTGCTCCTTCGCCTCTGGGCAGAGCTCGTGGCCGGCCGATCGATCGAGCAGCCGAAGGCGTGGGCGTTCCGAGCGATCTACCGCCTGGCGATGGATCAGCATCGTCTGCAACGCCGGATCGGCGCCATCGCCGAACGTCTCGGGCGGTCCGACGCAGCGCGGGACGACACGGCCCGGGATGCGGGCGATCGCATCGCCGTCTGGGCCGAGGTCGCCCGCCTCCCGGAGCGCCAACGGCACGTCCTCTACCTGCGCTATCGGGCGGACCTGACATTCGAGCAGATCGGGTCGGTGATGGGGATCACCGCGAGCGCCGCTCGCAGCCACGCGACGCAGGCGACGGCCACCCTTCGCCGACGACTCGGCGACGAATCCGATGAGGCCGGGCGATGAGCGACGAGCGGATCGAGAAGGCGCTCCTCCAGGGTCCACCCGACGAACCGGCCTATGTGGCCCATCTGACGCCTGCGGATCTCCACGGGCCAGCGCGGTGGCGCCCCGCTCGAAGGGCAGCTCTCAGACTCGTTGGCCGGCGTCGCCCAGACGGCCGTGGCAGCCGTGCTGGTCGTCGCCGTGGTCGGGATCGTGCTGATCCGATCCGGCGCGTTCGAAGCGGGCGCGAAGCCGTCGACCCGTCTAGCGGACGTCCAGGCTCGTGGTGTCATCCGGATCGCCGTACGGCCGGATCGGCCCCAGGTGACCACACCTGCCGGGGCCCGGTCTGGCTTCGACGTGGACGTCGCGACCGAGATCGGGCGGCGGCTCGGCCTGCGCGTGGAATTGGTGTTCACCCCGGTCGATGAGATCCTGGCCGGACGCGGTGAGTGGGATCTCGGCCTGCCGTCGTCAGCCGTCGAACCCGGCACGTTCGCAACGACGACCCCGTATTACTACTGGCCGGTCCGGTTGATCGTTCCGGCGGGCTCCACGGCGTCCGCGACCGAGCGACCTGACTGGAATCGACGATCTGCGTCGTGACCGGCAGCGGGGGCGAGGCGTGGCTCGACGGTCGGTTCAGGGGCGTGAGTGTCACGCCGGTCGCGGTCCCACCAACGCCATCGGCCGTCCACCGGCTCGCGACGGATGAGGCATGCGCGGCGGAGGTGACCGCCGGCGCATCGGCGGCCTTCGTCACCGCCGAGCTGGAGCGATGCCGATCTCGCGGCTCGACCGGACCTGAAGCCAGTGGGCGGGCCCGTCCTCACCGAGGCCCGACCGGTCATCGCCGTCAGCTGGCGAGGGAGACCCGGCGGGCCTCATCGCCGAGATCGACCGGATCGTCGCGGCGATGCGCAGCGACGGGACACTCGCCGACTTCTCTCGAAGCCGCTTCGGTGGCCTCGATCTCAGCCAACCCACCACACCGTGATGACCGGGAGGGAGTTCGGGATGGATACCAGGAAGCAGCGCCGGCCCGCGACGGCTCTGCACCTGGTCGCGTTGCTGGTGGTCGTGGCCGCCGCCTGCCAGAGTTCACCGCAGGCCAGCTCATCCGACGCCCGGCGCCAGCGTCGGCGGCGTCGGCGCGCAATCGCCGGCGCCCTCGGCACGCCGCGACGACGACCGGGCAGGCTGCGTTCGCCGATGTCCCGATGTACCGGATGGATCCGACCCACCAGGGCGTCCAGCCCGGTCCCGGGCCAGACGGCCAGCCGCAGCTCATCTGGTCGGCCAAGGCCGGTGGCGCGATGAGCCAGCCCGATCCTGGGCGACGGCACCCTGTTCGTCGGCAGCGACGACGGCCATCTGTATGCCTTCGATGCCCGGACGGGGGCCGATCGATGGCGCCTCGATCTCGGGGCTCCGTCGAACGTGCCCGTGTTCGGCGACGGAGTCGTGGCGGTGGCCGATCGGAACGGGGTCCTTCACGGCGTCGCGGCGGCGACCGGCGTCGAGCGTTGGCACACGACGCCCATCGTCAACATGACGGCTCCTGTGCTCGCCGACGGCATCGTCTACATCACCGGCACCGACCACAAAGCCCATGGCTTCGACCTCCAGACCGGTGACGAACGGTGGTCGTGGACGACCACGGCCGATCTGAGCAACGCGCTCGTCATCGGCGCAGACACCGCCTACGTCTCGTCGCACGACGGTGTCCTCCACGCGGTGGCGCTCGATGGATCGCACGAGACGTGGTCGTACCAGATGAACAGCACCGAGTTCGGCATTCCGACGGTCTCCGGGGACGTCGTCCTGCTGAACTCGCTGCAGGGCGCCGGCGAGCCGTCCGGCGAGCTGTACGCCCTCGATCGGACCAGCGGCAAGCTGCTCTGGCGGTTCCGCGGACCATCGGGTCTCCAGATCTCGCTCGGCTCGGTCCGTGACGGGATCCTCTATGCACCGACCGAGGCCGATGGCATCTACGCGTTTCGGGTCGCCGACGGAAGCCAGGTCTGGCACGCCGCGGGCCCGCGCGTGTTCTTTCCGACGGCACTCGTCGATGACACCCTCTACGTGACCTCGGAGTCGCCGCCCGAGATCGCGGCGTTCCGGGCATCGGATGGATCGCCGTTGTGGGCTCTGCCGACGACGGACGTCCCAAAGGGCAACCCGGTCGTCAGTGGCGGGATGCTGTTCGGTACGGACACCTCGGGCGTGATCCGCGCGTACGGCAGCGGCCCGACCGTCGCCGCAGGTCCGACCGCGACCGCCCGGCCGCTGACCAGCCCGAGTGCCGCGCCTGCGGTGCCGAATCCATTCAAGATCGTCGGTCGATACGACCCGACCAAGCTCGGGCTTGATCGCCCGATCGCTCTGGCGATCGGGCCGAATGGCGACGCCTACGTGACCGAGTCGAACGACCGTGTCAGTCAGATCTCGCCCGACGGTACGGTCGTACGTCGCTGGGGCAAGGAGGGATCGAAGGCCGGCGAGTTCGACTTCGTCGGCCCCAACGTCGAGGACGGCGCGCATGGCTCGATCGCCGTCGCACCGGACGGCAAGGTGTACGTCTCGGACAGCGACAACCATCGCGTCCAGGTCTTCTCGGCGGACGGGACCTTCGTCCGCCAGTTCGGCAGCTTCGGGACCGCGGCCGGCCAGTTCGCCCTGCCGTTCGACCTCAGCGTCGACGCCAAAGGCAATGTCTACGTCCTCGACGACATCTTGCATGCGAATCTCGAAGTTCGGCCCGGACGGCCGGATTCGTGTGGACCGCCGATGGCTCGACCGATGGCGAGCTCAAGGGGCACGGCCACAACGCGGACATCGACTCGAAGGGTCGGATCGTGGTCGGCAACGACGATACCGGACGGGTCATCTATCTCGGATCCGGACGGAAAGGTCGTCGATGCATTCAGCGCCGACGCGTGCAGCGTGACGATCGATCGCTGCCGACAACGTCTACTCCGCCGGCTGTGGATCCGACCACCTTGACGTCTTCGACCCGGCGCACGAGCTGATCGGCTCGTGGTCCGGCCCGGACATGCCTCTGGACGTGCCGCCAGAATTCGGTGCCCAATGGCGAGATCCTCGCTCTCGACCGCGACGGCGGCATCGTCAAGCTCAAGGTGACGCTGCCGCCGACCTGACGGCGCTCGGCAGCCGCGCGCGATCCACCAGCGCGGGATCGCCGATGTATCACGGTTCGGCGGGAGGCTCCTCCTCGGGCTCCGCGCCATCCGTGGCGCCGGCGACATCGAAACGTTGGCTGGGGAGCCTCCGGCCGCCAGGACCCCCGCGTGTGGGATGGAGCGACCCCTCGTCTGGCTTTGGCTCCGCCGGCAGAGGGTGCGCGGCCGCTCGAGTATGCGCACGGCGCCTCAGCCACGCGTTTCGGCAGCCTCGAGATCAGGCGACCGCCGAGGTGCGTAGGCCGGGAAGTCGCCGGGCCGGGCCCCGCGGCGCGCGCTGGTGCGATGATGGGCCGACGATGGATCAGGCCCGACCGTCAGCCACGATGGGATCGCTGTATGCGGCGGAGATCGAGGCGGAGCGCGTCGGCTGGTACGAGATCGCGTCCTTGGTGCGCTCGCTCACCCCCGCGGAGTGCCTCGTCCCGGGGTATTACACGGACCCTGACTGGACGGTCCGCGACCTCGTCGCCCACCTCGGCACGTGGCTGGCCGAGGCAGCGGTCCAGTTCGAACGCATCACAGCCGGGACATACGGGGGACACCACATCGACATCGATGGCCTGAACGCGCAGCTCCTGGCCGCGATGGCCGACCAGCCGTGGGACGTCGCCTGGGTCCAAGCCACCGCCGCGCGCTCGCGGATGGTCGGCGAGTGGTCGCACCTGCGCTCGCCCGACGACGAGGCGGCGTGGTGGATCCGCAAGTCGGGCTGCGACCACTACGAGGAGCATCTCGATCGGCTGCGCGAGTTTGCCGACCAGCTCGTCGGACGGCGTTCCAACCCGTAGCGGTCCGTAGCGCGCGATCACGTCGGCGTTCGTCGAAGCGGCGCAGCGCCGTCAGCGTGCCGGCCAGGAGGCGCAGGTGCGCGACTCGGCCGAAGCCCTCCACCGGCAGCTGGAGGACGTCATCGCCAGGATTGCGGCGACCCATCGATCCGGCACCGCAGCGGCATTTCGCGCGGTCTAGCCCTGGGCGAATCCCGGGCGGCGAATGTGGTGAGCGATCTCGTCCTTGGCTGCCGGCTTGACGCTCTCGAACAGCAGCCAGACGAACGGTAGGAGCCAGCGGAGCTTGATGTCCGGTACGTCGATGTCGAGTAGCGGGCCCGCCAGGGTCGCGAGCTCGCCCAGGACGACAGCGCTCATCACGATCCAACCGAGAAGCTGAGTCTTGCCCTCGCTGGCGAGGAGAAGCAGCGCGACGAACCAGACGACCAGGAGGTCCGGAAGCACTCGTTCCAGCTGTTGGCCGAGCACGAAGAACGCGAAGTCATGCAGCGCGGGGTCGCCGAGGGCATCGGCAACGCCCTGAAGGAGGAAGATCCCGCCGAAGGTGCCGGCCGTCAGGGCGCCGAACCACGCGACAGGGCGCGGTAGTCCGAAATCGAAGGCTGCGGTGGCGAGCATCAGCATCCCGGCGCCGATGCCGAAGTGGATGATGGGCTCGCCGCCGCCACCGGTCACGACGGCGACGGCGATCGCGACCGGGACGGCGAGCAGGAGCGTGACGGCGGCCGCAAGGCCTCGGATCGAGCGCATGGATGGGGCCGTCCTCTCGGTCAGCCGCTGGTGGTCGGGTCGATGGATGGTTCCTGATGTCGTCATCTCGGCGCCCTCAGAATCGCCGAACCTGGCCACAACGTGGCTGGTTTCCCGGCTGACCGAAGGCTGGCAGTCAGTGACGGAGGATGGATGCGGGCCGCCCCTCGATCCAGGTCGGGGTCAACCCTGCCCTGCGGGAGGGAGCGCGACGATCGGCGCGGCAAGGCACGCTTCCGCCAGGATCGCCGAATGGAGTGCGACACGCTCGGACTGGTACGGTGATCGAGATGCCGGTCGATCTTGCCAACACGATCCCGATCTCCGAGGCGGCCGAGCTGGATGCCTGGCTGGCCGAGCACCGTGCCCGCGATCGGGACGTGGTCGTCGCGATCCACAACAAGGCATCGGGACGACAGACCGTCACCCTCGGGGAGCTCCAGGAGGTGGCACTGTGCCATGGCTGGGTCGACACGCAGACCCGTCGGATCGACACCGAGCGATACGCGATCCGATTCGTCCCGCGTCGGCCCGGCTCGCACTGGTCCCCCAAGAACCGAGCGATGGCCCGCCGGTTGCTCGATGCCGGGCGGATGACGTCTGCCGGAAACGCGAGCCTGCCCTCGGATCTATGAGGCGCCGACCGTCGGCAGCGCGGATCGAACCTAGAGAGAGAACCAGCGGCGCGTCGGGGAGCATCGAGGCAAATAAGGCCGCCTGCGAGCCGGATCGTCGCGCGCATCGCCTAACATGGCGCGAGACATTCGCCTCCAGCCGCCGGCCCGTTCGCGAGCGACGAGCGCGTGTATCCAAATCTGTCCGGCGCGGCTCCCGCGCTATCCGCCGGCACGGCGGCGCCAGGCCTCTCGAGCCAGTCGCGGAGATGACGCAGCGCCCGTCTCGTCCTGGTCTTGACCGTCCCGATCGGCCAGCCCAACGAGGCCGCGATCTCGGATTGGGAGAGTCCCCCAGCGTAAGCGAGCACGATCACCCGACGCTCTCGCGGATCCAGGGAGTCGAGCGCATCTTCGATCGATGCTCGGGTCTCCTTGCGCAAGAACGCCGTCTCAGGACCCGGCTCTGGCGCGGCCGCCGCGACGGACTCGCCGGCGGCCGCGAGCCACTCGGTGGTGGAGGCATCGATCTCAGCGCTGCCGGCGAAGGACGAGAAAGCAGCGGCGCGATCGTGGCGGCTCGCCCGCCTGAGTTGATCGACGGCCCGGTTGTGGGCGATCGCCATCAACCAGGCGCGCAGCGGGCCACGAGACGGGTCAAAGAGCTCGGCCCGGTTCCACAATGCCAGGAATGTCTCCTGGACCACCTCGGCGGCGACCCATCGATCCCGGCTCGTCCGTGTTGCCTCCGCGAACACCGCAGGGCCGTGTCGGTCGTAGATGCGTGCGAGGGCGTCCTCGGATCCTTCGACCAGCATCTCAACGAGGCGCGCTTCTGGGACGAGATCACCCGTCGACCCAGGGTGCGAATCGGAAGGGAAGGATTCGGGCGCCACGGAATCACCTGAGATACTTGTTACACACGATAAGTATCTCAGAAGTAAGATACTAAAGTCAAGGATTGAAGTGCGGTATCATTTCGGGGTGACTGAAGATCAGACCGATCGCGTCCTGGACGGCTGGCAGGACGCGCGCCCCGAGCTCGAGGTGCGAGCCCTCCAGGTGACGGCACGCCTGAGCCGGATCGGGCCGCTCCTGGCCCGACGGCAGGAAGCGGTCTTCAACCGTTTCGGGCTGGGCCGGGGCGAGGTGGGGGCCCTGAGTGCCCTGCGGATCGCCGGCCCCCCGCATCGGCTGTCGCCGACACGCCTTGGCAAGGGGCTCATGCTGTCGTCGGCGGGCGTGACAAGCCGGATCGACCGACTCGAGCGGCGCGGCCTCGTCCGCAGGCTTCCCGACCCCGACGATCGACGGGGCGTGATCGTCGAGCTCACGGACCAGGGCCTTGAGATCGTGGATGCCGCCGTCGCCGCCCTGGCGATCAGCGATCGCGACCTGATCGATCGGCTCGGTCCGGAGGAAGTCGCGCAGTTCGAAGCACTTCTCCGCAAGTTCCTGGGCGGGCTCGAGCTACCGGAGTAACGGCGGGCTAACGCTCGCCGTCAAAGAGATCCGCGGTCGACTGGAACGCGTCCGACTGATCGCGCGGCGCGCCGGCCCGGGCATGACGTCGCGACATTGAGCAACAACCCGCGGGCGCGCGTATCCGCGGCCCGCCGGGTCACCTCACTCCGAGATGGCCAGGCGGGCCGCGACCGGCGGTCTTGCCGGGCCCCCCGACCCGGCAGTTGTGATCGTCGAGGGCCTCAGGCGGGCCGGATGTTCTGGTTGACGTGGAAGAGGTTGTTCGGGTCGTAGCGGGCCTTGATCCGGGCGAGCCGGTCGTAGTTGTCCCGATACGTCGCCCGGACGCGTTCCTGCCCCTCATCCATGATGAAGTTCATGTACGCGCCGCCGGCCGAGTACGGGCGGATGTCGTCGGCGAATTTGACCGCCCAATCCCGGACCATCCCCGCGTTGGCCGGATCGCCATCTGCGCCGAGGACCACCTGTGTGAAGCGGACGTCCCGCTGGCTCCATGCGGTGTCGCCAGGTCCGATGCGATGGACCGCGCCGTCGATCGGGAGGATGTGCGAGGTCGACTGGACGGTCGGGACCGCGCCATGCTTGACTTGGGTCGCGATCGCTTCGTCCGACAGCTCGTTCATGAACTCGGCACGCCAGTACATCTGGGCGCCCTTCGGATAGAGCGCGTCAAAGGCGGCCTGCCAGGCGGGGAGCGGCAGCGGCTGCACGCCATACAGCAGCGGGGAGCCGAACGCCTTGATCGGTGCGAAGACCTCATCGGCCTTTTCGGCCGGCCCCGAGTACGTCCACACGATCCCGCACACCTGGCGCATCTGGAGGTCGGGCGGGAATGGCGCGGCCGGTGGGACGATCAGGAACACGAAGAAGCCATTGAGATCTTCCGGTGCCTGGGCGATGAAGTCCTGCCACCAACCGAGCACCTCGGCAGCGTCCTCGAGGGCGTAGAGGGTCGGCCCCGCCACGACGGTCGAGACCGGATGCAGCCGGAACAGGAACGAGGTCACGACACCGAAATTCCCGCCACCGCCGCGAAGCGCCCAGAACAGGTCCGGGTTCGTGTCGGCGCTGGCCGTGACGAGCTCGCCGGTCGCGAGCACCACGTCGGCCTCGATGAGGTTGTCGATGGTCAGCCCGAGCTTGCGCGTCAGATGGCCGAGGCCGCCCCCGAGGGTGAGTCCGCCGATGCCGGTATTGGAGACGATCCCGGTAGGCACGGCCAGTCCGAAGGCGTGGGTCGCATGATCCACGTCCCCGAGCAGGGCGCCACCCTCGACACGGGCGGTCCGCGCGACAGGATCGACCCGAACGCCATTCATGCGCGAGAGATCGATGACGAGGCCGTCATCGATGGTGCCGAAACCGGGAGCGCTGTGTCCGCCGCTCCGGACGGCGATGTCGAGCCTCTGGTCGCGACCGAAGCCGACTGCTGAGATGACGTCGGCGACATCGGCGGGACGGACGATCAGCGCCGGGCGTCGATCGATCATGCCGTTCTGCACGCGGCGCGCGTCGTCGTAGCCAGGGTCCTCCGAGCCGATGACGTCACCTCGGAAGGTCCCCTTCAACCCTTCGAGCGCGCCCTCGTCGATGCGCTGCTCGGGTGTGGTCTGGGTGGTCATGGTGCTCTATTACCTCCACTGGGACGCGACGGTACCCCCGTCGCTAGAGCGCCTACGAGGGAATCGATCCGTGCGGTTTTCTGCTCTCGATCCAGCGCTGGAACAGTCGACGTCTGTGCGCGGCCAACCAAGGGGTCCCGGCGATCTTCGGTTCGAACGTGATCTCAGCGGCCGCCCGGGCAGTCAAGCCCGGCGATGCCGCGGTCGGCTCTCCGGTCGCAGGGCTCGCAGCAACGGAAAACCGCCCCACCCGGACCCTGCGTAGTAGTCCGCAAGCGCCTTGGGCGACATCGCATGGAACCCGCCCGGCCTCGATGCAGAGACCGTGAGCAGCGATGGGACGGGTGCTTTCGCGGGGGATCCGCCTGGACGACGAACGTCCGTGCGCCGCCCTCGGGGGAGGGGAGAGCAACACTTGATCAACTTCCATTGGTCCGTTGAGCTCGCGAATGAGCGCATCCGTGACGCTCTCCGCCAGGATCGGCCGGCACGCAGGTCGTTCGTCCGTCGACCCACCGCGTTGCTGCTGGCCGCTGTGAGCCGGCGGACGGCCGCGATCGTCATGCGGCTCGACGAGTGCGTCGCCCAGGACCTCGGGCGCGCTCTGTCCGCAACCGAAGGGATGGATCCATGGACCCGCTGAGCGACCGCCTCCGGCCACGGGTGCGTTCGATCCTGTCCGCGACGCGGGCGCCCGCAGGGCTGAAAGGCCGATGATGGTGTTCGCAGAGACGATCGTCGCGGCTCTTGGAATAGTCTTCATACCCGTCGGGGCCTTGCTCGTCCTTGCTGTCTTGGCAAACCGATTTGGCGTCGATTTACGGCCAGGCATCGGCGATCGCGACCGACGCCCGTGGCTATGAACGACCAGAAGGGTCGCCTCGGTTCGGGCTGTGGCGTGACAGGTCCACGCCGGGTTACCGTGGGATCGGACCCGCCTGGCTAGATGACACCGCGAGTGATCCGCGGGAATCACTGGTCATCTCATGCCCAGAAGTTGGCTGGCGAGGAAGGATTCGAACCTTCGATCTCCTGATCCAGAGTCAGGCGCCTTACCGCTTGGCCACTCGCCAGTGGGCGCGCAGTCTACAACGCGGAGCCGGCCCCACCCCTCGCCTGGACCTTGGCCCAGGTGTCTTTGAGCGTGAGTGCCCGGTTGAAGACGAGCGCGTCAGGCCGCGAGTCGGTGTCGGGGGCGAAGTAGCCGAGCCGCTCGAACTGGACGGTCGTACCGACCGGGACATCGGCCGCCGCCGGCTCCAACAGGCATCCGTTCAGGACGGTCTCCGACCACGGGTCGAGGTCGGCCAGCAGATCGCCGCCCGCGCCCGGGTCCGGGCGCGTGAACAGGTGGTCGTACAGGCGCACCTCGGCCGGGACGGCGTGCGCCGCCGAGACCCAGTGGAGTGTCGCCTTGGGTCTCCGACCGTCTGGGGCATCTCCGCCGCGCGTCGCCGGGTCGTAGGTGCAGCGGAGCTCGACGACCCGCCCGTCGGCGTCCTTCACGACATCGCGACAGGTGACGAAGTACGCCGCTCGGAGGCGAACCTCGCGCCCCGGCGCAAGCCGGAAGAACTTCGGTGGTGGGTCCTCGGCAAAGTCGTCACGCTCGATCCACAGCTCGCGCCCGAACGGGACGAGACGGCTGCCGGCGTCCGGGTCCTCCGGGTTGTTGGGGACGGCCATCTCTTCGACCTGACCCTCCGGGTAGTCCTCGATGACCACCTTGAGCGGGTCCAGGACGCCGAAGCGCCGCTGAGCCGTCCGGTTGAGGACGGTCCGGACCGCGTAGTCGAGCATCCCGATCTCGATGACGCTGTCCGCCTTGACGACCCCGACCATGGTCGCGAAGTCGCGGATGCCCTCCGCCGGGTAGCCACGCCGACGCAGGCCCGAGATCGTCGGCATCCGCGGATCGTCCCAGCCGCGGACGTGCCCCTCTTCGACGAGCCGCAGCAGGAACCGCTTCGATAGCACGGTGTAGGTCAGGTTCAGGCGGGCGAACTCGTACTGGTGGGGTCGCGACGGCACCGACAGGTGCTCGATGAGCCAGTCGTACAGCGGGCGATGGCCCTCGAACTCGAGCGTGCAGATCGAGTGGGTGACGCCCTCGATCGCGTCGGACTGGCCGTGGGCGAAGTCGTAGGTCGGGTAGATCGACCAGGCATCGCCCGTCCGCGGATGGGTGGCGTGGACGATCCGATACAGGATCGGATCGCGCAGGTTGATGTTCGGCGCCGCCATGTCGATCCGGGCACGCAGCACTCGGGCGCCGTTGGGGAACTCGCCCGCCCGCATGCGGGCGAACAGGTCGAGGTTCTCGTCGACCGGCCGGTCGCGGTGCGGGCTGTCCCGGCCCGGTTCGGTGAGGGTCCCGCGGTGGGCCCGGATCTCGTCGGGCGACAGGTCGTCGACGTAGGCGAGTCCCTTGCGGATGAGCTCGACGGCCCAGCCGTAGAGCTGCTCGAAGTAGTCCGAGGCGTGGTAGAGATGCTCGCCCCAATCGAAGCCGAGCCAGCGCACGTCCGCCTGGATCGCGTCGAGGTACTCCTGCTCCTCCTTGACCGGGTTCGTGTCGTCGAAGCGCAGGTGGCAGCGGCCGCCGAACTCCGCGGCGACGCCGAAGTTCAGGCAGATCGATTTCGCATGGCCGATGTGGAGATAGCCGTTCGGCTCGGGCGGGAACCGCGTCACGACCTCGCGGACGCGTCCGGCGCGCAGATCGGCGGCGACGATCTCGCGGATGAAGTCGCGGCGTTCCTGGACGTCGGCGCCGGAGGCGGCCGGGGTGGGGGAGTCGGTGGTCACCCGACAAGTGTTCCAGAAACGGACCTCTTCGTGATGACGAATGTCGCGTAGCCGCAGGTCACCGACGGATCGCCAGGCCGATGTCAGCCGAACAGGACCTGCTGGCCGAAGCCTGGTGCGCCCTCGAGCTCGAGCATCCGCTGCTTCGTCGCGAGTCCGCCGGGAGCCGAGAACCCGTGGAGGGCCCCGTTCGCCGCGAGCACGCGGTGGCACGGGACGATGATGGGCGTCGGGTTGCTGGCCAGCGCCGCACCGACCTCACGCGCCCCGAATGGCGGTTCAAGGCCGATCGACCGGGCCACCTCGCCGTAGCTCCGGGTCGTGCCCGCCGGGATGTCGCGGGTCGCCGCGTAGACCGATCGACGGAAGGCATCGATGGCGTGCTGGTCGAGCGTGATCTCACGCAGGTCCCGGTCCTCACCGGCAAGGACGGCGGTCATCCCATCGATCGCCAAGCGGACGAAGGCGGGGACGTCGGCCACGTCGTCGATCCCGAGTCCGTCCATCCGGTCGAGCTTCGACGAGGGCAGGAGCACGCCGACGATCCCCGCGTCCGTCCAGCGGACGCCGCAACGCCCGAGCGCGGTCTCGAAGGTGGCCATCGACGTCGTCATCGCTTGCATCGACAGGTGGAACCCGGTCGCGGCCTCGATGGTTGCATCGGGCGACGCGGAGGGGCGATCCGGGGAATGGCTGGCGCGCCAGCGGCTCGGACGCGGGACTCGGCCCATGCTCACATCATGCCGGATGCTGCGAGCACCCCTGGCCGGCCCGTCCTCGCTGGCCGCCACTGGGGCGGGATCGCGAGGTCGGGACCGGATCGGAGGCCGGTGTCACGAGTGTCAGGCGGGAATCAGCTACGGCTTACTCCGTCGGATAGCCGATGACTTCGATCGACCAGAAGCAGTCCCCTTGGCTCAGGCATTGCACGTCGATGGCCGAGGCGAGGACCGGCTGCGGCAGGGCAATGAAATAGTTGCCGGTGCCACTTGCGATCTTGATAGCCCCACTTGGGGGCATACCGAAGATGTTGAGTCTCCAGCTGTCTTGCTCGCCCAGGCCATCGTCGATCGCGATGCCGGTGACATTGAAGCCGGAAGCGCCGAGGTCGAAGGTATCCCCTTCGGTGAAATCGACCGCGTGAAACCCGGTGCCCTTGATCACGGTGGACACCTGCTGAGCAGCAGTGATCGTGCCGCCGCTGACGTTCACGCTCTGGGTCGCCGGGAAGTTGCCGACACTTACGGTCCCGGAGACCGGCTGGGTGGCCGGAAGGTTGCCCACGTTTACCGTGCCGGCGACTGGTACCGGGTTGGACGACGTGTTCATCACAAGGACGTTCGTGATCTGAGCGGCCAACGTTGGCGCGGCAAACCCGCCGAACGCAAAGATGACCGCGAGCACACCGATCTCGACGGTGAGTCGACGGGGCCGTGATCGAGGCAGGGATAGGCTGGGTCGCATGACCGATCCTCCGTTGGACAAGGACCGGTCTCGCCATTGGCCCAGCACAACGTGTGGGCGACCGTGGTGGTCGTCGCACTGGTGAAGCCCCCGCCCTCAGCCTCCCTGCCGTCCCAGGAGTGTGCGCGCACCTACGCCGAATAGATAGGCAGAGTTGCAGGGGGTGAAAGAGTGGCTGGCGCGCCAGGATTCGAACCTGGAACCCCCTGATCCAGAGTCAGGTGCTCTACCGTTGAGCCACGCGCCAGCGGGGTGCCGATGATAGCGCATCGTCCGCGCATGTCCGGTCGCCGGCCGGTCGCCGGCTGCCTCCGCGCTGGACGTGACTCGCCTCCCGCGGTACGTTCTGGGGAGTGACACCCACCGCCGGCGCATCGACCATGGCCGCCATGTCCCGGACCCACGACCGTCGATCGCGGTGGATGGCTGCGCTGGTCGCGACCGCGCTCGTGCTGTCGATGGTGTCGATCACGGCCACGACCGTCGACGCGGCCTCGCCACTGCCGTCGTGCGCGGTCGCGGACACGCTGACGCTCCACCGCGCGCTCGCCGACTGGCCGCGCTCCCTGCTCGACACGCGCTATCGACTGTCGAGCACCTACGCCCCGACCGACCGGCGATCGACCGCCGACGCCGGCCTCAATGGCGGGTACTCCGTGCGCAAGCACGTCATCGCCGACCTCAAGGCGATGGCCAGCGCCGCCCGCGCTGCCGGTGCCCGGCTGTCCGTCCAGTCCGCGTATCGAAGCTACGCGACCCAGAAGGACACGTTCGATTACTGGGTGCGGCTGCACGGCTACGCCTACGCCCTAAAGGAGAGCGCCCGCGCCGGCCACAGCGAGCACCAGCTGGGCACCGCGCTCGACTTCCGCAGCTACGGCGGGCCGGCGCCGTGGGACGTGACCGACTGGGCGACCACGAAGGCCGGGAAGTGGATGAAGGCGAATGCCTGGAAGTACGGCTTCATCCTGTCCTACCCGAAGGGCAAGACCAGCGTCACCTGCTACATGTACGAGCCATGGCATTACCGCTACGTCGGTCGCGAACGGGCCATCTGGGTCCATGCGTCGGGGCTGACGCTGCGCGAGTTCCTGTGGAAGGAGCAGACCAAGTCCAAGGACCTGCTCGTCCCCGGCGGATCTTCCCGACCCTAGGTTCGGCGCGCGCCACAGCGACACCCACGTTTGATGCCATTCGGCGGCATATGCGGCCGAATGGCATCAGGAAGGGATAGCGTCCTCGCGCGACGAGCCGGCCGCGGCCAGCGCGACAACGCGCTTGCCCGCACCCCGGGCGCTTACCCAGGGCGCCGGGCCACGTTCAGGTCAGCCCGCGAGTGCCTCCTGTAGGAGGGCCGTCAGCTGATCCCACTCCACGAGGAACGCGTCGTGGCCCTTGGTCGAGCGGATCTCGCGATACTCGGCCTCGGCGACCCCCGCCGTTCGCGCGGCCTCCACGAGCGAACCGACCTGGCGCGGGCCGTAGAGGATGTCGTCCTCGATGCCGACGCCGGTCAGGCGCGTGCCGCCATCGGCCAGCGCGGCGAACGCGCCCTGAAGGCCGCCGCGGCCCGCCCCGATGTCGTGGCGGTCCATGGCCCCGGCCAGGACGCGGTACGTCGCCGGGTCGAATCGATCGACGAGCTTGCGCCCCTGGTGCTCGAGGTAGCTGACGATCGACAGCTGTCCATCGGCCTCCCGTGAGCGCCCGAAGCGCTCGTCGAAGTCGACCTCGCTGCGGTAGGTGGTCATCGCCAGCTGACGGGCCAGCGACAGCCCGTCGAGGCCCAGACGATCCACGAGCTGGGTCTGGAGGTGGTTCCAGGCGACGGCCATCGGACCGGTCGCCGCCGGCGCGGCGATGGGCATGACGTGCCGGACGGCCGACGGCCGCTGGACGGCGACCTCGAGCGCGACCATGCCACCGAGCGACCCACCGACGACGAGCTCGAGGTCGCGGATGTCGAGCGCGTCGAGCAACGCCCACTGGACGGCCGCCTGGTCCCGCGTCGAGATCGCGGGGAAGCGCGCGCCGTACGGGCCTCCGCCGCGCGGGGCGATCGAGGTCGGGCCTGTCGTGCCGTAGCGGCCGCCCAGCAGGTTGGCGCTGAGCACGCCGAGCCGGTCGGTGTCGAGCGCCCGGCCCGGGCCGATGAGCGGCTCCCACCAGTCGCCGGCCGCGTCGGCCGAACCGGTGAGGGCGTGGACGACGACGACCTGTGGCGCCACTCCGGGGGGAGGGCCGTCATGGCGGTACGCGACGACCAGCTCGGGGAGTGTCGTCCCGTCCGTGAGTTCGAATGGCCCGAGCGACGCGGTCTCGAGCCGGCCGGTCCCCGTGGGCAGCGCCACGGGGACCTCGACCCCCGCGGCGCGTGCCACGGAAGTTCCGTCCGGTCGGGTCGTCGGGACGCTCAGGGTCACCCGGCCACGCCGACGAGCTCGCCGTCGGCGGGGTTCTCGGCGGTGGCCGTCGCCAGCGCCTGCTCGAGATCGGCGATCAGGTCGTCGACATGCTCGAGCCCCACCGACAGGCGGATGAGGTCGGGCGTCACCCCGGTCGAGACCTGCTCCTCGGGCTCCAGCTGCGAGTGCGTGGTCGAGGCCGGGTGGATGATCAGCGACTTCGCATCGCCGACGTTGGCGAGCAGCGAGAAGATCTGGACGCTGTCGATGAGCCGGCGACCGGCTTCGACGCCACCCTTCACGCCGAACGTGACGATGCCACCGAAGCCGCCCTTGAGGTACTTCGTCGCCTGCTTGTGGCTCGGGTGCGAGGCGAGACCCGGGTAGCTGACCCAGGTGACCTCGGGTCGGGTTTCGAGCCACTTCGCGACCGTCAGGGCGTTCTCGCTGTGGCGCGTGATGCGCAGGGGCAGGGTCTCGAGGCCCTGCAGGAAGAGGAACGCGTTGAACGGGCTGAGCGCGGCGCCGATGTCGCGCAGGCCCTGGACGCGAAGCTTCAGGATGAAGGCGAGGTTGCCGAAGGCGGCCGTGTAGCTGATGCCGTGATAGCTCGGATCCGGGTCGACGAAGTCCTCCTTGAAGCGCTCGCTCGCGGCCCAATCGAAGGTCCCGCCGTCCACGACGACACCACCGATGGCCGTCCCGTGGCCGCCGATCCACTTCGTCGCGCTGTGGATGACGATGTCCGCGCCGTGCTGGATCGGCTGGGCGATGAGCGGAGCGAACGTGTTGTCGACGATGACCGGCACGCCCCGGGCATGGGCCACGTCCGCGATCGAGGCGAGGTCATGGACGTCGAGCCGCGGGTTGCCGATGAGCTCGAGGAAGACCGCCTTGGTCCGCTCGTTGATCGCCCGCCCGAAGGCCGAGGGATCGGAGCCATCGACGTAGGTCGTCGTGATGCCGAGCTTCGGCAGCGTGTGGGTGAACAGGTTGTACGTGCCGCCGTACAGGCTGCGACGACGACACGATGTTGTCGCCCGCTCGAGCGAGGTTGAGGATCGAGAGCGTCTCGGCCGCCTGGCCGGAGCTGACGCCGAGGGCGGCCACGCCACCCTCGAGCGCGGCCACGCGCTGTTCGAAGACGTCGGTCGTCGGGTTCATGATCCGGGTGTAGATGTTCCCGAACTCCTGGAGCCCGAAGAGGCGCGCCGCGTGCGCGGCGTCGTCGAAGACGTAGCTCGTCGTGGCGTAGATCGGGACGGCGCGGGCGTTGGTCGTCGGGTCCGGCTTCTGGCCGGAGTGGAGGGCGCGTGTCTCGGGGCGGAACGTGGTGGGATCGAGTTCGGTCATGAGGTGGTCGCTCCGAAGGTGGTCGTTCGACGGTGGATCGTGGTCGATCGGTCCCGGGCGGCCCTGGGAGGGCCGGCTGCCTGGCGGACACCCGTCGCGTGGTTCGGAGGACAAACAAAAAGCCGCGGCTCCGATGGAGTCCGCGGCCCCGGGACCAGTGTCTGGGGTCCCGCTCCTACGTCAGTGTGTAGTGCGTGACCTCAGACCCCATCCTCCGCACGGCGGGGCCGCCAGCACATACACATGTTCCAGGACATTTGGGTGTGAGTCATCGCCCGGAAATGGTGCCGGACCGTCCTTGACTCGTCAACCGATGCCACCGAAACGCAACGCCCCCGCCGTGTCGCGACGTCGGGGCTAGGCTTGGCGCCATGAGTGCGATCCCTGCCACGTTCCGCGCCTACGTCGCCGAGAAGATCGAGGGCGCCGACGGCGTCGGCCGCGTGGACCGCGGCGTCCGGACGTTCGCCGCGAGCGACCTGCCGCCAGGCGAGGTCGAGATCCGCGTGGCCTGGTCGAGCGTGAACTACAAGGACGGGCTGGCGACGCGGGTCGACGGCAAGGTCGCCCGGATCAGCCCGCTCATCCCGGGCATCGATCTCGCCGGCGAGGTCGTCGCGAGTGCCGACAAGGCGATCCCGGTCGGGACGGCCGTGCTGGCCCATGGGTACGACCTCGGCGTCTCGCGTCACGGGGGCTACACGGAATACCAACGGGTGCCCGCGGACTGGGTCGTTCCACTGGCCCCGGGCCTGACCCCGCGCGAGGCCATGGCCATCGGCACGGCCGGGTTCACGGCCGCGATGTCGATCGTGGCGCTCGAGGACCGGGGCCTGCAGCCCGACCACGGCCCGGTCCTCGTGACCGGCGCGAGCGGCGGGGTCGGTGGCACGGCCCTGGCCATCCTCGCGGAGCGTGGCTACGAGGTCTGGGCGGCGACCGGCAAGCCCGACGAGGCGGATCGACTGACCGCGCTCGGCGCCGCCGGGATCCTGAGCCGGGACGAGGTGACCGCCCCGGGCAAGCCGCTCGAATCGGAGCGATGGGCAGGCGCCGTGGACGCGGTCGGCGGGGCGACGCTGCCCTACGTGCTGCGGACCCTCAAGACCGGGGCCGCGGTCGCCTCGAGCGGCAACGCCGGCGGGCCGAAGCTCGAGACGACCGTCTTCCCGTTCATCCTGCGCGGCGCCGCCCTGCTCGGGATGGACTCGGTGACGATGCCCATCGCGCGGCGCCGCGGCATCTGGGACCGGCTGGCGACCGACCTGCGCCCGCGAGCGCTCGGGGAGCACGTCGAGGAGGTCACGCTCGATACGCTCGAGCCCGCCCTCGACGGGATCGTCGCCGGTGCCGCCCGTGGCCGATGGATCGTGCGCATCCAGGGTTGATGCAAGGCGCGCTCTCGGCGCCTGGACTACGGTTCTCGTCCGGCCCGCGCCCGGGCCACACCACGTCATGGGGAGGTATCAGCCATGTCCGTCGCTCGCGTGACCGAGATCAGCTCTCGCTCGGACGAGAGCTTCGAAGCGGCGATCAACGAAGGCATCGAGCGCGCCAATCAGACGCTACGCAACGTGAAGTCCGCCTGGATCAAGGAGCAGCAGGTGGACATCGATGACGGGCGGATCGTCGCCTACCGCGTGAACATGCTCGTGACGTTCGTCCTCGACGACTGAGAGCCGGAGGTCGTCTCAGACGAGGGGGTAGCAGACCTCGGTCTGTACGTCGGCCTGATCGGCGACCGTCATCGGATCGGCGACGTACGACTCCCACGGCCCGATCGCACTCTCGCGACCTTGTTCGTGGATCCAGTCAGCGAGGCGTTGATACGTCACCGGCAGGCCCTCGTACGAACCCCAGTTCGTCCCCACGGCGATCGGCCCGGCGGGCAGCTCGGACGCGCCAAGATCGCCGTTCGGGACCTCGCGCAGCGGCGGCACCGCGTCGACCGGGCGGTCGACGACGATCCCGATCTCGAAATCGGCGGTCTCGTCGCCCCAGGCGTAGTAGCGGGCGTACGGCGGACCCGCGATCGTGTGCCCCAGGGCACCGACCTGCCCGAAGAGTCGCGGCAGCTCGCGCGGGAAGATCGTGCTCATGTCGACCTCCGCCATCGGGAACTGGAACCGGACGGCCAGGGTCGGCTCGGCGGTCCGCTCGGTGATGTGTGGGTCGATCGTTCGCTCCGTCATGGGAGCCTCCCTTCGATCTGCAGGACCGCCCGCTCGAGTGCGGCGCGGCCCTCTTCGGGTGCGAATGCCGGGAACGGATGGGCGGCGACGGCGTCGTCAAGCGAGATCTCGCCCCCGACGATGCGTCGGCCCAGACCGGCCACCGCCGTGAACGAGGCGACGTGGTCCAGGGCGAACGCGACCCCGGCGTGGTCGCCGTGGCCCGGCACGACCACGCCGCTCTCCGGGTCGACTAGGTCGGCGAGGGCCTGCGCCGTCGCCGGCCAGTCCAGTGGGTAGCCGTCGTTGAAGAACGGGACGGCCCCGCCCTCGAGCAGGTCGCCGGCCCAGACCACGTCGGTGCCCGCGACCGTGATGACCGCATCGTGGTCGGTGTGGCCGCGGCCGAGGAAGCGCAGCTCGACGGGGCGCCCGCCGACCTCGATCGTGGCCGCGTCATCGAACGTGCGATCCGGTGCATCGATGATGACGTCGGCGAGATCTGCGGCGATCTCCGGCTCGGAGGCGGCGATCCTGGCCCGTCGCTGCTCCCCGGTCCGGGCCATGAATGGCACGCAGCCGGCCTGGCCCCAGATCGTGGCCGGTCGAAACACGTGATTGCCGAAGGCGTGGTCGAAGTGGCCGTGGGTGTCCACGACGACTGTCACCGGGTCGCGAGTCAGCTCGCGGACGTGGTCCTGGATCTCACGCGCCTGGACGTGCGTCGAGCGCGTATCGATGACGAGCGCCTCGCCGCGACCGAGCACCAGCCCGATGTTCTGGTCGTAGAACGCGTACCGCCGCACGAAGAATCGGTCGCCGAGCTCGACCCAGCCGTCATCCACACCCATGCCGGCATGGTAGCCATACCGGCCGCACCTCGACCCGATAGGCTCACCGCCATGCCATCGATCGTGGATCACGCCCGGACGGCCGACGGGACGACGCTGCTGACCCGCCACTGGCCGGCGGACGAGGCGGAGGCCGGCGGCGCGTGGGCGGGCCGACCATGGGCGTCCGTGCTGCTCGTCCACGGACTGGGCGAACACTCCGGCCGCTACGAGCACGTCGGCGACCAACTGGCCGCCGCCGGCATCGATGCCTTCGGGTACGACCACCGTGGCATGGGCGGCTCCGAGGGTCGGCGCGGCGATGTCGAACGCTGGAGCCAGTTCCACGACGACCTGGCCGAGCGACTCGCTGCCGTCCGAGCGATGTCGACCGGCCGGCCGGTCGTGCTGTACGGGCATTCGTTGGGCGGCCTGATCGTGGCGGGATACTGCCTCTCCCCGCGGCCGAAGCCCGACCTCGTGGTCCTGTCCTCGCCAGCCCTCGACGACAACCTCCCTGGCTGGAAGCACTCGCTCGCCAAGGTGCTGGGTCGCGTCGCGCCGACCCTCGACATCCCCAACGGCATCGACGGCTCGACGCTCTCGCGCGATCCGTCCGTCGCGGCGAAGACCGTCGGCGACCCGGGCTGCGTCCCGACCACGACGACCCGGATGGGCGCGGCGGCCTTCGCCGAGCAGGCGCGGGTTCGCGCCGCCGCCCATGACGGCCTGGGCGTTCCCACGCTCGTCCAGCACGGCGAGGACGACGGCCTCGTCCCGGTCGATGCGTCGGCGGTGTTCGAGGGCGCTCCGCTCACGACCCGGCGCACGATCCCGGGGCTCCGCCACGAGCTGCATAACGAGCCGGAGGGACCAGAGGTCGTCGAGTCCGTCATCGCCTGGCTCCGGGAGCAGGTCGCAGGCCGTGCTACGCTGACCGCCTAATCGAATACGCCTCCGGGGAGCGCCTCGAGCGCTGAGAGTGTGGCACCGCCACAGACCCGCGGAACCTGATCCGGCTAATACCGGCGAAGGAAGCAGGCCCGATCGAACCTGACCTCGATCGAACATGTTGACGCCGTCCGGAGACCTGAATCGGAGGACGGCCATCATGGCGACCACCTATCCAGCCAACGCCTCGCAGCCCGTGCCGGACACGCGCTGGCGGACCCGCGACATCGTCGTCGTCGCGGTCATCGGCGTGGCCTTCGGGGTCGTGTTCCAGGCGTGGAACCTCGCGTACACGGCGGCCCAACCGATCTTCGCGTTCGCCCCGCCGCTGACCGACGTCCTGTATGGGGTCTGGCTCATCCCGGCCGTGCTGGCGCCGCTCATCGTGCGCAAGCCCGGCGCGGCGCTGTTCGCCGAGGTCGTGGCGGCCGGCGTGTCCGCCCTCCTCGGGAGCCAGTTCGGGGCCGATGCGCTGCTATCCGGCTTCCTCCAGGGCCTCGGCGCGGAGGTCGTTTTCGCGGCCACTCGTTATCGCGTCTGGACGTTCCCGGTGCTGGTCGGCGCGGCGCTGCTGAGCGCGGTCGCGGCGTGGCTCCACGACTGGGTCCTGTACTACGCGGACACCGACGTGACGATCCAGCTGTTGCGCGGCATCGCGATGCTCATCTCCGCAGCCATCGTCACCGCCGGCGGGTCGGTGCTGCTGGCACGGGCGCTCCGCCGTACCGGCGTGCTCGAGGGCTTTCCGGACTGACCGCCACGGGATCGCCGGAGGGTTCGACGACCTCGGCCTCGGCCGCGCCGGTCGGGGTCGTCGCTCGCGACCTGACCATCGCGTATGCCGGCGCCGCGCGGGCGGCGCTCAGCGGCGTCAGCGTCGACGTGCCGGCGGGCGCCTGCCTGCTCGTGGTCGGCCCGTCGGGGAGCGGCAAGAGCACGTTCGGACTGGCCGTCGCAGGTCTGGTGCCACGCGAGATCCGGTCATCGATGGATGGGTCGCTCGTCGTCGACGGCATCGAGACACGTGCGTGGGCACCGGCGGCACTGGCGGCGCGGGTCGGGATCGTGTTCCAGGATCCGGACAGCCAGCTCGTCATGGAACGGGTCGAGGATGAGGTGGCGTTCGGACTGGAGAACCGTGGCTGGCCGCAGGCGGTCATGCGAGCGCGTGTTCCGGCGGCGATCGCGGATGCCGGCCTCGTCGGGCTGGAACGACGCCGCTCCCATCGACTCTCGGGTGGGCAGCAGCAGCGGCTGGCGTTGGCCGGGGTGCTCGCCGCATCGCCCGGCTGCCTCGTGCTCGACGAGCCGACCGCGAACCTGGACCCTGACGGAGCGGCATCCCTGTTCGATCGATTGCGAGCGCTGCGCGCCGAGCGCTCGACGACGATGGTCCTCATCGAGCACCACGTCGAGGATGCCTGGCCCCTGGCGGATCTCGTCCTGGCGCTCGATCGCGACGGGTCGGTGATCGATGTCGGGGCGCCCGACGTGGTGCTCGCTCGATCCGGGGAGCGGATGGCGGCGGCGGGGACGTGGCTGCCGGGGTCCGGGACGGGCGCCGGGTCGCGTGCCGCCGACGAACGGGTGTCCTCCTTGATGCCATTCGGCCGCATATCGGGCACGGGAGCGACGTCGGAGCCGGAGGCGTCGACACCGCCGTCGACACCGCCGTCGACACCGCCGGCGACCGCGCCGTCGGCACCGACCACTACGGAGACGCGGGCCGCCGCGGATATGCGGCCGAGTGTCATCGCGCGCGGGGTGTCGTTCGGCTACGAGCGTGGCGCGCCCGTCATCGATGGCGTGGATCTCGAGGTCAGGGCGGGGGAGCGGCTCGCCCTGCTCGGCGCCAATGGCAGCGGCAAGTCGACGCTCGGTCGGCTGCTCGTTGGGCCTGCTCCGGCCGGATCGCGGCGAGGTCCGGCTCGGTGGCGACGACCCGTCCCGGCTTGCGCCCGCGGTCCTGGCGCGACGGGCCGGCTACGTGTTCCAGGATCCGGAGTCGGGCTTCCTCACGAACCGCGTCGTCGATGAGGTGATGCTGGGGCTGTCGGAGGCGGAGGTCGCAGTGGCGCCAGCGTTGATGGAGCGGCTCGCCTTGCCGCTTGACGTCTTCGGGGAGCGGAGTCCGTACAAGCTCAGCGGCGGGGAGGCCCGGCGGCTCAGCCTCGCCTGCACGCTCGTGCGCGCCCCCGGCCTCCTCGTGCTGGACGAGCCGACGTTCGGCCAGGACCGCCTCGGCTACGAGTCGCTCGTCGGCATCCTGGAGGAGCATCTGGATCGTGGCACCGCCTTGGTCGTCGCCACGCACGACCGACGCTTCGTGGCCGACGTGGCGTCGCGGGTCGTGACCGTTGCGGGCGGGCAGGTACACGGGTGATCGCCATGCGGGATCTCGCGCCGGCGCAGCTCGACAGCGTCCTCGGGCGAACGAGTCCGGTCCTCAAGCTGGCCATCGCGCTCGTGTGGCTGATCGGGCTCGCGACCACCAACGCCTGGCTGCCGCCGATCGTGCTGGCCCTCGCCGCCGTCGTCGCGGCGTTGACGATCGGTCGCGTACCGCCGGGCACACTCGCCTCGGCGGTCGCGCCGCTCTGGCTCGTCGCGCTCGGGATCGGCTTCTTCAACACGCTGTTCGGGGCCGCGAACGCCGATCCCACGTCGGCGACGATCGTCGTCCTCGGCCCGTGGAGCGTCACGCAGGAGGCCCTCGAGGCGGGCGTCGGGCTGGGCCTGCGGGTCGTCGCCATCGGCGCCACGGGGGCGGTGTTCGCGCTGACGACCGACTCGACCCGGCTCGTCGACGCGCTCGTCCAGCAGGCGCACGTCCCGGAGCGGTTCGCCTATGGCGCGCTTGCGGCGTACGGGGCGATCCCGCGGTTCGGGGCCGACCTCGCGAACCTGCGAGCCGCGCGACGGATGCGCGGCCTCCGGGGCTCCTGGCACCCGCGGATCCTCGTCGGGCTGCTCGTGCTGGCGATCCGCCACGGCGACCGGATGGCGCTGGCGATGGATGCCCGGGCATTCGGCTCCGTGCCGCGGTCGCGGTATCGGGACGTGCGCTGGGTCTGGTTCGACCTCGTGGTCGGCGTCGGGGCCGCCGGGACCCTGATCATCGCTCTGGCGTCAGGGCGCTGAGGAAACGAGCAGTCGTCATTACCCTTGACCCGCGACATCCATGCGAGCAGCATCGCCTTCAGCGAAGCGGAGAGGTCGAGATGCCAGCCGTCGGGCTCCCGGAGATCCTCGTGATCCTGCTGACGATCGGTGTGTACGTCGCGATCGGCGCGGTCATCGTGGCGGTCGCCCTTCGACTCCTCGGCGTCAGGCGAAAGGATCCGCGCACGATCCTTGAGGATCGACTGGCTCGTGGCGAGATCACGCCGGCCGAGTTTCACGAGGCCCGTCGATCGCTCGAGGCCTGACGCAAGCGCCTCGCAGTCGCGGCGGCAGGAGGAACCATGACCGAATCGAACGCGCCAACGCTCAGTCGGTGGCGCTATGGCATGCACCCACAGGCGAGCGAGCTGCGGGTCCGCTCCCTCGGTCGCGTCTACCTGCAGCTCGGCGAAGCGCTGCGGTTGGAGATGGCCAGCGACGCCTCGGGCGCCGAGGACACCGTCCACCTCCAGTACTACATCGCGACGGACCTCGGACCGTGGGCGCTGTGGCTCTCCTGTCCGCGTGCCGATGTCGACGCTTGTGAGATATCGCTTCGGGACCTCAAGCCCCCATTCGGGGACGAGTAGCGGCCTGACCGCCGGTCGATGCGGGAAACTGAGCGGGGGGCGGCCTCGGTCAAGACCGCCGACCACCCGGAAGGAGCCCGATCTTGAAGGCGACCAATCTCGACATCTACGGCCACGAGACCCTGGAGTGGTCGCGCGCGAAGGCGCAGCTCCAGGACCCAGCCGATCCGATGACGACGTTCTTCCTCGGCACGGTGCGTCCCGACGGACGGCCGCACGTCGCGGGCGTCGGCGCGGTCTGGTTCGATGACCGGCTCTGGTTCGTGAGCGGCCCCGGGACGCGCAAGAGCCGGAACCTCGCCGAACGATCCGACTGCGTCTTCGCGGTCACGCTCACGGATCTCGACCTCGTGCTCGAGGGCGAAGCGACGCGCGTGACCGACCCGGGCACGCTCGAACGCCTCGTGAAGAAGTACAACGAGGGTGGCTGGCCCGCGTCGGTCGATGGCGACGCCTTCACCGCCCCCTACAGCGCCCCGAGCGCCGGGCCGCCGCCGTGGTACCTGTACGAGTTCACGCCGAAGCGGGCGTTCGGCGTCGCCGGCGGCGAGCCACATGGCGCCACGCGCTGGGACTTCGACGCCTGACGACGCCTCGCAGTCCGATGAGCGGCCGCCTGACGATCTAGGATCGGTGCTCCACCCGGATCACGACCTGGAGGCGCACGCTCGATGCTCACGGCGACCAAGGATCTGATGCTCCCGGCGACCGTCACCGGCTCGTGGCCGCGGCCGCGCTGGTACGACAAGGGCCTGTGGGGCCGCCCGCTCGATACGGCGCTGCTCGACGTCCACTTCCGGGAGCAGTTCCTCGACGCGCACAGCACCGTGCTCGCGGACCAGACGCGTGCCGGGCTCGACATCCTGACGAACGGCGACTACCACCTCGACGAGGACTTCGCCGGGCGCTCATGGCACCACTACCCGCTCCAGCGTTGGAAGGGCCTCGAGCACGAAGAGCTCCAGTACGAGCGCTCGCGCGATCGATTGCTCGAGTTCCCAGCCGGCACGCTGATGAACGAGATCGAGACGACCTGGCGCTGGCCGCGGGTCGTCGGCAAGGTCGAGCACGACCCGCGCAATCCGCTCGAGTACGCGAAGCTTTGGCGCATCGCCCAGGCTCGCGCGGGGAAGCCGGTCAAGTTCGGCACCTGCTCGTCGCAGGTGCTGTCGATCTTTCTCGACAGCCATACCTCCGAGTACGACCTCGAGGACAAGAAGCAGCTCATCTGGGACATGGCCACCGCGATGAACCTGGAGCTGCGTCAGCTCGCCGCCGCCGGAGCGAAGGTCATCCAGATCGAGGAGCCGACGATCCACTTCGTCGCGTGCTTCTACCCCGACCAGACCGAGCTGCTCGATTTCCTCGTCGACGCGTTCAATCACGAGGTCGAGGGGCTCGATGACGTCGAGCTCTGGATCCATACCTGCTGGGGCAACCCGAACATGCAGAAGGTCTACACGGGCGAGTCGTACGCGAACTCGATCGAGATCTACCTCGAGCGCCTCAAGGGCGACGTCTGGACCGTGGAAGCCACCGAGAACGACCTCGCCGAGATCGACTTGTTCAAGCCGTATGGCGACAAGCTCAAGAAGAAGGTCGCGGTCGGCGTCGTCAACCACCGCACGCTCCAGGCCGACATGGCGCCGGTCGTGGCGGATCGCGTGCGACGGGCGATGGCGGTCATCCCGGCCGACAAGCTGGTCCTGTCCTCGGACTGCGGCTTCGGCCGGCAGGGCTTCAGCCGGACGATCGCGTTCTACAAGGCGACGGCGATCGCCCAGGCGCGAAACATCGTGCTCAAGGAGCTCGGGGTCGAGCCGCGGCCCGTGCCGGCAGCCGATCCCGCGTTGCAGACGGACGTCCTGCCCGATCGCGAGCCCCTCACGCACCTGCCGACGCCCTGGAAATGAGCCTCGGACTGCCGTGAAGCTCACCGTCCTCGGTGGCGCCGGCGCATGGCCACCGGCCGGCGGCGCCTGCAGCGGCTATCTGGTCGAGCACGACGGCTTCCGGTTGCTCGTCCCAGGCGCATGCGGGCAGGCGCTGCGCGGTTGCTGCTGACGCACCTGCTGCCCGGCACGGATGCGGAAGCCTCGCGAGCTGCGGCGGCCCGGAGCTTCCAGGACTGGATCGGCGTGGCGGGCCCCGGCCTCGTCCTCGAGGTATGAGCCAGAACCCGGTCGTGGTCGACTTCCCGTTGCGCGGGGAAGGGTGGGTGGCGGTCAACTCGCCCGCGGATCGCATCCCGAGCCACGGGACCGATCTCCTGGCGCAGCGTTTTGCCTTCGACTTCGTCGATCTTCGACGAACGTCCTCGTCAGCATTACCACCCCGCAGGATGGCTGCGGACCCTCGTCCTTGGCGTGCCGACGCGCGAGTGCTACGCGTGGGGCGCGCCTGTCCATGCGCCGTTCGACGGGGTCGTCGTTCGCGCGGTCGATGGCCTCCCGGAGCGCGGCCGCGTCCATCCCGTGCGCGAGGCGTTCCTCGCGCTGCGTAACGCGCTCACGTTCCGCCCGGAACGGTTGCCGCAGATCCTGGGCAATCACGTGATCCTCCAACGCGGTGACGTCGTCGGGGCGTTCGTCCACCTGGCGCCGGGTTCGGTCGCGGTGCACGAGGGCGACCCCGTCGGGCTCGGCGACGTGATCGGTCGCGTCGGGCATACCGGCAACTCGACGACGCCGCATCTCCACGTCCAGCTGATGGATGGGCTGGATCCGCTCGTGGCGAGCGGCATCCCGTGCGCGTTCCGAGCGTATGAGGCCCTTCGCGACGGCGCCTGGCAAGCCATCGTGGATGGGATCCCCGGCAAAGCCGATCGGATCCGGTCCGTCGAGCGCGGCGGATAGGCGGCGCTGGATATCGCTACGCGGGCCTAGTCCTTCGGGCAGGACTCCGCGGCGGCACCGCCGACCCGCATGTGGCCAACTCCGGCTTCTTCTGCAACCCGAATCATTCCCCGCTCGGACCGAACCCGAACCGCAAGCACTGAGCGCTCGATCGGCCCCGGCCACGTGCCGGGGCCGATCCATGTCCGCACCTCGTACCCTTGGCCCATGAGCCTGCCGTCCGGGTACGCCTTCCGCGCCCCGACCCGCGGTGACGCCGATGCTCGTCGGCGCGGTGTTGGTCGCCGACCAGCTCGCCGATGGGATCGAGCCGACGATGGACGCGGCATTCATGCGCCAGGTCTGGAGCCGGCCTGGCATCGATCTCGCCACCGACGCCTGGATCGTGACCGAGATCGGCGATCGGATCGTCGCCTACGGCCAGGCGACGTCGGATGAGCCCGACCTCGTTGGGTCGTGGGGTGTCGTCCATCCAGATGCACGCGGTCGCGGCATCGGGACGGCACTCTTCGACCGCATCGAGGCCCACGCGGCCGAGCTCCTCGCCGGTGTCGAGACGCCGCGGTTCCGGCACGCCATAGGCGGCGCCGACGCCGCAGCGGCGGCCATGGCGACCGCCCGCGGGCTGCGGCCGATCCGCCACAACTGGCATATGCAGATCGAGCTCGACGGGCCGATCGACGCCGTCCCGGACCCGCCGGGGATCGCGATCGGCGGCATCGACCCGGACGTCGATCTGCCCGCCGTCTACGCCGTCCTGGCGTCGGCCTTCGCGGCCGACCCGATCGACCGTCTCGAGCCGTTCGACGTCTGGCTCGACGAGGATCGCTCCAGCCCGACCCACGACCCGACGCTCTGGCTTGCGGCCCGCGACGGCAGCAGGCCCGTAGGCGTGCTCACGGCCAGCGCCGGCGACGATGACGGCTGGGTCAACTGGCTCGCCGTGCTGGACACCCATCGCGGGCGGGGGATCGGCTGGACCCTGCTCCGTCGATCGTTCGGCGCCCTGGCGGGGCGTGGCGTGCGCCGGGTGCTGGTCAACGTCGATGCGGAGAACGTCACCGGCGCGACGGCCGTCTACGAGCGGGCCGGCATGCACGTCGCCAATCGATGGGACCTCTGGGAGCGGGCCGGGCGCGGCTAGCGGCGATCGTCTACGGATGGCCGAGGCGTGGATCCGCGGCGTCAGGCCGCGCGGATCGGTCCGCGGGCTTCCACGGCTGGACGGAATCCTCTTCCTGCACGCCGCGAGGCCGCCCCAGAAGGTCGTTTCCCGGCCCCTGGAGGCCGTTCCGGTATCGGAAGATCCCGTAGAACCGATCGGTACCGGGGCGGACGACCACGAGCAGGACCAGACACGTCACCACGATGACGAGAAGCCACATGCCGGCATTGTCCCACTGCCGTGAGAGACCGCCATCATCGTGGTCCCAAAGCGCCATCGCGTTCGTCGGCGCGGTCCAGACTGGACGCGTGGTCATCGTCATCACGGGTCCGATCGCCAGCGGCAAGAGCACCATCGCGAACGCGCTCGCAGCGGAGCTGCGGGACGGCGGTGTTCGCGCGGTCGTCATCGATCTCGATGTCGTCCACGACGAGTTGATCGCCGAGGGAGCGCCGGCCGACGACGACGCGTGGACCGTCGCCCGACGTCGCGCGGCTGCGGCAACGAACGCGCTCGCGAGCGACGGCATCGATGTCGTCATCGCCGAGGGCTCCTACAACCTGCCGAGCGCGCGGGAGGCGTTCGACCGACATCTCGTGGACGGCGCGAATCCGGTCTACGTCAGGCTGGAGGTGTCGTACGAGGAGGCCCTGCGTCGAGCCCAGGGCGATCCGACCCGCGGCCGGTCGCGCGAGCCAGGGTTCTTGCGTGCGCACTTCGCCGCACACGCGGCGGTCTTGGCCGCGGCCCCGTCGACCGACATCGTGATCGACACGGAACGGACGACGGCCACGGTCGCCGCGGCGACGATCGTCGACCTCGTCCGCCCAGCTGTCGACCGAAGCACCCGGAGGCCGGATGCCACCTGAAGGGCTACCTCTCGCTGCCGAGGTTCACGACGGCGGTCCCATTGACGTTGACCCGCAGCCGACGGACGATGCGGAGGCGCTACGCATGAGGGATCGATGCTCAGGATCGTTCGGAGGGTCGGGATCGCGATCGGATCGCTGGTCATCGCGTACCTTGCCGTGTCGCTCGTGGCCGGCGTCCTGTTCGGTGCGACGGTCGCTTCGAGTTGGCTCGTGGCCGTGATCACGATCGTCCTCGGTGGTCTGATCTTCGTCGACATCCTCCGACGTGAACGCCCGGCGTCCGACGGCGACGCTCGGCAGCACGTTTCCGCCTAGGCCCATCGGCGTGGCCGAGTTCCTGGCCATCGCGGCGATGCTGGCCGCGATCGCGGCCCCGATCGTCGTCGTGATCGGCCTGCTGTGGCTGAGCCAACGTCGATTCGCCGGACGGAAGGGCCGGGGTGACCGGCTGCTCGGCGGGGTGGCCCGGGCTGGCGTCCAGGTGTCGCACGTCGAGGCTGGCACGCCGCACGTCGACGACATCGCCGTCCCGAAGCCGAAGGGCCGTTGAGGCCGTGATCCTGGCGTGACGCTGTCGGCAGGCGACGAGGTCGTGAGCGTCCGAGTCGACCGCCGACCCTATCGGCGCCTGCTCGTCTGGACCGCGGTCCTGCTCATGCCAACGGTCCTGCTGGGCATCCTGATGTCGGCGCCGGTCGCGGAGGGCTGTTTCGAGTACTGCGATCTCAATCAGCGCTTCGCCGGGATCGGGTTCGTCTTCCTCGGCGTCGTGTGGCTCCTCGGTGCGTTGAAGGTCGCGCGGTCATGGCGCGATCGAGAGCCCACCATCGCTGCTGCCAGTGCCGTCGCGGTCGCGCCGTGCCTTGCCATCGTCGCGATCCGCTTCTTCGGGGTCGTGCCGTTCGATACGTTTCCGGACGAGATCGTGATGTTGTCGTGGGTCCTCGGAATCGGCCTCCAGTTGCCTCCCGTGTGGCGTTTGACATCGAGGCCGGTCCCATCGTTGCCGCTGCGCGTCATCGCGACGATCCTGGGCGTCGTCGCGACGGTCGCCGCGGTCGCCGTCTCTCTCGGAGGGACCGATGTGGCCCACGGCGGTGGGTCGAGCATCGTCGCCCTGGCCTGGTTCGTGTTCGTCATCTGTCTGATCCCGGTCCCGCTCGCGGCCTGGCGAGACGGGGTCGCTTCGCGGAGGCTCATGGCGCCACTGTTGGTCGCGTGCCTTCCGACCCTTCTCCTCCCTGCGGGGATCGCCGCACCCGGCGACATCGGCTACGTCATCTACTCGTCGGTCCCACTCATCGCGATCGCCTGGCTGTGGATCGGATTCGGCTGGCTAGGCGAAAGTCGATCGATCGTGGGCGACGGCGTCGGACTCACCCTGGCGGACACAGGTGACTGACGCCACGGCCATGACCGAATCCCGGGCGCAGCCAGCCCGATACCGGCGCATAGACTGAGTCGATGGCGATCCTGATCCTAGTCGCGCTGCTGATCCCGCCGGCGCTGGCGTATGTCGGCGTCATCAGCTGGCTGCCCGCCGCCCTGGCGGACATCGCCATCCTGTTCGTGGCCGCGTGGGGCATCGATCGCGGGCGCAAGACCGGGGCTCGGGACCCGTTCCTGGACCAGAATCGGTCGGACTTCCCGACGTCGGGCGATGGCCAGGTCAACCAGGCCCCGGCCGAGGCGTTCCAGAGCCCGTCGGACCGCGGCGTCCCGGACTAGGCATCGAGACCTAATCGTGAGGAATGCCCTGCTTGTGTTGATCGGGGCGGTCGCCGTGGCCGGCGGCTGTAACAACGATGGGCCAGGTCAGGTCGAGTTCCGCGGGAGGCTGACGGTCATCAATCGAACCACTGCAGACGTGACCGTGGAGAGCGGCCCACGGCAGTTCACGGCTCCCGCGTGTAGCGAGGTGACCGAAGACGATTTCCCGCTGAATTGGTGGACGGTGACGTCGCCAGGACGCGACACATTTCACAGCGGTGGCGGCTCGTACGGCCCGCATTCGTTCGTGCTCGTCACTGACGTCGTTCAGCAAGAGGACACGCGTCGGGATCCGCTGCCGGACTGCCAGGGTCTCCTCCAGCCTGCCCAGCACTAGGCGTTTGGACAGCACTCCGTCGTCGCGACGCGTCAGCGATAGACTCGACGGGCAAATCACCGGACAGAGATGAGGGTTCTTTCACCCGATGCCCGACCTGACGAGCGTCGATACGTATATCGCGACGCTGCCCGCCGATCGACGACCGGCGATGGAAGCGCTTCGTGCGGCCATCCGCGCCGCCGCCCCGGACGCGACCGAGGTCATCACCTACAAGATGCCCGGCTTCAAGACCCACGGGCAGTTCCTGGTCTCGTACGACGCGTTCCAGTCGCACTACAGCCTGTTCCCGGCGAGCGACGGAGTGGTCAGGGGCCTCGGCGCCGCGATCGAGCCGTACCTCGTCGGCAAGGGCACGATCCGCTTCCCGGCCTCGCGCCCGATCCCGGTCGACCTCGTGCGGCAGATCGTGGAGATCCGGGTGGCCGAGAACGACGCGAAGGCCAAGCGTTAAGTACCAAGCGGCGCCCCGGATCATGTCCTTGACGCAGCGGTACGACGAACGCCCGCCGCAGGAGCGTTAGGCGGAGTCATCAGGCGGCGGGGCGGTCCGGGTGATGCGGCGGCGACGTAGATGCGCTTGGCGTGAGCACGATTCGGGATGAGATCGACGACCTGGGCGGTCTACTTGGGCGGATAGCTGGCCGCCACATCGCCTAACGCTCGCTGGGCGGGCGTATGACGCGGATCGACCTAGTACGGTCGCCGTTGGCGAGGTCGCGGCCCGGCGCGACAAACCTCAGTCCGGCGGGCGTCGCCCCACGTGGATCGTCACCATCCCGAGCGTCATCGGCGTCACCGCAACGTCCACCAGCCCGGCCTCGCGCATGATCGCGGCGATCCGCTCCGGTCCCGGGTAGTTGCGCACGCTCTCGACGAGGTAGCCGTAGGCGTCGCCCTGCCCGGCGATCCGGCCCAGGAACGGCACGATCCGCTCGAACCACACGCGACCCAGGCGTGCGAGCAGATGGTTCGGACGGGCGATCTCGAGGCACACGACCCGGCCGCCTGGCCGGACGACGCGGCGCATCTCCGCGAAGCCGCGGCCGTAGTCGGGCAGGTTGCGCATCCCGAACGCGATCGTCGCCGCGTCAAAGGTGGCGTCCTCTGCCGGCAGCTCCATCGCATTGCCGACGACGAAGTCGAGCCCGTCGCGAGCGGCGAACGCGCGCTGTGCCCGCTTGATCATCTTCGGCGACAGGTCGACACCGAGCACCCGTCCCGACGGCCCCACCTGGTCTTTGAGCGACGCGGCGACCTTGCCGGTCCCGGTCGCGATATCGATGACGGCGTCGCCGACCCCGACGCCCGCCATCGCCACCGCCCGATGCCGCCAGCGCGGCTCCTGGAACCCGCTGATGACGAGGTTCATGACGTCGTAGACGCCCGATATGCGGTCGAACATCGCCCCGACCTCGGTCGGTGGCGCGGCGTTGCCGCGGTCGGTGGCCTCGCCGGAGGGCGTCGGCGTGGAGGGATCGGGATCGGTCACGGGGTGGTCTCCTGGGCGCGGGTGTCGAGAAGCGGCATCGCGAGCTCCGCGATGACGACGGGGTCGGTGATGGGCGCCGGATGGCGCAGGTCCGGCATGCGGATGCGGGTGGCGCGGGGGCCGATGCGCGCCGCGAGGGCGTCGGCGATCGGTGCGTAGAACGGCTCACTTGCATCGCCACTGGCGATGACGACCGGCGCCTGGATGCGACCCAGTCCATCCGGATCGAGGCCGGTCATCGCCGCGTCGGCGAGCGCGCCCGTGCCCTGGCGCCCGATCCACGCCTGCTGGCGGGGGCGAAGCGCGTCCCAGGCGCCGGCGCCGGCGACCGTGTCGAGGAATCGATGGGCGGCCCCATCGGCACCGCCTTCGGCGAATGCCCGCGCTACGTCGTCACCGACATGGGACATCGCGCGCCGCACCGCCGGCGACCCGACGTCGAGATAGGGTGGCTCCCAGACGAATACGGCCGTGACGCGGTCGGCGTACCGAGCCGCCGTCTCGAGCGCGACCACGCCGCCGTAGCTGTGCCCGACGAGCACGGCCCGTTCGACGCCGAGGTCGTCCAGGACCGCGATGACGTCCTCGACGTGACGCGGCACGGACACCGGACCGGGCTGGGCCATGGTCGACTCGCCGCTGCCGCGCCGATCGACAAGGACCACGCGGGCGCGCTCCGCCAGCCGGCGGCCGAGGCGGACGAGCTGCTCCGAGGTCGAGAGCGTGGCGTGCAGCAGGATCGCGACGGGTGGCTCTGGACCTTGGTCGCCGACGGCGCCCGCGGGGAGCTCGAAGATCGCGAGCCGCTGGCCGTCGTTGGTGGTGACCGTGCGACGGACCGGGTCCGGGGCGGCCGGCGGCTTGTCGGGCGTGGTTGCCAGGGCCCGGAGATCGGTGCGCGCGATCTTCCCGAGACCGTCGCGTGGCAGTGCCGCGACCCGGACGAACCGCGCCGGCACCTTGAAGCGGGCGAGTCGCCCGGCGGCGTGGGCGCGCAGGTCGTCGTCGGTGGCGCCGGCATCGGGCCGGAGCACGACCACGGCGACCGGCACGGAACCCCATCGCGGGTCCGGGACCCCGATCACGGCCACGTCGGTGATCGCCGGGTGGCTCCGGATCGCTGCCTCGACCTCGGCTGGGGCAACCTTTTCGCCGCCGGTGATGATCACGTCGTCGCTCCGACCGATGACGACGAGCCGCCCGTCGCCTTCGAGGCGTCCGAGGTCGCCAGTGCGCAGCCAGCCATCAGCGGTGAGCGCGGCGTCCGTGGCTGCCGCGTCGTCGAGGTAACCGGCGAACAGCATCGGCCCGCGGAGCTCGATCGCCTCGCCGTCGAGACGAAGCTCGACGCCGTCGATCGGGCGCCCGACCGTCTCGGCGTTGTCCGGGACCTCCGCCGACGGCAGCGCGAGGACACCAGAACCCGTCTCGGTCATGCCGTAGCTCGGGATCACGGGCCAGCCGGCCGCGATCGCCCGGCGGAGGAGGGGTGCGGGGATCGGCCCGCCACCCAGGATGATCGCCGCGATCCCGTCCGGCGGCCGCGCGTCGCCGGTCGCGTCGAGGATCGCGCCGAGCTGCGTCGCGACGAGCGAGCAATGGCTGACGACGACGCCCGTGGCGCGGGCGGCCTCGATGGCGCCAACGAGGGCAGCCGGCTCCAGGCTGGGCGGCACCACGATCGGGACGCCGGCGGCCGCGGCTCGGGCGACGATGCCGATGCCAGCGACGTGTCCGAGTCCCAACGACAGGAGCCAGCCTGTCGCCGGTGGCAGGAAGCCGATCCAGGCCGCCGCGCTCGCAGCGAGGCGGTCGAGCGGCAGGCGCGCCAGCTTCGGCTGCGCGGTCGTCCCGGAGGTCGCGAGGATGAGCGACCCGATCGCGGTCGTTGTGAGCGGCGCGCCGTCGGCGATCGCCGACAGGTCGACGGCGAGCACACCGGCCGGCGCGTCGACGCCCGTGGCCGGGTCGACCAGGATCGCCCGGCACCCTGCTCGCTCGAGCAACGCCGCGATCTCCGGGCGCAGCCAGGCGCGGCTGGACGACGAGCGCGTCGACACCCGCCCGAGCGACACCGTGCAGGGCGGCGATCCCGAGCATCGTCGGCCCGACCGCCAGCGCGACGCGCTGACCGGGCGGGAGCTCGAGCCCCGCGATGGCCGCAGCGATGCCATCGGCTCGACGGTCGAGGTCCGCCCAGGACCACGTCTCGTCGCGTGCTACGACCGCCGGATCCGAGGGGCGTTCCGCGGCATGGCGCCGGAGGTCGTCGGCCAGGATGGCGGGTCGCTGTCCGGTGGTCACGCCGCGTCCCCGATCCGCTCGACCGTCCAGCGCTCCAGCGCCGCCTCGTCGAGGACGAGCCCGGCGCCCGGCACGGAGATGCGTCCGTCTGTCGTCACGAGTGGGCTCGCCAGCAGATCCGACACGAGCACGTCGCTCGTCGCGAGACCGTGCGCGTGCTCCCGGTCGCCGGGCAACGAGGCCGCCACGCGCAGCGCCGTCGAGAGCCCCGCGCCCGTCTCGAGCAGGGTCGAGATCGTGACGCCGACCCCGGCGGCATCGGCCTCCTCGGCGATCGCCAGCGCCTCCAGCCCGCCACCGACCCGGCCGGGCTTGATGACGAGCACGTCGACCGCCCCGGCATCGAGGAGCGCCCGCGCTGCCGGCCGCGACGCGACCGACTCGTCGGCGGCGATCCGCACCGGCGAGCCGCGCCGCAACCCCACGAGCGCCGGGATGTCGCCGGCCGGGATCGGCTGCTCGACGTACGCGAGGTCCAGGTGCCGCCAGAGCCGCGAGCCGTTCGCGCGCCACGGTCGCATCCCAGGCGCCGTTCACGTCGAGACGCAGTTCGATCTCGGGACCGACGACCGCCCGCACGGCCGCGAGCCGCTCGACGAGCACGCCGGTCGAGTCCTCGGATCCGCCCTTGACCTTCAGGCAGGTGAATCCGGCCGCGACGGCCGCCCGGGCGCCGTCGACCGTCGCCGCCGGATCCTCGGTCGCGATGGTCGCGTTGACCCGGACGGACCGGGCCGCCGCGGACATTCGCGCCCACGGCAGCACGCCGAGGTCGAGCGCCGCACCCGCGATGGCGGCCCGCGTCGCCAGGCGCACCGCGTCGGTCGACTCGTGCTCCGCGGTGAGCCATCGATCGATGGCCCCCTGGGCGGCAAGATCCGGCACGGTGGCGCCCATCGCGACGGCCAGGGCCGCGATGTCATCGGGTCCAGCGCCAGGATCCAGGCTTGCCTCGCCGACCCCCACCCGACCGGTCGTATCCCGCAGCCGCACGATCCAGGCATCGCGGACGTCCCACGTCCCAGCCGACGTGGCGAACGGCACCGCGAACGGGACCCGCACCCGAACCGCCTCGGCCGCGCTGACCGTGACGACTCCCGGGGCGGCGGGTTGCACCGACGTCACCCCGCCCCGCCGCCCAGCACGAGCCCGATGGCGAACAGCACCGCGTAGACGAGCGACAGCCGGGCGGTCGCCTTGAGCACGGGATTGAGCGAGCGACGGTCGGTGCTCGGGCCGAGCGAGGTGACCCGCCGTACGGGATCGATGGCCAGGACGAATGCCAGCTCGGCCAGCAGGACGGCCGGGCCGGCCATCGAGGACATGACGAGCACGACGGGGATCAGCACTCCGACCACGAGCAGGAAGACGTACTCGGCCTTCGCGAAGCCCTCGCCGAACGTGACGGCCAGCGTTCGCTTGCCCGCGACGCGGTCGGTCGGGAATGTCGCGCAGGTTGTTGACGACGAGGATGGCCGTGATGATCGACCCGACCGGGATGGCCGCCAGCCAGTACAGCGGCTCGAGCCGGAGGGCCTGCAGGTACGCCGTCCCGACGACGGCGACGAGGCCGAAGAACGTGAAGACGAACAACTCACCGAGGCCGCGATAGCCGTACGGCCACGGCCCACCCGTGTAGGCAAGGGTCGCGACGATCGCGGCGAGACCCACGGCGATGAGCACCGGGCCACCGACGAACACGAGATACATCCCGACGACACCGGCAAGGCCGATGACGACGGCGATGCCGGTCTCGAGCTGGCGTTCGGTCAGCAGGCCGGCCGCGGCGACGCGCAGCGGGCCGGTGCGCTCGACCGGATCGGCGCCGCGCCGGAAGTCGGATACGTCGTTGGCCAGGTTGGCCGCGATCTGGAGGAGCAACGCGACCGCGAGGCAGGCGACCGCCGTGTCGGCGCGCAGTGCGGCTCCGGAGGCGATGGCAGCCGCGACACCGACGAGCACCGGCGCGATCGCGGCGAGCAGCGTCGGCGGCCGGATGGCCAGCCACCAGGTCCTGGCGACCGATGGCCGTTCCGCGCTGGCCGGCGCCGGTGGCGACACAACGGGTCCGCTCATGGCCGGCGCGGGTACTTGGTGTAGTCGGGGTCGCGCTTCTCGAGGAACGCGGTCGAGCCCTCGTGCGCCTCGTCGGTCGTGTAGTACAGGCCGGTCGCATTGCCGGCGAACTCCTGGAGCCCGGCCAGGCCGTCGGTGGCGACGAGGAACGCCGACTTGAGGAAGCGGATCGCGGTCGGGCTCATCTGGAGGATCTCCTCGGCCCACGTGACGCCCTCGTCCTCGAGCTCGGCCAGCGGCACGACCCGGTTGACGAGGCCCATGTCGAGCGCCTCGGCGGCGGTGTACTGGCGGCACAGGAACCAGATCTCCTTGGCCTTCTTGTCGCCGACCAGTCGGGCCAACAGGCCGATCCCGAACCCGGCGTCGAAGCTGCCGACCTTGGGGCCGACCTGCCCGAAGATCGCGTTGTCCGAGGCCAGCGACAGGTCGCACACGACGTGCAGCACGTGACCGCCACCGATGGCGTAGCCGTTGACCAGGGCGATGACCGGCACCGGCAGCGAGCGGATCTGGCGCTGCAGGTCGAGGACATTCAGCCGGGCGATCCCGTCGCCACCGACGTACCCGCCCGCGTGGCTCTTGTAGCGCTGGTCGCCGCCCGAGCAGAACGCCTTGTCGCCGGCGCCGGTGAGCAGGACGCAACCGAGGGTCGAGTCGTCGCGGACGCGGGCGAAGGCATCGATGAGCTGGGTGACCGTCTCGGGCCGGAAGGCGTTGTGGACCTCGGGGCGGTCGATGGTGATCTTCGCGATGCCCGACTCGGTTCGCTCGAAGCGGATGTCGGAGTACGTGGCGACGGTGGTCCAGGCGGTCATGCGGGTCTCCAGGCGGTGAGCTGATCGATGAGCAGGGCACGGAACGTGGCAGGCGATTCGCGATGCAGGGCGTGGCCGCGGTCGGGCAGGACGACGAGTCGGGCGTCTGGCAGGCCGGCGGCTACCAGGCGCGCACGCTCGAGTCCGACCGGATCGAGCGCCCCGGCGACGACGAGCGTGGGCGCCTCGATCGACGACAGCCGGTCGTGGAGCGGCTCCATCGCGCCCTGGCCGGCACCGCGGAGCGAGCCGGCGAGGCCTTCGACGCTGTTGTGCGAACGCGAAGCATGGATGCGATCGCGCTGCGCCTGCGGCAGCCGATGCTCCCCGGCGAACAGCGGGGCAGCCTCCCACGCGCGCAGGAACGCCTCGATACCGTCGTGCTCCAGGCGGGTGGCCAGCACGTCGTCCGCCGCGCGTCGCTCGGCGCGCGCTTCGGGATCGGCGATGCCGGCCGATGGGCTTTCGAGCACGAGACCCGCGACGGTGTCCGGGGCGGCGACCGCGATCCGGAGGGCGATCCGGGCGCCCAGCGAGTACCCGACCACGACCGCCGGCGCCGCACCGAGCCCGCGCAGGATCACCGAGTAGGCCTCGGCCTGGCGCTCGACCGCGTGGCGGGCAGGGTCATCCGGGTCTTCGGACCGGCCGTGGCCGAGCAAGTCGACGACCAGCGATCGATAGCCGGCCCGCGTGATGGCCGGGATGAACGGCTGCCAGTCCGAGGCGCGACCCGTGAAGCCGTGGAGCAAAAGCACAGCCGGACCCCGGCCGGCTTCGCGGACCTCGTACCACGTCTGGTCGACCTCGATGCGGCTCACGACGCGACCTCGGCCGCCGGCCGCTTCGCCGCGAGCGCCCGCTGGACCTCGGCCGCGACGGCCCGATGCAGCTCCACGTTCCGTGCCCGGTCCGTGCGCAGCTCGACGACGTTCAGGCCGGGTCGCCCCAGGGCCGTGTCCAACGCATCGGCGAGGGCAGCCCCGTCCTCGACGAGCACGTGCTGGTGCCCGGCGGCCGTCACGAGCGGCCCGATATCCATCCCGTGGGGCGTCCCGAAGAGACGCTCGTAGTTGGCCGGCAGCCCGACCTCCTGATCCACGGTCGCCGCCTGGGGCAGGAACGAGAAGATGCCGCCACCGTCGTTCTGGAGCACGACCACGGTCAGGGCCACGCCCGTCAGCCGGGCGGTCACGAGCGCGCCCAGGTCATGGAGGAAGCTCACGTCGCCGACCACGACCACGACCGGTCGCTCGGCACCGACCGCCAGGGCGGACCCGATGGCCGTCGACACGACGCCATCGATGCCGTTCGCCCCGCGGTTCCCGTGGACCTCCAGCGCCACGTCGGTCGATGGCAGCCAGCCGTCGAGGTCTCGGATCGGCATCGAGTTCCCAGCCCACACGACGGCCTCGCGTTCCCCGACGACGGCGGGCAGCGCGGCGAACGGGGCGCCCTCGAACGGCTCGTCGAGCGTGGCCAGCCACGCCGTCATGGCGGCGTTCGCGGCCCGCTCGGCGGCCAGCCAGTCGCGCCGCCATTCGGGCGGCCGGGTGTCGGACCGCGCGTCGAGCGCCTCGGCCAGGTCGATGGCGGTCGACGCGGCGTCGGCATGCAGGAACGTGGCGGGGATCAGAGCGGCCTCCCGCCAGCCCGCATCGCCATCGACGACGAGGAGTTCCGGTTCCACGCGCGCCAGCAGCTGGACGACCGGCTTCGAGGTCGGCATGGCCCCGAAGCGGATGACGAGGTCGGGCTCGTGCGCGTCGATCCACGGACCGGGCCGGACGAGCTGATCCCCACGGGCGATGACGTTGGCGCGGTCGTGCGGTCCCGCGCGCAGGCCGGACAGTGGATCGGCCAGGATCGGATAGCCGGCACTCGCCGCGAGGCGGGCGATGGCCTCGATCGCGCCAGCGTCCGTGCCCGTCAGCGGGCCGGCCACGATGAGGCCACGGTCCGCGGCCACGATCCGGTCGGCGAGTCCCGCGATCACGTCCATCGTCAGACGCCGCGGACCCGTCACGGCGCTCGTGAACGGCGCGCGCGGAAGATCGGGCCAGGCGCCGAGCGGCCCGATCGGCACGAGCGGCTCCCGGAACGGGGCGTTCACCTGGACCGGCCCGGCCGGCCCGGCTTCCGCGACCGCGACGGCGCGTCCCGCCACGGACCGGACGTGGGCCATCGTCTCGGGTGCGTCGTCGGGGAGCGGCAGCTCCGTCCACCACTTGGCGTGCCGGCCGTACAGCCCGGTCTGGTCGATGGTCTGCGGCGCGCCGCGGTCCCGAAGCTCCAGCGGCCGGTCGGCGGTCAGGACGACGAGCGGAACGCGCCCTAGCGACGCCTCGACCACGGCCGGCCCGAAGTTCACGACGGCCGTTCCGGATGTCCCTAGCAGGACCACCGCGCGACCGCTGGTGGCGGCCAGCCCGAGGGCGACGAAGCCCGCCGACCGTTCGTCGAGCAGCACCGTCGTGCGCAGGCCATCGTGGGCGGCGAGGGCCAGGGCGAGCGGTGTCGAGCGCGAACCGGGACAGACGACCGCCTCGCGGACACCCGCCCGCACGAGCTCCTCGACGAAGGCGCGCAGGATCGGGGCGGCGAGGACGGCCGGGTTCGCCGCAATGCTCCCGACGCGGCTCCCTTCGGCGTTTCCCGAAGGGCTCATGGCTCGTCTCCCGGCCGCCCCAACGCCGACGCGAGGGTCCGCAGCTTGAGGCGCGATTCCTCCCATTCCCGCTCGGGATCCGAGTCGGCGACGATGCCGCAGCCGGCGAACAGGGTCACCCGCGTGTGATCGACGATGCCGCTGCGCAACGCGACCATGAGCTCACCGTCGCCGTCGCTCCCCAGCCAGCCGATCGGCCCCGCATACCAGCCTCGATCGAAGCCTTCGTGCTCGTCGATGAGCCCGAGCGCGATGTCGCGCGGCTCTCCGCCGACCGCCGGGGTCGGGTGGAGGCGCTCGGCCAGGGATAGCAGGCCGGCCCGCTCGTGGACGACGCCCTCGATCTCGGTGACCAGGTGCTGCACGGTTCGCAGGGTCAGCACGTGCGGTTCCGAGTCGATCCGCAACTCGTCGCAGATCGGCGTCAGGCGGTCGCGGATGGCATCGACGACGACGGCGTGCTCCTCGCGATCCTTGTCCGATGCCAGCAGGTCGTGACCGAGCGCCTGGTCCTCGGCCGTGTCGGCACCACGCCCGATGGATCCGGCGATGGCCACGGTCCGGAACGAACGGCCGTCCGTGCGGATGAGGCGTTCCGGGGTGGCGCCCAGGAACGTTCGGCCGTCACGGCGGAACGCGAAGACGGTGCTTTCCGGGGCGCCGGCCGCGAGGCGGCGGAGGGCGTTCTCCACGTCGAGGTCGGCCGGCGACGTCATGACGACCCGGCGGGCCAGCACGACCTTGTCGATGCGGCCGCGGCCCACGGCCCCGGCGAACAGCCCGACCGTCCGTCGCCAGAGCGTTTCGTCAGGGCGCTCCTCGGCGATGGCCAGCGGCGCGCTGACCGGCCGGGCGACGAGGCCGCCGGCGGCCGGTGCCAGCTCCCGGGCCCGCGCCACGATCCGATCGAACCGTCGACGGGCGGCAGGCTCGGTGCTCTCCGCGGTCGTCGTGGTGACCCAGGTGCCCTCGGGGGTCCGGGCGCCGATCCATTCGGGCAGCACCAGCGACGAGGCACCGAATGGCGCCCAGGCGTCGTCGGCCTCCGGCGTCCGGCCAAGGAAACCGAGCCCGCCCAGGAGGACCGGGCCCGACGCCGCGCGGAAGATCCGCCGCGGGTCGACGCCGCCGACGCCATGAGCCCCCGCCAGGCCGTGTCCGCGATCGCGAAGCGGTCCGGTCCGTCCGCCTCGACGGCCCACGCCCGCCCGATCCCGACCAGCGCGAAGCCCTCGGATGGCCGCACCCACAGCGCGGCCTCCAGGCCGGCCTCGACGGCCGCGGCGTACACCGCGATCGCATCGAATGGTTCGAAAGACTCGGTCCGGATCGCCAGCCCGCCCCGCACATCGCGGTCGACGACGGTCATCGCGGCGCCTCGGGGAACGAGCCCGGAACGGTCGGGGAGGGGATCTGCCCGATCCGATCGGCATCGACGCCGACGCTGCGCAGCAGCATCGCGCGGAGCGCTGGATACGCATCCTCGAGCCGGTCGGGATGCTCGGCGAGCAGCCAGCGCCCGACGACCTCGTTGAGCGCCCCGAACCAGGCGATGCTCGTCACCCGCGTGTCGGTGGCCGGGATGACCCCGTCGGCGATGGCCTGGTCGAGGTAGCCGCCGATCAGCCGGGCGAATCGATCGTGCAGGTCGTTCGCTTCCGCCTGGAACACGCGACCCGCACCGATGACGTCGAGGAAGAGCAGGCGCGCCATCGTCCGGTGTCCGGCGAATGTGGCGAGCACCGTCCGGATCGCGATCTCCGCCCGGTCGATCGGGTCGGGCTCGTCGGCGACCTCGCGCTCGACCTTGGCGATGAGCTTGTCGGCGGTCGTCCGCATGAGCTCGCGGAAGATCGACTCCTTGGTCGGGAAGTGGAAGTAGACGCCGCCCTTGGAGGTCTCTGCCGCCGAGGCGATGTCGTCCATCGACGCGTCGCGGTAGCCGCGTCCGGCGAAGGTCGTGAACGCCGCATCGAGGATGCGCTCACGGCGGCCGCGACCCTGTTCGGCCGGATCGTTCTTCGGGGTGCGAGCCACGGGGCGAGGCCTCGTCTTCGTGCACGTCGTGCGACCGACCGACTGGTCGGTCGGTCGATACGCTACACCCTTCGTGCGCGATCCGTGGCGGGCTGGATGTGCGTCAGGGGAACAGGCCGGCCGTCCGGCATCGCGTGATCGCGGGTCCGCTGGCCGTCGTGGACGGGACCAGCGTGAAATCGAGCCTGGAGGCGCCGACGGCGTCCATCGCCACCGTCCGCGCGGCATCATCGAAGCCCGGGGCGCTCACCGTGACGTCGACGGCGCCTGCGGGGGCACCGGCCAGGAGGTAGCGGCCGTCGGACCTGGACAGGGTCCGGCCGCCGTCGGCGAGCGTGATGCGGGCACCGACGACCGGATGACCGGTCGACGCGTCGGTGATCCGCCCGGTCAGCGACCGGTAGCGCAGCAGGGCCTCGACGAAGTAGTAGTCGCCGTAGATGAGTCCGCGGTCGGTTTCGCCGACCGGCGCGTTCTGCGTGCCGTGCAGGAGGATCGATCGGCCGGCGGTGCCCTCGGCCAGATAGGCGGGCGAGGACAGCGACGTGATGGTGTCCCGAGCGGCCTGCGCATAGCGATCCGAGCGCGCGCCGTCGGTCTCCAGCGTGGCGAGCTCCAGCAGCCCTGCAGCGGCAACGGCGGCGGCCGAGCTGTCGCGTGGAGCGTTCGGGATGCCCGGCGCCGCGAAGTCCCAGTACGGCACGTGGTCGGCCGGCAGGTGGTCGAGATAGAAGTCGGCGATACGTCGGGCCGTCTCGAGGAAGCGCGCGTCCCCGGTCTCGCGAAAGACCATCGTGAAGCCGTGGATCCCCCAGGCCTGGCCGCGTGCCCACGTGGACTCGGTGGCGGCACCCTGGTGCGTGAACTTCCGGAGGATCTTGCCGGTCGAAGGGTCGTAGTCGACGCCCTGATAGGTGCTCCCGTCGGCGCGGACGAGGTCGTGCATCGAGCGCAGGGCGTGGTTGACGGCCATCCGGTACCAGGTCCGCGGCCCGCCATGGTGCGACGCCCAGAACAGCAGCTCGAGGTTCATCAGGTTGTCGATGATCACGCGGAAATGGGCCGGGGTCGGTCCGTCCCACGAGCGGATGGCGGTCACGACCGAGCTGTAGCGCGTGGCCAGTGAGGCCGCCGCCGTGAGCACGGTGTCGCGATCCTTCGACGACCCGGTCAGGCGTGCGGCGTTGCCGATGCTCGTGAAGATCTTGAAGCCGACGTCGTGGCTGGACGTGTCGAGCTCCTGGCCCTCGAGCCCCGCGTCGCGGCCGGCGGCTCGGGTGGCCCACGGCCGGCAACCCGTTGCCTCGTAGATCCGCCAGAGCGCGCCGGAAAAGAAGCCGCTCGTCCAGGCCGGCGGATCCGTCGTCGACCACGCGCCGCTCGATGTCGTCATCACCGGATATCGCGCGGGCGGGACGGTGCCGACCGCCGCCTCCAGTCGCGAGGCCGCAAAGCGCAGGTCGTGGCGGACGATCGCGTCGAACGGGTCGACGACGGGCGTCGAGGCCGGGCCGAAGATCGGCGCGAGCAGCACGAGGACCAGGAGGGGCGCAAGGGCACGCATATCGTGGGGACGATGATGGACCCGGATCGTTACACCCGACCAGTGGCCGGCCGTACGGCCCGGCGCTGCAACCGTCGGTGGCGGTCGGCATCATGAGGCGAACGGATCCAGCGCCGTTCCAGACGGAGGCCCACGTGACCGAGCCGCGCACGATCGTCTTCTTCCCCGAAGGGGCGTTCGGCCCGACGAACAACTGCGTCGGCATCGGCACCGTGCTGCGCGAACGCGGCCACCGGGTCGTGTTCATCGTCGAGGAGTCGTTCGCGGGCACGCTCGAGGCCAAGGGCTTCGAAGAGCGCCTCATGCGCCTCGGTCCGCCGCCCGCGGAGCCCGAGATCCCGGGCCAGTTCTGGATCGACTTCATCCGCGACACGGCGCCGGTGTTTCGCAAGTCGACGCTCGAGCAGCTCGGCGAGTTCATGGCGCCGACGTGGCAGGCCCTCATCGATGGCGCGAAGTACGTCGACCCGCGCCTGACCGAGATCTTCGATGAGCTCGCCCCCGACGTCATCGTCGAGGACAACGTGGTCGGCTTCCCGGCCATCGCGGCGAGCGGTCGCCCGTGGGTGCGCATCGTGTCGTGCAACCCGATGGAGATGAAGGACGCGCGCATCGCGCCGTTCTCGTCCGGCTATCCCGTGGCGGACGTGACCGGCTGGCCGGCCTTCCTCGACGAGGTCCGGCGCACGCACGGCGACATGTGGGCCGAATTCGATGCGTTCTGCCGCGACCACGGCGACGCTGGCCTGTCCTACGGGCCGCTCGGGCCGGAGTTCATCGCCGAGTCGCCGTACCTGAACCTGTACTCCTACCCGGCCGAGGCCGATTACGAGCGAGCCGTCCCGCTCGGGCCGACGTGGCACCGCCTGGAGTCCACCATCCGCGCGGCCGACACGACCTGGGAGCTGCCCGAGCACCTGCGCGAGCGCGACGGGGCGCTCATCTACCTCTCCCTGGGGTCGCTCGGGTCGGCCGACGTCGGGCTCATGCAGCGGCTGGTCGACCTGCTGGCGACGACCGAGCATCGGGTGATCGTGTCCAAGGGCCCGCTCGCCGACGAGATCACGCTCCACGACAACCAGACCGGCGAGGGGTTCCTGCCCCAGCCCGCGATCCTGCCGCAGGTCGACCTGGTCATCACCCACGGTGGCAACAACACGGTCACCGAGGCGTTCCATCACGGCAAGCCGATGATCGTGCTGCCCCTGTTCTGGGACCAGGTCGACAACGCCCAGCGGGTCGACGAGACGGGCTTCGGCCGGCGGTTGTCGACCTACGGATTCCGCGACGAGGAGCTGACCGACGCGATCGACGAGCTCCTCGACGACGGCGAGCTCGCCGCCCGATTGGCCGCGATGTCCGCGCGGATCAAGGCGTCGTCGGGCACGATCCGCGCCGCGGACCTGATCGAGCGGGTGGGGCTGGACTGAGGACACGGCCGGGCCGCTTCGGCGGGCGGTGCCTCGCCCGCAGGTGACGTTGGCTCCAGAAGGCAAGGCCGCTTGACGAATGCAGGTAAGCGACCGTACGACGCCGGCCTGCTCGACAAGGGCCTGCTGTTCCTCGCCTACCAGCGCGACCTCGCGGCCGGGTTCATGACGGTTCAGGGCCGCCTCGACGGCGAGGCGCTCGAGGAGTACATCCGCCCGGTCGGTGGCGGGTTCTTCTTCTCGCTCCCCGGCGTCTCCGGCCCGAACGACTTCCTGGGCCGCTCGCTGCTCGAGGCCTGAGGCCCCACAGCGCGGGACGGACTACCGCATCGGGACTAGGATGGCGACACTTCCCGTTCGACCCCGTCACGCCCAGGAGGCAGTCCCGTGACCGACACCCTCGAGCGCGTCAAGACCTATAAGCAGCTCATCGGCGGCGAGTTCGTCGATGCCGCCGACGGCCGCACGGCCGAGGTCATCAACCCGGCCAACGACGCGGCCATCGCGAGCGTCCCGGCGAGCTCCGCCGAGGACGTCGACCGCGCGGTCAACGCGGCCGAGACGGCCTTCGCGACCTGGAAGAAGACCACCCCGCAGGACCGGTCGCTCCTGCTCCTCAAGATCGCCGACGCCCTCGAGTCGAGGGGTGACGAGCTCGGCCGCCTCGAGAGCGCGAACGCGGGCAAGCCGGTCGGGGCCGCCATCGACGAGATGGCCGTCTGTGCCGACCTCTTCCGCTTCTTCGCCGGCGCCTCGCGGGTCATGGACGGCCTCGCCGCCAACGAGTTCGCGGCCGGCCACACGTCGATCATCCGGCGCGACCCGATCGGCGTCGTCGCCTCGATCGCGCCCTGGAACTACCCGCTCTACATGGCCAGCTGGAAGCTCGGCCCGGCCCTCGCGACCGGCAACACCGTCGTGCTCAAGCCGTCCGCCCGGACGCCGCTGACGGCGCTGGCCTTCGCCGAGATCCTGGCCGACATCCTGCCGCCCGGCGTCGTCAACGTGCTGTCCGGCTCGGGCGCCGACATCGGTGACGCGCTCGTCGGGCATCCGAAGGTTCGCATGGTCTCGATCACGGGCGACACGGTGACCGGCAAGCGGATCGCCAAGATCGCCGCCGACTCGGTGAAGCGGCTGCACCTCGAGCTCGGTGGCAAGGCGCCGATCATCGTGTTCGATGACGCCGACGTCGACCTCGCGGCCGAGACGCTGCGCTTCGCCGGCTACTGGAACTCCGGCCAGGACTGCACCGCGGCCACGCGCGTCATCGCCGGCCCGGCCGTGTACGACAAGTTCGTGTCGGCGCTGGCCGACCAGGTCCGTACCATCAAGTGGGGCGACCCGGCCGAGGGCGACGACATCGAGATGGGCTCGCTGATCGCGCAGGCCCAGGCCGAGAAGGTCCAGGGCATGGTCGATCGCGCCCGCGGCAGCGCCGAGGTCGTCGTCGGTGGCGAACGGCCCGATCGTGCCGGCTCCTACTACGCCCCGACCGTCATCGCCGGCCCGGACCAGAAATCGGAGATCATCCAGGACGAGATCTTCGGCCCGGTCGTCACGGTCCAGCGCTTCAGCGACGAGGACCAGGCCGTCGCCTGGGCGAACGACACGCCCTACGGGCTCGCGTCGTCGATCTTCACGACCGACATCGGCAAGGCGATGCGCGTCGCCAAGGCGCTCGACTTCGGCCACGTGTGGGTCAACGAGCACTTCACGCTCACGTCCGAGACGCCGCACGGCGGTGTCAAGCAGTCCGGCTGGGGCAAGGACGGCTCCAAGTACGCGCTCGAGGACTACACCTTCGTCAAGCACGTGATGATCAACACGGGGACCTGACCCGGGTCGCTCCGGAACCATCGTCTGTGGAGGCGGCCCGGGTGGGCCGCCTCCGTCGATTCTGGCCGCGACCGGGCCGGGTCCGCGACCCGCGACCAGCCCGCTGCCGATCTCGTGCGTCTGGTGCCGCATCGCCCGTCCCGCTGTGCATCAGATGCACGCATCGGGCCAGAACGGTGGTGGTTCGGGCGAAGCTCCGGCATTCGATGGCGCATCCGCGACGAGCTCGCCGATTCGGAGGCTCGGTCGTCCGCCTGCAGACCACCGTGTGCGGCATGAGATGCCGCACAACCTGCCCGGAGCGCGACGGTCCGACGGTCAATGGGCAAAGTGCGTGCATTCGATGCACACCCTCTGGCAGACGGGGCACCGATGGGACATGAGGCCGGCGCCTGGAGCGACCGACTACCCTTCTGGCGATGTCCGATCCCGCCGATCCATCGAGCCTGAGCCGGGCGCACATCGCGGATGTCGTCGCGCAGCTCGACCGCGACGACATCGCTGGGGCGCGCTGGTTCGGAGGCAAGGGCCGGGCGATCGAGGCCGTCGCGCTCGACGAGGCGTTCGTCCTCGACCCGACCGCCCCGCACGTGCTTGCCATCGCGAGCGTCACCCTCGACGACGGGTCGCACCAGCGCTACGCGTTCGCGCTCACGGGCATGCCGTTGCGCGAGGCCCGGCCTGGTGACGGTGCGTGGCGCGCGCTGGCCGTGGCCATGGCTCAGGGTGCGATCGTGGCGGCGTTGCCCGCGGTTCGGGAGCAGGACGCCGGCTCGCACGACGACGCCGCCCGTGCTGCCGCGCCCGCCACACCGACCGCCGTCCTCGTCTGTCGTCCCGGTCCGGCGATGCCGGTCGACGGACCCGGCACGGAACGGGATCTCGCAGCAGACCAGAGCAACACGAGCGTGGTCCTGGGCGAGACCGTGCTGCTCAAGGCGTACCGGCGCCTCCAGGCCGGCCTGAACCCAGATCTCGAGATGACCGCGTTCCTGAGCGAGGAAGCGGCATTCCCGGCCGTGCCGCCGCTGGCCGGCTATGCCGAGGTGGTCGACCTCCGCCACGGCACGACGACCGTCGCGATGGCCCAGCAGTTCGTGGCCGACGGCGCCGACGCCTACGAGTCGATCGCCGAGGCCCTCGTCGCCTGGGTGCTCGCTCCGGGCGAGGTGAGCCTCGAGCACGCCACCGAGATCGCCGCAGACCTTGGCACGCTGACCGCGGGGCTGCACGCCGCCGTGGCCGACGGCCATGGTCTGCCCGACATGGCGCCGCGTCCGGCCACCGGGGACGAGGTCCGGGCGTGGGCGAGCGCGGCGCACGGTCACCTCGAGCGAGCCCTCGAGGTCGCGCCCGACGACCACGACGCGGCAACGACCATCCGCGACCTGGCGCCCCGGATCGACGAGGCGCTGACGGTCCTCGATGCGCTTCCGACGACGCCCGAGGTCATCCGCGCGCACGGCGACTATCACCTGGGCCAGATCCTGATCGCCCCCGATGGCTTCCGCATCATCGACTTCGAGGGCGAGCCGCTCAGCAGCCCGGAGGCACGGCGGGCGCATCGCCATCCGCTGCGTGACGTCGCCTCGATGCTGCGCTCGCTCGACCACGTGGCCGGCAGTGCCGCGCGACGGGCCGTGGACGGTCACGGCGGCCCGCTCGAGCACGCCGGGCTCGACCTCGAAGCGTGGCGGTACCGCGCTCGGGAGCGGTTCCTCGAGGCGTACCGACAGGGACTCCTCGACGCCCGGGTCGTCCCGGCGACGGACCCGGACCTGCTCCGCGCCTTCGAGGTGGACAAGGAGCTCTACGAGTTCGCGTACGCCGCCACGTACCTGCCGTCGTGGCTGTGGGCCCCGACCGACGGCATGCGCGGCCTGTTCGCGGCGTCCTCGGCCGAGACGTCCGGGCCATGACTCTCAAGGGACCCGACCGGATCGAGCAGTTCGAGGCGGACATCGCCGCGTCCCCCGAGGCGATGGCTCGCCTGCTCGACGCGTCGCGTGCCACGGACCTCGGTGGCCGCACCCGCTACGCGATGACCGGCCTCGGCAGCTCGCGCTACGCGGCTGCGATCGTCGCCTCGGCCGTACGCGCGCGCGGCGGCACGTCGTGGGTCGATGTCGCGGCGGTGGGCGGCACAGCGCCCGCGGACGACCTGGTGCTGTTCGCGATCTCAGCCTCCGGTCGCACACCCGAGGTCATCGATGCTGCCGCCCGCCATCGCGGCCGCTCGCTCGTCGTCGCCGCGACCAACGGGGCGGACTCACCGCTCGCGGCCGTGGCCGACATCGTCCTGCCGCTCTACGCGGGAGATGAGACCGCCGGCATCGCCGCTCGATCGTTCCGGGCGACCATCGCGGCGCTCGCGATCGCGACACGGCTCGCCACAGTGGACGACTTCCGCAGGATCCCGGATGCGATCGCCGATCGCCTCGCCACCGCCGCCGCCCGATCCGCCATCGAGCCACTGGCCGCGGCCCTCGACCGGGCCGTCTCGATCGACGTCGTGGCGCCCGCGCCGTTGGTCGGGCTCGCCGAGCAGGCGGCGCTCATGCTTCGCGAGGCGCCACGGCTTGCGGCGCATGCCTGGGAGACCGGGGACTGGCTGCATACGGGCGTCTACCTCGCCTTGCCGGGTCACCGGGTCGTGTCGTTCCCGGGTTCGGCCGGCGATCCCGAGGTCGCCGCCACGGTCGCGCGTCGCGGCGGAGCGGTGGTGACGCTCGCCTCGTCCAAGCCCACTCGGTCATCCGTCGACCGCGCCATCGTCGACTCGGTCGTGGCCGAACGGCTGGCGGCCGCACTGTGGCGCCGGACCTCGGCGACCGAGGCGCCCTGAACCGCCCTCGTCAGTCCTCGAGGGCCGCTCGGACCTCGTCGATACGCTCGATGGTCTCGAGATCGAACGGGTCACGGAACACGAAGATGACCTCGCTGACGCCGAGGCGCCGGTAGCCGTCCACGAACGCGGCGACGTCCGCCGGCGAGCCACCGACCGTCAGCCCGCGATCGCCCCCGTCGGACCCGACGCGACCTGCCAGGCCGTGGCGCTCGGCGATGGCAGCCCAGGACGCCTCTGCGGCCACAGCATCGTCGCGGATCACCGCGTGGACTGTGACCGTCCGCTCGATGGCCTCGAACGGTCGGTCGACCTCGGCGCAGCGCTGGCGCAGGACGTCGGACACTTCGGCGATGCGGTCCGGCCCGCCATAGCCGTTCCACAGGTCCGCGTACCTGGCGGTCGTCCGCAAGGTCTTGGTCGGGCCTGACCCACCGATGAGGATCGGCAGCCGGGCCTGGACGGGACGTGGCTCGCAAAGCGCGTCGCGCATCCGATAGGTCGGGCCGTCGTGGGTGACCGTCTCGCCGTCGAGCAGGCGGCGGATCAGCCCGACCGCCTCGTCGAGCCGGTCGAGACGCTCGCCGAAACCGGCGCCGAAGTCGATGCCGAAGGCTTCGTGCTCCCGGCCGAACCAGCCGCCCCCGATGCCGAGCACGGCTCGCCCGCCCGAGAGGTGGTCGAGCGTCGTGGCGAGCTTCGCCGTCAGGCCCGGCGGTCGGAAGGTGTTGGCGGCGACGAGCAGACCCAGGCGCGGATTCGTCGTGAGGACGGCGAGCGCGGCGAGGGTCGCCCAGCCCTCGAGCTTGGCGTCGGCCGGATCGCCCTCGTCGGCCAGCAGGTGATCGTCGATCCAGATCGAAATCCCAGCCGGCGCGCTCGGCCGCGAGGACGGCGTCGCGCAGGTCGGCCCAGGTCGTCCGATTGATCCAGTAGGCCGCGCCGAACCGCATGCACGCGATGGTACGCAGCCGGCCGGTCGCCGGACCGGGTCGCGGCGCGGGCTAGTCCTTGAGCGTGGCCAGGAAGCGGTACACCGGCATCGCGGCCTCGTAGTCGTCCGCGATGATGTCGGGGAGGGACGCCGAGCGGACCTCCGTGTCGGTCAGCCGGCGGCCGAAGACGATGTCCTTGTAGCGGAACATGTCGGCCATCGGGTGGTCCGCCGGAAAGCCCGAGGGCACGCGCTTGAGCATCTCGTGGCTCTCCACCGCTCCGAACACTGCGGCGAAACCGGGTTCCTCGAGAGCGGCCCGAACGCGGTCCGGATCGTCGACGATCGCCCGCCGGAAGGCATCGAGCCGGCTCTTGGTGGCCATCCACAGGCCGCCGCCCAGGTAGTCGTTGCCGGGCTGCAGGTGCACGTAGCCGCCGTTGGCGTGCGCACCCGCATCGACCGCGTCCGTGCCCGCGGCGTCATCGACCCACGGGAAGCTGGCACCGAGATGCGTCTTGTACGGCGACTTGTCCTTGGCGAACCGGGTGTCGCGGTAGATCCGGAAGATCGAGCGCTGGGGATCGGCGCGCAGCGGGATGCCTCGCGCCGCGAACCGCTCCGCCAGGGCGGCGACGAGCGCCTCCATCGGTTCCTTCAGCAGCCGTTCGAACTCGGCCTTTCGCGGCTGGAACCAGGCGCGGTCGTTGTTCTGGGCGAGATCGGCCAGGAAGTCCGTGGCTTCCGGCTGGAATCCGGTGAATGCCTGCGTCTCGACGACCATGACCTGACCTCCTGGGGGACCGGTCTGCATCCTACGCCGCGTCGCTCACCAGCGGATCGCGGGCGACTGCACCCGGGCTATCCTGCGAGCCGTGCCCGACCAGCCCGCCTTCCCACCCGAGGCACGCTCCGCGATCCTCGCCTGGTACGCCGAACGCGGTCGTCCGCTGGCCTTCCGCCGGACGACCGACCCGTACGCGATCCTCGTGTCGGAGGCGATGGCCCAGCAGACGCAGGCGGCCCGAGCGGCGGCGTACTGGGAGCGGTTCATGGCCCGCTTTCCCACGGTGGAGGCGCTCGCCGCCGCGAGCCCGGCCGACGTCTTGCGCGAATGGGCCGGCCTCGGCTACGACCGGCGGGCGATCGCCCTCCAGCGGGCCGCGCGGATCATCGTCGAGGAGCATGGCGGCCGGGTGCCCTCGAGCGTGCCGGAGCTCGAGGCATTGCCTGGGGTCGGGCCGTACACGGCCCGCGCCGTGGCGGCGCTGGCCTACGGCGTCCCGGTCGGTGCCGTCGACGTGAACGTCCGCCGGGTCCTCGGGCGGATCGTCGTCGGCGCGCACGACGCGATGCCGGCGGCGGACCTCCAGGCCGTCGCCGACGCCGCCGTTCCGCCCGACCAGCCCGGCACCTGGACCCACGCCGCGATGGATCTGGGTGCGATCGTCTGCAAGCCCCGCAACCCGCATTGCGACGCCTGCCCGGCTCGACCCTGGTGCCGCTTCGCGGCGCAGGCCTCGAACGCTGACGCCGCGGCCCCCGCGACTACCCCCGTGCGACGCTCCCCATCGCGACCCGCCGCCCCGATCCGGTTCCCCGCCACGAACCGCTGGCTCCGCGGCCGCATCCTCGATCGCCTGCGCGCGAGCCAGGACGACGCGTGGGTCGCCTTCGATGCGCGACATCGGCGCGCACGACCTCGAGCGTGTCCACCGCGCCGTCCGGGCCATGGCCGGGGATGGCGTCCTGGAGGTCGAGTCGCGGCCCGACGACCTCGTCCGCGCCCGCCTGCCCGGCGCCTAGGCCACCGGCGACCCTCGAACGATTACGCTTGGGGCCACGATGACCCCCACCTCCGTCACGACCGACCGCGCCGACCCGCCCGACCGACCGCCGCTGCCGGCGAACGATCCGGCGATCTTCGAGCTCGACCTGCGCGGCCTGCGCCGCCGCTGGGCGTCGAGCGCGGCGCGGCCGCCCATCGGCGCGGAAGCGATGACCGGCGCCGACCGCCGGGCCCAGGATCTCGGTGTGGCCGAGGAGCGCCTGATGGAGCATGCCGGGACCGCCACCGCGGCCGCCGTCAAGGCGCTCGCCGTCGACACGGAGCGCTGGGGCACGGGTCCGATCGTCATCCTGTGCGGCCCCGGAAACAATGGGGGCGACGGGTTCGTCGCGGCCCGCCGGCTGGCCCTCGCCGGCGCGACGGTGATCGTGGCGATCGTCGCGGCCGAGGCGCGCCCGCGCAACGCGACCGCCGCGCGCAACTGGGATCGCATCGCCCAGGACCCGGGCATCGCCAAGATCCACGCGCCGGTGGCCCGCGACATCGCCGTGTTCGGCCAGGGCATCGAGAAGGCCTCGGTGATCGTCGACGCGCTGCTCGGGACCGGCGTGCGCGGCGCGCTCCGCGACCCGATCCGCACCGCGGTCGAGCTCATCGTGCGGGCGCGCGCGAAGGGCATCCCGGTCGTCGCCGTCGACACCCCGACGGCCGTCGACCTCTCCAGCGGCGAACCCTCCGAGCCTGCTGTCCAGGCCGACCTGACCGTGACCTTCCATCGGCCCAAGACGGGTCTGTTGACCCGGCGCGGAGCGGCGCATGCGGGCAAGGTCCTCGTCGCCCCGATCGGGATCCCGCCGGAGGCCGACCGTGGTTGAGGCGCGTCGCCAGCCGGGCTGGCGCGAGGTCGTGCTGGTCGCCCTGGCGGTCGTCGCGGTCGTGCTGGGCGCGGCCATCCTCACGAGCTTCCTGCCGAGCGGCATCCAGGGGGCGATCTTCCACGGCCCGGTCCTGATCGTCGTGCTCATCGTCGGCACGGCGTGGCTCCTGTGGCGGATCTCGCGCACGCGTCCGACCCTCGACGCAACCAGCCCCGACGGCGCCCCCATCCCAGGACGAGTCGGCCGCGGACGACCGCTCGTGACCGAGGCCGTCCCGGCCGGGTCGAGTCCCATCGAGCGCCGCCGCCTCGATCTCGATCGACTGACCACCGAGTCCTTCGATCTCGTCATCGTCGGCGGCGGGGTGGTCGGTGCGGGCGCGCTGCTGGATGCCGCGAGCCGCGGGCTGCGGGTGGCACTCGTCGAACAGGAGGACATCGCGTCGGGCACGTCGTCGCGCTCGTCGCGACTCATCCACGGCGGTCTGCGCTATCTCGAGCAGCTCCATCTGCCGCTGGTCCGCGAGGCCCTCGCCGAACGCCGCCGGCTCCTCCAGCTCGCACCGCACCTCGTGACGCTCGAGCCGTTGCTCTTCCCGATCTACGGGATCCCGTTCCTGACGAAGGCCTTCTACGACGCCGGTCTGACGTTGTATGACGTGCTCGGCGCGCGCCACGACGGCGGCTGGCATCGGCGGCTCGATCGCGCGGCCACGCTCGAGATCGCCCCGGCACTCCACCAGGACGGTCTGCGCGGAGGACTGCTGTACCACGACGGGATGGAGGACGACGCGCGGTTCACGCTCGCGGTCCTGCGCACCGCGCTCGCGGTCGGTGACGCGAGCCCGCCCATCGCGATGACGCGCGTGCGCGCGACCGGCATCGATGCCGAGTCGACCTACGGCACGCTGACCGCCCTCCTCGCGCGCGACGAACTGTCCGGCGCAGACCTCCGCATCAAGACCTCGGCGGTCATCGACGCGTCCGGGGTCTGGGCCGCCGATCCGTCGCATCCGTTCGCCAGCCCGGCGATGCGCATCCTGCCCAGCCGCGGCGCCCACCTGGTCGTGCCGCGCTCGCGGATCCCGGCGACCGCCGGGCTGACGATCCGGGTCCCGGGCAAGATCGTGTTCCTCGTCCCGTGGCCGGAGCACTGGCTGATCGGCACGACCGACGCGCCGTACGACGGTCCGCCGGCCCATCCGACCGCCGACGGCTGGGAGGTCGACAAGCTGCTGGCCACGGTCAATGCGACGCTCGACGTCGACCTGCGGCGCTCCGACGTCGTCGGCACGTATGCCGGTCTTCGGCCGCTCATCGCCCCGTCCGGCGGGCCCACGGTCAAGGCATCGCGCGAGCATCGAGTCACGGCCGAGCCCAACGGCGTCGTGCGTATCGGTGGCGGCAAGTACACGACCTATCGGGTGATGGCCCGCGACGTGGTCGACGCGGCACTGGGACGCGAGGTCGCGAAGCAGCGCCCGAGTGCGACCGAAGAGCATCGACTGATCGGCGCGGCCGATCGACCGGCGCTCGACCGCCTGGTGGCCGAGCTCGCGACCGTGCCCGAGGTCGCCGCCGCGCATCCCGACGCCGCCGCACGGCTTGTGGCTCGACACGGGACGCAGGCACCGGCCGTGGTCGCGGTCGGCGCGGAGCTCGACCTCCTGCGGCCGCTGGTGCCGGGCCGCCCGTTCCTCGAGGCCGAGGTCGCGTGGGCCGTCCGCCACGAGCTGGCTCTGGGCGTGGACGACGTCCTCTCACGCCGCCTGCGGCTCAGCCCCGAGCTTCCCGATCGGGGGGCGGTCGTGGCGCCGCGCGTCGCGGCGATCATGGCCCGCGAGCTCGGCTGGGGGCCGTCGCGCGAGGCGCTCGAAGCGGAGACGTACCTGACGACGGCGCGCCGCGAGTACGCGGTGGCCCCGCCGGCGGACGCCGGCGCGGTGGCGGTGGCGCACGACGAGGTGGTCGCGACCACCTGATCCGGTGACGTCACGGCCCCGTCATCGATGGTGGCCATCCTGCTCGGCATGCCATCGATCGGTGATCTCGCCAACGACGTCGCCCGCGCGGCCTACGAGCTGCGCATCCCGGTCGCGATCGGGAGCGTGGCGCTCGTCGTGGCGCTCGGGTTCGTGGCCTGGCGGCTGGGCTGGTTCGCCGCCGCGCGCCGGCATCCCCTCCGGACTGCGGTCGTCCTCGTCCTGGCCGTCCTCGTGATCGGCCCCGGCGGCTGGTACCTGGGATCGCCGATCTTCGTGCGGACGTCACTGGTCGAGCCATTGCCGGCCCCGTCGTCGATGGCGGTCGCACCCGGCGCCGCGATGCCGTCGGTGGTCGTCGAGGCACCCGTTTCGAGCACCTCGGCGCCGTCGGCGGCCACCTCGGCCCCGACGGCGCCTCCGACCTCGTCTCCGACCGTGGCTCCGGTCGTGCCGATCCTGTTCGCCAGCGGCACGTTCGAGGGCACCGACGACTTCCATTTCGGCCGCGGGACCGCCTCGCTCATCGAGGTGGAGCCGGGCCGCTACCACCTTCGATTCGAGGACTTCTCGGTCCGCAACGGCCCCGACCTGTACGTCTACCTGTCGCCCGATCCGAACGGCTACGAAGACGACGCCCTGGAACTCGGCAAGCTCAAGGCGACCGATGGGGCATTCGGCTACGACCTGCCCGATGGCACCGACCCGAGCCGCTTCCGCAGCGCGATCATCTGGTGCAAGCAGTTCAGCCATCTGTTCGCGACCGCCACGCTCGTCGACGCGTAGCTGGCAGGGCCGAAAGATAGGCAAAAGTCAGGGCTATGCAAGGTACGGACGATTGCGTAGCATCGCGCTCGAAAATGTCACGGATCGGTCCGTGGCCAGAACGTAGCTCGACGCAACTCGGACTCCTCTCACGGCTGACGCGAGAACCCGACGGGATCGCGCCGGCTACCGAGAGGAGTTTCGTTTTCGTGTACAGCGACAAGAACCTGACCTGCGCGGATTGCGGCCAGGAGTTCGTCTTCACCGCCTCTGAGCAGGACTTCTACGCGCAGCGTGGCTTCACCGAGCCCCGTCGCTGCCCGTCGTGCCGCGCGAGCCGCAAGGCCGCCCGGAACGCCGAGGGTGGCGGCAGCTCGTACGGCAGCTATGGCGCCAGCGGCGGGTACTCCGCCGGTGGCGACGGCGGCGGCGGTTACGGGGGCGGCGGTGGCTACGGGTCGCGAGACCGCGCCCCCCGCGAGATGTTCACCGCGACCTGCTCGAACTGCGGCAAGGACGCCCAGGTGCCCTTCCGCCCGACCAGCGGCAAGCCGGTCTACTGCAGCGACTGCTTCCGGAGCATGCGCGGCGCCTGAACCTCATCCTCTCGGCGCGGGCCGACCAACGGCCCGCCGAACCAGCGTCGATCCCCGACCCGGGCCGTCAGCCGACCCGGGTCGAACGATTCCCGGCGTGGAGTCGCGGCCTCGGCAGCGGGCCACGGCCGATGTGCCTCCGCGGTGCGCTGGGAGCGGCCTATTCGGCGCATCGATGCCGACAACGACGCTCCATCGAGCGTGCGAGCCATCGACCCGTGCGTGATCCAGGCCTGGATCTGCCCCATGCGGGCAGCCGTCACGCTCGACGGTGCGCTCGGGGCGTACCGCGCGTGCCTTACCAGGTGGGGCCGACCACCCATGACCGCCTCGATATCGCCCCGACTGGTATCCAGCCGGCATCGAAGTCGCAACGCCTCGATCCAGACCCCGCGACGACCAGATTCGTGCGTCGGCGCGCGCTCCTGTGGCGTCCGGCCGGGCCGCGGGCACGTGATGAGCCCTCGATGCGTCCCGGTTACCAGTCCCAGCGATATCCACGGGCAGATGGGTCGCACCAGCCGACGAGCGTCGCCGCGGACTCGAGTGACGCCACCTGGCATGGCCCGGTCCGAGCGCCGGATCCCGTGTCCGAACCGGCACGGCACTCGCGATGGCGCCCGAACTGACACGGCCCGTGGCCGCCGCCCTCGCCCTACGGCGCCTGGCGCTTGCCCGCGAGCAGCGACAGGTCGAACTTGCGCTCCGTGCCGTGCAGCAACCGATCGATGTTGTCGGCGTGGGCGAGCCAGATGAGGGCCGCCCCCACCGCCGAATAGAGCACGTAGGGCAGGGGAGTGTCCGGCACGACCAGCAGCACGAGCAGCATCGCCGGGAACATCGCCGCCGACCCGATCAGCGACCCCAGCGACACGTACCGCGTCAGCACGATCACGATGATGAACACCGGCGTGGCGAGCACGACGGCGATCGGCTGGATGACGAGCATCGTCCCGACCCCGGTCCCGACGCCGCGGCCCGACCGAAACCCGGCGAATACGCTCCAGATCGCGCCCGCGACCGCCGCGCTGCCGCACAGCACTTCGACGAGGGGGTCCCCGGTGACGTATCGAGCGAGGAGGACCGGGACGGCACCCTTGAGCAGGTCACCGAGCACCACGACGGCCGCCCACTTGCGCCCGAGCGCCCGCAACGCGTTCGTGCCGCCCGTCCGTCCGGACCCGACGGAGCGCAGATCCGGGCCGCCGACCCGGCGCGCGACGAGCGACCCGACCGGGATGGAGCCCAGCAGGTACGCGATCACGACGAGCACGACTGCCTGGAGGAGTGTCGCCTGATCCACCGGTGGCGCAACCTCATCGCGTGGCAGGGGTCCGACCGACCCCGACGCCCTGGCCAGCGAGTCTAGCACCGGCGCGGTCCCGAACCGACCGCGGACGGCGAGGCACCAAGGCGATGTCGGCCCCCGAAGAGCCACGCGACCCGCCGCCCGCACCGCCCGCCGCGGTTGCGCCGTGCGCGACGGCCCGCGTACCATCGAACGCGATGACCCACCCGCCCGCGCCGGGCTCCGACGATCGTGCCCGCCCCGGTGCCGACGGCCGTTCGGTGGCACCTGTCGCGCGGCTCCCCGAGGCACCCTGACCCATGGCTGTCGGCTCGTCCAATGACTTCGATCTCGTCGTGCTCGGTGCGGGCACGGGCGGGTACACGGCCGCCTTTCGGGCGGCCCAGCTGGGCCTCAAGGTCGCTCTCGTCGATGACGACAAGATCGGCGGGACATGCCTTCACCGCGGCTGCATCCCGACCAAGGCGCTGCTCGAGTCGGCGGGGCTCGTCGACCGCATCCGCCACGCCAAGTCGATGGGCATCACCCTCCCCGGCGAGCCGACCATCGACTACGAGGCCATGGCCGCCAACAAGGACGCCGTCGTCAAGCGCATGTGGACGGGGCTCAAGACCCTGATCACCAAGAACAAGGTCACCTGGATCGACGGCCGCGGCCGTCTCGAGGGTCCGAACAAGATCCGGGTCTCGCAGCCCGGCGAGGACGGGACCCCGGGCGGCGGCGGCGAGCGCATCCTGCAGGCGACCGACGTCATCCTCGCGACCGGATCGCGGGTGAAGAGCCTGGCCGGCCTGACGCCGGACGGCACGCACATCGTCACGAGCGACGACATCCTCAAGGCGACGTCGCTGCCGAAGGACATCGTCATCGTCGGTGCGGGCGCGGTCGGGGTCGAGTTCGCGAGCATGTTCCACGACGTCGGGGTCAAGGTCACCGTGCTCGAGTACCTGCCCCAGATCGTCCCGCTCGAGGACGGCGAGGTCAGCAAGGTCGTCGAGCGCAGCTTCGTGAAGCGCGGCATCGATGTCATCACCAACGCCCGCTTCGATGCCGCCAAGGTCAAGACCGGCAAGGGTGGCGTGACCGTCACGGTCGGTCCGGAGGGCAAGGACGCCGCCGACCTCCACGCCGAGCAGATGCTCGTCGCCACCGGCCGCGCTGCCAACATCGAGGACATCGGCCTCGAGACCACCCGCGTCGAGACCGATCGCGGCGTCATCAAGGTCGACAGCAAGATGCGCACGAAGGAGCCGCACGTGTACGCCATCGGCGACATCGTCGGCGGGTTGTGGCTCGCCCATACGGCGGGCCACGAGGGGATCATCGCGGCGCATGTCATCGCGGGTGACGTGGACGTCCACGGCATGGACTACAACGCCCAGCCGCGAGCCACCTACTGTCGGCCGGAGATCGCGTCCATCGGCCTGACCGAGGAGCAGGTCAAGGCGGCCGGGACGCCGTACAAGGTCGGCAAGGTCCCGTTCCAGGCGATCGCCAAGGCCATCATCGGTGGCGAGTACGAAGGCTTCGCCAAGGTGATCGCGAACAAGGACACGGACGACACCCTCGGCGTCCACATCGTCGGCCCGCATGCGACGGACCTCATCGCCGAGGCGTCGTTGGGCTTCTCGCTCGACGCGACGCCATGGGAGGTCGGCGGGGCAACGCATGCCCACCCGACCCTGAGCGAGGTCATCGGCGAGGCCGCGATGGCGGTCGACGGCCGATCGATCAACTTCTGATCGACGCACGACCGGGCCGACGAGCCCGCAACGACGAACGGAGGCCGGAGCGGCGATGACCGAGACCAGGTCGAGCGACGGGACCCTCGCCGCCTCCGTTGGCCTCACGGACGCCGACCTGGTCGAGATGTATCGCTACGTCGCGCTCGCTCGCGCACTCGACGAGCGGATGTGGATCCTCAATCGCGCCGGGCGCATCCCGTTCGTGATCAGCGGCCAGGGCCACGAGGGCGCGCAGGTCGCGATCGCCTGGCCGCTCCAGCGCCACCACGACTGGATCGCGCCGTTCTATCGCTCGATCGCGACCTGCCTGACCTTCGGCATGAGCCCGCGCGACATCCTGACCGCGCAGTACGCGACGGCCAGCGACCCGTCGTCGGGCGGTCGCCAGATGCCGGGCCACTACGGGTCGCACGAGCACAACCTCGTGTCGGTCTCTTCGCCCGTCGGGACGCAGCTCCTGCACGCCGTCGGCATCGCCCTGGCCGCCAAGATCCGCAAGACCGGCCAGGTGGCGATGACCTCGATGGGGGAGGGCAGCAGCAACCAGGGCGATGTCCACGAGGGCCTCAACTTCGCGGCCATCCACAAGCTGCCGTTCGTGTTCGTCGTCGAGAACAATGGCTATGCCATCAGCGTCCCGGCCGCGCGGCAGGTCGCGACGCCGAACGTCGCCGATCGGGCCTCGGGCTACGGCATCCCGGGCATCGTGGTCGATGGCGCCGACGTGCTCGCCTGCTACGCCGCAGCGAAGACGGCGGTCGATCGAGCCCGCGCCGGCGACGGCCCGAGCCTCATCGAGGCCAAGGTCACCCGCCTGACCGCCCATTCCTCGGACGACCAGCAGACCAAGTACCGCTCGGAGGAGGAGCTGGCCGCCGAGAAGGGGCGCGACGCGCTGCCGCTGTTCCGCGCCCAGCTCGTCGACGCGGGCGTGCTGACCGAGGCGATCGAGGCGCAGATCACCGCCGACATCCGGACCGCCGTCGACGACGCGACCGACTACGCCGAGGCGCAGCCCGATCCCGACCCGGCCACGGCGCTGCGCTACGTCTACGCGGACGGCACCGAGGGCGTGGACTGATGCCGCCCCGCACGTTCATCGAGGCCATCCGCGAGACCCTGGTGCTCGAGATGCGCCGGGATCCGTCGATCATCGTGCTCGGCGAAGACGTCGGGAAGAAGGGCGGCGTCTTCCTCGCCACCGACGGTCTGTGGGCCGAGTTCGGCGACGACCGCGTGATCGACACACCGCTCACGGAGTCGATGATCATCGGCGCGTCGATCGGTGCCGCGGTGAACGGGCTCCGGCCCGTGTGCGAGATCCAGTTCGCCGACTTCATCTTCCCGGCCTTCAACCAGATCGTGTCCGAGGCGGCCCGGATGCGCTATCGCTCCAACAACGGCTACGGCGTCCCGATGGTCATCCGGGCGCCATACGGGGGTGGCGTCCACGGCGCGCTCTACCACTCGCAGAGCGTCGAGGCGTTCTTCACCCACGTTCCCGGGCTCAAGGTCGTGATCCCGTCTACCCCGTACGACGCTCGCGGCCTGCTGCGCGCCTCGATCCGCGACGAGGACCCGGTCCTGTTCTTCGAGCACAAGAAGATGTACCGCAGCGTCCGCGGCGACGTGCCCGACACCGACTACGTCGTGCCGCTGGGCCGGGCCTCCGTGACCCATCCGGGCTCGCAGATCACGGTCGTTGCATACGGGCTGATGGCCCACTACGCGCTCGAGGCGGCCGATCGTGTCGCCGACGACGGCATCAGCGTCGAGGTCGTCGACGTGCGGACCCTCCGTCCGCTCGACCGCGAGACGGTGCTCGAGTCGGTGCGCAAGACCGGCAAATGCCTGGTCGTCTACGAGGACAACAAGTTCGGCGGCTACGGCGCGGAGATCGCGGCCATCGTCGCCGAGGAGGCGTTCGACTACCTCGACGGCCCGGTGACCCGCGTGGCCGGGCCCGAGGTGCCCGCCGTGCCGTACAACCACGCTCTCGAGGACTGGTTCATGGTCTCGCCCGAGAAGATCGCCGACGCGATCCGCAAGCTGGCGGCCTACTGACCGGGGAGCGAGCGACATGGCCACCGACCTGTGCCGCCGTCCACGAGCGTCTGCGCGACATCCTCGCGCCATATCGCGACGAGCTGAGCGTGACCAGCGACGGCCCCGACGGCATGGTCCTCGAGGTCCCCGGTCTGGAAGGCAAGCCCTGGGGCTACGTCGCGGCCACTCGGGTGGGCAAGCGGTACGTGAGCTTCTATCTCATGCCTATCTATGCCGTGCCCGAGCTGGCCGACGGGATCTCGCCACAGCTTCGGGCCCGTCGGCAGGGCAAGTCCTGCTTCAACTTCACCCGCGTCGACGACGCGCTGTTCGCGGAGCTTGCCGACCTCGCGGCCAGCAGCATCCCGGGGTTCCGCGCCTACGCGGAGGAGCTCGCCGCGACGCGCGGTTGAGGCAAGTCCTCGCCGACGAGGCCGGGCAATTCCTTGCGCAGGGAGGCGAGGCGTCAGTCTCGTTCGCGATAGCGCCACGCGTGCTGATCGGGTTCGGGATCGGCGCGATGGATCCGGATCATCCAGACCAAGCCGACGACGATCAATACGGCGCAGCGACGCCGAGGACCACGAGGCCCGAAGGCACGCCGCCACGGTCACCGCTCGGGTTGATGAACATCGGCTCGCCGCCCATGAACTTGGGAGCGGCCAGAAGAGGAACGCGTCGGCCAGGATCACACCGACCGGCGACGGCCAGCAACAGCCGCCCGATCCTGCGCCCACGCTGTCCCGGTGTCATCGTCGCGACGATACCCGGGCCGCGCAACCGTCCGATCAGGCCCCGGGCCGTGCTCGGCCGGGGCATCGAGCCGACCGGGTCGCCGTCCAACGACCCCGATGGCGTCGCCTAGGTCCACGACGAGCGCGACCGCCTCATCGAGCGTCATCCGCCGGCCCTCGAGCGTACGCATCGCACGATACGCCTCGTCGGTCAGCGCGGCCCGCGCCATGGCGAACGGATCCGTCACCTCGATGAAGCGCTCGAGGGCTGCGGGCGGGCGGACGCCATAGCGTTCGCAGAGCGCATCGAACGCACCCGATCAGCCGCGGCGCCATCCGCCGGCTCGGCCCACCAGCACTGCCATCAGTACGCCGATGTGCAGCGAGATCGTCGTCGTCCCGATGTCGTGCATCGCATACGCTCGGTGATGCCCAGGATCGCCCACCGGCACGCGCCGGGCACGTTCGCCGGCCGAGAACTCCGCCCAGGCCAGGCTCGCCGTCGTCATCGCGTGGTATTGCGATGTCGCCGATCGCCTCGAACTTCGCGCGAGGCTCGCCTGAAGGTTGCCTCGCGGCCTCGCCCACACGCCCATCGAGCCAGCGCTACGTTGCCGAGGGCCCATTCCGCCCGCGCGACGCCCCGCTCGTCGCCGAGGTCGCGTAGCGGGCGTTGACATCTCCTGTACGTAGCTGCGACGGCCTCTGGCCCCCAGTCGTATCGAGGAACGCCACGTGCCCGAGGTTGAAGAGCGGCATCGGCCAGCCCGCCTCGTCGTCGAGCGCGCGCGCCTGCGACCTCCTGCTCCTCGATACCACTGCCCGGCGCGTCGTCGCCGAGTCGCCCTGCCAGTAGGCGATGCTGCCGGCCGCCGCCGCGCGCCCACATCCGCGCGGAGCTGGACAACGTCCGGGCGTCCGGCATCGCGAGGGCCTGCCCGGTCAGCTCGCGGCCCTCGTCGAGGTGACCGGAGGCCTGCCAGACGCGCCACGAGGCGCCGACGAGCCGAAGGGCGAGATCGCGTCTCGCCGGCGTCGATCGCCCAGCGCAGTCGCGGACCGCAGGTTGCGGCATCTCGGGCTCAGTCCGGTCGAGCCACGGTCCCTGGGCGACCGTCGAGATGTGGCGCTCGCGTCGCTCGGCCAGGGCCAGGAACGCCTCGGCATGGCGTCGCAGCGTGGCGTCGAGTCGCGCCGGCGCCGATCGAGACGGCCGAGCCGCGAACGCATGGATCGTCTGGAGCATCCGGAAGCGGACCCGGTCGACGCCGGGCGGATCGCGTTCGATCAGGCTCCGGTCGGCGAGGTGCAAGAGGTCCTCGAGGATGGCATCCGCATCGGCTCCGTCGGGACCGGCCACGACGGCCGCCTGCTCCAGCATCGAAGCCGTCCGTCGAACACGCTGAGCACGTGCGAGCATGGCGCTGCCGTGGCGGCGACAGCAGGTCGTGCGCTCCAGGCGACGGCTCCGTCAAGCGTCCGCTGGCGCGCCGGGACGTCGCGTGGCCCGGGGCCCGGCAGCGGCAGATGCGCCGCGAGGCGGTCGCGGATGACGGTCGAGCGGCAGGAGCGCGACGCGCGCGGCCGCCAGCTCGACCCCGAGCGGCAGGTCGTCCAGCAGCGGCGCAGATCTCCTCGACGACGGGACGGTCGGAGCCCGGTCCAGCCCGGCCGGAGCGCGCGCCGGCGCGGGCGATGAAGAGCGGCACGGCGTCGTCGACCAGCGGCCGGAGCGGCAGACTCGTGCTCGCCGGAGAGGTGCAGCGGCGCCCGGCTCGTGCCACGATCACTCGGCTGCGGGGACGACCGGCCAGGATGCCGGTGACGCCGGTCGCCGCCATCGAGGAGGTGCTCGAAGTTGTCGAGGACCAGGAGCAACGTTCGCTCGGCGAGGTAGGACCGGAGCGCACGCCGCGGCCGCGCGCTCCGGCCCGTCGAACAGGCCGATCCGTCGGGCGACCGCGGCCCGGCCATCTCGGCCGGATCGTCGAGCGTCGGCGAGGGCACGAACCACGCCCCGTCCGGGTACTCCGACGCGAGCGTCTCGCGCGACTTCGACCGCCAGGCTCGACTTGCCGATGCCGCCGGGCCCGGTGAGCGTGACGAGCCGCGCGTGCCCGAGCAGGCCGACCGCGTCTCGAGCTCCGCCTCACGACCGATGAAGCTCGTCATGCGGACCGGCATGGTAGCCGATGACCGGGCCGGACGTGCGCGGCGGCGGAAAGGCGCGTCGGCAGCCCGTCGATCGTCAGCTGGTAGAGCCGCTCGGGTCGAGGGAGGTCCCGAAGCACGTGCGCGCCCGAGATCGTGCGAGCGTGACGTCCGGCCGGCAGCGGCGTCCGTGACGAGCACCGCGGACGTCTCCGAGAGGAGGATCTGCCCGCCGTGTCCGGCCGCGGCGACCCGGGCAGCCCGGTTGACCTCGAAGCCGCCGTAGTCGTCGCCGGCGAGATGCGCCTCGCCCGCTGTGGAGGCCCATCCGGACGCGAACCGGCGACGCCGTCCGGCCACGCGTGCGCCGCGAGGGCACGTTGCGCCGCGACGGCCGCCGCCGCACCGCGCCGCCAGCCTCCGGGAAGACCGCGAAGACGGCATCGCCCTCCGTCCGGACGATGACCCCACCGTGTCGCGGCGACCGCGCGTCGGATGAGGCTCGATGTGGTCGTCATTGACGTGGTCCCAGCCCGCGCCGAGCACGCCGGCGAGACCCATCGAGCCCTCGACGTCGGTCCGCAGGAACGTGACCGTGCCGACCGGCAGAGCGGTCTGCCAGCCATTCGATCGCTCACTGGCGGCTGATCCGCTCGGCGAGGGTGGCCAGCATCGCCATGGCGGCATCGGGCCGTTCGCGCAGGATCGCGGTCAGGCCATCGCCATCGATGACGAGGGTCCGGAGCTCGGTCTCGGCGATGACGGTCGCGACACGCGGTCGCTGCAGGAGCACGGCGAGCTCGCCGACGTGGTCGCCCGGACCGTAGGTTCGGAGCATGCGGGTCGATCCGTCCGGCTCGACGCGCTCCACGCGGACGGTGCCCTCGAGGATCACGAAGAGCTCGTCACCGACCTCGCCCTCGCGCACGATGACCGCATCCGGCGCGAACGACCGCTCGTCGGCGACCGCGGCGACGCGCTGCAGGTCCTCCGGGTCGAGCCGCTCGAACAGCGGCACGCGCCGGAGCTGCAGCATCCGGTCGATCTCGCCGAGACTCGCCTCCGGGCCTGGCATCGCCCCTCCATCGCCCGCGACCCGGTCCGCCAGGGTCCGGATCCACGGATCGTCATCATGCCGCAGGCGGTCCACCTCGGCGTCGAGCGGGCGACCGGCGGCGGCCGTGAGATCGACTTCGACGAGGCGCGCGATCGCCCGGCCCAGGCGCCGGTCCCCAAGCGAGTCGAGCGTCTCGATGGCCTGGGCGCGGACGTCGGCATCGGTGGAGCGGAGGCAGCGCCGGATGACGGTCCGCGCCTCGTCCATCTCGAGGACGGCGAGCGCGGTCAGGGCCAGGTCCTGCTGCTGGTCGCGACGCCGACCCAGGACGTCGGCGAGGAACGCGCGATCCGGGCTGGGCGGCGCGGCATGGACCGTGGCCTGGGCTTCGGCGAGGTACATCGCCCGGTCGACCCGCGTGTCCGACCAGGCCACGAGGACGTCGCGGACCTCCGGGGCGTGGCCGGCCATGGCTCCGACCGCCGCCGCCTCGACGGCCGGGTCGGGGGCATCCAGGAGCGCGACCACGGACGGGGGGACGGATGGTTCCGCGGCCAGGGCGTCACCGGCGACGCGCCGGACGCGGTAGGCCGGATCCTGGAGGGCCGTGACCAGGGCGTCCAGGTCGGGCGGGTCGACCGCCAGCGTGCCGACGGCCGCGGCGCGCACGGCCGGATTCGGGTCGTCGAGGAAGGCCTGAAGCTGGTCGGCGGTCGGCCGCCGCCCGAGACGCGCGAGGGCGCCGAGACCGGCGACCTGCCCGCGTGCGTCGGTCGCCAGGAGGTCGTCGATGGTGGCGATCGCCCGATCGACATGCTCCGGATGCATGGCGTCGTGGCTGGCGAGCGCCGTCGCGGCGGCGGCCCGCACGCCGGGCTCGGGGTCGTCGAGGGCGGCAAGCAGGGCGTCGAGGGTGTCGTCGCCCGGCGCCCGTGCGAGCATCGACGCCGCCATCTCGCGGACCCGCGGGTCCGGATCCTGGAGGGCCGTGACGAGGACGGCGCGCACGTCCGGCGCGTCAACGAGGCTGCCCAGCCCGGGCCCGCCTTCGAGGACCTGCTCACCGACCCCGCGCCGCAGGGTCGCGAGCAGGCTCGATGCATACCGACGCCGGATACCGATCGCGACGACGATGGTCACGAGTGCGACCCCGAGACCGACCCACAGCACCTGGGCGGGCTCGAGGATGCGCGCGGCGGTGAGCAGCAGGACGCCCGACAGCACCGTGCCGATCTGTCCGGGCACCCCATCCTGGAAGGCCATGACCTGCGCCCGGCGATGCGACGGGACCGTGTTGTAGAAGGCGCTCCATGCGGCGTTGGACAGGCCGCGCTGGGTGATCTGGACGGTGGCGAGCACGATGGCCGCGGTGGCGAACGAGAACTGGACGATCCAGATCCCGAAGCCCACGGCGTAGACGAGCGGCAGGAGCAGGGCGGCGGCCGCCACGCCGAACCGCGCGTAGAAGCGATTGGCCACGAGCAGCGACACGAGGAAGGAGACGCCGGTCACGGCCGCCGAGACCAAGCCCAGGATCGTGGCAAGCCCGGCCTCGCCCCCGGCCGCGGTCTCGGCGGCGCCCAGGTACGGCACCGTGATCGAGAACAGGAGCACGGCGAGCAGGACGTAGGCGACCGAGATCAGGCCCTGCAGCGGGGAGCGGCGGACCTCGTCGAACCCGGCGCGGACATCGGCGGTGATCGAACGGGAGGTCGAGCGTGGGCGACCCCAGGCCGGGGTCGGCTCGGCGGCACCAAGCCGGGCGACGACCGCGGCCGCGACCAGGAACATGCCCGCCTCGACGACGATGAGCGTCTCCGTGCCGATCAGCGCCGCGACCGGCCCGGACGCCAGGGCCCCCGCGAAGTTGCCGGCGATGGCCGCCGCCGTGCAGATCGGGAAGAGGCGCTTGGCCTGGCGAGCGTCGAACGTCGACGCGGCCACGGTCCAGCCCATCGTCACGGCCGTCGCGCCGGCCGCGAAGACCGTCAGCCATGCGATCGGGATGGCGAGTTCCAGGCCAGCGGCGATCGCGAACCGCTCGATGACGAGGAGACCCGCGACCGCGACCAGGATGGCCACGAACAGCCGCCCGCGTCGGACCCTCCCGAGCGCTGCGCCATAGGCCAGGGCCGCGACCAGCGACAACAGGCCGAGCGGGATGTACAGGACGGGCAGCGCTTCTGCGCCCAGGCGGCCGACCACGAGCGTGTTGGCGCCGACCTCGCCGATGCCCCGGCCCGCCTCGAGCGCCGCGAAGACGCCGGCCACGAGGAGCACCAGGTGGCGCTCCTGCGGCCGGATGCCCGCTCCGGCCATGACGCGCGCGATCGTGGTCCACCCTCCACCTTGGGTCCCGAGTGCGGGCGGCCCGCGCCTCGCGACCATCACCGGCGACGACGCCCGACCGGCGTGCCGTGGCGCCCATTCTGGCAAAGCGACAGGCCGGGTGAGCCGTGGACTCGACCGAACGGGTCGCGATGGGGGACACTACGCAGCAGTCCGAAGCGATCGGCGATCCCGAAGGAGCAACGAACGTGGCGAAGGTGACGATGCCCCAGCTCGGCGAGAGCGTCGCCGAGGGGACGATCGGCAAGTGGCTGAAGCAGCCCGGCGACCATGTCGCCAAGTACGAGCCGCTGCTCGAGGTCATCACGGACAAGGTCAACGCCGAAGTGCCGTCGCCGTTCGAGGGCGTCCTCAAGGAGATCCTGGCCGAGGAGGGCGCGACCGTCCCGAACAACGCCGAGATCGCCGTCATCGAGACGGCAGACGACGGCGCGGCCGCGAGCAACGGTACGAGCGCGAGCTCGACCGCCGCCGCACCTGCCGCCTCCGCACCTGCAACCTCGGCGCCCGCCGCCGGCCCGGCCGGCTCGGACGAGACGAATCCGGCCGTGGAGGCGCCAGCGCCAGGCCCGGCCAGCGCCCCCGCTCCGGCGGCCGCCGCGCCGGCAACGCCCGTCCCCGCCGCGGTGGCCCCGGCCGCCGTCGCTGCGACCGGCGACCCGGATGCACGCATGACCCCGGCCGTTCGTCGGCTGCTCCGCGAGCACGGCCTCACGCCGGATCAGATCGTGGGGACCGGCGGCGGCGGCCGCATCACCCGCGACGACGTCCTCGCCGTCGTCGAGACCATCCGGACCGGTGGTACGGCGCCCGTCCCGGTGATGGCCCCGCCCGCCGGCACGACGCCCGCGCCGGCCGCGGCCGCCGACGGCCAGGCTCCCACCCGCGGCCCCGCTCCCGCCCCGGCGCCGGGCAGCACGATCGCGTTCCCGCCCGGCGCGGACGAAGTCCTGCTGCCGATGACCCAGATGCGCAAGGGCATCGCCGCGCAGATGACCCGGGCGCTCGCCGTGCCGCACGCGTACGTCCACATGGAGGTCGATGCGACGACCCTGGTCAAGGCGCGCGAGCGCGCCAAGCGCGACTACCAGGCCCGCGAGGGCATCTCGCTGAGCTACGTCCCGTTCGTCATCAAGGCCGCCGTCGACGCGCTCCGGCGCTACCCGGCGTTCAACGCCCACTGGACGGAGCCCGGCCTCGTCGCCAAGCGCCGGATCCACATGGGTGTCGCGGTCGCCGTCGACGACGGTCTCCTCGTGCCTGTCGTCCGCGACGTCGACCAGCTCAGCATCGCCGGGCTCAACCGGGCCATCGCCGACGTCGCGGCGCGAGCCCGCGCCGGCAAGCTCAAGCTCGATGACTACGGCGGGAGCACCTTCACCATCGACAATACGGGCTGGTTCGGGTCGAACCTGACGATGCCGATCATCAACGTCCCCGAAGTGGCGATCCTGACCATGGAGGCCATCACGAAGCGCGCGGTCGTCCTGGACACGCCCGACGGCGACGTGATCGCCATCCGTCCGATGATGAACATGGTCCTCGCCATCGACCACCGGGCCAACGACGGCGCCCAGGCCGCGGCGTTCCTCCGCTCGATCAAGACCTGGCTCGAAGCCGTCGGCCCGGAGACGCCTGTCTACTGAGGCGGACGCCGCGGATCGCGGCGTCAGCCCGCCGCGCGTCCCGGCCGAGCGTCCCTGATGGACGTCCTCGTCACCGGCGCCGCGGGCTTCATCGGACTCGCCACCACCCGCCGGCTGGTGGCTCGGGGCGACCGGGTCGTCGCCATCGTGCGCGATCCCGCCCGCGCGAGCGTCCTGACCGATCTGGGTGTCGAGATCCGGACCGGTGACCTCTCGCGGACGGTCGCCATCGCCGATGCCATGCGCGGCGTGGACGCCGCCATCCACCTCGCGGGCGACTATCGCATCGGGATCGCCGCGAAGGACCGCCCGGCGATGCTCGAGGCGAACGTCGGGACGACCCACCGCGTGCTCGACGCCGCGGCCTCGGCCGGTCTGGATCGGCTGGTCGCCACCTCGACGGTCAACGTCTTCGGGGACACGCACGGCCGGATCGTCGACGAACGATATCGACGTGACCTCGCCGAGGGCTTCCTCAGCTACTACGACGAGACGAAGTTCCTGGCCCATCGCGCCGTCGAGGAGCGCATGGCGGCCGGGGCGCCAGTAGTCATCGTCATGCCCGGAGTCACCTACGGCAAGGGCGACCACACCGAAGTCGGCGGCCAGCTGCGTGGCGCCTACGAGGGGACGCTCTCGTACACCTCGGTCGCGGACACCGGCATCTCAGCCGCCCATGTCGACGACGTGGCAGCCGGCATCGTGGCCGCGCTCGACCGGGGGCGGCTCGGGGAGTCGTACGTCATCGCGGGCGAGAATCTGCGGCTCATCGACGCGATGCGGGTCGCGGCGCGCCTCGGTGGCCGATCGTTGCCACGGCTCGCCCTGCCGGCGTCCCTCGTGCGGGTGCTGGCGAAGGCCCCGTCGTCGCTCGCCGTGGCCGCCGGGATGCCCGCGGACCTGGGCGAAGTCGTAAGGGCGAGCATGGGTGTGACGTACTGGGCGTCGTCGACCAAGGCCGCCACCGAGCTCGGCTACGTGGCCCGCGATCTCGCGAGCGGCCTGCGCACCACGTTCAGTGATGGCTGAACGGGGGACGCACTACACTCCGCCCATGGCCCGCGAGCTTCCCATCTTCGAACCGGCATCGGCCGCTGGCGGCCATCACGCGCCACCGGAACTGCCGATCAGCGTGGGTGGTGGCCTGGCCGGCCTGCCGGCCGCCGACGGCTCCGTCGCCCTGCGTCGCCACCCGGACTGGATCCGGGCCCGGATGCCATCCGGCGACAACTTCCACGACCTCAAGGGCCTGCTCCGCGGCCTCGACCTCAACACGGTCTGCGAGGAGGCTCGCTGCCCGAATATCGGGGAGTGCTGGGACCAGCGCACCGCCACGATCATGATCCTCGGTGACACCTGCACCCGGGCCTGCGGCTTCTGCGCCGTCAAGACCGGCCGACCGACCTGGTTCGACGACGACGAGCCGCGCCGGGTCGCCGAGGCGGTCGCCGCGATGCGCCTCGAGCACGTGGTCGTGACCAGCGTCGCGCGCGACGACCTGCCCGACGGTGGCTCGCGCATCTTCGCCGAGACCATCCTGCAGATGCGCGACCGCTCGCCGGGCATGGGCATCGAGGTCCTCATCCCCGACTTCGACGGCGCCGACGAGCGCCTGCAAACGGTCATGGACGCCAAGCCGGACATCCTCAACCACAACCTCGAGACCGTGAAGCGCTTGCAGAAGCCGGTCCGCAAGCGCGCCCGCTGGGACCGCAGCCTGTACGTCCTGCGCCGGGCCAAGGAGATGGCCGGCGAGATCGGCTACGCGGTCCACACCAAGTCGAGCCTCATGGTCGGCCTGGGCGAGACCCGCGACGAGCTCCAGGAGGCCTTCGAGGCACTGCGCGCCAACGACGTCGACATCCTGACGATCGGTCAGTACCTGCGCCCGTCGCTCAAGCACCTGCCCCTCGAGCGTTACTACCACCCCGACGAGTTCGCCGAGATGAAGACCGCCGCCCTGGATCTCGGCTTCAAGCACGTCGAGTCGGCGCCGCTGGTGCGGTCGAGCTATCACGCCCGCGACCAGGTCCCCGGGGCGGAGCTCAAGCGCCTGCGCCGTCAGGCCACCATCGATGCCGAGGGCCGGATCGTCCCGCTGGCCGGCTGACCCGCAACGCTCCTGGCCGATCGCCCGCTGAGCGGGTCGGCACGCGAGACGCGCGCACGACGCCGAAACCGTCCCCGGTCCTCCGGTCGGGCCGGTCGCGATGGACAGCGGCGAGGCCGTCAACGCCACGCCCGGCATCCTCACGGTCGTGGACCCGAACTACGCCGCGTTCACCGCGCCGGCCGGTCTTGCGGTGAAGCTCCAGCGTCGCGCCGGCTCCAAGCTCCTGCCCTTCTGCATGTGAGCGCCACCCGTGCCACGATGACCCGGTGAGTGGCCGCGAGACCGCCTCGGCGGAGTTCGAACCGGCCCGCCTCGAGCCGCGTCGCCGGCGGACGGACCCGGTCGTGGTCGGGGCGGTCGTCGTCGTGGTCGCGATCGCCCTGGCCGTCCTCAAGCCGTGGGGTGGCCATGATCACCGAAACGGCGGTCGCCCCGGTCCCGAGGCTGGCCACTGCCCGCGTCGCCGGCCCTTCGGCCGCGCCCGTCGTCGCCGTTCCGCGCGCCCGGGATCGACACCCCGCCGATCAGCTGGGCCGTCGCGGAGGCCGCGATCCGTCCGCACGACACGTTCGGCGTCCGAGCGCTCGTCCGACTCGTCGGCCTCGGCCCGGCGGCCACGGACCCGGCCGCGCCCGCCGCGTCCGGCGGCACCACGGCCGGTACCGAGCTGACCGAACGCTGGGCCAAGGCCGTCCGCGCGGCTCCCGGCTCGGTCGGTTCCAGTCGAGCCGGCGACCCGGTTCTCGACGACCCGAACCGCTGGCTGGCCAGCCCGCCGACCGCGGAACAGACCGTGTTGGCCCTCGGGCTGACGTACCCGGCGGGCGAGCGGCCATCCGCCATCCGGATCCTGCGTGAGACCGTGTCCGGTTGGGCCTGGCTCGACACCGTCGCCCTCGACCCGTCCCGGCCGCGCACCGCGGGCGGCGTCACGTTCGGGCCGCCACGCATCGATGGCGTCCGGCAGGCGACCTGGACGAACGGCACGTACCGACTCGAGGTCCTCACCGGCGGCACCATCCGCCATGTCGACGTCGATCTGCCGAACCGGTGGGACGTCGCACCGAAGCCATCGGACGAGCGGGCGGCGGCGACAGCGCCCGACCTGCCCAGCCCGTTCGCCGCCGACGTGACCGCTCTGGCCGACCGGGGTCTGTTCCTGGTCACGTCGGGCGAGGTCATCGGCGTGCCGTCGCTGCTCGGCCCGCCGCTCGATGCAGCCGCCGCGTGGAGCGCGGCCTCGGCGGCCGGCACGAGCGACCCGCCGGTGGTGCCGGCGGCTCGGGTCGGGACCGCCAACGGGATCGGCGTCGTGTTCCCGACCGACTCGTTCGATCAGAGCCTCGAGCTCGTCCGGCTCCTGCCGGGTGGGTCGCTCGCGGGCGCCCGGCGAGCCGCGGCCGTGCTGTTCGATGGCGACGAGCGACTGCCGTACATCATCGTCGGCGCGCCTGACGGTCGTCCCTGGCCGGCCGGCATCTATCGGGTCGACCTGGGCTGGCGCGACGCCGACGGCCTGCACGTGGCGGCGCTTCACCTCGACCTGCATCCCTGAGCAGTTCGTCGGCTATCCTGCAGGGGATGCCACGCGCGCTCGCCCGCAAGATCCCCCTGGCCGAGCTGCACTGCCATCTCGGCGGCGCGGTGACCCCGGCCATCATGTGGGGCATCGCCCACGCCCAGGGCATCAAGCTCCCGACCAAGGACTACTGGGAGTTCCGCGACATGATCACCGTGTCGCGCCGGTCGCGCAGCTTCGACGGCTATCTGCAGCTGTTCCACTGGACCGAGCTCATCCAGAGCTCGCCGATCGCGGTCGAGCGCGCCGTCTACGAGGTCGTCGGCGGGGCCTACCGCAAGAACAACGTCACGACGATGGAGCTGCGCTTCAACCCGATGAAGCGCAACCGCGGCGGTGAGCAGGACCTCGACCACATCATCGCGGCCGCCGTTCGCGGGATGGATCGCGCGACCCTCGAGTACCCGGTCAAGCCGGGCCTCCTCTTCTGCCTCGACCGCGCGTTCCCGTTCGAGCTCAACGAGATCATCGCCGAGAAGGCCATCGCGTGGCGGGACCGAGGCGTGGTCGGCATCGACATCGCCGGCCCCGAATCGGCGACCTTCCGGGTCGCCGACTATCGGCGACTCTTCCGGCGCGCCCGCCAGTACGGCCTGGGCCTGACCGTCCACACCGGCGAATCCGGCCCGACGGACGAGGTCGCCCGCGTCGTCGAGCTCCTCGAGCCCGACCGCATCGGGCACGGCGTCAAGGCGGCCTACGACCCGCGAGCCATGGCGATGATCCGCGATCGCGGCATCGTCCTCGAGATCTGCCCGACGTCGAACCTCAACACGCGAGTCGTGAGCGGCTGGGACGAGTTCCGCTGGATCTTCGACACGTTCCGGCGCAACGAGGTCCGCTACACGATCAACACCGACGGCCCCGAGATGCTCAAGACCTACATCCGCGACGAGATGGCGACCCTCGGGCGCCTCGGGATCCTGTCGCTCGCCGACATGGAGCACGCCGCGGCGACCTCGCTCGTGGCCTCGTTCGTGCCGAACGTCACGGACGTCCCGCCGCCCAGCCTGGAGCCGGCCCGGCGCGTGGTCGTGGAGCGCGAAGAGGCCTGAGGCCTCAGTCGGTCGCGCCGCCGATGCGGTAGCTGCAGCAGCGGTCGCCGGCCGCGATGTGCGTCTCGCGCTCGACGTCGGTGCCCAGCAGCTCGCGGAAGAGCTCGAGCTCGGCCTGGCACGCGACGGCGTGGTCCGCGACGACCCGGTGGATGGCGCAGTTGCGCTCGACGAGGCGGATCGACCCGTCGGTCCCGAGGACGGTCTCGGCGAGATAGCCCTGCTCGTCCTGGATGACCGCGAGCTCGCGGGCCCGCTCGACGATCGAGGCGTCGGCCGGCAGGCGCTCGGCCAGGCGCTGGCGGAGCCGGTCCGAGGCGAGCCGCCGGCGCTCCTCGAAGACGCCGTCGACGAGCGCCTCGCCGCCGATCGAGCGGATCGCCGCGAGCAGCCCGCTGGCCAGACCGTCGTAGTTGGTCGGGAAGAGATCCTGGGCCGCATCGGTCACGTCGTACACGTGACGCGGCCGCCCGACGCCGTGGCGGACGGCCTGGCGGGTGACCAGACCGGCGGCCTCGAGCGCATGGAGCTGTTGGAGCACCCCGGTCCGGCTGAGGCCAAGGCTGGCTGCCAGCCCCTCGGGCGAGCTCGGGCCGTCGTGGCGGAGGCGCATGAGGATCGCACGACGCAAACCGGAGGTCCCGCCGACCACGGGTTCGGGCGCGGGACGCGGCGGCTCGGGCGTGACGGCGCTCGGGTCGGGCATGGTCCGCGAAGGCTAGCACCAGGCCTGCAGACGCGCAGGAGGCGACCGTGCCCGGACGCGAGTGCTAGGCTCGGTGGCGATGGATCTCGACCTGCCCGCCGAGCACGCTCTGCTGCGCGACACCATCCGCGACTTCATGCTCACGGAGGTCGCGCCGGTCATCGAGGAGCACGAGCGTGAGCGCCGCTTCCCGGCCGACATCGTGCGCCGCATCGGCGAGCTGGGCTGGCTCGGCATCCCGATCCCCGAGGACGAGGGCGGCTCCGGTCTGGACACGCTCGCCTACGCCGTCGCGGTCGAGGAGATCTCGCGGGTCTGGGGATCGCTGGGCATCATCGTCGCCGCCCACACGTCGCTCGGCTGCGGCCCGCTGCACCTGGCCGGGACCCACGAGCAGCAGCAGCGCTACCTCGTCCCGATGGCGCAGGGCAAGGTGCTGGGCGCCTATGGCCTGACCGAGCCCGGGGCCGGCAGCGACGCCGGCGGCACGCGCACGACCGCCCGCCACGAAGACGGCCCCGACGGCGGCTCGTGGGTGCTCGACGGGGGCAAGCGGTTCATCACCAACGCCGGCCAGGCCGGCACCTACATCGTCACGGCTCGGACCGGGACCACCGACCGTGGCGACGCCGAGATCTCCGCGTTCATCGTGCCCGCCGACACGGCCGGCTTCAGCATCGGACGGCTCGAGGACAAGCTTGGGCCTGCATGCCTCGGCGACGGGGGAGCTGCGCTTCGAGGGCGCCCGCATCCCGGCCGAGAACCTGCTGGGCGAGCGCGGCGCCGGGTTCCGGACGTTCCTCAAGATCCTCGACGGCGGTCGGATCAGCATCGGCGCGATGGCGGTCGGGCTGGCCCAGGCGGCGCTCGACGCGAGCATCCCGTACGCGCAGACGCGCGAGCAGTTCGGCCGCCCCATCGGCTCCTTCCAGGGGGTGGCCTTCATGGTCGCCGACATGTCGACCGAGATCGAGGCGGCCCGGGCGATGGTCCTCCGCGCCGCGTGGCTCAAGGACCAGGGCCGGGACTTCGGGCTCGCGGCGGCGCAGGCCAAGCTGTTCGCCTCGGAGGTCAGCAGCCGGGCCACCAATGCCGCCATCCAGATCCACGGCGGCTACGGCTACGTCACGGACTACCCGGTCGAGCGCTTCCTGCGCGACGCCAAGCTGACCGAGATCGGGGAGGGGACCAGCCAGGTGCAGCGCCTGGTGATCGGGCGCAAGGTGTTGGACCTGCGGGTCAGCTGACGCGGCCCGCGTCGGGCGGCGGCTAGACCTTGACGAGGCGGACGATCAGGCGGAACTGGCTGCGCGCGCCGACGCAGGTCTGGAGCGTCAGGCTCGGCCGCGACTGCCCGGCGTAGGCGAAGCCGCCCTTGTCCGGGCGGGTGACCCGCCACCAGATGACCTTGTAGGTCGACACCTTGCCGTGGCTGTCGGCGTAGTAGAGCTTCATGCCCTTCTTGAGCCGGCCCCGCACATACGCGTCGTGGAGCGGCTTGAACACGCTGTAGGCGTGCCCGAACAGATACACGTTGTTGCGGCCGGCGCAGCCCCAGCGGTAGACGCGATTGCCCGGATAGGCGTTCGACGAGCACGAGAAGAACGAGATCGACTTGCGGATCCCGAGCGCCGGCATCCAGACCTTGTTACGACCGCTGAGACCGGCGGCGCTCCCCGAGGTCGACGTGCCCTTGGCCACCGTCCGGGCCCTGGCCACGGGCGCGGCCGCGGACGAGCGGCTGATCCAGGACGTCTTCGTGGTGACCGGGGCCGGGACGGTCACGATGCGGTGCTCGCGGCGCATCGACTCGGCGCTGGCCAGGTCGGCCATCGGCGTCGACGACCGCACGGGGGTCGCCCGGGTGGCCTCGACCGCACCGGCCCCCACCGGCGCCTGGCGGACGACCGGTGGGTCCTGCTGGCGTGCCACGGCGACGCCGGCCGAGGTCACGCCGATGGTCAGAGCGAGGGTCAGGAAGACGGCGAAGGGCCGGCGCGACCGGGGGGTGGTGGGCATGACCCCACTCTCCCGGCCAAGACCTCCGCAGACCGTGGCCCGGGAGTCCCAGCGGCTATGGGAAGGTCGAGGTCACCGCTCCATGCCACGGTCCACCGGACCGCACCGGACCCCTCCACGGGTCCGCGACCGATGTCTAGTCGCCGGTCCCGGCAGCGACCTCGATCGCGTTGCGCAGGGCGGCGCGGAACTCGGGCCCCCACGGGCCCTGGCCGGCCAGCACGAACGGCGACGCCTCGATCGACTCGAACGTCTCGGGGTCCGTCACGTAGGACCGCGCGCAGGCATCGATGGTGTTCCGCAGCTTCTCGTAGGAGGCGCGGTTCCGAAAGATGTAGAGGTACATCCGGACCGGGGTCGGCTGGTCGAGGCCCTTTGCGGTCAGACCGATGGCGGTCGGCACGAGGACCGGATCGGAGCAGCCGGCGTCGCCCGACACGAGGTCGTCGATGGCGATGCGCCCCTTGGTGATCTCGGTCGCGATCCCGTCGAAGTCGGCCGGCGTCGGGGCGGGCGCCGCGGTCGAGATCCTGCCGCAGGCGCCGACGAGGAACGCGGCGGCCAGGACGAGGATCACGGCGGCCGCGCCGCGGGTCGGGAGGGACATCGCCAGCGAGGCTATCACCGGCCGGGCGAACGCGCCGCCCGCGCTACGATGGCGGCTCGTGTCGAAGGCTGACGTGTCCCAGCGGCCACCCCGGCGCCATCCCGGCGGACCGGGTCGGGGGCGGCGGGCGGCGCTCGTCATGGCGTCCGCGCTCCTGGCGGCGCTGAGTGCGGCGACGTCGCTCGGCACCCTCTCGGTCCGTGCTGCGGACTCGCCCGGGCCGAACCTCCTCGACCGGCCGCGCGTCGATATGGCGATGCTGGAGGCGACCGGGCCGGACGGTACTCCGCGGCTGCTCGTCGTCGATCCCGTGAGCGGGGACGCGACGGGCGCCCGCCTGACCGTGCTCGAGCGCGACGGCGCATGGACGGACGTGGCGACCACGCTCGTGGACCTCGACCGTCGGAGCTTCGGGCCGCTGCGCCAACCGTGGCTGGTCGGTCTTGGCGGCGACCGGTTCGCGCTCATCGCCACCGAGGAGCAGCACGTCCGGTCGCGCCTCGCCCGGGTCGACGTCGTCGACGGTAGCAACGGTCCGTCGATCGTCGTGCGGGACGCGGTCTCGCTCGACGCGACCATCGAGGACGCCGGCGCCGCCGACATCGATGCCGACGGGACGCCGGATCTCCTGCTCGCCCAGACCGACCTGGCCAGCTCCGACAGCTCGTGTCGAGGCTCGACGATCCGGGCCTATCGGGACGGCGACCTTGGTGCCGGCGTCGACGTCGCGAGCGATGCGCTCGTCGACTCGGGCGTCATCGGATCGTTCGATGCGTCGCGCGGTGACGACCTGGCGGCCTACGTCATGCCGGTGTGCACCGGCGAGACCGGTGCATCGACCTCAGCCGTCCTGCGCGTGTACCGCCTCGCCGACGGCACGACCGTGGCGAGCCTGCCCGCCGTGGAACTGGACCTGCCCGGCATCATCGCCGCGCCGGTCCGCCTCGACATCGACGGCGACGGCCGCGACGAGCTCCTCGCGCGGCTCGAAGACGGGCTGAACGTCATCGACCCGAGCGACGGCTGGTCCCACATCGCCCTCGCGGCCGGGGCTGCCCTGCCGCTCGGCCTCCTCGATGTCCGCCCGGCGCCGGACGATACGACACCGGCACCGACCGGCCGCCGCGTGGCCTGGCTCCAGCCGTCGAACGACGGTTTCGGCTCCATCGGGCTCGACGACGTGCAGCGCGGACCGGACGGCGCCCTGCACATGGGGCCCGCCAAGGCGCGATGGGGCACCGATGCCACCTCGAGTCGCTGGCGGCTCGCGATGGCGTCCGTGGCGGCCACCGGCGGCCGGCCGGTCGCCTGGTCGGGTGGTGGCGACGGGAGGCGGTGCCAGGATCTCGTGGTGCCGACCGCGGTCCTGACCTGCGACGCCGGGGACGACGTACCGGGACCGATGTGGGTCGGGGCGCGGCCCCTCCTCGGCATCGACGACGACGCGGGACGCCGGTTGCTCACGGCCGTCGGCCTCGACGTCCAGGACGGGACGCGACTGCCGATCACGCCCGACCCGTGGGCCGATGGGTCTGGCGGCCGATGGCGGGCGGGACCGAGCGCCCGGTTCGCCCTCGCCGAGGTCGACGAGCACCTGGCCGGGTCGCCACCGATCGCCCGACCGGTCGTGTCGGCCCAGGCAGAACCGGGTCCCGCGGCGACCATCGCGGCCGCCGACGGAACGCGCCTGTACGTGGCCGCGGTCGGCCTCGGGAAAGGCGAGCCACCGTCCCAGGCGGACCTGGACAGCGTCGCCGCAGTGGTCGGCGATGCGGCATCCGACGCGACCGCCGCACTCGTGCGGCTCGGCGTACCGCCGGGGGCCGCGTCCGGTGTGGATCGCGGCGAGGTGTCCGTCCCACTCGCGGCGGAGCGCTGGGCCGGTGACACGCGCGCGGTCAGCTGGTCCACGACGGTCATCCCGTTCACCGACGTCGGCGACGTCGACGCCGCCTACGCGGTCACGGTGCGTCGCGACATGGATCCGCCACCGGTCGCCCTGCCGGCCCCACTGGTCAGCCCGATCTGGCCCGTCGCGGCGACCCTGCGCGGAACGACCGAGCCGGGCGCCACCGTGCGCCTGGGCGAGAGCGGCGGGCCGTCGGTCGTGGCGGACGCGTCGGGCGACTTCACGATCGAGACGACGCTCGCTCCATGGCCGCAACAGCTGGAGGTCGAGGCCGTCGACGGGTCCGGAAACGTCGCGACGCTGGCCGTCTCGGTCGTCGGCGGGGTGGACTACCGCACCTTCCCGTGGGCGGCGATCAGCGCCCTGCTGGTCCTCGCCGCGGTCGTCCTGAGTGGCGTCCTCGGGACCCGCCGACGGCGAGGCGGTCCGCCGCGCCCACCGGTCGACCAGGATCCGGACGGGCCACGGCCCGAGCTCGAGGAGCTGGCCCCCGGCGACGGTCTGTGGCCGGACCGGCCGGGCCCCGAGACCGGCTGATCGGCGATGGGCTGACCCGAGACCCGGTGGTCAGCGCTCGCGGGCGCGCCGCTTGGCGTCGCGCAGGCGGGCCATGGTGTCGGCCGGCTCGGCGGCAGGGGCGGCGGCGCCGAGGTCGTGGCGGCGGCGGGGACGGCGGCGGGTTGGCGGCGGCGGCGTCGGCGTCGGCGCCGGCGGGCTGGCCGGAGCCGGACGTGCGGGGGCGGGCGTCGCGACGACCGGCGCCGGCGCCACGGACGAGGTAGTCGCCGGGGCGGTCGTGGTTGCGGCCGCCGCCTGGGTCGCGACTCCACCAACGCCCGTCGTGGCGGCCGGCTCGCCGCGAAGCGCGGCCCGCGTCGAGCTCGACGTCGCCCGGCCACGCGCCGCGAGCAGCCCCTCGTTCGCGCTCGAGCGCTCGGCGACGCGGGTCCGTCCGCGTCCGATGCCCCGCACCCACGCCCCCGCGGCGGCGACCTCGCGACGCCCGATGGACACCCGCCGGAGCGCGATGTCGAGCGGCCACAGCAGCAGAGCCAGCACGAGCAGCAGCGGCCACAGGTCGGTGTAGCGGTCGGTGGCCGTCAAGTCGTGCAGCCACGGCTGCTCCGGCGTGCGTGATCTCCGATCCACCGGTCGCGGCACGGACGGCCGCCAGGAACGGCGTGTTCATCCCGAGGTTGCGGTACTCGGCCGCGGTGGGCGCCACGAGCCCGACCGTGCGCCCGAGCGGCGAGGCCCCGGGGCGGGTCTGGGTGACGCGGACGGCATAGGCGCCCGGGTCGATCTCGCCGAGCGGCACCTCGTACACGCCGGGCGCCACCTGGACGAGCGTCACGTTCTGCGGCTCGAGCTCCGGCCCGACGACGACTGCGCTCGTCGTATAGAAGTCGCGTGGCGAACCGTCCGGCTCCACGCTCTCCACGTGCAGGCGGGTCTGGCCCGCCACGTCCTCGAACGTGGCCTCGATGCCGCCCGTCTCCTCGCCCGGGAACGTCCACGACACGAGCTGGCTGAAGAACTTCGAGAACCCGCTCCAGCCCAGCCAGTCACGGGCCCAGCGCCCGGTCGAATCGGACGTCCAGGCGACGGACCGGCCCAGGCCGTACTGCCACTGGGCGAGGAGCGGATCGTCACGTGCCGTCACGAGCACGGTCTGGGCGGCCGGCTTGGCCGTCGTCCCGTTGTAGCCGCGCAGCTGCGGCAGGCCGTCGTCCTCGACCCCGCGCAGGATCGGCGAGGAGGACGTCTTGATCGGGAAGAACGGCTCCTCGATGATCTGCTCGCCGGCGACCTGCTGGGTCTCCTTGAGGAAGATGTCGGGGATGCTCGCCGGGTTGACCGCGTCGTAGAACCGGCCGCCGCCCTGTTCGGCGAGGCCCTCGAGGAACGGGTTCGCGCCGCCGCCCGCGCCGACCGTCGAGAGGGTGATCCCGGCCGCCTTCATCCGCGCCAGGATCGCGTCGTACTGCCCCGACGACGACCAGCCGTCGGTGAGCAGGATGATGTGCCGGCGGGTCGCGGCGGCGCCCTCGAGCGACTCGACCGCCTGCTCGAGGCCGGCGAAGATGTTCGTCTGCCCGAGCGGCTGGATGCCGGCGATGTCGCCCTGCAGGTCGGCGATGTTGCCCAGCGGCTGCGTCTTGACGACCCAGTGCGCCTGCTCGTTGAAGGACACGACGCCAAGCTCGTCCCGCTCCGTCATGGACGCGGCGGCCCGCAGGATCGCCTCCTTGCCGATGTCCACCTTGCGCACGCCCTGGACCTGGGTGCCGCCGCCCATGCCGCCGTTGAACGAGTTGCAGTGGCAGGCGTCCATCGATCCCGACTGGTCGATGACGACGACGAGGGCCACGTCCGGCTGCTTGTTGCGGTCGCGGACGCCCATGTCGACCGGGAGCGTCTCCTCGAGCGCCGTCTTCTGGTAGCCACCCGCCCCGAACGAGTCCGGGCCGCCGATCATCACGAGGCCCTTGCCGAGGTCGCGCACGTACACCTGCAGCGCGGCGAGCTGGCGGTCGGACAGGCGCGTTCGCGGCACGTCCACGAGGACGACGCTGTCGTAGGTCGCCAGGTCGGCGAAGTCCGTCGGCAGCGCCTCGGGCACCATCGTGTCGACCTGCTGGCGCTGGGCCGTCAGGGCATCGACGAGCTCGGTCGCGACGAGCTCGTTGCCGGCCAGGATCAGCGTCCGCGGCTCGCCCTTGACGATGGTGTTCGAGTCCGCGCGGTCGTTCTCGCTGAAGGTGTCGCGAGCGGCCTCGACGACCGCCCGGAACGTGTGGAAGCCCGCTTCCTTGGGCGTGACCTCGAAGACGACCCGGGTCACGCCCTCGCTGAGCTCGACCGGCTGGGTGGCGACGAGCTCGCCGTCGGCGAACAGCCGCACCGTCGCGGGCTGGGCCACCGACGAGCGGATCTCCGCGACGGCCTCGATCGATTCGCCCAAGTTCGACGTCGACGGGGTCGTCAGTCGCTCGATCAGCGCTTCGTCGGCGGTGCCGAGCCCGACCTGGCGTGTCTCGATCCGGATGCCATGGGTCGCGGCGAGCGCGGCCTCGGCCTGGCCGGTGCTGCCGGTGTCGTTGCCGTCGGACAGGAGCACGATCCGTTTCTGGACGTCGTCGGGGAAGAGCGCGGTCGCCAGGCGCAGGGCCCCACCGATGTCGGTGGCGGACTTGACCGGCGTGGACGCGATGCGTTCGATGTCGGCGACGTCGCTCGGCAGGCGCTCCACCAGGGCGTCCTTGCCGAAGGCCACGATCCCGGCGACATCGCCGGGCGGGATCACCGCCAGGGTCTCGCGCAGGAAGGCGAGCGAGTCCTCGCGCCCGGCATTGCCGACGGAGTCCGACAGGTCGACCACGAAGACCGTCGCAAGCCGGTCGACCGGCAGGACGAGCCGGAAGCCGGCCAGGGCGAACACCAGCGCGCCGAGCAGGAGGGTGCGCACGACGAGTGCGGTGCGGCGCCGCCCGACACCGACCCGGCGCCGCGCGCTCAGGTACAGCGCGAACGTGATCAGCAGCGCCGGGATGAGCAGGAGCAGCGCGAGCGGGGCGTCGAAGGAGATGCCCATCAGGCGGCTGCCCCATGGTCACGGCCCAGCCGCGCCGCCAGCGACCGGCGGATGCGGATGAGGCCGTCACGGTGGTAGAGCGCCCACTCGACGCACAGCGCGATCAGCACGATGAGCACGATCGGGACCCACAGCTCGTCGCGGCTGGTCGGCCGTTCCGTCGAGGGACTGTCGGTCGGGGCGGCCGAGGCGGTGCCCAGGGCCTCGATCGTCGCCGCGGACCCGGGCGCGATCGTCGACTCGTCGACGTCGAACAGCGCGACCGCGAAGCGGACCGGGGCGAACGGATCGACCGGGCTGATCGCGGCGGGTGCCGACGCCCCGGCGGCGGCGGACGCGGCGGGCTGCGTGGCGATGGCGCTCGGCGCCGCCGACGATCCGGCCGAGCCCGACGGTCGCGGCGTGGCGTCGGGATCGGGGACCGGGGTGACGGTGTAGATGCCCGGCTGGCCGGTGTCGGCGAAGGTGACCGCGAGTCCGTCGGCCGAGCCCGGGACGAGCGACGTCACCGTGCCGTCGGGGCGGGTGACCTCCAGGCTCGATGCCCCGGCGGGGATGACCAGCTGGACCGGCGTCCCGGGCTCGACGGCGCCGGTCGGCGTCGCGGAGCCGCCGAGCAGCTCGCCGGTCAGGTTGGCCAGCAGGATCGGGAAGGCGACCTGGAGCGGCAGGTCGGACTGGCGCGGCTCGAAGGCGAGGACCGCGGTCGGCAGGCCGGCCCGAGTGCCCGCGTAGAGCAGCGGGGCGCCCTTCGGTCCCGGGATGACCGGTCGGGCCCAGTCGGGCAGGGTCAGCTTGCTGGCCTCGGCGACATGGGTCGTCGAGAGGTCGACATAGCGCAGGATCGGCTCGTCGGGATCGAGCGAGCCGATGCCCGGGTCCTCGAGCGTCCCCGTCACGTCACCGAGCGGGCTGGAGTGCGGCGGCGCGATGGCCAGGATCGGCGCGTTCGGCAGCGTCGCCGGCACGTTGCCCTCGAAGATGACGAGGTCCCACGGGTCGGCCATCGGTGCGCTCCGAGGCCGGTCCGTACTCCTCGGGCGTGACGCCGTAGAGCTCGACGTTGGGCAGGTAGCTGAGCGCGGTCTCGAGATAGGGATCGCCCGCGCCGACGACGAGCACGAGCTTCGTCCGGTCGGGCGGGATGACCGCCCAGGCGTGGTCGTCGGCCGCCAGCTGGTCGGGCGCCGTCGTCACGGCCGGATCGGGCGACGTCAGGCGGACCTCGACCGTCTCGACGCCGCGGGGGACGTCGTCGATGATCACGTCGGCCCGGGCCTGCGGCTCGAGCATGACGTCGCGGACCTCGAGCAGACCGCCGTCGCCCCACAGCTCCACGCGCCGCGGCGCCTTCTCGAGGTCGAGGTTGGCGACGCTCACGAACACCGAGCGCTTCGTGCCGGCGGCATCGGCCCGAACGGCGAGCGCCACGATGGCCTGGTTCTTGCGCTCGCGACCGACCGGCAGGACCTTGACCGGCGCGGCCACCCGGCCGGTCGGCGGCGCGGCCAGGGCGGCGTCGGTGGCCACCAGCACCTGCGCGTCGCCCGAGCGTGCCGCGAGCTTGGAGGCGAGCTCGAGCGCGTCGCCGAGGTCGCCGCGCGACGAGGTGGCCGAGATGCCGTCGATGGCGTCGCGGACGCGGCCCAGGTCCGACGACTCGTTGACGACGATCCGGGCGCTCCGGTCGGCCGCGATGACGCTGACCTTGCCTCCGGTCGGCAGCCCGCGCAGCGCGTCGACGGCGGCCGCCTTGGCCAGCGTGAGCCGATCCGGGACGACGTCCGTGGCGCCCATGCTGGCCGAGGTGTCGACGACGAGCACGATGTCCCGGGCGAGCGCGGCAGGCCGCTCCAGGAACGGCCGAGCGGCGAGCAGCGCCAGGATCGCAACGAGCAGCAGCTGGAGGAGCAGGAGCAGGCTGCGGCGCAGCTTCTGCCATGGGGCGTTGGCCTCGACGTCGGCGACGAGGCGCTGCCAGAGGAGCGTGGACGGGACGACCGCCTCGTCGCGACGCAGCTTGAGCAGGTACATCGCGATGACCGCCGGGATGAACAGCAGTCCGAGCAGCGCCAGCGGGGTCGTGAACGGCATCGGTCCGCCTAGCCCAGCACGCGCCGGCGGCGCAGCTCGGCGAACATCAGGTCGGCGAGGTTGACGTCGCTCGCGAGGTCGACGTAGCTCGCCCGGCGCTTTGCGGCGAGGTCCGCGAAGTCACCCTTCCAGGCGGCGAGGCGCGCCTTGTAGGCATCGACCGTGGCGAGGTCGGCAGTGATGTCGACGCGCTCGCCGGTCTCGCTGTCGACGAGCCGCAGATCGCCCATCAGGGGCGGGTCCAGCTCGTCGGGCGAGAGGACGTGGATCACGATGAGCTCGGAGCCCGTCGCGGCCAGCTCGCGGATGACCTTGTCGGCGGCCGGGTCCAGGAGGTCGGAGATGAGGATGACGACGCCGCGTCCGTGAAGCTGCGCGGCGGCGTGGCGGACGGCGGCGACGAGGTCGGTCGGCCCCTCGGCGGGCTCGATGGCCGAAAGGTCGGCCAGCAGCCGGAACACCCGGCCGGACCCGCGCATCGCGGCCCGCCGCCGGGCGATGCGACCGGCCAGGGCGCTGACCGCCACTCGGTCCTCGCTGGCAAGCCCGATGTACCCGAGCGCGGCCGCCGCTCGCTTGGCGAACACGAGCTTGGCCGGCGAGCCCGCCGCCATCGACGCCGACGCATCGATGAGCAGCGTGACCGTGACGTCCTCCTCCTCGATGAACAGCTTCACGAAGAGCTTCTCGAGGCGGGCGTAGACGTTCCAGTCGAGCTGGCGGAGGTCGTCACCGAGGGCGTAGTCGCGGTAGTCCGCGAATTCGACCGACTGGCCGCGCTTCACGCTCCGCCGGCCACCCTTGAGGCCGCCGCGGACCGGCGAGCGCATCAGCAGCTGGAGCCGCTCGAGCTGGCGCAGGAAGCCCTCGTCGAAGACGGTCGAGTCGACCTCGCTCGGCAGGAACGCAGGGCGCGTCCCGGCGGCGACGGCCACGGGCGGGGAGGCCCCGCTGTCGGGGCCGGGTCGCTCGGTCATCTGGCCGGGGCCTATTCGACCGCGGGGACGGCGACGTCGTCGAGGATCGCGCGGACGATCGCCTCGCTCGTGATGCCCTCGGCCTCGCCCTCGAAGTTGAGGATGATCCGGTGTCGCAGCGAGGGCAGCGCCACGGCCCGGATGTCATCGGTGGAGACGTTGAACCGGCCGTCGAGCAGCGCGAAGATCTTGCCGGCGGTCACGAGCGCCTGGGCACCGCGCGGGGACCCGCCGTATCGGACGTAGTCGCGAACGAGGCCGGGGGCGCGGGGCTGGTCGGGATGGGTCGCCGACAGGACGCTGACGGCGTACGCCGTGACGTGCGGGGCGATCGGGACGGCGCGGGCGAGGCGCTGCATCTCGACGATCTCGCTCGCCGTCGCGACCTTGGCTGCTGTGACCGCCTCCGCGCCGGTCGTGCGGTCCATGATCGTGACGAGGTCCTCCTCGCTCGGGAACGGGACCATGACCTTGAACAGGAAACGGTCCAGCTGCGCCTCGGGCAGGGGATACGTGCCCTCCATCTCGAGCGGGTTCTGCGTGGCGAGCACGAAGAACGGCGGATCGAGCGGGAAGCGCTGGCGGGCGACCGTGACCTGATGCTCCTGCATCGCCTCGAGCAGGCTCGACTGGGTCTTCGGCGTGGCCCGGTTGATCTCGTCGGCGAGCACGAGGTTCGCGAAGATCGGGCCGGGCTGGAACCTGAAGATCCGCTGCCCGCCCTCCTCGATGAGGATGTTCGTGCCCGTGATGTCGGCCGGCATCAGGTCCGGGGTGAACTGGATCCGGTTGAATGAGCAGTCGATGACGTCGGCGACCGTCCGAACGAGCATCGTCTTGCCGAGGCCGGGCACGCCCTCGAGGAGGACGTGCGAGTTGGCAAGGAGCCCGGTCAGGGTCTGGCGCACGAGGTCGCGCTGGCCGACGATGACGCGGCCGATCTCGCGCTCGATGGCCTGCGCGCGCTCCGCGAATGCCTCCGGGGCGAGGCGCGTCGTCGGGTCGATGGTGGCTGGCGCGTCCATGGTGCCTCCGCGTGCAGGGCCGGGACCGACGGACGGCCCGGTCCGGATCAGTTCGACGGGTCGAGGGAGCTGAAGTAGTCGCGCACGTAGTCCTTGACCGAGAGCGGCACGTAGCCGCGATCGAGCGAGGTCTGCGCGTACTGCTGGAAGTCGGTGTAGACGTCCTGGTACGGCGTCAGCGTGCCGTTGTTCGTGCCGGTGCCGGTGCCGGTGCCGCCCTGGGTCTGGCCGTCGCCGCCCGTGCCGGCGACGTACGACGGGTCGCCGGGCCGCCCGAGCCGGTCGAACGGGGCGAACACGGAGGCGAGGTCCTCGCCGAGTTGGGCCGCGCGGTTCGCGCCGGTCGGGGCGCCCGGACGGGCATTGCCGCCGATGCCGGAGCCCAGCGACCGGGCATTCGAGCCCCCGCCACCGATGCCTTGCCCCTGGCCTTGACCTTGACCCTGGCCCTGACCTTGACCCTGGCCCTGACCTTGACCCTGGCCCTGACCCTGACCCTGGCCCTGACCTTGACCCTGGCCCTGACCTTGACCCTGGCCCTGACCCTGACCTTGGCCCTGACCCTGCCCTGACCCTGACCCTGGCCCTGACCCTGACCCTGACCCTGACCTTGACCCTGACCCTGGCCTTGCCCGCTCGCGCTCGGGCGCGGACTGCCCTGCGCCTGGCCCTGGCCCTGACCTTGTCCCTGTGCCTGCTGGCCGTTGCTTGGGTTGCCGGCGTCGGCCAGATCGCGCCGGGCATCCTGGAGGCGCGAGGCCGCCGAGGCCAGATCCCGGTTGGTCTGGGTCTGTGCCTGGGCGCTCGTCATCGACTCGCCCAGCCGCCCCAGCGCGGACCGAGCGCCGGCGGCGTCGCCCTGGGAGAGGCTCTGGGCGGCGTCGTGGAGCGCGGCCGCGGCAGCGCCATCGGCACCAGACGCGGACGACTCCATCGCGGCGAGCTCCTGCGCCAGCGCCTGGCGCTCCTCCGGGGTCATGCCCTCGAGCTCCTCGGCGAGCTGCTCGAGATCCTCCTTCGTCTGCTCCGGGTCGCCGTCGCGGTTGGCCGCCTGATCGCCGGTGGCCGCCCGCGACAGGGAGCGGGCAAGGGAGGTCATGGCCGCGGCCCGCTGCTCGGTCGCCGGATCGATCCGGGCTCGGACCTCGTTCTCGACGGCGCCCAGCTGGCGCAGGTTGGCGGCGAGGTCGCCGGGTCGCTCGCGCAGCTGCCGGGCGAGCTCGCGCAGCTCCTCGGCCAGCTGGCGTCGCGGATCGTCGGCCTTGTCGCCCTTCGTCTCGAGGTCGCGGGCCAGTTCCTCGAGCCGCTCGGCCTGTCGGTCGGCGGCCTCCCGGACGTCGCGCTGCTGGGCGATGACGGCATCCTGCGGATTGGGGAGCGCCAGTACCGGCACGAGCAGGAGGACGGCGGCGATCGTCGCGAGGGCGGGCGAGCGCGACCAGCGGGGGCGGAAGAGGGCCGGGACCGCCCGGATGGAGGCGAGTGCATCGCGTCGTTGACGCCGGACGAACCGATCGGCCTCGGCCAGGTCGCTCATGGATCCGGTCTCATCATCACCATCGGCCGCCTCGGGGGCGGGACCCGCCGAAGCGGGGAAGGCGACGGCGAGTTCGAGGGCGCTCGAGACCCGGTCGCCCAGGCCGCCCTCCATGTCGACCGCCAGTGCGGTCTCGCCGAGCGACGGCCGGGCCCGGACGATCGCCACCAGCAGTCCGAGCGCCACGAGGACCGGGATGGCCACGCCGATGACGGGAGCGGCCTCGAGCGGGAAGAACCGGGCGATGGTCCAGAGGATGGCCTCGGCCACGGCAAGGACGGCGAGGGCCACCCAGGCACGCCGGACGATGCGGCGCAGCCACAGGCGACGTCGATGCGGGACGAGCGCGGCCCGGACGGCGTCGAGCGCCGGGTCCAGGGGCGCCGGCAGCACGGACCGCGGATCGGGCGGGACCATGACCGGCGGCGTGGCCTCAACGCCTCGGCGGCGAGACGGCATGAGGCGCCGCCCTCGGACTGTGCTCACGTCGCGTCCTTCCGGCGACGGCGCGCACGAGGCCGAAATCGGAAGCGACGGGTCGGCGACACGAGTTGCACGGAGAGCGCGAGGAAGACGACCGACAGGATGAGCCAGGTCGCGACGCTCTTCGTCCACAGCGTGTCCCGGCCATTGGCCAGCGCCGGCGCGGCCGGGTCATTGCCGACGACGAGACCGCCGTCGGCCCCGACGACGACGTTCTTGCCGATGCCCACGGCCGGCATCGGGGCGGGAACGGCGATCGGCACGCCCCCGGGGACGAACCCCCCGTCCCCGTTCTCGACGAAGACGACCGCGGCATTGGTCGGGGCGAGCGTCTGGACACCCGAGCACCACATCCCGCCGAACGTGGCTTCCGTGCCGCACAGGACGTCGGCCTGGGCAAGGAACGGGTTGATGTAAGCGAGGACCACCGGCGCCTTGATCCCGAACGGACCGTTCGTCCGGTTCCCGTTGTTGTCGAACGTGCCCATCGCGGCCCAGAAGACGAGGAGGAACCCCGTGCCGATGGTCAGGAACAGGACGCCGAAGATCGTGACCGCGGTTGCGGCGGTCGTGCGCTTCACGAGGCTCGAGCAGAACAGGCCGAACGACCCCAGGCCGAGCGCCGTGGCGATCAGCACGATGTAGCCGTTGACCACGTCCTCGGGGGCGACGCCGCCATAGACGAAGACGACGGCCATCAGCGGGATCGACGCCGCGATGAGCAGGAACACGTACACGAGCGCGGACAGGAGCTTGCCGATGACGATGGCCACCGAGCTGATGGGCGTCGTGATCAGCAGCTCGAGGGTCTGCTTCTCCCGCTCCAGGCTGATCGCCCCTGCCGTGGACGATGGCGCCAGGAACACGACCTGGAGGGTCATGAGCATCAGCAGGGCCGCGAAGATGCCCTGGCCGATGGCGGCGCTGGCGAACGCCGACGAGCCACCGAACCCGGTCTGGTAGCTGCGCGCGATGAGCGTCTCGACCATCACGGCGAAGCCGCCCAGGAGCAGCAGGTAGATGGTCAGGATCACGAAAGCGCGTCGACCGCGCATGCGGCCGCGCAGCTCCTTGACGCCGATGGCGGCGATCCCACCGGTCGCGCGGCCGACGGCCAGCCAGCGACGCCGCCGGGACATGGGCGGGCTGCTCGCCGGGCCGTCGTCGGCGGCCGTGGTCGCCTCGGGCAGGTCGGTGATCTCGGGCGCCGGGGCATCCAGCACGGGCTCGGTCACGCCGTCCATGTCAGGCCGCCTCCATCGGTTCGCGATCGGGGGCCGTGACCTGCAGGAACAGCTCCTCGAGGTCGCTCGCGGCGCGCGCGAAGCTCACGATCGGCAGCCCGGCCGCGACGGACTCCGACAGGAGCCGGGCCGACGCGGCATCGTCGCCCCGGAAGCCGAGCTCGACCGTGCCGTCGTCGAGCAGCACGGCCGACGCGACGTCCGGGTCGCCGGCGAACCGGTCGCGCGCAGCCTCGAGCGCCTCGCCCTCGAGCAGCAGGCGCACCCGCAGGACGGCCCCGAATCGCAGCCGCCGCTCGATGTCGGCGACGCGACCCTGGGCGAGCACCTGGCCGCGATCCACGATGGCGACGCTCGTGCACAGCTCCTCGAGCTCGGGGAGGATGTGGCTGCTGATGACGATCGTCTTGCCGAGCGTGCGCAGCTCGCGCAGGAGCTCGCGCAGCTCGACCCGGGCGCGCGGGTCGAGGCCGGAGGCCGGCTCGTCGAGCAGGAGGACCGCGGGGTCGTGGACGAGCGCGTGGGCAAGGCACAGGCGCTGCTGCATGCCTCGCGACAGGGTCTGGACGTAGGCGTCGCGTTTGTCGCCGAGGTCGACGAGGTCGAGCAGGTCGCCGATCATCCGGCGGCGCGCCGGGGCATCGATGCCGTAGCAGCGAGCGAAGAAGTCGAGGTACTCCCAGACCTTCATGTCGTCGTAGACCCCGAACGCGTCCGGCATGAAGCCGATGACGCGGCGCACGAGGTCGGGGTTCCTGGTGACCGAGTAGCCGGCGATCTCGGCGGTGCCAGCCGACGGTCGCAGGAGGGTGGCCAGGATGCGCAGGGTCGTGGTCTTGCCGGCCCCGTTCGGTCCGACGAGGCCGAAGATCTCGCCCGGCTCGATCGACAGGTCCACACCGGCCACGGCGAGCGTGCCGTCGTAGCGCTTGACGAGACCGTCGGTGCGCACGATCGGGGTCATTCGATGGCTCCGCTGATCGCCACGTCGAGCGCGAAGCTCGTGCCGTCGTTGCGATCGTTGACGAACCGGAACAGGGCCGTTCCGGTCGCGGGGTCGACGTACCGGGCCGGGTCCTTGATGGCGTAGCGCGTCCCGCCCTCGAGGTGCGGGAGCCGCTTCCAGGTCGCATTCGTGAGGTCGTAGAGCTCGACCTCGGGCAGGCCGTCGAACGGTGCGGCCGCGCACGCCGCGCCGCCAGGCTCGCCGCAGGCGACCGGGATCTCAGCGAGCGGCTCGACCGGTTTGACCGGGGCCGAGAAGTTCGGATCGGTGTTCATGCCGAAGGCCAGCTCGGTGGGGGTCAGGCGGCCGTCGAAGGCGATCGGTCGGTAGGCGATCTGCGCGCTGCCACGCCCGATGTTGATGCTGTACGGGTCCTTGTTGAAGAACCCGGCGTCCGAGCTGACGACCGTCGACTCGAGCAGGTCGGAGCGGAAGGTGACGTCGCCCTTGACCTCGAGATCGGTCGGCAGGTAGTAGAGCACGTTGCCGGTCCGGCGCGGCGTCTGGCCCTCGATCTCGACCGGCAGGAGCCCGTGGTCGGCCCAGGCCATGATGACCGGGCCGTCGTTCGGCAGGTACCCGGTGAACCCGAAGTTCGGGTCGTAGGTCAACTGGTCGACGATGGTGTGCCGGGCGTACAGGCGAGCCGTGTCGTCGCCGAGCTGGCGCGGGTCACCGAAGAACACGGGCCCGACGATCTTGTCCGACAGCTGCTGGCCGATCTGGCCGTTCTGGATCGCGACGTCCACTGTGGCCGTGGCGCCGGGAGCCAGGTCGTCGAGGGTCGCGACGGTGCCGCCGAGCACGACCACGGGCTTGAGGAGCGCCTCGTTCGAGGCGTTGTGGACCGTGCCCTTGAGCCGGCCATCCTCCAGCCGGATGTCGGCCTCGACGAGCGGGACGTCCACCGCGGTCTCGGCCCGGATGGTGCGCAGTGAGCCGAAGCCGACGCCCAGGTCGCGGATGCGCGCGGGATCGCCCTGCAGCACGTCCAGCGCCGCGCTCGTGCCGTCGCCGCCGAAGAAGTCGCCACTGATGGGGGAGGACAGGAGGGCGCCACCGGGCACCCGCACCTGGTATGTGCCGCGCGACGGGGAGAAGACCCCGAGGTAGGCCTGCGCCGTGCCCTCGGTCGCGCCCGGCGCACCGCGCACGATGGCGACCTCGTTGATGATCAGCTCGCTCCCGCGCAGCAGCGACCCGAAGCCGTACGCGCCGATGGCGAAGGCCACGATGAGGATCGGCATCGTGACCCACGCCCACTCGCGCCGGTCGAGGCGCTTGAGGACGAGGTAGTTGATCGGGCCGATGAGCAGGATGTAGGCGCCGAGGAGCGCGATGAGGCCGCCGATCGGTGGCAGCGCCAGCGACGGCAGCTGGGTGGCGGCGGACATGATCTGGCTGTCGTCGACGACGATCGGCCCGGTCGTGCCGCGCGGTGGCAGCAGGCGCCTCCACAGTCCTTCCCCGATGTTCGAATCGGCGATCCACTTCGCGGTCGGGTCGAAGCCGATGATCGTCACGCTCCCGCCGCCGTACGGGCGCTCCGCCGCGACGACTCGATCGCCGATCGTCGCCATCGGCCGGCCCTCACCGGCCGCGCCGGACAGCGCTGGCACATCCGCCGTACCGGCCGGGACCTCGCCGAGCAGGCCCCCGAGCGAGGCCGGAGCGACGTCGGTCGTGGTGGTCGGACGGTAGGGCAGCAGGGCGTCGGGGAAGGCGGTCAGGCTCGACGGCCCGGCGGTGCCACCGACGATGACGAGCCGTCCACCGCCGGCCACCCAGCCGCGCAGCGCCTCGAGCTGCGGTTCGCTGAGCCGCGCGGCGTCGGTGTCCTGCCAGATCAGGCGGTCGAGCGTGCTCCACGCCTCGACACGTTCGGGCAGGTCGTCCGGGCCGAGTGCGACGAGCAGCGGGGCGATGTTGTTCTGATTGGGCAGCAGGTGCAGGCCGCCGATGATGTCGCCCGGCCGTTCGGCCACGACTCCGACGACCAGCTGGGTCGGGTCGTGGGCCGTGAACGCGGCCTTGGTCGAGGCGACCTTCGTCGCGCCGTCGACGAGCGCGATCTCGACGTCGCGCCCGAAGGCGGGTGGCTGGACGTACATCCGGTAGACCTTGTCAGACTGGGTCGGCAGGTCGACCGGGACGCTGAAACTGGTCCGACCCTGTGCGCCGCCCGCCAGGCGAAGCTCGCCGCTGATGGCCGGACCGGCATTCGCGAGGTGGACGTCGATGGCCATCCACTGTCCGACCCGGGTGTGGCCGTCGAGCAGGGTCGTGGCTTCCATCGTCAGCCCGTCGGCGGCCTGGACGGCCGGCACGAGCGCGAGGAGGAGGGCGACGACGGCCAGCAGCGCGGGCAGGATCGGTGCGCCCCGCCGGGCGCTGGAGCGGCCCGCGCCCGCGCGCTGCCGGGCAGCGTCGGGCGGCGCCACGGCGGACGGGCGGGTGGATGGCTCGGGAGGGCGCACGAAGACTCCGGTAACGGGCTGGCCGGGGTGATCGCAGCAAGGACGCCCCGACCCCCGAGAAAGTTGCGCCGGCCACGGTCGTCCCGACCACGGGCCCCCTGGCCCATCGCCGGCGGCGGCCGAAGCGCGACGTATCGTACGATGCGCGAGTCCCATGAGCCGCCGGCCGCGCGCCGTGACCCCGAGGAGACCGTGCCCCACATCCGCCCGTTCCGTGCCCTGCGCTACGACGCGTCCGCCGTCGCTGACCTGGGCCGCGTGGTCGCGCCACCGTACGACGTCATCGACCCCGCGGGACGTGCCGAGCTGGTGGCTCGGCATCCGGCCAACGTCGTGCAGCTGGACCTCCCGGCCGAAGCGACCGGGGATGAGCCGGACGACCGCTATCGGCGGGCCGCCCGGACGCTCGCGGCGTGGCGGTCGGACGGGACGCTCCGCAAGGATCCGCACCCCTCGGTCTACGTCTACGAGCAGGTCTATCGGGTGCCCGGCACGGACGTCGAGCGCACCCAGCGTGGCTTCTTCGGCCGCCTGCGCCTGGAGCCATTCGGACCGGACAGCGGCGTGCTGCCCCACGAGCGCACCCTGAGCGCGCCGAAGGAGGACCGCTACAAGCTGCTCCGGGCGACGGGGGTGAACACGAGCCCGGTCATCGGCCTCTTCGACGACCCGAGCGGCGCCACCGGGGAACGGCTGGCGGCCGTCACGAGCGCCCCGCCGGACATCGATGTCGTCGATGACGACGGCGTCCACCACCGTCTGTGGCCGGTCGCGGCGGACGGGGAAGGCCCATCGGCCGAGGTCGCGGCTCAGCTGATCGCGGCCGCCTCGGCCGGACCGGTCGCCATCGCCGACGGGCACCACCGCTACGAGACCGCGCTGCGCTATCGCGATGAGCGGCGGATGTCGCGCTCGTGCGAAGAGGATCCGGCCTTCGACTACCTGCTGATGCTGTTCCTCGAGGCGACGCACCAGCCGCTGACCGTCCTGCCGACGCATCGGATCGTGTGCGGGATCGGCGATGATGGTGCCCGAACCCTGCTGGCCCGGGCGGGCGAGCTGTTCGAGGTCAGCCCGGTGGCGGATGCCGGCGAGCTCGTCGCGGCCTTCGACGCCGCCGGGCTCGCGACGGGGGGCGCCGGCCGGTTCGGCCTGTGGACCCGGCAGGGCGGTGCCTGGCTGCGCGCCCGGCGGGCGGCGTTCGGTTCGAGCCTGCCCGACGGTGGCGAGGCCCTGCGCGGGCTGGATGTCACGCTTGCTGGGCGTCGCGCTCGAGCGGCTCGCCGGTCTGGACGCCGACGCCGTCGCGGGTGGCGCGATCGCCTTCACGAAGTCTGCGGCCGAGGCCGTCCGCCGGGTCGACGCGGGCGAGGGCGATGCCGCGTTCCTGCTGGAGCCGACACCGGTAGCGGCGATCGAGACCGTCGCCCGCGACGGCGACGTGATGCCCCAGAAATCGACCTATTTCTATCCCAAGGCCCTGACCGGCCTGGTCATCAACCCGCACGAATGGTGAGTCGCATGCCCGATCCGATCCCCGAGCCGATCCTGTCCCGCGCCCAGGCGCCGGCCGTCAACGGCCGCCCGGTGCGCAAGGACGAGATCGAGCTCCACGATCGCGGTCTCTACATCGAATCGTGGCTGCCCGAGCGGCGCTCGCGACGCAAGCCGTTGCTGTTCGTCCACGGCGAGCTGGCCGGCTCGTGGGTCTGGGAGCGGTACCTCGGCTACTTCGCCGGCCGGGGCTGGGAGGGCCACGCCCTCAATCTGCGCAACCACTACTGGTCGCTGACCGCCGACCCGGCCACGCTCTCGTTCGACACCTACACCGAGGACGTGGTCGCCGCGCTCGACCGGCTCGGTCCGACGACCGTCGCGATCGGTCACGGGATGGGCGGCCTGCTCGCCCTGAAGGCCGCCGAGCGCGTCGCGATCTCGGCCGTCGTGCTCATCAGTTCGGAGCTGCCGCGCGACCTGCGGGCACCCGCGCGCTCCTTCGAGCTGCGCGAGATCCCCGAGGTGTACGGCCGGAGCGTCATCGGCTGGGAGACCCTGCCCGAGAAGCTGCTGCGCGACGACCGCGACCTGACCCTGCCCGACGTCCTGCGCATCCAGCACCTGCTCGGCCAGAAGCCGCACGAGGCCGGCGCGGCGCGGCGCCAGATGCTGGCCGGCGTGCCGGTCGACCGGCGGGTGTTCGGTGAGCTGCCGCGGATGGTCATCGGCGGCGGGCTCGACCGGATCGTCCGGCTCGACGAGTCGGAGCGCCTGGCCGACTGGCTCGGCGCCGAGTACGAGCCGTTCGGGGCCCATTCGCACTTCGGTCTCGTGGCCGGCGAGAGCAGCCATCAGCAGGTCGCCGAGGGGATCCGCGCGTTCCTGGAGACGCACCGCCTCTAGGGCGCCTTCTCCGGCGCGTGGGGCCGCCGTGGCGGCCCGCCGTGTCGGTTGAGGCATCGGGGCGGCGCTGGTATCCTGTCGGCCGGCGACGCGCCCGCGGGCGCTGACGCCACGAGGCCGCATTCGTCTAGAGGCCCAGGACACCGCCCTCTCAAGGCGGAGATCACCGGTTCGAATCCGGTATGCGGTACCAATCTCGACCTCGTCGGCCCGATCCACGTCCGGATCGGGCCTCTTCGTTTCCGGCGATCCGACGCTACGTCTCGATGTGGATCGAATCGAGGACCGACTGCAGTTCGCGCACGTCCTCCGCTGACGTCCCCGCCCGGTATTGGGTCACGAACACCTGGCGCTGACCATCGACATCGACGATGTAGACACTGGCGGTGCCATCGGCCAGGAGCACGAAGTACTTGTCCGCCGGAGGGCTGTACCAGATCTGGAGTCCGGCACCCTCCAGGTTGCACGGCTTAAGGTCGAAGCCATCCGGGACCGAGAGGTCGATCCGAGTCGCCGGATACCCTCCTAACGTGGTTTCGACCGGGCCGCTCGCCTGCGGTCCCGGCTGCTTGAGCAGCGCCGCAGCGAGGTCGTCGACGCTGGGGCCGACCTTCGCGAAGTCGTCGCCGCCGACACACGCATCGGTGAAGATCGAATCGACCAGGACGGCATAGAAGCCGATCTCGTCATCCCCGTCCGCGTGCTTGATGGGTTGACCGTACTGGGCCGTCCAGCCCTCCGGCATGGCAACCGTGAAGTCCGTGACCGACCATGCCGACTTGGGGATCCGGTAGGTGCCGGGCTCGATCGCCGCCGTGCCGGCAGGGATGGCACCCGGCGTCGGGGACGAGGCGACAGGCGTCGAGGCAGTGGGCTCCTCGTCGCGACGGGCGCTGCGGCCGGCGGCTTGCTCGTCACGGGTGGCGTGGACGCCTGCGGCTCTGCCGCCACTCCTCCTCCGCATCCCGTCAGACCAAGGACCAGTGCGAGTCCAGCGATACTGGAGAGGTGCCTCGATCGGGTCATGTCCAGTGCTGCCCTCCTTGGCGCATCGTCGCGGCCATCGCAGGCCGCGGCGCTCATATGCGCCAGATGCCGGTCGCGGGCCACAGGTTGGGCTTGACGCGGTAGATCACTCGCGATCGGGCGCCAACCTCCGGGGCCTCGACGGCATCTGGACGCTCGAGGGCAGGCGAGTAGCCATCGCCCGACCTCAAGGAGGCCCGTGAGAGCGATCGCGGCAGCGGAGCGGCTCGAAGCGTCGGTGGACGACGAGCTCGTTCGACGCGCCGCGCTCGGTGACGCGGGAGCGTTCGACGTGCTCATCAGCGCCCGCCTCGATCGGTGCTACCGGCTGGCGTATTCGATCGTCGGCAACGAGGCGCGACGCGGCCGACGCGACGCAGGAAGCGGTCGTCGTCCGCCTGGCGCCAGCTGCCGCGCGCTTCGGGACCGGAGCTCATTCGACAGCTGGCTCAACCGGATCGTCGCGAACGCCGCCCGGATGTCGCGGCGGCATCGGGTGCGTCTTCGCGAGTCCGGGGACCGGCGCGCGCACGGGGAATGCGTGACGTCATGGCGACCATCCCGACCCGGCACGCCGGAGGCCGGATCGAGGCGACGCGTCGGCCGACGCGCATCGGCCGCGCGTTCGACCGGCTCCGGGAACTGGACCGCGTGTCCTCGTGCTGCCCAGTCGAAGGACGACTGGTCGCGGAGATCGCCGGCACGCTGGGATGCCGTCGGGACCGTCAAGAGGCGTCTGCATCAGCGCGGAACGCCCTCGAACGGGCGCTGGAGGCCGAGGCATGACGCTGCGACCGCTGACCAACGACCAGCTCGCGGCGGACCTGCGGGCCCATCGCCCGTGGCCGACGTCCGAATGCACGAGCGGGTCCTCGCGGAGATCTCGACGACGCCGCAGGAGCGGCGACTGCCGTCGCTCCTTGGGCGCCTGACGGACGCCGACCCGATGGCTCGCCGGCGGATGATGCTCCTCGTCGCGCTCGTGGCCCTGTGCCCTTGCGGTCTCGGTCACGGCGACGGCCGAGCGCGCCGCCATGCGCGAGCAGCGACTGCCGGAACTGTCGCTCGACCCGCCGCGGACGTCGATCACTCCGTCGAGGTCGTCGAGCGGCGGCCTGACCGCGAGAAGTCGGCGAGCGTCAGTACCGCGGGGCGGAAGCCGCGCTCGTCGTAGCGTGCACGAGGGTTGCATGCACAACGGATCGTCGAGGACAGTGTCGTCAAATCGAGGCTCTGCCAGTCGTGCTGTAGGTGACTGAGCCAACACGACACGACGACGAGCGGCGGCCCGTTGCCTGGATCGCAGGACGCGTCAGCCGGACGCCGATGCCTTCGAGCGGGAGGAACTGGATCACCGCGGTCGGAGGCATGCCGAACGGGGCGAACGATACCGCGTGCGACCGAGCCGCCAGTCATATCGGAAATCGTATTCCGGGTTTCAAGTGGCGCCTCGTGAGCTTCGGCTGACACGATCTTCATTGCCGACGGCGTTCGGGCCATCACCGTGACTGGGGCGACGCCCCGGACCGCGCCCCGGGGCGTCCTCGTTTCCGTAGACTGCCGCTCGTGCTCCCCACCGACCGTCGCCGGCTCGTCATCCTCACCGAGGGCCAGTTCGGCATCCACCACGCCAAGACTGCCATGGGCGTGATCCGCTACGGGCAGGACGAGATCGTCGCGATCCTCGATTCGACGATGGCCGGCCGCAACCTGCGCGAGTTCCTGCCCGCCTTCGACATCCCGTTCGTGGCCACGCTCGACGAGGCCCTCGCGCGACCGATCCGGCCGGACGCGCTGCTCATCGGTATCGCCCCGACCGGCGGCCGGCTGCCGCCCGATTGGCGGGCGATCATCGAGGCAGCCATCGCGGCCGGCCTCGACATCCATTCCGGGCTGCACCAGTTCCTCGGCGACGACCCGGACTTCGCCTCGGCCGCCGCGGCGGCCGGCACGCGGATCATCGACTACCGGCGTTCGCCCGACCGGATGGAGACGGCCGTCGGCCGGCGGCACCTGCCGGGCAAGCGCGTCATCCTCACGGTCGGGACGGATTGCGCCATCGGCAAGATGTCCGTCGCGTTGGAGCTCGTCGCGGCCGCCCGTCGGGCCGGCGACGCCGCCGTCATGGTGCCGACCGGGCAGACCGGGATGATGATCGAGGGCTGGGGCGTGGCCGTCGACCGGGTCATCAGCGACTTCACCAACGGCACCGTCGAGTGGCTCGTCGAGCAGGGCGAGAGCCGAGGCGACTGGGTGCTCGTCGAGGGCCAGGGATCGATCGACCATCCCGCCTATTCGGCCGTCACGATGGGTCTCATCCATGGCGCCACCCCGCACGCCATGATCCTCGTCCACAAGCCCGGTCAGACCGAGCACGACTTCGACCATCTCCCCGAGGCGTCGTTTCCGATCGCCGAGCTCGGACCGTTCATCGAGATCCACGAGCGGATCGCCGGCCTCGTCGCGCCCTCGGCCGTGGTCGCGCTCGCGCTCAACACGTCGCTGTTCGCGGACGACGCCGAGGCGCACGCGGTCATCGATGCCATCGCGGCCGAGACCGGCCTGCCCGCCGACGACCCGGTGCGATTCGGGCCCGACCGGCTGTGGGCGGCGGTGCGCGAGCGGGTCGACGCGCTGCCGTGGGTCGAGGCGTCGTGACCGGCGGGCTTACCCTCGAGCAGGAGGACCTGTCACTCGCCCTGCGCGACCCATTCCGGATCGCCCGGACCGACCACGCCGACGACGCCCGGATCACGACGGTCGTTATCGACGTCCGCCACCCCGCCCATCCCGACCTGGTCGGGCTGGGGGAGGGCTACCCGGATCGCTTCTACGGCGAGACCCCGGCCACCATGGCCGCCGTCTTCCCGTTGCTGCTCGAACGCCTGGACGGCCTCGCCTTCGAGCCGACGGTCGACTGGCTCGTCCGCGCCGACCATGCGATGGCCGCCGCGATCCGCGGTCACGGCGCGGCCAAGTGCGCCCTGGACATCGCCCTGCACGATCTCGTGGGCAAGATCGTTGGGTCGCCCGTCCATGTCCTGCGCGGCCTCTCGGCGGAGATCCCGCCGACTGACTTCACGATCGGCATCGACGAACCCGCGGTCGTCGCCCAACGGGCGGCTCGGGCGGCCGATTTTCCGGCGCTCAAGATCAAGTGCGGCGGGCCCGCCGACCTCGCGACGCTGCGGGCGGTGCGCGAGGTCTTCGCGGGGCCCATCCGGGTCGACGCCAACACGGGCTGGTCGCGCGACGACGCGGAGGCGCTCCTGCCCGAGCTCGTCGGGCTCGGGGTCGAGCTCATCGAGCAGCCGTTCCGGGCGCGCGCCTACGACGACCTCGCCTGGCTCCAGGAGCGTTCGCCGCTGCCCATCGTCGCCGACGAGTCGTGCGTCTTTCCCGAGGATCTCGCGGTCCTCCGGGGCGTCGTTGCCGGCATCAACGTCAAGCTGGCCAAGTGCGGCGGCATCGGGCCCGCGTACCGGATGCTCGACCAGGGTCGGGCGATGGGCTTTCGCACCTTCCTCGGCTGCATGGAGGAGACCTCGGTGGGGATCGCCGCCTCGGCGGTCGTCGCCAGCCTCGCCGACTGGGTCGACCTCGACGGCAACCTGCTCCTCGCCGATGACCCATTCGAAGGTCTCGTCCTGGGACCGGACAAGCGCTGGATCCAGGCCGATCGGCCCGGGCTCGGGATCGTCCGGCGGGGGAGCTGAACCGGTTCACGCTCGTACCGCACAGGCGTTCGGCGAACGCCCGTTCGTGTGGATAACTTCGTGGACGAAGTCGTGGACAAGCCCCCTTCCGGTGTCGTCCATCCGGGCCTAGGATGGGCAACCACCGACGGTTCGAGCCCCAGCGACGGATCGGTCGGACGTCAGATCCGGAACCCCTCCGGCGGTTCGGCCCCGTCAGGCCGTGCCCAACGCCAGGGTTCCCATGTACCAGGCTGCCGAGCGCGCCGCGTTCCCGTCCGCGGATGCGCGTGCCCGGCCCGAAGGGAGGGCGCGCCATCGATGGATCCACGCACCGCCGCCACGCGAGTCCCCGACCCGGACGGGGTCGAATTCATCCGCTTCTGCTACCGCCGCCGACGCGTGGGCTGGCCGGAGCTCTATGACGAGATGTGCGCCGTCGCCGGTCGCGGAGCGTTCCGCGGCTACGGCTCCGACGACCTCGCCGCTCTTGGGATAGGTTTCAGCCTCTTCGACATGCCGGCCCTCGCGGCGCTGGCGAACCAGATCGTGGCCGAGGAGCTCGCCCTGCGTCGACCGGTGACGGTCGTCCTGGCCCCCGCAGAGGACCTCGACCTCGAAGCGTCGATCGCAAGCGACGTCGCCGCGACCGACGAAGCCGTCCTTGCCGCGGTCGCGGTCATCGCCCCCGAGGCCATCGTCGTCAGCGCCCCCGATCCGGTTGTCACTCCGGAGCGGTCGGAACCGCTGCCCACCCCCCACGCGTCATTCCGGTTGGCCGGGTTGCCTGCAGGCGCCTGAGCGATCCGCACTCATCCCAGAAGCCCCGCCGGGACCGGCCCGGCGGGGCTTCGTTCGTGTCTCGAGACCGACTGGCGTCAGGCGCGGATGCGGCGCCGGGCCATCTCCCCCTCGATCTGGCGCTCCGCCTCGACGTAGCGGTCGATCTGCTCGCGCAGCTGGTTGGCCTCGGGGGTGTAGAGGTGGACCTGCTGCTGGAGGATGTACGAGAGCCGCCGGCTGGTCATCCGCACGTGGTCCAGGTTCTTCATCAGGACGAGCGGGTCCATCGAGGCCAGGTCCGACGGGTGGTACATCTGTTGCACGGGCGTCAGCCTCCGCTCTTGAGCTCGGCCAGGCGGGCGTCGACTTCGAGCTCGTCCTGCTCGTCGTCGAGCGATGCGAACTGCTCGTCGATGGACGACGCGGACACTTCTTCGCGGCCGCGCACCATCGCCTCCTGGCGTCGGACGCGCTCCTCGTACCGCGCGAGATCGGACGTCGGATCCATGACGTTGACGCTCTGGAGCGACTCCTGGACCTGTGACTGCGCCTGCGCCATCTTGGCCCGGCTGACGAGCTCGTCGCGCTTCTGGACGAGCTCCTCGCGCTTGACCCGCAGCTTGTTGAGGCCGTCCTTGAGCCGGTCGGCCAGCTCGGTCTGTGCGACGACCTGGGTTTCGAGCGACTTGGCCTGCTCCTCGTAGCTGAGCTGGCGGCGCAGCGCGATCTTGGCGAGCTCGTCGAACCGGTCGGCCTCCGCGCTGTTGCCAGCCGCACGCAGCTCGTCGGCGCGACGCGAGGCCGCTCTCGCCTTGTCGAACCATTCCGTGGACGCGGTTCGCGCCTCTCGAGCGTCGTCCTCGATGAGGCGCAGGTTGCCGATGGTCTGGGCGACCGCGTCCTCGGCCTCGGCGATGTTGTCGGTGAAGTCGCGGACGAGTTGGTCCAGCAGCTTCTCGGGGTCCTCGGCGCCGTCGAGAAGGGCATTGATGTTCGCCCGGACGAGCTGGCTGATGCGTCCGAGGATCGAGCTCTGTGCCATGGCCATTGACTCCTTGTCGTTCCGTCAGACCGATACGGTACGGCCCGCGAGGGCGACCGCGCAAAGAGAGCGGGACGACCTCACCAGCGGCCGCCGCGGCCGTGACCGCCGCCGCCACCGCCGCCACCACCACCGAAGCCGCCCGAGCCGAAGCCACCACCGTTGCCCCAGCCGCCGCCGAGACCACCACCGCCGCCGCCCCCACCGCCCCATGGCGATCCGCCCCAACCACCGCCACGCTGGCCGCCGCCGGCGATGACGCCACCGATGACCCCGCCGAGGATCTGCCCGAGCACGTCGGCGGTGCCACTCCCGGTCGCCTGTCCCCAGCCGGGTCCGCCGCCCTGGTCCCAATCGGAGAAGTCGTTCTGGGCGAGCTGGTACGCCTCGCGAGCAAGCGCCTCGGCGCGCCGCGCCTCTTCGAGCGTCTGCGCGGGATCGGTCGCGGCCAGACCGGCGGCCATCGACAGGTGTCGCTGGGCCTCCGCGAAGCGCGTGCGGGCGGTCTCGCCGACGCCGCGTCGGCGGGCCGCGATGAAGGCGGCCGTCCGGTCGACCTCGACGGACGCGGACCGGAGCGAGGCATCGGCCGCCGCCACGAGCCGGTCGGCGGCCGTGGCCGCATCGTGGGCCGCGACGAGCAGTTCGTCGGCGAGGCGGTGGGCCTCGGCCGCGAGGCGGGTCGCCTCGATCGGATCGAGGGGACGGGCGTCGGCGGCGCGGCGTGCGGCGGCATAGTGCCGTCTCAGCTGCTTCGCGACGCTGCGTGACGCCCGGATCGACGGCTCGGCCGGCGACCGCGGTCGTCGCGTCGGCGAGATCCGTGCCGGCCGCCGCCAGCTCGTCCGGCAGGCGCCGCTCGGCGTCGGCCACCGCGGTCGCCAGCGTGTCGATGCCGTCGAGCAGCGTCGCCGCGCCGGTGATCCCCTCGAGGGCTTCCTGGGTCGCCACGGCCACCTTGGCCCGGTCCTCGGCGCCCATCGCGGCGCTGCCCTCGATCACCGCGTCGCGGGCGCCGGCGAGGCCCTTTGCGTGCCTCCTCGAGGTCGCCGCGAACGGATGCCCATGTGCTGTCGGCATAGGTCGCCAAGCGGTCCATCGTCGCCTGGCCAGCCGGCAGCCGATCCTCGACCGCTTCGATCCGGGCCGGCAGCTCGACCAGCGTGTTCGGAGCGTCGCGCTCGAGGTCGCGCAGCTGGCGGATCCGGCCGGTCTCGGCATCGAGCCGTTCCTGGGCCTTGGTCGTTCGAGCGATGATCTCCTGGAGCATCGTGATGCGGGTCGCATCGTCCTCCGGCGTCGCATCGTCGAGCCGTTGCCGGACGGTGAAGGCCGCGGCAAGCTCGGTCTTCGCGTCGCCGACGGCCGAACGCAGCCCGACCACCTCCTCGGCGCCGTACTGCGCCTCGGCGAAGTCGACCTCCTGGCCGGCGTCGCGGATGCGCTCGTCGGTCGCGATGAGCAGCGCGTTGGCCTGCTGGGCCAGGGCGTGCGGATCCGGAGGTGCCTCGACCGGGCCGCCGGTGCCGGAACCTGCCGCAGCCCCCGCCGGGCGGCGGCGCCGAACCGCTCGCCACAGGAGGAACCCGCCGCCGCCGAGCAAGGCGACCGCCGCGATGGTGCCCAACCCGATCCCGCCGCCGTCCCCGGATCCGCTGGTCCCGCCGCCCGGAGCGACGGTCGCGACTGGCGACGTCGGGCCCGGCAGGACCGGCGTCTCGACGACCTCGGTCCGGTTGGCGGCGCCGAGCGCTTCGACCGTCGCGATCGCCGCGCCGCCGTAGTCGCCATCGCGCAACCGCGGCTCGAGCGCGTCCGTGATGATCGTGTCGAGCTCGTCGTCGGTGATGGCCAGGCCGTCGGAGACCCACAGGAAGTCCGTTCGGTCGTCGAGCGCGACGAGGATGAGCGCGTCGTCGACGCCGAGCGAGTTCGTGTTCGGCGACGGCCGTCGCGAAGTCTGCGGCCGACTGGTCGTCGGTCGTCGGGACGAACAGCACCCAGGCCTGGACGCCGTCGGCCTCGAGGGTCTTGTCGATCACCGCCTGGATGTCGTCCGCCTGGTCCGCCAGCTCCCCGGTCTGGTCGGTCACGCCGCCCTCGAGACGAGGGATCTCGGCGGCACGGACGCGCCGGGACGAGGAGCATGAGGAGCAGCCCGACGGTCGCCATGACGGCGAGCATGGTCGGGAGGCGCGCGGGGAACGGCGGCTTTCGGGTCACGGCGCCGGAATCGTAGTCCAGCGCAGAGCGCTCAGTTCAGATGGCGCGCAGCTGCCTCGGCGGCCAGGCCCAGTCGACATCGAGGGCGGCCCCGGCGAGCGCGCGTCGGCGTCCCGCCTCGGTCGCGCCGAGGACGAGGATGCGATCGGTCTTCGTCGCTCGTCCGGCCTCGTCGCCCCACAGCTTGGTCATCTTGCGGACTGCGGCCACGTCGTCGAGGGCGACGCCGGCGAGTCGATAGCCCTCGGGCTCGGCGGCCTGTTCGAAGGTCCGCTCGGCGAGGCCGACTCCGCCCGTGATGCGGCGTCCGCGGTCGGTCTCGACGTCGCCGATGACGAGGACCACGACGGCGTCGTCGGCGAGCACGGGCCGCAGCCCGGCCAGCGTCTCGCGCAGGAAGGCGAGGTACGGCCCGCGGTGATGGGCGTCGTCGAGGCGTCGCGTCGATCGCTCGCGCGTCGAAGCCCAGGAACCAGGTCCGCAGCCAGTTGTAGTAGCCGTATTTGACGACGCGCAGGTAGGGCGGCGAGGTCACCACCAGCCGCGCTCGATCGGGCCGTCCGCGCTCGCGCAGGGCAGCCGCGGCCCGGGGCGCGACGTCGCGAGCGTCGCCGAGGAGGGCTACGCCCTCGACTCGTGGCGCCGGCTGGCGGTACAGGCGGTCGAGCTTGGACGCGAGCCCGTCGAAGACGTCGCGCTCCGGCGAGATGAACGCCGTCCGCGCCGCGAAGTCGCGGACGTAGCGGGGGGCCATGCTGAAGGTGTTGGGCATGAGCGCCGAGAGGTAGCTCGCGCTCTTGCCGTGGAGGATGCCGCTGATCGCGGCGGCCAGGAACCGGTCGGTGCGCTCGTCAAGGCGTAGCGTCGTCCGGACGAACAGCAGCTGGGCCAGGGTCGTGACGTGGAAGGCCACCACGACCTCCGGCGGGATCGTCTCCGTGCCGACAACGCTCACGGCGCCAGATCCGGCCGTCGGGACGCGCGTCGTCGCCGGGTCGTCGACCACGGCACCGGCGAGGGCCAGCCAGCGCGGGGCGTCGGCGTGCCAGGCGAGCCGGAGCTGGGCCAGGCGGGTCCGGGCAGCGGCCGGGGTCGCCGGCTCCACCTTGGCCGCGGTCAGCAGGTGGGCGAACGGGTTGAGGTCGTTGCCGACGCCGATGCGCCCCTCGGCGCAGGCCTGCAGGGCCGTCGTGCCGCGTCCGGAGAACGGATCGAGGACGACGTCACCGGGCCGCGAATAGCGGGCGATGAAGCTGTGGGTCAGGGCGGCCGGGAAGCTCGCGAGGTACGAGCACATCGGATGGAAGCTGTGGCCCCACAGGCGCTGCTGTGCCTTCCATTCGGGGGCGATGCCGATGGCCGGCAGCTCGAGCGGGAGCTCCAGCGCCAGCTGGCCCGACGCCAGCCGCGGGCCAGGACCTCGATCGCGTGACGGTCCGGCCGACATGGACGGGTCCGATCCTCCCTGATCCCGCGATCCGATCACGGGTCGGGCCGACGGGGCGCGGAGCATAGCACGAGGGATTCGCGGTTCCGCGTGCGCCGGCTGGACGGCCGGCGTAGGCTGTCCGCAGGCTCGAAGGATCACGCGGAACCGCGCGATCGCCCGGCTGCCAGGGAGACGATCCCCGATCGACTACGTGGCGGCCGGTCCATCCGCGGCCCCGTCCCCGCCGTCCGGCCATCGCCGGCGAAGGGGCCACCATCGAGCCGGCGACCCGCCGCCCCCGGCCTGGTCCGGGGTCACGGCGGGTCGTGAGCGTCCCGCCCGTCCGGCCGCGTCCGACACGGACGTCCGGCTCACGAGCGCTAGACTCCTCAGCGGTCCCCGTAGCTCAGTGGACCAGAGCAGGCGCCTTCTAAGCGCAAGGTCGCAGGTTCGAATCCTGCCGGGGACGCCAATCGCATCGGGGCGCGTCGACCGATGGGAGGACCGGATGGCCTGGGAAGATCCGCGTGAAGAGCCGAAGACGGCGATCCCGAGCGGCTTCGACGACGACCAGAAGCCCTCGCGACCGCCGAACCGCGGACGGGCCGCGCTGATGCTGCTCGTGGCGGTCGTGGTCCCCGTGATCGCGATCTGGCTGCTGTTGCAGCTGTCGAAAGGGCTGGTCTAGCGCGGATCACGGGCGCGGCCCGGAATCGACCGACCCCGCCGTCCGTGCTCGGACGACGGGGTCGTTGTTCGACCGGCGGCCGGCGGGCCGTCGCTTTCGACTACGGGGTGGCTGACGGCGACGCCGACGTGGTCGCCGCGTCATCGTCGTCCGGGCCGTCGTGACCGTCCGGGCCGCCGAAGCCGCGCATCCCGTGGAAGTCGCCGGCGACGACGGTGTCGGCATCGATGGAGCCGTCGGAGCGATCCCGCCCGGCGACGCCGATGCCCATGCCGACCGTGATGTCGCTCAGGCCGGCGGTGTCGGCGCCCGCGACGCGGTAGGTGGTCCCGCTGTCGACGTGCACGGTCACCGTCGAGCCGTCGCGCGTGGTCACGACGATGGTGTCGGCCGTCTTGGACGTGACCGTGCCCTTCGCGGCGTCGGGTGCGACATGGACGGTGAGCGCCGTCATGGCGTTGTCGCCGGTCGTCTCGCCCTGGACACCCACGATGGCGCCCGCGGTGACGTCGGCCATGGTGCCGTCGACGTTCCCGAACTGGACCTTGGTCGAGCCGTCGACGGCGATCGTCCAGATGGAGCCGTCGCGGGTCGTGACCTTGAAGCCGCTCGAGGTCACGTCGCTGACCGTGCCGCGCACGCTGGGCACGACGACCGCGAGACCCGTGACCGTGTAGGTGCCGTCGGCGTTGTGCGTCTGCTCGATGCGGACCTGGTCACCGACGGCGAGGTCGGACAGGGCGATGGTCTGGCCGCCCTTGGTCAGCGCGACCGAGTCGGTCACGGCGATGGTGCGGGTCCAGCCGTCGTCGGTCGTCAGGGTCACGTTGCTGCCGCTGATGGCCGAGATCGAGATGTCGCGGAAACCATGGTCGCCCTTGCGCCCGAAGTCGCCGGGCTCGCCGCCGAGGCCGAAGCCCGGGGCGCCGAGGGCGAACGGGGCGCCCGCGACCGGGGCGGTCGTGGTGCCGGTGCCCTGCTGCGACGTGATGGCCGGTGCCGGGGCGCTTGGCGTGGGCGACGCGGCCAGGCTGGTCGCGACGGCGCCGACCGCGAGGGCGACAGCCGCCCCGGCGACGACGCTGGCGCGGAGCTTGCTCGGACCGGCGTTCCGCGTCGAGAAGCTGACACCCTCGGGGGCGGCGACGGACATCGGAGTCGGGGCGAGCGGTGCCGCCTGGGTCGGGGCGCCGGCACCCGGGTCGGCTGCTGCCGGCGGGCGGAGCGGCTCGGCGATCGGCAGGTCGATCGGGGGCTCGTGGTCGTCGTATCCGGTCATCAAGGTCTCCAATCGGTGCGCCATCTCACGATGAGGGCGTCGGACTTGCCGTCACCTTGGCGCCGAACTCTGAGTCGGTCCTGAGAATCGAGGACGTGGGCGGCGATACTGCGCAGATGACCGGATCCGTCGACCCGGACGCGCTCGCCCCGCCCGACCCCCACGTCGGGCGCATCGTCGCGCTCATCCCGGCGTACGAGGAGGGTCCGCGCATCGGGCCGGTCGTGGCGGCGACCGCGCGTCATCTGCCGGTCGTCGTCGTCGACGACGGATCGAGCGACGACACCGCGGCCCAGGCCGAGGCGGCCGGCGCGACCGTGCTGCGCCAGGTGCCCAATGCCGGCAAGGGTGCGGCGTTGCGGGCGGGCTTCCGCCATGCCCTCGCCAGCGACGCGGTGGCGGTCCTGACGCTCGACGCCGACGGCCAGCACGACCCCGACGAGATCCCGCGCTTCGTGGACGCGTTCGTCGCGAACCGGCCGGAGCTCATCATCGGGCGGCGCGACTTCGGCCAGATGCCGCCCGTCCGCCGCCTGTCCAACACGCTCGGCGGCTGGGCGCTGTCCGCGGCGGTCGGTCGCTCCGTGCCGGACAACCAGTCCGGCTACCGGCTCATCGGCCGGACGCTCATGCGCCGCCTGCTCGACAGCGACGAGTCCGGCTTCGAGTTCGAGGTCGAGATGATCGCTCGCTGCATCGCCCTGGGGCTGCCGATGAGCTGGGTGCCGATCCGCACGATCTACGCCGGCGAGCCCTCGCACATCCGGCCGGTGAAGCATTTCACCGAATTCGTGCGGGTGACGCGCAAGGCGCGGCGGATCGCGCGCGGCGACGGCTGACGGTCAGGCGGGCCGCCGGTACGGTACGTCGGCCACGAGCACGTGGTCGCGCCCCAGGAGGGCCTCCCGGATGCGCCGTCCGTTGTCGTTGTAGAGCAGGCGTTCGATCGGGTTGCGCGGCGCGTAGACGGGCAGCAGCACGACGATGACGTGGTCGCTCGCGGTGGCGACCGCCTCCTCGAGGTAGTGGACCAGCGGACTCACCAGCGACCGGTACGGAGACTCGACGATGACGAGCGGGATGCCCGGGATCTGCCGCTCGAACCGTTCGCGCAGGCTGGCCGCGCGAGCGGCGTCGTCGGTGACGTGGACGGCCGTCACATCGCTCGACATCGTCCGCGCGAAGGTCAGCGCGTGGACGACGTCCCGGGTCACGTCCGCGACCGGGACGATGACCCGCTGGGCGTGGCGCGGCGGGCCGACGATCGTCTCTGCCGCCACGGCCACGTCGAGCCGGCGGCGTTCGTAGCGGCGGTGGATGAGCATCATCGCCACGACGAGGACCGGGATGACGATGAGGACGAGCCACGCCCCGAGGCCGAACTTCGCGACGGCGAAGATGACCGCAACGATCCCGGTGGCCACCGCACCGACGCCGTTGATGGCGATGCTCCGACGCCAGCCGGGCTCTCGACCGCCCCACCAGTGACGGACCATGCCGGCCTGCGAGAGCGTGATCGAGGTGAAGACCCCGACCGCGTACAGCGGGATGAGCGCCTCGACCCGGCCGCCGAAGATGGCCACCACGACGATCGACAGGACGGCGAGGGCGGCGATTCCCGCCGTGAACGCGAGCCGTTCACCGCGGAACGCAAATCGGCTGGGCATGAAGCCATCCTGCGCCAGCAGCGACGACAGGCGCGGGAAGTCCGCGAACGCGGTGTTCGCGGCGAGGATGAGGATGCCCATCGTCGCCAGCTGCAGGACGTAGTAGGCCGGTCCGACCCCGCCGAAGACGGCCCGCCCGAGCTGCGAGAGGACCGTCTCCTGGGTCGATGGCATGGCGCCGGCCACCTCGGCGAGCCAGGTCGTCCCGAGGAACATGATGCCGACCAGGATCGCCATCGCGGTCAGCGTGATGCGGGCGTTGCGGGCCTCGGGGCGGGCGAACGCGGGGACGCCGTTGGACACGGCCTCCACGCCCGTGATCGCCGTGCAGCCATCGGCGAACGCGCGCATCAGCAGCAGGACGCCCATCGTCTCGGGCGCGACGACGGCCACCGTGACGCCTTCGACCTGTGGCGGGGCCCCGAGCAGTACCCGGGCCAGGCCGATGCCGATGAGCGCCATCATCGACCCGACGAACACGTACGTCGGGATGGCGAAGATCGTGCCGCTCTCGCGGACGCCGCGCAGGTTCACGAGCATCACGCCGATGATCGCGATCGCCGCGAGCTCGACCCGCCATCCCTCGAGCACCCCGGGGAACGCGGAGGTGATCGCCGCGATACCGGCCGCGACGCTCACCGCGACCGTGAGGACGTAGTCCGTGAGCAACGCCGCGGCGGCGATGAGGCCGGCCCGGACGCCCAGGTTCTCGCGGGCGACGACGTAGCTGCCGCCGCCGTTCGGGTAGGCCCGGATGGTCTGGCGGTAGGACACGACGATGATCGCGAGGACGGCCACGATGAGCGCCGAGATGGGCAGCGCGAGCCCGAAGACGCCGGTCCCGGCGGCGAGCAGCGTGAACAGGATCGCCTCGGTCGCGTACGCCACCGACGACAGGTTGTCGCTGCTGAAGACGGCCAGCGCCTTGACCTTGGTCAGGCGCTCGGTGGCTTCCTCGTCGTTGGCCAGGGGACGGCCGAACATCGTGCGGCGGATGCCGGCCAGGGTGCGACCGAAGGCCTCGTTCGGCTCGATGGCCGCGGGCCGCGCGACGACGAGGCCGTCCGCGACGTTGCGAAAGTAGGGGGACTGCGGTGCCTCGACCTGGATGCGGCGATCCCCCGGTCGCCGCCCGGTCCTTGGTGGGGTCACGCGGTCGTCGAGTCCGGAAGTCCGATCGTGATCGCCGGCGTCACGCCGAGACGATCGATCGAGAGGGGCACCCCTGCCGCCTGGGCCCGCGCCGCCGCGACCCCGACCACGCGGTCGACGGCGATCAGACCGACGAGGCGGACGCGCCGGGCCATCCCGCTGCGGACGAGCTCGATCGCGGCATCGACCTCGGCGAGGTCGTGCTCGAGCGGCTCGAGCGAGGAGCGCAGCACGGGGTGGAGCTGGACGGGATCCATGCCCTCACCGTAGGTCGACCGCCCAAGAGGCCAGCCACCCCGGACCGGGTCGCGGCGCTCAACGTTCGCTCAATCCGCGGTGTCGGGGTCCCCGATCCGGTAGCCGATGCCGGGCTCGGCCGTGATCAGGCCGCTGGCCTCGCCGCTCGGGTCGGCCGCCTGGAGCTTGCGCCGCAGGCGGCTGACGTAGACGTGCAGGTAGTGGCCCTCGTCGGCGTAGGCGGTACCCCACACGGCGCGCAGCAGCCGGCCCTTGGTCAGTAGCCGCCCCGGCTGCGCGATCATCACCTTGAGCAGCTCGTACTCGCGCGGCGTGAGGTCGAGCTCCCGCTCGTCGACGGTCACCCGCCGCGCGCCGACGTCGAGGGCGATCGGCCCGAGGCGCACGACCCCGAGCGGATCGGCGGCGGGGCCGGCGGCCCGGCGCAGGAGGGCGCCCACGCGAGCCCGCAGCTCGTCCATCCCGAACGGTTTGGTGACGTAGTCGTCCGCGCCCGCATCGAGCGCCGCGACCTTGTCGTGCTCATCGGCGCGAGCGGTGAGGATGAGGATCGGTGTCGCCGATTCGCGCCGGATCCGCCGGATGATCGTCGCCCCGTCCTCGTCGGGTAGGCCGAGGTCGAGCAGGACGAGGTCCGCCCGCTCCGCGTCCCAGCGTCGCCGGGCGGTGGCCGCATCGCCGGCCTCGCTGACCCGGTAGCCGTGCGCGTCGAGGCTGCGCACGACGGCTTCCCGGACCCCGACGTCGTCCTCGACGACGAGCAGATGCGCGCCGCTCATGGGGTTCGGCGCGCGGATCGACGGCCGGCCGGCTCACCCGCGCTCCTCCGGCGGCGGCGCCTGGCGCAGGTGCACGGTGACCGCCAGGCCGCCGAGCGCGCTCGAGGAAGCACTGACGGTCCCGCCCATGGCCTCCGTCAGGCCCTTGACGACGCTCAGGCCGATGCCGAGGCCCTGACGCGAGTCGCGCGCGCTCCGGCCACCACGCTCGAGCCGGTCGAACAGTCGCGGCAGCATGCTCTCGATGACGCCCGGACCGCCGTCCTCGACCACCAGCGTCAGCCGCCCGTCGGGCGCCGCCGCGGCCGTGATGGTGACCGGCGCCGGCGGTGGCGCGTGGCGAGCGGCGTTGTCGACGAGGTTGGTCACGACGATGTCGAGGAGCGCGGCGTCGGCCAGGATGGGCGGCAGATCATCGGCGACTTCGACGGTGACGGGCCGCTCACCGAGGGCCGGCCGCAGGCGATCGACGGCCGGCCGGATGATGGCCCACGGCTCGTGCGGCTCCAGGTCGGGATGCACGGCGCCGGACGCGACCCGCCCGAGGTCGAGCAGACCGCGGACGAGGCCGTCGAGCCGGGCCGCCTCGGCATCGATGCGGCGGGCGGCGTCTTGTCGGCTCGCGTCGGTCCAGCTGACCGCGGGATCGGCCAGCCCGCCGGCAGTCGCCCGGATGCTGGCGAGCGGTGTCCGCAGGTCGTGCGAGACGGAGTCGATGAGCGCGGTCTTGAGGGCCTCGCCCTGGCGGGCGACCTCGAGATCCATGGCCGTGTGCTGGAGCTCGTCGCGCCGCAGCGAGATCGCGAGCTGGTCGGCGGCAAGGGCGAGGATGCGCGTCGCCTCGCGACCCGGCTGGCCGGCGGCGCGATCGCGGACGGCCACCAGGGTGCCCAGGTGCGCGCCATCGAGCTCGATCCGGACGCGGTACTGGGCCGGGCCGCCGGGGCCGGTGGGACGCGGGCCCGAGCCATGGGTGCGCACCCAGCGGGCCGGCTCGTCGCCCGGCGTCCGGACCAGGGCCGTGCTGATCGCCGTCGGCAGGAACGGCGCAGGCGCGCCCGAATCGGCGATCACCCGCTCCCGTCCCGCGTCGCCCACGAGGATGATCGCCCGGGCCAGACCGGCGTCCGCGCACAGCCGCGCGACGATCTCGTCGGCGGCGCCGTCGGTCGATCCGGCCGTCGCGAGGGACCGGCTCAGGGCGAACAGGCTGTTCGCCTCGGCGGCGCGTCGGGCCGCCTCGTCCGCCCGGGCGTGCTGGATGGCGACGAGCCGACCGATGACGATCGCGACGAGCAGGAAGAGGAGCAGGTCCAGCCATTCACGGGCGTCGGCGACCACGAGCGAGCCACGAGGCTGGGTGAACCCGAGGTCATAGACGAGGAAGGCCACGACGGCCGTCGCCAGCGCGGCCCAGGTGCCGGCCAGCGCCCCGACCGCGACGACCGGGATCAGGTAGACCGGGGAGGCGTCGACGATGCCGACCGCGTCGCTCTCGAGGATCGCCGCCAGGGCGGTGGCGAGGAGGAGCGAACCGACCGCCACGGCCCCGATGCGGACCGCCTGGCCGCGGGTCGGCGGAGTCGGCCGCCAGGTCGTGGGCGCGCGCTCCATCGCGAGCGCGAGATCGGGTCGACGCACGTCCGGAATGGTAGGCCTTCGGGCGTGTGGTACTGGCGGCTACCCCAAAGTACGGCTTGGAGGGTGCCAGACCCGACTCCTACAGTCTGCCTCGCAGCGGGCCGGACCCTACCCCTGAACACCCCAGGGAACCGGAACGCCGAGAAACGCGCAGAACTGAGGCAACGACCACATGGCATCGATGGCCGTCAATGAACTGGGACCGATGCTCACTGCGACCGAGGTCGCCGAGATGCTGCACCTGCATGTCAACACGGTGAAGCGTCTTGGGGACCGCGGTGAGCTGCCCTTCTATCGCGTCTGCAAGCGAGGCGATCGTCGCTTCCGCCTGGACGACGTGATGAAGTTCCTGGCCCAGAACCGCTAGGCAACGCTGATCGCCGACGTCCGCTGGGGCGGGCGCCGGCACCCGTATCTGCGACGCTTCTCCGAGCGCCCGGCCCTCCCCGGGCGCTCGTTGCGTGCCCGGCGCACGGTGCCCGGCGCGGCCCCCGGGGCGGCCCGGGCTTGCCCGCTCAGTCGCGGGCGATCGACCCGAGCGTCTCGGCGAAGATCTCGACCGCCTCGCTGACCTCGGCTGCCGACACGTCGAGCGGCGGGATCCAGCGCACCACCTCGTGCTGCCGGCCACAGGTCAGGACGAGCAGTCCGGCGTCCGCGCAGGCGGCCATCAGCCGATCCGGCAGCGCTCCGTCCGGCTCGCGCGTGGCGCGGTCGCGCACGAACTCGACCCCGATCATCAGACCCGGCCCGCGGACGTCGCCGATGCGCTCGTCCTCGGCGGCGATGCGCTCCATCCCGGCACGCAGCTCGGCGCCGCGCGCGACGGCGTTCTCGAGCAGGTGCTCCTCGCGGATCGTCTCGAGGACCGCCAGTCCGGCCGCGCAGGCGACCGGATTGCCCGCGTACGTGGATCCATGGGCGCCGCGACCCCAGCGCTCCTGCAGCTCGCGCGACGACACGATGGCCGACAGCGGCAAGCCGTTGGCGATCGACTTCGCGAGCACGACGACGTCGGGCACGATCCCCGCCTGCTCGAAGGCCCACATCGTCCCGGTCCGGCCGTAGCCCGACTGGACCTCGTCGACGATGAGCAGGATGCCGTGCTCGTCGCAGATCTCGCGCAGGCCGCGCAGGAACGCCGGCGGCGCCGGGACGAACCCGCCCTCGCCCTGGACCGGCTCGATGAGGATCGAGGCCACCGAGCTCGGGGCCATCACGGTCGTGAACAGCGAGCGCAGGATCGCGAGGCAGGCGTTCGTCGCGGCCTCGTCATCGCCATCGAAGTCGGCGTAGGCGTTCGGGTACGGCGCGAACACGACGCCGGGCAGCATCGGGTCGTAGCCCGTCCGGTAGTTGATGTTCGAGGTCGTGACCGAGGTCGCCCCCCAGGTCCGGCCGTGGAAGGCGCCGCGGAAGGCGACGATGCCCGGCCGGCCGGTGACCCGGCGGGCGAGCTTGAGGGCGCCGTCGATGGCCTCCGAGCCCGAGTTGAGGAACATCACCGAGTCGAGCGGGTCGGGGAACGTCGCGGCGATCTCTGTCGCCAGCCGCGAGATGGGCTCCGTGAAGCCGATGGCCGAGATCGGCCCGATGAGCCGGTCGACCTGGGCGTGGATGGCCGCCGTGACCCGCGGATGGGCGTGTCCGAGTGCGGTGACCGCGATGCCGTTCGCGAAGTCGAGATAGGCGCGGCCATCGGTGTCATACAGGCGGTGGCCCTGCCCGTGGCTCCATTCGCGCTGGAAATAGCGGCCCAGGACGGGCGTCAGGTTCGGGGCCGGGGTGACGGTGTCCATGGGCGGGAGTGTATCGGCCGGGACATGCCCGCGAGGCGGACCGCCGGCGCGTACGATGCCGTCATGGTCGCCTTCGATCTCACCGACGAGAACAAGCTCGTCCAGCACGCGGCGCGGGCCTTCGCCGAGGCCGAGATCCTGCCCCACATCCGGGCCTGGGACGAGGACGGCGGGTTCCCGCGGGAGCTGTTCGGCAAGCTCGCCGATCAGGGCTTCCTCGGCGCGCCGGTCCCGGAGGCCTACGGCGGCTCCGGCATGGATTACCTCAGCTTCGCCATCCTGTGCGAGGAGCTGGAACGTGCCGATACCTCGTTCCGGGTCATCCAGAGCGTGCACGTCGGGCTCAACTCGCTGACCCTGCTCCAGTGGGGCACGGAGGAGCAGCGCCAGCGCTGGCTGGTCCCACAGGCCCGTGGCGACAAGATCGCGACGTTCGGGCTCACCGAGCCCGGCGTCGGCACCGACGCCGCCAACCTGCAGACGACCGCTCGGCGCGACGGCGACAGCTACGTCCTCAACGGCGCCAAGCAGTGGATCAGCCTGGCCGACCTGGCCGACCACTTCCTCGTGTTCGCGACGGTGGACCGCGAGCAGAAGCACAAGGGCATCACGGCCTTCGTCCTCGAGCGCGGGATGGCCGGCCTGACGACCGGCACGCTCCACGGCAAGCTCGGCATCCGGGCGGGCAACACCGGGCTCATCAACCTCGACGGCGTGCGCGTGCCGGTCGAGAACCGCATCGGCGAGGAGGGCGAGGGGTTCCTCATCGCGATGAGCGCCATCGACCAGGGCCGCTACACGGTCGCGGCTGGCGCGGTCGGGCTGGCCCAGGCCTGCGTCGACGCCAGCGTGCGCTACGCGACGGAGCGCCGGACGTTCGGCGAGGAGATCGGGCGTCACCAGCTCGTCAAGCAGATGATCGCGACGATGGTCCGCGGCACCGAGATCGGCCGATTGCTCGTGTGGCGGGCCGGCTGGCTGAAGAACCAGGGCCTGCGCAACACGCGCGAGACGTCCGTCGCCAAGTGGCACGCCACCGACCACTCGGTCCAGGCGGCGCTGGATGCGATCCAGATCCATGGCGCGAACGGGTACTCGAACGAGTTCCCGGTCGAGCGCTATCTGCGCAACTCCAAGGCCGCGGTCATCTACGAGGGCACGAGCCAGCTGCACACGCTCATCCAGGCGGACTACGCCCTCGGCTATCGCGAGGACCGGCCGCTTCGCTGCGAGCCGTGGCCGGCCCAGGGCTGGGAGCGCGCCGCGAGCTGATCAGCTGGCGAGGGTGGCGACCTCGCGGGTGAGCCGCGCCGCCGTCGCGCCGACGGTCCCGAGCAGATTGCGCAGGACGGTCGCTGCGACGCGCGGGTGGCTGACGACCAGCGACTCGAACGCCTCGGTCGAGAGCCGCCGGCAGACGACGTCGGTGTCGGCGTGGACGTCCGCGGTACGCCGCTCGCCGTCGACGAGTGCGGCTTCGCCGAAGGTCATCCCGGGTCCCAGCGTCGAAAGCCGCCGTCGCCCGCCGCCCGGCAGGTCGACCGTGACGCTGATCCGTCCGCGCTCGATGAGGTACAGGCCGTCGGCCACGTCCCCGCGCGACACGATGCGCGCCCCCTGGGCGAAGTCCCGCAAGTCCGCGCACGCCCCGAATGCCGCGAGACCCGCCGCATCCAGGCCGTGGACCAGCGACTGGTCCGCAAGCGGCACGGCGGCGACCGATCCGACGGCCGAGGCGGCGAGCAGCCGTTCTTCGGCGACCTCGAGCGCAGCGTCGAGATCGTCGGCGGTCAGCAGCATGCCGCCGCCGTCGAGCGCCATCGCCCGTTCGATGGCCGCCACCGAGGTCGCCACGCGATGCCGGCCGGCCACGATCACTTCGAGCCCCGTCGCCATCGAGTCCGCGAGGAGGCTTCCGAGCAGGTCGATCGCCGCCGGGTCGATGCGCTCGACGTGGCCCATGTCGATGACGAGCAGGTCGATGCCGTCCGAGGCCGGTCGCGCCTCCTCGACGGCGCGCGAGACCTCGTCGGGGGCGAGGAAGGACAGCGGGCCCTGGAGCTCGACGACGAGGCCGCGCCGCCCGACGTCGGCGAGGACGGTGCGCTCGGCCGGGGTCCGGCGGCGCTTGGAGCTGATCTCGCCGAGACGGTGGATCGCCCGGATCGGGCCCGGCCGGGCGCCGTCGCTGCGCAGCGGATGGAGGCCCAGATCGCGGACGAGGTCGTGGCAGGCGCGCATCCCGCGGACCGAGTTGCCGTTGCCGTCGACCGGCGGCGAGAACGTGGCGAAGCCGAGCTGGCCCGGGACCACGACCATCAGTCCGCCCGAGACCCCGCTCTTGGCCGGCAACCCGACCGTGTACAGCCACTCACCCGCGCCGTCGTACATCCCGCACGAGGCCATGACCGCGAGGGTGGCCTGGGTCGCCGCCGCGGATGATCGCCCGCACGCCGGTGACCGGGTTGACACCGCCGTTCGCGAGCGTGGCCGCGACGACCGCGAGGTCGATCGTGGTGGCCGCCACGGAGCACTGGCCGAAGTAGGTCTCGACGACGAGGTCCGGGTCGCCGTCGACCGCGCCCGAGGCGCGCAGGAGCTGCCCGATCGCCCGGTTGCGATGTCCGGTGGCGCGCTCCGAGGCGAAGACCGCCGGGTCGATCGCGAGCGGCCGGCCGGCGAACCGGGCGTAGCCGGCCAGCAATCGGTCGAGCGGCCGGCGCCCGTCGCGGGCGGCCACGAGACCGGCCGCCGTGATCGCGCCCGCGTTGACCATCGGGTTGAGGGGCATGCCGGTGCCGGGCGCCAGGGTGATCGCGTTGAACGGCTCGCCGGTCGGCTCGACGCCGATCCGGGCCCGGACGCCATCCTCGCCCAGATCGTCGAGCACCAGGCCGTAGGTGAGCGGCTTGGAGATCGACTGGATGGTGAACGGGACGGCGGTATCGCCGACCGAGCGGACCCGACCATCGAGCGTCACCGCGGCGATTCCGAACCACGCCGGGTCGGCACGTCCCAGCTCGGGGATGTAGGTCGCGACCGTGCCGTCGGTCGCCCGTCGATGCCGATCGTGGATGCGGGCGAGATGTCGGCCCAGGGGCGAGACCATCGCTCGCGGCGCCGCGGCCATGACCGGGATCCCGGGCCGGCCGCCCGCGATGTCGCCCGCCTCTGGGTGCACCGCGCCCGCATCGGTCGCGGCCGGGGAGGGTGGGAGCGAGGCATCGGCCGCGCGACTTCCGGCGGTCCGGCGATTCGCCCGGTGACGCTTGCCCTCTCGGCCGGCCTCGATGGTCAACGGGCGCCTCCTCGCGAGCGTCCGGTCGGAGCGGCGACGTCGGGTCGACCATCCCGGCGGATCGAGCCAGCACGTGCGGTGTCGCTGGCGCACAGTGAGCGTAGGCAGGCATCCGGAGCGCAGACAAGGGCCAGCGGCGGGCCGTGCCGAACCGCATGGCGCTGTGCCCGAGCAAGAACGGGCGCCGCGACCGGACCGACGAGGTGGAGGACCCGTGTCGTCACCCTGGACGCGAGCGAGAGCTCGCGACCCTGCGCGAGCTGGCCACGACGTTCGTGCCCGGTGACGACGGAGAGCACCGCGCGAGCTGGTCGCCGACGCCCTCGATCGCGCGGCCGACCCGAGCCAGGTGGGGCAGCTCCGACTCGTCCTGCGCGCGATGGAGTCGCGTGTCGCAAATGCCGCGCTCGGTGGCGGCGCGACGCCGTTCTCGCGGATGGATCGCCGCCGCGCGTGAGGCCTATCTGCTCGGCTGGGGCGCGTCCCGGTTGGCCCAGCGTCGGACCGCCTTCGCCAGCCTGCGCAAGCTCCTGACCTTCCTCGCCTACGCCGACCCGGGCGTCGGATGGCGCCCCCAATCCGCGTCACGCCGCGATCGGCTACCAGCCCGAGTGGCCGCCGGTCACGGATACGCGCACGCCGATCGTGCCGACCGCCCTGCCCTTCGCGACCGGCGACCCTTCCGAGCCGATGATCCTCGACGCGGACATCGTGGTCGTCGGCTCGGGCGCCGGGGGCGGCGTCGTTGCTGCGGCGGCCGCTGCCGCGGGTCGCTCGGTCGTCGTCCTCGAGGCCGGCCCGTTCGTCGACGAGGCGTCCATGCCGCACGACGAGCTGGATGCTTTCAGCCGGCTTTACCTGAACCACGGTCTCCTCGCGACCTGGGACGGCGCGGTGACGATCGCTGGCGGGCTCGGCCGTGGGTGGTGGCACGCTCGTGAACTGGATGACGACCATCGCGGCGCCGGCGAGCGTCCGCGACGAGTGGCGCGCGACGCACGGGCTCTCCGAGCTCGGCGACGATGAGGCCTGGGGCGACGACGTGGCCGCGCTCGAGGATGAGCTGAGCGTGACGACCACGGGCTATGTCCCGCCCAAGGACCAGGCCATCCTGCGTGGTGCCGCGGCGCTGGGCTGGGAGGCCGCCCCGACCCGGCGCGACACCCCGGGCTGTGACGACTGCGGCAGCTGCGCGTTCGGCTGCCGTCGAGGGGCCAAGCAGAGCGGCATCCGCGCCCACCTGGCGACGGCCGCGGCCAACGGTGCCCGGATCGTGCCGCGCGTGCGGGTCACGGAGGTCCTCCTCGAGGGTGGTCGCGCCGTCGGGGTCGCCGGGCTGGCCCTCGTCCCCGATCCCGTCACGGGCGAGCCGATACCCGATCCGGCCGGGCCGCGCGGCATCCGCGTGCGGCCCGTACGGGTCCATGCCCGCCAGGTCGTCGTGGCCGCCGGGGCATTGCGCACGCCGTCCGTCCTCCAGGCAAGCGGTCTCGACCATCCGGCGATCGGGCGGAACCTGCGCCTGCATCCCGTGGCCGGTCTGCTGACCCGGATGCCGAACCCGGTCGAGCTCTGGCGCGGCACGATGCAGGCCGCGCGGTCGGCGCAGTTCGTGGAGGGCGAGCCGGGCCGCAACGGCTACGTCATCGAGTCGGCGCCAGGGCATCCGGGGCTCATCGCGCTGGCCATCCCGTGGGAGGGGACCGCCGCCCACCAGGCGATGATGGCCGACCTCCGCCACGTCGGGGCCCTGCTCGCGATCACCCGCGACGGCGGGGAGGGGCGCACGACCCTGACCCGGTCGGGCCACGTCCGCATCGACTACGACCTCGACGCCGGCGGCGTCGCGACGCTCCGCCACGGGCTCGTCAGCCTCGCCCGGATGGCCCGGGCGGCCGGCGCGATCGACCTCATGGCCGCCGGCACGCCGCCCGTCTGGTTGCGGGGCGTCGACACCGTAGGAGAGGGGTCGTTCGGCCAGTACCTCGACGCCCTCGGCGCGGTCGACTTCCGGCCGAACCGCGGCACGGTCTTCTCGGCCCACCAGATGGGTACCGCCCGGATGGGAGCGGCGCCGCGCGAGCATGCCTGCGACCCGGCCGGGCGGGTCCGTGCGGGTGCCCGCGACGACACGGTGATCGGCGGCCTCTACGTCGCCGACACCTCGCTCTTCCCGACCGGCATCGGGGTCAACCCGATGCTCACCGTGATGGCGCTGGCTCGGCGGGTGGCACGGACGGTGCTGGCGGAGTCGTGAGCGCGGCGTCGTCGCGAGGCGCGGTCATGCGCCCGCGCGCGGTCACGATGAGGGCCACGGCGAAGACGATGATCGCGCCGGCCACGACCGTCCGTGGCTCGATCGGCTCCTGCAGCACGAGCGCGCCCAGGATGACCGCGACGACCGGGTTGACATAGGCATAGGTGGCCACGAGCTGCAGCGGTGCCACGCGCAGCAGCCAGCCGAAGGTCGTGAACGCGAGCAGGCTTCCGATGACCGTCAGGTAGGCGAGCGCCAGCAGCGAATCGGTCGAGACCGCGGCCGCGTCGAAGCTCCCGAACTCGCCACTCGCGGCGCCCATCGCCATGAGGACGAGGCCGCCGGTCAGCATCTGCAGGCCACTGGCCACGAGCGGCTGACGCGGCAGGACCGCGCGGTGCGAGGCGAACAGCGACCCGATCGACCAGGCGATGGGCGAGACGATGACGGCCAGCAGGCCGGCCGGGTCGAGGGCGCCAGTCGTGCCCAAGGCCGTGGGTCCGACGAGGACGGCGATCCCGACGAAGCCGATGGCGATGCCGGCGATGGCCAGGCCCGGCAGTCGCTGGGCGTAGGCGATGCGCCCGAAGATGGCGATCCAGACCGGGACGAGGGCGACCATCAGGGCGGCGATCCCGGACGGGATGGTCTGCTCGCCCCACGCGACGAGGCCCATCCCTCCACCGAGGAGGAGACCACCGACGATCGCGCTGTCGCGCCACTCGCGGCGAGTCGGGGCCACGAACGTGCCGCCATCGCGCAGACGCGACCAAGCCAGCAGGATGAGGCCCGCGACGAGGAATCGGACCCCCGCCATGACGAACGGCGGGATGGTCTGGACCGCGATGGCGATGCCGAGATAGGTCGAGCCCCAGACGACGTAGAGGACGAGCATCCCGACCCAGATCGACCGGCGATCGGCGGTCGGGCGCGCGGGACTTGGCATAGGTGGCTGGTCCAAGGGGACAGGATACGCCCCCGGAGATCAGGCCGCGAGGGCGGCTCCCGAGTCGGGCCGGCACACCCGGCAGGCCCGATAGCCGGCGCTCTCGGCGGCGCGCATCGAGCGGAACGGCACGCGATGCGCGGCCGCGATGCGCTGGGCGTGGTGGCACGTCGGCATGCAGACCACGTTCGTCGTGTCCGACCCGATAAAGCGCGTCCCGGATGCCGCCAGGCGCTCCAACCCGTCCGGGTCGAGGCCCTCGCTGCGCAGGATCGTCCGCTTGTTGCCGGGACCGCCCAGGGAGTACTGGCCGATCGTGCCGTCGGTCCGCACCACCCGGTGGCACGGCACGATGAGCGGCACGGGATTGTGGCCGAGCGCGGTCCCGACGGCGCGGACCGCCCTGGGCCGGCCGATCTCGGCGGCGATCCATCCGTACGGCCGGACCTCGCCGTGCGGGATCTCGAGGGCCTTCTGCCAGACGTCGCGCTCGAAGTCGGTGTGGCCGCGCAGGTCGAGGTCGATGCGCACGCGCCGGTCGCCGTCCAGCCGGCGTCCGATGGCGGCGGCCAGCCGTGGCGGCACCCCGTCCGGGGCCGGGAAGGCCGGGCGCCCGGTCGTCGCCGTGTGGCGCGTCTCGAACGCCGTATCGTCACGCTCGGCGTCCACGAGCGACACGCCCAGCCCGTTCCAGGCCACGACGACCGGCCCGATCGGCGAGTCGACGCGGCCGAACCAGTCGGCCAGGCCGGTCTCGACCAGCACGGCCGGACGGAGGGTGGCGGGAGCCGGCACGGACAGGCCGGCCAGCGCGGTCTCGATGGTGGCGTCGAGGCTGGTCATGCGGTCATCTCCTGGCGCTCGGTCCGGGCTTCGGCCTCGAGCATCGTGCGCAACAGGGCCATCCCCCGATGGACCTGGGCTTTGACGGTCCCCTCCGGCCGTCCGAGGGCGGCGGCGGTCTCGGGATAGGACAGGCCGTCGACGTGGCGGAGCACGACAGCGGCGCGGTAGGCGGGCGGCAGACGAAGCAGGCGGGCGGCCCAGACCTCGCGTTCCGCCCGTCGCTGGGCCACGGCGTCGGGGGCACCCTCCTCGGGGCTGCGCGGCTCGCGCCAGCCGTTGATCTCGTCGTCGAGCGAGGCGGGCGTGGCCCCGTGGCTCGCCCGCCGGCCCAACCGGGTCCGGCACAGGTTCAGGACGATCGTGGCCAGCCAGCCGCGCAGCCGGAGCTCGCGGATGCGCGTGGCGTCGTAGCCGGCCATGGCGCGGTACGCCTTGACCAGCGCGTCCTGGGCCGCCTCCTCGGCATCGTGTGGGTCGCCCAGCATCCGGAGGGCGATCGAATAGAGCCGGTCCTGGTGCGCGCTGACGAGCACCGGGAAGGTCGCATCGAGGTCGCGGGCCAGGGCGGCGAGGAGGCGCGTGTCGGCCTCGCTCGGATCCGTGCGCGGCGCGTCGGTCGTGTCCATCGTCATCGAGAACCAGCGACGCGGGCGGACCGTTGCATCACCGTACGGTACCCGGGCGGCGACCCCGTCGAGCATGCGCGGCCATGCGACAATCCGCCCGATGGGCCACGACGACCGCTTCGACGACCTCATCGCCAGCCTCGGCGGCTTCCATCGTTCGTGGCTGGTCTACCTCGGGCTGGAGCTGGGCCTGTTCGCGGCCGTCCGGGCGGCCGGACGAGCGGGCATCGCACCCGACGAGCTCGCCCGGCGGACGGAGCTGCACGGCCCGGCGGTCGACACCTGGACCTGGGCGGCCGATGCGCACGACCTCGTCGTCCTCGAGGACGGCCTGCTCACCATCGACGACGACGTCGCGGCCATGCTCCTCGACGGGGAGCGGGCCGACTACCTCGGTGGCCAGTTCAGTCACGCGGTCGTGGCGTCGATGGACTGGGGCGGGATCGCCGACTTCTTCCGGACGGGCGTGCCGCTGGGCGATCGACCCGATCGCTACCGGGTCGCGATCGAACGCCTGACCCGTCAGGACATCGCGGTCTTCTTCCAGGAGGTCCTCGCCGCGCTGCCGCAGCTCGCGGCGGACCTGACCCGTGGCGGCCGGGTCGTCGACGTCCACTGCGGCGGCGGTCGCTGGCTTGTCGCGATGGCGCGCCGGTTCCCCGACCTCGAGCTGGTCGGCGTCGAGTTCGAGCCGGACTCGGTGGCCCGTGCGCGCGCCACGATCGAAGCCGAAGGCCTGGCCGACCGGATCACCATCAGGCAGGTCAAGGCCACCCAGCCCGGTGAGACGAGCGCGTTCGACCTCGCCTACTTCCAGTACGCCCTGCACCAGCTCACCGATGCGCCGTCGGTCCTGCGCGCGGCGTGGGCGGCCCTTCGGCCCGATGGTCGGATCCTCGTCCTGGATTGGCCGCTGCCCGCGGAACAGGACGAGTTCCGGACCCGCCACGGTGAGCTCATCGCCGGGGTCCAGCTCGACGAGCTCTACCAGGGCACGTCGCTCGTGTCGCGCGACCAGTACGTCGCCTGGTTCGAGGAGGCCGGCCTGCCCGCCCCGATGGCCATCGAGCTGCCGTCCGGCGCGATGGCCTTCCTCGTGGAGCGACCGGCCTGACGGCCCTTGCCGCCAACGGCCGAGATGGCGGCTCGGCTCAGCTCGTGATCTCGAAGGTCCCGGTCATGTCGGGGTGGACCTGGCAATGGAACGGGTACGTGCCCGCGGCCGAGAAGGTCAGGGCGCCGGTCTTGTCCTTGCCCAGGCGATCCGTCGTGCACGACCCATCGTCGAGCGTGGCCGTGTGCGGGACGCCGTCCTTGTTGGTGAACGCGATCACGTCGCCGACCTTGGCCGTGATCGACGCAGGCTTGAAGGCACGTCCGTCCATCGCGGCGTTGACGGTGGCGGCCTCCGTCGTCGCCGAGCAGACGCCAGCCGCGGCGGCCGGGGATGCCGCCGCGGACGGGGCCACGACCGGGTCCTCGTACCCGTATCGGCCGCCACCGCCCGAGGTACCGCTGCTCGCGGCTGCGCCGCTGCCCGTCGCCCCGCTGCCACCGGCCGTGCCCGTGCACGCCGCGAGCGCCAGGGCCGCAGCAAACCCGAGGACGAGCATCGATCGACGGGACATGGCGACTCCTCCACCGGGACACCGAACGGCGACTGCCGTACCGCCGGGTACGTTCGCATGAGTCGGCCGGTTTCGGAAGAGGGGAGTGCCCGGCGGGCTGCCGAGCGGGCCGTCGTGCGCGCCGACGTCGATGTCGCGACCGTGCAGCGGCTGCTCCGTCACGAGGCGACCGTGCACTCGGTCCCGGGTCGTGAGCTGCGCGACCTCGGCGACGCGCTGCTCCTCTACGACCCGATCGACCCGGAGCCGTTCTGGAACCGCCTCGAGGCGCTCAGGTTCCCGAACGACGCCGATGCGTTCGCCCAGCGTCTGGCCGAGATCCGCGTCCTGTTCGCGAGCCTGGGCCGGCAGCCCCACATCTGGCTCCTGCCGCCGTACGACGAGCCCGACGATGTGCTCGTGCGGCTGCTCGCCGACGGGTACGAGGATGCCGGTCCGGGCCACCTGATGGTCTCCACCGACGACGCGCCCGCCCGGGCCGCCCTCGATGAGCACCACGACCAGGGCGTCGTCGTCGAGCGCTACGCGAGCGTCACCGGCATCCCGGCGAACCGCGTGGCGCTCCAGCTCGCCGGCGTGATGATGCCGGCGTTCGGGGTCGATCCGGACCGGCAGCCCGGGGTCCTCGCGGAGATCCTTGCCTCGCTCGGCGACCCGCGCTTCACGCATTACCTCGTTCGCGTCGACGGCGTGCCGGCCGCGGTCGCGCGCCGGGCCACCTTCGATGGGCTGAGCTACCTGTCCTCGATCGGGACGGCGGCAGCTGTGCGAGGGCGCGGGCTGGGGCGGCTCGTCACGGCGAGCGCGACGGCCGACGGCTTCGCGGCGGGCAGCTCGATGGTCCATCTCGGCGTGTTCGCGAACAACCCACCGGCCAAGGCGCTGTACGAGCATCTCGGCTTCGCGTACGTCGGCGGAGCCGGCGCGGACCTGTTGCTCATCGGATGAGCGATCCGCTCCGCGACCCGGCGCCGCCCCGCGTCCACGCGATCGGCTGGGCCACGGTCGAGCTCGATCGGGCCGCCGCCGAGCTGCAGGGGCTCCTGACGCCCGGAGCGTCGTTCGGCCCGGCTCCCGATTGCGAGGTGCTCGGCGCCCGGTGCCGGGTGGCCGCGCTCGGCGACCTGAGCGCGCGAAGCGGTGGCGCTGCTGCCCACGATGGCGCGCTTCGTCGTGCTGCTGGAGCCGTCGACCGAGGGCCGGATGGCCAACACGCTCGCCCGCCACGGGGAGTCGTGGTGCGCCACGTGGACGGTCGCCGACGCCGACGCCGCGGACGCCGACCCGGCCGGTCCGACGGTCACGCCCACCCGGACGACGAGCGAGCGGGGCGGCCCATTCGGGCCGGAGCGGCTGATCCTCGACAGCTCGTTCGGCGGTCCGCATCACCTGCTCGTGCGGGCCGCTACCATCGGCATATGACCGACCCCGTCCTGTCCATCCGCCCGGCGACGCCGGCCGACGCCGACGCCATCGCAAGCCTCTTCACGGACGAGGGCTATCCGGCCGGTCCGAGCGACATCGTCGAGCGCCTCGGCCGCTTCGCCTCGGCGCATTCGCAGGTCCTGGTGGCCGAGCACGACGGCGGCATCCTCGGCTTCATCGCCATCCACGCCATGCCACGGTTCGAGCACGACGACCGGATCATGCGCATCCTCGCGCTCGTCGTCGATGCCGGCGCTCGCGAGCGCGGGGTCGGTCGCGGGCTCATGGCGGAGGCGGAGCGGATCGCCACGGAGCTCGGCGCCGCGTTCATCGAGATCACCGCCGGCCACCATCGGCCCGAGGCGCGTCACCTGTACGAATCGCTCGGCTACGACGGCACCGTGACCGCATACCTGCGGAAGAAGCTCTGACCGAGGGACCCGCGCCGCTCGACTCGGCCGCTCGCCCGGATCCACGCGGCGCCACCGGCTTTCCCAGACTGCGCCTACGCGCGCCGGCGTCCGAGCTGCTGGACCTGCCCTGGGAGCATCCGCTGGAGGCCTGGGCGGACATGCCAGACCCGGTCGTGGCGGGGATGCGCTTCCGCGACCTGCCGGTCGGGCCATCCCGCCACCTCGTCCGCTTCCTCGTGACCGACCAGCGCACCTACGCGCTCAAGGAGGAGCCGCTGGCGGTCGCCCAGCGCGAGTTCGAGATCCTCCGCCACCTCGCGACGCTGGGGCTGCCGGCGGTCAGCGCGGTCGGGCTCGCCGAGGCCCCGGAGCGCGACGCGGCCATCCTCGTCACGGAGTACCTCGAGTTCTCGATCCAGTATCGGCGCCTGCTGATGCGGTTCCCGCTGGGGCCGGGCGCCTACCGTGACCGCCTGCTCGACGCGATGGCGTGGCTCCTGGTCGACCTCCACGGCGCCGGCGTCTACTGGGGCGATTGCTCGCTCGCCAACACGCTCTTCCGTCGCGACGGCGACAAGATCCAGGCCTACCTCGTGGACGCCGAGACGAGCGAGGTCCACCCGGCCTTGTCCGACGGGCAGCGGAGCTACGACCTCGACATCCTCGTCGAGAACGTGGCCTTCGGCCTGGCCGACCTCGGGGCCCTGCAGGGCCGGGCCGATGCCGCCGACGATGCTGTCGAGGCGGCCGAGACCGTGCGGACCCGGTACACCGCGGTCTGGGAGGAGCTGCGCCTCGAGCCCGAGCTCCATCCCGACGATCGCCACGCCGTGCGTGCGCGGATCCGCCGCCTCAACGACCTCGGTTTCGCCGTGGACGAGATCGCCCTGGAGCCGGCCGCCGACCAGGGCGACGTCGTCCGGCTCAAGGTGGCCGTGACCACCCGGCGGTTCCACGCCCGCGAGCTCGAACGGCTGACCGGCCTCAGCGCCCTCGAGGGTCAGGCGCGCCTGCTCCTCAACGACCTGCGCGAATACCGCACCTGGCTTGAATTCGACTGGGGCCGTCCGATCGACGAGGCGACCGCCGCACAGCGCTGGCTCGACGACGTCCTGGAGCCCGCCCTGTCCACGCTGCTCCCGGCCATCGGCGGGCTGCGCGACCCGCTCCAGGCCTATTGCGACGTGCTCGAGGAGAAGTGGATCCTGTCCGAGCTGGCCGGCCGGGACGTCGGGCTGCGGGCGGCCATGGACGCGTACGTCGGGCTCGGCGCGCCGGCGCCCGAGGCGGATGCGGACGGGTCGACCGGGCGGGTCGGTCTCGACATCGACTGGTCGACCCCGTGGGAGGTCGATTCCGACGCCCCGCTCGACTTCGACGACGTGCCGGGATCGTGACGCTCGACTCGCGATCGATGCAGGCCGGCCGGCGTGATGGCACCATCTCTGCCAGATGGTGACGATGGCCAACGATCCGGTCGTGCGCGTCCGGGGGCTCACGAAGCGCTATGGCGACATCCAGGCCGTGGCCGGGATCGACTTCGACGTCGCGCGCGGCGAGGTCTTCGGCCTGCTCGGGCCCAACGGCGCCGGCAAGACCACGACAGTCGAGATCCTCGAGGGCCTGCGTCCGCCGGACGGCGGCGAGGTCTCCGTGCTCGGCCTCGACGTCGCCCGCGATGCCGACGCCATCAAGCCGCGCATCGGGGTCAGCCTCCAGACGGCCGCCATGTACCCGAAGCTGACGGTGACCGAGCTCATCGACCTGTTCCGCAGCTTCTATCCCTCGGCCCGCTCCACCGACTCGCTGATCGATGCCCTCGAGCTCGGCGAGCGCCGCCATGCCCAGAGCGCGGTCCTCTCGGGTGGCCAGCGCCAGCGCCTGGCGGTCGCCCTGGCGCTCGTCAACGACCCGGAGCTGATCTTCCTGGACGAGCCGACGACCGGCCTCGATCCGGCGGCCCGGCGCTCGCTGTGGGACCTCGTTCGCGGCTTCAAGGCCGAAGGTCGCTCGGTCCTGCTCACGACGCACTACATGGAGGAGGCCGAGATCCTGTGCGACCGGATCGCGATCATGGACCACGGCCGGATCCTCGAGCTGGGGACGGTCGATGACCTCGTGAGCAACCGGTTCAAGGAGCGGGCGGTCCAGTTCGACCTGCTCGACGGCCTCAGCCAGGCCGATCTGACGGCCCTGCCCGGCGTGACGTCCGTCAAGGAGGATCACGGCGCGGTCCTCGTCTACACCAGCGAGGTGGGCCCGACCATCGGCGCCCTGCTGGCTCTCGCCGACACCCGCGGACTCGAGCCCAAGAACCTGGGCATCCGCCGGGCGACGCTCGAGGACGTCTTCCTCGACCTCACCGGCCGGGCGCTGCGCGACTGACGATGCAGGCCCTCTTCGCCCTCACCCGAGCCAACATCCGGAGCTACACGCGTGACCGTGCGGCGCTGTTCTGGACGCTCGCTTTCCCGCTGATCTTCATCTTCATGTTCGGGTTCATCTTCCAGGGGGGCGGGAGCGCCGGCCTGAACCTCGGCTGGGTGGACGAGGACGGCTCGCCGGCCGCCACGGCGCTGCGGGCCGCGTTCGTGGCCCAGGAGGGCACCGAGCTCACCGACGGCGACCGGGAGACCTCCCTGGCGACCATGCGCGACGGCAAGGTCGATGCGGTCATCGTCGTGCCGGCGGGCTATGGCGACGGCCTCGCCGCGAGCGAGGCGGGCAGCGGGCCGCCGACGACGGTCATCGTCTACACGGACCCGTCGCGCTCGAACCTCGTCGCCTCGGTCTACCAGGCCGTCGGGGCGGTCCTCGGGGTCGTGAACCTCGGCGGGCGGGCGCCCCTCGTGACCCTGCAGGCCGAGACGCTCCAGACCGAGAACATCAACTTCATCAGCTACTTCGTGCCGAGCATGCTCGGGCTGTCGGTGATGCAGGTCGGCATCTTTGCCGCCATCCCGCTCGTCGCCGACCGCGAGAAGCTCATCCTCAAGCGTCTCGCTGCGACGCCGCTCAAGCGCTGGCAGCTGGTCGGCTCGAACGTGCTGATGCGCCTGCTCATCGCGCTCGTGCAGTCCGTGATCATCGTCGGGGTCGGTGTGCTCTTCTTCGGGGTCGAGATCACCGGGCCGTGGGCGCTGACGGTCTTCTTCGTGAGCCTCGGCGCGGTCGCGTTCCTCGCGCTGGGCTACGTGGTGGCGTCGTTCGCCAAGACGGAGGACTCGGCCAACGGCATGACCAGCGTCATCCAGTTCCCGATGATGTTCCTGTCGGGGACGTTCTTCCCGATCGAGGCCATGCCCCCGCCGCTGCAGGCCGTCGCCCGGCTCATCCCGCTGACATATCTCTCTGATGCGCTCCGCCAGGTGATGGTCGGCGGGGCGGCGTTCGCGCCGCTGTACGTCTGTGCCGCCGTGCTGTTGGGCTGGCTCGGCGTCTGCTTCGCGATCGCCTCGCGCAAGTTCCGCTGGCAGTAGGGCAGGGAGAGGGTCGCTACCAGCGCTCGTCGTGGACGAGGTCGTCCATCGGCAGGCGACCACCCTGGCGCGGTGGCCGGGTCAGGTCGTCGGGATCGGCCGGGTACCCGAACGACAGCATGAACTCGCAGTGCTGGTCCGCCGGGTAGCCGAGCAGCTGGCGCGCTTCCTCGTGCTCGTACACGGTCGCGGGCGAACTCCCGATGCCGAGCTCCCAGGCCGCCAGCATCATCGCGTCCGCAGCCTGGCCAAGGTCGAACATGACCGACAGCGGCGCCCCCGGCCCGCGCGGATCCGGGGTCACGAGGACGATCGCGGCGGCCGCCCCGGCGACATGGCCGGCGAACGGGCCCAGGCGCGACAGCTCGCGCAGGCGGCCACGATCCTGCACCACGATGAACGACCAGCGCTGCTGGTTCTTCGACGAGTGGGCCCGCCGGCCGGCGTGGACGATGCGATCCAGGTGGGCCGGCTCGAGCGGACGGTCCGCGAAGGTGCGGATGGCGCGCTTGGTCAGGATGGCCGCCCAGATCGGGTCGCGCTCCGTCATGCGTCGGCGTCGCGTGACGTCGGCTCGATGGCCGGCACGCGCGGTCGCCGGCACGCGGGTCGCGCCCGGCAACGCCACCTGCGCCAGCGTTCGCAGGCCGCCAGGCGTGGCCGCCACGGCATCGAAGCGGGCCTCGAGGTCGGGGATGCGCTCGGCCGCGGTGGCCGCCGCGATCCGACCCGCCTCGTCGGGCTCCAGCGGCCCGCCCAGCGCCGCCGCGAGGAACTGCGCGACGATCCGGCGATAGGTGGCGTCCTCGTACAGCCACGAATGCTGGCCGTCAGGGATGACGATGGTCTCCACGGGCTGGGCGTCGGGGTCGGTGCTGCGTGCGGATCGGGCCGCGGCGGCCAGGCGGGCGAGGTGGCTCACCGGCACGACCGTGTCCTCCTGGCCGTGGGCGAGGAGGATCGGACCGCGGTAGCGCGCGATGGCCGCGGTGGCGCTGATCTCGGGGACTCGATGGCCGCGCGGCCGCAGGTAGACGCGGGTCGTGAGCCAGGCCAGGGGGTAGGCGATGGGGTCGGGGATGGGCAGGTGCGCGAGGCGGAACGTCTGGCGGGTCAGGCGCAGCGGGTCGGCCGGCGACGAGGTCGCGACGACGGCCCCGATGGCCGGGTCCGCGGCCGCCGCGAGGATCGCCCCGATCGCGCCCATCGAGTGGCCCACCAGCGCACCGATGGTCACCTCGGGCCGAGTCACGAGCGCTTCGTACGTCGCCAGGGCGTCCATGCCGAACTCGCCCGCGCTGATCGGCAGGGTCTCGGGCGGGTTGGCCCCGTGGCCGCGTACGTCGATGGTCAGGCAGTGGAAGCCGGCGGCATGGAGGAAGACGGCGTTCGGCAGCGTCCGGTCGCGGGCCGATTCCCAGCCGTGGACGAGCGCGACGCCGGGCCCCGGCTGGCCGTCACGAGCCGGGATGAACCAGGCCGGTAGCTCGAGCTCGCCCGAGCGCACCGTGGTCGCCTCGTACGGCAGGCCGAAGTCGGCCGGCGTCATCAGCGGCGGATGCGGGCGCGGGTAGCCGGCCCGGGCGCGATACGCCAGGGCGAAGCGGTAGGCGAGCCCGAGTGGCGCCGCGATGGCGGCCACGAGCCCGGCTCGACGGACGAGTCCCATGCCCCTAGGGGACGTCACGCCGCCCGGCCTGTCAAGCGCGACCCGGTGGCAGGTCGGTATCGCCGGTCGCCTGGCCGCCCCGCCGGTACACTCGGCACGTGGCCAAGCGCGATCCGCACGAGGTGCTCGGTGTCGAGGTCGGCGCCGACCCCGCCGTCATCAAGGCCGCCTGGCGGCGGCTGGCCCGGAGCAACCATCCGGACCTGACCGGCGACGACCCGGCCGCGTCGCGAGCCGCGACCCGGCGGATGGCCGAGATCAACGATGCCTACGCGGCGCTGACCCGGGGGCCGGAGGGCCGCCGCGGGTCGGCCGACGATCGCGCCGACTTCTCGACGGCCGACGGCGCGCCGCGCCGCGCCGGTGGGCCGCCGCGTCCCAAGCCCACCCGACCGGTGACGGGCCGCGTCGACACGAGCGGGACGTTCCAGCCACGCAACGAGACCACCGGGCCGGACGGGACGGGTGCTGGTCCGGGCCGACGGGCCTCGACCTTGCCGGGGCAGGCGCCGCTCCGTGGCGAACGCGTCCAGGGGGAGCCACCGCGCGCCTCGACCCCGACCGGCCCGCTCGAGCGCGACCGGTTGCGCGACTTCCGCCGGCCCAAGCCGCCGAGCATCGACGTCGCGCGCGGGCACGTGATCGAGTTCGGCAAGTTCCACGGGCACACGCTCGGGCAGATCGCCGCGTTCGAGCCGTCGTACATCGACTGGGTGGCGGGGACCGTCACGCGCGACCCGGAGCTCGTCGCCGCGGCGCGGGTCATCCAGGCCGACCTCGATGCGCGGGGGATCGGGCGCCGCGCCCATCCCGTCAGCGCGCGCCCGGGCCGGACCGCCTGAGCGACCGGAGGGAAAACCGCCCGGACACGATGATCGCCCCCCGATACCGGGAGGCGACCGAGCTGCTGATGAGATGATCCGCGCCGAGTGATCAGTCCTGCCGTCCCTACGTCCGTCCGGGCCCGATGGCCGTAAATCCTGTTACTCGGCTCGTGACCTGGATCCGGGATCCCCCGTCGGAACCTCCTCCGGCGAGCGTCCGTTCCCTGGTCCGTGACCGACACCCCAGGTTGTGTTCCCAGAGCGATCGCGGGTCGGCGTAGGCAGAACACTAGGCCTGGTCCACGGCGAGGGCAATGGCACCCTCGTCCCAGCCGGACCGGGGTCGATGGTCGTGCGCACCCGCGCACCGACCCCCGGACGCCCGTACCAGGTGCCGGCACGCACCACGCCACGACCTCACGTACGCTTGTGGCTCCATGCGTGTCCATCCCCTCACCGCGGTCGCCCTCGCCCTCGTCCTCCTGACGTGCACGGTCGCCGCGTGCGCTGCGCCGGCGGCCTCGTTCGATCCGACCGGCACGTGCACCGCGGATGGCTCAGCGCCCGGCGCCTATCCCGACCTCGAGGCCCTCATCCCTTCGACGTACCAGGAGCGCGCGCCCGACACGCTCGATTCGGGTCGCAACTGCACCGGCGAGAATCTGGGCACGCTCGCGTCGGAGGGATTCACGGAGGTCCGCTTCGCCGGCGGGACCTGGGGGTTCGGCGGGAATCGCGCCGCGGCCCTCGTCGTGTTCCAGGCGCCCGGACTGACGTCCGACGACGTCGCCGACTTCTACACGGCCAGTGCGAAGGCGGCGAACCGCACGACCGTCACGGGCGAGTCGAAGGTGACCATGGGCGGGCAGACGGTCCGGCGCATGGATTCCTCGACCGGCGACCGGACGCAGACCGTCGTCGTCTGGCCGTCATCGACACCCGACACGGTGAACATCGTCCTGACCAACGACCTTCCCGACCCGAAGATCGAGGATGCCATCGCCGCCTTCGCTCGACCGTGAGCGGATGCGGTCGGTGCTAGAGTCGAGCCCATGAGCGACCGCCGCGAGGCCTGGGAGCGCGAGCGCCTCGATCCTGCGCTGGCCCGGGCGCCGGAGCGCAAGCCGCGCTTCTCGACCATCAGCGACATGCCCATCGACGGGCTGTACGGCCCGTGGTCGCTCGACCCCGATGCTGACGCGCGGATCGGATTGCCCGGCGAGCCGCCGTTCACCCGAGGCATCCACCCGACGGGCTACCGGTCGCGCCTCTGGACCATGCGGATGTTCGCGGGGTTCGGGGCGGCCGAGGACACGAACGCCCGGTTCCACCAGCTGCTGGCCGCCGGACAGACCGGCCTGTCGATCGCCTACGACATGCCGACGCTGTACGGCTACGACACCGATGACCCGGAGGCCGAGGGCGAGTTCGGGACATGCGGCGTAGCAGTCAGCAGCCTGGCCGACATGGAGGTCCTGCTCGCCGGGCTGCCGCTGGATCGGGTCAGCACCTCGATGACGATCAACTCACCGGCCGCTCCGATCTGGGCGATGTACCTCGTCGCCGCCGAGAAGGCCGGGGTCCCGCGCGATCGCCTCGAGGGGACGACCCAGAACGACATCCTCAAGGAGTTCATCGCCCAGAAGGAGTTCCTGTTCCCGCCCGAGCCGTCCATGCGCCTCGTGACTGACACCATCGAGTTCGGGACGCGCGAGACGCCGCGCTGGAACACGATCTCGATCAGCGGCTACCACATCCGCGAGGCCGGCTCGACGGCCGTGCAGGAACTGGCGTTCACGATCGCCGACGGGATGGCCTATGTCGAGGCCGCTCTGGCCCGCGGCCTGCGCATCGATGACTTCGCGCCGCGGCTGTCGTTCTTCTTCAACAGCCACTCGGACTTCTTCGAGGAGATCGCCAAGTTCCGGGCGAGCCGGCGGATCTGGCACGACCTGATGACCAAGCGCTACGGCGCCGAGAACGAGCGCAGCGCGTGGATGCGGTTCCACACCCAGACCGCCGGCGTGAGCCTGACTCCGCAGCAGCCGCTCAACAACCTGACCCGGGTGGCGCTCCAGGCGCTCGCCGGCGTGCTGGGCGGGACCCAGTCGCTGCACACCGACGCCTACGACGAGGCGCTCGCCGTCCCGACCGCCGCCGCCGCGTTGCTGGCCCTGCGCCAGCAGCAGATCATCGCGGAGGAGACGGGGGTAGACGCGACGGTGGACCCGCTCGGTGGGTCGTGGTTCGTGGAGGCTCTGACCGACGAGACGGAGCGCCAGGTCTGGCGCTACCTCGACGAGATCGATCGCCGGGGCGGCATGGTGGCCGCCGTCGCCGAGGGCTACCCGCAGCGCGAGGTCGCGGATGCGGCCTACCGCTATCAACGCGAGTTCGATGCCGGAGAGCGACGCGTCGTCGGGGTCAACGCGTACGTCAACGAGGACGAGGTCACGAGCGTGCCGGTCCTGAGCGTCCCGCCCGGGTCGGAGGAGCGCCACGTGGCCCGTCTCGAGCGCACGCGGCGTGAGCGCGATCCGGGCGAGGTCGAGGCGGCCCTCGCGGGTCTGCGCGACGCGGCCAGCCGCCCCGGCACGAGCGAGACGAACCTCATGCCCCATTTCCTGCGCTGCGCCGCGGCCTACGCCACGCTCGGTGAGCAGTGCGCCGTGCTGCGCGGCGTCTTCGGGGAGTACCGCGAGCCGGTCGCGGTCTGACAGCACGGCGACAGGCCGACGGATCCGCCGGCCTGTCGCTTCGCCCCCAGGGAACTTCGCTATCCGGTCGGGCCGAGCCCGCTCGTCCGGGTGTCGACCGTGAGCTTGCGAACCGTGACCGGCCGGGTCGGATGATCCGGATCGCTGACGCGCAGCTCCGCGGCCGCCGGACCGATCGGCGTCGCCACCTGAAGCACGCCCGCGAAGCGCGACGCGTAGACGTCGAGGTCCGCTCGCTCGACCAGCTGGTCGGCGACGTAGAGCTCGACCCGGACCGACGTGACCCGCGGACCGTGGGGCCGGCCGAACGCCGAGCCGGCGACGACGATGCCCGTCGACTTCACGTAGGCCCCGTCGGCCGGGATCGCCACGTCCAGCGACCGATGTGCGCCCTGGACGGCGCTCGTCGTGTTCGGTGCCGCGGGTGCGGACATCGCGATCGCGGCGTGCGGTGCCGCGACGGCGCCGGCCGAGGACGTCGTGTGGGCCGCCGACCAGCCGATGGTGGCTCCGAGGGCACCACCCACGACCAGCGTGAGCAGCGCGATCTGCCAGCCGCCCTTGGCCGTGACCGGGCTCAGCGCGGGCCCGTCGTCCAGCCGACTCGTGTATCCCTGGGTCTCCATCACCGTCTCCTCGTGTCGTGGAACCGATGGACACGAGGTTCGGGCGGATGGGTCAGCGGTTCATGGGGGAGGTGCCCCATCCTGACCGGCCGCGCGGTCGCCGGATCGGCCGACCTCGGCGGCGAGCTCCGCCCGCGAATGGAGGTCGAGCTTGGCGAGCGCGTTCGAGACGTGATGCTCGACGGTCTTGCGCGCGAGGAACAGGCGCGCCGCGATCTCCGCGTTCGTGGCGCCGAGGGCCACCAGGTCCGCGACCTCACGTTCCCGCTCGGACAGCCGACCCAGGCCGTCGCCGGGCGTGGCGATCGCCGTCGGGCCGCGTCGCCACGGACGCTCACCAAGCGCGCGCAGGCCCTGGTCGGCCAGTCGGCGGACGGTCGGCGCACCGGCCGCTTCGGCCCGCTCGGCTGCCCGCCGGAAGGCCGCCGTCGCGGCCGCGCGGTCACGGTCGATGAGCAGCCGACCCATGTCGAGCTCCGCCCACAGCGCGTCGAAGGCGAGACCCCAGCCGGCCGCCTCGTCCCGCAGCCGCGTCAGCGACGCCTCGATGTCGACGTCGACGTCGTCGGACCCGCCCGCCGCGGCCGCTGCGGCAAGGAGGACGCCTGCTCGCCGTCGCTGCCACTCGGCCTCGACCCAGGACGGCCGTCCCACGGCGTCCCAGCGGTCGAGAGCCTCGCGCGCGTCGTCCAGCCGGTCGAACCGCGCGTAGACCTCCGCGATGGAGACGTCGGTATCCCGACCGCAGGCCACGCACCGTGCGGCGAGGGCCAGGGATCGCGCCGCGTCCGCGTGGCCGATCGCCTCCTCCCCGCTCATGCCGAGGTGGGACAGCCACAGAGCGACCGCCAGGTGATGCCGCAGCCGGTAGTGCGGATCGGGCTCCTCCTCGGCCGCGGCGAGGACCTCACCGATCGCCGCCCGCCAGTCGCCGGTCACCATGGCGAGCTGGTACGTCACCAGTCGGGTCCGGTCCCGGACTCGGCCCTGGTCGCCCGCCCTCGCCGCGAGGCGTTCCGTCTCCGACGCGATCCGCTCGGCCTCGCCGATGTGCAGCAGGTCGAGCAGCACCGACGCCAACCGGTACCCCACGTCGACGGCCTCGATCGGGAGGACCGCTCGCCACGCGTCATCCCACACCGTCCGGTACATGGCGGCCGCGTCCTCCTGGTTGGCCGTGTACTCGAGCGCCATGCCGATCATGGCCCGGGCCGCGATCGACTCGCGCAGCCCCATGGCACGCGATGCCTCGAGCGCCTCGTCGGCGAGGGCCAGCATCCGGTCGACCTGATCGCTCTGGATGGCCGCTTCCCAGGCGGCGGTCAGGGCGTCGAGATGGGCCGCTCGCACCTCGTTCGTCGCCTCCGCCTCCGCGACGGCCCGTCGGCCGCGCTCCACGGCCCGCATCGCGATCGCCGCCCCGTCGTCCGTCCGGTGCTCCAGCCACAACAGGATCCGGGCCTCGAGGGCATCCGTGGCGATGGCGAGGTCCGCCTCGTCGACCACCCGCGTCCGGCAGCGAGCCAGCCACCGATTCGCGTCGTCGGTCCGTCCGAGGTGATAGGCCGCCAGCGCCGCGCCGTACTCGGCTCGCGCCGCCGCGACCTGGTCGGACGTGGCAAGCGCGACGACGGACCACAGCTCGAGCGCGAGCGCCTGGTCACCCAGCTCCGCCGCGAGGTCGGCGGCCGCCTGATCCACGCGCAGTCGAACGGCGGCCTCGTCCACGTCGCGTGCCGACGCGGCGATCCGCCGGACGCCGTCGGACCCGATGAGCCGGCGCTGCGGCGAGCGAAGGATGCGCAGCGCGAGGTCGGCATCGAAGGAGCCCGCCGCGCTCCGGTGTTCGAGCGCCCCGAGCAGGCCACCGACGTCGCCCGCCGCCTGTGCTTCGAGCCCGTTCGCGATCCGGGCATGGAGCTGTCGTCGGGTGGCGGGTGGCGTTCGCTCGACGACGAGATCGCGGATCAGGTCATGGGCGATCCTCGTGACGCCATCGACCTCGATGACGAGCCCGCGCAGCACGAGCTCGGCGGTCGCCCCGGCTGTCCGCCCGGGAGGCCATCCCGTCAGGCGCTCGAGCTCCATCGGCTCGATCGGCCGAGCAAGGATCGCGAGCGTCCGCAGGAGCGTGCCGGCGTCTGCGCTGACGCCCGCCACACGCGCGGCGACGACGTCGCCGATGTCGCCCTCGTGGCGGTGGCCCTGGACCAGCACGTCGAGCCAGAACGGCGATCCGCCCGCCCGTTCCCACAACCCCGCGGCCTCCTCGGGCCCGATCCCGCGGCTTCGGCTGGCGACGAACCGGACGCCGGCCGCGCGGTCGAGCGGCCGGACGGACAACGTTCGCGGGGCCGATCCGTCTTCAAGTGCGGTCGCCAGGGACGTCGCGAAGCGGTCCGCGATGGGCGACGGCCGCGACGCGACCACGAGCGCGAGGCCACGCCCCGAGCCGGCCGTCGCCCGCACGAGGTAGTGACAGAGCGCGACGGACACGGGATCGACCCATTGCAGGTCGTCCACGAACAGGGCGGTGGGCCGGAGCCGGGCGACCTGGCGGTGGACCGACTCGAAGATCCGGATCGCGTCCAGGCCACCGACATCCGCGTCGAGATCGAGCAGGCCGAGGAAGGTGCGATCATCGCTCGCCGCCGCCAGCCGACGGAGGAGCGGCGAGGCAGCGGCGAGCGGCACGCTCGACTCCGGCTCATAGCCGGCGAACCGCAGGATCCGTTCCGTCGGCGCGCGTCGCTCCGTCTCGTCGAGCAGGCTCGACTTGCCGATCCCGGGTTCGCCCACCAACAACAGGGCGGCGACGCGTCGTTCGCCCCGCGCCTCGGCGAGCAGCGCATCGATCGCCGCCAGCTCGTCCGTCCGTCCGACGAACTCCTCGCCCACCGGGACAGGCTACGCCTCGGCGGCAACCCGACCCATGCCCGGCAGGCGGCACCGCCGTCCCGTACCATCGGCTCGATGTATCTCGATGCGCTGGAGTTCCTCGAAGAGGAGCGTGACGCCTGGACGCCGTACGAGGCGCTCGCCGCGCTCGACGATGCGACGCTCGCCCGCCCGGTGGCCGCGGCCCACGACTGGTCAGGCCGTGACCTGATGGCCCACCTCCTCGCCTGGCAGGAAGTGGCCTTGCAGATCGCGACCGAGCTCGCCATCAACGAGACGAGCCCGACGATCGCCCGCGTCGACGCCGACTGGGAGGCACGCGGCGGCGACGTCGTGAACGCGGAGCTCACCGAGGCCTGGTCCGCCCGCCCGATGTCCGAGCTCCGCGAGAGCTTCCGGACCCAGCCGGGGGAGCTGCGGGGCTACCTGACCGTGGTCCCCGAGACCCGCTGGCTCAAGCACGCGGACCACCTGCGCACGATCACCGAAGAGACCGTCGCCCATTACGAGGAGCACCTGCCGGACCTCGCCGCGGTGCTCGCCGACGCCGGCGTGCGGTGACGCTGCGCGACATCCTCGACGACGCGGCCCTCGAAGCCGAGCTCAGCCCCGAGACGGGCGCGGACGGCGTCGTCACCTGGTCGATCGGGGGCCGGCCGTTCGCCGTGCTCGACGGTGAGGCCGCGTCCTTCCGCCTGGATCCGACCCTGGCTGCGGCCGCCGCTCGCACGCCCGACACGCAGCCGGCGACACGCGGCCCCGAATGGGTCACCTTCCGCCCGGTGGAGCTCGATGGCCACGCGGTGGACCGGGCGCGGGCATGGTTCGCGGCTGCCGCACGTCGCGCGGCCGGCTGAGTTCGCCAGCGCCGGCCCCGCGTGGGCCGATCAGGTCGCGACCGATCCGTCCCGGACATGACGACGGCCCCGGTCAGGAGACCGGGGCCGGTTCGAGTGGCGCGGGTGGCGCGGCGGTCAGTCCGCCTTGACGGCCGCGAACTCGGTGAGGTTGAACTGCTGCTCGAGCTGCTCGAGCGGGCGGAACCCGACGACGCCCTGGGGCTGCGCGCCCGGCTTGAAGTAGGCGATCGTGGGGATGCTCATGATGTTGAACGCCTGCGACAGACGCGGATTGGCATCGACGTCGACCTTGACGACGTCGACCGCGCCGTCGTACTTCGCGGCGAGCTTCTCCATCTCGGGGGCGACCATCTTGCACGGGCCGCACCAGGCCGCCCAGAAGTCGACGACCACGGGCCGCTCGGACTTGAGCACGAGCTCCTCGAAGTTCGCGTCCGTTGCGTGCTTGATCTCCGCCATAAGGATGAGTCCTTTCTCCCGCCTCTCTCCTGCGGGACCGATGTCCGCTCGGGCGGACGATGTCGTGGCCCTCAGCGGGCCAGATCCTGGATGAGCCGATAGGCCTCGAGGACCCGTTGGTCTGCGAGGCGATAGAGGATGGTGTTGCCGTCGCGGCGGCTGGTCACGAGTCCGGCATGGCGGAGCACCGCCAGATGCTGGCTCATGTTGGGTACCTGGCAGCCCACCCGGAGGCTGAGGTCGCTGACCGAGAGCTCACCGATGGCGAGCGACTCGAGGACGCACAGGCGCTTGGGGTCGGCGAGTGCCCGACCGACCGCGGCGTAACGCTCGCGATCGGCATCGGCCGATACCGGCAGGTAGTCCAACACGCCCAGAACGCTATCACTGTTTGCGCAAACACGCAAATGCCATCGTCGCCCTCCAGCGCCATTGCGCGGCCGTTGCAACGTGCCCGCCGCGGCGCGGACTCCGATGCGACATCGCGCGGCGGACGATGGCCTCCAACGCACCGAATGGAGGTTGCTGCGATGTGTCTGACGTGCGGTTGCATGGACGCCCATCTCGAGATGGGGGAGTCCAACATCACCTACGAGGACCTGAAGCGGGCCGCTGACGAGAACGGCCGATCCGTCCAGGAGACGCTGACGATCGTCGAGACCACGGCCGACAAGGACCGACTCGAGCACCCGGCCGAATACGAGGGGGCCGCCGCCCGGACCTCCTGACCCTCCGGCGGCCGGGCGCGATGCCATACTCGGCCGCATGTCGACGATCGGTCGTGCCACGCCCACCGCGGACGACGCCGCGGATGGGCTGGTCGGGGCCGCCGATATCGATGCGGCCGTGGCCCGGCTCGCGGGTCTCGTCCATCGCACGCCCCTGCTGAGCTCGCTGACCGCCGGCGCCTGGGCGGAGCGGGCGACGGGCCGGCGTCCCGCCGACGGTCGGCTCGTCTTCAAGGCGGAGCACCTCCAGAAGACCGGGTCGTTCAAGGCGCGCGGGATGACCAACCGGATCGCCACGCTCGCGCCCGAGGCGCACGAACGGGGCGCGATCACGCTTTCGGCCGGGAACGCCGGGCAGGCGTACGCCTGGGCCGGCCAGGCGGCCGGCGTCCCGGTCACGGTGGTCATGCCGGCCGGTGCCGTCCGCTCCAAGGTCGAGGCGTGCCTCGGCTACGGTGCCCGGGTGGTGCTCCACGGCGCGCATGTCGGCGAGACCTTCGCCGAGATGGGCCGGATCCGCGATGCCGAGGGCCTCACGTTCGTCCATCCATTCGACGACGCGGCGGTCATCGCGGGCCATGGTGGCGCCGGACTCGAGCTGGTCGACGACGTGCCCGATGTCGACGTCGTGGTCGTCGGCGTCGGTGGTGGCGGCCTCATCGCGGGCGTCGCCGCGGCCGTGCACGCCCGCCGGCCGTCGGCACGGATCTACGGCGTAGAGCCGACCGGCTCGGATGCCGTCAGTCAGGGGCTCGCCGCGGGCGAGGTGGTCACGATCCAGCCGACGAGCGTGGCCGACGGCTTGGGCGCGCCGTTCGCCGGAGTCCTGACGCTGGCGATGGCCCGCCACCATCTCGAGGATATCGTCCTGCTCGACGACGCGACCATCCTGGCCGGGATGCGGTTCGCGCTCGAACGGATGAAGCAGGTCGTCGAGCCGGCCGGCGCCGCTGCGCTTGCTGCCGTCCTGTCAGGCCGGATCCCGTATCGCGAGGGCGAGCGGGTCGCGGTGGTGCTGTCGGGCGGCAATGTGGAGATCGGGCGGCTCGGGGAGCTGCTGGCGGCCGCGGGGTCGCTGCCCGGGTCGGAGGCGTGACCGAGGGTCCGGCAGCAGGAGGCGCCGACCCACCCTTCGAGCCCGATACCGCCATACCGGCCGAGGTCCCGCCCGGCGCAGCCGAGGTCGCGCCGCCGCCCGCCGATGCGCCGCCGAGCCCGGCCATCGAGCTCGCCACGACCTGGCGGCTGATCGGGGCGGCCTTCGAACTGCTGGGCCGGTCGAGCGACGACATGCGCCGGGCGTCGTTCTACGTCGGCTCGGTCGTCCTCGGGACCGTGGGACCGTTCATCCTCGCGGTCTGGGCCGTCAACGTGGTCGCGTTCGACCATACCTTCGAAGAGATGGAGCGCCGGTTCGCGACCGGCGGCGAGGCCGCGCTCTCAGGCCTCACGATCGTCGCCGCCGCCGGCGCCTTCGTGGCGTTCATCGAGAGCCGCAATCTCGCCTCGTCCCTGCTGGGCGCGCGCTACGCGGGCCGCCCCATCACGCCCCGGCAGGCCCTCGCCCGGTCGCGGTCGGTCTTCTGGCCGACGGTCCTGGCCGGGGTCATCGTGGCCATCCCGCTGGCCATCGCCCAGGCGGTGGTCAACGGCATCGTCGACCCGCTCCTGCGCCAGGCCGGCGAGCTGTCCATCGTCACGACCACGCTCGTGACCGCGACCATCGGCGCCCCGTTCGCCTACGTGCTCGCGGGGATCGTCCTGGGCGGTGTGGACCCCATCGAATCGGTGCGCCGCTCGTTCCGGCTGTTCCGCGCTCGCAAGCTGGCGGCGGCGATCGTGGTCACCTTCGAGACGGTGGCCGTGCTGCTCATCTATCTCGGCCTGGAGGTCGGCCTGGACATCGCCCTGCGGGTCCTCGACGCCCTCGGGCTGGGCGTGGATTCGGGACCGGCCGGGCTGGCCGTCGTCACCGCCGTCATCGTCGCCGGGGTGTTCGCGTTCGGGACCCTCGTCTACACGGTCATGGCCATCGCCGTCGCGCCGCAGGTCGTCATGTTCGTCGGGCTGACGCACGCCACCCTCGGCCTCGACGCCGTGCAGCCCGGCGGGCGCGACGATCCGGACCGACCACGCTATCGACGTGGCCACCGATTCCGGACGTGGACGCGGCCGATGCTGGCCGGCTTCGGGGTCGGTGGCCTGCTCCTGGTCCTCGGGGTCGGCCGCTACATCGGCTGACCGGCGCGTCGTGCGCCCGGCTCAGCCCACGCCGAGCGCGTGGAGCCGGTCGTCGTCGATGCCGAGATGATGGGCGAGCTCGTGGATCACCGTGATCCAGACTTCGTCGGCCAGATCCTCCGGATCGGGGAAGTCCGCCTCGAGCGCCAGGCGGAACAGCGTGATCCGGTTCGGCACGGCGGCCCAGTCGGCTCCCCATTCCGTGCGGGGCAGGCCTTCGTACAGGCCGTAGAGCGCACCGTCCTCGTCGGAACCTTCCTCGAGTTGCTCGGCGGTCGGCTCGTCCGCGATGACGATGGCGACCTCGTCGAGGGCGGCCGCGAACGGCATCGGGATCGTCGCCAACGCGTCGTCGACGAGCTCCTCGAACGGGCGGTGCGAGGTGAGCCGGCGTGGGTGGAGTCGGGCGGTCCGGGAACCGCGACGGCGCTTCGTCATGCGTCCCTATCCTAGGGGCGTGAGCGACGCACCGGCTGGCTTCGTGGTGACCGTGGACCCGGGCGACCGGATCCACTTCCTCGACTGGGGTGGTCCGGCGGGCGACCCGTCGCCGGACACCGCCGGATGCCTGCTCATCCACGGCCTGAGCCAGACGGCCTGGATCTGGGCTCCCGTCGCCCGCCGGCTTGGCGAGTCCACGCCGACGATCGCCATGGACCTGCGCGGACACGGCCTGTCCGACGCCCCGACCGAGGACGGTGCCTACGACCTCGACGTGCTGGCCGAGGACGCCGTCGCCGTGGCCGAGGGCTCCGGGCTGATCGATGCCATGCGGCCGGGCCCGGTCGTCGTCGGTCACGGGTTCGGCGCCATCGTCGCAGTGCTGGCCGCCGAGCAGCTGGGCGAACGGTGCTCGGGCGTCGTCCTCGTCGACGGCGGCTGGGAGTCGATGGAAAGGTCGCTCGGGATGGAGGCGGACGAGTTCCTGCGCGGCCTCGACGAGCCGCCGGAGGTGATGCGTTCGTTGCGCGCCTTCCTCGCCGACCGCAAGGCCTTCGACCCGGCGACATGGGATGCCGACCAGGAGGCCGCCGCGCGCGCGACCGTCGTCGAGACCCACGCTGGGCGGGTGGTCCCGGCGACCCGTCCCCACGCGCTCGAGGCCTGCGTCCGGGCGATGTTCACCTACGACCCGATCGCGGCCCTGGCCGCGGTCGCGGCGCCGGTCCACGCGCTCATGGCGGCCGACGACGACGGCTCGCGCTCGGCAGCCCTCGCCGCAGGCGTCCGCCGCCCGGGTCGCGGCGGGCCGCGGCGCCATCTCGCTCGTGTCGTTCGGACCGGTCGGCCACAACCTGATGCGCTACCGTCCGCTCGAGGTCACGGCGGCGATCGTGGCAGCGACCGCGCCGACGACCCCGTCGTCTGCCGCGCCACGCCCCTGACGAGGTCCCGATGCAGGTCGTCTACTCCCCGTCGCACCTGGCCCACGACATCACCCACGAGACGTACATGGGCGTCCTGGTGCCGGCCAACGAGGTCGCCGAGCGAGCCGAGATCATCCGGACCGCGCTCGACGCGGACGGCGGCTTCCCGCGGACGGAACCCACCGAGCACGGCGACGCGCCGATCACGGCCGTCCACGACCCGGGCCTCGTGCGCTTCCTCGAGGTCGCCTGGTCGGAGGTGCGCCGCCAGGGCATCCCGCGCCCGTTCCTGAGCGCCGACACGTACCCCAACCGGTCCATGTTCGAGGGCATGAGCCCGGAGGCGATCGCCCGGCTCGTGCGCGAGCCCGAGCACGCCGGCGGCCGCGCGGGCTTCTGGGGCCTCGACTCGGCGGCGCCCCTCGTGGCCGGCACGTACGGTGCCGCGCGCGGTGCCGTCGACGTCGCGCTGACCACGGTCGACCTCGTCATCGATGGCGGCGCGACCGCCGCCTACGGGCTGTGCCGGCCGCCCGGCCACCACGCCGCGCGGTCGATGTATGGCGGCTACTGCTTCTTCAACAACGCGGCCATCGCCGCGCACGCGATCACGGCCCGGACCGGGGAGCGGGTCGGCATCCTCGACGTGGACTACCACCACGGCAACGGGACCCAGCAGATCTTCTGGCGGCGCGGCGACGTCCGCTACGTCTCGATCCACGCCGATCCGGAGCGCCAGTACCCGTACTTCCTGGGCCGGGCCGACGAGACCGGGGAAGGGGAGGGGGCCGGCGAGAACCTCAACCTGCCGCTGCCGGCCGGGGCGACCGACGCCACCTACCTCGAGGCGGTCGACCGCGCCTGCGACGCGCTCGCGAGCGTGCCGGGCTCGATCATCGTGGTCTCGCTCGGCTTCGACACGTACGGGCTCGACCCGATCGGCGACTTCGCGCTGACGACGGCCGTCTACCACGAGGTCGGCCGGCGGGTCGCGACGCTCGGCCGTCGACTGGTCATCCTCCAGGAGGGTGGCTACCACCGGCCGTCGCTCGGCGAGAATGCGCGCGCCTGGCTGCGGGGCGCCGAAGGCCGGTCGTTCGAGCCGCTGCCGGCAGCCGGGTTCACCGAGGGTGGCTCGGTCGTCTGACGCGACGAGGCCGACTCGCGGCGAACCGGCAACCACGACCCGGCGTACCATCCAGCGACCATGAGCAGCCCGACCGACCTGCCAAGCCACGTCCGCGCCCTCGTCGACGAGATCGAGACCGAGATCGGCGAGGACCCCTCCTCGATCGGGGCGACCATCGAGGGCGCCGGGCGGCACCCCGGCAACGGCAAGGTCGAGGCGGCGGTCCACCAGATCCTCGTCGAGATCGGCGAGGACCCCGACCGCCAGGGCCTGGAGGGCACGCCCGAGCGCGTCCACCGCATGTACACCGAGCTGACCGCCGGGTACCACGTGGACCCCGAGCGACTCATCAACGGCGCCATCTTCGACGTCGCCTACAGCGAGATGGTCATCGTCAAGGACATCCCGTTCTACTCGCTGTGCGAGCACCACCTGCTGCCGTTCTTCGGGACGGCGTCGGTGGCGTACATCCCGCGCGGCCGGGTCATCGGGCTGTCCAAGATCCCGCGCATCGTCGAGATGTACGCCCGCCGGCTGCAGGTCCAGGAGCGACTGACCCAGCAGATCGCCGAGTTCCTCCAGGATCGGCTCGAGCCGCAGGGCGTCGGCGTGGTCATGGAGGCGACCCACCTGTGCGCGGTCATGCGCGGCGTGCGAAAGCCCGGCACGATCATGACCACGTCCTCGGTGCTGGGACTGTTCCGGACCCGCGACCGCACCCGGTCCGAGTTCCTCGACCACCTCGCCCGGCGCTCGCCCGAGCGCTGAGCCGGGCTCGCGCCGTCCCTACTCGGGGCGGGCGATGACCTCGATCGAGCGCGACCCACCGGACAGCTCGAGCACATAGCGCCCGGCCGGCGACCCGTCGTCGCGGCTGTCGATGCTGATCTCGCCGCCCTTGGCCCCGAGCTGCTGGCCGTCGATCTCGACGTGGTTGACCCCGCCGCGGATGCGCAGACGCACCGGGACGCGCGCCGGTCGCTCGAGGCGGATGTGGTGGGCGCCGCCGGTCACGCGGATGCCGACGTCGCCGACCGGCTGGCCGAGCTCGAGCTGGACCCGCTCCGAGCCGCCGGTGAGCTCGAACCGGCGGACGTCGACCGCCCGCAGGTCGGCCTCGAGCCGCTGGATCCCGCCGACGACGTCGATCTCCCAGGGAAGGGCGTCGGAGAGGGCCATCGTCGCCGTGCGCTTGCGCCAGTCGAACGGCACGCCCCGGTAGTGGACGATGACCCGGCCGTCGCGCAGGCGGACCTGCGGCATCGAGCCCTCGAACTGGGCGCGGTACAGGTCGGCGTCGGAGCGCAGCGACCGCAGGCGGAGCTGCTGGGCACCCGAGCGGAAGAGGAGACCCGCGCGGTCGAGCCCGCCGCGCGCGGCGGTGTGCTCGGTCGGGCCCGCCGGCTCCGATGCCTCGTCGGACGAGCTGCGCAGCCGGGCGGCCTCCACCCCGGTCGCCTCGGCCATGCGTCCGAGGAAGTCGCTGATCGCGGCCAGCTGGTCGGGGGAGTAGCGGTCGGCCTCCTCGGCCGTCGCGCGCTCCAGGGAGGCGAACAGGGATTCCACGGCGGCGGCGCGCTCGGGCACGGTCTCGATGATGACCCGCCGTCGGTCGGTGGGGTCGGGGACCCGGCGGACGTAGCCGGCTTGTTCGAGCCGGTCGACGACGCGCGTCACGGCGCCCGTCGTCATGCCGAGCAGCTCGGCGAGCTTTCCGGCGGTGGCGGTGTTGCCGCTGTCGAGGAGCATCTCGAGCGCGTCGATGTCCGACTCGGACAGCCCCAGCCGGATGGCGACGGACTGGCCGAAGATCGAACCCTGGAAATTGACCCGGCGAAGGGCCCGGACGACCGAGCCGACCGCATCATCGCGAACCATCTTGACAACCTGCTGCTGCTTGGGTAACTATCTGCCCGGTGCAGATATTGACCCAAGACGCTGAACGGCGCAAGTGCCCGCCGACAGCATAGCGAACAGGAGCGGCAGGATGTCAGCCATCATCGAGACCCACGATCTGCGACGCAGCTTCAAGCCCCGCGGCAAGGGCGAGACCGTCGAGGCCGTGCGCGGCGTCGACCTCGAAGTCGGCGCGGGCCAGATCTTCGGCTTCCTCGGGCCCAACGGGGCAGGCAAGACCACGACCCTGCGGATGCTCGCGACCCTGCTGCGCCCCACTTCGGGCACGGCCACGGTCGCCGGCGCGGATCTCGCCACCCAGCCGGGGCTCGTGCGCGAGCGCATCGGCTACGTGCCGCAGGGCGGGTCGACCGATCCGGCCGAGACCGGTCGTGGCGAGCTGGTCCTCCAGGCCCGGCTGTACGGCATGGGCAAGACCGACGCGGAACTGCGCGCCACCGAGGTGCTCACCGTCCTCGACCTCGAGGCCGCCGCCGACCGCAAGCTCGCGACCTGGTCGGGTGGCATGCGCCGCCGGCTCGACATCGGGCTCGGGATCATCCATCGACCGGCCGCGCTGTTCCTCGACGAGCCGACGACCGGACTGGATCCGCAGGCCCGTGCCGGCATGTGGGACGAGATCCGGCGCCTGCGCGACGGCGGGACGACGGTGTTCCTCACGACGCACTACCTCGAGGAGGCCGACGCCCTGGCCGATCGGCTCGCGATCATCGATCGCGGGCGCATCGTCGCCGAGGGCACGGCCGACGAGCTCAAGCGCCAGGTCGCGGGCGACGTCATCACCCTGGGCGTCAACGGCGCCACGGAGCACGTCCTCGAGACGGTCCGCGCGCAGTCGTTCGTGCGCGAGGCCAGCGGCGAGGACGGCGTGGTCCGTCTCTACGTCGAGCGCGGCGAGACCGCGGTCCCGCAGATCCTGCGGCTCCTCGACGGCGCCGGGTTGGAGGCGTCCTCGATCGCCCTCCATCGCCCGAGCCTCGACGACGTCTTCCTCCGCCAGACCGGCCGCTCGCTCCGCGACGAAGCCGCCGCCTGAGCCCCGACGATCCACGAAAGGAACCACGACGTGAAGACCCTCCGCGACACCTGGCTCATCTTCCGCCGGTCGATGATCCTGACCTTCCGCCAGCCCACCTGGCTGATCTTCGGGATCATGTATCCCGTCCTCTACCTCGTCCTGTTCGGGCCGCTGCTCCAGGGAGCGGTGACCCAGTCGGGATCCGAGGTCAGCGCCTACAACTGGTTCGTGCCCGGACTCCTCGTCCAGGTCGCCCTGTTCGGTTCGGCCTTCGTCGGTTTCGGGCTCATCGCCGAGCTCCGCTACGGCGTCGTCGAGCGGATGCGGGTGACGCCCATGAGCCGGACCGCGATGCTCCTGGGACGGTCGCTGCGCGACGTCGCCATGCTCCTGGTCCAGGCCCTGATCATGATCGTGCTCTCGATCCCGTTCGGGATCCAGCTCGATCCGGTCGGGATCGCGCTCGCGCTGGTGGTGCTCGCCCTCCTCGGGCTCGCGGTCGCACCCCTGTCGTACGCGGCGGCCCTCGCGCTCAAGAGCGAGGACGCGTTCGCGCCGCTCATCCAGGGCGTGACGTTCCCGCTGCTGCTCCTGTCGGGGATCCTGCTGCCGATGGCCCTGGCGCCGGAGTGGCTGCAGTTTCTGAGCACGATCAACCCGCTGACCCACACGGTCGACGCCGTCCGTGCCCTCTTCAACGGGCAGTGGGGCGAGCCGGAGATCCTCATCGGGACGGTGGTCACGAGCGTCATGGCGGTCATCGGGGTGTGGGCCGCCAGCCGCGCGTTCACGCGCGCCAACGCCTGACGCGATCGTCACTGCCCCGGTCGCGCCCGATGGCCCGGACCCCGCAAGGGATCCGGGCCTTCGCTCATGCCCGTAGACGGTGCGGGCCGCCTGCTACGATCGGGGCATGCCCGACCGACCCATCAAGGTCCTCATCGCGAAACCCGGCCTCGACGGCCACGACCGCGGCGCCAAGGTCCTCGCCCGCGGCCTGCGCGACGAGGGGTTCGAGGTCGTCTACACGGGGCTGCGGCAGACGCCCGAGATGGTCGCCACCGCCGCGCTCCAGGAGGACGTCGACGTGGTCGGGTTGTCCATCCTGTCGGGCGCGCACATGACCCTCGTGCCGCGGATCACGAAGCTGCTCGGCGAGCAGGGCATGGGTGACGTGCTCGTCACGGTCGGCGGGATCATCCCCGATGACGACGTCCCGGCCCTCAAGGCCGCCGGGGTGTCGGCGGTGTTCGGGCCCGGGACGACCATCGCGTCGGTCGCCGAGTTCCTGCGGACCAACGCCCGACCGCGCGACTAGCGTGGCTGCGGACCCGGCCGCGCCCGATCGCCGCGACGCGCCCGAGCCGTCCGATGGCGACGCGCCGGCGCGCGCGGCCGCTCTCGCCGACGCCGCCATCGCCGGGGACCGGCTGGCCCTCGCCCGCCTGCTGACCGCGGTCGAGAACCACACTCCGGTCGCCGAGGCCGCCCTGCGCCGGCTGTATCCGACGGCGGGTCGCGCCCATCTCGTGGGCATCACCGGGCCGCCCGGGGCGGGCAAGTCGACCCTGGTCGCCGCGCTCCTCGCCGAGGTCCGCGCGGCCGGACGTCCGGTCGCGGTCGTGGCCGTGGATCCGTCGTCGCCGATCACCGGTGGCGCCCTGCTCGGCGACCGGGTGCGGATGCAGGCGTATGCCGGCGATCGCGACGTGTTCATCCGCTCGATGGCGTCGCGCGGCCACGCCGGCGGGCTGGCGTCGACGACGACGTCGGCCGCGACCGTGCTCGACGCCGCCGGCTTCGACCTCGTGCTCATCGAGACGGTCGGGACGGGCCAGAGCGAGGTCGAGGTCGCGGCCGCGGCGGACACGACCGTCGTGCTCGAGGCGCCCGAGATGGGGGACGAGGTCCAGGCCATCAAGGCCGGCCTGCTCGAGGTCGCCGACCTCGTGGTCGTCAACAAGGGCGACAAGCCGGGCGCACAGCGGACCGCGGCCCAGCTCCGCGCGATGCTGGTTCCCACGACGGGCCGGGCCGCGACCGACCGACCCCAGCCCAAACGCCCCGAGGTCCTCATCACGACGGCCGCGACGGGCGAGGGCGTGCCGGCCCTCCTGGCGGCGCTGGACCGCCACCGGACCCAGGACCGAGCCGGTCTCACGACCGACAGCCCGGCGCGCCCGCGCCACGGCGCAGGTCCGGGCCATCCTTGCGGACCGGCTGGCCGAGCGCCTGGCGGTCGGTGGCCTCGCGACCCTCCATGGATCGCTGATCGCGGAGGTCGCCGACCACCACCTCGATCCGTACGCCGCCGCCGACCAGCTGCTGGAGGCGCTCGCGTCGGAGCGGCCGGGCCGCTAGGCGAGGGCCCCGACGGACGGCCGCGACGGACGGCCGCGACCGTGGGCGGCCCGGTGTCGCCGGCAGGCGACCGAACGCTTCGGCTAGGCTGCGATCCTCATGTCCGACGCCGTCCTGACGCCCGAGCCGGCCGCCCGGCCCCCGCTGTTCACCCGCCCGTTCATCGCCCTGTTCGTAGCCGCGTTGGCCTTCTTCACGGCCGGCAACATCGTGCTGCCGGTGGCCACGCGCTATGCCGCGGGACCGCTCGGGGCCGATGCGACCGGGGTCGGGATCGCCATCGGCGCCTTCTCGGTCGCCGCCCTGCTCCTGCGTCCCGTGGTCGGCTGGGCGTCGGACCGCGCCGGGCGTCGGCCGCTCATGCTGTTCGGTGGAGGCCTGACGGTCGTCGCCCTGCTCCTCCACCTCGTCGCGACGACGCTGCCCCTGTTCATCATGGCGCGGTCGGTGTTCGGGGTCGCCGAGGCGTTCTTCTTCGTGTCGGCGGTCGCGGCCGTGACCGATCTCGCGCCACCCGAGCGGCGCGGCGAGGCCATCAACGTCGCGTCGCTCGCCATCTACCTCGGCCTCGCGTTCGGCCCGTTCCTGGGCGAGGCGATCCTCGGCGCTGCCGACTACACGGCCGTCTGGATCGCGGCGGGTCTGATGGCGGCGTCGGCCACGGTCATCACCCTGTTCGTGCCCGAGACCGCGCCGGCGGCGCTCCGGCCACGGGCGACCGGCGAGCCGCGGCCGCGAGCGCGGATCGTGCACCCGGCCGGGGTCGCTCCCGGACTGCTGATCCTGTCCGGCATGTGGGGCATGGCCGGATTCCTGGCGTTCGTCCCGTTGTACGCCACGGAGCTCGGCATGGACGGGGCCGGGCCGGCGCTCGCGGTCTACGCCCTGATCGTGGTCGGCCTCCGGATCGCCTTCGTCACGGCGCCCGACCGGTTCGGGGCAGCACCACTCGGGACCGTCGCGCTCCTGGGCTCGGCTGCCGGGATGGCCGTCATCGGCCTCGTCCACACGCCGGCCGGGCTGCTCATCGGCACGGCCGTGTTCGCGACCGGCATCGCCTTCCTGTTCCCCGCGATGCTGTCGCTCGCGGTGTCACGGGTCGACGAGACCGAACGCGGGTCGGTGGTGGGGACCACGACGGCCTTCGTGGACGTGTCGTTCGGCATCGCCCCGGCGATCCTGGGCGTCGTCGCCGGTATGGTCGGGTTCTCGGGCGCCTTCCTGCTGTCGGGTGTCATCGCCCTCGTCGGCGCCGCCTGGCTGGTCCTGGATCGCGACCGCGTAGCGCGACCCGTCGCAGCCTGACGCCGGCGCCTCGACCAGTCGCCGACCGACCAGGGGCCGACCCGCCCGCGACCGGCCCAGGACCCGCCGCATAAACTGGCTCCATGACGATCGAGCGCGTCTTCGTGGCCGGCGCGGGATTGATGGGCCACGGCATCGCCCAGGTCCATGCGGCCATCGGCCTGTCGGTCGCCCTCTACGAGCCCGACCTGGCCCGCGCGGAGGCCGGTCGCGAGCGCATCGCGGGCAATCTCCAGCGCTCGGTCGACAAGGGGCGCATCACCGACGACGAGCGCGTGGCGATCCTCGACCGGATCACGCCGACCGCCGACCTTGCCGCCGCGCGCGACGCCGACCTCGTCATCGAGGCCGTGTTCGAGGAGCTCAAGGTCAAGCACGACGTCTGGCGGGCGCTCGATGGGCAGGCGCCGCCCGAGGCGATCTTCGCGTCGAACACCAGCTCGATCGCCATCCACCGGCTGGCCGAGGCGGTCGGCCGCGAGCGCCGGGCGCGCTTCGTCGGCATGCATTTCTTCAGCCCGGTCCCGGTCATGCCCCTCGTCGAGCTCATCCGGGCGCCGGCCACGGCCGACGACACCGTGACAGTGGTCCGCGACCTGTCGATCGCGCTCGGCAAGCAGGTCATCGTCTCCGCGGACAAGCCGGGCTTCATCGTCAACCGCATCCTGATGCCGTTCCTCATCGAGGCCATGCGCGCCCTCGAGCAGGGCGTCGGGACGGCGGAGGACATCGACACCGGCGCACGCGTCGGGCTCAACCACCCGATGGGCCCGCTCGAGCTCGCCGACTTCATCGGGCTCGACGTCTGCCTGGGCATCATCCGGGTCCTCGAGGATGGCCTCGGCCAGGAGGAGCTGCGGGCTCCGCGCGTGCTGGTCGAGCTGGTCGGGGCCGGACACCTGGGCCAGAAGACCGGCCAGGGCTTCTACACCTACCCTCGCGGCTGATCCGCGGCGGGTGGCGCCCAGGTCGCGCTGCCGGTGCTCGCGTCGGCGCTCATCCGGGTCCGGATGACCCGCTCGAGGGTCTCCAGGTCGAAGGGCTTGGCCAGCACCCCGACCCGGTGGCTGGCCACGAACGTCTCGATCGCCGGGTTGAGGACGTCGCCGCTCATGAGGACGTAGCGGTCGGCGAGGCCAGGGTCCGCCGCAACGATGCCGTCATAGACCTCGATGCCGGACCGGTCGGCCATCTGGTGGTCGATGAGCAGCGCGGCATACGGCCCGTCGGCAGCGCGTTCGACGGCGACATCGGCGCTGGCCGCGATGACGGGCTCGAAGCCGAGGACCCGCAGTGCCTTCTCGAGGAACACCCGGATCGAGGGCTCGTCGTCGAGCACCAGGACCCGCGGCGGTCCGGCGTGACCGATGTCCGCCGGTCGCGGTACCGGTCCATCGCGTGGCCCGCGGTATCGGCGGTCGCCGCCAGCACGGCAGCGGCCCCGGCAGCCACGGCGCCCTCGAGCTCGCTCGCCGGCGCCGGCCCGAGCGCCCCGGTGTCGACGTTGACGCCCCGGACCGGCAGGTCGAACGTGAATGCGGCGCCCCGGCCCCACGACGCCGGCGCGTAGCGCAGCTCACCGCCGTGTGAGCGGATGATCCCGTACGACACCGGCAGGCCGAGACCCGTGCCGTCAGCCGGCGGCTTGGTCGTGAAGAACGCCTCGAACAGGTGGCCGACATGCTCGGGCGCGACCCCGGGCCCGTCGTCCATCACCGTGAGCCGGACACGCCGCCGGGCTGCCGCTCCCTCCGCGGCCGCCGAGATCCGGATGCGCGACCCGTCACCACTGCGGATCGCGTACACGGCGTTGTGGGTCAGGTTCACGAGGACCTGCTGGAGCTGGCTGCGATCGAGCTCGACCAGGGGCAGATCGTCGGGGACGTCCAGCTCGACCTCGATCCCACCCCGGCCCAGGCTGTAGGACTGAAGCGCGACGACGCTGTCGATGAGCGCGGCGATGGATGTTGGGTGGCGCTCGGGTGGCCGCTGGCGGGCGAAGTCGAGCAGGTTCTGGACGATGCGCCGGGTCCGGCCGGCCTCCTCGACGAGCAGGTCGGCGTTGTGGCGCAGGTCCTCGGGCAGCGCCGGGTCGCGGCGGATGAGCTGGCTGAACCCGAGGATCGAGGCGAGCGGGTTGTTGAGCTCGTGGGCGACGCCCGACACGAGCTGGCCCGTGGCTTCCATCTTCTGGGCCTGGATGAGCTCGGCCTGCAGTCGCTCCTGCTCGGTCAGGTCGCGCAGCCGGACGAGCAGGCGAGGTTCGCCATCGAGCTCGACCCGGGCGACCTCGACGTCCTCGGGGAACCGCTCGCCGTCGCGCCGGATGCCGACCGCCCGGCCCGCGAACGACTCACCGACCGCCAGACCGGCGGCGCGCTCGCGCAGTCGCTCGTCGTCCACCTCGTACTCGGCGAGGTCGGCCGGTTGACGACCCAGCAGCCACTCGCGTTCGGTCCCGAACATCCGCAGGGCGGCCTCGTTGGCGTCGACCACCGTCCCGTCGGGCAGGGTCACGAGGAGGGCATCGGGCGATTCCTCGAACAAGGTTCGGTAGCGGCGCTCCGACCCGAGCAGTCGTTCACGAAGCCGGAAGTTCGCGAGCGAGATCGAGCAGATGGTGGCGACGCGGTCGAGCTCGCCGCGATCGACGTGGAGCTCGTCGAGCGGCCGATCGAAGTAGGCCGCGATGCCGCCGACGACCACGTCATCGATGCGGACCGGGATAGCGGCGTAGGCGGTCACGCCCGCGGCCCGGGCGAGGTCGATGTAGTCGCGGCCCACGACGCCGGGCTCGAAGGCCTCCAGGAACGCGCCCTCCCCGGCCCGCCAGCGGCGGAAGGCGGAGCGTTCGTCGGGCCGGTTCTGGCGGAGCCAGTCGGCGATCGGTGGGCGTACGTCGACGAGGCTCGTCGTCGCGTAGGAGTGGCCGTCGGGGGCGAGCAGGGCGTACGCGGTCCCGGCGGCGCCCAATGCGGCATTGATGAGCCGGCCCGAACGCTCGACGAGCTCCTCGATCGTCGTGACGTGGCCGCCGACCCGGGTCAGCTCATCGAGCGCCCGCAGGCTGGCGGCCATCGCCCGTTCGGACTCGGCGCGACGCATGGTCTCCTCGACCAGGCGGGCGTTCTCGAGACCGGCGGAGATCTGGGTGGCCACGAGCAGGATCGCCGCGTCCGACGGCAGGTTGGGATCCTCGACCTCCCAGCCGAGCGTCAGGACCCCGAGCAGGTCGTCCTCGCGGTGCAGGCCGACCACGAGGAGGGTCCGGGTCCGGGCCTCGATGAGGGCGCGCCGCATCGTCGGCGTCAGCGGCAGGCCCTTGACCGGCCCCTTGATGACCCGCCCGACCGGCGTGACCGCCCGGATGGCGGGCGATTCCGCCCAGACGATCTCGGTCACGAGCCGGGCCGCGACCTCCCAGGCGCCGTGGGCGGCGAGGATCCGTCCGGAGGCTCCGGCTGCGATCGCGATGAGGCCGTGGCTCGCGCCGGTGCTGGCGATGGCCAGCTGGAGGGCCCGGGCGGCGAGCGTCTCGCGGCTGCGCGCCTCGCCGGTCGCGGTCACGAGCGACCCGAGCGTCGCGAGGTTGTTCTCGAGGCGGACCGAGGCGGTGACATCGCGCCTCGTGCTGAGGACCCCGGCCGGCCGGCCGGCCGGGTCGTCGACCCGGCTGAGCACGACGTCGAGGACGAATTCGCGGTCGGTCGCCCCCCCGACGAGGGGACGGTCTGCGACGCGGCCGCGCCACGAGCCGAACTCGAGGGCGAGCGTCCGTGCCCCGGCCATGCTCACGGCCTCACCGACGATGCGCGAGGCATACAGGGTGTCGATCGGCACCCCGATGGCCAGGTCGGCGGGGATGCCGTACAGCCGCGCCGCGGCGCCGTTCCACACGACCACCCGGCGATGCAGGTCGGTCACGGCCACGGCATCGGCCATGACCTCGGCGAGCTCGGCCAGCCCGGGAAGGAGCTCGAGGGGCGTCGGTTCGGGTCCGGTCCCGGCCGGCACGGCGGGGTCTGGCACCCGACTATCCTAACGAGCGTGAGTTGGCCCCTGACCGACGAAGAACGGCTGCTCCAGGCCACGGCCCGCGAATTCGCCCAGCGGGAGGTCGCGCCTGGCGCCATCGAGCGCGATGAAGCGGAGCGCTATGACCGTTCGTTGTTCGCGGCGATGGGTGCCCTCGGCCTGACGGCGGCCCCGTTCCCGACGTCCCTCGGCGGTGCCGGCTTCTCGTACCTGGGCTGGACCCTGGTGATGGAGGAGCTCGGGGCGGTGGACATGGCGATGGCCGTGAGCCTGTCCGTCCACATCCTCTCGCAGTACCCGGTGCTGACCTGGGGCACCGACGAGCAGCGCTCGCGCTGGCTGCCGGCGATGCTTGCCGGCGAGGCACTCGGGGCGTTCGCCCTGACCGAGCCCCACGCCGGCTCGGATGCTGCCGCGATCCGGACGCGAGCGGTCGCCGTCGACGGCGGCTACCGGCTGACCGGCACGAAGATCTGGATCTCCAACGCGCCCGAGGCCGAGCGCTACCTCGTGTTCGCGACGATCGACCCCGATGCCGGCCCGCGCGGTATCACGGCGTTCCTCGTGACCAAGGGCGCTGAAGGGTTCCGGTCTGGTCGCCACGAGTCGAAGATGGGCATCCGGGCATGCCCGGCGGCCGAGCTCATCTTCGAGGACTGCTTCGTCGCCGTGGCCGACCGGCTCGGCGCCGAAGGCGAGGGCTACCGGATCGCGCTGTCGGCGCTGGGGGAGGGCCGGATCTCCATCGCTGCCGCGTGCGTCGGGCTGGCCCGCGCCGGCGTGGAGGCCGCGGCCCGTCAGCTCGGTGAACGACGGGCCTTCGGTGGTCCGCTGGCCGACCAGCAGGGCTTGCGCTTCCTCCTCGCCGAGATGAGCCGCGATGTGGCCGCGGCGCGGGCGCTCACGCGCGAGGCGGCCGCGGCCAAGGACCGTGGCGAGCCGATCGCCGAGGCCTCGTCGCTCGCCAAGTGGACCGCGTCCGACACGGCGATGCGCGTCGCGACCGACGCCGTCCAGCTGTTCGGCGCCATGGGCTACTCGCGCGAGACCGGCATCGAACGGCTCATGCGCGACGCCAAGGGCGCCCAGATCTACGAGGGCACGAACCAGATCCACCGCGAGATCGTGGCCGGCGAGACCCTCAAGCGGGCCGGCGTCGGGCGGTCCTGAGGCGCACCCGGCGCTAGACTCTTGGGCATGCAGCAGCCCAACGGCCAGACCTACATCGTCAGCGCGGCCCGCACGCCGATCGGCAAGTTCGGTGGCGCCCTGAGCGGCGTCCCGGCGACGGCCCTCGGCGGGGTCGCCATCCGCGCGGCGGTCGAGCGCGCCGGCCTCGACCCGGCGACCGTGACCCTCGACGACGTCCTCATGGGGCAGGTGCTGCAGGCCGGAGCCGGACAGGCGCCCGCGCGCCAGGCGGCCCTCGCCGCCGGTCTGCCCGACACGACCAGCGCGACGACCATCAACCGGGTGTGCGGATCCGGCCTCAAGGCGATCATGCTCGCCGCCTCGGAGATCCGTGCGGGCGATGCCGAGCTCGTGGTCGCGGGCGGCATGGAATCGATGAACGGCGCGCCGTACCTGCTGCCGGGCGCCCGCTTCGGGCTTCGCCTGGGCAACGCCGAGCTCATCGATTCGACCGTGGCCGACGGCCTGTGGTGCGCGATCGAGGACTGCCACATGGGCACCCACGCGGAGCGCGTCGCCATCAGCGACCACGTCAGCCGCGCGGACCAGGACGCCTTCGCCCTGGCGAGCCACCAGAAGGCGATCGCCGCGATCGATGCCGGGCGCTTCGACGCGGAGATGGCGCCGGTCACGGTCCGCGACGCCAAGGGCCGCGAGACGATCGTGACCGAGGACGAGGGCCCGCGCCGTGATTCGACCGCGGATGCGCTCGCCCGACTCAAGCCGGTCTTCGCCCTGCCCGACGGCGAGGACCGGGGCGATGCGACGACGGGAACCGTCACGGCCGGCAACGCTCCCGGCATCACGGACGGCGCGGCCGCGACGGTCGTCGCCAGCGAGCGCGCCGTGGAACGTCATGGCCTGACCCCGCTCGCCCGCATCGTGGGCTACGCCCAGGCGGAGGTGGCCCCCAAATGGCTGTTCCTCGCGCCGGTCCAGGGTGTGCGCCGGCTGCTCGATCGCATCGAGCTGCCCATCGAGGCGTTCGACCTCATCGAGATCAACGAGGCGTTCGCCGCCCAGACGCTCGCCGACGGCCGGGCCCTCGGCTTCGACTGGGACAAGGTCAACGTCAACGGCGGGGCGATCGCCCTCGGTCATCCCATCGGCGCGAGCGGGGCGCGCATCGTCGCGACGCTCCTGCACGAGCTGCAGCGGCGCGACGGACGGTATGGGCTTGCGACCCTGTGCCTGGGCGGTGGCGGGTCCGTGGCGGCGGCGTTCGAGCGGGTCTAGGCAGCGCTGAGCCGGCTCGGCCTGGCGGACACGGCGGTCTCCGCGCGCGGCCACCGGTCTACACTCGCGGCCATGACCGAGACCGCCATCGACACCCCGACCTTCCAGCACTTCATCGCCGGCGATTGGTGCGACTCCACGAGCGGCGCCACCTTCGAGAGCCGTAACCCGGCGGATGCCCGGGACGTCATCGGGCGGTTCCAGCAGGGGAGCGCGGCGGATGTCGCGATGGCCGTTCGGGCGGCCGACATGGCGTTCCCGATGTGGCGACGGACCCCAGCCCCCCGGCGGGGCGAGATCCTCTATGCCTTCGCAGCGCTCATGGCCGAGCACAAGGAGCGGCTCGCGAGGGCGATGACCCGCGAGATGGGCAAGGTCCTGTCCGAGGCGCGCGGCGACGTCCAGGAAGGCATCGACATCGCCTACCTGATGGCCGGCGAGGGCCGCCGGATGGCCGGCGAGACCGTGCCGTCCGAGCTGCCCGACAAGTGGGCCATGAGCATCCGCCAGCCGATCGGCGTGGCCGGCATCGTCACGCCGTGGAACTTCCCGATGGCCATCCCGTGCTGGAAGATCATGCCGGCCCTCGTCACCGGCAACACCGTCGTGTTCAAGCCGGCCAGCGACACGCCCCACTGCGCGACGCTGCTGGTCGAGCTCATGGCCGAGGCGGGCGTACCGCCCGGCGTCGTCAATCTCGTGACGGGCAGCGGTGGCGTGGTCGGCAACGCGATCGTCGAGTCGCCGGACGTGTCGGTCATCTCGTTCACCGGCTCGTCGCTGACCGGCAAGGCGATCGCGGCCACGGCCGGGGCGCGACTCAAGCGGCTCTCCCTGGAGCTGGGCGGCAAGAACGGCGTGGTCGTCCTCGCCGACGCCGACCTCGACCTCGCCACGGACGGGATCCTGTGGAGCGCGTTCGGGACGACCGGGCAGCGCTGCACGGCCGCCTCACGGGTCATCGTCGAGCGCACCGTGCTCGACCCGCTCCTCGAGCGGCTGGAGACGCGGTCCCGCCGGCTGCGGCTGGGTTCCGGCCTGGACGAGGCCGTGGACGTCGGGCCGCTCATCAACGGCGGGGCGCTCGACAAGGTCGGCTCGTACGTCGACATCGGCCGCGGGGAAGGGGAGCTCGTCCTCGGTGGCGGGCGCGCGACGGCCGGCGACCTGGCCCACGGCCATTTCTTCGAGCCGACGATCTTCTCCGGCGTCGGGCCGATGGACCGCATCGGCCAGGAGGAGATCTTCGGGCCGGTCCTGTCGGTGATCGCGGTCGAGGACTACGGGGCGGCGATGCTCGCGCTCAACCAGACCCGCTACGGCCTCTCGTCGTCGATCTTCACCCGCGACGTGAACACGGCCTTCCGGGCGATGCGCGACTTCGAGACCGGCATCGTCTACGTCAACGCGGGGACGACCGGCGCCGAGACGCACCTGCCGTTCGGCGGCTGGAAGGAGACCGGCAACGGTCACCGCGAGGCCGGCCACGTCGCGCTCGACACGTACACCGAGTGGAAGTCGATCTACGTCGACTTCTCGGGCCGCCTGCAACGAGCACAGATCGACAACCAGCCGAGCTGATTCGAGACGCTCCGAGGTCCGAGAGGGAGCTCCGCGACCGTCTCGGCCCGAGGACTCGACAACCAGCCGAGCTGACCGCCGCCCGTCAGTCGAAGGCGATGAGCCGCCGCGCGTTGTCGCGGTAGACCTGGCGCAGGAGGTCGTCCGGCAGACCAAGGCCCTGGATCGCCCAGCGTCCCTGGCTCGGAAGGCCGTCGTCCTCGGCGTCGTAGGCGAACGATTCGTCGAGCGTCTCGAGGAATCGATAGTTGATGGCGTAGAGCGCCGGATCCGGCCCCGAATCCACCCCGAAGAGGATCCGGTCGGGCCAGCGTTCGATCAGAGCCCGGGTCCGGCGGGGCTGCCGGCCGAGCTCGGCGATCCGGGCCGCGATGTCGACGTGCCAGTTCGGATGCGCCTCGAGCATGCGCTCGACCCGCCCGAGGTCCTCGGCCGCGCAGCCGACGTGCGCACCGATGAAGGTCGTGGCCGGGTGCCGGCCCACGACGGTCTCGAGCCCGTCGATCAGCTCATCGAACGGCGGGTAGCCTGGAGCCTCCGGCTGCCCTGGCGGCCGCGTCGGCCAGACATGCCAGTCGGGATGGACCTGCAACTCCTCCCAGCGCTCGTTGGACTCGTCCAGCGGCTCGAAGAACGCGATCGGGTCGGCGACATGGATGGTCACGGGCACGCCGAGGTCGCCCGCGGCTGACCAGAGCGCGTCCAATCGCGGATCGTCGATCGGTACCAGCCGCCCGTCCGCGTCGCGAGCGTGGAGGCCGAGCGTCTTCCAGACCTTGAGTCCCTTCGCGCCGTCGGCCACGCCCTGCCGCAGGCGGGCGGCCTCCGTCTCACCGAAGGCGGCGTCGCTCGGCCCAGCCGCCGTAGTCGAGGGTGGCGAAGACGGCGACGCGTCCGGGAAGCGGGCGCTGCCATCGGTCGATCGCGCCGCGCAGGCCGTCGCCCCAGCCGCCGTCGAGGTTCACGATCGCCTCGACGCCCGCCGCGTCGAGCGTGTCCGCGAGCTCGGTGGCCGAGCGGCTCGCCCACCCGTCACCGAAGGCGGCGCCGAGATGGCTGTGCGCGTCGATGGCCGGGAAGCGCGGCCGTCGGACGTCGTGGCTCGCCGTCCGGAGCTGGGACCGCGGCCGGTAGTCGGTCAGGCGCATCGGGACCGGGGCCCGGTCAACCCTTGAGACCGCTGATGGCGATGCCGCGCACGAACACCTGTTGCGCGAGGACGAACAGGATGATCATCGGGGCGAGGCTGACGAGGGCGCCCGCCATCATCTCCGGCCACTTCCCGACGAACTGGCCCTGGAAGAACGCCAGCCCGACCGTGGTCGTGTACTGGTCGAGGTGGCGCAGGTAGATCAACGGGTTGATCAGGTCGTTCCAGGTCCACATGAACGTGAAGATCGCGAGGGTCGCGAGCGCGGGCTTGGACAGCGGCAGGTAGATGTGCCGATAGATCTGCCACGGGTTCGCCCCGTCCACGCGGGCGGCCTCCGCCAGCTCGTGCGGGATGGTCAGGAAGAACTGGCGCAGCAGGAAGATCCCGAAGGCCCCGCCCAGGAACGCGCCGACCCACAGCGGCTCCTGGGTCCCGATCCAGTTGCCGCTCTCGCTGGTCGGGTGGGGGAGCATCCGATACAGGATGAAGTTGGGCACCAGGACGACCTGGAACGGGATGATCAGGGTGGCGAGGATGAGCCCGAACAAGGGGCCCTTGCCACGGAACGGCAGGACGGCGAACGCGAAGGCCGCCATCGAGCAACTGATGAGCTGCCCGATCGTGTTGAGCGAGGCGAGCTTGAGCGAGTTGAGGAAGAACGTCCCGAACGTCACGTCGGGCAAGGCGTTCCACATCGTCGCGTAGTTCTCGAAATGCGGGCCGCTGGGCAGGCTGAGCGGGCTCGAGCCGAAGACCTCCGCCCGCGTCTTGAGCGACGTCATGATCATCCAGAAGAACGGCAGCATCATCACGAGGCCGCCGATGACGAGGACGGTCACGAGGATCCCGCGGCGCACCTGCCGCCCACGCCGTGCTCGCGTCCGGGCGGCCGCGTTGACGGCACCTGCTCGGCCCGTGGCACCGCTGGCCTTCGATGCGCCGGTGGGGCTGGGTGCATCCGCGGCGCCAGGTGCGCGCGGCGCGTCCGCGGCGGTCACTGGTAGTGCACCCAGCGGCGCTGCGAGCGGAAGTAGAAGAACGTCATGACGGCGACGATCAGGAACAGGATCCACGACGCGGCCGCGGCGAGACCCATCTTGAAGTTCTCGAATCCCGACTCGTAGATGAAGTAGACGAGCGTGATCGTCGCCTTCGAGGGTTCGCCGGGGCGGGCGAGCACGTAGACCTGGTCGAACACCTGGAAGGCGTCGATGAAGGCCAGGATGCCGGTGAAGAAGATCGTCGGCGTGAGCAGGGGCAGCGTCACGTTGCGGAAGCGAGCCCAGCGCCCGGCACCGTCCACGGACGCCGCATCGTGGTACTCCTGCGGGATCGCCTGGAGGCCCGCGAGCAGGATGATCACGGTGATCCCCAGGCCCTGCCAGACGCTCATCATCACGATCGATGGCATCGCCAGGACCGGGTCGCTGGCCCACTTCTGGGCCGGGATCCCGAGGACGCCGAGCACCTCGTTGAGCAGCCCGCCCTGGGGGCTGTAGATCCACAGCCAGACCAGGGCGATCGCCGTGGTCGACGTGACGACGGGCAGGAAATAGGCCGTACGGATGAACGCGATCCCGCGGATCTTTTGATCGAGAGCGAGGGCCAGTCCCAGCCCGATGGTGACGCCGAGCGGCACCGACGCCACCGTGTAGAACACGGTGTTGCGCAGGGCCACGAGGAATCGATCGTTCGAGAGCAGCTTGGCGAAGTTGTCGAGTCCGACGAACGACGGTGGCGACAGCAGGTCCCAGTCCGTCAGGCTGATCCCGGCCGACGCGACGATCGGCCCGAGGGACAGGACGGCCATACCCAGGAGGGTCGGGGCGAGGAACAGTGCCGCCCACCAGCCATCGCGGCCACGCCGGCCGCCGCGACCACGGCGGCCGCGGCGGACATCGGTCGCTGGAGGCCTCGCGATCAGCTGCTCGGGAACGAGCGAGCGCGTCACCTCCGCCCTGCTAGTGCGCGAGCAGGTCGTTCAGCTGGGGAGCCACCAATTCGAGGGCCTGTGCGGCCGTCTTGTTCGGGGCCATGAAGACGTTCTCGTCGAGCTCGCCCTGGAGGAGCGTGGTGTATTCCTCGTAGCCCGCGAACGACGGCTTGGCCTTGGCGTAGGCCAGGCTGTCGGCGAAGACCTTGGCCCCGTCGAACGACGTGGCGTACGGGCCGGCGAGGACCTCCTTGGAGACCGGCAGCGAGGCGCGCAGCTGCATCAGCTGCTCCTGGGCCGCCGGGCTGGTCAGGAACTTCACGAACTCCCACGAGGCGTCCGGGGACTTGGTGCCCTTGTACACGACGGCGCCCGTCGGGTTGACGACCGTGAATCGACCGGCCGGCCCGGACGGGATCGGCGCGATGCCGAGGTCGATCCCGGCGGCCTGGTGGGTCGGCACGAGCCACGAACCATTGACCTCCATGGCCGCGAGACCCTGCTCGAACGCGTCGCCGGTCTCCGCGAAGACCGCGGGCTCGGCGAGGATCTTGTCCTTGTAGATGAGATCCTGGAGGAACTGGACGCCGCCGGCCGCCTCGGGCGTGGTGAGTGCCGTGGAGGTCCCGTCGGCCGCGAAGAAGTCGCCGCCGTTCTGCCAGACCAGCGACAGCCAGTAGTTCTCCATGTCGCTCGTCTCGGTGTAGAGGCCCCACTGGTCGGTCTTCCCGTCGCCGTCCTTGTCGAGCGTCAGCTGCTTGCCGACCTCGATGAGCTTGGCCCAGTCCCACGTGTCGTCGGGGTAGGGGATCCCGGCCGCATCGAACATGGCCTTGTTGTAGTAGAGCACGCCGACATTGAGGTCGCGTGGCAGCCCGAACTGGCCATCAGCGGTCTTGAATACGCCGACGCCCTGGTCGGCGAGCTGGGTCACGTCGAAGCCGTCGCGGTCGATGAAGGGCTGCAGGTCGAGCAGGACGTCGCGCGCCTGGTAGTCGGGGTAGAGCGGGCCGTCCATCGCGAACACGTCCGGAGCCGCGCCACCGGCCAGACCGGTGAGCAGCTTCTCCCAGTAGCTGTCCCAGTCGGCGACCGTGACCTTGACGTCGATGCTCGGGTTCTGCGCCTCGAACGACTCGACGAGCTTGGTCTGGGAGTCGATCTCGGCGGGATCGCCCCAGATCGCGTACTCGATGGTGGCCGGCGGGCCGCTGTAGCCGCCGGGCGCAGCGCTGCCACCCGGCGCCGCACTGGCGCCAGGGGCGATCGAGCTCGGAGCGTCGCTGGCCGCGCCCGCGGACGGGCTCCCGCCGGAGCCTCCACAGGCCGCGACCACGACGGCGAACGCGGCCAGCAGCGCCAGCGCCGAGCGGCGTCCTCGGATCTCGGGTGTCTTCACGGTCGGGTCCTCCTCCTTGATCGCGAGATCAGGCGTTGCCGCCCAGCCATGCCGGCAGCCAGCGGGCTTCGGCCTCGATGAGTTCGTCGGTCATGTGCCATGCCTGGTCGAGCGTCAGGCCGGCCTGGACCTGCGGATCGCACAGGACCGCGTGGTAGATGAGGTCACGGTCCTCCTCCAGGGCCGCCGTGACCGCGAGCGCCTGGGTGTCGACGGCGGGATGGACATAGGCGGCGCAGGCGATCGGGAGCGGTCCCGTCGCGATCGGATGCACGCCGGCGCCGTCCACGTCGCACGGCACCTCGACGCAGGCATCGGCGGCGAGGTTCGGGATGAGACCCGTCGTGTTCATGACGTTGCCGACGATCCGTGCCGCCTCGCCGGTCGCCAGGGCGTGGGCGATGACCGCCGCGTACTCGCCGCTGCGCTCGATCTCGAACGGCTCACCCGCGTCGAGCCGGCGGACCGTGTCCGCGTACTCGTCGAGGTTGTGGCTCACACGATCGAGGTACTCGCCGATCGGGATGTTGAACCGCTCGACGAGGTCGCCCTTGGGGATGAACCAGGGGTTGTACTCGGCGTGATGCTCGGACGACTCGGTCGGGTAGAAGCCGAAGCGCCGATACAGCTCGGCCCGGACCAGGTCGTCCGGCGGGACGCGACCGGCGTCCACCGCGGCGCGCAACGTCGGATACAGGTCGACGCCGTCGCGTTCCAGCCGCAGGACCCACGCCAGGTGGTTGACGCCGGCGGTCACGTGCTGGATCTCGGTCGGCGGGATGCCCATGTACTCGCCAAGCGCGTGGATGGTCCAGTACACGCTGTGGCACAGCCCGATGGTGCGGACCTGGCTGCGAGCCGCCACCGCTCGGACCAGCATCGCCATGGGATTCGTGTAGTTGATGAACCAGGCGTCGGGACAGAGCTCCTCCATGTCCCGAACGATCCCGAGGACGACCGGGATGGTCCGCAGTCCACGGAGGACGCCGCCCACGTTGATCGTGTCGTTGATCGTGTAGCGCAGGCCGTAGCGGGCGGGGATGTCGAAGTCGATCCTCGTGGCGGCGGCGCCGCCGACCTGGATCGTGTCGATGACGATGTCGGCGCCCGGCAGGGCCGCCCGCCGGTCGAGGTAGCCCTCGACGGTGGGCGTGGCACCGAGGGTCGGTGGCCACGTAGGCCGCCATCCGCTCCGCGGTCCGCAGGCGGTCCGGCATCGATGTCGTGGAGGACGATCTCCGCGTCGCGCAATTCCGGATACGACAGGATGTCGCCCAGGAGGTTGCGCGTGAACTCCACGGAACCTGCACCGATGAACACGATCCGCATGGATCCGGCCACTCCCTAGACTCCCACGATGTGACGCAGCCCCTGGCTGTGATAGCGCTCGACCCAGTCGGGCCGGTCGGGATCGTGCCCGCGCCGCCGGGCCAGCGCGTACGCGAGGAGCGCGATCGGCGGCACGGCGGTGAGGGGAGCGTGGTCCTCGGCGGCGTCGGCGGGCAGGCCGAGGAGGGTCGAGGCCGGGACCAGGGCCGTCGGGCCGACCTCGATGATGCGAGCGCCCCAGGCTGCGGCGTGGGCGACGACGTCGGCCGTCGCGGCGCGCCCGGGTCCGTCCGGAGCCAGGGCGACCACGACCGAGTCCGGCCCCACGATCGTGGCCGCCCCCGAGGCCATCTCCCAGGTCTCGGTCCCCTCGGCGTGCACGATCGCCATCTCCTTGAGCTTGAGCGCGGCCTCCATGGCGGCGATCTGGGCGAGGCCGCTCCCGACGACGAAGAGGTGCTCGGCATCGACGATCCGCTCCGACAGGTCGTCCACCAGGATCCTGCGCGGTCGGCGATGGCCGTCTGGGCATGGTCGGCGGCCCGGCGGATGTCGTCGATCGGCGCGGTCTGCGCGGTCGGCGCCCAGCAGCCCGAGCAGGACGAGCTCGGTCGCCACGAGCGTGGCCGAGAAGGTCTTGGTCATGACCGGGACCGAGCTCGCGCCGCCCGCCGACAGGACGATGTCCGTGGTCAATCCCGTCAGGGTGGAGCCAGGGACGTGGACGATGCCGACGAACGGGAGACGACCCCGCCAGACCTCGGCCGACGCCGACGACGTCGCGAAACTCCCCCGACGCCGAGATGCCCACGACCGCGTCGTCGGGCCCGAGCGCGGGGGCGTACGTCCGGAACGCCCCGGCGGTCATCGGGAGGACGATCGGGTCCGTCGCGTCCGCGTGCCGGCCGTAGAGCGCCGCGGCGGCCAGGCTGGAGTGGTACGAGGTGCCGTTACCGATCACGTGGATCCGGCGCACCCCGTCGCGCCGCAGGCGGGTGGCGATGTCGCGCGCGGCGGGACCGGCCTCGTCGAGCGTGGCGCGGATGGCCTCCGGTCCCTCGACGATCTCGCGCGGGATGATGGGCGTCGTCATGGCGTGATCACGACCTCGACGCCGCGGTCCCGGAGCGCGGCGGCATCCTCGGCCCGGACGCCACTGTCGGTCACGAGCGTCGTCACCTGATCGATGTCGAAGACGAAGGCCGGCGCGACCGTGCGGAACTTGCTCGAGTCCGCCAGGACGATGCAATCCCGCGACGCCCGCCGCAGGGCGCGGTCGGTCAGGATCTCCGGGATCGAATCGTTCATGAGCGCGAGATCCGGCCCGATCGCCCCGATGCCCATGTACAGCGCGTCCGCCCGGAGCTCGCGGAGCGCGAGCTCGGCGATGTGCCCAAGGGTGGAATGCATGCCCGTGCGGACGACGCCCCCGAGCACGACCAGCTCGATCCCGGGGCGATCCAGAAGGACCGCGGCCACGTCGAGGGCGTTGGTGATGACCGTCAGGCGACGGTCCACGAGCCGGCGCGCGAAGTCGAGCGTCGTCGAGCCACTGGAGATGAGGATCGTCTCGCCGTCGGTGACGCGGGTCGCGGCGGCGTCCGCGATGGCCCGCTTGGCAGCCAGGCGTGGGTCGGCCGGATCGGGGAGGGACGGGCCGCGAAGCTCGGCGCCACCGTAGGTCCGGACGATCCGTCCGTCGTTGGCGAGGCGGGCCAGGTCGCGCCGGATCGTGGATGGCGTCACGCCCAGGTCGCGCGCCAGCGTCTCCACCGAGACGCGCCCATCGGAACCGATGCGGTCGAGCAGCCGATCGCCTCGCGTCCTGCGTGACATGCGCGCATCGTGAGTCGTTATGCGCAGGATGTCAACATCACCGCGCGGAAATGGCGCATCATTTGCGCGAAGTACGCAGAATGGTGCGCACTCGCGCGCGGCCTCGCTATACTCCGGCCGTCCCGCGCGTCAGCATGGAGTCCGCATGGCATACCTGTTGGGCACTCGCCGTGGTCTCGAGTCGACCTCCTCGCGGAACGGCACGTTCGCCGTGCTGGCCCTGGACCATCGGCAGAACCTGCGCAAGGAGCTGCATCCCTTCGAATCGCAGGTCGAGGCGGCCTGTCGGGCCGGTGCGAGCGGGGTGCTCGTCGGTCGTTCGGTCTGGTCGGCGTCCGCGACGATGCCGCCCGAGGGCCGAGCGCAGTGGCTCGAGTCGGAGGGGGTCGCGCGCCTGCGCCGGCTCGTCGACCTTACCGGGGAGCTGGGTCGGTCGTGGCGGCCCCGCTGGGAGGAGGCCCAGCGCCCGGAGGCGCCGGAGCCGGGCTGGTACGCGCGATACTGACCGGCCAGATGGACACGGCTGTCGGCGAGACCGGGCGCACCTTCGACCTCCTCGTCGTCGGGGAGGTGAATCCGGACATCATCGTGTCCGATCCGGACCCGCGACCGGTCTTCGGCCAGGCCGAGCGGATGGTCGGCGGGATCGGCCTGACGGTGGGGAGCAGCTCGGTCATCACCGCCTGCGGGGCTGCCCGACTGGGTCTTCGCGTGGCCATGGTCGGGGTGGTGGGGGACGACGAGTTCGGGCGGTTCATGCTCGGAGCCATGCGCGACCGCGGCCTGGACATCTCGGCGGTCCGGGTCGCCGACGATCTCCCGACCGGCGCCAGCGTCATCCTGTCGGACGGCCGTGACCGGGCCATCCTGACCGCCCGAGGGTCGATCGGGGCGGTCACGGCTGCGGATGTGCCGTCGTCGCTGCTTGCGCGAGCGCGGCACCTGCATCTCGGCAGCTGGTTCCTCCAGGATGGCCTCCGGTCGGGCGGAGTCGCCGTGCTGACGGCCGCTCGCGTGGCCGGTCTGACCACGTCCCTGGATCCGAACTGGGATCCCGCGGGCACGTGGGACGGTGGCTTGGGTGACTTGCTGCCACTGCTGGATGTCATCTTCCCGAACGAGGCCGAGGTGACCCGGCTGGTCGGCCTGGAGGATCCCGAGGCGGCGGCCGTCGAGCTCGCCAGGCTTGCCGAGGCCGATGCCGACGGCGCCGACCCGTCGCGCCGGCTGCTCGTCGCAGTCAAGTGCGGCGCGAACGGGGCGTTCGTGGCGAACGCCGACGGCGTCGTCGCCCAGGTCGGGCCGTATCCGGTGACGCCTCAGGACACGACGGGGGCCGGTGACGGGTTCGACGCCGGGTTCCTCGCTATGTGGCTGGAGGGGGCGCCGGCGCCGGTCGCCCTCCGGTCCGGCGCGGTGGCGGGCGCCCTGTCGACGACGGCGATCGGCGGGATCGATGGGCAGCCGGACCGGGCCACGCTGGATGCCGCGTTGCGAGCATGGTCGTGACCGGCGATACAAGGGTCCGACGCCTGATCGGTGTCTCGCTCGACGCCGCGGTCGTGGCCTGGACGGTCGACGGGGCTGACCGGGCTGCATCTTGACGCCGAGGCGTGGCCGCTGGTCGAGGACGCCCTGCGCGAAGCCATCGCCGCGGACCCGTCCGGAGCCGTGGTGCTGCTCGCCGGTTCGTTGCCGCCGGGCGCGCCGGCGGACGCCTATGCGCGGCTGGCTCGTCTCGCCGCGGCGGGCAGATCACGCGTGATCGTGGACGCGGCGACGGCGCTCAGGCGTCGGGCGGGCTCTCGAGCGGCGGCTCCGCAGGCTCGGGTGGCGAGGGCGCTGGCCCCGCGGGCGCTGGCTTCGCGGGCACGGGCATGTCTCCGACGTGGGCCTCGTCGTGGCGCTTCCCGCCGATCGGAGGCGGCATCGCACCGATCATGCGGCCGGCGTTGCGGCGGACGAGGGCCACTGCGTCCTGGGCGTCGAACGGGATCAGCCGATGGGCGCCAGCCGCCGCGGGTGGCAGATCGGCGATCGTCGGCGCCGTGCCCGCCGGGATCGATGCGAGGTGCAACAGCTCGGCGAGGCCGGCCCGCGTCGCCGCGACGACCACCTCCTCGTCCGGATCGAGGATCTCGTCGGGCGGGATGTCCCAGCGCGCCTCGACCGAGCCCGGATCGGCGACCGCCAGGACGCGCCGCGCGCCGGGCGCGTCGAGGTCCGCGGCAAGCCGGCCGTCGAGCGCGGAGCCGGCCGGGATGCGGAGCCGGGCGAACAGCACCATCCGTCGGTCGCCGACCGGGACGGTGGCGACCACCTCGGTCCGGGTGGCAGCGGCCGCGAAGGCCGGCCCCGCGATCTGCGACACCGATCGCGTGAAGCGGATCCCGAACCCACGCTGGACGCGGACGGCGAACTCGGGATCGTAGAGGCGGACGACGACCCGCAGGTCCGGACGGACGGCCCGGCCGTTGAGCGCTGCCGACAGGTTCACGAGGTCGTCCGACGTCGCACACACGAGCGCCCGGGCGCGATCGATGCGGACCTCGCCGAGCACCTCGGCGTGGCGTGCGTCACCGACCACGACAGGGATCCCGGCGGCTCGTGCGGCGGCCACGAAGCGCCCGTCGTCGTCGCGTTCGACGACGACCACCGGGATGTCACGGGCCCGGACTCCGAGCGCGACGCGGTAGCCGATCGCCCCCAGGCCCGCGACGACCACGTGGTCGTGGATGCCGGAGGGGACCGTGCGTCGGCCGAGGGTCTGCAGCAGCCGTGAGCGGATGAGCGCGTCGGTGATGAAGGCATAGACGATGGCCACGAGCGCGGCCCCGACCAGGCTCAGGAAGATCGCGTAGAGGCGCAGCGATGTGGGCGCCGTGGCCGCATCCACGGCCGTCGGCAGCGCCGCGCCGGTCAGCAGGGTGATCGCATAGGACACCGCGTCGAGCGGCGTGAGGCCGGCGGTCAGCTCGAAGTACAGGGCGGACACGACGGCGAGCAGCACGAGGAGCGTCCCGAATCGGAGCAGGCGCTGCTCCGGGGCGCGCAGCCGCTCGCGGAACCCCCCGACGGCACCGCGGATCGGCCCACTCGTGGAGGCGTCGGCGGTGGGGACCGGAGCGGCGTCGTCGAGCTCGCCGGGGTACGTGACGTCGACGAAGATGAGGCCGGGGTCGTCGGCGGGCGCGGCCGCGGGCAGCAACTCGACGCTGCGATCGGGGAGCAGCCGGGCGATCGGCACGGAGCGCGACCCACGGGCGGGGTCGGCGGCGGTCCGCGCCGTCAGGACCCGCCCGGCGAGCTCGAACCGACCGCCGCTCTCGCCGTCGATGGCGGCCGAGACGAAGCCGGGTGCCGCCAGCGCCGACGAGGACAGCGCGACGCCGTCGGCGAACAGCTCCGGGATGTGGCCGCCAAGCTCGGTGTCGAACATCCGGATGACGACCCGGATCGCCGGATTCGCCTCGGTCGCGGCCAGGGCGATGTTGAGGTTGGCGAGGTCCTCGTCACCGGTCATGACGATCGCCGACGCCTCGCCGATGCCGGCCTCGGTCAGGGTCCGGGCCTGCCGGGCATCCCCGACGACCAGCCGCACGTCGAGCGCGGCCAGCGGGTCGGCCGCGTCGCCGTCGGGTGCGATCGCGACGACCGTTTCGTCGCGCCGGCGCAGCTCGTCGATCGTCCGCAGGCCGAGATGCTCGGTGCCACAGACGATGACGTGACCATGGCCGGGCCCCAGGGCGGTGTCGGGCATGGCCGGCAGTCTACGGGCGCGACCGGGCCTCGCGTCGGCTGCGCAGGAGACGCCTGGGCGTCGACGTCAGCGAACGAACCCGAGGGTACACGGGGTCCAGCGCCGGTCGCCGCGGCCGCTCCCGGTCTCCTCGATCTTCACGATCTCCAGGTTTCCGGTCGCGTCGCCCTCCACCCGGAACGTCACCGTGCCGTGGCCGCCGACCCCGCCGCGCGGGACGTCGGACCAGTCGGCGACGATGCGCAGGTCGTCCCCGAGGATCCCCCGGCCGACATTGTTCCAGTCGCGGCCGAGGTCGGCGGGCGGGCCGTCGCGGGACGACATCCCGTTCCACCACACCACGTCGTCGAGCTGGCGGACGAAATAGACACCGCCGTCGTCGCCCGCCCACGTCCCGGTGAGGTCGATCGGCGCCGTCGCATCGAACGGGATCACGGTCTCCGTGCACTCGGCCGCCACGGGCTGGCTGGGCGGGGGCGTCGACGGAGGCGTCACGATCGGAGCCGACGGCGCGCTGGATGCCGCGACGCTGGCAGCGGCCGCCACCAGGGCAGGCGACGGCGTGGCCGGCGGTTCGATCGACCGCCCGAAGACGCCGAACGCGACCACGGCGACCAGGACGAGGACGGGCGCGCCGATCGTCAGCCACGTGCGCAGCCGGTCGCGCCGCGCTGGGGGTGGCCGTCGCTTCCAGACGTCATTCGACTGCGTCATGGTCGGGCTCCGATCGGGTGCGATCGACGACAGACGGCGCGAGCCTAGACCCCGTCCGTTGCGGCGCCGTTGCAACACACGCAGGGTGTCCCAGCCGCTATCGTCGGAGTACCATCATTCGTCCCGGCGCCGGGCCACGAGATCGGTCTGACTGACCTCCCGTCGACTCGCCCGCACCGCGGAACCCACAGAGGGAGGCGAACCGCAGGTCATCGACCCGACAGCGGCGCGCCGCTCCGACCGGAGCGCGCAGCGCCAGGCGACCGCGTCGTGATGCCGCCTTGCTGGCGGTGCCGGTCACGGGCGGTCGCGACGTGGGCTCTCGGCGCGGGGCTGAGACGCCGAACCGCATCCCCGGAAGGAGACGGATCGCATGAGCGACGAGCAGAAGGACGAGACCCTGGCGGTCTTCGTCGTGGACAAGGGCAAGCAGGCCCGCCACCTCTTCGAAGAGATCGAGAAGATCGAGGCCATCGACGGCAACGTCAAGATCATCGACGCAGCCATCGTCGACCACACGAAGCGGCTGGGTCGCGTCAAGGTCCACCAGACTCGGGATCGCGGGGCGGCCAAGGGTGGATTCCACGGCGCCGCCATCGGCGTGATCGTGGGCGCGATCATCGCCGGCCCGGCGGGGGTCGTCGCGGCAGGCGCCGCGGGCGCGGTCCTGGGCTCCCTGCGCAGCCGCATCCACGACACGGGGATCAATGACAAGTTCATGCGCGACGTCTCCAAGGAGATCGCGAAGGGCAAGAGCGCTCTGTTCATCCAGTACCAGGGCGACTGGTCCCATTCGATCGGCCTGATCGAGGAAGCCATCAAGGCGGACAGCGCCCTGCTCATCCAGAGCACGCTGCCGGCCGAGAAGGCCGCGGCGCTGGTCGCGCTGGTGAATCCGGCCGCCGAGGCCCTCGGTGGCGACGAGATCGTCGCCGACTACGAGATCGACATCCAGCCCGAGGAAGAAGCGGCCGTCGAGGCGACCGTCCCCGTGGCGGCTGCCGTGGCCGCGGACTCGGGCAACGGCCACGCCGACGACCTCACCCAGCTGGTCGGCGTCGGTCCCAAGGCGGCGACCGCCCTGGCCGCGGCCGGCTACACCTCGTACGCCTCGCTCGCGGAAGCCAACGAGCCGCAGCTCCGGCACGCGCTGCACGAGGCCGACATGGTCCCGCCCGGCAACGTCGGCACCTGGCCGATGCAGGCCTCGTACGCCGTCAAGGGTGACTGGCAGGGCCTGATGAAGTACAACCAGAAGGCGACCGCCAAGCCGCACGCCGCCGAGCACAAGACGGCGACCGCCGTCGCTGCCAAGCCCGACGATCTGACCCAGATCCACGGTATCGGACCGCGGATCGCGTCGATCCTCAACGACAGCGGGATCACGACGTACGCGGAGCTCGAGCACGCGAACATCGGCGACCTGCGCCAGTCCATCGCCGTCGGTGGCGCCTTGCCGCCGTCCAGCCTGGATTCCTGGCCGACCCAGGCCTCGTACGCCGCTCGCGGCGACTGGTCCGGTCTCGCGACCTACAACAACCAGCACCACTGAACCGTCGATCGCCGGCGCCCGGGCCTGGGGGCTCGGGCGCCGACCGCCGTAACCGTCGCGGACGAGCGGTGACATGGAACTGAACGGCACGCTCGGCTGGCTCGTCGGCCGCGGCCTGGCGCTGCTCGTCGGCGTCGTCGTGCTGTTGGTCGTCTATCGGATCGGGTCCAGCGCGATCCACCGGGTCGTGCCTGCCGCGATCGCAGCCCAGGCGGCCCACCTGCCGTCCGGGTCGAGCTCGACGGAGGAGCTCGACAAGCGCGAGCAGACCATCGAGGGTCTGCTGCTCAAGCTCTTGCGCCTCGGCGTGCTGGCCGGGATCGTCATCGTGGCCCTCGGGGTCTTCGAGCTCTGGACGATCCTTGGCGCGATCCTCCTGTTGATCGTGGCGGTCGTGTTCGCGACCAAGGAGATCGTGCTCGACTACGTGATGGGGCTCCTGATCCTCGTCGAGGGCCCGTACTTCAACGGCGACTACGTCGTCGTCAACGACCACCCCGGGATCGAGGGCGTCGTCGAAGGGATCGGCCTGCGGCGGACGGTCCTCCGCGATGCGACCGGTTCCTCGCACGCGGTCTCGAACGGGCTGATCCGGCTGTCGTCGAACCTCACCCGGCTGTTCTCGGTCGCCGTCGTGGACATCCAGGTCCTGCATGCGAATCAGCTCGACGACGCGCTTGCCGCGGCGGCCACGGTGGCCGCGGAGATGCGTGCCGACGCGGCCTGGGCCGACCGGTTCGTGGCCGATGCCGCGACCGACGTCTGGGTCACCGGGCTCGGGATGGACGGCGCGGGCATCCGGCTCCAGCAGCGCGTCCCGACCGGCACGCAGCAGGCCGTCGCGAGCGAGCTGCGCCGGCGGCTGTCGGCGGCCTTCGTCGCCGCGTCGATCGGGACGGGACGCTGGGACACGCCGCTGCCGATCGTGAGCCAGCCGGCGGCATCCTGAGGGTCGTGGAGCGTTCGGTGGTGAGGTCGAGGCCATGAGCGGTCGGCGCTGGTACTACCTCATCACCCTCACCGTGATCGCGGGGGTGATGGGCTTCGTGCTGTTCACGGTCGTGACGCGGATCGTCCCCGCCCTGAGCTAGCCGCGAGAGTCTCGCGCTGCGAGGCTCCCATGTAGGCTGATGCTGTCGCCGCCTCCTGATCGCGCGGCACGACCACCAGGAGAAGTCATGGCTCGCCAGATCGTCTTCGCGGCCAGGGCCGCGAAGCCTCCGGCCACGTACAGTCAGGCCGTCAAGGCGGCAGGACTCGTGTTCGTCTCCGGCACGGCGCCAGCGGATCCGTCCACCGGCCAGATCGTGGGCATCACCATCCAGGAACAGACACGCCAGTGTCTGGAGAACATCGCGGCGATCCTCGAGGAGGCCGGCAGCTCCCTGGACAAGATCGTCAGTGCCACGGTCGTGCTCGCGGACGAGGACGACTTCGGCGGCATGAACGAAGAGTGGCTGCGCTGGTTCCCGGCGGATCCCCCGGCGCGCCAGGGCGCGAAGCTTCCCGCGAGGATCCCGGGCCTCAAGGTGTCGATCGCGGCGATCGCCGAGGCGTGACCGATCCATGGCCGACCTCCGCATCGAGCGACAGCTCGTAGCTCCCGATCTCGTTCAAAGTCGGTGGTGACGTACTCGGCACTCGCGTTCATCGGACCCGGCAGAACCGCCAGCCAACCCTCGAGCGATGACCGGCGGCCGTCCGGGATGCGATGGGTCGCCATGCTTCCCGATCGCGGCACATCGGCATGCGCGCCGCCCCGGTCGGCTCGTCCAGGCTGGGCGGGTCTTGTCCCCACACGGTGGTGGTCGCAGGGTAGGGACGACCGGCGTACCCTCTGGTTTCCATAGCGAGGCGATGTGGTGCGCGGAGTGCGGACGCTGGTCCTGGTGGGCGTAGCCGTCCTGGGGTGCGGCGGTGGCGGACCGGCCAGCCCCAGGGGAGCCTCGACCGCGCCGACCGTCGCTCCGAGCGACGCACCGACGACCGAGCCGAGTGGGGAGCCGTCGAGATCATGGCGGAGCTGCACGTCGCTGAGCAGGAGGGATCGGAGCCCGTCGCTACCGGCGTCGTCGTCGAGGGGTCGAGCCTCGGCGGTTCGCCGTTCTGCACCGGCGGGACCATCCTCGACTCCCATGCGAGCAAGGACCCCGACCGTGGCGTCGCTGGGCCTGATCGACCGGACGTACACGTGCTCCGATGGAACGCTCAGGCTGGTCTACACGCCGCAGGTCTCGGCGGGCGGGCCGGCACCACCGTCAGACATGACCCAACGGGGGTCGTGGACGATCGTCACCGGCACCGGCGCCTTCGAGGGCATACAGGGAACCGGGATGATGACGATCGTGTACGGCGCCGATGGATCCGCGCCGGTTCACGAAACGGTGACCGGGTCGGTCACGCATAGGCAAGGATCGGATCCGCCGCAGTTGGCGAAGCCAGTCACCTAGACCGCGGTCGGCCCGTCCAGGCCGACCGCTCCTGGGGCGGGATCGCGAGGACGGGACCGGAGCCTATGCGCTGAGAGGCCATCGGTCAGCCGTGCCTGCGGCTTACACAGACTCCTTGGGTTTGACGTCAGAACGGCTGAAAATCCTCGAACGCTGGATCGAGTACGTCGGGCAGCCTGAGTGCGCGACAACGAGGTACCACCTCCGCCGCGGGGTCCCCACCGACGGTCCGGCGGCTGCCATCGGCGAATGCGGCGGGCACCTCGCGCCACCCCAGGTTCCGCTCGTAGTAGCGCGCCGCTGCCCGCACCGAAGGGGTCCAGTCATCGTCGAGCACGACCAATCCACCCGGGCGCACGATCTTCGATCACCGGCCTCCTCGGCCTCTTCGCCAAGTCGCCGACCAGTTGACAGCGTCATCCGTGCCACTCCGCGACCTCCTTGAGGTCGAAATCGATCTTGCGGATGGCACGACGACCCACGCCAGGACGAGTGACCACAACGACCGATCGGGGCGGTCACCCTTCGGGATGGCCTCGAGGTAGCCCAGAACAGCCGTCAGGGATGTCATCGAAGCCCGTCCCCTCGGTCGTCGCGAGCAGGCGCTTCACTGCGTCGTCGTGGATGACGGGCGGCGGCGTCTCCGGGACTGTCGGCGGCTTCATACGGGCCATTGGCGACTCCTTGAGTTCGCCTTCGTCCACCAACCAGCGGAAGAACTGTTGGAGCGAGCGGTAGCGGTTCGCCGCGATGGCAGGCTTCAGCCGGGCCAACTGGTCCTCGATGAATGCCTCGAATGTGTTCGCGGCGCATGTTGGCGACATCGCGCGGCAGGCCGTGAGCCGCCAGGAAGTGATCCAGGTGACGGACCGCCGCCATGTATGAGGTGACGTGGCGGGGGACCGGTTGCCGGCGGAGGTGACGGGCGAACAGCTTGGCGTTGGCCTACAGGTCGCCACTCGTTGTAGACTCCCCGGCACTGGTCGGTGGCTCTACGTGAGCCCGATCCTCGTGGGCCCGTAGCTCAATGGCAGAGCAAGTGACTCTTAATCACTGGGTTGAAGGTTCAAGTCCTTCCGGGCTCACCACCATGGGTCGAGGTTCAAGTCCTTCCGGGCTCACGAATCCACCGCATGAATGAGACCCCCGACGGGTTTCCGTCGGGGGTCTGATTGCTGCTGTATTAATCGTCGTACAAGAATACGGCCCCCGGTGCTCGGTACCGACGTCGTCCGCGCAACGTCCTCGGGCGCAGCTCGCGGGCTGGATGCATCCGATCGCAGGCACGATGTAGCCACGGTCGGCGAACCGAATCGTCAGTTCCGGCCCGTGGAGGCCATGGCGCGCAGTGTCACGAGCCGCCACCGTGGCTCCCGGCGAGGAGATCGCCGCGCAGATGTCCGTGTAGGTGCCTTGGATCGTGATCGCCAAGGTCGCGACGTCGTGCCATCGACTACGTACGACACCGTGCCTACGATGGCGATGGAGTACACATGATCGATCGTGCCGCCGTCTGGGCTGACATCACCCGGCGCGAACGTGAAGATGGACTGGCCTTCACCGAGCCCTGGATCACCCCGGTCGCAGGATCGACCCGATCCACCTCGTGGGCCTCGAGGTTGTCCGCGAAGGTCGCGCCGGTCGCATCGTTCACGATCGTCCGATGCATGTTGTGCGTCTCGATCACCTCGGTGCCGTCGCTGAAGTCCTTGATCGTGACTCGGGCACCTGGCTGCCGGTAGGCGGTGACATCGAACGTGCACCCGGTTCCGGCCGGGTAGTGCGACACGCCAGGCGCAAAGGTCATCACCGTTTTCGTCGGCTGGGCTGCTGCGGCTGGCGCCGCGGCAACGAGCGCGAGGGCGAGGACGATGACGGTGCCGAGCGCCGCTCGTGGCAGCCGAGCCAAGGTCCGGATCCGGTGGGTGTTTCGGTGCATACCAAGCCTCCCGTTGCGCCCGGTCATCGACCGGAAGGGCGTGACGAGACGATGGCTGCGAGGTCCGACGTTCCGCATCGGTCGAGTGACCTATATGGGGGTTGGGCCGAGGCCGCCGACCGTGCCCTGGCCTCTTACGCCAAAGAGTTGGCGACACGACCCGTTCGACTAATGCCCGTTTAGTGCGTCCGTTTGGCCGTCTCGGGCAGCATCCGTGAGCTTTGAGGCGAGCGCGCAGGCCTGCGCGGTGCGCCTCGTTGATGCGTTCGGAGTCGAGCGGCGGGCCATGACAGGAGCGTAAGGTTGGCCGCGTCACGTTGCCTGTCGCGCGCAGGAGTCCAGCCATTCTGACCGCGATCGTTCTCGTATGGATCGGCGTCGCCACACTGTTCCTCAGCTTCATCTCGGCTGGCGATCCAAGCGCTCTGGACTGGCTCGTGCGCTTCGTCGGCATCGGCTACCTGGTGCTCGCCGCGGCGCGTGTGGGGGTCGTCCGCGAACGCGAGCGGGGGTTTCTCCACGTCGGCATCGCGACCCTGGTCGGCGCGTGCCTCGTCGCTGTGGGCGTCGGCGTCATCGTCTACGAGATGGTCGCTCCACAGTCGAACGACGCGATCTTCTTCGGCCTGCTGATGCTGGCTCTCGGCCTGGCGATCCTGCTCATCGTCGGGCCGGGTCCGCTCCGCTGGGCGGCGGGGTACTGGATCGTCGCGATCGGCATGTTCTTCTTCGCGGTCACCACCAGCGTCGCGACGACTGGATACGGCCCACGGTCTTCGCTCTCGGGGGCCGAGATCCTCCTCGCGGTGTCAGCGGCGTTCGCGCTTCTGGGCGTTATTCAGACCGTGCGGGCCGTCCTCCAGCTGCGCCAGCGCGCCAACCGGCAGGTGTCGCGCAGACCCGCGACGACCTGACATGCGTGAAGTGCCCGAAGATGATCCGGTTGCCCGACGACAACGGCTCAACGAGCGTCTGCGCGTCAGCTCCGAGGGGCCCGCGCGATCCGCGTGACGACCGCGGCTTAGACTCCCATCGCCCCGGCGCGCGTCCCCCCAGTGCGCCGGGGCCGCGTCAGGTCCCTGCTAGATCACGGGGCCGGATACGGCGGGCGGCGACCGGGGTGACCACGCGCCGCAGGAACGCGGCCATCTGCCCTCTCGTGACCGAGGCTGTCGGGCAGTACTTGTACGACCCACAGCCCGTCGTGATCCCGGCGGCGGCCGTCCGGTCGATGTTCGCCTCGTGGGTGTTTCCGTTGTCGTCGTTGAAGTAGTCGCGGCCGGCCGCCGACCGTGATCTCGGTCGCCCGGGCAAGGAACGACGCCATCTGGTCGCGCGAGACGGCCGCCGTCGGGCAGAAGGTCGTTGGCGTGCAGCCTGCGGTGATGCCTGAGGCGGCCAGGCGGTTGATGTCTGCCTCGTGCGAGGAGGTCTCGTCGTCCGTGAAGTAGTCGGTCGCAGTGCTGGGTAGGTGGAACTCACGGGCGATGAACGAGGCCATCTGGTCGCGCGTCACCGATTCCAGGGGGCAGTAGAGCGTCGCGGCACAACCCTTCGTGATCCCGTTGGCATAGAGCCACTCGATGTCCTTCTTGAAGAGGGAGCTGCCGATGTCGGTGAATGGCGTGGGCTGGATGGCGAACGCGTCCGAGAACTCCGAGGTGTTGCCCGATGCACCCGTAGCGGTCGCGGTCACGTAGCGGCCCCGCGAATAGCCCGGAGAACGTCCAGACGCCGATGTTGTCGGCCTGGACGGTCCCTTCGAAAACGCGCCCTTCGTCGGCATGGTCCGAGAACACATCGACGAAGCACAGGGCGCACGCCGTCCCGTGGACCGGCCCGAGCGACCCGATGAGCGGACGCGCGACCTCATTCGTCGTGTCCGCGATCCAGATCCCTTCGTTGACGTTGTCGTAGATCGAGTTGCCGCGGATCGCGTTCTGGACAGGCCCGAGCCCCAGGATGGGAGCGACGATCCGGATGCCATAGGCATTGTTCGCGATGATGTTCGCCGCGATGGGGTTGGTGGCCGACCCGATCGTCAGATGCGACACACTGGACGCCGAGGCACCCGTCCCGATCCCATCCCCGCCATTGCCGAGCGCGCCGCCGGTCGCTCCGACGCCGATGCGATTGCCCTGGATCGTCAGGTGGTCCACCGTCGCGGCGAAGATGCCGTGCCCGCCGTTGCCCGACAGGATGTTGCCGGCGCCCGCGACCGTCGCCGCCGATGGTCGATCCGTCGCCATTGACGATGGAGATGGCGTTATGGACGTTCGGCAGCGCCACCGCCCCCGACACATCCGTGCCGATGCGGTTGCCCTGGACCGTGCAGGCGTCGCAGTCGGTGACATCGAGCCCATTCATGGTGTTCCCGCTGATCAGATTGCCGGCACCGGTCGCCGTTCCCCCGATCGGCCCATGTCCCGTACCTGACCTTGATGCCGAAGTCATTCGGCGCGGCCGCGGTGCCTGCCGCGTCGGTGCCCACGAAGTTGCCCTGGATCGTGCCGCCGCTCTGCGAGTTGATCCCGGTCGGGTTGTTCTGGACGAGATTGCAATCGCCGGTGCACGGCCCGCCAGGGGTCACGCCCGTGGTCCCGCCGATGACGACCCCGGGGTTGACCGTGTAGATCCCGATGTTCTTGTTCTCGTTCACGCGGTTGCCCGCGATCGTGACGTTGTCCGCGTCGGAGTAGATGCCCACGTCGAAGTTCTGGACACTCATCCCGCGGATGACCGAGCGCCATTCCCGAGACGTGCAGGCCGGTCCGGCGCCGGGCCCGAACAGGACGACCCGGGTCGCGCCGCCGGTGTTGCCGCGCAGCGTGACCGGCTGGGTGAGGTTCGGCAGATCGGTGAGCACGATGATGTTCGGCGTGCCGCTCCCGATGTCGAACCGGATGCTGTCCTGGCCCGCCGAGCCGGCGCTGCAGTTGCCGGCGATCCCACCGACGTTCGAGGCGAGGATCGCCGCGCGAAGCGAGCATTTGCCGTCGCCCGGGAACTCCGCGTCGCTCGTCGTCGTGACCACGATGATGTTGCCGACGGCTTCGACCGGCCGCGGCGCGACGAGCCCTCGCAGTCCGACGATCGCGGCGATCGCCGCGATGCCGACGACGCGATGGCGGGGGCGCCGTGCTCCGGCGATCACTTGTCGGCCCAGTAGATGAAGTCGGTTTCTTTGCCCGGGACGTAGGGGAGGAACGCGACGCGGGCCGCTGGGCGATCGGGCGAGATGAGGAAAAGCGTGCAGCTTTCGAACGTCTCGCCGGGCGCGAACGCCCCGATCGCCTCGATCCGGACAGGCGGAGAACGGCTCGGCCCCGTAGTCGAAGATGACGACCGGGCTGATCAGGTCGCCGTTCGCATCCTCCATCGATGGCCGCATCGCCCGGTCGATCGTCCCGTCACCTCGGTTCTCGTAGCGGACGGTCGACGTACGTCGGCGTCTTCGCCTTCTGGGCGTCGTCGAGCTCGTAGCTCGCCGCCTCGAGCTCCACGTCGTTCCCCTCCCGAACATCGGTCACCGTGACTGCGATGGTCGTCGTCTTGCCCTCGTAGTCGCCGGAACTCTCGCCGTGCTCGGCCTCGACCGTCGTCCCGAGCGGGTTCGCCGACGGCGCGGCGGACCGACAGGCGGCGAGCGTGACGAGGGCGAGCGCGACGGTGGCGGCGAGGAGTCCTCGATCGTGGCTCATGGTCCTCTCTCGTGGGCGCCCCCGGGCGCGGTCTGACGTCGCGGATCTACGTCAGTACGACGACCGGCCTGCTCGTCTTCCTGGCCGTCGTCAGCCACGACTTCGCGGACGGGATGAATACGGTCAGCTTCGTCCTGCGGCAAAGCGGTGACCGCCGGAGCGCGCTGAAGTGGCTCGCGGTCGACGCCCTCGCGCCGCTGCTCGGAGCGATCGTCGGATCGGGAATCGACATCTCCGAGAAGGGGCTGGGCTACGTGCTCGCGCTGTACGCGGGCTTCTTCCTCTTCATCGGCGCAACTGACCTCCTTCCGGAGGCGCACAGCCACCCGTCGTGGCGGCGAGTCGGGCTCACGGTCGCAGGCTTCGCCGGAACGTGGGCGGTCGCCTACGCGGCAACGCGCTAGGAGCTGCTCAGCCCGAGTAGTCGAAGTCCCGCTCGAAGCCGCACGTTCCGCGCAGCTCGAACGAGAACCGGCCGTCGTCGACCACGACCTCGTCGTTCACCAGCTCGATGCCGGACAGATCGTGGCCGGGGACGATGCACGACACGGTCGCGTCCGTCCGGTACGGCTCGGACGCGCGCACCTTGATCTCCCCGCCGACGCGGATGTCCCCCGCTCCGAACTCGATCGCCGCCTCACGCACGTCGATGGATGTGGTCGGCTTGCGCACCCAGGGAAGCTCGAGCAGGTGCTCACCACCGCGCCGGCCGAGGAGGATCTCGCCGAGCACCGCAGGCCCGTCGACATGCAGCACGAGCGTCCACGGGGAGCCGCTCTCGTCGTCGTCGTACGAGTAGGTCATCACGGCGCCGCTCCCGGACAGATCGACACCGTCGGCCCGACCCTCGTCCACGCGCCAGCTCAACGCGCCGAAGCAGACTCCGTGCGTCGAGCGGCCGCCGGGGACGCCGTTGATCCGGCGGCAGGGACAGATGGCCTCACAGTTGCAGACCTCCAGATAGTGGCCGGCGATGCGGAAGCTCACAGCGCGATCCAGACCGCCGCGCCGAGCAGGCCCACGGCGATCACCTTCGAAGAATGCTCGCCGATCGGCGTGACCTTCTCGACGAGGACGACCGCGGCGAGCGCTGCCATCCAGAGCATGCTGCCAATCCCGAGGGCGATCAGCGCAAGCATCAGTGCCCAGCAGCAGCCCAGGCAGAAGGCCCCGTGCTCCATACCAGCGAGCACCGATCCTCGCCGGACCAGCGTCCCGAGCGGACTGCGGCAGCGACGCAGGCATGCGTCCTTGAGCGGCGTCACCTGGTAGACGGCGGCGAGGAGGACAGCCGCCACGGCGAGCCACTGCCCGGCGTCGCCGAGGACACGTGCGGCCTCGTACGCGAGGAAGCCGACGAGCGCCCACACCGCCGAATAGCCGAGAACGAACGCCGGCGCCGACCGTCCGACCGCCGCCGCGAGGTAGGTCGCCGGGACGATGGTGGGAAGCATCATCGCCGCACTCATCGCGAGCCAGAGCCAGAGAAAGGAGGCAAGCGGCCCGGGGCCGTCCATCATCTCCATCCCGTCCATCAACCGGGCGGTCAGCAACCACCCGGCCAGTGCGAGCGCCGTCAGCGCTGCAGGTGCTCGAAGGGTGCGAGCCAATGTGCCGGGATCGTACGGCCGATCCAGGCCCCGACGCTCGCGAACAAGCCGGGCGCGAACGTGTCCGAGCGCACCATCTCGGCGGTCAACCCGGTCTGGGTTTCGACAAGAGCGTGATTTGCGTGCGGGAATGTCTCGATCGTGAACGCGCGTCCCGGCTCGGCAGCGATCGGGTGGAGGCGAGCCGCCGAGAGGCGCGGTGGGATGTGCTGGTCGAGGCCGCCGTAGAGCCAGAGCACGGGGATATGGAGCGCGCGGATCCAGGGGAGCGGGTCGACGCCGCCCGGGCCGTCGGCGAGCACGCGCGCATCGATGTCCGCCTCGGAGAGGGCCGGCGGCGTAATGCCCTCGCCGGTCAGGTTTTGGTAGTGGTCGTTCTCGTCCGCCGTCACCGCGGGTCCGGAGAAGATGAGGGCGAACCGCACCGCCGGCTCGCGCGAGGCAGCGAGCGGGATGATCCAGCCGGCCTGGCTGTGGCCGGCGAGTCCGACGCGGTCGCGGTCGATCTCCGGACGGGCAGCAAGGAAGCGGACCGCGGCGTCCGCGTCGCGGGCGAGCACGTCGATGGTCGACGGATAGGGCGACTCGCCCGGATAGCTGCCGCCGGACTGTCCGATTCCACGCTTGTCGTAGGCGAGGACGGCGATGCCGTGGTGAAGGAGAAGCGCCTGCAGGTCGGGGAGATAGGCCCGCTCCGTCCGTCCCGAGCCGTGCACCCAGGCCACGGCTGGATGCGGCCCGGCGCCTGGCGGCACCGTCAGCGTTCCCGAGAGCGTGACGCCCCCGCTGGGAAAGCGCACCTCCAACTGCCTGAACGGGAGCCGCGCGAAGGACGCCCCGTCGATGACCGCCGAGGTCGCACCGAAGCGCGCCACGCCCTTCGTGGGCGCACGGGTCGCCCAACCGGAGCCGACTGCGAAGCCGCCGCCGGAGGGATAAAGCCCGTGGACTTCACCACTGTCGAGATCGAGCAAACGGGCCGGGCCGTAGGGATCGTCGACGACCGCGAGGGTCCGACCACCACCTGTGTAGATCCCCGGCGCCAGCAGCGACGGCGCCCGCCCGCGCCGCGCCTCGAAGGTTCCGTGGATCGTCCCCTGCCTCACGGTTCCATGAATGCGGCCGCGCACCAACCGTCCGGAGAAGACGAGCGGCGCGGGCGCCCCCGGCAGCCGAAACGTGACCCTTCCCTTCGCGGTTGAGACAGGGACGGACTGCAAGCCGGCGTGCCCGACGCCGAGCGCGACGCTTGCCCGCTTGCCGGAAATGTCGAAGGCGGCCTGAGCGGAGCCGCCCAGCGAGTAGGTCCCCGCCCAGGGGCCAGAGAACGATGCAGCCAGTAAGAGCGTGAGGATTCCCATTTACTGCGTCGGCGCACTATATCCGATCGCCCGCCTATGATCAACGGGATGCCGGACCGGCACCTCTTCTTGCAACTGGCGACCGCGTCGCACTACGTCGGGCAGGTGATCGACCGGGAGCTCGAGCAGATCGGGCAGCCGACGTACCTCCTTGCGCTGCTGACGCATGTCCGCGACCACGCTCCGGTCACGCCGTCAAGGCTCTCCGCAGCTTCAGGCATGCCGATGACCACGCTGCGCGACAACATCCAGCGGCTCGTCGACCGCGGGCTCGTCCGCCGCGTCGAGAACGCGGAGGACGGCCGTTCGTACCTCGTCGTCCTGACCGCCGCGGGGAAGCGGGCGATCAAGGCTGCAGATCCCGCGCTGCTACGGGCGTACCTCGCGGTCGAGCAGCGGCTGGGACGCCCGCTCGAGGACTACCAGCAGGCGCTGGACGAGGTGATCGAAGCGCTCGCCGGCGCTGTCAACCGTCCTGCACGCCGTGCTCGGCGAGCCACGCCTTCGCAACGCGCTTCTGCGCGCGCGTGAGCCAGGCCTCGGCGACGAGGTCGCGGAGCTCGGCGCGGCCCATTTTCTTCAGCTGCGGGATGCGCATCAGCACAGCCGGGTAGCCGTTGAAGTGCGGCGTGGTGAAGAAGAGCCCGCGCTCGTCGGCGAGGAAGAGCTCCTTCACGTCCTGGTCGGCGACGCGGAACATGAGGACGTCGTCCATCCGCTCGCCGGTCTCGGGGTCGATCGCGTCGGGACGGCGGCTGCGATGGAAGCAGTACATCTTCCCGTGGACGAGGTAGGAGGGCCGGCCGTCCTCCGAGACATCCTTCGTGGTCTGCGGCATCGCAAGGGCGAGCTTGTCGAGATCGGCCATCGTCGCCACGCTGCCGCCCCTAGCTTTGCTGTCCCATGGCCTCCATGTTCTTCTGCATAACTTCCATCGTCTTGGCCATCTCGTCGGTCGGGTGGAACCAGAGGATTTCTGATCCCTCGTAGAGCATCGGTGTGTGCCCTGGAGGCGTGTAGAAGGCATCGCCCGCCTCATACGTCTCTTCGCGATCGGGGAACCGCATCGTCAGCTTGCCCTTGAACACGTACCCCCAGTGCGGGCACTGGCACTGATCGTCGGGGGCACCCTTCAAGAACGGCGCGCCGTCCATATCACTCAGGAACGTGTTGAACTCTGCGGTGTAGCCACCCAGCTCTTCGGATCGCTCATCAACGATCCCCTCGATGTGCTCCGACTTCGAGGCACTCTCCTTCGACACCTTCGGCATCTCGACTCCTTCACTGGCGGGCTACTGGTGAACAGCGTGAGGATCATAGATCCGGCCGGACGCAGCCCTCGGTCAGGTGGGCTGTGCTTCGCCCCGCCTGCCGGTCAGGCGGCGACGCGTTCGGCGCCGCCGCCCTCCCTGACGAGTGCCGCCAGCCGGTCGCGGACCCGCTCGATCTCGTCGTCGTACATACCGAGCTCTTCCCCTTCTGCGCCCCGCTTCTCCTGGAGCTCGCGCACGAGCACGAGCCCCTTCAGCTGCAGGACGAGATCGTTGAGCTCCCCGAAGCGGCTCATGCGGCCTTCGCGAGCTCGACGTCGGCGACGGCCGGCGCGGTCTCCGCCGCCGGCGCGTCCTGGATGAAGACCGCAGCGACGAGCGCACCCAGCGCCGCCAGTCCGGCGAGGACGTAGAACGCGATCGAGAATCCGTAGGTCAGCGCGCCAGCGCTGAGCGCGTTCGTCCCAGGATGCGAGCCGACGTAGTGGCTCGTCAGTGTGGTCGCGATCGTGGTCGCCACGGCGACGCCGATCGCCCCGCCGACCTGCTGGCTGGTCGTGAAGAGCCCCGAGGCGACGCCGGCGTCCTCCTCGCGGACGCCCGTCAGCCCGCCGATGACGAGCGGGACAAACGTGAGCGCGAGCCCGATTCCGCCGATCAGGAACTGCGGGAAAATGTTCCAGAAGTAGTGGCCGTGGACGGGTAGCTGTGCGTTCATCACGAGCGACACCGCCACCATCGTCAGGCCGACCGGAAGGATCCGGCGGATGCCGACCCTCGTGACGAGCGCCTGCGCCACGTTCGAGACGAGGATGATCGCCAGCGTGAAGGCGATGTACGCGACGCCCGTCTGCATCGCCGAGTAATGCAGGACCTGCTGCATGTACAGCGTCAGCAGGAAGAACTGCGAGAAGAGTGCGGCCGCGACGAGTAGCTGGGTCGCATTGGATGCGGCCAGCGTCCGCAGCCGGAACAGTCGCAGCGGCAGCAGTGGGGCCTTCGAGCGAAGCTCGATCACGAAGAACGCTCCGATGAGTGCGGCGGATCCGGCCAGAAGGCCGATCGTCGAGACCGTCCCCCACCCTGCCTGCGTCGCCCGGGTGAGCGCGTAGACGAGCAACATCAGGCCGCCGGTGATCGAGGCCGCGCCGAGCGCGTCGAAATGCCTGTGGTCGAGAACGGCCCGGCTCTCGCGCAGCAGCCAGGGGCTGACAGCGAAGAGTGCGATGCCGACCGGAATGTTGATGAAGAAGATCCACGACCAGCCGAGCGAGCCGGTCAGCGCGCCTCCGAGGAGGACGCCCGCCGCGCCGCCGCTTCCGGAGGCGGCGCCCCAAACGCCGAGCGCGACGTTCCGCTCGCGTCCCTCGCGGAACGTGGTGGTCAGGATCGAAAGCGCGGCCGGGGAAAGCAGGGCTGCGCCGAGCCCCTGAAGGGCGCGGAACGCGATCAGCGATCCGGACGACCAGGCGATTCCGTCCAGCAGCGAGCTGACCGTGAAGAGCGCCAGGCCGGCCATGAACAGCCGGCGGCGCCCGAGCAGGTCGGACATCCGCCCACCGAGCAGAAGCGCGCCGCCGAACATGACCGCGTACGCGGTGACGATCCACTGGAGGTTCGTCTCGCTGAAGCCGAGGTCTGTCTTGATCGACGGAAGGGCGACGTTCACGATCGCCACGTCGAGGACGACCATGAACTGCGCGGCCACGATCACGGCCAGCGCGATCCAGCGCCTGTTGTCCGGTTGGGATGAAACAGTTGGTGGTGCAACCGTTGTCGAGGTCATTTCTTGTCCCCCTCTATCGTTGAGATCTACAACGGTATATCACATCAACGATAGAACGCGCTACACTTATTTCGTCATGATGATGAACACACCCCCGAAGTGCATGCCTCCCGAGCTCGTGAAGAGCATGGTCTTCCTGCTCGGCCGGTTGGGAATGACGGTCAAGAAGCAGGCGGTGGAGGAGCTGGAGGCGGCCGGTCACAGTGCGTACGACTACGGCGTCCTCACGCTGGTGGCCGAGGGCGCATGCCAGACGCAGGGGGCGATTGCGGATGCCCTCGAGCTCGACCGCGGACAACTCGTCGGGCTGCTGGACGGCCTCGAGGAGCGCGGCCTGATCGAGCGCAAGCGCGACCCGAGCGACCGGCGGCGCCACTCCGTCGTGCTCACAGCGGAAGGCAAACGCCAGCTCGCGCGGCTCCGCTCGATCGTCAAGCGGATCGAGGACGAGTTCTTCGCGCCGCTGGACAGCGACGAGCGCGATCAGCTCCACCAGCTCCTTGTCACGGTCGCGCGATACCACGACCCGCGCTTCGCCGCACCGGCCGAGGCGCTGGCGACCACGGCTTCCTAAGACCGCCTCCGGCAGTCAGTATCCACGGCGGGTGGACGCACTCCGCGAGGCCTTCCAAACGCAGGAACGGGGCGTCGACGTGCGCTCGGGGCTCGCCGGCGCGCTTGCCGTCGTCGCGCCGCTCGTGCTCGGCCTTGCATTCGACGAGCAGATCGCGGGGGTGATCGCATCGATCGGCGCCCTCAACGCCGCCCTCTGCGTCCCGCGGGCCAACACGAAAGCGCGTGTCTGGTGGGGCTCGTTGTGCGTCGTCGGCGGAGCGGGCGGCCTCGTGGTCGCGGACGCGGCGAGCGGAAGCGATGTCGCCCTCGTGCTGGCGACGTTCGCGTGGGTGGCGGCCTCGGGCCTGTTTCGAGCCGCCGGCCCGACCGGAGCCATCCTCGGCTTCGGGACCTCGGCAATGCTCGTCGTTTACGCCGGGCTGCCGATCACTACGCCGCTCGACCAGAGGCTGCTCTGGTACACGGCAGGTGCCGTCCCGGGAGCGCTGCTCATGATCGCGGCGCGCGCCGGTGGCTCGGGCTCAATGCCGTCGTGGCAGGACGTGGTTCGCGGTCTCCGCGACCACGCGCTCTTCTGGCACGTCGTTCGGCTAGCGGTTGCAGTCAGCGCCGGCACGCTCGTCTACCGCCTCGCCGATCTCGCGCACGGCTACTGGATCCCGCTCACGACGCTCGCGGTCCTCCAGCCTGGCCGCCATGCGACGGACGTCCGGAGCATCCAGCGGGCGGCCGGAACGATCGTCGCGGCCGGGTTGGTCATCATCATCACGGTGCTGACGGAACAGCGCTGGCCGCTCGTCGCGTGCGCGGGCGCGACGGCGTTCCTCATGTACGCGCTGCGCGAGCGTGGGTACTTCTGGCTGGTCGTGATGATCACGCCCACAGCCTTGCTGATGCTGAGCGCCGTTGATTTCGAGGGCGACACCGTCGCTTTCGACCGGGTCTCCAACAGCTTGATCGGCATCGTCATCGGCCTCGCGTTCGCAGAGCTGGCACGACTCGGAGCCAGGATCTGATCGCGTCAGCAACGGCGACACGGTCTGCCTTGAGGCCATGGTCTCCCTTCACGCGCGCAACCGTCCGGTTCGGCGCGTCCGGAGGCATTCCGAACGGGTCGCTCTCGCCCTGAACGACCAGCACCGGGACCTCGACCGCGTCGAGCTCCCCCAGGCGGGACTTCTCCGGCCGGCCGGGTGGATGGACGGGGAAGGCGAGACAGAGGACGGCGACCGCTCCCGTCTCCTTGGCCGTGCGGCACGCGACCCGGCCGCCGAGCGACCGCCCGCCGGCGATCAGTGGCAGGCCGCCGAGCTCGTCTGCGAGCAGCCGCTCGAGCACGGCCTGCCAGGCCACGTCGAGCTGGTTGGGGGGCGCAGGCGAACGGCGGCCCGCGACGCGGTAGGGCTGCTCGACGAGCGCGACCGAGATGTCCTCCTCAAGCGCAACCTCGGTGGCAATCGTGAGGTCGAGAGCGGTGACGCCGCCGCCGGCACCGTGACCGAGCACGAGCGCGGCCCGCGGCTCGGCCGCCGCATGGAGATGCACGCGTGCCGCGCCGTGGGGAGTCTCGATTTCAGTTGCCATGGCTTTGCATAGGTAAGATCCGGGCGTGCCCAAGGAGGTCTATACCGCAAGCGAGGCGGCCGCCGTGCTCGGGATCAGCCTCGACACGCTGCGGCGCTGGGATCGCGCCGGCCGCATCCAGGTCGAGCGGGACGCACGCAACCGCCGGGTGGTCTCCGCCGCCGAGGTCGACCGCCTCCGCGGCGACGGCGAGGGCTCGCACCTCAGCGCGCGCAACCGGCTGCCGGGCATCGTGACCGACGTCAAGACGGACGGGTTGATGGCGCAGGTCGAGATCGTGGTCAACGAGCCCGTGCGCCTCGTCGCGCTGATCACCCGCGACGCGGTCGAGGAGATCGGCCTCAAGCCAGGGATGGCCACGACCGCGATCGTCAAGTCGACGAACGTGATGGTGCAGAGCTGGTGATCCGCGCCGTCGCCGCCGCGGTGCTCACCGCCGTCCTGTCGACGGGCTCGGCCCCGCAGATCACCGTGTTCGCGGCCGCGTCGCTGACGGACGTCTTCCCGAGGATCGACCGGCATCAGCGCTACTCCTTCGCCGGCTCGAACACGCTCGCGGCCCAGATCCAGCAGGGTGCGCCGGCCGACGTCTTCGCCTCCGCCAACATGGCCTTGCCGCAGCAGCTGTACGACAAGAAGCTCTGCTCGAAGCCGGTGGTCTTCACCCGCAACAAGCTGGTCGTCATCGTCCCCACGAAGAACGCAGCCAAGATCCGCACGATCCCCGACCTCACGCGGAAGGGCGTCAAGATCGTGATCGCGCAGCCGGGCGTGCCTGTCGGGAGCTACACGGTGCAGGTGCTGCAGGCGCTCCACCTCTACGACCAGGTGATGGCCAACGTCGTCAGCAAGGAGAACGACGTGCGCGAGGTGCTCGCCAAGATCGTCTTGGACGAGGCCGACGCCGGCTTCGTCTACTCGACCGACGCGAAGGCGGTCGCCGACGACGTGAAGAAGATCACGATCCCGAAGACCGCCGAGCCGGGGATCCAGTACGGGATCTGCGTCGTGTCGACCAGCTCGCACCCCGTGGCCGCGCGCGCTTTCCTCAAGAAGGTGCTGTCCAAGAAGGGACAGGCGAAGCTGCGCGCATTCGGGTTCCTGCCGCGCAAGTGAGGCGCGTACTCCTCGGCGTCCTCGTCGGCGGCGCCGCATTCGTGGCGCTCGCGTTCCTGGTGCTGCCGGTCGTTGCCATCTTTCTGCACACGACACCGGGCCACCTCGTCGATCAGCTCTCGAGCAGCGTCGTCGAGGACGCGTTCGTGGTCACCCTCGAGACGACCTTGATCGCACAAGCGCTGATCGTGCTCCTCGGGACGCCGACCGCCTACCTGCTGGCCACGCGCCGCTTCCGCGCCCGGCCGCTTGCGATCACGCTCGTCGAGCTCCCGCTCGTACTACCGCCGGCCGTGGCGGGGATCGGCCTGCTGACCGCCTTCGGCCGGAGCGGCCTCCTCGGCACTTCGATCCCGTTCACGAAGACGGCCGTCGTCATGGCCGTGGCCTTCGTCTCCTCCCCGCTGTACGTTCGCCAGGCGATCGCCGCGTTCGAGACCGTCGACCCAGATCTCGTCGCCGCCTCGCGCACGCTTGGCGCAGGCACGGTGCGCACGTTCGCCCGCGTCATCCTCCCGCTCGCCCGCGCCGGGCTCGCCGCCGGCCTGGCGCTCTCGATCGCCCGCGGCATCGGCGAGTTCGGCGCGACGATCATGTTCGCAGGCAGCCTCCAGGGAGTCACGCAGACCGTGCCGCTTGCGATCTACTCCGAGTTCGGGGCCAGCCACTTCGATGCGGCCGTCGCCATGAGCGCGGTACTCGTCGTCTTCAGCCTCGCCCTGCTCCTGACCCTCCGACTCCTGCTCTCATGGCCGCGCTCCTCGACCAGATCCTGGTTCCGCTTCGGGCCTTCGACCTCCGGCTGACGCTGGAGGTCGAACGGACGGTCGCGCTGGTCGGCCCTTCCGGCGCGGGCAAGTCGACGATCCTGCGCGCGATCGCCGGCCTCGTCCGTCCACGGGAAGGGCGGATCGAGGTCGGCGGAGACGCCTGGTTCGACGCGACGCGCAAGATCGACCGACCGGTGGACGAGCGCGCCGTCGGCTTCCTCTTCCAGGATTACGCGCTCTTCCCGCACCTGACCGTTCGCCAGAACATCGAGTTCGCGCGCCGTGACAAGGCCGACGCCTACCTCGATCGTTTCCGCATCGGGCACCTCGCCTCGGCGCGCCCCACGGAGCTCTCCGGGGGCGAGCGGCAGCGCGTCGCGCTGGCGCGAGCCCTCGCGCGGGACCCGAAGGTGCTGCTGCTGGACGAGCCGCTGGCCGCGCTCGACAGCCGCACCAAGGCGATCGTGCGCGGCGAGCTGCAGGAGCTCCTGGCCGGGCTCGACATCCCCACCCTCTTCGTCACGCACGACTTCGAGGACGCAGCCGCGCTGGCGGGACGAGTGGGAGTCCTCGTGGACGGCCGCCTGCGGCAGATCGGGACCACCCAGGAGCTGGTCGCGCGGCCGGCCGACCCGTTCGTCGCGTCGTTCACCGGGGCGAACCTCTTGCACGGAACGGTCGCGGGCCTGAGCAACGGAATCGCGCGCGTCCGGCTCGAGGACGGAACGGTGATCTCGACCACCGATGCCGCCGAAGGAAACGTCCTCGTCGCCGTCTACCCGTGGGACGTCGTGGTCGGCACGGAGCCGCCGCACGATTCCGCGCTGAACGTGATCCACGCTCCGATCCGGAGCATCACCGAGCTCGGAAACCGCGTGAGGCTCGGCGTCGGGCCGCTGAGCGCCGAGATCACGGGCGAGTCGCTCCGTCGGCTGGGGCTCGGCGTCGACCAGGTCGTCTACGCCAGCTTCAAGGCGACCGGGACCCGCGTGCTCAGTCAGGCAGAAGCGGCACCGTGAGCCCCTGATCGCGTCCGAGTAGGACGCCGCGCGTCAGGGCGCCGATTCCGAAGCGCTCCCGCACCTCGTCCACAGCCGCGTCCAGCGCCGATCTGCGTTCGCTCTCCAGCGGCAGCACCAGCTGGGGAGAGTCGTCGAGGTTGGCGACCGCGAGCCCGAGGAGCGTACAGCCGCGCTCCTCGATCAGCGGCAAGGCCCCGGCCAGCAGCCCGCGAGCGACGGCCAGGACCGTCTCCGTGTGGAACGTCGCATGCGGGAGCGTGGCCGAACGCGTGGCGCGGGTGAAGTCGGCGAAGCGCAGCCGCAGCACTACCGTGCGTCCGGACCGCCCGGCCTTGCGCATGCGGCGGGTGACTCTCTCGACCAGGCCGAGCAGCACCGGGTCGAGCTCGCGCGGGGAGCGCCGCCCGGCGGATTGCGATCCGATCGAGCCCCGTCGACGGCCCACGCGAACGCGACGGGGATCGCGGTTGTGCGCGAGCGCGAACAGGTGACGGCCCGCTGCGCGTCCAAGCAGGCGCACGAGCTCGTCCTCCTCGAGCCAGGCGACCTGACCAACGGTTTCGATCCCACGCGCGCGCAGCTTCCCGGACGTCACCGGGCCGACGCCCCAGAGCCGCTCGACCGGCAGCGGATGCAGGAACCCGAGCTCGCCCCGAGGCGGGACGACCAGCAGCCCGTCAGGCTTCGCGACCGCACTCGCCACCTTCGCAAGGTGCTTCGTGCGGGCGACGCCGACCGTGATCGGCAGCCCGACACGCTCCCGCACTGCGGTCTTGAGCCTCGAGGCGATCTCGCCCGGCGTGCCTGCGAGCCGCTCCATCCCGCGCACGTCGAGGAAGGCCTCGTCGATCGAGAGCCCCTCGACCAGCGGGCTCGTGTCCTCGAAGACGCGGTAGACGTCCTTGCTCGCGTCTGAGTACGCCGCCATGCGCGGCGGAACGACGACCGCCTGGGGGCAGAGTTGCCGCGCCTCGCGGCCACCCATCGCGGTGCGAACGCCGAACGCCTTCGCCTCATAGCTCGCCGCGAGCACGACCCCGCCTCCGACGATCACGGGCCGTCCGCGCAGCCTCGGATCGTCACGCTGCTCGACCGACGCGTAGAAAGCGTCAAGGTCGGCGTGTAGGATCGTGCCTTCGTCTGACACGAACATATGTTCGTATACTAGTCCGACGGTGGGGCGGTCGAGGCACGGACGACCAGACGCGTTGCCAGCTCGACGTGCAGCGTCTCGAAGCGCTGCCCCTCCAGGAGGCGGTTCAGCAGGCTGACCGCCGTCCTCCCCATCTCGGCGAGTGGCTGGCGCACGGTGGTCAACTCGGGCGAGACGATGGTGGCGCCCTCGACGTCGTCGAAGCCGACGATGGACAGATCCTCGGGAACGCGGAGGCCGCGCGCACGCGCCGCTTTGATCGCGCCGATTGCGATGTTGTCGTTGAAGGCGAAGATCGCGGTCGGGCGGTCGGGAAGCCCGAGCAGCGTCTCGGCTGCCTCCCGCCCGGGCTCGATCTCGGGGATCGCCTCGACCTCGAGCGCGGGATCCGGGAGGATCCCCGCGGACGCGAGCGCGGCGCGGTAGCCGCGGCGGCGACCCTCCGTGGCAACCCAGCCGAGTGGCCCGGTGATCTGCGCGATCCTCCGGTGGCCGAGCTGGAGCAAATGGCGCATGGCCTGGTCGGCTCCGGACGTTTGCGCCGCGGAGACGGCCGGGATCCGCTCCTCAAGCGGCTGCAGTGGATCGAGGACGACGAATCGGTAGCCGCCGTCGAGCAGGCTGGCCAGCTCGTCGCTCGACTCCTGCGGGAGGATGAACAGCGCGCCGTCGGTCAGCCCGTGGATGCGGTCGACCAGCGAGACCTCGCGCTCGAGCTCGTTCATCGTCGGTGAGAGGACGATCTGCATCCCCTGCTCGGAAAGCGCCTCGGCGGCGCCGGCGAGGATGCCCGAAAAGTAGGCGGGATAGACGAGCGGGACGACGACGCCGATCAGGCCGCTCCGCCCGCCGGAGAGCGAGCGGGCGCTGCGGTTGGCGCTGTAGCCGTTCTCTTGGATGACACGCTGGACGACGCTTCGCGTCTCGGGCGAGACGTCCTCACGGCCGTTCAGCACGCGCGAGACCGTCGCGATCGACACGCCCGCGCGGTCGGCGATCTCGCGGATGGTCACTCGAGGGGCTACGGCCATGAATCTATTGAAGCATGTTCCGGAACGTTCCGGAAGGGTAGTTCTCGCACCGGACGGCGGACTATGCGAAAGTGGCTTGACTTTCGCGTTAACGGTGTGTAACGATTCCGGAAACGTTTACGGCCCAGACCGACTTATTGACCCTCCGCCCACCGCCGGGCGAGAAAGGAACTGAAAGCCGATGCGACGCAGGACCAGCCTCAAAGCCTCGCTCGCAGCCGCCGTCGCCGTGGGATGTCTCGTCCCCGCGGTGCTCCTGATCGGAGCGGCTCCCGCCGCGGTCACAACGAGCAGTAGCTCCACGGCACACCAGTGCCTGGTCATGACGGGATCCGGAGATCCCGCCTTTACGAAGAACTTCAACCCCTATACCGCGACGGGCCTTCCGAGCGGCACCATCGTGCAGGGCGCGTTTTACGAGCCGCTGCTCATCACGCCGCTGGGCGGCCTTCCGACCGTCCCCTGGCTCGCCCGTACCTGGAAATGGACCAACGGGGCCAAGACGCTCACGCTCAACCTCGCGCGCGGCGCCAAATGGTCCGACGGCAAGCCGCTCACCTCGACCGACGTCGTGTACAGCCTGAACGCCGGCAAGCAGGACAAGCTCATGGACCGGATCGGCCTGACGGGCGACGACAACAACATTGCCTCGATCAAGGCGAAGGGCAAGTACAAGGTCGCCATCAACCTGAGGACGCCCGACTCGCAGTTCATCTCCTCGATCCTCAACCGCGCGTTCGTCGTGCCGAAGCACGTCTGGACCAAGGTCAAAGACGTCGCCAACTACACGAACTCGAAGCCGGTCAGCTCGGGGCCGTTCAACGTGATCAAGCGGTTCACGAGCCAGGACTACGTCCTCGGGAAGAATCCGCACTACTGGAAGAAGGGCGCGCCGAAGATCGCGTGCCTCGAGTACGTGCAGGCTTCGTCCAACGACTCCGCGCTGGCGCTGATCCAGAGCGGCCAGGTCGACTGGACGCACAACTTCGTCGCGAACGTCGAGAAGGCGTACGAGGCGAAAGACAAGAAGCACTACCACGCGTTCTTTGCGACGAACGCATACCCGGTCTCGCTCCTGCTCGACACGACGAAGTACCCGTATAGCATCGTCAACTTCCGCAAGGCGCTCAGCCTGGCGATCGACCGGAAGACCGTCTCCAAGCTGGGCGAATACGGCTACGCCCCTCCGACCGACGCACTCGCCCTTCGCTGGCTCTTCCCAAAGTGGGTCCAGAGCAAGGCGATCAAGGCCCGCGCAGCGAAGATGGCGAAGTACAGCCCGAACGCCGCGAAGAAAATGCTGACGGACGCCGGCTTCAAGTACTCCGGCGGCAAGCTCATCGACCCGCACGGCGACCGCGTCAAGCTCGACATCCACGTGATCTCGGGCTGGTCGGACTGGGTCGCGTCGAACCAGATCATCACGCGCAACCTGCGTGACATCGGGATCGACTCCAACGTCGCCCTGGAACCGGATTGGGGCGCCTGGCAGCCGAGCGCGTACGCGACGAAGTTCCCGACCCTGCTCTGGCAAGGCGGCTCCGCAGGATCGCCGTACGGCTACTTCTATGCGAACCTGTCCAAGAACGCGTATGTCCCGCCGGGGCAGGACGCGTCACGGACCGGGAACTGGTCGCACTTCACTGACGCAAAGGCCACCAATCTGCTCTCGCAGTGGAAGGTGACGCTCAATCCCAAGAAGCAACAGTCGATCGCAACGAAGCTCCAGGGGATCTTCCTGGACAAGCTGCCGATCGTCCCGCTGTTCATCGGCCCGCGCTGGTCGACGTACAGCACCAAGTACTTCCACTGCTTCAACACGCCGAGGAACTTCTACGGGGATCCGATCTTCACCACGTTCCCCGACAACATCCTTTCCTTCACGCGCATCTGCCCGGGAGGGAAGGCCGGCTGATCCGAGGGTAGGAACCGACAACCGGTGGGCGGGGGCCCGTCCGCCCCGCCCGCCGGTCTATCCTCCCGCCACCGCTTATGCGCTGGTTCGCCAGACGGCTCGCCTTTTACGTCTTCGCGCTCTGGGTCGCGCTGACGATCAACTTCCTGCTCCCGCGGCTCATGCCCGGGGACCCGATCGGCGGGATCCTGCAGCACCTCACCCCGTCGCAGGTTCAAGCGAACCCGGGCATCGTGCAGACCTACAAGATCCTGCTGGGCGGCGGCAACCACTCGATCTGGCAGGACTACGTCACGTATCTCGGCCGGATCGTGCACCTCAACTTCGGTATCTCGACCTCGAACTACCCGGCGCCCGTCTCAGAGGTCATCGGCAAGACGCTTCCGTACTCGATCTTCCTCGTCGGCGTCGCCTTCCTGCTCGCATTCGCACTCGGGATCGGGATCGGGATGGTCGCGGCCTGGCGACGCGGCAAGATGGTCGACAACACCGTCGTTCCGGCGTTCATGGTGCTCGGCGCGTTTCCCGCGTTCTTCACCGCGCTCCTCTTCATGTACATCTTTGGGCTCAAGCTGAACTGGTTCCCGATCCAGCACGCCTACGACAGCGATGTCGTCCCGGGCTTCAGCTGGACGTTCATCTCGAGCGCGTTCCGCCACGCGCAGCTTCCGATCATCGTGATCGTCCTCGCATTCACAGGCGCCTGGGTTCTGAACATGCGCACGGTGATGATCAACACGATCGGCGAGGACTACGTGACGATGGCGCACGCCAAAGGCCTTCGTGACCGCCGCGTGATGACGCGCTACGCGGGACGGAACGCGATCCTCCCGCCGCTGAACGGCTTCGCGCCGCTCTTCGCGAGCGCGGTCGGCGGGCTCGTCTTCATCGAATTCATCTTCAGTTATCCCGGCGTCGGGTTCACGCTTCAGCAGGCCGTGCTCGGAAACGACTACGCCCTCGCCCAGGGAATCCTGGTCGTCCTCTCCGTCTGCGTGATCCTCGCCAACCTGTTCATGGACCTCTTCAACTTCGTCCTCGACCCCCGTCTCAGGACTGGCTGATGTCGCAGCTCGATCCGACCATCGATCTCCCGCTCGCCGCGCCGCCGGCACGGGTGGGAGGCCGGTTCCGCGTCCCCGGCTGGCTGTTGCTGCTGCTGGAGAACAGGAAGTCGCGTATCGGGCTCACCATGGTCGCCTTCGTGATCCTGATCGCGATCATCGCGCCGTGGATCTCGGTCGCTCATCCGAACGATTTCGACCTCTACGCCGCGCACCAGGGGCCATCATGGAACCATCTGTTCGGGACGACCGACCAGGGCAGTGACATCTTCTCGCAGGTCGTCGTAGGCGCGCGCCGCTCGCTCCTGCTCGGAGCTCTTGCCGGAGCGCTCGCGACCACCCTCGCCGCGATCCTCGGAATCACGGCTGCCTACACCGGAGGGCTCTTCGACGAGGGCGTCAATTTGCTCATCAACGTGTTCCTGGTCATCCCGGCGATCCCGTTGCTGGTTGTCATGTCCGCCTACCTCTCCGACCGGAGCATCGGGACGATGGCCTTCGTGATTGCGCTCGTTCTCTGGGCCTTCGAGGCGCGCATCCTCCGCGGGCAGGCGCTGACGCTGAAGAACCGCGACTTCATCGTGGCCGCGAAAGCGTGCGGCGAGTCGACGCGCCGCGTCGTCTTCGGCGAGCTGATGCCGAACATGATCAGCCGGATTGCCGCCGCCTTCGTCCTCGTCTTCTACATCGCTCTCCTCACGGACGCCGGGCTCGAGTTCCTCGGGCTCGGCGACATGACCAAGACGAGCTGGGGCGTCACCCTCTACTGGGCGCAGGTCAACTCGACCGTGCTCCAGGGAGAGTGGTGGCCGTTCTTCTTCCCCGGCGCGGCGCTCGCCTTCACCGTCCTCGGGCTCGTGCTGCTGCTGGCCGGAATCGACGAGGTCAGCAATCCGAAGCTGCGGACCGAGAAGCGGCAGCGCAGCCGGCTGAAGACGCTCGTCCTTCCCGGACGAAAGCTGGCTCCCGAACGATGAAGACGCTTATGGTCGAGTCCGTGCCCGCGCCCGCACCGACGCGCACCGAGACGCTGCTCGAGCTCCGCGGGCTCGCGGTCGAGTACGGCTACGGGGAGCTTCGCACCCGGGCAGTCGACGGGATCGACCTCGACATCCACCCCGGTGAAATCCTCGGCCTCGCCGGGGAGTCCGGCTGCGGCAAGACGACCGTGGCCGGCGCGATGATGCAGATTCTCCGCCCGCCCGGCCACGTGGCCGGCGGCAGCATCCTCTTCCGCGGCGAGAACCTGGTCGGCAAGAAGGAGAAGGAGCTCCGCCAGTTCCGCTGGCGCAACGTCTCCATGGTCTTCCAGAGCGCGATGAACGCTCTCAACCCCGTGATGCGGGTGGGCGACCAGTTCGTGGACATGATGCGCGCGCACGAGAAGATCTCGAAGCGGAAGGCGCTCGCGCGCGCCGCCGAGGTGCTCGAGTTCGTGGGCATCGACCGGCAGCGCCTACGCTCCTACCCCCACCAGCTCTCCGGCGGGATGCGCCAGCGCGTCATCATCGCCATGGCGCTCTCGCTGAAGCCGGAGCTGATCATCATGGACGAGCCGACGACCGCCCTCGACGTCGTCGTCCAGCGGGAGATCCTCCAGCAGGTCGAGGCGCTGAAGCAGGACTTTGGCTTCGCCGTCCTCTTCATCACGCACGACGTGTCGCTCCTGCTCGAGTTCGCCGACCGCATCGCGATCATGTACGCGGGAGAGATCGTCGAAACCGCGCCGGCTTCCGAGCTGGCCGAGCGTCCACGGCATCCCTACACGCAGGGGCTCCTCGAGTCCTTCCCGCCGCTCACCGGCCCGCGGGTACGCCTGACGGGAATCCCGGGGTCGCCGCCCGACCTGCGCGACCCGCCGAGCGGGTGCCGCTTCCACACGCGCTGCCCGCACTGCCTGCCGGACACGATCGACCTCTACCGCCGGCAGACGACCGAGCGGCCGCTCCTGCGCGAGGTCGAGCCCGGGCACCTCGTCGCCTGCCACCTCGTCGAGCAGGACGTGGGATGAGCGCCGCGCCGCTCGAGGTCCGGGAGCTCAGCAAGCGGTTCCCGGTCGGAAGCGCGCTGCGCCGCCGGTCGCACGTCCACGCGGTCGACGACGTCTCGTTCGAGCTCCATCCCGGCACGATCACGGCGCTGGTCGGGGAGAGCGGAAGCGGCAAGAGCACCGTCGCGCGCCTGCTCGCACGGCTGTACGCCCCGACGGACGGCTCCGTCCTGTTCGAAGGGAGCGACGTCGCCCGGGTCAAGCGGCGGCGCGCCGTTCTCAACTACCGCTCGCAGGTGCAGATCATCTTCCAGGACCCCTTCGACTCGCTGAACCCGGTCAAGACCGTGCGCCACCACGTGGAGCGGCCGCTGCGGATCCACCACGTCGTCCCGCGCGGACAGGTGCGGGCGCGCGCGCTCGAGCTGCTGGACACGGTCGGCCTCGTGCCGGTCGAGGAGGTCGCGGCCAAGTACCCGCACGAGCTCTCGGGCGGACAGCGGCAGCGCGTCGCGATCGCCCGCGCGCTCGCGGTCGAGCCACGGATCGTGCTCGCCGACGAGCCGACGAGCATGCTCGACGTCTCGATCCGCATCGGGATCCTGAACCTGATGCTCCGCCTGAAGGAAGAGCGCGACCTGACGTTCCTGTACGTCACGCACGATCTCGCGAGCGCGCGGTACGTCGCCGACGACATCCTCGTCATGTACGCCGGCCAGATCGTCGAGTCGGGGCCGGTCGACCAGGTGCTCGAAGAGCCGCTCCACCCGTACACCCACCTGCTCCTCAGCGCCGTTCCCGACCCCGCGAAGAAGCTGCGCGCCGAGCGGATCGAGATCCGCAAGGCCCAGGCTTCGGCCGCCATCGACCCGGGCGAGGGCTGCCGGTTCGTCACGCGCTGCCCGCTCGCGGTCGACGTCTGCTCGAGCGTCACCCCCCTTCTCGTCGAGGCCCGGCGAGGCCAGTCCGCCCGCTGTCACGTCACGGCACCTCAACCCGCAACCGAAAGGACCTAGATGCCTACCGCCAACGGCTCGTTTCCACAGGACTTCATCTGGGGCGCGGCGACGGCCTCGTACCAGATCGAGGGAGCCGCGCGCGAGGACGGCCGCGGCGAGAGCGTCTGGGACCGCTTCGCGGCAACGCCCGGCAAGGTGCGAAGCGGTGACAGCGGTGCGGTGGCGTGCGACTTCTACCACCGCTATCCGCAAGACGTCGCGCTCATGCGCGAGCTCGGAATCGGCGCCTTCCGCTTCTCGATCGCCTGGCCGCGCGTCCTCCCGAGCGGCCGCGGACGCGTGAACGAGGCCGGCCTCGATTTCTACGACCGGCTCGTGGACGAGCTCCTCGCCAACGACATCGAACCCTTCGCAACGCTCTTCCACTGGGACACGCCGCAGGCGCTCGAGGACAACGGCGGCTGGCCGGCGCGCTCGACCGCCGCCGCGTTCGTCAAGTACACGGAGGCCGTGGTCGGGACGGCTCGGCGGCGGGCGACCGCGTCCGGCACTGGATCACGCACAACGAGCCGGTCCACGCCTGGATCGGGCACTCGTGGGGCAAACACGCACCCGGCCGCACGAACGAGGCCGACGCGGTTGCAACCGCACATCACCTGCTCCTCTCGCACGGCTGGGCTGCGGAAGCGATCCGCCGCGCCTCGCCGGGACGGCCAGGCGCAGATCCGGCCCGTCGCGGTCCGGCCACTTGCGACGTTGCAGGCCGCGGAACTCGCCGGCGTGATATCGGTTCGATGGCGCCATGGCCTGATCGGCGCACTGCGGCACCGTGACGGCCGCGTCGTCCTGCGGCTGCCGGATCGAACCATCACGTTTCCTGAGTCGTGCGCCCCTGCGATCGAGGCATTGCATCGTGGGCTCGTCGCGGATGCAGAGACACTGCCCGGCCTCGACCGCGCAGACTCGATGGTGCTGATTCGCCGGCTGTTGCGGGAGGCGGTCGTGGTCCCGGCCGAGCACAAGCCCCCCACCGCACCGGAGCGAGGATGACCCCGGAGCGCACACCGTGCAGTGACCAATCGCTGACGCGAAGGGATCCCATTTACGGCACGGCGGGGGCGGGACATTCGTGGGCGATGCTCGAACTGTGTGGCGGGTGGGGACAATCGGCTTTCCTCGACTCTCCGGCGATCATCGAGCGCGAACTCGGGCGAAGATCTGCCGCCGCATCGAGGCGGCGGGCATGCGGGTCACCGCGATACGCCGGCCGGGACGCCGGCCCGATACACTGCGTCATGGTTCATCGCGCACTGCGACGAGGGCAGCGAGGCGCTGTACCAGGGGGAGGTGGAACGACGCTCGCGGGTACCTGGACATCGCCCTCGACGGTTCCGACGGCGAATTGGCCACCGGACCACTTGTCGCGGTGTGTGCACACGGCAAGCAGCGCAACATCCACAGCGCTGTCCGCGGCCGCAGCGCGGCGGCCGCTATCGCGGCGGAATATCCCGAATTCACGTGGGAGTGTTCTCATTTGGGCGGCGACCGGTTCGCGGCCACGATGCTGGTGTTGCCCGAGGGCCTGTGCTACGGCCGCGTCGATTCGACCGACCCTGCCGGTCTCGTGGCGTTGTATCGCGACGGGCGGCTGGACCACAGGGTCTCTGCGCGGACGCACCTGCCTGCCGCACGCGGTACAAGCCGCACAGTATTTCGCGCGTGAATCATTGGAGGAAGACCGCATTCATGCCTTGTCACCGCTGAAGGTCGAACACCAAGAGGGTGGGATTCGTGTTGAGCTGAGCTGACTCGGGCTCCGTCGAAGTCGTCCTCGCGGAGGAGATGTCCGAGCCGCTGCTGTCCATGTGTCGTGCCTCGGTCCCCGGCCCGGTGCGCACGTACGTCCTGGTGTCAATAGCGTCGGCCTGAGCCATCGCCGATTCAACAACGGACAGCGATCAGCCACTTCCGCCTCAGGGGCGATGGCGCAGGGTGGCGGCGTGCAGGCCCGCGACTGACTAGGCTTTGGCTATGGCGGACATCATCGAGCTCGTTTACGCCGACCACGACTGGTTTCGTCGTCAATTCTTCCGGCTGGACGACGCCCAGTCCGATGACGAGCTCGCAGCGATCTGGGATGCCCTCAGTACACGCCTCGATGTTCATGCCGAAGCCGAGGAGGCGGTCTTCTACCCCGCGTTACTGAAGCACGGCGGTCGCGACGACCCCGGTAATCCCGAGGGTGATCCGGAAGACGAGACCGAAGACGCCATTACCGATCACAACGCGATTCGCGACGCGGTTCGCGGTCTCGGCGCTGGCACAAGCCGGGCAGCGACAAGTGGTTCGAGGCCGTCATCGATGCGCGCAAGCAAAACGGCGAACACCTCGATGAGGAAGAGCGCGAGGCGATGCCGGACTTCATCAAAGAGCGCGTCTCTCGAGCTTCGCCACGAGTTGGCCATGCAGTGGCTGCGGTTCTATGCCGACCGTGATGCGACCAAGGATGTCGACAACCGAGACAAAGACGCGGACGACTACATCGCTCAGCATTCATGAATTCGGCTGTGCGGCGGCGCGCGATGGCATGGCGCCTGAATGGCTCCATTTCCGTCACAGTGGCGGTCGTCGGTAGCCTGTGTAAGGCCAGCTTCGGCGGCTGTCGAAGTTGTTGCGCAACTGAGGATCTGGCTGGATAGCAATTCCCGGGGTGGGCGGGCATCACCGATGAGCGGCACCTGTTGCCAGTCGGGCCTGACGACGTCATGCGTCCGCCCGAATCGGCCGGTGTCGACCTGCACGAAAGTGCACTTGCCGGGAAAGACGAAGGACTTGTAGTCGGCGGGGATCGTGCCGTCTACGCCGGCGAGCGGCGACCGAACAGCGCAGCTGGGGCTCTGCACTCCCGATTTGGCTCAATTAGTGCGTACCGTCAGTGCGGATCTTGATGAGGGGCGTTGCGGAGGTCGTCCGGTGGCGGCCGTGCTGGTGCGGGCGTGGTTGCTTGCGATCTGCACGATGCGGTCACAGCGGATGGCACTGACGAATTCGTTTATGCACCAACCCGTTTGAGGTTCGAAATAGTGCTGGTCAGGACCGACCCCCGGTGACCAACCTCAGTTGTTCGTCGGTGGGGGTTGGGGCTGGAAGGGTTCATACCACCACCAGTCCGCGCGCTCGCCGGTAGGTCCGCGACACGGCGCCACCGCCCGCGGGGGCCGGTTGGGTGGGCGCGCCAGCGACCCTGGGCTCAGTGCCCGGCCGACACTGTCGGTGACGGTGAGCTGGTGTGCGGGTCCGGTGATGGTGATGACGCCGCGATGATGTGCCCGGTGATGAAGGGAGCACACCAGCACCAGGTTGGCCAGCTCGGTGGGCGCCGCCGTCCTCCCAATGCCGGATGTGGTGAGCATGCAGACCGCGGGTGGCCCCACACCCGGGCACCACACACGTGCGGTCGCGGTACTCCAGGGCACGACGCAGCCGACGGCTGATCAGCCGCGTCGCCCGCCCGGCACCGATGACCTGCCCGTCACGTTCAAACCACACCTTCACAAGTGGCATCACACATCAGATACCGGCGCTCAGCGTCTGCGAGCAGCGGACCCAGATGCAGCGCAGCAACGCGCTGCTCGACATCGAGATGCATCACCACCGTGGTGTGATGCCCGTGGGGCCCGCGCGCCGCCTCGGCGTCCCACCCGGACTCGACCAACCGCATGAACGCCTCACCGGTGCTCGGCAACGGGGGTGAATGATCGGCGCCGTGATCGCCATTGCCGTGAACGGGATTGTTGTCGTGATCGGGATTGTCGGGATTGTCCTTGTGCTCGGCGATCAGCGCATCATGATGGGACTGCAGGGCCGCGTCGAACTTCGCGGCGTCGGTGTGACCGAGGGTGATCCGGTAGCAGCTGGACGCCTCGTCGGTGGTCTTGGTGATCGACGCCCGCGGCTCTGGGACGGGTTCGGGTTCAGATTGGGGTTCGGGTTCGGGTTGGGGGCGCGGTTCCAGCTTGAGAGCGGTGCGCAGCTGGCTGACCGTGGCCACCGCGGCCAGCTCCGCATAATGGGCATCAGATCCCTGCCCCCGCGAACATCGGCGTAAGATACCCCTATGACGAACGCCTACTACCTGCGCCAATCCCTCGACCGCGACGAAAACCAGCTCGCCATCGAGCCGCCAGCGCGAGGACGTGCTCACACTGTGCGACCGCCTGGGCTGGGACGACCCCGTCGAATACTGCGACAACAACATCAGCGCCACCACGGGCCGCCGCAAGGACTACGAACGGCTGCTGCGCCGACATCGCCGACGGCGTCATCAAACGCGTGGCGGTGTGGGAGATGGACCGGCTGCACCGCCAGCCCGGCGAGCTTGAGGACTTCATGAAGCTGGTCGACCAAACACGGCGTCGAGATGGCCAACGTCGGCGGCCACGTCGACCTGTCCACACCCGAAGGCCAGATTGCAGGCCCGCACCAGGGGCAACGTCGCCGCCTACGAGATCGCCGTCAAGTCGCGCCGCCAGAAGCGCGCCAACCTGCAGCGCGCCGAAGCCGGAAAGCCTTGGATGCACGGACTTTCGGCTACGACGGCAACACCATCGTGCCCAAGGAGGCTGCCGCGATCCGCAAAGCCTGCCACGCGGTGCTCAACGGCGCGACCCTGTACAGCATCGCCAAAGACTGGAATGCCAAGGGACTCAAGACATCCAAGGGCTACGCGTGGGAGGGCAGCAAGGTGCGCCAGGTGCTGCTGCGGCCAACCATCGCCGGGCTGGCGGTGCACAACGGCGAGATCCTCGACGGCGTCACACCGGCGTGGAAGCCGATCATCGACCGCGACACCTGGGAGGCGGTGCGCAAGCTACTTGTCCGACCCCAAGACGGTTCACCGGGCGCTCGATGGGCCGCAAGCACCTGCTGTCGGGCATCGCCTGCTGCGGCGAGTGCGGCAGGCGCATGGGCACCATGACCAAGCCGACCAAGACCGGCGGCGAAACGCGTTGTCTACCAATGCAAGAACGTCGGCTGCATGAAGATCGTGCGCGACCTGACCCGCACCGACGAACTGGTGGTCGGCATCATCACCGAGCGCCTCGCCGACCCCGAGGCGGCCCGCAAGCTGGCCAAGCCCACCGTCGACACCAAGAAGCTGCACGACAAGATCGACACCCTGCGCAAGCTGATCACCGCGACCCGCGAGGAGTACAACGAAGGGCTGATCGACGCCCGCGACCGCAACGCCCGCATCGACCGGATCACCGAGAAGCTGTCCCCGCTGGAGGACAAGCTGCTGGGCAGCCACATGTCCCGCGACGTGAAAGACCTCGCCGGGAAACCCGACGCCGCCGACCGGTTCGACGCGCTGCCGCTGGACCGCCGTCGCGGTGTCATCGACACGCTGGCCACGGTGACGATTCACCGGCAGACCAAGGCCGGTGGCCGGTTCGACCCCGAGGCGATCACCGTCGACTGGAAGTGATTCGCGCGGGATGCGCGACACTGTCGCGAATTCTGTTTTACCGTTGATACCGAGAGCCCGCTCGACCACGCCCGACGACTGAACGTGAGCACATAGCCCGATAGTGACCCAGGCGGTCGGAGTGCAGCGAACGGCGTCGCCGACCGTCGGCGGACGCAACCGGCAGCGCCGCACCAGGGAGGATGCGAAGGCCCCTGTAAGCTCGAAAGGTCTTGCAGCGCATGCCCTGCCACCCAAGGTGCCTCACGCCCGCCATCGAACTGCCCAACCGTGCCCTCGACGTGTACGAGGTCGCCGACATTCTCGACTGCTGCGCGGCCACCGTGCGCCGCGAAGTCAACCGAGGCCGCCTGCGCGGCACCAAGGTCGGTTCACGCTGGCGCTTCCAGCCCGAGGACATCGCCGCCTACCTCGACGGCGAAACCCCGGCCAGCCGCCGCCGAGCGCACCGCCTGGGACGCCTACGTGCGCAAGGTGGTGGCCGACGCGCCGCCGCTGACACCCGAGCAGATCGCCGCGCTGACCGCGCTGTTCGACTGGGAGCCCGACGAGGGCGGTGCGGCATGAGCCGGGACCGTGGCCGCCTGGCAGAGAGGCGGCGACGGCCGGGCGAACCCGGCCAACGTCGAAAAAGTGGTCACCACACCACCCATCACCTACAGCGACCAGAATAGTTCATCGGGGCCGCGGTGGTCGCTATGAGCGGGGCACTTGTCGGCGAAGTCCTCGCGCAGCGCCCGCGCTCCAGAAGCGCGGCCTATCCGAGCGCGGCTTCCACGCGCTGATCGCCATCGCCGAAAAATGCCACGCCCAGACCGCGGCAAGGGTCGGTGCCGTGGTACCACATCCGCGATGGCCTCTACGGCGCATCGTTATCGACCGCCAAACGCGCCGTCAAGGATCTGAAATCAGTCGGCGCCGTGCGAGTCCTCAAGCGCGGCTTCGACAACCAGCACGGTCGGGTGTGCTGCCCCGATTTACGAGATCGAACCACTGGGCGATTCCGCCACCCAAGTGTCGGTATCGCCCACGACCGAACGCGTCACCCAGGTGACCCAATCGCCTTCGGCACGAACGGGTCACCCAGGTGACCCAATCGCTGGGGGGGCGAACGGGTCAAACGAGGGGGGCGAACGGGTCAAATCAGGGGGCGAACGGGTCACCCAGGTGACCTACTTGACGGTTCTATTGACGGTTCTATTGACGGGGGGGGTTACGTCAGTCGGGAACGTCACCAGACGAACCACCCCCGTCCCAACAACCCCCCACCCCCAAACCCGCATGCGCGGACAACCCCCTCAGACCCCGAGCCGTCCCAGTTCTGTTCACGCCACCCCGACGGCACATACGACAACTGCGGCGGCTGCGGCACCGCACGCCGCACCCACGACGCCTGGAAGAGAACGAGACCGTCGAACGCCTCACCGACGCTACTCGACACCATCCGCAGCACAGATCGACGCCTGCGACGACTGCGACCAAGCTCGGCCAACTCGTCTACGGCCCCGCTTCACCCCCTGCCCGAAACACCCCAACTTCCGACAACCCGACATCGCCACATTGCGTGCCCAACGCAACACTTACAGAGACGAACTCGCCGCATGACGCCACGACACCGCGCACTAGCCAACCGACTCGTCTTGGCTGAACTGTGCGACGACCACAATGCCCGCGACATCACCGCTGACGACATCGGCCAATGCCCGCACTGCTGGCAACAAGTCGCATACGACCTCGCCTTCGCCGTCGCCGCACTGAAGATTGAACTGCGCTTCGCAGACGGCGGCCTAGATCACGCCATCGCGTTCACCCAACGAGATATCGCGCTCCACCTCGACAACACAACAATGGAAGGACCGACATGACCGAACCGTATCCCCCCGAATGGCTGAATCAGGCGCCCGAGCCCGACTGGGACACCTCGCCGTTCGCACCCAAGACCGACCAGCAGGCGCGCGCAATCGCGCTGTACAACACTCGCATCGCCGACAGCCCGGTCAACTACGAACGCGCGCTGCTCGACTATGTGCGTGACTTCCGCCGCGACGACACAGCGATGTCGGCGGTGTGGGCGCAGTCGAGTACGGGCTGGCGCAACACCTGATCTCCGCCGGGCACCGCGACGACGCCGCCGCCAGGATCAGCCTGGTCGATCTCAGTCGCCCACGAAAAGCGACGAGGAGATGCACATGACCATTCCCGGCGTCGGCCCACAACTTGACCGTGCCGCCGCCGGCACCGACCCACGAGGTCGGCTGGTGTTCCATTGGCTGCCCGACGATTTGCAGCGCCTGAGGATTCCCGCGCCGACGCCGACCGTGACGCGGCGGTCACCCAGCGCCGCGCTCGCGGCTGGGAGCGCCCAGCCACCACCACCGAACGCGCACTGCTCGCCCACCTCGGCTACACGCTGCCTGCAGAACTGACGACCGTTGTCCGCTACCCCACGGTCGGCGTCCGCAACCGCCGCTGGCCCCAACTGGAAGGAACCCCATCATGACCGAACCGACCGAACCGACGCCGACGACCAAGTTTCCGACTCGGTGGAGATTCCGCCACACGACGATTAGCCAGGCCATGCCAATTCCGACACCACGCCGACGACAGCCTCGACCTCCCCGCAAAACCTCGAACAGGCAAGAAATTACGCAGCGAGAACCGGAAGCTACGCGAGCGGCTCAAGGCGGCGGAAACCGAACCACGAGTCCGCGGTCACCCGGCTGGCCGCCGCCGAGCACGCCGAAGTCCTCCGCATCGCCGCCGAACACCTCATCGACCCCACAGATCTGTGGTCGGCGCAACCCGACATGAAGCCGTTTTACGACGACGAGTTGAGGCAGATCACGGCGGACAAGGTGGTGGCAGGCGGCGAAGGAGTTGGCTGCGGCCAAGCCACATTTGGCGCGCCCGCCGTCGCCCCGCCGCCGACCGACCGGCCCCTGGAGGGGTTACGCGGTGGGGCGCCGCACCGGAAGTGAAGCCGAAGACGCCCATCGTGGTCTGAGCGCTAGATCCGCGGCGGACGGGCGGCTAGAATCACCGCTTAACGCCCCCTGAGACGGCCTAGGAGCCATTTTCAGGCACGGCGGGCACCATTGCCCTTGGCGGCAAGCACAGCGGAGCCCTTGACGGCCCGCGGACACCCAGGTGCCCAAATGGTCACCTGATCCCTGTTTTCGCTTGCCTTCCAAAGGAATCCCACATGGCTCTGTACACCGCCGCGGGCGGCGGCCCCATCCTCACGCCCGAACAAGTCCACGCGTTCGTCATCCAGCCGCTGATCGATCAGTCGGTGGCCGCGCAAGTCTCCACCGTCATCACGACCAGCAGCCACGATCTGCGCGTGCCGATCGTCACCGCCGACCCGGCGGCGGCGTGGACGGCTGAGGGCGCCGAGATCGCCGTCACCGACCCGACACTGACCGAGATCACCGTCACCCCGAAGAAGCTCGCCGGGCTCGTCGTCGTGTCCAACGAGTTGGCCGCCGACTCGTTCGCCTGCCGCGCTGCAGGTTGTCGGCGACGGCCTGGTGCGCGATCTGCGCCGCAAAATCGACGCCGCCTACTTCGGCAACACCGTCGCCAACGGGCCCGCGGGCTCGGCATCGCTCACCACGTCGACCGCCGGGAACGCCGGGGCGCTGGGCCAACCTCGACAGCTTCGAGGCCGCCAAGAGTGCCGCCGAGACGCTGCACACCACGATTACGGCGTTCGTCACCTTCCCCGGCGACCGCGCTGACTCTTGGGCACGCTCAAGGAGTACGGCACCGCGGGCTCGCAATAAGCCGCTGCTGCAGTCCGATCCGACGCAGCCGACCGCCCGCACCATCACCGGTGTCCCGCTGTACGTGTCCCCGCGGTGGGCGCCGATCATGGTGTGGGCCATCCCGAAGCAGCACAGCCTGTTCGTGCTGCGCCAGGACGCCTCGGTGGTCACCGACACCAGCGTGTACTTCACCTCGGATCGGGTCGCAGTGCGCGCCACCCTGCGCGTCTCCTTCGGGTTCACCTATCCGCTGGCGGTCGTGAAGATCACGAAGGCGTGAGCATGCCCGAGCGTGAAGTGACACAAGACCCTCGCCACGTATGTCGATGCGGACGGGGTGACGCGGTACGGGCTGGCGGGCGAGAAGGTGAACGTGCATCCGCAGCACGTCAAGGCGTTCGACGCAGCCAACGGCACTGACACCGCGGCGCGCGCCGCGGTTTCACCGGCAGAACCGCGGCGGGCGCCGCGGTCTGACACGCCCGCGCCGAAGCAGCGCGGCAGGCCCCGCAAGAAAACCTAGACGTGGTGGCGGTCGGCGCCAACCTCCTCCTGCGGTAGCGAGGTACGGGATGTCTTGGCTTGCCTGGCCTGGGTGGCATCCCCGAGGCGCCAACCGTCACCGCCACCAACGTCAAGAGAGGTGACCCGTGACCAGCATCGCCGACGTGTATGTGAGTTGCTTCCGGTCACCGGCAAGATCGCCGTCGGGCTGGAACGGGCATCTACGCGACGCCGACGCCGAGTCGTCAAGGCCGCGAGGCGGTGGAAGAAGGAGATCGACCGCGGCCTCGGCCGAGGTCGAGAGTTGAGGTCGACGCCGACACCACCAAGGCCCGCAAAGAGATCAAGGACGTCGAAAAGGGCAGCTACACAGCGAAAGTCAAGGGTAGACGTAGACGACGCATCCCTAGCGAAAGCGAAGCGGGCCCTCGCCAGCGCGGGCGGCGGCGGCATACCCGGCGGCCCCAAAGGCGGCCTCGGCCTGCTGTCCTCGGGCAACGTCTGAGTCGGCGGTGTTCTCCACCATCGCCAGCCTGGCCGCCCAACATCGTGCCCGCCATCGGCTCCATCGTCCAAGCCGCAGGCCAACTCTCAGGTGTCCTCGGCCTACTGCCCGCCGCAGCCGGTGCCGCCGGGCTGGCTGTTCGGCTCGCTGAAGATCGCTACCCTCGGCTTCGGCGACCTGATCAAGGCCGTCGGGGATCCCGAGAAGTTCGGCGAGGCTGTCGCCAAGTTGGCCCCCAACGCGCAGGCGGCGGCCCGCTCGATCCAAACATTGACCCCGCAACTGACACAGTTGAAGATGACGGTGCAGGATGCGTTTCTTCGCCGGGTTCGGCGACCAAATCGGCAAGCTGGGCGGCACGTATCTGCCCTGTCTTCCAGACGGTTATGAGCCAGATGGCCGCCAGCGCGAACAAAGCGTTGACGGGGCGTCTTCGGAGATGCTGCAAACCCCCGGCCATGCAGGCCGACGTCAAAACGTTCGGCGCCAACGCCGCCTCGAGCTTTCGACATCCTCAGCGGCGCGCTGCAGCCCATCGTGCATGCGTTCACCGACATCGCCACCGTAGGCTCGAGTTTCCTGCCGCAGTTGGCGACCACCGTCAAGGATCTGGCCGACAGGTTCGCGGCGTTCATCGCCAACGCCCGCGACACCGGAAAACTGCACGAATGGATCCAGGGCGGCATCACCGCGTTCACCCAACTCAAAGACATCACCGTCAACGTCTACAATGCCCTCAAAGGGATCTTTTTTACTGCCGCCGGAGGCGGGGGGTGGGCAAGGGTTCCTCCACCACCCATGCGAATTGTGGACGCAGAAATTCTCCACCTTCGTCAACTCCGTTGCGGGACAGGACAAACTGAAAACTCTGTTTCGCCAATGCTCCCGCACCGAGCTCGATAAGTGGACGGCCGGTCCTTGCAGAACGGTGATGGCGGATCCTGCCCATCCACATCTTTCGCCGGGGCCGTTCCTCCTTCAAACATCGTGGTATCCAATCCTCAAGAACATCACCGACCTGTTGGTCCGCACAATCCCGGTCTGGTCACCACCGCCGTCGCCGCCGCCTACTTCACCTGGTCCGGTTATCTCTTTTACAGCCATCGGTGTGGTCAATACCGCGCTGATTACTGTCGGAAACCTTGTTGGGGGTAAGCGGTTGCCTGCCGCCGCCGCGACCGGCGCCGCCGGGATCTCCACCGCCCTAGCCGGTGTCACCGTCCCCGCCTGGCTGAGCTTTCCTGGTGGCGGGCGGGTCTGTTGCCGCCGTCGGACATGGCCTCTCCCAAGCCCACGAACAAGGACTCTCACCCGAAGTCACCACCCGCTTCCCGCACCTCGCCAACCCGCGGGCAGACACCTCCGGTGTGCCCGACTTTGCGCCTGGCACCCGCCAAGGGCCGCATCAGGTTCCGCGGCAGACCGGCCCGTCGGGTGGCGGTTCCGGCCCGCATCAGGTTCCGAAACAACCACATGTCCTACCCACCCCGCCCGTGCAGAGCTATGTGCCGCCGGTACAGCCCGCCACACCCGGCGACACCGGCAGCGGCAGCGGGCAGGCAGCCCCGTCGCACCTTCGGGCTTCAACTGGGACGCGGTGATGCCGCACGAGGGTGGCACCTGGTCCAACGCCGACACCGGCGGGACCGGCCACTACGGCGGCCTGCAGTTCTCTCAGGCGACGTCGGATGCGTTCGGCGGCAAGGAATTTGCGAGTCGACCGGATTTCGCCACGCGTGAAGACCAGATGACCGTCGCGGACCGAGCCGCGTTCTACGGGTGGCAGGGGAATCCGCCCCAGGGCCTGGGCGCCTGGGAGGCCATCACCAAGGGCAACGTCCCCGGCATCACCACGAGCACCAGGCCGCCGCGGCCCACGCCGCAGTACGGCAGTGCGCTCAGCAGCAGCAGCAGCAGCGGTCAGTACGTCGGTTCCAACGATCCCCGCATGAAGCTGACCGGCACCGGCAACAACGGCCAACAGGTCCGACTCACGCCGCAGGCGCAGTACGTCGGCGACCTTCTGATGCAGCAGTATCCGAACATCAGCGAGATCGGCACCATTCGGCCCGACAAGTTCCAGTGGCACCCCAGCGGGCGCGGCCTCGACGTCAACTGGCCGGGAGACGAAACCCCTGCGGGCAAGGCGCAGGGCGACCAGATGAAGGCGTACCTCGAAGCCAACAAAGAGGCCCTCGGAATCGCCAACGTCCTGTGGCAGGTGGCCGACCACTTCGACCACATCCACGTCAGCCTGAAAGAGGGCGTATCCCCTGCGCTGCAAGAGGTTACGAGTGGACAGGGCAGCCCCTACAGTTACGACGGGCCCGGCGGGGACCGCAACAACCCCATGTACACCCAAAACGCTAAAGACACCGGCGGCGAACAACTCGGCAAAGACATCGTCTCAGGCGTCATGGAGATCTTCGGCTTCGGGGACCTCTGGAAGTCGCCGCTCGACTTCGGTCTCTTCAAGGGCTTCAAGGGCCTGATGAGTGCGCTGTTCGGCGATAAAGGCAAAGGCCAAAGCCAAAGCGGCACAGACGATTTCACCAGCCTGGTCCCCGGCAGCGGCGGCGGCGGGCTGATCGACGACCTCATGGGGTTGATACCGAAACCCTACGGCCCACTCAACCCCGGCTCCCCCACCGACGCACCGCTGGAGTTCATTCCCGGCGTGTCACCCGGCGGCGGCAGCACCCCCGACCTGATCGGCCTGGTCCCGCCCGGCCCCGGCGGCCAACCCGGCACCGTTGACGCCAGCACCAACCTCAACATCGTCAACCCGCAGTACGGCAGGCAGGACCCCGTCATGGCTGAAGTGGATGAGTTCCTCTTCCGCGACTCCCGCACCGGCCTGAGGAACGTGCCGAGACCGTGACCGGCAATATCGTTATCCAAGACAGTGACCTAATCGGCGCCATCGAAACGTGTGACCAACTCATCGACATGCTGCGGCAGATCCAAGCCGCAGGCATCGAGGTCACCGTCGAAGCGATGGCACTCGCCAGCCTGCACGACGACGACGACGACCCGCGGCGCACCGCCGCACGGCTGTCGCTGCTGCTGGCCGTCGCACTGCAGAGTGCGGCGAGCCAATGAACTGTCTACTGCAGTAGCAATTGGGCCACGGTGTAGGTCGCGGCGGACTGCAGGGTGGGGGAGGCTCCGCTGGTCGCAGCGCGGCCACCCGAGGGGCATACCGTCGCGGGTTGCCGACACGATGGGAAGTCACGGGCTACCGTGAAGTGACGCGATTTGGAGGTTGTAATGCCCGGTCCACCGCCCAAACCCGCGTCGAAACGTCGCCACCACGCCAAGCCGAAGTCGTGTGGCAGCGCGAACCCGACGACCGTCCCCGCCGCCGCGGATTCGGCTGACGCAGCCGCGTTCTCGGCATCGACAACCCGCACCCCCTCATCGACAGCCTGTGGCAAACGATCCAAACATCATGCGAGGCTGCGTTCTTCAGCGACTCCGACTGGCACCGGCTACGTCTGGAACTGTGGCACGCCAACCGCGAAATGCACGCCGACCGCCCATCCGCAACAGCGTGGGCCGCCATCCAGCACGGCCTCGATGCGCTGCTGATCTCCCCGGCGACGAAACGGCGTGCCGGGATCGAGGTGACCCCGCAGAAGGTGGATGCCGACGAGGTGGCTGCGGTGTCGTTGACGGCGAGGTATCAGCAGAAGTTGAAGTCAGTTTGATCGACGCGTTCGCGTGGAAATTTCCCCTGATTTGGGCTGGATAATCGCGGGTCAACGTAGGGATACAGCCAACCGGTTGCGCGTGACTGGGTTCATGCCAGCCAAGGACGCTGCCGCCTACATGCGCGAATACCGCGCCGCCCGCCGCCAACCCATCGAAGGGCGCCCGTGCGAGCATTGCCACTGCAACTTCACCCCTCAGCGCCGTGACGCCCGCTACTGCGGTGACGCCTGCCGCGCAGCAGCCCGCCGCAACCGCGTCGAGGTGAAGTGGATGCGGCTGGCTTCGGCTTACAACGGCAAGGGATGCGCCGAATCCGGTTGCGGTGCAGAGCATGCGCGGTGGGGCGAGTATCGCCACCACGTCGGGACCGGGCAGACCGGGGTGTCGTACTGGTGTGACGAGCATGCCGCCGAGCGCCGCGAATCCTAGGGCAGGCCGCGCCGCCATTTCCGCAGGCACCGCCACACCGCCAGCGCGCTGGCCTGCCTCGCGGCCTCACACCGCCAGCACGGACACACCCCTTCGTGCCGGGACCGGTCGGCATACCAGGCCGTCACGGCGTCTCTGGTGACCGGGCGCCAACCAGCACGGTGCAACACATCGAGGGACACGGTTTCGACGGGGGCGGGGCGCCACGCGCCTATTGTGGCCACACCGGCAGCGGTCTGTCCCACCTCGGCGCCGTGGGGTATCTCAGGAACTTTTCCGTGCCGCTGATCCCGCGATGACCCCGACCTGATCCAGCGACATCCGGCCCTCGCGCATGCCTTGGGCGCAGCGCGGAAACTCCGCCAGCCGGTGCGCCACGGTGGCGATCGTGGTGGCGTTCGTCGATGAGGAGCCCATCTTCCACGCCACCACCGCCGCGATCGACCGCGCGCCCGTGGCGCCACACAACTCGTCGCGATCCAGCTCGGCCACGATCTCCACGATGCGCCCATCGATGCTGTTGCGCTGACCGACCAACTCCGCCAACTCGTCGAACAACACCTCAACACGCTCGGCGGGGCTCACTACCGTGGCGCCAGAGGAAGCGGTCGAAGACATAACGACATCAAAGCAGCCAGGTACGACAACTCTTGGCCGCCGATCCGCCCGGGGGTGTGCCGTCCATGCTTCATGCGCTGGCGGCCCGCAGTATGCGCAGCTGGCCGATCTCCGCCATGTTCTTGGTCAGTTCGGTGTTCACCCACAAGGCGGTGTGTGTCACGGTGCGGCCGGCGGCGGCGTCCCACGGAAACGACGACGTCCGGGCCAGCTCGTCGGGGGTCAACCCGACGAGCAGTTGTCGCCACTGCGTGGCCAACTCCCGGATCCATGCCACGGCGGTGGAGCCGTCACCCGGCCACGTCACGTCCGCCCGACCACGCAGGCTCAGACCCGTCACATTGTCGATGGCCAGCGACCACCACCAACTGATGTGCCAGGTGAGCCACGCGATCGTCGGGACCGGCAGCGGGTCGGGTTCGGATTCGGCCCAATCGGGGCGCCAGACGCCGGCGGCGTCCGGACGCACGGTCCAGCACAACGGTGCGGGTTCCCACAGGAAGTCGTCCTCGACGACGGCGGCGAGGTGCAGATCCGCGAGCGCCCAGGTGAGGTCGAACTGCCACAACAATTCCTCGTTCATGCGCGACGCTGCACCAGCAGTGTCTGCGCGGAGGTTCCGATGAACCCCCGGCGGTCGAACAGTTCGGCTGTCGTCACGCCGATCCCGTCGGGGCCGATCGAACCGCGGGCACGGAGCGCGAAGTCGCTGCCGGCGGGCAGTCGGTGCAGATGCACCGAGGTGTCGGTGTTCATGAACACGAACTGCTCGGGGTCCAGCGCCGCACCAGCGCCGTTAGCCGAGTCGACGACCATCGCCAGCCGCTGCAGGTCCGTCGTCGGCTCCGAATCCACCAGGGGGACAAGGGGGCTGAGCCAAACCACGTTTCCCGTCTCGCCGTTTTCGGGCTGACGCCGCCAGTTCACGGTCTCAAGATACCCCTTGGCGCCCACCCAGTCGTGCGGCACCGGGACTGCGTCGCCCTCCGTGAGAGCGGGAAAACGGTCAGTCGCCGCATCAGCCGTGTCACTGGTCGCCAACAGCCACGCCGTGACACGCGCGACCGGACGTTCGGCGCCGTCGGGCCGGGTCGCCGACATCTCTGCTGCCATCAACGAGATTCGTGCACCCGGCCGTTGGACCCATGCCTGCACCCGAACGCGGGTCACCGGGATCGCGCCGAGGATGTCCAGGGTCACGCGGCCGATTCGCAGTCCGGAGTCGGCCGAACGTTCCTCGATCAACTTGGTCATCAGCGCGAGAGGCGGTGAGCCGTGCTGGATTTCGGGATCCCAGTTGCTGCGGGTTCCGTCTGTGGAGTCGAAGATCAGCGACTCGCCGTCAGACCCCACTCGCCGGTAGTGGCAGTCGATCACGCAGCAGGCTCCGAGGTGCGCAGCACGACGTCGTCCTCGGCGGCGGAACCCTCGTCAGGAGCCGCCGGCCACCCCGGATAAGGCGGAGGAGTGCCGCCGAACACTGGACAGCGGGAGTGATGTGCGCACCAGTCGCACATGCGGGATGGACTGGGGCGGAAATCGCCTGTGACACCGGCGGATTGGATGGCGCGCCAGATCGCCATCAAGGTCTTCTCGAAGCGGAGAAGCTCGTCGAGATCGGGGGTGTAGTCCAGCACCTGGCCGTCGGCCAGATAGACCAGCCGAAGCCGCGCGGGCAGCACGCCGCGGGACCGCAACAGCGCCACGGCGTAGAACTTCATCTGGAACATGGCCTTGAATTCGGCCAGTGCCCGCGCTTCGGGCGGAGCCTTGCCGGTCTTGTAGTCCACCACCCGCAGCTCGCCGGTGGGCGCGACATCGATGCGGTCGACGAAGCCGCGCAGCAGTGTGCCGTCCTCGAGCTCGACCTCGACGCGCTGCTCGCAGCTCTGCGGGTCGAACCGGGTCGGATCCTCCAGCCGGTAGTAGCCCGAAAGCAGCGCGCGGGCTTCATCGAGGAGCGCGACGCGCAGGCCCGGCTCGAAGTCGTCGGCCAGCTCCGGCTGCGCCGCGACGACACGCTCCCACGCGGGTTCGACGAGCGTCATCGCGGTGTCGGGGACGCGCTCTGCGGCAGGCAACGCGTACAGCTGTTCCAGTGCTGCATGCACGACCGAACCGCGCACCTGCGCCGTCGAGGATGGCTCCGGCAGCCGGTCGATCGCTCGGAACCGGTAGAGCAATGGGCACTGCTTGAAGTCGGCAGCCCGCGACGGCGACAGGGCCGGACGCCGAACGGCGGTCGGCTCCGGCTCGTCGGTCATGGGGCCAGACTATGGCGACACTCCGACAACCCCGCGCACCCGTCACGGCGCGTCGACTGGCAGGCTGAACTGCTGTGAACAGGACCGGGCCGTTCGCTGTCGGTGATCGAGTGCAACTCACCGACGCGAAGGGCAGGCACTACACGATGCTGCTGACTCCCGGTAAGGAGTTCCACACGCACCGCGGGATCATCGCCCTCGACACCGTGGTCGGCCTGCCCGAAGGCAGCGTGATCAAGTCCAACAACGGCGACCAGTTCCTGGTGTTGCGGCCACTGCTGGTCGATTACGTGATGTCGATGCCGCGCGGTGCACAGGTCGTTTATCCGAAGGACGCCGCGCAGATCGTGCACGAGGGCGACATCTTCCCGGGCGCACGCGTTCTGGAGGCCGGCGCAGGCTCCGGTGCTCTGACGTGCTCGCTGCTGCGTGCGGTCGGGCCCGAGGGGTGGGTCACCTCCTACGACGTGCGGGAGGACCACGGCGAACATGCGGTGCGCAATGTCACGACGTTCTTCGGGGAACGCCCGGACAATTGGGAGTTGGTGATCGCGGACGTCGGCGACTACGCGGGTCCGGAGGTGGATCGCGTCGTGCTCGACATGTTGGCGCCGTGGGAAGTGCTGGGCGCCGTCGGCAAGGCGCTCGTCGCAGGCGGCGTGCTGATGATCTATGTCGCGACCGTGACCCAACTCTCGCGTGCGGTGGAGGCATTGCGCGAGCAGCAGTGCTGGACCGAGCCGCGGGCATGGGAGAGCATGCAGCGCGGGTGGCATGTCGTCGGCTTGGCCGTGCGCCCGCAACACACGATGCGTGGGCACACCGCATTTCTGATCAACGTGCGCAAATTGGCGCCGGGTGCGATTGCGCCCATGCCGCTGCGGCGCAAGCGCCAGCTCGGCGGCAGCGTCTAGGCACTTCTAATCGTCGGTGCTGCGCCGCAGATCGCGCCGCGTGGACAACAGCTCCATCTCAGGCCGGTCCGCCACGAGTCGTTCGGCGGCGTCGAGCACGTCGACGATATGGCCGCGGTCGGCCGACACCACGGCAATGCCGACGCTGGCGCGCCGATGCAGTTCCTGGGCGCCGGTCTCGGCTGCCGATACGGCGAATCGGCGGCGCAACTCCGCGATGACCGGTCGGAGGACGGACCGCTTCTGCTTCAGCGAGTGCACATCCCCGAGCAGCACATCGAACTCCAGCCAGCCGATCCACATGCGAACGCGCCTAGGGAGTGGGTGTCGGTGTCGGTACCTGAGGCGCGTCCTCATCCAGATGCAGCAGCGAGTCAAAGGTGCGTCGCGTCAGCTGCCAGGAGTTGTCGACGACGTGGAACTCCATCGAAAAGGTGAAGTCGCGAGCCTGCGGGTTGGCGGTGTTGAGCGTGACCAGAGCCAGCACGTTGCCCGGGGTGCCCTGGGCCCACCTCAGGTCCCTGGCCTCCCACGTCACCGGGGTGTAGCCGTTGTCGGCGAGGGCTCTGCCGAATTCGTCCATCGAATCGGCGTCGCCGGGTGTCGCCGATTCGACCAGGTTGATCTTTTCCGCGGCGGGCACATTCGCGTCGGAGATCCGGTTCATCACATCGTCAGCGCCGTCGGTGGCGGCAACGGCGCGATGGCGGTCCGGCCGCCCCGGGTCGGGGATCGTGGGCGACTTGGTGATCGGGGGCAGCGTGTGTATCGCCGCCTGCGCCTGCTTGTCCTCGGTGTCCGTACTACATCCGCCAACCCCGAGCGCCGCCGCGATAGCGACGGCGCTCAGAATTGCGGCACGTGTGGTGCGGTGCCCTGGCTGCCTAGCCGACAGCCGACATCAACGCCATGAGCGACTGCTTCGACATCTGCCAGCCGGTGGGGCTGGGACCGGGAACGAACGCGATGTTCTGGCTCGCGACGCCGCCGTTCGCGGCTGTGGCGGTGACATCGGCGGTGACGACGGGACCATTCTGGTCGATGTTCGCCACGCTGAAGGACAGCGGGAACTTGCCGTCGGCCTGCGCCTCGCGCAACTTCGAGTCGGCGACCCGGCCTTCGATCCGACCGATGCCGCCCTGGATGAACGGCGACTTGCTGGCGGACATGCCCGGGCCGCCGAGTGCCTGAAGCGTCTGAAGCAGCGGACCCTGCAGGTCCGGCGCGGGCGCCTCCGGCATCGGGACGTCCCAGACGACCGGAGCGACCGCCGGTCCCGTCGACAAGCGGGGGATGCAATGGAAGTCACACCTGCCGCGGCGCCGGCGATGACGACGGCTGCTGCCGCGCCGCTAACGAGGGTTTTCAGGGTCACTGTTGTCCTTTCAATCGGCCCAACTCACCAGAGAGGTTAACAAGTGTTGCTGGTGTGTCGAATTCCTAGAGCGCACACAAAAGGCTGAATCGCCGGTAGCGTTGATTCCCAAACGGATGGCCAGCATGGCTCGCTGAGTCCGCCACCCCATGGGTGCTTCGATACGATCTGTTCGAAGCGATCTCTTGACATTTCAACGAGTTTTGACCATATTTTCTTCAATCCGATAAGAACTTCAGGAAGGAGGGCAACGGTGTACCGAGCGCTATGGATCTTGCCTCTCATGTCGCTTCTCTGTTTGGCTGCTGACAACAGCCAGAAGCAAGAGAAGAAACCTGTTGTCGATTCCTCGACCATGTCTTCCGATGTCCACGCGCCTCTGTTCCAGGGGCCCAAGTCGTTGGAGGCAGGCGCCAATACAGAACGTTTAGCCTCGGGCTTGCCGAAACCACGGGGTCAATCCAGAGGGTTCCGCGCCGCAATTTCATCGACAACCACATCTTCGGGAAAATGGAGCGGGACGGCGTTCCCCACGCGCCGCCAGCTTCCGACCAGGAGTTCTTTCGACGCATCACGCTCGACCTGACTGGCCGCATTCCGACGCCTTCTGAAGTTCTCAACTTCATGGGAGACACCTCTCCGGACAAGCGCGCCCGTGTGATTGACCGTCTGATTGGCAGCCCGGCCTTTGTGGACAAGTGGTCGTATTTCTACATGGACCTGCTCCGGGCCAACGGGAAGATGGGGCGTGGAGTCCAACTGTTCCACTACATGCTGAAGGAGAGTCTGGCGTCGGACCGTCCGTACGACGACTTTGTGCGCTCGCTCATTGCGGGGTCAGCCAAGAGCAACCTGGTGGTGGCTTCGGTGAATCCGATCGTTCGCGAGCATGTCGAGGGCAAACCTGGGCAGGTCGAGAATGGCGATGACCTTCGGAAAGTTCATCAGATTGATACACACGATGAGCTGACGATTCTCTATGGGAAAGTCTTTCTCGGCATCAACCTCTCTTGTATCTCGTGTCACGACGGAGCCCACCACCTCGAGAAGGTCAATGTCTACCTCAGCCAGCGAAAGCGGTCTGACTTCTTTCAGCAGGCAGCCTTTCTCGGAAACACGCGATACATTCCGCATGTCGAGCGAAGTGAAGCCCTGATGGGCCACTTTATTGTGGACGACTTGGGGCGAGGGTACGACACCAAGAGCCAGAGCATGCTGCGTATCGAGCGCTCCGGTGGTCCATCGCAGCCCAAGTTCATGCTGACTGACGAACTCCCGCGCCGTGGCGCCGAACCCCGCGAAGAATTGGCGCGGTTGTTGACCAGCCATCCGCAGTTTGCGCGAGCCACGGTCAACCTCTATTGGTCGAAGCTGATGGGACTCGGCATCGTCGAACCGGCGGACGAGTTCGACCTTGCGCGTCAGGATCCGAAGCACATTCCCGACAGGGTGGGAGCTGCAGCCTTCACATCCAGAGTTGCTCGACGCGCTTGGCGGCTGATTTCCGAAAGAGTGGCTACAGTCTGCACTCGTTGTTCCGCACGATTTGCAACTCCAGCGCCTACCAGCTTTCGGCGCGCTTTCCCGGCCAATGGAGCGAGCGTTACACAAGGTATTACGCGCGGAAGTACGCACGCATGCTCACGGCCGAGGAGCTGCACGACTCGATTGCGCTCGCGACGGATCGTCCTGGCAGCTTTGGAGGAGGCCGACGCAAGGCCGTATTGAACGACGAAGAACCGGCCGGTCCTACGGTGAGCATGGCCATGCAGATGGCAGTGCCTCGCTCGTCCGGCGAGCTCAAGAGCTTTATGCAGGCCTTTGGACAATCCAATCGTGGAGCTCCCGCGCGTCCTCCGCAGGCGTCTCCGTTGCAACCCATCATGTTGATGCGGTCGCCGGTGGTGAACGACCGCGTCCTGGCCGCCAAGGACAGCCGCGTCCAGCGCCTGCTCGCTAGCTCCGAGAGCAACGGCAAAGTCGTTGACGAGCTCTTTCTTGCAACGCTGTCTCGCCAGCCGACTCCCGAGGAGAAGACGGTGGCTGTTTCGTTCCTCGACAAGGATCGCGTGGAAGGCGCACAGAATGTGCAATGGGCGCTGCTCAACCTGGTTGAGTTCCTGTACAACTTCTGAGAGTGAGACGTTATGAATCGTCCCAAGACAGTTGGTGATTTGTTCCCAACGCGCCGTGAGCTGTTGAAGTTTGGCGGACTCGGTCTGGTGGGCGCCTCTCTCGATGCCATTTGGCCTCTCCGGATTCAAGCTGCCAGCATCGGCAGCAAGCCGCGCCCGCGCGGTACTGCGCGCAATGTGGTTTTCTTCGAGATCTCAGGTGCCATCAGTCATCTCGACACTTTCGATTTCAAGGACAACCCTGCCACCCCCAAGGATTTCCAGGTCCGCAAGACCTCAACCGGGATTTACCTTCCGGTGAACATGTTTCCACGGATGGAGAAGGTGATGGATCGCATCGCCTTGGTGCGCTCTTTTGTGAGCCACGAAGAGGTGCATCTGCGCGGCCAGTACTACTTGCAGGCCGGGCGTCCTTTGAACGTGGCTTTTGCTCGCGAGATTCCCTCGGTCGGTTCAGTCGTTGCCTCTGAGCTCGAATCGCGGCGCCGGGAGTCGGACACGTTTCCCACTTACGTTTCATTCAACCTGGAAACCAATCAGGTGGGCGCCTTGTCAACGGGCTTTCTGCCGCCGCGCTTTTCCGTGTTCGATCTGAATGCGCAGCAGGCACTGTCGGGCATGTCGCTGGATCAGAAGGCCATGGAGCTGATCGAAGAACGATGGCGCGTTCTTCAGAGCCTGCGCGAGAGCCGTGGAAAGATGAGCAGCTACGGCCGTGACGTTGAGGCCTTTGAGGATTTCAGCGGAACCGCCAAACGCTTGCTCACGGATTCGCGCTGGCCGGCAGCGTTTCAGGTGAGCGACGAGGATCGCAAGCGCTATGGCAACACGGCCACAGGCATTGCCTGCACGTTAGCCCGCAACGTTTTGACCCAGGACGCGGGGACGCGTTACATCCACATCTGCCAGCATGGGTGGGACCATCATCGAAACATTTGGGATCGATCGCTTGAAGATAATCACTACAAGCTCATTGGCGATTTCGATCCGGCTGCGGCCAGCCTCATCGAGGATCTCGCAACCACACCTTCGAAGGCAACTCCAGGAAAGAGTCTGCTGGATGAGACGCTGGTGGTCCTGATGAGCGAATTCGGACGTACTCCTGGACCGCTGAATCACATGGCTGGAAGGGACCACCACAAGTATGTCTTCCCGGCACTCTTTGCCGGCGCCGGAGTGAAAGGCGGACTTGTGATCGGAGCTTCGGACGCCGACGGTGCTCGCTGCGTACAGCCCGGCTGGAACCAGAAGGAACAGCCGCGTATTGAGAATGTGGTAGCCACGATCTATTCGGCACTCGGCATCGATTGGTCCAAGGAAGTTCGCAATCTGCCCTCAGGCCGCACCTACGTCTACGTCGATCCGCTCGGCGCCAACGGCACAATCCCCACTGATGAACTCTCCCAAATCTACGGCAGCTAACGCTCGTTCACCGAGTGTCAAGACAGAGTAGTCAGCTTTGCGCACCATCGCCTTGGCGCTCCTCCGGAATGACAACAGTGCTCCTTCAGAATCGGTTCCCCTCGCCCCAGCGAGAGGGGTCACGGCGTGCTCGGTTGCGACGCTGCGGCAGGAAGAGGCAGGCATTGAGCCGCATGGTGGGCTCTCCCTCCCCCCAACCCCTCTCCCACGTTGGGGCGAGGGGAGCCGATGCTTCTGGTTTTTCCCAAAGGAGGGAGCGAAGCTTGCGGAAATCTCTGCGGCTGGCAAGCGATGCAGATGGCAGGATTATTCCTTCATTTCCTTGTGTTTCCTCTGCGCAACCTGCCTTGCATCCGAGCCGGGCATGGTTTTCATTCCGGGCGGAGAATTTTCCCGCGGTCGCAGCTACGACTGGCCTGACACTCGTCTTGCTTGGTACCCAAATCCTCTCAAAGACGACACACCAGTTCGGAAGGTTTACGTGAATCCGTTCACCATGGACGAAGCGGAGGTAACCAACGAACGGTATGCCGTGTTTGCCAAGGCTACTCACCGCAAGGTGCCCTATCATTGGTTTAAGGGTGCGATTCCGAAGGGGCAGGAGAAGCATCCGGTGGTGAATGTGAGTTGGGATGATGCCGTGGGGTTTTGCAGCTGGGAAGGCAAACGTTTGCCAACGGAGGCTGAATGGGAGCGCGCCAGCCGGGGTCTTGCGGAGGGGCGCATGTATCCGTGGGGCGACGACAACCCTACCGCGAAGCTGGCGGTGTACGGCTCCGATTCGGGTGCTGCCGAGCGTCTGCAGCAAGGAGCGCAATTACTTCGGACTATGCGACATGATTGGAAACGTGTGGGAGTGGACTGCTGACTGGTATGATCGGAACTACTATGAAGTGTCTCCCGACCGTGATCCGCTCGGGCCGGCTCAAGGCATCTATCGTGTCCTGCGTGGAGGCTCTTGGTTCGACCAGCCAACGCTATTTCTGACGTGTTCGTACCGCAGCTGGGCTCGTCCTGCGGAACGAAGCCCAACAATCGGATTTCGTTGCGTTCGACCCATTGCTCCGCGGAAGCCAGATCACCGGGCTTCCTTATCGCCCTAGCTGAGATTGCGTTGTCTTGCTGAAAGCAAGCTCGCTCTGAGGGCCTTCACTTTTCACCGGTTGCGAAAGAGCGCGGTCAGACTCTCTCCGTCCGCCTTTGATCCTCTCCGCAAGATCGCCGACGCTGGTCTTCGAGCAGACCCTCTTGCATCAGAACAGAGATCACTCGGCTCCGATCCATCTCAAAATAAACAGCCAGCTCTTCGATGGATTGACCGTGGTTTGCAAAGAGATTGCAGAGCGTCATCCGCTGCTTTCTATCGGGTGAGAGTCGTGTCAATGTCCTCCGGAAGCTCAAAGATCTTGCCCGTTTTCCGGAAACCGTCGCGGACATCGAACGCGATCTTGATTTGAACCCAGCTCTTGTCAATAAAGTTCCACACGGCGTTGCCCTCCTTTTAGTCGTACCAGACATTATCAAATTGAGTGCCAATAGCCCGAATTGTCTTTCTAACTCCTATCAATATCAGTATCTTGGAGTCAGAGCGAGGGTGCAGCTCGGGCACTGCTCTTTCCAAGGTGAAGAACTCGGATGCCCAACTTGGGCAGTAAGACGGTATTTGAGCGCCGATCGGGTCAACGCACCAGATGGGTTAGAGACAGCGGCCTTCCTATGCACCAGCCTGAGGCCCAATCAAGGGGGGTGACCGGACCTCAGACAGATACTTGAGGCAACTGGATCTAGCCGGGATTGAAGGCTTGGTCTGCCAAGGAAAAGGAGAAGTCAGCGTAAGTTCGCCGCCGCCAGTGGCGCTGTAGGTGGATGGTTCCTGAAAAAGCCATCGTCATTTCGGCCGAACAGAAGTTGGGGTGATTGAATACGTTGAAGAACTCTGTGATGAATTCGATTCTGGAACGTTCCCGGAGTTTGAAGACGCGAGTGATTCGAAGTCGTGACTGTTGAACCCAGGTCCCAGGAATACATTTCTCCGAGGCCGGGTGTTCGGTCGTTGGCGAATTGCCGTCGCGGTTAGGGTCGTTTGTCGTCTGGCATCGATTGGCCTGCCAGAAGCCAGCGAGGAGATTGCCCCGAACTTCCACCCGTTGAGTAGCTGACTGGCTGCGCCTTGTAACGAACCAAAATTGGGTGAGTAAATCCAACTGAACACGAAACGGTGCCGCTGATCGGTCACCGCCAGGCCACGCTCATCACGCGCGCTGTAGGCGTTTTGAACCCGGCCTGAGCTGGTTACGATTAATGCATCGGGTCCGTCGTCGATGGTTTTCGAGAGGGTGTAAGACACCTGGAACTGGTAACCCTGGCTCCAGCGTTTGTTCAGCGAGACAACCATCCCGTGATAGATCGAGCTGGCAGCACTCTCGAAGGTGTTGATGGCGGCGATGGCCGCCAGCGGACGAGTCGTGGGGAACTGCTGCACAACGCCAGCGCCGACTTGACTGCCGCCGCTGGAAATCGGAATTGTGACCGGCACCGGCGGAGCAAGATTTACGTCCCGAGAACGATTCAGGCGAGTACCTTTAGCGACAATGTAGGTTCCGGCGAGCTGAAAGTTATTGAGGATCTGTCGCTCAAGAGCCAGGCTGCCCTGCTGGACATACGGATTGACGAAGTCTGGGGCGAACACAAAAATGGCGGACCGGGCCGCAATGACATTTGGAGGTGCGCTCAGACGGTTTGGATAGGTGGGAATTAGAGCCGCCTGGGCCGGAACGTTACCGCTGAGTGTAAACTGCTGGGTCCGCAGGCCGTTCCCGGAAATTGCCGTCGACGTCATGATCTGCGGTGTTCGTCCATAGAAGATTCCGTACCCACCTCGAACGACAGTCTTGCCAAGCCATCCTGGAGACCAAGAGAAACCAAAACGCGGCGCCCAGTTGTTCTTGTCCAGAGGAATTCGACCTGTTGCGGGATAGAGGGGATTCGCTACAAGCGTTGACGTGTCGTAGGTTTCTAACTCATAACGCAAGCCGAAGGAAAAATTCAGATTGCGGCGCGTGCGCCAATTGTCCTGAACGAATCCTGCATACTGCATCGCGTGCGGTTGGGTGGTCGGGTCGCCAAAATTTTGATCGAAGGTCTGGGCAATGTTGTTCACAAAGTTTGAAATTGAGCTAAACGTATACCGCCCACCGAAAAATCCCGGAAAGAAGTTCTCAAGGCGGATGACGCTGAGATCAACTCCAGTCTTGAACTCATGACGACCCCGGCTCAGACTGAAGTTGTCGATGAATTGAAACCGCCTTTCACGCGTGTAGCGCGGTTCGGTGGTCCCGCGACCCCAGCCACTAATCACCCCGGTAATCCGAGCGTTGACATTGTCTGTATTGGCAATATTGTTTTGATTGTCGTAGGCGAACTGAAAGCGGAACTCATTCAGAGCACGAGCGCCAATCACAGAAGTGAGCGAAGCGACGGCGCTGTCTGTACGCACTTCGCCAGTGGAGTTGGTGTCGATGGCAAAGGGGGTGATGGGGTTGGTCAGATTGAAGAAGACATTGTTCGAGCCGCCCAGATGCTGGAAGTTGTAGCGTCCGGACAACGTGTGCCGCGAGTTCATGATCCAGTCAGTCTTCACCAGGAAAACATTTGCCAGAAGCTCCGACTTGAAGTCACCTTCCAGTCCTCGCAGGAAGCGGATAGCATTCTGAATAGCAGGGATCAGGATTATTGAGATCGGCGGCGGAATTCCCAGCAGGCGGACATTCGTGGGAACCCGAAACACCTGCTGATCATAGTTGCCGAAGAAAAACAGTTTGTCGCGTCGAATGGGTGCACCGACCGCACCGCCAAATTGCTGCTGCCGACTCTTGTTTAACGTCGCTGAGAAAGGATTGCGGGCCGCTACGCCGCTGTCGCGCAGAAAATAGAACCCCTCGCCATGCAGGTCGTTGGTGCCGGACTTGGTGATGACATTGACAACGGCCCCGGCAGCTTTGCCAAACTCGGCCGAGAAATTGCTGTTCACAACTTGGAATTCCTTCACCGCCGCCTGGCTGAAATTGTAAGGGGCGCGATAACGGCCGCGCGACTGGGCAAAGAAGGCGTTGTTGTTGTCAACGCCGTCAATCTGCACATTGTTGTTGATGCCGCGGAGTACCACCGAAGGAAAGATCGCCGTTCTGGGTACCGGAAAGACCGCGCGGGTCTTGGGTCACACCGGGAGTCAGCAGAACGAAATCAGTAAAGCGCCTGCCATTGATGGGTAACTCCTGAATCGCGCGTTCGTTGACGGTGCTACTGACCTCAGTCTTGGTCAGTTCGAGCGCAGCACTGGTTGCCTCCACTGAAACCTCGGTCGCGACTGCGGCCAGTTTGAGAACGGCGTCGACGTCGAGAGCCTGTCCGATTGAAAGCTGGATGTTGCTTTGCTTCAACGTTGTGAAGCCATCCAGGCCAGCAGCCACTTCGTAAGTGCCGGAAGGCAACGAGATGCCGCGATAAAAGCCCGACGCGTCGGTAGCCAGTTCTCGCGTTAAGCCCGTCTGCACGTGCCGGATGGCAACTCGGGCGCCGGGAACGACGGCCCCGCTTTCATCTTTAACAAAGCCTTGGATGGTTCCGGTTGTTGCCTGAGACTGGCCGCTTAACTCAGCCGCACAAGATAGAAGGGCCAAAAGTGCCAGGACTGTGAGTCGTGTAGTCATAAGAAGCCCCTTCGAGGATTGAACGGTGGACTAGTCTCTTGCCGATGATCTTTCTGGAGATGTCAGCTACAGCTGCCGCTCTGGGACTGCACACTCAGATTCTTACCTTTTCTCGTTGCCGCATGAGCGTATCATGAGGCCTTCTTCCGGCTTGTGCAGGGCCGAGCGTTAGAACGTGTACTTTGCAGCGACCTGCAGCTGGAAAGGGACGCCCACATCGACTCCCGCTCGATTGAACGTACCGTCGGGAAGACAGAAGGTGCGGAACGTCGAAAGTGGCGTTTGTCCGAGACCCCAACGGGAGCCCAGGGCGGTGGTGGTGCTTTCGTTCGTGCTTGCACCGAATGCAAGTTCTCGGTGTTCCAGATATTGAACATCTCGAAGATAAGCGCCACTTGATGTCCCTCCCGAATCTTGAAATTCCGGCTTACCCTGACGTTCTGGTTGAAGATATTTGGCTGCCGGAACGCGTTTCGCAGTAGAGGGATTCCGCCGATGATGGGCTTGTCGGTAAACTGGCCATCGCCATTGCTGTCCGTATTCGTAAAAGCACTGAAGGGACCTCCTGTTCTCCACTCCCCAATGGTTCCAATCTGGAAGCCGAGCGGCAGATCATACATTCCGCTGAACACCCAACGATGCCGGATATCGTTGCGGGCCCACCGATACTCATCGGCGAGGTTAAAGGCATTCTCGTAGGTGATGCCAGCGAAGTTACGCTCGTTGGAATCGTCGTCGCGGTTATAGCTGAGCGTGTAGTTGGTGTAAAACTGCAGCTTGGTGGCATAGCGGCGCTTGAGGGAAAGGGTGAGCGCATCGTAGTTCGAGCGAGCAGTGCTCTCCTGCGAGCGCATGATGGCGAAAGTTCGTGTTGGGACGATTGGCTGTGTTAAAACGCGCCCTGACCACTGGCGGAGTTGAGTTGTCCAACTGATAGACGGGTGCCGGCAAGTTCACGTCGCGAATTCTCTGCAGATAGACGGTGTTGTTGTGAACGTAATCGAGCGATACAGCCAAGTTCGTAAACACCTGCCGCTCAAGGCTGGCGGTGTACTGCAAAGAACGCGGGTTGTGAAAGTCGGGAGCAAAAAACGACGCATCGGGCCTGAGACCAGCCACGCCAGCACCCGTAATGTAGGTGGAGTTCTCAGCTTTGGAAGTGTCGGGGACAAACGGGAAGACGAACTCCGGGTGGATTCGCTGCACGGCGTCGATCTGGGTTGGGTTCAGAGTGAACGTGACCCCACGTTTTGGCTGCCGTTGGAGTTGAAGGCTTGGTTGATCAGAAGCAGCGGCGTCCTGCCGTGAAAAAGCCCGCCACCGACTTTCAGCACCGTTTTTCCGTCGCCGCGGAAATCGTAAGTAATACCTGCGCGAGGTTGCCACATGGCTTTGTCGCTGGGAATACTGGAGCTCTGCGGCAATAGCGGATTGGGCCGAGTGGGCTGAGGCATAAGAAAGGCTTCGTGGCGCAAGCCCAGATTGAGGGTGAACCTGGACGACACTTTGTAAGTGTCCTGGATGTAGGTCGCATACTCATTCACACCGGCTGCAAACGCGCCATCACCGAAGAAGAGTCGATATTGATCTGCGGTGTAGGGCTGATTGGTGGCGGGATTGACTTGCTTGTTTCGTCGCCCGAACAAAGTTGTCAATGGTGTTGAAGATGTAAACCCCACGCCAGTTTCCGCGGAAGACCTGATCCACGTAGGAATGGTTGTAATCGAAGCCGACCTTCACATTGTGCGCGCCCTTAATGATGGAAAGATTCTCAGTGAACTGCAGGCGATCGTCGTATTGCTGAACTGGAAGGAAGGACACACCGCCAAAAAAACAGCAACCAGTGACTTGGACCTGCGGACCGACCTTACTGACGAAATCATCTGACTCATTGTTGTTAACGCGAGGACGCTCTTCGTAGGAATACTGCCAGCGGAACTCATTGAGGATCGTAGGACTGAAGATGCTGTTCAGATTGACCACCGCTGTATGAGTGCGGTCCTTTTCGGTTCCGTTATTGTCAATTACGCCCGTGCCGACTCCAGTGAAGGTGCCGTTCAGGCCCTGATTGCGACTCCAGTTGTAACGGCCAGAAATTCGGTGGGTAGGTGACAACTCATGATCGAGTCTTGATCAGATAGGTCTTCACATCGTTTGTGGTCTGATAAACGCCTTGCTGAGCCAGCAGGTCGGCGGGGAGTCCCGCAGTTGCGTTGAAACGGATGATGAAAGCCTGTCTTTCTTCCTGCTGGTCGTAGACGTTATAGAAAGAACGTCTTGTTTTGAATGATCGGCCCGCCAACTGCACCTCCAAACTGTTGGCGGATCGGAGCGCGCTCGTCCCCATTCCTATCCCGTGGGGCAAATTCACGATGTCGCAGAAAGTAGAAGGCGCTGCCGTGGAAGTCATTGGAGCCTGATTTGGTGATCACATTTACGACGCCACCGGTTGACCGCCCGAATTCCGCCGCAAAGTTCCCCCGAACAACCTGAAACTCGCGGATCGCCTCTCCACTTACAACGTACGCCACATTGGCCCGCTCGCCGCCTCGCTGGCCCCCAAAGAAAGGCTGGTTGAAATCAGCGCCATCGATGTTGATGTTGCTGTTAATGCCCCGCGATCCCGGACAGACTCATGGTGTTTCGTTCCTTCTCTTGATAAACGCCGGGGGTGAGGAAGGCCAAGTCCAAAAACTTTCGGCCATTCAGTGGAAGGTTGGACACCTGATTGTTATCGATGAGACTGCTGGCTTCGGACCGGGAAGTCTCGATCAAAGGAGCCGCGGCTGAAACTTCCACGGTCGTTTCGACGGCAGCGAGTTTCAGGGTCACATCCACTGTGAGAGACTGGCCGAGTGCCAGCGCGATGCCTGTGCGCTTCACCGTTGTGAAGCCAGCCAACTGGACCTATCACGTCGTAGTTGCCCACCTGTAGCAAAGGCGCGGTGTAACGGCCTGAGGTGTCCGTGCTCAAGGTGCGAGTGGCGCCGGTGCTCTGGAGGCGTCAGTGTCACATTCGCTCCCGAAACAACCGCGCCGGTTTCATCAACAACCGTGCCCTCGATCGTCCCGGTCGTACTTTGCGACTGTGACCAGAGCGGTTGGGAGGAAAATAGCAACATCAGCGTCAGCAGCCCTCTCAGTCCATACTGTAGGTAACGCATGACGACTCCTTTTTAGCCTTGGAAGAATACAAAGGAACGTTGGTGAAGAATCCAATTTGTGATTCCTTCACTGTCGGCCCAGTGTACGGCCCTGGTGTTAAATCAAAATGAACTAGGAATAAAAAGCTTGGCAGCGACATCCGTGCCGCCGCGCGGAATCAACTGGGAGAGAACCGATTCCACAAACTATGGATTTCGGTAGAAGCCAGCGACGTTGCCAACTTCCTTTGACGTTGGATTCTAGGACAGATTGGAATGACGATCAGCAAAAAAATCGCGGCAACGTCAGATTCCTTTTGCGAAGCGAGCGCCAGGAAGGTCGGGAGGGCGAGGCTCCTGTCGAGCCTTTCTGGATGGCGCTTCTAGCGGCATGGCTCGGCAGGAAGCCTCGCCCTCGCCTCAGATGATCAGCCATTTTTGGCGGCAGCAGAGCCACCGCCTCTGATATCCTTTGCTCCTTCCACGTTCGGAGAAGACCAGCCCAATGATTGTTCCCTTGACTCCACTCATGTTCCTGCGCCGGGCCGAGAAACTCTTCCCGCAGAAAGTGGGAGTCGTCTGCGAGGGTCGGCGTTTCAGCTATGCCGAGTTTAGCCAGCGCGTTCACCGGCTCTCCAATGCTCTTGCCGGCCTGGGGGTAGGGAAAGGCGACGTCGTGGCCTATCTGGGCCATAACTGCCATCGCCTTCTCGAAGCCTATTACGGTGTATTGCAGACAGGTGCGATTTTGCTTCCGCTGAACGTGCGACTGGCTGCGAGCGATTTTCATTACATCCTCGATCATTCAGAAGCTCGCGTATTGTTTCTCGAATCCGAGTTCCTTCCGGCGGTCGATTCCATTCGAAAGCAATTGCAGCGCGAGGTGCTCTTCGTGATCCTCGACGCACCTGCATCAGAAGAGTGGCTGCAGCGATCGGAACTATGACGAGCTTTTGCAGCTTGCCAGCCCCGAGGTATTTGCCAGCGTCATTGAAGACGAGGACGACGTTGCTGAGTTGTTCTACACCAGCGGCACGACTGCCCGGCCCAAGGGTGTGATGCTCACCCATCGCAACTTGTTTCTGCATGCGATGAGTGTGATGTGGGCGCTGCAAAACGACGACTCTGAGGTGCAGTTGCACACCATCCCGCTGTTTCATGCCAATGGCTGGGGCGCAACGCATACAATGACGGCTGCAGGTGGAACTCATGTCATTGTTAGGCGAGGTGTCGGACCGCGGGAAGGCGATCGGAAGGCTCGGTTGCCTCCAAGCGCACGCTCGGGAGCCCCGCGAGGGCGATCCCGATGATGCGTTTCGACCGGTAGAAATGCGGGGAACCTCGCTTTCGGCTCCTCAGCGTTGCGTTTTGGCGAGGTCCGATGGTCGCCGCGTGGGCGGGACCGGTGCCTGCCCAGTCAGGCCGGGCGATCGACCTTGTTGGTCGGGTCATCCACGCCGGTCACCTGGATCGACATGTCGCTGCCGCCGATCCCGGTCAATTCCCACGCCACGAGGTAGCCTTCGTCGGCGATCCAGATGTTGATCGCGGCGCCGGCCGGAACCCCGGAGAAGCCGCCGACCGCGGTGGTCGAATCGATCAGGAAGTGATGAGCCTGGACGCCGTTCTTCTCCTCGACGCCCTTGTCGAGCGAGCTTTGGGCCCACTCCGGTCCAGAGAACGCCCCGACCAGCAGCGTCGGGTCGAACGCCGCGAACATCGTGGTCGCGAGCTGGCTCGGGACCGACTTCAACGGCTCGCTGCCGTTGGCCACCCACGCCTCGTCGCCGATGACGACGGTCCGCGTGCCCCCGCTGACCGTGAGGTCGCGTGACAGGACCGGCTTGGTCACGACGACGCCCTTGTACTGCTCGACGCCGTTGACCGTGATCGAGATGCGGTACGAGTCGACGTTCTCGAGGCCCTTCGTGATCGCACTGACGTCGAAGGACGGGATCGCGAACGGGAACGAGGCATCGGGCGATCCTCCGGTCGCCTGTGATGGCACAGTGCCGGTCGACGGGGCGGCTGTCGCGCCGCTCGTGCCGCCCGATGCCGTGGGTGCTGCGGACCCGGTCCCGCCGCCGCACGCCGCGAGCAGCAAGGCGAGCGGATCAGCAGGGCGCCGGCTCGGCCGGCCGTGCGGATGCGTGTCATGAAAGCTCCCCCGAGTGTCCCGGTCGGATCGCCGGCACGCTCGATGATGCGACCGGTCACCGATTGACGCAAGCCGCGCAACAGGAGGTCCGGGCGAAGCTCAGCCGGGACCGCGGTCGAACCAGATCCGCTCCCCGGTGAACCGTTGCGTCCCGGGATCCCACGGAAACAGGATCAGGACCTCGAGCGAGACCGCCAGTTCGGACGCCCCGACGCCAGCCCACGGCCCGAGGTTGGTGCCGGTCAGGGTCGCGACCTCGAATGCGCCCTGTGGCCCGATGACGATCTCGGACAGGGCGAACGCGTTGTCGGGGAACGCCCCGAACAGCTCCGTGTAGAAGGCACGGGCGCCGTCGTGGCCCTCCCAGCGCTGGCCGGTCGGGACGATCTCGTAGACGCACTCCTCCGACAAGGTCGCGATCAGGCCGTCGATGTCGCGCGCGTCCTCGGCGATCGAGTGGCGCACCCAGAGTCGTTTGATCCGGCGCAGCTCGGCAGTGTCGAACTGGCGCGCCAGCCGTCGCCGGATCGACCCCCGCTCGGTCACCTTCCGATCACGTCGGCGGCCCGCCCGCCAATCGCGCGACCGCTTCGATCGTCCGGTCCACCTCGGCGGCGGTGTTGTAGTGGACGAGTCCGAGACGCAGCACGCCGCCCGTCTCGGCCTTGCCGAGCCGCTCGATGAGGCCGGTCGCGTAGAAGTCGCCGTCCCACGTATAGATGCCGCGCCGCCCGAGCGCCTCGGCGGCCGCGCGCGGGTGGACCCCGGCGATGGTCACGGCGACCGTCGGAACCCGCGTCGTGAACCGCGATCGGTCGGTGACGCCGTGGATGGTCACTCCCTTGATCGCCTCGAGGCCGTCGATGAACCGGGTGACGAGCGCGCGCTCGTAGTCGGCGATGGCGACCATGCCGGCGACCAGCCCGCGCCGGCGTTCGCTGCCGTTTCCGGCACCCGGCGCGCCGGCGACATCGCCATAGGACCGCCCGACGTCGCGCAGGTAGTCGGTCGCGGCGAGGGTGCCGGCGATGCCCTCGTAGTTCGGCGTCCCGGTCTCGAACCGGTCATGGGCCGGGCGGACCTTGTAGGCCGGCAGGCTCTCGAGGATGTCGGGCCTTGCCGTAGAGCACGCCGACGTGCGGCCCGAACCATTTGTAGGCGGAGCACGCCAGGAAGTCCGTGTCGAGGTCGACGACATCGATCGGGCCGTGGGGTGCGTACGCCACCGCGTCGATGAAGGTCAGGGCACCGACCTCATGTGCCCGGGCGATGATCTCCCGGACCGGGTTGACCGAACCGACCGCGTTGCTGGCGTAGCCGACCGCGACGAGCTTCGTCCGCGGCCCGAGCTTCGATTCGAGGTCCTCGAGGTCGAGGGTGACGTCTACGTCGTTGATGTCGACCGTCTGGACGGTGACGCCGCGGTCGGCCGCCATGGCACGCCAGGTCGAGACGTTCGCCTCGTGGTCGAGGCGGGTCACCACGATCTCGTCGCCGACCTGGAGCGTCGCCCCGATCGAGCGGCCGATATGGAGGGTCAGCGTCGACATGTTCGCGCCGAACTTGATCTCGTCAGGCGACGCCGCGCCGAGGAAGTCGGCCACCGCGGCGTGTGCCTCGGCCGCCATCTCGTCAGTCCGTTCGCTGGTCGTGAACGCACCGCCGGAGTTGGCGTTGATGTCGCGGTAGTAACCGCTGACAGCGTCGATGACGCGTTGCGGGACCTGGGTCCCGCCCGGACCGTCGAGGAAGACGGCGGGGCGGCCGTCGTGCTGCCGCGCGAGGGCGGGGAACTCGGCGCGCAGCGCCTCGACATCGAATGGTGTGGGCATGTGCCGAGCGTACCCGACATTCCCTCCTGCCCGCCGCCCCGGAGGGCGTCGGGCAGGCTCACCGACTCAGGGGAGGCGGCCGAACCAGACCGCCGAGAGGCCGGCGCCGATGACGACCAGCAGGAGGCCGGCGCCGACGAGGGCGAAGGTGACTTCCTGGCGCTCTTCTGTGTAGCCGATGCGCGACTCGAGGCTCTTGTAGACGCTGGCGAGGTCTTCGGCCGTCGGCGCGTCGAAGTCCTTGCCACCGGTGATCGATGCGATCTGGGACAGGGTCTCGGTGTCGGGCGGCACGTCGAGGGTGACATCCTGTCCGAACTGATCCTGGACGGTCACCTGGCCCGTGGGAGTACCCAGGGCGATGGTGTAGATCGGAACGCCGAGCGTCTTGGCACGCTGGGCCGCGTCGAGCGGTTCCGTCTGGCCGACGGAGTTCGCGCCGTCGGAGAGCAGGATCGCCGCAACGAGGGGCTGGCCGGAGGGCTGGTCGGTCGGCACGCTCGGTGCACCGCTGGCGCCCGGGGCCGCCGAGGCAGTGGGTGGCGCCGCGCTGGGCGCGGTGCTGGCGTCAGGGGTTTCCTTCTTGTTGTCGGTCTGGATCTTCTCGGCGATGTCGAGGACCTGCATCAGCGCGTCGCCCATGGCCGTCCCGTCGCGGGCGGTGAGCCCATCGATGGCCTGCTTGAGCTGCCCGCGGTCGGCGGTCGGGCTGACGAGGGTGACCGGTTCCGAGGCGAACGACACGATGCCGACCCGGACGCCCTCGGGAAGCTGGGCGATGAACGAGAGAGCGGAGGCCTTGGCGGCATCGAGCCGTGTCGGCGAGACATCGGTCGCGCGCATCGAGCCCGAGACGTCCATGGCCAGGATGACGGTCGCGTCCTCGCGCGGCGTGGCGATGACCATCGTCGGGCGGGCCAGGCCGATGAGCAGCGCGGCGATCGCGCCGAGGTAGAGGAGCGGCGGCAGGTGACGCCGCCAGGCCGGCCGTCGAGGGGTCAGGTTGGCGAGGAGGTCGAGGTTCGTGAAGCGGACCGCGTACTTGCTGCGCCGGCGCTGCGCCCACAGGTAGAACCCGATCGCGACGGGGACCAGGAGGAGGCCGAGCAGCATCTGGGGAGCGAGGAAGTTCATATGGGTCGTCCTGCAAGGTTCGGGGTCCGGGCGAAGCCCTGCGCGAGCGCGGGCAGCCACGGACCATCGGTGGAGAGTCGGAGGTGACGGATGCCGAGACGTCGGAAGACCGACGCGAGCTCGGCTCGATCCGCCGCGGCGGCGTCATCGAATGCGGAGCGGAGGCGCCGGTCGCCGGTATCGACGCGAAGCGTCCGCCCGGTCTCGGGGTCGATCAGGGTCAGCTCGCCGACGTCGACAAGCGCGTCCTCGCGCGGGTCGGTGACCTCGAGCGCGATCACGGCGTGACGGCCGGAGACCTCGGTCAGGGCCGGGACCCAGTCCTGCGGACCGCGGAAGTCGGAGAGCACCACGACGACGCCAGGGGTGGAACGGATCGCGCCGACGAGGCTCATTGCGCGAGCGGGCGAGGTCTGGCCGCCGCCCTCCTCGGGCGGCTCGGTGGCGATGGCGCGCAATAGACCGAGCATCCCGCGGCTTCCGCCGGCCGGTGGCGAGACGACCTCGCGACCCCATCCGAACGTCACCACGCCGAGCCGGTTGCCGCGACGAGCCGCGAAACGACCGACGACGAGTGCGGCGCCCTCGGCCACGTCGGACTTGCGCCGGTCGGCCGTCCCGAAGTGCATCGACGGGGAGCTCGTCGAGCAGGAGCCACGCGGTCAGCTGCCGGTCCGGCACATCCTCGCGGACCTGCGGGACGAGCGTCCGTGCCGTCGCATTCCAGTCGATCTTGCGCACGTCGTCGCCGGGCTCGTAGGGACGCAGGCGATCCAGCTCCAGGCCGGCGCCGTGGCCACGACCACGATGGTCGCCGCTCATCTGGCCGCCAACGCGCCGATCGAGCGTCAGCTCGAGCTGCCGGACGAGCCGGTCGGCGATCGGGCTGGGTCCGGGTCGCGCCGCGGTCCCGGTCGCGCCCACCGATGCGGGCGAGGTCGGAGTCCCGGACGCTTCGGACCGGAAAGGGTCATGCGGTCGGCTCCGCCGCCATCTCCAGGCGCGGCGCGGGGACGAGCGTCAGGACGCGCTCGATGATGGTGTCGGCGGTGATCCCGTCGGCCAGGGCCGAATAGCTCAGGACGAGCCGATGGCGGAGGACGTCGGGCGCCAGCGAGATGACGTCGGACGGCAGGACGTAACGGCGGCCATGAAGGAGGGCCATGGCGCGTGCGCCGTGGATGAGGTTGATCGAGCCGCGCGGGCTGGCGCCGTACGAGACGTAGCTCTCGAGGTCGGCCGCGCCCCAGTAGGTCAGCTTGCGGGTCGCTTCGACGAGCGCCACGGCGTAGCTGATGAGCCGCGGGTCGACGTAGACCTCGGAGACGGTCCGCTGGAGCCGCAGCAGCCCTTCGGCGTCAAGGATCTCGCGCGGCGGCGTTGCCGGGGTCAGCGAGCGGGCGACGATCTGCGCCTCATCGGCGGGGTTCGGGTAATCGAGCAGGATCTTGAGCATGAAGCGGTCGACCTGCGCCTCGGGGAGCGGGTAGGTGCCCTCGGCCTCGATCGGGTTCTCGGTGGCGAGGACCAGGAACGGGGTCGGCACCTTGAATGTGTCGTGACCGATCGTGACCTGGTGCTCCTGCATCACCTCGAGGAGCGCGGACTGGACCTTGGCCGGCGCGCGGTTGATCTCGTCGGCGAGGAGGAAGTTGGCGAAGACGGGGCCCTGCTCGACGTCGAACGAGCCCTTGTCCGGGCGATAGATGCGGGTCCCGACCAGGTCGGACGGCATCAGGTCGGGGGTGAACTGGATACGCTTGAAGGAGCCGCCGAGGACGTCGGCGAGGGTCTTGATCGTCAGCGTCTTGGCCAGGCCAGGGACGCCTTCGAGGAGGAGGTGGCCGCCGGACAGCAGCCCGACCAGGATCCGCTCGAGCATCGCGTCCTGGCCGACGATCACTCGTCGGATCTCGAACAGGATGGCCTCCGCGGTCGCGCGCGGGTCCGAGGAATCGGGAAGGGCGCGCAGGTCGGACGGCTTGGGGGTCGCTTCGGTCATCTCGGTCTCCGGTGGTGATCGTCGGGCGCTGGATGCGCGCTGGCAGTCGTCTAGCCATCGACGTTCGCGGAGATTTCTGAGGGTTTGATGGAGAAGGTCCCGCCGCCCGGATAACGAATCGAAACCTCGGGGAGTGGCGATCACGACCGCCGAGTCGTCACGACCCTTGTGTCACGGCGAGGGAAGCACGCGGTAGCGCAGGAAGAGGTGGCTCTCGGAACGCATCACCGACACGAGCCGTGTCCAGGGGGCGTCGCCGATCGCGAAGGCGACGCCCTCCACGAGAGCCAGGCGAGGGGCGTCCGGGAATCGACCGGCGACCTGCGGCGCCACGGTCAGGAACAGTTCGTCGACGAGTCCGGCATCGATCAGGCCGCCGAGCAGGGTCGGCCCACCTTCGCAGACGACGACATCCAGCCCACGTTCGCGGAGCACCTCGACGATCGCGGCCGGCTCGACCTCGTCACCGGATCCGGCCGCGACGACTTCGACGGTCGCCGGCAGATCGACGGCCCGGAGGCGGGTAGCGCCGGTGTCGGTGGTGACGACCACGACCGGGACGCCCGTCTCGCGGAGGCCGGGATGGCTGGGGTCGAGCGAGCCACTGGCGCTGACGGGTCACCGTCGTGGGCTGCGCAACGACCAGTCCGAGTTCGCGTCGCCACGCGGCGTAGGCCTCGGCCGCAGGCGGGTAGACGTAGGCCGGACTCCAGCGATGGTGGGCGCCGGAGCGGACCGTGCCCGCCCCGATCAGGACCGCATCCGCGGTCGCCCGAAGGAGGCCCATGAGGAAGCGGTCAGGCGTCGACGCCCCGCTGACCTCCTGCCCGCCGGTACGCCCCTCGGTGTCGAAGGCCACGACACCGTCGATCGTGCTGACGAAGTTCGAGACGATGGTCGGTCGCTCGGTTCGCACGGGGATCGCCAGGTCGGCGCCGTAGCGTCGAGCCAGGTCCGGCGGCAAGGTCCCTCCGCGGAGGCGTCCATCCGGCGCAGGCGCGTCGAAGAGGCGATCGATCCGCCACTCGTCGGCGGAGGTGGTCTGAGCGTCGGGCATCGCTGTCATTGTCATCGCCGGGCGCCGATGCCGCTGACGTCGAAGAACTCGCGACGCAGGCTGGGCTGATCGACGTAGGTCCCGCGCCAGGCGGTCGTGCGGGTCATCGGCTCGGCCTCGCGGACGCCGCGCATCTCCGTGCACAGGTGATGGGCTTCCAGGTAGACCGCGACCCCGTGCGGGTCGAGCATCGAGCCGAGCGTGTCGGCGATCCCGTGGGTCATCCGCTCCTGGACGCCGAACCGGCGGGTCATCACCCGGACGAGCCGGGTCAGCTTGCTCACGCCGATGATCTGATCGTGGGCGACGTACCCGATCCAGGCCTTGCCGAAGAACGGCAGGACGTGGTGCTCGCACAGCGCGAAGAACGGGATCGGCCCTCCACGACCTGGGCGAGCTCGCAGTCGGCGCCGCCGCGGCACTCGGTCGGGAACGCGGTCAGCAGCTTGGGGTCGCCGTCATAGCCGTCGGTGGCGTCGAAGAGAGCCTTGATGAAACGACGCGGCGTCGCCGCCGTGCCCGGTCGGCCCAGGTCCATCCCGAACGCCCCGAGGATCTCGCTCGCATAGCCCTCGAAATCGGGTCCAATCCTCAGGTGACACTTGGCGTGGCGAGGTCAGGTCGTTGTCATCGGGCTGGCCGAGCAGTTCCATCGGTCGATGCTGGTGGGTGTCGGGGATCGTCGCGGTCATAATCGGGGTCCTTCCGAGGCTTCTATCACTAGCAGTTTTTAGCATTACAGCCGGAGCGACCGATGTCAACTCGGGCGCAGGGCGCGCAGAAGCAGCAATCTGGGATCGAAGGACCGAATTCGACCGGGCCCGAACCTAGTGCTCGGTGCCTCCGGTGAACGTCCAGCCGTCGATGCGGACGGCGGGGACGACGACGCCACCAAGGAAGCCCTTGAGCGTCTTGCGTTCGCGGGCGACCGCCACCGTGCCCGCCAACGCGGCGAGGTAGCTCTGGGTGTAGCGCAGGTTCTTGACGGGCCCGACGATCTCCCCGTCCTCGACCAGGAACGTCCCATCGCGGGTCATCCCGGTGACGATCGCGAGCTTGGGGTGGACCGGGTTCGTGTAGTGGAACCGCGTCACCAACAGCCCGCGATCGAGGCCCGCGATCAGGTCGTCACGCGATGCGTCACCCGCTTCCATGAGCATGTTCACCGGGAACGGCCCCAGGGTTCGGGGCAGGCAGGCCGTGACCGGTCGACGCGACGCCGTCGCGCGCCGCGGTCTGGGAGTCGTAGACGACCTCGCGGCAGATGCCTCGATCGACCAGCTCGACGCGCCGCTTGGCGACGCCCTCGTAGTCGAACCAGAGCGGGAGCCCCGCCGGGTCGTCCCCGTCGTCGACGATCGTCACGAGGTCGCTGCCGATGCGCTTGCCGGCCTCGAAGAAGCTGCGCTCCTCCTGGACGGCGAGAGCAGAGAACCCGAGGTAGCCGAGCATGTCGAGCAGGTCGACGACGGCATATTCCTCGAGAACGACCGGGTAGTCTCCGGGCTCGACGGAGACTGCGTTGGCCGTCGCCCGTGCCTTGCCCGACGCCTCGCGGCCGAGCGCGGCGGCATCGATGGTCGAGGCGTCGACCGCGGCCGACTCCGCATAGCCGCTCCCGCCGTCCGGCCCCATCGAGACCGTGATGAGCTGGCGAGGTCGTGCGTGTCCCGGAGGCGCGCGCGCCGGCCGAGTTGGCGACCGCGATCGACTCGGTCCCGGTGGCGAACGAGCCGTAGGCCGTGACGGCGCCATCGTCCGCGGCGCCGATCACGGCCCGCACGGCCTCTGCCCGGAACTCCGGGCTGGCCTCGGCGGTCGTCTTGCTATACGCGGCGGCGACGTCGCGGATCTTGGTCCGCCCGGGGAGGCCGCCCCAGTCCTCGAGCTCCTCGACGACCCGGGCGATCGCGGCGGCGTTCTCGGCCAGGCGACGCAGACCCTCTGCGTCGGTCCGGCCCGACGACGCGACGCCGACCCGCTTGCCGACCACGACCCGCAGGTTGATCGTGACGTTGGTCTCAGCCACGTTCTGATGGATCTCGCTGTTGGCGAACCGGGTCAGCGCCAAGTCCTCGCTCATGACCAGCGCCTCGGCTTCGGTGACGCCTTCGCGGAGCGCGT
>CAWHGL010000003.1:0-745000 GCA_963828965.1 uncultured Chloroflexia bacterium
ACGCCCCCACCGCCGATCCCGGCGGGAAAACCGTCGGCGAAACCACGGGCGGCGGCAAGGCTGAAGGGGCCTCGGGGGACGATCTCGATCTCGAACATCGAGGGAGTATGACCGCACCGATGGGCCATCCTCTCGCGCCTCGGATCGGGTACTGACGCCCGATGACAGCGCCGAACACGACCTGATCCCATGGATCCGGTCCAGCGATCGTCGCGGCGAACCTGCTCCTGCGTGATAGCCGGCAAGCGTCCAACATCGTTCCATCCCTCGGGCCGACAGGATGTCCGACCGGGCAAGCGAGGAGACCGGACATGACTGACACGACGCCAGCGACGCGGGTCCTGCTGGACGGACTGGGGATGGGCGAGTCACCGCGGTGGCACGACGGTCGCCTTTGGTTCTCCAGCTGGGGCACGGACGAGATCATGACCGTCGACCTCGACGGGCGGAGCGAGGTCGTCGGACGCGGCGGCGGAGGTGCCGGCTGGGCCACCGACTGGCTGCCCGACGGGCGCATGCTCGTCACCGGCGCCGAGCTGGTACGGGTCGAGCTCGATGGCACCCGGGTGCGCCACGCCGACCTGAGTGGCATCTCGCCGTACGGCTGGAGCGAGCTGACCGTCGACGGGCGGGGCAACGTCTACGTGAACTCGCTCAACTTCGACTTCGCCGATTTCGGTGAGCTCCTGGCGAGCGGCAAGGCCCCAGGCAAGATCGCGCTGGTCACGCCCGACGGTGAGGTCCGCGAGGTCGCGAGCGGGCTCGCGTTCCCGAACGGCATGGCCGTGACGCCCGACAACGCCACATTGGTCGTCGCCGAGTCCTTCGCGTCCCGGCTGACTGCCTTCGACATCGGCGAGGACGGCAGCCTCTCCGATCGCCGCGTCTGGGCGGACGTGACCGGTGACGGCATCTGCGTCGACGCGGAGGGCGCCGTGTGGACCAGCGGCGTCGGAACCGGCGACACGCCGGTTGTCCAGCGCGTCCGCGAGGGCGGCGAGATCCTCGAGCGGATCGAGCTCGACCGGTCGTGCTACGCGTGCATGCTCGGTGGCGACGACGGTCGGACGCTATTCATGGTCGTGGCGGAGTGGTTCGGCCCGGACCGGATGGAGGAGCTCATCGCGGCTCGGACGGGCCAGATCCTGACCGCGCGCGTCGCGGTTCCGCACGCCGGCTGGCCATAGGGCGTCGACGTCCGCTGCGTAGGAGTCGTGCCTCATCGCGTCGCGCTGGCGAATCCCACGATCGCGTCGACGAGGCCGTCGGCCAGGGCGTGGTCGTCGTCGGCGTAGCCGGCCATGATCTCGGTCGGGCTGATCGTCGACGGGGCGCGGGTCTCCGACTTGTAGACGTGGTTGGCGTCGGCGATCGTCACCCGCGTCTTGTCGGTCGTGTCGCTCGCCAGGGCCGTGAAGATGTCGTCCGCATCGGAGCCGGGCACCTGCGCGTCGTTGGCGGCCGAGACCACCAGCGCACGTCCCCGATAGGCATGGAGCGCCGCCAGCGGGTCCACGAACATGAGCTCGCGGGCGACCCGCTGCTGGACCGGCGAGTGGGTCGCCTGCCACAGCGCCGCGGCCTCTGGGATCACCGACAGGTCGGGGGCGGATGCGTCCGGCTGCAGCATCGCGGCGCGGAAGTCTCCAAGCGCGGTGTCGACGACGGCGGCGTCGGCTCCCGCCTGGATGCGGATCGCCCGGATCTGCTCGATCGCGGTGTCGAGGATCGTGCGCGAGGGTCCCGACAGGCTGATGAGGCCACCGAAACGCGGGTCTGCCTGCTTCACCACGGCCGCCGACGAGGCGTGGATCGAACCTTCGCTGTGGCCGAGGAGGAAGATCCGGCCGCAGCGGTCCTGACGCGCGAGCTCGTCAAACGCGGCGGCGGCCTCGTCGACGTAGTGGGCCAGCGAGAGCACATCGAGCATGGCCAGGTCCGCCGGCGCGTTGCTCTTCGGCATGTTGACGCCGGAGCCCACCTTGTCGAACCGGATCGATCCGACGCCGCGCGCCTGTAACGCGAGCGCGAGCTGCGCGCCGCTGCCGTTCTTGCCGGGGAGGAGCGGCGACGTCCAGTCGCGGTCGGTCGGCCCGCTCCCGGCGAAGAAGACGACGGCTGGCGCGACGCCCTCGCCCGCCGGCAACAAGACCGTCGACGGCAGCGTGTAGCCGGGCCGACGGATGACGACGTCCTCGTTCGACCTCGCTGCCTGCGTCATCTCAGGTCCAGCGGCGGAGTGGAGACGAGCAACGAGACCAGCGACATGCCGCAGACGTTACACGCTGCTCGGAGTCCGAGCGGCCGATGACGACCACTTGACAATCTGGATTTAGTGCTAAATACTCCCCATCGACCAGTCAGCCGAGTCTGACACCCATCCAGACATCGAAGGAAGTCATCAGCCATGAAACGATCCATCGCCCTCCTTGTGCCTGCGCTCGCGATCGCGATCGCAGCCTGCTCCTCCGCCGCATCGCCGAGCGCGGTGCCCACCGCCGCATCGACCCCGAGCCCCGCCGCCGCCACCGACGCGGCGCCGAGCATGGCGCCGAGCATGGCGCCGTCGACATCGCCCGCCGCCATGACCAAGGACATCGTCCAGACCGCCACCGAGGCTGGCTCCTTCAAGACCCTCCTGACCGCGGTCGAGGCTGCCGGCCTCGTGGAGACGCTCCAGGGCGATGGCCCCTTCACCGTGTTCGCGCCGACCGATGCGGCCTTTGCCGCGTTGCCGGCCGGCACGCTCGACGGCCTCCTCAAGGATCCGGCCGCCCTCAAGAAGATCCTCCTGTACCACGTCGTCTCGGGTTCGGTCACCGCTGACCAGGTCGTCGGGCTGACCTCAGCCACGTCGGTCGAGGGATCGCCCATCGCCATCTCGGTCAAGGACGGCACCGTGTATCTGAACGACAGCGCCAAGGTGGTGACGCCCGACGTGATGGCCTCGAATGGCGTCATCCACGTCATCGACCAGGTCATCCTGCCGCCGGCGAGCTGATCGGGCCAACCACGCATCCCACTCGAGGGTGGGGCCTGTCTCCTCCGGCCCCACCCTCGTTTTCTGAAGGACTCACGTCGTGATCGCGCCTACCATGTCGTTCCAGCCCCGACGGGCCGATCCGTGGATGTCGGCGAGAGTCGACGCGAGGGCCGATCCCATGTTCAGCCTGGTCGTGAACTCGACGCTCGCCTCGCAGCTGTTGCCTGGGACACTGGCGGGTTGACCCCCTCGGACGCGTCCGGCCATCTCAGCCTGCACGAGGCGGCCGATCTCCTTGGGGTCCACTACATGACGATCTACCGACGCGTCCGGTTGGGGATCCTGCCAGCCCATAAGGTCGGCAGCACGTGGTTGGTCGATCCTGCCGATCTCGAGCGGACGAAGATCACCTCCGACCGTGGTCGCCGCCAGCGTGGGGGCGGCCATCCGCGAGTCACGGTCTGGCAGGAGCGACTCCAGGCACGGATGCTCAGCGGTGACGTTGCGGGTAGCTGGCAGGTCATCGAGGCCGCCATGGCCTCGGGGTTCGAACCCGGCGAGTTCTATGTCCGCGTCCTCGCGCCGTCGCTGCACGCCATCGGAGCGTCGTGGCGATCGGGTCAGGTCTCCATCGACCAGGAGCATCTCGCGAGCAGTGTGGCCGCGACACTGATCGGGCGATTGGGCCCCCGGTTCGTGCACCCGGGCCGTAAGAAGGGCGTGGTCATCGTCGCGATGCCGCCCGGTGAGCGTCACGGACTCGGCGTCGCGATGCTCGCCGATATCCTCGCCGATGCCGGATACGGGATCCTCAACCTTGGCCCCGACACGCCGCCCGCATCCCTGGTCGCTGCGATGCAGGATGCGGGACCGCTTGCGGCGGTCGTCGTGAGCGTCGTCGACGTCGAGCGTCGTTCGGCCGCCGGACGCCTCTTGACCGCCGCCCGTCGAGCGCGACCGACGGTCCCTCGCCTGGTCGGGGGAAACGCGATCCCGGACGAACGCGTGGCGCTCGATCTCGGCGCGGACGGGTGGGTCGCGGATCCGCGAGAGTTGGGCGACCTGATCGAAGCGCTGCGGGCGCGGGCCTCATGATCCCCCTGCCGCCTCCCGTGGCGGGCGTCCCGCTCGACATTGAGACCGCTGCCGGCCGAGTCAGCGCCTATCAGCTGGGCGAGGGCCGCACCGTCCTGCTGCTGCATAGTTTCAACGCGGCTGGTTCGGGCATCGAGCTTGGGCAGCTGGCGACGCGACTGGCCGAGCACCGACGGGTGGTGCTCGTCGACTGGCTCGGATTCGGCACCTCGGATCGGCCCGACGCGCCCTATGGCTGGGAGCTCTATGGGGAGCAGCTCGAGAGCATCCGGCGGGGCGTCATGCAGCCGGGCGAGACCTCCGTCGACGTCGTGGCGCTCTCGCTGCCAGGGCAGTATGTGGTCGTCGCCGCCGCGGAACATCCGGAGCGCTTCTCCCGGATCGTCCTCATCAGTCCGACCGGATTCGGCCGCTTCAAGGGCGAGGCGGGACGAACCTCGCGGACCATCTACCGGCTTCTGCGCCTGACGGGGATCGGTCGGCTGCTGTTCGCGGTCCTCGCTCGGCGCCAGGTGATCCGCTGGTTCCTCCGACAGACCTTCGCGGATCCGGAGCGGGTCCCCAAGGAGTACGAGCGGTACTGTTGGCTGACCTGTCAGCAGCCGAACGCTTACCGTGCTCCGCTCGCGTTCGTCGCCGGGCTGCTCAACGATCCTCGAGCGGCGGGCGCCTACGGGCGGCTCTCGAACCCGACGCTCCTCCTGTTCGGGGATCACCCGCGCTTCACGGACCCCGCGGCCGCCGAGGCGCTTCTCGCGGCCAACAGCGGCCTGGAACGGATGACGATCGAGCATGCCGGCGACCTGCCCCAGCTGGAGCAACCGGAGGGGACCGCGGCCGTGATCGATGCCTTCCTGGACCGGTCCTCGAACTCGCATCATCCGTGACACCTGGCCGCACGCCCACGGCCTCACCACATACTCCCGGGGCGATGAGGTAGGTTCCGCCGGGTCAAGCCCTCTCGCCCCGACCATACCTACAGGAGCGGCCGCGCACGGCTCGTTGCATGGCAGACTCCGCGAATGGAGTCCGGTTCGCCAGACCTGACCGACGGGGTCATTCGCCTCCGCAGCCCGGTCGACGCCGACGCCGCGGCGCTGAATGCGGCGGTGCTCGCGTCCCTACCCGAGCTGACGCCGTTCATGCCGTGGGCGACCGCCGCGCACGACGAAGCGGCCGCGCTGTCCTGGATCCGGGGAGAACACGAGCCGAACGAGGTCCGGTACCTGATCATCGGTGAGGACGGCGAGTTCGCGGGCGGGTGTGGGCTCAACCGGTTCGACCAGGTCAACAGCCGGGCGAACCTGGGCTACTGGCTCCGCACCGACCGCACCGGTCGCGGCTGGGCGACCAGGGCGACGGTGCTTCTGGCGCGGCATGGGCTCACCCGGCTCGGGCTCGAGCGCGTGGAGATCCTGATGGCGGTGGAGAACGAGGCGAGCCGCCGGGTCGCCGAGCGCGCAGGCGCGACATTCGAGGGGACGCTCCGGCACCGAATACTGCTTCACGGTGTCTATCACGACGCGCACTTGTACTCGCTGATCCGGACCGAGATCGCCTGAGCGCGGCGGCCTTGCCACTTCGCCGATCCACCACGCTGGTCGCGTTGCGGAGATAGCCTCGCGCGCGGATCTCGACACGCCGCGGATGCCATGCCGCAGCGCGCGGACCGTCAAGTCGGCGTGCGGCGGGCGACATGGAGGCGCAAGGCCCCTGACAGCCCCTTCAATTCGACTGGTCCGATCTCGGTGAACTCGACGCCGATACCGCCGGACGCGTCGACGACCTCCTGACTGACCAAGACTTCACCTTGGCGAGCGTAATCCGCGATCCGGGCGGCGGCATTGACCGTTCGCCCGAAGAAGTCGCCTGCCTGGAAGAGCACGGGTCCCGCGTGCAGGCCGACGTGGGCAGGTGGCAATCCCGCCTGCGACGCCTGGCCGACCATCTCGAGGGCGGCCAGCACGCCGGATCCTGGATCACGAAATTGGAACATCACCCCGTCGCCAAGCCACTTGACCACTCGACCATCGTGCTGCGCCGAGGTGCGCTGGACAATTCGCGCCAATCGCGCGGCAAGGTCGGCGGCAGCTTCGTCGCCGCGTTCCTCCGTGATGCGGGTATAGCCCGTCAGGTCGAGGAAGCAGATAGCCGGCGGACGGTCGAGGGGCGTATGGGCACCGGCCGCCGTCAGCGTGGCCTCGAACCCCTCGAAGATGTTCTTCATCCACCCATTGGCTTCATGGCCATGGAAGAGTGCCAGGACTGCCTGGTCGGAGAACCTTGCGAGGTCAGCTTCCAGGCGACCGGTCACCTCGCCGATCTCGGCTGAGCTCTTTCCACTCGCGAACAGGGGCTCGAGGATCTCGGACCTGAACCAGTCAGCTTCGGTGTCGGCCACGCGGCGCATGCTCTCGCCGTAGACGCGCAGCCAGCGTTCGATGACCGTCGTCCGGAAGCCTTCGCGAATCTGCAGCGCGATGAGTGGAACGACAAGGAGCTCGTCGTCGCGAACCCGATCCTGCGGAGACGGCTGGGCGAAACCCATCGCCTCGCGAATCGTCATCAGCACTTCGAGCGGGATACCGGTCCGGGCGCTCAGCTCCTGGAACGACTCGGACCCGACGGCCCCGAAACGGTGGTAGCTGGGCTGGTCCACGAAGTTGAAGGACAGCTCGCCACGTCGCGTGGCGTCGCCGACCGCCTCGAGCGACAGGCCACCACGCTCCAGTCCCACCGCTACGCCCACTCGCTGGACGTCGCCGGTCGTGAATCGGTCGCCATCGCCCGGCGTCAGGATGCCGAACGCGACCAGCCGATCGACGAACGCGAGGTCGACCCCGGCTCGCTCAGAAACCCCTTGACGATCGAAGCTTTCGCCGCCGCCGCTCATGGCTCGAGCGTGGCCCGCCAGGCGCCGAGTGTCAAACATCCGAACACGCGTTGCATCCCCCAATTCATCCGCGTATAGTGAACCGTATGGTTCAGTATAGGAGTAGGCGCCTCGATACCTCCTTCGCGGTGCTCTCGGACGCCACCCGACGCGGCGTTCTGGAGCAGCTCGGACGTGCCGATGCTTCGATCACGCAATTGGCTCTGACGTTCGACATGACCCTCACGGGCATGAAGAAGCATGTCGGCGTCCTGGAGCGGGCGGGGCTAGTCACCACGGAGAAGGCCGGGCGCGTGCGGACGTGCAAGCTCGGCCCGCGCCGACTGGAGGAGGAAGCTGCATGGATCGAGAGATACCGCCGGCTCTGGGACGCACGCTTCGACGAATTGGACAACGTCGTCGAGGAATTGAAACGGAAGGAGAAGATCGATGGACGCACTAAGAGAGACTGAGGTCGCCCCCATGAAGAACCGTACGACGGTGGAGCGGAAGTCCGAGCGTGAGCTCGTCGTCACGCGAACGTTCAACGGCCCGGCGCGCCTCGTGTTCGAGGCGTGGACCACGCCCGAGCTGTTCAGGCAGTGGTGGGTGCCGAAGTCGTTGGGAATGTCCCTGGTTTCCTGCGAAATGGATGTTCGTGTCGGGGGCAGGTACCGTTTGGAGTTCGCACTCGGCGACTCACAGGCGGCGTTCTTCGGCACGTACAACGAAGTGACACCGCACTCGCGCCTCGCCTGGAGCAATGAGGAAACTGACGAGGGTTCCATCACGACGGTGACCTTCGCCGAAGAAGGCGGCAAGACGTTGCTGGCCATGCACGAGCTGTATCCCTCGAAGGAAGCCCTCGACGCCGCCGGCACCGGCGCGGCGGATGCGATGGGAGAGTCGTTCGACCAACTGGACGAGCTTCTCGTCACCCTGGGCGCGTAACACCTGACGGATCCTCGCGTCGCGGAGACGGTTCGAGCTGCTGCTCGCCGGCGGCCGCCGTTTGACGACGGCCGCTCGGCGGGATGACCGCGCGGCGATCAGCTCGCTGCCTGTGCAACCGCGGCAGTCCCCGAAGCCGTGGGAACGGCTCCTGGAACGCCCCGCAGGACGCGCCACGACAGCAGCATGATGGCGCCGAAGCCGACGAAGCTGATCAGTCCGCCGATCGGCGGGAGGAAGCTGACCAGCCCGACGATCGTCAGGCCGACGATCGCGGCGAGGTAGGGTCGCTCGCGTGCGGCCGGCGAGGAATGGGCGAGGATCAGCTCGCCCAACCAGATGCCGGTGACGATGTAGCCGATGACGAAGAGCGCAGGGAGGGCGATCCCCAGCAGGCCGATCGCGAACGGGATGCCGACGATCGTGACGACCGCCAGGATGCCCACCGTCAGAAGCGCGGCCAGACCGAGGATCCCAGCGCCGAGGACCAGGACCGGTTCCTTGACGATGAGCCCGCCCGCGGCGCGGACCTGCCGACCAGCGAGACCCGCCAGGACGAGCCCGGCCATGATGGCCGACACGGCAAAGGCGACGTAGATCAGGGCGAACGCGCCAATGCCGCGCAAGCTGACGAACATGTCGAGCCCGATGTCGCGGACCGTGCCGGCCACGGTTGTGGCCGACTGGCCGGTGACGCTGAATTCGATCGTACGGATGTCGCCAGCGACCTTCGAGCTCGGGTCGACGCTGACCTGGCTCTGGATCGCGATCACGTTGCCGGCGCTGCCGCCGACCAGGTTCGCGGTGCCGTTCACGACCACGACCGAGGACGCGTGGCCTTCGATCCGGGCGGTGCCGTTGTAGACGATGAGCAGATCGACCGACTCGTCGGCCGCGAGCGTCACGTCGGCGCCGCTGACGATGAGGAAGGGTTCGGCGCGAGCAGATCCGCCCAGCTCGGCCAGTTCGGCCAGCTCAGCCGGGACCGTGGACTCGTCCTCGAGCCGGGGATCCGTGGCTGTGCAGGCGGCAAGGACGACGAAGACCAGGGCGATGAGCATCGCGCTTGCGACGCGAGTGAGGCGATTCACGGGAGGACCTCCTTAGGCTGGGGAGTACCGGCCGGGACGTCCGGCCGGCGGATGACTGGGGCTAGGTGTCGAGTCCGTCCTGAAGGAAGGTCTCGAGTTCCGATGCCGTGATCGGCGTCGCGAACTCGAGATCGAGAACGCGGTCGGTGGCGATCGCGTCGCCCGGACACTCCGGCTGGACGACGACGAGCCGATGCCGGGTCGCGTCGATCAGGAGCTTGTTGGCGCTGTCGCACGGTCCGCCGACCCATGTCAGCCGGAGGGTGGTCGGGGTGACGTTCGCGACCGCGAGCGTGTAGGCCTCGACCGAGGCGCCGTCGCCCGGCGTACCGGACGTCGCGCCGGTCAGGGTCGCGGAGGCGTCGGTCACGTCGATCGTGACGGCGTTGGGCGTCGCGACGGTGAGCGCGACGTGCGCCGAGCCGATCGCGCCGGCGGATGCGGCGGCTACGGTCGGCGACGCGGCGGGCGCAGCCGTTGGGATCGGAGTCGGAGCTGGCGTCGACTCGTCGTCGAGTCGAGGATCGGTCGCCGTGCAGGCGGCCAGGACGGCGATGACGGCGACGAGCACCGTCATCGACGATGTGCGGCGGATGAGTGTCATCGGGGCTCTCCTTGGTCGGACTTCGGCGGCGGGTGCCGTCGGGGGTGGGTGGCGCCTCGCGGAGCGGGGCGGGACGTGAGGAGCACGAGCTCGTTCTGGCAGGGCGGGTGGGCCGGGCCACAGAGGTGGTCATCGGTCGAGTCTGGCGAGCGAGCGAGCCCGCGGCAGGACGGCGGACGGCGCCGATCACGACGACCGCGACAGCCAGGGAGGCGGTCACGACGGCCCGGATGATCCAGGTGCGGTCGACGTCGAGGCCGGCCATCAGTGGCGCGACACCGTTGAGCCCGGCGTGGACGAGCGCGACGAGGAGGACGCTGCCGCCGCTCCAGACGAAGGCGTAGGTGAGGATCACGGAGTAGCTGAGCAGGCTGATGACCGTCGGCCACCAGTCGAGACCGGCGTTCATCTGGCCGGGCAGCTGGAGGAAGAGGTGCATCGCGGCCCACGGGACGCCGAGCAGCAGCGCCGCCGCGAGCGGCGACATCGACGGCAGCAGCCGGGTGACCGCGTAGCCGCACCACGCGATCTCCTCCGCGAAGGCCGGGATCAGCACGATCAGCGGGACGATGACGATCGCGGGGAAGACCTGGTCGAAGATGCCGACCGCCGGGTCGCCCAGCGCGATGGCGACGCCGATGACGGCGAATGCCCAGGCGAGGGGAAGCCCGACGAGCGCATACCAGGCTCGCCGGTTGGGCCGACGGACCGCCATCGCGAGGAGCCGTCGGAGGGCGCCATCGCCCTCGCGCCAGGCGAACAGCAGCGCGAACACCATCGGGCCGAGCGCGAGGACGAACGGGACGAGCGCCGACGGGACGCCCCCCAGCGTCGCTGCCGCGGCCAGGCCGAGGCTCAGGCCGGCAAAGACAAGGACGGTGCCGACACCGCCGGTGCGGACTCCGCTCGTCGAATGTTCGAGACGCCCGGCTGGCGCCGTAGCAGTGGACATCGGGCAGCTCCTTGACGGTCGATGGCTGATGTCCCGACTCTGCGTGGCGTGGTCGCGACGCTCATCGGGGCGGCCACCGAAACCATTCGAGGGCAGGCCCTGACGACGGTTGCCGGGATTGCCCGGAGGAGCTGGCGTGCGCGTGGGCCGATGCTCGAGGTCCACACATCGCACGCTCGAGGACCAGACCCATGCGATCCAGACTCGGCCTTGCCGCTTCGGTCGTCGCGCTCGCGGCCTATCCGGCGGCGCATCGCGGCGGGACTGCTCATCGGTGAAAGCGCCGCCGCTACCGCCATCCACTTCGTGCTCGGCAGCGCGTTCGTGCTGCTCGCGGCCGCGATGTTCGACTTCGGTCTTGCTCGCTGGGTCGACCTGGCTCGGCGCGACGGCGGCGGCCGTCTTCGGCGGGACCTTCCTGCTCCAGGGTGTCGCCGACCTGACGAACATCGCCGCGCTCGACTGGCTCGCCTTCGACGTCCTCGGTCAGCAGCTCGAGCGGATCCTGCCGGATGTCGTCTACATCTGGTTCGCGGCGCTGCTCCTGACCGGCTCGACCGGCGTCGAGCCGGATCGTCGGCTGGGTCGTCGTGCCGGTCCTCTTCGGCCTGGAGCTCGCGATCCTCGCTCGGCGCTCAGATCGGGATCGACGTCCCATTCATGAAGGTGACGATCTTCGCGCCGTTCGTCTGGCTGCTGATCGAGTCGGTCAAGCGCCCGGCGTCGGCCACGGATGCCGCCCGGCGTTCGGTCGGCGGTCGCGCAGGGGCCCTCTCCGCCTGATCTCCCAAGCCGGCGACAGCCGGCCATGACGCTCGACGGCCGCGGTCACCGCAATGCGGGACCGCGGCTGCTCGTCGTCCGCGGGACGTTGCGCCCTCCTGACGCGCGACGGCCGAGGTGGACCTGTCATCGCGATCGCCTGGATCGGGATCGTGCATCGGCGGGCGCCTGATCGAGGAGCGCGGCAGCGGGGGTATCCGCCGATACGTGACCCCCGGGCTCGGGGTGGCCGCCTCGCATCCGGGGCGCGCGGAGCAGGCGGATCCGGCTCGGCTCAACGTCGACGGATCACCGGACGATGGAGCGCCGATCTCCGTGGCCGACGCATGCTCAGCGATGAAGTTGCGCATCGGCTCGGCGGTGGCGGGACGATCCTGGATGCCTTCCTCACATCGAGGCTGTACGGCCGCGAGTACGCGGACCGAACCCGCGCGGCATGCCCGCGAAATCCGACGCCAGGCGGCGCCAACGTGGTCGCGCGCGCGATCGTCGTGGGGCGCCGCGGGCCTGACGACCACCCGCATCGATCGTCGTGACCGGGCCGCGGTGGGTCTGCGCGTCGGACTCTCCCGGATCGCCCGGCGCGCCGGCGCCCGATCAGTGCAGCATCGCGCTGGCAGCCCTGCTAGCGATCGCGCTCCACCGGTGACCGGCCTCCTGGCCGACGTGGGTGCGGGCCACATCGCAGGGCTGACATGGGCGGTTCTGACGATCGGCATCGGCAAGGTCCGCGCGGTGCTCGGCTTGGGCGTGGCGTTCGCGTGGGCGGTCCCGCGCTCATCCCATGCGGGGCCGATCCGATGTCGCGACCCCGCCCGCGACCACCGCCCCTCGTCGTGCTCGTGGGTGCGGCCGGCCTCGTGCTTGCCGTCGCACGGTGGCGGCGCGCGGACGATGCCGGCTTGCGATCGCGTACGGGCAGCGCCGCGAATCGAAACGCCGGACGGCGCCCCCAGGCTGCCGTCCGGCGAGGGTGAGACAGGGTCGAGCTAGAGCTCCTGGCGGTCGAATACCACCTTCGCCCCGACGATCAGCACGATCATCGAGATCGCCCAGCCGATCGGCGTGAGGATCGACGCCGGCTGGCCCTTGGCGACCTGCAAGGCCCAGGACCCGATCGACGTCGGCGAGAGCTCGTTCACGATCGGCAGCAGGCCGCCGAGGACCTGTGGCAGGAACAGCACCGCGAACGCGATGCCGGCCACGCCGACGGTCGACTTGACGCCGGCGCCGAGGGCGACGGTCAGGGCGATGTAGAACGCGGGCAGCGCCATGAAGAGCACGAAGAACGTCCCGACGACGCCCAGGTCGGGCAGTCCGCCGTAGACGACGGTGGCCAGGCCCACGGACAGGAGCATCGGCAGCAGGACGGCCGTTGCCACGAAGACGCCGAAGGCGACGATGAACTTGGCCGCGATGACGCTCGTCGGCGAGACCGGGTTGGTCAGGGTCCAGCCGAGCGTGCCGCGGTCCCGTTCGGTCGACACGAGTGCCATCGTCGCGAGGATCGCGATCAGGGCGACGGTCTGGCCGGTCCAGCCGAGCAGGACGTTGGCCGTCGGGTCGTGCGACAGGAGACCTGCGGACTCCGCCTCGCCGGTCTTCTCGGCGATGAACGGGATCAAGGTCATGAAGATTGCCCCGAGCACCGAGACGCCGAGGATGATCAGCGCCTTGGGCCCGCGGACCCACTCGCTGAACTCCTTGCCGATGATCGTCCGCAGGCCCAGGAACGGGCGGCCGCGGGGGGTCGAGATCGGTGCGGAGACGAGCTCCGCGGGCTGGGCGGTCATGCCGCCACCTCCTTCTGGTCGATGAGGCGGAGGAAGACCGTCTCGAGGTCGAGCGTCTCTTCCGCGTTGGCGATGAGCGTCAGGCCGGCGTCGACCGCGAACAGCGTGATCTCGCGCTGGACCGACGCGGATGCGCCGACCTGGGTCACGACGTCGTAGGCGGTCTCGTCGCCGCTTCGCGAGACGACCGTCACCGAGGCGACGCCGGGGATCTGGCGCATGCCGACCTCGGTCGCCGACTTCGCGCCACCGAGGACGACGCGCAGCGTGTTGGCCGTGAACGAGCCGAGCAGGACGTGCGTCGGGGCGGCCTTGACGAGCCGGCCGTGGTCGAGGATCGCGACGTGGTCGCTGACCCGCTGGACGTCGTCGAGGATATGGGTCGAGTAGAACACCGTCGTCTCGCCCTTCAGCTCGCGCATCAGGTCGAGGACGTCCTTGCGGCCGATCGGGTCGAGCGCCGACACCGGCTCGTCGAGCAGGATCACCGCCGGCCGGCCGACGAGGGCCTGGGCGATGCCGAGCCGCTGGCGCATGCCGCCCGAGTAGGTCGACGTCCGCCGGTCGGCCGCCTCGGCGATGCCGACGCGCCCGAGAAGCTCCGTGATCTGGCGCTCGCGATCGGCGCCGACGCCGCGGAAGCTGGCGACGTAGCGGAGCGTTTCGCGCCCGGTCATCCAGCCGTAGAACCGCGGGTCCTGGGCGAGGTAGCCGAGCTGCCGGCGGTGCTCGCCGGCCGCCGACACGGCCACGCCGTTCACCGTCGCGCTGCCGGCCGTCGCGCGGGCGAGCCCGGCGAGGACCTTGAGGGCCGTCGTCTTGCCGGCGCCGTTCGGGCCGAGGAAGCCGAAGACGGTGCCGGCCGGGACGTCGAGCGTCAGGTCGGTCAGGGCCTGCACGTCCTTGTAGTGCTTGGTGAGGCCGTTCATCGAGATCGCGTTGGTCATCGGATCGCTCCTTGCGCTGATCGAGACGACGCCCGGGGGAGGACGGGCGTCGTCTCGTGGGACTGGGATGAAGGGAGTGTGGCTCGATGACGGCCGGCCGTCAGGCCGCCGCGGCCTGGGCCGCGAGGGCCCGCACGACGTCGAGCGCGGGAGAGACCGGCAGCCGCCACTCGGCGTCGGCGGCCACGACCCGGTCGGCCGTCTCGCCGCGGGACTTCGCGACGCTGGCGAAGTACGTCGCCCGACGGGTGGACACGATCCGCGCGTCCTTGCAGGTGCAGCCCTCGACGAGGCAGGCGCGTCGAGCAGGCGGAGGCGGTGATCTCGGTGTCGGGTGACGTCCTGGCCGTTCATCGTGGTGCTCCTTCCTCGTCCGCCGGATGGCGTCCGATCGATGAGCAGACGATGGCCTCGAGGGTGGCCCGGGCATCGGTGCGGTCCCGCGATCCGCCCGCGGGACCTCCCGGACCGACTGTCCGGGCAGACCCTGTTGCCGGGCTCTAGCCGATGGGGATCTCGGCGACCGCGAGCGTGCCCTGGCCCGCGGGGCTCTCCATCCGGAGCGTGCCGCCGATCGCGGCGACGCGATCCTGGAGCCCTCGGATGCCGGTCCCGCTGGCGGCATCCGCGCCGCCCACGCCGTCGTCGCCGACCTCGACGCGCAGCGTCGTCGGCGTCGCGGTCGCGGCGATGCTGACGCTCGTCGCGTTGGCGTGCTTGGCGACATTCGCGAGCGCCTCCGACACGACGAAGTAGGCGGTCGCCTCGACGGCCGGCGGAAGCCGCCGATCCGGCACCGACCGAACGGTCGCCGGAACCGCCGACCGCTCCGCCAGGGCGGTGATCGCGTCGGCCAGGCCGGCCTCGGTCAGGATCGCCGGGTGGATCCCGCGGGCGAGCTCGCGCAGCTCCTGGATCGCGAGCTTGAGCTCCGACGCGGCCTCGTCCGACGCCGCGATCGCCTCGTCGTCTTCGCCCGGTCGCGCGGCGAGCCGGGCGCGCACGCGGCGCAGGGCGAGCGAGACCGACACGAGCCGCTGCTGGGCGCCGTCGTGGAGGTCGCGCTCCAGCCGGCGGCGCTCCTCGTCGGTCGCCTCGACGATCCGTGCCCGCGAGCGACGGACCTCGGCCTCGACGGCCCGCACGTCGGTGAAGTCGCGGACGATCGCGGTGACCTCGTCCGGGCCGCTGGGCGAGACCCGGGCCTCCAGCTCGCGCCGGCCGCCGCGGCAGGTCCAGCGCGAAGTCGTAGGCCTGGAGTCGACCCGTGTCGAGCGCATCGGCGGCGGCCTGCAGCGCTCGGTCGCCGGCGACGGCGAACATCGCCTCGTGGAGCTGCCGGCCCGATCGGCACCCGGCGCTCATCGGCCGCGTCGGCTTCGTCGACGGCCGCCGCGGCGTCGGGGAGATAGTCGCCATCGCGATCGAAGCGGACCATCCGGTCCGGGATCGCGTCGACGACCGCCCGCAAGCGGCGCTCGCTCTGGCGGTAGAAGCCGATCAGCAGCGCCATCGGAATGGCGGCCGGCGCGAGGTCGCGGGCCGCGATCGAGGACCGCCGACACGTCCTCGGGCACGTCGGCGATGCGCCGGACGAGGTTGATGATCAGGATCGCCAGGAAGACGAGCCCGGCGACGAGGACCGGCAGGAGCTCCCGTCGCGAGCGCGCGGGCGCGATCAGCCAGCGCCGGACGATCACGACCGTCGTCATCGTCGCGAGGGCCAGGCCGCCGTAGAGCCCGGTCGGGCCCGGATCGATGTTGAACAGCGACGTCGAGAAGAGGAGGTTGAGGCCGGTCGCACCGACGGCCAGGATCGCCACCGCCACCCGATCGACGCGCGACGTCAGCCGGCCGCTCGGATAGGCGAGCACCAGGGCAAGCAGCAGGACGGTCGTGGTGTCCTCGAGCGCCAGGCCGATCTCGCTGACGACGGGGATCCCCGCATGGGCGAATGGCCCGATGAACCAGGTCAGCCCGACCGCGGCCATCAGCGCCCCGGTCCGGTTCGTCGGCTCGTGGCCCCAGATCGCGAGCCCGCCGTACAGGTACGTCAGCCCGATCGCGAGGTGGAGGAGACCGGCGCTCGGGGTCTGACCTTCCTGGAAGCTGAGCATCTCGGCGACGATCGCGACGATCGTGCCGAGGACCCCGATGGCGAGGCGAACGCCGCGGCCATTCATGACCGGCACTCTGACACACGGGATCTGCGCGGAGGAGCAGGGTAGACCCTGAGTCCGCGTCAGGGTCCAGCCCGACGACGGACGTCCGCGCGAGTGAAACCGTGGCAGGTGTCCGGGCTAACCCTGTAGGAGCGGACCGATGGGCCTGCCACGATGAGCGCATGAACACCATCCTCATCGTCGATGACAGCGCGGGCTTCCGCGTGCAGGCCCGCGCCCTTCTCTCCGCCGACGGGTTCGAGGTCGTCGGCGAGGCGGCCGACGGCCTCTCCGGTCTCGAAGCCGCCCGGACCCTCCGGCCGGACCTCGTCCTCCTCGACATCGGCCTGCCCGACGTCGAGGGCTTCGAGGTCGCCCGCGAGCTCGCGATCGACGGTCCGCCGCCGTTCGTCGTCCTGACCTCGAGTCGCGAGGCCGGCGTCTACGGCCCGCGCCTCGACGCCAGCCGGGTCCTCGGGTTCATCCCGAAGGACGAGCTGTCGGGTCCCGCGATCCGGGCGCTGATCCCGGTGCCATGACGCTCCGGATCGCGATCGCGGACGACTCGGTCCTCCTGCGGGAGGGCATGGCCCGCCTGCTCGCCGAGGCCGGATTCGACGTCGTTGCCCAGGCCGGCGACGCCACGCAGCTCCTCGCCGCGGTCCGCGAGCAGCAGCCCGGACGTCGCGATCATCGACATCCGGATGCCGCCGACGCACACCGACGAGGGGCTGCGGGCCGCGGAGGCGATCCGCGAGGAGCACGGCACGGCGGTCGGCGTGCTCGTCCTGTCGCAGTACGTCGAGACGAGCTTCGCGCTCCGACTCGTCGCGGACGGCGCCGGCGGGATGGGCTACCTCCTCAAGGACCGCGTCGACGACCTCGAGGACTTCGCGGACGCCGTCCGGCGGATCGCCCGCGGCGGCTCGGTCATCGATCCCGAGGTCGTCGCCCAGCTCGTCGGCCGGCGGCGCGCCCGCGTCCCGCTCGACGACCTGACCGAACGCGAGCGCGAGGTCCTCGCGCTGATGGCCGAGGGCCGCTCGAACCAGGCGATCTGCGACCGGCTGTTCCTCGCCCCGAAGACCGTCGAGGCCCACATCGCGAACATCTTCTCGAAGCTCGAGCTGATCCCCGCGCCCGACGACCACCGGCGCGTCCTCGCCGTCCTCGCCCACCTGGGACGCGGCTAGCCGGGCCGACCCGGAGCCGCGAACCGGGGTTGACCCTGTAGGTCCGCCGAGCCCACCGCTGACACGATCGCGGCATGAAGACCTCAATCGCCGGCTTCGTCAAGCGGCGTCCCGCGGCGTTCTTCCTGGCCACCGCGGTCGGCCTGGGCTGGTTCATCACGTTCCTGTCGGCGCAATTGCCGACGAGCTCGGCCTTGCTACCCCTGGTGGCGATCGCCGTGAGCTACGTCCCGGCGGTCGTCGCCTGGATCGCCCTCCGCGTCGCGGGCTCAACGGACGAGCGCCGTTCGTTCCGGCGCCGCCTCACGACCGTGCGGGTCGGCTGGCGCTGGTACGCCTTCGCGATCATCCTGCCGGTCACCCACATCGCGGGCGTGGCGCTCGCCACACTCGCCGGCGGCACGATTCCGTTCAACCCGGCGCTGCTGGCGATCCTCCCGCTCTTCCTCCTCACGAACTTCGGTGAGGAGATCGGCTGGCGCGGCTACGCGTTGCCGAAGCTCCAGGAGCGGATGACGCCGCTCGCCGCATCCCTGGTTCTCGGGTTCATCTGGGCGGCGTTCCACTGGGTCGCGTTGCTCGGCAACGGCGATGCCGCCCCGGCGTACATCGCGATCAGCACCGTTCAGCTCATGGCGATGAGCGTGATCCTCGCCTTCGTCTTCAACAACGCCCGACAGGCGCTTCCAGTCGTCGCCCTCGTCCACGCGATGTACGACACGATCTCGATCGGCGTCGTGCCGCTCGTGGGCGACCGGCGTCCCCCTCCTCGCGTTCGCCCTGTCAGCGGGATTGACTGCGCTCGTTGCGCTCGGTGTGATCGCTGCCACCGGCGCCTCCCTCGCCATTCGGCCTCGGGTTGCCGCGGCGCCGGCGCGACTGCCGGGATGATCGCCGCGCGGTCCGCGCCCGGCACCTGGCGCGGCCGGCTTCATTCGAGTCCCCCGAGACGCAGGGCTATCGGAAGAGAGCGACATCTGGCGCGAACAGACAGGTCCGCCACTGACGCCGCCCCAGGGGCGCACGCAGCGTCAGCGTCGTCCGCGGGAAGGATGGCTCGAGCGAGCGTCACGAACTGCCAGGCCTTGAAGCGTTCGAGGTCCAGGCGCATCGACGGTGAAGGCGACATAGACCTCCACGCGATGGAGGCCGAACAGCAGGTCGAGCGCAAGCCCGGGATCCAGCCCGGCCCGTAGCTCCCCGCGTCGCGCAAAAACCTGGTCCACGATCGACGCATGCCATCCCGGCGTCCATTCACGAGGTCCTGCCAAGCCATGGCCACGTCCGGATCGACGCTCGCTGCGGCCTGGACGGCTCCGGCAGCACCGGGCCGATGCGGCGGCGATCAGACTACTCGTTGCCGTGCTCGACGGTCAACGCGAGTCTTCGACTACCTCTCCGACATGGGGAACGAAGCCCGCTGGAACCCCGATTGCGTATCGATGGAACAGCTGACGGACGGGCCAGTCGGCCTCGGGACCAGGTTCCGGGCAAGTGGAAGCAGGGTCCAGTCGTGTTCACCGAGGTGACCGCGTACGAGAGGCCACGGACCTGGACCTACGTGAACGGCGGCTCCATCGCGTGCGTCCTCAGGATCACGCTCGAGGCGACCTCGAGCGGCGGGACGAGGCTCACCTCGCGCGGGCTGTGGAGCGCGAATGGCCTCGCCCGCCTCTTCTTCCCGGTCTTCATTCGGACGATGCGGAAAGCCGAGGTCCACGTGGTGGCCGATGCTCGCCGAGCGCTCGAGGCGCATGAGGACCAGTAGACCAGGCGCACTCGCCTACGTCTCGGCTCGGCCCGATCGGTACTCGAGGCGAAGCCCCAGATCCTGTGGGTAGTTGCCGAACCCACGTCCGAACAGGTTCAGCCCTCCGACGTTCTCGGCGTCCGGCCGAACTCCGATGCGAACGACGATCGGATCACCGTGGGCAAGCCCGAGTGATTCGAGGTCGACGCTCGAGAGGCTGATCCCGTCGATGGTCGTCCCCAGGTCCGTCACGAGCCAGCGCTTGAGCACGCCGAACTGTGAGTCCTTTTCCTCCCACCACGACGGTGTCAGCCGACCGCGCTGGCCACCGAAGTCGGACGGGCACGTCCAGTCGCCGAGCGGCGCTCCGTTGATCCAGACGGTGATGTCGCTCGGCCAATCGAGGTCATGCAGCGGGGCTTCGCTGCAGATCTCGGCCGTCAACTGCAGAGACTCGACCCTGGCCCCGGGTGGCACGCGATTCGGGAACCGATATTCGACGTACCCGGCACGGAACCAAAGCAGTTGCGCCGTGAGTCGGTCCGGCTCGTAGAACGCCGATGGATCGTCCATGAACCCGATCAGGCCAGTCGCGCTGACCAGGCCGCATGTCGGTTCCACCTCGAAGTCGGAATAACCACCAACGGGCATCTGGAGATCGACGGCATCATGCGTGCTCTGCGCCCCTCGCGGCAGGTCGAATACGAGCTCGTCATAGGTCCTCGCGCAAACCTTCTGGAGGCCCCGACTCGCCGGGCGCAATTCCGTATGGAGCAGGCCGGCTCGCTCCAACACGGTCACGTGCATCGTCGCCGTCGAGCTCGGCAAACCCATGTCCTTGGCGATCTGGTTGACGGCCACGACGCGATCACCCAGATAGCGAAGGATCGCGACCCTGGTGTCATTGGCAAGTGCGCGGAAGATCACGGCGGCGTGACCTTCGCCCGTCGTGCCGTCCACATGGATGCTCTTCCGAGCCACGACCCTGTGTTTGGTGTCCATCTGTCAGGCAGCCTAATATGACGGACTCTGGGTGACAAGTGCCAAAGTGGGCAGACCTACGACTAGATCACAACAGGTATGGCTGGCCCATTGACACAGATGCTACGGTAACCGGGCTTGATGCAGCAAAACATGCGTGGATTGGTTGTGTCGAGCGCGACAAGTCTGGACGGCCCCTCCGGGGCATCGGTGGAGGAGGAAGGCTCATGCGCGTTCCCATCGTCAATCTGCCGAAGGCGGCAGGCCTGATGGCGATCCTTGTGGTCGCTGCCGCGTGCGCGAGCCCTGGTGCCTCGGCACCGGCGGCGAGCGGTGGCCAGCAGGTCGTCCAGACGGCTGCGGCCGGCGAGGCTTGCACGTTCGACAAGTACAACGGCAGCGGCGTGCCGAAGCTCGACCTGAAGACCGCGACGATCGGGTTCGCGCAGTCCGAGAAGGAAGCCAACCCGTTCCGGATCGCCGAGACCCAGTCGATCAAGGATGAGGCCGCCAAGCTCGGGGTCAAGCTCATCACGACGAACGCCGAATCGGACCTGAACAAGGAGATCTCCGACATCAAGGGGATGATCGACCAGGGCGCCCAGGCGCTGATCATCTCGCCGCTCAACTCGGAGGGCCTCGACCCGGCCCTCGAGTACGCGCAGCAGAAGAACGTGCCGATCATGACCATCGACCGCTTCCTCACCACCAAGACAGCCTGCACGGACTACATCGGCTGGGTGGGCTCCGACTTCGTCGAGCAGGGGAAGCGCGCGTTCGATGCGCTCAGCCTGGCGACCGAGGACTCGTGCAACCTGGCCGTGCTTCTCGGCGCTGCCGGGGTCAACGTCACGAACGACCGTCAGCAGGGCTTCGAGGACGAGATGGCCGCGAAGACCTCCAAGATGAAGGTCGTCGCGAAGCAGGCGGCCGACTACGAACGGGCGAAGGGCCAGACGGTCACCGCCCAGCTCATCCAGGCGAACCCGGAGATCGACTGCATCTACGCCCACAACGACGAGATGGCGCTCGGCGCGGTCGCGGCGTTGAAGGATGCGGGCAAGCAGCCCGGTGACGTGAAGATCCTGACGATCGACGGCACGAAGGGTGCCGTTCAGGGCATCATCGATGGCTGGATCAGCGGTGTCATCGAGTCGAACCCGCGCTTCGGGCCGCTGGCCTTCAAGGCGCTGTCCGACTTCTATGGAGGAGCCGGCGTCCCGGTGAAGACCATCATCTCGGACAAGGAGTACACGAAGGACAACGCCACCAGCGAGCTGCCCAACGCGTATTGATCCCCCACTAGCCGTACCGGCCTGCGTGACTTGGCCTCCTCCCGGTCATGCAGGTCGGTACTGATTCCTGCCACTATCGGCCGGTGAGGGTCGCATGACGACGATCGCCGAGCCCCCCGTCCTGGACGTGCAAGGCGTCTCTAAGCGGTTTGCCGGCGTCCTGGCGCTTGCGGATGTGTCGATCGAGTTGCGCGCAGGGCAGGTGCACGCCCTGGTGGGTGAGAACGGGGCGGGAAAGTCCACCCTCATCAAGGTGCTCACCGGCGTCCATCAGCCGGACCAGGGGTCGATCGTGTACCGCGGCGTACCGGTGTCCTTCGCCAGGCCGCTGGACGCGCAGGCAGCCGGGATCAGCACGATCTACCAGGAGGTGAACCTGGTACCGCTGATGAGCGTCGCGCGGAACCTCTTCCTCGGCCGAGAGCCGATCACGCGCCTTGGACTCATCGACTTCGGGCGGATGCATCGCGAGGCCAGCGCCAGCCTTGCCCGGTACGGCATCCACGTCGATGTGCGGCGTCCGCTGGGGCAGCTGGGACTTGGCGTACAGCAGATGGTCGCCATCGCGCGCGCCATCGATGCCGATCACCGAGTCGTCATCATGGACGAGCCCACCTCTTCGCTCGAGCCCCGCGAGGTCGAACGCCTGATGGAGGTCGTCGACCTCCTGCGTCGGAACGGCGTGGCGGTGGTCTATGTCTCGCACCGACTCGACGAAGTGTTCCGATCGTGCGACGTCGTGACGGTGCTGCGTGACGGGCGGCGTGTCCATACCGGCCCGATCGCGCAGATCACCCGGCTCGAGCTCGTCTCGAAGATGCTCGGTCGCGACCTATCCGAGGTCGCTCGAGCGAGGACGCGCTTTGGATCGCACGACATCGCGCATGGCACCCAAGCCTTGCTTCGAGCGACCGGCCTGACACGACGCCACGTGCTGGATGGGGTGACGGTCGAGGCGCGTGCCGGTGAGGTGGTCGGGCTCGCCGGACTGCTTGGATCCGGCCGGACCGAGACGGCCAAGGCCATCTACGGCGCGCAACCGCTGGACGACGGCGTGGTCGAGGTCGCGGGCGAAATGGTCAGGGCGGGATCGCCCCGGGCCGCGATCTCGGCCGGGATCGCCCTGATCCCGGAAGACCGCAAGGCCGACGGGATCATCCCCACCTTGTCCGTGCGCGAGAACATCGTGCTCGCGGCGCTGCCGACCATCTCGCGCGCGGGGTTCGTCTCGGAGCGCCAGCAGAACGCCCTCGTCGAGGCGTTGATGAGCCGGCTGAGGATCAAGGCGTCGAGCCCCGATCAGCGTGTCAGCGAGCTCTCCGGCGGGAATCAGCAGAAGGTGCTGCTGGCGCGCGTCCTGTGCCTCGAGCCACGGGTGCTGCTCCTCGACGATCCGACACGAGGGATCGACGTCGGCGCGAAGGCCGAGATCCAGGGCCTGATCAGCGACCTGGCCGAGGCGGGGCTGGCGGTCGTCCTCATCTCCTCGGAGCTCGAGGAGGTCGTCGAGGGCGCTGACCGGATCATCGTCCTGCGCGATGGGGCAGTCGTCGGCACCCTGTCCGGTGCGGAGGTCAGTCAGGATGGCGTGCTGGGCCTCATCGCGGCCGCGGCGCAGCGGGCGGAGGACGAAGGATCGACCCCCGGGGACGGGCCGCCAGTCGATCCGCTGACCGAACCTCCCGATCCAGATGCCGCCGGTGGGATGGCCGATGTCGTCCGCTGAGCTGGCCGCGACACGGCGCTCCGTCGACCGCGACCAGATCCTCGACTGGGTCGCCGAGCGAGGGGTCTATGCGGGGCTTCTGCTCCTCATCGTCTTCAATCTGGTCTTCACGCCGCGCTTCGCCGAGATCGACAACATCCGGCTGCAGTTCGTGCAGGTCGTCCCGGTCGCGATCATCGCGCTCGGCATGGCGCTGGTCATCGGCACGCGGGGCATCGACCTCTCCGTCGGCTCGGTCATGGCCATCGCGTCCGCCTTGCTGGCGCTCTACCTCGGCTACGGCCCGGCCATCGCGATCACGATCGCGCTCCTCGGCGGGGCCTCGGTCGGCGTGGTGAACGGCGTGCTGATCTCGCGCTTCGGGATCCAGCCGATCGTGGCGACGCTCGCACTGCTGGTCGGCGGCCGTGGTCTGGCCCTCGTGATCGCCCAGGGTCGACTGACCGAGATCTTCGATCCCGCCCTGAGCTCCATCGGATCGGGCCGGGTCGCCGGTGTGCCGTACGTCGTCCTGATCGCGTTGGGCATCGCCCTGCTGGTCGGGATCCTGGTGACGCGGACGACGTTCGGACGTTACGTGGTGGCGATCGGGGGCAACCCCGAGGCGAGCGCCCTCGCGGGCGTCCCCGTCCGCCGGACGCTCCTTGCCGTGTATGTCCTGAGCGCCGCCCTGGCCGCGGTCGCGGGGATCATCCAGACGGCTCGTCTCAGCGCGTCCGATCCGTCCTTCGTCGGCAACCTGATCGAGCTCAGCGCGATCACTGCCGTGGTCGTGGGCGGGACTCCGTTGTCCGGCGGACAGGTGCGGATCGTCGGCACGCTGGCCGGTGCGATGCTGATGCAGCTGATCGCGGCAACGCTGATAACGCACAACCTGCCCGATTCAGCGACCCGGATGGTCCAGGCCGCGATCATCCTTGGAGCCGTCTTCATCCAGCGCCAACGGAGCGCATCGTGACGACGGCGACCGGGGCGCCGGATGGCTCGGATCCGATGTACGGCTCGGCCACGGGAACCGTGGACGACGACCGCGACGTCGCAACGCGACGCGCGCGCATCGCTGGATCCCTGCAGCGCAGCGGGGCATTCCTCATCCTCGGGGCGGTCACCGTCATCGCGTCGCTCGTGTTCGGGACGCGGTTCGCGAGTGTCGACAACCTCCTGAACATCCTCGAGGCGAGCTCATTCCTTGGCCTGATCGCTGTCGGCATGACGTTCGTCATCATCGGTGGCGGGATCGATCTCTCCGTCGGCTCCCTGCTGGCGTTGTCCGCCGTCCTCGCCGCGTACGGCTCCCAGTACGGCAGCGCCGCCGCCGTGGCCCTACCCATGGTGGTATGCGGCCTGATCGGCCTGTTCAATGGGCTGCTCATCGCCCGTGCCCGGATGGCCGCCTTCATCGTGACGCTCGCCGCCCTCCTGTTCGCCCGGGGCCTCGCCTTCGCGGTATCCGACGAGGGCAACACGATCTTTCATATCGACAGCCAGCTCGCCGTCATCTGGCTTGGCCAGGGATCGATCGTGGGGATCCGCGTTCCGATCATCATCGCCGCGATCGCGTTCATCGTCGGCTGGGTGGTCCTGACGCGGACCCGCTACGGGATGGAAGTCACGGCGATCGGCGGTAGCGAGGACGCCGCGCGACTGATGGGCCTGCCGATCGCCCGAGTGAAGACCATGATGTACCTCACGAGCGGTCTGCTGGCGGGTCTTGCGGGCCTGCTGGTGGCGGCGCGCTCGTCGTCGGGTCAGTCGACCATCGGGGTCGGCCTCGAGCTCCAGGCGATCGCCGCGGTCGTCATCGGCGGCACGCTGCTGACCGGCGGATCGGGGTCGATGATGGGCACGCTCGCAGGGGTATTGCTGCTCAACGTCATCAACAACGTGATCAACCAGGTCGGGACGCTCAGCTCCTACTTCCAACAGGTCGTGAGCGGCGTATTCCTGATCCTGGTCGTGTTGATCCAGCGCTATCTGACTCGGGAGCAGCGGCAATGACGACGCCAACCAACCTGCGCTTCGGACTCTTCCTCAGTCAGGCGCGCAGGGATTGGGATGACGTGCTCGACGAGTTCCTCGAGGCCGAGGAGCTTGGCTTCGACCACGCGTGGCTCGTGGACCACCTGGTCGACACGGACGGGGGCCCCGAGGACGGCTGCCTCGAAGCGTGGACGCTGCTTGCGGCGATCGCCGCGAAGACGAAGCGCATCCGCCTGGGCGTGCTCGTCTCGAGCAACACGTTCCGTCATCCCGCGATCCTGCTCAAGGAGGCCGTCACCGTCGATCACATCAGCGGCGGGCGACTGGTCCTCGGGATCGGGACGGGCTGGCACGAGGACGAGCACCGCCGCTACGGGATCGACCTGCCGGCGCCCCCGGAGCGGGTCGACCGGTTCGAGGAGGCCGTCGAGGTCATCAGCCTCCTGATGCAGCAGGAGCGGACGACCTTCCGGGGCAAGTACTACCAGCTCGACGATGCGCGCCTCGTGCCGCCCCCGGTCCAGCGGCCCCGGATCCCGATCCTCATCGCGGCGCACCGACCGAGGATGTTGCGGATCGCGGCTCGCTACGCAGATCAATGGGACACCTTCGGGGTGATCCCCGGAGCCGCGACGGAGGGCGTCGACACCGGGCTCGACGATCGCATCGCCGCCCTTGACGATGCCTGTCGGGCGATCGGTCGAGATCCGGCCGACATCCGTCGGTCGACCTGGGCGACGAGCGAAGTGCTGCGCTCGACCGAGGCGTACCTCGACTTCGTCCGTCATCACCACGCGCTCGGATTCACGGACTTCTCGACGGTGCGACCCGAGGCATCGGACGTCGGCGTCCTTCGTCGCATAGCCACCGAGATCATCCCCGAGCTTCGCACCGGGCGGCTGCTCGACTAGTTGCGTCGACCGGGCCTGCGGCTGGCTCATCCCGGTCCGGCATGTTCCAAGGCCACGGCGCTGCCGTCGCGAGCCGTGCCATCCTAGGACGCGTGACTGAGCGCCTTGCCACCGACGAGACGCGTATCGATCGCTGGCTGTGCGCGGTGCGCCTCGTGAAGACCCGCCCACTGGCGACCCGGTCGTGCGAGGGCGGCCATGTCCTCGTGAATGGATCGCCGGCGAAGCCGTCGACCAAGGTTCGCGCGGGCGATCGGGTGGAGGCGTTCATCGCCGATCGCCAGCGGATCGTCGAGGTCGTGCGGCCGATCGAGTCGCGTGTCGGGGCCGTCGTCGCCGCGACCTGCTACGTGGACCACAGCCCGCCCGTCGTGCGTGAGCCTGCGCCGGCATTCACGCTCATCCGCGGGGAGGGCCGGCCGAGCAAGCGCCTGCGGCGCGAGTTGGAGCGTCTGCGCCGGGCTGCCGACTCCTGAGCCGGGTGCCGATGTGTCGCCCTACGTCGTGACGGCGAACCAGCGTCCCTCCGGGTCGGAGAACGCAAAGCTTGGCGTCCCCTCGTGGTCGCCGACTTCCGTCGCCTGCACCCCGCGTCCGACGAGCTCCGCACGCGCCGCCTCGAGGTCGTCGACCCGGAAGGCGATCGACGGCGTCGCGAGGTCGAGGCCGTCCGGGTTGTCCTTCATCAGGTCGAGCGGCACGAGCTCGAAGGCGAACGGCTGGTCGGCGAACCCGACCTGCACGATCGTGAAGGAACCCGCCTCGCTGCGCCGCTTCTCGACCATGCCGACCTGCTCGATCCAGAACCTGCGGCACACCTCCGCGTCGTTCACGTAGAGCACGACGTATCCGACCTGCATGATCGACTCCCGGAAGGTTGTGGGACAACGGAGCCGGCGCGCACGGCCACCGGCGAACAGCGAGAGCCTACCGCGTTCCGGGGCGGGATCGGTCGACCCGGCGGACTATCGGAAGAGGGCGATCTCTGGCGCGAACGAGAGGTCCGCGACGTAGGCCGACCCAGGTGCGCACGCCGCCTCAACGTCGGCCGCGGGAAGGATCGCGCGAGCGAGCGTGACGAAGTGCCACGCCTTGAAGCGTTCGATCGTCCAGCCGCATTCGACGGTGAAGGCGACGAAGACCTCGGCGCGATGGAGGCCGAACAGCAGGTCGAGCGCAAGCGCCGGATCCAGCCCGGACCGCAGCTCCCCGCGTCGCGCGAACACCTCGTCCACGATCCGACGCATGCCGTCCCGGCGCCGATCGACGAGGCCCTGCCAGGCGAGCGCCACGTCCGGGTCGACACTCGCTGCAGCCTGGACCGCGGGCAGCACCGGACCGATGCGGCGATAGATCTCGTTGCCGTGCTCGACGATCAGCGCGAGTCGACGCGGCCCCGTGGGGGCGTCGATGACCTCGGCGATCCAATCTCGGGCGAGGACGTCTTCGACTACACCCGGCCCACCGCCCGCGATCGTGAGCGCTGCGATGAGCAACTCGGCCTTCGTGTGGAACGTGAAGTAGACCGTCTGCACCGCGACACCGGCGTCGTGCGCGACCGCATCCATCGTCGTCGCGGCGTATCCCTGCGCGGAGAAGCGGGCCAGCGCTGCCTCGGCGATCCGGCGCCTCGTCGCCTTGGCGCGTTCGCGCCGCGTGATCTTGACGACGGACCCCGTCGCCGGGGGATTGACGCGGCCCATGCGAAGGATGATACTGCACTTCGTCGCTAGTGATGAACTCTAGTGAAATGGAGGAGCGACCGATGGCCACGCTCATCGAGAACAGCATCGAGATCGCCCGAACGCCGGAGGATGTCTTCGACTACCTCTCGGACATGGGGAACGAGGTCCACTGGAACCCCGACTGCGTGTCGATGGAGCAGCTGACGGACGGGCCGGTCGGCGTCGGGACCAGGTTCCGGGCGAAGTGGAAGCAGGGTCCGGTGGTCTTCACCGAGGTGACCGCGTTCGAGCGGCCCGCCAACTGGACCTATGTGAACGGCGGCTCGATCGGCTGCGTCCTCACGATCACCCTCCAGCCGACCTCGAGCGGCGGGACGAGGCTAACGTCGCGAGGGCTGTGGAGCGCGAATGGCCTCGCCAGGCTCTTCTTTCCTGTGTTCATCCGGACGATGCGAAAAGCCGAGGTCCAGGTCGTGGCCGACGCCCGACGAGCGCTCGAGGCACACGAGGACCGAACGGCGGCATGACGCGTCCGACCGCGACCGCGGCGGAATAGACTCGCGACCGTGAAGGTCTCGTCACGGACTCCGCGCGATCAGGTGGTCGTGTACGCCCCCGACGTTCCCGAACTCGCCTTGATGGGCGATATCCCGACGAATGTCGAGCTCGTGCCGGTCTCGCTCAAGGACGGCCCGATGCCGGACTTCGCCGGCGTCGATCTGGTCATCCCGATGGGTCGGATGCGCGAGCCACTGATCGAGGCGATGCGCGCCGGCCCCCCACGTCGCTTGCAGGTCGTCCACACGTTGAGCGCCGGCGTCGATTGGCTCGTCGGCCTCGTGCCGGCGGACGTGACCGTCTGCAACGCGCGCGGCGTCTACGACGTGCCGCTCGCGGAGTGGGTGATCGGCGCCATCCTCGCCATGCAACGGGGATTGGTCCGGGCGCGCGATGCCCAGAGCGAGGGGACGTGGCTCGCGTACGAGGCCGAGGAGCTGGCCGGCCTGCGCGTCGTGATCCTCGGGTTCGGTTCGATCGGCGCGGCCGTGGCGGACCGGCTCCGTCCGTTCGGCGTCGATGTCGTGGGGATCGCGCGGTCGCCGCGCGCCGACAGCCTCGGGATGTCGGAACTCGATGCGGCGCTGCCCGGAGCGGCGATCCTCGTCAACCTCCTGCCGCTGACCAGCGAGACGACGGGCTTCCTTGATGCGCGCCGCCTCAGCCTGCTCCCCGACGGGGCGCTTGTCGTCAACGCGGGCCGCGGGCAGACGGTGGACACCTCGGCCCTCGTCGCGGAACTCAGCGCGGACGGCTCCGTGCCGCGCTCGACGTGACCGATCCGGAGCCGCTGCCGAGCGGCCACCCGCTCTGGTCGTTGCCGAACGTCCTGGTCAGCCCGCACATCGCGGGCGACTCACCCGGCGCCACGCGCCGCTCCTTCGAGCTTGCCGGCGCGCAGATCCGGCGGTTCGCGGCCGGCGAGCCGCTGCGCAACATCGTCGACCGCTACTTGCTCGAGTGACCTCGAAAACGTCGTGCCACGAAGTAGGTGACCTCGGGTCAGGTCCTCTCGCCCCCAAGCACCAGCTCGCGCACGTAGGCGCTCACCGGCCTGCCCGCGATCCCGAGGTCGCGAAGCGCGTGGTCGTCGGGCACCTCTCGACGGTCGTCGCTCAGGAGGGCCATGCCCAGCACGGAGGCCATGCCCGGCTTCGCCCTCCGGAGCGCGAACGCCCCGACACGCAGGGCGAAGCGTGGCACTCGCTGGCGCCTGATCGGGTGACCGGTCGCGCGCTCGAATGCCGCCACCAACTCGTTTCGGCTCATGGCCTCGGGCCCACCGAGGTCCACAAGCCGCGGCGCGTCAGCGAGCGTGGCTAGTCTCACGATCGCTTCGGCGACGTCGTCCATCGCGACGTACGCGGCGCGGCCGTCGCCGCTGCCAAAGATCGTCACGGTTCCGCTGCGCCAATCGAAGCGGCGCTCCGCCGACAGCCACGGCTCCTGATACGCGTCGGGACGGACGATGATCTCGTGCATCGGCGAGGCGCGAAGCAGCTCCTCGGTCGCCAGCTTGGCCTCGGCGAACGGCGTATGCGATGCGAGGACGGATCCCGGGAAGGAGACGAAGACGAACCGCGAGACCGCGGCCGCCGCGGCGGCTGCCACGAGGTTGGCGTTCCCACGCCGATCGACGGCCTCGATCGACACGTCACCGCGACCCGGCCATGATCCGGTCGAGGCTGTGCGCGCTCGAGATGACGGTCTCGATGCCCGTCGACCGCCTGCTTCAGCGCCTCGGGATCCCGCAGGTCACCGCGCACGATGTCGCGCGTGAGGACCTGCAATCCTCCGGGTTCCGTGGCGGGTCGGACGAGGGCTCGGAAGGGTAGTCCGTGGTCGACCAGGCGACGCGCGATCCGCCCGCCGAGATTGCCGGTGGCTCCGACGAGCAGGATCATCCGATGCTCCGATGCAGCCTCGTCGCCTGGCCTTGATCGGTGTGCCGAGCGGCGGCGACTCGCGACTCCATATTCGATACAGTATGATGTATCGAATGATCGATCATGTCAACAGCCCTCGTCGCTACGACGCGACACGACGTCGAGACCGAGCCGATCGAGCGCGAGAGGAGGTCATCGACGCCGGTTCGCGCCTGTTCCTCGCGCACGGGTTCGCCGCGACGACCGTGACCGCGATCGCGCACGCCTCGCGCGTGTCCGAGGAGACGATCTACAAGTCGTTCGGCGGCAAGGCCGGGCTGGTGCGCGCGATCTGGGCACGAGCCCTCGAGGGCGAGGGCTCCGTCCCTGCCGAGCGACGGTCCGACGCGATGCAGGCCACCGAGCAGGATCCGCGCGAGGTCATCCGCCGGTGGGGCGCCTTCATCATCGAGGTCGCCCCTCGGGTCGTTCCGATCCTGCTGCTCATCAAGAGCGCGGCGTCGAGCGACACCGCAGATCGCGGACCTGCTGGCCGAGGTCGACGAGCAGCGACTCGGACGGATGGAGCGCAACGCCCGGACCCTGCACGATCGGCGCCACCTTCGGCCGGGCATGACCCTCGATGAGGCACGGGACATCCTGTGGACGTACTCCTCGCCTGAGCTCTTCGAGCTGCTGGTCCGGAGGCGGGGGTGGTCGGTCGAGCGCTTCGGGGCCTTCGTCACGGACCAGCTGATCAGCGCACTCTTGCCCGTCGCGATCGAGGCTCGGGACGGTCATCGCTTCTAGATAGATCGGATGGACACCCGGCGGACGTCAGTGTGTCGAGCGGCGCAATAGAAGTGCATGTCGTCAGGGCCCTGCCGTTGCCCGATGGAGGTTTCCTGATGCGACACGCGCGCCAGTTCGCCATGGCCCTCGGACTCTCGGCGATCCTTGCGGGACTCGTCCTGGGGCCGGTTTCGGCGTCGTATCCAGGCCAACACAACGGCCGCATCGCGATCGCGGTCCGGGCGAATGGGGCCGCGAACATCTTCTCGCTCCGGCCCGACGGGTCCGGCATGCGTCAGCTCACCAGCGGACCCGGCTTCAAGCTGTGTCCGTCGTACTCGCCCGACGGGCAGACGATCGCCTACTGCGGGACGGCCGGCGAGGCCTTCGAGATCTGGACGATGAAGCAGAACGGGAAGAAGCAGCACCAGCTGACGCACCTCGGCGGCTTCGCGACGTTCCCGGATTTCTCGCCTGACGCATCGAAGATCGCCTTCGGCGGGACGGAGGGGGTCGACCCGAACGGCGAGATCTACACCGTGGACGCACGGACCGGTGGCAGCCTGCATGCCCTGACCAGCTGCGCGTCCTTCCCAGCGGGCTGCTTCAACGACCTCCCGGTGTGGTCGCCGGACGGAACGAAGATCGCCTTCCTCCACGCCGACGACGTCACCACCGACGGTGACCCCATCAACGAGCAGGTCTGGGTCATGGATGCGGACGGGCAGCACCCGCACGCGCTCACGTGCGGCCCCGCCCCCAAGGACCAGGTCGCCGATTGGAGCCCGGATGGCTCGAAGATCGTCTTCCACGCTGGCAGCTTCGGCAGCGGCGGGATCTGGGTGATGCGTGCCGACGGCACCGGCCAGCACCAGCTGAGCGGCTGCGGGCCGAACGATCCGTCTCCCTGCGCCGCGGGTGACGACTGGGGCCCGACCTGGTCGCCGGACGGAACGAAGATCGTGTTCCTGCGGGACCTCAACGCCCTCGGCATCGCCGACCGCCCGGTCTTCGTGATGGATGCCGATGGGAGTGGCCAGCACCGGATCACGTCGGCCCCGATCACGCCGGGTGTCCCCGCATGGCAGCCGCGAGGCGTCGGCCAGGCCAACTGACGTCCTTCCATCTGCATCGAAGACTGCCCCCGGGCGCGCGCCGGGGGCGCGGCTTCGATCGAGGCGGTCGACGGGGTCGCTTCAGTTGCCGATGCCGCCGTCGGGCTCGACCGGCAGGACGACTTCGCCGCCGATGCCGCCGTCGGGCTCGACCGGGATCGGAGCCGCCGAGCCGGCGTTCGCGAATGCGACCGATGCGACGACGGCAAGGGTCGTGACCGCCACGGCGAGTGCGATGCGCACAGCTCGGAGGTCGATGAGGGTGGAGTTCATGTCAGGGTCTTCCTTGTAGCGGTATCTAGGACGTCGAGGGCGAACGGGCCGTTCTCTCGCTCGACGACCACCGCGACGACCGGGTTCCCGGTTCGGTGGCACGTCGGTCAGTCCGAGGTCTGTCGTCGGTGTCGGCCTCGACGACCGTCCAGGGCCAACGGTCGTCATTCCGCCCCCAGCGCCTTGCCGCTCGAGCTGAGCCGACGGGTCCGCTGGTGCGTGAACGCACAGGACCTTCGTGTCATGTGCCTGGCCGGGGCGCGTTCCTAGGCTCTGAGCACATCAGTAGCCAGAGGTACCGCTTGTTCGGTTCGGAGCCCAGGGTGCGCCGCCCCGTGGTCCTGCTCGTCGTGTTCGGGGTGCTCCTCGTCCTGGTCGGCGTGACTGCGACCGCCCAGGCAGCCATGGTCTCGACCTACGCATCGACGTCCGAGATCTCATCCACGGTCGACAGCGACGTGGGCACGATCCGGGCGTTCGTCCGAGGTGAGCTGGATGGCATCGATCCGACCGCGATGCGCCCCGCGGATGCGGCACGGTTGAGCGCCGCGCTCCAGACGATCCTCGCGAAAGGTGGCATCGCTCACGCCGAGTTCCGCACGCCCGACGGCCGCATCGTCGCGTCGAGCGACCCGGCCCAACAGGGCGAGGTTCGAGCGCCGTCCTCGGACTTCCAGGTCGCGCTGGACGGCTCGCCCAGCGTGAGGGTCGTCGATGCCGCCGCCGCCGAGGCCGCGGACACCGCCGGTCTGCCGGCCACCCTGATCCGGGAGTACCTGCCCCTGCGGCAGGACGACCGCACGGTCCTCGTCGCCGCGCTCTGGCGCGACGCCCATCCGATGCTGACCCGCCTTGACGACTTGCGTCGCGATGTCGTCATCGCGACGCTCACGGCCGCGATCATCGCGGCGGGTGTGCTGTTCGTGGTATTCCGGTCCGCGCAGGTCCGGATCAACCGCCAAACCGACGCGCTCGTCGGGGCGACCCGCCTGGACGCCCTGACCGGCACGCTCAATCACGGCGCCCTGGTCGAGCACCTCGCCCGGGAGATCGAGCAGGTCCATCAGACCGACTCGCCGCTCGCGGTCGCCCTGATCGACATCGACAACTTCCGGCTGCTCAACGACACCCATGGCCACCGGGCCGGCGATGACGTGCTCGTGGTGGTCCAGGAGACGTTCGCCGCGGCCCTCCCGGCGACGATGACGATCGGCCGCTACGGGCCGGACGAGTTCCTGGTGATCGCAACGGACGAGTCGGTCGAGGCCCTGGAGACCCGGGTCGAGACCGGGCGCGCGGCATTGCGCCGCGTCGCGATCCAGTTTGACGGGACCGAGCGGCTGCCGATCACCGTGAGCGCCGGCGTGTGTCGGTTCCCCGAGGATGGTCGGTCGGTCACGGAGCTTCTGGCCGCCGCGGCGGCCGTTCTTCAGGAAGCGAAGTCGGGCGGCGGTGACCGCGTGGTCGTGGCTCGGGCAGAGCCCCATCCGACAGACTCGACCACCAGCTTGAACGTGTTCCAGGGGCTCGTGCTCGCGATCGACGGCAAGGACCGGTACACGAAGCGCCACAGCGAGGATGTCGCTCGGTACGGTGTCTTTCTCGGCCGCCTCATCGGCCTCGACGACGACCATCTCGAGGCGATCCAGGTCGCCGGCCTGCTCCACGACGTCGGCAAGATCGCCATCCCCGACGGCCTCCTGCGCAAGCCGGGCCGGCTCACGGCCGAGGAGTACGAGGCCGTCAAGCAGCATGTCGCGCTCGGCGACCTCATCGTCCGCGACCTGCCCGACATCGACGAGGTTCGCGCCGGCATCCGTCACCACCACGAACGGTGGGATGGACGCGGCTACCTCCATGCGCTTGCGGGCGACGACATCCCGCTCATCGCGCGCGTACTCGCGGTCGGTGACGCGTTCTCGGCGATGACCACGACGCGGCCATACCGCAAGGCACTCGATGTGCGCGAGGCCCTGACTCGGCTCGGCGACGCCGCCGGGACGCAGCTCGACGAGCAGTTGGTCGCCCGGTTCATCCACGGCATCGAGCACGAGCCGGATGCACCGATGCCGGGGCTCGAGTCCGGTCGCGCCGGGCTCTGGGTGCCCGGCCGGCGCGTCGCCTGAAGGGCAGGTCGGATGCGAGCGTTGCCAGGGAAACGCGCCGCGGCGCTGGCCTTGGCGTTCGGGCTCACGTTGGGAGCGGCCGGCACGGCGCTCGCCGCACGCGCATGGACCATCGACGCGTCGCCCGCATCACTCGACGAGGACACCTCCACCACCGTAACGCTCGACGTCCGGAACACGGGCGGTGACGGCGGCGGTGACGAGATCGGCTGCGTCGTGGTCACGCTGCCTGCCGAGTTCACTATCGAGGGGGCCACCGTATCCTCCGTGAAGGGTGCGACCTCGGGACACGGGTGGGTCGCGGTCGTGAGCGGCGCCAAGGTCGCCTTCAAGGAGCCGACCGACAAGAACGTGCTGGTCGGGCTGCCCAAGGCCGGCGATGGCGCCGTGTTCAAGGTGACCATCACGCCGACAGGGTCCGGCTCCACGTCGTGGACCGCGGCCGCCTACGACAAGCCCGGCTCGGCGACCAGCACGAAATGCGGCTCCGGCACGTTCCCGACCAAGACGCTCTCGTTCTCGGTGGCGCCCGCGCCCACGCCGCGCCCCACGCCGTCTCCGACCCCGAAACCGACACCGTCTCCCACGCCGCAGCCGACGCCGCAACCGACCCCGACGCCGACGCCCGCGCCGACACCGACACCGACACCGACACCGACGTCCCCATCCACGACGGCGACACCGACAACCGCCCCGTCCGCCTCGCCTGCCCCGACGTCCAGGGCGACGGCGCGGCCCAGTCCCTCGCCAACGACCGCACCGACGTCCTCACCGGGACCTGGCGGGGTGCCGACGCCAGGCCCGACGAACCGGCCGACCACGCCGCCCGGAGAGACCGGTGCACCATCGGCGTCGCCCAGTGCCGGTCCGACCGGAAGTCCGAGCGCAGCCCCAGTCGAGGGATCGCCCACGCCCTCGGCGGAGGCCTCCTCCTCGCCGGCCCCTGGCGTGTCCCCATCTCCGCTCGTCACCGGTACGTCGAGCGGTGGTGACGGCGACGCGCGTGGTGGCGGGGGCGGTGCCGGCGGTGGCCCGAGCGCTCCAGCATCGAGTGGCACGCTCACGGTCGGCAGTGCCGAAGACGGTGGCGGCGCGCTGCCCTCGGCCGCGCTCCAGGACGCCGCCTTCGCCGCGTTCGGCGCGATCGGGTTCGGCGCCTTCACCGTGCCGGGTCTCGTCGTCGGCGTCCCGGGGGTGCTCGTACTGATCGCGGTGCTGTTCCAGCTGCTGGGCGGATCCGCCTTCGTGCCGATCGCTCGACGCTGGCAACGGGGGACCGGCTTGCGGCATCGCCCCGTCGCTCGGATCGTTCGCGACGACTGACGCCTGCCCGGACCGCTCGCGCGTGCGCCATGGGCCGATGGACCCCTCGGTGGGTGGTCCCTCGGGGTGATTGGCGGGCCGGTGCGCCGACCGGCACGGTTGGCATCCGCCCGAAGGACTCTGGATGCCGTCACGTCACCCGCACCGAACCCGGCCCGCCGCCCGTACCGCGCTGGTCAGCCTGGCCTTGACCGTTGGCCTGTTGCTCACCTGTCTCGGGACGGCGACGACGGCGTTCGCCGCGTCGTCGACGAGGATCGCCGCCTGCGACGGCGTCAACCTGCGCACCAAGGCGACGACGACGTCGACGGTCAAGCGGACCCTCGCGGCCGGCACGACGGTGACGGCCGTCGCGACCGTCGACGGCGGCTCGTGGAAGGCCACATGCAACGGCCGGGCGCTGTCGGGCGCTCGCTGGTATCGGATCTCGGCGGTCGACGGCCGAAGTGTCGCCTCGCTCTACGGGACCACCGAGGTCTATGGGGCGACCGGCCTGTTCACGACGGTCACGTCGTCGACACCGGTCGCAGCGCCGACGACGCTCCGACAGGCGTCGGGCTCGCGCGCGGGCGCGGTCACCGAGGGGATCGATGTCAGCCACTGGCAGGGCGTCATCGACTGGACGATGGTGCACGGGGCGGGCGAGCGCTTCGCCTACATCAAGGCGTCGGACGGCACCTCCTTCGTCGACGATCGCTACGCCGCGAATCGGGCCGGGGCGAAGGCCGCCGGCCTCTACGTCGGCGCCTACCACTTCGCCCGACCGGACGCCGCCGCGGGCGATGCCCTCGCCGAGGCCGACCACTTCGTCGACACCGCAGCCTGGCGCCGTGGCGAGCTCCTCCCGGTGCTCGATCTCGAACAGGCCGGCGGCCTGTCGGTCGACGCGCTCCAGGCATGGGTCAAGGCGTTCCTCGGCCGAGTCGCCGAGCGGACCGGGGTGCGCGCCATCATCTATGTCTCGCCGAGCTTCTGGACCACCCGCCTCGGCGACACCACCTGGTTCGCCGATCATGGCTACCAGGCGATCTGGATCGCCCATTGGACGACGGCCGAAGCACCGCGGATGCCGGCCAGCGACTGGTCGACCCGCGGCTGGACGTTCTGGCAGTACAGCTCCGACGGCACGGTGCCCGGGATCTCGGGTCGTGTGGACCTCGACCGCTATCGCGGCGTCGACTTCAGCCGCGTGCGCGTCCCCTAGGGCCGCCGATGGTCGCGGTCGGTCGAGCCGGCCTCGGTCAGTATTCGCCCTTGATCACGAAGAACGTGCCTCTGATGGTGCCGGCCAGCTTCGACTTCTGGCGCGCGAACTTGAAGCGCTCGGCCAGTTCGGCCGGGAGCTCCATGCCGTCGGAGAGCTTGAATCCGACCGCCCGTTTCCCGGCGTCGCCGAGCGTGTAGAGCACGTTGATCGACAGCCCGCTCTCGTAGAACACGTAGGCCCACCGGATGTCCTCGACCTGGAATTCGGTCGCCTCGAGCGGGCGCGCGGCGATGGTCAGGTCGCGCTCCTCGCGCAGGATCCGGTGGACCCAGTCGACGATCTCCGTCGCCTCGCTCGCCGGCTGCACCGTGAAGTCGTGGCCGTACTTGTTCTTGAAGTAGCGAGCCTCGTTGGCCCGCAGGCCGGCGAGCGCGGGCGCGACCGGGGACGACTCGAGGCCGACGGTCGAGACGTCGGTGAAATCCACGACATAGGCCACGACGGGCTCCTTGAATTCGGGGAGGCGTGCCGTCAGAGGAAGGGCATGCTCGAGGTGGTGATGATGCTCGTGTTCACCCCGCCGGCGTCGACCGCGCCGAAGCGTCCGGCCAGCCCGGCTCGCCACGTGCTCGTGGAGCACCTAAAGCCAACGCCGCGGCCTAAAGGTCGCCGGCTGCACTGAAGGCCACCGAAATGAAGGTGCGGGCAGGTCGCGGATCGGGTGTTCGCTCGATGTCCGCGGGGTGGTCGGGCTCCTAACGTCACGGCATCGACCTCAGTGAGGGGTCAACGGGACGAAGGAGATCCGTCATGTACAGCCCGCAGTCAGCCAACCTGGCGACCCACCGGACACCAGGCCTGCCGACGATCCTCGGCTTCATCGCGGCGTTCGCGCTCGCGGTGATCGCCCTGACGGCCCTGATGGTCGCCACCAAGGCTCAGGTCGGTGACCACAGCCGCGACGCCGTCGAGGCCAACCGCGGTGCCGCGTTCGCCATCCAGGGCGACCGCAGCCTGGACGCCGTCGAGGCCCGCCGCGCGGCCCTTAGCGACGCCAAGCACAAGGTCGCCCCGGTGGTCATCGTCGCCGCCCCGGCCAAGCCGAACCCCGACAGCTGGGACGCGACCCGCAAGGAACATGTCCCCGGCGCCGCGGTCGTCACGGCCCCGATCGTCGCCGCCCCGGCCAAGCCGAACCCCGACAGCTGGGACGCGACCCGCAAGGAACATGTCCCCGGCGCCGCGGTCGTCACGGCCCCGATCGTCAGCACCCGCGACAGCATGGAGTCGCTCCGCCTGGAGCATCCGCCGGTTCAACGCCGTCACGTCGGACTCGGCCAAGGCAGCCCCTCGACAACCTGATCGCCTACCGCCGGGCACTGGCCCAGGCGCAGGCCAACCAGGTCACCAACAGCTGGGGCGGCGGACGCTGATCGCTCGAGACCGGTGAACCTCACCAAGACCCTGCTCGTTCCGAGGGGAAACGAGCAGGGTCTATCCTTGCGCCGATGGTCCGGCGCTTATCCAGCGCGGTCTTTGTCGGTCGCTCGAAGGAGCTCGGTGAGCTTCGCTCGGCGGCCGACGCCGCCATGTCCGGCGGCGCATCGCTGGTCCTCATCGCCGGCGAGGCCGGCGTCGGCAAGAGTCGCCTCGTCACGGAGGCCGCGGCACGGCTACAGGGCGATGGCTGGCTCGTGCTCCAGGGCGGGTCGGTCGCGGTCGGCGATGACGGTCTGCCGTTCGGTCCCCTGGTCGAGGCCCTTCGGACGCTGGCACGCACCGTCGACCCGAACCGGATCGCCGCCGCGGCGGGACCCAGCCTGCCCGAGCTCGCCCGCCTCGTCCCCGAGCTCGCCGTCGTGGCGCCCGATCCGCCGGATCAGACGGGACCCGCGGACTGGCTCCAGGTCCGCATCTTCGAAGGGGTCCTGCGCCTGCTCGGCCGACTCGGCGACACGACGCCGGTCCTCTTCGTGACCGAGGACCTCAACTGGTCCGATCGCTCCACGCGCGACCTGCTGGCGTTCCTCGCCCGGAACGTTCGCGACGAACGGCTCCTGATGATCGGGACCTACCGAGATGACGAGCTCGATCGACAGCACCCGCTCGCGGCCTGGCTGGCCGAGGCCGAGCGCCAGCCACGGGTCGAGCGGATCGATCTCGCGCGGTTCGGGCGCGACGAGCTCGACGAGCTGCTGACGGCCATCGCCGGCGCGCCACCGGCGCCCGAGCTGGTCGAGTCGATCGCCGCCCGCTCCGACGGCAACGCCTTCTTCGCCGAGGAGCTGGCCGCGGCGGTCGACGAGGCCGGCCAGCGGCGGACGCGCTTGCCGCAGACGCTCCGCGGCGTTCTGCTCGCCCGTCTGGCCGGCCGAACGGAACCGGCGGCCCGCCTCGTCCGGGTCGCCGCCGTGGCGGGTCGCCAGGTCGACCACGACCTGCTGGCCGACGTCTGTGGCCTGGCCGAGCCCGACCTGCAGGCCTCGCTCCACGAAGTGGTCGACGCGCAGCTCCTGGTCGTCGATCCCGACGCGGTCGTCGAGCGCTATCGATTCCGCCACGCCCTCATCCAGGAAGCCGCGTACGACGAGCTGCTGCCGTCGGAGCGGCGCGGCCTCCATGCGGCCTACGCCCACGCCCTCGAGGGCCGGGTGGCCGGTTCCGGGGCCGCCGCCGCCAACCGGCTCGCCCAGCTGTCCCACCACTGGACGGCGGCCCACGAGCCGACTCGCGCCCTGCGTGCCTCGATCGCGGCCGGCGACGCGTCGCGGGCGATCTTCGCCTTCGCGGAGGCGGCCCGCCAGTACGAGCGTGCCATCGAGGTGTGGGAGTCCGTGCCGCCGGAGGACCGCCCTACCGACCGCGACCTTGGGGACCTCTACGACGCGGCGAGCGCCGCCACGACGGTCGTCGGGGATGGATCTCGAGCGGTCGAGCTCGCCCAGCGCGCCATCGAGCTCGTCGACCGTGCGCCCGGCTCCGAGCACGACCTCCAGCGCCGCGCGCGGGCCCGCGAGCGGCTCGGCTTCGCATCGTGGCTGGCCGGCGACACGGCGACCTCGATCCGCCTCCTCGAGGAGGCCGTCGACCTGTTCGCGGGCACGTCGGCGTCCGTCGACCAGGCCCGCGTCCTGGCCGGTCTGGCCGCGAACCTCATGCTGGCCGGCCGGGCGAGCGACTCGGCGCCGTTCGCCGAGCGGGCGATCGAGTCGGCCCGGGCCGTCGGCGCGCCGCTCATCGAGGCGCGGGCGCTCAATGTCCTGGGTGTGGATCGGGCGGCGCTCGGCGACATCACCGGCGGCATCGAGCTGCTGCGCCAGTCCGTCGTGATCGCAGCCGAGTCGGGCGACCCGACCGAGATCCCCCGCAGCCACGCCAACCTGGGCACCGTCCTCGAGATGGGCGGCTTCGTGGAGGAGGCGCTCACCGAGACCCTCGCCGGGCTCGAGGCCGTGCACCGCTTCGGCACGGAGCTCGGGTTTGGGATCTTCCTGACGGTCAACGCGGCGGCGATGCTCATCGAGCTCGGCCGCTACCAGGAGTCCGCCGACCTGCTGGGACCACAGGTCGCCAACGTGCTGCCGGGCGTCAGCACGTTCCACGTCCACGTGACCCTCGCCCACCTCGCGGTCCGGACCGGCGACCTTGCGGCCGCTCGGCAGCACCTGGCGATCGCCGAATCGGCTGCGAGCCGCGTCGAGGACGCCCAGTTCGTCATCGACCTGCGTGCGGTCGGCACCGAGATCGCCCTGTGGGACGGCGATCCGGCGGCGGCGCTGGCCGTCGCCCGCGAGGGGTTCGAGCGGCTCGGCGAGATCGATGACGCGGTCATCCTCGGCCAGCTCGCGATCCCCGCCGTCCACGCCGCCGCGGACCTGGCCGCACGCGCGCGGTCGGCCCGCGACGTGGCGGGCATCGACGACGCCATCCGCGCCGCGCGGGAGGTCGTGGGCCAGTACCGAACGGCGACCGAGCGGCTGACCGATCTCGACGAACTCGGGACGCGGGAGATCGGCTGGCGGATGGCGATCTGCGACGCGGAGCTGGCCCGCGCCGTCGGCCTCGACGATCCGGCGCGCTGGGACGCCATCCGCCCCGCCCTTGCGGCCCGTCCGGCGCCGTTCCTCGAGGCGTACGTGCTGTGGCGGTCGGCCGAGGCGCTCGCTGCCCGGGGCGAGACGCGGGCCGCGGCCGAACCCCTTCGAGCGTCATCCGCGATCGCCGCCCGCATCGGCGCGGTCCTGCTCGCGGGCCACATCGACGGCCTCGGCCGACGGCTCCGCGTCGACCTGACGACGCCCGGCGAGGTCACCGAGGCGCCGGACGCGGCGTCCGTCGGGCCTGCCGATCCGTTCGGGCTGACGCCTCGCGAGCGCGAGGTCCTCGTCCTGCTCGCCGAGGGCTACACGAACCGGCGCATCGCCGAGACGCTGTTCATCAGCGAGAGCACCGCGGGCGTCCACGTCTCGAACATCCTGGGCAAGCTCGGGGTCGGGACCCGGACCGAGGCCGCCGCGGTCGCGGTCCGGCTGAACCTCGACCAGACGATCGTCGTCTGACCGCCACGGCGCCTGCGAGCGCGCCGAGCCGCCGCCTCCGCGACGCCGCCGTGACGGCCGGGGTGTATCCCTGTGGGCTACCGGTCGCACGCGAAGGAGGGCACCCAGATGGCAGAGCACAAGAGCCTCACCGACCTCAAGCAGTGCATGAACAAGGCGAAGAACGACAACGACAGGACCGTGTGCGAGACGACCTTCAAGGCCGCGGGCGGAACGGTCACCGCCACAGGCGGCAAGGTCTTCTCATCCCAGGATGGCGCTCAGGCCTTCGTGAGCCAGGGCGGCAAGGTCTTCTCGGCGGGCGTCTGACGCAGCCCGGATCGGTGGCGGCGTAGGCCGCGAGCGCCTCGATCGATCGCACCCGGCGTGGCCCGATCGCTACGCCTCGGCGTCCGGCTCCGGCGCATAGAACGCGGTCGTGTTGGCGACGCCACGCGCGACGGCCTCGGGATCGCGTTCCGGCGGCCGCGTTCGCGGCGCCCCACGCAACGCTCGCTCGCGTCGAGAACGCGCGGCCCTCGTCCGAGAGCTGCCAGGCGATCGGGTCCTCGAGCGGCTCGCCGCCAGCCAGGTACAGCGTCAGGCCCAGGACGCCCCCGTCCCAGCCGACACCCACGGCGCCAGGCCCGAACTGCTCCCACATCTCCTCGGGCACGATCGCGACGTGCTCGAGCTCGAAGCGGGTCGTCGCCTCGTCGACCTTCGACAGCCGCACCTCGACCTCGGACACCGCCGCCGGGTCGGTGATGTCGCCGTATTCCCACGTCGCCTTCAGTCGATTCGGTCGTTCGCAGGCGACGATCTTGCCGCCGGCATTGCCCTCGAACTGGTAGCGGCCGCCGATGCGGAAGTCGCCGCTGATCGGGAGGAACCAACGCCCGATCCGCGCCGGATCCGTCAGCGCGTCCCAGACCTCCTCGATGGGGGTGTCGTAGTCCCGCCGCAGGCGGACGGCTCGACCTTCGCCGGCGGGGAGGTGGCCGGCGCCGACCTCGCGATGGACCGATTCGATCTGCTGGACGATGTCGATCATCGGGTGCGGTCTCCTTTCGAAGCATCGATGGGGCGGGGATGGTCGGTCGCCGCGAGCCGGCGCTCACGCTTGCCGCGGGCCAGCTCGGTCGAAAGCGAGTCGAGGCGCTGGTCCCAGAAGCCACGGAAGTGCTCGATCCAGTCGTCGAGCTCGCGGAACGGTGCAGCGTCGACGGCGTAGAGGCGTCGCGTGCCCTCCGGCCGGACGGTCGCGAACCCGCTCTCCCGCAGGACCCTGAGGTGCTGCGAGACGGCCGGCTGGCTGATCCCGAATTCGGTTTGGACGACGGTCGTGATCGCCCCGGACGGGAGCTCACCCTCGGCGAGGAGCTCGAGGATCCGTCGTCGGACGGGGTCGCCCAGGACATCGAACGCGTGCACGTCTGGGATAATAGAATGTGTGACTTATATAAGTCAATCATGAAGTACTGGTCGCCGGCGGTGTCGGCACGGTAGGCTGGCGCGCATGTCGTTCCAGGCGTATCTCGACAACATCGAGGACAAGACCGGGTTGACGCCGCGGCAGTTCGTCGCGCTCGCTCACGAGCGGGGGTACGACGACCCGTCCGTCAAGGCGGGCACGATCGTCGACTGGCTGAAGGCCGACTACGGCCTGGGTCGCGGCCACGCGATGGCCCTCGTCTACGTGATCCAGAAAGGCCCGAAGATCGACGCGAAGCACGTCGGCTCGGGCGGGACGCACAGCGACCCGTCGGACACGCTCTGGCTGGACGGCAAGGCCACCAACCCGGATCGGGCCGCCGGCACCGAGACGTCGACGTGACCGGCGCGGCCGACCCGGAGGCTTCCGCTCCGGACGCGGCGGCACCCGGCGATGATCACGAAGAACCGACAACGACCGCGTTCCTCGCGCTCGGCCTCGGTGGGGCGCTGCTCGGCGCCGTCACCGCCATCGGCGTGTGGGCCTTCAACGAGGCCTTCGGGTTCATCCACACGATCGTCTTCGATCGCGTCGGTGACGCCATCGCGCCGCTCGGCGCGTGGACACTGATCCCGCTCATCGCGGTGGGTGGCGTCGTCGTGGCGCTCATCCTCCGGTTCATCCGGCCGGAGCCGCTCGGCGCCCTGCCGCACGTCATCGATGGCGTCGTCGAGCACGATGGACGGCTGAACGGCCACAACGCGGCCGTGGCGATCAGCGGCGCGGCGGCGGGCATCGGGTTCGGGATGCCGCTCGGGGCGGATACGCCGTCGGCCATGATCGGCGGCCACCTGGCCTCGGCCGTGACCACGAGGCTGGGCTGGAACCCGACCTTCGTGCGAGCCCTCGTCGTCGCCGGTGTGGCGGCCGGTATCTCCTCGACGTTCCTGGCCCAGCTGGCGGCCGTGGTCTTCGCCTTCGAGGTCGTGCTCGGGGGGTTCGGCGGGATCGTCTTCGTGGTGCCGACGCTGCTCGCCGTCGGGGTCGCCGGGTTCGTGACGTACGAGCTGGTCGGGACGCCGGCCGCGTATCCCGTCCCGCTCGATGCCGTCCACTGGGACGTGAGCCTCCTCCTGTATCTCTCGCCGGCCGTCCTCGGCGGGATCGCCGCCATCGCCTACGTCACGTTCCTCAAGCGCGGCAAGCCGTTGTGGGCGCGCGTCCCGCTGCCCCCGATGGGCCGGATGGTGCTGGCCGCCGCGCTCGTCGGGCTGGTCGCGATCTGGCTGCCTCAGGTGATGGGCACGGGCGCCGCCACGATGAAGGACTTGTTCGGTGGCGCGACGATGCCGTTGACGACGCTTTTCCTCCTCGCCATCGCCGAGATCGTGCTGACACCGTCGAGCCTCGGCGCCGGGTTCACCGGCGGCGTCATCGGCCCATCGATGCTCATCGGCTCGACGCTCGGGGCCGCGGTCGGGACGATCGTGATCCAGCTCTTCCCGGACCTCGGCCTGTCGCCGATCGTGTTCGCCATGGTCGGGACCGCGGCGATGCTCGCCGGCAGCTTTCACGCCCCGATCTTCGGGGCCCTGCTGATCTTCGAGATGGCCGGCAGCTACGAGATGCTCGTGCCCCTCGTCCTGGCCGCCGCGATCGGATACGCGATCGCCCGGCCGTTCCAGCCGGGCTCGGCCTACACGATCGCGCTCCACGGCCAGCGGATCTTCCTGGCGGCCGGGACGTTCCGGAGGACCACCGACCCGACGTGACGCGGTCGGCCGCGGTGCGGGATCGCCGGGCGGCGCCACCGACCCTCATGACGCGCCGGTCGTGGTCACCTCGGAGTCCATGAACGCCGCGATCTCCTGCGCCATGAGCTCCGGGACCTCCTCGGCGAGGTGATGGCCGGCGTCGATGGAGTGGCCGCGGAGGTCGGGCGCCCACCGCCGCCAGATCTCGAGCGGATCGCCGTAGAGCGACCCCAGGTCATCGCGCTGTGCCCACAGCACGAGCGTCGGACACGCCACCATGCGTCCGGCGCGCATATCGGCCTCGTCCGCTACCCGGTCGACGCCGAGACCGGCGCGGTAGTCCTCGAGCATCGCGTGGACCGTGATCGGGTCGTGGATCGCCCGCCGGTAGTCGTTGAAGTTCTCGGCACCCATCGCCGCCGGGTCGTTGCGGTACCAGGCCTCGGGGTCCGCCAGGATCGCGCGCTCGGGTTTATCCGGCTGACCGAAGAAGAACCAGTGCCACCAGCGCTGGGCGAAGACTGCGTCCGCTCGAGCGAGGGCCTCGCCGATCGGCACGGCATCCAGGATCACGAGGCGAGTGACGCGGTCGGGATGGTCGAGGGCCGTCCGGAGGGCGACGTAGGCGCCGCGGTCATGCCCGACCACGGCGAACGTCCCGTGTCCCAGGGCGTGCATGAGCGCCGCGATGTCGTCGGCCATGGCGGCCTTGGACGCCTGTCGATGGTCGGGCTCGTCGGGCAACGTCGTGGACTCGCCGTAGCCGCGCAGGTCCGGACAGACCACCGTGGATCGATCGGCCAAGCGCGGGGCGACCGCGTGCCACGTCGTGTGCGTCCGCGGGTGGCCGTGGAGGAGCACGATCGGCGGCCCGGATCCGCCGTGGCGCACACGCAGGGTGACGCCGTTCACCAAAACGCGATCGAGCCGGAAACCGTCGAACATGCCATCCCCCGTACCGTCCGGGTTCGGATCGGTCGCGGCCGCCTGCGGGCTTGCCAGGCCGCTCATCGCGCCCCAGCTCGATCGGCGGTGCGGATCGAGCGCTGAAGAAGACGATGCGCGACCGCGGGTCCGCGCCGTGCGATGAACCGCACGGTCTTGTCGCGCGACGATGCGTAGGTCACGAGATACGCCTCGATCTGGTCCACCAGCTCGCGATCCAGGTCGCGCAACTGGAGCAACCCGCCATGCCGCTTCGACGCGACCGACACGGCGATCAGGCGATCGTTCCGGAACATCGATCGGCGCGGTTCACGCTGCTCCGCCTCCAGGACGCCGAGCAAGCGCACCTCGGCGATGGTTCCCGGATAGGCCGGTGCGTCCAGCAGGATGAGGACGTCGAGCGGATCGCCATCCTCGGCCAGGGTGCCGGGGAAGAATCCGAAGTCGAATGGCATGTGCATGCCGACAGGCAGGCTGCCCGAGAGCTCGAACGCGTCGAGGTCCTCGCGATAGGCAAGCTTGTGCCCGCTCCCTTGCGGCGACTCGATGATGGCCCATAGGCGCCCGTCGGCATCGATCGGCGGAAGGTCGCTCAGCCGCGACGTCGGCGTCCGGACGGAGGTGGACGTCGAAGGGCTTCTGGGCATCGCGGGTACCTCGCCTCGATGTGGTCGGGGGAGATGGTGGCGCGAGCCCAGTGGCATCGGTCGGTCAGGGCGTGGCGTGGGTATCGCATCGCGGTGACAGTCGGGTGGTCCGATTCGTTCCTGGACCAGGTGTCGATCGTTCGGCTCAGCTGGCCGACGAGCGTGGCGCCGTCTTGGCCGGCGTCAGAAGCACCGCGTCGTCGACCTTCGGTCGGCGGGCGACGTCCACCCCCTGACCGACCAGGCTCGCGCCGAAGACGGAGGCGTCGCGCAGCGCACACCCGGCGTGGTCGTTGTTGAAGTAGGCGTATCCGTCGACCGACGTCCCCCAACCGTCGAGGACCCGCTGCGTCCATGACGCCAATGCTGACTCGCCATAGCACGACGCGGGCCGTCCCCGTCCCCCATGGAAGCGGAGGTAGGCCCAGTCGGCCGTCGCCCACGAGGGCATCAGCGGGCCCCGTCGGTCGGCCAGGCAGAGCGCGACGCCGCGTTCGCTCAGGTGGGTCCGAAGGGCCTCGGTGAACCACGACGGATGACGCGGCTCGACCGCGACCCGGACGGACGCCGGAAAGGCATCCAGCGTGCGAGCCAGCCGGTCGAGATCAGCCGGCATGTCCGGTGGGAGCTGGAGCAGGACCGGACCGAGATGGTCGCCCAGCTCGCCGGCACGATCCATGAGGTACGCGACGGGCTCGCTGGGCTCGCGGAGTCGCAGCACGTGGGTCAGATAGCGGCTTGCCTTGACGGCAAAGACGAAGCCGGTCGGGGACCCGGCGCGCCCAGGCACGGAAGGTGGCGGCCGTGGGCATCCGGTAGAAGGTGACGTTGAGCTCGACCGTATCGAACCGCTCGGCATAGAACTCCAGCTCGGCGCCACGGGCGTCGGGCGGGTAGAACCGGCCGCGCCAGTGCTCGTACAGAAAGCCGGACGTGCCGATGTGGATGGACGTGGCCGGTGCCTCCGTACGCCTTCGGCCGCTGGTCAGGCGACGCCGAGCTCGGCCTTCGCAGAATTCCTTGCGGGCAGCCATGCGGTCGCCCAGGTCGACCAGCTCGTCGCGATCGAACACCTGCCGGGCGGTCTTGAACATCTCGCCCTCCTCCTCCTCGATGTGGTGTTCGACGTTCTCCTTCATCACCAGCGCCTTCGCGCCCCACGATTCGTCGGTCACGTCGAGCGCCTCCAACTCACCCATGAGCAGGTCGACGACGTGGTGCTCCTCGAACCCCTCGAGAACGATGTCCTTGGCCTTCGGGTGCGCCTTCAGCTCGGGATAGAAGATCTCCTCCTCGATGATCTCGTGGACCGTGAGCTCGCCCTTGATCGTGGCAAAGAGTTCCGTCCGGGTCTTGACTCCTCGCTCGGTGGTCGATTCGAGTTCGGCGAGCAGGCCCTTGACCTTGTCGTGGTCGGCCTTGAGCAGGGCGATGGCGTCCATGGTCGGGCTCCTCCGGAGGATGGGGTGGGTAGGCCGACCGTAGGTCCGCCGATACGTCGACGGCCCGGCAATCCGGCGGCGGCGCATTGCAGCAATCTGTCAGGCCCCTGTCGCACCTGGGCCTGATGGCTGGTCGCCGCCGAGAGTCGGCGCAGGCCAGGGTGCGCTTGCCAACGCCAGAAACGCTCAAGGACGAGGTCTCACATGCCCGACGATCCCAAGAACCCGGACCAGCCGCTCGACTTCGCCAAACTCGAGGAGCTCCTCAAAGACCTCCGTTTCACGATGTTCACGACGACCGGGGAGGACCGCCTGCGGTCGCGCCCGATGACGACGATCAAGGCCGACGACATCGGGCACCTGTGGTTCCTGACGGACCGCGACGCGGACATCGCGCAGGACATCCTGCGGGATCCCGCGGTGGGACTCGCTTACGCGGACTCTGGCGTCGTCGACCTATGTCTCGGTGTCCGGCCACGCGGTGTGGTCCGAGGACAGGAGCCGGATCGATCAGTTGTGGAATCCCGTGATGCGGGCATGGTGGAGTGGCTCCGACGATCCGAAGATCGTGGCCATCGATGTCCGGGTGGATGCCGCGGAGTATTGGGATGGTCCGAACAGCCGGATCGCACGCCTCGCTGGGATCCTGGTCTCGGCCGCGACCGGCAAGGAGTACGAAGGCGGCGAGCATGGGGAGCTGGAGGCCGCCTCGGAGACCGCCTTGTGATACCGCCGCCTCGTGTCACGGAGGGCATGGAGATGCCGCCTCCCGTTCCACTCAGTCCGGCAGTCGAACCCTCGCGTGCCGTGCGCGCCTTGCCACCTTATCTGTCGAACGGCGTGCTCGGCATCCGATACGCGCTGCTGCCGCACTTACCTGGCACCACGATGGTGAATGGCCACTCCGGCCTGGATCCCAGCGACGGCGTCGAAGGCTTCGCGCGCGCTCCATACGCATTGGCGCACGACATTCGGCTGAATGGAGTCTGGGCGTCCGAGGCGCCGGAATGGACACGGATCCGGACGATCCGCTACGACTTCGCCACGGGTGAGCTCCATGTCGGTTGGGCGTTCACCGTCGAGGGCACGACGGCCTCGATCGACACGGTCGCCTTCTGCTCCAGGACCGCTCCTGCCCTCGCCGCAGTTCGGGCGACCGTCCGCGTCGATCGAGCCGCCGATCTCGCGATCGTGGGGGGCGTGGACCCGGCTGGCGTCGCAGGGTCCGCGGAGCGGATGGCCCAGCCGCAGACGCAGGGACCGAATGAAGGCGTCGATGGGCGCCTCCTTTGGCGCAGCAACGGCGACATCTCGCGACTGGGCGTGGCGTACGCGACCGCCATGCGAGGAAGCCGCGAGGCCGCCCGCGCCACGGACTCCAGCGACCATCGAGGTCGGTTCTCGACGACCTACGAGCTTCGCGCTCGTGCGGATCGACCGTATCGTCTCGATCTGCTGACGGCCTTCGTCCCGGAACTCTCTCACGCCCGACCGGATGAGCAAGCGGGCCGCCTCGCCGCCGTCGGAGCGAGCGTCGGATTCGACGGATTGCGCCAAGCGAACCGCGGCGCATGGGCGACGCTATGGCAGGGCCGGATCGAGATCGATGGCGCGGACGCCAGGTGGCAGGCCATCACCGACGCTTCTGTCTTCTACCTGCTGACCTCGACGCACTCCGCCTCACTCGCCAGCACCTCGCTGTTCGGACTCGCGTACTGGCCGACCTATGACTATTACCACGGGCACGTGATGTGGGACATCGAGACCTTCACGGTGCCACCGCTGCTCCTGCTCGCGCCTGACGCGGCCCACGCGCTCCTCGACTACCGCTATCGACACCTGGCATCAGCGCACCATCTGGCGGCGCTCCACGGCTGGCGCGGCGCGATGTATCCGTGGGAGAGCTGCCCCGACCACGGCGAGGAGGCGACCCCGGGGGCCCGACCCTATACCGAGGACCATGTCAGCGCTGACATCGCGTTGGCGTTCGCCTCCTACTGGCACGCGACCGGTGATGACGATCACGCGCGCCGGATCGACTGGCCCGTCTTGAGATCGGTCGCCGAGTGGGCGGTGTCGCGCGTCGTTCGAACGCGGCGCGGGTCCGAGCTGCTCGGCACGGTCGGGCCTCGCGAGTCCTACGAGCCTGTCGACAACAACGCATTCACCAACATGGCCGTGTCGATGGCGTTGCGCGCCGCCGCGGGTTGTGCGGAGCGGCTCGGTCTAGAACCACCGCCCGCCTGGCGCGAGATCGCCGAGACGTTGATCATCCCGACCGATCACCGGCGCGGCACGATCATCAATCACGAAGGGGCGCGCTTGACGGAGGTCCAGGGCGGGGTGCCCGAGGGGGCCGCCGGCCTGTTCCCCGTGGGGTATCGCGCCAGCCCGGAGATCGAGCTGGCGACCTACCGATACGCGGCCGTGGAGCAGGCGCCGCTGTATGTCGGTTCGCCGATGTTGAGCGCGGTTCTCCCTGTGTACGCCGCGCGGGCCGGAGAACCTCGCTTGGCCCGCGAGCTCCTCGAACGCGGCTACGGAGACTTCATCAACGAGCCATTCCTGGAGCCCGACGAGTATCCGCGCGACCGCACGGACCGTCCGCGGGCTTCTCCGATGTTCGCCAACCTCAGTGGCTACCTGACGAGCGTCCTGTACGGGTTCACGGGCCTTGCCATGGGGCCGGACCGTCCGGACACCTGGTCCGTCCATCCCGTCCGCCTGCCCGATGGGTGGCGGGGCATCCATGTCGGTCGGGTCACCGTCCGCGGTGCGCCCCATTCGCTCGAGGCTCGGGCGGGAGCCCCGGGAGCCATCCTCACTCCGAAAGCGCGGTAGGTCGTCGCCAAGTCGGCCGGTGTGACGAGCTCGGGCACGTCCGGTAGATCGACCGCCTGCACCTGGCTAGGAGGTCGGTCCTAGCCGCACTGCCCGCAGGACCAGCTCGTCCGTGATCGCCTTGCGCGCGCGACTCAGCAGGACCAGCTCGTCCGTGATCGCCTTGCGCGCGGCGCGACTCGGGCCGCGTCGCCGATCTACCGGTGCGCTCGGCGGGCGTCTGGTGAGGCTGACTGCAACGTGACCTCAATGCGAGCGGCGGTTCCGACGCATGTCTTAGGCGGCCTCGGTCGACCAAGATGCGTACTCGGGTCGCCGCAGGATGTCGGCGACCAGGACGGGGGAACCATCAGCATGCCCGGCATCGCGCCGATCGAGTCGAATACGACGCTGGATCGACCCCTTCGGATCGGCCTTCTTGCGCCGCCGTTCCTGCCGTTGCCACCGAATGGGTATGCGGGGACGGAGCGCATCGTCACGGCGCTCGCGGTCGCCCTCCAGGAACGCGGCAACGACGTCACCGTCTTCGCGCCGGGTGACTCCGATCTTCCGTGCCGCGTCATCCCAGTGGTGGGTCGCGCCCTGTGGCCGCAGGGGCTCCGAGGGGACCTGACCCCCTACCTCCACGACGCGGTCGCGGTCGCGCGCGAGCACAGCGCCGACCTCGACGTCATCCACTCGCATATCGATGTCGCCGGGTTCGAGCTGGCGCGGCAGAGTGCGACACCGGTCGTCAGCACGCTCCACGGGCGATTGGACATCGGTGAGACCGCGACGCTGGTCGACCGCTACGCTGACATCCCCCTCGTCGCCATCAGCGAGAGCCAGCGACGCTGGCATCCAGACGCCCATTGGGTCGCCACCATCCACCACGGTCTCGATTTCGACGCGACGCCGTCGCGCGACCGGCCGGGCGAGTATCTCCTCCTGGTTGGGCGTCTCGTCCGGGAGAAGGGGGTAGCAGAAGCGATCGAGCTCGCCCAGCAGACCGGCCGTCGGCTCGTGATCGCGGCCAAGGTCCATGAGGCGGACGAGCACGAGATGTTCGAGTCGACCGTCCGACCGGCGATCGAAGCCGGCATCGTCGACTGGCGCGGTGAGGTCGATACGGACACCCGTGACGCGTTGATGGCCGGAGCCATGGCAACGGTCATGCTCGGCGCGTGGCCCGAGCCCTTCGGCCTCGTCGCGATCGAGTCGATGGCGACGGGGACGCCAGTGATCGCCCGTCGAGCGGGCGCGCTGCCCGAGTTGATCGACCATGGCTACAACGGATTCCTGGTGGACGACATGTACGAGGCGATCCTGGCGGTAAGCCGGGTCGATCGACTCGATCGCCGAGCCGTCCGGGCGTATGCGCGAGGGCGTTTCTCGATCGGTCGGATGGCGGCACGCTACGAAACCGTCTACCGCGAGCTTGCCGGCGAGCACGCGAGACTCCGCGCACGACCGACGGCGACCGAATGGCCGGGCGGATCGTCGTATCGGCGTGGTGCGACCCACCAGAAGGTACCCGCGACCGGGTGACCGCCGGGCACCCGCGCGATACCCCGACCGGCTACGCTTTGGCGCGGAGGTGATGCTCGATGACGATGCGTGAGGCACTCGACAAGGCCATGGGTCACGGGAGCGCGGACGGGGCGATGGCGTCCCTGCAGGCGGGCGGGATCGCGATGGCCAACGAGGACACGATGAGCCAGGCGATCCACGACGTGTACTGCGGGATCATGGCCGACCATCAGCACCCGAACGACAAGGACCGGGACCAGGCGCGCCAGCTCATCGCGGCGCTGGAGGCCCACTCCGCCTGACGACCGCGACCGGCATGCGCCGGGTCCCGTCCCCGGACGGTGGCCCGCCAAGCGCGACGCGTTCCTCCTCGATCTCGAGGCCACGGTCGGCCGACGTCGGCGCCGGCTCCAGGAGCTCGGCGAGCGTCCCGTCGGCGATCGCCCGGGATCCGGGCGGTTCGTGCCCGACATGGGAGAATCCCGCTGGCGGGTGGTGGTCGGTCGTGCTCCCGGTCGACGGACGAATGGCGCGAACCGTGTCGCTGGGATGCAGACGCCAGAGACACCCCTCGCAGTAGATCGAGTCGACGCTACGCTGCGCCGTCATGGTGCTCGGTGCACACGGAACAACGCTCGCCGTCCGCCTCGTCGGCGGCCCGGGCTTCGACGTCCTCGTCGGGTGTGAGGATCTCGCCACAGCTCGTCACGCGGATACCCGCCGGCGTCACGGCCTGCAGCAGATGCCAGGGGGCGCTCATCGAGAAGATGGCGCGGTGCCGGACCCAGGCCGGCGGCGACTCGATGACCATCAACGGTTCCCCGATGGCGGCTACCCCCGTGCGCCGCTTGGCTCGTGGTCCGATGGTGGGACGCATGCCATAGCGGCCGCCTCACCTTCATCGTCCAGGGGATTACAGCGCGCTGGCGCCTTTGACCCGTCCGGCGCCTGGTAGCCGCGTCGCGGCCGATCGCCGTAGGATCTGGCTACCCCCGATATCCGACCCAGCAGGAGCACGAGACATGGCTGACCAGTCGGCGACCGACCCAGAACACGAGATCGCCTTACGACTGCTCGAGTCCGGTGAGCAGGTCCACCGGATCACCCGAGCCCAGGACGCCACGGTGCTGATCACCGATCGGCGGATCGCCATCGCCCGCGGCGAACGCGTCGCGATGGACATCCCCTTCGAGCGCCTTCGCCGGATCCAGTTCGACGTCGAGCGACGTCGACCGGCGACCCTGGTCCTGGTCCCCGAGCTACCGCGCGACGAACCACAGGTTCTCGCCGTCGAGCCGGAGCGCTACGAAGAGGTCGCGCACGCGCTCGTCATCATCGGACAGCGTCTGGCCGCCCTGGACTGACGCGCGGCGACGACTGGATCAGCCGGAGTGAGACGCCGAGGTAGGCCGTCAGACACTCGACGATCAGGGCGTGATCGTCGAGCTGGGGCAGCCCCGAGACGATCGCCACGCCGATCGGACCGGTGCCCGCGACGATGAGCGGGAACCCGCCGCCGTGCGGCGCGTACTCGGGGAAGCCGAGGGAGGTGGCCTCGGCGAAGGTCGTACCCGCCGTCTCATGGCGCAGGCGCTCGTAGAGCGACGCGTGCCCGAAGCGCTCGACCAGGCGCGCCTTGCCGGCCACCCACATGTCGTTGTGGAGGTTCGTCCCGGTCCGGGCCGCCCGGAACACGACCCGCCCGAGCCGGCGCACCTCGATGGTGATCGCCAGGTCGCGCTCGATCGCGGTGTGCAGGATGGCCGAGCCGATCGCCACGGCATCGTTCTCGTCGAGCGAGGGCAGCGTGAGCCGTCGTTCCTGGTCGAGCAGCTCGTCGAGGGTGGGCAGCGGATCGGCGGTCGCCACGGGGATCTCCTTCGCGATGGGTCAGCTGGGTCGATGATGCGGCTTCCACCGGCGCCGCGATGCTCGCGTGTCACTCCCGGACGAACGAAACGGGAGGCGATCGCTCGCCTCCCGTCGTGATCGGTCGTCCGGACGGAACCGGACGCGGACTATTCCTCGACGATGCCGAACGCGGTCTTGACCGACGGGCGGTTCAGGTACCACAGCAGGATGACCGGGAAGACGGCCGTGGAAAGGGCATAGCCCAGGTTGCCGGTCCCGAGCAGGGCGAAGATCGCCTCGATGATCCCGAACAGGGCCAGGATGTGGCCGAGCATCCAGCCCCACGCCTCGAGGCGCCAGGCGGCCAGGCCGCCGGCCCAGAAGGCGAGGCCGGTCAGCACGATGATCCAGCCCCAGATCCACGTCCCCTGGCCGCTCGGCAGCGGTCCGAAGGTGACGGCGGTGGTCATCTGGAAGCCCAGCATCATGTAGCTGATCCCGGCGAACGCGAAGATGAGCGCGAGCACGGTGATCCCGAACGGTCGTTTCACGGGGGTCGTTTCTCCTCGGACGGACGGTCGCGGCACGCTGCCGCGTGGGGGCACATGCTCCCAGTGGGTCCACGGTAGGGTGCCCAGCGCGGACGGCATCATCCGACTCGGGGGATATGGCGGGCGTCCGGACGACGCCGATCGTCAGTTGAGGCGGGACTCCCAATCGTCCGGCACGCGGCCCGCGGGGCCTGGCGTCGGCTGGTCGAGCGGATGCGCGAGCGGCGGGACGAGCTCGGGCACGTCGGCCTGGTCCTCGCGTTCGTAATCCCAGAACCAGTCCTCGCCGGGCTCGATAGCTGCGCGCCACCGGATGCTGGGCGTCGGCCGCGTGCCGGCTGGCGTGCTGCGAGGGTGACGAGTCGCAGCATCCGACGTGCCCGCAATGCGCACAGCGTCGCAGGTGGAACCACCAGCCGTCGGTCGCCAGGCACTCGACGCACCCGGGTCCACTGGGCGGGATGCTGGGATCGATCGGCGCTCGAGCCATCTGGGTCTCCGTCATCGGGCTTCGGGCCGGACCGGTGCGCGGCTCGCTGTCGATATCTTCCTCCAGTCGCTCGCGAGGCATCGGGCCCGGCCGTCGGCTCCTCGGCCGCATGCGTCACCGCGCGACCACCGCCGCGGCCACGCCGATCGACGACGCGAGCCCCGTCACGCCATGCGGCGTGGGATGATCGATCGTCGATGGACACTGTCGCGATCCTGTTTGGAGCCTTCCTGCTGGCACTCGCGCTCTGGGACCTGTTCCAGACCGTGGTCGTGCCGCGCCCCACGCCGGGCTGGTTCCGGATCGGCCGCTATCTCGTGCGTGGCGGATGGCGGGTCCTGCGGTCGGTCCCGAACGGCCGTCCGGGCGGCACCCACGATCGACTGCTCGGCCTGTTCGCGCCGGCCGCGACCATCACCCTGCTCATCGCCTGGCTGGTGACGCTGATCTTCGGGTTCGGCCTGATCCTGTACGGCCTGCGCGACGAGCTGAGCCCGCCCCCACCGAACCTGGGAGCCGCGGTCTATTTCGCTGCGACCTCCGTGCTGACGCTGGGGTTCGGCGACATCGTCGCCCACGGCGGCGCGGCGCGCGCGGTCATCACGATCGCGGCGATCACCGGGCTCGGCACGGTCGCCCTGGTCGTGACGTTCCTGTTCTCGTTGTACGGCTCGTACCAGCGCCGCGAGATGCGGGTCGTGACGCTCCAGGCGTCCGCCGGCGCGCCGCCGTCGGCGGTCGCCCTCCTCGAGTCCTATGCCCACCTGGAGCTGACCGACCAGCTGCCCGGGCTCTTCCACGATTGGCAGAGCTGGGCGGCCGAGGTCCTCGATTCGCACGTGGCGTTCCCGCTGCTCGGCTTCTTCCGGTCGAGTCACGACAACCTGTCGTGGATCAGCGCCCTTGGCACGATGCTCGACGCCTCGAGCCTGGTGCTCACGACCATCGAGGACGTCCCGCGCGGGGACGCGAAGCTGTTCAAGCGGCTGGGCACGCACCTCGTCGAGGACCTCGCCAACCTCGGGTTCCACCGCGGCACCCCGACCAGCGTGGATCGGTCCGCCTTCGACCTTGCCTGCGCGAGACTGGACGAGGCCGGCTATCGGCTCGTGCCGGGCGATGTCGCCTGGCCGGCCTTCGAGGCCGCTCGCGCGACGTACTCGGCGGACCTCGAGGGGATGGCTGCCTACTGGGCCACGCCCGCGACCCAATGGCTCGGCGACCCCGTCGCGCTCCGCCAGCCGCTCCACCAGCTCGAGGACTGAGCGGCCGGGCCGTCGCCGCCGGGCCGCGGCTCGGGATCAGACGACGCGGCGCAGCCGGCCGGTGTCCACGTCGTAGATGACCCCGGTCGACGGGCACGTTCCTGGTCCACGGATGCGTCCGGATGCGCTCGACCTGGGCGACGAGGTTGGCCTCGAGATCGGGGAACGCGAACAGCGGCATGTCGAGCTCGACGCCGGTCGTGGCGGCGATCGACGCGCGCACCGCGTCGTCGTCGAAGGCGAGCATCCCGCAGCCGGTGTGCTCGATGACCATGACCTCGCTCGTGCCGCGAACGTGCTGGCTGATGACCAGCGAGCGGATGGCGTCATCGGTCGCGAGGCCGCCGGCGTTGCGGATGATGTGGGCCTCACCCATGCGCAGGCCGAGCAGCTGCTCGACGGTGAGCCGGGCGTCCATGCAGGCCAGGACCGCGAGGCGCGGGGACGGCGGCAGCTCGAGGGCCGCGGCCTCGTAGGCGGCGGCATAGCGGGCGTTGGCGGCCAGTGCGCGCTCGGTCTCCGGCGCGGGCCGGACGGGGTCGGTCATCCGGGGTGTCCTCCGCAGATCCGCTGGTCGAAGGCTGTCGATTCGACCTGATCGTGTTCGTCGCTAGCATGGACGGCGACGTTGATCGCTGCTCCCTGACGGCGGCGACGCGCCTGGTGTCGCGGATGTGGAGGTCGATCGACATGGCCAACTTCTTGCTCACCTTCCATGGTGGCAGCATGCCCGAGACCAAGGAGGAACAGGACCAGGTCATGACGGCCTGGACGAACTGGTTCGGAACGCTCGGCGACGCGCTCGTCGACGGTGGCAACCCGATCTCGCAGGCCAAGGCCATCTCGCCGGACGGCTCGGTCATGGACGCGACCTCGGCCCCGAGCGGCTACTCGATCCTGAAGGCCGACAGACCTCGACGCCGCCGTGGCGCTGGCCAAGGGCTGCCCGGTCCTCGCCGGTGGCGCGTCGGTCCTCGTGTCGGAGACGTTCCCGGTCATGTAGTCCGCCCGGTGAGCGCCGGCCCGGTGAACGCCGGGCCGGTGTGCGCCGCCGCTCGCCCGCACCTGGGTGAGTGGTCAGTCCTTCGTGGCGCGCTCGGACGCGTCTTGATAGCGCTGTTTCGCGAGCGCTTCCTCCACGTCGGCGATGGCCGCGCCGCTGTCGGCGTCCGCGAGGTCGGCGGTCGTCGATTCGACGACGAGGCGTGCCGCCGTGGCTGTCCGCGCCGCGGACGCTTCGGCCAGCGTGGCCGCTTCCAGGGCGGCCTTCGCGGCGTTGGCGGTCGCCAGCGCGGCTTCGGCGGCGTCGTTGGCAGCCGCGACCGCGGCCTGGGCCGCCACCCGGCCGCGCCGCGCGACGGCGGCCATCCGCTCGGCTTCCCGCCAATCCTGCAGTGCCTCGGGGATCCCCGACTTGTCGTGGGCCTCGTCGGTCACGCCGTCCTCCTCGCCTCGTGGGTATGCGGATGGTAGTCCCACGAGGGCATTCCGCCGCTCGCCGGCGCTCTGGGCGACCGCCCGATCGCATGGTGGCACGGGCCGTCGGCGTTGATCTGGCGTTTACATTGCGGCCCTAGGATCCGCGGCACCACAACGCCATGAGGGAGACCATGACCGCGACCACCGACGACCTGAGGCGCGTGCCCCTGTTCACCGGCATGACCGACGCTGCCCTGGAGGCCGTCGCTGGGCTGGCCAGTCCCATCGCGTTCGACGATGGGGCGAGCGTCACGGTCGAGGGCGACCCGGGCGACGCGTTCTACCTGATCGTCGACGGCAAGCTCGAGGTCTCGCGCGGCGGGTCGACGATCGCCAACCTCGGTGCCGGGGACTTCGTCGGCGAGATCTCGCTCATCGACGGCCGGCCCCGCACCGCGACGACGACGGCCGTCGGGCCGACCCGGGCGCTCGTCGTCGGCCGGCCGGAGTTCCTCGAGCTGATGGAGCGATTCCCGCCCGTCCGGCTCGGCATCCTGATGGCGCTCACCGAGCGCGTTCGCCGCGACGAACGGTCGGCGGTCTCCTAGCAGTCCGTCCCGTCGGGGGGGGCGGGTCAGGCCTCGCCCATGTCGAGCCAGATGGTCTTGAGCTCCGTGTACTGGTCGTGGGCGTGGACCGACTTGTCGTGGCCCCCGAAACCCGACTGCTTGAACCCGCCGAACGGCGTGCTCATGTCGCCCTCGCTGTAGGCGTTGATGCCGATCGTCCCGGCCTTGATGGCGCGGGCCATGCGGTGGGCGACGCGCACGTTCTCCGTGTAGATCGAGGCCGCGAGGCCGTACGGCGTGTCGTTGGCCAGGGCGATCGCCTCGTCCTCCGTCTCGAACTCGATGACGGTCAGGACCGGGCCGAAGATCTCCTCCTGGGCGATGCGCATGTCGTTGCGCGCGCCGTCGAAGATCGTCGGGGCGACGAAGTGGCCGCCAGTCTCCTCGAGCACGCGCTGGCCGCCGACCGCGATCCGCGCGCCCTCGTCCACACCGGCCTGGATGTAGCCCAGCACCCGCTGCAGGTGGCCGTCGGTGATCATCGGCCCGATGCGGGTGGCCTCGTCGAGCGGGTCACCGACGATCCAGGTCGCCGTCGCCGCGACCAGCCGATCGAGGAGGGCGTCCTTGACGTCGCGATGGACGATCAGCCGGCTGCCCGCGCTGCAGTTCTCGCCCATGTTCCAGAAGATCGCGTTGGCGACCTGATCGGCGACCCGGTCGAGATCGGCGGCGTCGCCCATGACGACCTGTGGGCTCTTGCCACCGAGCTCGAGCACGACCCGCTTGAGGTTCGTGTCGGCGGCGTGGTGGAGGAACGTGCGCCCGACTTCGGTCGAGCCCGTGAAGGCGACGACATCGATGTCGGGATGGCGCGCGATGGCCCGCCCGACGACGTCGCCCGGCCCGGTCACGACGTTGAGCACGCCCTCGGGCAGGCCGGCCTCGGCGGCCAGCTCGGCCATGCGCAGGAGGCTCAATGAGGTCTGCTGGGCCGGCTTGATGACGACGCTGTTGCCCGTCGCCAGCGCCGGGCCGAGCTTCCAGGCCGCCATCTGCGCCGGGTAGTTCCAGGGCACGACCGCCCCGACCACGCCGGCCGGCTCGCGCACGACCATCGCCACGGCGCCGGGACCGGTCGGTGCCACCTGGTCGTAGAGCTTGTCGATGGCCTCGGCGTGCCAGCGGATGCAGGCAGCCGTCTCCGGGATGTCGAGCGAGCGCGTGTCGGACAGCGGTTTGCCCGCGTCGAGGCTCTCGGTCAGGGCGAGCTCGTCGCGATGGGCATCGATGAGGTCCGCGAACCGGATGAGGGTGCGCTTGCGCTCGGCCGGGTGGAGATCCGACCACACGCGTGACTCGACCGCCCGCCGGGCGGCCGCGACGGCGCGATCGACGTCCGTCGCGTCGCAGTCGGCGATCGTGGCGAGCGGCCGGCCGGTTGCCGGGTTCTCGGCGACGTACGTGCGGCCGCTGGCGGCGTCGACGAAGCCACCATCGATGAAGGACTGGGTCCGGAACGTCGGCGTGGTCGGATCGAGGGTGGCGGTCATCGGTGGTCTCCAGGGCGGCGTGACGGGCGGCCGTATGACGCCATTCTGCGCCCGCGCGTCGCCGGCGCTCCAGCGGAGCGCGGCGGATCCTCTTCCCGGATCAGGCGCTGCGCGGCTCCAGCCGGACCTCTCGCGTCGCCGCCACCGTCGTCGGCGGTGGAGCTACCCAGGTCGGCTGATCCGCGTCGAGCTCGGCGGCCTCCTCTGGCCAGGCCGGCAGCGTGAACCCGAACTCGGCGCCGCCGGTCGGCCGGGGCCGGGCCCAGGTCCTGCCACCCATCGCTTCGACGAGCCGCCGGCACACGAACAGCCCGATCCCGGAGCCCTGGGCGGTCGCGCTCGAGCGTGACCGGAAGTAGAGGCCGAAGAGGGCCTCCGCCTCGGCCGGATCGATCCCGGGTCCGTCGTCCTTGACCAGCACGGCAACGCCGCCCGACTCGTCGCGAGCGGCCGTGACCTCGACGTGGGCGGACCCGCCCGCGTACTTCCCGGCGTTCGAGATGAGGTTGCGCAGGATCAGCGCCATCGACGCCTCGTCGCCGGCCACCAGCGGCAGCCCGGGCTCCACGTCGCTCGTGATGGTCATGGACGGCCAGTTGGCCTGCTCGCGCCCGACGACGTCGGGGAGGATCCGGTGCATGAGGACGGGGACGACATCGACGACCTCCGCGCCGCGCTCGACGCGGGCGAGGATCAGCAGGTTCTCGATCATCCGCTGGAGTCGCTCGGACTCGGCGGCGACATCCTCGAGCAGCGCATCGCGCGTCTGCGGGTCGAGCTGGCCGCCGCGATGGAGCAGGACCTGGCTGCCACCGAAGATCGAGGTGATGGGCGTGCGCAGCTCGTGGGACAGCACGCCGATGAACCGGTCACGGATCTCGTCGGCGTCCTGGCGCCAGGTCACGTCGGCGATGACCGCAAGCTGCGCCGGCTCGCCGTCGAGCTCCAGGGCGGAGAGGGCGACTTCGGCCGGGAAGGTCGCGCCGTCGGCACGCGTGCCGATCGTCTCGTAGCGGTCGACGCCGGCCTCCGAGCTGGCCGGGCTGCGGGCCTCGTTCCCGGGCGGGACCAGGTCGTCGAGCTGGCGTCCGACGAGGCTGTCCTCCGTCGTGCGGAACATCGTCGCCGCCGTGCGCGTGCACCAGCGGATCGTGCCGTTCGCGTCGACGCTCAGGATCGCGTTCGGCTCGGCATCCAGCAGGGCGCGGAAGCGAGCCTCGCTGGCCCGGACGGCACCGGCCTCGTCGAGGGCCCGGGTCGCGTCGGTCAGGCGCGCGACCGCCTCCTCGCGCTCGACGGCACGTGCAGTGAGCGAGCCCAGGAGCTCGAGCAGCTCGACGTCGTCCTCGAGGAACAACGGCCGTCCCGCCAGGACAGCAGTGAGCGTGGCGATCGGGCGGCCTTCGGTGATGAGATCGATCGCCACGGACGGCTGCCCGTCCGGCCGCCCCGAGGCATGCCACGCCGCGAGCGTCGGATCGGCGGTGTCCGCCGTCCCGTCGCCGTCCGTGGCGAGGACCTCGTCGTCGCGCGTGATGCGGACGTCGGATGTGCCGAGGATCGTGCTCGCCGTCCTCGCCAGGGCGCCCCACAGGACGCGCGGTTCGGTGCCGGTCGGCGAGGCGACGATCGAGCGCACGAGGTCGAACGCCAGGGCGCGGTGGACGATGTCGCGCAGCCAGCGCGGCGGCACGAACGCGGCGAGATAGCCAAGACCGGCGACGAGAGCCAGGAAGCGCGACACCGCGATGATCGCCGGGTCCGAGGTCCCGGCCCCGCCACCGCGGGCGGCCGCGGCGGCGCCCGACACGAGGATGGAGGCGCCGAACAGGATGGAGGCGACGCCGGCTGTGGCGAGTCGCACGCGCGGGAAGCCGACGCGGCGTCGGGCCTCGGCCAGCAGGGCGAGCGCCGCCAGCAACTCGGTGAGGGCGAAATAGCCGACCAGGAACAGGATGGCCGGCACGCTCCGCGCCGCGAGGTAGTAGCCGGTGACCGCGATCACGAAACCGATCACCGCGAGCGGACCGGCCCACCGGGGAAGCGGCGTGATCAGGCCGACCAGCCGGACCATCAGGGCGGGCTGGGCGACCAGCAGCGTGACCGCCACCGGACTGAGGAACGGGCTGAGCGCCGGCAGGAGGCCGTTGATCACGCCGATGGCAAAGAGCGCGGCCGTGCTCGTGAACACGAGCACGACGGCCAGCTCGAGGGCCTCGCGATGGTGGAGGTAGCGCTGGATGGACACGGCGAACAGGACGTAGAACGCCGCACCGATCAACAGCGTCGCCAGGTCCATGAACGCTCGCCGCCCTCGTAGTCCGTCGGGCACGCGCCGACGAGGGCGGGGGTGAGTCCGGACATGGACCCACCATCGGCCCCTCGCAGGATGCCGGACCGACGGGCTCGACCGCATAAAGCGCCCGTTACAGATGCTTCGTCGTCGTTGGGCCCGGATACGGTGTCGGAGCCCCTGCATCGACCCGCCGGGCGCCTAGGATTGCCGGCGTGACCGACACATCGACCTCGCTCATGCTGATCGTGTTCGTGGCGTTCCTTGTCGCGATGCCGCTCGTCGTCGTCGTGTCCGAACGGCTGCGTGTCCCGTACACCGTCGTGCTCGTGCTCGTCGGCCTGATCGCGTCCGCCCTGCCCATCCACGAGCAGGTCCGGCTGGAGCCTGGCGTGGCCGTCGCCCTGCTGCTGCCGGGGCTCGTCTTCGAGGCCGCCTACCGGCTCGACGGCGACATGCTGCGGCGCACGTTCGGCAGCGTCGCCCTCCTCGCCGTGCCCGGTGTGCTCATCACGGGGGCCGTCGTCGCGGTCGTGCTCACCCTGGCCACCGGGCTGCCGATCGAGCAGGCCTTCGTCGTTGGCGCCATCGTGTCGGCGACCGACCCGGTCGCGGTGGTGAGCACGATGCGCCGCCTGGCCGCCCCGACCCGCCTCGTCACCCTGGTCGACGCCGAGAGCCTGTTCAACGACGGCACCGCCGCCCTCGTGTTCGTCATCGCCGTGGCCACCCTCGGGGCGACCCCGCCGTCGTTGGCCGACGACGTGATCGCCTTCACGGTGGGGCTGGCCGGCAGCGTGGCGATCGGCGCGATCTCGGGTATCGCCATCGCCCGACTACTCAAAGCCACGAACGACCGCCTGGTCGAGCTGACGCTGACGGTGCTGGCCGCCTACGGCACGTATCTCGTCGCGGACCTCCTGCATGGGTCGGGAATCATCGCGAGCGTCGTCGCCGGCATCGTCCTCGGGACGTTCGTGCGACGACAGGGCGTCAGCCATCGGTCCGAGGACGCCATCGACGTCGTGTGGGACTTCCTGGCCTTCCTCCTGACCGGAGCCGCCTTCCTGCTCATCGGGCTGGCCATCCCGATCACGACGCTCATCGACTCGGCACCGTGGATCGCGTGGGGGGTCGTGGCCGTGCTGCTCGGGCGGGCGCTGGCGGTCTACGGGCTCCTGGGCGGGGTCGCGAGGCTCGAGCGCCGCCTGGGTGTCGGGCCGTCGCTGCCCATCGGCTGGTTGCATGTGATGAACTGGACCGGGCTCCGCGGTGCGGTCGCCACGGTCCTGGCCCTGTCCATCCCGGCCGGGACGCCGAACCGCGAGCTGCTCCAGGGCATCGTCTTCGGGATCGTCCTGTTCACGGTCGTCGTGCAGGGGCTCACGGCCGAGCGCGTGGTCCGCTGGGCGCGGGTCGCCGAGAGCGATCCAAGCGTCCCGTCCGACCCGAGCGTCGCGCCCGAAAGCCCGACCGACGCGGCCGCCGACGAGCCTGTCGCCCTCCCCGACGCCTGAGACCAGGCCCGGTGAGCGGCCCCGCTCGGCGCTGGGCCGTCGCGGCGGGCGTCAGGCGGTCGGCTCGGCCGGACCGGCGCCGCCCGCCCCGAGCGACTGACGCAGCGCCGCGAGCTCCTGGCGCAGTGCCGCGAGCTCGCCTTCGACCGTCGTCGAGATCTGGGCTTCGACGGGCGTCTCGTCCAGCGCCTTGGGCTGGGGCACCAGGATGCTGGCGAGGATGCTCGCGAGGGCGCCGATGATGCCGACGCCCGCGGCCATGACGTACGTCGCCGTCATCCGCCCAGCCATGGTGACCGGGTAGTAGTCGCCGTACCCGACCGTCGTGATGGTCACGATCGCCCACCAGATGCCTTCGCCGCCGGTCTTGATGTTGGCCCCCGGCGCGGCGCTCTCGAACTGGACGATGAGCAGGCTGGCCGTGACGAGCACGATGAACGCCGACATCGCGGTGATGAACAGGGCGTACTGCCCGCGGTTTTCGAGGATGTCCGCGACGAGGGACTTCTGGTTCTTGCCGCGCAGGATGCGCATGATCCGGGCCAGCCGGCTCAGCCGGGCGAGGCGCAGCAAGGCGGAGATCTGGAAGAACCCGAAGGTCGGGATGGAACCGATGAGGTCGAGCCAGCCGCGCCGCCCGATGAAGTAGTCCCGCTTCGGATTCGACTGTCGCAGGTTCAGACCGAAGTCGATGAGGAAGACGACGCAGACGGCGTTGTCGTACACCAGCAGCATGTCGCGCTCGGCTTCGGTCAGCCAGGGCACGAGCAGCAGGACCATCATGGTCAGACTCATGACGGTCAGGACCAGCATGAAGATGTTGTAGGCGTTGCTTCGGCTCGGCTCCTCTTGCGAGGGTGGCTCGGCGCTCGGGACCGCGGGGACGCCGGCGGCGACGGTCTGGCTCATGGGGGCTCCTCGCTGGCTCGCGGCTCGGTCCGGCGGGTCGCGCCGGCGCGCGGGAATGACGACGCGCGCAGCATACGGTCACGACCTTCGGCTGGGCGCGGCTCGATGCGCCCGGCCTACGACATCACGCCGTCGTCGTGGCGGCGCCCGGTTCGGTGATCGGATCGGAGACCGCCCGCTCGCGCCGGGCCAGCCACAGGAACGGCAGGGCCAGCGTCTGCACGCCGGCCGCCACGAGGTACGACGCGCCGTAGCCCATGACGTCCGCGGTCCGCCCCAGGATGGGCTGGGCGACCGCGCCGCCGACCGAGCCCATGAGCGAATCGAAGGACAGCACGGTCGCCCGCTGCTCCGAGGGGATGACCCCGTTGATGAAGGCCGAGCGGAGCGGTCCCTCGATGGCGAAGACCAGCGCCCACAGCGCCAGCAGGACGAGGGCGAGCGCGAAGCTCGTCGTCAGGCCGATGACCACGAGGATGCCGACGTTCGCGATCGTGCCCAGGATGATCGCGTCCGTGCGCCGCCGGAACCAGCGCCGCACGCGCGGCACGCTCAGCCCGCCGACGATCTGGGCGCCCGCCACGAGCGCGGCCGCCAGGCCGGCGACGGAGTAGGCCGACGGATCCCCGTAGAGCTCGAGCAGGTACGGCTGCATCGCGTAGAACGTGAAGAAGCCGACGCCGCTGCTGAACGGCGCCGCGAGCATGACCCAGCGGACCGGCGGATTGCGCCAGCCGCCGTCGATGGCCCCGCGCAGGACGCCACGGACCTCGTCGACCGGGTTCGCCCCGGCGCGCGGCGTGAACCCGATGTCGTGCATGAACCACCACGCGACGACGAGCGTCACGCCGAGCATCGCCGAGCGCAGCAGGTAGGGCACGCCCAGGTCGGTCGCCTGGGCGACCACGCCGCCGAGCACCGACCCGGTGAGCATCGCCGCGCCGCTGACCGTCTGGGCTCGTCCGAACACGGTCTCGAGGTTGCCCTGGAACCCCGTCGCGGTCAGGGCGTCGACCAGCCACGCCTCGGTCGCACCCGAGAAGAACGTGAACCCGAGGCCGAGGATGATCGAGGCGACGGCCCAGCCGATGAACGGCGCGCGGACGTACCACATGACCAGGTACAGCAAGGTCGCGACGAGCAGCGTCGCCGCCCCGAGCAGGAACGAGAAGCGCCGGCCGCGCGTGTCGGCGACGACCCCGGTCGGGATCTCGAACACGACCTGCCCGACCGCGAAGAAGGCATTGGCCGCGAACGCCTGCGTGTTGTCGAGGCCCGCGTCGAGCAGGAAGAGGGTGTTGATGCCCCAGATGAACGACGCGGCGAGCGTCGTCAGCAGGGTCAGGACGAGGTAGGTTCGCTGGACGGTTCGGGCGGCGTCGGGCACGGTCGGGTGATGCTAGACCTTCTCCGCCGAGGGCGGGGTGTCGCGGTCGGTGTATACTCCAGGGGAGTATCTATCACCGAGGGACCAGCCCGCTCATGACCAGCCCGGCGCCGGAGCGCCCGATGCCCCGAGCCACCCCGACCGAGATCGCCCTGCCGGTCGTGGGGATGACCTGCGCCTCGTGCGTCCGCCGGATCGAGCGTTTCCTCGATCGCACGCCCGGCGTGGAGGCGGCGTCGGTGAACCTCGCCACCGAGACGGCGACGATCCGCTATCTCCCCGATGTGGCCACCTCGGCGGATCTCGTCGGCGCGATCGAGGCTGCGGGCTACGAGGTCCGGGCCCGTCCGGCGGAGCCCGAGACCGGCGCCGACGCCCGGTCCCCGGCGATGTTCGTCGAGGCCACTGACCTCGAGGCCGCGGCCCGCGCACGCGAGCAGCGCACGACGCTGATCCAGGCGCTGGTCAGCATCGCCACGGCCGTCGCCATCATGGTCCTGATGTTCTGGCCGCAGACGGTCGTGGCCATGGAAGACATCAACCGCCTGGTCCTGTGGCCGGCGACCTTCATCCAATTCTGGGCCGGCGGCCGCTTCTACCGCGCCGCGTGGCGCGCCGGACGGCACGGCGGGGTCACGATGGACACGCTCGTCGCCGTCGGCACGACCGCGGCCTGGGCCTACAGCGTCGTCGTCACGATGACGCCCGAGGCGATCCACGGCGCCGGCCTGCACCCCGAGACCTACTTCGACTCCTCGACGATCATCATCGGCCTGATCCTCCTGGGTCGTTGGCTGGAGGGCCGGGCCAAGGGCCAGACCACCGGCGCGATCCGCCGGCTCATCGGCCTGCAGCCCACCACCGCGCGGGTGGTCCGTGGCCGCGACGAGGTGGACGTGCCGCTGCAGGACGTCCTCGTCGGTGACCTCCTGCGCGTTCGGCCGGGCGACCGCATCCCTGTCGACGGGATCGTGGTCGAGGGCGCGACCGCCATCGACGAGTCGATGCTGACCGGCGAGCCGATGCCGGTCGCCAAGATCGCCGGCGACGAGGTCATCGGCGCCACCCGCAACACCACCGGCAGCGTCGTGATGCGGGCGACGCGGGTCGGCCGGGACACCGCTCTTGCTCAGATCGTCGACCTCGTCCAGCGGGCGCAGGGCTCGAAGGCGCCGATCCAGCGCCTGGCCGACCGGATCAGCGAGGTGTTCGTGCCGCTCGTCCTCGTCGTGGCGGCCGGCGCGTTCCTTGCCTGGTACGTGTTCGGCCCCGAGCCGAACCTGACCCTCGCGCTGTCGGCGTTCATCACGACCGTGATCATCGCCTGCCCCTGCGCCATGGGCCTGGCGACGCCGACCGCGATCATGGTCGGCACGGGCAAGGGCGCCGAAGCCGGCATCCTCATCCGCGGTGGCGAGGCGCTCGAGGGCGCCCAACGAGTCGACACGGTCGTGTTCGACAAGACCGGGACGCTGACGATGGGCCGGCCATCAGTGGAGCGCATAGACGTGATCGGCCCGTGGACGGCGGCGACGCTGCTGGATCTCGTCGCCTCGCTCGAGGCCCGGAGCGAGCATCCGCTGGCGGCGGCCATCGTGGCCCGGGCGCGCCGCGACGAGCTCGGCTTCCGCGCGGTCGAGGGCTTCGAGGCCGCCGCCGGCGGCGGCATCGCGGGCCGCGTCGACGGTCACGACCTTCGCGTCGGGACGGCGCGCTTCCTGGCGGCCGCCGGGGTGGACGCCGACGTCCTCACGCCGTCCATGGATCCTGCCGCCGATGCCGGGACGCCGGTCTTCATCGCCATCGATGGGGCGGCGGCCGGCCGCCTCACGGTCGTCGACCCGGTCAAGCCGGAGGCTGCCGGCGCGGTGCGTTCGCTGCACGACCTCGGCATCGACGTCTGGCTCGTGACCGGTGACCAGCGCGCGACGGCGCTCGCCGTGGCGCGCAGCGTCGGCCTCGCGGACGAGCGGGTGCTGGCCGACGTGCTGCCCGGGGACAAGGCGGCCACGATCGCGCGGCTGCAGGCCGAGGGGCGGGTCGTGGCCATGGTCGGCGACGGCATCAACGACGCACCGGCGCTGGCGCAGGCGGACCTGGGCGTGGCCATCGGGACCGGCACGGACGTGGCGATCGAGGCGTCCGACGTGACCCTCGTCGGCGGCGACCCGCGCCTCGTGGCGTCGGCGATCGACCTGTCGGCCCGGACGATGACCGTCATCCGCCAGAACCTGTTCTGGGCATTCGCGTACAACATCCTGCTCATCCCGATCGCCCTCGGGGTCCTCTACCCGTCGTTCGGGATCCTCATCAGCCCGGCGCTGGCGGCGGGCGCGATGGCCCTCTCGTCGGTGAGCGTCGTCGCCAACTCGCTGCGGCTGCGTCGGCTCGACGTCCGGCCGCAGACCGGCGGGCCGCGGCGCCGGACACGGACCGCGCGACTCCGCGACGCGAGCTTCCTGGCAGTGATCGCGCTCGTCGCTGCCGGCATCGCCGGCGGGGTCTTCGCCGCGGATCGGGCCATCGAGGCATCCGCCCAGCACGTGACCGTGACCGCGAGCGATCTCCGCTTCCACCCGGCCGAGATCCACGTCCGGGCCGGCGAGTGGGTGAGCCTGCGTCTCGTCAACGACGATCCGGTGTTCCACGACTGGATGGTCGAGGGCGTCGAGAACGTCGACACGCCGGCACGGCCCGGCCAGACGACCGCGATCCGGTTCATCCTCGGGACACCCGGTCGCTACGCGGTCGAGTGCTCCGTCCCGGGCCACGCCGACGGCGGCATGGTGGGCACCCTCGTCGTCGAGTAGGGGGACCGAACCGCTATCCTCGGCGCGATGAACTCCAAGTCCACACCACCGTACGTCGCCGCGGATCTGCTCGTCGACTGCCTGGCCGCCGAAGGCTGTGAGGTCGTCTTCTCCGTGCCGGGCGAAGAGACGATGGACATCCTCGAGGCCCTGTCGCGACGCCCGGCCGTCCGTCACGTCACCACCCGTCACGAGCAGGGCGCGGCCTTCATGGCCGGATGTCCACGGACGCCTGACCGGGCGCGCGGCGGTCGCGATGGCGACCCTCGGACCGGGCGCCACGAACCTCGTCACCGGGATCGCCGACGCCTATCTCGACCGGGCGCCGATGGTCGCGATCACCGGCCAGGCGTCGTCCGACAAGCTCCACAAGGAAGCACACCAGGTCGTCGACATCGTCCGGATGATGGAGCCGGTCACGAAGTGGAACACCCGGGTCGAGCGCATCGAGGCCATCCCGGAGATCGTCAGCAAGGCATTCCGGGTCGCCACGCTCGAGAAACCGGGCCCGACCCACATCGAGCTCCCCGAGAACCTCGCCGCGATGCCGATCGCCCGGGCCGCCGACGGCGGTCCGGCGCCGCTCGCGCCGACGCGGACCTACTTCCCCGAACCGACCGAGGAGGCCATCGCGCACGCCGCGCGGCCTGCTGGCCGCCGCCGAGCGGCCGATCCTGCTGGCCGGGAACGGTGTCCTGCGTCGTGGCGCGGCCGCCGACCTTCGCGCGTTCGCGAAGGGCCTGCACGTGCCCGTCGCCGCCACGTTCATGGGCAAGGGCGCGATGGACGACCGTTCCCACCTCTCGCTGATGGCCGTCGGACTCCAGGCCCGCGATCACGTCCTGTCCGGGTTCGACCGCGCCGACCTCGTCGTGTGCATCGGCTACGACCTCGTCGAATACGCACCCGCCTCGTGGAACACCGGCGGCGCGAAGCGGATCATCCACATCGACACCCAGCCGGCCGAGACGGACGCTGCCTATCGCCCGGAGGTCGAGCTCGTCGGCGACATCGACGGGACGCTGCGACGCCTGCTGGCCGCGGTGCTGCCCCACGGCATCGGGGGCCGCGACGCGAGCCAGCGCCACGCGTCCAAGGAGATCCTCGTCCACGCGGACCTGCGGACGCAGCTCCTCGCGGAGCTCGGTGCGCACGATGCGAATGACGCGTGGCCGATCACGCCGCAGCGAGCCATCGCGGATCTCCGTCGCGCGCTCGCGCCGGAGGACATCGTCGTGAGCGACGTCGGTGCGCACAAGGTCTGGGTGGCGCGGCTGTACCAGGCGTACGAGCCGAACACCGTGATCATCAGCAACGGGTTCGCGGCGATGGGCATCTCGGTCCCGGGCGCGATCGCCGCGAAGCTCGTGCATCCCGACCGCAAGGTGGTCGCACTGTGCGGCGACGGCGGCTTCCTCATGAACAGCCAGGAGCTCGAGACGGCCACCCGCATCGGGGCGGACATCACCGTCGTGGTCTGGCGCGACGATGGCTACGGCCTGATCGACTGGAAGCAGCGCAACGAGTTCGGGAGGCCGTTCGCGGTGGAGTTCGGCAACCCCGACTTCGTGGCCTATGCCCGCTCGTTCGGGATGGCCGCCTTCCGCCCGGAGCAGACGGCTGACCTGTACCCGACCCTGATGCGCGCGCTCGAGACCCCCGGCCCCACCCTCGTCGAGGTCCCCATCGACTACGCCGAGAACCTGCGTCTCACGGAGCGTCTGGGCTCGCTCGCCGGCGCCGGCTAGGCGCGCGCCGCCCCGCCCGGCATCAGGGTGAGGGCCCGGCAGCGCGGCCTCTAGGTCGCGGCTCGATACCCGAGCGCGCGGCTGAGCGATCCCGCCGCGTCCACGATCGCTGCCGCGACCCGCTGTTCCTTGCCGGCATCGGTCCGGTTGTCCGGCCAGCCCGCGACGAGGTCGCCGATGACCCCGCCGGTGGCGTCGCGGATCGGGGCCGCGACCCCGATCGGCGCCGGCGAACCGCTCACCGTGGCTGATCACGACCCCCGCGCTCCGGGCGCGATCGAGCGCGGCCCGCAGGGCGGTCCGCTCGGGCTCCGTGATGCCGTCGAGGACGGCCTCGCGCTCGTCCTCGGGCAGGAACGCCAGGATTCCCTTGCCGCTGGCCCCGCGATGCAGATCGCTCCACGGGCGTAGGGACTCCCAGATGTAGCGGATCGGGTGCCCGGCCTCGGCCGCATCCACGGCCCAGAAGCGGCGTCGGCTGGGCGAATAGAGGGCGAGGATGACCGTCTCGTCGATGGCCTCGGCGGTCGCCTCGAGGATCGGCCGCGCCACACGCCGCACGTCGAGCCGGTCGGCAGTCAGGACGGCGAGCCGGGCCAGCTCGGGTCCGACCCGGAACTGCCCACGGCCCACGGCCGGTGCCAGCAGCCCGGTCCGGGCCATCTCGTGGAGCATCCGGTGGGTCGCGGTGGGCGACAGGCCGACGGCGCTCGCGAGCTCCCGGACGCCCCAGTCGTCGCGCGTCGTGAACGCGTCGAGGACGGCGATCCAGCGCTCCATCGGGGACCGGCTTCCGTTCGGCATGGTCGGCTGGTAGGCTAGCACACACATCGGAACAGGTGTTCCGAAAAGCGGAACGGAGACCTCGCGACCATGGCGGCCGGCACGACGACGAGACGACCCCGCACGACCCAGCCGAACCCGGCGCCCACGACGTCGGTCCTGATCGACCGCGTCGCCGAGCGCGCCCTGTGGCTCGCGGTCCGGATGATCCACGAGGCCAACGTCGTCCGGCCGAGCAGCGACGGCCTCAAGGTCGGTGGCCACCAGGCGTCATCCGCCTCGGTCGCCTCGATCCTCTCGACGCTGTACCTGCACTGGCTGGGGCCGGACGACCTCGTTTCCGTCAAGCCGCACGCGAGCCCGGTCTACCACAGCCTCGCCTACCTCATGGGCGCCCTGGACCCGGCCTACCTCAAGGAACTGCGCTCGTTCGGCGGGCTCCAGTCGTACCCGTCGCGGACGAAGGACCCCGACCGGGTCGACTTCTCGACGGGCTCGGTCGGGCTCGGCGCCGTCGCGCCGCTCTTCGCCTCGCTCGCGGACCGCTACCTGCGCCATCACGCGGGCGGCCGCACCGACTGGCCGGACCGGCGTTTCGTGGCCGTCGTCGGCGACGCCGAGCTCGATGAGGGGAGCGTCTGGGAGGCGGCCGTCGAGCCCGCCCTGGCCGGTCTCGGCAACGTCACCCTCATCGTCGACCTCAACCGCCAGAGCCTCGACCGGGTCATCCCGGGCATCCGGGTCCATCAGCTCGCGGGCATGTTCGCGGCCGCCGGCTGGCAGGTCCTCGACGCGAAGTACGGTCGTCGCCTGGCGGCGCGCATGGACGGCCCGGGCGGCGGCGCGCTGCGGCGACGCATCGACGACATGGCCAACGAGGAATACCAGGTCCTGATCCGCCGGCCAGGCGCCGAGGCCCGCGCCCGGACCATCGACGGCGCGCCGGCGGCCGATCGCGACGACCTGGCCCAGGCCCTCGCCAGCCTCGACGACGCCGAGGTGCCCGCGGTGCTGGCCGACCTCGGCGGCCACGACCCCGAAACCCTCCTGCGGACGCTGGCGACGGCCGACGCCGACCGGAGCCGCCCGTCGGTGCTGTTCGCCTACACCGTCAAGGGCTGGCGGCTGCCGTTCGCCGGCGATTCGATGAACCATTCCGCGCAGCTCACCTCGGACCAGGTCGAGGCGCTCGCCCCGACGCTCGGCGCCGATCCGGCGGATCCGTGGGCGGCGTTCGACCCGGACTCGCCCGAGGGACGGCTGTGTCGCGAGCGCGGCACGCTGCTCGACCTGCGGCGCTCCAGCCGTCCACGCCGCTCGATCCTCGGCGGCGACGGGGCGGTCCCCGCGCTCGACGTCCGGGTCGCCGCCCAGGCCAGCACCCAGGGCGTGTTCGGCGACACGCTCGCCACGATCGCCCGGGTCCCCGACCTCGGCCCGCGGGTCATGACCGCGTCGCCGGACGTGACGGTGTCGACCGGGCTCGGCGGCTGGGTCAACCGGGTCGGCGTGTTCGCTCCCGAGGAGGAGCACGTCTTCGACGAGACCCCGCGGCTGCTGACCTGGGCGCCCAAGCCCGTCGGCCAGCACATCGAGCTCGGGATCAGCGAGATGAACCTGTTCCTGCTGCTCAGCCAGTTCGGCCTGACCGCCGAGCTGTTCGACGAGCCGCTCGTCCCGGTCGGCACGGTCTACGACCCGTTCGTCGCGCGCGGCCTCGATGCGTTCATCTACGCGCTCTACGTCGGGGCGCGCTTCGTGCTGGCGGGCACGCCGTCGGGCGTGACGCTCGCGCCGGAGGGGGGCGCCCACCAGTCGACGATCACGACCTCCATCGGGATCGAGCTGCCCAGCCTGCACGCCTTCGAGCCCGCCTTCGGGCAGGAGGTCGTCTGGCTCATGGAGGAGGCCATCCGCGGCGTGCTCGCGCCGGTCGGCGGGTTCTCGACCTACCTGCGCTGCACCACGCGGGTGATCGACCAGACCCTGGCCGCACCGGTCCGCGAGCGGCTCGGGCCCGACGAGTGGCGGCGTCAGGTCATCGCGGGCGGCTACCGCCTGCTCGAGTCGTCCGAGGCGGCGTCCGTGCCGGCCGGCGCCCCGGCGGTCACGATCGTGGCGTCGGGCGCCGTGGTGCCGGAGGCCGTGGCCGCCGTGCGCGAGCTCCAGCGCGAAGAGGTCGCGGCCGACCTCGTCGTCGTGACGTCCGCGGATCGGCTGTCGGCGGAGGTCCACGGGCGACGGCTCGCCGGCGTGCGCGACCGGCGCGGCGGATCGCTGGATCATCTCGCCACGCTGCTGCCGCCGGCGGTCCGGCGGGCGCCGATGGTGACGGTCCACGACGGCGCCTCGCACGCTCTGGGCTTCCTCGGGTCCGTCTATGGAGCGCCGGTCGTGCCGCTCGGGATGGACACCTTCGGCCAGTCGGGGCGGATCGCCGACCTGTATGCCGATGCGGGCATCGACGCCGACCACATCATCGATGCCGCCCTGCTCGCCATCGACCTGGGCGGATCGCGATGACCGACGACCCGACCCCGACCCGGCGCACCGTCCACGAGCTGCGCATCGCCATGACGGTGCCCGCCTACGAGGAGGCCGTCGCGTTCTACCGCGACGCGCTGGGCCTCGCCGAGATCGAGTCGTGGGACCGGCCGGACGGGCGCGGCACGATCCTCGACGCCGGACACGCCACGCTCGAGCTCTTCGACCCGCAGATGGCCGATTCGCTCGACACCATCGAGGTCGGGCGGCGGGTCTCGGGCACGATCCGGTTCGCGCTCGAGGTCGACGACTCGATCGCCATGGCGGAGCACCTCGTGGCGCACGGCGCGACCCGCGAGGCGGAGGTCGTCGTCACGGCCTGGCGCGACCAGAACGCACGCGTTCGCGCCCCCGACGGGATGCAGCTCACCCTGTTCACCCACCTCGACCCGGAGTGACCGACCCGTCCGACGACGCGGAGCGACTGCTCGCGCGCGGGCTCGAGCTCGACCGCGCCGGCGCCTACGCCGAGGCCGACGCGGTCCTTGCCGCCGCCACCGACGCCGCCCGCGAGGGCTCGGCCACGACGCTGGCCGCCGTCCTCGTGGCGCGATCGGCGCTGTGCCGCTTCGACGGACGCATCGAGGACGCCGGGCGCTTGATCGACGAGGCGCTCGACGCGACCGAGGCGACCGAGGCTTCCGGCCCGGCGGACGCCGTGGTCCGGGCCGACGTCCTGGTGGAGGCGGCGCTCGTCGGCATGGATGCCCAGGACCTGGCGGTCGCCGGAGCACGACTCGACGCGGCCGATCGCGCGCTGGCGTCGGCCCAGGCGGGATCCGATCGGGCTCGCGGCGAGAGCCGAGCGGTCGCCGCGCGCGGGCGGCTGCTTCGGATCCGCGGCGATCTGCCCGGTGCGGCGCGGCGGTTCCGGCAGGCGATCGCGACGCTCACCGTGGTCGACGGTCCGGAAGCGCCGGAGCTCATCGACCTCTACAACGAGCTCGGGATGACCGGCAAGTTCGCGGGCGATTTCGACGCTTCGGCGGAGGCCTACGAGCGCGCCCGGGCGATCCTGGTCGCGACGTCGGGTGCCGACCATCCGGACCATGGGGCGATCGAGCACAACCTCGGCGGTCTGGCGCATGCGCGTGGCGATCTGGCGACGGCCGAGCACCACGGCCGTGCCGCGGTGGCGATCCACGAGCAGCACCTCGGCCCGGACCACCTGGCGACCATCCTCGACAGGTCCGCCCTCGCGGCGATCCTCGACGGCCAGGGGCTCGACGAGGAGGCGTCGGCCCTGCTCCTGGACGTCCTGCCGCGCCTCGAACGGACCGTGGGACCCGACCATCCCGAGGTCGCGGTCGTGCTCAACAACCTGGCCGCCATCGATCTGCGGCGCGGGGACCTGGTGCCGGCACGCGAGCGGTTCACTCGCGCCCTGGCGATCAAGGAGGCGGCCGCGGGGCCGGACTCGCCATCGCTGGCGGTCACGCTCAACAACCTGGGCACGGTCGAGCGACGGCTGGGGGACCGAGCGGCAGCGGAGCGCCAATACCGCCGGGCGCTGTCGATCCTGGAACCGGCGGTCGAGCCGGACCACCCGACGCTGGCGACCGTCCGGCGCAACCTCGAGCGGGTGTCGGACATCTGACATCGGTGGTGTCGTGCGACCAGCACCACCGGGCATCACGTGCTGGGCATCATCCGGGGGCGAGCAGACCGGGGGCGACCACGCCGCAGAGGAGATCGTCATGCCCGAGGAGCCGCTCCTGCCGACCGACGATGACGTCGAAGCGCATCGCCTGGCCTCCAACGACAACGAGACGGTCGTCGACGACGCCAACGACCAGACCGACGTCGAGGGCCACCGCCTGGCCGGGAACGACAACGAGACGGTCGAAGACGCCGAGGACGAGACCGACGTCAAGGACGAGACCGACGTCGAGGCCCACCGCCTGGCTGCCAACGACAACGAGACGGTCATCGACGACGAGACCGACCCGGAGCCGCCGGCCGCCTGATCGGGGGCGTCCCGGTCACGGGCTGGGACGAGCGCATCTTGAACGCGGGGTCGCGCTAGCATCCGCCGCACCATGCCGGCCGCGCGCTACGACTACGTCATCGTCGGGGGTGGATCGGCCGGGATCCGCCCTCGCCAATCGCCTGACCGAGGATCCGGGCACCACCGTCCTCGTGCTCGAGGCCGGGCGCTCGGATTGGCGCCTCGATCCGTTCATCCATATGCCCGCGGCGCTGACCTTTCCCATCGGCAGCCCGTTCTACGACTGGATGTACGAGTCCGAGCCCGAGCCGTTCATGCACGGCCGGCGCATCTTCCACGCTCGGGGCAAGGTCCTGGGCGGCAGCAGCAGCATCAACGGCCAGATCTTCCAGCGCGGCAATCCGCTCGACTACGAGCGCTGGGCGGCCGATCCCGGCATGGCCGACTGGGATTTCGCCCACTGCCTGCCGTACTTCCGGAAGATGGAGACATGCCTCGCCGCGGCGCCCGACGACCCGTGGCGTGGCCACGACGGGCCCCTCGTCCTCGAACGCGGACCGGCCACGAACCCGCTGTTCACGGCCTTCTTCGAAGCGACGGTCCAGGCCGGCTACCCGCGCACGGACGACGTCAACGGCTATCGCCAGGAGGGGTTCGCGCCGTTCGACCGGAACATCCACAACGGTCGTCGCCTGAGCGCCGCGAGGGCGTACCTGCACCCGATCATGGGCTCGCGCAAGAACCTGCGCATCCGGACCTCGACCCTCGTCACGCGCATCAACCTCGATGGTCGCCGGGCGACCGGCGTCGAGATCGAGCGTCACGGGGGCGGCACGGAGACCATCGAGGCGGGCGAGGTGATCCTCGCGGGCGGTGCCATCAACTCGCCGCAGTTGCTGCTCCTGGCGGGCATCGGACCGGCGGCCGACCTCGAACACCTCCACATCCCGGTCGTCGCCGACCTGCCCGGGGTGGGGCAGCACCTCCAGGACCATCTCGAGGTCTACGTCCAGCACCAGAGCCTGCAGCCGGTGTCGATGCAGCCGACGGCCACCCAACGCTGGCGTCGGCCCTTCATCGGCGCGCAGTGGCTGTTCCTGCGCTCCGGGCCCGGGGCGACGAACCACTTCGAGGGAGGCGGCTTCGTGCGGAGCAACGACGAGGTGGCCTACCCGAACCTCATGTTCCACTTCCTGCCGCTGGCCATCCGCTATGACGGGACGGCGGGAGCGGCCAGCCACGGCTACCAGGTCCATGTCGGGCCGATGTACTCGGACGCGCGCGGGTCGTTGACCCTCAAGACGACCGACCCGCACGACCATCCGGCGCTGCGGTTCAACTACCTCTCGACCGACCAGGACCGGCGCGAGTGGGTCGAGGCCATCCGGGTCGCGCGGACGATCCTGGGACAGCCGGCGATGGCCGCCTTCGACGGTGGCGAGACCTCGCCCGGCCCGACCGTCGACAGCGACGAGGCGATCCTCGACTGGGTCGCGCGCGACGCCGAGACCGCCCTCCATCCGTCGTGCACGGCACGGATGGGGACGGACGGGGACTCGGTCGTCGATCCGTCGACGATGCGCGTCCACGGCCTGGACGGGCTGCGCGTGGTCGATGCCTCCGTGATGCCGTACGTCACCAACGGCAACATCTACGCCCCGGTGATGATGCTCGCCGAGAAGGCCGCGGACCTGATCCGGGGCGACACCGCGCTGGCGCCCGATCCGCGGCCGTTCTATCGCCACGGGGTGAGCCCCACCCTGACCGACGCGGTGCCCGAACCCGTCTGACGGGTCTCTGCGCCCGTTTCCGCGCGAACAGGCGGTGCAGGCGTGGACCTTCGCCGACTTCGCCCTCGTCAGGCGGTCCGGCATCGTCATCCGTCGCACCGTCGTCGTCATCCGTCGCCGCCGCGATGTGGGCGTCTGCCTGTGCCGCTTGTCCCGCCGGGCGCTCGACCATGACCGCACTCCCGCTTCCGCCTCCCCCTCCGAAAGGACACGACGGTCATGGCTCTCGCTCGCACTCCCGCCCACGATCACTCACGGCCCGCTCGATATCGCCGCGTTCAGCGCCGGCATCAGCGGGACCGTGATCCGCCCCGAGGACGGGCCCTACGAGGATGCGCGCCTCGTGCACAACCTGGTGTTCGACAGGCGCCCGTCCCTGATCGTGCAGGCCGCGAGCGCGGCGGACGTCGCCCGGACCGTCATCTTCGCCCGCGAGCACGAGCTCGAGATCGCCGTCCGCGGTGGCAGCCACAGCCTGGCCGGCCACAGCACGACCGAGGGCGGCATCGTCCTCGACCTTGGTGCCATGAAGGGCCTCCACATCGACGCCGAGCGCCGGCTCGCCTGGGCGCAGCCGGGCCTCACCGCCGGCGAGTACACGACGGCGGCCGCGGCCCACGGGCTGGCGACGCCGTTCGGTGACTCGCCGAGCGTCGGCATCGGTGGCCTGACCCTGGGTGGCGGCATCGGCTGGCTCGTGCGCAAGTACGGCCTGACGATCGATGCCCTCGTCTCGGTCGACATCGTCACCGCCGACGGCCGCCTGGTCACGGCCAGCGCCGACGAGCACAGCGACCTGTTCTGGGCCGTTCGCGGCGGCGGCGGCAACTTCGGGGTCGTGACCCGCTTCCAGTTCCGGTTGTACCCGGTGGAGGAGACCCTCCTCGGCGCCCTGTTCCTGCCGCCGACGAAGGCCGTCCTCCAGAGCCTCGTCCCGATCGCCGCGAGCGCGCCCGATGAGCTCTCCACGATCTCCTTCCTGATGCCTGCGCCGCCGGCGCCGTTCGTGCCGGAGTCGATCGTCGGCCAGCCGGTCCTCGCGATCATGTTCGTCTATGCCGGCGACCCGGCCGAGGGCATGGCTGCCCTCGAGCCGTTCAGGCAGGTCGCGACCCCGCTGGCCGAGATGGCCGCGCCGATGCCGTATCCGGTCATCTACGAGTTCACCAAGGACGGCGGCCAGCGCAGCGCGAGCGTCACCCGGTCGCTCTTCCTCGAGACGCTCGACGACGACGCCATCGACACGATCCTGTCCTTCACCTCGGCGCCGAGCTCACCGATGGCGATGACCCAGATCCGGGTCCTCGGCGGTGCGATGGGCCGCGTGCCGTCCGACGCGACGGCGTTCGCCCACCGCGATGCGACGGTCATGGTCGCGATGGTCACCCCGTTCGAGGACGTAGCCGAGCGGCCGGTCCACGAGGCTTGGGTGACCGCCTACTTCGAGGCCCTGCGGCCCGGAGCGACCGGCGTCTACAGCAACTTCCTCGAGAACGAGGGCCTCGGCCGGATCCGCGAGGCCTACCCGGACGCCACGTACGACCGCCTGGCCGAGGTCAAGCGTCAGTACGACCCGCGCAACCTGTTCCATCTCAACCAGAACATCCGTCCCGCCGTCGCCTCGTAGGCGTCACGCCCGCAGGCACTCGCCGCGACACCTCGACACCGGCGCTCTGGGGAGCGCCGGTGTCGCCACGTCCGGCGCAGATCACGATGTCGTCCGCGCGGCTCCGGCTCGTGGGTGACGGGCCTCAGCCGATGCGGGGAGTCCGGCCTGCGCGGGAGACACATCTCGTCTGCAGCGGGCGTCGGTTGCGAGCGATCGGTGCGCTGGGAGCGTCCGATCCTCGGCACCGAAGCCGATACCGAGCCGCGCGGCCGACCTTGGCGGCGTCTGCGCCGCGTGGCGAGCACGCCGGGCGACGGCTCCGGTCGCCATACGGGCTTCGATGCGCCCGACGATGCGCTGGGGGCGCACCAGATCTCCGGAACGCGCTCGATTTCAGGACGTTTCGGGCTTGGACGCGTGGTGGTGGGGCGTCGACGACTCTTCGAGCCGCGCGGCCGGGGCGCAGGCGCTGCATAGCCAGCGCACGCCGACGAGATCATCGGCCGGCGTCGCCCCGCAGTCCTCGCACGGCTCGGGGCCGGTCACGCTCATCACCTGGGCGGCCGGTGCGGTCGCCCCGCCGACGGCTGCCTTGAGCCGGTCGAGCAGCGCCACGTCAGACCTACGTAGCCCGCTTCTGATACCAGTCGTACAGCCAGGCGGCAACGGCCGCGAGGGCCGCGATCGCCAGCACGAGCAGTCCCAGGAGAGCGACGTTGGACAGGCCCGTCGGGGCATCTCCACCCGTGGGCTCCGACTGGAGTGGGATCGGCGTGGGTGTGGCCGTGGCGGTCGGGGTGGGTGTCGGTGTCGGGGTAGGTGTCGGTGTCGGGGTAGGTGTCGGTGTCGGGGTAGGTGTCGGTGTCGGCGTGGGTGTGGGTGTGGGCGTCGGTGTGGGCGTGGGCGCCGGCGTCGCAGTCGGTGTGGGCGTGGCCGTCGGGGTCGACGTAGGGGTCGGCGTCGGTGTCGGCGTCGGCGAGGGCGTGGGGGTCGGCGTGGGTGTGGGCGTGGCCGTCGGCGTCGGGCTCGGCGTCGGCGTCGGGCTCGGCGTCGGCGTCGGGCTTGGCGTCGGCGTGGGCGTGGGCGTTGCGCGTGGGAGTCGGCGTCGGCGTGGGAGTCGGCGTCGGCGTGGGAGTCGGCGTCGGGGTCGGAGTCGGGGTCGGCTCCTCCGTCGGCGTCGGGGTCGGCGTCGGTTCGACGGTCGGGGTCGGCGTCGGTTCGACAGTCGGCGTCGGTGTCGGCTCTGGCGTCGGCTCGATGCTCGGCGGGACGCTCGGCTCGACGCTCGGCGGGACGCTCGGCTCCTCGGTCGCTGTCGGCTCGGGCGTCGGGCCGAACGAGGGCGCCGGGCACCCGATGTCGCCCATGGCCTCGACGGTCGAGATGATCGCCCCGGTCTTCTCGCGGAGGGCGGGCGCCTGATCGATGATGTTCTGGATGGCCGCCTCGTCACCGGACGCCAGCGTCTCGGTCAGGTTGTCGACGAGGGTCTGGGCCTGGGTCACGAGGTCGGTCAGCGCTGCGCGGATCTCCGGCTGGTCCGAGACCGGCATCAGCGCGAGGGCCGAGGCGGCCTTGGCGAGCGCATCGGAGAGCTGATCGAGGGTGGCCATCGCCTTGGCGTGATCGGCGCTCTCCGTGTCGGCGAGAGCCGCCGCGTCGGCAGCGGCGACCACCTGCAGCGCCTGGTCGAGGGCGGTCGCCGCGGTCAGCGCGGCACAGGCCTGCGGGTCGTCAGCCGCCTGGATCCCCTGGAGGCGCTCCGCGGCGCCGCCGCACGCCGCGAGCAGGCTCGTGAGCGCGAGGATGGCGAACAGGAGCGCGAGGCGCGCGGGGAGGGTCGGTCGTGACGGCATCGGGCGATGCTACCAGCGTCGACGAAATCCGCGACCGCGCGGGCGAATGCGCGAGCCTCAGGGATCCTGCGACAGCACGATCACGCTGTATGGCCCGACCGCCAGGAGGCCGCTCTGGTCCTGGCCGTCGAGCGGGCCGCGGTCGGCGTCCGTGTCGAAGGCCTCATGGGCGCCGAAGGCCGGGTCGTACACGGACGAGTCGCTGTTGTGCCGGACGCGCCAGCGGCCGGGCGCCGGCAGCCCGACGGCGAGGTCGTCGATCGTCCGGTCCGCGAAGTTGGCCACGATGACGACGTCGTCGCCCGGCCCGCCATCCGCCCAGCGATGGAAGACGAGCAGCTTCGCCGTGTCGTCGGCCCGGATGATGGCGATGCCCGAGCCGCGCAGCCCACGGCTCAGCCCGAACCGGTCGCGACGCAGGTAGATGAGGTCGCGATGCAGCCGGAGGATGCCCTTGTGGGTCCCGGCCTTGGACCAATCGAGGGCGACCGTGTCGTCGAACCAGCGATCCTCGAGCAGCTCCTGGCCCTGGAACAGCATCGGGATGCCCGGCGCGGTGAGGACCATCGCCGACCCGAGCGTGGAGCGTTTCTTGGCCCACCAGCCGGCCGCGTCACCAGGCGCGATCGCCTCCGGCACGCGGACGTCGCCGTTCGCGACATCGTCGTGGGATTCCGTGTAGATCACCCGGGTCGTGGCCGGACCGCGACCCTCGCCGAGGATGGCGGCGACGATCTCGGGGATGCTGCGCTGCGCGTCGTCGGCGACCGTGATCGCCGAGCGCATGCGGCGCACGAACCCGGCATCCCATTGCGCCCCGAACCCCGCGCCGCCCTCGGCGGTCGGCGTCACGAGCGCCGGGTCGTCCATCAGGTCCTCGGCGATCGTCAGCTTCCACGGCTGGCGAGCGTGGATGTCGTCGTTGATCCAGGCCAGGAACGACCAGCCGTCATCGAGCTTCTGGCCGGCGTCGCCCGGGATGCCATCGACGGTGCGGATGTACAGCGTGGAGTCGAAGCGCAGGCCGTCGCAGTGGAACTCCTCCAGCCAGGTCAGGGCCGTGTCACGCAGGAACGTGCGGACCTCACCACGCCCGTAGTCGGGCCGGGTGCGGCCCCATGGCGTGACCCCGCGCTCGTCCTCGTAGACGTAGATCCCGCCGCCATCGCCATCGTCGCCGGTGGCCGACCAGCCGTCGAAGCGCCAGAGATCCAGGTCGGACGGGCCGAGATGGTTGAACACGACATCGACGATGACCGCGAGCCCGTGCCCGTGGGCGGCCTTGATGAAGCGCTTGAACGCGTCCGGCCCGCCGTAGCCCGACTCGATCGCGAAGAGGTGGGCAGGGTTGTAGCCCCACGACACGTCGCCGGCGAACTCGAACGGCGGCATCACCTGGACGACGCTGATCCCGAGGTCGCGCAGGTACGGCAGCCGTCGGATGGCCCGGTCGAAGTCGCCGCGCCGGTCCGGACTGCCGGTGAACGTCCCGACGTGGAGCTCGTAGATGACGAGGTCGTCCCAGGTCGGCGTGTGGAAATCGTCGCCCGACCAATCGAACGCGGCCGCGTCGTAGACGACGGCGTTCCCGACCGAGTTCGTCACCTGCCGGGCGTACGGGTCCAGGCGCGACTGGTCGCCCCGGGCGGTCCGGACCGTGAAGCGATACTCGGCACCGGGCTCGACGCCGGCGACGTCCGCCGACCACGTGCCGCTCGTCCCCTCGCCGTCGGGCGCGAGGGCGTTCGTGGTCATGGCCCAGTCGTCGAAGCTGCCCGTCACGAAGACGGCGTCGGCATGTGGCGCCCAGACACGGAACGTGGTCCCGCCACGGTACGGAAGAGCACCCATCCCGGAGCGGCGGGACGGGGCGTTGACGGTCGGACGATCGGTCACTTGGGTGGCAGCGTCCGTCCGAAGGCGATCGCCTGGGTGAGCCAGCCGTCGAGGACGGCGTCGTCGGCCACGGCATCCACGGGCAGGAGCCCGTAGCCGCGCATCGTCCGGCCGGGCATCGGACTGAAGGGACCGGCTCCGGGCGTCGCCAGCAGGGTCGCGAGGGCGTCGGGCGCCAGGCGGACCACCCATCGGTCGGCGAACAGGCTGGTCACGAGGTTTCCACCGAGGAACAGCGCCGGATAGCCGAACATCTGGCGCGGGGTCGCCTCCGGGTGACGGGCCGCGGCCGCCTCAAAACGGGCGACGAGCTCGGGTGGGGACTTCTCGAAGCTGGACATGGCGCGATCGACCTCCGTCCGCCGTCACTCCGGGCGGCGCCCGTAGCGTAGGCTTCGCGGCCTCGTCATGTGGAGGTGGATCGGCGATGCGCATCGGTGTGGTCCTGCCGATCGGGCAGGAGGACGGGATGCCGGCTGCGCCGGACTACCGCGAGATCCGGGCGGTCGCGGTCGAGGCCGAGGCCAGCGGTCTCGATTCGGTGTGGGTCTACGACCACCTGCTGTTCCGCGTCGACGGCGAGACCACGGGCATCCACGAGTGCTGGACGATGCTCGCCGCGATCGCCGAGGCGACCGAGCGGGTCCAGCTCGGCACGATCGTGATGTGCACGGGTTTCCGCAACCCAGCCCTGCTGGCAAAGATGGCCGCCACGCTCGACCACATCAGCGGTGGGCGACTCATCCTGGGCATCGGCTGCGGCTGGCACGATCCCGAGTACGAGGCGTTCGGCTATCCGACCGACCACAAGGTCGGCCGGTTCGAGGAGGCCCTGACCGTCATCCGCGGCCTCATCCGCGACGGCCGTGCGGACCTCGACGGACGCTGGGTCACGGCCCGCGACGCCGTCCTGATCCCGCCGGCGCGGCCAGACCTGCCCATCCTCATCGCCGCCAAGCGGCCGCGCATGCTCGAGCTCACGGCCCGTCACGCCGACGCCTGGAACCTCGCCTGGTTCGGCTCCCCCGACGAGCGGCTGGCGACCGTCAGGGCCGACCTCGCCGCGGCGTGCGCCACGACGGGGCGCGATCCGGCCACGCTCGAGATCACGGTCGGGGTGAACGTCCGGTTCGACGATCTCGTTCCGGCGCCGCTGCCCGGCCAGCCGGCCCCGACGCCGGCATCACCGGCGCTGAGCGGGTCGCTGGACGAGGTGGCGGCCGGCCTGGCGGCCCACGTGGCGGCAGGCGCGTCCCACCTCATCGTGGCGCTCGAGCCGACGACGCCCGAGGCCGTCCGGCGTCTGGCCGACGCCGCCGCCCGGTGTCGAACCCTCAGCTGATCGCGACCCCGTAGACCGAGAGGTCGACTTCGTACGGCAGGACCAGCACGTACTTGCCGGCCAGCGCGCTGCCGCCGCCGATCCAGCGCGTCGACATGCGGCGCTGCACGAACTGGCGTCCGACCTGGGCCGGGGTGAGTGACGTGCCGGGCCTGGGACTGGGTCCCCAGACCTTGGAGCCGTGCGGGTAGAGCGGGTCGTGGATCACGGCCCTCGTGACGGTGAAATCGTCCGTGACGAGCGGGTCGGCGGTGGCGGTGAAGCCGCTCATGACCCAGGCGTGACGGCCACGCCAGACGAGCAGACCGACCGGCTTGCCGGTCGTGGCGATCGCGCGGGCCGCGGTCCGCAAGGCTGCCGCGAGCGTCGTTTCGCCGACGAGTCGATACGGGCCGGCACCCTCGAGATTGAGCCCCGCGGCCCACCCGCGAACGCTTGCCCCCTGTCGCTCGCCGCCGTCAGGTCGCGGGCCACTCCACGATCGGGCGAGCTTCTGCAGCCGGAGCTGGGTGCGGGCCGACCGGTCGCGACCGGGCTCGATCATGTTGAGCATCATCTGCATGCTCGCGCCGACGCATTGGACGAAGTTGGTCTGGGGCACGAAGTCGCCGCGCGACCCGACGACGATGGTATGACCGGTCGCCGCGCTCGCGACGGTGGGCGCGAACGACGTCGCGGGCGCCAGCGTGAGCGTGAGCAGCCCGGCACCGGCGAGCACGGCAGCAAGGGCGCGAAGCCGCGGCGGGCGAGTCGAACCGAGCGATGTCGTCATCACGTCAACGATACGACCGGGCGGCAAGAAGCGGTTCGCACGACGCCGCCCGCCGCGCACCGCCGCCGCCGGGCGCGTAGATCCCGTCGATGCGCCGCGGCGCCAGGCGCGGCCCGTACTTCGGGGCGTGCCGGCCGCCGATCTCCAGCAGGCGCATCGCGAGCGCGCGCCGGCCCGCGTACGGCTCGAGCAGCTCGAGCATGCGCGCGTCGCTGCCGCGTGGCTCGCCCGCCAGCGACCAGCTCACGAGGTTCGGCAGGTGGAAGTCGCCGACGCTGACGGCATCGGCGTCACCGAGCGCCCGGACCGCCACCTCGGCCGCCGTCCAGGGCCCGATCCCGGGCACGCTCCGCAACCGCGCGTGGGCGTCGGCGATCGGCAGGTCGACGATCGCCTCGAACCAGCGCGCCCGGCTGGCGATGGCGCGGATCAGGTCGGCCCGGCGTTGCTCGATCCCGAACGGGTGGAGGACGTAGTAGGGGAGGCGGGCGAGGGTCTCGGGTGTGGGCGGCAGGCGCAGGGCCGGTCCCCGACCGCCGGCCCCGTCGCCGTCGCCGCCGGCTTCCGGTCCCCGGCCCGGTCCGGGCGCCGGCTCGCCGTGGGTCCGGATGAGTCCGTACCAGGCCCGGCGTGCCTCGTCGCCGGTGACCTTCTGCTCGAGGATGGCCGGGACGAGGACGTCGAGCACGCCGTTCGTCGCCGGGATCCGGATGCCCGGATGGCGCCGGGCGAGGTCGTCGATGAGCGGGTCCGGCCCGCCGCGCAGGTCGCCGGTCGTCGGCGCGCCGAGCGCGCAGCCCGACCAGGTCCGGCAGCCACGTCTCCAGGTCCTCGGCGCCGGGACCCCAGGCCTCGGCGGTCAGCCGGCCGGGCTCCTGGCGGACGTGGACCGTCACGGCCCGGGCGCGTCGCCGGAACGTCAACCAGACTGATCCGGCGCCCAGGCGGATCGTCGGGTCGTGCGTCCCCCGCAGCAGCGGGCGGAGCGTCGCGACAAGGTCGAATGGGCTGTCGAGGACGATCTCCGTGCGCGGCATGGGCGCAGTCTGGCACCCGATGGAAACTGTCACGAACCGTGTCGAAACCCACGCTTCCGGCGGATCGATGCTAAGGTTCCCTCGACGTGCGACGCCCCAAGGTCGTCGCGAACATGGCGCTCATCGCCATGCTCGCCGCGGTCGCCGTCCCCGGACCCGTGGGTTCGCAGGCCTTGCGCCTGCACCAGACCCCGTCCGCTGATGTCTTCGCGATGGTGGAGATGGATGCGGCTGTCCGCGGGCCGGTGACGACGACCCAGCCCCTGGATCCGGGGGCCCGTTCCGACGGGAACCTGGACCAAGGTTCGACCCTGTTCGAGCCGACCGACCGCAACGAGCCGCTCCCGGCTCGGTCTGCGGCTGCCCCGCCGAAGGCCAAGAGCCGCTCGGTGAGCAAGCACCCGTGGCGGCACGATCCCGAGATCTCGTGGTACGGCCCGGGCCTCATCGGCAACGGCACCGCCTGCGGCCAGAAGCTGACCCGGACCCTCATCGGCGTCGCCCATCGGACGCTGCCGTGCGGGACGCTGGTCACCTTCCGGGCCAACGGGCATATCGTGACGGCGCCGGTGGTCGACCGCGGTCCCTTCGTGAGCGGCCGGATCTTCGACCTGACGGTCGGCCTGTGCAAGCGCCTCGAGCACTGCTACACGGGCCCGATCGACTGGCGGTACGGCCGAAGCTAGGCCGCCGAACGGGTCAGCCGGCCGTGGTCAACCCTCGCCCGTGAGCGGCGGCTCCCAGCCGGGGGCGGCGAGCTCGAACCCGGCGAAGTCGAACGCGGGCGTCACGATGCAGCCGACCAGCGCCCACGCACCGAGCGGCCGGGCGGACTGCCACGCGCCGGGCGGGACGACGGCCTGCGGCTGCTCCCCGCCCGACACCTCTCCGCCCAGCCGGATCACGCGGACCGCCGGATCGCCCTCGGACCAGATGCGCAGCTCGAGCGGCTCGCCGGCCGACCATTGCCAGACCTCGGCGGCGTCGACCCGGTGCCAGTGCGACCGCTCGCCGGCGGCGAGCAGGTAGAGGATCGCGCTCCCTGCCGGCCGGGCGTCCTCGGCGTCGGGCGTCGCCCGCCAGCGCTCCGACGTACCAGCCACCCTCGGGATGGCGCTGCATGCCCAATCGCTCGACGATCCCCTGGGCGGCGTCCATGGCCTCAGGATAGCCAGCCCGGCGTAGCGGCCGGCGCGACGGGATGACGGACGTGGCGCGGCGGCCTACCGTATCCGCATGTGCCGAAGCATCAAGACGCTTCGTCGTCCGGGCGAGACCGCGACGACCGGTGAACTGGAGGCCGCCGCCCGCCAGTACGTCCGCAAGCTCAGCGGCTTCCGTGAACCCTCGGTGCGCAATCGCGAGGCGTTCGACGCAGCCATCGCCGACATCGCCGACGCCTCGCGCCGGCTGGTCGAGTCGATCGGCGTCGACGTCGAGGTCGGGCCCGACCGGTGGGTCAAGGGCAGCGGACGCGCCCGCACCATCGCGTGACCACGACCCTCGGCGCGCCCTGGTGGGTGCGCCCGGGCCTCGATATCGATGGCGCCGGGCGCCTGCGTGTCGCCGGAGAGGACGCCGAGGCGCTCGCCCGTCGTCACGGCACGCCGCTGCTCGTCTACGACCGTGCGCGGTTCGCCGAGGACGCCCGGCGGATCCAGGCGGCCTTCGCCCCGACCGGGCTGCCGCTCCGACTCCGGTTCGCGCTCAAGGCCAACCCTGAGCCCGAGGATCCTCGCCGCGTTCCGCGGTCTCGGGGCGCCGGGCGACCCGGACAGCGTCGGCATCGATGCATGCTCGCCCGGCGAGGTCCTCCGCGCTCTCGAGTGCGGTTGGCAGCCGGACGAGATCAGCTACACCGGGACGAACGTGTCCGAGCGCGACCTCGACGTGCTGCTCGCCCACGGCATCCACCTGAACCTCGACGCGATCAGCCAGATCGAGCGCTACGGGCGGCGCGCGCCGGGCACCACCATCGGGATCCGCATCGACCCGGGCTCGGGCGCCGGATACACGGAACACCTCGAGTACAGCGGGTCGCGCCCGATGAAGTTCGGCATCGGGCTGGATCGATTCGACATAGCGCTCGCCGCGGCGGCCCGTCACGACCTCGTCGTCGACACGATCCACTTCCACGCCGGTTCGGGTTGGCTCGCCGACGGCCTGGCCGGGTTCGAACGCGCCTTGCCCGTGGCGGTCGAGGCGGTCGAGCGGGCGCGTGCCGCCGGCCACCCCGTGACCGAGGTGAACGTCGGCGGCGGGATCGGGCTGCCGGCGCGCGAGGACGAGCGCGGGGTCGACCCGGCCGCCTACGCCGCGGCCATCGCCCGGCACCTCGGGCCGCTCGGCGTGATCGTCGGCTGCGAGCCGGGCGATGCGCTCTCGAAGGACGCCGGGATCCTGCTCGGCGAGGTCGTGACGATCGAGACACGCCGCGGGGTCACGTTCGTCGGCCTGGACCTCGGCTGGAACGTGAACTGCGCCTACTTCATCTACAAGTTCGCGCAGGAGATCGTCCTGTGTCGTGCGGCCGGCGCGGCTCGCACCGACATCGTGACCGTGGCCGGGCACATCAACGAGGCCAGCGATGTCTTCGCCGAGGACTACGCGATGCCGCCACTCGAGGAAGGCGACATCGTGGCGATCCTCAACGCCGGGGGCTACCTCCAGGCGATGAGCAGCACCCATTGCCTGCGGCCCATGGCCACGACGCTCGTCCTCGACCGCTAGCTCGGGCCCGGCCACCTACACTCGGTCCATGCGTCGCGGTCCCGCCATCCTCCTCGTCCTCGGGCTCGTCGTGCTCGTCCTCGGCTGGCTCGTCCTGACCCGGGACGGCTCGGCCCCGCCGTCCGATCCGGCATCCCCGGGTCCCTCGGTCGCGGCCGTCGCGAGCGAGCCGCCGGTCAGCCCGGACGCGGCGACGCCGCCACCGACGCCGGAGCCCACGCCCGACCCGACCGCAGAACCCACGCCGACGCTCACCGAGCCGCCGGCGACCGCAGCACCGACCGCAGCGCCGACCGAGCGTCCGCCGAAGACCGAGGCTCCGCAGGTGTCCTGGCTGCGGTTCCTGGCCCGGCTGACCGAGGATCGCTCGACCGTCGCCGACCTCAATCAGCGCCTCGCGGATTCCGGCGAAGGTGGCGATCGGGCGACTGCCCGCGCGACCGCGGTCGAGATCCTGCAGTTCGCCGATGGCGAGCGCGACTGGCTGTCGGCCCATCCGCCGGCCGACTGCTACGCGACGGCCCATGCCGCCGCGACCTCGATGCTCGAGTCGTACGCCACGGTCGCGGACCGGGCGATCGCCTGGGCCGATGCCGAAGGCCTGGCGGCGTTGGGAGCCCTCGCCAACCTGGTTGCGGCCGGCGACGACGCGCGCGACGAGCTGGCCCAGCTGATCACGGCCCTGGAGCAGACGACATGCCCGGGCTAGGCGCGGACGGGGTCCCGCCACCGACCCGGCACGTCGTGACCCGCCCGATCGTGGCCGTGCGCGGACCGAGCCTCGAGCTGCGCGACGACCGCATCGTGGGTGAGGCCCCGCTCGAGATCCGGGCGGCCGGCCCGGACCAGGACCCCGTCGCGGTCGCGGTCACGATGCGCACGCCCGGTCGCGAGGACGAGCTGGCCATCGGGTTCCTGCGCACCGAGGGCCTCATCGACGGGCCCGAGGTCGTGCGTACCGAGACCGGAGACCCGCGCGCGCTCAATCAGCCCGACGACACGATCGTCGTGCGCCTGTCCAAGCCGTTCGATGCGTCGCGTGTCGCCGAGCGCCACTTCATCGCGACCGCGTCGTGCGGGATCTGCGGCAAGGCCTCCATCGACGAGGTCGCGTTGCGCGTCGATCCGCTGCCGGACGGACCGCTCGTGTCGCGCGACGTCGTGCTCGCCCTGCCCGACATGCTGCGGGTCGCGCAACGGGCGTTCGACGAGACGGGTGGCCTGCACGCGGCCGGGCTGTTCACGCCGGCCGGCGAGCTCATCGCCATCCGCGAGGACGTCGGCCGCCACAACGCCATCGACAAGCTCGTCGGCTCGCAGGTGATGGCCGGCACCATGCCGCTCCACGACCGGATCCTCATGGTCAGCGGCCGGGTCAGCTTCGAGATCGTCCAGAAAGCGGCGGTCGCGGGCGTGTCGGTCATCTGCGCCGTCAGCGCACCGTCGGACCTCGCCATCGAGACCGCCGAGCGGCTGGGAGTCACGCTCGTGGGGTTCCTGCGCGGCGACGGCTTCAACGTCTACAGCCACGACCGCCGCATCGACCTGCGCGACCTGACCGGCTGGGGCTGAGCATGGCGCGCTCGCGGATCAGTGCCGGGGTGCTGTTGTACCGGTTCCGCGAGGGCGCCCTCGAGGTGCTCATCGCCCATCCGGGCGGGCCGTACTTCGCCAAGAAGGACGCGGGCTACTGGTCGATCCCAAAGGGCGAGGTCGAGGAGGGCGAGGCGCTGATCGACGTCGCCCTGCGCGAGTTCGAGGAGGAGACCGGCTCGCCGGTGATCGCCGACCCGAGCACGTTCATCGACCTCGGCGACATCATCCAGAAGGGCGGCAAGCAGGTCGTGGCCTGGGCGGCGGAGGGGGACCTCGACCCAGCGACCGCGCAGAGCAACACGTTCGCCCTGCAGTGGCCGCCGCGGTCCGGACAGTTCGTCGACGTCCCCGAGATCGATCGGGTCGCCTGGCTCACGCCGGCTGAGGCACGGCGGTTCCTGAAGGAGACGCAGATCCCCCTCATCGACCGGCTGGAGGCCGCCCTCGCCGATCGGCCCTGATCAGGCCGGCGGGGCCTTCGTCGCTTTCGGGCGCTCGTTCACGAACTCGAAGCCGAAGCGGCCCTTGATGCACAGGTGCCCGTCGGTGACCGACGAATCGAGCGGCGAGGTCACCTTCAGGACGCGGTCGTCCTGGACATGCAGCTCCACGGCGCAGCCGACCCCGCAGTACGGGCAGATCGTCTCGGTGACGGTCTGCACGGACGGGTCCCAGGTGCCGGCGGCGCGCATGTCGTATTCGGGCTTGGCCATGAGCGCGCCGGTCGGGCACACGCCGATGCAGTTGCCGCAGTACACGCAGGCCGACTCGGGCAGCGGCACGGCCTGCTCGGTCGAGATGCGGGCGTCGAAGCCGCGTCCCGGCGACCGCGATGGCGAACGTGTTCTGGGCGTCCTCGCCGCACGCCTCGACGCACTTGTAGCAGAGGATGCACTTCGAGTAGTCGCGGACGTAGAGCTCGTTGTCGATCTTCGTCGGCTGGGCGACGGTGGCCGCGGTCGCGTCGCCGGCGGCCGCGTGATGGTGGCCGGGCTCGTGCGTATCGCGCTCGCCGGCCGCCGCGGGAGCCGCCGGTGGTCCGTAGCGCGACGGGTCGGCGCCGTAGCGCGCCATGTAGTCGGCGATCGAGCCGTCCGGTGTCGCCGGACCGGCCAGCGAGACGTCGACCGACGAGCCCAGGAACTCGAGGACGACCTTGCGCGACGTCCGGACGCGCTCCGAGTCGGTCTGGACGTCCATCCCGGCCTCGACCTTGCGCGAGCAGGCTGGCACGAGCACCCGCGATCCGGTGACCTCGACCACGCATACGCGGCAGACGTTGACCGGGGTCAGATTCTCCGCGTAGCAGAGGGTCGGCGTGTCGATGCCCTCCTGGCGGCAGGCATCGAGCAGGGTCGATCCCGCGGCCACCGTCACCGGCGAGCCATCGATCGTGAGCTCGACCGGCGGCGCCGCCGGGACGACCGGGGCGACCGGTGGTCGCGACGCGCGGGCCGGCGGCGTCAGCAGGATGTCGGTCAACGGCTGGGCGGCGACCGGCTGGCCGAGATGCGGCGTGTCCCCGTGCGGCGCGGGGTCGCGCTCCATCGAAAGGCCGGTGCGCTCGTCCGTCACAGCGCCACCAGTCCGGGCTGCCGGAGGGCCGACTCGATGGCGGACGACGCGGTCTGGCCGAGCCCGCAGATCGACGCGTCGCGCATCGCCTGGCCGATCTCGCGCAGCAGCACCAGCTCGTCGTCGCGCGCACGGACCCGCGACCCGGCGGCGAGGCGGGCGAGCAGCTCCTCCTGCCGAACGCTGCCGACCCGGCACGGGACGCACTGGCCGCACGATTCGTCACGGAAGAACCGGGCGATCCGAACGCAAGGTATCCACGAGGTCGACGGTCGTATCGAAGACCATGATCACGCCCGAGCCGAGCGTCGCACCGGCGGCGCGGGTGGCCTCGAACGTCAGGGGCAGGTCGAGCGCGTCGGGCCCGACGAAGACCCCGGCCGCGCCGCCGAGCAGGATCGCCCGGATGGCCCCGTCGTCGGGGACGCCACCGGCGAGCTCGATGAGGTCGCGCAGCGTCGCCCCGAATTCGACCTCGTACGTCCCGGGGCGGGCGACATTGCCGGACAGGCAGAACAGCTTCGGCCCGGTCGATGCGTCCGTCCCGATGCGCGCATAGGCCTCGCCGCCGATATCGAGGATGAGCGGGATGTTGGCGAGGGTCTCCACGTTGTTCACGACCGTCGGCTTGCCGAACAGCCCGACCTCGACCGGGAACGGAGGCTTGTTGCGCGGCTCCCCGCGCTTGCCTTCGATCGACTCGAAGAGCGCCGTCTCCTCGCCGCAGATGTAGGCGCCGGCGCCGCGCCGCAGCTCGATGTCGAACGCGAAGCCCGAGCCGAGGATGTCGGCACCGAGCAGGCCCGCAGCGCGCGCCGCCTCGAGCGCGACTCGGACGCGGGCTTCCGCCTCGGGGTACTCGCCGCGCAGGTAGAGGTAGCCCTGGCTGGCGCCGGTCGCGAACGCGGCGATGGTCATGGCTTCGACGATCGCGAACGGGTCACCTTCCAGGAGCACCCGATCCTTGAACGTCCCGGGCTCTGACTCGTCGGCATTGCACACGAGGTAATGCGGCTGGGCCGGCTGCGTGGCGACGGCGGCCCACTTGCGGCCGGTCGGGAAGGCAGCGCCACCGCGGCCCATGAGCTTCGATGCGGTGACCTCGGCGATGACCGCTTCGGCACCGAGCTCGAACGCCCGGGCGAGGGCCGCGTAGCCGCCGTGGGCGCGGTAGTCGTCGAGGGAGGCCGGGTCCACGATGCCGACCCGACGCAGCAGGCGCAGGTCGTCGCCTTCCGCGGCCTGGCGGAGCGGCGGTGCCGGCCGGGCGGCCGCGGCATTCGGGGCATCCAACCGCGCGACGATGCCGGCCGCGTCGACCGGGGCGGCGCTGACGGTCCGTGCCGGTTCGCCGGCCACCGTCACCATCGCGGCCGGCGCGAGGTCGCACAGGCCCAGGCAGGGGGAGCGCAGCCAGCCGACCCGGCCATCGCGGGCGGGCTCGCCGACGGGCCCGATCGCCCGTCCCAGGTCGTCGCAGATCCGCTCCGCACCGGCGATCCGGCAGGCGATGTCGTCGCAGACGTGGGCGACCACCGGCGGCCGAGGCTTCGTCGCGTAGAGCGCGTAGAACGTCGCGACCCCGTACGCCTCGGCGGGCGGCACCGCGAGCCGGCGCGAGATGTAGTTGAGCGCGGGCTGGCTGATCCAGCCGACGCGGTCCTGGACCGCATGGAGGGCCGGCAGGAGCTGCGAGCGACGAGCCCGGATGGCATGACCGCCGCGGGCCGAGTGGCCGTCCGTGCCCGGGCGTCGCGGACCGCCCACCCAGCCGCTCTCCGGCGGGCCCAGCACGGCGTCGACCGCGGCCCGCTCGGCGGGGGACGCGAGCGGCCCGATGACGTGCAGATCCATCGCGGCCGAGTGTAGCGCCGCCCTCATCCAGCGAGGGTGGTCGTTGCCCACGGTGCGGCGGGGCGCGACGGGCCACGGGCGCAGCGCGCGCCGTTGCCCACGACGCTCACTCGCTCCGCGTGGGCGGTCGTGTGCGGTCCGGTGCGGTTGCGAGACGCCTGAGACGTGAAACCACCGCATCCTGCGGTGGCCGTCACGCGTCATCGCACACCATCGCCGGCATGATCCCGACACGTGCCCGTCGGGAGGACGAACCGCGTCGACGTCGACGCCACGTGTGGCTCCGAGCCGCGCTGATGGCGACGACCCTGCTCACGACGTTGCTCGGGACCGCGCTCATCGCCGCGGCCGAGTCACCTGTCTCCCGATCTACCGCTCCGACCTATCTACCCATCCCCCAAGCGAATGCCCCGACCGGTGGAGTCCGCGGCCTGACCGTGGCGTTCGCGCCGATCGACCGCGGGTTGCTCCCGTGGACCCTGCCGACCGCTCCGGCACGACCGCCGACCACGGTAGCCAGCCGATCGGCACCGACCCCCGCCCCGCCCCGCAGTCCGTTCGCGCGGCCGGTGCTCGAATCGCGCGAGGCCAAGCACAAGGTGGAGGCCAAGCTTCCGCCGACCCGGTTGCGGGCGCGCGGCGATGCCACCTGGTACTGCGTCCCGGGCGTAAGTGCCTGCCATCGGGCCCACGCCGGCGGGATGTACGCGGCCGCCGGCGCCGAGCTTCGCGTCGGTGACTGGCGCGGCCGGCGGGTCAGCGTCTGCTCCGGCGATACGTGCGTTCGCGTGACGCTCATCGACTGGTGCGCCTGCTCGGGCGACCGGGTGATCGACCTCTACGGCGACGCCTACCGGCGCCTGGCGCCGTTATCGAAGGGCGTCCTGCGAGTCAGCGTCCGCTGGTAGGCGGCCGCGAGTCGCGGACCGGCATCGCGCCGCGGAACGGCACCGCGCCGGAGGACCCGGCGCGATGCCCGTCGTGATCGACGGCTATTCGAGCTCGTCCGCGACGTCGGCGAGCGCACCGGCCGAGCCGATCTCTTCTGCCCCGCGCGCGACCTCGGCCGCGCCGGCGGCCGCGTACCCGACGGCCGTCTCGCGGACGGCCTCGCCGATCTGCATCTCCTCGTAGCCCTCGAAGGCGCGCGCGGCGCCATCGTCGGCCAGCTCACCGGCCCGCTCGGCCAGACCCTCCGCGGCGACGAGCCGCGCGACGCCCTCGGCCTCTTCGAGCTCGCCGAGCGCCGCCACCCGGCCACCGGTGTCGGCCAGCGCACGGGCGATGGCACGGGTGCCGCCGGCACGCACGATCGAATCGACCGAGACGGCCAGCAGCTGGTCGCCGCGATCGGCCAGGAACGCGGCGAGCACCGGCATGCCGACCTTGGCGACCACGATGGCCGCCGCCGCGAGCTCACCGCTGACGCGCGCGACCTCCAGGCCGCGATCGAGATCGTCCGCGCTGATGGCCCCGACGACCGCGCCGATGAGGGCGATGTCGTCCGAGGCGTCGATGAGCTCGGCCCCCTCGGCCACGTCCGTGATCCCGGCCGAGGCAACGACGTCGCTCAGCACGGCGACGCGCTCCGCGACGGCCAGCTCGTCCACGCCGCGGGTCAGTTCGCTCGCTCCGTCGATGGTGACGGCGCGACCGACCGCTGCCGCGTCGGCGGCGGCATCGACGACGGCAAGACCGGCGACGACGCGCTCGGCGCCGTCGACCGCCTCGGCCCGGGAGACAGCAGCGGCGACCGCCGCGGTGTCCTTCGCCTTGGAGTTGGCGCGCGCCTTCGTCGCGGTCGACTTCGACTTGGCGGCGGTCTTCGCAGCCGGAGCCTTGGCGGCAGCCTTGGCCGTGGGGGCCTTGGCCGCGGCGGCAGCCTTGGTGGTCGCCGCCTTGGCCGCGCTGGCGGCCTTCTTGGTCGTGGAACGAGGCTTGGCAGGCATCGGGACCTCCTGTGATGGACGTCGATGGTGACGGGTCGACGCCCGGCGGTATTCACGCCGTCTGGATGAAAGCGCCGCGCACGGGTGAAATGCGCGACATTCCGCCCGGTTCGGATGATGTCACGGTCCGCGCGAAGCGTCACCATCGACCCCGACATCGGCGTCCGTCACGCCGGTCCACGAGAGGATGACCCGATGCAGCCGTCGCCCACACCCATCGAACCGGCCGCGCCGCCCGACGCTCCCGCCGCGTCGCCGGCCGCTCCCGCTCGTCGCCGGCGCAGCATCCTGGCGGGCGTCGCCCTGCTCCTCGCGTGCCTGACGATCGTCCTCGCGACGACGGCGCTGTGGGTCCACCAGGTGGTCCTCAACACGGACCGGTTCACGGCCACGGTCACCGACATCGTCGAGGACCCGGCGTTCATCGCGCCCATCGCGACCAAGGTGAGCCAGCAGGTCGTCACGGCCCTCGACGTCCAGACCCGGCTGCAGGACCAGCTGCCGGGACCGTCCAAGCTGCTGGCCGGCACGATGAGCGCGGCCGTCCAGGGCATCATCGAACGCCAGCTTGGGCAGGCGCTCGAGAACCCGAGGGTCCGGGACGCCCTCCTGACGGCCATCTCGCGCACCCATGCCCGTCTCGTCCGGTTCCTCCGTGGCGACTCGACGGCACTGACCATCGTGGACGGCAAGGTCCAGCTGAATGTCTACCCGGTCATCGGGGCGGCGATCACGGAGCTGCAGTCGATCGGGGTCATCCCGGCCGACGCCAAGCTCCCGGACCTGACCGCCGACGAAGCTCCGTCCGCCATCAATGCCCGGCTGCAGACCGCGCTGGGGATCACGCTGCCTGCCGACTTCGGCACGATCCCGCTCATGGAGGCGAAGCGGCTCGAGACGGCGCAGACCCTCGTTACCGCCTTCGACGTCGTCGTCATCGTCCTGATCGCGCTCGCGATCCTGCTGTCGGTGCTCGCGGTCTGGCTGGCCACGAACCGGCGCCGGATGGTGATCTACCTGTCGATCGGCGTGATCGTGGCCTTCATCATCGCCCGGTCCGGGACGCGCTGGGCGTCGTCGTCGGTCGTCGACGGCATCGCGGATGCGGGGTTGCGCGGGTCGGCGCTGGCCGTCCTCGACGCGGTCGTGAACGCGTTCGTCGGGTTCACGACGGTGGTCCTCATCGCGACCGTGATCCTGCTCATCGTCGCGTACCTGGCGGGCCGGCCGGCGTGGCTGACCCGCCTGACGTCAGGGTCCGAGGAGACGACGCCCAGCGCGAGCTGAGCCGGCGAGGCTAGCCGGCCGCGACGGGCGTCCCGGCCGGTTCGGCCGCTTCGAGCGTCTCGATCCGGATGGCCGTGGCCTTGAACTCGGCCGTGCCCGACTTGGGGTCGGTGGCATCGATGGTCAGCAGGTTGACCGCGACGTCGTCCTGGAAATGCATCGTCATGAAGGTCAGGCCCGGTCGCAGCGATTCGTCGATGCGGATCGGCGCCTCGACCCGGCCGCGGCGGGAGACGACGCGCACGCGCTGACCGTCGACGAGACCGTAGGTCGCGGCGTCCTCCGGAGAGATGTCCAGCGATTCGCCGCGGCGCAGCGGTGACGTGTAGCCGGCCGTCTGGACGCCCGTGTTGTACGAGTCGAGCCGCCGTCCCGTGGTCAGCCGGATCGGGTAGTCCGCATCGAGCTTGTCGACGGGCGGGTCGTGCTCGACCGGCACGAAGGGGACGCGATGACCCGGCATCGGGTCCTCCCACAGGCGGCTGTGCAGGTACATCTCGCCCGGATGGTCCTCGTCGTAGCACGGCCACTGCAGGCCGCCGAGCTCCTCGAGCCGGCGATAGCTCATGCCGGCGTGGACGGGCGACAGGCGGCGGACTTCGTCCCAGACGGCCTCGGGATCGGGCTCGCCCCAGCCGGCGCCCATCCGGTTCGCGAGCTCGAAGACGATGGCCAGGTCGTCGCGCGCGCCGGGCGGCGGCTCGACCGCCTTGCGCACGCGCTGGACGCGACGCTCGGAGTTGGTGACCGTGCCCTCGCTCTCGGCCCACGCCGCGGTGGCCGGCAGGACCACGTCGGCGAGCTCGGCGGTCTTGGTGAGGAACAGGTCCTGGACGACGAGGAACTCGAGACCGGTCAGGAGCTCGATGGCGCGCCGCTGGTCCGCCTCGGACTGGACCGGGTTCTCGCCGATGCAGTACACCGCGGTGAGCTCGCCGCGCTCCATCGCGTTGAACATGCCGGTGAGGTGCCAGCCGCGGCTGGGCGGGACGGTGACGCCCCACTCGGCGTCGAACTTCGCGCGCAGGGCGTCGTTCTCGACGTGCTGGAAGCCCGTCAGGCGGTCTGGAAGGGCGCCCATGTCGCCGCCGCCCTGCACGTTGTTCTGGCCGCGCAGCGGGTTGACGCCGCTGCCGTACCGCCCGACGTGGCCGGTCAGCAGCACGAGCGAGATGAGGGACAGGACGTTGTCGACCGCGTTGTGGTGCTCGGTGATGCCGAGGGTCCAGCAGATCATCGCCTTGTCGGCGGTGGCGAACGCATGGGCAAGGTCGCGGATGGCCTCGGCCGGGACCCCGGTCTCGCGCTCGGCGTACTCGAGCGTGTAGGGCTCGACGCCGGTCCGGTACGCCTCGAAGCCCTCGGTCGCGTGGCCGATGAACCGCTCGTCCTCGAGGCCGGCGGCGATGATCTCGCGCCCGATGGCGTTGGCGAGCGCGATGTCGGAGCCCACGTCGAGACCGAGCCAGCTGTCGGCCCACTCGGCGCTGCTCGTGCGGCGTGGGTCGATCGCGACCAGCCGGGCGCCCTTGTTCACGGCGCGCAGGACGTGATGGAAGAAGATCGGATGCGTCTCGCGGGCATTGCTGCCCCACAGGACGATCAGATCGGCGTCCTCGACCTCACGGTATGAATTCGTGCCGCCACCGGCACCGAACACGGTCGCCAGACCGGCGACGCTGGGGGCGTGTCAGGTGCGGTTGCAGCTGTCGATGTTGTTGCTGCCCAGGACCGCCCGGCTGAACTTCTGGGCCGCGAAGTTGACCTCGTTGGTCGCCTTGCTGCAGCTGAAGGTGCCGAAGGTCGTCGGGCCATGAGCCGCCTTCGCGGCCCGGAACCCGTCGACCACCCGATCCAGCGCTTCGTCCCAGGTCGCGGGGCGAAGCTCGCCGCCCTTCGTGTCGCGCACGAGGGGCTGGGTCAGACGCATGTAGGGCTTCGCCATCTGGCGGGCCTCCTGCGGTGGTTGACGAGGGGAGTGTAGCGCGGCCCGGGGCCTGGTCCGCGCCACCGGACTCTGGTCCGCGACGACGGGCGCATCGCGAGGGGGTTGACAGAACGCGATATCGCGATATATCGTGATAGAGCGTCAACAAGGACGCCGAGCAACCCCATCTACCGAAGGAGGTAGCGCACCCATGCGGGAGCGAACCATCCGCGGCCACGACCTGAGCGGTCGACCGCACCCCATCCATCCCCATCCCCGCCGACGCGGCGCCGACGATCGCCCCGGCGACCGTGCCGACGCCCTGCTCGCCCTATCGATCGAGCGGCCCGGCCGGCGCGCCATGCGCGGTCTCGATGGTCGCCGCGGGCGCCCGGGCGACGGTCCCGGCCGACACCGGCACGACGAGCACGGCCACGGTGGACCCCGTCGCGGGGGCCCGCACCAGATGCGTCGCGGCGCCGTCCGTGAGGCCGTCCTGCGCGCCCTGGCCGACGAGCCGATGCATGGCTACCAGCTCATGCAGACCTTCAGCGAGCGCACCGGGGGCCGCTGGCGCCCGAGCGCCGGATCCATCTATCCCACCCTCCAGCAGCTCGAGGACGAGGGCCTGGTCGAGGCGCAGGAGCTCGAAGGCCGGCGCGTCTTCGCCCTGACCGACAGCGGCCGCGAGGCTGTCGCGGCGATGCCCGACGAGCGCCCGCTAGCCGCCCAGGACCGTGGCAGCGACCTGCGCGAGCTCAGCCGCGAGCTCGGCATCGCCGCCATGCAGGTGACCCGGATGGGCACGCCGACCGCCGTCGAGGCGGCCGCGACCATCCTGACCACCGCCCGGCGCGACCTCTACCGCCTCCTCGCCGACGAGCCGGCCGAGGCCTGACGACCGCACGCGACGCCGGACACCGGCGTCGCGTCGTGGTGCCGCGGTCAGGCGAGGGCGACGCCCTCGCCGGGCTCGACCCGGCCGACCCGCCAGGCCTGGACGCCGACCGCGTTGAGCGCCCGGACCGTGTCGTCCACGTCGTCCGCCGCGACCGCGGCCAGCAGCCCGCCGGAGGTCTGCGGATCGTGGGCCAGGACGACGAGAGCCGCGTCCACGTCCTCGCCGACCGTCAACGCCGGAGCCACGAACCGGCGATTGTGTGCCGCGCCCCCGGTCTCGACGCCGTCGGCCGCCAGTTCGAGGGCGCCCGGCAGGATCGGCAGTGCCGCGGCCTCGAAGACGAACCGGGTCCCTGACGCCCGGGCCATCTCCAGGCCATGGCCCAGCAGACCGAAGCCCGTGACGTCCGTGGCGCCGCGGATGCCGCGGGCGACGAGCACCTCGGACGCCGCGCGGTTGAGCACTCGCATGCCATCGATGGCGCCCTGCAGGTGGCCGGGGGCGGTACGGCCCTGGCGTTGCCCGCTGACGAGCACACCCGTCCCGAGCCGCTTGGTCAGCAGCAGCGCATCGCCTGCGACCGCGCCGCCCTTGCGCAGCAACTTGTCCGGGTGGGCGGCCCCGACGACCGCAAGCCCGTACTTGGGCTCGGGGTCCCGGATCGTGTGGCCGCCCGCGAGCGTGCCGCCGGCCTCGCGGACCTTGCCGGACGCACCGGCGAAGATCGCCGCCAGCACATCGCGCGGCAGCTCCTCGGGGAAGGCCGCGATCGAGAGGGCGAACAGGACCCGGCCCCCCATCGCGAACACGTCGGACAGGGCGTTGGCCGCCGCGATCTCCCCGAACGTCGTCGGGTCGTCCACGAGCGGCGGGAAGAAGTCGAGCGTGCCGATGATCGCAAGGTCGTCGCTCACCCGGTAGGCGGCCGCGTCGTCGGGTGGGTTCAGGCCCGCGATCAACGCATCGTCCGGGGCCGCGGCGGCATCCGCGCCGAGCCCGCTCAGGGCGTCGGCGAGCAGGTCGGCCCCCAGCTTGGCCGCACAACCGCCGCAATCGGTCAGATCGGTCAGGCGGAGCGGGTCGGCCGGCAGCGTCTCGAGCGTCGTCATCGGTTGAGGATACGGGTGGGCCCGGCGACCTGCCGGGCGAGCTCAGGCGAGGCTCACCCCGCGCGCAGCAGGAGATGCCAGTAGGACCAGTCGCCATGGTCCTGCGTGTCCTGCGCAACGACCCGGAGTCCCTCGGCCGCCAGCCAGCCCGCGACGCGATCGCGGCCCGGGTAGAAGTGGTACCCGGCGACGTCGCCTTCGATCACCTCACCGCGCACCGCGGGTAGATCCTGCGAGGTCAGCGACTGCCAGGCGTCCTCGATGACGGACTCGGGTACTTCCTCGACGGTGAGGTACAGGTGCGCGCCCGGGCGTGCCGCTCGGTGCAGGTTCGCTAGGACATGGGGCCAGTCCTCCGGGGGGACGTTCTCCATGGCATCGACCGTCATGACACCATCGAAGGCGCGATCGAAGGTGAGCTCACCCAGACCGACGTGATGGAGCTCGACGGCGAGGCCACGTGCGCGGGCCTGCTCGAGCATGCCCGCCGAGCGGTCGACCCCGACGACGCGACGGCCGGCTGCCGCCACCTGGGTGAAGTACTGGCCGGTCCCGCACGGCGCGTCGAGCACGATCCCGCCCGGCGGACAGGTCTCGAGCAGTCGAGCGACGAAGCGGTGCTGCATCTCGACCGGGTAGGGGTTCTCGTCGTACGTCGGGGCTTCCTCGTCGTACGTCGCCTCGACCGCGGCGAATCGCTCCGCAAGCCAGTCGCTGCGATCCATGGCTGCCCTCCCGTTCCGGTCCGCTGGGATCGTAGCGCGCTACCATCGATGGCGGGAGCGGATGGGCCCCGGTGGGCTTCCTGGTCTTCAACACCAGCGGCGCGGCACTCGGTGCGGCGCGGTGGGTTCGACACCCACGCGTTCCCGCCACGGAGGTTCGATGTCGTCCCAGCCAGCCGGTCGTGTCCATCCGCCGAGCGTCGCGCGGGTCCTCGCCAAGCTGCGTCGTCTCGCGCCGTCCGACGCGCGCGACCCGGAGCGGTCCGACGCCGTGACGGCGGCCGTCCGGGTGACGGTCGACGACGAGCGGGCGAGACTTGCAGACGGCTCGGCACCCAGGACGGTGGACGACCTGGCTCGTGATGCCGAGCTGTTGCTCGCCTCGTTCGAGGATCCCGCCGCCGCGCTGCCCGGCGCCGTCATCAACGCGACCGGCGTGGTGCTCCATACGAACCTGGGCCGGGCGCCGTGGCCCGCCGCGGCGATGGCCGCCGCCGCGGCTGCCGCGCAGGGCTACGAGCTGCTGGAGCTCGATGTCCGGACGGGCCGGCGCGGACCGCGCTTCCGTCGCGCGGAGGACCACCTCGTCGCGTTGACCGGAGCGGATGACGCCCTGGTCGTCAACAACAACGCAGCCGCGGTGGCCATCGCGGTCGGACTGGCGGGCTCCGGCGGTGGCGTGGTCGTGTCCCGTGGCGAGCTCGTCGAGATCGGCGGCGGGGTGCGGATCCCGGAGATCATCGAGCGAGCCGGCGCACGGCTCGTCGAAGTCGGGACGACGAACCGGACCCGCGCCTCCGACTTCGAGCGCCCCCTGGTGGACGGGATCGCCCGGGTCGTGCTTCGGGTCCATCCGTCCAACTTCACGATGGCCGGCTTCATCGAGGAGCCCGATGCCCGTCAGGTGGCCGACCTCGCCCACGCCAAGGGCGCGATCGTCATCGACGACCTCGGGTCCGGCGCGCTCCTCGCCACCGAACAATTCGGGCTCCTGCACGAGCCGACGCCGCGCGAGCGGCTCGATGCCGGCGCGGATGTGGTGACGTTCAGCGGCGACAAGCTCGTGGGCGGGCCGCAGGTCGGCCTCATCGTCGGTCGCGCCGATCTGGTCGGCCGCATGCGTCGCGATCCACTCGCCCGCGCGATGCGGCCGGACAAGGCCATCCTCGCGGCGGTGGCGGCGACGCTCGGGCTGTACCGCGCGGGCGTCGCTGCTCGGTCGGTGCCGATCTGGATGTCGATCGCGACGGCTCCGGCCGTGCTTCGAGCGCGAGCGGATCGGCTCGCGAAGGGCGTGTCGGTCGCCGGCGGCGCGACGGTCGAGGTCGTCGAGCTCCGCACGGCCATCGGGGGCGGGTCGCTGCCCGGACAGACCGTGGCCTCGTGGGGCGTGCGCGTCGCAGCGGGTCCGGCCGCGAACGTCGCGGCGGCCCTGCGTCGAGGGGAGCCGTCCATCCTGGCCCGCATCGTGGACGACGACGTCGTGCTCGACCTCCGGACGGTCGATCCCGAGCACGATGCCGTCATCGCGCGGCGCATCGGCGAGCTGGCGATCGCGCCGGGATGACCCTTGTCGTCGGCACCGCCGGCCACATCGACCACGGCAAGACGACGCTCCTTCGCGCCCTGACCGGCATCGACGCCGACCGCCTGCCCGAGGAACGCCGGCGCGGCATGACCATCGATGTCGGGTACGCGCATCTCGCGCTCGACGACGGGACCACCATCGACCTCGTCGACGTCCCCGGGCACGACAAGCTGGTCGGCAACATGCTCGTCGGGGCCGGCGAGATCGATGCCGCGCTGCTCGTCGTCGCAGCGGACGACGGACCGCGCGCGCAGACCCTCGAGCACCTGGCCCTGCTCGACGCCCTGGGGATCGACGTCGGCGTCGCCGTCGTGACCAAGACCGACGTGGTCGACGCGGAACGCGTGGCGAGCGTCGTCGCCGACGTGCATCGACGCCTCGCGGCGACAAGCCTCGCCGGTTCGCCGGTGCTGGCGGCCTCGGCCACGACGGGGGAGGGGCTGGACGACGTACGCGGGGCGCTCATCGCCCTGCGCGATCGGGTCACGCCGATCGAGCGGCCGCCGACGCTCGCCATCGACCGGGTCTTCATCGTGAAGGGCCGTGGGGTCGTCGTGACCGGCACGCTCCGCGGCGGCCCGCTGGCCATCGGTGACACGTTGCGCGTCGTCCCGGACGACGGGTCGGCGACCGATGGCACGGTGCGCGTCCGCGAGGTCCAGGTCCACGGCGCGAAGGTCGAGCGGGTCACCGGCGGCGGGCGGACCGCGCTCAACCTGGCCGGCGTGACGGCGGACGGCCTCCACCGTGGTGTCGTCCTGACGGCGGACCCCGAGGTGATCGCCACCGACCGCCTGCTCGTCGTGTTTCGGGCGCCGGTCGCGGACCGGACTCGCGGGCGGGTGCACGCGGGGACCGCCGCCGTCGATGCGGCCGTGGGCCGGTCCGGTCGCGACGCCCTGACCCTGCCGGACGGTCGACCGGCCGGGATCCTGCGCCTGGCGGAGCCGATCGCCGCCCGGCCGGGCGACCGTCTCGTGCTGCGTCGCGGCGCGTCGGCCGCCCCGGTCGGTGGCGTCGTGCTGGATCCGTCGCCACCGCGCGGCCTGTCGCGTCGTCGCCAGACACCCGAACGCGTTGCGGCCCTGGCGACGGGTGGGACCGCGGCCCGCCTCGACCTGCACGGGGTGTTGGTCGTGGGCCGGCGGGTGACGCTCGCGCACGACGTCGCCGAGGCCGCAGCGGATGCCGCTGTCGACGCCGTGCCGGCCGGTTCGACGGGCGTGCCGGTCACGACGGTCCGGGCCACCGCTGCGGCCGCGATGCGCCGGCTCGCGACCGTACGTCGTGATGCCGCGCTCGTGGCCGCCGGTGACGTCGTGGACGCACTCGTCGCCGACGGCCGCCTCATCCGCGACGGTGATGCGGTCGGCCGGCCGGGTGTCGCGGCCGCTGCCCCAGACCCGGCCGTCGCGGCGGCCATGGACCGCCTCGAGGCCGCGCTCGCCGTCGCGGCGCCGCCGTCGCTGGCCGCGGCCGCGCGGCTGGCCGGCTGCCCGGCGGACGGCGTGCGGACGCTCGAGCGCGCCGGGCGGATCGTCGTCCTGGAGCCGGACCTCGCCTATGCCATGGGGACCTACCGTGATCTCGCAGCCGTGGCCCTTCGCCTCGCCGCCCGCTCGCCGCTCACACCGGCGGCGTTCCGCGACGCGACCGGCACGAGCCGCAAGTACGTCATGGCCATCCTCGAGGACCTCGATCGGCGGGCGATCCTGCGCCGGACGCCGGCCGGCCACGTTCCGGGACCCCGGGCAGCGTCGTCGCTGGCGGCGCCGGATCCGGCCCGATGAGCGACGGCTCGGCCCGCCCACGCCACCCCGCACGGGTCGGCGCCATCGTGTTGGCGGGAGGCCGCTCGAGCCGGTTCGGCCGGGACAAGCTGGCGGAACCTCTCGACGGCCGCCCGTTGGTGCAGCACGCCATCGACGCCGTGCGGCGGGTCGCCGCTGAACTCGACCTCGTGGTCGTCGCCGCGCCGGACGCGACCCCGGCCATCTCCGGCGACGCGCGCCTGGTCCGTGACCCACGGCCGTTCGAGGGACCACTCGCGGGCCTCGCGACCGGTCTGGCCGCGCTCGCGCCCGAGGTGGACCGCGTGCTCGTGGTCGGTGGCGACATGCCCGGGCTCGTGCCGGAGGTGCTGCGGCTGCTCGTCGTCGTGCTCGACGAGGCGCCCGGCATCGACCTCGTGCTGCTCGCCGGCGACGATCGCGCCCGCCCGCTGCCCGCCGCGATCCGGCGAGGGCCGGGGGCTGCCGCCGCGGAGGCCCTGCTTGCTACGGGAGAGCGACGGCTGCGCGCCCTGGCCGGCGTCCTTGGCGTGAAAGTCATCCCGGCGCCGGCCTGGCGCGCCCTCGATCCGTCCGGCGCGACCCTCGGCGACATCGACACGCCCGACGACCTGCCCACACCCTGAGCGGCGCGGCGTCCGTCGCTCGGCGGCGCGATCCGGCCGCGGGCGCGTGCGCCCGACCGAGGCTGCCCGTCGTCGGACGCACGACGACCCCCGGGGGAGGCTCCGGGGGTCGGTCGCGCGTGGGACGGGATCGGGACGGGCCCGCGGCGCCCGCTCGCGCCGGGCCGCCGCCGGTCAGCGGGGCCGAGGCATCAGGCCGCGGGCCACGCCCTCGAAGTGGGCGCCTGGTAGGACTTGAGGGCCGCGACGACCCGCGACCGACGGCTCGGCTTGGTGGGCTTCGGAGCGCGACGCGGGGCGGCGGGTCCATCGAGCAGGATCTCGAGGTGCTGGTTCATGGCGAGGATGGCGAGGACGGCGTATGGGTGCATCGGTGAAGGACTCCTGGGCGGGGCGCGGGACGGAGGGCCGAGGCCCCGGTCCCGAAGGGATCAGCTCTGGTAGGGGAAGCCGCTGGTCCGCGGCGTGCGGATCGGTGCCGACACGGCCGCCCCTTCGAGCAGCGCGCTGAGGCCGGCCAGGCCGGCGGCCACGCGGGCTCGGAGGCTCGGCTTGGCGATCCGCCGGGACGCGCGCTGTCGGGCAGCGTCGGCCAGCAGATAGTCGATGTGTTCGTTGACGGCGAAGGCGGCGTAGGCGTGCATCGTGATGGCTCCTTTGTCGCGGCCCGGTCGCTCGGGTCCGCACCGGGAGCATCGGCCCTGGGACCGACCCGTCGACACGGACGTCCGTGGCGGATCGGACATCGTCATCGGTCGATACCGGCGTGGACACGCGGACGCACGACGACCCCGTCGGGAGGGACGGGGTCGTCGGGCGGGAGGGAGATCGATCGGAGCCGAGGGAGGAGGCTCAGCTCCGATGGCGGAGGGTCAGTGGGCGGCGGGGGCCACCGAGGCCGGGGAGGCGACGGAAGCGAGGTTCCCCGCGACCGAGGCGAGGCGCTGGCGAAGGGTCGTCCTCGGGAGGCTCTTGATCATCCGGCGCTTGGCAGCGTCCCGACGAAGATCCTGGAGGTGATCGTTCGCGTAGATGACGGACTGGACGTTCATGGCTGGTGGCTCCTTTCTGCCGCTCCGGTCAGGTCCGGTGCGCAACAGGAGCATCGCCCCGGGCGGGTGGCCCCGGCCACCGACGTCCGTGGCGGATCGGACATCGTCATCCGTCCATCCCGTCCGGCCACTTCCGGCCGGCCGGGCGCTCCGCCCGCGAGGCCGGGCGCTCAGCCCTCGAGGCCGGGCGCCTCGAAGACCGGGACGCCGTCCACGAACGTGCCGACGACCTGGGCCTCCCAGATCCTGCCGGCGCCGCGATCGAACAGGTCGCGATCGAGGACCGTGAGGTCGGCCAGCTTGCCGACTTCGAGCGTGCCGGTGTCATCGAGATGGTTCACGTACGCCGAGCCGGCCGTGAACGCGGCCAGCGCGTCGACGAGCTCGATCCGTTCCTCGGGCAGGAAGACCTCGGGGTCGGGCGTGTACCAGTCCGGGGTGCGGCGATTGACCGCGATCTCCATCTCCCATAGCGGGTTGGCGCTCGAGACGCTCCAGTCCGAGCCCATGGCGAGGACCGCGCCGGCGGCCCGGAGCGACCGGAACGGGTACTGCCACTGCCACCGGTCGCCGAGGAACGGGATGGTCAGGACGTCCATCTGGTCCTCGTGGACGGCCCACAGCGGCTGGGCGTTCGCCGCCACATCGAGCGTCCGGAACCGCGTGATGTCGTCGGGGTGGATGACCTGGATGTGGGCGATGTGGGGCCGGGTGTCCGACGGGCCGTTCGCCCGTCGCGCCGCTTCGACGGCGTCGAGCGAGGCCCGCACCGCCCGGTCGCCGATCGCGTGGAAGTGCGGCTGGAACCCGAGCGCGTCCAGGGCCGGGACCCATGAGGCGAGCCCGTCCGGGTCGATCTGCAGCAGCCCACGGTTGTCGGTGAGGGCGCCGTGCCGGTCCAGATAGGGCTCCAGCATCGCCCCGGTGAAGTTCTCGAGGACGCCGTCCATCATCAGCTTCACGCTCGTGGGCGCGTAGCGGCCGATCGCCGTCGCGCGACGCCGCTCGACGAACTCCTCGATCTGCTCGGCGCCGCGATGGTGCTCCCACCACAGGGCCCCGACCACCCGGCCGGTCAGCTCGCCCCGGGAGGCCAGGCTCACGTACGCCCGCTCTTCCGTGGCCGATTCGACGATCGCGTCCTGCCACGCGGTGATCCCGAGCTCGTGCAGGTGCCGCTGGCCGATGCGGAGGGCCTCCTCGAGGTCGGCCGGCGTGTCATCGGGCATCAGCCGGGCGACGAGGTTCATCGCCCCTTCGTGGAGCGTCCCGCTCGGCGTGCCGTCGGGATCGCGCTCGATCCGGCCGTCCGAGGGATCGGGAGTCGACGCCGTGATGCCCGCCAGCTCGAGCGCCTTGGTATTGACCCACGCCCCGTGACCATCGCGATTGGTCAGGAAGACCGGTCGGTCCGGGATGATCCGATCCAGGTCCTCGCGCCGCGGCGTGCCGCCCTCGAACGCGGCCATGTACCAGCCGCCGCCGCGGATCCACGACTCGTCGGGGTGCGATCGGGCGTAGGCCTCGATGATGTCGAGCCCGGGTCCGGACTGGCGGTCGTCGTGGAGGTCGCAGCGGAGCATCGCCAGGCCGCCGTGCACCGGGTGGACGTGCGCGTCCTGGAAGCCCGGCGTCACCGACCGCCCGCGCAGCGCGATCACCCGCGTGCCGGGTCCGATATGGGTGGCGACGGCGGCCTCGGGACCGACCGCCAGGACGCGGCCGTCGCGGACCGCGAGCGCGCTCGCGAAGTGTCGGGCGGCATCCATCGTCGCGATGCGCCCGCCGGTCAGGACGAGGTCGGCGGGTCGGTCGGTGGGCTCGACGGTCATGGGGGTCCTCCGGGCGCGAGCGCGCTGCGCGATGGGCCGTGATGGCGGGTGCGGCTGGCGCGATCCGGCTCGCGCCTGGGGTGCGCGGAGTCTCGCACCGTGGGCCGATGCGAATCGGGGTCATCCCGCCGGTCGCGACGACCTAGCATCCGGCCATGACGACCGTGCAGCTCCTCCACGCCGGCTACACCGGCGACCGCGTCGGCTCCTCCATCGTCCTCGTCCGCGACGGCGACGCCACGATCATCGTGGACCCGGGGATGGTGGCGCGGCGGACGCTCATCCTCGACCCGCTGGCGCGAGCTCGGGGTGGCCCCGGAGTCGGTCACCCACGTGTTCCTGTCGCATCACCATCCGGACCACACGATCAACATCGCGCTCTTTCCCGAGGCGGAGGTCGTCGACTTCTGGGCGCGCTACAAGGACGACCTGTGGCTCGACCACGATGGCGACGGCTACCGACTCGCGCCGAACGCGCAGCTCTGGCTGACGCCCGGCCACACCGCCGAGGACGCGTCGCTCATCGTCGAGGCCGACGACGGCGTCTACGCGATGACCCACCTGTGGTGGCACCAGGATCGCTCGCCCGAGATCGACCCGCTCGGCGACGACCAGCCGGCGATCGAGGCCGGCCGGGCGCGCATCCTGGCCGCGGCCGACGTCGTCATCCCCGGGCACGGCGGGCCGTTCCGGGTCGATCGCTGAAGGCTCCGCCTGGGCGTGCCGATGCCGACCGACGGAACCGGCGCGCACTGCGCCGCGTCGGCGGCGGCATGAGGACCCACGCTTCGTTCGGCCATGGGACCCGGCGCGTCGTGGCTGCCGGCCTGCTCGCCGTCGTCGCTGGCCGCCTGCGCCGCACCGGCCTCGACCGTCGGCCCGTCGAACCCGCCCGGCTCGCGCCGCCCCATCCGCGACGCCGGCGGGCAAGCCGCTCGACGTCGAGACGCTGGCCGCCTCCGCCGGCGACCTCGACGGCCAGTCCGTGACCGCGACCGGGTTCCTCCTGATCATGGGCGACCAGGCGCGTCTGTGCGCGATGACACTCGAGTCGTATCCGCCTCAGTGCGGCGGCGCGGCGGTCCGGGTCCTCGGCGCCATCCCGGCGGACGTGCTGAGCGCGCTCGAGCGCACCAACGACCCGACCCTCGCCCAGGCCATCTGGGGCCAGGTGACCATCACCGGCACCGTCGCGGCCGCGGGCGCCGACGGTCAGCCGACGTTGACGGTCGACACGATCAGCGTGAACCCGCCGATCGAGGGCTGACGCCGCTCAGCGACTCGAGCGCCGGGCCACGATGTTGAGGCGCACGTACTCGATGAGCGGCTCGCCGACGCCGGTCGCCACGTCGTGGACGAAGGCGTCGTGCTCGGCGACGGGCAGTCGCTCCAGGTGCGCACCGAGGACGACCGTCCGCAGGTAGGTCTCGAACGGCTCGCCGGGCTCGAAGCGGGTGGGCTCGTCGGTCAGCCAGACCTCGATGTCGACGTAGCCCGCCGCGTCCAGCCGCCGCGTCGTGTCGAGGACGCCCTCGAAGTGGACCGCGCCCAGCCAGCCGTCGCCGATCGTGGCCAGGACCCGCTGGATGTTGGCGATGTTGCCGACGCCGCCGCACTGGGCGACGAGCCAGCCGCCGGCCCGGGTCACGGCGGCGAGGTGGCGGAACAAGGCGTCGTGGTCGGGCACCCAGTGGAACGTCGCGGTCGAGAGCACCGCGTCGACGGAGGCTTCGGGGATCGGCAGCGGCGCCCCGAGGTCGGCCACGACGTAGTCGACCCGGTCGCCGAAGCGGGCGAGCCGCGTCCGTGCCGCCTCGACCATGGCCGGCGAGCCATCGAGCGCGATCACGCGTCCGCCCGGCAGGCGCTCGACCAATGTCTCGGTCACCCGGCCGCTGCCGCACCCGGCATCGAGGACCGTCTCGTCGCCGTCGAGCGGTAGGCGGTCGAGGACCGCGGCGCCCCAGCGGGCCATGGGGTCCGCGACCCGGTCGTAGGTCCGGGCATCCCAGTCGCGCGGTCGGCCCGGTTCGGCCGTCATGTGGCGCCGGCCTCGACCGGGGCCGTGGCGGTCTGGCGCTCCCGCAGCCCGACCCAGACCACAGCCGCCCCGATGAGGAGCAGGATGGCGGCGGCGAACATCGCCTGGTGGAAGGCGGTGATCGACGCCTCGTTCGCGGCGGCCAGCTGGGTCTGGGTCGTGCCCGCGGCCGGCGGGTTCAGGGGCGGGAAGTCCATGCGCACCGAAGGCGCGCTCGTGTCGATGGTCGGATCCTCGCTGCCGAGCGTCGCGTAGAAGCTGGTCGTGACGACGATGAAGATGATCGCCCCGAGGAGTGGCTGGCCGACCCGCGAGATGGCGTTGTTGATGGCCGACCCGAGACCGGCCGAGTGCCCCGGCACCGAGCCCATCAGCGTCGTGGTCAATGGTGCGACGACGAGCGAGATGCCGATGCCGAAGAGCAGGATCGCCGGGAGGATGTCGATGAACGTGGAGCTCGGCGGGATCAGGCTGCGCGGGTCGTCGACGGACGCGAGCCACGGCTGCGAATCGACCGGCAGGCGGGTGTACCAGAGCACGCCCAGGGCCATGATCACCGGCCCCGTGACGAGGAACCGACGCGCCCCGATCCGGCCGGCGACGGTCCCGATGCGCGTCGAGAACAGCGTCAGGCAGATACCCATCGGCAACCCGACGGCGCCGGCCGCAAGCGCCGTGTAGCCGAGGATGCCCTGGAACACGAGCCCCTGGTAGCTGAGGGTCACGTACAGGGCGCCGTAGATGAAGAACGTCGCGAGATTGACCGTGGCGAACGGTCGCGACTTGAACAGGTCGAGCGGGACGAGCGGGTGCGGCCGCCGCGCCATGAGGATCGGGAACGCGATGAGGGCCACGATCCCGATCGCCAGGGCGACCCAGGCCAGCGTGTCCTGCCACTCCTTCTCCTGGCCGCGGATGAGCCCGATCGAGAGGCCACCGACGGCCAGGGCGGCGACGATCGAGCCGAGCCAGTCGAAGTCCTTCTCCGGCTCGAGGTCGGTCGATTCGGCGACGTGGACGATCGTCACCCACAACGCGAAGGCGAGCACGGGCACGTTGACCAGGAACGCGAACCGCCAGCCGACGGTGTCGACGAGCAGCCCACCGACCAACGGGCCGAGGAGCGTCAGCGCCGACGTCGACGCGGCCCAGATGCCGAACGCGCGGCCGCGTTCGGCGCCCTCGAAGCAGCCCGAGATGAGGGCCAGCGATCCGGGCACGAGCATGGCTCCCGCCGCGCCCTGGAGCACTCGGAACAGGATCAGCCATTCCATCGTCGGGGCGAAACCGCACAGCGCGGAGGTCACCGCGAAGCTGGCCAGCCCGATGGCGTAGACACGCCGTCGGCCGTAGTGGTCGGACAGGGCACCGGCCAGGATCAGCAGGGCGGCCAGCGTCGCGAGGTAGCCGCTGACGATGTACGTCTGGCCCTCGAGCACCCCGACTGCGGTGGCCGGCAGATCCCGCCCGATGCGCGGCAGGGCGACGTTGACGATCGTCCCGTCGAGGAACACCGCCCCCGACCCGATGATCGTCGCGACGAGGGTCCAGCGTTGGCGCGACGTCATCGTCGCAGTGTCGCAGATAGACTCTCCCGCGATGCCAGGCCCTGTCGCGCTCGTCGGTTCGGGCGAGTTCCTTCCCGCCATGTCGGCGTTCGACGCCGAGCTGCTCGCGTCGACCGGTCGCGCGCGCCCGCGCGTGGCCATCCTGCCGACGGCCTCGTTCCCGGACGGCGAGGAGGTCTTCCAGCGCTGGGCGACGATGGGCGTCGACCATTTCGCGGCGCTCGGCGCCGAGGTCGAACCGGTGCTCGTGCGCGACCGCGCGGAGGCCGATGACCCGGCCGCGGCTCAGGCGATCGGCGAGGCCGATCTCGTCTACCTGTCGGGCGGCAAGCCCGGCTACCTCCGGTCGGCCATGGCCGGCAGCGCGGTCGGCGCGGCGCTGGTCGTCGCCCACGACCGCGGGGCGATCCTGGCCGGCTGCTCGGCCGGGGCGATGGTCCTCGCCGGGCACGCGTTCGACTTCCGCGTTCGCCTGTTGCCGTGGCCCCTGCGCTGGGGTCGCGGCCTGGGCTTCGCGCCGGGGGTCTCGGTGGTGCCGCACTACGACGCGTGGCCCGAGCCGATGTCGGCCCTGGTCGCGCTGCAGGCACCGCGCGGGTCGGTCGTGCTGGGCATCGACGAGGAGACCGCGGTCGTCGGCCGGGACGGGGCGTTCCAGGTCCATGGCGCGTCGCGGGTCACGGTCTGGCGGGGCCGCCATCGCGAGCGCTTCCGCTCGGGCGAGGTGTTCCGGGTCTAGACAGACGAACGCCCCGGCAAGCGCCGGGGCGGTCGATCGTCGAGTCGTGGGCCATGTCGGCCCCGATGAGGTCAGTCCGGGCGGACGGTCCGGAAGCAGTCCGAGCAGTACACCGGGCGGTCCATGCGCGGCTTGAACGGCACCTGGGCCTGGTTGCCGCAGGACGTGCAGATCACCGCGAAATACTCGCGGTTGGCGCGGTCGTCGCCGCGCTCGTAGCCGCGCGGGCCGCCGATGTCGTGGGCGTCATAGCCGCCATCACGAGCGGCGCGCCGGCTGGCTCGGCAGCTGGTGCAGCGCTTGGGGTCGCTGGCGAACCCCTTCTGCACGTAGTACTCCTGATCGGCGGCAGAGTGGATGAACTCCACCCCGCAATCGACACAGTTAAGAGTCCGATCGACGTAGGTCACGAGAGATGCTCCTCCGGGGCGCGGTGTATCGCGAGGTGCGCTGCGGAGGGCGGCCGCATCGACGGTCGGGATATGCGTGTCCGTGGCGGGTTGTGGCCGGGGCCGCGCGAGATCCAGGTGCCGATGTGGAGTCCCTGTATGGCGGGCGCACCGGTATTGACGTGGCCCGCAGGATACAACGACTCTGAAAATCGGGCCGTCGACCGCGATCAGGTACCGAATCGACCCCGATCCGATACCTGGCCCGAGCGCCCGGTCGCCGTGACAACGTACCTGTCACAATGACCCTCGAACATCCGGGGTGGCGGGCGAGGAGTCATGGGGGCGCCTCGCTCGCGCCAGACCCGAAGCGCCGCCCGGGCGGCGCATCGGACCATGGGTGCCCGCCCCGGTCGCGACTCCGGCACGAGACCCGACCAGGGAGGCGAGCCCCGACGGATGCTCCGTATCGTCCACACCGCTGACGTCCACCTCGGGGCGCGCCACGACGACCTGGGTGATCAGGCGTCGGCGCAGCGCGAGCGGCAGTTCGTCGCCTTCGTGGCCGCCGTCGAGCTGGCCATCGCGCAGAAGGCCGACCTCTTCCTCGTCGCGGGCGACCTGTTCGACAGCAATGTGCAGCCACGCCGGTCGGTGGACCGGGTCGCCGCCCAGCTCAAGCGGCTCGCCGACGCGCGTGTGCGCACGGTCATCATCCCGGGCACGCACGACTGCTACGACCGCTCGTCGATCTATCGGGCGTACGACCTCAAGGCCCTGAGCGGCAGCACGGCGGACGACGACCACGTGACGATCCTCACGCCGGACCGTCCGTCGGTCCACCTGCCCGCCTGCGACGTCATCGTCTACGGTCCGGTCTTCGCCACGAAACGCGCGCCGCACAGCCCGTTCCGGGATCTGGATGTGGCCGGCGATGCGCGGACCGCCACCTGGCGCGTCGGGATGGTCCACGGGTCGATCGCCATCCCGGGCAAGACGGAACGCGACGAGGTCGTCATCACGACCGACGAGATCGCCGACTCGGGGCTCGACTACCTCGCCCTCGGCCACTGGCACTCCGCCCAGCAGGCGCGAGCCGGTGGCGTCCCGTATGCCTACGCCGGTGCGCCGGAGGCCGTCGCGCTCGACCAGGATCGGGCCGGCAAGGTCCTCGTCGTCGAGCTCGACGACACCTCCACCGGGCGCTCGGTGCGGATCGCCGAGCACCAGGTCGGGCGGACGTCCTTCCGCAAGGAGGACATCGATGCCGCGACCATCGCCACGCAGCCGAAGCTCATCGAGACGCTCACGAAGGGCGGCGATCCCGACCTCGTGCTCGATCTCCGCATCGTCGGCGTCCGGCCGGACGACCTGGACCTCGACGTCGACGAGATCGAGGCCGCGCTGGCGTCCGCGTTCATGAAGGTCCGCATCCGGGACGCGAGCATGCCGGCCATGACCGAGGGCAGCCTGCCACCGCCGGACACGATCGCGGGCGCGTTCATCCGCGACCTCGAGGCGCGCATCGCCGAGCTCGAGGCGTCAGCGGGATCCGACCCCGACGCCCCGCCGAGTGGCGAGGCCGCCGAGCTGCGCGACGCCCTGCGCCTCGGCCGCTTGCTGCTCGGCGGCCACGAGGTGGCGCTGTGAGGATCCGGCGACTCCAGGTCCGCGACCTCCGACGCTATCGCGAGCTCGACATCGACCTGGCCCCCGGGGTCACCGTCGTGCGCGGGCCAAACGAGGCCGGCAAGACGACCATCCAGCGCGCCATCGAGCTTGCCGTGACGCGGCGCGTGACGAGCGCGGCGGCCGAGCTGGACGCGCTGCGTCCGTGGGACGCCCAAGACGACGTCCGTCCGTGGATCAGCATCGAGTTCGAGCAGGACGAGGAGGACGGCCGCAAGGCGACCGGCGTCCTCGAGAAGTCCTTCGCCGGCCAGAAAGGCACGGTCAAGCTCGAGTACGACGGCCAGGTCGTGTCCGACCCGGCCCTCGCCGACCAGGTCATGGCCGAGCTCTCGGGCATCCCGAACGAGGCGTTCTTCCGCTCCACCGCGAGCGTCCGTCACCACGAGCTGAGCGACCTGGCCCGCGACGAGACCGCGCTGCGCGACCGGCTGCAGGCCAGCATCAGCGGGGCCGACCGTGGCACCGGGCGAGCCAAGAAGAAGCTGGAGCGCGCGCTCCACGACCTGACGACCAAGGGCGAGAAGAACCCGGGCCGGCTGAAGGTCGCGGAGGGCGCCGTCGCCTCGACCGCGCACCTCCGTGGACCAGGGCGAGCGGCTGCTGGCGCAGCTCGAGCACGACCGCGACCTGCTGTCGGGTGCCCGCGAGCGCCGGTCCGACTCCGAGGCGGCCCTGGCCGAACGCCGCAGCCTGCTCGAGAAGGCCCGCCAGGCGGAGCGGCTCGAGGGCGAACGGAGCGCGGCCCGTGAGCGCTACGAGCGGTTCCGCGAGGCGACCGAGGTCGCGACCGAGATCGACCGCCTGGCCCAGACCCATCCGTCCCCGCACCCGCTCCCCGTGGTCAAGGCCGCGGTCGAGCGCCTGCGCGCGCTCGACACCCGGATCCGCGAGCTGACCGCCGCGCTCGCGGGCGAGATCGAGGTGCAGTTCGAGGTCGCCCCGGAGCCGACCTGGCGACCGCTGTCGCGCTGGGCGATCTTGCTCGTGGTCGGCGGCGTCGCGCTCGCGGCGATCGTGTTCGCGCTCGATCGACTGACCGACATCAGCGTCGGCACGGCCCCGATGTATCTCGGCGGCGTGGTCGCCGCCATCGGCCTCATCCTCGCCATCGTCGCGCTCTGGCTGCGGCGCAGCTCGACGATGCAGAGCGAGCTGCGCGACGTCGAGATCGATCGCCGGCTGCGCGGCCGCTCGGAGATGGAGGCGGAGCTGCGCCAGGCCGAGGCGGACACGGAGAAGCAGCTCGGCGCCCTGGGGCTCGAGGACCTCGCGGCGGCCGAGGACCTGCTCGCCCGCGAAGAGGCCCACACCGCACGGATGGACCAGCTCGCCGCCCAGCTCGACGGCCTCGTCGGCAAGGAGCCGCGCGAGACCCTGCCCACGCTGCGCGATGCGGCGGCCCTCGAGATCGAGCAGAAGTCGAGCGCGCTCGAGGCCCTCGGACCGATCGCCAAGGAGCCCCGCGCCCGCGAGCGGCTCGAGGTCGAGGTCCGCGACCAGGAGAGCGCCCTCGAGCGCGCCCGCGACGACGAGGCCAACGCCCGCGCCCGGGTCGAGGCCAACAGCGTCGACGCCGAGCAGGTCGCCCTCGAGGCCGAGCGGCTGGCCGGCTGGCGCGAGCAGCTCGCGATGTTGCAGCGTCGCCAGCGCGTCCTGGCCCTGACCCTGAGCGCCGTCGAGCGCGCCGAGGTCGCCACGATGAAGACGGCGACCCGCTATCTCGAGGGCCACATGGTCCGCGACGTCGCAGCGGTCACCGGCGGCCGCTATCGCCGGGTCCGGGTCGACGACAAGACGCTCGACATCGACGTGTTCGCCCCCGAGCGCGGCGACTGGGTGCCGGTGAGCAGCCTCAGCCAGGGGACGCTCGATCTCATCTACCTGGCCGCACGGCTCGGGCTCGTCCGGCTCGTGACCGGCGACCGCCGGCCGCCGCTCGTCTTCGACGATCCGTTCGTGACCCTCGATGACGCCCGGGCGACGCGCGCCCTGGCCCTGCTCAAGCGCGTCGCGGCCGACTTCCAGATCATCTACCTGACGACCTCCGACCGCTACGACGCGGCGGCCGATGCGGTCGTCGAGCTGCCCGGCCCGACCGCCATCGACGACGCGGTCGACGACCCGGCCCTGGTCGACCCGGCCACGGCCGCCATCGAGGGCGCGGCCTGATCGACGGGCTTTCGCCCGGGCTCGCCACGGTGATCCTGGGTCTGTCCTCCGCCCTGGTCTGGGGCGCGGCCGACTTCGGGGGCGGCCTCATGAGCCGGCGCACCGCCGTGTTCGGGGTCGTCCTCGTCTCGCAGCTGGCCGGTCTCGCGATCGCGGTCGCCCTGGCCGTCGTCCGGGCCGAGTCGTTCCCAGGTCCAGCCGACGTCGCATGGTCGTTCGTCGCCGGCATCCTCGGCGGGATCGGCATCGTCGCCCTGTACCGCGGCCTTGCCGTCGGCCGGATGGGCATCGTGGCGCCGATCATCGGCGTCCTCGCCGCCGTCATCCCGGTCGTCGCCGGGTTCGTCCTCGAGGGCATCCCTCCGACCATCGTCCTCGTCGGCATCGGGCTGGCGGTCGCGGCCGTCCTGCTCGTCTCGCGCGTGGCCGACGAGGGCGGCGGTCGGGCCGGCCTGCGCGAGGCGCTCGTGGCGGGCGTGTCCATCGGGCTGTTCGGCGTGGCCCTCTCCCAGATCAGCGAGGGCTCCGTGTTCGGGCCGATGTCGCTCATCCGGACGACCCAGGCGTTGCTCGTCGTCGTCCTCATCCTCGTGACCCGGTCCGCCTGGCGGCCACCCAACCGGATGCTCCCCACGCTCGCCGTCATCGGCGTCCTCGACATGAGCGGCAACGTCATGTACCTGCTGGCGGTCCAGATCGGGCTGCTCGCGGTGGCGTCGGTGCTGTCCGCGCTCTACCCGGTGGTGACGGTCCTGCTGGCGGCCGTGGTCCTGGGCGAGCGGATCACCCGCGAGCACGCCGTCGGGATCGCCCTCGCGGCCGCCGCCATCGTGTGCATCGGCATCGGGTCCGCGTAGACTCCGGGGCCATGAGCGATCAGCCCGCCGCGGTCAGCATCGAGCCCGTCTGGCTCGTCGAAGCGACGTACGCGCCGGACGGCGCCGAGGCCCGCGTCCCGTTCCGGGCCGAGCACGTGCGCGCCGCGGCCGCCCGCATCGCCGAGGGGACGTACGTCGAGGTCGGTGCCTACGCCGACGTGTCGGCCTCGATCATCCTCGTCCGTGCCGCGTCGGAGGACGAGGCGCTGCGCATCGTCGGCGACGACGTCTACCTCCGCAACGGCGTCTGGGTGGAGCTCCGGGCGCGGCCGTTCGGGCGGATCAGGACGGACTGACCGGGCGCATCAGGGTGCGCTCGACGGCCGATTCATGGCGGCCCGCTGAGCGCGCGACGCTCGATGCGCAGGGCGGCCACATCGGCCGCGGTCCGCAGGACCACCACCGGGTCGACGCCCTCGGCCGCCAGCTCGTCGCCGTCGAGCGTGGCGCGCAGCCACCCGAGCTGCCGATCGACGACGTCGGGATCGACGACCCGCTCGCGACCGGCGTTCCGTGCCAGCACCTCGGTCCGCGGCAGGTCGAGCACGATCGCCGCCACCGGCACTCCGGCGGCGCGGGCACGGGCGAGCAGCGGCCGGCGATGGACGGCCCGCACGTTCGTCGCGTCGACCACGGTCAGCCGACCAGCCTCGAGGCGGCGAGTGAGCTCGCGATGGAGGATCGCGAAGGCGAGCCGCGAGGCCGTCTGATCGCCGGCATCGCCGGAGATGGCCGCGCGAAGGGAGTCGCTGGACAGGACCTCCTCGGGCGCGAAGTGCGCCTGGGCGAGCGTGCTCTTGCCGGAACCGGCCGCACCAACGAGCAGGACGAGGCTCGGGTCGGGGAGGAGCAGCGTGGTCACGCGTCGATGATGGCGCGCCCGACCCGTCCGGATGGCGTTCTCGTGCGAACGTACGGATGATGTCCGAGCGACCCGTCATCGTCTGGTTCCGGCGCGACCTCCGGCTGCATGATCAGCCGGCGCTGGCGTGGGCAGCCTCCCAGCCAGCCGCAGTCGTGCCGCTGTTCGTCGTCGATCCGCCCCTCATCCGCGGCCCTTCGGCATCGTCGAACCGAACGTGGTTCCTGCTCGAATCGGTGCGCTCACTGCGGCGGTCCCTCGAGGACATCGGATCGGGGCTGATCGTTCGCGTCGGCGATCCGCGAGTGGTCGTGCCCGACCTGGCCGTAGCCTTGCGCGCCGGAGCGGTCGTCGTCTCGCGTGACTACGCGCCGTATGGCCGCGCACGCGATCGCGCCGTCGCGGACGCCCTCGCGGCACGTGACGTGGCCTGGCACACCCGAGGCGGCAACCTGGTCCACGAGCCCGAAGCGGTGCGAACCCAGGCTGGGCGCCCGTTCAGCGTGTACTCACCGTTCCTGCGGGCCTGGGACCGACTCGAGCGACGGCCGGTCCTCGCCGCGCCGTCGCGGCTCGACGTGACGTCCGTTCCGGATGTCGACCCGGGGACGATCCCCTCGCTGGCGGACCTCGGCCTGGGCGAGCGGCCGTCCGCGGACACGGCAGCGATGCCCGTGCCCGGCGAACCGGCAGCCCGGGCTCGGCTGCGGCGCTGGCTCGATCACGGGATCGATGCGTACGCCACTGCCCGGGATCGCCTCGACCTCGACGACGGGACGTCCCGGCTGTCGGCCGACCTGCACCTCGGGCTCCTGTCCCCGCTCGAGGTCGTCGAGCGCGCCGACGGCCCGGGCGAGGGGCGGCGGATCTTCCGCCAGGAGCTCGTCTGGCGCGACTTCTACGCCCACGTCCTCTTCCACGAGCCGGCCGTCCGCCATCGAGCCTTCCGACCGGCATTCGACGCCATCGCCTGGTCGACGGAACCCGGCGCCCTCGAGGCCTGGCGATCGGGCCGGACCGGCTATCCGGTCATCGACGCGGCGATGCGCCAGCTGGCCGCCACGGGCTGGATGCCCAATCGAGCCCGCATGGTCGCGGCGTCCTTCCTGGTCAAGGACCTGCTCGATCGACTGGCGCGCAGGCGAGGCGCATTTCCTGCGGTCCGCTCGTCGACGGCGACGTCGCCTCCAACAACGGCGGCTGGCAGTGGGCGGCCTCGACGGGCACGGATCCCCAACCCTATTTCCGCGTCTTCCACCCGGTCACCCAGGGCCGGCGCCATGACCCGGACGGGATCTACGTGCGGCGCTGGGTGCCCGAGCTCGCCGCCGTGCCCAGAGCCCGGATCCACGCCCCCTGGGAGATGACCGAGGACGAGCAGTCCGCCGCGGCGTGCCGGATCGGGATCGACTATCCGGCGCCGATCGTCGACCACACCGAGGCCCGAGCCCGCGCGTTGGCGGCCTACGACGTGGCGCGCCGGACCTCGTAGCCGCCCGCCTCGGCGGCGCGGACCTCATAGGCCGGCTGGTCGTAGACGGACGGTCCGCGTCGTAGCGCCCCGTCGCTGAGCCGGTAGCGGGCGCCGTGCCACGGGCACTGCAGGCAACCGTCGGGCGTGACGGTGCCCTCCGCCAGCGGTCCGCCGGCATGGGCGCACACGGCATGCAGCGCGTGGATCTGGTCACCGAGACGGACGACGACGAGGTCGTTGATGCCCGCCTTCATCTTCGTGGGCGTCGCCTCCGGCATCGCGGCGAGATCGGTGATCTCACCCGTGTCGAGCCGGATCCACTTCGTCCCGGCGCCGCGGTAGGCGTGCCGGCTGACCATGTTGCCGAGGCCATAGACCACGTCACCGCCGACGAACGCCCCCGCCGTGACGAGCAGCAGCCCGATGATCGAGATGACGATGGGGATCGGCCGGTCGGCACCCGCCGCAGCGGCCGTGCGCAGGACCGCCGAGACGATCAACGCGACCAGGGCGACGACCATGAGTGTGGCGTGGAGCGTGGCTCGGGTGCGGGCGGTGCCGTCCGTGTTCACGTAATCCGCGGTGCCCGACAGCGCGGCGAGCAGCATCGTCACGATGGTCAGGACGAGGGCGATGTCCGCGGCCGTCGGCTGCCCGATGAGGTCGAGGATCACGCTGACGACGAGGATGCCGATCGGCAGGTCCGTCGTCGCGCCGTGGAGTGGATGGCCGAGCCAGGTCCCGTGCAGGAGGTCCTTGACCGGACCGAGCGGACGGAAGAGGGCGGACAGCCAGCGGTGGTTGAAGTCGCCGAGGGGCTTCGCCCACCCGTCGTTCATCGTCATCAGACGGGTCAGGAAACGGGCCATCGGATACCTCCTTGGTACACGATACGCCGCCGCCGAGCGACCGGTTCCAGCAGGATGGCTCGCCGCGCGCCTCTCCACAGCCTGTCCACATCGCCCTCGACTTCGGGGATAACTTCGCGACGGTCTCGATGAAGTTCGTGGATAAGGCCGTTGTGGCGCCAGGCGCCCGGCCAGTACATTTCGTCTTGCCCGAAGGGGCAGGTGCGAACCGACAGACCGCACCGGGGAGCGATCCTCGGGACGGTCCCGGGAACCGGGTTCGGTGGCCGCAAGGCCGGCGAGCGAGGGTCTCGGGCGGAGCGCAGCGACTCCGGACTTGTTCGGAGCCGCAGCGAGACGACGGTCGGTCCTCCCACCAGTTCCTTCGGGCGCTTTCGTGTGCGCCACGAGGCCCCGGGTGCGCCCGCCGCGCGGCCCGCCCAACGGCCCGCCTCGGGTACCCTCCACCGGTGACCCCCCTTCCCGGACCCATCATCGACGCGCGCCCGACGCTCACCCGGCCCGCGGTCCAGGACTGGCGCACGCTGCTCGTCGTCTTCTGGATCACGAGCATGGTCGAGGGACTCGGGGTCAGCCAGATCTTCGCGCTGGTCCCGACCTATCTGCGCGGGATGGGCGTCCCCGAGGCCGACCGGCTGGCCTTCGTCGGGCTCTTCAGCGCCCTCATCTTCGTCGTGGGGATGCCGCTCGTCCCGCTCTGGGGCGTGTGGGCCGACAAGTACAGCCGCAAGGCGGTCATCGTCCGCAGCGCGCTCGTCGAAGCCGTCGTCTTCGCGGGCGTCGCCCTCTCCCGCGAACCGTGGCAGCTGGCGTTGAGCATGCTCCTCATCGGTTTCCAGCTCGGGAACACCGGGGTGATGCTGGCGGGCATCCGCGACGTCGCGCCGGTCCGCCGGATCGGGACGATCATCGCCATCTTCGGCGTGAGCGGGCCGATCGGCTTCGCCGTGGGTCCCGTGCTTGCGGGGATCCTCATCGATGGCCTCGGCTGGCCGATCCCGGCGGTGTTCTGGTTCTCGTCGGGGCTGTCGATCGTGACCGCGTTGCTGGTCTGGTTCGGCTCCACCGAGGTCCGGCCGGCCGTCGTGCCCGAAGGTTCGGTCGTGCGTCTCGCGGCCGCCGCCGTGCGCAAGGTCCTCAGCGACCCCGCGGTCCGGCGCATCTTCGTCATCTTCGGAGTGTCGTTCCTCGCCAACCAGATGACCCGGCCGTACATCCCGGTCCTCGTCGAGGGCCTGACCGGTCCCGGCCCCGGGTTGGCCTCGGCGATCGGGCTCGTGATGGGCCTGGCCGCCCTCGTCGGGGCGCTCATGTCGCCGATCGGTGGCGTGCTCGGGGACCGGGTCGGTTTCCGTCGGGTGCTCGTCGCGGCGTTGACCCTGGGTGGCCTCGTGCTTGCCCTCATGACCCTGGCCGCGGCCGTTCCGGGGCTCGCCCTCCTGGCGGTCGGCCTGGCTGCGGCGACCGCCACGGTCAGTGCGATGGTCTTCAGCCTCCTCGCGACCGAGGTGTCGGCGGAGCACCGGTCGCAGACTCTGAACCTGGTCTATCTCCCGCTGTACGCCGCGGGCATCATCGGGCCGGCCCTCGGGGCCGCGGTCGCCGCGACCGTCGGCGTCGACGGCCCGTTCCTGCTCGGCAGCGCGGTCTTCTTCACCGGGGCGATCGCGATCGGGCTTCGGGGCGTGCGCTCGCGTCCCTGACGCGACGCGTACCATGTCGCCCGTGCCGACCATCGGGCTGCCACGCCCCCTCCCGCGCTCGCGTCGACGTCGATCCGACGGATCGCCGGATGCGGTCATGCCCGAGTACGTGTCGGAGCCCGAGATCATCGAGGCGGCCGGGCTGCGCTGGATCCACATCGAGTCGCCGCGGACCGCCGATCGCGAGTGGCTGGAAGAGCACTTCGAGTTCCACCCCCTCGACTACGAGGACGTGTACTCGCGGAACCAGCGGCCCAAGCTCGACCAGTACGACGACTACGTCTTCATCGTCCTGCACTTCCCGATGTTCGACAAGGACACCGGCCGGATCCTGACCGCCGAGCTCGACTTGTTCCTGGGGCCCGATTACCTCATCACCCTGCCGAACATCCCGCTGCCGCCGATCAGCTCGATGTTCGAGCGCTACGCCGAGAAGGACGAGCTGCGCGAGGATGTCTTCTCGAAGGGCTCGGGCTACCTGCTCTACAAGATCGTCGACACCGGCGTGGATGCCTCGTTCCCGATGCTCCGCAAGATGGGCCTCAAGCTCGAGCGCATCGAGGACGACATCTTCGAGGGTCGCTCGTCGGAGATCGTCCGCGACATCTCCGAGGTCAAGCAGGAGATCATCAACTTCCGCAAGATCGTGCGCCCACAGCGCGCGGTGCTGCGCGACCTCGAGCGCACCAAGCAGCGCTATCTCCAGGAGGAGCTCGAGATCTACTTCGACGACATCTCCGATGCCGCCGAACGGATCTGGGACACGCTCGAGAACTACAAGGAAGTGATCGAGGGCCTGGAGTCGACCAACGAATTGGTCCTCTCGCACCGGCTGAACGAGACCTTCCGCATCCTCACGGCCGCGAGCGTCATCCTCCTGCCGCTGACGCTCATCGCCAGCATCTTCGGGATGAACGCGATCTTCCCCGGCGAGCAGAACCCGTGGACGTTCTTCGTGATCCTGGGCTCGATGGCCGTGCTGCTCGTCGGGCTCGTCATCGTGTTCCGCCAGCGCGGCTGGCTGTAGCGGCGGCGTCCGCGTAGGATGGTCGGCCCGAGCCGCACGGCGGCGCAAGGGGGCCGAGCGGTGGTGAGCAGATGCCGACTCGAAGGACCACCGAGACCGAGTTGTCCGCGGCGCGTGCCGCGTATGACCGCCACGCCTGGGGCGAGGCCTACGACCGGCTGACGGCGGCCGATCGTGCCGGGTCGCTCGACGCCCGACGACCTCGAACGCCTGGCGATCGCTGCGTACCTGACCGGCCGGCCGGGCGAGACGGACGAGGTCGGTGCGCGCGCCCACCTCGGGGCCATCCGGGACGGCGACCTCGAGCTCGGGGTCCGCGCCGCGATCTCGCTCGGCATGTCCCTCATGCAGCGCGGCGAGATGGCCCAGGCCGGAGGCTGGCTCGCGCGCGCAGCTCGGCTGATGGAGGAGCAGCGGATACGATGGCGTCGAGCGCGGCCGGCTCCTGATCCCGGACGGGCATGCGAGCGCTGATGTCGGGCGATGCCGCGGCGATCGCTCTCGACGTTCGAGCGGGTCGCTGCGATCGCCGACCGGTTCGGCGACCGCGACCTGCAGACCATGGGGCGACTCGGCCGGGGGCAGTCGTTGATCGCGCTGTCCGAGACCGAGCGCGGGTCCGGCTGCTCGACGAAGCGATGACCGCGTGATCGCCGGCGACGTCTCGCCGATCGAGGCCGGGATCGTGTACTGCGCCGTCATCGAGGCGTGCCGGCAGCTCTTCGACCTGCGTCGCGCCCAGGAATGGACGACAGCCCTGACGCGCTGGCTCGATGCGCAGCCCGACCTCGTCCCCTTCCGGGGCAATTGCCTCGTCTATCGGGCCGTGATCAAGCGCGTGCAGGGCGCCTGGGACGACGCCACCAAGGAAGCCCAGCGCGCGCGTGAGTGGCTCTCGCGGCCGCCACCGGAACCGGGCGTCGGCGAGGCGCTCTACGAGCTTGCCGAGCTCGACCGATTGCGGGGGGCCTTCGATGCGGCCGAGAGCGGGTACCGCGAGGCCGGTTCGTGGGGGCGGCTCCCCGAACCCGGCCACGCCCTGTTGCGGCTCGCGCAAGGCGACGTAGGAGCGGCCTCCACGGCGATCCGACGCGCCCAGGCCGAGGCGACCGACGACATCGTCCGCGCTGGGCTGCTCGAGCCGGCCGTCGAGATCGCCCTGGCGGCCGGTGACGTCGGCGGCGCGCGGAGTGCCGCCGATGGCCTGACCGCCGTCGCGGACGCCGTCGATGCGCCGCTCCTGCGGGCGATGGCCCTCCGGACCGATGGGGCGGTCCTGCTCGCGGAAGGCGATGTCGAGGGCGCCTTGCGGGTCCTGCGACGAGCGTGGGAGGCCTGGTCGGTGCTCGACGCGCCGTATGACGCGGCGCGCGTCCGGGTGCTGACCGCCCGCGCGTGTCGCGCCATCGGTGACATCGACGGCGCGACGACCGAGACCCAGCGCCGCCCGCGAGGTGTTCGCGCGGCTCGGGGCGGCACCGGACCTCGCGCGCCTGGACGCCGAGACGAGCGAGCCGGATGGACCGCGGCACTTGCTGCCGGCGGGCCTCAGCACGCGCGAGGCCGAGATCCTTCGCCTCGTCGCGGCGGGGCTGACCAACCGCGCGATCGCCGAGGCGCTGACGATCAGCGAGCGGACGGTCGACCGGCACGTCAGCAACATCTACACCAAGCTCGACGTGTCGACCCGCGCCGCGGCGACCGCGTTCGCCTACGAGCGCGGCCTCGTCTGACCAAGCGGTCGGTACCCATCGCCCGGCGCGTGGATTTGGGTACTACCGCCGATGCGTGTCGATCGTGCCGTCCATAGGGTGCGGTATGGCGACCGGGCGATCCGGTCGCCTCCGAGCTCGGATGGCGGCATCGCGAAGGACGGGGACCGGCCATGGACACGAACACGATGGATCGGATCGACACGGTCGTCATCGGGGCGGGACAGGCCGGATTGTCGGCCGGCTATCACCTGTCTCGGCAGGGGCTGTCGTTCACCATCCTCGACGCGGACGCCCGGATCGGCGACCACTGGCGGGACCGCTGGGATTCGCTCCGCTTGTACAGCCCCGCCCGGTACGACTCGCTCCCGGGCATGCGCTTCCCGGCGCCATCGTCCCACTGGCCGACGGGTCGCGAGATGGCCGACTACCTCGAGACGTACGCCCGACGGTTCGAGCCTGCCCGTCCGGAGTCAGGACGCGCGTCGATCGGGTCGAACCGATCGACGACGGCTTCGTCGTGTCGACCGCGGACGGCGGGCGCATCGGTGCCCGTCAGGTCATCGTCGCGACCGGGCCATTCCGACGGCCCAACGTCCCGGCGTTCGCCAGCGAGCTCGACCCGTCGATCCGGCAGCTCCACTCGCACGACTACCACGATCCGTCACAGCTGCCCGCGGGCCCGGTCCTCGTCGTCGGGCTCTCGCACTCGGGCGCGGATATCGCCTTCGAGGCCGCCAACGCCGGTCACCGGACCATCCTGTCCGGCAAGACCCACGGCGAGATGCCGATGAAGGTCACCGACACGAAGCGCGCGATGCTCGGCTGGCCGATCGTCGAGTTCGTGTTCGGACATGTGCTGACGATGCGGACGCCCGATGGGGCGGCGGATGCGCCCGGAGGTCCGCAAGAGCGGTGGCCCACTTCTCAGGATCCGCCTTGGGGACCTGGACCGGGCCGGTGTCGAGCGTCACGACGCGAGGACCGTCGGCGGTGCGAGACGGTCGCCCCGTGCTCGACGACGGCACCATGCTCGACGTGGCGACCGTGGTCTGGGCCACCGGCTACCGTCCGGACTACGGGTTCGTCGCGGCACCCATCGTCGGCGAGGACGGCTGGCCGATCGAGCAGCGTGGCGTCAGCCCGACGGTGCCGGGCCTGTACTTCCTTGGCATCCCGTTCCAGTACGCCTTCTCGTCGATGCTCGTGGCGGGCGCCGGGCGCGATGCCGCCTACGTCGTCGATCGCATCGCCGAGCGCGAGCAGGCCCGCCGCGGCATAGCCCGGACGGCGCCGGCACCGGTGCCTCGCTAGGTGCGCGGCAGGTCCCTCAGACTGACCGCAGCGAACCTAGGCGCTGGGCAGGTCGCGCTCGGCGGGGCCGATGTAGTTCACGTCCGGCCGGATGAGCCGGTTCGCCGACGCCTGCTCCAGGACATGCGCGGTCCAGCCGGCGTGGCGGGCGAGCGAGAACGTCGCGGGGAACAGATCCGGCTTCAGGCCGACGCCCATCAGCACCGGTGCGGCATAGAACTCGACGTTGGTCTTGAGCGGGCGGTCCGGGTGACGCTCGGCGAGGACCCGCAGGGCGACGTCCTCGACCTCGGTCGCCAGCTGCAGCCACTCGGGCTTGTTGTCCATGCCCTCGGCGACGGTCCGTAGGGCGGCGGCGCGCGGATCGTACGCGCGGTACACGCGATGGCCGAAGCCCATCAGCCGTTCGCCGCGATCGAGCGCATCGCGGACCCACGCCTCGGCCTTGTCGGCGGAGCCGACCTGGCTGAGCTGGTCGACGACCTCGGACGGGGCGCCGCCGTGGAGCGGGCCCTTCATCGTCCCGATCGCGCCGACGATCGCCGAGGCGATGTCCGAGCGGGTCGAGGTGATGACCCGAGCGGTGAACGTCGACGCGTTGAAGCTGTGCTCGGCACCGACGATGAAGTACGCGTCGAGCGCCCGGGCCGTGCCCGCGTCGGGGGCCGTGCCGGTGAGCTGGTAGAGGAAGCCCGCGACGAGATCGAGCGAGGGGTCGGGCTCGATCGGTTCCTGCCCGTCGCGGAGACGGGCGAACGCGGCGAGGGCCGAGGGCGAGAACGAGGTGAGCGCACGCGCCTGGTCGACCGTGGCCGGGAACGGCAGGTCCTGCAACGCGCCCCAGGCCGAGACCGCGGTGCGCAGCGCGTCCATCGGCTTGGTCTCGGCGGGGAGCGCCCGCAATGTGGTCATCACCGGCGCCGGTACGGGCGCGGTCGGCAGTCGATGCTTCGGATCCCAGTCGCCGGTCCACAGCAGGTTCGCGATCGACGCGTACGTGCCGTGCTGGACGAGGTCGCCGATGCGGTAGCCGCGATACAGCAGCCGGCCGCGCTCGCCATCGATGAAGCTGAGGCTGGTCTCGCCGGCGATGACCCCTTCGAGGCCCGGGGAGTAGGGGCGATGGGCCTGGGCGTCGTCGCCGCTCGGGGCGACCGCGGCGGAAGCGTCGGTCATGCCCGGATGGTAGCCCTCGCCGCCGCCCCACGCTCCGCCGTGGGTCAGTGGCCGTCGAGGGCGTTGAGGACGAGGCGGACGACGAGCGACCCGAGCACGGCCACGACGATGGCCGCGATGAAGCCGTTCACCTCGCCGAAGCCCAGCTGGCCGGCCAGCCAGCCACCGAGGACGCCACCGATGATGCCGACGACGATGTTGGGGAGGCAGCCGCGCGCGGTCTTGCCCCCGATGAGCGCGCCCGAGATGGCGCCCGCGAGGAACCCGACGACGATCCAGCCGATGACGCCCATGTCCATCGCCGGAGTATCACACGAGGTCGAGGAGGAACGACTCGACGGCTGCGACGACCGCCTCGGGGTGGGTGTGGTGGGCGGCGTGCTTCGCGCCCGGGATGACCACGACCTGTCCGTCGCCGAGCCGCGCATCGAGCGCCCGGGTGGCCGACCCGAACGCCGGCAGGCTGTCGCCGCCGAGGAGCTGCAGGACCGGCTGGCGGACCGCACCGAGGCGCTCGATGCCGGCGTCTGCCGACGCCTCGACGAGCAGCTCGCGGGCGATCGTCGGGGCCGCCCGGACGCGGCGTGGCCAGACTGGGTCCACGCGGTAGCGGGCCAGCTCGTCGGGAGTCATGCCGACGACGCGGGTCATGAAGGTGGCCAGCAGCTCGTCGTCGCGGCCGGCGTCCGCCAGCGCGCCGAGCTCGTCCGCGAGGGCTTCGTCGCCATAGCGCTCGCCGGGTGGCGACGGCGCGCCCTCGTACACGACGAGTCGGCGGAGGGCCGCCGAGCCCAGCGCCGCGCCGAGGGCGCAGCGACCGCCGTAGGAATGGCCGAAGACGTCGATCGCTTCGACGTCGCGTCGCGTGGCGATGGCGCCGGCCACGGCGGCCAGGTCCTCGAACTCGCGCTCGATGGCGTAGGGCGGGGTGTCGCCTGACCCGCCCCGGCCGCGCCGGTCCATCGCCCAGACGTCGAACATGGCGCCCAGCATCGGCCCGACGACCCGGAACGTCGTGTGGTCGGCGGCCGCGCCGTGGACGAGCAGGAGCGGCGGTCCGTCCGCGGTCCCGCTCCGGTAGACGGCGAGCGGTGTGCCGTCGTCGCTGGGCACGACCAGCGCGGCGCCGGGTCGCCACGCATAGCGGATGTCGGGTTGGCGCTCCACGTTGCCGGACCCATCGCCCCGCGCGATGGCGTGGAATCCGTTGCGCTCGTAGAACCGGCGAGCGCGCATGTTGACCTGGAAGCAGTAAAGGTCGAGGCCGTCCGGCCGCCGCGTCTTGGCATGGTCGAGGAGGCGCCGGCCGACGCCTCGTCCGATCCACGCGGGCGCGACGTACAGCTGCTCGACCATCGACTCGGACAGGGCCATCACGGCGACGGCCCGGCCGTCATGGTCGGCGACCCAGGTCTCGTGCCGCACGACGAGCTCTTCCGTGAGCCAGCGGCGGACGTCGTCGTCGGGGTAGCCGGGCGGGAAGTCGAACGTCGCCCGCCAGGCGCCGAGCCACAGGTCGCCGATGGCGGGGCCGTCGTCGCTCGTAGCGCGCCGGATCAGCAGCTCGTCCGCGTCCGTCACGGGCGGCTCGCGACCCCGGCCGTCACCGTGCGAGGCGCACCGCGGCCGCCTCGTCGACGATCCAGGTCGAGCCCGGACGGCGAGCCAGCTGGGCGGGCCAGCGGCGCGGGTCGTGGGTCGGCCCGAAGACGTCGGCGAGGATGTCGGCCTTGCTCGCCCCGGTCGCCACGACCAGCACATCGTCGGCCGATCCGAGGAGCGCCGGATTGAGGGTGACCCGCTCGACATGGGGCTCGATATGGGTCGGCGCCGGGATGGCGAGCGCCCAGGCGGTCGAATCGAAGGCCGCCGAATCCGGGAACACCGACAGCAGGTGCCCGTCGCCGCCGACCCCGACGACGATGAGGTCGAGGACCGGCCAGCCGTCGCTCGTCGCGGAGGCCGGCCGCGGCCAGCTCGTTGGCGAGGGCGTCGGCAGTCCACGCCGCATCCCAGCCGGCGCCGAGGCTTTCGGTGATGCGGAACGGGTGGAGCTGTTCGATCGGGATCCGCACGCCATGGTCGGGGTCCAGGAGGATGTCGTCGAGCGGCTTGACGTTCGAGAGCGGATGGTCGCGCGGCACGAACCGGTCGTCGCCCCACCAGACGTGCACGTCGTCCCACGGCACGGCGTCCCGCAATGGCGTGTCGACGAGCCGCCGGTAGATGGCCGGAGCGTTCGACCCGCCGGTCGTCGCGAGGTGCGCCACGCCGCGCGTCGCCACGGCGTCGGTCAACGCGGTCGCGATGTGCTCGGCGGCCAGACGCGCGGCGTCCTCGGCGTCGACCGCTCGCACGAGGCGTTCGACCGCGTCGGTCACTCGCCCTCCTCGTCGTCCGCTTGGTCCTCCTCGTCCACTTCGCCCTCCTCGGCGAGCTCGGCCGCGAGCGTGGCCGCCGGGTCGGTCCGGTGAGGGTGGAGCGGACCAGTCACGAGCTGGGCCGCCGAACGCAGCGCGCCCATCGAGACGACGTCGCGACGGCCGGTCTCGACCGCCTCGGCGAGCAGGTCCACGTCGCCGCGGCGGGCCGCCAGGAATGCGCGATCCATCGCCTCGACGCCATCCTGCCAGACGCGGACGCGGACCGTCTCGGCCTCGGCGGTCACGTCGGCCCGAAGCTCCGACCCACGCCGCTCGGCCAGCAGCTCCACGCGCAGCGTCGTGCCCGCGGGCATCGGCGAGACGATCGGCCGGACGACGACCGCGACCTCGGATCGCCCGTCGAACATCGTGGCGGCCATGCCCCGGCTGACGACCGGTCGAGCACCTGGGCCGCGCGTCCGCGCCGCGGCGGTCGCCGGGCCCTTGGCCGCGATGATGTGCAGGGGCACGTGCGTGTGCAAGCCCAGCCGGGAGGCCAGCCAGCCCACGTGGTAGACCGGCTTTACCAGGTTGGTGGAGCCCGGGGCTCCGGTCTCGTCGTGCGTGGCGTAGGTCACCGCGATCCGGCGCAGCGAGCGCAGGTACGGCAGGTACTCCGGGTCGTCGAAGATCGACGCGATCGCCTCGCGCCAGCGCGACTGTCGGACCAGGGCGAAGTCGCTGATGGCGAGGCGGCTGACGTCGAGGAGGCGGGCCATCTCGCTCAGGCGGGTGAGCCCGTCGCCGCTCCAGGACGAACCGTCGACGATGAGGCGGTCGGCGCCCGCCAGCAGGTCCTGGGCCGCCTTGCTCGTGAACGGCGGCTCGCCGGGCCACCAGATCGCGACCGGCAGGTCATGGATGATGAGCGGGGTGACGATCGCCGACAGGTGCCGCCCCGCCTCGCCGCCGGCCGTCAGGTGGATCGTCTCGGCGCAGGTCTCGGGGGCATCGACGCGCGGCAGGATGCAGTGCGCCTCGACTCGAGCGTCGATCCAGGAGGGCCCGTCGGGGTCGGCCGACTGGACGACGATCGTGCGCGACGGATGGCGCCCGGTCAGGGCCTGGATCGTGGCGGCTCCCCGGTCGGCCAGCTCCCACGTCCGGGCGATGACGACGAGATTCATCACGCTGGTCCGCGCCGCGATGTGGCGCGAGCGTTCGCCCTCGTGCTCGACGGCCAGGTCCTGGCGGGCCCAGATGCGGGCCAGCTCCTGCTCGATCTCCGCGATGCTGTGGGCACGCGCCGACCAGCGCAGGACGGGCTCCTGGAGTGCCGTGGGCGACGCGGCGATGGTCATCGGGGGTGGCGGTTCATATCCGCCGCCAACGGCGGCCTTCCCGCGTCAGCATGTCATCGGCGGCTTCCGGGCCCCAGGTACCGGCGTCGTAGTTCGGGAAGGTCGGGGGCGGGGCGGCGGCCCACGCGTCGACGAGGGGATCCACGATGCCCCACGCCTCCTCGACCTCATCGGCACGGGTGAACAGCGAGGCGTCGCCCTGGAGAGCGTCGAGGATGAGCGTCTCGTAGGCGTCCGGCGAGTCGACGCTGAACGCCGAGCCGTAGGTGAAGTCCATGGTCACCGGGCGGATGGCCATGCCGAGTCCGGGGACCTTGGCCCCGAACCGCAGCATGATCCCCTCGTCCGGCTGGATGCGGATGGCGAGCAGGTTCGGGTCCGGCTCGGCGTTCGCATCGCGGAACAATCGGTGCGGGACCTCGCGGAACTGGATCGCGATCTCCGTCGCGCGCTTGGGCAACCGCTTGCCGGTGCGCACGTAGAACGGGACGCCGGACCAGCGCCAGTCATCGATGGTGAGGCGGGCCGCGATGAACGTCTCGGTCTCCGACCCGGGGTCGACGTCCTCTTCCTCGCGGTAGCCCTCCACCTGGGTCGCGGCGACCCAGCCCGGGCCGTATTGGCCACGCACGACCTGGGTCTCCGGAACGGCCGGATGGGTCCCGATCGCGCGCAGGATCTTGACCTTCTCGTCGCGCAGCGCGTCGGCCTCGAAGGTGGCCGGTGGCTCCATCGCGACGAGGCTGACGAGCTGGAGCAGGTGGTTCTGGAGGACGTCGCGCGAGGCGCCGGTCTCCTCGTAGAACGCGCCGCGGTTCTCGATGCCGATCGACTCCGCCACGGTGATCTGGACGTGATCGACGTAGCGTCGATTCCAGAGCGGTTCGAAGATCCCGTTGCCGAACCGGAAGACCAGCAGGTTGCGGACCGTCTCCTTGCCCAGGTAGTGGTCGATGCGATAGACCTGCGACTCGCGGAAGACCTTACCGACCTCGCGGTTGAGCTTCTTCGCGGACTCCAGGTCGTGTCCGAACGGCTTCTCGATGACGACCCGACGCCAGCCGCCGTCGTGGCGCTCGTGGTCCAGCCCGACCCGCCCGAGCTGGCCGACGATCTCGGCGAACTGCGAGGGCTGGGTGGCGAGGTAGAACAGCCGGTCGCCACGCGTGCCTGACTCGGCGTCGATCTCGTCGAGGCGGGTTGCCAGGCTATCGAACCCGGCGGGGTCGGCGAAGTCGAGTCGGTGGTAGCGGATCTTCTCGCTGAACGAGCGCCACGCCGGCTCGTCGAGCGGCAGGACCCGGCTGAACTGCTCGAGCGACGCGCGGATCTCCGCCCGGAAGCCGTCGTCGTCGTACTCGCGCCGCCCGATGGCGAGGAGCACGAACTCGTGGGGCAGCAGGTTGGTCCGCCACAGGTGGTACATGGCCGGGAGGACCTTGCGATGGGCCAGGTCGCCGGTCGCGCCGAACAGCACGAGGATCGACGGGTCGGGCACCTTCTCCAGGCGCAACCCCTGGCGCAGGACGTTCTCGGGGGCCTTGGCGCGCGAGGCGCGCTTGCCCTGACGGGCTTCGCGCAGCTGCTTCATCGTCCGCGGCGCGTCCTTGGGACGCGGGGCGGGCTGGGCCGGGATGGGCTGATCGGGCGGCGCCTCGACCGGCGCCGGATCCTTCGTCCGTACCCGGGTCGTGGCCATGCCCTACTCCGTCTTTACGGCGTGGCCGCCGAACTCATTGCGGAGCGCGGCGAGCACCTTGGCTCCGTACGAGTCGTCCTGGCGGGAGCGGAATCGGGTCAGCAGGGAGAGGGTGATGACCGGCGCCGGGACGTCGTGGTCGATGGCCTCCTGGATCGTCCAGCGGCCCTCACCGGAGTCGGCGACGAAGCCCTTGAGGTGCTCGAGGTCCTGGCCATTGGCCTTGAACGCGCGGCCCGCGAGCTCCAGCAGCCACGAGCGGACGACCGATCCCTGCATCCACAGCTCGGAGATCGCCCCGAGGTCCAGGTCGTAGTCGCTCGCGTGGAGGATCTCGAAGCCCTCGGCGTACGCCTGCATCAGGCCGTACTCGATGCCGTTGTGGACCATCTTCACGTAGTGCCCGGCGCCCGGACCGCCCACGTGCATGTAGCCGCCCTCGGGGGCGAGGGTCGTGAAGATGGGCTCGAGCGGCGCGACCGCCTCGGCGTCGCCACCGACCATCAGGCAGTAGCCCACCTGGAGGCCCCAGATCCCGCCCGAGGTGCCGGCATCGACGTACTGGATGCCCTTCTCCTTGAGTGCGGCGTGGCGGCGCACGTCGTCGTGGAAGTTCGTGTTGCCGCCGTCGATGATCGTGTCACCCGGCTCGAGGTGCTCGAGGAGCTCGTCGATCTGGGCCTGGGTGGCGTCGCCGGCCGGGACCATGACCCAGACCGCGCGGGGCTTCTCGAGGGAGGCCACGAGGTCCGCGATCGAGAAGGTGGCCTTCGCGCCCTCGCCCTCGCCCTCGATCTCCTGCGACTTCTCGGGCGTCCGGTTGTAGACCATGATCTCGTGCCCGTCTCGGACCAGCCGGCGGACCATGTTGGCCCCCATCCGCCCGAGACCGATGAACCCGATGCGCATGGCGGTCATCCCTCCGAGGTGTGGTCGAACGCGGCGATGAGGGCCTGCTCCAGCGCCGCGAGTCCCGCCTCGACGTCGGCGCCGAGATGGACCCGGAGGATCGGCAGGTCGTGCGACTCGATGGCGGCGAAGTCGCCGGCCGCCTGGGCATCGATGAGCTGGCCGAAGGAGTACGACCAGCCGGGGATCACGTGATCCTGCGGGTGGTCGGCCGTGAGCTGGAGGAACCAGCCGATCGGCGCGCCGCCCTTGTGGAGCTGCCCGGTGCTGTGCAGGAACCGCGGGCCGTATCCGGCCGTCGTCGCCCGTCCGGTGCGCTCCAGGAGCAGCCGGCGGATCCGCCCGATGGCCTCGTCGCGGCCCGGTGTCGGGGCGATGAAGGCCTGAAGGGCCAGGTACGAGGTGGCCCGCCGGCGGGCGAGATGGCGGGCGAGCTCGCCGACCACGCCGCCTTCCGGGGTCGTCAGGCGCAGCGCGGCGTCGCCATGGAGGGTCAGGCCGTCGCCCTCGGCGATGGGCGGCTCGGTGGCGGCGACCGACTCGCCACGTTCCGCCTTCGCGAGCACGTCGCGGGTGAGCTGCTTGGCCTCCTCGACGTTCGGCTGGTCGAAGGGGTCGATGCCGAGGACGATGCCGGCGATGGCCGTCGCCACCTCCCAGCGGACGAACTCCGCGCCGATGTCGATGGGGTCGGACAGCTCGAGGCGGATGACCGGGTGGCCGGCGGCTTCGAGGGCGTCGGCCAGGGCGTCGCGCCCGCCGTCATCGGCGTCGGCCAGCGCGAGGCGGACGAAGGCCCGGTCCGGGCCGTAGTCGGTCGCGGCGACGAGCGGCTCGCCATCGATGGGGACGATGCCGACGCCGTGCTTGCCGGTGCTCTCGGCGATGAGCTGCTCCACCCACGCGCCGAACGCGCCGATCTCGTCGTCGGCCAGGAAGGTCAGCTTGTCGCGCCCGACTTTGGCCAGGCTGCCGATCGCGACGCCGAGGCTCACGCCGGGGTTGGCCGCCGGATCGGGCTCGCGGCAGGCCCCCAGCATCGCGCTCGCGGAGGCGAGCAGCGCATCAAGGTCCAACCCGATCAGGGACGCCGGCACGAGGCCCACGTAGGTCAGCGCGCTGTACCGGCCACCGATGTCGGGCGGGTTGAGGAAGACGCTCCGGAAGGTGTCGCGGTGGGCGATGGCGTCGAGGCTCTTGCCCGGGTCGGTGACGACGCAGATCATCTCGCCCGGGTTGTCCCAGACGTGGTGGGGGTGGGCCTCGAGGGCCGCCTCGCCACGCGCCCAGGCCTCGGCCAGGAACGCGTTCGGCTCGGTGGTCGTGCCGGACTTGGTGGCCACGAGGACGAGCGTCGTGAGCGGATCGAGCCCGTCGAATACGGCGTCGACCGCGGCCGGGTCGGTCGAGTCGAGGAGGCGCAGGTCGAGATAGCCCTCGATGACGCCGAAGGTCCGATGCAGGACGTCGGGGGCGAGACTGCTGCCGCCCATCCCGGCCACGACGACCGTCGTGAAGCCGGAGCCGACGACACCGTCACCGAACCCTTCGAGGCCGGCGATCTGCTCGGTGAAGTGGGCCGGGGCATCCAGCCAGCCGAGGCGCTCGGCGATCTCGGCACCGACGCCGGCGTCGCTCGACCAGAGCGTCACGTCCCGCGCGAACAGGCGGTTGGTCCAGTCCTCGTCACGGGCGCGCTCGATGGCGGCCTCGTAGTCGGAGGCGGCCGCACCGAGGGCAAGACCGGGGACGCTGAGCGTCGTCGAAACGGGGTCGGTCATCGTGGTCTCCGAAGGATAGGCGTCCGCGATCGGGTGGAGCGTTAACGGAGCATGAGCGAAGGATCATCGGTGCATGCCGCCGGCGTGGCGGACGTCGGCTCGGAGCGTCCATGGTACGCCGCCAGTTGGTCGGCGGATCGCGGGGCCGTGTCGGGCGGCGGCACGAGTCCGTGGCCGTCGGCGACGCGGGTCCCGTGCCCGAGACGCGGTTCCCTGCCCTGCGGCCTTCGCCGCCCTCCGCCCACGGCGGCTGCGTCTAACCCCCGTGACACGAGCGTTAGGCAAGGATGAGGATGATCACCGTGTGTGTCTGGCTCGGTCGAGCCCACGGATCTGCTCGTGTCACGCTCGGCGCGGTACGAAATCCAGTCGCCGATGTGGCGGAACTCCCCTCCGACGGCCCTCCCAGTCGCCTAAGGCTCCCCGGGCGGGCGTTAGACGCGAGCCGGCGACCGAGTCCCACCGCGGTCAGCCCTGACCCGCCTCGATGGCGAGGACCTTGTCCAGCCGCCGCCGATGGCGGGGTTCGCCGCTGAACGTGGCCGCGAGGAACGCGATCGAGCACTCGAACGCGGGCTCCGGCCCGATGACCCGGGCACCGAGGGTCAGCACATTCATGTCGTCGTGCTCGACGCCCTGGTGCGCGGAATACGTGTCGTGGCAGACCGCCGATCGGATCCCTCGCATCTTGTTCGCGGCGACGCTGGCGCCGACGCCGGAGCCGCAGATGAGGATCCCGCGGTCCGCCTCGCCACGCTGGATGGCGAGACCGAGGCGCTGGGCGAAGTCCGGATAGTCGTCCGTGGGGTCCGACCCGTCGTCGCCCAGGTCGATGAGCTCGTGGCCGAGGTCCGCCCGGCCGAGCCGCGCCAGCAGCTCGTCCTTGAGCGCGGCACCGGCGTGGTCGGCCGCGAACGCGACGCGCATCAGCTGTGTCCGGGGTCGGACGACCCGTCGCGGTCCACGCCCGGATCGCCCGTCCCGAGGGACGGATGGCCCTGATGGGCGAAATGGCCGCCGTCGACGGTCGGGATCCGGCCGCGCAGCCCGTCGCGCACGACCTTGCGCCCGACGTCCGCGACGCGGTCCGCGGTGAAGCCGAACTTCTCGAAGATCGTGCCCGCCGGCGCCGACGCCCCGAAGTGATCGAGCCCGATCATCGCGCCCTCGTCGCCGACCCAGCGATCCCAGCCGAGGGTCACGCCGATCTCGACGCTGACGCGCTTGCGCACGCTCGGAGGCAGGACGGCGTCGATATACCCACGGTCCTGGAGCTCGAACCGCTCCCAGCAGGGGAGGGACACGACCCGCGTCGGGATCCCGTCCTTCTCCAGCGTGTCGGCGGCGGCGAACGCGAGCTGCAGCTCCGAGCCCGTCCCGATGAGGATGAGCGTCGGCGTCCCGCCGCTCGCCTCACGCAGGACATAGCCGCCACGTGCGACGCCCTTGCGTGCGAGCTCGGCGGTCCTGGGGAGTGTCGGCAGCTTCTGGCGCGTCAGGGCGAGCGCGACCGGCCCGTCGCCGCGTTCCACGGCCAGAGCCCACGCCGCCGCGGTCTCGTTGGCGTCGCCGGGCCGGACGAACCACAGGTTGGGGATCGCCCGGAGGGCGGCGTAGTGCTCGACCGGCTGGTGCGTCGGGCCATCCTCGCCAAGACCTACGGAGTCGTGGGTCCAGACATGGATGACGTGGAGCCCTGCGAGGGCCGACAGCCGGACCGCGCCACGCATGTAGTCGCTGAACGTGAGGAATGTCGCGTCGTACGGGATGAACCCGCCGTGGTAGGCGATGCCGTTGGCGATGCCGCCCATGGCGTGCTCGCGGACCCCGAAGCGGAGATTCCGCCCGGCCTCGTCGGCGGAGAAGTTGGGCTCGCCCTTGACGTCGGTCAGGTTGGACTCGGACAGGTCGGCCGCGCCACCGAACAGCGCCGGCACGCGCGTGGCGAGTGCCTGGATCGCGTCCTGCGACGCGTTCCGGGTAGCGACCTCCGAGCCCGTCTCGTAGACCTTGAGGTCGGCGTCCCAGCCGTCCTCGAGCGTGCCCGCGACCCGGCGCAGGAAGGCCTCGGCCTCGTCCACGTGCCCCGCGGCGTACGCCTCGAGACGCGCGTTCCAGTCGGCCCAGCGCTCCTCGCCCTCGGTCACCGCTGTACGGAAATGGGCCAGGGCGTCGGCGGGGACGTAGAACGTCCGGTCCGGATCCCAGCCGTAGGCCTCCTTGGTCAGGCGGACCTCGTCGGGACCGAGCGGCGCGCCATGCGCCTTCTGCGAGTCCTGCTTGTTCGGGCTGCCGTAACCGATGTGCGTGCGCACGGCGATGAGGCTCGGGCGCTCGTCCGCGATGGCCGCCTCGACGGCGGCTTCGATCGCGTCGACATCGTTGCCGTCGGTGACGCTCTGGGTGTGCCAGCCGTAGGCGTCGAATCGGGCGACGCGATCCTCCGACCAGGCCATCGCCGTAGGCCCATCGAGCTGGATGAGGTTGTCGTCGTAGAGGACGATGAGCTTGCCGAGACGCAGGTGGCCGGCGAGGCTGGCCGCCTCGGAGGCGATGCCTTCCTGGAGGTCGCCGTCACTGGCGATGACGAACGTCCGGTGATCGACGATGTCGTGGCCGTCGCGGTTGAACTCGTGGGCCAGGCGTCGCTCCGCGATGGCCATGCCGATCGCGTTCGTGATGCCCTGACCGAGCGGCCCGGTGGTCGCCTCGACGCCCGGCGTCAGGCCGTGCTCCGGGTGACCCGGCGTGCGCGATCCCCACTGGCGGAACGACTCGAGGTCCTCGAGCGTGACGTCGTAGCCGGTCAGGTGGAGCAGCGAATAGAGCAGCATCGAGGCGTGGCCGGCCGACAGCACGAACCGGTCGCGATCGGGCCATTCGGGATGCGTCGGAGCATGGCGCAGGAAGCGCGTCCAGACCGTGTACGCCATCGGTGCCGCGCCCATCGGGGCGCCTGGGTGGCCGGAGTTCGCCTGCTGCACGCCATCGATCGAGAGCGTCCGGATGGTGTCGATCGCCAGGCGGTCGAGATCGGGCTTCACGGCGGTCATGGGCGGGGCACTCCGAGCGATCGAGCCTGGCGGTGGGCCACCGATTGTAGGCCGACCGCCCGCGCCGTGACCGTCCGGCGTCCGCCGGCCCGACTACCATCTGACGGCGATGCCGCGTCTCCGTCGACCCGTCCCGCGCCGCGTCCGTGGTCCGCGCATCGTCGTGGTCGGCGACCTCGTGCTCGATGTCGTGCTCGCGCCCTCGCGCGCGCTCGAAGTCGGATCGGACGTGCCCGGACGTGTCGTGTTGACCCAGGGAGGCTCGGCCGCGACGACGGCCCGCTGGCTCGGCCGGCTCGGCGCCCAGGCCAGCCTCGTCTGCGCGGTCGGTCGCGACGCCACCGGCCGGGCGCTGCTCGACGCGCTTCGCGGCGATGGGGTCACGCCTCGCGTCGTGCGCGTTCCGGGCGCCCGGACGGGTCGCATCGGCGTGTTCGTGGCGCCCGATGGTGAGCGCTCGTTCGTGCAGGACCGCGGCGCCGCGCTGCAGCTCGCGCCGGCCGACTTGCGCGAGGCGTGGTTCGCCGGCGCCGATCTCGTCCATGTGCCGACGTACTCGCTCCTCGGCGAGCCACTGGGGCTGGCAGGGCGGCGGGCCGTGGAGCTCGCCCGAGCCGCCGGGGCAGCGGTCGGGGCCGACCTGTCATCGATCGGTCCGATGCTCGCCGACGGCCGCCCGGCAGCCATGGCGCTGATGCACGAGATCGCCCCCGACCTGCTGTTCGCGACCGCGTCGGAGGCGACGGCCCTGCTCGGCGCGAACCGGCCGGAGGGCCTCCTCGATGTCGCCCGGATCGCGGTCATCAAGCGCGGCGGCCAGGGCGCGACCATCCTCGCCCGCGGTGCGCCGGGTGAACGTCCCCTTCGCTTCGAGGTGGCGACGCGCAAGGTCGTCGCTGCCGACACGACCGGGGCCGGCGACGCCTTCACAGCCGGTTTCCTGGTCGGCTGGTTCGCGGCCCAGAAGGCGGGTCACGCTCTGGCGGCATCCCTCCAGCGGGCGGCACTCGCCGGCCACCGCGCCGCCGGCCGCCAGGTCTCGACGCCGCGGACCGAGTTGAGCATCGGCTGAACTTGACGCATGAAGGAGTGACTGATGACCTGGGAGCAAACCGGCCAGGAAGCAAAGGACGCGAAGCTCACGTGTCCCGTGTGTGGCGGGACCGAGTTCGACCAGGAACAGGGGCGGATGGACTCCCGGTGGGGCCTCACCAGCCACAAGATGGTGCTGATGATCTGCCGCCGCTGCCGGCTCATCCTCCAGTTCAGCGCCGGCCGCGGGATCTTCGACTTCGACTAGCTCGGGCGGGTCACCCGGATGTCGTCGAGCTCGACCTCGAGCAGGTTCGGCGCGCCGCCTTCGATCGCCTCGAAGCGCAGGCGGATCTTCTGGCCGGCGAAGCCGTCCATCGAGGCGGACGCCGTCTTCCAGGTCCCATCGACGTCGACGGGCGTGCCCGACACGGTGAACAGCGTCACCCGACTGCCGTCGGCGCGCTCGACGATCGCACGCAGTCGGTCGTCCGACGTCGACGAAGCGGTGTGGGCGAACACGTAGCGGAACGTCAGCCGCTGGCCGGCCCCGACCGGCAGCGAGAAGGCGCGCGAACGGATCGACGTCGAGCCGTCGAGGTCGTAGGCGGTCGACGACGAGCCGGCCGCCGCCCCGGTCACGAAGGCCTTCGAGCCCGAGGCCGTCGTGCCGAGCTGCTTGGCCCCGGACGACGACGTCGATGACGGGTTCGCCCGGCTGAACCGGCCCGAGGTCGACGCGGTCGCCGTGTCGGTGCCGTCGGGATCGACGGTCCAGCCGCGGGCGACCTCGAGGTCGTCATCGAAGGCGCCGCACCGGACGGCGGTCTTGGCCGCGCCCAGGACGCTCAACGGACACCACGCGCGTTCCATCAGCGACAGCACGGCTTCCTTGTTGCGGCCGGTCTCGGCGCCGATGAGCGAGTCGTCGGGGTAGTCCTTCGACCGACATCTCGAACGTGTACGAGAAGGTCCGGTACAGCCCGTAGGCGAAGTCGCGGGTCGTGCCGGAGGTGATGTACAGGTCGCTCGCCTGCTCGGGCTTGTAGCCGTTCGACGCGGCCATCGCCTTGCCGATCTTGACGAGCGCGTTGTGGTCGTCCGTGGTCATGTCCGACGGCACGTTCGTGTAGGTGTAGCCGTACGGCCACATCACGAGTCGGCCGTACTCGTGGAAGGTGATGTGGGTGCGGATCTGCTGCACGCCACCGATGACCCGGCTCGCCAGGAAGTCGCGCATCGCCCGCGTCTCGGGGGCGGAGAACGCCTTCGGGCCGCGGTAGGTGATCGCCTGCGGGTTCGTGCTCGTCTTGCCGCCGCCGCCCCAGTGGTAGCCGAAGTTCCGGTTGAGGTCGGTGCCGATCGAGGTCGATCCGGGCGTCGGCTGGCGGTTCTTGCGCCAGAAGTGGAACTTGCCGTCCTTGATGTCGAAGGTGGCGCCATCCGGGTTGACCGAGAAGACCAGCCAGATCTCGCGCTGCTGGACGATCCGCGTGATGCGGCTGTCCTTGCCGTAGCCATCGGCCAGCCAGTGCATGATCTTGAGCACCATCTCGACGCCCATGTGCTCGTCGGAGTGGGTGCCGCCGTCGAACAGGACCTCGGGCTCGGCCTCGTCGGTGCCGACGTGGTCGGAGATCTTCATCGCCCACAGCTCGCGACCCTGGTAGCTCTTGCCGATCGAGAACCGCTTCGCGATGTCCGGGTGGGCAGCTTCGACCGCGGCGGCGTCGGCCGCGATCTCGGCGGTCGTGTGGAAGCCCTCGAAGCCCTTCGGAAAGTCGGCGGCCGCGGCCCGCGCAGGCAGCGCCAGCGTGACGAGGGCGACGGACAACGTGAGGACCGCGATGGCGGCCCGGGCGCGGGGAAAGCGGGTCACCCCGTCATGCTGACGGCTCGACGCCCATCCGGCCAGCCCCACGATGGTGCCGGTCCGCGGCGGCCCGTCCGTCCGGGGTCAGGTGCGCAGGTAGCGGTCGAACCAGGCGATGATCCGCTCGTTCCGGTCCACTCGGCGGTCCACCCGGCCTGCCGAGCCGTACACATGCGACTCCTCCGGGTAGAGCACGAACTCGACCGTCCGGCGCAGGTGACGAAGCGCGATGAAGAACTGCTCGTTGTCGTACGGCGGGCAGCGCAGGTCGGCCTCGGCCTGGAGCATCAGCAGCGGCGTGCGGACGTGCATGACGTTGCGCAGCGGCGACTGCTTCCACAGCTTGTCGATGCCTTCGGGCGAGAACGGATCGCCCAAGAGTGACGCCCGGTCGTATTCGGGCCCGCTGTCCGAGTTGGCCCAGTCCGAGACCTGGTTCGTGACGCCGTTCTCGGAGACCGCCGCGACGAACCGGTCCGTCGTCCCGACCAGCCAGTTGACCATGAACCCGCCGTAGCTCAGGCCCATGACGCCAAGGCGCGCGGGATCGGCGAGCCCGAGCTCGATGACGTGATCGACCGCGGCGTGGACGTCATCGGCATCGACCCCGCCCCAGTCGCCGAGCTGCGGCCGGATCCAGTCGCGGCCGTACATCGCGGATCCACGGATGTTGGGGAGCACGACCCGGTAGCCCGCCGCGACGAGGAGGAAGACCTCCATGTGCGGCGTCGGGGCCCAGCCGCCGAGGGGACCGCCGTGGACGTCGACGATGGTGGGCATCGGCCCGTCGCCGGCATCGGGGGGTGACGCGATCCAGGTCTCGATCGGTCCGCCCGCACCGGGGGCCTCGACGCGGCGCATGACCGGCAGCGGATGGCGGTCCTGCCAGCGCGATCCGATGGTCGAGCGCGTCCGCCACGCCGGCTCGCCGTCGTCGCCCGTCTCGAGGGTCATGAGCTCCTGGGCCCGGACACCGAGCGTGCCGAGGACGGCGACCGTGCCGCCCGGGGCCACGGCCAGCGTGTGGGTGGTGGCGTCGGACCACGGTCCCGGCGCGTCGCGCGGGACCGGCACCGGCGGGTCGATGGGCCGGCCGTCGCGGGGGTCCAGGCGAAACCAGCGTGGATGCGACCGAGCGCGATCGGAGACGGTCGCGACGATCGTCGACGTCGTCCCACCAGAACGGGCCGTGGCGGCCGGTGACCATCCAGCCGTTCATGTCGGTGTCCGTCCAGTTCGCGACCGGCCGGTCCAGGTCCGGGGCGAGCGCGTGGGGCGGCCGCGAGCCGTCCGTGGGTGCAAGCAAGACGCCCGGGCTCAGGTCGTCGAGCGGGTCCGGCTCGAGCAATCCCCGAACCGCGAGCCAGCGTCCGTCCGGCGAGAAGGCCGGATCGGCCGCCCAGCCGTCGGGCGCCAGGATCTCGCGGGGTTCCACGGGTCGATCGGTGTCCTTGGCGACGCTGCCCGCACCGGCGGCGCCCTCCGCGTCCACGTCCACGGCCCAGATCGTCGTCCGCGGTCGCAGGTCGGGCTCGTCGCCGCGGTCGGCGGCGAAGGCGATCGTCCGCCCGTCCGGGTGCCAGACGATGTCGCTGACGCCCCAGTCGCCGGCCGTGACCTGGCGCGGGACGGCGCCGGCCCGGGCGTCGACCACGAACAGGTGCGACCAGCGGTCGAGGTGCCCGGCCTCATCCCAGCGCCAGTCGGTCCGGGTGACGCGGCGGGCGCGCGGGCTCGGCGTGTCGGCGGGGCTCCGGGCGGTCGGGCCGTCCCTCGCGCCGGCCCCGGCCGTCGTCCGGGCACGGTTGCCGGACGTCCGCACGAAGTGGTCGACCGGATCGACGGGCCCCACGAGGAACCGTGGCGGGTCGACCTCGGCGACGAACGCGATCCGCTGCCCGTCCGGCGACCAGGCGACCTCGCTGACCGCGCCGAACCCACGGCCGCGGCGGAGTCGGGCGACGCCGCCGTCGACGGGCATCGTGGCGAGGGCCGCCGGAGCGTCGTCGTCGAGCGGGTCGGAGCGGATGAAGGCGAGCGTCGTGCCGTCCGGCGAGAGCCGTGGCTTGCCGTCGCGGACCATGCCCTCGCTGAGCGGCCGCGGTCGGCCGACGCGACCACGGTCCAGCGGGATCGCGACCAGGTGGCTCACGTATTTGAGGCCGCGGGTCGAGCGGCGGATGACGATCGCGAGGCGGCCGTCGGCGCTCAGGTCGAGCTCATCGAGCACCACCTGGCGATGGATGTCGGACGGTCGGAGCGGGCGTTTGGCGACCATGCCCGCTCAGGGTAGCGGCGGCGCTACCCTGTGGACATGCCCATCCCACCCGGCGTGACCGAGCGCCTGACCATCGCGCCCGAGGTCGCCGAGGCGCTGGCCGCGGGCCGGCCGATCGTCGCCCTCGAATCGACCCTGATCAGCCACGGCCTGCCGTATCCGCAGAACATCGAGGTCGCCTCGGCCTCCGAAGCGGCCGTGCGGGAGTCCGGGGCCGTGCCGGCGACCGTCGCGGTCCACGATGGCCGGCTGCTGGTCGGTCTGGATGCGGAGGCGCTCCATGCGCTCGCGACCGCGCCGGCCGGTTCGGTGCGGAAGGCCGCCCGGCCGTCGCTGGCCATCGCCCTGGCCGAGGGTGGCTGGGCCGCGACGACGGTGTCGGCCACGATGATCGCGGCCCACGCTGCCGGCATCCGGGTGTTCGCGACGGGCGGCATCGGCGGCGTCCACCGCGGCGCGCTCGGCGTGCCCGGGTCGCCAGCCGCCCCGACGTTCGACATCTCGTCCGACCTGCAGGAGCTCGGCCGCACCCCGCTGGTCGTCGTCTGTGCCGGGCCCAAGGCCATCCTCGACGTGCCGGCCACCCTCGAATACCTCGAGACCCAGGGCGTGCCGGTCATCTCGGTCGGCCAGGACGAGCTGCCCGGGTTCTTCGCGCGCTCGTCGGGCCTCCGGGCGCCGTTCGCGACCGCGGATCTCGACGGCGCCGCCGACGTGGTCGCGACCCACCTCGGTCTCGGACTCGGGAGCGGAGCGCTCGTGTGCGTGCCCGTGCCGGCCGACCGCGCCTTGCCGGACGCCGTGGCTCGCGACGCCGTCACGCGGGCCGTGAGCGACGCCGATGCCGCCCGGATCGGCGGCCCGGCGCTCACCCCGTGGCTGCTCGCGCGCATCGCGGAGATCACCGATGGTGCGTCGATCGGCGCCAACACGGCCCTCATCGTCAACGACGCGCGCCAGGCCGGGGCGCTCGCCGCTCGCCTCGTGGGCCGCTGAGGGCTCGGCGAACACCGGTTCCCGGCGGCAACGTGCTCCTTGCCGGGGGCAGGCCTCGGTCGGTACACTCGCGCCACCGGGGTTTCGACCGAGGTGAGCGCCTGTCGTGGCATCCGGCCACGGCCCGTTTCGCCGGGCTGCCGGATCCGGATCGGAGGGAGCAGGCCGCATGCGGATCTACGAGGGAAGCCCGCGCCAGGACTTCGAGGAAGTCTTCCGCTCGATCGGCGCGTTCCTCGACCAGCGCGGCATGAAGGACGTCCTCCTCGTCGAGGCGCCGGACGGCTTCATCGTCCAGGGACTCGTCGTCGCCGGTGGCGGCACGGGCGCCTGGTCGGAGTCGGTCGGGACCCAGACGAAGGAGACCCTGACCTTCCTCGACGACGACATCGCCCGGTTCATGGAGGAGGCCACCGCGCGTCGTGGTCGCACACCGCCTCCGCCGCCGCACGAAGCCGGCTACTACGAGACCGCGTTCCGGGTCCTTGGCCGGTACATGGACCAGCAGAAGCCCAAGGATGTCTTCTTCTTCGAGCAGGAAGGCGCCTTCGTCGTCCGCCTGCTCATGAGCGGACAGGCCGGCAGCCGCCACGAGCTCGCCGAATTCACCCGGGACGACATCGAGCAGATGGTCGCTTCCGGCCCGACCCTGCGCCAGCCGCTCTCGATGCCCGGGACCGGGCCCAGCGCGACCAGCGCCTGATCACGTTCGAGGAGGTCCACCCATGAAGGCTCTCAAGACCGTCGCCGTTGCCCTCGGCATCACGCTCGGCGCCCTGATCGTCATTCCCCTCGCGGTCCTGGCCGGCCTGTTCGTCTGGCTGAAGCTGACCGAAGAGGCGGACGAGGAGCTGCTCGAGCTCGACCGCGAAGGCGCCTGATCGACCCAGCCGAGCCGGCCGCGAGAGCGGCCGGGCCGGCCGCTCGACCCATGACGCCCGCCGAACGACCGGCGGGCGTCGGTCTGTCCGCGACCGACTCGGCGGGCGTGTCCGGGGGCGTGCCTGCGACCTCAGCCGCGGCGTCGTCCCCGACCTCGGACGCGGCCCCGACGGGGCGTTTCACGCTGACCACCGACCGGCGCGTCATCGAGGCCATGGTCCTCGGCGTCATGGTCGTGTGGGCCGGCAACTTCATCGTCGTCAAGGACGTGATCTCGGTCATGCCGCCGGTGGCATTCACGTTCCTGCGCTACGCCCTCGCGGCCGTGGCGCTGATGATCATCCTGCGCTGGTCGGAGGGGGCCATCCGCCTGCCGCGCCCCGAGACGTGGCGGATCGTCCTCCTGGGTGGCGTGGGGTTCGGGGTCTACCAGATCCTGTGGACGGTCGGCCTGCAGACCATCGGCGCCGGTGACTCCGCGCTGCTCATCGCGGCGACCCCGGTCTTCACCGCGGTCATCGCCGTCGTCATCGGCTCGGACACGCTGCCGCCGCGCAAGGCGCTCGGGGTCGCACTGTCGTTCGGCGGGGTCGTGCTCGTCATCGCGTCCGGCGTCGGCATCGAGCTGTCCGGCTCGCCGATCGGGTTCGCCCTGACGCTCGCCGCTGCGTTCTGCTGGGCCACGTACACCGCCGTCGGTGCCCGATTCCTGCGCCGCCATTCCCCACTCATCCTCACGACCTGGGCGACGCTGGGTGGGGCCCTCGTCCTTGCGCCGATCGGCCTGGCCCAGCTCGTGCAGCCGGGCGCCGTCGACCTCGAAGCCTCCGGTGGCGTCCTCCCGATCGCGCTCGCGGTGGCGTATTCGGGCCTGCTCGCCGCGGCCATCGCCAACGTCGTCGTGTTCCAGGGCGTCAGCCTCCTCGGCCCGACCCGCGTCACGACCATCCAGGCGCTCGTGCCGGCGATGGCGGTCGTGCTCGCGTTCCTCATCCTCGGCGAGCCGATCCGGCTGGGTCAGGTCGTGGGCGGGGTGATCATCGTGGTCGGCGTGGCGCTGACGCGGATCGCGTCGCGCCGGCGGGCGGTGGCCAGGGCATGACCGACCCCGCGCTCGGCGCCGCGCCCGCCGTCCCGCCGCTCCAGCCCGGCGAGCCGCCGCTGGCCATCCTCGTCGACTACGACGGGACGATCGCCCTGACCGACGTGTCGGACACGGTCATGGCCGAGTACGTCACCGGTGGGTGGGAGGCCGAGGTCGCGGCCTACGACGCCGGGACGCTCGGCTCGCGCAAGCTCATGACCCTCGAGATGGCGATGGTCGACTCCGATCCGGCCGACCTCTACGCGACGGCCGCCGCCCAGCCACATGACGCCGGGTTCGCCGCGTTCGTGGCGCGGGCGCGGGCCGCGGGCATCCCGGTCGAGATCGTGTCCGACGGCTTCGGGTTCTTCATCGAGCCCGCGCTCGTGGCGCTCGGCGTCCCGGACCTGCCGATCGTCACGGCCCGGACCACATTCCAGGGTCGCAAAGCGACCATCGCCTACCCCAACGGCAATCCGCGCTGCCTCGTCTGCGGGACGTGCAAGCGCGATCGGGTGCTGGCGCATCGGGCCGCCGGCCGACGCGTGGTCTTCATCGGCGATGGTGAAAGCGACCGCTACGCCGCGGGCTACAGCGACGTCGTCTTCGCCAAACGCTCGCTGGTGCGCATCTGCCTGGAGGCAGGCTGGCCGTTCGAGCGCTGGACCGAGTTCCGCGAGATCGAGGCCTGGCTCGCGAAGACGCTCGACGCCTGGGGCGCGGACCCATCGTCGCTGCCGGCCCTTCCGCCCGGCGCGCCGCCGCCGAACGGCTTCTTCTGCGGACCGGAGGCATGGGGCGAGGGCCACGAGGATCCCCCGGCCGGGTACTGGCCGCCCGCATGACTGCCGACCCGGCCGTCCACGAGGGCGACATCCTGTGGCGCCCGTCCGAGGCGCTGATCCGGGACGCGGCGATCACGACGTTCCTTGCCCGGTGTGAAGCCGCCACCGGCCGCCGGTTCGCGGACTACGAGGCGGCGTGGCGCTGGTCGGTCGATGAGCCCGAGGCGTTCTGGCCGCTCGTCGCCGACTTCTTCGAGATCCCGTTCACGACCCCGCCGACGCGGGTCCTCTCCGATGCCCGGATGCCGGGCGCGCGCTGGTTCGAGGGCGCGACACTCAACTACGCCGAGGCGATCTTCGCCCGGGCGTCCGCGGAGCGGCCCGCGCTGCTTGTCGCGAGCGAACGCGTGGCCCTCCACGAGGTCTCGTGGCAGGAGCTGCGCGACCAGGTGGCTGCTGCAGCAGCGGGGTTGCGCCGGCTCGGCGTGCACCGAGGGGACCGGGTCGCCGCGATCATCCCGAACGGGGTCGAGGCCGTCGTCGGGCTGCTCGCGACCGCGAGCCTCGGCGCCATCTGGTCGAGCTGCGCGCCGGAGTTCGGCGCGCACAGCATCATCGATCGACTGGCGCAGATCGAGCCGGCCGTCCTCATCGCCGTCGATGGCTACGTCTTCGGCGGCCGGGCGTTCGATCGCACGGAGGTCGTCGAGGCCGTCCGGGCAGCCCTGCCCGATCTGCGAGCCACGGTCGTCGTGCCGGGCGGGGCCGATGTGACCACCCCGCACCCGGAGCTCCATGGCCCCGGCGTCCTCACCTGGGCCGACCTGCTGGCCGGACCCACCGAGCCGCTCACCTTCGAGCCGGTCGCGTTCGACCATCCGCTCTGGATCCTGTTCTCGTCGGGGACCACGGGCCTGCCCAAGGCGATCGTCCACGGTCACGGTGGCGTCGTGCTCGAGCACGCCAAGGCCGTCGGCCTGCATCTCGACGTACGCCCCGGCGACCGGCTGCTCTGGTACACGACGACCGGCTGGATGATGTGGAACTTCCTCGTCGGCGCGCTGCTCGTCGGTGGGACCGCGGTGCTCTATGACGGCAGCCCGAGCCACCCGGATCTCGACGCGCTCTGGGCCATCAGCGAGACCGCATCGCTGACGCATCTCGGGGCGAGTGCCGGGTTCCTCATGGCCTGCCGCAAGGCCGGCCTGACGCCCGGCACGGACCACGACCTGCACGCCCTGCGCTGCATCGGGTCGACCGGCTCGCCGCTGCCGATCGATGGCTTCCGCTGGGTCTACGACGCCGTCGGCGACGTCTGGCTCGATTCGCTCAGCGGCGGCACGGACGTCGTGAGCGCCTTCGTCGGGGGCTGCCCGATGCTGCCCGTACGGGCCGGCGAGCTGCAGTGCCGCAGCCTCGGCGCGCGCATCGAGGCCTTCGACGAGGACGGACACGCGATCGAGGGGCGCACGGGCGAGCTCGTCATCACGGCGCCGATGCCATCGATGCCGGTGGGCTTTCTGGAACGACCCGGACGGGTCGCGCTACCGCGACAGCTACTTCTCGACGTATCCCGGCGTGTGGCGCCACGGCGACTGGATCCGGCTCATGCCGTCGGGCGGGGCGGTCATCGAGGGCCGCTCGGATTCGACCCTGAACCGCGGCGGCGTGCGCTTCGGGACGAGCGAGCTCTACGGGGTGGTCGACGCCATCCCGGAGGTCGTCGACAGCCTCGTCATCGGCATCGAGCACGACGACGGCACCTACTGGATGCCCCTGTTCGTCGTCGTGCGTGACGGGGCGACGCTCGACGACGCGCTCGCAGCGCGCATCCGCGCCGCGATCCGGACCGAGCTCTCGCCACGCCACGTGCCGGACGAGATCCTCGCCGTGCCGGCCGTCCCGCGCACGCTCAGCGGCAAGAAGATGGAAGTGCCGGTCAAGCGCCTCCTGCAGGGCCGGCCGCTCGATGAGGTCGCCGCAGCCGGCACGACGACGGACCCGGCGGCCCTCGAGTGGTTCGCCGCGTTCGCGCGGTCGCGACGAGGGTCGGCGATGGCCTGACCGCGGGGCGCACCCCAGCGGTCCCGCCGCCGGCGGATCAGTCGCTGCCCCAGGACTCCCAGCGGGCGAACTGCTCGAACGGAACCCAGCCGCGCTTCAGGCTCGGCGAGCGAACGTCCGGCAGCGGCCGGCCGACCGGCATGACCCCGATCGGCACGAACTCGTCGGGGATGCCCAGGTAGGCGCGCAGCCCGTCGATGTCGGGGCCGATGAACCCGGAGCCGAGCCCGGCATCGACGGCGGCCAGCATGACGTTCTGCATCGTCGCGCCGATGTCGACGAACCAGAACGGGACGGGCCACTCGATCTCGGTGCCGTCGTCGCGGACCTTGTCGGTCTCCTGGTAGCGGCGGTGGTAGATCGCCTCGCTGACGCACGGGATGAACTGCGCGGCGCATTCGCTGACCCACGGCCCGAACGCCTCGACCATCTCCTCCTCGCCGCAGATCCGGGCGACTTCGCGCCGGCGTTCCGGGTCGGTGACGACGACGAGGCGCTGGCCCTGGCTGAAGCCGGCCGACGGCGTCCGCTGGGCGAGCCGGGCGATGCCCTCGATGACGGCGGGCTCGACGCCACCCTCCTCGAACCGACGGACGGCGCGGCGCCGCATGACGACCTCGGCGAACTCCATGGGGCGACCTCCTAGGGCTCGATCGGACAGGGAACGAATCGCACGCGACCGGCGCCAACTCGATGGTGACGCCTGCCAGACGAGGCGCCCACGCCGCGGATTTTGAACGTTTCCACCCCGGGCTTGCGTCATCGGTATGAAGGCGTCGACGGAACGGCCCGCGGCGGAGCGTCCAAGGAGGCAGCGGGCAGACGGTCGCCCGCACTTGGGGAGGGTCGACGGATGCGCTGGATCACGATGGTCGTACTGGCATGCCTGGTCATGGCGGGTTGCGGCGGTGCCCCGGTCGCGACACCTGGCCCTTCGTCCGCCGCCCCATCGATCGCGATCGTCAGCGCCGCGCCGCCCACGGCCACGGCGAGTCCTGATCCATGGACCGTCGACCTGGATCAGCTCGATCACGATGTCCGCGCCTTCCACCCGTCTCCGTTCACGATCAACCCGGAGTCGGCCTGGGTGGCCAAGCTCGCCGACCTTCGGACGACGCTTCCGACGGCCACGCCGGACGAGCAGCTGGTCCAGCTCGCGAGCCTGGTGGGACTGCTCGACACCCATTCCGGCCTGTGGGTCTCAGGGACGATCCACGCCTACGACATCCTGTTCTACCCGTTCAGCGACGGCTGGTACGCGATCCGTGCTCTCGACCCGTCACTCATCGGCACGCGCCTCGTATCCGTCGGTGGCGTACCGGTTGCGGACGTGGTCGAGCGGTTCCGGCCGCTCGTGCCGTCGGACAACGAGAGCGGCGAGATGGACTCGATGCAGGGACTGCTGTCCTTCGTCGAATACCTTCACGGCACGGGGATCGTGACCGATCCGGCAAAGCCCTCGTACGTCCTGGAGCGACCCGATGGCTCGACGGTGACGGTCGACCCGCCCTCCGTCCCGGAGAGCCAATGGGAAGGGCAACTCGGCATCGTTGGCGACCTGATGGGCGACGCGCCCGAGGCGGTCGCCCGCCGCACGGAGCCGATGTGGACTCGCCTCGACAAGAAGACGAAGACGTTCCTCATGTCGTTCAACGACTACGTCGATGTCGCCCTGCCGCCGGCGATCAAAGCGATGCAGCAGGCGCTCGACGATGGTTCGGCGGATCGCGTGGTCCTCGACATGCGATATCTGCGCGGCGGCAACGGCTCCGTCGCCGATCCGCTCATCGAAGCTCTCACGACCGACCCGCGGACGAACGGCGAGGGTGGCCTCGTCGTGCTGACCGGACGAGAGAATGTGTCCGCTGGAACCGTGGTCGCCGCTGCGCTCGATCGTGGGACCAAGGCCACGTTCGTCGGGGAGATGACGCCCGCCCGTGCCGACAACTTCCTGTGCGAGTGCCACGACATCGTGTTGCCGAATTCCGGCTTCGTCGTGACCGTTCCGACGTTCACGTTCCACACCGGCGACGAGCGAGACTCGATCGCCCCGGACGTGCCGATGTCACTCTCGTCGGCCGACTTCTTCGCCGGCAAGGACCCCGTGCTCGACGCGGTCCTGCGCGGTGACGTGCCGTCATGACGACCGGCCCGAGCCGGGCCACGACCGACCTCGGATCTGAACGTTCGGGTCGCGTTGAGCGTCATGAAGGTATCGGGGTGCCGACGGACCCGGAACCCGACCGGCGTCCACCCACACGTGGGCCGATGAACGAGCGAGGCCGGATATCGAACGGTCCGCTGGTCCGGGACGCCCTATAAGACGACGGCGGCGCACAGGCCCGACCTCTGGCCTGTCGACGCGCCGGGGAGCCGACGCAGCCTGCGGGCAGGGAGATGGCGATGGAGGGACGCATCCACGCGGCATCGACAACGGCGGCGCTTGCAAAGCGCCATGCCGTGGGTCCGATCGTGCGTCGCACGACCGTGCCCTCGGCCCTGGAGGGGTATGACCATGCTCAAGCGTTTGTTCGCATCGGCCGTGGCGCTGATGCTCATCGCGATGTCGGCCGGGACCGCACTGGCCGCGCGCCGACGAATGACGACGCCCGCCGGCGCGACGGCGCTGACCCTGGGGGTGTCGGTCGACTTCGACTCGTCCGATGCGACCGAAGCGGCCACCGACCCGACCAGCTGCGACGGCTCCCACGGCTCGTTCCCGGGCCCGTACTTCGCGTCGGTCTGGTTCACGTACACGGCGAAGTCGAGCGGGCAGCTGAACCTCAGCGCCCCGACGATGCAGGGCGGTCCGAAGCAGTTCCTGGCGATCAGCTTCGTGTACCAGAAGACCTCGTCCGGGATGACCCTGATCGACTGCACGGCATTCGGCAATGACGCCAGCTGGCCGGCGAAGAAGGGCGATACCTACCTGATCATGGAGGCCGGCCTGTCATCGACGGTGACCGAGGAAACGGACTTCTCCGATCGCGGCGGCACCGGCACGGTCACGCTCACGCGTTCGGCCAACGCGAATCACTACAGCTACGTCGACTCGTTCACGTTCGCGGACTGCGGGTTCCCGGTCGACGTCACCTCGCACGGCAGCGGCCAGTTCCGGCTCCGACCGGGCAAGCACGGCGACGCCACCCCGTACTACTTCGACAACTACGAGTGGCACACCGTCACCACGAACCCGGCCAACGGCAAGTGGTTCCGCGAGGACGGCAACGGCCTGTACCGCGACCTCCACATCACCAACGTGGAGGGGACGGTGTACACGTTCGTCGCCCAGGAGACGGGACGTCCGTACTCGCTCACGACGATGGACGGCGAGAAGGTCTTCGTCGACCGTGGCCGATTGCTGACGACCTTCCAGGTCGACACCAAGGGCGATGACGACCTGAGCAACGACGAGTTCATCGACGGCAGCTGGGCGCTCCTCGATGAGAACGGGTCGCACCCCGGGTTCTTCTTCGAGGGCGACTTCTGCGAGATCATCCAGGATCTCCTGGGCTGATCCGATCGCGGGCGCCGTGTCGGGTGCGGCGCCCGCGCGCCTGCCCGCTCGGGGCTCGTCGATTCGCCTTTGGGCCCGGGATTCTGTAGCATCAGAAAAACCCCGGAGGATCCCTGACCCATGGCGAAGTATGTCTTCGTGACCGGCGGCGTCACGAGCTCACTCGGCAAAGGCATCACCGCCGCCAGCGTCGGGAGGATCCTCAAGGCGCGCGGCCTGCGCGTATCGATCCTCAAGCTGGATCCGTACATCAACGTCGACCCCGGGACGATGAGCCCGTACCAGCACGGCGAGGTCTTCGTCACCGACGACGGCGCCGAGACCGACCTCGACCTCGGCCACTACGAGCGCTTCATCGACGCCAACCTGAGCCAGGCGAGCAACGTCACGACCGGCCGCATCTACCAGGCGGTCATCGCCAAGGAGCGCCGGGGCGACTACCTCGGCGGCACGGTCCAGGTCATCCCGCACATCACCAACGAGATCAAGGAGCGCATCGGCCGGGTCGCCCGCGACGGCGATCCCGATGTCGTCATCGTCGAGGTCGGTGGGACGGTCGGCGACATCGAGAGCCTGCCGTTCCTCGAGGCCATCCGCCAGATGCGCAAGGACGTCGGCCGGCGCAACGTGATGTACGTCCACGTGACGCTGCTGCCCGCTCTCGCGGCGACCGGCGAGCTCAAGACCAAGCCCACCCAGCACTCGGTCAAGGAGCTGCGCGGCATCGGCATCCAGCCGGACGTCATCGTCCTGCGCTCCGATCACCCGGTCTCCGACGAGATCCGCGAGAAGATCGCGCTCTTCACGGACGTCGCCTCGGACGCGGTCATCCCGGCCGAGACCGCCGAGACCATCTACGAGGTGCCGCTCCAGTTCGAGGAGGCGGGCCTGGGTCGTCTCATCGTTCGCGAGCTCGATCTCGGGGACGAGGACGCCGTGCCGGATCTGGCCGGCTGGACCGCGCTCGTCGAGCGCATCAAGGCGCCCAAGCCGGTGCTCGAGATCGGCCTCGTCGGCAAGTACATCGAGCTGCCCGACGCGTACCTCAGCGTCACCGAGGCGCTTCGCCACGCCGCCTGGGCGCACGGCGTCGACGCCAAGGTCCGCTGGGTCGATTCGGAGGCGCTGACCAAGGAGAACCTCCACGAGCGGCTCGACGGCGTCGCCGGCATCCTCGTCCCGGGCGGCTTCGGCCATCGCGGCATCGAGGGCAAGGTCCTCGCTGCGCACTACGCCCGCGACCATGGCGTCCCGTATCTCGGCCTCTGCCTCGGGCTCCAGTGCGCCGTCATCGAGTTCGCGCGCGAGGTCGTCGGCTCCAAGGACGCCAACTCGACCGAGTTCGACATGTTCACGGAGCACCCGGTCATCGACTTCATGCCGGACCAGCGCGACATGGAGGACAAGGGCGGGACGATGCGGCTCGGCCTCTACCCGGCCAAGCTGACGCCCGGCACCAAGGCCGCCGCGGTCTACGGCCAGGAGGTCATCTACGAGCGGCACCGCCACCGCTTCGAGGTCAACAACCGATACCGCCAGACGCTCGAGGCTGCGGGCATGATCCTGTCCGGTCAGTCGCCGGACGGACGGCTCGTCGAGATCGTCGAGCTGGCCGACCACCCGTGGTTCGTGGCCAGCCAGTTCCATCCGGAGTTCAAGAGCCGGCCCGAGCGGCCGCACCCGCTGTTCGACGGATTCCTGGCGGCCTCGATCGCCGTGGCCGATGGTCGCGAGCCGGTCCTGAAGGCCCGACCTGAACCGGCCGGCGTACCGGTCATGGCTTCGGAGCCGGCTGCGTCCGGCGACGATGTCGTCGAGTCCATCGGCAGCGTCTGATCCACGGAGCCGCCCGGCACTCGTGCCGCGGGCGGTCGCCGGCTTCGGCACGTCCATCGTCAGTGGCATCGTCCTTGGCGGTGCCGCCTGGCTCTCCGACCAGCTCGACTGGCCGTACAGCCTGCTCATCCCCGCCAACGCGATCGGCGTTTGGCTCGCCGTCGCGTTCGTGCTCGGCGGCTCGGCCCGGACGATCGTCACGGGGGCGCTGCGCGGGCTGATCGGTCTCCTCGCCGCGGTGGCCGCCTACTACCTGCTCATCGCGGTGTTCGGGACGGGCGTCCGGTCCATCGGGGCCCCTCACGCCGCCACGGTGTGGGGGCTCGTGGCCCTGATCGCGGGGCCGGTGCTGGGCGGATCCGGCGCGGTCTGGCGGCACGGCACCGGCTGGCCGCGGGCGCTCGGCGTGGCGGTCCTCGCGGCGGCGCTGGTCGGGGAGGGCGTCGTCTTCGGCGGTCCGCGGCTCATCCACGTCGACCAGCTCGGGCAGGACCCGGGCGCCTTCCTGTATCTCGTCGAGATCGTCATCGGTCTGGCGTTGCCGTTCGTGTTGCTGCGGCGCGGCGAGCGTCTGCGCGGCTACCTCGCGACGGCCGGGCTGGCCGTCATCGCGGGGCTGGCCATCGGCCCGGTCACGACCCTCGTCCGGGGCATCGCCGACCGGTTCTGACGACTGCCGTCGCGGCGGCATCGGCGTAGGATGGTCGCCCGAACCGCTGTACCCGGAGCCCACACCGTGAAGATCTTCCTCGACACCGCGGACATCAACGAGATCCGCCAGGCCGCCCGCTGGGGCGTGCTCGACGGGGTCACGACGAACCCCACCCTCTACGCCAAGATCGGCGGCTCGTACGAGGACATCCTGCGCGAGGTCTGCGGCATCACGCCCGGACCGGTCAGCGCGGAGGTCGTCGCGGACGACGTCGACGGCATGCTCGACGAGGGCCGTCACTTCGCCAAGATCGCGCCGAACATCGTGGTCAAGGTGGCGATGAGCGAGAACGGCCTCGAAGCCATCAGCCGCCTCGCGGACGAGGGCATCAAGACCAACTGCACGCTGATCTTCACGGCCAACCAGGGACTCCTCGCGGCCAAGGCCGGGGCGAGCCTGCTCTCGCCGTTCGTCGGACGGCTCGACGACATCAACCAGGACGGGATGACCGTCATCCGGGAGCTGTCCGAGATCGTCGCCATCCACGAGCTCGAGACCGAGGTCCTCGCGGCCTCGATCCGCAATCCGCTGCACATGACCCAGGCGGCCCTCGCCGGCGCCCACGTCGCGACCCTGCCGTTCAAGGTCCTCAAGCAGATGATCCACCACCCGCTCACCGACTCGGGCATCGAGCAGTTCAAGAAGGACTGGACGGCGGCTCGCGAGGCGGCGGCCGCCAAGGCCTGACCCGGGGGCGAGCGCCGCGCGGCGGCCGCGGGCGCGCGTTCGACCTAGCTCGGGCGCACGTCCGGGTCGGGCAGGAGGACGTCGCGGACCGAGCCGATGAGCTCGTGGTACGCGGCGACGAACCCGCGCAGGGTCCGGACCGTCGCGCCGTAGCCGGCGAACTCCGCGACGGCCAGGCCGTCCGGCTCGTACGCTCGCCCGAAGTCCGGGATCCGTTCCTGGAGCTCGGCCACGATCCAGGGATCGACCGGCACGTCGATGCGTGACGTCGGCACGATGCCGCTGGCGTTGAACCGGACCTGCCAGGCGTGGGGCATGGTCAGCACCACGTCCCCGCCGACAAGCTCGGTCCAGTGCAAGCGATGGCGATACGCCGCCGCGAGCAGCCGCGTCCGGTAGCCGCGCTCGCCGTAGATCCCGTACGCCCGCTTGAACGCCGCGATGCCGGCCCAGTCGAGCGCGTCGGGTTGGATGGCGATGCCGTCGCGCTCGACGATGGCGCGCATCCAGTCGTCGAGCCGGCCGACCATGATCGTGCAGACGGGATGGAGCGAGTCCGGATCGCCGCCCGCGGCCGCGAACGCGTCCAGCCCGCGCTCCACGGCCTCCGCGACCGCGATCGCCTGGGGCACCGTGAAGCAGACCGTCGCGTTGATGGGGATGCCGGCGGCCGTCGCCGCCTCGATGGCGCGGATCCCGGCAGCCGTCGCCGGGAACTTGACCTGGATGTTCGGGGCGAGACTCGCGAACCGCAGGCCCTGCTCGAGCATCGCGTCCGTCGCCGGATGGTTCGCCGGGTTCGTCTGGATCGACAGGCGGCCCGCCCGCCCGTCCTCGCGCCGGAAGACCGGCTCGAGCAGCGCTGCGCCGCGCACGGCCATCTCCTCGACCACGGCCCAGGTCACGTCCACCTCGGTCAGGGTCGGGTCGGCGGCCGCGATCTCGCGGATCCGCGGCGTCCAGTACGACCGTTCCTTGCGCAGGACCTCGAGCACGATGGACGGGTTCGACGTCGCGCCGGTGGCGCCGCGCTCGATCGCGTAGGCGAGCTCGTCGAGCGCGCAGGAGTCGTTCCAGTAGTCGGTCGGGAAGTCGGTGACCGTCGCCAGCATCGGGCAGTCCACGAGGTCCGTGGGGATGACTGCGGTCATGGGTGGCATACCTCCGGGCGATCGCGCCGCCACGCTCGACGTATCATAATCGATGATCGATGACACGCCAGACCCGGTGAGCGCCGAGCGCTCCACCTTGGAGGGCCAGACCGTGGCAGGCACAGCGGAGATCCTCGGCCGGTTCCTCGGCGACGAGTCGTTCCCGATCACCTGGGACAGCGACGTCGAGCAGGACTTCTTCTGGGTCTACGACGACCTGCACATCCCGCATCCGGTCAGCCCGATGTTCTTCGACATCGGTGGCTGGTGGCTCAGCTGCGACCACATGTTCCGCCGTTTCGGGACGCCCTTCGCGGTCGACTGGCTGGCCAAGGTCATCAACGGCTACGTCTACACGACGGCCGTGCCGGCCGATCCGGACCTCCACATCGAGGGCACGGAGTACAGCTCGCGCTACCAGGCCCGGGTGCCGCGCGACGCCGCCTATGCCTCGACGATGGGCGCCTATCTCGACACCGTCCTGCCGGTCTACGGCCAGCACTTCGCCGACTGGTGGCACGACCGGCTCGTGCCCGAGATGCAGCGCAACTTCGCGTTCCTCGAGGGCGAGCTGGACCGCGCCGACGGGATGTCGCTCGCCGAGACGGCGACCCTGCTCGAGGACGCGATCGACATCCACGATCGCCACTGGAAGATCCACTGGATGCTCAACTTCGCCCAGCTGTCGGCGACGCTCAAGCTGCGGGCGGTCATGGAGCAGGTCCGCGGCACGGTCGACGAGACGCTCCTGGGCCGGCTCCAGAACTCGGCCTCGGATCGCAACTGGGACTCGATCGAGGCGCTCTGGGCGATGAAGAACGTCGTGCGCGACGACCCCGAGCTGCGCGCGGCCTTCGACGCCGAGGACGTCGCGGCCATCGAGGCCGCCCTGCGCGCGACCGAGCGCGGCCGCCGCTTCATCGACGAGCAGGTCGTGCCCTACCAGCGCGAGTTCGGCTGGCACGCCGTCTGGAGCCACGAGTTCATCTTCCCGACGGCGCGCGAGGAGATGGGACCGATCCTCGAGCTCGTCCGCGGCTATCTCGGCTCCGACTACGACTACCCGAGCGCGATCGCGGCGATGCGCCGCGACATCGAGGCCGCGTCGCGCGAGATCCTGGACGGGCCTCGAGGGCGACGACCTCGAGGCGATGCGTGCGGCCAACGAGACGAACCTGCGGATGGCGCCGTTGACGCCCGATCACCACTTCTACATCGACCAGGGCGCGAACGCCCACGTTCGGCTCGTGCTCCTGGCCGTGGGGCGCAAGCTCGTGGACGACGGCCGCCTCGACGCCTCGGACGACGTCCTGTTCCTGCGCTACAACGAGCTGCGGGCGCTCATCGGGAGCGCCGACGCCATCGCCGCGCGCGACATCGTCGCCACGCGCCGGGCGGAGCGCGAGGCAGCGGCCCAGGTCCAGCCGCGCGATTGGGTCGGCACGGTCACGCCGGAGCAGCTCGCGTTCCCGTACCTCGTCAACTGGGGCTACCCGGAACGATTCCACCGCGAGGCGTCGACCAACATCGATGTCGTGAGCGGCATCGCCGGCTCGCCCGGCACCATCGACGGCACGGCGCGCGTCGTGCGCACGGTCGACGACTTCGACGATGTCCGCGACGGCGACATCCTCGTCTGCCAGATGACCAATCCGGCCTGGGTCGTGCTGTTCACGAAGATCGGCGGACTCGTCACGGACACCGGCGGGACGACCTCCCACCCGGCCGTCCTCGCCCGCGAGTTCGGCATCCCGGCGGTCGTGGGGACGTCCATGGCAACGTCGAAGATCGCGACCGGCGACCGGATCCGCGTCGACGGGTCGACGGGGACCGTGGAGATCCTCGAGCGGGCCGGCGGCGGGGCGCCGGGCGCGACCGCCGCGGCACCCAGCGCGACGACTGCCATCGGGACGTGAGCGCCAGCATGGCCGACCCGGTGCCGCTCGCCCGCAGCGTCCTCACGGACCAGGTCAAGGACCGGCTGCTCGACGACATCCTGTCGGGCCGGCTGGAGCCTGGGACCCGGATCATCGAGACCAAGGTCGCGCGCGAGCTCGGGATCAGCCAGGCGCCCGTCCGCGAGGCCCTGCGCGGTCTGGAGGCGCTCGGCCTCGTGGAGATCACCCCGTTTCGCGGCTCGTGCGTCCGCCGGCCGTCGCGCCGCGAGGTCACCGAGGCGTACGCCGTCCGGGCCACGCTCGAGGCGCTCGCCGCGCGGCTCGCCGTCCCGCGTCTGACGGACGCCGACCTCGACGACCTCGCTGGGTCCTACGACGAGATGCAGGCAGCCGCGGCCGCCGGTGACGGGCACGCCGTCGCTGCCGCCGACGCCCGGTTCCACGCTGCGATCGTCGGCCTCGCCGACAACGGGACGCTGGCCAAGGTGTGGGGCACGCTCGAGCCGTTCTCGCGGACGTACCTGACCCTGGCCCTGCCGGGCGCCGATCCGGCCTGGTCGGCAGGACTGCACACGCCGATCCTCGAGGCGTTGCGCCGGCGGGACCCGGACGCCGTCGTGGCGTCATTGGATCAGCATTTTGACCAGGTGCGCGACGACATGGCCCGGCGCCTGCCGGCGGACGAGCCAGCAGCGGGCCAAGCCAGCGAGGTCGTCAGCCTGCGTCGCCGGCGACGGGATCCGGCGCGCTGATGCGGCCCTTCGCGTACGAGCGACCCGATCGGCTCGCCGAGGCCGTCGAACTGCTGGAGCGGCACGGGCCGGCCGCCCGCCCGTTGAGCGGTGGCACGGACCTCATCATCCGGCTCCGCGACGGGTCGCTGCGTCCCGACGTCGTCGTCGACGTCAAGGGCATCGCGGAGCTCGACGATGCCGTCGGCGATACACCTGACGGGCTGCACATCGGTGCCTTGGCCACGATGACGACGCTCGCCGCCGACGAACGCGTCCGGCGCGACCACCAGGCGCTGGCCGAGGCGGCGGCGGTCGTCGGGTCCGTGCAGATCCGGAATCGCGCGACGCTGGCCGGCAACATCGCGAATGCCTCGCCCGCCGCGGACACCGTGCCGTCGCTCCTGGTCGATGGGGCGATGGTCAGCCTGGCGGGGCCCGGTGGCGTCCGGACGGTCCTCGCCGACGAACTCTTCGTCCGGTCCGGGGTCACCACGATGGCCCTCGGCGAGCTCATCACCGGGATCGCGTTGCCGACCCCGGCCGTCGCGCGCGGCACGGTCCACGTCCGTCGGACCCGTCGGCGCGGCCACGACCTCGCCTCGGTGACGATCGCCTGTGCGGTCGCGGCGGACGGGGTCACGCGGCTCGCCTTCGGCAGCCTCGGCCCGCGGCCCGTCCTCGTCATCGATGACACGGGCGTCCTCGCCGATCCCCGCGCGGACGACCACGCGAAGCTGGCCCGGCTCGAGAGCCTGTTCGTCGATGCGACGCCGTCCGCGCGCTCGCTGCGAGCCAGCCCCGACTACCGCCTGGCGATGCTCCATGTCCTGGGGCTGCGCGCGGTCGCCACCGCCATCCAGCGACTTGGCGCGGCGAGCGGCGTCCGATGACGGCGGGCCTCCGCCTCGAGCTCACCATCAACGGCCAGGCCCGCGCGGTCGACATCGCCGTCCATCACACCCTCCTCGATGTCCTGCGCGACGACCTGGGGCTCACCGGCGCCAAGACGTGCTGCCTCGTCGGGGAGTGCGGGGCGTGCACGGTGCTCATCGATGGCCATAGCGTTGACGCGTGCCTTGTCCTTGCAGTCGAGGCGGCGGGCCGGGCTGTGACGACCGTGGAAGGCCTGGCCGGCGACGGCGGCGGTCTCCATCCCGTACAGGCCGCCTTCCTCGAGACCGGGGCCGTCCAGTGCGGCTTCTGCATCCCCGGCCAGCTCGTGTCGGCGGCTGCCCTCCTGGCCGACGTCCCGCGGCCGACCCGGGCCGAGATCGAGGAAGGCCTCGCCGGCAACCTCTGCCGCTGTGCCGGCTACGAGCAGATCATCGAGGCGGTCCAGCGCGCGTCCGAGGGGCTCACCGCGAACGCCGCGCCGCGACCCGTGGCCATGCGTCCGGCCGATCCGACCGACGTGGCGGCCCGCCCGGACGCCGGGGTCGCGCCCCAGTGAACGACCAGCGGCGCAACGAACCGGTTGACGGCGCGATCGGGGCCTCGCCAGCCCGCGTTGGCGGGCTCGATCGGGTGACCGGCCGTCAGGCCTACGTCGCCGACATCCACCTCGATGGCGAGCTCGTCGTCAAGCTCGTGACGGTCGACCACGCGCGCGTGCGGATCGACGGGATCGATGCGACTGCCGCGCTCGCCGTCCCAGGCGTCCGCGCCGTCCTCACCGCCGCCGACCTGCCGCAGCCGATGCCCCGGTTCGGGCCGCAGTTCCAGGACCGGCCCGTGCTCGCCGTCGGCGAGACGCACTACCACGGCGAACCGGTCGCCGCGGTCGCCGCCGAGACGCTCGACGCCGCCGAGGCCGGGGCGGCGCTCGTCCGAGTCGCGTTCGAGCCGCTCCCGGCCGTCGTCACGATCGCGGCTTCCCTCGCCCCGGATGCGCCGCTCGTCCAGGACCCCTCCCTCCGCCCGAACGATGCGCTCGCGACGACCAACGTCCTCCGCGAGCACGCCTACGGCTGGGGCGACGTCGACGCTGCGGCGTCGGATGCCGATGTCGTCGTCGAGGCTACCTGGGTCTTCCCGATGGTCACCCAGTTCGCCATCGAGCCGCACGCCTTCATCGCCGCCCCGGACGGGGACGGCATCGCAGTCTGGAGCTCGATCCAGCATCCGTACTGGCTCCAGCGCGTCGTCGCGGGCGTGCTCGGGCTGCCGCTCGCCAAGGTCCGCGTCTACGCGCCGGACCCCGGTGGGGCGTTCGGGGGCAAGCAGCACGCGAAGTACGAGCCGCTCGTCGCGTTCCTCGCGCTTAAGACCGGCCGCCCGTGCCGCCTGGTCCTCACCCTCGAAGAGTCGTTCCAGGCCGTCCGCCGCGGCGCGTCGGAGGTCCATGTCCGGACCGGCTTCACGAACGATGGCGCGATCGTGTTCCGCGACATCCACGCCGACTACCTCATCGGGGCGTATGCCGACATCGCCGACCGGACGGTGGGGAAAGGGAGCTTCACCTCCAACGGTCCGTATGCCGTCCCCGCCGTCCGCATCCGCGCCCGGAGCGTCCTGTCGCACACCGTGCCATCCACCGCGTTCCGTGGCTTCGGCAATCCCCAGCAGATCTGGGCGGTCGAGTCCAACCTCGACGAGGCCGCCCGCGTCCTGGGCATCGATCCCGTCGAACTGCGCCTCCGCAATCTCGCTCCGAAGGGTCACCCGTTCATCCCCGGCGACACGCCAGCTGATGGCGATTGGGCGATGACCCTGCGTCGCGCGGCAGAGATGATCGGGTGGGGCGATCCGGTCCCGGCCGGACGCGGCCGCGGTATCGCGGTCGGGCTCAAGGCGGGCCCGACCACGGGACTGTCCCATGCCACCGTCCGACTGCTGGCCGATGGGAGCGCCGTCCTCTACTCGGGCACCTCGGACATGGGCCAGGGCGCACGGACGATCTTCGCCCAGATCGTCTCGGAGGAGCTCGGCGTCCCGGTCGAGCGGATCGCGGTGGTCATGGGCGACACGGCGGTCGTGCCCTACGACCAACAGACGTCGGCCAGTCGGTCGACCGTGATCATGGGCCGCGCCATCCAGCACGCCTGCGCCGACATCCGATCGAAGATCGCATCGATGGCGGCGCGTCTCGAGTCGGTGGACGAGGGCGCGGTCGTCATCGATGGCGGCGAGGTCCGCATCGGCGACCGGCACCGATCGCTGACGGAGGTGCTCATCGCCGGGCTCGGGCGGCTAGGTGGCGAGGTCGTCGGTTTCGGGGAGCACCGGAAGGAGGCGGATCCGGATCACCCACTCGGCGGCACGTCGGCCTTCTTCGAGTTCAATGCGACGGCCGTGGAGGTCGAGGTGGACCGCGACACCGGCGACGTGACGGTGACGCGGCACGTCACGGTCTCGGACGTCGGGAGAGCGCTCAACCCGACCCAGGTCCGCGGCCAGGACGAGGGCGCGGCGATCATGGGGCTCGGCCACACGCTGATGGAGCGGATGGTCCTCGACGACGAAGGGCGGATCCGCAACCTCGGCGCCATCGACTACCGGATCCCGACGTCGATGGACCTGCCGCTGCGGATGGAGAGCGACGTCATCGAGAACGGCGACGGACCCGGGCCGTACGGCGCGAAGGGCATGAGCGAGGGTGCGCTGCTGTGCGTGGCGCCCGCGGTCGCTGCGGCGGTGCGCGACGCGACCGGGGTCGTCATCCGCGATCTGCCGCTCTCGCCCGAGCGGGTCTGGCGGGCACTCCGCGAGGCGGAGGCCGAGGCCGCCGGCGCCGAGACGCCGGAGCCCGCCCGATGAGCCACGCCTACCCGCTCGACGCCGTCCCCGCGACCACCGAGGCCGAGGCGCGCGCCCTGGTGGGCGGCAAGGCCGCCAACCTGGCGGTCATGTCTCGCGACCTCGGCCTGCCTGTCCCGCCCGGGTTCGTCATCACGACGACCACGTGCCGCGAGTTCCTCGCCACCGGCTGGCCGGACGGCCTCGACGCCGAGCTCCGTGAGCGCATGGCCGAGGTCGAAGCAGCGGTCGGTCGGCGGTTCGGCGACGCCAACGACCCGCTGCTCGTGAGCGTCCGGTCCGGTGCCCCGGTGTCGATGCCGGGGATGATGGACACGATCCTCGACCTCGGGCTGAACGACGCGACGACGGCCGGGCTAGGCGAGGTGACCGGCGACGAAGCGTTCGCCCGATCGTGCCGGGATCGCCTCGAGATCGGCTTTCGCACGATCGTCGGTGTCGCCGACGTTCCCGACGACCCGTGGCAGCAGCTGCGCCTCGCGGTCGAGGCCGTGTTCCGTTCGTGGGAGAGCGATCGCGCCGTCACCTACCGGCGTCGGGAGGGCATCGCGGACGACCTCGGGACGGCGGTGACGATCCAGGCGATGGTGTTCGGCAACCGCGGACCGGATTCCGCGACCGGCGTGCTGTTCACCCGCGACCCGGCGACCGGCGAGCACGCGCTCTACGGCGACATCCTCTTCGATGCCCAGGGCGAGGACGTCGTGGCCGGCACGCACGCGACCCAGCCGATCGCCGCGCTGGCCGGCCGACTGCCGGCGGTCGCCGCCGAGCTCGAACGCCACGCTGAGCGCCTCGAGCATCACTTCGCCGACATGTGCGACATCGAGTTCACGATCGAGGACGCTCGGCTCTGGATGCTCCAGGTGCGCGTCGGCAAGCGCAGCCCGCAGGCGGCCCTCCGGATCGCGGTCGATATGGCGACCGAGCTCCGACTTCCCGCTGACGCAGGCCCAGGCCGTCGAGCGCGTCCGGCCGTTGCTGGCCGATCCACCGACCACGACCACTGGACGCGATCGCTCGGTCGTGGCGCTCGCGACCGGTCTGCCCGCGTCGCCCGGGACGGCCAGCGGGCCGATCGCGCTCGACCCGGCCGCCGCCATCGACGCCGCCGACGCCGGCACGCCGGCCATCCTCGTGCGCGCCGAGACCTCGCCCGACGACGTCCACGGCATGGCCCGGGCGGCCGGGATCCTGACGTCCCGAGGCGGCCTCGCCAGTCATGCGGCCGTCGTGGCGCGTGGCTGGGGCATCCCGGCCGTGGTCGGCGCGGCGGATGTTCGGCTCGACGACGGCCACGTCACGATCAACGACCGAACGCTGGCGGCCGGCACGGTCATCACCATCGATGGCAGCTCGGGCGAGGTATTCGAGGGCGCCGTCGCGTCGACGACCGAGGTCGTCCCGGAGGCGAAGATCCTGCTCGACTGGGCGGCGGAGCTCGGCATCAAGGTCGACCCCGAAAGCGAGGTTTTCCCTCCCGCCGCGGCCACGTCCGGTCTGGACGGGGCGCATGGCGGGAACCGCCCCGTCACCCCCGACCGCTGCCTCGGGGCGATCGCGATCAAGGGGTTCGCGCTGCCGCAGGCGGTCGCCGACGCCGTTCGCTCCACCGTCGACACCGTGCAGCCGATCGTCGACCAGCTCGTCGCCGACGGACTCGTGCTGGCGAGCGCCGGCGCGTTCCGGCTGACCGACGCCGGGACGACTCGCGCCGCCGACCTCATGGCCGCCGATCGAGCGGCGCTCGGACCGGAGACCGCCGTCAGCACCCTCGACGACTTTCCTGTAGCTCGACCAGCGGATGAAGTCGATCGTCACCGCGTGGCAGCTCCGCGATCCCGACGCGCAGGTCATCAACGACCACAGCGACGCCGACTACGACCGCGGCGTCCTCGCTCGACTGGCCGAGCTGCACGCCGACACGGTCGCCTGGCTCACGCCGCTGGCGCCGCCGTTGCCGCGGCTCGGCGACTACCGCGAACGCCTCGACCAGGCCAACGAGCAGGCCCAGGCCGGCGACGGCAAGTACGTGGCCTCACCCAGGGTCGACAGCTATCACGGCGTCTGGTTCGAGCTCCATGAGGACCTGATCCAGCTCGCCGGCCGTACCCGCGCCGCCGAAGTCGAAGCCGGTCGCGCGTAGGGCGGTCTGGAGCCGATACCTCAGCCGAGCAGGGCCTCGATGTCGGTGCGGATGGCGTCCGGGTTCGTCTTCGGGCTGTAGCGCTTGACGGTCGCCCCGTCGGGGGCGACCAGGAACTTCGTGAAGTTCCACTTGATGGCGCTGCCAAGCCGCCCGCCTGCGCGCTCCTTGAGGAAGGCGAACACGGGATGCGTCGCCTTGCCGTTCACGTCCACCTTCGTGGACAGCGGGAACTCGACGCCGTAGTTGACGCGGCAGAACTCCTCGATCGCCGCGTCATCGCCAGGCTCCTGGTGCGCGAATTGATCGCACGGAAAGCCGATGACGACGAGACCCTTGTCCCCGTATTCGTCGTACAGGGCCTGCAGCCCCTCGTATTGCGGCGTGAACCCGCACTGCGACGCCGTGTTCACGATGAGCATGGGCCGTCCCTCGTACGTGGCGAGTGGCGCGGCCTCGCCCTGCGAGGTGGTGAATGAGAGCTCGAAGATGGAATCGGGGGTGTCGTTCATGGCGGGATCCTTGTGAAGTATGCGGACCGGGACGAGGATCGCCCCGGTCCTGTGGATCAGCCGGCGGCGCCGGCGGGTGTGGCTGGGTGGCCCGCTCCGTCGAGGACCGGGGCCGCGACCCGGCCGTGGGGTTCGTCGAGAAGGTCGGCGGTCACGTGGGGGTGCTGGCGCTCGAGCGCGGCGCCCTCGACGTCGACGTTCGGGATCAGGCGGTCGAGCCAGCGTGGCAACCACCAGGCCCGATCTCCGGCGAGGTGCATGAGCGCGGGCATGAGGAGCATCCGCACGATGAACGCATCGACGAGGACACCGAACGCCAGGGCGAACCCGATCGGTCGGATGATCGCGCTGTCGCTGAAGATGAACCCGCCGAAGACCGCGACCATGATGATCGCAGCCGCCGCGACGACGGACCGGCCGGCCCGGAAGCCCAGGACCACCGCGGTCCGCGCCGGGGCACCGTGGGCGTACGCCTCACGCATGCCCGAGGCGAGGAAGAGCATGTAGTCCATCGCCAGGCCGAACAGGACCCCGACGAGGATCGTCGGCAGGAAGTTCAGGATCGGGGCGGGGGTCGCGACACCGAAGACCGGTGCCAGCCAGCCCCACTGGTAGATGGCGACCGTGCCGCCGAGTGCCGCGAAGTACGACAGCACGAACCCGCCGGTCGCGATGAGCGGGACGAACAGCGAGCGGAACACGACGACCATGATCGCGAACGAGAGGCCCACGACCAGCGCGAGGTACAGCGGCAGCGCGTCGGCCAGCTTCTGGCTGATGTCGATGTTGCCCGTCGCCTGGCCGGCCACGCCCAACGTGATGCCGCCATCGATCGGCGACGCGGCGCGAAGGTCAGCCACGAGCCGCTCGGTCGAGACACTCGTGGGACCCTCCGCGGGGACGACCTGGAACGCGGCGACCGTGCGGTCGACCGAGGTCCCGATGGGGGCCACGGCAACCACGTCGTCGAAGCCGGCGATCGTCGTTGCCACCTGCACCTGGGCGTCGAGGGCCTCGTCCTCGGTCGGTGAACCGGGAAGGTCCGCGACGACGAGGAGCGGGCCATTCGCGCCGTCGCCCAGCTTGTCGGCGACGATCTCGTAAGCGCGGTGCTGCGTGGTGTCGGCTCCTTCGCTGTTGCCGACCGGGAGGCTGAGGCGCATGGACGCCGCGGGGATCGCGACCACGCCGAGGACGGCGATGGCCAGGACCACGCGGACGACCGCATTGCGGGTCGCCATGGGCTTGGCGGACGCGACCGGCGCGGGTCCGGCCTGCGTGGCGAGGCGCGAGACCTCGCGTCGGCGGAGCACCCGCGTCCCCACGATGCTCAACAGCGCCGGGGTCAAGGTCACGGCGATCAGCACGGCGATCGCGACGCACGCCGCGCCGACGGTGCCCATCAGGCCCAGGAAGGGGATGCCGGTCACGTTGAGTGCGAGGAGGGCGATGACGACCGTCGAACCGGCGAACACGACGGCATTTCCTGACGTGCCCGTCGCGAGCGCGATGGACTCGGCCACCGAGTAGCCGTCCATGAGCTGGCGGCGATGGCGATTGACGATGAACAGCGCGTAGTCGATCCCGACGGCGAGACCGAGCATGACGCCGAGGACCGGCGTCACGGACGCCATCTCGACGACGCCGGAGAACGACATGGCACCGAGGACGCCGATCGCGACGCCGACGAGTGCCGTGATGATGGGCAGCCCGGCTGCGATGAGCGTGCCAAGCATGACGAAGAGCACGACGGCGGCCACCGCGAGGCCGACGAGCTCACCGCCGCCGATGACTTCGGGCATCCCGGACGCGATCGACGACGAGAAATCGACACCGACCCCGTCCACGGGCGTCGAGCGGAACGCCGCCATGAGGGCGTCCTTGGTCTCGACGCTCACGGCGGTCTGCGGTGTGTCGAACATGACCGCCGCGACCGCGGCGCTGCCGTCCTCGGACACGAGGCGGACGCCCGACGCGAGGTCGAGCAGCGTCGCGCCGGCCTCGAGCTTGCGGGTCTCCGTCGCGAGACGCGCGGGCGCGGCGTCGATCTCGGCCTGCTTCTCGTTGATCGTTGCCCAGCCGGCGTGGATGTCCACCTGGCCGTCGGCGAGCTTCTGACGACCGGCGTCGAGCTCGGCCTGGTTCCTGCTGATGGTCGCCGTGCCGACGTCGAGCTGCTTCTGACCGGTGACGAGCTTGGCGCGGCCGGCGTCGAGCTCCTTCTGGCCCGCCGCGAGCTTGGCGCGGCCGGCATCGAGCTTCTTCTGGTTCGCGACGATCAGGGCGTTCCCTTTGTCGAGCTTCTTCTGGCCGGCATGGACCGCTGCCATCCCGTCGTCGATCTGCTGCTGCTGGGCGGCGAGCTGCTGCCGACCGGCGTCGAGCTCGTCCTGCTTCGTCGCGATCTGCGCGAGGCCGGCGTCGAGCTGCGCCTGCCAGGCATCGAGCTGCGGCCCGGCGATACCGATGGTCCCGCCGGCCTCAGCCTGCGCTCGAGCGGTGTCCAGCTGCGCCTGCTGCGCCGCGAGATCCTGGCGTCCCGCATCGAGCTGCGCCTGTCCCGCATCGAGCTGCGCGGCCGCCGCATCGAGCTTGGCCTGACCGGCGACGAGCGGCTTCCGCGCCGCATCGAGCTGCGCCTGGCCAGCCTTCGCCTCGGCCTTGCCGGCGTCGAGCCGGGCCTGACCGGCCACGAGCTGCTTGCGCGCCGCATCGAGCTTCGCCTGACCCGTCTTGAGCTTCGCAACGCCGGCGTCGATCTTCGCCTGTGCCGCTGGGAGCTTGGCCTTGGCGGCATCGAGTTTCGCCTGCCCGTCCTCCAGCGTGGCGGTGTTGGTGTCGATCTCGGCCTGGCCGTCCACCAGCTTGGCCTTGGCGGCGTCGAGCTGCGCCTGCCCGGTGACGAGATCGACCTTCGCACCCTCGATCTGCGATCGGCCGTCGGCGATCGTGGCGGCCTGCGCCTCGCGGTCGCTCTGGGTCGTGAAGGGGTCCACGACCTGTCCCACCCCATCGACCTGTGCCGCCTGGGTGACGAGACCGGCGATGGCCGCCCGCTGGGCGTCGGTGAACGGCGTCCCGTCGAGCGTGTGGAACACGACCGTGCCGCTTCCGCCCGACACGTCGGGGAAGGTCGCGGCGAGGTGGTCAGTCACCTCGGCGGTCGGGGTGCCGGGGATCGAGATCTCGCCGGCGGGGGCACTGCCGCCGATGAGGAATGCACCAGCGCTGATCACGAGGATGACCAGCCAGCTCGCCATCACGACGAAGCGTCGTCGGGCGGCGAACCGGCCGATCCGGTACAGCAGTTCTGCCATGGTCGTACTCCAGGAAATGGGGTGGGAGCGGCTGCCGACGGGCGCGCCGAAGCACGCACCGCCAGGCCGGCGGGGTCGATGGATGGATGGGTTCGGGAGGAGGCCGGGGTCAGGTCCGCGGCGGCGAGGTCATCAGCGGCGCGCCTCCCCGGGACGTCTCAGGCCCGTGCGGAGCAGCTCGAAGCACGCATGCAGCAGCCGCTCCCGATCCGGCTCGGCCCCGTCCGCCGGTGCGAACTGGAAGGCCGTGACGATGGCGGAGATCGCGACCGAGGTCACGAGGTGGGGGTACATGTCGGTTTCCGCGCTCGTGGCGGTCCGGTCGGCGACGACATCGGTGACCATATGGACCGCCTCGTCGACCAGCACCGAGCGGTGTTTCGCGAGCGCCTGGCTCGTCCACAGCAGGTCGACGTGGGCCGCCGCCTCATCGGGCTGCTCCAGCACCTCTGCCGCGATGCCGGCGAACACGTGCTCGAGCGAGACGAGGATCGGCTCGTCGGCAGGCCGGTCGCGGAGGGCATCGACGTGGCGCTGGAACTCCGAGCGCCAGGCGGCGATCAGGGCTTCCTCCTTGCTACCGAAGTAGTTGTGGAAGGTCCGCACCGAGACGTTCGCGGCAGCCGCGATGTCATCGCTGGTCATCCCGTCGAGGCCACGCTCAAATGCGAGGCCCATGACGGCCCTGCTGATCGCGGTTCGCGTCTCAGCCTTCTTGCGCTCGCGGAGTCCGGTGGTCTCGTTCATGCGACCACTCTACCTTATCTTGCACACCAGTGCAAGTTTGCGCGCTTGTGCACTATCCACGCTCCTCCAGCCGATCCCGACCGCCGTGCGACCCGTCGTGGCCGTACCCTGACTCGACTGTGCTCGCGATCGACCACGTCATCGTCCCCGTCCATGACCTCGCGCTCGCCGCGACCGACCTCGAGGCGCGCTACGGGCTTGCCTCCGTCGAAGGTGGCCGCCATCCGGCGTGGGGCACGGCGAACCGGATCGTGCCGCTCGGCGACACCTATCTCGAGCTCGTCGCCGTCGTCGATGCCGAGACCGCGGCTCGAAGCGACTTCGGCCGATGGATCGACGCCGCGACCCCCGGACGCCCGCTCGGCTGGGCCGTTCGAACGGACGCCATCGACGCCGTCGGACGCCGGCTGGGCCAGCCCGTCCTCGCGGGTTCCCGAGTCGATCCGAGCGGTACCAGCATCACCTGGCGCACCGTTGGCCTCGACATCGCCGTCCGCGAGCCCGGGCTTCCGTTCTTCATCCAGTGGGGCGATCGCGTGCCGTTTCCTGGAGCCGCGACCGTCCGCCATCGTGGCGGACCGGTGACGCTGAAGCGGCTGTCGGTGGCAACGGATCCGAAACGACTCGCCGACTGGCTTGGCGACCACGACCTGCCGATCGATGTGGTGGGTTCGTCTCCGGCGTCGACCATCACCCTGACGCGCGCGGAAGGTGACTTCACGCTCGCGGATTCACGGCCCTGATCCGGACCATCGCCACCGATCGCTGAGCCGTCACGGCAGAGCGCCGAATTGCTAGCCTGAGACTCGATGCTTCGTCCACCCGAGCCCGTTCTGGTCCTGGACCTCTTCCCGGCCGAGCGCCGGGAGCTGCTCGGCCTCCTCGAGTCGTTGCCGCCGGACGCATGGTCCCTGCCGACGGTGGCCGGCGACTGGACCGTCAAGGACATCGCTGCCCATCTCGTTGCCGACGATCTCGGCCGACTCTCGAGTCAGCGTGATGGGCACCGCGGATCGACCGTCGCCGAGGCAGACCTGAAGGCGTACATCGATCGCCGCAACGCCGAGTGGGTGACGGGGATGCGCCGCATCAGTCCGCGCGTCCTCCGATCGCTCCTGCGGTTCGGTGGCGATGAGACGCAAGGCGCTCTTCGCGTCGCTGGATCCGCTCGCCCTGGGCGGACCGGTCAGCTGGGCAGGTCCGGAGCCCGGCGCCGATCTGGCTCGATCTCGCGCGCGAGTTCACCGAGCGCTGGCATCACCAGCAGCAGATCCGGGACGCCGTCGGCGCACCCACGCTCGACGATCCGACCTTCCTCCGACCGGTCCTGGCGACGTTCGCCTTCGCCCTGCGGGTGCCGTTCTCGGACGTCGAGGCGCCCATCGGCACCGTCGTGGAGCTCGCAGTGGAGGGGCCGAGCGGCGGTCACTGGACGATCGCCCGTGCCGCGCAAGGCTGGGAGACGCTGGTTGGCCGGTCGGAGGCCCCGACGGCGATGGTCCGGATGGACGAGGACACGGCCTGGCGGATGTACGTTCGGGTCCTCAGCCGGGCGCAGATCGAGGAACGATCGAGCATCGAAGGCGACGTCGGCCTCGCGTCGCATGTCCTCGATGCGTTCGCCCTGGTGTCCTGACCCGCTTCGTGGGACACGATGCGGTTCGCGCGGCGTTCGCGGCGCGGCGCCTATCCTTCCGTCATGGTGCAGGTCGACCGGGTAAACCGGCGCACGACATTCGACGCGGTCGCCGAGCGCTACGACCGGCGGCGCCCGCAGTACCCGCTGGCCGTCTTCGACGGCATCGAGCGATTCGCGCACCTGGGTCGGGGCAGCCGTGTCCTCGAAGTCGGCTGCGGCACCGGCCACGCGACGGTCGAGCTCGCCCGGCGCGGCTACGACCTGCTCGCGGTCGAGCTCGGCGAAAACATGGCGGCTGTCGCCCGCCGCCGCCTGGCCGCCTATCCGAACGCCCAGGTGATCGTCGACGACTTCGAGCGCTGGCAGCCGCCGGCGCTGCCGTTCGACGCGCTGGTCTCGGCGTCAGCGTTCCACTGGATCGACCCGGAGACCCGCTACGACAAAGCCGCCGATGCGCTCGGAGACGGCGGCACCCTGGCGATCATCGCGGTCGACCACGTCATGGGCGGCACCGAGGCGTTCTTCCACGAGGTCGAGGCGTGCTACACCCGATGGGACCCGGATACGGCGGAACCAGGCCCGCCGCCGACGGTGGGCGAGGTCCCGACGAGGTCCGAAGAGTTCGACGAGTCGGGTCGCTTCGGCCCGGTCGAGGTGCAGCGCTTCGACCGCGAGGTCCGCTACACCTCTGCGGAGTATCTGGAGCTGCTCATGACCTTCTCAGCGCACCTCGTCCTCGACCCGGACGCGCAATCGGGCCTGCTCGAGTGCATCGGTCGCCTGATCGATGATCAGTACGACGGCTCGATCACCAAGCGTGACGTCATCACGGTGAGCATGGCCCGAAGCCGCGGCTGACCGGGGTCGACCAACGGGCTAGGCACGCCGCTCAGCGGCCCTTCGCGTACCCCGTGGCCGTGAGCTTGTCCCAGAGCGACCCGGCGTTGTTGTTCTGGATGTGCTCCATCATGTAGGCCTGCCCGACGTCGACCGGGCCGAAGGCGTCGTCGAAGCGGACCCGCGCGATCGTCTCCTCGCGCGACCAGCCCTTGGCCACGGCGTCGGCGACGGCCGCCTTCCAGGCGAGCAACACTGACCGCTGGGTCTGGATGTACGAGAGCGGCACGACCGGGCCGTGGCCCGGCACGACGTGATCGACGTCCGGCAGCGCCCGGATCCGCTCCAGGGCTTCGAGCCACTGGTCGACGTTCGAGGTCATCAGCCACGTCTGGCAGCCCGAGAAGATCGTGTCGCCCGTGAACACGACCCGTTCCTCCGGGACATGGACCGCGAGCTGGCCGGGCGTGTGCCCCGGGGTCCACAGGCAATGGAACGTGGTGTCGCCCACCCGCAACGTCAGGTCACCCGTGAACACGACGGTCCCGCGTGGCAGGTCGGCGTAGTACGCGTCGCGGTCGGGGAGGAGCGCGGCGCCGTCCGGGTCGTCGGTCGGGATGGCCTCGAGCGCGTACGCGAACGGGTCGAGCGCCGCGCCCGGGTCCATGAAGATGTCGTACAGGGCCTGGTGCTGGACGACCTCGCCGGCGCCCCGGAACCAGTGGTTCCCGAAGATGTGGTCGACGTGGTTCTCGGTGTTGACGAGGTAGCGGATCGGCCCGTGGGACTCCGCCTCGGCGCGCATCGCGACGGCCTTCGTCGGGAGCTGCGGCGTGTCGATGACGACCACGCCATCGGAGGTCACGACGAAGCTCGGATTGCAGCCGCGCAGCTTGGTGGTCGTGACGACGTTCGGCGTGACGTGCTCGAGCCCGAGGTCGGCGGTCGGCATGACGCGCTCCTGCGCTACTGGGTGGCGGTCAGGCCGCCATCGATGCCGAGGACCTGCCCGGTCACGAACGACGCCGCATCGGAGACGAGGAAGATGGCCGGCCCGACGAGGTCGTCCGTCTCGCCGACCCGCCCGAGCGGGATGCGGTTGACGATGCCCGCCTTGAACGCCGGATCCCCGAGCAGCGTCGCGACCTGCGGGGTGTCGACGAAGGTCGGCATGATCGCGTTCACGCGGATGCCGTGCTTGGCCCACTCGGTCGCCCATTGGCGGGTGAGCGAGGCGATCGCGCCCTTGGCCGCGACGTACGCCGAGTACCCGGAGTTGATGCCGAGGAGCGCCCGGACCGACGTGATGTTCAGGACCGCGCCGCCGTGGCCGGCCTCGAGCATGGCCCGGACGGCCGCCTGGGTCGGCAGCAGCGTGCTGCGGACGTTGAGGTCCATGATCCAGTCCCAGTCCTTGACCGGATAGGCCTCGGCGGGATTGAGGACCGCGCCGGCGCCACCGCCTACCGCGTTCACGATGATGTCGATCCGCCCGAAGCGATCGACGGTCTCGGCGACCATCCGGTCCGCGTCGGCCTCGGTCGTCGCGTCGGCCTGGATCGCCAGGCCGTCCGAGCCCGCGGCGACGATGCGCGCCACCGCGGCGTCGTTGGCCGCCTCGGTCCGACCCGCTACCGCGACCCTGGCGCCGGCCCCGGCGAACGCCTCCGCGAGCGCCGATCCGATCGCGCCACCGCCACCCGGGATCAGGGCCACCCGACCCTCGAGACTGAAGATGTCGAGCTGGCCCAATCGACCCTCCTGGGGGATCGCGCCGTCCGTCGGCGTCGTTGATGATCGATTATCGAGGATACCGGCGAGCGGTCCCCGGGTCAACGCGATGGCGTCCTGGGCGTAGGATAGAAAACGCTTACCTACCCGACCACGACAGACCCATTCGGAGGCGGCAGCGATGACCCTCGACCTGGACGGCCTGATCCCCGCGACCGTGCTGCCGATGCATGCCGACGGCACCATCGACGAGCCGGCGCTGCGCGCGTACATCCGCTGGGTCGTCGACCAGGGCCCGGTCGCGCTGGCCATCAACGTCGACACCGGCGAGGGGCCACACCTCACCCACGACGAGAAGGTCCGGGTCATCGGCATCGTCCGCGACGTGACGGACCTGCCGATCGTCGCGCGGCCTGGCCGGACCCTCCACCGACGCCGCCGTCCGCCAGGCACGGGACTTCCAGTCGGCCGGCGCCAACGCACTGCTGACCTTCCCGATCCCGGCCTACCTGAGCGAGCCGCTCGACCCGCGCGTGCCGGTCGACTATCTCAGCGCCGTCGCCGACGTCGGGCTGCCGCTCATCCTGTTCCAGCTCCAGCCGGCGCTCGCGGGGGTCAATTTCGACCCGGACACGCTCCGCGCCATGGCCGCGGTCGAGGGGGTCGTCGCCATCAAGGAAGCCTCGTTCGACGCCCGGCGGTTCATCGACACTGCCCGTCTCATCGAGGAGCTGCCGCGCCCGATCACCCTGCTGACCGGCAACGACAACTTCATCCTCGAGTCGTTCATGCTCGGCGCGACCGGCGCCCTCATCGGCTTCGGCGCGGTCATGACGCGCGAGCAGGTCGACATGATCGCGGCCTGGCAGGACGGCCGCATCGACGAGGCGCGGGCGCTCGGTCGCCGCGTCCAGCGGCTGGCCGACGTCGTGTTCGCCCGGCCGGTGGGGGACTACCGGGTACGGCTCAAGGAATGCCTGCGGATCCTCGGCGTCCTCGAGAACGCCCACATCCGCCGACCCCTCCAGCCGGTGACCGACACGGAGCGCGCGTTCCTCGCCGAGGTGCTCGCCGAGGTCGGTCTGCTGGCGCCGGCGGGCGTCTCGCGGTAAACGTTTGCTGTAGACTCGGTCGACCACGTTCGACACCACGCCAGGCCCGGGTCCGAGCTCGTCGACGACCCCACGCTGCGGAAGGAGTCCGGCTTGTCCAGCGATCCCGCGGATGTCCTGATCATCGGTGCCGGCGCGTCCGGCGGGGTCGTCGCATTGCGGCTCGCGCAGGCCGGGTTCAAGGTCGTCTGCCTCGAGCAGGGCGCGTGGATGGATCGCGCGGACTACCCGGGCAACAAGCTCGACTGGGAGCTCCAGGCGCGCAAGTCGTGGGCCACGAGCCCGAACATCCGCGGCCTCGCCTCGGACTACCCGATCGTCGAGGACGACACCCCCGTCTCGCCGCTCATGTACAACGCGGTCGGTGGCTCCACGATCATCTTCGCCGGCGCCTGGCCGCGGGCGTTGCCATCGGACTTCCGCGTGCGCTCGCTCGACGGCGTCGCCGACGACTGGCCGATCGACTATTTCGAGCTGCTGCCGTACTACTACCGGACGGACCGACAGTTCGGCGTCTCGGGGCTGCCCGGCGACCCGGCGTACCCGCCGGACACCGAGGACGCGCCGATGCCGCCGCTGCCGATCGGCGCGGCCGGGCTCAAGATCGCCCGGGCCCACACGAAGCTCGGCTGGCACTGGTGGCCGGAGTTCAACTCGATCAACTCCGCGCCGTATGACGGGCGCCGCCAGTGCGTCCAGCGGAGCACCTGCCAGTCCGGCTGCAACGAGGGCGCCAAGGCCTCGACCGACCTGACCCACTGGCCCAAGGCGATCGCCCTCGGCGCGCGCCTCGTGACCGGCGCTCGGGTCCGCCGCATCGAGACCGATGCGAAGGGCCTCGCGACCGGGGCGACCTGGATCGACACCGACGGCGCCGAGCACTTCGAGCCCGCCCGCGTCGTCGTGCTCGCGTCCAACGCGATCGGGACGCCGCGGCTGCTGCTGCTCTCCGCCAGCCCGACCCATCCGGACGGCCTGGCGAACTCGTCCGGCCTCGTCGGAAAGCGCCTGATGATGCATCCGTTCGCCAACGTCGCGGGCCTGTTCGAGGACCCGCTGATGAGCTGGCAGGGGCAGTTCGGCGACCTCATCGAGTCGCTCGAGTTCTACGAGACCGACGAGCGGCGCGGCTTCGTCCGCGGGGCGCGCTGGGGCCTCGCCCCGACGGGCGGGCCGATCAACACGGCGCTTCCCAGCCGTGCGGGCGAGCAGATCTGGGGTCCGGACCACCACGCCCACGTCAAGACGCATCTCGGCCACGGCGCCAACTGGGGGCTGTTCGCCGAGGACCTGCCCGACGAGGCGAACCACCTCACGCTGTCGTCGACGGTCACGGACTCGTCCGGCATCCCGGCGCCCGAGGTCCACTACACGATGGCCGACAACGCGCGCCGGATGCTCGACTTCCACATCGAGCGCGCGAAGGAATCGATGGACGCCGCCGGCGCCTACAAGATCGACGTGGACCGGCTCATGCGCTACTCGGGCTGGCACCTGCTCGGGACCGCCCGGATGGGGAACGACCCGGCGACGTCCGTGCTCGACCGCTGGAACCGCGCGCACGACGTCGCGAACCTGTACGTCGTCGACGGCTCGTGCTTCGTGACCTCGTCCGGCGTCAACCCGACGTCGACGATCGTGGCGATCGCCCTGCGCGCCGCCGACCACATGATCGAGACACGCTTCGAGCAGCAGGTGCCCGCATGAGCGCGGATGCCGGCGTCAGCCGCGACGACGCGCCCGCTGGACGCGGCCGAGCGCGCGACCCTCGCCGCGATCGCCGACCAGCTCATCCCGGCCGCCGGCGACATGCCATCCGCGGCCGACGTGCTCGACGACGCCAAGCTGCGGTTCGTCCTGACCAGCCGCCCCGATCTCCTGGCACCGCTGCGGGCGGCGCTGCGACCGGACCTCGGCGACGACGTCGGGGCGCGCCTCGACACCCTCGGGCGGGACGAGCCGGCGACGCTCGGTGCGCTCCAGCTGGTCATCGTCGCCGGCTACTACACGGACAAACGCGTCAAGGAGCTGATCGAGTATCCCGGGCCAGATGGCGCTCGAGCTGCGGAGCTGGGAAGTCCCCGCCTACCTCGACGAAGGCCTCATCGACGCGGTGCTGGCCCGCGGCGCCATCTGGCGCGACCCATCGACCGGTCAGCGGGCGGTCGTCGCGGACACGCCGCGGACCTATGCCGAACGCTGGACGACGGACGCCCCGGCGCCCGAAGGAGGACCCCGATGACGACGATCACGCCCGACGAGACGGAGTCGGCGGCCCGCGGCTGGCTGGGGTCGTTCGTCGAGACCTGGCAGCCGGGCACCGGCGCCCCCGTCGACGACATCGAGCCGGCGACCGGCCGGCACATCGCGACGGTCACGGGCTCGACGCCCGACGACGTCGCCCGGGCCGCCGCGGCGGCCAAGGCCGCGCAGCCGGCGTGGGCCGAGATGCCCTACCAGGAGCGCGCCCGGATCCTGCGCAAGGCCGCCGACATCTACGAGGCCAACCGCGACGAGTTCGGCATCTGGACGCATGCGCGAGACCGGCGCCTCGCACAGCAAGATGCACCACGAGTCGAACTTCGCCTACGGCGAGATCCTCGCCGCCGCGACGCTGCCGTGGCAGCCCTACGGATCGCTCGTCCCGACGGCGGTCAAGGGCCGGCTGTCGATGATCCGACGCATCCCGGTCGGCGTCGTCGGCGCGATCACGCCGTGGAACTCCCCGAGCGTCCTCGGCATGCGCGTCGTCGCGCCGGCGCTCGCGCTCGGCAATGCGGTCGTGCTCAAGCCCGACCCCCAGACACCGGTCATCGGCGGCGCGATGTTCGCGGCGGTCTTCCGCGAGGCGGGCCTGCCCGAGGGCCTCCTCCAGGTCGTGGTCGGTGGCGCGGACGTCGGCGAGGCGATCGTCACCGATCCGAACGTGTCGCTCGTGTCGTTCACCGGTTCGACCATCGCGGGGCGACGGGTCGGCGAGCTCGCCGGGGCGCGCCTGAAGAAGGTCTCGCTGGAGCTCGGTGGCAACAACGCGTTCATCGTGCTCGATGACGCCGACCTGCCGGCCGCCTCGGCGGCGGGCGCCTTCTCCGCGTTCCAGTTCCAGGGCCAGGTCTGCTTCGCGGCCGGCCGGCACCTCGTCCACGAGACGATCGCCGACGAGTACATCGAGGCGCTCCGCAGCAAGGCCGAGGGCCTGCGCATGGGCGACCCGTTCCGCGAGGACGTCCAGCTCGGGCCGATCGTCAACGAGAAGCAGGTGCGCCGGGTCGATGACATCGTCCGCCGGTCGATCGACGGCGGGGCGCGCCTCGTCATCGGCGGCACGCACGAGGGCCTCTTCTACCAGCCGACGGTCCTCGCCGAGGTGACCCAGGACCTCCCGGCCTGGACCGACGAGATCTTCGGCCCGGTCGCCCCGGTCACGACGTTCCGCACCGACGACGAGGCGGTGGCACTCGCCAACAGCAGCGAGTACGGCCTCGTGGGGGCCGTGTACTCGAAGTCGCTGTCGCGCGGCCTGTCCGTGGCGAACCGGATCAAGGCCGGCATGGTCCACGTCAACGACGGCACGCTCAACGACGAGGCGACGATCCCGTTCGGTGGCACCGGGATGAGCGGCAACGGCACCCGCTACGGCGGCGAGGCGAACCTCGACAACTTCACCGAGTGGCAGTGGGTCACGGTGCGCGACGAGCCGCCGACGTTCCCGTTCTGATGGCATCGATCACGGAGGTCGCCCGGCTGGCCGGCGTCTCGACCGCGACCGCCTCGCGCGTCCTCTCGGCCGCTGACTACCCGGTCAGCGTCGCGACGCGCGAACGTGTGCTGGAGGCCGCCACCCAGCTCGACTACGTCCCCAATGCCCTGGCCCGCGGCCTGCTCAAGCGCGGACGCGCCCCGGTCGTCGGGGTCATCGTCCACGACATCACCGACCCGTACTTCTCCGAGGTCGTCCGTGGCGTCGAGGACGAGGCCGCCGCTGTCGGCTACCTCGTCATCACCTGCAGCTCGGAGCGTGACGCCGACCGCGAGCGCTCGTACATCCGGCTGCTCCGCTCCGTGCGCGCGGCCGCGGTCGTGTTCGCGGGCAGTGGCCTGGCCGACGCGGCCAACGACGCCGAGGTCGAACGCCACCTGGCCGCGATGCGGGCCGACGGCGCGGCGGTCGTCCACCTCTCGCCGCATGCCCGCGGGGAGCCGGAGGTGGGCGTCGACAACGCCGCGGGCATCGCCGCGATGGTCGGCGAGCTGGTCGCGCTCGGCCATCGACGGATCGGCTATCTCGCGGGACCGAGCGGCCTGTACGTGGCGCGCGAGCGCCGGGCCGGCGTGGAGCGCGGCCTCCGCGACGCCGGCCTGCCGGTGGACGCGGGCTTGCTCATCGAGACGACGTTCGACCGCGCCGGCGGGGCGGATGGCGTCGATCGCCTGCTGGCCGGCGCCTCGGCGTTCACGGCGATCCTGTGTGCCAACGACCTGCTCGCCCTCGGCGCCCTCGAGCGCCTCGCTGCGCTCGGCATCGTCGTCCCCGAGCAGGTCTCCGTCGCCGGGGTCGACGACATCACCTTCGCGGCGCTCGTCGCCCCAAGCCTCAGCACCGTGCGACTGCCGCTGCGCGAGCTCGGGCGGCGGGGTTTCGCCCACGCCGTACGGCAGCTTGGCGGTGAGCGGCCACGGCGCCAGGTCCTCCCGACCGAGCTCATCCTGCGCGACTCCACCGGACGCGCACCCGCACGGGCGCTGCCGGCCGGCCTGCGCCGACCGGCGACGCGACGGCCGGCGAAGGGGGCGGCATGACGAACGAGGCGCTCGAGGGGCACGGCGGCGATCACACGGGTGGCGGGCCCCTCGCCGATCGCATCATCCTCGTCACCGGCAGCAGCCGCGGCATCGGAGCGGAGGTCGCGGTCAAGGCCGCGGCCGCCGGCGCGACGGTCGCCGTCCACTACCACCATGGCGCCGAGGCCGCGCAGCTGGTCGTCGAGCGGATCCGGTCCGACGGCGGCCAGGCCGAGCGCTTCGCCGCCGACCTGGTCGACGGCGCTCGGGCCGAGGCCCTGGTCGGCGACGTCATCGAGCGCTTCGGGCGCATCGACGGCCTCGTCAACAACGCCGGCCGGGCGCAGGTCGGGCCGTTCCTCGAGATCGAGCCCGCCGAATGGGACGAGATCATCGCCACGGACCTGACGGCGGCGTTCCACACCTGTCGGGCCGTGCTGCCGTCGATGGTCGAGCGCGGCGACGGCACCATCGTCAACATCGCCTCGCGCCTCGGCCAGATGGGCGTCACCGAGACGGCGGCGTACAGCGCCGCGAAGGCCGGGCTGATCGGCCTCACCCGGGCGCTCGCCCGCGAGTTCGGGACGCGCGGCGTGCGGGTCAACGCGGTCGCTCCCGGCGTGACCATCACCGAGATGACGACCGACCTCGTCGACAGCGAGGCGGGCCGGGCACGGCTGCGCGACATGGCCCTCGGTCGCTTCGGCCGCGCCGACGAGGTCGCCGAGGCCGTGCTGTTCCTGCTGACCGACGCGTCGAGCCTGTTCACCGGTCAGACCCTCAATCCCAATTCCGGGGGCTACATGCCGTGAGCACCGCCAAGGTCATCGACGTTCGCGAGGCGGTCGGGCCTGATCCGCGACGGGACCACGGTCGTCGTCGGCGGCTCTGGGGCGGGTCACGCCCTCCCGCAGCGCTTCATCGACGAGCTCGCCGCGGTCTACACGGAGACCGGCCATCCGCGCGACCTGACCACGGTCCGGATCGTCGGCATCGGTGACTTCGCCGACCGCGGCTTCTCGCAGCTGGGGCTGCCCGGGCTGATGCGCCGGACGATCGGCAGCAACATCGGCAACGAGCCGCGGCTCGGGGCGCTGGTCGAGGCCGACGAGGTCGAGTCGTACTCGTTCCCGCAGGGCGTGCTCTCGCAGCTGATGCGCGAGATCGCGGCGGGCCGGCCGGGCGTCATCACCCAGGTCGGCCTGGGCACGTACGTCGACCCGCGCCAGACCGGGGGCAAGCAGAACCCGCGCACGACCGAGGACCTGGTCGAGGTCGTCACGCTGCGCGGTCGCGAATGGCTGCTGTTCCACGCGTTCCCGATCGATGTCGCGGTCATCCGCGGCACGACCGCCGACGAGGACGGCAACCTGACGATGGAGGGCGAGGCCGTCCAGGGCGAGATGCTCGCGATGGCCATGGCCGCGCGCAACAGCGGTGGCATCGTCATCGCCCAGGTCCGCCAGCTGGCGACACGCGGCAGCCTCCCGATGCGCGACGTCAAGGTGCCGGGCGCGCTGGTCGATCACGTGTACGTCGACCCGGACCAGTGGCAGACCTACATCACCCGCGACTCGCCGTACTACGCGGGCAAGGTCGCGCCGGCCGGTCACGCCGGAGCCGCCGCTGCCGCTCGACGTCCGCAAGATCATCGCCCGCCGCTCGCTGCTCGAGTTCCGGCCGGGCGCCATCTGCAACCTCGGCTTCGGGATCAGCCAGCTCATCGGGCGGGTCGCCTGGGAGGAGGGCATCACCGACCAGCTCGTGCTGACCGTGGAGCAGGGCATCTTCGGCGGCGCGCCGGTCGCCGGCAACGAGGGCGGCGCCGGCTTCAACTACCAGGCGCTGATCGACCAGCCGTACATGTTCGACTTCTACGACGGCGGCGGGCTCGATGTCGCGAGCCTGTCGTTCGCCGAGGTCGATGCCGAGGGCAACGTCAACGTCCACGCCTTCGAGGGCCGGGTCCGCGGGCCGGGCGGCTTCCCGAACATCAGTGCCAAGACCGGCAAGATCAATTTCGTCGGGACGCTCACGACGGCGGGCCTGCAGATCGCCATCGATGGCGGCGTGCGCATCACCGAGGAAGGGAGCCTCGGCAAGTTCGTACCGGAGGTTCGCGAGATCTCGTTCAACGGCCGCCTGGCCCGCGAGCGCGGGCAGGAGGTCCGCTACATCACCGAGCGCGCGGTCTTCGCCCTGGAGAGCGACGGACTCGTGCTGATCGAGGTCGCGCCCGGCATCGACGTCGAGCGCGACGTCCTTGGCCAGATGGGCTTCCGGCCGCGGGTCGCCGAGCAGCTCGCGACGATGGATGCGCGGCTGTACGCGACCGGGCCGATGGGCCTGGCCGCCGACTTCGGGAGCCGCTCGTGACCGACGCCCGGATCGACCTCCAGCTGGGCCGCGTGGCGCGGCTGACGATCGACAACCCGCCACTCAACCTCGTGACGCGCGAGCTGCTCGTGGCATTCGACGAGGCGCTGGCCGTCCTCGAGGCGGCCGATCCGGGTGACGTTCGGGCGGTCGTCGTGACCGGCGCGGGCGAACGCGCCTTCTCGGCCGGGTCGCATGTCGGCGAGTTCGAGGCGCAGCGCGGACCGGGCGGCCGCGAGCGGCACGAGCTGGAGTCCGGCGTCGGGACGCGCCTGGCCGGGCTGCCGATGCCGACCATCGCGGCCATCGAGGGCAACGCCCTCGGCGGCGGCCTGGAGATCGCGCTGTGCTGCGACCTCCGGGTCGCCTCCGACCGGGCGCAAGATCGGCCTGCCGGAGGTCCGCCTGGCGGTCACGCCGGGGGCCGGTGGCACCCAGCGGCTGCCGCGGGTCGTCGGGCCGGCACGGGCCAAGGAGCTGATCCTGACCGGGCGCGTTTTGACCGCCGAGGAGGCCGAGCGCATCGGTCTCGTCAACGAGGTCGTGCCGGCCGGCCAGGCCGTCGCCCGCGCGATCGAGATCGGCGAGGAGATCGCCCAGCGCGGCCCGATCGCGGTGCGCGAGGCCAAGCGGCTCATCGACCTCGCCGTCGAGACGGAGATCGCGGCCGGCCTGGTCGCCGAGACCGACGCCTCGCAGCGGGTGTTCGCGAGCGACGACATGCTCGAAGGCGCCAAGGCCTTCTTCGACAAGCGCGACCCGGTCTACCGCGGTCGCTGAACCCACACGACGACACGTCTCGAGGAGGTCTGTGACACATGGCTGAGGTCGAACGGTTCGGGGTCTTCCTGCCGTCGTACATCTGGGAGGGCGACGGTCCGGAGCGGGCGCGTGGCATCAAGGACTTCGCCCGCACGGTGGAGGAGCTCGGGTTCGACTCGCTGTTCATCACCGACCACCTGCTCGTCGGCAAGCGCTTCTACAGCGTCAACTGGCTGGAGCCGCTCACGACCCTGGCCGTGGCGGCCGGCGCGACGGAGCGGGTCCGGCTCGGGACCTCGATCCTGATCATGCCGCTGCGCAACCCGGTCATCCTGGCCAAGGAGCTGGCCACGCTCCAGTTCCTCAGCGACAACCGGGTCATCCTCGGTGCCGGGGTCGGCTGGAACGACGTCGAGTACGAGGCGGTCGGGGTCAAGAAGTCGGAGCGCGGCAAGCGCACCGACGAGATGCTCGACATCATGATGCCGCTGCTCGAGGGCAAGCCCGTGACCTATCACGGCCAGTTCTACTCGGTCGACGACGTGTTCATCGAGCCGCGCGCGTCGCAGCGTCCGCTGCTCTGGATCGGGGGCGGCTCGCAGCTGGCGTCGCCCAAGTCGCCGGACCTGCCCAAGTTCGTCGACTCGGTCAAGCGCCGGACCGTCAAGGCCGATGGCTGGATCCCGCGCCCGACCTGCCCGCCCCAGGACATCGCCCGCGACTGGGACGAGCTCCAGACCGCGATGCGCGAGGCCGGCAAGGACCCGTCCGACACGCTCGTCGCGCACGAGAACTTCCTGCACCTGGTCATGACCGACGACCCGAAGGAGGCGCGCCGCCAGCAGCACGAGGCGTTCCTCAAGGTCATGAGCGCCGAGCGCGGGCCGGAGTATCTCGAGTCGGTCTACCTGTTCGGCACGCCGGCCGAGATCATCGCCTCGCTCCAGGCGCGCGTGGACGCCGGGGTCGAGTACTTCTTCCTGCACACGATGACGCCCGATCCCGGCCCAGCTCCGGCTGTGGGTCGACGAGATCATCCCGAACGTGACGTTCCCGGCGACGGTCGGGCCGGTCCGCCGCCCGCCGACGCCCTGGCGATGACCGATCGCGTCGCCCTGCTCGGCAAGCCGCTGAAGCGGCGGCACTCGCCGGTGATGCACGACGCGGCGTTCGACGCGGCGGGTATCGACGCTCGCTACGAGCTCATGGAGCTCGACGAGGGCGACGGTCCCGAGCGCGGTCGAGGCGGCGCGCGGCGACGGCTGGCTCGGGCTCGGGGTCACGGCGCCGTACAAGCGGCTCGTGGCCGAGCTCGTCGACGTGGTCGAGCCCGATGCCGCGCTCATCGGCGCGGTCAACAACGTGGTCCGCACCGAGGACGGGCGACTCATCGGCTTCAACAGCGACGCGCCGGGGTTCCGCGTCGGCGTCGAGCTCGCGATGGGGCGCCCGCTGGCCGGCACCGAGGTCGTCGTCGCCGGCGCGGGCGGCGCGGCGAATGCCGTCGTGTTCGCCTGCGTCCAGGCCGGGGCGCGCCGGGTGACGATCGGCAATCGGACCGCGGACGCGGCGGTCACCTTGGCCCAGCGGTCCGCCGCGGCCGGGGCGGCTGGTCCGGAGTCGGTGACCGGTGTCGCTCTCGACGACCCGGCCTTCACGGCCGCGCTGCGGACGGCCGATCTCGCCGTCAACGCCACGACGGTCGGGATGCTCCATCCGGGGATGACCATCGACGTGGGCCTGCTGCCGGAGACGGCGACCGTGTTCGACCTCGTCTACGTCCCGCCCGAGACACCGCTGCTCGCGGCCGCCCGGGCGCGCGGGCTGCGTGCCGCGAACGGCTCGGAGATGCTCATCGCCCAGGCGGCCATCGCGTTCGAGCGCTGGACCGGGCGTCGGCGGCATGGCCGACGTCATGCGCGCGGCCGTGGCGCCGCTCCTCGCCGACCCGACGGTCCGGGCCTGACGGCCGTGCGACTCGCGACGATCCTCGTCGACGGTCGGCCCCGCCCGGCCGTCGTGCGCGACGACGACCGGGTCGTCCCGATCGACACGCGCGCTACCGGGCTGCCCGGCATCCGGGCGATCGCGGCCGGCGGTCCTGCGGCACTCGAGCGCCTCGTCGCCTGGCTCGACGAGCAGCCACCCGACGCTGGGCATGCCGCTCGCCAACGTGATCCTCGGCCCGGCCGTGCCCGATCCGGGCGCGATCTACACGGTCGGGCTCAACTACGACGGGCCGGGTGCCCCGCCGCGTCCGGAGCACCCGCTCATCTACGGCAAGGCGGCCGCGTCCGTCGCCGGCCACGGCGCGACCCTCGCCTGGGACCGGGAGGTCACCGACGACGTCGACGCCGAGATCGAGCTCGGTGTCGTCATCGGCGCCCCGGCCTTCCGCGTGACCCCGGCCGAGGCGATGGACCACGTCTTCGGCTACACGTGCATCAACGACGTCTCGGCCCGTGACGAGCGCCTCGATGGCGACCAATGGCTGCTCGGCAAGTCGATGCCGGGGTTCTGCCCGGTCGGGCCGTGGATCGTGACCGCGGACGCGTTCGAGCCCGCCAATGTCGCCCTGCGCTGCACGATCGACGGCGAGCCGATCCAGGAGGGGCGCACGACGCAGATGCGCTTCGGGATCGCGGAGATCGTCGCGTACCTCAGCCAGCACCTGGAGCTGCGGCCCGGCGACCTCATCGCCACGGGGACCCCGCCGCGCCTCGCCAGCGCGCCCGGACCGGGTCGTCGGCTGCGTGCCGGCGATACCGTGACGGTCTCGATCGAGGGCATCGGACGCCTGACCACGACCATCGCCTGAGCGCGACAAGGAGATCCGAGATGAAGCCACCGACCGTGTTCCTGGGCGAGATGACCGATCGCGAGGTCAGCGCCTTCCTCGAACGCAGCCAGACGGTGATCGTGCCGACCGGCTCGACCGAACAGCACGGCCCGCACGGGCCGCTCCTGACCGATGTCCTCGTGCCCGAACGAGGTCGCCCGGCGCGTGGCACCGGAGGTCGGCGCGGTCGTCGCCCCGCCGATCAACTACGGCCTGTCGTACCCGCACGTGGGCTTCACCGGCCTCGTCCACATCCGGATCCCGACGTTCATGGCCCTCGTCGAGGACCTGTGCGCCTCGCTGTCGTCGATCGGGTTCCGGCGGATCGTGTTCCTCAACGGCCACTACGACAACACGTACGCCATCGCCTATGCCTGCGCCAACGCGGCCGACCGCCTGGCCCCCGGCACGCACGCCTTCCCGATCAACTACTGGGACGGCATGACCGCCGAGGAGGCCGGCGAGTTCTTCGGCCCGACGACGGGCCTCCACGCGAACAAGGGCGAGACCTCGGCCGTCATGGCCATCGACCCCGGCCTCGTCGACCTCGACGCCGCGAACGCCGAGCTGCCGCCGTTCCCCGACGTCACCAACGCCGCGCCCGTGCACACCGCGTTCTTCTTCTCGGCGCCCGGGTCGGTCCATCGCGCGACGCACAGCGGCACGTGGGGCGACGCCCGCGAGTCGACGGCCGAGTACGGGGAGCGCTATCTCGAGGTCGTGACGCGCGCGACGATCCGCGTCCTCGACGACATCGAGCGGACGTTCGAGGCGATGCCGCCGCGCTAGGCGTCGACCCAGGAGCCGGCGCGCATGACGCGCCGGACCTGCGAGGTCGTCGTCGAGCTCCACGAGATCGGCGACGAGGCCGGGCGCGATCCGGCCCCGGTCGGTCACGCCGATCATCGCCAGCGGGTTGCGGCTCGCGGCGGCGACGGCGGCCGGCAGCGGCAGGCCCTCGCGGACGACCATCTGGATCGCGACGTCGAGGCTGAGGACGGAGCCGGCGAGCGTGTCCGTGCCGGTCAGGGTGACCCGGCCGCCGACGACGGTCACGTCCAGGCCGCCGATCCGCCCTCGGCCGTCGCCCGTGCCGGCGAGCGCGATGGCGTCGCTGACGAGGAGCAGCCGGTCGGCGGGCTTGGCCCGGGTGATCAGCCGCCACAGGCCGGGATGGACGTGGATGCCGTCGGCGATGAGCTCGACATAGGCCGCGTCGTCGAGGAGTGCCGCGAGGGCGAGACCCGGGGCACGATGGTCGAGGCCGCTCATCGCGTTGAACAGGTGGGTCGTGGACGTGCCGCCGGCCGCGTAGCCGGCGCGGGCCTCGTCGAACGTGGCGGCGGAGTGGCCGATCGACACCGCGACGCCGCGGTCGCGCAGCCAGGCGGATCGTGCTCGAGGGCGCCGGGCAGCTCGGGGGCGATCGTGATGAGGCGCAGGCCGTCGAGGAGCGGCTCGAGGGCGTCCGGCGCCACGTCGGCCGGGGTGCGCAGGTGGGCGGGGTCGTGGGCGCCACGTCGTCCGGGCGCCAGGAACGGGCCTTCCAGGTCGAAGCCCAACGGCTCGGCGCCGTCGGCCGGCGCGACCGGACGCCAGGCACGGACTCGGTCGGCGAAGGCGGCCAGGTCGTCGAGCGGCGCCGAGACGGCCGTCGGCAGGAACGACGTGACGCCACGTCGCAGCAGCGCCCGGGCCATGCCGTCGAGGGCGGCGGCATCGCCCATGGCGTCGTGGCCGCCCCAGCCATGGACGTGGACGTCGACGAACCCGGGCGCGATCAGGGGACCGCGGGGCGCCTCGCGTGTCGTGACTGCCGCAACTTCGTCGAGCTCGACCGCCGCGATCCGCCCGTCCTCGACCGTGATGCGGCCCGGCACGACCCGATCGTCGAGGACCAGCCGACCGACGACGGTCGATCGCGCGTCGCTCACTGGCCGACGGCGTGCGCTGGGTCTGGATCCGGTGCCTCGACGTCGAACTGCACGTCCAGGCCATAGCGGCCGGCGAGGTAGCGCGATTCGGTCGCCTCGATCCGGCGGCCGTCGATGTCGACGATGACCCGCTGCTCGACGAGCAGGGGGTCGCCGGTATGGATGGCCAGCAGCCGCGCGTCCTGGGCGGTCGCCGCGGCCGCCGTGACCATGCCGGTGCCACGCCAAAGGACGAAACCGCCCGCGGCGAGCGCCTCGTGGAGTGACCCGGTCGTGAGGTCCGCGGTCATCACCGCATTCGCCGTCGCCCCGATCAGCACGGCCGATTCCAGGGCGACCGGCTCGGCGTCGGCCAGGCGCACGCGATGCAGGTGCACGACCGGCTGGCGGGCCGGGATGCCGAGCCGAGCCGCTTCTTCGGCCGTCGAGGGTCGGATGACCCGGCTGAGCAGGCGCGAGCTCGGGGTCCGGCCGGCGCGCCGCATCTCCTGGGTGAAGGTCATGAGCCGCGTCGCCCGCCGGTGGACCGGGAGCTCCGCCACGAAGCTGCCGCGCCCGGGCTCGCGGGCGATGAGGCCGTCCTCGGCCAGCCGCTGCATCGCGTTCCGGGCCGTCATCCGGCTGACCCCGAACTCGGCGACCAGCTCGGCGTCGGAGGGCAGGCGCGCTCCGGGCGGGAGCATCGAGATCCGCTCGCGCAGGGCCTGTTCGATCTGCCGGTACTGGGGCTGGTAGTCCGCGGTCATGCGCCCGTCCTTCCACGCCGTCCGGCGGGCTAGGTCTCCGACGTCACGCGCGTGTAGGCGGCCGCGACGATGACGATGATCGCGCCGAACAGCACCTGCCGGAGCGCCTCGGGCAGGCCGAGGGAGGTGAGGAGCGACGAGAGGACGGTCAGGATCAGCGCCCCGACGATCGTCCCGGAGTAGCCACCGCGGCCGCCGAGGATCGAGGTCCCGCCGATGACCGCGGCGGCCACCGACGGCAGGACGTAGCTGTCCGCGAGGGTCACGCTCGCGACGTTGGTCAGGCCCGAGATGAGGAACCCGGCGATCGCCGCCAGCATCGCCGAGATGACGTACAGCAGGAGGATGATCTGCCAGGCTCGCGCCCCGGACAGGCGCGCCGCGATGGGGTTGTCGCCGATCGCGTAGAGCATCCGCCCGTAGCCGGACCGGCGCAGGCCGATGAGGATGATCGCGGTCAGCGGCACGAACACGATCAGGCTGTACGGGGACGAGCCCGCCGACCCGCTCCGTCCCGATCGAGCGCAGGCCGGGCGGCACGCCGGCCCCGGTCTGGACCATGACGATCTGCCACACGTTGGCCAGGCCGAGCACGACCAGGCCCATGCCCAGGGTCATGATCAGCGGGTGGACGCGGAAGACGCCGACACCGATGCCGCTCACGAGCCCGACCAGGGCGGCGATGGCCAGGGCGACGAGCAACGCCACCCAGATCCCCTGGCCGGCCACGAGGGTCGCGACGACGAAGCCGGCCATCGACGCCACGGCGCCGACGGACAGGTCGATGCCGCCGGTGAGCATCGTCAGGGTCTGGCAGCCGGCGAGGATGGCGAGCGGCACGGCGGCGCGCAGCATCGTGCCCACCCAGTCGGCGGAGACGATGCCCGGCCGGGCGAGCTCGCTGGCGATGACCAGCAGGAGCAGCAGGAAGAGGAGCGGGATGAGCGGCCGGTCGCGGAACATGCCGCGCCACCATGCGGCGGTCAGCCACGCGGCCCGGCCGGGATCGGTGCGCACGGCCTCGCTCATCCGCGGCTCCGCCGGATCTGGATCAGGCTGCCGACCATGACCACGCCGATGAGGATGACGCCCTGGAGCACGGTGGCGAGGTTGGTGTTGATGTTGAGGAACGTCATGTCCGTGCGGATGAGCTGCAGGATGGCCACCGCGACGATCGGGCCGAAGACGCCGCCCCGGCCACCGGCGAGGCTCACGCCGCCCAGGACGATGGCGGCGACGCTGAGCAGGGTGTAGGGGCCGGGGACCGGCGTGCCGATGCCCGTGCTGGCCGTCAGGCTGAGCCCGCCGAGCGCCGCGAACAGGCCGAGGACGGCATACGACAGGATCTTCGTCCGACCGACGGACACGCCGCTGCGGAATGCGGCCAGCCGGTTGCTGCCGATCGCGTAGAACGACAGGCCGAGGCGTGATCGACGGATCGGGATCCAGACGACCGCGACCACGATGACCAGGACGACGGCCGCCCGCGGCACCCATTCGCTGCCGATCGAGCCGACGGCGAGCTCCTTGAGCCACTTGGCCGCGCCGCCACCGGGGGCGCGCAGGACGAGCAGGGTGCAGCCGGCCCACACGAAGGACATGGCCAGGGTCACGACGATGTCCGGGACCCGGGTGATGACGACCAGCGTGCCGTTGATCGCGCCGAGCAGGAGCCCGAGGCCGAGGACCATGACCACGACCACGAGGCCAAACGCCTCGGGCTGGTCCTTCATCATGACCGCCGCGACGACGCTGGTGAGCGCCATCATCGCGCCGATCGACAGGTCGATCCCGCCCGCGATGACGACGATCGCCTGGCCCGCGGCCGCGAGCGCCAGCGGCAGGACCGATGCGGCCAGGCCCTGGACGCCGGTGACGCCGTAGCTCGGCTGGATGAACTTCGTGAAGACCAGCAGGATGGCCATGAACACGAGCAGGCCGAGGGTCCAGCCGTTGCGCCGGGCCCACGCGGCGAGCTGGCTCGAGACGTCGGGGCGGGGCTCGTCGATGACGCCGGTCGCGCTGGTCATGGCTCGGGATCCGTGTCGGGCACAGGCTCGGCGGTCGCCTCGGGCGCGGTCTCGACGACCGGATCGGCGACGCTCGGCGTCTCGCTCGCGGCGACGCCCTCGACGGCGGCCTCCGAGATGGTCTCGGCCACGACCTCCTCGGGCAGCGCCGTCCCCGCGGTCAGGTGGTACGCGGCGCGCAGCAGGGTCGGCTCGTCGGCCGCCGCCCGATCGATCTCCGCGACCACCCGGCCACCGAAGATGACGATCGCGCGGTCGCAGACGAGCTGGATCTCCTTGAGCTCGGACGTGTACAGCAGGACGGCCGCACCGGCCTCCGCCAGGTCGCGCAGGAGCAGGTAGATCTGGTTCTTCGTGCGGATGTCGATGCCGCGGGTCGGGTCGAAGCAGAGCATCGTGCTGACGCCACCCGCCACCCAGCGGGCGATCGTCACCTTCTGCTGGTTCCCGCCGGACAGGCGACGGACCTCGCTCGCAGCCCGCGTGTCGATCTGCAGCCGGGCGATGCCGTCGTCGACGGACTTGCGCTCGCGCTTGAGGTCGATGAGCCCCCAGTTCCGGGCGCGGGCGGAGCGCGGCATCGCGATGTTCTCGCGCACGGATCGCTGCATGAGCAGCGCCTCGGCGCGGTCGGCCGGGACGTACACGAGGCCCGCCTTGATGGCGTCCGCGGGATGGCGGAAGGTCACCGGCGCGCCATCGATGAGCAGCGAGCCGCCGCTCGGCCGGTCGGAGCCCGCGAGGATGTCGAACAGCTCGTCCTGGCCCTGGCCCTCGAGCGCGACCACCCCGAGCACTTCGCCCGGGTAGAGGTCGAACGAGACGTCCTCGAGCTTGGTCCGCGCGGCCAGGCCCTTGGCCGAGATGCGCGGCGTCCCGCCGGCCGCGGTCGATGCGGCGGTGCGCGCCTCGATGACGGGCGCCTCCCCGGCGCTCTCGCCGAGCATCAGCTCGACGATGCGCTCCTCGGAGCCGGCGGTGACGTCGACGACGCCGACGGTGACGCCCTCACGGAGGACCGTCGCGCGGTCGCAGACCGCCGCGATCTCGATCATCCGATGCGAGATGAAGATGACGGAGCGAGTGCTCCCGCGGGTCCGGCCGACGACCTCGAGGACGCGCTCGGTGAGGTTCGCGGGCAGCGCCGCGGTCATCTCGTCGAGCATGAGCACGTCGGGCTCGATGGCGAGGGCGCGCGCGAGGTCGACGATCCGCTGCGTCGCCAGCGGCACGCTGCGCGCGAGGTCGGACAGGTTCAGACCGGTCAGGCCGAGCTCGCGGACCCAGTGGCGGAACGGCTCGAGCGGGGTCTCGGTCAGGCGCAGGTTCGACCGGATGTCGAGGTCCGGGATGAGCGCCGGTTCCTGGTAGACGGAGACGAGGCCGCCGCGGCGGGCTTCGGCGGGGGAGTGGACCGTGCGCGGACGGCCGTGGACCGCGATCGTGCCGCCATCGGGGCGAACGGCGCCGGTCAGGATCTTGACGAGGGTGCTCTTGCCGGCGCCGTTGGCGCCCATGAGCGCATGGACCTCGCCGGGTCGCACCGCGAGCGAGGCCGACTTGAGCGCGACGACCGCGCCGTACGTCTTGGCGACGTCGGTCGCTTCGAGCAGCAGGTCGGTGGCCGTGAGGGTCATCGGTCCTCTGGTAGGCGTCGGGGGCGCCGACCGTAGTCGACGCCCCCGTTGGTTCCGGTGTGGGTCGGGCTACTCGCCCGGGCCCTTGCAGGCGACGGCCTGCTCCGGCGTGTACGTCGTGTAGCCCTCGATCTGGAGACCGAGCGGCCAGAGCGGGTCGAGTCCATCGACCTGCCACGACTGCAGGAGGGCCTTGCCCTCGGGGGTGACGTTCTCAGCCAGCACCGGCTTCAGGAGCACGGTGTTGGGCTGGCTGGCCGACGGGTCGGTCGTGACCGCCTCGCCGTTCAGCAGCTTGAGGGCAAGGCCGACGCCCGCACCGCCGACCGCGGCGGTGTTGGTGACGGCAGCGCCGGTCAGGCCCTGCTCGGTGAGCAGCTGGTTGACGAACGCGCCCAGGTCCGCACCGACGATCGGCACGTACGGCTTGGCGGCCGCCTTGATGACGTCGACGACCTGCGAGTCCATGCCGGAGGTCCAGATGCCCTGGACGTCGTCATAGGCGCCGCTGGAGACGAACTCGTTCGCGAGCTGGGTGGCCGTGGCCGGGTCCCAGTTCGTGAAGACGCCTTCGTCGGTCGGGACGATCTTGATGTCGGGATAGGCCGCGAGGGCTTCCTTGAAGCCGATGTCGCGGTCGCTGTCCGCCGGGTTGCCCGCGATGCCACGGGTGTACCAGACGTTGCCCTTGCCGCCGAGCTGCTCGAAGAGCCAGGTGGCTCCGAGCTTGGCGTATTCCTTCTGGTTGTTGTAGAGGTTGTAGCTGTCGGGGTTGGTGACGTAGGCGTCGACCGAGATGGTCGGGATGCCGGCCGCCTTGGCCTCCTCGAGCGCCGGGTTGAGGGCGTCGGGGCTGTTCGGGTTGAACACGATGGCGTCGACGTCGGCGGCGATCAGGTCACGGATGTCCTGCAGCTGCCCGGCGGCGTCCGTGTTGCGGTGGATGGTGATCAGCTCGGACACCTGGCCGGAGGCAAGCGCCTCGGCCTTGGCGGTGCAGACCTGCTCCTCACGGAAGCCGTTGCCCACGCCACCACCGTTCGAGTAGCCGATCTTGTACGTCTTGGCGGCCGCGCTCGGCGCCGCCTCGCTGGCGGCCGCGCTCGGCGCAGCCTCGCTGGCAGCCGCGCTCGGCGCAGCGGCGCTGGCGGCAGCGCTGGGCGCCGCCGACGAGCCGGTGCTCGAGCATGCCGCCGCGATCACCGCGACGGTGGCCAGGACCGCGAGCAACCGTGCTCGGGCCATGCCGGGTTCCTTCATGTGCTCCTCCTCGAATGACGTTCCATCGGCGACGCGCCGACGGGCTTTGCAACCAGGGACGACGGTCGCCCCATGCGATGGTTCGAGCTACGCATCAGGCCGGGGTCACCTCCTCGCGCAGGTTCGGCCGTCCATCATGCGTCGTACGGATGATGGCACGAGCGATCCGCCGCGCGTGCTCTGCATAGGCAGCTTCGAACAGCTCCCGCGAACGCTCGGCGCCTACGACCGAGGCTCGGGTGATGGCCGGCGGCATCGCCCCACGCTCCACGAGGAGCTGGGCGGTCCGGACCTTGATGCAATCGGCGATGGTCACGGCGGCCAGGGTGGTGCCCGGGCCGATGGGGGTGTCGAGTCCCTCGATGTCGACGAGGGCGTCGGCATGCGGGGTGCACAGGTCGATCACGAGGTCGGCTTCGTCGAGCAGCCGCGCCCCGACGCGCGGGTCGACCTCGCTCGACATCGACTGCGCGATGGACGTGATGGCGATGACGCGCACGCCGCGCTGGCGGGCGCCGCGGGCCATCTCGACCGGGACCGCGGTCGTGCCGCCGGCCGAGAACACCATGAGCACGTCGTGCGGCCCGAACGCGAAGTTGGCGAGGATCTCCTCGGCGAGCCCGGGGGTGCGCTCGATGAACATGGCCTGGCGCTGGCCGTTGCTGCCGACGACCTGGGTGTGGAACGTCATCGACAGCTCGACCATCGGGCTGAAGCCCGGGTACGAGCCATAGCGCGGGAACAGCTCCTCGACCGGGATGCGCGAGTGACCGGTCCCGAAGGCGTGGACGAGCCCGTCCGCGGCGATCGCCTCGGTACACCACTGGCTGGCCGTCTCGAGCGCGTCCGCCTGGCTCGCGGCCAGCTGGTCGAGGATCGGCCGGGCATGGTCGAGCCAAGTGAGCACGGGCGGGCTGGTCGTGGTCATCGCGGGTCGACCACCGGCTGGGCCATCAGTAGCCGCCCTCGCTCACGGCGCCCGCCGACGCCAGCGGAGCAGAACCGGCCTTGCGCGCCCGGAAGTCGTCGATGATCGTCTTCGTGGCGGTCGCCCCGATGCGGGTCGTGCCGAGGGCCATGACCTCGAGCAGCGCGTCGAGCGTGCGGACGCCGCCAGCGGCCTTGACCTGGGTGGGCGGCGAGGTGTGGGCGCGCATGAGGCGCAGGTCGTCGTGGGTGGCCCCGGACGGGGCGAAGCCGGTCGAGGTCTTGACGAAGTCGCCACCGGCGGCCTCGGTCAGGCCGCACGCCCGGATCTTCTCGTCATCGGTCAGGTAGGCGTTTTCGAAGATGACCTTGACCAGGGCCCCGGCCGCATGGGCGACCTCGACGACGGCCCGGATGTCGGCCCCGACGTCGGCGTCGCGGCCGGACTTGAGCGCGCCGATCTGGAGGACCATGTCGATCTCGGTCGCGCCGTCGGCGAGGGCCTGGCGCGTCTCGGCGACCTTCGTCTCGGTCGTGCAGTAGCCGTGCGGGAAGCCGACGACGGTCCCGACCGCCACGTCCGTCCCTTCGAGGATGAGCTTCGCGCGCCGAACGTGGACGGGCGGCACGCAGACGCTCGCGACGTCGTACTCGGCCGCAAGCCGGCAGCCGGCCTCGACGAACGCGTCATCGAGCTCGGGCTTGAGCAGGCTGTGGTCGATCGTCTTGGCGATGTCGCGCTCGGTCAGCGTGTCGAAATCGATGGCGGTCAATGGATCTCCTGGGTCGCGGGGGTCAATGGCAGTAGGGCCGCAGGACATCCCTCGCGATGAGGAATCCTTGCTTGACTTTCTCGTCCGTGCCTTCGAAGCGGCGGTCTTCGTGCTCGATGATGCAATCGCCCTCGTAGCCCTGCCGGTAGAGCTCGCCGTGGACGACGCTCCAGTCCACCTCGCCGAGGCCCGGGATGCGCGGGATCTGCCAGCCCATGCCCATCGAGAAGATGCCGCGCTCGTATAGGCCGTCGCGGTCGATCAGGAGGTCCTTGGCCTGGTAGTGGAGGACGTGCGGGCCGAACTCCGTGAGGAACCGGCGGATGTCGATCATCTGGAGGATGAGGTGCGACGGGTCGAAGTTGAGCCCGATCGTGTCGCCCCACTGCTCGAGGATGCGTCGCCACATGCGCGGGGTGGTCGCGATGTTGTTGCCGCCCGGCCACTCGTCTTCGGAGAAGAGCATCGGGCAGTTCTCGAGCGTGATCTTGCGGCCATGATCCCGGGCGTAGGCAACGATGTCCGGCCAGACCCGCAGCGCTTCCTCCCAGTTCTGGTCCTGGGTCTTCACCCGGTCGCCGCCCATGAACGTGTTCACGAGCGGGATGTCCATCTGCTCGGCCGCGTCGATCACCTTCTTGAGGTGACCGATGACCGTGGCGCGGTGCTCGGGGTCCGGGTGGAGCGGGTTCGGGTAGAAGCCGAGGCCGGAGATGCTCAGGCCCTTGCCCTCGATCTCGGCACGGATGTCCTTCGCCTGCCCGCCCGACAGGTTCGCGACGTCGATGTGGCTGGTGCCGGCGTAGCGGCGCGTCGGTCCGGTGGCGACCGGCCAGCAGGCGATCTCGAGGACCTCGAAGCCGCTCGACGCGGCCCAGTCCGCGACCTCCATGAGTGGCGTCTCGGGGAACGGGGCGGTCAGGAAGCCGAGCTTCATCGTGGCGAACCCTCCATGGCCCCGACCGGCGTCGAGGTGTGGCGCGCGACGTCGACCCAGCGCCCGGTCCGGGCGCTCTCGGCGATGGCGTCGCCGACGAGCATCTCGTCGTGGCCGTCCGCGAACGTGGGATAGGTCGGGCGGGAGGAGGATCGCCCGGCCACCACGTCCGCGTAGACGGCCCGGAAATGTGCACAGAACGTGTCGAAGAACCCTTCGACGTGGCCGCCGGGCAGGGCCGCCGCGGCCTGGCCGGCCGGACCCATCAGGGCAGGATTGCGGATGAGGATCTCGTTGGGCCGGTCGCGATGACCGATCCAGGCCTGGTCGGGCTGCTCCGAGTCCCACGCCCAGGCCGACTCGGACCCGTCGATCTCGTACTGGAGCGAGTTCTTCCGGCCGGCGCTGATCTGCGAGATGCTGACGGCGCCGCGCGCCCCGCCGTCGAAACGCAGCAGGATGGTCGCGGCATCCTCGGTCGCGATGGCGCGCTCGACGGTGTCGGTCGCGCGCTCCGTCGAGAAGGTCTCGACCGGGCCGGTCGGCTCGCGTCGGGTGTCGATGAACGTGGTCAGATCGGCCATCACCGCCGCTACGTGTTGGCCGGTCACGAAGGTCATGAGATCGAGCCAGTGCGAGCCGATGTCGCCGACCGCCCGCAAGGCGCCCCCGCGTTCCGGCTGCAGCCGCCAGTTCCAGTCGCTGTCGAGCAGCAGCCAGTCCTGGAAATAGCGTCCGGTGACGAGCCGGACGTCACCGAGCTCCCCGTCGGCGATCCGGGTCCGGGCGTCCTGGTTGAGCGGGTAGTAGCGGATGTTGAAGTTGGTCGCATTGACGAGGCTGGTCCGGGCCGCCGCCTCGACGAGCGCTGCCGACTCGCCCGACGTCATGGCCAGCGGCTTCTCGCAGATGACGTGCTTGCCGGCAGCGAGGATCGCCGTCGCCTGGCGACCATGCAGGTCGTTGGGGGAGGTCACGTGCACGGCGTCGACGGTGTCGTCCGCGAGCAGGGCATCCAGGTCCGGGTACGCTTGCGGGACGCCCAGCACCCGGGCCCGCGCGGCCCCGCGCTCCGGGGAGCTGCCGAGCACGCCGCGCACGGAGACACCGATGCGGCGAAGGGCTTCCACGTGGACGGTCCCGATGAAGCCGGTCCCGATGACCGCGGCTCCGACGTCGGCGAGCGTGTCCATCGACTGGTGTATCGCTCCGTTCCGGTCGCCGGTCGGCAACCTGTCTAGACCATCTAGATGACCGCAGGGTTGCGATCGTAGCGAGCCGTCCCCGATGGGTCAACCGAGGACGCTGCCCGCCGGTCGTCGTTCCTCCGCACCCGCGACGCTCCCTCGCCACGGGCACGCGACCCAAGCAGAACTTTCACCCGTCACGATGGTACTTCCGCATGTCAAGTGCAAAAGTCGACGCGATGGACCGCACGTCGGGCGTATCATCGCCGGCGTGACGACGCCCAGCTCCCTTGGCCACAGCCCGCTCCCGGACGAGGCGCTCGACGCCCTCGTGACCGTCCTCGACGAGATCCGCCTGGGCCGTTCGCGCTCGCGCTCGGAGCTCGTGGCGCGGACCGGCCTCGGGCGCGCCATCGTCACCCAGCGCGTCGGCGAGCTGCTCGATCGCGGCTTGATCCTCGAGGGCGAGGTCGGGCCGTCCACCGGCGGCCGCCCGCCACGCCAGCTCGCGTTCCGGGCCGATGCCGGGCACCTCCTCGTCGCCGACCTCGGGGCGACCAGCATCGACGTGGCCCTGACCGGCCTCGACGGCCGCATCCTGGGCCACCACGACGAGCCGGCTCGCATCGAGGCGGGACCGGAGGTCGGGCTGGACCGGGTCGAGACGCTGTTCGCGTCGTTGCTTGCGACCACCCAGTCCATCCCGGGGCGCCTGTGGGGCATCGGTATCAGCGTGCCCGGCCCGGTGGAGTTCGAGACCGGCCGGCCGATGTCGCCGCCGATCATGCCCGGCTGGGACGGCTACCCGATCCGGGAGCGGTTCGCCGCCCGCTACGACGCCCCGGTCTGGGTCGACAACGACGTCAACGTGCTGGCCCTCGGTGAGTGGCGATCGGGGGTCGCGTCCGGCCACGACAACGTCGTCGTCGTCAAGGTGGGGACCGGCGTCGGGGCCGGCATCATCTCGGACGGCCGCCTCCACCGCGGCGCGCAAGGCAGTGCCGGCGACGTCGGCCACATCCAGGTCACGGACGACCCGACCGTGATCTGCCGCTGCGGCAACGTGGGCTGCCTCGAGGCGTTGGCCGGCGGCGCGGCCCTGGCCAAGACCGGCGAGGCCGCCGCGCTCGACGGCCGCAGCCCGCGCCTGCGTACGGCCCTCGACCAGCACGGCCGGGTCACGGCCGAGGACGTCGCCCGGGCCGCATCGTTCGGCGATCCGGTCGCGGTCGCGATGCTCGGCGCGGCCGGCCGGCGTGTCGGGTCGATGCTCGCGAGCGTCGTCAACTTCTTCAATCCGTCGCTCATCGTCATCGGTGGCGGGGTCGCGAACGCGCCGGACCAGTTCCTGGCCGCGATCCGCGAGACGGTCTACGCCCGGTCGTTGCCGCTGGCGACTCGCGACCTGCGCATCCAGCGCTCGTCGCTCGGTGGGCTGGCAGGGGTCATCGGGGCGTCATCGATGGTCGTCGACCAGCTCTTCTCGCGGGGCTCGCTGGCCCGCTGGATCGAGGCCGGCGAGCCGTCCGGCGCGCCGGAGGTGGCCGAGCCGCTGGCGCACGCCGGCTGACGCTTCCGGAGCGGCCGAGGGCGCGTCCCGGGGTGGCGGCAGGCCGTCAGGCCGCCGACCGTGGCGGGGCCGTGCTCTCGCGGACGATGAGCTCGGTCGCGAGCTCGATCCGTGACTGGGCCGGCACCTCGCCGTCGGCCATGCTCAGGACGAGCTCGGCCGCGGCGACTGCCATCTGCACCAGCGGCTGGCGGATCGTCGTCAACGGCGGTCCGACCCAGCGCGCGACCGGGAGGTCGTCGAAGCCGACCACGCTGAGGTCCTCGGGGATGTGCAGACGCGCCTCGCGCGCCGCCTGGTAGACCCCGAGCGCCTGCAGGTCATTGCCGGCGAAGATGGCGGTCGGCCGGTCGGGGAGGGCCAGCAGCGCCCGGCCCTTCTCGATGCCCTCCTCGACGTGGAAGTGCCCGTGGCTGATGAGGTCCGGGTCGATGGGCACGCCCGCGGCGTCCATCGCCGCGCGGTAGCCGTCGAGCCGGGCGCGGCTGCACAGGATGTCCTCGGGGCCGGCGATGAGCCCGATGCGGCGGTGGCCCAGCCCCAGCAGGTGACGCGTCGCTGTCAGCCCGCCATTCCAGTTGGTCGCGCCGATGGACGGTGTGTCGTGCAGCGGCTCACCGGTCGGGTCCACCACGACGAGCGGGATGCCGCGGGTCTTGAGCTGCTCGCGCATCGTCTCGCTCAGGTCGGAGAAGACAGCGATGACGCCGGCCGGCCGACGGGCGAGGACCGCTTCGATCCAACCGCGTCCCGGAGTCCGCCGACCCTGCATCTCGGACAGCACGACCGCCTGGTGATGGCGACCGGCGACGCGCTCGACGCCGCGAACGATCTCGAGCGCCCACTCGCTGTCGAGCTCGTGGAAGATCAGCTCGATGATCGGGGAGGCTCGTTGGACGCGCCCGTGACGCCGGTAGCCGCGGTCCTGGATCGCCGCCTCCACCCGCCGCCGGGTCTCGGGCGAGACGTCGGAGCGGCCGTTGATGACCTTGGAGACGGTCGGCACGGACACGCCCGCCTGGGCGGCGATGTCGGCGATGGTCGTGGACCGCCGCCGAGCGCGTCGCGGGGGGTCGTCGAGGGTCGAGGCCATAGGCGCGAGTGTAGCGAGTCGCGCGGCGTTTCGAAAGTTTCGGCGCACGTTTCGAGGAAGTTGCGCCGAGCGTATTGACGTGGCCACTGTCGCGTGCCTAGCATGCGCGAACCGAAAACATTCGGTGCCGTGTACGCAACTTTCGATGCCGAGGAGGAGAACCCGCATCGCGCAGCGTCGCACGCTAGGCTCGGATCCCCGCTGACCGTCTCGTCCCGCCACGACCTCCTCCGATGGCGGGACGACCGGTCGGTCTCCGAGCCGCCCGTCGCGCGCCCCAGCCGCCTCAGACGCCAACGTCCGCGACCACCCGGCCACCGTCGACGAGGAGGAGTCGTCGACCACCGGGCCCCGGAGCCAGGCCAGATCGTCCAGGAGAGGAGACACGATCCATGGTGACCAACCGCCGGCTTGTGGCGCTCATCGCGTCGGCCGCGATCGCGTTCGCGGCCTGTTCTGGCAGCGGAGCATCGACGGCTCCGAGTGCTGCCGCCCCATCGGCTGCCGCCCCATCGGCTGCCGCCCCGTCGGCAGCCGCACCCTCTGCGGCTGCCCCGAGCGAGGCCGCTGCCGAACCCGTGACCGTCGACTGGTGGCACATCACCACCGGCGAGCCCGGCAAATCCGACTTCCAGGCGATCGCCGACGCCTATACGGCCGAGCACCCGAACGTCAAGGTCAACATCACCGTCCTCGAGAACGAGGCCTTCAAGACCAAGCTCGCGGCCACTCCCGCTGACGCCTATCCCGACCTGTTCCAGTCGTGGGGCGGGGGGACCATGGCCACGCAGGCGGACGCCGGCCTGCTCCAGGACATCACCCCGCTGATCGCCGACTGGAAAGACACCGTCAACCCCGGTGCGATGAGCATCTACCAGTACAACGGCGCCCAGTACGGGATCCCCTGGGACATGGGGATGATCGGCTTCTGGTACAACAAGGACATCTTCCAGCAGGCCGGCATCACGACCCCGCCGGCGACCTGGGACGAGTACCTCGCGGCCATCCCGAAGCTCAAGGCGGCCGGCGTAGCCCCGCTCGCCATCGCGGGCAAGGACAAGTGGCCGTCGATGCACCTGTGGACGTATCTCGTGCTCCGCAGCGGTGGCGGTGAAGCGCTCAGCCAGATGATCCAGACCGGCGACTGGAATACCGATGCCTGCATCAACGCCGGCAAGGCGGTCGAGGCGCTCAACGCCCTCGATCCGTACCAGAAGGGCTACGCCAGTGCGGACTACAACTCCGAAGCGGCCTCGGTCGGCAACGGCAAGGCCGCCATGGAGCTGATGGGCCAGTGGGCGCCGTCGGTCCAGATGGACCAGAGCGTCGACAAGAAGGGTCTTGGCGACAAGCTCGGCTGGTTCCCATTCCCGACCCTGCCCGGTGGCGCGGGCGCCGCGACAGACGGCGTCGGCGGCGGCAACGGCATCGCGGTGAGCAAGGACGCGCCGCCCGAGGCGGTCGACTTCCTGAAGTTCTTCATGGACAAGACCAACCAGGACAAGCTCAACACCGACAACGTCGGCCTCTCGACGACCGTCGGGACGGAGAGCACGGTCAGCGACCCGAACCTGCAGGCCGTCCTCGCCGGTCGCGGCGCGGCGACGTTCATGCAGCTCTACCTCGATCAGGCGACCAGCGGAGGTCTCGCCGCGGCCTTCAACGACGCCACCATCGCGCTGTTCCTCGGCAAGTCGACCCCCGAGAAGGTCTGCCAGGAGCTCACCGACGCGGCGGCCACGTCGTAAGCGTCTCCCCGCGAGTGGATCACTCGTAGACTCGCGATCACAGGCGGGCCGGCTCAGCCGGCCCGCCTCTTCCATCGGAGGCAAGCAGGGACGTGTTGCGCGCCGAACGCCGCCCGGGGACCCGCTCGGGTCCGCGGCTGCCCGGGAAGTGGCTGACGATCGGCCTATTTCTCGTGCCCGCGCTGGCGCTCTATCTCGTCTTTGTCATCGTCCCGATCATCCAGGCCGCCCACTTCAGCCTGTTCAAGTGGAACGGCCTCGGCCCGCTGGAAGACTTCATCGGGCTCAAGAACTACCAGGTAGCGCTCGCGAGCGACGTCTTCTGGCAGGCGGTCGGCAACAACATGTTGATCATCGTCCTGTCCCTCTTCATCCAGATCCCGTTCTCGCTGGGCCTGGCGCTCCTGCTCAACCGACGCTTCCCGGGGCGGGCCATCTTCCGCTTGCTGTTCTTCGTCCCCTACGTGCTGTCGGAGGCGATCACCGGCATCGTCTTCCGCTTGCTGCTCCAGCCCGATGCCCTGTTCGACTCGACCCTGAAGACCGTCGGTCTCGAGGGGCTCATCCAGGACTGGCTCGGCAACACCGACATCGTGATGATCACCCTCTTCGTGATCATCACGTGGAAGTACTTCGGCTTCCACATGATCCTGCTGCTGGCCGGTCTCCAGGGCATCCCACGGGAGATCGAGGAGGCCGCCCTGATCGATGGCGCCGGCCGCTGGCAGGCGTTCCGCTACGTCACCCTGCCGTTGCTCGGGCCCACGTTGCGGGTGTCGATCTTCCTGTCGGTCATCGGGGCACTCCAGCTCTTCGACATGGTCTGGGTCATGACCGGCGGGGGGCCGCTCAACGCCTCCACGACCATGGCCGTCAACATGTTCAAGACGGGGTTCACCAGGCAGCAGATGGGGTATGGCAGTGCGCTTGCTGTGCTCCTGTTCCTGTGCGCACTCGTCGTGGCCCTGCTGTATCAGCGGTTCGTGCTCCGTCGCGACATCGACGGCGCCGTGACCGCCTACAACGGATGAGCCGATGACGACCGGAGCCTCCACCAACGTGAGCGCCGATCCGGCCGCCACCCTGGCGGTCGCCCGGGCTCGAGGTGCCCGCCGGACCGTCGGCGGGACCGTGGCCTATGTCGTCCTGGTCGCCGTCGCGATCGCGATCCTCGTCCCGATCGTCTACGCGGTCCTCGGTGGCTTCAAGACCAATGGCCAGCTGGCCGCGAACCCTGTCGCCCTGATCCCGGACCCGTGGGTCTTCGACAACTACGCCGACGTCCTGTGGGGCGAGAACGCTGCCACGTTCTGGGGCGAGGTGTTCAACAGCGTCCTGGTCGCGATCGTGGCCGTGGGTGTGACGGTCGGCTGCGCATCCGCCGCGGCCTTCGTCTTCGCCCGGATCCGGTTCCCCGGCCGCGAGGCCATGTACACCCTGTTCGTGTTCGGTCTGCTGTTCCCCACGGCCGTCGCGATCCTGCCGCTCTACATCCTCATCCGCCAGGTGGGGCTGTCGGGCAGCCTGCTCGGGGTGGCCTTGCCCCAGGCCGCCTTCGGGCTGCCGCTCTCGATCGTCATCCTGCGACCGTTCTTCCGGAGCATCCCGATGGAGCTCGAGGACGCGGCCCGCATCGACGGTTGCGGCTCGTTCGGCTTCTTCTGGCGGGTGCTGCTGCCCCTTTCCCGTCCGGCGCTCGCGACCGTCAGCGTGCTCGCGATCGTGACGACCTGGAACGCATTCATCCTGCCGCTGGTCGTCCTGAACAACGCGGACCAGTGGACACTGCCGTTGGGGGTCATGAACTTCTCGACGACCTACAGCTCGGACGCGGCCCGGACGCTGGCCTTCACGGTCGTCTCGCTCATCCCGGCGCTGATCTTCTACGTCGATCGCCGAGCGCCACATCGTGGGCGGCCTGACGGCCGGATCGGTGAAGGGCTGATGGACACGAGCCGATGACCACGACCGCGCCGCGCTACCGCGATCCCTCCCTGCCGATCGACGCCCGGGTCGCCGACCTGCTCGCCCGGATGACCCGGATCGAGAAGGTCGCCCAGCTGGGGTCGTTCTGGGGGTTCGACGTGGTCCGCGGGGACGGCCTCGACCCGGACCGGCTGGCCGCTCTCGCCGGGAACGGCATCGGCCATCTCACCCGCCTGGCCGGTTCCACGAACCTGCGCCCGGCCGAGGTCGCGGAGACGGCCAATGCGATCCAGCGGTACCTCGTCGAGGGCACCCGGCTCGGGATCCCGGCCATCATCCACGAGGAATGTCTGCACGGGCTCATCGCCTGGGCCGCGCCGTGCTTCCAGCAATCGATCGGCGCGGCCGCGAGCTTCGATCCCGAGGTCGTCGCGGCGGTCGCCGCCACGATCCGCCGAAGGATGGTCCTGACCGGGGCGCGGCACGCCCTCGGTCCGGTCCTCGACATCGGTCGCGACCCGCGCTGGGGTCGGATCGAGGAGACCTACGGCGAGGACCCGTACCTCGCCGCAGAGCTCGGGTGCGCCTATATCGAGGCGCTCCAGGGGGCCGACCTGGCGGACGGCGTCGCGGCGACCGCCAAGCACATGGTCGGCCACGGGCTGGCCGAAGGCGGCCTCAACCAGGCGCCGGCTCACATCGGCGAACGCGAGATGCGCGACGAGCAGCTGTTCCCGTTCGAGGCCGCCGTCCGGCGGTCGGGGATCGCGAGCGTGATGCCCGCCTACTGCGATGTCGACGGCGTCCCGTGTCATGCCTCGACGGAGCTCCTGGCCGGGATCCTCCGCGGGGAGTGGGGCTTCGACGGCATCGTCGCCTCGGATTACATCGGGGTCGAGATGATCGCCACGGCCCACCGCCTGACCGCCGATCTCGGCGAGGCAGCGCGGCTCGCCCTGGTGGCCGGCGTCGATGCCGAGCTGCCGCGGACCGTGGCGTTCGGCGCACCGCTCGAAGCCGCCCTTGCCGACGGCCGTGTCGACGAAGCGCAGCTGGACGAGACGGTCGCCCGCGTGCTGCGGATGAAGTTCCGCCTGGGACTGTTCGACGACCCGTACGTCGACGTGCCGAGCGCCGCGACTCTCGAGACGCTCGCCGCCGACGAGGATCGCGCCGCCCGGGCTCTCGCGGCACGCTCGCTCGTCCTCGTCACGAACGACGGGCTTTTGCCGCTCAGCGGGAGCCCTCGTCGCGTGGCGGTCATCGGACCGATCGCCGACAGCGCCCGTGACCTGCTCGGCGACTACAGCCATCTCGTCCACATGGAGACCCTGCGCGAGATGCGGTCGGGGGTCGACGCGCTGGGCATCGTCGGTGACGGCGACGTCATCCAGCCCGGCGACGAGCTGTCCGGACGTCGGACGATCCTCGATGCCCTTCGCGCATCGATGGTCGACGCCGAGATCGTCCACGCGCGCGGCACCGGGATCTCCGACGGGACCGACGCGGAGCTGGCCGGCGCCGTCGAGGCGGCGCGCGGTGCCGACGTCGCGATCGTCGTGCTCGGTGAGCGATCCGGGCTGACCGACGACTCGACGACCGGGGAGTTCCGCGACCGTTCGAGCCTGGGCTTCCACGGTCGCCAGCAGGAGCTGCTCGAGGCCGTCGTGGCGACCGGGACGCCGGTCGTGCTTGTCGTGGTCAGCGGACGGCCTCTGGCGATCGAGTGGGCGGCGACCCACTGCGCCGCGATCCTCCTGGCGTGGGTCCCGGGCGACGCCGGTCCCGGACGCCATCGCGGATGTGCTCACCGGTGCCGCCAACCCCGGCGGCAAGCTCCCCATCTCGATCCCGCGCAACGTCGGCCAGGTGCCGGTCACGTACCGGCACCACCCCACGGGCGGCCACTCGCAGCCGAAGGGGGACTACGTCGACGGACCGGTGGCACCGCTCTGGCCGTTCGGGTTCGGTCTGTCCTACAGCTCCTCCAGGATCGACCGGCTTCGCGTCGATCGGCCGGAGCTGCCCACCACCGGTGGGACGGTCGCGATCAGCGTCGACGTCACGAACACCGGCGACGCGCGCCGGCGACGAGGTCGTCCAGCTGTATGTCCGGGACGTCGAGGCGACGGTGGCTCGACCGGTCCTCGAGCTGCGTGGCTTCCGGCGGGTCACGCTGCAGCCCGGCGAGTGCACGACCGTGACGTTTACCCTGTCGGCGGAACAGTTCGCGTACGTCGGTGCGGACCGTCGGCGCGTCGTCGAGCCCGGGGCCATCGACCTCTTCGTCGGGACGTCGTCGGTGGACCTGCCGCTGCAAGCGACGATCCGGCTCGTCGGGCCGACCATCGAGCTCCGCGACCGCCAGCACTATCTGACCGAGACCACGCTCGCCTGAGAACGGAGACCCGCCGATGGCCGCCTTCGACCTGCCCATCGACGAGCTCGAGGCCTACCGGCCGGACCGGACCGAGCCAGCCGACTTCGATGCGTTCTGGGCGGAGACCCTCGCCACGTCGCGCGCGGCCGGAGGCGAGCCGACGTTCGCGCCGACGTCGACACCCTTGCGCACCATCGATGTCGCCGACGTCACCTTCAGCGGCTACGCCGGGCAATCGATCCGCGGCTGGCTGCTGACCCCGGCGGGGAGCGCTGAGCGCCGCCCGACGGTCGTCGAGTACATCGGCTACGGCGGCGGACGGTCCTTCGCGCATGCCCGGCTGCTGTGGTCCGCGGCGGGCTACACGCACCTGGTCATGGACACCCGCGGGCAGGGGAGTGCCTGGAGCCCGGGCGATACCCCAGACCTCGAGGACGCCCCCGCGACCGGCCAGTACCCGGGCTTCACGACCCGCGGCATCGACGACCCGCGCACGGCCTACTGGCGACGGCTCATCACCGACGCCGTGCTCGCCGTCGATGCGGTGGTCGAGCATCCGGCCGTCGATCCGGAACGGATCGTCGTCACCGGCCAGAGCCAGGGTGGCGGTCTCGCGCTCGCGGTGGCCGGCCTGTCCGAGCGGGTCCGCGCCGCCGCGATCGACGTCCCGTTCCTGTGCCACTGGCGGCGGGCGGTCGACGTCACCGACGCCGATCCGTATCGCGAGGTCCGCCGCTACCTCGCCACGCGGCGGGATCTGGCCGAGCAGGTGTTCGCGAGCCTCGCCTACTTCGATGGCGTCAACTTCGCGGCGCGGGCGAGGCGCCGGCGCGCTTCTCGGTCGGGCTGATGGACGAGATCTGCCCGCCCTCGACCGTGTTCGCGGCCTACAACCACTACGCCGGCCCGCGCTCGATCAACGTCTGGCCGTTCAACGGCCACGACGCGGGCGAGCTCCACCAGGCGGACGAGCGGTTCCGCTTCCTCGCGGAGCTGGGTCTCGCACCCTAGGGTCGCGCCGGGCGCTTGGCGCCGCGGTCAGCCGCCCGCGACCACCCGGTCGCTGAAGTCGCCCGTGGCCTCGTCCTTGAGGATGAGCTTGTGGCGCCCGTCCGGCAGGATCTCGCGCTTGATGACGACCTGGCCCTCGAACCGCTCCGGCGTCGAGGCGATGCGCGGGGTCGAGCCGCCACGCCACTCGAGCTCGATCGGCGCCCAGCCGTGCGCCTCGGCCGAGCGGTAGCAGGCGTCCATGATCGCGTTGACGACGTAGCCGTCGTAGAACGTCTCCTGTGGGGCGGTGCCACCTTCCAGCGCCCGGAACATGTCGCTGAACATGTCCACGTAGCCGAGCTCCGAGACCTCGTCGCCGACCGGGAACAGCCAGCCGGCCGAGCTCTCCGCCTTCTCGGCGACGTAGCCGCCGCCGGCACCCGGGGCGCTGAACATCTCGAACCCGGTGCGCAGGAAGTGGTTCATCCAGATCGTGCCGTGCGTGCCCGCCACCTCGTCGCGCAGGTCCATCCCGCCGCGGAACGTCCAGCTCACCTCGAACTGGCCGATGGCGCCCGACTCGAAGCGGATCAGCGCGAGGGCGTTGTCCTCGTCGGCGATCGGGTGGACCAGGGTGTCGGTGTGACACAGGACCTCGACCGGCCGGTTCCCCTTGCCGACGAAGTTGCGGATGATCTCGATGCAGTGGCAGCCGAGGTCGATGATCGCGCCGCCGCCGGTCAGGCGGCCGTCCCAGAACCAGGCGCTGTGGGGACCCGGGTGCGTCTCGCGCGACCGGACCCAGGTCACGTCACCGATGGCGCCGCTCGCCGCAGCCGCCACCGCCTTGAGCGTCTTGGGCGTGTAGCACAGGTCCTCGAGGTAGCCCGCGAACACGCCGGCCTCCTCGACCATCGCCAGCATGCGGCGCGCTTCCTCGGCGGTGCGCCCCAGGGGCTTCGTGCACAGCACGGCCTTGCCCGCCCTGGCCACGAGCTCGACCGCTTCCTCGTGGAGGAAGTTGGGCAAGGCGACGACCACGACGTCGGTGTCGGGGTGGTTGACCGCTGCCGCGAGGTCGTCCGTGGACGCCGGGATGTCCCAGCGCTCCCGGAACGCCTCGCCGCGGCCCGCGCTCCGCGAATACACGACCTCGACCCGGTCGCGGCCACGCTGGCCGTGCAGGGTCATCGTGTAGAAGTCGCCGATGAGCCCGGTGCCGAGCATCGAGATCCGGTGGCCGTCCATGCGTCCTCCTGTCAGGGGCGACCGCGCACGAGGTCGCGGCCGGCGACCAGGGCACGGAGCTTGGCGAGCGTCGCCCAGCGGGCGGTCTGGCTGAACCCGCAGTCGGGGACGAGGGTGAGGCGCTCGGGCGGGACGCCGGCGGCGAGCACGGCATCGATCCGCTCGGCGACCTCATCGACCGACTCGAGGTGGTAGTTCTTGACGTCGATGACGCCCGCGGCGACGTCCCGGCCCGCGGCGGCGATGTCGCCGAGGATCGCGACCTCGGCCATCTCGCGATTGGCGAACTCGAGGACGAGCTCGTCGGCGGCGAACCCGAGCATCGCGCCGAGGACTGGCGCGTAGGTCCGTCGCGCGAGCGGGCGACCCAGGAAGTTACCGAAGCACAGGTGCGCACCGATGCGGGCGCGCCCGGCGACCGGGGCGACGACCGCGTTGAACAGCGCCGAGAAGTCGCTCGGGGCGTCCGGGTGGATGGCCGGCGACGGCTCGTCGATCTGGATGAAGGTCGCGCCGGCGGCGACGAGCGCCTCGACCTCGGCGCGCAGGATGGGGACGAATGCCTCGGCCGCGGCGTCGCGCTCGCGGTACACCTCGCCCGGACCGGTCCGCAGACGGCCCGAGAGCGTGTACGGGCCGGGGATCGTGACCTTGAGCGGGCGCGTCGCCCGCGTCGCGGCATACCGATACTCGGCCACGACGCCCAGGCCGTCGGGCGCGGCGATCGGCTCGAGCACGGCGAAGCGGTGCTGCTGGTCGTGGCCGCCCGCGCCCAGCCGCCGCTCGGGCGGGAGCGCCGCGACGCCGGTCAGGTGTCGGTAGAACTCGGCGGTGAAGAAGCCGGCCCGGCGCATCTCGCCGTCGGACACGACGTCGATCCCGGCCGACTCCTGGTCGCGCAGCGCGAGGTCGACCGCGTCGTCGAGCATCTCGGCGAGGTCGGCCGGCCCGAACTCGCCGCGCTCCGCGGCGTCGATCCCGGCCACGAACCACGACGGCCGCGCGTGCGAGCCGACGACGCTGGTCAGCAAGCCGGTCGTCGTCATGCGCTGGCCTCCGTTTCTCTGCCGGTCGGCTCGAACGCGAACGCACGCGCCGGGTTGTCCACGCCCGATCCGTGGACCGCGGCCCCGATCGCGCCGGCCCACGGTCCGAGCTCCGCGACCACGAGCTCGACCTCGTCGAGCTGGGTCGTGTGGACCCGCCGCCGCAGCTCGTCGTGGATGGGCCCGAAGAGCAGGTCCGCCGCCGCCGCGATGCCGCCGCCGACGACGACCCGGTCCGGGGTCACGACCGCGACCATGTTGGCGATGCCGATGCCGAGATAGCGCCCCATCCGCTGGATCCCGGCCGTGGCGGTCGGGTCACCGGCGCGGGCCGCGACGACCGCGGCCTCCACGGTCGGCGTGCCGCAGGCCTCGGCGAAGCGGTCCGCCCGGACGAACGCCTCGAGGCAGCCGTCATTGCCGCAGCCGCAGCGCGGCCCGTCGGGGTCGATGGTCTGGTGACCGAGCTCACCGCCCGTCCCGTCGTGCCCGAGGTGGATGCGGCCGTCGATGGCGATGACGCCACCGACGCCGGTGCCGAGCGTGAGTCCGACCATCGTCCGCGCTCCGCGCCCCGCCCCGAGGCGAAGCTCGGCGACCCCGAAGGCACGCGCGTCGTTGATGAGCGTGACGGGTCGCTCGACGGCCGCGGCGACCTCGGCGGCGACCGGCCGGCCGGCCCAGTCGCCGGGCAGGTTCACGAGGAATCGCGCACAGCCGGTCGCCGGGTCGTACAGGCCGGGCACCCCGATGCCGACGGTCGTGATCGATGGCCACCGCGTCCGGGCCTCGAGCGCGAGGGCGGTCAGGCGAGCCATCACGCCGTCGGGTCCGGCCGTGCCCGGCGTCGGCACCTGGGCGCGGTCGACCACGGTCCACGCACCTCGGCTGCTGCTCGACGACGGTCCATTTGAGGTTCGTCCCGCCAAGGTCGATGCCGAGGTGGTGCGTGCCCTCCGCGCCCGTCGCGCCCGTCCGTCGTGTCGTCCATGCGGCTCAGCCCTCCGGGCCGTCGCAGGCGAGGAGCTGGTCCATCGTGTAGGTCGTGCGCCCGGGGATCGTGACCGACACCGGCCAGGCAAGGTCGAGGTCCGGGTCGCTCGCCGCGGTCAGCGCCGCCCGCCCGGCGTCGGTGTCGTTCGGCCAGACCTCCGGCGTGATGGTCACCACCGGATCGGTCGGGGCCTTGCCGTCGAGCGCGTCGATGGCGAGGGCGACCGCCGCACCACCGACCGCCGGCGGGTCCGTGACCGCGGCCCCGACGAGCCCGTCCTGGCTGAGGAGCTGCCCGACGAACGGCCCGCGATCGCCGCCGGCGATCGGCACCAGCGGGTGGCCCGCGATCTTGAGCGCGTCCACGAGGACGCTGTCGAGGCCGCTCACCCAGATGCCGTCGAGCGCCTTGTCCGTGGCGAGGTACTTGTTGAGCGTCTCGACGGCCGTGGCCGGATCGCGCTCGGCGTGGGTCTCGCTGACGACCTTGATGTCCTCGTGCGCCTTGAGCGCCCGGGAGAACCCGGCGTCGCGGGCCACGTCGATCGGATGCTTCTCGAACCCTTGGAAGACGGCGACCGAACCCTTGCCCTTGAGCTGATCGAACAGCCAGGTCCCCCCGGCGAACCCGTAGGCCTCCTGGTCGGTCGCGACGACGCGCGCGCCTTCGACGTCGACCGGCCGCCCGATCGTCACGACCTGCACGCCGCCGGCGATCGCCTCGGCCACGGCGTCCTTGATGCCGGCCGGGTCCCCCGGCGCGATGACGAGCGCATCGACACCGGTCGCGACGAGGCTGCGGATGTCGGCCGACTGGCCGGCCGCGTCGGTCGTGCGGTCGGCGACGGTCAGCTTCTCGACCCGGCCGGAGGCGAGCGCCTGGGCCTTGATCGAGCAGATCATGGCCTCACGCCATCCGTCGTTGGTGACCGGGTTGGAGACGCCGATCCGGACCATCGGCGCCCCGGACGGCCCGCTGCTCGGTGCGGTCGTGGCCGAAGCTGGGGCCGCGGAGGGCGTGACCGCCGCCGGCGCGCAGGCCGTCGCGGCGACCGCGAGCAACCCGATGCTGAGTGCGAGCGCGGCCCGAGTCGGCAGGAACGTCGCCATCCGGTCCCTTCTCTGCGGCACCCCGAGACCCGCCGCGTGGCGGGCCGGCCGGCGGTCGCGCCAGCCCGGTCTCCGGGCTCCATTCTCTCCCGGACGGGCGGTCGCGCGCGGGGTGACGCCGGACGGCCTCTAGCGGGCGCCGGTCGGGGCGCGCGTCAGAGCGTCGGATCGGCGCCGGCGTCAGTCCTCGTCGGCGTAGTCCCAGCCGCGCATCACGCCGGGCTCGACGCGGATCACGACGCCCGGCGCGTAGGTCGACACCATCCGCTCGGCCGCCTCCGGGCCGTCGTAGCGCAGCGCCGTCCGGCCCAGGACGTCGTAGAAGCCATCCGGCGACACCGTCGCCTCGCCGCGCAGCTCGAAGCCCTTGTACGGCCAGTCCGAGGTGTACACGACGACCGACACGCGTGGGTCGCGCTGGATGTGGGCGATCTTGCCGCCTTCGGGGGTCGGGACCCAGATGTTGATCCCGCCGTCGCGCCACTCGAACCAGACCGGCGAGAGCATCACCGTGTCGTCCTTGCGTCGCGTGGCGAGCACGGCGATCAGCGGCTGCTCCAGCAGGTCGCCCAGATCCTCGGGGCGCAGGTCGGTCTGCATCGGTGGCGGCTCCTCGAGCTTCGGGGCCGTGCGTCGGTCCCGTCGTGCGTCCATGGTCGCGCGTCCGGGCCGTCCCGGCGAGGTCCACCCGATGGGGATGTGATGGGGCCACGCCAAGGGTGCTGCCGGGACGTCGACGTGACGAGGCCACACAGGGCCGTTGACGCCGTGCGCAGCCGGGTCTATGCTCCGACCATCCCGTACCGGACCCGCGCCGCGGCCTAGCCTGCGCGCACCATCCGTCCGGGCCCCACGCGAACCGGAGCGCCTTCCACGGGAAGGCTGCATCCGTCCCGCCCTCCCTCACACCACCAAGGTGACCGCACCACGATGCCCGGACCCGGCCCAGACCAGCGCGACCAGCGCTCACGCAATCGACGACCCCGTCGCCGTACCCAGGGGGGCACCTATCGCGCCCCCGTCTCCGAATTCGAGGAGCAGCAGGAGCTCGAGGCTGCGCGCGAGCGCAACGACCTCGATGTCAGCGACCTCCGCGAGATGAGCGTCACGGAGCTGCGCGCCGTCAGCCGCGACCTCGAGCTCGACACCGCCGGCGGCGAGCGCAAGGACGATCTGGTCGATCGCATCCTCCAGCGCCAGACGGAGAACGCCGGGCACGCGTATGCGACCGGCATCCTCGACATCGTCGACGAAGGCTTCGGGTTCATGCGCCGTCACGGCCTGCTGCCCAGCCCGGAGGACGTCTACGTCAGCTCCAGCCAGGTGCGCCGGTTCGGGCTGCGCATCGGCGACCGCATCTCGGGTGCCGTGCGCGCCCCGCGCGAGGCCGAGAAGTACTGGGGCATGCTCCGGGTCGACGCGGTCAACGGCGTCGACACCGAGACGGCCCGGGCGCGCCCGGTCTTCGGTGACCTCACCCCGGTCCATCCGGACGTCCTGATCAACCTCGAGACCGATCCCAAGAACCTCAGCCAGCGGCTGATCAACCTCGTCAACCCGCTCGGCAAGGGCCAGCGCGCGCTCATCGTCAGCCCGCCCAAGGCCGGCAAGACGATGCTCCTCAAGCAGATCGCCAACGGCATCAGCGCCAACTACCCGGACATGCTCCTCATGGTCGCGCTCATCGGCGAGCGGCCCGAGGAGGTCACGGACATGCGCCGCAGCGTCAAGGGCGAGGTCATCTCCTCGACCTTCGACGAGCCGACCGAGAACCACACCCACGTGGCCGAGATGGCCCTCGAGATCGCCAAGCGCCAGGTCGAGACCGGCCGCGACGTGGTCATCCTGCTCGACTCGATCACGCGCCTCGCGCGCGCCTACAACCTGGCCCTGCCGCCGTCGGGCCGGACGCTGTCGGGCGGCCTCGATCCCATCGCCCTGTATCCGCCCAAGCGCTTCTTCGGCGCCGCGCGGAACATCGAGGAGGGCGGCTCGCTCACGATCATCGGCACGTGCCTGGTCGACACCGGCTCGCGCATGGACGACGTGATCTACGAGGAGTTCAAGGGCACCGGCAACTCGGAGCTCATCCTCGATCGCAAGCTCGCCGAGAAGCGCATCTTCCCGTCGATCGACGTGCAGCGCTCGGGCACCCGCCGCGAGGAGCTCCTCCTCGAGGAAGGCACGCTCAAGATGGTCTGGACGATGCGCCGGATGCTGTCCGCGGTCGGCGCCAACGAAGGCATCGAGGTCCTCCTCAACCGCCTGTCCAAGACGCAGTCGAACGCCGAGTTCCTGGCCTCGCTGACCAAGAACCTCGAGGCCTGACGGCCCGGTCGGGAGCCACCTCCGACTGTCCGGGGTTTGCAACCTTCGCGAAGGGCATGGTACGGTTCCCGTGATGTCGTAAGCCCGATGTCATGTCGGGCGCGGCCGCGATGTAGAGACCCCCAGCTCGATACCGCGACCCCGGACGGTCCGCTCCGAGACCCCCATCCCACGCGACCCCCACCGCGCTCTCGGACCGTCCTCACGCAGGAGAGACCGTATTGCTGAATGCATCGGTCGACGTCCAGCGCGTCCTCGGACGCCTCCGTCGACCTGCACGATCGACGCCGAGCACCACGACCACGCTGCAGCAGCGACGTCACGTCGCCGCGCGACAGGTCCGCCAGGGCGTCGATACCGCCGCTTCGTCCGCTAGCCTCCTGCCGCGCGGATCGCACCGCCGGTCGCTGGCCGTCCGCCCGACCCTCCCGACCTTGCCGACCCTGGCGGTCCTTGGCCGGTTGGGCCATGAGCGGACCGTCGCGATCGCGGTCGCGGGCATCGTCCTTGCTGCATCCCTCGTCAGCGTCGCACCCGGCGGCGCGTCCGGCGACACCGGTGGCCCGAACGGCGACGGCGAGGCGACCGCGGCTCGCGCTCAGCGGTGCCGAGGTCCTCGATTCGGGGATCGGCGACGTCGAGACGGCCTATGCCGACACCACCGTCGACGACCTGACCGGCGCGGGCTATCTGCCCGGCGCCTCCAACCTTCGATCCGGGACCGCCTCCAGCCAGGCGCGCGTCGCTGGCGCCACCGGCTCAACCGCCGCCACGGGCTCCACGGCCGACCTGATGTCGGCCGTCGCGGAGCCCACGACGGTCGAAGGACCGTTCCTCGCCGACGGCACCCTGCTCAAGCCCGTCGCGGTCGACACGAGCGTCGAGGACGGTTCCGACCTGGTCACGACCTACAAGGTCAAGTCCGGCGACACCCTGTCGGGCATCGCCAAGGCCCACGGCATCTCGATGATGACCCTGTGGTGGGCGAACAAGATCAAGAACAAGGACGCCCTCCATCGCGGCCAGATCCTGCGGATCCCGCCGGTCAGCGGGCTCGTCGTGAAGGTCAAGTCCGGTGACACGCTCCCGGCGCTGGCCAAGGAATACAAGGTCACCGAGGCCAAGATCCTCAAGACGAACGAGATGACCGACCCGAACCTCGTCGTCGGGCAGGTCCTCATCGTCCCCGGCGCCAAGGGCGACCCGATCGCGACGCCCAAGCCCGCCAAGAAGCCGACGACGACGCGCAGCGGCAGCAGCAGCAAGTCGCGCGGTGGCAGCAGCCGGCCGCCCAAGACCTACCACGGCGGCAACTTCCGGTGGCCGACCAGCAGCCATCACATCAGCCAGTACTACCACTACGGCCACTACGGTCTCGACATCGACGGTTCGACCGGCGACCCGATCTACGCGGCGGCCGGCGGCACGGTGACCTTCGCGGGCTGGAAGAACAACGGCGGCGGCTACCAGGTCTGGATCGCCCACGGGTCCGGTCTGTACACGACCTACAACCACATGTCGAGCGTGTCGGTCGGACGCGGCCAGCATGTCGGGCGCGGCCAGCGCGTCGGGCGCATGGGCGCCACCGGCAACGCCACGGGCTCGCACCTTCACTTCGAGGTCTGGAAGGGCCAGATCTGGAGCGGCGGCCGGCGCGTCAACCCGCTGGCGTACCTCTAGGCCGCACGTCCGGCGCTCTGCGGGCATGACCCGTCCGAGCATGCGACGATGCCCGCGATGTTCCTCGACCGCGTCAAGATCTGGATCCACGCCGGCGCGGGCGGCGACGGGGCGGCCACGTTCCGCCAGGAGGCCCACGTCCCGCGCGGTGGACCCGACGGCGGCGACGGCGGGCGCGGCGGGTCGATCCTCCTGCGAGTCGATGCCGGCCAGACGACCCTGCGCGACTTCCAGTACCGCCACCACTTCAAGGCGACCCCCGGCGGCCGCGGGACCCGCTCGCGTCGTCACGGCAAGGCCGGCGACGACCTCGTCCTCGAGGTACCGCCCGGGACGGCGGTCTACGACGACGACACGGACGCCCTCATGGCCGACCTCGTGGCGACCGGCCAGGAGGCGCTCGTCGCCCGTGGCGGTCGCGGCGGCCTCGGCAACACCCACTTCAAGACCTCGACCCACCAGGCCCCCAAGCACGCCCAGAAGGGCGAGCCCGGCGAGGAGCGCTGGCTGCGCCTCGAGCTGCGGCTCATCGCCGACATCGGGCTGGTCGGGCTGCCCAACGCCGGCAAGTCGACGCTGCTCGCGGCGCTGACCGCGGCGACGCCCAAGATCGCCGACTACCCGTTCACGACGCTCGAGCCGAACCTCGGCGTCATGGACCTCGGCGACGAGGACGAACGGCGCCCGACCATCGCGGACGTTCCCGGCCTCATCGAAGGCGCCTCCGACGGCGCCGGGCTCGGCCATGCCTTCCTGCGCCACGTCGAACGGACCCGTGTCCTCGTCCACGTCGTGGACGGCGCCGACCGCGATCCCGAGTGGTCGCACGAGGTCATCCGCGAGGAGCTGCGGGCGCACGACCCGGCGCTCCTCGGGAAGCCGATGCTGATCGCGTTCAACAAGCTCGACCTGCCTGCCGCCCAGGCGGCCTGGCCGGCCTTCGCGGCGGCCCGCGCCGCCGAGGGGCTCGACGTCGTCGCCATCGCGGCCTCGGACGGCGAGGGGCTCGAGGCGTTCCGTGACCGGGTCGCGGACCTGCTCCCCACGGCCGCCGGCCTCGCCGAACCGCCCGAGCCGTCCGGAGTGGTCGTCCACCGCATCGAGGCCATGGGCGATGGCTTCGCGGTCGAGCGCGACGACGACGGGGCCTATCGGGTCCGTGGCAAGCGCATCGAACGGATCGCCGCCCAGACGAACTTCGACGTCGAGGAGTCGGCCGAGCGCTTCCAGCGCGACCTGCGCCGCTACGGCATCGAGACCGAGCTGCGCCGCGCTGGGATCGTCAACGGCGATCTCGTGCGCATCGGCGCCACCGAGCTCGAGTGGGGCCACGACCGCTGGGAAGAGGAGCGGTGACGATCGACCTGCGCGACGCCCTCGGGGTCTTCGGCGGGACGTTCGATCCGATCCACCTGGCCCACCTCGCGGTCGCGGAGGCCGCCCGCGACGCCGTGGGCCTCGAGCAGGTCCTGTTCATCCCGGCCGGCGAACCGCCGCACAAGGCCGGCCGGTCGATCACGGCCGCCGAGCACCGCCTGGCCATGGTCCGGGCCGCCATCGATGGGAACCCCGCGTTCGCCGCGAGCCGCATGGAGCTCGACCGCGGCGGGCCGTCCTACACCGTCGACACCCTGCGCGACCTGCGTGCCAGCCGAACGGCGGCGGGCCACGGCGACCGGCTCGCCCTGATCCTGTCGGCCGAGGCGTTCGTCGAGCTGCCCACCTGGCGCGACCCGGAGGGCGTGCTGGCTCTGGCGACCCTCGTCGTGGCCCCGCGCGACGGCTATCCGGAGGCCGCGCCCGACTTCCTCGAGCGGCAGTTCCCGGGCGTCGCCGGCGAGGCCGTGTTCCTCGACGGACCGCGTCTGCGCCTGTCCGCGTCCGAGCTGCGGGCCCGGGCGGCGGCTGGTCGGTCGCTTCGCTACCTCGTGCCGGATGCGGTCGCGACGTATATCGGCGACCATGCCCTGTACCAGGACTCCAGGAGGACCGCTCGATCGTGACCGACCCCGCGCCCATCGGCGCCGACGCCCAGACCGTGGATGCCACACTGCCCGAGATGGACGCCCTCGACCCCTCGGTGCTGGCGGCCCCGGCCGCCGACGGCATGCCGCGCCGCGAGGGGCCGCCCCCGGCGACCGACCGCGTCGCGCTCGACCTGGCCCGGCGCATCGTGGAGCTGGCCGAGGACAAGAAGGCGGCCGACATCGTGCTGCTCGACCTGACCGCGCTCACGACCCTGGCCGATTACTTCGTCATCTGCTCCGGTGGCTCGGAGCGCCAGCTCGACGCCATCGCGGATGGCATCATCTCCTCGTTGCGCGACGAGCGGACGCGGCCGATCGGCCGGGAAGGGACGCCCGCCTCGCACTGGGTGCTCATCGATTTCGGGTCGGTGATCGTCCACATCTTCACGCCGCCCGAGCGCGAGTACTACGGGCTCGAGAAGCATTGGGCCGAGGCCCGGACGATCCTCCGCGTGCAGTGACGGCGTCCGCCGGAACCGGCGGTCCCGACCGGACGTCACGCCCCACGACATCCACCAACCACGAGGGATCCTCCACCATGCGCACCTTCACGACCATCGCCGGCCTCGCCATCGCCATCACCGCGTTGGCGGCCTGTACCTCGACCGGGGGCGGCGCCATCAACGCCGAGGGCGGGACCGGCGGCGAGCTGACCGGGCACGTCTGGGTCCTCGAGACCTACGAGCAGGACGGGACCCGCAAGGAGGTCCCCGGCGACGTCACGGTCGACGCGAAGTTCGACGGCGCCGCGACCACGGTCGCCGGCACGGCCGGCTGCAACCAGTACACCGGCCCGTACACCCTGTCCGGGGCGGATCTGTCGTTCGGGGCCATCGCCGCGACGCAGATGATGTGCGTCGGAGCGGGCGGCGACGTCGAGGCCGCGTACCTGGACCAACCTCGGCAAGGTCAAGAGCTACACCGCGACCGAGGACACGCTGACCCTCCACGACGCGAACCACACCGCCATCCTGTCGTACTCGATGGCCGCCGCCGGCACGCTCGAGGGCGTGACCTGGCACGCCACCGGCATCAACAACGGCAAGGAGGCGGTCGTCTCGGTCGAGGCCGGCACGGACCCGACCCTGGTCTACGAGAAGGCCGGCACGATCACTGGCAACGCGACCTGCAACAGCTACAACGGCCCGGCGGTCGTGGACGGCAGCAACGTCAAGGTCGGGCCCCTGAATTCGACCAAGATGGCCTGCGCCGACGATGCCAAGAACGCCCAGGAGGTGGCCTACCTGGCCGCCCTCGAGAACGCCACGACGTTCGAGGTCCGGGCCGGCCACCTCGAGCTCCGCGACGCGCAGGGCGCCCTCCAGGTCAGCTTCGAGACGCGCTGACCCGAGCGCGATCCGGGTCGGTCGGCGGCGTCCGCAGCGGTCCCGCCGACCGACGAACGCCCCGGCGGGTACCCCTTCGGGGGGTACCGTCGGGTCATGCCGAGGCATTCGTGGTGCCACCTAGCATCGCGGCATGTCCGCTTCCCGAGATCGGTGCCCCGCCTGTGGTCATCGGCTCATCACGACCCGCTTCGACACGACGTTCCGGTTGCCCGACCGGAGCGAGCGCCTGTGCTTCGGCATCCCCGGCGGGCTGTGCGAGGACTGCTCGCAGCTGTACATCGACCCCGACCTGATCGAGTTGCTCGACCTCGGCGAGGGCCGCTGCGTCTTCGCCATCGAGAGCGATCTCGTCGTCCAGGAACAGGCCTGGTCGTCCGCCGACTGACGGCGACCTCGCGGCGCCGACCCGGCGCGATCACGCGGAGCGGTCGACCCGCCCGCCCGATCCCTGCCCCGAGCCCGACCCCGCGGTCGCGTGCGTCCGGACCCACATCGTGAACGCCAGCTTCCGCTGCGCGGCGTCCGCTCGCCGAGCCCGGGACGCCCTTGACGAGCGCGTCGACCTCGACGAGATCGGCCAGCGCTGCCGCGAGCTCGTCGGTCGTCCAGCGCTTGGCCTGGGTCGCCAGCGTCCGGGCGCGGAACTCGCTGTTGATGCCCATCGCCCGGGCCGCCGCCGGCAGGGCCGTCCCGTCGGCCAGCCGGTCGCCGAGCTCGAGCAGCTCGACGACGCGTCGATGGAGCACCGCCAGCAGGACGGGCTCGGGCGTGGTCTCGACCAGGCGGTCGAGGGCGAGCAGCGCCGCCGGTCCGCGTCGCTCACCGACCGCGTCGGTCAATGCCCAGACGGAGCCCGGGGTCGATTCCGCCACGAGCCCACGGACGTCGTCGACGGTGATGGCAGCGCCGTCCGTCGCGTGACGCAAGGTGAGCTTGTCCAGCTCGCCCGAGGCGATGCGGCTGAGATAGCGGCGGTCGACGTCGCCGTCGGTCACCCGGGCGCCCAGGCGATCGGCCAGCTCACGCGCGGCGCCCTGGCCCAGGGTCATGCCGCGTTCGCGCGCCTCACTCTCGATCCAGGCACCGAGTGCGGTCGGGCGCGGCGCCATCGCCGAGACGATCCGGCCGCCGGCCGCGACGACCGCATCGGCGAGACGTTTGGGGCCTGGGCCCTTCGCGCCCGAGCGGGCAGCCTCGACGAAGACGACGGCGTTGCCCGCGGCCATCGCGCCGATCGCGCCCACGACCCGGTCGCGGGTGTCGTTCCGACGCACGAGGGCGCCGGGGTTGGCGACCACCGCCAGCGTCCCGCCACCGAACAGCACGCCCGTCCCGAGCCGCTCCTGGAGCTGGGCGGCGCCGGTCCCCGCGGTCGTGAGCTCGGCACGGAGGTCCCAGCGCTCGAGCGGACTGCCCAGCTCGGCCTCCAGGCCGCGCTCGAAGCGTTCGACCAAGCGCTCCGCGATCAGGTCGTCGTCGCCCCAGACATAGAGGAGGGGCGTGATCATGCGGCGGGGTGCCGGGCCACGGCGGCCTCCTCGGCCGTCGCGATGGCCGCGCCCGTCCAGCGCAGCCGCTGCACGTCAGCGGGCCGGATCCCGGCCGCGCGGCACACGTCCGCCTCGAGTCGGGCCGCGCGAGCACGCACGGTCGCAGCCGTAGCGGCATCCCACGCGCCCGGGTAACGATGCGCCCACGAGGCGAACCGGGCATCCATCGACTCCAGGCGCTGACCCGCGCGCTTGTCGGCGTACGCGACGAGCCGCTCCTCGCGGCTGGCGAATGCCGCCCAGCGTCGGTGGGCCTCGCCGTCGGCGAGCCGGGTCACAGGATGGTTCGCGACGAGGCGGGCCAGCTCCGGGTGGCCGCAGCGGGTCAGCCACGCCGCCGAGCCCTCGCCATGGGGGAGGGCGCGCGCCGGGTCGTCCGCGGAAAGCAGCTTGTCGACGTCGTGGAGCAGGGCTGCGGCTTCCACGGCCGGACGGTCCAGGGCGATCCCTTGTCGTTCGATCCGTGCCGCCAGCCAGGCGGCGACCTCGGCGACGGCGCGCGCGTGCCGCAGCGCCCACGGCGGCGGGTCGAGGGAGAGCAGCAGGGCAGCGGCCGCTGTCCGCGAGGGGACCGTCATCGGGTCGATGGTAGCGGAGGCGGTGGTCGAGCCGGTCCGAAGCGCGCGGGTCCGGCGTCGGCGCGATCGCGGCCAGGGCAGCGCGCGGATCGACCGGGGCCGAGGCGGCCGACGGGGCGACCGGGCCAGCCTCGATCGACCTACCTCCGCGGGTCGGAAGCGCGCAGACGAACGATCGGACCGGCGCTGCCGCCCCCCGGGACGTGCCAGCCAGCGCCAGTCGGGCGTCGGCGACACGCTCCGCGATCGGTCGTGGCTCCGTGCGGATCGCCAGTCCGTCCGAGCCGATGGTCACCGTCACCGTCCCGTTGCGATCGGTGCGGTAGACACGGGCGCCGGCGTCGCGGAGGCGATCGAGCGTCGAGCGGGCCGGGTGCCCGTACGGGTTGTCAACGCCGGCGGAGGCGATGGCGACCGACGGATGGGCCGCCGCCACGAAGGCCGCCGTCGTCGCGGTCTTGCTGCCGTGATGGGCGATCTTGAGGAGGTCGACCCGCGGGATGCCGCGGGCGAGCACGATCGGGTCGATGTCCTGCTCGATGTCGCCAGTCAGCAGGAATCGACGGCCGCCGACCTCGCCGTAGAGGACGATCGATACGTTGTTGATCCCGGTCCCGGTGTCGGGCGGCTCGCGGGGCACGGAGCCGCGATCGGGCCACAGCACCCGCAGGCGGATCGCGTCCACGGCCAGGTGGTCGCCCGTGGCCAGACCGAGGCGCACGGGTGCGCCCGGCCGACCGAGCCGCTCCAGCCAGGCGGCGTACCCGGGTCCGGGGCCGCGCATGCCCGGCTCGAAGACGCGCGCGACGCGATATCGATCGAGCAGCAGGGCCAGGCCGGCCACGTGGTCCTCATGCGGGTGGCTGAGGATGACGGCATCGATCCGTCGATCCCACGGCGGGATGTGCCGATCGAGCACGACCAGCAGGCGATCGGGATCCGGACCGCCATCGATGAGGAGCCGGCCACCGTCCGCGCCCTCCACGAGGATGGCGTCGCCCTGGCCGACATCGAGCACCGTGACCCGCACCGCACCCGACGGCCGGACCGCGACGACGGCGCCGGTGACGGCCAGCGACGTCACGAGGGCGAGCGTGGCCGCCCGCCGCAGGCGAGTCGCGGCTGCGGTCGTCTTCGCACCATTCGGCGCCGCTCGACGAAGTGGCGCGGTCACCGGCGACGATGCCGCCGACGGCCGCGCTGGCGCTGGCGCTGGCGGTGCCGGCGCTCGCGGCGACCTCGACCGGACGTGTCCGTGCCGCCGGTCGGACCGGCGGACGACGAGACCGGCGCCCACTGCGACGACGACGAGTCCGCCAGCCAGCGAGCCCCACGGTGGTTCGAGGGTCACGCTTGCCAGTGGCAGCCCTGCGGTAGCCTCGACGATCGACACGATGAGCCGCAGCGCGACCCAGGCGGGGGCCGCCAGGATGGCGCCCACCGCCGGCGGGGCGCCGAGGCTCACGACGATGCCGGCCAGCAGGGCGATGAGACCGGCGGCCATCGCCGGGGCGACGAGCGGCACGACGAGCAGGTTGACCGCGGGCGCGATGACGGCCAGCCGGCCGAACGATGCGAGGACGATCGGCAGGGTCGCCGCCTGGGCCGCCAGCGACACACCGAGGCTTTCGGCGAGCCAGCGCGGCAGACGTCCGCCACCGGCTCGCCCGAGGCGCTCGGTCAACGGCGTCGCCCAGGCGATGAGTCCGGCGGTCGCCACGGTCGAGAGCTGGAAGCCCGCATCGGCGACGAGGCCAGGGTCGACGAGCAGGAGGACGACGACAGCCCACCCGAGGGCCGCCGAGGCGTAGCCGGCTCGGCCGGTCTCGCGGGCCAGCAGGACCACCCCAGCCATCGCCCCGGCGCGCAGGACCGACGGCGACGCCCCGGCGAACGCGATGTAGGCCGTGATGGCGACGACCGTGACGAGCGCCCGTCGGCGACGCCCGAGACCCCCGGCGACGGCCGCGATCGCGGCCGCGACGATGGCGATGTTCCAGCCCGAGATGGCGACGACGTGGCTGACGCCGGCGATCGTGAACGCTGCGGCGACATCGCGATCGACCCGGTCACGCAGGCCGATGAGGATGCCCGCGGCGAGGCCGGCCTCCGGTTCGGGCAGCGTCACGGTTAGAGCATCGGCCGCCGCGCGGCGCAGGCCTTCGAGCGCGCCGGCCGGTCCTGTCGCCCCGGCGTCGACGCGAACGAGCGTCCTGGCGTCCAGGCTGCCCCAGGCTCCGAGACGCTCGAGGTACTGTCCGTACGAGGAGTCGGGCCGGGGCCGGGTGCGGCCGCCGACCTCGACCGTGTCACCGGGAGAGATGGCCGGAAAGCGCGGCAGCGTCGCAGCCAGCCGAAAACCGGTCGCGCCGCCCGCGGCTGTGCGCAGCGTCGCGACCTGCTGGCCCTCGCGTGGCGATCCCACCGTTTCGACGACCATCGTCCACGGGCCGCGTCCCTCGGGGACGCCGGTCAGCGTTGGCGCGGTCGGTCCAAGCGCCAGACGGATCGCGACCGCGACGATCCCGAGACCCATGGCGACGGCCGGGCGACCCAAGCCACGCCTGGTCGACGCCGCCACCACCAGGCCGGTCGCGATGACGAGGAGCACCAGGACGGTTCGCGTTTCGAGCGTCGCCCCGAGCAGGCACGCGACCGTCGTCCCGATCGCCAGCCAGCCGCTGCGAGGCACGGGTCAGCGCACCACCAGCGAGGCCCGGATCTTCTCGAACGTCTTCTCGCCGACGAGGCCGCGCGTTCGGAGGTCGTCCACGGACGTGAACGGCGCCTCGGCGCGAGCCGCCAGGATCTTGTCCGCCGTCACCGGCCCGATGCCCGGCAGGGCGTCGAGCTCGGTCGCCGTCGCGGTGTTCAGGTCCACCGGCGCGCTGGCGCCATCCGCGGCGCCCCCGGCGGTACCCGCTCCCGACGAGGTGCCGGTCGTCGGTGCGGCTCCGGCCGGGTCGTCGCGCGACGGCACGCGGACCTGGTCGCCATCGCGCAGGGCCGCTGCCAGATTGAGTTCACGTTCGGCGCGCGCCGTGTCGACCCGCGCTCCGTAGCCGCCGGCCGCGCTGACGAGGTCGCCGACCCGCGCGCCGGGCGGCAATCGATAGACACCGGGCTTCGGCACGGCACCGACGACCTCGACGACCAGAACGGCCTCCGACGGGCGGCTCGGCTCGGCGATCGCGGCGACATCCGATGCGCCCGGCAGCGGACTGCCCCCGTCGACCACGAGCTCCCCGCCCGACCCGCCCGTCGTGGCCAGGAGCACGGCCAATGCCGCGCAGGCCACGGCACCGCCGAGCGCCGCCAGCACCCGGACCGGCGGCAGACCGGCCGGTGCGACCTCCGGCATCGGCGCCGTCGAAGCTGGCGGCCCGGGCCGCTGGTCGACGGTCGTCGTCGGCGAGGGCGCGTCCAGGGTCCGCCACGGCGGGGTCGTCGATCCCATCGAGCACTCCGCGGCGGGCGGGTCGCGGCGACGACGGCCGGATCGGATGACGGACGTCTCGTCGCGTTGGGGGCACTTCCGACGCGGCGAGACGTCGACGCGGATGCTAGCGACGAGGTGTTAGCTGCGACTTATCTGTTAGATGGGCCTAGCGGCCGATGGCCCTGGTGTGGGTGGCGGCACCGGGGTCGGAACGGGTGCGCGGGTGGGGATAGGCGTGCGCGTCGGCGCGGGTGGCGGGCTCGGCTCCGGTGTGCGGCCTCGGCTCCGGTCCAAGACTCGGCTCGGGGGTGCGTGTCGGCTCGGCCGTAGGCCCCGGTGTCGCCGGGCTCGGCGACCCGGGCGAAGGTTCGTACGTCACGGCAAGGTGGACGACGGTCGACTCGTCGTCGCCCAGGCGAAAGACGAGATCATTGGCCCCTTCATCCAGGGTGACCCACAGGCTCCACACACCGTCACTCGTCGCGACGGCCTCCGCATCGGGCGCCATCGAGGTGTCATAGACCACGCGTGCGCCGGCCGGGGCGTGCCCGACGACCTCGATCGGTGACGCGCTCACGACGGTGTCCGGCAGCGGGCGGTCGATGGTCAGCGCCAGCTCTGTTGCGGCCGTCGGCCGCGGCGCGAGCGTCGCGATCGGCTCGCGTGATGGCCCGGCGGCCGCGGCGGCATCGCTGCCGTCGGACGGCTGGATCTCGTATGCCCCGATGTCACAGGGCTCGGTCCGCGGCAGGCCGCGCTGGTCGAGGCCGTTGACCGGGGCCGCCGCACAGGTCGCGGCATCGCCCTTGCCCTTGGCGGGGTTCTTGGCCGAGTCGGTGAGCGCGATCGTCTGGGTCGGGCCGCCGTTGTCCTTGAGCCCCGCCGGATCGAGGATGTCGGCCAGCGTCAGGCCGGCAGGGATGCCGACGATGCTCGCGAGTTGCGACTCGATCGTGCCCGATGTCTCGGGACTGCCCGGATGCGCATTGCCGGCGACGATAGTGTTCTCGAGGTGGAGATGGCTGCCGTCGTTCGCGTGGTCGTTGTTCGAGATTCCCCCGGCCTCGCCTGCGACCGAAGTCGCCGCGTTCCCGCTGATCGTCGAGTTCGTGATCGTGACTGTGCCTTCGTTGTAGATGGCACCGCCCCCAGCCGCCGCGTTCCCGCTGAACGTTGAGTTCGTGATCGTGACTGTGCCTCCGTTGTAGATGGCGCCTCCGGCGTCGGTCGAGGTGTTCCCGCTGAACGTCGAGTTCGTCACGGTAAGGGTGCCTGGGCTTGAGATAAAGATGGCGCCGCCGCCGACCGCGCTGTTCCCACTGAACGTCGAGTTCGTGATCGTGACTGCGCCGTGGTTGTAGATGGCGCCGCCGCCGCCCTCGTGGTTCCCGCTGAACGTCGAGTTCGTGATCGTGACTGCGCCCTGGTTGTAGATGGCGCCGCCCCTGTCGCCCTGACTGAACATCGAGTTCGTGATCGTCAACGTGCCGGAGTTGCTGATGCCCCCGCCTATGTCCGCCGCGTTCCGGCTGATCGTCGAGTTCGTGATCGTGAGCGTTCCTTGGTTATAGATGGCGCCGCCGTTGGTCGTTGCGCCACCTACGTGCCGCTGAACGCCCGTGAGGGTGAGATGGTCGATGCTGACGATGCGCCCAGTCGGGATCGTGAAGATCCGGAACGTTCCGCCGCCGGAGGCGTCGATGGTCGTCCCGCCACCCGAGTCACCGGTGATCTCCACGCCGTGGGACAGCGTCAGGTTCTCCTCGGCGTAGGTGCCCCCAGCCACCGCGATCCGGTCGCCATCGAGGGTGATGCCCAGGGCATAGCCGATCGTCCGGCACGGGTTCGCCTTGACGAGACAGGGGTTGCCGACGTCTGTGCCGGTCGTCGCGACGTACAGGGTCGCGATGCCCGGTGCCGGGTGCGGCGGGGATGCGACGGGCTTCTCGACCCGGTGGAGGAAGCCCGCCATCTGGCCACGGGTGACCGGGTCGGCGATGCAGTAGCGCCAGGTGCCACAGCCGGTGGTGATGCCGGCCGCCGCGGCCCGGTCGATGTTGGCCTCGTGGGTCGTCCCGTCGTCGTCGCGGAAGTAGTTGTCACCGGCACCGTCGGTGAGTGGGATGGCTCGCACCAGGAACGACGCCATCTCGTCGCGCCGGACGTTCGCCTTGGGACAGAACGTGGTGTCGGTACAGCCGGCGGTGATGCCCGAGGCCGCGAGGCGGTTGATAGCTTGCTCGTGGGTCGTGCCGTCGTCGTCGGTGAAGTAGTCGGTCGTCGTGGCCGGAAGATCGAACATCCGGTCCAGAAAGCTCGCCATCTCGCCGCGGGTCACAGCGCGCTCGGGGCAGTAGGCCGTCGGCGAGCAGCCGACGGTGATGCCCTCGGCGAACAGCCATTCGATGTCTGCCTCGAAGGACGTCCCGGCGATGTCGGTGAATGGGGTGGTGGCCGCCTGTGCGACGGGTGGTCGGGCGTACGCGCCAAGAGTCGCCACCAGGGCGAGCACGACGAATGTGATGGTAAGACGACCGGATCTGCGCGACATGATGTCGACCTCGCTGCCGAATTCCATCGCACGCGGTCGCAAGCCGACCGGTCACCGGTGTATCAGCACCTCCACGGTGCAGACGCGGTCGCGTGGCCACAAGGGCCGATGGTCACCCAAAAGGCCCCCGGTGTGGGATGCCGAGGGCGTGCACGAGGATCCGGTGCGACCAGGCGTCAAAGCGCGTCGGGTCGCGAAGCTGAGGCAGATCTCGCCAGATCGGGGGAGGCTGATTCGCCCGGGCGAATGCTCACGCTACATCCACAACGGAGTCGCGCCGGGCTTGACGGTCAGATCGGGCGGCGCGCACGAGGCATCGGTCACGCTGTTCCAGCGTCAGTTCGCGATCACTGCCAGCGCAGCCATCGAGCGTGGCGACACCCTGGGACATGGCCGTGCCGCCAGCGTCGCAGCCCACTGCCTTGACGAGCCGGCCGACCCTGCCAAGGAACGGCTTCATCCAGGAGAGACGGTGCCGGACGGGGTTGGCGCAGAATGCCGACGGGCCGCATGGTTCCCCGCCGTGGACCCGTCGAGAGGGGTGCTCCCATGGATGATGTCGTTGACCAGCTGTTGCAGATGGCGATCTTCGAGGGCCTCGATCGCGCGCGCCTGGAGCGCACCGTGCAGCACTCCGAAGTGATCGATGAGCCGGCTGCCACCAGCATCACGCACGAGGGTCGGTACGAGGGGTACTTCTTCGTCGTGCTCGATGGCATGGTCGACATCCTCCGAGCGGGGCGTCACATCGACACCGTCGAACCGGGCGGGTTCTTCGGCGAGGTGGCCCTGATCGACGGTGGTCCACGGACCGCCACCGCCGTGTCGCAAGGCGCATGCCGCGTCCTGGCCGTGGCCAACCGGGAGTTCACCGACCTCATGGACAGCTCGCCGCGCCTTCGCGACGCGGTGATGGCCGCGATGGAGGAACGCCTGGAGGTGATCGACGCGGAGACGCCAGCCTGACAGGCCCCCTGACGTCGCTCGTTCCTACGTTCTTGCAGTGGCTGTTTCCTTCGCCCAACTCGCCCGGCCCAGCCGATACAGCACGTGCCGGACGAGCTCCGGGTTCACGAGCGGATCCACCGAGGGATGGTCGAAGTCATCGGCCGGGTCGTGGTGCATCCCGATGCGTTCCATGACCGCCCGCGAGCGGCGATTGGCCGGAACGGTGAAGGAGACGATCTCGTCGAGACCGACGTCGTCGAAGCCGAATGCCAGCGCGCGTCGCGCCGCTTCGGTTGCGTACCCGTGCCCCCAATGCGCGCGGGCGAGTCGCCAGCCGACTTCCACGGACTCCCATCCCAGCGAGCTCGTCGCCGGCCACAGCCCCACGTATCCGACGAACGGCACGAGGTCCGGGACCTCGACTGCCCACAGGCCCCAGCCATGAGCCTCCCAGTGGGCTTCGATACGTTCGGCGAACGCGTCGGAACGCTCCGTCGACTGCGGTCCACCCAGGTACGTCATGACCTCGGGATCCGCGTTGAGCGCCGCGAAGGGCTGGCGGTCCGCGTCCCGCCAGCGTCGCAGCAGCAGTCGCTCCGTCCGGATGCCGCCTACAGCGCGCTCGCTGGTCACCCGGGGAGCTGCTCCCAGTCGACCCAGCGGCCACCGTCCCACCAGCGGTGCCACGTGCGCCCGTCACGCCCGGGTGCGAACACGTCGATCCGATCGGCCGACCACGAGGAGGCCGCCGGCGTGCCGGCGAGCTCGCCGCCCAACGACTCCCAGGCGTGCCATGCCGCGCCGTCCCAGTACCGGTTCCACAGCTGGCCGTCCGCGAAGACCGCGAAGACCTGCAGCTGATCGACGGCCCAGGCGGTCACCGCGGGTGCGGAAGCGAGGGTTCCGCCCAGTGCCTCGGGCTCGCTCCACGTGCCGGACACGAAGACACGGTGGACGAGGCCTGCGTCCTCATCCACCGTGAAGAGATCGATGCGATCGGGGCCCCAGGAGACCGCGGCGGTCGCCCGGGGAGTGGCATGGTCGGCCATGCCGGGAAGGTTACTTGGCGGCGGCAAGCGCCTCGGTCAGGTCATCGGCCAGGCAAGCGTCCAGCCGACGGACCGCGGCCGCGCTGCCGCGGGTCACCAGGGCGAAGCCGTTGGCGAGGCCGCGACGGACGATGCCCGGTCGGGACGGGATGCCGGCCCGGGCCAGGGCCGCCCGGCGCGTCGCCTCGGCCTCGGCCGCGCGATTCTGGGCGATGTCCAGGGCGAGAAGCGTGTAGAAGTTGTTCATGCGATGGTTCCTCCGGTATCGCGCCGCGGCGCGGAAAGACGGGTTCAGCGGTGGTGGTCATCCTGGAGCGAGCCCCGGGAGTCGACGCCCCAACGGAGCGCTGCGAGATCGAGGCCGATGAGGCCGATGATCACGGCGAGGAACATGACGATTGCTTCCATGACCTGCCTACCCTTCGCTGTAACCCGTTTATTGGGTCTTACTGGTTACTGATGTACCTTAGCCCCTTGCGCGTAACCTGTCAACCCGCTTATGATGGTTATCGATATGTTGACATCTGACGTTCCCGCGGCCGTCGATCAGGGTCATGCCCACGACGTCAGCCTCGAGGACACCTTCGACTTCCTGAACACCGACGACACCGAGAACGGTTTCCCGTTCGAGCGGTTGCCGACCCTTGACACCGCCCTCGACTGGTTCGTCGAGCGCGGCGTGATCCATGGGGAGGGCGCCGACCGGCTGCACGCTCAGGCCGAGGCCGATCCGATCTTTGCCGCCGCCGATCTGGCTCGCGTCCATGCCGTTCGGACCGCGCTGCGCCAGGTGGCGGACGCGCTCGTGGACCACCGTCCGCCATCGCCTGGCGCGCTCGACACGGTCAATCGGGCCCTGCGGGCGCGCCAGGTCATCGAGCTCGTGCCGTCGCTCGACGGTTGCGTCGCGGTCGACCATCGGCATGTCGGCGACCCGATCGACGACGCGCTCGCTCGACTGACCGACCCGCTCGTGACCGAGCTCGTGTCCGGTCACCCGGAGCGGATCAAGGTCTGCGAGAGCGACCGCTGCAACTGGGTGTTCTACGACACCTCACGGACGAGCCGCCGCCGCTGGTGCGACATGGCAACCTGCGGCAACCGTGCCAAGGCGGCCCGCCACCGCGCGCGCGCGAAGGGTTCGCCGGACGCCGAGGCACCGGACGCCGCGGCACCGGCCGAGCCGATGCCCACGATCGCCTTCGACTAGGAGGACGCCTCCGGCACCTGGGCCAGCACGGACTGGATCGCCTGGGCCGCACCCATGAGGGCCGCGGACTCCTGCGGGATCACGATCTTCGTGTTCGGGCTCGCCGCGAACTTGGCCAGCGTGTCGAGCTGGAGGATGGCGACGAGGGTCGGATCCGGCGCTGCCGCCTTGATCGCCTCGTAGACCGTGGCGATCGCCTGTGCCCGGCCCTCGGCCTCGAGGATGAGCGCCTGACGCAGGCCCTCGGCCCGCAGGATCGCCCCCTGCCGTTCGCCCTCGGCCTGCTCGATCTCCGCCTGCCGGTCGCCATCGGCGACATTGACGGCGGATTGCTGCGCGCCTTCCGACTGGAGGATCTTCGCCCGCTTCTCCTGGTCGGCCTGCTTCTGGAGCGCGAGGGCCTGGAGGATCTGTGGCGGCGGGGTGATCTCGACGATCTCGATCCGGTTGATCCGGATGCCCCACTTGTCGGTGACGGCCTCCATCTGTTCCTGGACGTCGACGTTGATCCGTTCGCGTTCGGACAGCGCCTCGTCGAGCGACAGCGTGCCGATGACCGAGCGCAGCGCGGTCCGGGCGAGCGCGTCGATGGCGACGTCGAACCGGGCGATGCTGAACAGGGCCTGCTTGGCGTCGACGACCTGGGTGAAGATCGTGGCGTTGACCGCCACCACGACGTTGTCCTTGGTGATGACTTCCTGGCGGTCGCCGGGCAGCGGCGTCTCGCGCATGTCGACGGTCACGAGGCGGTCGATGAATGGGGCGATGATGACGAGCCCGGGCTCATGGATCGCCCGGAACTCGCCGAGCCGGGTCACGACGCCGACGAACCCCTGCTGGACCAGGTTGACCGTGTTCCGCAGCAGGTAGAACGCGAACAGGATGAACAGGATCGCGATGATGAAGGCGACGACCAGCGCGAGCAGACCCGTATCCATCTCAAGTCTCCGATGTGGCGGGACTGGCGGCCCGGACGGCGAGCGTCGTTCCGCGAACGGCGGTGATGACGACGGGCGCGCCCTCGGGGATGACCTGGTGGTCGTCGGAGTAGGCGAGCCAGGTCTCGCCGGCGAGTCGGACGTGGCCTGGATGGAGCTCTTCGCCGATCTCGTCGAGGGCGAGCGCGCGCTGGCCGACGAAGCCGCCGTGGACGCCCGGCGTCAACGGCCCTTCGCCCTGGCGCCGCAGCCGGCGGCTGAGGAACGGCCGGCCGACCGCGACCCCGAGCAGTGCGACGACGATCGCCAGAACGGCCTGCAGCCAGATCGGGCTGTCCGGCACGAAGAACGCGAGCAGACCCGCAGCGAACGCGCCGACGGCCAGGAAGATCGAGAAGAACGTCGTGCTCGCGAGCTCGATCACGAGGAGCGCCAGCGCGGCGACGAACCAGATCGCGTAGAGCGGCATGGATGGACTCTACGCCGTTCGCGTGCGGTCGTGGTCAGGCCGTCTCGACCAGCGTCCGGACCTCCGTGGCCAGGCGGGTCATCGACTCCTCGTCGTGCGGCGACGGGAAGCCCGCGATGAGGTGGCGATAGCCGATCTCGACGAACGGCGCGATGATCGCCGCGACGTCCTCCGGCGTGCCGACCGGCTGGTCGGTCCAGAGCCGCGCCCGGCCGTTGCGGGCGAACATCTCGCGATGGACTCGCTCCGCCTCGGCGCGCGAGTCGCGGATGATGACGGTGCCGAGCCCGGTCGTGCGCTCGATCTCGGCCGGGTCGCGCCCGACCGTCTCGCAGTGCTGGACGAGGATGGCGTCCTTGCGCTTGACGTTCTCGAGCCCGCCACCGACGTTGTTCGCGTCTCCGTAGCGGGCGACGAGCTTGAGCGTCACCTGCTCGCCGCCGCCCCCGACGAGGATCGGCAGCCGCTCCTGGATCGGCGGCGGGTCGTTGCGCACCTCGGCGGCGCGATACCGCGGACCGGCCGCGCTGGGCCGTTCGCCGTGGAGCATCCCGCGCATGACCGGCAACGCCTCACCGAGCCAGCGCAGCCGCTCGGGGAAACCGTCGCCGAACGCGAGCCCGTACGCCTCGTGCTCGGTCTCGAACCAGGCCCCGCCGATGCCGAGGATGGCCCGGCCGCCGGAGATGTGGTCGAGGGTCGTGGCCATCTTGGCCGTGAGCGTCGGCTCGCGGAAGGTGTTCGCCCCGACCATGAGCCCGATGCGCACCCGTTCGGTGGCCTGGGCCCACGCGGCCAGCGTCAGCCAGCCCTCGAAGATCGGGCCCTCGTGGCTCCCGACGATCGGATAGAGGTGATCCCACGTCCAGAGGGTGTCGAACCCGAGCCGGTCGGCGCGGCGGCCGGCCTCGAGCAGGTCGGGCCAGACGGTGTACTGGTTCCAGCACAGGGCGCCAAGACGGATGGGCGGCACGCGGATCTCCTCGTCGGTCGGGAGGGTCAAGGGTAGCCGCGCGGCTACGGGCAGGGGCCGGGCGGCACCGACTCGGCCGGCGCGGGCGCGGTGCCGTCGGCCAGCGTTCCGACCACGACGCGGACCACGCCACACGGGACGCCGATCTCCTCGGCGACGGCGCCGTCCGGCTGGTCGAGCGATGCGGCCTGGGCTTCGTTGACCCCGACCGTCAGCAGGACGGCGTTGGAGGGGGTGCGGACCTCGATCGTGTACGGCGGGTCGCCGTGGCCGCCGAGCGAGGTCGACCCGGTCGCGCCCGCCGCGTACGTGCCGGCCCAGCCGTCGTTGACGTACAGCCCGACGGCCGTGTCGGTGCGGTTGTCGACCTGGATCGGGGCGGGAATCGGTGCCGGCGACCCGCAGCCGAGCACGATGGCGGCGAGCGCGAGCATGGCCGCCGCGACGGTGGCCGTGCGCATCAGACGTCGCGCAGGACGATGTTGACGAGCTTGCCGCCGGCGTGGATCACCCGGTCCGGCGTGCGTCCGTCGAGGAGCGCCGCGATCTTCGGGGCGGCCAGGGCCTCGCGCTCGATCGTCGCCTGGTCGGCGTCGGCGGCCACGATGACCTTGTCGCGCAACTTCCCGTTGACCTGGACCGGGACCTCCCGGACCGACACGGCCGCCGCCCCTTCGTCGACGTCGGGCCAGCGCTCCTCGTGGATCGACGACCACGCGGTCCCGGCCGCGGCCAGCCGTCGCGACCACAGCTCCTCGCTGATGTGCGGCGCGGCCGGAGCGAGCATCAGCAGCAACAGCCGGATGGCCTCGTCCCAAGCGGTCTCGCCCGCCGCGGCCGTCCCGCGGTAGCGGAACAGCGTGTTCGTCAGCTCCATGAGCTTGGCGATCATCGTGTTGAAGCGGAACGCCTCGTAGTCCGCGGTCACGTCCCGGAGGGTCCGGTGGACGGCGGCGCGGATGGCCCCGGCGGCGTCGTCCTCGGTCTCGCCGGCGGGCAGCCGGCCGGCGTCGGGATCGCCCGGCTCGTGGCCGCGCGGGTCGAGGACGACCGTCCAAACGCGGTTGAGGAAGCGATGGACGCCGCCGATCCCGGTCGGGCTCCACGGGCCGCCCTGGTCCCACGGTCCCATGAACATCAGGAACAGCCGGACGCTGTCGGCGCCGTAGCGGTGGACGAGCTCGTCGGGATCCTGGACGTTGCCGCGGCTCTTGCTCATGCGCTCGCCGTCGGCGCCCAGGATCTGGCCCTGGTTGAACAGCTTGCGGAACGGCTCGTCCTCGCCGATCAGGCCGCAGTCGCGCATGGCCTTGGTCCAGAACCGCGCGTACAGCAGGTGCATCACCGCGTGCTCGGCGCCGCCGGTGTACTGCTCGACTGGCGTCCAGCGGTCGGTCAGCGCGCGGTCGACCGGCCCGTCGGCGAAGTCCGGCGACAGGTAGCGGAACCAGTACCACGACGAATCGATGAACGTGTCCATCGTGTCGGTCTCGCGCTCGGCGGGACCGCCGCAGCGCGGACAGGTGGTGTGCAGGAAGGCCGCGTCCTTGGTGAGCGGGTTCGTGCCGCTGCCCGCGTAGTCGACGTCCTCGGGCAGGCGGACCGGCAGGTCCTCGTCGCGGACCGGCACGATCCCGTCGGTCGGGCAGTAGACGACCGGGATCGGCGTGCCCCAGTAGCGCTGCCGGCTGATCAGCCAGTCGCGCAGGCGGTAGGTCACCTTGGGCTCGGCCGCGCCCTGCTCGGCCAGGCGCGCGACGATGGCCTTGCCGCCCTCGTCGGCGAGCAGTCCGTCGAACTCGCCGCTGTTGACCAGGCGCTCGTCGGCGGCATGGGCGATGTAGGCGTCGGTCATCGGCTCGTCGGCGGCCGTGCCGGGCGCCGCCACCACTCGCCGGATCGGCAGCTCGAACTTCCGGGCGAACGCGAAGTCGCGCTCGTCGTGGGCGGGTACGGCCATGATCGCGCCCGTGCCGTAGCCGGACAGCACGTAGTCGGCGATGAAGATCGGGATCCGCTCGCCGTTGACCGGGTTGACGGCATCGGCCCCGATGGCGACCCCGGTCTTCTCGCGGTCGGTCGAGAGGCGCTCGATCTCGGTCCGGCGGCGGGTCTCGCCGACGTAGGCCTCGACCTCGCCCAGGTGCTCTGGCGCGGTCAGGACCGGCACGAGCGGATGCTCGGGCGCGAGGACCATGAACGTGGCGCCGTACAGCGTGTCGGGCCGGGTCGTGAAGACGCGCAGCCGCTCGCCACCGGCGTGATGGGGTGCGGGCGCCGTCACGAAGTCGATCTCGGCGCCTTCGGAGCGGCCGATCCAGTTGGTCTGCTGGATGCGGATCGGTTCGGGCCAGTCGATGCCGTCGAAGGACAGGAGCTCGTCGGCGAAGGCGGTCGTGCGCAGGTACCACTGGTCCAGGTCGCGCTTCTCGACGAGCGCGCCGCAGCGCCAGCAATGGCGGTCCGCCCCTTCGACCTGCTCGCGCGCGAGCGTCCCGTCGTTGGGGCACCAGTCGACCGCGGACTTCGCGCGGTAGGCCAGGCCCGCCTCCAGGAAGCGCAGGAACATCCACTGGTTCCAGCGGTAGTAGCTCGGGTCGGCGGTGACGACCTCGGCCTCCCAGGCGAACGTGGCGCCCATCGTCCGGAACTGGCGGCGCATGTTCTCGATGTTCGACATCGTCCAGGTGAACGGGTGCCCGCCGTTCTTGATGGCCGCGTTCTCGGCCGGCAGCCCGAACGCGTCGAAGCCGATCGGAAAGAAGACGTTGAAGCCGTGCATCCGCCGGAACCGGGCGATCGCGTCCGACGGGGTGACGATGTACCAGTGCCCGATGTGCAGGTCGCCCGAGGGATACGGGTACATCGTGAGCAGGTAGTACTTGGGCCGCGACTCGTCCGTGAGGTCCGTCTCGTACAGGCGCAGCGTCGCCCACTGGTCCTGCCAGCGCGGCTCGATGGCGTTCGGGTCGTAGCGTTCGACCCGGCTGCGGCTGTCGGTGGTGTCGGTCACGGTGCGGGCCTCGGAATCGGGTGCCGGATATGGTGCACCCCCCGCCGTCGGCGAGGGGTGGTGGGTCGGCGGTCTCGCGGCTGATGCTGGTGGAGCTACGGGGACTCGAACCCCGGACCCCCTGCATGCCATGCAGGTGCTCTCCCAACTGAGCTATAGCCCCACGGGAGCGGGATTGTAGCAGAGGACCGCTCGGCCGCCGGTCGGCCGCGGGGTGGCCACGGGCGGGTCGCTCGGCGGGTCGCGTGGCCGTCCCGCCGCCGTCGCGTGGCATCATCAGCGCGATGACCGCGTTCGACCTGCTCCTGCGCGGCGGCCTCGTCGTGGACGGCACGGGCGCCCCGGGTCGGCGGGCGGATGTCGGCGTGCTCGGCGACCGGATCCTCGTCGTCGACGACGTGACGACGACCGGCGATGGCGTCGAGGCGGCGCTCGAGCTCGACGTGGCCGATCGCGTCGTCGCCCCCGGGTTCATCGATCCGCACGGGCACTCGGACGCGTCCGTGTTCGTGGACGGCGCCCTCATCAGCCACCTGCGCCAGGGGTTCACGACCCAGCTGTCGGGCAACTGCGGCGACACCCTCGCCCCGCTCACCGATCGCGGCCGCGAGCTCGTGGAGCTGTCGATGCGCGAGACCGGGCTGGTCGCCCGCTGGCGGTCGTTCGCGGAGTACCTCGACGCCGTCGACGAGCAGGCGCTCGGGCCTAACGTGGCGTTCCTCGTCGGGCACGGCACGATCCGCGGCTCCGTGCTTGGCGCCGACGCGCGCGAACCCGACGACCTGGAACGGCGGGCCCTCGTCCGCGAGGTCGACGCCGCGCTCGACGCGGGTGCGTTCGGCCTCTCGTCCGGGCTCATCTACGCGCCCGGGATGCACGCCCGGCCCGACGAGCTGGTCGCCCTGGTGACGGCGGCGACCCGCCGCGGTGGCCTGTATTCGACCCACATGCGCGACGAGACGGCAGGTCTGTTCGACGCGCTGACGGAAGCCGTTGACACCATCCGTGCCGCTACCGAGGCAGGGGTCGACGGCGCACGTCTGCAGGTCTCGCACCTCAAGTGCGGATCGCGCGCCGTGTGGGGCCGGGCCGACGAGGCCATCGCGTTCCTCGAGGCGGCGCGCGCCTCCGGCCTGGACGTGGCCGCCGACCAGTATCCGTACACGGCCGCCGCGACGACCCTCGCCACGATCGTCCCGCCGGAGCTGCTCGCGCTCGGCGTCGACGCCTGCGTGGCGGCCCTGGCCGACTTCGAGGTGCGCCAGCTCGTGCGCGCCGAGATCGAGCGCGGGATCTCGGGCTGGGAGAACGTCGCGTCCGATCCGGGCCTGGCCGGGATCACGATCTCGTACGCCGCCAGCCATCCCGACTGGTCCGGCCGCTCGCTGACCGAGCTTGGCGAGATGCTGGGGGCGGATCCGTTCGATGTCGCCTTCGACGCCCTCGTCGACGATCGCCTCGACGTCGCCGTCGTGATCCACTGCATGAGCGAGCCCGACGTCGAGACCATCGTCGCGGTGCCCTGGATCGCGGTCTGCACCGACGCGACCGCCCGGCGTCCCGGGCATCCGATCCTCGACGCCGGCCGTCCGCACCCGCGCACCTACGGCAGCACGGCACGCGTGCTCGGCACGTACGTCCGGGAGCGCGGTGCGCTGTCCCTCGAGACGGCCATCGCCAAGCTGACCTCGGTGCCGGCCGGGCGGCTCGGGTTGCGTGACCGGGGCGTCATCCGCGAGGGCGCGCTGGCCGACCTCGTCGTCTTCGACCCGGCGACGATCGACGACGTCGCGACCTACGCCGAGCCGACCCGCCATCCGCTCGGGATCGACCACGTCATCGTCAACGGACGCCTGGCGGTGCGCGACGGCGCCGAGACCGGCGAGCGCGCCGGCCGCCTGCTGCGCCACGGATGAGCGCCCGGATGTCCGGCGTCGAAGAACGCCAGGTCGTCGCCCACCTGCCCGGCGGACCCGTGCCGTACACCCTCCGGCACTCCCCACGGGCGCGCGGCCTGCGGGTCGTCATCCACCCAGAGCGGGGCGTCATCGTGACCGTCCCCGCGACGCGAGCGGCCCGGGCCGCGGGCGAGCAGCGCGCCGTCGCGTTCCTCGGGGAGCGCGAGCCGTGGGTCCGTCGCCATCTGGCGCTCCAGGCCGACCTCGTCGCGCGACTCGCGACGCGGGCCGGCGCCCGCGACGGCGGCGAGATCCCGTTCCGTGGCCGGCTCATCGACATCCGGGTCGTGCCGGCGGTGTCGGGTGTGCGTCGGTCCGACGTGGCCTGCTTCGAGGACGTGCTGGTCATCCACCGGGTCGCGCGCGAGCGACGACCGGACGCCGCGATCCTCGAGACCTGGCTGCGGAGCGAGGCCAACGCCGCGATCGACGCCGCGATCCGCGACCACGCTCCGGCGCTCGGCGTGACGCCGGCGGCGATCACCTTGCGCGATCCACGGTCCCGATGGGGGAGCGCCTCCCGGACCGGGCGATTGTCCTTCTCGTGGCGGCTCGTGCTGGCCCCGCCCGAGGCCCTCGAGACGGTCGTGATCCACGAGCTGGCCCACCTGCTGATCTTCGGCCACGGGCCGGCGTTCTGGGCGCTGGTCGCGTCGCGGCGCCCTGACCACAAGGTGTGGCGGCGCTGGCTCCATGACCATGCGACCGAGCTGCACACGGCCCTCGACCCGGGTCCCGGCACGGACACGACCACGACGCCGCCCTCGGCCCATCGCCTGACGGGTCGGCCTCAGTTCGGGAGGCCCTCGGTGGGATCACCGATGGCCACCACGCTCGTCCCGGTCCAGCGCATCGGCTCGACGTCGAGCTCATCGTGCGCGCCGTCGGCGAGGGCCTCCCAGGCCATCGCCGCGAGCTCGATGTCGACGTCTTCGGGCAGGGCGAGGAGCGTGTTCCGGACCGGCGCGAGCAGGATGCGTGGGGTCGCGCCGAGGATCGGACGCAAGGCCTCCGGCAGAAGCAGGAGCGACGACCCCCAGCCCTGGCCCTGGATGCCCACGATCTCGGTCCCCGCAAGGCTGAACGCCTGGACCTGCGGCGGCTCCAGGACGATCACACGCCGAAGGTTCTCGAGCGCCGTGCCGAGGATCGTGGCGCGGTCGATCGGCCCAGCGTTCGAGCATCGCCGTCGTCACGTGGCTGAAGGCCGGCCCGAAGTCGATGCCGAAGCCCGTCGGGATGCCCGGCGGCACGGACAGGTGGAACGGCGCCGCCTCCGGGGGATAGGGATGGCGGCGCCGCTTGAGGACCGGCAGGATCCGCGGCGCGAGCGCCGCCCATGGGGCGTCGAGGTCGACGTCGCGTGCCGCCGCCAGGATCCGGTCCGCGAGGCGCGGGTCCATGACCCCGCCGAGGACCTGCATCGAGAGCGTGTCGTCGCGTCGCCTCCGGCCATCCGCCCGGCGGCTGGCCTTGCGCGACCCCTTGGCATGTCCGGTCGATCCCATGGGCACATGCTGCCCGGCGGCGCTCATCTGCCACGCCACGCCGACTGCACCGCGGCTCATCCGCGGCGACCCGGCTACCCGCCCAGGCGCAGGCTCGGCGACCGCCGTCGTGGAGACCGTCGACGACGGCATGGACGAGCCCGGGCGACGCGGCGACAGCGACGACGAAGGTGAGGCCGAAGAGGAGCTCGAGCGGCGTCGCGACACGATGCTCTTCGTGGGGGTCGCGTGCGCGCATCGTGCGGAGCATGGGCCGCATGCCAGCGGGCGCACGGACGCCCGGATGGACCGGTCGGTCGGGTCGGAGGGTGGTGGAGATGAGGGGACTCGAACCCCTGACCCCCGCGATGCGAACGCGGTGCTCTCCCAGCTGAGCTACATCCCCACGGGTGGCGGAGTGTAGCACGAGACCCGGCTGGGACCCCCTTCCGGGAACCGCTTCGGGCGTCCCGTCCGACGGGACCTCGGGCCGGTCCCAGGGGCCTGCCGCTAGGCTCCGCCGATGCCCCTCGGCCTGCTCGCCGGTCTCGGCGCCGCCCTCGCCTGGGGCACGCTCGACATCTTCTCCGCGATCGCCGGACGGCGCATCGGGAGCCTCCGGGTCACGACCGGGATCCAGCTCATCGGGGCGGCGGTCGTCGTCGCGCTGGCCCTCGCCTGGGGCACGACGTTCCCCTCCGATCCGCGGGTCATCGTCGGCGGGGCGATCGTCGGGCTGGCCGGCGCCGGCGCGTACCTCGCCTACTTCACCGGCCTGCGCATCGGCCCCATCGCGGTCGTGAGCGGCGTGGTCGCGGCCTACGGCGGGCTGACCGTCGTCCTCGCCGTGATCATCCGCGGCGAGACGCTGACGACGGTCCAGGCGGTGGGGGCGACGCTCGCGACGGTCGGCGTCATCCTGACCGGGATCACCTTCGATGGCCTGCGCGGCACCAAGTTCGCCAGTCCGGGCGTGATCTTCGCCGTCGTCGCCCTCGTGCTGTTCGCCACGATGTCGATCGGGAGCGACATCGTCATCGACTACGCCGGCTGGCTCCAGGTGCTCCTCGTGTCGCGGACCACCAACGCCATCGTGACCGTGGTCATCCTGGTGGGCGCGCTGACGGTCGCCCGGCGGCTGGCCCAGCCGGTCCTCATCGGCGAAAGCGGCCAGGACGAGGGCGGGGCCCGCGGCGACACCCGGATCATCGGGCTGGTGGTCCTCGCCGGCCTCCTCGACGTCCTGGGGCTGGTCGTGTTCATGTACGGCCTCGAGCACGCCGAGACCTGGCTCGTCGGGCTGGCCTCCTCGTTCGGGCCGGCCGTGACGATCATCGCGGCCGTGGCGTTCATGGGCGAACGTCTGCGCCGCATCCAGTGGATCGGGCTGGCGTGCGTGCTGGCCGGGATGATCGCGATCGGCCTGCCTTAGCTCCCGGGCGCTAGCCGTCGTCCGGGAGGTCGGACGTCTCCGCCTCCGCCTCCGTGGCCTCGGCCTTGTGGCCGTGGTGGTGCTTGTCGGGGAAGGCCTGCATCAGCGTGCGCAGCAGGGCGTGCAGCTCGTCGCGGCTCTCGGCATCGAGCACCGCGGCCATCTTCGCTTCGCGCATCGCCTGCGTCCCGACCGTCCGATCCCAGGTCTGGTGCCCGAGCTCGGTCGGCTCGATGAGCGTGCCGCGCCGGTCGTTCGGGTCGGGCAGCCGGCGGATGAGGCCGGCGGCCTCCATCCGGTCGAGTCGATTGGTCATGGCCCCGCTGGACAGGCGCATGTACATCGCCAGCTGGCCGGCCGAGTTCTGGTAGGGCGGCCCGCCGCGACGCAGCTTGCCCAGGACGTGGAACGCGCGGCGGTCGAGGCCCGATTCGGCCAGCGTCTCGTCGAGCGACCGGTCGAAGCCCTTGGCCAGGATCTGGATCCGCTCGACGACCCCTTCGGTGACCGGATCGAGGTCGGGGATCTCGCGCGCCCAGACGTCCAGCGAGTCGTCGAGCTCGTCGCGTTCCACTGGCGGCTTCGATCGGCGTGCCATGCGCGGAGTATCGACACCACGTTCGTTCGAAGTCAAGAGATTTGACCTAGATAGTCTTGACATGGAAGGGCATGCCGGGTACGGTAGCGCAACTAGTTCGATATCAAGACACTTGATATCGAGAATGAACACCTCGAGCAAACGAGGAGGGACCCGACCATGCGCCACCACGACGCGTTCACCACCTGGGAAGTCGAAGCCGAGCGTCGCCGCGAGGTCCTGCTGCCCGACCACCGCCAGCTCATCGACGACGCCATCGACCGCGCGGCGCCCACGCGCCGCCACCGCGCGATGGCCGCCTCCTCGCGCTGGGTCGCCGAGATGCGCTCCGCGCCGAGCGACGTCGCGATCAGCCCGGGACGCTGAACCAGAACCGCGTGAGGCCGTCGCGGGACTCGGCACCGACCGAGCCGCCGCCGGCCTCGACCAGCTGCTTGACGATGGCGAGCCCGATGCCGGCGCCGCCGCGCTCCCGGTCGCGTGATTTCTCGACCCGGTAGAACCGCTCGAACACCCGGTCGAGGTCGTCGCTCGGGATGCCGTCGCCGGTATTGCTCACGGACACCAGAAGGTCCGCCGGTCGCCGTTCGGCACGGACCGTGATCGTGCCGCCGGCCGGCGTGTAGCGGACGGCGTTGGACAGCAGGTTGGCCAGGACCTGGGCCAGGCCATCGGGGTCGGCCCGCGCCGGCAGGCGTTCCGGGACCTCGCTGACGAGCTGCAGGCCCGCCCGTTCGATCGATGGCGAGGCCAGCTCCAGCGCCGAGCGGACGGCGCCCGCCAGGTCGAGGTCGACCAGGACCGGCGGGTCGGTCCCGGCATCGCCCTCCGCCAGCGCGTCGAGCGAGTGCGACAGGCGGACGAGCCGGTCGGCCTCCTCGTGGAGGGATTCGTAGGTGGCGCGATCGGCCACGATGACGCCGTCGCGAAGCGCCTCGAGGTAGCCCTGCAGATTGGTCAGCGGGGTGCGCAGCTCGTGGGCCGCGTTGGCGATGAAGTCGCGGCGCATCCGCTCCTGCTCTTCGAGTGAGGCCGCCATCTGGTTGAACGAATCGGCGAGGCTGGCGATCTCCTCGGGGCCTTCGCGTGGAACGCGTGCCGCGTAGTCGCCGTCGGCGATGCGCCGGGCGGCGGCACTGACCTCGTCGAGCGGCCGGGCGAGCATCCGCCCGAGGACCACCGCGAGGCCGACGCTTGCGACGACGGCCAGGATCGAGGCGGCCAGGACGACCGTCGTGACCGAGTCGTCGTACATGTCGCGGGCATGCACGGCCGAGTCGCCGGCTTCCACCATCAGCGCCGTGAAGATGTCGGCCCCGACGACCGCCACTCCGACGGCCAGGATGATCACCCCGACCGCGGCGCTGGCGATCGCCGCCAGGGCGATCCGGCCGGCGATGCCCCGGGCGATCACGGGTGCGGCCGCGTCACGTGGTCACGTCCGGGCCGCCCGGTAGCCGACGCCCCGCACGGTCTGCACGTAGCGGGGGGCGTCGGGGTCGTCGTCGAGCTTGTCGCGGAGGCGGCGGATGTGGACGTCGATCGTGCGATCGAGGACCTCGGTCGCCTCGTGACCGTAGACGGCATCGAGGAGCTGGTCGCGCGACAGGACGCGGCCGTCGGCACCGAGGATGGCGCTCAGCAGCCGGAATTCGACCCGGGTGAGATCGATGACGGTGCCGTCGTCGCGCCGGACCTCGTGACGCGCCGGGTCGATGGTCAGGTCGCCATGGCGGATGAGCGGACCGGCATCGATGGCGACGCTCGGGGCGTCGCTCCCGGCCGTCGTCGCGCCCGATCCCGGCGTCCGCGTCGCCGTCCGGCGCAGGATCGACTTCACGCGCAGCACGAGCTCGGCTGGGGAGAACGGCTTGGGCAGGTAGTCGTCGGCGCCGTCCTCGAGACCGGCGATGCGGTCGATGGTCGAGCTCCGCGCGGACAGCACGATGATCGGCGTGTGGGCGGCCGCCTCGTCGCGGCGGACCGCCCGGATGACGGCCCGCCCGTCGAGCTCGGGGAGCATGAGGTCGAGGACGACCAGGGCGGGGGCGTGGGTCTCGATGGCGTCGAGCGCGGCCGGCCCGTCGGCGGCGGTCACGACCCGAAAGCCGTCGCGCTCCAGGTAGGTCCGGACGAGCCGGACGATCTTCGCGTCGTCGTCGACGACGAGGATCGGCGCGGTCGGGATGGCCGGGTCGAGGATCGGGTCGGGCATCGCCAGCATGGTAGGCCGATGCTAGGTCCGGGCCGTGTCGATCCGGTGACGGGTGACCGCCAGCCGCCAGGGAGGCGGCCCTGGCTCCAGGCACTTGGCTCCCGTGCCTGGAGGCGCCGCCGGGTCCTGTCGTCGATGTGCATCTGGTACCGCAATGCCCGCCCCAGCGTGCATCAGACGCACGCACGGATCCTTTTCAGGGTCGAGCGGTCGCGGATGCGGCATCAGACGCGCCGAACCCGGCGCGCCAGCCCCGCCGGCACGCGATGCCAGGGCCCATTGGCATCAGGGGCAGCATCGGATGGCGCATAGGTCGTACCAGACCGAGGTCCGGATGCTTCGTCGCTCCGATGCGTGCATTCGATGCACAGGCGGCCGGGCATAGACTCGGCGGTATGGCCGATGGAAGCTGTCCGACCTGTGGACGAGCGATGTCCGAACACGATCGCCACGTGCGCTTTGGGTTGCCCGATCCTGTCCTTGCCGTACCTGCATCGGAGCGGGTGGATCGAACATGGGGCAACGGCGAGCTCATGCAAGTCGATGGTGTCGGCGCGTTCGTCCGCGTCCTATTGCCGATCCAGCTCACCGGCGGCTATCGATTGACGCTTGGGACCTGGCTGGCGGTGAACCCATCGCTGATGCAGGGCATCTGGGAGCGTTGGCCGACGTCGGCGTACGCATCGTTGCGACTGGATGGATATCTCGCCAACGGCATCCCTCCATGGGGTGACGCGGTGCTGGGTGCTCCAGCGAGTGCGGTCGTAAGCGATCCGGAGATCCTGCCCGGGATCGTCGCGAGCCCCCATCCAGAACTCGCTGGTCTGTTGTCGGAGTCCTGGCCACACGAAGCCATTCTGGCTGCCTACGCCTCCCTGTAGAAGCTTCAAGGATCCGGCATCTGGGGCTTGTCGGGCTAGAACAGATGTTCTAATATCGGCGTCCGATGACGACCCCCCGTGGTGACGTGGATGCCGCAGTCGCGGGCCTCCAGGCTCGCTGGGGTGCCGCAGCTCCGCGGGTCGTCGGCGCTCTGGCCCTGGCCGCCGAGCCGGCGCCGGCGGATGACCCGGAGACGACCGACGCCCGGCCGGCGATCGCGCCACTCCCCGGGATCGCGCCACTCCCCGGTGAGCGGATCATCCACACCGGCTTCGCCGCGCTCGATGCCATCCTCGGACCGGGCGGCCTGCCGACCTCGGCCAGCGTCGCCATCCGCGGCGACGGCTCCAGCGGCCGCACGACGCTCGCCCTGCGCACGGCGGCCGAGGCCCAGGTGGCCGGCTCGGTGGTCGCCTGGCTGGACCTGTCGCGCAGCTTCGACCCGGTCGAGGCCGTCGCCCGCGGTATCCGCCTCGAATGGCTCGTGGTCATCACTCCGGCCAGCCTGGACGAAGGCCTGCGCATCGCCGGCAGCCTGCTGGCCGGACGGTCGGTGGACCTGCTCGTCCTCGACCTGCCCGGCGGTCGTCTGGCCCGGACCGACACGCCCTCGAAGATCGCCGACCGGCTCCATCGACTCGCCGCGCTCGCCCGGCGCGCGGAGACGCTGCTCCTGATCCTCGATGCGCCCAGCCCCGGCGGCAGGCCCGGCGGCGGCCTCGCCAGTGCGGTCGACCAGGCGACCGGGATCCGTCTCGAGCTGGCTCGCCGGTCGTGGGTCCGCCTGGGCCGCGACGTCGTCGGCCAGCGCACCGAGGCGCTCGTCGCCCACAACCGCCACGGACCGCCGGGGCGGCGGGCGACGCTCCGGATCCTCTACGCCGAGGGCGGCGAGCGGGACGCGTGCCTGGCGCACGACGCGCTCCTCATCGACGCCCTCGAGGTCGCCCACGACCCCACGGCCGAGCCACCACCCGTCCACGCCCCCGCTCCAGAGGCCCCCGATCGCGAGACCCACGACCATGCGACGTCTCCACCTCTTCGTGCCGCACCTGCCCCTGGGCCTGGCACGGGCCCGACGCTCCGAGCCGTTCCCGCCGGGCCCGCTCGTCCTGGGCGGCCGGCCGTGGGATCCGGGCCCGGTCATCGACGCGAGCCCGGACGCGCGGGCGCTGGGCGTCCGCCGCGGGCTGCCGCTGGCGAGCGCGCATCGACTCGTCCCTGAGGCGACCTTCCTCGATCCCGATCTCGAGGCGGACCTGGCCGCGGCCGAGGCCGGCTTCGAAGCGCTCGGCCGGTCGAGCCCGAGCCTGGCCGGGACCACCGACCCCATGGACGCGGCGTTCGGCCAGTTCGAGCTCGGCATCGACGGCCTGGGGCCGTTGTGGGGTCCCGAGCCCGCCCTCATCGAGCGCGTCAGCTCCGCGTTGCGTGGCGCGCTTGCGGAGCAGCGGCCCGCCCCGATCCTGGGGAGAGGCCAGCCTCCGGCCGCGGCGCCCCGGACCCTGTCTCCAGCGCCCCGGACCCCCTCGCCCCGCGGGTCGGCATCGCGGGGACGCACTTCGCGGCGACCATCGCGGCCGTCCACGCCCGGCCCGGCGCCCCCGTCATCGTCCCGCCCGGCGGCGAGGCCGCCTTCCTGGCCGAGGTCCCGTCCACCCTCCTCACCACCGACCCCGACGTCCGCGCCCGGCTGACCCGGTTCGGGCTGCGGCGCATCGGGGCCGTGGCCGAGCTGCCGCGGTCGGCGCTCATCGCCCGGTTCGGGGACGAGGGCGCCCGGCTCCACGCCCGGGCCCGGGGCGAGGAGACCGAGCCGTTCCGGGCCCGCCTCGCCACCCAGCGCCTGGCCCTCGCCCTGCCCATCGAGCCGCCCGTCGAAGATCTCGAGCCCCTGCGCTTCGTCCTCCACCGGCTCGTCGCGGCACTCGCCGCCCAGCTCACCGGCCGGGGGCTCGCCGCCGACCGCGCGCTGCTGACCATCGAGCTCGATCTCGCGTTCGCGCCCACGGGCACGCCCGGACGGCTGGACGTGGAGCAGCGCTTCCCCGAGCCCACCGCCGATGCCCAGGCCGTCGAGCGCCTGCTCTTCGCCCGGCTGGAACGGGACCCGCCGCCCGCCGCGGTGCAACGGCTGGAGCTGGAGCTGCGTGGGACGACCCCGGCCGCCGGCCAGCAGCTGCCACTGTTCGTGCCCCAGGCCGCGCGCACGGCCCGGCTCGGCTGGCAGCTCGCCCGGCTGGCCCTGACCTACGGGGAGGATCGCGTCCGGCGGGTCGCCATCACCGATCCGGAGGCGCCGCTGCCCGAGGACCGCTGGACGTGGCAGGCCGTCGGGCTCGACGGCGAACCGGTCGGCGGCCGTCGGTCGTGACCCGCCTGCTGCGTGAGCACCCGCGCATCGACGTCGAGCTCGATGCCGACGGGCGCCTCACGGCGATCCGCTGGAACGGACGACGCGAGGCGGTCGAGGTATGCAATCGATGGCGGGTCGAGGAGGCCTGGTGGCGCGAGCCGATCGCGCGCGACTACCTGAAGATCGTGGGCGAGCGCTGGCTCGCCCTCATCTACCTCGACCGGCTGGCCGGCACCTGGCACCTGGAACGGCTCTACGACTGATCAGCGGTTCTTGCCGATCCGGCCGAGGTGCGTGTCCTGGAACGAGCTCGGCAGCTTCAGGCCGTAGCCCGCCGCGCGGTCCATCCCGACGTGGGCGATGAGGATCGTGCCCGCCAGCGCGACCGCATCGACGCCGCTCCACAGCCCGATGCCCAGCACGACGAGCCCGATCGCCCAGTTGTGGACCAGGTTGTAGGTCATGGCGCCGACGCGCGGCCCGCGCAGGTAGCCGACCGCCGACGCGTCCGGCACGAGCAGGAGCGGGATGGCCAGGAGCCACGGTCCGCCGAGCGCAACGAACAGGGCGATCCCGGCGACGAAACCGGCCGATCCCTCGATGCGCAGCCAGGCCCGGATGGACGGCGCGATGAGGGCCTGCGCGGTCGCAGCCGGGTGCGCGCCGGCGACGGACGGGTGCTCGCCGTCGACAAGTGCGTGCTCGACGGTCTGGATCTGGGCGGTCATGACGGTCATCGGTCGGTCCTTCTCCGGGACGACGCCGAACTGGCGTCGTGCTGCTGATGGCTACGATACATAGCCATCATGGCTATTGTCAATAGCCTATGATGCCGCCATGAGCCCGACACCAAGCCGGACCTCGCGTGACGCGATCGTCGATGCGGCCCGAGCCATCCTCGAGCAGGAGGGACTCGATGCCGTGTCGATGCAGGCGGTAGCGCTACGCGTCGGCGTCCGGCCGCCATCGCTGTACAAGCACGTCGCGGACCGGGACGCCCTCATCGGGGCCATCGCCGACGCGGTGGTCATCGACCTCGCGACCACGCTCCGACCACGACGTCCGGCGCCGGACCCGCGCGATGACCTGCGCTGGATCGCCCGGTCGTATCGAGCGTTCGTTCGTGCCAACCCGGCCGGCTACGGTCTGCTGTTCGCGCGGGGGACGACGGCAGGTCCGGATCCCGGGGCGCTGGCCGCCCTCGGTGAGCCGGTCGTCGAGGCGACCGGCCGCCTGGTCGGGGACGCCACCGCCCTGGAGTCGGCGCGCACCTTCGTGGCCTGGGCGCACGGTTTCACGAGCCTGGAGCTCGTCGGCGGGTTCCGCCTGGGCGGCGACGTCGATGCCGCCTACACGCGCGGCATCGAGCTCATCCTGGCCGGGATCAGCGAGTCGGCGAGCCCACCGTCAGGGTCACGACGAACAGGATGAGGAAGAGTGCGATGACGAAGAGGAGGACACCCACATCGCGAGGTTGTGCTGACTGCATCGTCGACCCCCGGTGCTGGGTCGCAGTGGCGGCGCGACCCACTTGTGCACGACAGACGCGCGAGTTCGTCGAAGTGTAGCTGCGAACGCGTCGGTTCGTGTCGCGACTGTGAGTCGCGGCGGCGGGAACGTTCGCCGACCCGCTCGCCGGCGGCGTCAGCCCTCCGCGGCGGTCAGATTGCCCAGGACGATGATCGCCACCAACCCGAACAGCACGATCGTGAGCAGGGCCGCGCCCAGGAAGTCGGCAGGTCGCGGGTTCATGGTCGGGGCGGCTCCTCGGGCGGTCAGGCGGGGCAGGCGGCGCCGTACAGGACGGTCACCAGGATCAGGCCGCCCTGCGGCGCGATCCGCGTCTGGATGCGGCAGTCGCCGTCGCCGACCGAATCGAGCACGTAGCTCGCGTCTTCGTACGGCCCGGACAACCCTTCCGTACTGTACGTCGCCAGTTCGAGGCTCGTCTGCATCCAGTCGGCGACCTGGGCCGCGTCGCCCTGCGCGATCACATAGGCGCTGCTGACCGGATCGGGCGTCGCATCGTCGGCGGTCGTGGCGCCGGGATAGCGCGGGAACCCGGCCGGGACGGCGTCCCAGATGCGTCCCCACTCGGTGTCGGTCTGGCCAACGGCCGGGCCTGACGACTCGGCGGAGGTCGGGCCGGGCGACTCGGCGGTCGTCGGTGCGGTCGTCGCGTCGGCGGTCGTCGGGGCCGGAGTCGACGCGCTGGCGCCCGGCGAGCAGGCCGCGAGCACCAGGGCCACCACGACCAGGAGCCGGGATCGACGGGGGAGGCGGGCGGATCGCGGGTGCATGCGGGCCAGTCTAGGCGGCTGTGGTCGATCGGCCGGCGGGACGGGTCGCCGGACATGGCAGGACCCCGTCGTGGCGGGAAGGTCCGCTCCCGCCCCCATGCGGGTGGCGGACCTCTTGACCCCGCCGACGGGGTCCTGCGGCCAGGTGCGCCGCTCACCAGCGCTCCGGCCAGGTCGGCGTCGACCATCGCAGTCGAAGCGCCGCCGCGTGTCGTCCCGAGCCCCCAGGCGCCGAGACGCCATGTAGTGCTAGATCGTCGCCGCCTGGGCCGCGATGATCGCGGGCAGGATGACGAGGATCAGCAGCATCGCAGTCACCACCGTCAGGGCCGTCCGGAGCGCGGTCATGGCGACCGGTCGGAGCGGGCGATGGGGGTGGAGCTGCGCTTGCATGGCCCTGAGACGCCGGACCCCTCGATTCTGTTTCATGGTTCCCGTGATAGAACACTTGTTCTATACTGGCGTGCCCCCGCAGGACCTGGCCCCGACCCGGAGCAACCCGTGGCGAGCACCTTCCGGACCCCGTACGCCGAGCTCCACGCCCACACCAATTTCTCGTTCCTCGACGGCGCCTCGGCACCGGACGAGCTGGTCGAGCGGGCCGTCGAGCTGGGCCTGACCGGCCTGGCCGCCACGGACCACAACGGCCTGTATGGCGCGGTCCGATTCACGACCGCGGCCCACGATGCCGGGCTGCATCCGGTGATCGGGGCCGAGATCGAGCTGCTCGATCCGGCCGTGGCGGATCCGTCCGGGATCGTCGTCCCGCCACGCCGTCAGCGCCGACGTGGCCGCACCGCGGGCGCGGGCGCGTCGACGAGCGCCCCATGGTCGGCGGGCGAGGCCTCGGGTGGTGGTGCGTCGGCCGGAGGCGCGCCGGCCGGTGACGCGGCCGGTGGCGACGTCGTCACCGAGGACGGCCGGCCCACCCGCCCCCGCCCCGACCGGGCCCGGCTCCCCGGCCATCGCGATCCGGTCAAGGAGGACTTCCGCGGCATCGGCGCGCGCGCCCGTGGCCCGCGGCTCGTCCTGCTGGCCCGCAGCCAGATCGGCTGGCGCAGCCTGTGCCGGCTCATGTCGCGGGCCAACATGGCCGGCACGAAGGGCGTCCCGCGGTTCCGCCACGCCCTGCTCGACGAGCATCACGAGGACGTCATCGCGCTGTCGGGCGGGCGCAGCGGGGAGGTCGGGCGGCGGCTCCTCGTAGGGGACCGCGCGGGCGCGCGCGCGGCCGCGGAACGGCTGGCGGCACGCTTCGGGGACGGTGGCTTCGCGATCGAGCTCGGGCATCACCTGCTCCCCGACGACGACTGGCTCGTGACCGAATCGGCGGCCCTCGCGGCGGACCTGCGGCTGCCGGTCGTGGTCACCAATGCGGTCCACTACGCGCGGCCCGAGGACCGTGAGCTGCACGACGTCCTGACCGCCATCAAGCACGGCCGGACGCTCGAGACGCTGGCCGACCTGCGACGCGTCGATGGCGAGTCGTACCTGAAGTCGGGCGACGAGCTCGCGGCGCTCGGCGCCACCCTCGATGGCGTGGCGGCGCGGGCGTGGCACGAGGGCATCGAGCGGTCGGTGGCGATCGCGGCGGCGTGCTCGGTCGATCTCGGCTTCGAGCAGTACCGCTTCCCGGGCTTCCCGGTGCCCGACGGGGAGACGCCGTTCTCGTACCTGTCGGGGCTGTGCTGGGACGGCGCCCGGCGGCGCTACCACCCGCTGACCCCGGTCGTCGTCAAGCGGCTCGCCCACGAGCTCGACGTCATCGAGCGGGCCGGTCTGGCCGAGTTCTTCCTCATCTGCTGGGACCTGATGGTCTTCGCGAAGCAGCGCGGGATCCCGGCGCAGGGCCGGGGCAGCGCTGCGGGCTCGATCGTGACCTACGTCCTGGGCATCAGTCGAGTCGAGCCGATCCGCCATGACCTGCTCTTCGAGCGGTTCATCAACGAGGGCCGGACGACCTACCCGGACGTGGACATCGACTTCAGCTCCGAGCGTCGAGAGGAGGTCATCCAGTATGTCTACGAGCGCTACGGCTCCGAGCACACCGGGATGGTCTGCAACCTCGTCACGTACCGGGCGCGTTCGGCGGTCCGCGAGGTCGGCTATGCGCTCGGGTTCCCGCGGCCGCTGGTGGACCGGGTCGCGAAGGCGCTCGAGACGTACGACAGCGTGATGGTCCGGCGCGACCTCGAGGCGGACGGCGGGTTCGCCGAGTTCTTCCGGCGCACGGGTGACGAGCTTCCGGTCGAGGCGCGGGCGGCCGCCGAGGCCGAGGCGCACGGGTTCGTCGACCGGATGGGCCAGCTCAACACCCGGATCCCGCTGGTCGGCAAGGTGCCGCCCTGGCGCCAGCCGCCCAAGCCGGAGGACCCGGACGCGCCGCGGCCGTTCGCCTGGCTGGCGCCGGCGGGGGAGGAGGGGGCGGCTCGGGTGGCAGCGGCCGGGTCGACGGGCGAGGCGCCAGCGGCCGGGTCGGCGGGGGTGGCGGAGCGAGGGGCTGTGCCGGGGTCCGAGGCGGGACCGGCGGCTGGGCCGGCGGACGCGGCAGGGCCAAGGGCGGTGCCGGTATCCGTGACGAGCGCGGTCGTGGCGTGGCCGAGGCCCGTGGCGGGTGCGGCCGGGCGTGGGCCCGTGCCGGTGGGCGAGTCGAGCGCGGTCGTCGGCCGGATATCGGCCCCACTGGTAACCGTCGGGGATGAGGGGGCACATCGGGGCATGGGCGCCGCGACCGGAGGCCCTGCCCGCTCGATCCGTGCGTGGCCGGAGGCTCCGGGCGACGCCGGCCGGGGGGAGGGGGGCGGTTCCGACCCTCGAAGTGCCCTGGATACCAGCCCCGGCGATACCGATCGGGCGAACGGCGCGGCGGCGGGGGTCGGGGCGCCAGCGCGACGGTCGAGGCGCCAGCGGGGTCGAGGCGCCAGCGGGGGTCGAGGCGCCAGCGATGCGACCTCCCGGTGCGCTCCCAGCGTCCCGTTCCGCAGATGGGGTGCCACAACGACCGTATGGCTCGATGCCGGACGTCCATCTGGTCGCGATCCACGCACCAGCCGAGCGCGTCGACGGCGGCGCGACGCCGGAGGATCGTCCTTCCGGCACGGCTTGGCGTGATTCGGACGGTGGGAGCGCACCGAAGCCGTCGAACGAGGGTCGAGCGGACGCGGCGCCGGCCGAGCAACATGCCCCATGTCGCGCCGGCCCCGGCACCAGCCGAGTCGCCCACCGGCTTCGATGACCGGCTTGCGCCGCGGACGGCGATCCGGGGTGGCGGCACGTCCGGCGACGAGGGTGGGCCGGGCGACACGCCGGCGAGCGTGGCCTGGTTGCGGGCCGGACGGGGCACGGGCTACGCGGCGGATCGCGAGCGGCTCCTTGCGCCGGGGCTCGTGGACGGCCGGACCATCGATCCCGAGAGCGGCCAGGTGGAGCCGGCCCCGCGCGGGGTGGACCGGGCCGTGGACCGGCTGGGCCGTCCGGCGCGCTGGGATCCGCCCGCCCCGCCGGCGACGACGATGGGCCGGGGTGGCGGCACGCGCGGCAGCGATCCCCGGAGCTCGGTCGCCCGGATCGAGCCCGAGCCACCCCCGCAGGCCCGCGGCGGCTCCACGGTCGGGCTGTCGCACTGGGAGCGCTGGCTGGAGTTCTGCGCCCGCATCGATGGCTTCCCGCGGCACCTGTCCATCCACAGCGGCGGGATGCTCGTGACCGGCGGCGCCGCTCATCGATATCGCGCCCATCGAGCGCGCGACGATGGTCGATCGCGTCGTGGTCCAGTTCGACAAGCGCGATGTCGAGACGCTCAAGCTCATCAAGCTCGACCTGCTGGGCCTCGGGATGCTCGCCGCGATGGACGAGACGCTGCAGCTCATCCAGCACGACTGCGGGGTCTGCCTGGATCTCGACCGACTGCCCGAGGACGTGCAGGAGGTGTTCGCGATGCTCCAGACGGCGGACACCGTCGGGGTCTTCCAGGTCGAGAGCCGGGCGCAGATGCAGACGCTGCCCAAGTCCAAGCCCCGGGACCTCGACGACCTGGTCGTGGAGGTGGCGATCATCCGGCCGGGCCCCATCCAGGGCAACGCGGTCCACCCGTACCTGCGCCGCAAGCAGGGCCTCGAGCCGGTCGAGTACCTGCACCCGAGCCTCGAGCCCGTCCTCAAGGACTCGATGGGCGTGATCCTGTACCAGGAGCAGGTCATGCGCATCGCCATCGAGGTCGCCGGGTTCTCGCCGGCGGAGAGCGATGGCTTCCGGCGGGCCATGGGCACGTGGCGCTCCAGCCGGGAGATGGAGAAGCTGCACCAGCGGTTCGTCGACGGGGCGCTGCGCCAGCCGGGCATGACGAACGAGATCGCCGAGGAGCTGTTCCGCCAGGTCGCGGCGTTCGCGAGCTTCGGGTTCGCCAAATCGCACGCGGCGGCCTTCGCGCGGACGGCCTACGAGTCGTCGTTCCTCAAGCTGTTCTACCCGGCCCAGTTCCTCGTCGGTCTGATCAACGCCCAGCCGATGGGCTTCTACCCGGTCGAGGTCCTCGTCAACGACGCGAAGCGCCACGGGGTGGCCGTGCTGCCCGTGGACGTCAACGGGTCCTCGTACAAGACGACCACCGAGTGGGTGGGCCGGCCCGGCGAGCCGCTCCCGCCGGGCAGCGGCATCACCGAGCGGCCGGAGCCGGTGGCCTCGTCGGCGTGCGTCGTGCCGTCACCGGCCGCGCGCGATCGATGGACGCCGGAGGTCACGGTGGGCTGGGGCGTCCGGCTCGGGCTGCACCTCGTCAAGGGCATCGGGGAGCAGCACGAGGCCCTCCTGGACGCCGAGCGGGACCGCGGCCCGTACCGCTCGCTCGTGGACGTCGTCGAGCGGACCGATCTCCCCGAGGAGGTCCTGGAGCGACTCATCCGGAGCGGGGCGATGGACTCGCTGGGGCGGCCGCGGCGCGAGCTCCTGTGGCAGCTCCGGGAGGTGGCCGGCGCGTCCCGCGGACGCGGATTCAAGTTCGCGAGGCCCGCGCGACGCGTCGCGAGCGGAGCGAGCGTTCGAGCGGCCGGCAAGCGGGGCGCGGCGGCGGGGCGGCCGATGGACCTGCGGCTCCCGGCGACGGACGCGCCGGCCCTGCCGCCGATCACCGAGTCGGAGCGGATCGGCGATGCCTACGCGGTGCTCGGGGTCGATGCCCGCCGCCAGGTCGTTGGCCTGTTCCGGCCGGCCCTCGACCGGCTGGGGGCGGTGACCAACGGGGCCCTGGCCGACCGGCGATCGGGACCGGTCCGGGTCGGTGGCCTGGTCGTCACTCGCCAGCACCCGATGACGGCCAAGGGCACGGTCTTCCTGGCGCTCGAGGACGAGACCGGGATGGTCAACGTGACGATGTGGCCGTCGACCTGGGAGCGACTTCGGGGCGTGGTCCGCCGGCACGCACTGCTGCTGGTGGACGGCGACCTGCAGCGCGAGGGGTCGGTGGTCAACCTCATCGCCCGCGAGGTCCGGTCACTCCCCGAGGTGACCGCCACGGCCGGTGGCCCGGATCAGCCGGGCGGCGTCCGTCAGCTGGGACACGCCGGCATGCGACGGCTGGGCTAGCGGCGGACGCCGGCCTTCTGGCCGCTCGAGCGGGTCCGGCCGTCGTTGCCCTTCGGCTTCGCCTGCTGCTGACGGGCGCGATTCGGGTTCGACAGCGCCAGGAACCGGCGATACCAGGCAGCCGCGGAAGCGAAGAAGGCACCCATGATCGGCGAAAGGATCAGGGCGGCGATGATCGCATCGGTGGCCTGACTGGTCGTCGGGACGGTCGAGGCGACCGAGGTCGGGAAGACCAGGATGATCACCGCGTAGCACAGCGCGGACGTCAGGCCGACGAGGATCCCGAGCAGCCAGCTCGCGCGTGGTGCGAGGAAGCCGGCCAGGAAGACGCCGCCGATGGCGGGCGTCTGGATGAAGTACGCGAACATGAACTGGCTGACGATGTTGGCGCCCGCGGTCACGACCACGAAGACCGTGCTGCCCACGACGAGGAGCACCGGCAGCCACAGCGCCTTGGTGTGGACGGCGAGCCAGGGCAGGGCAGCGACGTCGGCACGCACGTCGAGCGGCCGGAACGACTGGCGGAAGGCCGTGCCGATCCCGGGGCGCGCCTGTGCGCTGGACGACGCCGCCGGCTTGGCGGTCGGGCTGGCGGGTGCGGCCGCGGTCGCGACACCCTCGCTGGTGGTCTCCTCGATGGGGGCGTGCTCGGCGCGATATCGACGACGGGCGTCGGCGCGGGCGGTCCTCTTGGCGCGGGCCACGGTCTCTCCTGGGTGCCGGACGGTCGGGTCCGGGGACGGGACGACGGGAGGTCGGTCGGACGGGTGGCCGAAATCGTAGTCGATAAGCGTCGGGTGAGTGCTGGCTGGTATCACTTTGGCGCGCCGTCACCCGCCCGATCCCCGCCGGGAGGTCACGCATGGTTCGCGCCCGGCGCGCGGGGAGATCCGCGCTCGCTCTGATCGTCGCCGTCGGCCTGCTCGTGGGGCCGCCCGCGCGGCCGGTCTGGCCACCGACAACGGTCCGCGCCGCGGTGGTCGCCTGGCCGGCCTCGACGCTGGTCGTGTCCGAGGTGCAGACCGGCGGCGCATCGGCGTCGGACGAATTCGTGGAGATCGCGAACCAGGGCGCAGCGCCCGTGGACCTGCTCGGGCTCGAGGTGGTCTACGCCACGTCGACGGGCTCGACCGTTACCCGCAAGGGCACGTGGACGTCGTCGCTCGTCCTCGACCCCGGGCGGCGGGCACTGCTCGTCAATGGGTCGGGGGCGTACGCCGGCGTCGGCGACCTCGTCTACACGGGCGGCTTCGCCGCGACCGGTGGCGCGATCGCGCTGCGGGTCGTCGGTGGGGCCGTCGTGGATTCGGTCGGGTGGGGCGATGCCTCGAGTGGGTTCGTCGAGGGCCTCGCGGCAGCCGCGCCGACCGCGGGCTCCAGCCTTGAGCGCCGGCCCGGTGGATCGGCCGGGAACGGGCTCGACACGAACGACAACGCCACCGACTTCGTCGTGAACGGGACGCCTGGGCCGCAGAGCCTGGCCGCGCCGCCGGTCCCGTCCTCGCCGACCGCAACGCCGACGCCGACGGCCGTACCCACCGCGACGCCGACGCCGACCCGGCACCGACCGCGACTCCGACCCTGGCACCGACAGCGACTCCGGCACCGACCGTGGCTCCCACGGCGACTCCGGCACCGACCTTGGCACCGACGCCGACTCCGACGCCCACGCCCACGCCCACGCCGACCGTCGCTCCCACACCGACGCCCACCCCAACCCCGACCGCGACCGCGACGCCCACCCTGACCATCGCGGAGGTGCGCGCCCTGCCCGACGATTCGCCGGTCGCCATCGACGGCGTCCTCACCACGGCCCTGGGCGCGCTCGAGAGCGGCCGGTCGGCGTTCGTCCAGGACGACACCGCCGGGATCGCGCTGTACCTGAGCGCGACGGTCGTCGACGCGCTGCCCGCGGGCACGAGCGTCCGCATGTCGGGCGTGACTGACACGCGCTACGGCCAGCGGACCGTGCGCATCGATGCCACGGACCTCCTCGTCATCGGAGCGCCCGGCGTTCCGCCCGCGTCCGATACGCCGACCGGCGCGGCGAACGAGGCCCTCGAGGGGACGCGGATCGCGCTCGACGGTACGATCGTCGGAGGCACGGACGACCTCAGCGATGGCATCGCCGTCTCGATCGACGACGGGTCGGGTCCGGCACGGATCGTCGTCGCGCCGGACGCGCTCGGGGGCGCGACGCTGGTGGCCGGCTCGACGGTGCATGCCGTCGGACCGCTCGGCCAGCGCGACAGCTCAGGCACCGGGACCACGGGGTATCGGGTCTACGTGACGCTGGCGGGCGACCTGTCCGTGGCCGCACCGCCGACGCCGACACCGAGTCCGAGCCCGACAGCGACGCCCCTGCCCAGCGCCACGCCCACGCCTGGCCCGAGCCACACGCCGAGCCCTGCGCCTACGACGTCGCCCAGCCCGACCGCCGCACCGTCCGCCAGCCCGAACCCGACGGGCACGCCGACCCCCAGCGCGACCCCGACCGGCTTGACCATCGCCGACGCCCGCAGCCGGGCCGTGGGGACGGTCGTCACGATCAGCGGCATCGTCACGGCCGAGGCGGGGCGGCTCGGGACACCGCCGCTCATCGCCATCGGGGACGCATCGGGCGGGATCGCCATCCGCCTGCCCGACGGAGCCGCCCCCGTCGCGCGAGGCACCCGGCTCATCGCCCGCGGTCCCTTGGCGGACCCCTATGGCCAGCTCGAACTCCGACCCGCAGCGGACGGCATCACCGTCGCCGGCAGCGGTCCGGTGCCGGCGGCCGTGGCCCTGGGGAGCAGCCTCGGCGAGTCGACCGAGGGCCGCCTCATCGTCCTGACCGGCCGGCTCACGGCCAAGCCGGCCAAGGCCACCAGCGGCGACATCTCGATGACCATCGCCGCCACGACCGGCCTCGACGTTCGTGTCTATGCCGACGCGTCGAGTGGCGTGTCGGCGAGCGCGTTCGTCGTCGGCGCCACCTATCGGCTGACCGGCATCGCCGGCCAGCGGGCGACCCACAAGGGTGCGCTCGACGGCTATCGCCTGTGGCTGCGCGACCCGGCCGACATCGTCCTCGTGGCGACGCCGAGCCCGAGTCCGACCAGCACCCCGCGACCGACGGCGACGCCGAAGCCGCCGGCCGCCGGGGCTACCGCGACGCCGAAGCCGTCGACCGAGGTGGTCTCGGTCTCGACCATCGCCCGGGCACTCCGGATCACCGACCGCGACGTGGCGATCGAGGCGGTCGTCACGGCCGGCGCGAGTCTGCTCGACGCGAGTGGCCGCCGGATCGTCGTCCAGGACGCCTCCGGCGCCGTTGAGGTCCTCCTGCCCAAGGACGCGGCCGCCCCCGGCATCGGGACGCGGGTCCGGGTGGACGGGCGGATCGGCGCCGCGTACGGCGCGCCACGGCTTCGAGCCGAGTCGATGGAACGCCTCGGGTCGGGGGCCACGCCGGCGCCGCTCGTCGTGACCGGCTCGCTCACCGACACGCAGGTCTGGCGGCTCGTGTCGGTGCATGGCCGGATCGAGGACGTGAAGAAGCTCGGCGACCGCTGGCGGGCGGAGGTCCTCGTCGGGTCGCAACGGATCCTCGTCACGGGCCAGCCCGGTGCCGGCATCGCAGTGGCGGGCGTCATCGAGGGCCGCAACGTCCGTCTCATCGGGATCGTCCGTCGGGCCTTCCCGAGCTCGTCGGACCGCCGGCCGACGCTCCTGCCGCGCTCGCCTGCGGACATCGATGTCGCCGGGGCGGCCGGCACCGGTTCGGCGTCGGCTGCCGGTGCGGGCGCGGCCGGGACCGGAGGATCCGGGGCCACTGGCAGCGGGACCAGGGGCGCGGCGGGCACGGCCGGGGCCGGATCCTCCCCGGCCACGGGCCTGGCTGCCGCACCGGACGTCGATCTCGTCGACCTCGCCGCGGCCGACGGCACCACGGTGCGCGTCGGTGGACTCATCACGGAGCTGCTGGGCGACGGCTTCCGACTCGACGACGGGACCGCCATCGGCCGGGTCGTCCTGGCCGGCGCCGCCGCCGACCGCCTCGACCTCATCGAGCCGGGCGACGCGATCAATGCCGTCGGCCGGGTCAGCCGGCTCAGCGACGGCGCCCTCGGCGTCCTCGTCACCGACCCTGCGGGCGTGACCCTCGGCAGCGACCCGACGGCCGACAGCGCCGCAACGGACCCTGCTGCGTCGGGCCAGCCGGGGACGCCGGCGAGCCCGGGCGCGAGCGACGGCGTGGACGCGCTGGCCGCCGGGTTCGGCACGGATGCCGGGTCCCTGCCGGGCGCGGGCGCGGGGCTCGCGTCGCTTCTCGGCATCGTGCTCCTGTCGGTCGCGGTCACCGTCCTTCGACGACGCCATACCCGCCAGCTGCTGGCCGGCAGGGTGGCCGCCCGGATCGCCGCATTCGCCGGCGTGGCCAACCCCGACGCGGCCCGCGGCCCCGCCGAGCTCGCCGACGCGGCCCCGCCCGCGACCGACCCGCTCGCGGGTCCCGGCGGTCCCGAGCGTGGCGTGAGCGTGGGCCACGCACGATGACGCGCGTTCGATCTGGCTTGACGCTCGCGAGAAGCCGGGGCTATCCTCGCCCGAGTTTCGCGCCAGTCAGGCACGAACGTGCACAAGGGAGAGGTCTTGCCGAACGCGGATACCCGCGTCGAAAGCCCCCGTGATCGCAGGATCGCGATCCCTGACGGGGACCGGCAGTACCACATCGGACTCGGTCCAGGCGACCTGGCCGAGTACATCCTCCTCCCCGGTGACCAGGATCGGACCACCAAGATCGCGGCCCGTTTCGACGACGTCGAGATGGAGCATCGACACCGGGAGTTCGCCTCGGCGACCGGCACGTATCGCGGACTTCGCGTCTCGGTCATCTCGACGGGCATCGGCACCGACAACGTCGAGATCGTCCTCGCGGAGGTCCTGGCCATCACGGAACGGCCCACCTTCGTCCGCGTCGGCTCGTGCGGCGCCCTGCAGCCGGAGATGGACCTGGGCGACCTGACCATCACCACCGGCGCCGTCCGCCTCGAGTCGACGACGAGCTACTTCGTCCACGACGGGTTCCCGGCCGTCGCCCATCACGAGGCGACGCTGGCCCTCATCGAGGCCGCGGAAACGCTCGGACACCGCTATCACGTCGGATTGACGGCCACTGCGCCCGGGTTCTTCGGTGCGCAGGGACGCCCGATCCCGCAGCTGCCCATCCGCTACCCTGACCTCGCGGAGGACATGGCGCGCCAGCGCGTGATGAACTTCGAGATGGAAGCATCGGCCCTGCTGGTGCTGGCCACGCTCGCCCGGTGTCGGGCAGGCGTCGTCTGTGCGGTCTACGCCAACCGGACGACGGGCCAGTTCATCGACGGGCCGGCCAAGGATGCCGCCGAGGCGGCCTGTGTCGAAACCGGGCTCGAGAGCCTGCTCGTCATGGCTCGCATGGATGCCCAGAAGCACGCTGCGGGGACGGATCGCTGGCGACCGTCCCTGTGGTCGAGCGAAGCGACCCCGCGCTATCCCTGAGCGGATGCGGGACAAAGGTTCCCGTGACGCTCCCGTACACCCGAGGAGGAGCCCAGCATGGCCGAGGCCTACTGCGTCAAGGACAAGAAGAAGGTCGAAGTCGTGAACCCGCAGAAGATCACGATGAAGAACGGCAAGCCCGCGATCCAGGGCACGTGCCCCGAGTGCGGCGGCAAGGTCTTCAAGATCGGCGGCTGACGCCCGATCGAACCTTCGCGACAACGAGCCCTCGCCGGCAACGGCGGGGGCTCTCGCATGCCCGGCCCGTGTCGAGGGCCTTCCGGCACGTTTGCCCGGCCCGTCCGACCCGCGGCCTGCAACCCGTTCGCATCCTTCGTCGATCGGACCGACGGCGTACGATGAGCACCCGCGGACCCGCGCCGGTCGCAAGACGCGAGCGCCTGGCCCGCCAGGTATGCAGTCAGTTGGATCGATCTGGAACGGCCGATCGCGCCGCGACCCGGATCGCGAGGAGAACCGCCCCATGACGACCCGCGTCGGCATCAACGGCTTCGGCCGGATCGGCCGCCAGTCCCTCAAGGCCATGATCGAGCGTGCGCCCGACGTCGAGGTGGTCGCCGTCAACGACCTGGTCGACGCCGAGATGAACGCGCTCCTGTTCAAGCACGACTCGACCTACGGGCAGTACCCGGGCGAGGTCAAGGCCGGCGACAAGTCGATCATCATCGACGGCCGCGAGATCCAGATCCTCGCCGAGAAGGACCCGGCCGCCCTGCCGTGGAAGGACCTCGGCGTCGACATCGTCCTCGAGTCGACCGGCATCTTCACGGACGCGTCGAAGGCGGCCGCGCACATCACGGCGGGCGCCCAGAAGGTCGTCATCAGCGCCCCGGCCAAGGGCGAGGACATCACGATCGTGCTCGGCGTCAACGACGACAAGTACGACCCCGCGACCCACCACATCATCAGCAACGCGAGCTGCACGACGAACTGCCTGGCCCCCGCCGCCAAGGTCGTCCACGACCTGGTGACGATCGAGAAGGGCCTGATGAACACGATCCACAGCTACACCAACGACCAGCGCATCCTCGACGTCGCGCACAAGGATCCGCGCCGCGCACGCAGCGCCGGCCAGAACATCATCCCGACCACGACCGGTGCCGCCAAGGCGCTGTCGCTCGTCATCCCGGACCTCAAGGGCCGCTTCGACGGCTTCAGCCTGCGCGTGCCGACGCCGACCGTGAGCGTCGTCGACTTCACGGCGACGGTCAGCCGCGACACCAGCGTCGAGGAGCTCAACGACGCCTTCCGCGCGGCCGCCGCCGGTCCGATGCAGGGCATCCTCGGCGTCTCGGACGAGCCGCTCGTCTCGATGGACTTCAAGGGCGACACGCGCTCCTCGATCATCGACGCCGAGTCCACCATGGTCCTGGGTGGCAACATGGTCAAGGTCATCGCCTGGTACGACAACGAGTGGGGCTACAGCTGCCGCATCGCCGACCTCGTCGCCCTCGTCGCCGCGCGTCTGCCCGTCGCGGCCTGACCCAGGCCGCCGCGGTGGCCTGACCCGGACCCGCCCGGCCGGTCCGGCCACCGCCCGCAAGGAGCCATCATGGACAAGCTCACCATCCGCGACGCGGACGTCGCGGGCAAGCGCGTGTTCGTGCGCGTGGACTTCAACGTGCCGCTCGCGGACGGCAAGGTCACCGACGACTCGCGCATCCGCGCGGCCATCCCGACGATCACCCTGCTCCTCCAGCAGGGCGCCCGGGTCGTCCTCGCGAGCCACCTCGGCCGCCCGGACGGCAAGGTCTCCGACAGCCTCCGGCTGCGACCGGTCGGGCAGCGCCTGACCGAGCTCCTGCGCCGCAACGTGCCGGTGACCGGTGACGCGCTGGGCCTCGGCACCGAGGACGCCGTCAAGCGCCTGCGAGGGGGCGAGGTCATCCTCCTCGAGAACCTGCGCTTTCATGCCGAGGAGGAGCAGAACGACCCCGAGTTCGCGGCCAAGCTCGCGGCCTACGCCGACGTCTATGTCAACGACGCGTTCGGGACCGCGCACCGCGCCCACGCCTCGACCGTCGGCATCGCGAAGATCCTGCCTGCCTATGCCGGCCTGCTCATGGAGCGCGAGCTCGAAGCCCTGTCCGGGTTGCTCGAGGCGCCGGCCCGTCCGTTCGCGGCCATCCTGGGCGGAGCCAAGGTCAGCGACAAGATCAAGGTCATCGATCACCTGCTGACCAAGGTCGACATCCTGGTCCTCGGCGGCGGGATGGCCAACACGTTCCTGCTCGCGCAGGGCAAGGCCATCGGCAAGAGCCTGGCCGAGCCCGACCGCGTCGACGACGCCCGGCGCATCCTCGCCACGGCCGAGAAGCAGGGCGTGCGGGTGGTCTTGCCGATCGACGTCATCGTGGCCAAGGAGGTCACCCGCGGGACGGAGTACAAGACCCTCCCCGCGGAGAAGATCCCGGCCAGCTGGCATATCGTCGACGTCGGCAAGGCCAGCCAGGACCTGATCCTCTCGGTCCTGGGCGAGGCGAAGACGGTCTTCTGGAACGGCCCCCTCGGTGTCTTCGAGATCCCGTCGTTCGCGCACGGCACCAACGCCGTCGCGCGGATGCTCGCGGAGGCGGCCGAGCACGGCGCGACCGTCGTCATCGGTGGCGGCGACTCCGTGGCGGCCATCACCCAGCAGGGCCTGGCCGACAAGATGACCCACATCTCGACCGGCGGCGGGGCGTCGCTCGAATTCCTCGAGGGCCGCGAGCTGCCCGGTGTGACCGTGCTGCTCGACCGCGTCCCGGCAACGACGGAGACACCTGCGTGACGACCATCGACTTCATCGACGCGCGCGAGATCCTCGATTCGCGCGGCAACCCGACGGTCGAGGTCGACGTCGTCCTCGACGACGGCTCGGTCGGACGGGCTGCGGTCCCGTCGGGCGCCTCGACCGGCGTACACGAGGCCGTCGAGCTGCGCGACGGCGACAAGGCCCGCTATGGCGGCAAGGGCGTGCGCACGGCCGTGACCAACGTCACCGACCGCATCGGCCCCGAGCTGCTCGGGATGGACGCCGCCGACCAGGCGGGCATCGATGCCCTCCTCATCGACCTCGACGGGACGCCCAACAAGGGCGAGCTCGGCGCGAACGCCATCCTCGGCGTGTCGCTGGCCTGTGCCCATGCCTCAGCCGCGTCGTACGACCTGCCGCTGTACCGCTATCTCGGCGGCGTCGGCGCCCGGACCCTGCCGGTCCCGATGTTCAACATCCTCAACGGCGGCAAGCACGCCCAGGACTCCACCGACTTCCAGGAGTTCATGGTCATGCCGGTCGGGCTCGACACCTACAGCGACGCGCTGCGCGCCGGCGCGGAGGTCTTCTGGGCCCTCCGCTCGATCCTCCACGACGAGGGCCACGCCACGGGCCAGGGCGACGAGGGCGGCTTCGCGCCGTCCCTGCCGTCCAACCAGGCCGCGGTCGAGGTCATCCTGCGGGCCATCGAGCGCGCCGGCTATCGACCGGGCGAGGACGTGGCGATCGCCCTGGATCCCGCCACGTCGGAGCTGGTCGAGGATGGCAGCGGCGCCGACGGCGCGCCGACCCGCTACGTGCTGGCCCGCGAAGGGCGCACCCTCGAGTCCGGCGAGCTCGTCGACCTGTGGGCCGACTGGCTCGATCGCTACCCGATCGTGTCGCTCGAGGACGGCCTCGCCGAGGACGACTGGGCTGGCTGGCAGCAGCTGACCGAACGCCTCGGCGATCGGCTCCAGATCGTCGGCGATGACCTGCTCGTGACCAACACGACGCGCATCGCCCGCGGTATCGAGCTTTCGGCGGCCAACTCCGTGCTCATCAAGCTCAACCAGATCGGGACGCTGACCGAGACCATCGAGGCGATCGAGCTCGCGCGCGGCGCCGGCTGGTCGGCGGTCGTCTCCCACCGCTCGGGCGAGACCGAGGACACGACCATCTCCGACCTGGTCGTCGCCATGGGCACGGGCCAGATCAAGACCGGCGCCCCGTCGCGTTCCGAGCGGGTCGCGAAGTACAACCGGCTGCTGCGCATCGAGGGCGAGCTTGGCGACGGCGCGCGCTATCCCGGGCGCTCGGCGCTGTCGGGGTCGTGAGCCGCGTCGCCGGCCGCTTCGTCGACCGCGGGGCGATCACGGCTGCCTATGTCGGGATCGGCATGGCCGTCACGATCGCGATCAGCTTCCTGCTGATCATCCCCATCGAGCCCGTGGTGTGGCTCCTGGCCCTGCCGTCCGGGCTGCTCATCGGCTACTACGCCAACCAGCGCTCGAACCGTCGAGCCGGACCCTGGTCGAAGATCATCGTCAACGGGCTGTTCGCGGCGGTCATCACCGGGCTCACGGCGGCTGTCCTGCTGCTCGGCGTGAAGGCGCTGTTCTTCTTCGCGGACAACGGCTATCGCGACGAGAGCGCCGGCGGCCCGATCACCTGCACGTCCGGCGCCGACTGCGTCTACCAGCGTTACCTGCTCATCGATGACGGGGCGCGTCGCGCCGACCTCGTGGCGGCCGGGGTCACCGACGTCGACTCCTTCACCTCGTTCTACTGGGCGTCGCAGTTCTCGACGGCCGCCCTGATCGTGGTCATCACGACGATCGGCGGCCTCGGCGGGGCACTGGCGTACGGGGTCACTCGGCCGCGCTCGGCCGCCCCGGCGGCACCCGACGGCAAGGTCCCGACCTCCGCCTGACCACCGAGCCGCCGACGGGCTCGAGGGGTCTGCACCTCCGGTCGCGCGCCTGCGAGTGGTGCCTCCGGACATGACGACGCCCCGGGCGGTGCCCGGGGCGGTCGGAGCGGCGAGGGCTTCGCGCGACGAGCCTTAGCTCTTCGGCGCGGCCTTCTTCTTGGGCGCGGCCTTGGCGGTCGCGGCCGGCTTGGCGGTCGTGGTCTTGGCCGCGGCCTTCGGTGCCGCCTTGGTCGTCGTCGTCGCCTTGGCGGCCGGCTTCGCGGCAGCCTTGGTCGGCTTGGCCGGTGCCTCGACCGGAGCGGCGGCGCTCGCCTCGGCAGCCGCGGCGGCTGCGGCGGCGGCCTCGGCGCGGGCCGTCTTGCTCAGCGCGGCGCGGGCCTTGCCGGCAGCGGTCTGGGCGCCCTTGGCCTTGGTCGACTTGCCGGCGGCGATGCGGGCCTTGGCGGCCTTGGCCGCGGCGGCCTTGCCGGTCTGCTTCGTGACGCGAGCCGACGTCTGGACCGAGGCGCCACCGAGGGCGGCATTCACCTTGCGAGTCAGGCGCGACTTGCGGCGCGCGGCCGCGTTCGGGTGGATGGCACCGGCCTTCGCCGCGCGATCGAGGGCGCTGAGCGCCTCGAGGAGGGCAGCGTTGGTGTCCGAACCCTCGACGGGGTTCGCGGCCAGGGTCAGAGCCTTGGCGACATAGGTCTTCGCGGCGCTGCGACGCGGACCGAGGACCTCATGGCGTCGCGCGGCCTGGCGAACGCGCTTGAGTCCCGACGGTGTGCGCGCGCCTGTCCAGGTGCGGGGCGTCTTGGCCAAGGGGCGAACCTCAGTTGGAGTGGGTCTTGGTGATCGGGCACCACGGCACGGGGTGAGCGCCGGGCGCGAAGGCGGATGGTACCACAGGCTCCCGGCGGGCTCTGCGATGACGATCCGGCCGAAACGAGCGGCCCGGGCGTGGCCACGCACGGGCCGGCGGGACCCCAGACTACGCCAGATGCAAGCGATCCTCGGCGGCCTCGGCGCCGCCGTCCTGTGGGCGGGCGCGACCCTGGCCTCGTCCCGCTCGAGCCGGATGATCGGGTCTCGGGTCGTGCTTGGCTGGGTCATGGTGGTCGGGCTGTTCATCGGCCTGCCCATCGGTATCGTGAGCGGCGTCCCCACCGACCTCGCCCCGAGTTCCGCCGGCTGGCTGCTGCTGGCCGGCCTCTGTTACGCCGGCGGCCTCTACACCGCATATACGGCGCTCACGGTCGGCAAGGTCGGCATCGTCGCGCCGATCGTCGCTACCGAAGGCGCCGTCGCTGCCCTCGTCGCGGTCGCGCTCGGCGACACGATCGGGCTGGCGTCCGGGGTCGTGCTCGGGGTCATCGTCATCGGGGTCGTCCTGAGCTCCATCGAGCCCGCCCGGCCGGACGTGATCGCCGGCGGGTTCGAGATCGCGGCGGATGCGATCGAGGGACCGCCCGTGGCCGGCGCCCTCGCGGTCCACGACGAGGACACGCGCAAGGCCGTCATCCTGGCGGTCACGGCGGCCGTCATCTTCGGAGTCGGTCTCGTCGCGACCGGCAAGGCGGCCCAGGTGGTGCCGCCGATCTGGGTCGCGATCTCGGTGCGGATCGTGGGCTGCGTCGTGGTCGTGCTCCCGCTCCTGCTCCAGCGCCGGCTGACCATCACCCGGGCCGTCCTGCCGCTGGTCCTCATCGCCGGGACCGGCGAGATCATCGGCTCGACCCTGTCGGCGTGGGGCGCGTCGTACGACATCGCCATCGCGGCCGTCCTCGGCTCGCAGTTCGCGGCGATCGCTGCCGTGTTCGCGTACTTCCTGTTCGGGGAGCGACTGTCGCGGACCCAGATCCTCGGCGCGGTCCTGATCGTGGTCGGCGTCAGCGTGCTCGCGGCGCTCAGCCTCTGACCGGCTACACTCCCGCCTCGTGACCATCCCCCAGGACCGCCTGCGCAATTTCTCGATCATCGCCCACATCGATCACGGCAAGTCGACCCTGGCCGATCGATTGCTGGAGCTGACGCACACGATCGATGCCCGCCAGATGACGAGCCAGGTCCTCGATTCGATGGACCTCGAGCGCGAGAAGGGCATCACGATCAAGGCCCGCTCGGCCCGCCTCGAGTACACGGCGAGGGACGGCAAGATCTACGGCCTCAACCTCATCGACACGCCCGGGCACGTCGACTTCGCCTACGAGGTCAGCCACAGCCTGCAGGCCTGCGAGGGCGCCATCCTCGTCGTCGACGCCACCCAGGGGATCGAGGCGCAGACGCTGGCGAACGTCCATCTCGCGATGCGCGAGAACCTCACGCTCATCCCGGTCCTCAACAAGATCGACCTGCCCTCGGCCGACCCCGACACGATCATGGACGAGCTCGAGAACGTCCTGGCCATCCCGCGCGAGGAGGTCATCCTCGCCTCGGCCAAGGACGGCACCGGCGTCGCCGAGATCCTCGAGGCGATCGTCGCGCGGATCCCGGCCCCCAAGGGCGACCCGACGAAGCCGGTCCAGGGACTGATCTTCGACAGCCACTACGACGCCTACAAGGGGGTGATCGTCTACGTGCGCCTGGCCGCCGGCACGCTCCACGCCAACGAGTCGGTCCGCCTGATGGGCAGCGGCGCCGAGGCCGAGCCGCTCGAGCTCGGCGTGTTTCGGCCACAGCTCGTGCCGGTCAAGCAGCTGACCGCCGGCGAGGTCGGCTACGTGGCGACGGGCCTCAAGAACGTCCGCGAGGCCCAGATCGGGGATACGCTCACGACCCAGGCGAACCCGGCGAGCGAGCCACTGCCCGGCTACCAGCCGGCCAAGAGCCTCGTGTTCGCCGGCATCTATCCGCTCAGCGGCGAGGACTACCCGCTCCTGCGCGAGGCGCTCGACAAGCTGCATCTCAACGACGCGAGCTTCACGTTCGAGCCCGAGAGCTCGGTCGCGCTCGGCTTCGGGTTCCGCTGCGGCTTCCTCGGCCTGCTCCACATGGAGATCGTCCAGGAGCGGCTCGAGCGCGAGTTCTCGCTCGACCTCATCGCCTCGGCGCCATCCGTCGAGTACCACGTGAACCTGATGCACGGCCGCGGCACGGTCGTCGTCGACAACCCGGCCCTGCTGCCCAACCCGGCGGACATCGACTCGATCGAGGAGCCGTGGGTCAAGCTCAGCGTCGTGACGCCGAGCGCCTACATCGGGCCGCTGATGGAGCTCTCGACCAACCGGCGCGGGATCTTCTCGACGATGGAATACCTCGACCCGACCCGGGTCGTCCTCCATTTCGAGATGCCGTTGGCCGAGCTCATCGTCGACTACTTCGACCAGCTCAAGAGCCGCAGCCAGGGCTACGCGTCGATGGACTACGAGGAGCTCGGCTACCGCCCGGCCAACCTCGCCAAGGTCGACATCCTCGTCAACGGCGAGCCGGTCGATGCGCTGAGCATCATCGTCCACCGTGACAAGGCGCAGAGCGTGGGCCGCCAGCTGGCCGAGCGGCTCAAGCAGCTCATCCCCCGCCAGATGTTCGAGATCCCGATCCAGGCGGCCATCGGCAGCAATGTCATCGCCCGCGAGAGCGTGCGCGCGATGCGCAAGAACGTGCTGGCCAAGTGTTACGGTGGCGACATCACCCGCAAGCGCAAGCTGCTCGAGAAACAGAAGGAAGGCAAGCAGCGCATGAAGCGGGTCGGGTCGGTCGAGATCCCGCAGGAGGCGTTCCTGGCGATGCTCCGCATGGACGAGGGGTAGCAGAGCCGTCGTGGAGGACTTCGTCGACCCCCTGCGCACGCTCATCGCGGTCGGGCTTGCGATGCTCCTGGTCATGCTCCGGCTCGACGCCGAGCGCTTCGGCACCGCCGAGTACTACGAGGCCACGCGCGACGGCGAGAAGCCGCGGATCCGCCGCCGGCTGAGCTGGTACGCCCTCGGCGTCGGCATCGGCGTCGCCATCCTGATCATCCATCCCAAGCCCCAGACCGACTTCTTCCTGGGCTCGGGCGACCGGCTCGGGGCGGTCATGGGTGGGCTCGCGTACGGCGCCATCGGGATCGCCCAGGCGGTCGCGTTCGCGACGCTGCGCTACCACCGCATCCGATTCCCGAACACCTCCTCCTACCCGGGCGCGCTGCTCAACACGACCGCGACCGCGTTCATCGACGAGGTCACGTTCCGTGGCGCGATCTTCGGCCTGCTGCTCTCGATCGGCGTGGACGTCACGCTCGCCAACATCATCCAGACCCTGCTGTACGCGCTGACCACCCGCCTGGGCGCGCCCAAACGCGACCGCTACCTGCTCGGCCTGACCCTCGGGATGGGCCTGATCGGCGGCTGGTTGACGGCGGCCACGGGCGGCATCGCGGCCGCGTTCCTGGGCCACGCCATCACCCGGTTCGCGGTCTTCCTGTGCACCGGTCACACCGGCCAGACGAAGCCACGCGGCCGCGAGGTCGAGGAGATCGAGAAGCGACGACGCCCGCCCGATGGATGGCGGGTGATCGGTTCGCGCGAGGCCGCGTCCCGGGACCGGTGAGCACTGGGACGACGACCCCGCGTCCTCCGGTCGCGCTCTATGTCCACGTGCCCTTCTGCGTGTCGCTCTGTCCGTATTGCGACTTCGTCGTCATCGCCGGCTCGGCGACACGTGGCCCGACCAACAAGATCGAGCGGTTCCTGGCTGCTCTTCGTCGCGAGCTGGAGCTGCGCGCCGACGCCCTTGACGCGACGTTCGGGCCGCCGGGCAGCGCCGGCCGTCCGCCGCTCGAGACGGTCTACCTCGGCGGGGGCACGCCGTCGATCGTGCCCGCCGACGCGATCGCGGCCCTGCTGGAGCGCATCGGGGCCCGGTTCGGCCTCGACGACGGTGCCGAGATCACGCTCGAGGCCAACCCCGGGCCTGACGAACGTGGCGACCCGAATGCCCTCCTCACCGCCGGCGTGAACCGGCTCTCCTTCGGGGCACAGTCCCTCGACGACACGGAGCTGCGCCGGCTCGGGCGGCGGCATCGCGCCCGCCATGTCGCCGACGCGGTGGCCGAGGCGCGTGCGGCAGGCTTCGGATCGATCAACGTGGACCTGCTGTACGACATCCCCGACACGGACCTGCCGACCTGGATGGGCACGATCGACCGGGTGCTCGAGATGGCGCCCGAGCACTGTTCCCTGTACGCCCTGGCCCTCGACGACCCGGATGCGGAGGGCCTGACCGGGCCGTCCGGGGACCACCTGCCGGTCACGAAGGGCGCCCGGCGCTGGCGCGACGGGGTGCGACCCGGACAGGACGAGGACCGCGCCGCGGCCCAGTATCACTACGCGGTCGTGACCCTGGCGGCCGCGGGCTACCGCGGCTACGAGATCAGCAACTGGGCCCAGCCCGGCCATGAAAGTCGCCACAACCTCGCCTACTGGCTGCGTCGCCCGCACGAGGCGCTGGGGCCAGGGTCACACGCGTTCGACGGCGTCCGGCGACGCTGGAACGCGGCCCGTCTCGACGCGTATCTCGCGGCCGTGGAGGCGGGCGACCTGCCACCCGGCGGCATCGCCGAGACCGACCCGGAAGGGGACGCCGCGGAAGCCGTCATCCTCACGCTCCGGCTCGACAGCGGTGTGCCGCTCACGACGGCCTACGAGCCGCCCCTGGCCGACCACTTCGGCTGGGCGCTGGCCGCCGAGCTGCTGACCGTGACCGACGACGATCGGGTCGTCCTCACCACGCGCGGCCGGCTGCTCTCGAACGAGCTCTTCCAGCGGCTCGTCTAGGTCGCGGCGGGATCCTCGGCGCGGCGGCGCAGGCGACCGAGGGCGACGATCGCGAGCGAGACCACCACGAACCCGACGGTGATCGCGACCGCGGTGACGACGACCTGGCCATAGCCACCGTGGGCAGGATCGAGGAACGGGTACGGATACCAGCCGTCGAGCGCGCCGCGGACCATGGTCAGGCCCGTCCAGATCAGCGGGTACACGAGCCAGATGGGCACGGCGCGCACGCCGATGCGGGTCGTCGGCGGATCGAGGATCCAATCGAGCACGACGATGACCGGGAAGATCTTGTGCAGGACGACGTCCACCCAGACGAGCCCGAGCTGCACGTCGACATTCGATAACAGGAAGATCACCACGAAGAACGTCACCGTGAGGTACACGGCAGCCGCCCCGCGGAGCAGCTCGAGCGCGTGCGACCGGGGACCCCCGCCGACGCGCAGCAGCCACAGATAGGCCGCCACGCCGACGAGGTTGCTCTGGATCGTGAAGAACGCGAAGAATCGGGTGGGATCGAAGCGGTCGTTCTGGGCCAGCACGACCGCCTGGGCCGTGATGGCGGCGAGCACGAGCACGACGGAGGCCGCGCGGACGATGGTCAGCCAGGGTCGGGGTGCCACGGCCGGAGGGTACACGGCGGGGTCCGGCGCGCGTCGGTTCGCGTCGATCGCAGGGCCGGCCAGTTCACCGCGCGTTGACACTCGAACCGACCGACTGCTAGGATGCCCGTACCGCAGTTAGCACTCTCACCCATCGAGTGCTAACCACCGTGGGAGACTGAGACTTGGCGCGTCGACCCCGTCGCACCCTCGGCCCACTGGACCTCCGTTCGCAGGCGATCCTTCGGGCCGTCATCGAGGAATACGTCACCACCGCCCAGCCGGTCGGGAGCCAGGCGCTCGTCGAGCGCTACGGCCTCGGCGTGTCGAGCGCGACGGTCCGCAACATCCTCGCCGAGCTGGAGACGGCCGGCCTGCTGACCCATCCGCATACGAGCGCCGGCCGCGTTCCGACCGACGCCGGCTATCGCTTCTACGTGGAATCGATCGCCGAGACGGTCCCGCTGCCCGCCGTCGAGCAGCTCATGATCCGCCACCAGTTCGGGCAGGTCGAGTTCGCGAGCGAGCACTGGTTCCGCCTCGCCGCGACCACCCTCGCCGGGCTGACCCGCTCGGCGGGCATCGCCACGCCGGCCAAGCCCCAGTCGGCGCACATCCGGCGGATCGACCTCGTCTCGGTCAACGAGCGGATGGCGAGCCTCATCCTCGTGCTGCGCGAAGGCGCCATCAAGCAGGCCGTCGTCCCGCTCGACGAGGCCGAGGACGTCGACCAGGCCACCCTCAACCGCGTCGCCGAGTGGCTCAACACGCGCCTCACCGACCGCACCGCGACCGAGGCGACGGCAGCGCTCGTGCGACTCGGCGCGGAGAGCATCCTGGAGCGCGTCGCGGCCCGCGTCGGCGAGCGCATCGTCCGCATCGTCCGCGAGTACGACAACGCGGCGGTCGAGGAGGTCTTCAGCGACGGCCTGCTCAACGTGATGGAGGCGCCCGAGTTCGCCCAGAGCGACAAGCTGCGCCAGGTGTTCACGGCTCTCGAGAACCGGGTCTACCTCGGCGAGCTGGTCGGGAGCGTCGCGAGCTCCGGTCAGATCCATGTCTTCATCGGCGCCGAGAACGCGCCGCTCGAGATGCGTGACGTGTCGCTCGTCCTCGCGCCGTACGGCCAGCCCGGCCGCGCGATCGGTGTCGTCGGCGTGCTCGGCCCCACGCGCATGAGCTATCCCCAGGCCATCGGCACCGTCCGCTTCGTGTCCGGCCTGATGAACGAGCTGGTGGACATCCTGTATGCCTAGTCATCGCACGCGCGCCCAGGAGCGCGCCGACGAGATCGACGTCTCGCCGACGGCCCTCGTCGCCCAGATCGAGGCCCTGACCGCCGAGAACGAGGCGGCCCGGACCCAGGCCGACGAGTACCTGCTCGCCCTGCAGCGCGAGCGGGCCGAGTTCCTCAACTTCAAGCGGCGCACGGCCGAGGAGCGCCAGCGCGACCTCGGGCTCGCCGCCGAGGACCTCATCCGCAAGGTCCTGAGCCTGGCCGACGACTTCGACCTCGCCATCGATGCCCGACCGGAATCGATCGCCGACGACCCGTGGTTCGAGGGCGTGAGCGCCATCGACCGCAAGCTGCGGACCCTGCTCGAGAGCGAGGGCGTTTCCGTCATCGACGCGAGCCCGGGCACGGCCTTCGACCCGCGCGAGCACGAGGCGATCGCCTACGTGCCGGGCACCGCGCACGCCGAGGGCGAGATCGTCGAGCAGGTCCGCCGTGGCTACCGCCTGCGCGACCGGGTCCTGCGTCCGGCCCTCGTGGCCGTGGCCGCAGGCGACCCCACCACCACCGAATCCCTTCCGAACTGACCCCCGAGCACACGAGGAGCACAAGCACACCATGGGCAAGATCATCGGCATCGACCTCGGCACGACGAACTCCGTCGTCGCGGTGATGGAGGGCGGCGAGCCGACCGTCATCGCGTCGGCAGAGGGTGGCCGGACCATCCCGAGCGTCGTCGCTTTCACCAAGACCGGCGAGCGGCTGGTCGGCCAGCTGGCCAAGCGCCAGGCGGTCACCAACCCCGGCAACACCGTCTTCTCGATCAAGCGCTTCATGGGCCGTCGCTTCGACGACCCGGAGGTCAAGCACTCCAAGGACCTCGTCCCGTACACCGTCGAGAAGGACGGCAAGTCCGACGGCATCGCCGTGAAGCTCGCGGACGGCAAGTCCTACACGCCGCCCGAGATCAGCGCGATGATCCTGCAGAAGCTCAAGACGGACGCCGAGGCGTACCTGGGCGAGAAGATCACCGAGGCGGTCATCACCGTCCCGGCCTACTTCGACGACACCCAGCGCCAGGCGACCAAGGACGCCGGGCGGATCGCCGGGCTCGAGGTCAAGCGGATCATCAACGAGCCGACGGCGTCGGCCCTGGCCTACGGCCTGGACAAGAAGCAGGACGAGAAGATCGCCGTCTACGACCTGGGTGGCGGCACCTTCGACATCTCCATCCTGGAGCTCGGTGAGGGCGTCTTCGAGGTCAAGGCGACCAACGGCGACACGCACCTCGGCGGCGACGACTTCGACCAGCGCGTCATCGACTGGCTGCTGGCCGAGTTCAAGAAGGACCAGGGCATCGACCTGGCCAAGGACCAGCAGGCCCTCCAGCGCCTCAAGGAGGCGGCCGAGAAGGCCAAGATCGAGCTGAGCTCGACGGCCACGACCGAGATCAACCTGCCCTACATCACGGCCGACGCGACCGGGCCCAAGCACCTCGTGGTGACCCTCACCCGGGCCAAGCTCGAAGACCTCGTGGCCGACCTCGTCAAGAAGACCGAGGGCCCGGTCAAGGCCGCGCTCAAGGACGCCGGGCTCAAGCCCGGCGAGATCGACGAGGTCATCCTCGTCGGTGGCATGACCCGCATGCCGGCCGTCGTCGAGGCGGTCAAGGCGATGTTCGGGGGCAAGGAGCCGCACAAGGGCGTCAACCCGGACGAGGTCGTCGCCATCGGCGCGGCCATCCAGGCCGGCGTGCTGGCCGGTGACGTCAAGGACGTCCTGCTGCTCGACGTGACGCCGCTGTCGCTCGGCATCGAGACGCTCGGTGGCGTGATGACCAAGCTCATCGAGCGCAACACGACCATCCCGACGTCGAAGTCGCAGGTCTTCTCGACCGCCTCGGACTCCCAGAGCCAGGTCGAGATCCACGTCCTCCAGGGCGAGCGCGACTTCGCCGCCGACAACAAGACCCTCGGACGGTTCATCCTCGACGGGATCCCGCCGGCTCCACGCGGCGTGCCGCAGATCGAGGTCACCTTCGACATCGATGCCAACGGCATCCTCGACGTGAAGGCCAAGGACCGGGCGACGGGCAAGGAGCAGCAGGTCCGCATCACCGCCTCGTCGATGCTCGACAAGAGCGCCGTGGACCAGATGGTCCGCGACGCCCAGGAGCACGCCGAGGAGGATCGCCAGCGGCGCGAGGACGTCGAGACGCGCAACCAGGCCGAAGCGCTCACGTTCCAGGCCGAGCGGACGATCAAGGACCTCGGCGACAAGGTGTCGTCCGAGGACAAGCTCGAGGTCGAGAACTCGGTGGCGTCACTCCGCGAGGCGCTCAAGGGCTCCGACGCGGAGCCGGTCAAGACCGGGATGACGTCCCTGGCCGAGATCCTGCAGCGCGTGTCGACCGCCGCCTACCAGGCGTCGGCCAACGAGGCCGGCTCGGACAACGGGTCGTCGTCCGACGGCACCGACGGCACCGATGGCTCCGGTGAGGCCGGAGCGACCGGTGAGGGAGCCGCGCCCGAAGGCGAGGAGACCGTCGAGGGCGAGTTCAAGGAGGTCTAAGGACCTCGGATCCCGACCCCAGATCGACGACGCCCCGGCTCACCAGCCGGGGCGTCGTGTCGTCCCGCTGCGTCGTCGCGGGCCCCCTTGGCGCGGACGCGCGATACTCACGCCCATGGCGGCCAGCACGATGTTCACCCCACCACGACGACGATGGCTCGTCATCGCCTTGTCGGCCGTCGTCGTCATCGTCGCGATCGCCGGGGTACGCCTCTTGCTGGCCGCCGACGGTCCGCCCCTGGACCCGCTCGAACCGGTACCCGCCGGCTCGCTCCTCGCGGTCCCGCCTTCGGGCCCGGTCATCGTGATCATGCTCGAGAACAAGAATGAGCACTCCATCCTTGACACCACGGACGCCCCGTACCTGAAGAGCCTGTTCGAGACCGGCGCGGTCTCCGCGGAGTACCAGGCCGTCGCCCACCCGTCACAGCCCAACTACCTCGCGTTGTTCAGCGGATCCACGCAGGGCGTCACCGACAATGGATCCCACGACCTGACCGCTCCGACCATCGCCGACCAGCTGGAGAGCGCCGGCAAGACCTGGCGGGTCTTCGCGGAGAACCTGCCGGCGGTCGACTGCTTCACCGGCGAGACCGCCTCCGGCGGCCCCGACGGCGACGGTGACTACGCGCGCAAGCACGAACCGGCGATCAGCTTCACCGCGATCAGCGGCTCGCCCGAGCGCTGCGCGAACATCCGGCCACTGGTGGACTTCCGGCCGGATGCGGCAGATTTCAGCTGGGTCGTCCCGAACCTGTGCCACGACATGCACGACTGCTCCGTCGCCGAGGGCGACGCCTGGCTGGCCGAGTTCGTCCCCACGATCCTCGCGTCGCCGGCCTTCGCGCCGGGCGGTACGGGGACCCTGTACATCACCTTCGATGAGAACGACGGCAAGACCACGGACAACGAGGTCGTGACCATGGTCGTTGGCCCGAAGGTCAAGGCTGGCACGCGGAGCACCGTCCCGCACAGCCACTACTCGCTCTTGCGCACCATCGAGACCAGCCTCGGTCTGCCCTGCCTGGCGCAGGCATGCGACGCGAACACCCTCGGCGAGCTCTTCCAGCCCTGAGGCGGCGTCGACGCGCTCGCGCGTCGACGCCCCGCGGCACTCAGCTCACGGCATCGCAGATCGGGTCGAGGGCGTGGCTGTCGCCACGGGCAAAGTAGTCGTCGAAATGGTGCGGGCCATGACTCGAGAGGATCTCGCCGGTGGATTCATCCAGGATCAGGTGGCCGGCGTCGACGAGGACCGTCGCGCCACCCGGCAGGAAGAATCGGCCGGGCTGCCCCGTGATCGACGTGGTCCCGGTGGTGACGTCACCAGGCACGCCGAGGTCGTGGATCACGGTGTCGTGCGCCACGAAGTCGACCCGCAGCCCGGTGTCGGGGTTCGTCAGGGAGCCGGTGAGCGCCTCACGGAAGTGGCGCTGGAGCAGCAGGCCGGCCTGATCGTAGAAGCGCTTGCCGACGACCGATCGCGTCTGCGAGAGCAACAGCTCGGTGCCGTCGCACACGACGCCGCTCGGCTCGTCGACGATGTCGGGATCGCTGAAGGCAAGGTCACAGGTGACGCCGCGGCCCTGGTCGTAACACGTGGCGTTGAAGAAGTCCGGCGGTGGCGGGGTCAGGGTGTTCGGGTCGACGGGCTCGCGGGCCGCGACCGGCGCCACGAGCGAGGCGGTCGCGATCCCGGCCAGGGCGACCAGGCGGGCGACGCGGGTGAGGGTGGTGCGCATGTCGGATCCTCCTCCATCCCAGCAACGGCGCCGGACCGTGATGGTCCGGTCCTGACCGTTCCCCTTGCCTCCTTGGCGCCGATGAGGCCCGGAACGTTCACCGAGCATCGGGATCTCGCCGCGGGGCGGGCGGGCGCCAGGATGGACGCGTCCGCAAGTCCCTAGGCGTCCGCCGATGCCCGAATTGTTCCCTGCGGATGTGGCCGGTCGCCGCGGCACCGATGGGTCCGCCCGCGGTACCATGCCCGCCCATGCCCGACACCACCGTGTCGGCGGTGGTGCCCGCCCCCAGCGCCACGTCGACCCCCTCGCTCATCCATGCCCGTGGCCTGACCAAGCGGTTCGGCGAGATGACGGCCGTCGACGCCATCGACTTCGACGTCGCGCCGGGTGAATCGTTCGGATTCCTCGGGCCCAACGGCGCCGGCAAGACCTCGACCATGCGGATGATCGCGTGCGTCTCGCCCATCACTGCCGGCACGCTGACGGTCCTGGGCCTGGACCCCGGGCGGGACGGTACGAGCATTCGTGGCCGCCTCGGCGTCGTGCCCCAGCAGGACTCGCTCGACCAGGAGCTGACCGTCCGCGAGAACCTGGTCATGTACGGCCGCTACTTCGGCCTCAGCCGGGCCGAGTGCGCTCGCCGGGCGGACGAGCTGCTCGACTTCGCCCAGCTCACCGAGCGCTCCAACGACCAGGTCGAGCACATGTCGGGCGGCATGAAGCGACGCCTGACGATCGCCCGGAGTCTGATCAACGAGCCGGAGCTGCTCCTCCTCGACGAACCGACGACCGGTCTCGACCCGCAGGCCCGGCACCTCCTCTGGGATCGCCTGTATCGGCTGAAGCAGCGCGGGGTCACGCTCGTGCTCACGACCCACTACATGGACGAGGCCGAACAGCTGTGCGACCGGCTGGTCGTCATGGACAAGGCGACGATCGTCGCCGAGGGCAGTCCCCGCTCGCTCATCGACGAGTACTCGACCAAGGAGGTCACCGAGCTGCGCTTCGCGCCCGGTGTCGCCGAGACGCTCGACGGCCAGCTCGACGGGATCGCCGAGCGGATCGAGCACCTGCCCGACCGCGTCCTGCTCTATGCCGACGACGGCGAGGCGGCCGCCGTCGCCGTCCACGATCGCGGGCTCCGCCCGGAGGCCGTCCTCGTCCGACGGTCCTCGCTCGAGGACGTCTTCCTGCGCCTGACCGGGCGGTCGCTGGTCGACTGATGACCGCGCTGGCCCAGCCGCGGACCACGATGGGCCGCGTCTTCGAGCACCGGTTCCTCACGTACCGCAAGACGTTCCGCGCGAGCGTGTTCAGCTCGTTCTTCATGCCCGTCCTGTTCCTCACCGCGATGGGCATCGGGCTGGGCACGTACGTCGACGCCGGTCCCACCGGGAATATCGGCGGCGTGCCCTACATCGCGTTCCTGGCGCCGGGCCTGCTGGCGTCGACGGCGATGCAGTCGGCCGCGTTCGAATCGACCTTCCCGATCATCGCCGGCCTCCAGTGGAGTCGCGTCTTCCACGCCATGTACGCGACGCCGATCAGCGGCCGCGACGTGGCGCTCGGCAACCTCCTGTGGGTCGCCGCCCGGCTGCTGCTCATCACGACCGTCTTCACGATCGTGATCGTCCTGTTCGGGGCCGCCGAGTCGCCGCTCGTCATCTTCGCCATCCCGGCCGCCATCCTGACCGGGATGGCCTTCGCCGCCCCGATCGCCGCGTTCTCCGCCACGCAGCGCACGGTCGAGAAGTTCAACGCGATCTTCCGGTTCGGGATCACGCCCCTGTTCCTGTTCTCCGGGACGTTCTTCCCGGTCGAGCAGCTGCCCCAGCCGCTCCAGGTGCTCGCCTGGCTGACCCCGCTCTATCACGGCGTCCAGCTGTGCCGGGGCCTGTCGCTCGGGACCATCGGCGAGGCGCCGTTGCTCGCCGTCGTGAACGTCCTGTTCCTGGTCGCATTCATCGTGGTCGGGACGATCCTCACGGTCCGCACCGTGTCCGACCGGCTGGTGCGCGGATGACGTCCCTGCCCATCACGTCGGTCTTCATGCCCGGCAGCCGCCGCTCGTTCCGCCTCGTCGAGCGCAACGTCTTCGTGTATCGCCACACATGGCTGGTGATCCTGTCCGGGTTCTTCGAGCCGCTGTTCTACCTCGTCTCGATCGGGTTCGGGCTCGGGGCGCTCATCGGCACGGTGCCGGGACCGAACGGCGAGCCCATCCCGTACCAGCTGTTCGTGGCGCCGGCGCTGCTGGCGACGGCGGCGATGAACGGGGCGATCAACGAGAGCACGTTCAACTTCTTCTTCAAGCTCAACTACAACAAGACCTTCACGGCGATCCTGGCGACCCCGCTGTCGCCCGGCGACGTGGCCGTCGGCGAGCTGTTGTGGGCGCTCATCCGGGGCGGGCTGTACGCCGTCGGCTTCGTGTTCGTGATGCTCCTGCTGGGGCTCTTCGTGTCGCCCTGGGTGATCCTCGCGTTCCCGGCCGCGCTGCTCGTCGGGTTCGCGTTCGGGGCGGCCGGGATGGCGGCAACGTCGTTCATGCGCTCGTGGCAGGACTTCGACCTCATCCAGCTCGTCATCCTGCCGCTGTTCCTCTTCTCGGCGACGTTCTACCCGATCGAGACCTATCCGCCGCTCCTCCAGGCCGTCGTCCGGGTCACCCCGCTCTACCAGGGCGTCGACCTCATCCGGTCGCTGACGGTCGGGGCGATCAGCCCGGTCCTGCTCGTCCACGTGGCGTATCTCTCGATCATGGGCTTCGCCGGGCTCGCCATCGTGTCGCGCCGGCTCGACAAGCTCCTGCTCAAGTAGCCGGCGTGGCCGCCACCGTCACCCGAGGTCGGCGCGCATGACCGACGCGGCCGGCCTCGCCGACCTGACCGACGAGATCGTCGCCTGCCGTCGCTGCCCACGCCTCGTGGCATGGCGGGAGACCGTCGCCCGCGACAAGGTGGCGCGCTTCCGCGACGAGACCTACTGGGGCCGGCCGGTCCCCGGGTTCGGCGACCCGGCGGCGCGGATCCTCGTCCTGGGCCTTGCCCCCGCGGCCCACGGCGGCAACCGCACCGGGCGCGTGTTCACGGGCGATGCCTCGGGCGACTTCCTGTGGCCGGCCCTCCATCGCGCCGGGCTCGCCGATCGCCCGGTCTCGCGCCGCGCCGACGACGGCCTGACGCTGGACGGTGCGTACATCGCCGCGGCCGTGCGTTGCGCGCCGCCGGCCAACAAGCCGACGACCGGCGAGCGTGATGCCTGCGCCCCGTTCCTGGTCCGCGAGCTCCGCCTGCTCGACGAGGTCCGGGTGATCCTCGCCCTCGGCGCGTTCGGGTGGGACGCCGGGCTGCGTGCCCTCGCCGACCTCGGCCACAGCACCGCGCCCAGGCCCCGCTTCGGGCACGGCGCGGAGGCGCGCGTCGGGCCGGTCACGCTCCTCGGCTCGTACCACCCCAGCCAGCAGAACACGTTCACCGGGCGGCTGACCGCGCCGATGTTCGACGCCGTCGTCGGCCGCGCCGTCGCGCTCGCCGGGGCCGCCGGCTGATGGCCGGCACCGCCGCTCCGGCGACCCGCTCGCCGGCGAGGCTGTCGCCCGACCCGGTCGTCGGCCGCCTCTCGTAGACTTCCATCCCGATGGCCACCACGGAGCGCGATCCCTACCAGGTCCTCGGCGTCGAGCGCGGCGCCAGCGAGGCCGAGATCAAGCGCGCCTTCCGCAAGCTCGCCCAGCAGTGGCATCCCGACGTCAACACGGAGCCCGAGGCGCAGGAGCGGTTCAAGGAGATCAACGACGCCTACCAGATCCTGTCCGACCCCGAGCGCCGCCAGCGCTACGACATGTTCGGGCGGGCCGGGGTCGACGGCAACGCCGGCGGCGCGGGCGGCAACGCCGGCTTCGAGGGCTTCGGTGGCTTCGGCGACATCTTCGACGCCTTCTTCGGTGGCGCGGCCGGCGGCGGTGCCGCTCGTCGCGGCCGGCCGCAGCCCGGCGCCGACCTCCGCTACGACCTGCGGATCACGTTCGAGGAGGCCGTCCGGGGCGCCGACAAGGAGATCGAGTTCCGCGTCCTCGGCCGGTGCGAGACGTGCGCGGGATCCGGGGCCAAGGAAGGCACCGCGCCCATCACGTGCCCCCAGTGCCAGGGCCGCGGCGAGGTCCGCAGCGTCCGCCAGACGATGCTCGGCCAGATGGTCAACGTCAGTGCCTGCCCCAAGTGCGGCGGCGAGGGCAAGATCGTCGAGGACCCGTGCCCGACCTGCCACGGCGACGGCCGGACGGAGCGCAAGCGCTCGCTGCGCGTGACCATCCCGCCCGGCATCGACGAGGGCCACCAGATCCGCCTGACCAACGAGGGCGAGGTCGGCCCGCGCGGTGGCCCGCCCGGCAGCCTGTACGTCGCGGTCCACGTCGCGCCGCATCCGACGCTCAAGCGCGACGGGACCGAGCTGTACTACGAGGCGCACGTGTCCATCGCCCAGGCCGCGCTCGGGACACGCATCACGGTCCCGACGGTCGACGGCGACGAGGAGGTCGAGATCAAGGCCGGGACCCAGCCCGACACCGAGATCCGGTTGCGGGGCAAGGGCGTCCCGAGCGTCCGCCGGAGCAGCTCCCGCGGGGACCTCCACGTGCTGGTCGACGTGGTCGTGCCGACCAAGCTGAGCAAGAAGCAGCGCGAGCTCCTCGAGGCCTACGCGAAGGAGACCGACGAGCCGGTCGGGCACGCGGGGCTCCGCGAAAAGCTCGGCCTCTAGCCGGCCGATGGCCCGGTCGACCGCCACCGAGCCCGGCGCCTGGCTGGAGCTGTCGGTCGAGGCCGACCTCGAGGCGGTCGAGGCGGTCAGCGAGATCCTCGGCCGGGTGGCCAGCGGCGGGACGACCGTCGAACCCGCCTACGACCTGGTCGACGAAGGCCTTGGCGCCCGGATCGACCCCGGCCGGCCCGCCGTCGTGCGTGGCTATGTGCCCGCCCGCGACCCCGCTGCCGCCGAAGCGTCGGCGGCCGAGGTCGCCGAGGCGCTCGGTCATCTGCAGGCGTTCGGGCTGCGGGCCATCGGCGAGCTGCGGACGCGCATCGTCCACGAGGCCGACTGGGCCGACGCGTGGAAGGCGTACTTCCCGGTCCTGCGCATCGGTCGCCGCATCGTCATCCGGCCCACGTGGCGGCGCCATCGGCGCCAGCCCGGCGATGTCGTCATCGCGATGGATCCGGGCATGGCCTTCGGGACCGGCCTGCACCCGACGACCCGGCTGTGCCTGGCCGCGCTGGAGCCGCTCGCCGATCGCGGCGAGCTCGCCGGCGCCCGCGTCCTCGACGTCGGGTGCGGCTCGGGCATCCTGGCCATCGCGGCACTGGAGCTCGGGGCGTCGACGGCGCTCGGCGTCGACACCGACCCGATCGCCATCGAATCGACCGCCGCCAACGCCCGCCGCAACCGGCTCAGCCGACGGGTCTCGGTCCGCGTCGGCAGCCTGCCGAGCGGCGAGCCGCCGTTCGACGTGGTCCTCGCCAACCTGATCGCGGGCGTCCTCGTGGCGCTGGCGGACGACCTCGCGGCCGAGCTCCGCCCCGGCGGAGCGCTCGTCGCGAGCGGCATCTTCATCGACCGCGAAGCGGACGTCGTGCGCGCATTCGAGGGGGCCGGGCTCACGATCGCCGCCCGCAGCGCGGAAGGGGAGTGGATCGCCCTCGAGGCCCGCCGCCCGACCTGACCGTACAATCCGCGACGATGCCCGCGACCCTGTTCCCGTTCCTGCTCGTCGGTCACATCATCCTCGCCATCAGCCTGTTCCTGCCCTCGATCCTGCTGCCCTTCGCGCTGCGCACCAAGCGCGCGGCGGTCGATTTCGGACAGCCGCGTGGTCCACGGGCTGCTGTGGGCCCAATCGCACGGAACGGTGGCGATCGGGGTCGGCCTGGCGCTGACCGGTCTCGGGCTCGTGGCGTATCTCGGGACGGCGGTCCTCCGCCAGCCGTGGCTGCTGCTGGCCCTCACCATCTACTTCGTCAATCTCGGCATCGCCCTGTTCATCCAGCGCCCGAACCTGCGCTCGCTGGTCGGCATCAAGGCCGCGGCCGACGACCGGGTCTGGAAGGAGCGGGCCAAGCGCCAGCGCTACGTGTCGTACGTCATGGCCGGCCTGGTCGGCGCGATCGGGTTCCTCATGAGCACCAAGCCCACGCTGTGAGCCACGGAGACCGCCGATGACCGAGACCACGCCGACGCCCGCGGCCGCCGAACCCGTCGCGCTGCCCGACTGCCTGTTCTGCCATATCGTCGCGGGCGAGATCCCGTCGACCCGCGTCCACGAGGACGACCTCGTGATCGCCATCCGCGACATCGCCCCGCGGGCACCGACCCACATCCTCCTGCTGCCGCGGCGCCATATCGCGTCTGCGCTCGACCTCACCGACGCCGATGCGCCGCTGGTCGGACGCCTGTTCGCAGCCGCGGCGGACATCGCGCGGTCCGAGGGCATCGCGGATGCCGGCTATCGCCTCGTCTCGAACGTCGGGCGCTGGGGTGGCCAGTCGGTCGACCACCTGCACGTCCACCTGATGGGCGGTCGCGCCTTCGATTGGCCGCCCGGATGAGCGCGCCGCGCCGCGCGCGGGCTGATCATCGCGTGCATCGCGGTCGTCGCCCTGGTCGCCGCGGGCTGCGCCGCCCCGGCGGACGAGGTCGTCACGTTCCCGCCCGCCTCGGTCGGCCCGGGCACGACCGTGAGCCCGGCCGTCGGTCTCACGCGGATCGCCATCGAGGACGCCCTGCGCGAGCACGATCTGGCGATGGTCTCGCCCCAGGTCCCGTTCCGCCCCGTCGAGGGCAACCAGCTGGCGGCCGCGCCACGGGCGGTGTACCAGGTCGTCCTGCCCAAGGATCCCGACGGCGGCTTCCTCGTCGTCTACGAGCTCGGCGACACGGACCTCGCGAACCAGGCCGCGCACGACCAGGCGACGTACCTCGCCAGTGGCCCTGGCCGCGTCCAGTCGTCGCTCTCGACCGTCGACGTCATCCGGGTGGTCGGGTCGACCGTCGTCCTCTATTCGTGGATCCCCGACGATGCGCGCGATCCGGCGACGCCGGGCATCCAGGCGGCCCTCGAGACGATCGGGCTGGGGGTGGACGTCCCGTCCTGAGTTGGAGGGTCGGTCAGGACGCGTCCTGGACCGGCATCGGCGCGTCGGATGCGGCCCAGTGGCGGATCGGGTCGCGCTTCACCTTGAGGGTGTGCGTGCGCGGGAAGTCCTCGGCCGGCCAGACGCGCCAGCCGGCGATGCGCTGGTTGGGCCCGAGTCGGGCGTTCGCGGCCTTGACCGCCGCGTCGATCCGGGCGCGGAACGCCTCCGGTTCGGCGTCGGCGTCCTCGACGACGATGGCCTCGATCCGCCCGGGCTTCGTCTCGACCACGACCGACTCGCGAAGGCCGGCGATGCGCAGCGCGTTCTCGATGTCCTCGGGATACACGTTGAATCCGTTGGGCAGCACGATCATGTCCTTGATGCGGCCGCTCAGGATCAGCCGTCCGTCGTCGTCGAGGTGGCCCAGGTCGCCGGTCCGGTACCAGCCGTCCGGGGTGAACGCCGCGGCCGTCAACTCCGGCGCGTTCCAGTAGCCGCCGAAGACCGTCCGCCCGCGGAACTGGATCTCGCCGTCGTCCGCGATGCGCATCTGGATGCCCTCCGGCACGCGTCCGACCGTGCCCGGCCCGTGGTCCTCGAACGTCGTGCACGAGCCGGTGCCCGTCTCCGTGGCGCCATAGCCCTGGAGCACGGTCACCCCGAGATCCTCCCAGGCGCCCTGCAGCGCCGGCGGCAGGAACGCGCCCGACGAGAGGAACAGCCGGAAATGGCCACCGAGCTGGGTGTGGATGCTCCGGAACAGCCACGGGCGCAGGCCGATCGGCAGCCGGCGGGCGACGGCTCGCAGGCGATCGAAGGCGGCCGTCCGGCCGCGCTTCTCGACCTCGCGCGTGATGGCGCTCCAGAACAGGTCGAGCACCTGGGGCACGACGACCATGCTCGTGACCCGATGGTCGCGCAGGGCGTCGAAGATGACCCGCGGATTGCGACTGCGCACATACAGGATGTCGGCGCCGACATCGAGCGCGTAGTACAGCCCGACCGCCTGCTCGAGCAGGTGCGACAGCGGGAGCAGGGACACGATCCGGTGGTCCATCGGCTTGACGATGCGATGGAAGGACTCGACCGAGGCGACGACGTTGTCGTGGGTCAGCACGACGCCCTTCGGCGTGCCGGTCGTGCCGCTCGTGAAGACGAGCTCGAAGACGTCGTCCGGCATGGGCCGGGCCCAGGCCGCCTGGCGGGCCTCCCAGTCGGGCGGGAACGCGGGATCATCGGGCGCGGGCTCGGCGCACAGCGCCTCGACCGTCGTCGTCGGGAACTGCTCGAGACCGGCCTCGCGCGGGTCCGGCGCGTCGCGTCCCGTGCCCAGCAGCAGGTGGCGCGCCCCGCTCGCTCGCGCGATCACGTCGACCGCGTCGGCCGACATGCGCAGGTCCAGCGGAACGAACACGAGCCGGGCCGCCATCGAGCCGTAGTACGCCGCGGCGAGGTGGGGCATCGATGGCGACCAGGTGAGGATCCGGTCACCCGGCTCGAGATCGAGGGCGCGCAGGCGCCAGGCCGCGATCCGGGCGCGCCGCGCGAGCTCTCGATAGCTCCACTGCTCGGTGGACCCGTCGTCGAGGCGGATGCCGAGCGCGTGCCGCTCGCCGTAGCGGGTGACGGCGTGGTCGAGCAGGTCGAGCAGGGTCGTCGTCATGGATGCGGATGGTACGCGGCCGGACCCGGCGGAACGTCGGGACCTAGGACGTGGGTGCCTCGTCGCGGTCGGCGCCGACATCGCCCGGCGGCACCCCGCGCAGTCGGTCGCGTTCCGCGTCGGTCACCTCGCGCATCGCGACGAGGTTCTCGAGCATCGCCTCCAGCGCGGCCTTGTCGAAGCTGGGCGAACAGGTGCTGGCCCTGCGCGGCGAGCCGCCCGTAGATCGCCCAGGTGCGCGTCTGCCCGGCTTCGCTGAGCTCGACGAGGACCTGACGGCGGTCGGTGTCGTGGCGGACCCGGCGGACGAAGCCCTTGCGCTCGAGCCGGTCGATCATCGAGGTCGTCGCCGCGCTCGAGAGCCCGGTCGCCTCGGCCAGTCGCGAGGCCGGCATCGGGCCCTCGGTCAGCCAGTCGAGGCAGCGCAGGTCGACCGGGTTGAGGTCGAGCACCCGGCCGACTTCGTCGTCGAAGGCCTGGGTGCTGCGCTGGTAGGCCTGGAGGGCCCGTCCGAGTTCGCCGATGATCGCTTGACGCGTGCGCGCCATCCGTATATCCTTCGATTATCGAGAAACACGATATCCAAACGATACGGATATCTAGCGAAAGGATAGCACGATGCGCGCACTCATCGTCGGCGCCGGGATCGCCGGCCCGGTCACCGCGATGGCCCTCCAGCAGGTCGGGATCGAGCCCGTCATCGTCGAGGCGCACGCACGCGGCGACGCCGAGGTCGGGTCGTACCTGACGGTCACCCCGAACGGCCTCGACGCCCTGGCGGCGGTCGACGCGCTCGATGCCGCCACCGCGATCGGCTCGCCGACCCGCCGCAACGTCATGCGCGACGACGCGTGGCGGATCCTTGGCGACCTGCCCCTCGGCACGCCCCTCGCCGACGGGACTCCGGCCCTCACCCTGAAGCGATCGCGCCTCGCGCGGCGGCTGGCCGACCTCGCGGTCGAGCGTGGCATCCGCGTCGTCGAAGGACGCCGGCTGGTGACCGCCGAGCGGGCAGGGGAGTCGGTCGTCGCGACGTTCGACGATGGGTCGACGGAGACCGCGGACGTGCTCATCGGCGCCGACGGGGTCCACTCGATCGTGCGGCGGCTCATCGATCCGGGCGCACCGGCTGGCCGCTACGTCGGGCTGACCAACTTCGGAGGCCTGACGCCGGCGGAGGCGCTGCCGGCCAAGCTGCCCGGGATCGAGCCAGAGACCTGGCAGTTCGGGTTCGGCCGGCACGCCTTCTTCGGGGCGCATCGGCTGCCGAACGGCGACATCGTCTGGTTCGTCAACGCGCCACGGCCCGAGATCACGGCCGACGAGCGTGCCCGCACGACGCTCGCCCAGTGGCAGGCCTGGCTCGCATCCCTGTTCGCCGAGGACGGCGGGCCGGCGGCGGCGCTCATCGCCGTGGGCCATCTCGAGCTCGCAGCCGACAACACCTACGACCTGGGGCGGGTCCCGGTCTGGCACCGCGACCGGATGCTGGTCATCGGCGATGCCGCCCACGCGCCCGCACCGAGCTCGGGCCAGGGCGCCTCGATGGCGATGGAGGACGGCGTGGCACTGGCCGCCGCGCTCCGCGACGCGCCGTCGATCGAGGCCGGGTTCGCCGAGTTCGAGGCCGCACGGCGCGAGCGTGTCGAGAAGATCGTGGCCTACGGCGCCCGCAGCTCGAGCTCCAAGACGCCGGGGCGGGTCGGACGGGCCTTCCAGGGGGTGCTGATGCGCATCCTGTTCCGGTGGGTCATCACCGACCGCTCACTGGCCTGGATGTACGACCACCGGACGCCACGACCGCTGGCTGAGTAGGGGCCCGCGTCGAGCGGGATACTGCCCCCGCTGATGCGGACCAGCGCGTTGCTCGACCGTCGAGATTCCCCCGACGGCCCGGTGGTACGGTGTCCGGGTCGACCCCCGCGTGAGGGAGCGCCCGTTGGTCCCGGTCCTGTCGGTCGGCCCGTTCACCGTTGCGACTCACGACGCGTTCTCGTTGCTGGCGCTCGGCGTCGGGTTGGTCATCTATTACGTGGAGCTCCGCCGGCGGGGCTGGCTGGAGCCGCGGATCGTCTGGATCTCCATCGCCGCGATCCTTGGCGGCGCCCTCGGGGCGCGGCTGATCACCGCGTGGGAGCATCTCGAGGTTTACGCGGCGTTCGACGATGTGCCGCTCACCTGGGCCATCGAGCACAGCGGCAAGAGCCTCATCGGCGCGCTGGCCGGCGGCTACCTCGCCACGGTCCTCGCCAAGCGAGCGTTCGGGTACACGCGTTCGACCGGCGATGCCTACCTGCTGGCCATCCCGGTCGCCGTCGTCATCGGGCGGATCGGTTGTTACTTCTCGGAGCTGCCGCTCGGCACGCCCACGGATCTACCGTGGGGGGTCACGGTCTCGGCCGAGGCGGCCGCGGCCTTCGCCCGGTGCCCCGGCTGCGAGCTGCCGATGCACCCCTCGATGCTCTACGAGATCGCGTTCAACCTGGTAGCGGTCGTCGTCATCCTCGGGTTCCGGGATCGGGTGCCGGTGCCGGGCGACGCGCTGAAGCTCTACCTCTTGACAGCCGGCATCTTCCGCGTGTGGGTCGAGACCGTTCGGGGCAATGAGCCGCAAGCGCTCGGCCTCACGGGGCCGCAATGGGTGCTCATCCCACTCGTCGCCCTGCTGGCGATGCATTTCGTCCGGCAGGTTCGCCGCGGCGCGTATCGCGTGCCCGTGCCACCCACTCCGCCTTCTCCAGTCACGGTCAGGACCGAGGCGGGATCGTGACCGCACCGGACCCATCCTCCGGCGCCGCTCCGGCACCGAGCCCTCCCGCGCCCGGGCCTGACGGCACCGGCGGCTCCGTCGGCCCCGATCACGTCGCGGCGTTGGCGCGGTGGATGGTCGAGCACGCCGAATCCTTCACGCCCGAGGCCCTGGATCGGTCCGCTCTGGCCGCCGGCTACACGCCGGGCGATGTCGCCGCAGCACGAGGTCGAGCAGATGTGAGGATCGGCTCGACGCAAGCCCTCGCGCCGATCAAGTCGACCGCGAAGCGGGCCATCCTCGTGGCGTACCTCTCCGTCTGGGTGGCCTTCGGCGTCGCCTTCTTCGTCAGTCCGACCCAAACGCTCGACTTCGACTTCGTGCTATTCGCGGTCCTGACGGTCGCGCTGGTCATCACCCTCGCGATGTCGCTCAGCATCATCCGGTCCCTACGACCGGACGCCGCGCAACCGACCCGCGCCCTGATCCTGCTGCTTGTCGTCCCGGTCATCCTGCTGCTGGGTGTCGCCGGCCTGTGTCTGCCCGCCACCGAGATCTCCGGCTGATGGACGATCAGCGCGGGACCGTCCCGTCGCCCACGCCCGCCGACCGGGCCAACGAGGAGGAGATCCCGGGCGCCCGGATGGCCTCGCTGACGGCGTACCTGCAGACCAACCGAGACCGATACACCGAAGCGTCCCTGCGGCGATCGTCGCTGGAGGCGGGCTATACCCAGGCGGAAGTCGACGCCGCGTGGCGGGACATCGCTGCCGCGACGTCCAGCGATGCCGCGATCCGGCCGCGGACCAGCCTGCCGGTCATCATCGGGACGACCGTCGCGTTCGTGGCAGGAACCTGGCTCGCGCTGGCCATCGGCGAATCGATCAGTCAGGCACTGGGGGTCTACGGCGCATCGGGGGCGTTGACTGGGTGGCGGCCGGGGTCATCGGGACGGTGGGCTGGGTGACCCAGCGCGACCGCCACCCGTCGCTCGCACAGGGACTCGGCTGCGGCGTGATCCTCGTCATCCTGCTCCCGGTCATCCTCGTCCTGGTGGTCCTCGGGTTCTGCATCGCGACCGGTGCGATGCCCCTCGGCGTTTGACGGAGGTCACGATCAGCATGCTCGCCCTGCGACCGTACACGCCGCTCCGCATGGTCCTCACGGTGTGCGGGCATTGCTTCAGCGAGGATCCCGATCGCGACATCGACTACGAGACCGACATCCTCCAGGGCAACCTCGTGGCCATGGACGGTGGGGTCTACCTGCGCCGGATCTGCCGCCGGGGCCACGGCGAGGTCGTCAGCCTGTACGAGGAGGACGTGACGGTCTGGGAGGACCTCCAGCAGTGGCGCATCCCGACCCGGGAGATCGTGCCCGACCGCGCCGGCAACACGCGGCCCATCCCGATGGGCTACCTCGACGGCCTCGGCGACCTCCAGACCCAGCACAGCTGCGTGCTGCTGGTCGACGTCACCGAGACGTGCAACCTGGAGTGCCCGACATGCTTCGCGATCAGCGCCCCGGGGGTCGGACGCCACGCGCCGAGGAACGAGGTGCTGCGGACGCTCGATGCCGCGATCGCCCGCGAGGGTGGGCGGATCGATGCGCTGATGCTGTCCGGCGGCGAGCCGACGGTCCATCCCGGCATCGTCGATCTCATCCGCGCCGCGGTCGAGCGCAACGTGACGCGCGTGATCATCAACACCAACGGCATCCGGATCGCGCGCGACGACGCCTTCCTGCACGAGCTCGAGTCGCTCCGCGATCGGGTCGAGGTCTATCTCCAGTTCGACGGCTTCCGCGAGTCCACCTATCGCTGGCATCGCGGCGAGGACCTGCGGGCGGTCAAGGACACGGCCATCCGGAGGCTCACGGACGCCCGCATCTTCACGACTCTGGCCGTGGCCGTGGCCAAGGGCGTCAATGAGGACGAGGTGGGGGCCATCCTCGACCTGGTCTTCGACACCGACTACCTGGCGGGTGTCGCCATCCAGCCGATGTTCACCGCAGGGCGGGCGAACGCACTCGATCCGATGGACCGGGCGACCACGACCGGGACGATCGCCCGGTTCGCCGAGCAGACCGGCGGGCGAGTCACCGCGGACGACTTCATCGCGCTCCCGTGCTCGCACCCCGATTGCGCGTCGCTGACCTACTTCGTCCGCCGCGACGACGGCTCGTACCGGTCGGTCGTCGACATGATCGGCCGGGACCAGCTCAAGGACCGACTCGTGTTGATCGGCAATCGGATCGCCCCGGACGATGCGCTCTGGGACGCCCTGACGAAGCTCATGTCCGAAACCGCGATGGTCAGCCGTCCTGAGCTCATCGATCACCTCCTCGACATCTGCGAGGTGTGTGACCTGGGCGTGTCGGGCTTCGTCAAGACCCTTGGGCGCTGGGTCATGGACCGGTCGGACATCCCGGTCGAGATGATCGCCAAGCGGATCAAGCGGGTCAGTATCAAGACATTCATGGACCCCTGGACGATGAACGTGGAGCGGTTGCAGCAATGCTGCGTGCATGTCGGCTCGACGGGCGTCGACGAGCCCGTCCGCATCCCGTTCTGTGCCCGGCAGACGTTCGGGGCGCTGCGGCAGCGGACCTCGGCCGGGATGGTCGCCGCCCGGGAGCTCCCCATGGTCGAGGCTGCGGCGCAGCTGGGGATCGTGTCGTGAGCGCCGACGTCCCGCCGGTCGACGGCACGGTGGGCCCGTGGTCGTATCCGCGGCGGGTGCTGAGCCGCCCGGAGAAGTACGAGCGCCTGGCATTCACGTTCTGCCGGATGGGCACGGTCGGGCTCATCGCCTGGGTGATCGGCCCGGCCTGGTTCGTGCTCATCGTCGCGGTCGCTGCCGTCGCGCTCTACGCCCGCGCGATCTCCCTGGGCGTGGGCTGGACGAAGTGCTTCCTGCGGCGGCCCACGTACATCGTCGCGTTCTGGGCCGTGGTCGCGCTGGCCGATGCGTACTGGATCTTCGTGCTCGGGCAGCAGCTGCCGACGGCCTGAGACCGCGTCCATGGGGGTTTGACCCGCCCCGGACCCTCGGGTATGCTCCGCCGGCTCTCGCGGTTTGACCGTGAGAGACGCGTCGAGGCCGGCTGGCCGCGAGCCCGACGCGCGCGCACGACTCCAGGCCTGGGGAGGTGAACACCGATTGGCTGAAGTCCGAGTGGGTGAGAACGAGACGTTCGAAAGCGCCCTGCGTCGCTTCAACAAGAAGATCCAGCAGAGTGGCATCCTCGCCGAGGCTCGCCGACGCGAGCATTACGAGAAGCCCTCCGTGAAGCGCAAGCGCAAGGAAGCGAAGCGCAAGAAGAACGCCCGAACGCAAGCCGGCTGAGCGTGCCGGGGCCTTGATGGCCCCGCCGCGTCGCGGCTGCGACCCACGGGCGTTCGACCACCGCCCGAGGTAGCCAAGCACGGTGTCCCTTCGCGATCGAGTCCAGTCCGACATCGCCGTCGCCATGCGCGGCGGTGATGCCCTGCGCCGCGACACGCTGCGGATGGCGGTGAGCGCCGCCTACAACGTCGAGAAGCGCAACCAGCATCCCCTCACCGACGACGAGTTCCTGGCCGTCCTGACGCGCGAGGTCAAGACCCGCCGCGAGTCGGTCGAGGCCTACCGCGCTGCCGGGCGGACGGACCTCGCCGACAAGGAACAGGCCGAGATCGACATCCTCGCGACGTACCTGCCGCAGGCACTGTCCGAGGCGGAGCTCGGCGCCCTCATCGACGAGGGGATCGCGGCGACCGGAGCCACGTCGGCACGTGACCTGGGCAAGGTCATGGGCTGGCTCTCCCCGCGCACGCGCGGCCGTGCCGACGGCAAGGTCGTGAGCGGGCTCGTCGCCCAGCGCCTGGCGCAAGCCGATGTCGCGGGCCACGACGGGGGCACCCACTGACGGGCCGCCCCGTCGGGACGATCCCATGCTGACCCAGCGCGCCACCGCCATCGCCCGCTTCACGCGCAGCGATGCCACGCGCCTCGGGATCGCGTCCGCGATCCTCATCCTGGTCATGACCGTGATCCTCGGGGCCGGGGTCCTGACCCAGTCGACCCTCGACGTCCAGGCCGGCGACCTCGCCCCGCGGGACATCGTCGCCCCGCGCGCGGTGTCGTTCGAGAGCGTGGCCGACACCCAGACGGCGCGGGCGGCGGCCCGCCGGGCGGTCGCGCCCCAGTACGACTTCAGCGCGGACAAGGCGATCGCGATCGCCGCTGAGCAGGCCGACGCCTACGACCGGCGCGTCGCGCGGATCGATGCCGCGTTCGCCTCCGAGCTGCCGACCGACAGCCGCCAGCTCCTCCTCCAGACGGCGGTCCTCGACCTCACCGATGCGGCGACCTCGACGCTGGTCGGGCTGAGCAGCGAGCGCTGGCCGGTGGTCTCCGGGGAGGCCGCCCGCGTCCTCGACGCGACGCTGCGCACCGAGCTCCGCGACACCGACGTCGCCCAGGCCCGCACGCGCCTGGCCGGGCGGATGGGCGGTGACCTGACCGAGGTGGAGCGCATGCTGGCCGCCGAGCTCATCGAGCCGCTCGTCGTCCCGAATTCGTCGTTCAGCGCGATCGCCACCGAGACGGCCCGCGACGCCGCCGAGGCCGGGGTCGACCCGGTCATGGTCGACATCGTCCAGAACGAGGTGGTCGTCCGCAACGGCGAGCGCCTGACCCCCGCCGACATCGAGGCCATCACCGCGCTGCGGCTCGGCGAGGACACGGTCGACCTCGCGAGCTTCGCCGGCTGGTTCCTGCTGTCGGTACTGGTCGTGGGGATGCTCCTCGCCTGGATCTGGCGCTTCCGTCCGGGGCTCTGGCACCGCGACAACGTGCTCGTGCTCATCGGGATGCTGCTCGTCGGCGCCACCCTTGCGCTCAAGGTCACGGCCGGCCGGTCGATCCTGCAGTTCTTCGTCCCGACGGCCGCGGTCGGCATGCTCCTCGCGATCCTGCTCGACGCGTCGCTGGCGACCATGGTCATGGCCATCGTGGCCATCATCGGCGGGGCCGTGAACGGCGGCTCGCTCGAGTTCACGGCCTACATCTTCCTGGGCGGCGTCGCCGGCATCGTCGCCGTCCGCAAGGGCGACCGCCTGCAGGTGTTCTTCCAGGCGGCGATCGCCGTGTTCGTCGTGAACGCCCTCGTCGTGTCGGTGTTCTCCCTGCTCGGGGCGCGCGACGTCCAGGGCGTGCTCGAGCTGTGGTTCGCCTCGGCGGCCTCGGCGGTCGGCTCGGCCATCGCCGCGGTCGGGACGTTCGCGGTCCTCGGCTCGGTGTTCGGGATCCTCACCGTGTTCACGCTGCTCGAGCTGGCCAACCCCTCGCAGCCGCTGCTGCGCCGCCTCCTCGTCGAGACGCCGGGCACCTACCACCACTCGCTCATGGTCGGCAATCTCGCGGAGCGAGCCGCGGAGGCGATCGGGGCCGACCCGCTGATCACCCGCGTGGCGGCGTACTACCACGACGTCGGCAAGCTCGCGAACCCGCTCGCCTTCATCGAGAACCAGGCCGGCGGCGAGAACATCCACGACCAGCTCGAGCCCGAGGTCAGCGCCCAGGTCCTCAAGCAGCACGTCGCCGACGGCATCGACATCGCCTACAAGGCGAAGCTGCCCAAGGCGCTCATCGCCTACATCCCGCAGCACCACGGGACGGCGATCATGAGCTACTTCTACGCCCGGGCGAAGGAGCGCGCCGCGGAGCCGTACGGCGGGATCGCGACCGCCGAGGGCGCGAAGGCCGCCGCCGGCGTCGACGAACGTCGCTTCCGCCACGCCGGGCCCAAGCCGCAGACCCGCGAGGCCGCGCTGATCATGCTCGCGGACGGCGTCGAGGCGTCGGTCCGCTCGCTCGCGTCCCGCGACGAGCCGGCGATCCGGGCGATGGTCACGCGGATCATCGACGAGCGCATCGGCGACGGCCAGTTCGACGAGTGCGACCTGACCCTGCGCGACCTGGAGCGGATCCGGAACGCCTTCGTGGAGCAGCTGCTCGGCATGTACCACACGCGCATCGCCTATCCCGCAGAACACGGTCGTGGAGCTGGAATCGCGGCGCCCAGCCGCCGCGGCGGGCGGCAGTGGCGGCGGCGTCGCGCCGGGGTCGCCCGGCGCCGGTGGCCCCACCGGGAGCGGGACCGCCTCCTAGGTCTCCAGCGCCTGCGTCCATCCCGCCCACTCGGCTCGCGCTACCGTTGGCGTCGTGACGCGGAGTATCTACCGTCCGCCGTGGCGGATCGACATCGACGTGCGGGACGGGGTCGAGCCACCCGTCGCCCTTGCGGCCCTGGCCCGGGCGGTGGCGTCGGCGCTGGATGCCGTGCAGGCCCCGGCCCCGGCCTCGATCGGGCTGATCCTGTCGGACGATGCGGAGCTCGCCGGGCTCAATGCGACCCACATGGGCAAGACCGGTCCGACGGACGTGCTGTCCTTCCCGTTGCTCCCGCCCGAGGCGTTCGGCGCTCGGGCGGCGTCGCGGCATGCAGGAACCGCGCGCCGCCGGGGACGCGGCTGCACCTTGGCGACATCGTCGTGTCCGTCGAGCGCGCGCGTCGAGCAGGCCGCGTCGGGACGTGGCGGCCAGACCGGCGACGTCCGCTGGTCCGCCGCCGACGAGGTCCGCCTGCTCGTCACCCACGGGACCCTCCACATCTGTGGGCGCGACCACGCGGAGCCCGAGGAGGAGGCGGCGATGCGCGCGCTGGAGCGACGCCTGCTGGCGATGCCCTAGCCCCCGCCGCGCTCACCGCCCATCGCGACGCGGGCAGCGCCCGGTCGTGCCGGGTACCATCCTCGTGCGGCCCTCCCGCCGGGCGCTCCGCGACGACCACGTGTCGCGGCCGGCTGGGATTCGGGCCACGTCGTGTTGTCCGCGGAGGGTCGGTGAAGGTCGTCGTCGGGCTCGGGAACCCGGGATCGCAGTACGCATCGACCCGCCACAACGTCGGTTGGCTGGTCATGGACCGGGTGGCCGATCGGGCCGGCTGGGCCGGCAAGGGTCGCAACAAGGACGCGGCCAGTGTCGTCATGGGTCGCTACCGCGGCCTCGACCTGACCCTCGTCAAGCCGCTGACCTACATGAACGATTCGGGCCTCGCCGTGCGCAAGGTCATGGCCCGCGAGCACGCGCCGCTGCACGACGTCCTCATCGTCGCCGACGACTTCGCGCTGCCGTTCGGCAAGCTGCGCTTCCGCGAGGGTGGTGGCCACGGCGGTCACAACGGGCTGCGCTCGATCATCGATGAGCTCGGGAACGAGAAGTTCAGCCGGCTGCGGGTCGGGATCGGCGATCCCGGCACGCAACGGCCGCGACCACGTCCTGAGCACGTTCGCGCCCGACGAGCGGCAGCGCCTCGACGAGCTGCTCGACGCGGCCGCGGACGCCGTGGAGGCCTGGGCGCGCGACGGGACCAGCAAGGCGGCCAACCGCTTCAACACGTTCGAGCTCCGGCCGGCCGACACGGACCGGCTGGCCGCTCCCGGCGAGGTCGACGGCCCGCCCGACGCCGCTGGCGTCCGCAAGACGAAGACCGGCTGGCGTCGCGTGCTGCCGGGCAAGAGCGGGGAGGACGCCGATGCCTGATCGACCGACCTCGTCCACCCCACCGATGCGCGGGCGGCGCGGGCGTGACCGGCGCATCGCCGAGCAGGTCGCCGCCGACTTCGCGGCCCGGCACGCGCCGCCGCGCGACGACGAGACGCTCGACTTCGACGTCGGGGCGGTCGACGCCGAGATCGAGGACGCCCGCCGGGCCGAGGCCGCGGAGGCGGCTGCTGCGGAAGCGGCGGAAGCGGCCACGGCCTACGACGACGCGACCACAGCCGACGATGCGGCCGGCGGCGCGACACGACGGACCCTTCGATCGCCGACGGCGACCCGGTCGCGCCCGGCCGACCGCCGGACCGGCGCCGGCCACCGCCTCCCGGACCTCTCGGCGCTGCCGCCACTCCTCGTGGCGACCGGCTCGTTCGCCTCGGTCCTCGAGCGTCTGGGCAGCCCGTCGGACGTCGGGCGGGTGGGCCGCCACGCCGGTCTCGTCGCCGTGCCGCATGGCGCCAAGACGTACCTCGCGGCCGCCATCGCGACGACCCAGCCCCTCGTCTGGATCGCCCGCGACGCCGAGATCGGCGATCGCGTGGCAGAGGAGCTGGGGGCCTGGCTGGGCGAACCGGGCGCGGTGGCCACGCTCGAGCCGCGGACCGCCCTCGCGTATGAGCGGAGCGAGCTCGTGGCCGACGAGACCGCCGCGCGGGTGGCCGCCCTGTCGGCCTGGCGGAGCGGCCGGGCGCGGGTCCTCGTCGCGAGCGTCCAGGCGCTGCTCCAGCACACGATCGCGCCGGGCGACCTGCCGAGCGCACCGCGCGAGCTGCGGGTCGGGTCGCGGCTCCACCAGGACGCGCTCCTGCACGAGCTCCTCGACCTCGGCTACGCGCCGGTCCTCGAGGTCGCCGGCCGCGGCGAGTTCGCGCGCCGGGGCGGCATCGTCGACATCTTCCCGCCGTCGATGGAGCTGCCCATCCGGGTCGAGTTCTTCGGCGACGAGATCGACTCGGTGCGCTCGTTCGACCCGACCGACCAGCGAACCACCGCCAAGATCGATGCCGCCGTCCTGCTGCCCGCGTCGGAGTTCCTGCTCCCGGCCACGGGCGTGGCCGCGATCCACGAGCGGCTGGGGCGCGACGCCGCGCGGCTCGGTGAGCGGCTCGCGGCCGACCTCGCCCGGTTCGGCGGCGACGACACGGATCCGCTGCGGCCCGCTGCCACGACGTCCGGCCCGGACGGGACCGCCGCGTCGCGCGCCGTCGCGGTCGGGGACGCGGCCGAGGTCTGGGCGGCCCAGCTGGCCCCGGCGACCGGGATCGACCACATCGACGTCGGGACGCTGCTCGTGCTCGATGAACCCGGCGACATCGCCGAGGCCGCCGCGTTCCTGTGGCGCCAGGCGGACGAGCGCCGATCCGAGCTCGTGGATTCCGGGGAGCTGCCCAAGGCCTGGCCATCGACCTACCTCTCGCCGCGCGACTGGAAGGGCCGCCTCGTCGGCTCGCGGACCCTCGAGCTGACCTGGGAGTCGGAGCCGGCGATGGACGCGGCGATGGCCTCCGGCCCGCGCAGCTCGGGTGACGTGTTCGGCTGGCGCGAGCCCGTGCTGCCGCTCGGCCGGGCCGGGCGGCTGGCCGACGCCGTACGCGGCTGGCAGGAGGACGGCGCCCGCATCGTGCTGGCCTCGGACCAGGCTCCGCGACTCGCCGAGGTCCTCGCCGAGGCCGATCACCCGGTCGCGGCGTCGGACAGCATCGAGGCCGCTCCGCCGCCCGGCGCGATCGCGCTCATCTCGCGCAGCCTCAATGGCGGCTTCAGCGGCGGACCGGACGGCCTGACCTTCGTCACCGACCGGGAGCTGTTCGGGACGGTCCGCGTCCGGCGGCCCAAGGCGCTGCGCCGGGTCGTGCCGCGCGACATCCTCGAACGGCTGACGCCGGGCGACCTCGTCGTCCACATCGATCATGGCGTGGCCCGCTACGAGCAGATGCTCCGGCGCGGCGGGACCGGCGACGAACGCGACTATCTCGAGCTCTCGTTCGCGGGCGGCGACCGGATCTTCGTCCCGGTCGAGCAGATCGCCCGCGTGACCCGCTATGCCGGCGGCGAGCGGCCCCAGCTCAGCAAGCTCGGTGGCACGGAGTGGCTGCGGGCCAAGCAGCGGGTGCGCAGCGCGGTCGCGGACCTCGCCGACGATCTCCTGGCCCTGTACGCGGCACGGACGAGCGCCGACGGCCACGCGTTCGGCGACGACACCCCGTGGCAGGCCGAGATGGAGGCGTCGTTCCCGTACGAGGAGACCATCGACCAGCTGCGCGCCGCGGCCGAGGTCAAGGCCGACATGGAGCAGGGCCGCCCGATGGACCGGCTGGTCGTCGGTGACGTCGGCTACGGCAAGACCGAGGTCGCGCTGCGCGCCGCGTTCAAGGCGACGCAGGACGGCAAGCAGGTCGCGGTGCTCGTGCCGACCACCGTGCTCGCCGCCCAGCACCACGCCACGTTCAGCCAGCGCTTCGCCGCCTTCCCGCTCGAGGTCCGCCTGCTGTCGCGGTTCGTCGGGGCGAAGGACCAGGCGGCCACGATCGCCGGGCTGGCGGACGGGACCGTGGATCTCGTCATCGGCACGCACCGCCTGCTGAGCAAGGACGTCCGGTTCAAGGATCTCGGGCTCGTCGTCGTCGACGAGGAACAGCGCTTCGGGGTGGCCGCCAAGGAGAAGCTCAAGCAGCTCCGGCGCGAGGTCGACGTCCTGACGCTGTCGGCGACGCCGATCCCGCGGACGCTCAACCTGGCCATGGCCGGCATCCGCGACCTGAGCGTCATCGAGACGCCGCCCGAGGACCGGCTGCCGATCCAGACACGGGTGGCCGAGGCGTCGGCCGGGCTCGTGCGCGACGCCATCCTGCGCGAGCTCGATCGCGGCGGGCAGGTGTTCTACGTGCACAACCGGGTCGAGACCATCGAAGCGCAGGCCGAACAGCTCCGCCGCCTGCTGCCCGACGCCCGCTTCGTCGTGGGCCACGGCCAGATGGGCGAGGGCGCCCTCGAGAAGGTCATGATCGCCTTCGCCGACGGTGCCGCCGACGTCCTGGTGTGCACGACGATCATCGAGTCCGGGCTGGACATCCCCAACGCCAACACGATCATCATCGATCGCGCCGACACCCTCGGGCTGGCCCAGCTCTACCAGCTCCGCGGACGCGTCGGCCGCTCGGCGCGACGGGCCTACGCCTACCTGCTGTATCGGCGGCGCGAGCGCCTCAGCGACGAGGCGCGCAAGCGGTTGCAGGCGATCTTCAACGCCTCCGAGCTCGGTGCCGGGTTCCAGATCGCCCTGTCCGACCTCGAGATCCGGGGTGCCGGCAACATCCTCGGCGGCGAGCAGTCCGGGCACATGGCCGCGGTCGGCTTCGACCTCTACTCGCGGATGCTGGCCGAGGCGGTCGAGGAGCAGAAGGCGAAGCGCGAGGGCCGCGCCCCGATCGTCGAGACGCCGCAGGCGGTGGTGGACCTGCCGATGGACGCCCACCTGCCGAGCGACTTCGTGCCCGACGAGGCGCAGAAGCTGGAGCTCTACCGCCGGCTGGCCAAGGCCCGGACGCCGGGCGACCTGGCCGCCTTCCGCCAGGAGGTGACCGACCGCTTCGGTCCGTTGCCGGTCCCGGTCCAGCGGCTCGTCGAGGTCGCCGAGCTGCGGCTCGCGGCGGAGGCCGCCGGCGTGTTGTCCATCGCGCGCGAGGAGGGCTGGCTCGTGGTGCGCTTCGGGGCGTCGCTCACGCGTTCGATGGCGATGCGGCTGCTCGGCGAAGGCGGGCTGCCCGGGGTCAAGCCCAGCGACATCGTGTTCGCGAGCAACCAGGTGCGGGTCCGGGCGCCGGCCGCGGCGACCCGGGCGTGGTCGCTGACCCAGGCGATCGTGGCGCGTCTGTCAGCTGAAGCGCCGGCCGGCGTCTAGGTCGGTCGCCGGGTGGCGACGACGAGCGACGGCGACGAGCGCCGGCGACGAGCGAACCCCTACTTGGCCTCGTACCAGGTCGTGCCACTCACCGTGGCCCCGACACTCGTCGCGGCGACCTTGACCGTCAGCTTCGTGCCGTGCTTCGAGAGGTCGATGTACGCGGTGGCCTTGGCGATCCCGTCGGGCATCGTGTACGCCCGGAAGATATGGGCGGTCGGCTCCGCGCCGTTGGGGACATCGGCCGACGACGGGAAGGTCACGTCGACCTTGACGCCTTCGAGCGGATGGCCGCCCGCGTCGGTGACCTTGATGTAGATGGCCTGATATTCGATGGAGCTCGGCTGGCTGTACTTGCGGCTGATCGAGATCTTCGCGATCAGTGGCGCGTTGCCGATCTTCCGGTCGATCGAGTGGATGATGTCCCCGATGTCGCGTGACGCGCGGGTCATCAGGTAGCCCGTGATCTGCTTCACGCGGGTGTTCAGGACGCTCTGGTCCTTGATGAACTCGGCGTACAGCTCCGAGTACTTGGCCCTGGAGTAGGCGGCAGCCGCGATCGCCTTGCTCCGGATGTTCGTGACGTTCTCGGGGGAGCGGTCCGCGGTCTGCCATGCCGGCGCCGATGACGACGTCCGGTTGCTGGCGTCCACGAGGAGCTCGTATTTCGCGTGCGGGCCGTCCTTGCCGGAGGCCGCGTAATTGGTGTGGAAGGGCTGGAGCAGGTCGGCGTAGTAATGGGCGAGCCGCCCGATGTCGATGCTCGCGTTGTGCCCGTCGCCGACCTTGAGGTGGTGGATCGCCCTGGCGTAGTACTCGACGACCTGGTGGACGGCGCCGCGGCCGTACGGCCAGGGCACGGCCGTGGTCGGCGCGACGTACACGTGCTCGTTGGTCTTCCAGAAGAGCGTGTCGGGGTCGTCACTCGCCAGCCGGGCCGTGTTCGCCTCGAACCAGCTCGGGACGTGGCCGCCGAACGTCTTCAGCGCCTGGTCGATGATCCAGTCATGGGTGCCGTAGCCATTCCCGGTGACGCCGCCGGCGGATGGCCCGTTGGACCAGGCAGCGGCCGGGACGACCGCAGCCAGCATGGCGAGGGTCGCGAGGAGGACGGCGATGGGGCGACGTCGCAGGCGATGCATCCGTGGGGTCGGCTCCCGGGCGCTGCTCGGATGGGGTAGCGCCTAGGGTACCCGGCTCGCGGAGATGGCGTCCCTGGGACGTTCGCGCCGGTGCCGACCCGGACCCTGGGATGGGCGTGCGTGCACCTCCTACGTCGTTCGTCGCGACCCGCGGGACGACCCTCGGCCGTGGCGGGTCTGGACGTCGTGTCGCAGACTTGGACCATGACGCTCAGCCAATCGGCCCACGACGGCCTGTGGTCGCCGGCGCGCCGCCAGCTCACGATCGGGCTGGTCCTGACCATCACGCTCGTCGCCTTCGAGGCCCTCGCGGTCTCGACGGTGATGCCGATCGTCGTCGAGGAGCTGGGTGACGAAGCGCTCTATGGCTGGGTCTTCACCGCATTCATGCTCGGGTCGCTGATCGGCATCGTGGTCATCGGCGGCCTCATCGACGACCGTGGTCTCGGGGCGCCCTTCCTGGCCGGCATCGGGCTCTTCGCCATCGGCCTCATCGTCGGCGGCCTGGCGCCATCGATGTCCGTGCTCGTGGCCGCCCGCTTCGTGCAGGGGCTGGGGGCCGGCGCCATCCCGCCGATCGCCTACGTCGCGATCGGGCGCAGCCTGCCCGAGCGGCTGCGACCGCAGATGTTCGCGACCCTGTCCACGGCCTGGGTGCTGCCCGGCGTCATCGGGCCGGCCATCGCCGGGCTGGTCGGCGAGACGGTCGGCTGGCGCTGGGTCTTCCTCGGGCTGCTGCCCGCTCATCGCCGTCGCCGGCCTGATCGCCTATCCGGCGGTCTCGAAGGTCGGACCGGCCCCCGAGGCGGCGGCCGGCGAGGCCGCGGCCGTGGCCACGCTGCGCGGCCGGATCAAATTGGCGATCGTCCTCGCCGCCGGTACCGGGCTGTTCGTCGCGGGTCTGACCAGCGGGTCGATCGTGCCGCTCTTCGTGCTCGGCGTCGCGGGTGTGGCCCTGGCCATCCCGGCCCTCGTCCGGCTCACGCCACCCGGCACGCTGCGGGCCGCCCGCGGCCTGCCTGCGGCCGTCCTCATGCGCGGTCTGCTCACGTTCACCTTCTTCGCCGTGGATGCCTACGTGGCGCTGCTCCTCGTCGCGGTCCGCGGGGAGACGGCCATCCAGGCCGGGATCAGCCTGACCGGGGCCACCGTCGCGTGGACGGCGGGTTCGTGGATCCAGGCCCACTATTCGCGCCGCTGGCCACCGGACCGGTTCGTGCGTGCCGGCATCGTCGTGGTCATCGCCGGACTGGCGACGTTCATGCTGGTCCTGTCGCCGGCCGTGCCGGCCTGGTTCTCCGTGCCGACATTCGCGCTGGCCGGGCTCGGCATGGGCCTCGCCTATGCCCCGCTCACGCTGATCGTCCTGCGCGAGGCGCCCCCGCACGAGCAGGGTTCGGCCTCCTCGGCCCTGTCGCTCACCGATGCGCTCGGCACGGCCCTCGGCACCGGCCTGACCGGCGCCATCGTGGCCGAATCGTTCCGCCAGACCGGCGACCCCGCGGCGGGGCTTGCAGTCGGCTTCGCGATGGCGATCGGGGTCGGTGTCCTCGGGCTCGCCCTGAGCGGCCGGTTGCGCACCGCGCGGCGATCGGCGCCGAACGTCAGCGCGCCGACGGCCGTCGCCCCGGAGGGCGATCCCGCCTGACGGCCGTCGCGGGTCGGTGGAGCCATCCGCCTGCGGTAGACTTCGGGGCGGCTCATCCCCCCACCGATCGCCCGCCTGAATCCCTGACCCATTGGAGGTCCACCGATGTCCGCCGAGGAGCTGCGCGAGCGGATCCGCGAGATCCCCGATTTCCCCAAGCCCGGCATCCTCTTCTACGACATCACGACCCTCCTCAAGGATCCGGCGTCGTACAAGGATTCGATCGACCTGATGCTCGCACCGTACGCGGGCGAGCAGATCGATATCGTCGTCGGCATGGAGTCGCGGGGCTTCATCTTCAGCGCCCCGATGGCCTACCAGCTGGACGCCGGACTCGTCCCGGTCCGCAAGCTCGGGAAGCTGCCGGCCGAGACGATCACCGTCGAGTACGCCCTCGAGTACGGCTCCAACACGCTCGAGATCCATCGCGACGCGATCGCGCCGGGTCAGAAGGTGCTCATCGTCGACGACCTGCTCGCGACCGGCGGCACCGTGAAAGGCACGATCGAGCTCGTCGAGCGGCTCAAGGGCGACGTCGTCGGGCTGGCGTTCCTGGTCGAGCTCGACTTCCTCAAGGGCCGCGACCGGCTCGACGGTCGGCGCGTGACCAGCGTCGTCAAATACTGAGTCCCACCCCGGTTCGAAGGGCCCGCGATTGACCGACCCCCACGAGCCCACGCAGCACGACCCGGCGGCCGCGACGCCTGCGGAGGCCTCATCGCACGCGGCGACCGGGCCGACCGACGCGGTCAGCGGACCGGGCGACGCCGAGACCGGGCCGACCGAGGTCGCGGCGCCGGACGGGGTCGACGTCGGTCGGCGTCGCTTCTTCCGCCAGTTCGCGGGGGAGGTCTTCCAGGGTGCGGCCACGGTCGTCGGCGCCGCCCAGGCGCTCCAGCGCGCCTCCGTCGAGGCGGCCAGCGCGATCCTCGATCCTGGGTCGGTCGATCTCGACAAGCCCGCCGGCGCCATGGCCGGAGTCGCGGCCGGCGCCGCGACGGCCACTCCCGGCGCGGCCCCCGGTCCACCGACCGGCTTCCGCACCCCGTTCCGCGAGGCCAACGGCGCCGTCTACCTGATCGACCAGCGGCAGCTCCCCGACACCCTCGTCGAGGTCGAATGCCGGACCGCGGCCGAGGTCGCCGCGGCTATCCGGGACATGGTCATCCGCGGTGCGCCGGCGATCGGGCAGGCCGCGGCCATCGGCCTGGCGCTGACCGCCGCCAAGTGCGCGACGATGAAGCCCTATGCGCGACGGGCGACGCTGCGCGGGGCGGCCGGCGGCCTCACCCGAGCGCGGCCCACCGCCGTCAACCTGGGCTGGGCGGTCGAGCGCCTGATGGCCCGCTACCTCGCGATCGGCGACCTGTCCGAGGACGGCGACGCCATCGCCGCGGCGATGCGGGCCGAGGCCGACGCCATCGTGTTCGAGGCGACCGAGGATCACGGGCGGCTGGCGCTGGCGGGCCTGGACGCGCTCGTCTTCCCCGAGGACCGCGCGCTCAACGTCCTGACCCACTGCAACACGGGTCCGCTGGCGTGCGGCCAGTTCGGGACCGCGCTCGGCGTCGTCCAGGCCGCCCACCAGGCCGGGCGCGCGATCCACGTCTGGGTCGACGAGACGCGGCCGTACCTGCAGGGGGCGCGGCTGACCGCCTGGGAGCTTGCCCAGGCGGAGGTGCCCCACACGCTGCTCCCCGACGTCGCCGCCGGCCACCTCATGGCCACGGGCGAGGTGGACGTCGTGATCGTTGGGGCGGACCGGATCGCGGCCAACGGCGACACGGCCAACAAGGTCGGCACCTACCCGCTGGCCGTGCTGGCGGCCCGTCACGGGATCCCGTTCTACATCGCGGCGCCCATCAGCACGGTCGACCTCGAGACGCCGGACGGGGCGGCCATCCCGATCGAGGAGCGCAAGGCCAACGAGGTCCTGCTGGTCCGCGGCGTCCGCATCGCGCCGCCCGACACGGTCGTCCGCAACCCCGCCTTCGACGTGACCCCGGCCGAGCTGATCACGGGCATCGTCACCGACGAAGGGGTCATCCGCGCGCCCTACGTGGACGGGCTGGCGGCCGCGGTCGCCGCCCGAGAGGCGCGCCGCGCCGCGGCGCCACCGTTCGGCATCATGGGCGCGTCCTGATGGCCACGGTCGCGCTCGGACGGCGCTCCGCGGCGGGCGCCCGGGTCATCACCGACCGGGCCGCGTTGCACGCCTTCCTCGGGCAGGACCGCCTGTACGCGGCCTATGCGATCTGCGACCTCGAGGAGCGCGAGTTCGGGCGCACCCGCTGGGGCGCCGCCTACGAGGGCGACGAGATCACCGCCGTCGGTCTCGAGTACACCGGCCCGACGCCCCAGCCGCTGTTCGTGATGGGTCGCCTCGACGGGATCAGCGCAGTGCTCCGCGACGTCATCCGGCCGCGCGCGGCGTACATCGCCGCCCAGACCCCGATGCTCCCCGCGGTCGAGGCCCACTACCGCGTCGACCCGGGGCCGCAGATGGTCCGCATGTGGGTCGACCGCGCGCGCTTCCGACCCTACCCGGCGACCGTCGAGCGCCTCCTGCCGGTCGAGATCGGCGAGCTCAACAAGCTCTACCAGCTGGGCTTCGCCTCCTGGCTGCCGTCGAGCGCGATCGGCGACGGCGTGTATTACGGGATGCGCGTCAACGGCCGGCTCGTGTCCGCGGCCGGCACGCACGTCGTGAGTCCCACGGCGCGGCTGGCCGTCGTAGGCAACGTCCTGACCCATCTCGACTATCGTGGGCGGGGCTTCGCGACGGCCGTGACCGGCGCCGTGACCGCCGAGCTGTTGCGGACCAGCGACCAGGTCGTGCTCAACGTCCGGGCCGACAACCCGCCGGCGATCAACGCCTATCGACGGCTCGGCTATGCCGAGCACACGCGCTTCGAGGAGCGCCTCATCCATCGACTCGGCTCGCCGTGGCCCGACGTCACGGCGTCGCTGCGACGCCTGTTCACCCGCAAGGAGACCGACCCCCGATGACCTCCGCCACGACCCTGCCCGCCCACGACGTCACCGACCTCGGCCTCGCCTCCGAGGGCGTGCGCCGCATCGAATGGGCGGAGCGCGAGATGCCCGTCCTGCGCCTGATCCGCGAGCGGTTCGAGCGCGACCGGCCGCTCGAGGGCCTGCGCATCGGCGCGTGCCTCCACGTCACGACCGAGACCGCCAACCTCATGCGCACCCTCAAGGCGGGTGGCGCCGAGGTCGTGCTCGCGGCCTCGAACCCGCTCTCGACCAAGGACGACGTGGCCGCGGCCCTCGTCGCGGAGTACGGCATCGGGACCTACGCCCGCCGTGGCGAGGATCGCGACACCTACTACGCCCACCTCAACAGCGTGGCCGACGGCCATCCGCAGATCACGATGGACGACGGCTGCGACCTCGTGTCGCTGCTCCACAGCGAGCGCCCGGCCCAGGTGTCCGAGGTCCTCGCCGGCACGGAGGAGACCACGACCGGCGTCATCCGCCTCAAGGCGATGGCCGCCGATGGCGCCCTCGGCTTCCCGGTCGTGGCGGTCAACGAGGCCCAGACCAAGCACCTGTTCGACAATCGCTACGGCACGGGCCAGAGCACGGTCGACGGCATCCTGCGCGCGACGAACATCCTCATCGCCGGGCGCAAGGTCGTCATCGCCGGCTACGGCTGGGTGGGGAAGGGGATCGCCTCGCGGATGGACGGGCACGGCGCCCACGTCGCGGTCGTCGAGGTCGACCCGGTCCGCGCGCTCGAGGCGCTCATGGACGGGTTCGCCGTCATGAGCCACGCCGACGCGGCTCGCTGGGGCGACCTCTTCGTGACCGCCACGGGCAACCTCAACGTCTTCCGGCGTGAGCATTTCGAGGCGATGCACGACGGCGCGATCATGGCCAACTCGGGCCATTTCGATGCCGAGCTGGATCTCGCGGCGCTGCGCGAGCTGGCCGAGGGCCACGTCCGCGAGGTCCGCGAGAACGTCCAGGAGTTCGATCTGGGCGGCAAGAAGCTGAACCTCATCGCCGAGGGCCGGCTCGTGAACCTCGGGGCCGCCGAAGGCCACCCCGCGGCCGTCATGGACATGAGCTTCGCCAACCAGGCGCTCTCGGCGGAGTACGTCGCCCTGCACCACGCCGAGCTGGCGCCGCAGGTCTACGTCGTCCCCGAGGCGATCGATGCCGAAGTCGCCCGCCTCAAGCTCGCGGCGCTCGGCATCGAGCTCGAGCCGATGACCGCGGAACAGGCCGAATACGTCGCGTCGTGGCAGCACGGGACCTGATCGGCGCGACCGCGGTAGGGTTCCACCCATGACCGATCTCGACCCCGTGGACGGGCCCGACGTCCAGGTCCTGATGTACGGCGAGTGGCCGTCGTCGATCCGCATCGACGACCTGATCGTCGACAACGTGCGGCTCTCCGAGCCGTGGGTCGACGGCGACGACGCCTACTGGATCGAGGGCCGGCCGGTCGAGGGCGGGCGGTCCGTGCTCGTCCGTCGCGGCGCCGACGGCACGACCGTCGACCTGACCCCGCCCCCGTTCGACGTGCGGACGCGCGTCCACGAGTACGGCGGCGGGGCCTACACGGTCGCGGGCGGCACCGTCCTGTTCAGCGACCGCCTCGACGGTCGTCTGTATCGCCTCGACCCCGGTCAGGCCGATCCCGTGACCGTCACGCCCGAGGGGCCGTGGCGCTACGCCGACCTGCGCTTCGACGCCCACCATCGCCGCTTCCTCGCCGTCCGCGAGGACCACGGCGGCAGCGGTCAGGCCGTCGCGACGATCGTCGGCGTTCCGCTCGACGGCGATCGCGCCCCCCGCGTCCTCGTCGAGGGTCCCGACTTCCTGGCCGCACCACGCATCTCGCCCGGGGGCGAGTGGCTGGCGTGGCTCGAATGGGACCATCCGGACATGCCCTGGCAGGCCACCCGCCTGCGCGTCGCGCCGGTCCTCGAGGACGGGTCGATCGGCCGGTCCGACCTCGCCGCGGGTGGGCCGGAGGAGTCGATCGTCGAGCCGCAATGGTCGCCCGAGGGCGTGCTCCACCTCGTCAGCGACCGAAGCGGCTGGTGGAACCTGTACCGGCTCAGCGAGGGGCCGCGGCTGGAGCCCATCGCGCCGATGGAGGCCGAGTTCGCCGACCCGTCGTGGGTGTTCGACCGCTCGTCCTACGGCTTCCTGCCCGATGGCTCGATCGTCGCGGTCGCCCGGACCGACGGGCGCGATCGGCTCCTGCTGGTGCGTCCCGGTGAGCAGATCGGCGAGATCGAGACCCCGTTCACCGAATTCGATGCCCCGCGGGTCGGCGGCAGCGCGGTCGTCGCCATCGCCAGCGCACCCGGCGAGGCGCCGAGCATCGTCGCCTTCGACCCAACCACCCTGGCACCGACCGGGGTCCTGCGCCGGTCGCACTCGACGACGGTCGACCCGGCGACCGTGAGCATCCCCGAGGCCATCGCGTTCGACACGACCGGTGGCCGGACCGCCCACGCCCTGTACTACCGCCCGACGAACCCGCTCGCCACGGCGCCCGAGGGCGAGCGGCCGCCGCTCGTCGTGCGGATCCACGGCGGCCCCACGTCCAACGCATCGAGCGGCCTCGAGCTCGGGATCCAGCTGCTGGCGAGCCGCGGCATCGCCGTGGTCGACGTCGACTACGGCGGGAGCACCGGCTACGGGCGGGCGTATCGCGACGCCCTCGAGGGCGAGTGGGGCGTGATGGACGTCGACGACGCGGTCGCCGCGGCGCGCTTCCTCGTCGAGCGTGGCGATGCCGACCCCGATCGGCTGGCCATCGAAGGGGGCAGCGCCGGCGGCTACACGACCCTGCGTGCGCTGACCACGACCGACGTCTTCTCGGCCGGGATCAGCCTGTTCGGGGTCGGCGACCTGGAGGCTCTGGCGCGCGAGACGCACAAGTTCGAGTCGCGCTACCTCGACGGGCTCGTCGGGCCGTATCCGGCCATGGCCGAGCGCTACCGCGACCGCTCGCCGATCCACGCCCTCGACCACATCCGCTGCCCGGTGCTCATCCTGCAGGGCCTCGAGGACCGCGTCGTGCCGCCGGATCAGGCCGACGCGATCGCGGCGGCCCTCGCCGCGAACGGCGTCCCCTACGCCTACCTCGCCTTCGAGGGCGAGGGCCACGGCTTCCGGGGTGCCGACGCCATCCGCCGGACGATCGAGGCGCGCCTGACGTTCCTGGGCGCCGTGTTCGGCTTCGAGCCGGCCGACGACCTGCCCCCGCTCGAGGTCCCGGGCCTCGCCGCGTGGCGGACCCGACGGCGCGGCGCCGTCACCGCCTGACCCGCGCTTGGACCACGGCCTGGGCTCCATCGAGCTCGTCTTCGTCGTCCTGGTCGTGGCCATCGCGCTGTCCTACATCGCGCGCTGGATCCGCGTCGCCGAGCCGATCGTGCTGCTGCTCGGCGGCATCCTCCTGGGACTCGTTCCCGGTCTGCCGACGATCGAGCTCGAACCGGACGTCGTCTTTCTGCTGTTCCTCCCGCCGATCCTCTTCTCGGCGGCGTACTTCACCCCGATCCGCGACTTCAAGGCGAACGGCCGGGCCATCCTGCTCCTGGCGATCGGTCTCGTCCTGTTCACGACCGCCGTCGTGGGCGTCGTCGCGTACAGCCTCGTCCCGGGCATGAGCCTGGCGGCGGCGTTGACCCTCGGGGCCATCGTCGCGCCGCCGGACGCGGTCGCGGCGACGGCCATCTTCCGGCGGCTCGGCGTCCCGCGCCGGGTGGTCACGATCCTCGAGGGCGAGAGCCTCATCAACGACGCGTCGTCGCTCATCGCCTACCGCGAGTTCTCGGCGGTCGCGCTCGGCCTCGCCACCTTCTCGCTCGCGAGCGCCTCGGTGTCGTTCTTCGTCAGTGGCCTGGGCGGCCTCCTCGTCGGCCTCGCGATCGGCCTCGTGGTCACGAAGATGGTCGAGCGGACGGCCGACCCGTTGCTCGAGGTCATCGTGAGTCTCGTGGCCCCGATGGCGGCCTATCTCGCTGGCGAGCTGATCGGCGTGTCCGGTGTCCTGGCCACGGTCATGGCGGGTCTGGTCATGGGCCAGCGGGCGGCGCGGATCCTCTCGCCGGAGGGACGGCTCATGGGCAAGGGCGTCTGGTCGGCCGTGATCTGGGCCATCAACGCGTTCGTGTTCATGCTCATCGGCCTGCAGTTGCCGTCGATCCTCGGCCCGCTCCTTACCGACCATCCGCCGGCCGAGCTGGTGGGCCTCGGGCTGGCCATCAGCCTGACGGTCATCGTGGCGCGCATCGTGTGGGTCTTCCCGGGGACCTACCTGCCGCGGGCGCTGAGCGCGAAGATCCGCGAGCGCGAGCCGTACCCGTCACCGCGGGCCGTGTTCATCGTGAGCTGGGCGGGCATGCGCGGCGTGGTGTCGCTCGCGGCGGCGCTGGCGCTGGCGACCGACTTCCCGCAGCGCGACATGATCCTGTGGCTCGTCTTCTGCGTCATCCTCGCGACGCTCGTCGGCCAGGGGCTCACCCTGCCGTGGCTGATCCGCCGGCTGGGCCTGATGGTCGGCGACGCGGCCGAGACCGAGGAGGCACGGGCCCGGCTGGCGGCGGTCGAGGCCGCCCTGCAGCGGCTCGATGAGCTCGTGATCGACTACCCGACCCACGAGGAGCTGATCGTCCAGCTGCGGGCGGAGTACGACCACGAGGCCAGCCACATCGGGCCGCGCGGGAGCGAGGAGCTCGACGAATCCGACCTGGAGCAGATCGACCATCGGGCCATCCGCAGCGCGGTCATCCTGGCCGAGCGCGAGGCGGTCATCCAGCTCCGCGACGACGGCATCATCAATGACGAGACGCTCCGCGCCGTCGAGCGCGACCTGGACCTGGAGGCCGTCCGGGCGGGGGTCTGAGGCCGGGTGGTACCCTCCGCACGTCCACCAACAAGCGAGGGATCCGTGAGCATCGTCGACGCCGAGCAGTACCTCTTCACGTCCGAATCGGTGACCGAGGGTCACCCCGACAAGATGTGCGACCAGGTCTCGGACGCCATCCTCGACGCCATCCTGCGCGACGACCCCAACGCGCGCGTCGCCTGCGAGACCGCGACCACGACCGGCCTCGTGCTCGTTCTCGGCGAGATCACGACGCACACCTACATCGACTTCCAGTCGATCGTCCGCGAGACGGTGCGCGACATCGGCTACACCCGCGCCGACTACGGCTTCGACTACCAGACGTGCGGCACGCTCGTGTCGGTCAAGGGCCAGTCACCGGACATCGCCCAGGGCGTCGACGCCGCCCTCGAGGTCCGCGACGACGCGGCGCCGGCGTTCGAGCTGGGCGCCGGCGACCAGGGGATGATGTTCGGGTTCGCCTGCCGCGAGACCCCCGAGCTCATGCCGCTGCCGATCGCCCTGGCCCACCGCATGGCCCGGCGCCTCTCCGAGGTGCGCAAGTCCGGCCAGTTCCCGTACCTGCGCCCCGACGGCAAGACCCAGGTGACCGTCGAGTACGAGCGTGGCGTCCCGGTCCGCGTCCGGACGGTCGTCCTGTCCGCCCAGCACGACCCCGACATCCGCTCCGAGCGCCTGCGCTCGGACCTCATCGAGGCGGTGATCCTGCCGACCATCCCGCACGAGCTGCGCGACACCGACCCGGTCATGCACGTGAACCCGACCGGGCGCTTCGTCACCGGTGGCCCGATGGGCGACGCCGGCCTGACCGGGCGCAAGATCATCGTCGACAGCTACGGCGGCATGGCCCGTCACGGCGGCGGAGCCTTCTCGGGCAAGGATCCGACCAAGGTCGACCGGTCGGCGGCGTACGCGGCCCGCTGGGTCGCCAAGAACGTCGTCGCCGCCGGCCTCGCCGACCGCTTCGAGGTCGAGGTCGCCTACGGCATCGGGATCGCCCGGCCGATCAGCCTCTCGGTCGAGTCGTTCGGGACGGGCCGGCTGCCCGACGAGCGCATCCAGGCGCTCATCGAGCGCCACTTCGACCTGCGTCCGGCCTCGATCATCGCGGCGCTCGACCTGCGCCGGCCGATCTACCGGCAGACCGCCGCGTACGGCCACTTCGGCCGCCCGGAGCTCGACCTGCCCTGGGAGCGGACGGACAAGGCCGCCCTGCTCGCGTCGGAGGCGGGCCTGCCCGCGCCGGAGCCGGTCACCGCCTGAGACTGTCGGCCGGCGGTCGCCCGGGCCGACGTCGGCCCCGGCGCCGCCCGGCCGAGGCGCCAGCTAGCCGGACTGCTCGGCGACCATCCCGGCGACCCCGCCACCGCGCGACCCGCTCTGCCGCCGCGCCTGGCGGGTGAGCAGGAGCTGGCCGACGAGCAGGATCCCGAGCGTGATCAGCAGCATCAGCGCGGCGACCGCGTTGGTCGCGGGCGTGACGCCGCGCCGGATCTGGCCGAACACGTAGAGCGGGATGGTCGAGGTCCCGCGTCCGTTGACGAACGTCGTGATGAGGTAGTCGTCGAATGCGAACGTGAACGACAGCAGGAAGCCCGCGACGATGGCCGGCAGCAGCTGCGGGAAGGTGATCTGCCAGAACGTCCGCCACGGTGTCGCGAACAGGTCGTAGCTCGCCTCGACCATCGTCCGGTCCATGCCCGACAGCCGGGCGCGGACGAGCAGCAGGACGAGGCTGATGTTGAACAGCGTCAGCGCCCCGATGATCGTGTGGTACCCGAACCCGATCTCCGTTCCGGTGAGGTTCGTCAGGATCCCGTCGCGCCCGATCGTGCTGGCGAAGAAGATCAGGGTCGCGAGGGCGATGACGATCTCCGGGACGATGATGCTGATGTACGTCAGCGCATCGAACGGGAAGCGGAACCAGCGTGGAGCGCGCTGCAGCCCGAGCGCGGCCATCGTGCCGACGAGGGTCGCGATGATCGCGGTCCCGACCCCGACGATGACGCTGTTGATCAGGTAGCGCTGGACCTCGCCGTTGCTGAAGACGAACTCGTACCAGCGTGTCCCGAAGCCCTGCCAGTCGGTGACGCGACGCGTCGTGTTGTTGAAGCTGAACAGGACGACCACGACGATCGGCAGGTAGAGGAACAGGAACACGACCGCGGTATGGACGCGCAGCCAGATCTCGACCAGGGTGCCCCATCGGTCGGTCGCCGGGCGCGCCTTGCCCTGCTTGGCGGTCTCGGTCGTGGCGATGGGGACGGAGGGGGCGACCATCTAGTCCCTCAGATCACGCTCACGTCGCGGGTCTGGCGCCCGCGATTCGTGAACCACAGATAGATGGTGATGGTCACCAGCATGACGATGATCAGGCCCGCGGCGTAGGCCGCCCCGGCCGGCCAGTTGCGTGCCTCCAGGAAGCGCAGCACGAGGGCGCTGCCCATCGTGTAGACCTGCCCGTAGCCGAGGATCTCGGGGATGACGTACTCGCCCATCATCGGGATGAAGACGAGGATGCTGCCGGTGATCAGCCCGGGCAGCGCGATCGGCAGGGTGATCTGGCGGAAGGTCGCCCAGCGCCCGGCGCCGAGGTCCTTGGACGCCTCCACGAGCGTCCGGTCCATGCGCTCGAGGGTGACGTACAGCGGGAAGACCATGAGCGGCAGGTAGCCGTAGACGAGCCCGGTCAGCACGCCGAACTCCGTGCCGAGGATGCGGAAGCTGGGCTGCCCGATGGCGTCACCGATGAACCCGCCCAGGCCCTCGGGCCCGAGGATCATCAGCCACGCATAGGTGCGGATCAGGAAGCTCGTCCAGAACGGGATGACGAGCAGGATGATGAACAGGCCCTTGCGGTCACCCGCCCGGGTGGCGATGTAGTAGGCGAGGGGCAGGCCGACGAGCAGGCACAGGATCGTGCCGCTGATCGCCAGCGTGAGGCTCGTGATGAACGGGTCGGGGTGCTCGAGGACTGCGGCGTAGTTGTCGAGCGTGAAGGCAGGGGAGTAGCCGCCGGTCTTGCCCCGCTCACCGAAGGAGAAGATCAGGACGATCGCGAGCGGCAGGACGAGCAGGATCAGGTACCACAGCGACGCCGGGAGCAGGAGCAGGGCCGTGAGCAGGCCCTGTCGCACGTCCCGGCGCTGGGTCGCCGGCCGAGGGGTCTCGGTCGGCGCCGTCACTGCCATGGTGGTGTCCGATCGCTCGCCGGGTCAGCCGCCGACGCTCGAGACGAACTCCTCCCAGATCTCGACCCGGAGCGGGTCGGTGGAGACGTCGTGGGCACCCTCGAGATTGGCGAAGGCCGCTTCGGGGACGAAGACGGTCGGGTCGTTCAAGATGGCCGGGTCGACGAGCTTCTTGGCCTCGTCGTTGGCCGTCGCGTAGCGGTTCGTCTCCGTCTCCTTGGCCTGGATGTCCGGCTCCTGGATGAAGTTGAGGAACGCGTACGACGCCTCCGGATGGGGCGGATCGGTGAAGATGACCCAGGTGTCCATCCAGTACAGGGTGCCGTCCTCGGGCACGATGTACTCGGTGTCCTTGGTCTCCTCCTCCTCGCGCATGTCGACCACGCCGCCGGTCCAGGTCAGGCCGAGGACGGCCTCCTCGGTCCGAAGCTTCTGGTCGTACGTGTCCGAGTCGAGGGCGAGGACGTGCGGCGCGAGGCCCTGGAGCAGCTTGCGCGCCTCGCCGAGCTCCGTCGGGTCGACGGAGTTGAGCGAGTAGCCGAGGGCCTTGAGCGGCGCCGTCAGGACGTCGCCCGCGGACTTGACGACGACGATCCGGCCGGAGTACTTGGGCGCCACCTCGAAGAACTGCTTCCAGGTGTTGACCTCGTCGGGGACGTCCTTGCGTCGCAGCGCGATGCCGGTCGTGCCCCAGTCCTTGGGCAGGTGGTAGTCGTTGTACTTGCCCTGCGGGCTGGCCGGGTCGTAGAAGTGCTGGAACGCCGGGTTGATCAATGCCGCGTTCGGGATCCGTGAGAAGTCGAGCTTCTGGATGAACTCCTGGTCGACGAGCGAGGGCAGGAACTCGGCGGTGGGGGCGCCGATGTCGTAGAGGCCGGTCGCGCCGCCCTGGAGCTTGGTGACCATCTCCTCGTTCGAGGCGTAGGTGTCGTACGTGAACTCGCTGATGCCGTACTTGGCCTTGAATGCCTCGATGTTGTCGAGGTCGACGTAGTCGGCCCAGTTGTACATGAACAGCGAGCCCTCGGGGGCGTACGACGCCTCGGCCGCAGCCGATGCTGCCGCCGATGCCGCAGCCGACGGGGCGGCGGCGGATGGGCCGGCGGCCGATGCCGCGACCGACGGCGCCGCCGAATTCGTGCTCGAGCCACTGCACGCGGCCAGGAAGGCGGCCGCGGCCGACATCGTGCTCGCGTACAGGAACCCTCGCCGGCTCAGCGGCGCGCGCGACATCCGCTGGATGACCCGCTCGATCTCGTTGTTGTCCACGTGCGCTCCTCCTCCCGGCGAACCGGGTCCTGCTTCCTCAGCCTGCGAGGATGAGGTTGGCGTCCTCCTGCCAACGGACGATCACGTGATCGCCCGGTCCCACCCCCAGGGCGCCCCCGGCGCCCATCGCGTTCTGATGGCGGACGATCAGCTCGCCCGCCTGCTCGGTGGTCACTCGATACTCGGTCTGGTCGCCGAGATAGGTGCCCTGCTTGATGCGTCCTGGAACCAGGGTGGTGCCCGTCCCTCCCGACGGGGCACTCTCGGCCGGCACGATCTCGAGTCGCTCCGGCCGGGTGGCGACGGTGACCTGGGCCCCTGGCTCGAGCCGGAGGTCCGGGTCGGTGAGGCCGCCGCGGAGCATCAACCCGTGATCGCTCCGGACGGTGGTGCGGCCGCCGTCGACCTCGACGACGGTCGCGCTCATGAAGTTGGACGTGCCGATGAAGTCGGCCACGAACCGGTTGACCGGCCGTTCGTAGAGCTCCGACGGGTCGCCCTGCTGCTGGATCCGCCCGTCGCGCATGACGACGATGACGTCGCTCATCGTCAGGGCCTCCTCCTGGTCGTGGGTCACGTATACGAACGTGATCCCGACCTCCCGCTGGAGGGCCTTGAGCTCGAGCTGCATCTCCTTGCGGAGCTTGAGGTCGAGGGCGCCGAGCGGTTCGTCGAGCAGGAGCACCGTGGGCCGGTTGACGAGGGCGCGGGCGAGCGCCACGCGCTGCTGCTGGCCACCGCTCATCTCCCAGGTCCGGCGCCGCTCGTAGCCGTCGAGACGGACGAGCGAGAGCGCCTCACTGACGCGGCGGCCCTCCTCCTTCTTGTCGACCTTGCGCTGGCGCAGCCCGTACCCGACGTTCTGGGCGACGTCCATGTGCGGGAACAGCGCGTAGTGCTGGAAGACCGTGTTGACGTTGCGACGGTACGGGGGCACCCCGGCGATGGGTTGCCCGGCCAGCAGGATCTCGCCCTCGGTCGGCTGCTCGAAGCCGGCGATCATCCGCAGGGTCGTGGTCTTGCCACAGCCGGACGGGCCGAGGAACGAGTAGAAGGACCCGCGATCGATGCGCAGCCGCATCCGGTCGACCGCGACGACGTCCCCGAACCGCTTGGTCACGTCGAGGATCTCGACGTCGGGAGCAGCCAGTCCCCCCGGACCGGAAGTGGCGCCGACGATGGCGGCGTCCGCCTGAAGGGCGTCCGTGGTCGGGGAGGCGGTCAACGGCGGTCCTCGCGCAGTGGTTCCGGTCGTCGAGCGGCGAGCCTGTGGCAACAGGGGTCGCTGCATCCTACGGGCGGCCGCTCCCATCGTCAACGCGGATCGCGTGCGAATCTCGCACCTCGCATGGCGCCGGACCACGGACGGCCACGGTCCAGGGCCCGCAGCCGTGCCGATGTCGCAATCCTGGCAACCGGCCGGTCAGGTCACGTTCCGTGGGGCGCCCGCGCACCGGACCAATGGCCGTCGTGCTCGGACGGACCATCGGCGGGTCCGCGCCGCTCGTGACGGGTCGTAGGCTGTGGCGCATGAGCCTGCCGCGCGACCCCACGGGTCCCGCCCGCCGTCCACGGCGGGCGACGCGCGCGGTCGCCGCCCTGGCTGTCGTGGCCATCGGCCTCCTCCTCGCGCCGTTGCCCGCGGCCGCCGCGGATCCGACCGCGAGCCCGACGCCCAGCACCACCCCGACGGCCACCCCGGTCCCGACCAGCACGCCGGCACCGACCGCGAGCCCGCCCCCGCTGCGCGTGCCCCGGGCGACCCTGGCCCCCGCTCCGACACCGTCCCCGACGCCCGCGGCCAGTCTCGCCGACGTCACCTATCGGCCGGCCGCCCCGCGGGCGACGCTCGCCGTCGCGCGGCCCCTGCCGACGCGTGTCCTCATCTACCGCGACACGGCGATGGTCAAGCAGTACACGAACTACTGGTGCGTGCCGGCCACCACCCAATCGATGGTCAACCTCGTCCTGGGCACGAGCGACCGGACGAAGGCCACCCAGCAGCGCTACTACAGCGGGATCCGGGCGCACAACCGCTACACCTACAGCACCAAGGGCAACGACCCACAGGGCTGGGCCTGGGGCCTGCGGACGTACTCCGGGGGTGCCACGACCTACCAGGCACGCAGCTTTACCGACAAGACCAAGGCGCTCGACGCGATCGTCGAGTCGATCGACCGGACCGGTTCGCCGGTCGGGGTCACCGTCCACGAAGGGACGCACGCCTGGATCGTGCTGGGCTACAAGGCCACCCTCGACGCGACGGCGGCGTCGGGTCGGACGATCACCGGGTTCTACGTGAGCGGGCCGCTCGGTTCGCCCAAGGATCCGTGGCCATATGCCTTCATGAGCACGAGCACCTTCCGCCAGCACTTCACGAAGTACCACGAGTGGCAGCGCTCGGTGATCTGGGAAGGCACCTGGGTCATCATCAGCCAGTGATCCCGCCGGCCGGCCCGAACGAGGGCCGTGCCCCCGGCTAGGATGGGACGCGCATGTACGCGATCATCATGGCCGGCGGTGGCGGGACGCGACTCCATCCGCTGAGTCGGCCCGAGCGGCCCAAGCCCTTCCTCCCGCTCCTCGGCCCATCGACGCTGCTGCAGGCCACGGCCCGGCGGCTGCCGACCGAGGACATCACGGTCGTCACCGACCGGCGCTACGAGCGGCTCGTCCGCGACCAGCTGCCGGACGCGCACATCCTGACCGAGCCGATGGGTCGCAACACGGCGGCGGCCATCGCCCTGGCCACGGCCGCGGTGGACCGCCCCGACGACGAGGTCATGCTCGTGGTCCCGGCCGATGCCCACGTCGACCCGGAACGCGACGGCCTCTATGAGGATGTCCTGCGCACGGCCGCGGAGCACCTGGCGACGGGCGCGTTCGGCATCGACGACCCGCTCGTCACCCTCGGCACCCAGGTGACCAGCGCGGCGACGGAGTACGGCTACCTGATCCCCCGTCTCGCCGACGGTGCCGGCGTCGAGGGGCTGCAGGCGTATCCGCTGGCGGCGTTCGAGGAGAAGCCGAAGCCGGGCCGCGCCGAGGAGCTCCTCGAGCTGGAGGGGGTCGCCTGGAATGCGGGCATCTTCCTGTGGCGACGGCGGGCCATCCGGACCGCGCTCGAGCGCTACACCGGGCTGATCCAGCTCATCGGCCCGACCGTGGCCGCACCGGCCCTGCTCCAGCACGCGTATGAACAGCTCAAGCCCGTGTCGATCGACTACGCGGTCATGGAGAGCGCGGCGCGCAACGGCCAGGTCGTGATGGCCTCGATGGATGTCGGCTGGTCCGACCTCGGCTCGTGGACGTCGCTGCTGTCCGCGCTCGGCGCCGCCGGTGAGGGCGCCGTCGTCCAGGCCGGCGAGACCGTGACCGTCGACGACGGCGACCTCGTGGTGCGTCGCCTCGACGGTCGCCTCGGGGTCATCGTGCCGCCCGAGCGCGGTAGCATGACCGCGGCCCAGCCCATCGCCGTCCTTCGCGGGGCGGCCCCCGACATCGGCCTGGTGCAGGCGCTCATCCAACGCTGTGACGGACCGGAGGGACCCAGGTGAGCACGACCAGCGCGCGCCTGCCGACCGACATCGCGTTCGGCACCGATGGCTGGCGCGCCCGCATCGGCGACGAGTACACGTTCGAGAACGTCCGTCGCTGCGCGGACGGGGTCGCCCATTACGTCGCCGAGCGCGGCGAGACGGCCAAGGGCGTGGTCATCGCCTACGACCGGCGGTTCGCCTCGGAACACTTCGCCGCGGCCGCTGCGGAGGTCATCCTTGCCCACGACATCCCGGTGGCCTTCGCGTCGCGAGCTGTGCCGACCCAGATGAGCTCGTACGAGGTCGTCCAGCGCGGGTCCGCCGCCGGCATCGTCATCACCGCGAGCCACAATCCGTGGGTCGACAACGGCTTCAAGGTCAAGGCCCCGACCGGTGCGGCCGGCGGCGCCGACATGCTCGCCGGCATCGAGGCCCGGCTCGCGGTCAATGGCGACGTCGCGATCGACCGGCGCCCGCTCGAGGACGCCGAAGCGGCCGGCCTGGTCGAGCGCTTCGATCCATACGACGGCTACGAGGCGTTCGTCCGGCGGACGGTCGACCTCGACGCGCTGCGGGCGGCCGACGTCAGCGTCCTCGTCGATCCGCTGTGGGGCTCCGGCGCGGGCTGGCTCAGCCGGCTGCTGGCAGGCGGCCGCATCCGCGTGCACGAGCTCCACCAGGAACGCAACCCGTTCTTCGGTGGCGTCAACCCCGAGCCCATCCGGCCCAACGTCGACGAGGCCCTCGGGCTCATCGCCGCCGGCGGCTACGACCTCGGGCTGCTGCTCGACGGCGATGCGGACCGGGCCGGCGCCGCGGACGAGACCGGGACGTTCATCCACCAGCTCCAGGTCACCGGGCTCCTCATGTATTACCTGGCCGAGCACCGCGGCTGGCGCGATCCGGTCGTCGTGTCGATCAACAACACGTCGATGGCGGCCCGGCTCGGCGAGCGCTACGGCATCGAGACGCCGGAGACGCCGGTCGGCTTCAAGTTCATCGGGCCGAAGATGATCGAGACCGGCGCGATGATGGGCGCCGAGGAGTCGGGTGGATTCGGGTTCGGGATGCACCTGCCCGAGCGCGACGGGATCTACGCGGACCTGCTCCTGCTCGATCTCTTCCTGCGGGAGAAGGCCGCCGGACGCTGGCCGGTGTCGTCCGCCATCGCCGCCTTCCACGAGATCGCCGGGCCGTCGTTCTATCGCCGCGTCGACGTCCACGTCGAGCGCCCGCTCTATCCCGAGACGAAGCGCCGGCTGCTGGTCGACCTGGCCGCGGCCGCCCCGACGTCGCTCGCCGGGAACCCGGTGGTCCGGACCGTCGACCTCGAGACCCGCGATGGCTTCAAGTTCTTCCTCGAGGACGGCTCGTGGCTGCTCATCCGTGCGTCGGGGACCGAGCCGCTCGTGCGCATCTACACGGAGGCCACCTCGGCCGACCTGCGCGAAGCCCTGCTGGATGCCGGCGAACAGCTGGTGCGCGGCTGATGGCCGACGATTCCGAGCCGGCCCAGCGCCGCGTCGACAAGCCGTGGGGCCACGAGCTGATCTGGGCCGAGACCGATCGCTATGTCGGCAAGCTCCTCGTCATCGAGACCGGCAAGCGCCTCTCGCTCCAGCGCCACGAGGTGAAGGACGAGTCGATCCTCGTCGTCAGCGGCCGGCTGCGCCTGTGGCTGGAGGACGACGAGGGCGTCGTCCAGACCGTCGAGCTGGGGCCCGGCGCGGCGCGCCACGTGGCGACCGGACGCATCCATCGGTACGAGGCGATCGAGCGCTGCGAGCTCATGGAAGTGAGTACGCCGGAGCTCGACGACGTCATCCGCATCGAGGACGACTTCGGCCGCGAGGGGACGAACGCGCCCTGACGAAGGGACGATTTCGGGGGTGACCGGGCGGGGTCGCGGGTGTAGGCTTGCGTCACGCGACCGCCCTCACCGGTCGAGGTGCATGACCGGACGGCGGCCTCGTGAACGCCCTTGTGGCGACGGAGGTACACCCGCGATGCACAGCTCACTGATCGGCAAGGTCGAGAAGGCGAATCGCTACGCGCGAGAGCTCGATCGCATCACGATCGACCGCCTCTCCCTTACCTTCCGCGGCGACAACGACACGCACCATGTCGCCCTGGATGCCGGTCAGTGGCGTTGCACCTGCCACTACTTCGAGAGCTGGGGTTCGTGCGTCCACCTGCTCACCCTGCAGAAGGTCATGGGCGTGATGCTGCCCGAGGACGCCCAGGTGTCGATCTTCGCCGCGGGCCAGCCGGTCCCGACCGCCTGACTCCGGCCGGTCGCGCCACCGGCGCCATCCGGCCACACCGCAGCGGACGACGGCGCGTGAGCGCCGTCGTCGTGCGTCCGGGTCATGCCGCGGCCGCAGTCAGCGGACGTCGAGCAGCCAGGCATAGCTGGCGGTCCCGGCGTCATCGGGGAAGGTGACCTCGACCTGAACGGTCCATCGGCCGATGCCGGGAGCGCGAGAACGTCGGCGGCCCGGTGCCCTCGCCGAGGGACGCGGCACCCGCGGGATCGGACTGGTCGGCCGGCACCATCCGCGCCCGCCAGGACGCCACGCCCGCGTCGCCATCCAGGCTCATCGACAGCGGCTCTCCGGCTCCGACCGTCAGCGGGTTGCCGGGCAGCCAGGGACTGTCCGATCCGGTGTCGTGCCAGACATAGCTGCCGAGCTGGCCGGTCACCGGATCCCCGCCCTCGGCGGCGAGCCGGGCCGACGGTGGACCCGATGCGATGACCGCGGTCGTGGCCGGGCTCGGCTCAGCCGGGCTGGGCGCCGCCAGGGTCGGCGCTGCTGAGGCTCCGGTCGGCCCGAGGCTTCCGCTCGCCGACGCCGGGGGATCAGCGCCGGCGCGGCAGGCGGCCAGGACCAGGGTCGCCCCGAGGATGGCCGGAGCGACAACGCGGCGGCCCGGGGTCATCGGCCGGGCCGGAGGCACGGCGCCCCGGCACAGGCGACGAGCCGCACGGTCGTGACCGGGCTGCCGTCGCTGTTCAGGCCCTCCGAGCTCGTCGCCGTGTAGACCGCCCGGAACTCGGCATCGGCGGTGATCGTGGCGCTCGCGGTGTACGTGCCCGCCGTCGACCCAGGGGTCATCGTCGCGAGCGTCGTCCAGGTCGTGGAACCGGGCGGGCGGCGTTGGAGCTTGACCGACCGGCCCGACAGGGCGTTGCTCTTGAGGCGGCCGTAGCCGTCGCTGGCCGCGACCTTGAGCGTGGCCGTGAACTTGACGGCGCCGCCGAAGATGGTCGCGGTCGTGCTCGGAGTGATCGTCGTGGTCGTGTCGACGTCGAGGCAGGTCGAGATCTTCGTGGACGAGGTCGGGACGTCGTACTGCCGCTGGAGGGTCGCCACGTCGCAGCGGCCGAGGGCATGCTCATCCCAGCCATCCTTCGGCTTGGTCCGCGAATAGGTCTGCACGACGGCATCGAGATAGTCCCGGTCGTCGCTGTAGTTGACGTGGTGGGCGAGGACCTCGACGTGCCCGAACTCGTCGAGCGCGATCGTCTCGACGTCGTAGCAGCCGTTCGGCGGGCTGCTCGACATCTGGCACCAGCGCAGCGTGCCCCAGTCGAAGACACGCCCGTGCTCGCGCAGCCACATCGTGAAGCCGTCGGGGGCGTTCCGGGTGAAGCAGGCGATGCCGTTGACGCCGCATGTCGCGCCGGGGCCGTAGCCGATGAGGTTCGACCCGCCGCTGTCGTAGGCGAACGTGGCGGCTCGCGAGGCACGCGTCGCGATGATGTCCGCCGCCGCGTCCCTGATCGCGTCCTTGATGGCCGTCGGGGGCTCGGCGCCGGAGCGCCAGCGGAACTCGAGACGCTGGTCCTGCGCGAAGAGGTTGTCGCTCAGGACCGGGTCAGGGCCGTGGGCCTGGACCGGTGCGCCCGCGACCATCGCAAGCAGCACGACCGTCGCCACGCACGCGCGGCGGCGCAGGTTGCCGATCATCGGGTCACCTCCTGGAGCTCGACGGTGGTGTCGTCGACGAGGCGGCGAAGTCCGACCGCGCCGGGTCCGGTATCCGGCAGCCGGCCGTCGGGAGCGAGGACGACCGCGCCCGGCGGCATCTCGACCGCGCTCTCACTCGCGGCGCCATCGGGCAGCAGCCGGCGGCCGGACGCATCGGGTCGCAGCCCGGTGGGCCGCCGGCCATCGGGATCCATCGCCACGAGCGTCCGACCGTCGCGGCCGGTCTCGAGGACGACGCGTGCGCGACCACCGGCTTCGGCCGCCAGCGCGACGCGCCAGGCCTCGTGGTCGAGGGTCACGCGATCACCGGTCGCGACGTCGGCGGCGATCACGGCGCAGGGCATGCCGCCACAGGCCTCGCGGACGATGAGGCGACCGGCCGCGAGACCGACGATCTCGCCCTGATCCGGCGCCCCAACGAGCCGGACGCGGCCGGTCTCCGGGTCCACCACCCGCACCCGGCAGGCGATGGCGCCGCACGACTCCACGGCAAGCGCCTGACCGTCCAGGGCCCAGACCAGCCGGGTCGACCAGGTGGGTCCGAACCGCGCGTCGCGCGCGATCGGCCCGAGGAGCCGGACCGCGGGGCTGCCGTCGAGTGGCCGGCGGAACACCCCGAGGTCGGCACGGGTCCGCCGGTCGACGCGCATCTCGAGGATGGCCGTCCGATCCGGGGTCAGGGTCGCCGTGCGGACGACGTCCGTCGCGTCCGCGATCCAGCGGCTGCAGCCACGGGCCGGGTCGACGAGCGAGAGCCTCGACCGTCGACCATCGTCGGTCCCGATCAGTACCTGCCCAGCGAACGGGCCGGCGGCGAACGCTTCGGCCGGCAGGGCCATCCAGCGAGCGCGCCCACCCGGCCCGCCGAGCGCCAGGCGCTGCCCGGTCAGGCGGCCGCCCTCCAGGCGTGGGTCCAGCCGCCACCATGTCCCCGGAGGCGCGTCCGAGTGCCGCGGGATGGCCGCGCAGGGTGGCGGATCCCAGGTCCGGTCGCGTGCTCCGACGGTCGTCGTCGTGACGAGCGCGAGCGCGCCCAGCACCGCCACGGCCGGCCCGATCCGACGTCCCCATCTCGACTCCACCATGGTCCGAGGACCTCCTCCGGCGGATATGCGTGCGGCGGGAGGAGGGCGAGGCGGCCATCCTACGGATGGCGCCTGCACTGGCACTTATCGACCTCGGATGCCGGCCGGTCGGGAAGGGTCGGTGTGCTACGCTCCGGCCCGACATCTGTCGAACGCCGCGTGGTCGCGAAGCCGGTGCGAATCCGGCACAGTCCCGCTACGGTGGTCGCCCCTTTCCGGGGCGCAAGTCCGGTCGCCGACCCCACGGTGCATTGCTCGAACCTTCGAGAGAAAGGTAGGCAGGACCGTGCGCTCATCCCCCTGACGCTCCTCCGTCGTCACTCGTCGAAGCGAGGGGTTCGCGCGGTCCCATCGGATCAGCGTCGGCCCCTCCGCCTGTGCCCATCCGGAGGTCCCGTGTCGTCCCGTCCATCGCGCCGTTTCGGCGTCCCCGCCACCCTGCTCAGCCTGATCGTCCTCGTCATCGCCGCCTGCTCGTCCGGTGGTGCCGCATCGAGCGCCCCGGCCAGCGCCGCCGCCAGTCCGACCGCGGTTCCCGCCAGCGTCGCCCCGGCCAGCCCGAGCGCCGCGGCCAGCGCATCGGCCGCCGCGTTCGCGACGGTCACCGACGACGAAGGCACCGTCGTGCCCATCCCGACCGAGCCGCAGCGTATCGTCTCGCTGACCCCGGCCGTGACCGAGACGCTGTTCGCGATCGGCGCCGGTCCGCGGGTCATCGCCACGACCGACTTCGACGACTATCCGCCCGAGGCGGTCGCGCTGCCCGACGTCGCGACCTATCAGTCGGTCGACGTCGAGAAGATCGTCGGCATGAACGCCGACCTGGTCATCGCCGGGGGCAACTCCTTCAACGATCCCGCGGCCATCGCCCAGCTCCGCGATCTCGGCGTCCCGGTCGTCGTCGTCTATGCCCCCGACACCGCCGGCGTCCTCAAGGACATCGAGCTCATCGGTACGGCGACGGGTCTCGAGCCCGCGGCCAAGGACCTGACGACATCGATGCAGGCGGGCTTCGACCAGGTCGCCGCAGCGACCGCGAGCCTGCCCAAGCCGCGCGTCTTCTACGAGATCGACGCGACCAGCGATATCTACACCGCGGCCGACGACTCGTTCGTGGCCGAGATGATCGCGCTGGCCGGCGGTGAGCCCATCACGACCGGCAGCACGACCGACTTCGCCATCCCGCTCGAGAAGCTCATCACCGCCGACCCCGAGGTCATCATCCTCGGCGACGGCGCCTACGGGGTGACCGCCGACGCGGTCGCCGCGCGACCTGGCTGGGACGTCATGACCGCCGTCAAGGACGGCCAGATCCGTCCGGCCAACGACCTCGTCATCACCCGCCCCGGGCCGCGACTCGTCGACGGCCTGCGCGAGCTCACGCTCGCCATCCACCCCGACGCGGCCGTGCCCTCGCCCGCGCCGGTGGCCTCCCCGCAACCGTCGGCGTCCTGACGGACGCACCGCCCGTGGCCACCCGCCAGGACAGCGTGCCGGCCGCCCGCCCCCTCGTGGGACGGGCGGCCGGGCTGCGCGCCCGACCGCTCCTCATCGGGCTGATCGGGCTGGGCGTTCTGGGGATCGCCCTGGTCCTGGGGGTCGGCCTCGGGTCGGTATCGATCGCACCCGGCGACACCATCGCCATCCTCGGCCATCGCCTGCTGGGCCTGGACCTGCCGGTCACCTGGTCGCCCGCGACCGAGACCATCGTCATCGACCTGCGGCTCCCGCGGGTCCTCATGGCGATGGTCGTCGGGACCGGGCTGGCCGTGGCCGGGGTCACGTTCCAGGGTCTCCTGCGCAACCCGCTGGCCGACCCGTACGTCCTCGGGACCGCGTCTGGCGCAGCACTCGGGGCCGCGATCGCCGTGCTCATCCCGGTGCGCATCGTCGTGCTCCAGTTCGGGCTGCTCCACGGCCTGGCGTTCGCGGGCGCCCTGATCGCGGTCTACGCGGTGTACAAGCTGTCACGCACCGGTGGCCTGACCCCGATGACGAGCCTCCTCCTGACGGGCTACGCCGTCGGGTCGTTGCTGGCCGCCGGCCTGGCCATGGCGATGTACCTGTCCGGAGCCGCCCTGAACCAGATCTTCTCGTTCCTGCTCGGCGGATTCGATGGCGCGTCCTGGCTGCGCTTCGCCGGAGCCGCCCCGATCATCATCCTCGGCAGCATCGCGATCATGGTCCGCTCGCGCTCCATCAACGGTCTCCTGCTCGGCGAGGAGACGGCGTCCCACCTGGGCATCGACGTCCCGCGCGAGCGCGCGATCCTGCTGGGCCTCGCGTCGCTCGTGACCGCCGCCGCCGTGGCGGTCAGCGGGCTCATCGGGTTCGTCGGCCTGGTCGTGCCGCACGTCGTGCGCATGATGGTCGGGCCGTCCGCGCGTCTCGTCCTGCCTCTGTCGGCGCTCGGCGGCGCGATCCTGCTCGTGTTCGCCGACCTCGCCGCCCGGATGCTCGGCGAGATCCCGGTCGGCGTCGTGACCGCGGTCATCGGCGCCCCGTTCTTCCTGCTCCTCCTGCGCCGGGTCCGGGCGGGCTACGAGCTGTGAGCCGCTCGGCGATCCGGCTGCGCGGCGTCGACGTCCGCTATCGCGAGCGCTGGGCGTTGCGCGGCATCGACCTCGACATCGGCGTCGGCGAGCGCGTCGCGCTCATCGGCGGCAACGGCGCCGGCAAGTCGACCCTGTTGCGGGTCGCGGTCGGCACGCTCGCCCCGACCGCCGGGACGGCCGAGCTGCTGGATCAGCCCGTGGCGACGCTCGACCGGATGGCGGTCGCGCGGCGGATCGCGGTCGTGCCCCAGGCGGCGACGCTGCCGTTCTCGACCCGGGTCGAGGAGGTCGTCGGCCTCGGGCGCATCCCCCACGAAGACCCGTTCCGGGGAGCGCGCGCCGGCGACAAGGCCGCGGTCGCGGCGGCGATCGAGCGGGTCGGTGTCGGGCACCTGCTCGGGCGCGACGCGCGCGAGCTCTCCCTCGGCGAGCGTCAGCTCGTCCTCATCGCGATGGCGGTCGCGCAGGCGGCGCCGATCCTCGTCCTCGACGAGCCGACCGTCCACCTGGACCTGCGCCACCAGGTCGGTGCGATGGACCTGCTGGTCGACCTCAACGAACGCGACGGGAGCACGGTCGTCGCGGTGCTCCACGACCTGCATCTGGCAGCGCATTTCTTCCCGCGCCTCATCCTGCTCGACCACGGGACCGTGGTCGCCGACGGGCCGCCGGCCGAGGTGCTCTCGCCGGACCGGATCCGCGAGGTCTTCGGCGTGGACCCGGCGCTCGTCCGACTGACCGGCTGATGGGTGCTACGCTCGACTCGTGACGCGACCTCGATCGCGCGCGCCGGGGCCTGACGGTCCGGGGCGCCGCCGGTCCCTCCCGATCCTGTCCCTCCTCGTCGCCCTCGCCCTGGCCGTCGTCGCCTGCGGCGGCGGGGACGCGGCGTCGCCACGCGCGCCGCGGACCGCGACGCCGGCCGGCAGCGGGCTGCCCATCCAGTCCGGATCGAGTCTCGACCCCGGGGCGAGCGACGCCGGTACGGCCTCCGAAGCGCCGCCGGACGACCCCTCCGAACCCCCGGCGTCCGAGGAGCCGGACGCGACCGACACCCCATCCGGCGACCCGGGCGCCGCGGCCGAGTGCGCGGGCAACGACGAGAACCGCGACTTCTACATGGCGGTTGCCGGGGCCGTCGACTGGGCCGTGTACTGCCCGGTCCTGGGCTCGGGCTGGTTCGTCGAATCCGGCCAGTACCGCCTCGCCGGCGGGGGCTGGCTCGAGATCGGCTATCGCGGCCCGGCCGGGGCGCGCATCGCCCTGCGCGAGGGGGCGCCGTGCAACGCCACGGGCTGCGTCCCGACCGGGGACGACCTCGGACCGGCGGCGTTCGGCGGCCTGGATGGGTCGCTGCTCGACCTCGGTGCCGGCGGGTACGCCGTCGTCGTCGACCCGGGCGCGAACCCGAGCTGGACGATCACCGGCAGCGGCCTCGACCAGTCCACGTTCGAGGGGATCGCCGCGGCCCTCGTGCAGGTGGCGAGCTAGCTCCAGCCCGGCACGGTCCGGCCGGCCCCCGGCCTGTACTGACCAGTCCGACCAGCCGGGCCACCTCAGCCCAGCGCGGCCTCGACGAGCTCGGCGATGGCCGCGACCGTCGGGGCGAGCGGCACCCCGGGTCGCTCCATCGCGGCCGTCGCGCCGATGCCCACGACCGGTCCCGTGGCGGCGATCCGCCGGACCGCCTCGACCGCGGTCGCGAGGGCCAGGCCGTCCGGCTCGGGCATCGCGACCGACCAGCCGCCGCCGCCGTCGAGGGCGTCGAGATCGATGGCGACGTACCAGCCGTCGATCCGCGTCGCGACGGTCCGTGACCAGGCCTCGAGGGCCGCGAGTCCAGCCGGGTCGGCCAGCATCCCCGGACCGAACTGGGCCACGCCCGACGCGGCGAGCATCCGGGATTCGGTCTCGTCGAGGACCTGCCCACCCAGGAGCGCTGCATCGACGGCGCGGACGGTCGGGCCGTCGACCGCGGCGACCAGATCGGGGTCGCCCAGGCCGCAGGCCATGGCGAATGGCATGCCCCAGACATTGCCCGATGGCGTCGTGTCGGGCGTGTTGAAGTCCCCGTGCGCGTCGAACCAGGCGAGCCCGAGCCGCCTGCCCGGTCGTGCCCGTCGCAGGCCGGCCAGCGCGCCGGCATGGCTCGTGCAGTCACCGCCGAGCACGACGAGCGACCCGTCGGGGTTCCTCGCCAGGGCCGCGGCGACGTGGTCGGCGAGTCGCGGCAGGTAGGTGACGAGCCGATCCCGGTTCTTCGCCCGCGGGTCCGGGTCGGCGACCCAGCCCGGGTCATTGGGCGCGTCGCCGGCGTCGACGATGACCGCCTCGCCGAGGCCCGGGCGAGCCGCCAGTGCCGGCAGCAAGCCGGCGGCGCGCAACGCCGCGGGCGTCCGTTCCATGCCCCCGAAATGACCACCGAGGGCGGTCGGGGAGCCGACGAGCACGATGGGCCGGATCATCGTGGGCATCGTGCGCCATGATGCGGCCATGCGCATGCCCGACTTCGCCCTGGAACGCTATTTCGCCCGCTGGGAGTTCGCCGTCGAGCACCTCCTGTGCGCGTCGGACGTCCAGGGGATGGCGATGGCCGAGGTCCTCGCCCTGGCCGACGACGAGACGCGCGCCCTGTGGGACGGCCTGACCCTCGGCTACACCGAATCGACCGGCCATCCGCTGCTCCGGCGCGAGATCGCCGCGCTCTACGAGCACGTGGAGCCCGACGGGGTCCTCGTCTTCGCCGGCGCCGAGGAGGCCATCTTCTGCCTCGCCAACGTGCTGCTGGGTCCGGGCGACCACGCCGTCGTCACCTGGCCCGGCTATCAGAGCCTGTACGAGGTGGCCCGTGCGACCGGGGCGGATGTGACCCTCCACGAGCTGCGCGAGGACGCCGGCTGGGCGATCGACGTCGAGCTCCTCGCCCGCCAGGTGACCCCGGCGACGCGGCTCATCGTCGTCAATGCGCCGCACAATCCGACCGGGATGCAGCCGGACCGGGCGACCTTCGACCGCCTCATCGAGATCGCCGCCGACGCCGGCGCGCACCTGTTCCTCGACGAGGTCTATCGATACCTCGAGTTCGACGAGGCCGCGCGGCTGCCGACCGGCGCCGATGCGCTCGAGCGCGGCATCTCCCTGGGCGTGATGTCGAAGTCCTTCGCCATGCCCGGCCTGCGCATCGGCTGGCTGGCGACACGCGATCACGACCTGCTGGCGCGCTGCGCCGCCTTCAAGGACTACACGACGATCTGCTCGGCGGGGCCGTCGGAGGTGCTCGCGCTCATCGGGCTTCGTGCCCGGGACGCCGTCCTCGCCCGCTCGCGCTCCATCGTGGCCGAGAACCTCGAGCGCCTGGACGCGTTCTTCGATGCCTGGGCGGACCGTTTCACCTGGGTCCGGCCGGCCGCCGGGTCGATCGGGTTCCCGCGGCTCACCGTGCCCGGCGTCGCGATCGACGACTGGGCGGCCGGACTGGTCGAGACGGAGGGCGTCCTGCTCCTGCCAGGCTCGCAGCTCGGGTTCGGCGGGAACCATTTCCGCCTGGGGTTCGGGCGGACCGACCTGCCGGTGGCCCTCGAGCGCCTGGAGTCATACGCCCAGTCGACCCTGCGCTGATCGCGCGAGCGCGCATCGCAACAGCGCGCTTCGCAACGGCGTTGTGAGGTGACCCGGTCGGCCTTGATGCCGACGCGCCCTCGCCGGCATCACGCTCACGAACGACCACCACGACGACCGGAGGACTCCCCATGGCCACGACCAAGGCGCGCCCGCGCTCCACCAGTCGCAACGGACACGCTGCTCGCAGCAACGGTGCCCGTCACGACGCCGATCCGCGGCTCGACCAGCGCGCCCCCGAGCTCCAGCGGTTCGGCACGTTGCGGACCCTGCCGATCGGGCTGCCCGACGCGGCGCGCCGCGCGAGCTGCGAGACGCTCAACGAGATCCTGGCCGACTCGATGGTGCTGTACTCGATGTACAAGAAGCACCACTGGCTCGTCGCCGGCCCGACCTTCTACCAGCTCCACCTGCTCTTCGACAAGCATGCCGAGGAGCAGAACGAGATCATCGACGCTCTCGCCGAGCGGGTCCAGAGCCTGGGCGGCATCGCCGTCGGCGACCCGCGCCACGCGGCCGAGCTGACCTCGATCCCGCGTCCGCCCGATGGCGCCGAAGAGGTCGCGGTCATGATCGACCGCACGCTGCGCGCCCACGAGACCGTCATCGCGAAGGTCCGCGAGGCGATCGAGTCGACCGAGGAGTCGAAGGACTGGGGCACGAACGACCTGCTCATGGGTGATGTCCTGCGCACTCACGAGCTCCAGGTCTGGTTCCTGTCGGAGCACGTGGTGGACGTCCCGCTCGTCGGGTGACGCCGGGTCCTCCGGCTATACTCCGGCCCACCGTGGGCCCGGATCGCAGATCCCGCTCGCCCCGGACCGGCCCGCGCCGGTAGCACGAGTCACGCCCGGGGAGAGCGCATCGGTTGAGCGCGACGCTGGCCGCCACCGTCTCGGTGAGCCTGCGCCGGATGCGGGCCGCCTGGCCCATCGTCCTGGCCGCCGGCCTCACGTGCCTCCTCGCCTCGAGTCTGCTGGCCGCCGGGCCGATGTACGCGAGCGCAGTGTCCATCGCGGGCCTGCACCGCGTCCTCGCGGACGCCCCCGTGGCGGACGCCAATATCCAGGTCTCGCTGCGCGCCGAACCGGAGGCGGCGACCGACGCGGACACCGCCGTCACCGCCGAGCTCGACCGCGCGCTCGAGGGCGTCGGCGGCACGATCGTCCGCTCGGCGCGCTCCGATTCTTTCGCGCTCCCCGTCGCCCTGGAGGGCGCCGTCCCCGACCTCGTCCAGCTGGCCTGGCTCGACGGCCTCGAGGACCGGGCCAGCCTGGTCGCCGGCCGGTGGCCGAGTGGTTCCCCGAGCGGCCTCGTCGGCCTGGACCCCGTTGCGGTCGCCGTCGCCCGTCAGGTGGCCGAGCCGCTCGGCCTGGCGGTCGGTGACGTCCTGTCGCTCGACAGCCGCCTGCACGTCGGGGAGCAGCTCCCGGTGCGCATCGTCGGCATCTTCGACATCGACGACCCGGCCGACCCGGCGTGGTGGGACGAGCCGCAGGTCCTCGACGGCGTCGTCACGAGCAGCGACTACGCGACGCACGGCCCGTTCTTCACGACCCGGGACGCGCTGTTCGAGCGGGCGACACCGACCCAGACGGAGCTCACGTGGCGGGCCTTCCCGGCATCGGCGGACCTGACCGTGGACGGCATCGACCGGCTGCGCACGCGCGTGGAGGGGCTCGATCCGTCCATCGAGGCGGCGCTCGACGGCGTCCCCGTCACGGTCACGACCGACCTGCCCGGGATCCTGGCCAGCGCCCAGCGCTCGTTGCTCGTGAGCCGGACCGGGATCCTGCTGCTCGTCATCCAGCTCGTGGTCCTCGCGGCGTATGCGGTCCTGCTCAGCGCCGCGTTGCTCGTGGAGCATCGCCGCGTGGACACTGCGATGCTGCGGTCGCGCGGCGCCGGACCCATCCGGATCGCGGCCCTGGCGCTGGTCGAGGGGCTCGTGCTCGTCGTCCCGGCGGCGGTCCTCGGGCCGTGGCTCGCGTTCGCCGGCCTGCAGCTGTTCAACGTCATCGGCCCGCTTGCGGACATCGGACTGCACCTGGACCCGTCGGTCACGCCCGACGCGTACGTCGCTGCCGCCGCGGCGGCCGTCGTCTGCCTCGTCGCCCTGCTCCTGCCGGCGATCCCGTCGCGGCGGTCCTTCGCCGCGGTCCAGAGCGGCGTCTCGCGGGCCGGGACCCGTCCAGCCGGCCAGCGCCTCGGGCTCGACATCGCGCTCCTCGCGATCGCGGCCATCGGGCTCTGGCAGCTCCGCCTGTACGGCGCGCCGTTGACCCGCTCCGTCCAGGGCGCGGTCGGCATCGATCCGCTGCTCGTCGCGGCGCCGGCGATCGGCCTGCTGGCGGGCGCCGTGCTGGCGCTGCGGGTCCTGCCGATGCTCGCGGTCGGCATCGAGCGCATCACGTCGCGCGGTCGCGGTCTCGTCTCGTCGCTCGGCGCCCGCCAGCTCGCCCGTCGGCCCCTGCGCTACACCCGGGCCGCCCTGCTGCTGATGCTGGCGATGGCGATGGGCGTGTTCGCGGTCTCGTACACGTGGACCTGGACCGCCTCGCAACGGGATCAGGCCACGTTCCAGGTCGGGGCCGACGTCCGCGTCGAGCCCTCGACGCGCGTCGGCGATCCGCCGCGCTGGGCGCTCGACCGGCGCTATGCCGCGGTGCCCGGCCTGACCGCCCGGATGCCGGTCGATCGCGCTTCGGTCGAGGCGACCCGGGTCGATCGCGCGGAGCTGATCGCCCTCGACGCCGCCGCGGCGCCGGCCGTCGTCGCCCTCCGCTCGGACCTGGCGGAGGCCAGCGTCGCGTCGCTGATGGCTCCGCTTGCGGCGCAGCGGCCGTCCCTCGACGCCGTCACGATCCCGGACGGGACGCGCGCGCTGCGAATGCACGTGGAGGCGGACATCCGGGGGCTCGATGACGTCATCCAGGACGCGGACACCGGCGATGTGCGCCTGGAACCGGTCGACCCGGCCCTCGCGGCCGACGGCCCCTGGCTCGCCCCATCGGTCGTGGTCCGCGATGCCAGCGGCTCGCTGTACCGCTTCGATGGCGAGATCGGGACCCTGACCGCCGGCGAACAGTTGCTCGAGGTGCCCTTGGGCGACCCGACCGACGCGAACGCGGACGAGGCCTTCGCCGGCCCGCTCGAGCTGGTCGCCATCGACCTCGGCGTCGGCCTGCCAGCTGGCCTCCGGACCTCGGATGCCACCGTCCGCGTCGCGGGGATCGAGGCCGGCGCAGCGAAGACAGGAGACGGCGGGGGGCTCCTGGACCTGCAGCTTGGCGGCGGCTGGCGCGTCACGTCGTCGGTCTACGGGGCGACGCACGAGCTCGTCGAGGGTCGCGCAGACACGGCCGACGGCGGTCTGGCTGCGACCACCGGGCCGGCCGGGCTGACCGCCATCGACGGCGTCGACCAGTACGGACGGGGCACGGTCCTGACGTTCGCGCCCGCTCAGCTCGGGGCGGTCGCGGCCGCGCCGATCCCGGCGTTGGCCACGCGCGCGTTCCTCGATGCGAGCTCGCGGGCGATCGGCGAGACGATGCCGCTCGAGATCGCCGGCGTCCGGCGGACCGTCGCCCTCGTCGGCGAGGTCGAGGCGTTCCCGACGGTCGACGCCACGACACCGGCCCTCGTCATGGACCTGCCGACCCTCGCGCTCGCCCGCTTCGAGGGCAGCGACGCGGTCGACCCGCCGACCGAGTGGTGGTTCGCGGCGCCCGACGCCGGTCGTCGCCGCCGCCGTCGCGGCCCTCGAGGCCCGGCCCGATCAGCAGCCGGTCCGTCCTCACCATCGACGCGCGCGCGGAGGCGCTCGCCACCGACCCCGTGGCGCTGGGCATCATCGGCGCGCTGGCGATCGGCTTCGTGGCGGCGGCCATGTTCGCGGTCGTCGGCTTCATCGTCAGCGCCGCCGTGTCGGCCCGGGAGCGCGTCACCGAGTTCGCCCTGCTGCGCGCCCTGGGCCTGTCGGCGGGCCAGCTGTCGAGCTGGCTGTCGCTCGAGAACGCCGTCCTGGCGGGCGGTCAGCCTGGTGACGGGCAGCCTGCTGGGGCTCGCTCATCGCCTGGGTCGTCCTGCCGTTCGTGACCGTGACCCAGACCGCATCGACGCCCTATCCGCCGGTCTCGCTGGCCGTCCCGTGGCTGGTCATCGGCATCCTCGAGGTCGTCGCCATCGTCGCCCTCACGACCACGGTCGATCGTGCTCGCCTGGCTGCTCCGCCGCGTGGGCCTGGCGTCCGCCCTGCGGCTCGGCGAGGACTGACGACGTGCGTCCGTCGGGCGCGACCGTCGGCTCTGTTGCGCCGAGCCCGGGTGGAGCGCGGCGTGCTCGCCCTGCTCTTCGTCCTCGTCGCCGTCACGAGCTTCGTGGTCACCGCCGGTCCGCGGCTGCTGAGCCGGGTGGCCGACGACGGGCTGCGCTACGAGGTCGGGACGGCCACACCGACCGCGCGCAACCTCCAGTTCACGGCCATCGGCCAGCTGCCCGCCCAGCAGGGCGATGCCCTCGCGCGGGTCCGGGCGCGTGGCGATGAGATCTGGCAGCGCCTGCCACCCGCCGTGCAGGACGTGGTCGGGGAGCGTGGCCTGGTCGTCGACAGCGTGCGGTTCGCCCTGACCGACCCGCCCAACTACCCGACGGTCGTCACGATGAGCTACCAGGACGGCGTCGAGGACCTCATCCGGTACGTCGAGGGTCGGGCGCCGGTCGCCGTCGGTCCGCCGGTCGATAGCTCCGAGGCGGCGCCGCGGTTCGAGATCGCCCTGTCGGCGGCGACGGCGGCCGAGATCAAGGTCGGGGTGGGGGACGTCCTGCCGGCCTCGATCGATCCCTCCGACCCGCTCCTGCGGCGGGTCTTCCCGCGGCCGACCACGCCCGTCACGTTCGAGGTCGTCGGGCTGTTCGACGTCCCCGATCCGCTGGACCCGGCCTTCTACGGCGAGACCCGCCTGGCACGCCATGCCCTGGGCGGCACCGAGGAGCGCCCGATCGCGTACGCCACGGCCCTCATCGCCCCGGAGGCGTATCTCGACCTGCGGGCCCTGGGACCGCCGGCCCAGTATCGCTGGCGGTTCTTCACGGATGCCGACCGACTCGACGCCGGGCGGCTCGAGACCCTCCTGCCCGATCTGCGCCGGCTCGACACGACGTTCGGCAGCACGACCGGGACGCCGGGTGACCTCGTGTACCGGTCGGGCCTGCTCGAGCTCATCGACACGTTCAGCCAGCGCCGCGCGACGACCGAGGCCACCCTCGCGGTGGCCGCGATGGGCCCGCTCGTGGTCGCCGCGGGAGCGGTCGGGCTCGTGGCGCTCATCATCGTCCGGCGTCGCCGCGCGGGCCTCCTCCTCGCTCGAGGCCGGGGCGCGTCGTCGCGCCAGCTGCTGGGGGCCCAGGTGCTCGAGGGCCTGCTCGTGTGCCTGCCCGCCGCGCTCGTCGGGATGCTCGTGGCGATGGTCGTCGTGCCGGCGCGCGGCGATCCCCGGAGCGTGCTCGGCGCGCTGCTCGTCGCGGTCGTCGCGACGGGGCTGCTGGTCGTCGCGACCTGGCCGCTCGCCCGCCGGGCGCGACGCGACCTCGAGCGCGAGGACCGCCCGGTCAGCGGCCCGTCACCGCGCCGGCTCGTGCTCGAGGCCACGGCGGTCGGCGTCGCGATCCTCGCGGCCTGGCTCCTGCGCGAGCGGAGCGTGAGCGGCAAGCTCGCCGAGGGCGCCTCGACGGGCTTCGATCCGTTCCTCGCCGCGACGCCGGTCCTGATCGGCATCGCCGTCGGGCTCCTGGCCATCCGGCTCTATCCGCTGCCGGTCCGCGCCCTGGCTGCCGTCGCCAGCCGCCGCCGCGACCTCGTCCCGGTGCTCGGTCTGCGCAGCATCGGCCGTCACCCGAGTGCCGCGTACCTGCCGCTCATGGTCCTCACCCTGACCGTCGCGATCGGCGTGTTCTCCGCCGTCGTGAGCGCGACCATCGAGCGCGGCCAGCTCGCCGCGTCCTGGCAGGCGGTCGGCGCCGACTATCGCATCGACGCCCCACGGGGCGGCATGCTCGATCCGACCGTCATCGCCATCGCCGATGCCGGCATCGACGGCGTCACGGCGACGGCCGCGGCGCTCGAGCTCGACGCGCCGCCATCGACCTCTACGCCTGGGCAGCACGACCGCCACCCGGCTGCTCGCCATCGATCCGGCCGCCTACCAGAAGGTCGTGGCGGATACGCCGGTCGGCGTCGAGTTGCCGCCGAGCTTCGCGCTCGAACCGGGTGCCGGGATCGGGACCGAGGCCGCGCCAATCCCGGCGGTCGTGTCGACACGGCTGCCGAACGGCTGGGAGCCGCGCGCCGTCGGCCAGCCGTTCGCGCTGCAGGTCCGCGGCCAGCCGATGTGGTTCGTGATCGAGGAGATCCGTGACACCGTCCCGGGCCTGCCGGCCAACGCGACGTTCGTCCTCGCTCCCCTCGGCGCCGTGACGGCCGGCCACGACCGCAGCCCGCTCCGCCCGTCGACGATCCTCCTGCGCGCGCCCGCCGAGGCCGGACGCGGCCCTGGCCACCGCGCTCGCTGCGACCGAGCGATCCGGAACCCTGACCTCGCGCCATGCGCAGTTACGCGGCGGTCCACGACGCCCCGCTCGTCGGCGCGGTGGGGCGGGGCTTCCTCGTCGCCCTGGCCGTCGCCGCCGCCTACGCCGCCCTGGCGGTCGTCGCGGTCGTCGCTCCTCGACGCGCAACGGCGGCGCGCGAGTCGGCGTTCCTGCGGACGCTCGGGTCTGACCGACCGGCAGCTCGTCGGCCTGACCGTCGTGGAGCACGCCCTGCCGGTGTCACTCGCCCTGCTCATCGGCATCGGCCTCGGACTCGGCGTGGCCTGGCTGCTCGCGCCGGGGCTGGAGCTCGCGGTGTTCATCGACCCGGGCGCGCCGGTCGTGCTCCAGGTCGACTGGGACCGTGGTCGCGGTCGTGATCGCGGTCGTGCTCGTCGTCGCCGTCGCGATCGGCTCGAGCTCCTGGTTCGGTCGCCGGCTCGATGCCAGCCAGGCGCTGCGCGTCGGGGAGGAATGAGGTGTCGTGAGGATGGAGCCGTCATGACCGACCGTGCCCGAGATCGTCGACCTGCCCGGCGCCGAGCGAACGCGCTCGCCGGCCGCGCGCGGCGCGTTCGGCGACCAGACGCTCATCGTCTGCGACAACCTGGTCAAGATCTACAAGGTCGCCGACCTCGAGGTCGTCGCCCTGCAGGGCCTCGACCTGCTCGTCGAGCGCGGCGAGTTCGTCGCGATGGTCGGGGCCTCGGGCTCGGGCAAGAGCACGCTGCTCAACATCCTCGGCGGGCTCGACGTGCCGTCGGCCGGGCGGGCGGTCGTCGCCGGCCACCAGCTCGACCGAGCTGAGCCTCGACGCGAGCAGACGCGGTACCTGCGCCAGGTCATCGGCTTCGTCTGGCAGCAGACGGCACGCAACCTGCTGCCGTACCTGTCGGCGCTCGAGAACGTGGCGCTGCCGATGGTCTTCGACGGGGTGTCGACCCACGACGCGGAACGCGCGGGCGCGCGAGCTGCTCGCCCAGGTCGGCCTGGCCGACCGCGCCGACCATCGACCCGACCGGCTGTCCGGCGGCGAGCAGCAGCGGGTCGCCATCGCGGTGGCGCTGGCCAACCGGCCGGAGGTCCTCCTCGCGGACGAGCCGACCGGCGAGCTCGACACGACGACGCGGGCACCAGATCTTCGAGCTGCTTCCGACGCCTCAACCGCGAGCTCGGCGTGACCATCGTCGTGGCGACCCACGATCCGCTCGTCAGCGACGCAGGTCAGCCGGACGGTCGCCATCCGCGACGGCCGGGTCAGCAGCGAGACGCTGCGCCAGCGGACCGTGTCCGGCGAGGGCGACCATCACGTCGATCGCACCGAGTTCGCGGTGCTCGACCGGGCCGGCCGGCTGCAGCTGCCGCGGGCGCATGTCGAGGCCCTCGGGCTCGAGCAACCGCGTGCGCCTCGAGCTCGAGGACGACCACGTCGGGGTCTGGCCGGACCGGCCGGAGTCCGATGCCCGGAGCGGCCGCGACGGCCGGCGCAGCCCGCGACCCGGCCGAGCCGCGGCCCGGCCGCGCGACCGCCGAGCCCGGCCGCCGACGCCGCCCCGAGCCGCACCCGCGCCGACCGCCCGACCGCGCCGCGCCGACCCGGCAGCCGCCGCGTCGCCGCCACTCGCCCGGCCGCTCGACCGTCCGCAGCCGCACCGGACCGGGGCGACCGATGACCGACCCGCCGCCGATGGTCGAGACGACCGGGGCTCTGCCGCGACTTCCAGATCGGCTCGGACGTCGTCCATGCGCTGCGCGACGTCGACCTGCGGGTCGAGCGCGGCGAGCTCGTCGCGGTCCGCGGCCGGTCGGGCTCCGGCAAGACGACCCTGCTGTCGCTCATCGGCGGGCTCGACCGGCCGACGACCGGGCCAGGCGCTCATCGACGGCGCAGTCGTCGTCGGGATGAGCCAGGCCGAGCCTGGTCGACCTGCGCCGCCGGCGGGTCGGGTTCATCTTCCAGGCGTTCGGGCTGCTCTCGATCCTGTCCGCCGCCGAGAACGTCGAGGTGCCGCTCCGCCTCGTGGTCGACCGAGCGTGCCGAGCGCGAGGACCGGGTCGCGGTCCTGCTCGAGCTGGTCGGCCTCGGCCGACCGGGCCGGCCACCGGCCGCACGAGCTGTCCGGCGGCGAGCAGCAGCGGGTGGCCATCGCGCGGGCGCTGGCCAACCGTCCGGACCTGCTGCTCGCCGACGAGCCGACCGGCCAGCTCGATTCGGGCACCGGCCGGGCGATCATGGGTCTGCTGCGGACGATCGTCCGCAGCGAGGGCGTGACCGCGCTGATCGCGACCCACGACCCGATGCTCATCGACCTCGCCGACCGCGTCGTCGAGCTGCGCGACGGGCGGATCGTGGACGGCGCCGTCATCGCCTGACCCGCGAGTTCGCCGGCCCGCGCACGAGCCGGCGTCGGTCAGATCGCCGCGGCCAGCCCGGTGCGCCCAGCTGGCCGGGTGAGGCCGCGCAGGCCACTCGCCAGCGGCTCGCCGAACCAGGTCCGCCAGCCGGGTCGCTCGCGCCGGGGCTCGTCGATCGATACGGGAACCGAGGCCGCGACCCGCCGCGCCGCCTCGACGACCGACGCCGGCCGGCTGCGCCCGTGCCAGCCGAGCGCCCGGCTGGGGACCAAGCGGAGGATCGTGGAGTAGGTGGCCGCGAACTGCGCCTCGGTGAGGCCGAGCCCGGCGATGCGCTCGGCGTACTTCGGCGCCGAACCCGGCCGGCAGACGCCGCCGGCGTGGCGCGCGGGAGGACCTCCGCCCGGGCCTGCAGCATCCCGACGTCGAAATCGTCGTCGGGATCGCCGAGGGCGATCATGACTCGCGGGTCGGCGGCCACGTTGCGGACCTTGCGGGCACCCGGCTTGGAGACGATGACGATGGTCTCGCCGTCCCAGGCGAACCACGTCGGGACGAGGTTCGGGCTGCCGTCGGCGCCGACCGTGGACAGCCACAGGACCGGCTCGCGTTCGAGGAACGCGGTCAGGCGAGCGGCGGCGAGGTCGGTGATCGGGTCCATGGCGCCAGCATCGGGCGCCGTGCGGGGCGCTCCATCGGCCCTCGGTCCCGTCGCAGCATGGACGGGTGTCGATGTCCGGTCATCGTCGGGCGTGCACCCGACGGCGGGATCAGCGCTTCGGGTCGCCCCCGAGCATCCCGCCCAGGCCGCCGAGGATGTCGTCGAGGCCGCCGGCGCTTCCGCCGGTCCCGCCACCACCGAGGAGCCCGCCGAGCATGCCGCCAAGGTCGGGCAGGCCACCGTTCGCGATCGCGCCGTTGAGCCCGCCGTCGGGCACGTTCCCGTCGGGCGTGAGCATGTCGATGATCTGGGGCAGGAACATCGCGAGCATCGGCAGGAGCGAGCCGATGTCGATGCCGGTGCCGCTCGAGAGGCGCTGCATGGTGTCCGGTCCGAGCGCCGAGCCGAGCTGCTGGGGATCCACCGGCTGGTTCGAGCCCGTGCCGATCCAGGAGTCGACGGCCCCGCCGAGGCCGGCATTGCGGAGCTGGTCGACCACCCCGTCGAGGCCGCCGCCCTCGCTGAGCGCGCCGGCCAGACCGCCCATCGGGTCCGCCCCGCCGCCCGCGCCGCCTGCGGCCCCGCCACCGAGCCCGCTCAGCATCCCACTGAGGTCATCCATCGTCCCCGTCCTCCGTGTCGCGGTGATCGGTCGTGGCGCCGCCGCTCGTCGAAGTATCCGCCTCCGTCGCCGGCAGCGCCCAGTCCCAGGTGTGGAGGCGCTTGAGCAGTCGCCGGCCCGTCAGGTCCAGGTGGATCGGGGTGATCGCGATGCGCCGGTTGACGACCGCGTGGAAGTCGGTGCCGGGCACGGCCAGCCCCGACGGCGGCGGCCCGCCGATCCAGAAGTAGGGGATGCCGCGCGGGTCCAGCCGCTCGACGAGCTGATCCGAGTAGACCCGCCGCCCAAGGCGCGTGACTTCGATGCCCTGACACTCCTCGAGGGTCGCGGCCGGCACGTTCACGTTGATGAGCTCGCCGCGCGAGAGGCCCTCGCGAAGGATGTTGCGCGCCACGATCGTGGCCGCGTACCCCGCGAGGGCGAAGTCGGGATGCTCGTAGTACTCCTGCGAGATGGCGAAGGCCGGGCAGTTGTTGATGACCGCCTCCATGGCCGCGCTCACGGTCCCCGAGTACGTGATGTCGTCGCCCAGGTTCGCCCCGTAGTTGATGCCCGAGGCGACGAGGTCGAAGCCGTGCCCGAAGTAGCCCAGGAACGCGATGCTGACGGCGTCGGTCGGGGAGCCGTCGACCGAGTAGGCGGTCGAACCGTCCGCGAGGACCCGCTCGCGCACCCGGAGCGGGCGCATCAGCGTCTTCTGGTGCCCCACCGCACTCTGGTTCGTGTCGGGGGCGACGACCGTGGTGTCACCCATCACCTCGAGCGCCTGCTTGAGGGCCAGGAGCCCGCGCGATTCGACGCCGTCGTCGTTGGTGATGAGGATGCGCGGGCGGCTGGTGTACTCGGGGACCGGACGCGACGGGGTGCGCAGCGCCCGCGGACCACCGCGCGCGGCGCCACCGGCCAGCGGCTCGCCACGTTCCATGTCGACGTCGCGCCGCTCGGATCGAGCGCGCTCGCGGGTCATGTCGGGGATGTCGGCCCGGGCCGGGATGGTGCCCGGTGGCGTGGCCGGCGGTTTCCGGTCGCTCGGCTCGTCGCTCATGGCGGTGTCTCACCCGGCACCGGCGGGTCGGTGGCCATCGAGACATCGGTCACCGGTGGCGCCTCGAGGTCGTCGAGCGCGTCGTCGACGTCATCGGCCTGACCCGGCCCGGGCTCGCGCGGGACGTGGACCGGCCGGCCGTCCCGCTCGCTCAGCCGCTTCGCCGCCCGCCCCGTCACGGTGCGGTCGCCGGAGGTCCGGCGGAGGAAGTGGAAGAAGAAGGCCGAGGCGACCGCGGCCACGGGGATGCCGAAGATCGCGCCGGGGATGCCCGCGATGCGCGACCCGATGAGCACCGACATGAGGACCACGATCGGGTGGATGCCGACCGAGCCCTGCATGATCCGTGGCTGGAGCACGTTCATCACCAGGAACCAGCCGGTCACCATGATGATCACGGTCGGGACGAGGGCGTCGGGCTTGAACAGCAGGGCGACGATGACGGGCGGTGCCCACGACAGGAACGGCCCGAAGAACGGGATCGCCTGGAGCACGCCCGACAGGGTCGAGGTGAGGATCGCCAGGGGCAGGCCCAGCAGCAGGCTCGTGCCCAGGGCGATGGCGAAGTAGACCATGCCCATGACCGCCTGGCCGCGCAGGAAGCCGCCGAACGAGCGGGCGACCGACGTCTGCAGCAGGCGCGCCTCCTCGGCCGCCCCGGGCGGGACGAGGCGGAACAGGAAGGCCATGATCTGGTCGCGGTCGACGACCATGTAGATCGACAGGAAGAAGATGATCAGGCCGGTGCCGATGGCCCCGACGCTGGCCACCGCGATCGACTGCAGGGGCGCGACCAGCGCCGCCGCGAGCTCGTCGACGTTGTCGAGCAGGCTGCCGATCTGGACGACGACGTCGATCTGCCCGAGCCCGATGCTGTCCAGCCAGCCCTGGACCGGTGCCACGATCTCGGGCAGCCGGTTCCGGATGTCCGGGATGGAGCTCACGAACGAGGTGATCGAGTTCGCCAGGCCCTGGGCGATGACGAGCGCAAGCACGATGATGACGATCGCGATGATCGTGTACACCATCACGGTGGCGATGACCCGCGGCAGCCCCGGGATGTCCGCCGCGATGCGGGTCACGACCGGGCTGATGATGAAGGCCAGGAGCCAGGCCAGGAAGAACGCCAGCAGGATGTCGGCGAAATAGGCCAGGGCGTCCGCGATCAGGCCGACCGCGATGAAGAAGAGGACGACGGTCGCGAGCACGAGGATCGCCCCCGCCAGGCGGCGTTCGCGGCTCGTCGGACGGAGGTCGTCCATCATCGGTCCGGTCAGCGGAGCCCCATCTTCTCGCGGACTTCGGCCATCGTGGCCTCGGCGATCGGGCGGATCCGCTCGGCGCCCTCCTCGAGGACGCGATCGATGCGGGCGGGATCGGCCATGAGCTCGCGGTAGCGCTCGCGGGCCTCTGCATAGTGGGCCAGCACGCGCTCGAGCAGCAGCCGCTTCGTGTCGACGCACCCGGTCCGGGCCGTCCGCTCGCCCTCCCAGATCTCCTCGTAGTCGTCGCCGAAGGAGCGGTGGAGCTGACACACGTTGCAGACCTCGGGGCGACCGGGGTCGGTCCGCAGGATGCGTTTCGTGTCGGTGACCATCGACATGATCTGCTTCTTGATCTCGGCCTCGGGCGCGAAGATCTCGATGGTGTTGCCGATGGACTTGCTCATCTTGCGCACGCCGTCGGTGCCCAGGACGATCGGCGCCTCCGTGTGGACGGCCGTGGGTTCCGGGAAGGTCTCGCCGTAGCGGTTGTTGAAGGCGCGCACGATCTCGCGCGACAGCTCGAGGTGCGCCGCCTGGTCCTTGCCGACCGGCACCAGGCTGGCCTTGTAGATGACGATGTCCGCCGCCTGCAGGACCGGATAGGTCAGCAGCCCGTGGTTGATGTCGTCGGGCTGGTTCTGCTTCTTCTCCTTGTACGTCGGCGTGCGCTCCAGCCAGCTGACCGGCGTGACCGTCATGAGCAGCCAGGCGAGCTCCGTGTGCTCGGGCCGATGGCTCTGGACGAAGAGGGTGCAGCGCTCCGGATCGAGGCCCAGGGCGAGCAACGCGGCAGCCATCTCGCGGGTCTGGCGACGCAGGCGCTCGGGATCGTGGAGGCTCGTCAGCGCGTGGTAGTCGACGATGCAGTAGATCGCCTCGTACTCGAACTGGAGCTTCACGTAGTTCCGGATCGCGCCCAGGTCGTTGCCGACGTGGGGCGCCCCCGAGGGCTGGATCCCGGAGAAGATCCGCGGCCGCTGGACGGGCGCGGCCAGGGGCGCAGGGGCCGGCGCGATGTCGGTCGTCATCGCGCCCGAGTGTAGCGGACAGGCCTTGCCCGAAGATCACCAGCCGGGCGGCGCCGCGGTGTCCCTGGCCGCCGCCGCCGTCGCGGTCCCTGCGCTCGGCTACCATTCCCGGCGATGCGCCCCATCCTCCGTCAGCCCCAGCCGTGAGCCGTCCGCCGTTGCGCGTCGGCCTGCTCGGCGCGGGCACGGTCGGCGCCGCCGTCATCGAGGGCCTGACCCAGCACCCCGAGCGCCTCGAGAGCACCGACGGCACCGCCATCGTCCTCTCCGGCATCGCCGTCCGCGACATCGAGCGTGCCCGGGCCGGCGGCCTGCCGGCCGCGCTCCTGACCGACGCCCCGGCCCACCTCGTGGCCGATCCCGAGACCGACGTCATCGTCGAGGTCATGGGCGGCGACGAGCCGGCGCGCACGCTCATCGGCGCGGCCCTCGGCGCGGGCAAGGCGGTCGTGACGGCCAACAAGCACGTCATCGCGCACCACGGCCCCGAGCTCGAGGCCGCCGCCCGGCGCACCGGCGCAGCCTTCCGCTTCGAGGCGGCGGTCGCGGGCGGCATCCCGGTCCTCTCGCCGCTGTCGGGAGACCTCGCCGGCAACGAGATCGGCCGGGTGCGCGGGATCATCAACGGGACGACGAACTACATCCTCACCGCGATGGCCCAGGAGGGTCGTCCCTACGAGGACGTGCTCATCGACGCCCAGGAGCTCGGCTATGCCGAGGCCGATCCGAGCGGCGACGTCGAGGGCGACGATGCGGTCAACAAGCTCGTCGTGCTCGCCCGGCTCGCCTTCGGGCGCTGGCTGGACCCGACCACGGTCGGGCGCCGCCCGCCGACCGCCCGCGGCGACGGCCGCCCCGGCATCACCGGCGTGACCGACCAGGAGCTCGAGGGTGCTGCGGCGCTCGGCCTGACCATCAAGCTGCTCGCGACGGCGACCCGTCGCGGCGACGACATCGAGGCGGCCGTCGTCCCGACCGCGATCCCCTCGCACAGCCCGTTCGGCTGGACCGACGGCGTGCTGAATCGGGTCGAGATCGACGCCGAACCGCTCGGTACGGTCGGCCTGTCCGGCCCCGGTGCCGGTGGTCCCGCGACGAGCAGCGCCGTCCTCGGTGACCTCGTGGCGATCGCCCGCGGCCAGGGCTCCACCTGGGCCGGGCTGGCGCCCGCGACCGGACCGGCCGTCGCCGCAGCCGATCCGCTCGACGGCCCGCGCCACTGGTACGCCTTCATCCCGGCGGTCCGGGCCGGCATCACCCTGCCGGCGGCCCTCGACGAAGCGGCCGCCGTCGAGTTCGAGGATGGGACGGCGATCCGCAGCGAGGTCGTGACCCTGGCCGAGGCGAAGGCCGCCTTCGATGCCATCCTGCCGCCCGGCACGGACGTCACCCTGTACCCGGTCGATGACTGACCAGCGACCGCGGCTCATGGAGCGTTACCGCCGGTTCCTGCCCGTGACCGACGCCACCCCGGCACTGACCCTGGGCGAGGGGAGCACGCCGCTCATCCACGCGCCGCGTCTCGGCGCGGCCATCGGCGTCCCGAACCTGTACCTCAAGGTCGAGGGCCAGAACCCGACCGGGTCCTTCAAGGATCGCGGGATGGTCGTCGCCGTGGCCAAGGCGGTCGAGGCCGGCGCCAGCGCCATCGTGTGCGCATCCACGGGCAACACCTCGGCAAGCGCCGCGGCCTACGGCGCGGCCGCCGGGCTCGAGGTCATCGTCATCCTGCCCAAGGGCCAGACGGCGCTCGGCAAGCTGCTCCAGGCGCTCATGGCCGGGGCGCGCGTCGTGGCCATCGATGGCAACTTCGACCAGGCGCTCCACATCGTGCGCGGTCTGGCCGAGCAGGACGACCACCCCGTGACCCTGGTCAACTCGGTCAATCCGTTCCGCATCGACGGCCAGAAGACGGCGGCCTTCGAGATCTGCGACGAGCTCGGCCGGGCTCCCGACGTGCTGGCCATCCCGGTCGGCAACGCCGGCAACATCAGCGCCTACTGGGCGGGCTTTCGCGACTACGCCGACGCCGGCATCGTGCCCTCGACACCGGTCCTGCGGGGGTTCCAGGCGGCCGGCGCCGCCCCGCTGGTCAGCGGCCAGCGGGTGGAGCATCCGGAGACCGTCGCGACCGCCATCCGTATCGGCGATCCCGCGTCCTGGGCGCTGGCCGTGGCCGCCCGCGACGAGTCCGGCGGCAGCATCGAGGCCGTCACCGACGACGAGATCCTGGCCGCCTACCGCGACCTGCCGCGGCTGGCCGGCGTCTTCTGCGAACCGGCCTCGGCGGCAAGCGTCGCGGGCCTCCGGATGATGGCGGCCGCGGGCCGGCTGGATCCGGACGCCACGGTCGTCGCCGTGCTGACCGGGCACGGGCTCAAGGATCCGCACACGGCGGAACGGCAGGTCTCCGGGGTCATCGAGTCCGCGCCGACCCTCGGGTCGGTGGCGGTCGCACTCGGCTGGACGTAGGAGGCTCGCCCATGGTCGCGCACTGGCTCGCGGAGCTCGATGGCCGCAAGGTCACCGTCGAGGCGCCCGCCTCATGCGCCAACCTCGGCGCCGGCTACGACTGCCTGGGGGTCGCGCTGGCGCTGACCAACCGGGTCGAGGTCGAGGTCCGCGGCTGGAGCCGGGGCGAGATCGAGCTGACCGTCGAGGGCGAGGGTCGCAACGAGCTCACCGACGACCACGACAACCGATTCGTGCGCGGCCTCGAGGCCGCCATCGAGATCCGCTCGTGGCCGCGTCCCCGACGGTGTGGGCTGGCGCATCGAGATGCGCAACCAGATCCCGCTGTCGCGCGGCCTCGGCTCGTCGGCCGCGGCCACGGTCGCCGGGGTCGTGGCGGCGAATGCGCTCCTCGGGGGCGAGCTCGACACGCCGGCGATGCTGCGTGTCGCGACCGCTGTGGAGGGCCACCCGGACAACGCCGCGGCCGTGCTCCTCGGCGGCTTCGTCGTGAGCGCCATGACGCCCGACGGCGTGGAGGCCGTCCGCTTCGACGCGCCGCGCGATCTGCGCGCCGTGCTGTTCGTGCCGGAGCTGCGCCTCTCGACGAGCGACATGCGCAAGGCCCTGCCGGCCAAGGTCCCGCTCGAGGACGCGGTCGCGAACCTCGGCGCCGTCGCCGTCGGGGTCGCCGGGCTGGCGACCGGCCGGACGGACCTGTTGCGCTGGCTGACGGTCGACCGATTGCACGAGCCCTACCGCGCCGCCGCCTACCCGCAACTGCCCCGCCTGGTCCAGGCCGCGCGCGACGCCGGGGCGCTCGGGGCCTGCCTGTCCGGCGCGGGCTCCACGGTCCTCGCCTTCGCGGATTCGATGGCCGACATCACCCGCATCGAGGCGGCCTTCGGCGCGGTCGCGGCCGACACCGACCTGCCGGGCAAGATCCGGGTCATCGAGCCGCGCAACCAGGGCGCCCGGGTCATCGCCACGCCCTGACGACGCCGGGTTCGGCGCCATCCAGCGCGCTCCAGCGGTACCGGGCCGCCACGGTGCCGGCGGGCACCGCATTCCTGCGCGACCGGACGCCTCCGGACCGCCCCGGAGGACCCCAGCGCGCTTGACTCCGGGCCGACACTCAGGCCATGGGCGGCCTCGTGCAGTCGGTCGGGAACGGGATCAGCAGCCTGATCCAGGGCGCCTTCGACGTGATCGGCGATGCGCTCCGCGGCATGGTCAACGCCGGCAACCAGGCGCTTCCTGCCGGTCTCTTCTGGATCCTCCTGTTCGTGCTCGCGGTCGCCGGCGCCTGGACCCTGGCGAAGCGCTAGGCGCTGCGGGCTGCGTCCGGCTCGGCCACGAACGCCAGGACCTCGTCCCAGGCCGCCGCGCTCGCTTCGGCGAAGTCCGCCGCCTTGCGGTCGAAGAAGCTGTGCGGCGCGCCCGGGTAGGTGACGATCCGGTGCGGCGTGCCGGCGGCCGTCAGTCCGGCGTCGAACGCCGCGACCGCTTGCGGCGTGATCGCCTCGTCGGCCCCGCCGAACAGCCCGAGCACCGGCGACCCGATCGCCGCGACCAGATCCACGGGCGCCGGCGCGTCGTTGCGCCACGGCCCGGCCAGCGTCCCGTACAGCCCGATGACGCCGGCCAGGTCCAGCCCGAGCGTTCCGGCCAGGAATGACATCCGCCCGCCCATGCAGAACCCGATCGTGAACGTGCGGGTCGGGCCGGGTCGGTCGTCGCCGCCCGCCCGGACCGCCGCCGCGCCCGCCGTGATGTCGGCGGCGATGCCCGCCCACGTGGTCCGGGTGACGTGGGGCATGTACTCGAAGTCCGGCCCGCGCCGCCCGACGCCCGCCGTGCGCCCGAACCAGTCGATGGCCACGGCATCGATGCCGTGCTCCGCGAACCGCAGGGCCAGCTCCTCGTAGTAGGGATGCAGGCCGCGGACGTCGGGCAGGATCACGATCCCCGCGTCGCCCGGCGTCGCGGCCCGGGCGTGGAAGGCGGCCAGGCGGTTGCCGTCGGTGGCGTCGAGCGTGACGAGACGCCCGTCGAGCGCTCCGCCGGCGATCGGGGCGATCGGGGGTCGGCTGTCGTGGTCGAAGCACATCGGGCGGGTCCTCGGCGGGGGATCGGTCGGGAGGCGCAAGCGTGCCACGGTAGAATGCCGAGCGCATGCCTGCCCCCCTCGTCGTCCAGAAGTTCGGTGGCTCGTCGGTCGCCGGCGCCGACCGCATCAAGCGCGTCGCCCGGCGCATCGCGCGCGAGCGCGCGGCCGGCCACGACCTGGTGGTCGTCGTGTCGGCGATGGGCGACACGACGGACGAGCTGCTGGGCCTCGCGGCGGCCGTCACGGACGACCCGGACCCACGCGAGCTCGACGTCCTCCTCGCGACCGGCGAGCATCAGAGCGCGACGCTCGTCTCGATGGCCCTCCACGCGCTCGGCGTCGCGGCCATCAGCCTGACCGGCGCGCAGGCCGGCATCACCACCGACGGCACGTACGGCCGGGCGCGCATCGCCGGCATCGAGCCGCGCCGCGTCCGCCAGGAGATCGATGGCGGCAAGGTCGTGATCGTGGCGGGCTTCCAGGGCCAGAGCGCCGGCTCGGCGACGGACCAGGAGATCACGACCCTCGGCCGCGGCGGCAGCGACACCACCGCCGTCGCGCTGGCCGCCGCCCTCGACGCCGACCGCTGCCAGATCTTCACCGACGTCCGCGGCATCTACACCGCGGATCCGCGCCTCGTCCCCGAGGCCCGCCAACTCGCCGTGATCGGCTACGAGGAGATGCTCGAGCTCGCCCACCAGGGTGCCCAGGTCATGCAGGTCCGGGCCGTCGAGCTCGGCTGGGTCAACGACGTCGTCATCGAGGTCCTGAGCTCGTTCGAGGACGCGCCGGGCACGCTCATCAAGGAGGACCCGCTCGTGGAGCAGCGCAACAAGGTCCGCGGCCTGGCCCACGACCGGAACGTCGCGAAGGTCACCGTCGTGGCCGTCCCGGACCGGCCGGGCATCGCCCGGTCGATCTTCGATCCGCTGGCCGAGGCCGGCGTCAACGTCGACCTCATCGTCCAGAACGTCGGCCACGGCGGTGAGACCGACCTGTCGTTCACGGTCCCGCAGGCCGAGCTGGGCAAGGCCAAGAAGGCGCTCGATCCGGTCGTCCGCGAGCTCGGCGCCCGCGAGCTGACCACCGATGCGAGCGTGGCCAAGGTCAGCATCGTCGGCGCCGGCCTGCACAACGCGCCGGGCTACGCCGCCCGGATGTTCGGGACCCTGGCCGACGCGGGCGTGAACATCGAGATGATCTCGACGAGCGAGGTCCGCATCACCTGCATGATCGCCGAGGACGAGCTCGAGACCGCCCTGCGCGCCCTGCACGCCGCGTTCGACCTGGAGCGACCCGAGCCGATCGAGGTCGCGGCGGCCGGCTGAGCCGGCCACCGCCCGATCCCGCATGCCCGAGTTCCTCGCCCGCCAGGAACGCTTCGCGCTGGTCGGTTCGACCAACGACGTCGTGCGTGACTGGCTGGCCACGGGGACACCGGAGGTCTGCCTGGCGGTCGCCGACGAGCAGTCCGCCGGCCGCGGCCGTGACGGTCGGACGTGGCAGGCGCCCGCCGGCGCCGCGTTGCTGCTCTCGCTCGGGTTCCGGCCCACCTGGCTCGCCCCGGAGCGGGCCTGGCGGCTGGCCGCCACGGTCTCGCTGGCGATGGCCGATGCCGCCGAGGAGGTCGCCGGTCTGCCCGACCGGGCGATCCGCCTCAAATGGCCGAACGACCTCGTGGCCGAGACCGTCGGGTTGGCCGTGCCGATCGCTCCGGAAACGCCGACCGAGGTCCGCAAGCTGGCGGGCGTCCTCGGCGAGACGGCCGGGCTCGGGACGGACGACCCGCGCGTCGTCGTCGGCCTCGGCCTCGACACCGATTGGGCGGCGGCCGACTTCCCGCCCGACCTGGCGGCCTCGATGACCTCGCTGCGCGAGCTGTCGCGCGGCCTGCCCATCGACCACGTCGCCCTGCTCGATGCGTTCCTGGGTCGCCTCGAGGTCCGCATCGAGGCCCTCCGTGGCGGCCGTTTCGACGTCGGCGACTGGACCGAGCGGCAGTTGACGACCGGCCGCGACGTGGACCTCGTCGCCCCCGACGGCGCCGTCGAGACCGTGCGCGCCCTCGGCGTCGATGCCGCGAGCGGCGCCCTCGTCGTCGCGGACGACCGCCAGGCCAGACGGCGAGCGATCGGTCGTGGTCGGTGAGATCCGGCACGTCCGGCTGGCGCCGCCGGTCGCCGCCACCCGGGCGGGGGTGTAACACGATGGCCGGCCCGGCATTGAGGAGATTGCGTCGTTCGGAGGGAGCGACCAGCGCACGCCTCGCCCATCTCGACCGGGATCGCCCGCTCGTGGAGGCGGCGCGCGCGGACCCGGCCCGGTTCGAGGCCCTGTACCGGAAGTATGTCGCCCAGGTGTACAACGTCGCGGTCTACGAGTTGCGTGATCATCACGAGGCGGAGGACGCCACCGAGCGCACGTTCCTGCAGGCGCTGACCGGCCTCGCCGGCTTCCAGGAGCGCGCGCGGATCGACGACGGCCCGGAGGCCTCCACCTTCCGGATCTGGCTGTTCCAGATCGCCCGCAACGTCATCGCCGAACGCCGCCGCAGCCAGCGCCGCCGCCCGCAGGCGGGCCTCGACGCCGCCATGCACGCCGCCGACCCGACCGACGTCGAGGGGTCGGCGATCGTCCGTGACGAGGCCGCTGCGGCCTGGCGCGCCGTCGAGCGGCTGCCCGACGACCGTCGCCGCGCCATCGTCCTGCGCTTCGTCCACGAGATGACGACCGCCGAGATCGCCGAGGTCCTGGGCCGCTCCGAAGGCGCCGTGCGGGTGCTCCTCCACCGGGCCCTGCGATCGGTCGCCGGCGACCTGCGCCGGGATCAGCGGTGAGCACCGGCTCCACGGGTCACGACGCCGAGATCGAGGCACTCGTCGTCGACCGCTACCTCGAATCGCTCCTGGCGCGCCGGCCGATCGAGATCGACGGCGTCCCGCCCGAGCTCGACGCGACCGCCCGGCGGCTGGCCGGCGCGCTGCCCCGTTTCCACCCGTCGTTCCGGTTCGAGGAGGCCCTGTCCGCCCGTCTGGCCGCGGTCGCCGGTCGCATCGCCGGCGGCGAGGTCGTGGCGTTCCCGTCGGCGGACGTGGAGCCGGCCCTCCTGCCGGTGCCGTTCGACGACGCCGCGTGTCGACGGACCGCCCGACGCTCCTGCCCACGGACCGCCCGTTCGGGCGACCGGCGGTCATCGGCGGTGTGTTGACCTCGGCGGTCCTGTCACTGGCCGGTGCCGCCTACGTCGCGTGGCGGCTGAACCGCTCGCCGCTCGACCCGATGTCGCGTGCGGCGCGGGCGGTCACCCGGGCGAAGGTCGCCTGATGCCGCTCAAGCTGCCGTCCTTCCGCGCCCGCCGGGACGTCTACCCGCCCGACCTGTGGACCAAGTGCCCGACCTGCTCGACGATGCTGTTCAACAAGCAGCTCGAGAAGAACCTGCGCGTGTGCACGACGTGCGGCCATCATTTCCGGCTGTCGGCCGCGGTCCGCCTCGAGCAGCTCATGGATCCCGGCACCTGGGTGGAGCACGACGCCGGGCTGCAGTCGGTCGACGCGCTCGGGTTCGTCGACCAGAAGGCCTACCCGGACCGCCTGGCCTCAGCCCAGCTCGCCACCGGCATGCGCGACGCGGCCCTGTGGGGGACCGGCGCGATGGGGGCGATCCCGGTCGCGGTCTGCGTCATGGACTTCGGGTTCATGGGTGGGTCGATGGGCGCCGTCGTCGGCGAGAAGGTCACCCGCGCCGCTGAATTCGCCCTGGCCGAGCGCGTCCCGCTCATCGTCGTGAGCGCTTCCGGTGGCGCCCGCATGCAGGAGGGCACGCTGGCCCTCATGCAGCTGGCCAAGACGCTGGCAGCGCTCGAGCGCCTGAAGGACGGTGGCGTGCCCTTCCTGTCCGTCCTGTCCGACCCGACCACCGGTGGGGTCTTCGCCTCGTTCGCGGCGGTCGGCGACGTGAACATCGCCGAGCCCGATGCCCTCATCGGTTTCGCCGGTGCTCGCGTGTCCGCCGGGACGATCGCAACGGAGCTGCCGCCAGGCTTCCAGCGCTCCGAGTTCCTGTTCAGCCACGGCTTCGTCGACCGGGTCGTGGCCCGCGCCGAGCTGCGCGACGAGCTGGTCGCCCTCCTCGGGCTCTTGCCGCCGCGTGGCGCCGAGGCCCCGATCGAACTCGAGGACGACGACGTGCCCGCATTCCGGCCGCTGTCGTTCCTCTCGACGATCGCCGACAAGATGGGCGATCTCGCCGGCGGGGATGACGACGAGGACGCCGAGGACGACGGAGCGCCATCGACCGCGGATGGCGGGATCCGGACGAACGGCACGACGCTCGGCCCGCCATCGGCCACCTCCCGCGACGAGGTCTGGGCACGGGTCCAGCTGGCCCGCACCCTGCGCCGCCCGCGCACCCTCGAATTCGTCGCGGCCATGACCGAGACGTTCGTCGAGCTGCACGGCGACCGGCTGTTCGGTGACGACGCGGCCATCGTCGCTGGCCTCGCCCGGCTGGACGGCCGGCGGGTCGTCGTCCTCGGCCAGCAGAAGGGCGCCGACACCGACGAGAACATCCGGCGCAACTTCGGGATGCCCCATCCCGAGGGCTACCGCAAGGCGATGCGGGTCATGGACCTGGCCGACCGCTTCGGGCTGCCCGTCATCACCTTCGTCGACGTCCCTGGCGCGCATCCCGGCCCCGAGTCGGAGGAACGCGGCATCGCGGAGGCCATCGCCCGCTCGATCGGGCTCATGAGCCGGCTGCGCACCCCGATCATCACGGTCATCACCGGCGAGGGCGGCTCGGGTGGAGCGCTCGCGATCGCGGTCGGCGACGTGGTCATCGCCCTCGAGAACGCGGTCTACTCGGTCATCAGCCCGGAGGGCTGCGCGTCGATCCTGTGGCGCAGCTCGGACGAGGCCGCCAGTGCCGCGGCGGCCATGCGCATGTCCGCGGCGGACCAGCACGCCCTCGGCGTCGTCGACATCGTCGTGCCCGAGCCGGGGGAGGGGGCCCACGACGATCCAGAGGAGACCGCCCGGCGGCTGAAGGCGATCATCCTCGACCGGCTGGTCGCCCTGGACGCGCTGACCATCGACGAGCTGGTCGACCAGCGCTACCGGCGCTACCGGGCCCTGGGCGCCTACACTGAGGTCGCGCCGACGGAGACCCCGGAGCGCGTCGACCGGAGCCTGACGGATCGCCTGCGCGATCTGCTCGATCCCGGCCGGCGGGCGCTCATGCCGGGGTCGGAGGGCTGGTCGCGCGACGATCCGCCGGCCCGCGAGGAGGTCTAGGGAGTGCCCGATCCCGCTGCAGCCGAGGCTCGTCGCGCCCAGCGTGCGGCCGACAAGGGCCGATCCGTCGAACGTGACGCCGCCCAGCGCGCGGCCGACCACGCCGCGATCGACCGTCTGTCACAGGAGCTCCTTCCGGCCCTGGTGGCCAAGCTCGGGGCGACGGGCCTCGGCGAGCTCGAGGTCCGCGAGGGCGGCTGGCGGGTCCGCCTGCGCCGGCCCGCCGCTAGCAGCCCGGTGACCCGTGAGCGCCGCCCCGGCGAGCGTGGCGATCGCGCAGCCGGCGAGCGCGGCGACCGCCATGCCGATCGTCCCCGCGCCGTTCACCACGTCCCCGACGGCTCGAGCCGCAGCGAAGCTCGTGGCGTGGCCACCTCGCCGGCCGTCGGTATCTACCGGCCGCGGACCGACCTCACGGTCGGCGACCGGGTGCGCTCGGGTGACCGGCTCGGCGCGGTCGACATGCTCGGCGTCGCCCAGGAGGTCCTCGCCCCGATGGACGGCGTGGTCGGCTCGAGCCTCGCTGAGACGGGCGACGCGGTCGAGTACGGCCAGGAGCTCCTTGTCATCGAGGCCCTCACCGCCCTGACCTCCGCCGGCAGCATGAGCGGGTCGACCGATGTTCCGTAAGGTCCTCATCGCCAACCGCGGCGAGATCGCGCTGCGCATCCTGCGGGCGTGCCGCGCCCTGGGGATCGAGGCGGTCGTCGCCTATAGCGAGGCCGATCGCGAGTCGCTCGCCGTCCGGCTTGCCGACGAGGCGATCTGCATCGGACCCGCGGACGCGACCCGCTCGTACCTGTCGGCTCCGGCCGTCATCTCGGCCGCCCTGGTCACCGGCTGCGACGCCATCCACCCGGGCTACGGCTTCCTGTCCGAGGACGAGGGCTTCGCCGAGGTCGTCGCCGCCCACGACCTCACGTTCATCGGTCCGCCGGCGCCCGTCCTCGAGCGATTCGCCAGCAAGGCCGGGACCCGCCAGCTGCTCGGCGATCACGGCCTGCCCACGATCCCGGGCTCGGACGGGATGCTGCGCGATGACCTGCACGCCCTGAGCGAGGCGGATCGCATCGGCTATCCGGTCCTGGTCAAGCCCTCGGCCGGTGGCGGCGGCAAGGGCATGCGCATGGTTCGCACCCCGCGCGAGCTCGAATCGGTGCTCAAGGTCTGCCGTTCGGAGGCCAAGGCGGCCTTCGGCGACGACTCGCTGTACCTCGAGAAATGGCTCGACGAGAACCGCCACGTCGAAGTCCAGGTCGCGGTCGACCGGTTCGGGCACGGCATCCACCTCGGCGAGCGCGACTGCTCGGTCCAGCGTCGCCACCAGAAGATCCTCGAGGAGTCGCCCACGCCGGCCCTGTCCGAGGCCGCCCGGGCGGAGCTCGCCGAGAAGGCCGTGCGGGCCGTCGTCGCGGCCGGCTACGAGAACGTCGGTACGCTCGAGTTCCTCGTGGACCGCGCCGGCAACTACTACTTCATCGAGATCAACTGCCGGATCCAGGTCGAGCACCCGGTCACCGAGATGGTGACCGGCATCGACATGGTCCAGCTCCAGCTGCGCATCGCCGCCGGCGAGCCGCTGGGCCTGAGCCAGGCCGACGTCACCTTCACCGGCCACGCGATCGAGTTCCGGATCAACGCCGAGGACCCCGACCACGACTTCCGCCCCGGGGCCGGGGTCGTCGAGCAGTACCTCGCGCCCGGCGGTCCCGGCGTGCGCATGGACTCGCACCTGTACACGGGCTACGAGGTCCCGCCGTTCTACGACTCGCTGCTCGGCAAGCTCATCGTCTGGGGTCCGGATCGCGCGACCGCGATCGCCCGCGGCCGGGTCGCCCTGGAGGAGCTCGTCGTGGACGGCATCGTGACCAACGCGGCCATCCACCAGGCCCTTCTGACCTCGGAGACGTTCCTCGAGGGCCGCATGACCACGAACCTGCTCGACCGCGTCGGCAGCGCCGCGTTCCTGGCCGCGGCCGCCCGGGCGTCGTGACCATCCGGACCGGCGCCGCGGCCGGCCCCACGCCCGGCGAGCGGATGCAGACCTGCACACGATGCCCCGCCCCGTGCGGCCGGTTGGGCGACACTGACGAACATCCCATCAGGAGTTGCCGATGACCGACACGACCGCCGATCCCGCGAGCGCCGCCCCCGCGACACCGGCCGAGGCCGCGCCGACGCTCAGCGTCGCCGATATCCAGGGCCTCATCCCGCATCGCTGGCCGTTCCTGCTGGTCGACCGAATCCTCGAGTACGACGCGGACGCCCGGCGCATCGTCGGGATCAAGGCGGTGACCGCGACCGAGTGGTTCTTCCAGGGACATTTCCCGGGCCTGCCGGTCATGCCCGGCGTGCTCCAGGTCGAGGCACTGGCCCAGACGATGGCCGTCCTCGTCGCCCGTCAGCCCGGCTTCGGCGATCGCATCGGCCTCTTCGCCGGCATCGACGAGGTCCGCTTCAAGCGCGTCGTCGTGCCGGGCGACACGCTTCGGCTCGAGGTCACGATGGAGAAGCTCGGTTCGCGCTTCGGCAAGGGTCGGGCGGTCGCCTCCGTCGACGGCGAGACGGCCTGCGAGGGCCTGTTGTCCTTCGTCATCCCCCCGGCCGGGGTCCTGCGATGACCCGCCTCGCGGCCCTTTCCGACATCCACGGCAACGCGACGGCCATGGAAGCCGTCCTCAAGGACATCGCCCGGGAGAAGCCGGACGTGGTCCTCGTCGCCGGCGACCTCGTGCTCAACGGCCCGGAGCCGGGCCTCGTGGTCGACGTCCTGCGCGCCCTGGCGGATGACGGTGCGCTCGTCATCCAGGGCAACACCGACATCGCCGTGGCCGACTTCGACTACGCGGCCGCCTACCCGTCGATGAACGACGGGGTGCCCGATGCCATCGTCGACGCCGCCGAATGGGCGCACGACACGCTCGGGCCGCAGCGCATCGACTGGCTCCGCCGGCTGCCTGCCGAGCGACGCTGGCGGACCGATGACGACACGCTCGTCCTCGTGTGCCACGGCTCGCCCGGCTCGCAGACCAGCGGCTTCGACCAGGGTCTCGACCCGAACGTGACCACCGAACGGGTCGCCCGGACCGACGCCCGGGTCATCGTCTGTGGCCACACCCACCAGCCCGAGGTGCGCGACCTCGGCTGGAAGATCATCGTCAACGACGGATCGGCGGGCTACGTCTTCGATGGCGAGCCGACCGCGTCGTGGGCGCTCATCGACATCGACGGCGAAGACGTCACGGCGGAGATCCGCCGGACCGAGTTCGACGCCCTGTCGGTGGCCAACGCCATCAGCGCTCGCGGCCTGGCCGGCGACGTCTATCGGGCGGCCACCGTCCGCACCGGCAGGCTCGTGCGATGACCCGGGTCCCGTTGGCGGCGCATCGCGGCGTTGTCGCCTGCGCGCGCTCGCTCACGCACGACGGAGTGCGCTCGCTCCCGTGCTCGGCTCCGCCTTGCGCTGCATCCGCCCACCTGACCCGGAGGGTCTGCAGTGGCTGAGCGTCGGCGCGTCGTCGTGACCGGCATGGGCATGCTCAGCGCCGTCGGGAACGACGTGCGTTCGACCTGGGACGCGCTCGTGGCCGGGCAGTCCGGCGTGCGCCCGGTCACGGCATTCGATCCGTCACGCCTCACGGCCCGCATCGCCGCCGAGGTCCAGGACTTCGATCCGAGCGGCGTCCTCGACCGCAAGGACCAGCGCCGCACGGACCGCTACATCCAGTTCGGCCTCGTCGCGGCCCGCCAGGCCATGGACCAGGCGGGCCTCCCTGCTCGGCTCGAGGGGCCGCTGGCCGAGGCGACGGGCGTCATCCTCGGCACGGGCCTGGGCGGCGTCGGGACGCTGTACGACGGGATGTCCACCAACGCCCTGCGCGGCCCCGACCGGATCAGCCCCTTCCTCATCCCGATGGGCATCCCGAACGTCGGCGCCGGCCAGATCGCCATCAACTTCGGGATGACCGGCCCGAACTTCGCGACCGTGAGCGCCTGCGCGACCGGCGGGCATGCCCTCGGCGAGGCGTCCGAGATCATCCGCCGCGGCGACGCGGACGTGATGCTCGCCGGCGGCTCGGAGGCGGGCATCTTCGAGCCGCTCATCGGTGGCTTTGCCGCGATGCGCGCGCTGTCGACCCGCAATGACGACCCGGCGGGCGCCTCCCGGCCGTTCGATGCCGGGCGTGACGGGTTCGTCTGCGGCGAGGGCGCCGGCGTGGTCGTCCTCGAGGCGCTCGAACACGCCGAGGCCCGCGGCGCCGAGCCGCTCGCCGAGCTGATCGGCTACGGCGCGACCGCCGATGCGTCGCACATCACGCTGCCCGCGCCGGGCGGCATCGGCGCGGTCCGGGCCGCCCAGCGCGCCCTCGTCAAGGCCGGTCTCGAGCCCACCGACATCCAGCACGTGAACGCCCATGCGACGTCGACCCCGGAAGGGGACAAGGCCGAGCTCCAGGCCATCCGGACGATCTTCGGCGACTACGCCGGGGAGGTCGCGGTGACCGCCAACAAGTCGATGCTGGGCCACACCCTCGGCGCGGCCGGCGCCATCGAGGCCATCGTCACGATCCTCGCCATCCGCGAGGGATGTGTCCCCCCGACGATCAACCTGACCGACCCGGACCCGGCGGCGGAGGGGCTCGACCTGACCCCGAATGTGGCGTCCCGGCGCGAGATCCGGACGGCGCTGAGCAATTCGTTCGGCTTCGGCGGCCAGAACACGGCGCTCATCTTCACCCGGTTCCCAGCGTGACCGACGGGCTCGAACCGGCCGACGTGCTGCCGGCCGCCTCACCGCCCGATGCTTCGGCCGCCGCCGCGGCGCCCGATGCGCCGGCCCCGGTCTCGGCCGACCCGCCGTCGCCGCGCGACCAGGGCGACGTGGAGCTGCTCGGCCTCATCGATCGCCTGGCGGCTCTGCTCGACCGCTCCGACCTCAGCGAGCTCGAGGTCGAGGTCGGCGGGACCGGTCTGATCCTGCGCAAGCCCCTGGCGATCGCTCCGGTCGCGGTGGCCATCGCCGAGCCCGCCCCGGCTGCCGCCGCCGCGGCGGCCCCCGGCGAGCCCTCGACCGCCGGCCGCGATCCGTCGGCCAGCGCCCGGCCCTCGGTCAAGGCGCCGTTGACCGGCATCTTCTACGCCTCGCCCGCCCCCGGGTCGGCGCCCTACGTCCAGGCCGGCGGCGAGGTCGCGGTCGGTCAGGTCATCGGGCTCATCGAGGCCATGAAGCTGTTCAACGAGATCAAGTCCGACCTCGCCGGCCGGGTCGTCAAGGTGGTGCCCGAGACCGGCACGCTGGTGAAGGCCAAGCAGCCCCTCATCGAGGTGGAGCCGCTGTGAGCACGACGTCCGATCGCCCCCGCGCGCACCTGACCGGCTGGGGTCGCTATGCCCCGGCGCAGATCCTGACCAACCACGACCTGGAGCGGATGGTCGACACCAACGACGAGTGGATCGTCCAACGCACCGGCATCCGCGAGCGACGGGTGGCCGCGGCGCACGAGACCACGGCCTCGATGGCGGCGGTCGCCGGCCTGCGGGCCATCCGGACGGCCGGCATCGAGCCGGAGGAGATCGACCTCATCCTGCTCGCGACCCTGACGCCCGACTACTGGATGCCCTCGACCGCGGCCCTCGTCAAGGAGGCCATCGGCAACACGAAGGCCGCGGCCATGGACGTCGCGGCGGCGTGCTCCGGGTTCGTGTACGCCTACGCGACCGGCCAGGCCTACATCGAGAGCGGCCTCGCCAAGCATGTCCTGGTCATCGGGGCCGAGCTGCTGACCCGCTTCCTCGATTACACCGACCGGGGCACCTGCATCCTGTTCGGTGACGGCGCGGGCGCGGTCGTGCTGTCCGCGGCGGAGGGGCCGGGTGGCGGCCTCGGCATCGAGATGACGACCGAGCCGCAGGGCGCCTACATGATCTGGCTGCCGGCCGGCGGCGCCAAGAGTCCGCCGAGCGCGGAGACCATCGCCCGCGGCGAGCACTACATCCGCATGGAGGGTCGCGAGACCTACCGGTTCGCGACGCGGACGCTGGCGACGACCGCCCTGGCGGCGATCGAAAAGGCCGGCCTCTCGCCGTCGGACATCGACCTGTTCATCCCGCACCAGGCCAACATCCGGATCATCGAGGCCGTGGCCAAGGGCCTCGACCTGCCGATGGAGCGGATGTACGTCAACCTCGACCGGTACGGCAACACGTCGGCGGCGTCCGTGCCGATCGCGCTCGCCGAGGCCGTCAACGAGGGGCGCGTCCAGGTCGGCGACCACGTCGTCATCGTCGCGTTCGGGGCCGGCTTCACGAGTGGCGCCGTGGCCATCGAATGGACCGCCGATCCGGCCCGTGGCCCGCTCGGCGACGCGGCCGTCTCGCCGGAGGACGTGACCGTGCGGCTGCCGGTGGACTGGGACTCCGTCGACCCGATCCCGGCCGCGCTGGCCGAGATCATGGCTCGCCCCGGCACGGTCGACGTGCCCCTCGACGATGTGGTCCCCGGCGATCCGGTCCCCACCTCCAGCGGGGGTCGGGCGTGACCCGGCTCCGCAGCCGGTGACGGGGCGCCTTCGCAGCCTCGCCGACGGCCGCCGGCCCGGCTCGGCCGCCGACCGGTTCCGCCAGCGCCGGTTCGCCCGGTTCCGTGAGCTCGTCGACGGGATCGACGGCCCCATCCGCATCCTCGACGTCGGCGGCACGACCGTGTTCTGGGAACGGGTCGGCTATGCCGGGCACGACCGCATCGAGATCGTGCTGCTCAACCTGATGGAGCAGCCCGCCCCACACGACAACATGACCTCGACGGTCGGCGATGCGGCCGACCTGTCGCCGTACGCCGACGACACCTTCGACATCGTCGTGTCGAACTCGGTCATCGAGCACCTGCCGACCCCGGAGCTGCAGGCGCGCATGGCGGCCGAGGTGCGCCGGGTCGGGCGGCGCGTCTACCTCCAGACGCCGAACCGCTACTTCCCGCTCGAGCCGCACTTCCTGTTCCCGTACTTCGGGATCCTGCCGATGCGCGTCCGCGCCTGGCTGCTCCAGCACATGGACCTCGGCTGGCACAAGCGCCAGCCCGATCCCGCGCTCGCCCTCGAGGACGTCCGGTCGGTCCGGCTCCTGACCGGCAGCGAGATGCACCGGCTCTTCCCGGGAGCGCGGTTCGAGAACGAGCGCTTCCTCGTGTTCACCAAGTCGTTCATCGTCCTCGACGGTTGGGACCAAGCGGGAGGGAAGGCGCCATGATCGATCTCACCGGCAAGACGGCGCTCGTGACCGGCGGCTCGCGCGGCATCGGGCGCGCCATCGGGCTGCGCCTGGCGACCCAGGGCGCGGATGTCGCCTTCACCTACCGGGGCAACGCTGCGGCGGCCGCAGCGACCACCGGCGACATCGAAGCGCTCGGGCGGCGGGCGCTCGCCGTCCAGGCGGACGCGTCCGACGGCGACGCCGCCGAGGGCGTCGTCAAGTCCGTGCTCGAGGCGTTCGGCCGGGTCGACATCCTGGTCAACAACGCGGGCATCACCCGCGACGATCTGATCATGCGGATGAGCGCCGAGGCCTGGCGCGACGTCCTCGAGACGAACCTCTTCGGCGCGTTCTGGATGACCAAGGCCGTCACCCGCCCGATGCTCAAGGCCCGTTCCGGGCGGATCATCAACATCACCTCGGTCAGCGGCCAGGCGGGCCAGACCGGCCAGGCCAACTACAGCGCCGCCAAGGCCGGGCTCATCGGCCTGACCAAGGCCACCGCCCGGGAGCTCGCGTCGCGGACGATCACCGTCAACGCCGTCGCGCCGGGCTTCGTCCTGACCGAGCTGACCAAGGACCTGCCGGAGGCGCTCCAGGCGGAGATCACGGCTCGGACGCCGCTGGGCCGGTTCGGGACGACCGAAGAGATCGCCAGCGCGGTCGCCTTCCTCGTCAGCGACGAGGCGGCGTTCATCACGGGGCAGGTGCTCGCCGTCGACGGCGGGCTCGTGATGATGTAGGCGGCCCGGCCGCCCAGCCGCCCAGCCGACACCGTCCGCCCAGCCGACACCGTCCGCGACCCGGATCGCCCGTGGCGGGTACCCTCCCTGTCACCGCGATCGTCGCCCGGCGTTCGCCATGGAGGGTCTCCGCGTCATGAAGGTCACGATCGAGCTCGGCCGCCCCGCCATCCCGCGCCGCCCCCGCCCACGTCGTCTGGCGCTCGCCGGTGCGCTCCTCGCCCTGCTCGTCCCGGCCACGGTGCTGGCCAGCCACATCTTCACGGACGTCCCGACGACGATGAGCGGGCACGCCGCCATCGAGGCGGTCTTCGACGCCGGCGTCACCGGTGGCTGCACGGCGACCACGTACTGCCCGACCGATCCGGTCACTCGCGAGCAGATGGCCATCTTCCTGCAGCGTGCCCTGCCGCGGATCGCCGGCGCGCAGGACACCGACCCGCTCCAGCTGACCGGGACCGAGAAGGAGCAGAACCGGGTCACGCTCAAGGTCGGCGGGGTCAGTGGCGGCAGCCAGTTCGTCAAGGCCGACGTCTCGTTCACGGCCGAGGTGAAGGACGCGACCGGCTGCCCGTGCACGATCTACGTGTACATCACGACGAGCACCGGCAAATCGTCGGAAGGCACGGTCGTGAGTGTCGACACCGACGGGTTCGAGTCCGGCAACGGGACGCTGACCTTCAATGCTCCGACCAACAGCAGTGTCGTGATCAAGGCGACCGCGCTGCTCGACGGACCCGGTGAGGTCTACCTGTACACGGACATGTCGGCCATCAGCGGCGCATTCGGTAACGTCGGGACCGATGCGGCGTCTGTGTCACATCGGATCGGGAAGCGCGGCCGTTGAACCGCCTTCCCGGCAGGGACCGGCGGAGACCGGTACCTTCGGGTGATGTCTGGTGGGGTCAGGGGTGGTCGATGATCGCCGCCGCCGATCCCGCCGATCCCAGCGAGGCCTCATGAATCTCCATCCCCAGCGCCCCGGCCGCACCCCGCTCCTCGTCCTCACGGTCGTGCTCGGCTGGACGGTGGCCGCCTGCGGCTCGAGTCCGGCGACGCCGGTGCCGTCCCTGGCCGTGGCGAGCCGCGCGCCGACGAGCGCGAGCCCGAGCCCGAGCCCGAGCGCCAGCCCATCGCCCACGGTCGTCCCCGCGTCACCCAGCTCGACCCCGTCCGGCGAGCTCGTCGCGGCCGATCTGTCGGGCCGGCTGGTCGCGCCCGAGCTCGCCCATCGGCTTCCCCTCGCGGTGATGATCGATGACAGCCGCGCAGCGCGGCCGCAGGCCGGCTTCAATGCCGCGTCCCTCGTCTATCAGTCCCTGGCAGATGGATACGAATCGCGCTACATGCTCGTCTTCCAGGACGAGGACACCGGGAACATCGGGCCGGTCCGCAGCGCGCGGTTCTTCCTCGTCCAATGGGCCCAGGAGGTCAAGGCCGCGCTCGCCCACTACGGCGGCGACCGGCGGACCCGTTCGTACATCCGGTACCACCCCAAGCAGTTCACCGACGTCGACGGGATCACCAACGGCAACGCGGCCTACCACCGCATCAAGTCCCGCAAGGCGCCGCACAACGCCTACACCTCGACCAAGGACCTGCGCCGGGTCGCGCTCAAGCGTGGCGGCGACAAGACGATGGATGCCGACCTCCACCGCCGGCCGTTCCGCGACCCGGTGGCCGAGGCCGACCGCGGCGCCAAGCAGTCGATCCGCGTCCCGTACCGGACCAACGTCATCACCTACAAGTACGATCGCGCGAGCGACCGCTACCTGCGCTCGATCAACGGCAAGGCGCACATCGACCCGGCCGACGACCAGCGGGTCGCGCCGACCAACGTCGTGGTGCTGTTCCAGAAGTTCCGCATCGACACGAAGATCGAGCCGCACCACTCCCGCCCCGACATCAAGACCCTGGGGTCGGGCAAGGCCTGGTTCTTCACCGAGGGCCACCTCGTCAAGGGCACCTGGCGCAAGCGCTCGGACACCGGGCCGACGAGGTTCCTCGGCCCCGACGGCAAGGAGTTCCCGCTGGTCCGCGGCCAGACGTTCATCCAGGTCGTCCCGCCGAAGACCAAGATCACCGTCAAGGACTGACGCCGAACCGTCGCCCGGTCGTCACCGTCGCGCACGACTCGGCCAAGGGGCAATCCGGAGTCTCCATGCTATCCTTCGCCCGCTTTGGTCGCTAACGAGGGGCCCGTCACGAAGCGGCCCCGCTCCTTGTCTATCGCCGCCTTCCTGTCGTTCCTCTGGCCGGGTCTCGGCCACTGGTACGTCGGACGGGACCGCGCCGCCCTCCTGTTCGCGGTGCCGGCCCTGCTGGTCGTCGCCGTCGTCGCGGTCCAGGCCGTCGGTGGCATCGAGCAGCTCGCGGCGCTCCTCCTCAGCCCGTCGTCCGCGCTGACGATCGCCATCCTCATCCTGCTGCTGGGCGGCTGGCGCCTCATCGCCATCGCCGACTCGGCCTGGTCGCCGCAGGCGATGCGCACGAGGACGAGCGTGAGCCTCGTGATCGGCCTCGGCCTGATCGTCGTCCTCAGCCACGCCTATCTCGGCTACGTCGCCTACGCCTTCTACCAGGCGGGGGAGAAGGCGTTCGTCGCGGACCAGCTCCCCGATGCGACCCAGAACCCGGCGCCCGGCAGCCCGGGCTCCAGCCTGGGCAACGAGTACCTCGCCACCCCGCTGGCCACGCCCAAGACGACCCACGACCGCATCAACATCCTGCTGACCGGCATGGACACCGAGGAGAAGCGGAACAACGAGCTGACCGACTCGCTGCTCATCGCGAGCGTCGACCCCGAGACCCACGACGTGGCGCTCATCAGCTTCCCGCGCGACATCTCGAACTTCAAGCTCTTCGACGGCCGGACCTACACCGGCAAGATCAACAGCCTGATGCACTGGGCGCGGACCCACCCCAAGGAATTCCCCGATGGTCCGTTCCCCACCCTGATCAAGGAGCTCGGGTTCCTGCTGGGGGCTCCGATCCACTACTACGTCGCCCTCGACCTCGCCGGCTTCCGCAAGATGATCGATGCCGTCGGCGGCGTGACCGTGGACAACAAGCGGACGATCGCCGACCCGCGCTACGACTGGGGCGACGGTCGACGCGGATTCTCGCTGAGCGTGGGCAAGCACAAGCTCAACGGCGAGCGCGCCCTGGCCTACGTGCGATCGCGCTACACCCCCGGCGACAACGACTTCAACCGGGCGCGCCGCCAGCAGCAGGTCCTGCTTGCGCTGCGCTCGAAGCTCACCAGCATCGAGATGCTGCCGCAGATCTCGGAGCTCGTCGACATCGCCGGTGACACCGTGACGACGAACTTCCCGTCGGACCGGATCAGCGAGATGGTGGGCATCGCGAGCGAGGTCGACAACAAGTCGGTCCGCCAGGTCGTCCTCACCCGTCCGTACGCCGAGCGCATCCCCGCGAGCGAGACCGGCGGCATCTACAAGATCCGGCTCGTCATGGACAAGCTCAAGGAGCTGTCGGTCAAGATCTTCGGCGAGGGAAGTGCCTACTACGACGAGGTCACAGCCGCGGCCAAGCCGACCACCGCGCCGTAGGCTCGCGCCGTCGGTAGGCGCCGTCGCCGGCACCCGGCGGCCAGCGTCTCGGGCCTAGCGGCCCTGGAGCATCGCCGGGATCGTCCGGACCATGATCTTGAGGTCGAGCCAGACCGACCAGCGGTCGATGTAGGCGAGATCGAGCGCGACCCACCGGTCGAAGTCCTCCTCGCGGCGCGCCTCGACCTGCCACAGGCCGGTGATGCCCGGCTTCATCGACAGCCGGCGGCGGTGCCACAGGTCGTAGCCCTCGACCTCGCTCGGCAGCGGCGGCCGCGGTCCGACCAGGCTCATCTCGCCGCGGACCACGTTCCACAGCTGGGGCAGCTCGTCGAAGCTCGTCGCGCGCAGGATGCGGCCCGTCCTCGACAGGCGCGGGTCGTCGGTGACCTTGAAGGCGTGGCCCTTGATCTCGTTGAGGTCCTGCAGCTCGGCCAGGCGCGCCTCGGCGTCGGGCACCATCGTCCGGAACTTGACGACACGGAACGGACGGCCGTGGAGCCCGACCCGGACCTGCCGGAAGAACACGGGGGCGCCGTCGAGGACCATGACCCACAGGGCGATGAGCAGGAAGACCGGGGCCAGGATGAGCAGGCCGAGCAGACCCAGCCCGATGTCGATCAGGCGCTTGACCACGAGCGAGATCGCCCGGTCCGGGCCGTACACGAGCGACAGGATCGGGATCCCGTCGAACTCCTCGAGCCGGGCACCAGACAGCGTCACCCCGAGCTCGTCGACCGGGATGCGGACGATCTTGCCCTCCTCCTCGCACAGCCGGGTGAGGGGTTCGATGAGAGCCACGTGCTCGCTCGGCAGGCAGATCGCGATCTCGTCGACCACCCGCGAGTGAAGGATGTCCTCGACGTCGTCGACCGTCCCGAGGATGGGCCGCCGCCCGGCGGTCTGATGGGGGCTCGGGCCGACGCTCAGGTGGCCGATGACGCGCAGGCCGAGGGCGCGTCGTCGTTCGACCCGGTCGGCGAACCGCCGCGCCGACGGTCCGGTGCCGACGACCAGCAGGTAGCGGGTGTTGAAGCCGTGGTCACGCAGCCGGCCCAGGACCCAGCGGATGCCGACCCGGCCGGCGAACGTGACCACGGTCTGGGTCGCGAAGAGGATGAGCAGGAACAGGCGGCTGACGTCGGGGAGCTTGAACAGGAAGAGGGCGCTGAACGTGGCGACCGCGATGAGCATGGCCGCCTGGAGGACGGCTCGGGCCTCGCTCCGGAGCGACCAGCGGGCGCGCAGGCGATAGAGGTCCATGAGCCACAGGGCGGAGACCCAGACCGTCGCCCAGATCGCAGCGAGCAACAGCGGGTCGACCCCGACCTTGCGCCAGACCTCGAGCCAGCCGCTCCCGAAGCGCACCAACGACAGGACGGCGAACAGGACGATCGCGCTCATGGCGTCCGCCGCGAGCAGCCCCAGACGCAGTGCCGTCAGATGTCGCCGGATCATCGAGGTCCACCTCGGTCGGTGTCGGCCAGCGCGACGCGGACCATCATACCCGCGCCCTCCTGCCGCCTCGTCACGCGCGCAACCGGTCGTAGGCGGTCACCAGCGCGGCCGCGGACTGGTCCCAGCCCATGGCCAGGGCTTCCGGGCGAGTCGCCGCCACGGCGGCCAGTCGACGGACCTCGTCCGGTCGACGGAGCAGGTCCACGAGCGCCGTGGCCAGGGCCGGGACCGTCGCCTCGGACAGGATGACCCCGCCGTCACCGACGAGCCGGCGCGTCTCCCGGAGGTCGAACGCGACGACCGGCCGGCCGATCACGAGGGAATCGAGGACCTTGACCATCGTGGAGACGTCATTGAACGGCGTCGGCGGGTCCGGGCTGACCGTCACCTGGCAGGCCGCCAGGATCGGCACGAAGCCCTCGGGGCGCAGGTAGCCGTGGAACCGCACGCGGTCGCGCAGGCCGAGCTCGTCGACCTGTCGCTCCAGGGCCGGTCGTGCCTCGCCGTCCCCGACGAGCTCGAGCGTGGCCCCGGCGAGGTCGGGCTCGTCGACGACGAGCCGCCAGGCCGCGACGAGCGTCTCGATGCCGTCCTGCGACCCCATCACGCCGACATAGCCGACCCGTGGCTCGGTCGCCTCGATTCCGGCCGCGAGCGCCCGATAGGTCGCCACGTCGGGCGCGTTGCGCACGACCACGACACGCTCGGGCGGGACGTGGCCGCGCCCGCGCGCGAGATCGGCATACGAGTCGTTCGGCGCAAGGACCAGGGCGGCCGCGCGATACGACGCCCGCTCCATGGCCAGGGTGAAGCGGTGCAGGAGGCGGCCCTTGAGGCCACGCTCCCCGAATTTGGTCAGGCTCAGCTCCGGGTTGGCATCGTGCTGGTCGAACACGAACGCGCCGCCGCCCAGGCGAGCCAGCCCACCGAACGCCCAGAACAGGTCGGGCGGGTTGCAGCCGTGGAGGACGGTGATCGGCCCGCGTCGCCGCGTCCAGGCCAGCCAGGCCGCGGTGAAGACCATCGAGGGCAGGTACTCGGCGAGATAGCCGGCCAGCCCGGAGGCCGCCCGCTGCGGATAGCGCAGGACCTCGACGCCGTCGATGCGGTCGCGCCAGCGGGCCATGTCGCCGGCCCCGCGCGGCCCGATGACCGTCACGTCCCAGCCGGCGTCGGCGAGGGTCCGCGCCTCCTGCCAGGTGCGCCGGTCCATCGGCACCGGCAGGTTCTCGACGAGGACGACGACGCGCGGCGCTGGCGCCGGGACCGGGACGGCGGTCGCGGCGGCAGGGTCTGGGGTCGCCGATGGCCGCTCCGGCGCCACGGGGACCGTCACGCGGCCGACGCCGTGCCCACCACCTCGTAGCGGAACCCGAGGTCGCGCAATCGCGCGCCGTCGAGCAGCCGCCGGCCGTCGATGATGGTCGGCGTCCGCATGGTGGGGCGGATGGCGGCCCAGTCGAGGTCGCGATAGATCGGCCATTCCGTCCCCAGGACGCCGATGTCGGCATCGCGTAACGCGACCGCCGGGTCCTCGACGAACCGGAGCTCCGGCAGCTCCCGGCGCCGCGTTGGCGGCGGCCTGTGGGTCGTGGGCCACGACGATCGCACCGCGCTGGAGGAGTTCGCGCGCGACGGCCAGTGGGGGCGAGTCGCGGACGTCATCGGTGTGGGCCTTGAAGGCGACGCCGAGCAGCCCGACGGTGCGTCCCTGCAGGCCCCCGGCCAGGTCGTCGATGCGCCCGGCGAAGCGCGCCTGCTGGGCGGCGTTGGCCGCCGACGCGGCGTTCGTGACGAGCATCGGCAGCCCGCGGCCCATCCCGCTGACCGCCAGCGCGCGGAGCTCCTTGGGCAGGCAGCTCCCGCCAAAGCCGAGACCCGGGCGCAGGTACAGCCCGCCGATGCGCGGGTCGAGGGTCATCGCCTCGAGGACCGCGTCGACGTCCGTGCCGAACTCCTCGGCCACGCTCGCGATCTCGTTGGCGAACGACAGCTTCAACGCGAGGAAGGCGTTGGCGCCGTTCTTGGTGATCTCGGCAGCGGCGACGTCCATGACGAGGATGGGCGCGCCGAGCGGCTCGTAGACGGACACGACCCGGGCGATCGTGGCCGGATCGGCGTCGGGAAAGTGGCCGACCACGATGCGCGTCGGATGGAGGAAGTCCTCGAGCGCAGTGCCCTGCCGCAGGAATTCCGGATTGGTCAGGACGCGCGCGGTGGGGATGTCCGCCCATTCGACGGCGAGCTGGGTCGAGCCCGGCGGGAGCGTGCTGCGAACGACCAGCGGCGCGTCCGAGTCGAGCACCTCGTGGAGGGCCTGGAGGGCGCTGCGGAGCTGCGACAGGTCGCTCCGGCCGTCGGACCCGATCGGCGTCCCGACGCAGACCATGACCATGTCCGGGTGACCGCCCGGGGCCCGGGAGACGCGCAGGCGACCGGCCGCCGAGGCGGCGTCGAAGGCGTCCTGGAGACCAGCCTCGAAGATGGGAACCCGTCCGGCCACGAGGGCGTCGAACCGGTCCGGTCGCGTCTCGACCACCTCGACGTCATGGCCGAGCGAGGCGAGTCCTACGGCCGTGACGAGCCCGACGTACCCGGCGCCGATGACCAGGATCCGCTGGACAGGTGTGTCGTGCATCGGGCGCAAGGGTAGCAGTCGGACCCCGTGACGCGCCGCCGCGCGGCCGGGAGTCGGCGCGGCACGAACCCGTGGTATCGTCGGCCCGCGCCGGTGGACCGGCTACCGCGCGTCGCGACAGGAGGGCCGCCGCCATCGCTGACTGGGCCGAGCCGCACGTGGCAGGCCGCTCGTCGCGTTCCCGGATCGGCGGGTTGGACCCGGCCCTGATCATCGGCGGACTCGCTCTGACGGCCACGGCCGTGCAGGTCGTCGTCATGCCGCCGGGACCGATCGCGGTGCTGACCGCGGCCATCGCGACGATCGCCCTGATGACCGACCGACGGCTGGGACCATTGCCGGCGGCGCTGCTCGTCGCGCTCGCCATCCCGTGGGGTCGCGGCGCGGACACGCTCACGTGGGAGGTGGCCGGGCTGCCGGTCCGGGCGCACGACGCGGTGGTCCTGATCGGGATGGTCGCCGCCCTGCCCGTGCTCGTCCGGCGTCGGCCGCGACCGGGCCCGACCCTGATCCTGCTGGCGATCTTCCTCGGCCTCGGCGTGATCGCCGTGGGCGTGGGCCTCCTGCTCGACCATCCCTTCCGGGACATCTTCCGCGACGTGCGCTGGTGGGTCTTCTACGGGGCCGCGGTCCTGGCCCTGTTCGGCTCGGCGTCGCGCGCCCAGCTCACCCGCGGCCTGCTCATCGGGATGACCATCTTCGCGGTCCTGGTCATCATCGCCGCGATCCTGCCCATCTTCTCGGGCGGCCTCAAGGAACAGGAGCTGCTGTACGACCGTGGGACCCTGCGGATGCAGTTCAGCAACAGCGCCTTCCTCCTGCCGGCGATCGCCTACGTGGCGAGCGTCGTGCTCGCCCGGCGCCGGCCGATCGACCTCGGGTGGCTGCTGCTCCTCTCGACGGCCGTCGTCCTGTCGCTGACGCGGACGTCCATCGCGACCGCCATCCTCGTCGTGGTCCTCGTGTTCGTGGCGGACCTGTTCGCGGTGTGGCGCTCCGGCCGGCCGGTCCTCGGCCGGGCCGGGGGCGTCCTCGGGCTGGCCCTCGCCGGAGCCCTGGCCCTCGTCCTCGGGGTCGGCATCGACATCGCCGGGACGCCGCCCGCCAGCGAGATCGCGACCAGCGTCGACGGTGGCGGTGAGCAGCCGCTCGACCGGATCCTCTTCCAGGAGGCGCGCTCGGACATCGGGTCCCTCGAGGAGGGCCGCTTCCCGTCGTATAAGGCGGCCGCGGACGTGATCATGTCGGCGCCGATCATCGGCATGGGGATGGGCTCCCTGACCCGGGTCGACTACGCCTACAGCGAGGCCCGGGCGAACACCATCGGGTACTCGCCCGGGGTCGACAACGCCTACCTCACGGTCGGGCTCAAGACCGGGATCCCGGGGATGCTGGTCTTCGCCGCCCTCGTGCTCGTCACGTTCCTCGTCGCGCTCCGGCGCGGGGGACGCATGGGCGGCTGGTTCCTGCCGGCCTGGATCGGGCTGATGATCCTGTCGATGACCCAGGCATTCGCGGGCTCGCTGTACGGACCGTTCGTGTTCGCCCTGCTCATCGCCCTGCCGTGCCTGCGCTGGGACAGCTCGGTGGCACGCGTCACGAGCCGAACCCGGCCCGGCTGACGACCTGGACGCTTCGTCCGGCCCGACCCCGGCCGCTCCGACCCTGACCCCCGCCGCCGGCGTCGGTCGCACCCGGCCTCGGATGCCGCCCGCCCTCGTCGTCTTCACCGGCAACGTCATCGCGCGTGGTCTCGGCTTCCTCTTCCCGGTCGTTCTCGCCAACCTGCTGGGCCGCTCCGACTTCGCCATCGCGATGTTCCTCATCAACACCGGCTTCTTCGCGGGTGAGCTCGTCCTCACCGGGTTCCCGACGGCCATGACCCGCGCCCTGGCTGCCGAGCGAGACGGGACGCGCCGGGCGAGCTGGGTCGTCGCCGCGCTGCTGGGTGGCATCCCGCTGCTCGTCATCAGCGTCGGGCTTGGTGCGCTGCTGGCGACCCGCGGCGATGCGCCGGTCGGGCTGCTGACCGTGGTCATCGCCGGCCTGACCATCGACGCCTACTACTTCGCCCTCCTGCGCGGCCTCCGCCGGTTCGGCTGGCTGGCGATCTACCGGGTCGCCGCCAACCTGGCCCAGCTGATCGTCATCGCGGGTCTCGCCCTCGTCCTCGGGGTCACGCTCTCGCTCGAGGTCGTGATCGCCGTCTACAGCCTCATCTACATCGTGCCGATCGTGGTCATCGAGCTCGTCGACGGGCCGGCCCGCGCGGCGCTTCGCCGGCCGGCCGGCCACGGTCTCGACCGGGCGACCGAGCGGACCGAGCTCATCGACCTCACGAAGTTCGCCATCCCGGCGCTCATCTCGGGGACCGCCTACGGCGCGATCCTCGGCTTCGATGTCTTCTTCGTCCGGATCTTCGCCCCGGCCGCCCTCCCGGACTACGCCGCGGCGCGCAGCCTGGCCCTGCCGATGCTGCTCGTGCCCTTCGCCCTGTCCGTGGTGCTGCTGCCGCAGGTCGCGGCGGCGCCCCGGCGCGACATCGGCCGGCTCCTGCGGCGCGCGGTGACCATCGCGGCCGTCGCGGCGGCAGCCGGCTGGATCGCCTTCCTCGTGCTCGGGCCGACGGTCATCGGCATCATCTTCCCGCCGTCGTACGCCGACGCCATCGCGCCGCTGACGACGCTCGTCCCGGCCGTCGGGCTGCTCGGCATCTACTCGATCCTGAGCGGCTGGATGATGGGCATCGGGCGGCCGTGGACGACGGCCCTCTGCCTGGCGGCCGGAGCCTGCGTCACCATCGCCGGCCAGATCCTCATCACGTCGGCCTACGGCGCCGTGGGCGCCGGGATCGCGATGGGGCTCGGCGCGGCGACCGCGCTCGTCCTGGGCGGCATCGCGATCTGGCGGATCCTGCGGGTCGAGAACCTGCCGACGGCGATCGTGGATGGGGACTGACGTGGACGTCGAACGTCCGCGGCGGATCTTCCTGGTCGGGTTCTACGGGGTCCACAACCTTGGTGACGAGGCCATCCGGACGGCCATCGTCGAGGCCGCACCGGCCTACGGCGCCGAGGTCGTGGCCGTCGCTTCGCGCGATCCGCGCGACCCCGATCCGCGCGCGGTGCCGATGCACGGGATCGGACTGCTCCGGTACCTGCGAGCCATCACGCGGGCCGAGCGGGTCGTGCTGGGTGGTGGCGGGATCCTCAAGGACGAGGGCCTGCGCATCCCGCTCGAGCTTTTCACGACCGCCCTGGCGGCCCGGCTCCTGCGCCGCGAGGTGGCGCTCGTGGCGGTCGGGGTCGGGCCGTTCTACGGCCGGCTGGGCCGCTGGCTGGCGATGGCCACGGCGCGCCTGGCCCGCGTCCGCACGGTCCGCGATGCCGATTCGGCCCGGGAGCTGACCGCCCTGGGAGTCGCTCGCGTGCGGCTGGGGGCCGACCCGACGTTCCGGACGGTCGTGGTCGGGGCCGAGGGATCGGCGCCGGGCACGACCGACGAGCCGTCCGTTACGGATCGGCCAGGTGCCACGGACCCGGTTGCTGGCACGGCCCCCGCCGCCTCGCCCGATCAGCCGCGCGTCGTCGTGAGCCTGCGCCCGTGGTTCCTCCGCGCGCCCGACCGCGCCGAACGCCAGGCGACGCTGCGCGACGGGGTGGCCGAGGCGCTGGCACCGCTCGCGGCGGCCGGCTGGCAGGTCGAATTGCTCAGCCTCTATTGGCCGCGCGACCAGGACGAGGCCGTCGCCCTGGCGGCCGACCCGCGGCTGCCAAACACCGAGGTCCCGGAGGGCGAGCTCGACTGGGCCGCCTTGACGGCACGCGTCGCGGCGGCCGACCTGGTGGTCGCGATGCGCTACCACGCGGTCGCGGCCTCGGCCCAGGCCGGCCGCCCGACGATCGCCCTGGCGTACGAGCCCAAGGTCCGCGCCCTGGCCGCCGACCTCGACCTGCCGAGCATCGACGTCGACGACCCGGACCTGGCCACGCGGCTTGCCGCCGCCGTGGCGGCAGCGACGGCCGATCCGAACAGCGCACGCGCCGACGGGTCCAGCATCGCGGCCCTTCGCGCTCGCGCGGATCTCGCCCTCCGGGCGGCGCTGGGGCCCTGGGACGACGTCCCGGACTGACCGCGGCACGAGCTGGGGACCGCGGCACGAGCCGGGGACCGCGGCACGAGCCCGGTCTGCGGCGTTCAGGTCGGGTTCGGGCGTCCCTCGAGCCGGGCGGCGAGGACCGCCAGCGCCGCGTCGTTGTCCCGGGCGAATCGTTCGCGCAGACCCGTCATCCGGTCCGCGGCGGCCGGATCGGCCAGCGTCGCGTCGATGCCGCCGGCGATCGTGCCCGGCTCACCATCGACGTACGCTCACGGCGTCCCCGAACGTGGCACGCAGGGCGCGCGTGCCCGAGACGACGAGCGGGCGTCCCAGCGCGATGGCCTCCCACGCCCCGGACAGCAGCGTGTCGTCGCGGTCCGTGAGGACGACGACCGCGTCGGCGCGGGCAAGGAGCCGTCGATAGTCGGCGTCGTCGACGAAGCCGGCCAGCGTGACGTTGGCCGGGATGTCGAGCTCGCGCCGCGGCCGTCCGGTCAGGACCAGGCGCCACGGGCGTCCCGAGGCGGCGGCGACGAGCGCCTCGATCGGCTCGTCGAGACCCCAGCCGCAGACCGCCACGACGAGCGACGTCGCGTGCTCGGCGGCCAGCGCCGCGATCGCGGGCGACCCGACCGCCTCGGGGTCGACCGTGACGTCGGGCAGGGGGTCGGGGATGACGAGCGTCGCGACGCCGCGATCCTGGAACGGCGCTTCCAGGGTCGGCAGGGTCACGACGGCGGCGACCGCCGAGCGCGCCACGGCCGCGAGCAGGCCGACGGACCAGCGCCAGCGCCGATCGAGCACGGCGCCGCTGTGGACGTCGACGGCGAACGGAGCACGCAGGACAGCGAGGAACGGCAGGGCCACGAGCGGCGCCAGGAACGGTGGCGCCGCGATGATCGCGGCACGTGGCCGGAGCCGGACGAGGGCCGCGATCGTGCGCGCCGCGGACAGCGGATAGGCGAGGGGTGCGGTCCATGCCCGGCGAAAGCCGGTGCGGCCCACCAGAACGAGGTCGTACCCGAGTCGGTCGGCGATCGTGGTGCTGCGCTGGCTGACCGGCATCCAGGCGATGACCACCCCGCGCCGGCGGGTGGGACGGGGTCGAATCACCGCCGAAGCGTACCCGGGCGCGCGTCGCGCTGCCGTCGGTGGGTGTGGCCCGCCGTCGGCGCCCCGCCTAGTAGCGAGCGCCGATCGGCGAGCCGTTGTCCCCGGCGGTGTACTGGTAGGAGGAGCTCGAGATCTTCAGGTACGAGCCGCTCGATGGCGACGTCGAGAGGTACCCGGCGGCATGGGTGTTGACCGCGACCTTGGTCGGGGAGCCCTTGATGGAGCCGAGCTTGTTGCCCGAGAAGCCGGTGTAGCTGACCGTCGCGTGGCTGCCCGTGACCAGCCACAGGCCGTAGCCACCGTTGTTCGTGACCAGGCTCTCGCTGACAGTCGCCTTGCTGCCGGTCACGTTGGCCTCGCCGAGCTTGATGCCTTCGGCGACGTTGTCGTGGACGGTGGCGTGGGCGATGGTCTTGTTGGTCGAGGCCCGCGAGACCTGGATGCCGATTCCGTTGTTCCAGAGGACGTCGTAGTCGGAGCGCATCTTGCCGGCGCCGGTGGTCGTCCCGTAGGCCCCGTCGTAGAAGTTGATGCCGAACCGGCGGTTGTCGTAGATCTGGTTGTGCTTGAGCGCGATCCCGTCCATGACCTGCCGGCCGCTCGATTCCTGGCTGATGTGGATGCCGACGTTGTTGCCGTAGATGACGTTGCTGTCGGCCGTCACGTTCTTCGCGCCGTTGGTGATGAGCAGGCCCGGGGCGTTGTTGTACGGGTCGTTGGTGGGGTTGAAGTCGTTGTCGTGGAGCTTGTTGCGACAGACCGTGATGCCGGTCGTCGAGCCCTTGTACGAGCTGCCGCTGGCCGGCCCGGACACCTTGATGCCCTGCATGCCGTTGCTCCAGGCCTCGTTGTCGCACACCGTCGTGCTGCTGCTGCCCTCATCGATCTTGATGAGCTGGAACGTGTTGTACGAGCCCTTGTTGCGCGAGATCGTGTTGCCGCTCGCGGGATCCGAGCCGGCGCCACTCGTGGCGATGCCCATCAGCAGGTTGCCGGTCAGCACGTTGTCGGCGACGACGCTGCCGTCGACGCCCTTGGCGAGCGAGATGCCGTTCGCCGAATTGCGTACATCGAACCCGCGAACCGCGACGTAGTCGACGCCGTTGGTCCCCATGAAGTAGAACGACGCCCGGGTGACGACACCGACCTCGTAGTTGGCCGGGTTCTTCGACGACCCGACCGCCGACGCATACAGCAGCTTGCGCCCGGTGTCGTACCAGTAGCCACCCTTGCCCGCCTTGGCGCGCGACCCGAGGGCGGACAGTGACGTCTGCTCCCAGAGCCACGTCTTGGAGTTCTGGAAGATGGCCGTCTTGACCGAGCCCTTGTAGTTGCCGAACAGGAACGGCGTCGTGGCGAAGGACGCGTAGTAGACGCCCGACGTGGACGAGGCCTTCCAGCTCGTCTTGGGGACGACGTCGGCCCCGGAGACGATCGGCTTGACGTACCGGGTCGAGGCGCCGGCGACGTAACCCGCCGCCTGGAAGGTGACCGGGTGGCCGCTCGTGCCGCGCCGGTCCCATCCCGGCGGGATGGGTCGCTCGCGGTAGACGTAGTCGGTGTAGCCCTTGACGCTGACCGTCCAGCCCGCGGCGCTGGAGCCGGTGGGCAGCTTCGCGGCGGCCCGGGCGATGGTCTTGAACGCGTCGGTCGTGGAGTGGCCGCCGTTCGAGTCACTGCCGGTCTTGCCGTCGACATAGAGCGTGGTCGACGCGGCCGAGGTGGCGCCGGGCGCGGCGGCAGCGACCATCGCTCCGACGAAGAGCGCGGTGGCGGCCGTGCGGCGGAGGGAGGTCCGGGGCATGACCAAACCTTACCCGCGCAAGCGCGATCAGGCGGTCACACGAAGGCCACGGGCCGTCGGTACCTTCGTCCGGTGCGTCGCCACACCGCGGTTCGTGGCGATCTGGTGGGTCCTGGCGGTTCGGCGGACGGACGGCTCGTCGCCCGTCCGTCGCGCTTCTGGGTCGACGGGCCGCGATGATAGCGACGTGACCGACCTGCCCACGTCCTCGAGCGCGCCCACCGACGGGCAGGGGCCGGTCGCGCGGGGCCGGATCGTCATGGGGCGGATCGCCCGGGCGATGCCCTCGGATACGGGCTTCGTCGTCGGCCAGTTCCTGATGTCGCGGGCGATCTACCTCGCCGGCGGGCTGTTGACCGCGCTGCTCGTCGCCTCTGGCCCCACCGAACGCCTGCACCGCCTCGTCGGACCAGCGGGTGACGCGCTGTACGACCTGTTCGTGCACGGCGACAGCGCCTGGTACCTGCGCGTCGTCCGCGACGGCTACGAGGCGATCCCGTTCAGCGCCGACGCCCAGCACGACTGGGCCTTCTTCCCGCTGTACCCGATCCTCGTCCGGCTCCTCGGCGGCGAGGTCCTCGCGGGCGTCCTCCTCGCGAACGTGCTGGCATTGCTCGCCGTGCTGCTCCTGGCGAACGAGGTCCGGGCCATCGCCTCGCGGCCCGCCGCCCGGTGGACCGTCCTCTTCGTCCTGTACTGGCCGTTCGCGGGGATGCTCAGCTCGTTCCGGCCAGAGTCGCTGCTGCTGCTGCTGGCCGTCGCCACCTGGGCGCTCGGTCGGCGCGGCCACTGGTGGGCGGCCTGGCTGTGCGTCGGGCTCGCGACCCTGACGCGGCCGCAGGGGCTCCTCGTGGCCCTGCTCCTGATCGACCCGGTCTGGGCACGTCGCGCGGAGGTCCGCCGCCACCCGCTCCCGCTCGTCGTCGGCGCGGTCTTCCCGCTCCTCGCGCTGGGCGCGTTCTCCTGGTACCTCGGCACGCTCACCGGCGACCCCCTCGCCTGGGTCCATGTCCAGGCGGCGTGGGGCCGCGCCGGGTTTGACCTCCTGCGCCTCATCGGGACGTACTGGCCGCCCTACTTCGTCCGGTACGAGTGGGACTTCGCGTTCCTCAACTGGATCATCCTCGCGGTGATGCTGGCCGGGGCCGTGCTCCTCGTCCGCCTGCGCCGGCCCGGGATGGCCCTGTTCAGCGCCGCCTGGGTGCTCGTCGCCGTGGGCCTCGGCGCGAGCACGATCGCCCTCGGGCGCTACGCGGCGGTGGTCTTTCCGGTGGCCATCGCCGCAGCCACCCATCGCGGTCTGCGTCGCTACCGGGTCACGATCCTGACCGTGTCAGCGGCCCTGCTGTTCGGCGTCGGGGCGTGGACGGCGCTCGGAATCCGCGCCGTCCTGCCCTGATCGTCGGGCCCTGCGGGGCGGTACCACCGGAGCGGCCCGCCCCGTACGGTTGATGCGGCGTTTCACGCAGCGTCGGGTGGGACCATGGCGGTCCATGAGCGCGCGCGCCGACCTTCGCGATCCGGATGCCCACGACGGCCCGGGTCTCGAGCCACCCGCGACCCGGCCGTCGGTCTTCCGGCGGCTGTACGAGGTAGCCGCGTCCGCCGCGACCGGAGGCAGCGGGACCGGGACCGTGGTGACGACCGCGGCGACGGCGGTCAGCACGACGTCGGCCATGGTCGCGCCGTCGCTCGAGGTCGAGCTCGCCGATCGCCTCGACGCCGTGCTCGGCATCGCCGAGCGGCTGGCGGCCTCGCACGACCGCGAGGACCTCTTCCGCACCATCGTCGAGGAGACCCGGCGCGCCCTGCGCGTGGATCACGTCACGATCCGGGTCCTCAAGGACGAGCAGTTGGTCGTCGCGGCCTGGGCCGGCCTGACCGGCGACCGGGCGCGCGCCCTGCCGACCGTCGGCGTCTCCGACGGCTGGGTCGGCGAGCTGCTGCGGACCGGCCGGGCGGCGACCGTCGGCAGCGACCTCGTCGCCCCGCTCCTCCACCACGACCGGGTCATCGGCGCGCTGACGGCGGTCAGCGACATGCCTCGCGCCTGGACCGACGGCGATATCGCCTTCCTGACGACCCTCGCGACCCACGCCGGGATCGCCCTCACCAACGCCGAGCTGTTCGAGCAGGTCGAGGCCCGGGCCGCCCAGCTCGGCGCGCTGCAGGCCGCCTCCGGGCGCCTGAGCCGCGCCTCGTCCATCCAGGCCGTCGGGCGCACGGTCGTCGAGGAGACGCGCCGGATCATCGATTACCACAACGCCCGGGTCTACCTCATCGAGGGCGAATGGGTCGTGCCGATCGCCTTCGAGGGCACCGTCGGCGCCTACGAGCAGGTCGACCTCGACCTGCTGCGCTGCCACCTGGGGGAGGGGTTCACGGGCTGGGTCGCCCAGCACGGCGAGCCACTGCTCATCAACGACGCCAACGCGGACGCCCGCGGCTCGACGATCGCCGGGACCGACGACGTCGACGAATCGATGCTCGTCGTCCCGATGCGCTACGACGGGGTGACGGTCGGCGTCATCACGCTCTCCAAGCTGGGCCTCCACGAGTTCGACGCCGACGACCTGCGCGTCCTCACGATCCTCGCCGACCAGGCCGCGACCGCCGCCGAGTCGGCCCGCCTGCTGTCGCGCAGCCAGGACCTCGCCCGCGAGCTGCGCCGGCTGCTGGACATGAGCGGCGAGCTGTCGGCCAGCCTCGACCCGCGTCAGGTGGCCAACCTCATGGCGCGCCACCTCGCAAGCGCGATGACCGTCGACGAGTGCGCCATCAGCTACTGGGACCGTGGCTCCGGCCGGGTCGAGTCGCTCGGCTACTTCCCGCCCGCGCGCATCGACGAACTGGAGCCGTTCTTCGACGTCAGCGGCTTCCCCGAGACGCTGCGCGCGCTCGAGAGCCAGGAGACCGTGATCATCGACACGGAGGAGCCGTCGGCCGACCCGGCCGAGGTCGAGCTCCTCGTGCGCGACGGCAACCGCATGCTGGTCATGATCCCGCTCGTGGCCAAGGGCCAGTCGATCGGGCTGGCCGAGCTCATCTCGAGCACGGCGATCAGCTGGCCGGAGGAGCGCCTCGAGCTCGCCCGGACGATGGCCAACGAGGCGGCGATGGCGCTCGAGAACGCGCGGCTCTACGAGGACGCCCGCAAGCGCGCCGACCGCGACCCGCTGACCGGCTTCTACAACCACCGATTCCTGCACGAGCGGCTGGGCGAGGAAGTCGTCCGGTCGCAGCGCGCCCGCCGGCCGCTCAGCGTCCTGATGCTCGACCTCGACGACTTCAAGCTCGTCAACGACACGTTCGGCCACCTGTTCGGCGACCGCGTCCTGACGTTCACGGCCGAGCTCATCCGCTCGACCCTGCGCGCCTCGGACCTGGCCGCGCGCTACGGCGGCGACGAGTTCGCCCTGATCCTGCCCGAGACCGATGCCGCCGACGCCCGGCGGACCGCCGAGCGCATCCTCGAGGCGTTCCGCGACCGGCCGTTCGTGGGCGAGCAGCGCGGCCCGGTGCCGCTCGCCGCCTCCATCGGGGTCGCCACGTTCCCGGATGACGGCCGCACCGGGACCGAGCTCATCGCGGCGGCCGACACCGCGCTCTACGCGGTGAAGCGCGCCGGTGGCCACGGCGCGGCCACCGCCGACGATGGGGCGACGACCGCGGACGACGACGGCGCCGCCGCCTGAGCCCAGCCCCGGCTGACCGCCCGGGGCAGGACGGAAGTACCAGGACCCCGCCGCCATCCGTACGGGGTCCAGGTCTGGACGGGACAGCCCCGGACCGCCATCCTGTATTCCCGACGTGAGCGAACCCACCACGCGCTCGACGCGCCCCGTGGATCCGTCGGATCAGCGCATCCGCCGGTCCTGGTTCGCCTTCGGCGGCGCCTTCATCCTGCTCATCCTCGTGGCCCTCGCGCGGGTGCTCGCGGGCGGGGCGACGCCCCTCGATTGGCTCCTGCTCGTGCTCATCGGGGTCGCCGGCGCGGCCGCCGTCGTGCACGCCATCGCCATCGCCGGGCTGACCGACCGGCGCCAGGGCGAGACCGAATCCTTCGCCCGCATCCTGTCGGCCCTGTCGCGCTCGGTGTCGGCCGATGCGATCGTCGATGCCATCGTCGAGGAGCTGGCCCAGGCGACCGACGCGGACCACATCGTCGTCGTCCGTCGGCGGCCCGATACCCGCGTGCTCGAGGCGCGGCTCGTGAGCGCCCGCGAGGGCATCCCGGAATCGACGACCCTGCTGCCCATCGCCGATCTCGAGGATCCGCTCCCGAAGGAGGTCGTGGCGGTCGGGCCGGTCGGGGTGCCGCGCGCCGGGACCCGGTCGCCCGCAGGCACCCGGTCGCCGGCCGGTCGCCGGGCCGAACGCATCGCACGGCGCGTCCGGACGGTCTACGGGCTGACCAACACCCTGGCCGCGCCGCTGATGGTCGGCGACGTCGTCGTGGGCGCGATCGTGCTGTCCCGGCGCTCGGAGCGGACCTGGTCGGACGCGACCCGGCGGATGCTGGGCGGCGCGGCGCAGGAGGCCTCGGCGTCGCTCGCGCGGGCCTACTCCCATCGCGCCGCCGAGGCCCAGGCCACGACCGACGCCCTGACCGGCCTGCCCAACCGGCGCTACTTCGACGAGTTCGTCACGCTCCTCGCGCGCCGGCGACGGGCCGGCGACGCGGTCGGCATCCTCATGATCGACATCGACAAGTTCAAGGCCCTCAACGACGCCCACGGGCACGCGACCGGCGACGAGGTGCTGCGCGCGGTCGCAGGCGCCATCGTCAGCGCGGTCCGCGAGGACGACGTGCCGGCCCGCTTCGGTGGCGAGGAGTTCGTCGTGCTGCTGCGCAACCCGGATCCGGGCGTGGCGGTCGAGGTCGGCGAACGCATCCGCAACGCGGTCCGCGGCCTGGATCTGCGACGCCACGGGGTCCGCGGGGTCAGCGTGTCGGTCGGGGTGGCCGTGGCCGACGAGCCGGACGAGTCCATCGAGGACCTCATCGAGACCGCCGACCGGGCGCTCTACCGGGCCAAGCGGGCGGGTCGCGACCGGGTCGTCGCAGCCTAGCGACGCGAGCGTCTACCATCGCGGCGTGACCGACTCCGACCACGCCCCGGTCGATGCCGCCCAGGCCACCGCGGCACCGCCCGATGGCGACGACGCGCCGCGCGACCTGACCAACGGCGACCTCGCGCGCATCTTCCACGACATCGGCGACATGCTCGAGATCAAGGGCGAGCTCGTCTTCAAGACGGTCGCCTACCACCGTGCCGCCGATGCGATCGCGCGCAGCCCGGTCGACCTGGTGTCCGCCTATCGCGCCGGCGAGCGGCCGGCCGTCCCGGGGGTCGGCAAGGCGATCAGCGACAAGATCGAGGAGCTCGCGACGACCGGGCACATGGCCTACTACGACCGCCTCGCGGCCGAGGTCCCGCCCGGCCTCGTCGGCCTGCTGCGCGTGCCCGGGCTCGGCCCCAAGACCGTCCGGCTCGTCTACGGCGAGCTCGGCATCGACTCCATGGACGACCTGCGCAAGGCGGCCGAGGCGGGGACCCTGCGCACCCTGAAGGGCCTCTCCCCGAAGACCGAGCAGCTCATCATCGAGGGCATCGACCGCCTCGAGGCGACCCCCCAGCGGATGCTCCTCGACAAGGCCGAGGCCACGATCACGGGCGTCATGGAGGTCATCGCCGACACGCCCGGTCTGCGTTCCCTCGAGCCCGCCGGGTCCTTCCGTCGTCGGCGTGAGTCGATCGGCGACCTCGACCTGCTGGCCGAGACCGACGACGGGCCGGGGCTCATCGAGCGGTTCACCACGCTCGGGATCGTCGACCACGTCGTCAACCAGGGCGGCTACAAGGCGGCGGTCCGGCTGCTGCGTGGCCCGCAGGTCGACCTCATGATCATGCCGCCGGGCGAGGCCGGGACGTACCGCATCCACTTCACCGGCTCCAAGGAGCACAACGTCCGGTTGCGGGCCCGGGCGCGCGACCAGGGCTGGTCCCTGTCCGAGAAGGGCTTCCTGCGCATCGGCGAGGACGGCGAGCCGCTGACCGGCGCCGACGCCGAGCTGCGGACCTTCGCGACCGAGGAGGAGGCGTATGCCTTCCTGGGCCTCCCGTTCATCGAGCCCGAGCTGCGCGAGGACGCCGGCGAGATCGAGGCGGCCCTCGCCGGTCGCCTGCCGACCCTCATCACGCTCGCGGACCTGCGCGGCGACCTGCACAGCCACTCCGATTGGTCCGACGGCGTCCACGCCATCGAGGTCATGGCCGAGGCGGCCCGGCGGCGCGGCCATGCCTACCAGGTCCTCACCGACCACACCCGCTCGCTGGCGATCGCCCGCGGGCTGGATGTGGATCGCGTCGAGCAGCAGCGCGTGATCATCGCCGACCTCAATGCCCGCTACGCGGCCGAGGAGGCCGCCGGAACGGCACCGAGCGAGACCCCACCCGAGGGCTTCCGCCTGCTCCACGGCTGCGAGCTGGAGGTCAACGCCGACGGGGGACTCGACTACGACGACGACCTGCTCGCGCGGTTCGATCTCGTCGTGGCCTCGGTCCACGTCTCGCGCCGCCAGACCCGGTCGGAGCTCACCACCCGGACGCTCAACGCGATCCGCTCGCCGCACGTCGACGTCATCGCCCACCCGTCGGGGCGGATGATCGGCGGCCGCGACGACCTCGACCTGGACTGGGATGCGGTGTACGCCGAGGCCGCCCGGACCGGCACCGCGCTCGAGATGAACGGCTCGCCCCATCGCCTCGATCTCGCCGTCGACCGCGCCCGCCGGGCGATCGCGACGGGTTGCGTCCTGTCGATCGACTCGGACGCCCACAAGACCGCCGAGCTCGACTACCTGCGCTGGGGCATCAGCCAGGCGCGACGCGCCTGGGTCGAGCCCGCGAACGTGCTCAACACCCGGTCGCGGGCGGACCTGCTGGCGTGGGTCGGCGCCAAGGGCGAGCGGACGTGAGCGGGCTGCGTTCGATCGCGGGAGCCGAGGATCGCCGCGGCCGACGCGACCTCGCCCTGGCCGCGGTCACGATCGTCGGGCTGTCGCGGCTCATCGAGCCGCCGGGCGTCTGGCTCGTGGCCATCTTCCTGCTCGGGGCCATGCTGCTGGGCACCCTCCAGGTCCTGGGCGACGAGACGGCCCGCGCCGACGGGGCAGGCCTCGGGGTCCCGATCGAGTCGCTCATCCTGCCGGCCGTCGCGGCCGTCGCCTGTGTCGGCGCCATCCGGCTCGTGCCGTTCGGGCTGTGGCTGGTGCCGGCCCTGCTCGTCACCGGGCTCATCGTGGACCGGACATTGGCGCTCGAGGCCCGCATCGTGGCCCGACCCGACGACCTCGACGATGACGGGCGGACGGCCGTGCTGGTCACCACGCTCATCGTCGCGTTCCTCGGGTTCACCGGCGTCGCCGCGACCGTCCAGGGCGGCCTGGTCCAGCCGGCGGCCGGCGGCGGCGCCCCGCTGTCCGAGCCGGACCTGTTGGCGCTGGCGCTCGGCGATGCCGTGATCGCATTCCTGCTCGGGTACCGGGCGGCGGCCCTGCGGGTCACGACCCTGCCGGACGCGCTGCTGTCGGCTCTGTCGTACGCCGTGGCGATCGCGATCGGCGCGGCCGCGTTCCGGGCGATGGAGATCCCGCGGCTCATGGGTCCGGCGCTGCTGACCCTCGTCTTCTACCTGTGGGACGCCGTCCGCGCGTTCCAGTCCGGCCCGCCGCCGCGACGCGCGCTGGATCTGGCAGCTCGTGCTGCTGGCCGGGCTGGGGGTCGTCGTCCTGGCCTGGAACCTCCTGTTGCGTCCCTGACGAGGCGGTCCCGAGCCTCGCACGTTTGACGCGCGCGCCGGTCGGTGCTAGAAAGCGATACCCGCGCAGCGATCCCGGGCCCGTCGCCCGCGCCATCCGCGACCGACCCGACCAACGATCCCGCCCGACCGCCGCGCGCCCCGAAAGGACGACTCGCCCGTGACCTTCCCCGATGTCGAGACCCAGGCCCAGAGTCCGGTCAACCTGATCCGGACCAAGCGCCAGCTGGCCGAGCAGGCCATCGCCCAGGCCGCCGCGGCCGAATGGGCCGATTCCGCGGCGACGAACCGCAAGCTGCTCGAGCTGGGCCCCGACGCCGAGGCGGAGAACCGCCTGGCCAAGTCGCTCTGGGAGCTCGGCCTGCTGGGCGAGGCCCGTGAGCACTACCAGACGGCGCTCGCCCTCGATCCGACCAACCGCATCGCCGAGCGCAACATCGACCGGCTCAAGGTGCTGCTCAACGCCGCCGGCGAGAAGACGGTCCCGGCCCAGGAGGGCAGCAAGGCCCCGGTCAGCATCTTCGTCGAGGAGACCGGCAAGACCGGGTTCGCGTTCCTGACCGATCTCGCGACGCCCAAGGAGCTGGCCCAGGTCAACCCGGGCGACTACGTCGAGCTGACGCCGGAGCGCAATCGCCTCATCGCGTTCAGCAACGGCCGGCGCATCGGGATCGTGGAGCCGCGCGTCGCGGCCCGCCTGCTCAAGCTCATGGCCGACGGCAACAAGTACGCCGCCGGGGTCACGAGCCTGGGCGACAAGGACGTCCGCCTGATCATCCGCGAGATCTTCCAGGACCCGTCCAACTACGGGAAGGTCAGCTTCCCGACCGCGGCCAAGCTCACCGACCTGCGCCCGTACACCAAGGGCACGCTGGTCCGCGAGGACGCCGAACTCGAGGAGGACCTCGAGGACGACGAGGAGGACGAGGAGATCGAGGACCTCGATCGCGTGCTCCCGCCCGAGTCGACGACCGACGAGGCGTTCGAGGACGAGCCCGACGAGCTCGACGAGCCGTAGTCGTCAGGGCGCCGTCGACGACGTCGGCGCCCAGCTCCCCACGAGGCGATCGAAGCGCCACCAGCCGTCGACCGGGCGGACGTCCCGGTCGAACGGGGTCTCCTTCACGACGATCCCGCCGGGTCCGACCACGCCCGCGCACGGCCGGTCCAGGACCGACGCATGCGCTGGGTCGTGCCCCTCGAGGACGAGCCCGAGGCTCGTGATCGACCAGTGGTCGAGGGGAGTGCCGTCGACCCATTCGAGGGCCGGACGCTCGACGCACGCCGTCGGGGACGCGGCCAGGGTGTCGACGAGGCGCGCCTGGAGGCCCATCCAGCTCACCCCGAGTGCCGCCAGCGTGACCGCCATGACGATGGGCGCCCCGACGAGGACGGCGCGACGGTCCATCCATGGCGCCGGTCGCAGCGCATCGATGACCGCCAGCGCGACCAGCGGCGCGACGAGGACCACGAACCAGGCGCGATAGCGCAGTGCGCCGCCCCAGCCCGCCGGGTCGAGCGCCCACGGCAGGAGGAGCGCCAGGGTCAGCGCGAGCACCCCGAGCACGGCGGCCATCCGGACGCGTGGCCGCATCCGCACGAATGCGGCGAGACCGATCAGCAAGGCCGCGAGTGGCGCCGCCATCGCCCCATCGACGATCGAGGCACGAAACTTCGCGGCCAGCTCGCCGAGCGACGTCGCCTCCATCTCGTATGGCGAGCGGAGGCCGACCGTGATCGCCGCCAGCGCCACCCCGACGAGGACGAAGGTCCGGGCGATCCAGGCCGGATCGGCGCTCGCCCCGCGCCGCCGCGCGATCCAGGCGACGACGCCGATGCCCACGAGCGCCGGGCCACCGAACGGATGGGCCAGCGCGATGGCGACCGCCAGCACCACGACGAGGATCCGATGGCGGGTCATCCGGCCCAGGGCCGCCGCGAACACGAGCGCCCAGGCGAGCTCGGCGACCATCGCGCTCTCGCTCACGAAGAACATCCGCCCGGGCAGCTCGACCAGGGCGATCCCCAGGATCGGCCAGGCGATGAGGCCCGGCCGCTCGTCGCGGACGACCCACCACGCTGCCAGCAGCCCCACGAGCGGAACGGCGACGTACGCGGCCGAGAAGGCGAGCGAGCTGGCGAAGACGTCACCACTTACTGCCGCCGTCAGGAGGGCCGGCGCCTGCAGGACGGCGTGGATCGCGCGTCGGAAGAGGAATGTCGGCGTGCCGGTGTCCGCGGCCCGGAGGAAGAACCACGCCCCGTCCCAGGCGAGCGGAAGCCGGGTCGCGGCGGCGACCGCCAGACCAGCGGTCATGATCCCGACGCCGAGCGCAAACGCCGTGGTCCAGCGGCGCCACGGGGTCGTTGAGATGTGGTCGTCAACCGACGATCCGGGCGCGCTCGGGGGCGGCGGGTCGGGGCTCACCCGGGTCAGAGTAGCGGTCGTCGGCTAGCATCTGCGGGGATGACCACCCGTACCGGGTCAACGCGTCCCGACCCGAGCCTGTCGCTGCCCGCCTTCGAGCGGATCGCGCCGGTGCCTCCGATGGGACTGCTGACGGCCCGCATCGAGGCCCACACCGGGCCCGGCGACGTCGTGGCCGACCTCGCCGGCCGTGGCGGCTGGGTCGCCCGGGCGGCGCTCGACCGGCAGCGCCGCGCGGTCTCGATCGAATCGATGCCGCTCACGCGGCTCCTTGCCGAAGTCGTGCTGCGTCCGCCCGACGTCCGCCATCTCGACGCCGCGTTCCAGGGCATCTCGGCGTCGCCCCGCCGCGAGTCGAGCCTGAAGGTCTCGATCGGCGACCTGTACGCGACCCGCTGCGCGACCTGCGGCCGGATGCTCGTAGCCGACGAGATCATCTGGACCCGCGAGGGCAGCGCCGAGGCCCGACCGACCGAACGCCACTACCGCTGCACGGTCTGTCGCGACCAGCGGGGCGGGACGGAGCAGCGCCAGGCGCCGCTCGACCCCGACGATCTGCGCCGGGCCGTGGCCGACCCGGGGCTCGAGGCCGCGCAGACGTGGGCGCGCGACCGGTTCCCCGCGGTCGACGGCGCGCCGGACCTCGTCGACGACCTGCTCGAGCTACACGCGCCGCGCCAGCTGGTGGGTCTGGTCGCGATCATGGAGCGCATCGAGGGCGACCTGCGCGCGGCCCCCGTGCTCGCCGCGCTGCGCCTGGCCCTCATCCACGCCGTGCTGCCGGCCAGCCGACTCGGCACCGGTGGCGGCCGGGCCTCCGCGCTCAAGGTCACCGGCGGCCACGTCCGGCTACCGACGGCGATCGCCGACCACTGGCGCGAGCGCAACCCATGGCTCGCCTTCGAGGACGGCTTCCGGCTGGTCCGCGGCTTCGTCCAGCGGCTCGAGGGCGGGGCGATCGGCCCACTCCAGGCTCGCCTCGGCGAGGACCTGCGCGCGTTCGGGGAGGGGAGCGCCACGACCGTCCTGGCGGTCGCCAGCCCGTCGGCCGTGCGGGCCCTGCGTGATCCGTCCGCTCCCGCCGGACCGGGCCGCCGCCCAGGGACCGCGCATCCGCCTCGTCCTCGGCCAGCCGCCGCTCCGGCCCGGGCTGGAGCGCCTCGCCCAGGCCTACCACCACACCGCCTGGGGCCTCGGGCGCGAGGCGGCCGGGTTGCTGCCGATCGACGCCCTGGCCGGCAACAGCCTGCGCGCCCCGTGGTCCTGGCAGTCGGTCTCGATCGCCCGGTCGCTGGCCGCCGTCGAGCCGTCGATGGCGCGCGACGGACGCGTGGTCCAGCTCATCGACGGTGGTCCGGAGGCGGTCGCGGCGGTCGCCATCGGCGGGGCGTCCGCCGGCTACCGGCTGGTCGTGGCCCGGCTCGCCGATCCCGATGAAGGCGTGTCGTCCGTGGTCGAGCTCGTGCCGCCGGGGGCGATCGTCCCGCCCGGCCCGCGCACCCGGGCGAACGTCGGGCTGCCGGCCATCCCCGGCGGTTCGGGCGATCCCGATCTGGTGCCGGGACCCGGCTTGTTCGCCCCGCCGGAGCGCTTCGACCAGCGGCCGTTCTCGGCCGCCGACGCCGCGCGGGCCGTCACGGACGCCGCCGTGGAGACGCTCCGGGCGCGCGGGGAGCCGGCCCGCTTCGAGCGGCTCTTCGGCGAGATCCTGGTGGGCCTCGACCGGTCCGGGCAGCTCCGCCGCCTGGCCGCCGGCTCGGCTCCCTCGATGCGCGCCGATGGGCCGGCCCCGACGACGGACGACCCGAGCGAGGGCGGCAACGGCCGCGACGGCCAGGACGGCCGTGACGGCGGCGACGGACCGGCCGCGCCTCGCGGCGCGAACGGGCGCGACGGGCGGCCGACCATCGCGCATGCCGCCATCGGTGGCGGGATCGACGGCGGCGGACGGGTCGCCATCCAGCACGCCACCGGCGGGTCCGACGCGACCGATCCGGTCGAGCGGCTGCTCGGTCTGATCCGCGACGAGCTGACGCGGTCGACCCAGCGGCGGGTGGTCGAGATCGAGCCGGGTCGCTGGTGGCTGGGCGAGCGCGACGACCAGGAAGCGGCCGCCCCGGCCCTCGCCGATCGCGTCGAATGGGCCGTGTTCAGCCTCCTCTCGACCGCCGGCCCGATGTCCGAGGCCGCGTTCTACGAGCGCATCGCGACGATGTTCAGCGGCCACGACCTGCCCGACGAGACGCTCGTACGGGCCTGCCTGGAGAGCTATCGGAGCCCGGACAGCACGCCCGAACGCCTCTCGACACGCGACGACCTGCTGACCCGCAGCCAGCAGCACACCCAGCTCCTGGCCGAGATCGCCGACGGGGGCCACCGGCTCGGGATGCGCGTCTGGCTGTCGGAGCGCGAGCAGGGCCGGCGCCACGGCGGGCGGCTGCTCGGCGACGTGCTCGACTCCCGTGAGCAGCAGGCCTATCTCGGCGGCATCGCCCGCTCCGTCGACGCGCTCGCCGACGTCGACGCGATCTGGTACATCCGCCACAAGGTCGCGCTGCTCTTCGAGGTCGAGTGGACCGCGATCCTCGGCGACACGCTCCTGCGCCGCCACGCGCGCATCGCGTCGGACGAGAAGCTCATCCGGTTCCTCGCCATCGCGCCCGAGCGGACCGACCTCGTCCGCCACAAGCTGGAGCGCTCGCCGCTGCTGCGGGCGGCCCTCGAGGACGGTGGCTGGCACCTGATCAAGTGGGACCACCTGCGGACGTTCCTCGCCGGCGACCCGCCCGACCTCGATGCCCTCGAGCCGCTCGTGGGCCTGGACCCGGTCATCGAGCGCGGCGGGGAGCAGATGCCTCTGTTCGGCGGCTGACCGGGCGTTCGGACGGGGCGCGCGCTACCCTTGGCCGACCCACCAACGCGGCCGCCCACGCCGCCCGCCTCGCCGCTTGTCAGACGAGCCCGCGACCAGGAGACGACCACCGACATGACCGAGCCAATCTCGCCCGTCGACGACCTCGCCGACCGCTTCTGGGACGGGGTCCTCGAGCTCAACCCGACGACCGCGACCTTCTATGGCGACGACCGCTATGCCGATCGCCTGGAGGACCCCTCGCCGGCCGGCCGGGCCGAGGCCCGCGCGCTCATGGAGCGGACCGCGAGTGCCGCGGCGGCCATCCCGGTCGAGGGACTGTCGACCGAGGAGCGCATCACCCGCGACATCCTGCAGGTCATCGCCGAGCTCGGGATCGAGGAGGACGACCAGGGCCTCTACCAGCTGCGCGTCGTCGACCAGATGGGCGGCCCGCAGCAGCTCCTGCCGCAGCTGACCCAGTTCCAGCCCGTCGACACGCCCGAGCGCCTCGAGGCGTTCATCGACCGGCTGCACGCCTACCCGGCCTTCATGGCCGCCAACGCCGACATCCTGCGTGAGGCCCTCGGCACGGGGCTGACGGCGCCGTCGATCGTGACCGAGCGGACGATCGCCCAGATCGAGCGGCTGCTGGCCATCCCGATCGACGAGGCGATCATCCCGTCGAGCGTCCAGGGCGCGTCGGACGCCGACCGCGAGCGCATCCGGACCATCGTCCGCGACGAGGTGTACCCGGCCGACGCGGCCTTCCTCGAGGTCGCTCGAGCGGCGAGTACCGGCACGCCAGCCGCGAGGAGCCCGGCATCTGGTCGGCGCCCAACGGCGAGCAGATCTACCGGACCGCCATCCGGAGCTGGACGACGCTCGACATGGATCCGCGCGAGATCCACCAGATCGGGCTGGAGGACCTCGCGGCCATCGAGGACGAGCGCCGGGTCATCGCCCGGGCAGCCGGCTTCGGCGATGACACGGCCGCCTACCGCCGCTCGCTCGACGAGCTGCCGGGCAACACGCCGCAGACCAAGGACGAGCTCGTCGCTCGGGCCACGGAGGATATCGAGCGGGCGATGGCCCTTGCTCCGCGCTACTTCGGTCGCCTGCCCGTCGCCGGCTGCGGCGTGCGCGCCGTCGAGGAGTACAAGGAGAAGGACGCACCGTTCGCGTACTACTACCCGCCGTCCCCGACGGGCACGCGCGACGGGATCTACTACGCCAACGGCTACGACCTGCCGTCGCGCAAGTACACCAAGCTCGCCACGACGACCTACCACGAGGCCGTGCCCGGCCATCACTTCCAGATCGCCCTGGAGATGGAGCACCCGTCGCTCGGCCGGTTCCGTCGCCTCGGGGCGCGGATGGTCGGCGGCGCGTACGTCGAGGGCTGGGGCCTGTACAGCGAGCGGCTGGCCGACGAGATGGGCCTCTACCGCTCGGAGGGCGAGCGCTTCGGGATGCTCGACGGGCAGGCCTGGCGGGCCGCCCGGCTCGTCGTCGACACGGGCCTGCATGCGCTGCGCTGGGAGCGTCAGCGCTCGATCGACTTCCTGCGTGACGACGCCGGGCTGTCGGAGACCGACGCCGTCATCGAGACCGACCGCTACATCTGCTGGCCGGGCCAGGCCCTCACCTACAAGCTCGGGCAGCGCCAGATCGAAGCATTGCGCCGTGAGCTCGAGGCCCGCGACGGGTCGCGCTTCGACCTGCGCGAGTTCCACGACCAGGTGCTCGGCCACGGCTCGCTGCCGCTGGCGACCCTCGCGCGCGAGCTGCCGACCTGGGTGACGACCCCGGCCTGACCGCCGGACCGCGCCGCATCGGGTTCCCATCGCCGCCGCCCGCACCCGTCAGGAGTCGAAGCCGATCCCCAGGGCGTCGAGCGTGCGCAGGATGAGGCCGCGCCGGCCGTCGTTGCGATCGGCCCGGTCGAGCTCGCGACGGACCGTCTCGACGCCGATCGAGCGGAACGGCTCGGGCGGGATCGGGACCGGTGGGCTGTCGACCAGGCGGAGCCGCAGGCGGTCCTCGTCGGGGCGCAGCAGCAGGTCGCGCACGACGCCGCCGGCCCAGCGGCTCGCCCCGACGCCAAGGCCGGTGTAGCCCAGGGCATACGTCACCCGGCCGCCCATGGTCTGCCCGAAGGTGACGGTGAAGCGCGTGGTCGTGTCGATGGCGCCGCCCCAGCGGTACGGGAACGCGAGGCCGTCGAGCTGCGGGAAGGCCCGCACGAACTGGGCCTCGAGCTTCTCGAAGGTGGCCGGCCGCTGGTCCAGGCTCGGGTCGACGCGGCTGCCCGGGTGGTGGATCGCGTCGTAGCCGCCCCACAGGATCCGGTCGTCGGCGGTCAGTCGGAAGTAGTGGAACTGGTTGTTGGCATCCGACAGCCCCTGCCGTCGCTCCCAGCCGATCGACGCGCGCTGCCCCGCATCGAGCGGTTCGGACACGAGGACGTAGTCGTAGACCGGCACGAACAGTGCCGACAGACGGCCCAGCCAGCCGGAGTAGGCGGAGGTCGCGACGACGACATGACCGGCCCGGACGGTGGCGCCGGTCGCCGTCGCGACGTGCACGCCGCCGGCACGTCGTGCCAGGCCGGTGACGCGCGTGCTTTCGTGGATGGCGACCCCACGCTCGCGGGCGACGCGGGCGAGGCCTCGGCACAGCTTCACCGGATCGAGCACGGCGTCGCGGCCCGGCGGCCGGTACAGCCCGGCCTGCCAGAGCGGCGAGTGGACCTCGGCCCGCGCCGACGGGCCATCGAAGAACTCGAGATGCTCACCGTGCTCCGCGGCCTCGTCCACCCAGGCCCGGAACTCCTCGACCTGGTAGGCCTGATCGGCGAGCGACAGCGTGCCGGTCTCCTCGAGGTCGCAATCGATGCCGTGGGTCCGGGTGAAGTCGATGAGGGCCCGGAAGTTGTCGATGCCCTCCTGCTCGAGGCGCTCGAGCTCGTCCGGAAAGTGGCGGATCCCGTTGCCCAGGCCGTGGGTCAGGCTCGCCTCGCAGAAGCCACCATTCCGACCGGATGCGCCGTAGCCCACGACCGCCATCTCGAGCACGGCGACGCGCAGGCTCGGGTCGGTGTCGGTCAGCGCGAGCGCGGTCCACAGGCCGGTGAACCCGCCACCGACGATGGCGACGTCGACGTCCAGGTGCTCTCCGGGCGCCAGGGGCGGATCGGCGACGCCGGCCGGGGCCGGGTCACGCAGCCAGTAGCTGCCGGTCGCGGCCGGGTCGAGGGGCAGATCCACGACCCCATGGTGCCATGCCCAGAAGCGCGCATCACGGGGTGATAGCGCGTGCTGGGCACGGGATTCGCACCGTCACGTCGATGCAGGCGCGAATGTCGCGTTGACGGGCCGTTCGACGGTATGGCACGATGGCCGTCGCCCCGTCCCGTATCGCGCAACGGCCGTCCCACGGACCGCGCCGACTCGGGTCCCAACCCGCCGCACGAGGTCCTCGATGGCCACCGAACCCGCCGCCCGTACTACGCCGAGCCTGCACCGCGAGCAGCAGCTCGCCATGTACCAGCGGGCCCTCCAGTCGATGCCCGGCGGCACCGATTCGAACTTCCGGGCGTGGGGCGAGTCGACGATCTATGTCGACCGCGGCAAGGGCGGCAAGGTCTGGGACGTCGACGGCAACGAGTTCGTCGACCTGCGCATGGGCTACGGCCCGGTCATCCTCGGTCACGGCGACGACCGGGTCGACGACTACGTCAACGAGCGGATGCGCAAGGGCGTCAGCTTCAGCCTGACCTCGGAGGACGAGGTCCAGGCGATGGAGCTCGTCAAGGAGCTGACGGGCTGGGTCGACAAGGCGCGCATGACCGTGAGCGGCACCGAAGCGACGATGCACGCGATGCGTGTCGCGCGGGCCTTCACGGGGCGCGAGAAGATCGTGAAGTTCGAGGGTCAGTACCACGGCGTCCACGACTACGCGCTCATCAGCGTCGGTCCGAACGACATGTCGGAGCTCGGCGACGCGGATGCGCCCGTGGCCCTCGCCTGGGGCCGCGGCATCCCGGGCGCGGTCGCGGAGACGATCATCCCGGCTCGCTACAACCGCATCGACCGGCTGCGCACCCTCTTCGAGCAGCGCGGCGAGGAGATCGCCGCGATCATCGTCGAGCCCGTCCTCGGCAACGCCCAGGGGATCATGCCCAAGCCCGGCTTCCACAAGGAGATGCGGGCCCTGACCGAGGAGTTCGGCATCCTCCTGATCTTCGATGAGGTCAAGACCGGCTTCCGCTTCGCCAAGGGCGGCGCGGCCGAGTTCTTCGGCATCAAGCCCGACCTCGGCACGTTCGCCAAGGCGATGGGCAACGGCTATCCGGCGGCGGCGTTCGGCGGGCGCGAAGAGGTCATGGCGATGCTGCCGGACCACGTCAGCCACGGCGGCACCTATGCCGGGAACCGAGTGGCCGCCGCGGCGGCCGTCGCGACGCTCCAGATCATCAGGGACACGAACGCGCTCGAGACGATCCACGCGACCGGGCGGACCATCCAGAGCGGACTCAAGGAGATCCTCGACCCGATCGGGATCGCGTACCACTTCACGGGACACCCGTCGATGTTCGGGATCATGTTCCGCGAGGAGGAGGCGAGCGAGTACCGCGACTGGGCGACGACCGACCACGAGCTGTACGACGCGATCGCCATCGGCATGCACGCCCGCGGGGCGATGCCCGAGCCCGATTCGCGCGAGCCATGGTTCATGTGCGAGGCGCACGCCGACGCGGACATCATCGACCGCGTCCTGACGGCCTTCTCCGACTCGCTCGACGCGGCGCTGGAGGCGCGAGCCCACGGTGGTGTCCACGTCACGCCGCACGGCGGCATGGCCGCCCCCTCGGCCGGCTGAGCGAGGCGATCGATGGTGCTTGACGGGAACGCGGTCCGGTCCGTCGACCGCGCGGCGTCGCTGCTGCTGGCCCTCGGCGACTCGCAGGGCGAGGCCGGCGTGACCGAGCTCGCCCGACGGCTCGGCCTGCACAAGTCGACGGCCTCGCGGCTGCTGGCGACGCTCCAGAAGCGCGGCCTGGTGGAGCAGGACGAGGAGAGCGGCAAGTACCGCCTCGGGCTGGTCGTGATCCGCCTCGCTGAGAAGGCCGAACGCACGCTCGATCTGCGTGGCATCGCGACCCCTGAGCTGGAGCGCCTCGCCCGGCTCACCCACGAGACGACCGGGCTCGGCATCCTCGACGGCGACACGCTGCTCACGGTCGCCCAGGTGGACGGCCCGAACCTCATCGCGGTCGGCGACTGGACGGGCCGCGCCACGCCGCTCCATTGCGTGGCGTCGGGCAAGGTCCTCCTGTCGTCGCTCGCCGAGCGCGAGGTGCTGCGCATCGTCCGGCGCGGCCTGGTCAGCTACACCGAGCGGACCGTCGTCGAGCTCGAGCCGCTCCTCGAGGAGCTCGCGCGCATCCGCCGGCGCGGCTACGCGACCGCGATCGGCGAGTACGAGCTGGGGCTCAACGCCGTGTCGGCGCCGGTCCACGATGCGCGCGGCAACGTCATCGCCGCGGTCGACATCTGGGGCCCGGCCTTCCGCCTCACGCCGCGCCGCGTGCCCGAGCTCGCGGCCCAGGCGCGCGAGGCCGCCGCGGCCATCTCCGTCCGGCTGGGTGGCACGGCCCCCGACCGGGCGCCTGCCGTCCCGGTGCACGCCACGGCCTGATCCGCGAATCGGGTGCCAGGCGCGGGGCGCGGCTGGACCCGGTCATCACGTCGGCCCGGGCCGCGACCCGCCCGTGGCTGCGACCCGCCCGCGCCCGCCGATCCTGCCTCGATCGCCAGCCGGATCCCGCCGTGTCACGCCCAGACACACCCATTGGACGGATCCCTCGTAGTAGGTTGCCCAGACTGCACCTTGATGCGATCTGAGCTATTGGCGCGTGCTCGTTCATGCTCGATGTGTGCCTCAGGCTGGCACGCGCACCCGCGCACCGATCCCTGGCTGAACCGGCCCGGTCGCGGCCGCCGCGGCTCCGATGGACCGCGCAGCGTCGGAACGATCCAGGTATGGCGCCGCCGAACGACGACCATCCGACCGACTCGGGATCAGCCACGCTCGCCGCCGACTGCGTGGATCGATCAGCGCGAGGCCACGACCGGGTCGGGCGGTCGCCGGCATCGCCAGGACCGCGCGCATCGCGGGCGCCCGCAGCGGAAGAGCGAGAAGCATGACGTCCCGCTGGCGGCGGATGACGCCATCGACCTCCGCGCTGGCCAACGCGAGGACCCAGCTCTGTGATCGGCGTGGGCGCCATCCACGCGCGGATACCGCCCGCGGCGCGAGCCGCTCGTACCACGCGACCTGTCGCTCGACGGCTCCGATGTCGTCGAGGCTGGTCTTGATCTCGATGATCAGAAGCATGCCGGTCTTCGGATCGAACGCCAGGAGGTCGATCCAGCCGTGCGTCCGCCCCTGAACGACCTCCACCTCTCGAGCCGTCAGCCAGCCCAGACGGTCGAGCCGGCGCTGGACGTATCCCGAGCATCGGGCGTGCACGGCATCACGTTCCGACGGTGCTCCGATCACGATGGGCCGCTTCGCGATCAGCTGGAACTCGAGGCCGAGCACCTCTCCGATCCGGTCCACGATCGCGAGCGACGGATTGGCTCGCCCCGTCTCGATCGCAGCGATGTGAGCGCGCGACACTCCGACGGCCGCCGCGAGCTCGAGCTGCGTGATGTCGAGCTCCAGCCGAGTGTCTCGGCACCAGCGTGCGAACGCGACGCGGACGGTCGTGACCATGCCCGAGTCCACCACATGGGACTCATCTCGGACGTGGACGTCGCATCGCCGCGGGTTATCGCGAGTAGGACGGATCGTCCGGCGCCAGCGCGTCACGTCCAGACACACCAGCGTCACGAACCGTTCGTGATCGGTGGCTCAGGATGCGATCGGATGCATTCCGGGCGCCGAGCGCACGCTCATTCGTCGTGATCATGTGCGTGAGCCTGACGAGCAACGTCGCGGCTCCTGGATCCAGCACGACCGGCCCACTTGGCCGACGGGTGGTGCGGCCCGCGGCCCCGGCCGCGACCCGCCCGCGGCTGCCGGACTTGGCTACCCTCTTGCCATGCCCGACTTTGACGCGCCCCCCTGGGACGAGGTCTCGAAGTTCCTCGGTGCGGAGCTCGCCCCCGTCCTGCTGATCATCATCATCGCGCTCGTGGCGATGTGGCTCGTCGGCCTGTTCGTCCACGGCGTCGTCAAGGCGATGCTCGACCGCGAGGCGACCGAGGGGACGGCCCAGGAGCTGTCCGCCGTCGAGCTCAAGAAGCGGATGGACACGCTCGACACGCTCGGCACGAACGTCATCCGCTTCTTCATCGGGGCCATCGCGTTCCTGATGGTCCTCGGTCAGCTCGGACTCGACATCGGTCCGGCGGTCGGCGGGCCTCGGCGTGGTCGGCCTGGCGGTCGGGTTCGGTGCGCAGGCGCTCGTGCGCGACTACCTCAACGGCTCGCTCATCCTCATCGAGAACCAGTTCGCCAAAGGCGACGTGATCCGCGTGGCCGGCGTCGCGGGCACGGTCGAGGACTTCAGCCTGCGGCGCACGACGATCCGCGACATCGATGGCGTCGTGCACACCGTGCCCAACGGCGAGATCAAGGTCGCCTCGAACCTGACGCGCGTCTGGGCGCGGATCAACGAGGACGTGGTCGTCGCCTACGGCACCGACATCGACCGGGCGATCGGGGTGGTCGACGCCGTCGGCCAGGCGATGCTCGACGACCCGATCTGGAAGCGTCGCGTGCTCGAGGCGCCGCGGGTCGAGCGGGTCGAGGCCCTCGGCGAGTACGGCGTGACCCTCAAGATCCTCGGGTCAGTGCGCGCGACCGAGCAGTGGGCCGCGGGTGGCGAGTTCCGCAAGCGGCTCCTGGCCGCCCTCCAGGCGAACGGCATCGAGATCCCGCGACCCCAGCGCGTCGTCCTTGCCCAGGACCCCGGCGGCGTCAGCGGCCTGGCCGTGGAGCCCGTGCCGGTCACCGGCGCGCCGGACCAGGACGACCTCGCAGCCGACTCCGACTAGCTGGCCGAACCCGCCTCCGCCCCGCCGGGCGCCTCGGCCCCACCGGGCGTAGCCCCGAGAGCATGTTCGGCCTGCCACGCGTGGAGCGCGTCTTGCAACACGTTGTGGGAGTCGCCGGCGACCACGGCGTCCCAGCGCCGATCGGCGGCGACGAGCTCGGGCAGGTCGCCCATCGCGTCGTGCATCCGCGCGGCGTCGGCCGGTTTCACCGCTACGAGCAGGAGTGTCCGACCGGGCTCCATCAGCTCACCGACCTCCTTGAGGTCGCCCTTCTTGAACCCCGAGTCGTGGATCGCGTTGGCGACCGCCCCGATGCCGGCCCCGGCGACGACGGCCCCGATCCCGATCGGCCCCGACAGGACCGCGACGAACGCGCCGGCAAGACCGCCGGTCACGGCGCCGCGGCCGGTCGAGTGGTCGGCGTCCTTGTTCTCATCGATGTGGAGCTTGCCGTCGGGCGCCTTCGTGATGATCGCGTGGTCGCGGACCGAGAGGAACTGCGACCGCTCGAGCTCCTTGAGCCCGCCAACGGCGCGGTCCGCGCCGTGGCGGTCCGGGAAGCCGAGCACGAAGAGGTGCTTCGATTCGGGCGGGGTCTCCGTCGGTTCGCTGGTCATGACGCCTCCTGGCGATGGGCGGGCGGTCCGGGGTCCCGGCTCGATCGAGCATCATCGTCGATCGCTCGCAACGCAAGCGTCCTCACCTGAACCGGGTGATTGCCCGTCCCCGGTGGCGATGCCGCGGGCCGGCCGGCGGCCAGCGCACCGGGCCGGCCGCCCGCGGTAGGATGACCCGGCCAGTCACGACCGCCTGAGGGTGCCTACGTGAGCATCGATCCGTCTCCGTCGTCCATGCCCGAGATCGAGAACCTGCAGCTCCTCGCCGAGGGCCGGACCTTCCCGCCTGACCCGGCGTTCACCGCCCAGGCCAACGCGACGGCCGACCTGTACGAGCGCGCCGAGGCCGACCCCGAGGGCTTCTGGGCGGCGCTCGCCCGCGAGCGGATCGACTGGGTCGAGGATTTCCACACGACCCTCGAGTGGGACCTCCCGTTCGCCAAGTGGTTCGTCGGCGGCAAGCTCAACATCGCCTACAACTGCGTCGACCGACACGTCGAGCGCGGCCTCGGCGACAAGGTCGCGTACCACTGGATCGGCGAGCCGGGCGACACGCGGACGATCACCTTCGCCGACCTCCAGCGGGAGGTCAGCAAGACCGCCAACGCCCTGCTCGAGCTGGGCGTCACGACCGGCGACCGGGTCGCCATCTACATGCCGATGATCCCCGAGCTGCCGATCGCGATGCTGGCCTGCGCCCGGATCGGCGCGCCGCACACGGTGGTCTTCGGCGGGTTCTCGGCCGAGGCTCTCAGCGACCGGATCAATGACGCCGAGGCGAAGCTCGTCATCACGGCCGACGGCGGCTGGCGGCGAGGCAAGCCCGCCGCGCTCAAGCCCGCGGTCGACGACGCCCTGGCCCTGACCCCGACCGTGACCCACACCCTTGTCGTGCGCCGCGTCGGTGATGCGCTCGAGGGCGGCACCGCCATGCAGGACGGCCGCGACGTGTGGTGGCACGACATCGTCGAGCGCCAGAGCGACCAGCACGACCCGGTCCCGGTCGACAGCGAGCACATGCTCTACTTGCTCTACACGTCGGGGACCACGGCCAAGCCCAAGGGCATCATCCACACGACCGCCGGCTATCTCCTGGGTACCAGCTACACCCACGAGATGATCTTCGACATCAAGCCCGACGACGTGTACTGGTGCGCTGCCGATGTGGGTTGGGTCACGGGCCACAGCTACATCGTCTACGGACCGCTGGCCAACGCGACCACGGGAGTGCTGTACGAGGGTACGCCGGACAGCCCGGACTGGGGTCGCTGGTGGCAGATCATCGAGGACTACAAGGTCACGATCCTGTACTGCGCGCCGACGGCGATCCGGGCCCACATGAAGCAGGGCCCGCAGTACGCCGAGGCCCACGACCTCTCGAGCCTGCGCCTCCTCGGTTCGGTCGGCGAGCCGATCAACCCCGAGGCGTGGCTCTGGTACAACGAGCACATCGGCGCCGGCAAGTCGCCGATCGTCGACACGTGGTGGCAGACCGAGACGGGCATGGCGATGATCACGCCCCTGCCCGGGGTCACGACGACGAAGCCGGGGAGTGCCACCTTCCCGTTCCCGGGCGTCGCCGCCGACGTCATCGATGGCGCAGGCAACTCGGTGCCCAACGGCAGCGGCGGCTTCCTCGTCCTCAAGCGCCCGTGGCCGTCGATGCTGCGCGGCATCTATGGCGACCCGGAACGCTATCGGGAGACGTACTGGAGCCGGTTCCCGGGCATGTACTTCGCCGGTGACGGTGCCAAACGCGACGAGGACGGCTATCTGTGGCTCCTCGGCCGCATCGATGACGTGATGAACGTGTCCGGCCACCGGATCAGCACGATCGAGGTCGAAAGCGCGCTCGTCGACCACAAGTCCGTGGCCGAGGCGGCGGTCGTGGGCAAGAACGATCCCCTGACCGGCCAGGCCATCTTCGCCTTCGTCATCCCCAAGGTCGGCGTGCAGGCCGACGACGCGCTGGCCGCCGAGCTGCGCGAGCACGTGGCCAAGGTCATCGGCCCGATCGCGAAGCCCAAGTTCCTGATGTTCACCCCGGATCTGCCAAAGACCCGCTCGGGCAAGATCATGCGCCGCCTGCTACGCGACATCGGCGAGGGCCGGCCGCTCGGCGACACGACGACCCTCGCGGACGGCGGCGTGGTCGAGTCGATCCGCGAGCACTCCGGCTCGGCGGAGGAGTAGGGTGCCCTTCGACTTCCTGCGCAAGCGCAAGCCCGATACGGCCGCGCCCGGGAGCGACCCGACGGCGGCCCCGAAACGGGCCGGCCGGGGCGTGCCGTTCGACGGCGTCACCGAAGAATGGCGCATCGTCGGCGAGATGGACATCACCGGGCGCCTTTCCGACGCGCTCAACAAGCGTGAGGCGATCACCATCGCCAACGTCCAGTGGGCGCCGCTCGACGGCTCCCAGGGCCTGGTCGATGCCCCCGGGCTCAAGACCGTCGACCCGTACGACCTCATCCTCGTGCTCGCCGGTGAGGCGACCCTGCCGCCGCTCAGCGATATCGAGCGGACGGCCCACAAGATCCACAAGATCGCTTACGACGTCGCCCTCGAGGTGCCCCCGTTCCGGGTCATCGGGACCGTCTACCTGTACCCGGGGTCGCAGCCAGAGCAGCTGCTCGACCGGGCGACCGAGATGTTCGTGCCGGTCGTCGAGGCGGTCGCCTCGCTCAACGGCCAGGCGCTGTCCGAGGAACTCGACGCGATCCTCGTCAACCGGTTCTACCTGCGCGGCGTCGAGCAGATCGACAAGCGCACGGGCGAGCGCCACCAGAAGCTTCCCGGCGCGCCGCTCGGCGGAGTCAGCTGGCAGGACCGCTCACGGTAGCGCCGTCGCATGACGGCACCGGCGTGCGTTGCCGGGTGCGCGCGCTCGCTCACGCACGTCCGAGTGCGCTCGCTCCCGTGCTCCCCGGCGCCTTCGCCGGTACCGCCCTGCGCCGGCGCGAGGCAGGATGGCTGCCGCGATGACGGTCCGGGCGGTCGTCTTCGACGTCGGTGAGACGCTCCTCGACGAGACCCGGGCGTGGACGGCCTGGGCCGACGCGCTCGACCTGACCCCGCTCACCCTGATGGCCGTGCTGGGGGCCGCCATCGACCGCGGCGAGGACCATCGGGCGCCGTTCGCCATGCTCCGGCCGGACGCCGACCTGCGGGCGCTGGTCGCGGCCCAGACCCAGGCCGGGCCACCCATCGGGTTCGGCCGCGACGACCTGTACCCCGACGCCGTGGACGGCCTGCGGGCGCTCGTCGATGCCGGTTATCGGGTCGGCGTCGCCGGGAACCAGCCGGTCGCGACCGAGGCCGTGTTCCGCGACCTCGGGGTCGACCTGGCCTTCGTGGCGTCCTCGGGATCCCTGGGCGCGACCAAGCCCGACCCGGCCTTCTTTGCGGGCATCGTCGATCGCCTGGGGCTGCCGCCGGCAGCCATCGCGTACGTCGGCGACCGGGTCGACAACGACGTCAAGCCGGCCGCGGCGGCCGGCATGGTGGCGGTCTTCCTGCGCCGTGGTCCGTGGGCCTGGATCCAGGCCGGTCGGGACGACCCGCCGGAGGCGGCCGTGGTCGTCGATACGCTTGCCGAGCTCCCGGAGGCGCTGCGCCGGCTGGCCTGACGGCCGGCCGCGCGAGGTCAGGCCCGGACGGGCGCCTTCTGGCGGCCGAACAGCGCGAACGGTGCCTTCTGGGTGGGCGCGACGGCGGGCGTCCCGAGGAGCCGGTCGGCGAGGGCGTCGAAGTCCTCGGTGATCTTCTCCTTGGGGAACATCTCGATCACCGTCCGGCCCTCGTTGGCGGCGCGCACGAACAGCAGCCCGCCCGACCGGATCAGTGCGAGCGCCGGCATCCCGACGGTCCGCTCCTGGTCGGCGACGGACACGCCACTGTTGGCCCGGTTGATGACGAGCGCGAGGCGATCGCGCAGGCCCATCTCGGTCGCGACCTCGGCGAGCTGGACGGCGGCGCGGATGGCCGGCACGTCCGGGGTCACCGGCACGAGGATGCGGTCGGCCTTCTCGAAGATGGCCTGGTTGAGCGTGCTGTAGGACGGATGCAGGTCGACGACCACGAAGTCGAAGCCGCGGCGGGCGGCCGAGATCGCGTCGGCGACGCGGGCGGGCTCGAGGATCTCGGTGTTGAGCGGCGACGAGGTGAGGGCCACGACCCGCATGCCCGTCGGATGGGCCGCGGCGAGATCGATGAGCGTCTCGACCGGACCACCTTCGAGCTCGTCGCGCCAGCTGTCGGCGACCGTACGCACGGCATCGATGCCGAGCGAGGTCGTGACGTGGCCGGTGACGGTGTCGGCGTCGATGAGCAGGACGTTCTGGCCCTTGCGGACCTGGAAGGCGGAGGCGAGGTTCGTCGCGACGGTCGTCTTGCCGACGCCGCCCTTCGGATTGAACACGACGATGACGGTCGCGCGGTGCTGCCAGGCGTCCGCGTTCGGGTCGCCGCCCATGAGGACGGGGCCGGAGCCGTCGTCGACGGTCTGGCTGCGGATGCACATGGCCTCCACGCGCCAGCGCAGCGATTCGGCGGAGTAGGGGCGGGTGAAGTACTCGTCTTCGGTGCTACTGGCCGTCGGATGGCTGGCCAGCTGCTCGAGGGCGCGCTGCGAGACGACCATGAGCGCCGGGATGGCCCGGCCGTTCTCGCGGAGGAGCCCGTAGTACTCGAGCGACTGGTCGAAGTCGGTCTCGCCGTCGAGGATCGCGACCGCGATGTCGCGACGGCTCGCGAGCAGGGCCTCGAGCTGGTCCGGCTGGTTGACCGTGATCGACGGGTAGCCGGCCTCGCGCAGCTCGGTGGCGACCGGCGTCGCCTCGTCCGGCGGCAGGGCGATGACGACCGCGGGTCGCGCCACGATCAGCTCTCCGCTTCGGGATCGCGTGCGGCGATGGTCAGCTCGCCATCGGACTCGGCCGTGACCCGGGCCGCGAAGCCCGGAAGCCCCGGGATGACGTCGCGAAGGGCGACATCAGACCCGTGCGTGACCGCGAAGACGAACTCGCCATCGGGGCCGGAGGAGACACCGACCGACTGCACGCCCGCGGCGCGCGACAGGTGGCGCTTGAAGCCGGCGATGCTGGCGACGCTGATGAGGCCGGTCACGACGACGCGCGTCGTGACGGGGGTGCCGGTCGACTCGCTGTCGGGCACGAGGCCGGCCAGTCGAGCCGCGATCGCGTCATCGGCGAGCACCGGGATCTCCTCGTCGCTCGACTCGTCATTCGAGTCGAAGGCGGCGGCCTCGGCCTCGGCGGCGGCGAAGTCGGGGGTCAGCCCGAGCATCGAGAGGCGCGGATCGGCGTCGTCGGCCGGGGTCTCGTCGACCATGCTGGACACTTCGCCTTCGACGGCCGGCGTCTCGGCCGGGGTCTCGACGGCGGCGTCCGCCGGTGCGCCATCGGCGACCGCCTCGGCCGGTGTGGCCTCGGGCTCGCCCCACGCGGGGTCAGGGTTGATCGGCTCGGCGACGGCCTCGGGGGCCTCGGCGACAGGCTCCGCGGCCGCCTCGACCGCGGGCTCGGCGACGGCCTCGACCGCGGCGACCGGCTCCGGCTCGACGGCCGGGGTCTCGACCGCGGGGGTCGTGTACCAGGACGGATCACGCTCGGGCGACGGGCCGTCGAAGGGCGGCGGCTCGGGCAGGGACTCGGCCATGGAGGCAAAGCGGGTCGGATCGTCCTCGGCGAGCAGGCGCTCGAAGAACTTCGACATCTCGGCCTCGAACGCGGAGACGCGGGACTGGACCCGCTCGATGCGCGTCTCGATGAACGCGGCATGCTCCTCGATCTCGGACTCGAGGGTCGTCTTGCGGTGCGAGATGCGCTCGTCGGTCTCTTCGCGGATGCGCGCGATCTCGGCCTTCGACCAGTCGCGAATGCCGGCGATGTCGTCGTCGGCCCGCTTGCGCAGGTCCGTGGCCTCCGACGCCGACGCGGCGTGGATCCCCTCGATGTAGGACTTGGCCTCGGCATTGAACCGGCCCAGGGTGTCCTCGCGTGCCGTCTCGGCCGCGGCCTGCATGGCCTTGGTCAGGTCGGCCATGAACTTGTTGGGCTTGCGCGCCGCGGTCGGGGCGGCCGAGGTCGCGGCGGCGGCGGTGGAGGGGGTCGGAGCGGACGCGACGGGCGTCTCGACGGCCTCGTGGGCGGTAGCGGCGGGCGCGGCGTCGATCATGTCGGGCGTCTCGATCTCCTGCGGGGACGGGGAGGCTTCACCGGTGGCCGAGTCCTGGGAAACTTCGGCCGGATTCGCGGTCTCGCTCCGATCCGAACTCCACGGGAGCCGGAATCCGGGCTTCGCGTCGGTCGTGGCCATACGGTCGATCCTCGTTGATGGGCTGGCGCTTGCGCGCTTCGGGGCGTGGCCGCACTGTGCCAGCAGGGTGCGATGTGGTGGAGTCCGCTAGTGGTACCAGCGCGCAACGCCGGTGGTACCGGCGGCTGGCGTCAAACGGGGGACGGTGTCCGCTCGCACCACGAGGGTTGCGGGTACGATACCCAGCCCATGGAGCCCCTCGATCGCCTGGGTCGACCCCTGCGTGACCTCCGCATCTCGGTCACGGACCGTTGCAACTTCCGCTGCACGTACTGCATGCCGAAGGAGGTCTTCGGGCGCGACTACGCGTTCCTGCCTCGTGACCAGGTCCTCTCCTTCGAGGAGATCGAGCGCACGGCCCGGGTCTTCGCCGCGCTCGGGGTCGAGAAGCTGCGGATCACCGGTGGTGAGCCGCTCGTGCGGCGCGGCCTGCCCGATCTCATCGCGAGCCTCGCGGCGCTGCGCACGACCGAGGGGGAGCCGCTCGACCTGACCCTCACGACCAACGGGTCGGCGCTGCGCGGGCTGGCCCAGCCGCTCGCGGACGCTGGGCTTGGGCGGGTCACGGTGAGCCTCGACTCGCTCGACGACGCGGTCTTCGGGGCGATGAACGGCATCGACTTCCCGGTCGCCAAGGTGCTCGACGGCATCGACGCCGCGCTCGAGGCGGGGCTGTCGCCGGTCAAGGTGAACATGGTCGTCCGGCGCGGCGTCAACGAGGACTCGATCGTGCCGATGGCGCGCTGGGCGCGCGAGACCGGCGTGATCCTGCGCTTCATCGAGTACATGGACGTCGGGCATTCCAACGGCTGGCGCCTGGACGAGGTCGTCCCCGCGGCCGAGCTCATCGAGCGCATCGCGGCGGTCTGGCCGGCCGAGCCCACCGAGGCGAACTATCTCGGCGAGGTGGCCGGTCGCTGGCGGTACCAGGACGGGATCGGGGAGTTCGGGATCATCTCGTCGGTGACGATGCCGTTCTGCCGCGACTGCACCCGGGCCCGGCTGTCGGCCGACGGCAAGCTCTACACCTGCCTGTTCGCCGTCGAGGGCGCCGACGTCCGCGCCGTCCTGCGCGACGGATCCGACGACGCGGCGCTGACCGCGTTCGTGCGCGGCATCTGGACCGCGCGCGAGGACCGCTACTCCGAGCTGCGGACCCTGTCCACGCGCGAGGGCCGGCCCGACCTGCCCAAGGTCGAGATGTTCGCGATGGGCGGCTGACCGGGCCGTCCACAGGGTTATCCACATCCCGGGACAAGCCGTGGACAGCGGCTCGCAGAACGGGCGCAGGTTCGTGGATAAGCGCGTTGACCCGCCATCCGGCCAGCCGATAGCCTTCGGTGTGCCCGAAGGGGCCGGACAGGGCCGCAGGAGCCGCGATCACATCAAGGACCCTCGATCCGTCGCCGGTCGCTTCGGGCGCTTCGTTGCCCGCACCAGCGTGGCTGTCTCACCACGGCCCCGCTCGCGTGGCGTACGCCCGACGGGACGCGATCGGCATCCCGGTGTCGATACTTCCGTCGGGCGGACGAAGTCTGCGGGCCTCGGCCGTCTTCCCCTGGACGAGTTCCTGGAGGCCCGCATGTCCGACCCGACGATGTCACCCGACCGACCACGACCGATCCCGCCTGCGGATCAGCCCGCCCGCCTGTCCGCGCTGGTCGCGGCGGTGCGCGACCGGTCGTCGCTCGTGCCCGAGGTCGGCATCGTGCTCGGCTCCGGCCTCGGCGGGCTCGCCGACGAGCTCGAGGACCCTGTCGCGATCCCGTTCGCCGAGCTGCCCGGCTGGCCTGCGGCCACGGCACCCGGACACGCGGGGCGGTTGCTGCTGGGTCGCCTCGGCGGCCGGGTCGTCGTCATGCTCCAGGGGCGATTCCACCTCTACGAGGGCCACGATCCGGGTCTCGTCGTCCAGCCGGTCCTCCTGTTCCAGGCCCTCGGCGCGACGACCGTCATCCTGACCAACGCGGCTGGCGGGCTCGATCCGTCGTTCGGGCCGGGCACGCTCATGGTCATGAGCGACCACATCAACCTGACCGGTCGGACCCCGCTCCTCGGGCCGAACGCCGACGAGCTCGGGCCGCGCTTCCCGGACATGACCGACGCCTGGAGCCCGCGCCTTCGGACCCGCCTCCACGCGGCCGGCGCCGTCGAGGGCGTCCCGCTCGAGGAGGGGATCTACGTCGGCCTGACCGGGCCGTCGTACGAGACGCCGGCCGAGGTGCGGATGCTCGCTGGGCTCGGTGGGCACGCGGTCGGGATGTCGACGGTGCTCGAATGCGTGGCCGCCCGCTGGGTCGGCCTCGAGGTCTGCGGCGTCTCGCTGGTCACCAATGCCGGGGCCGGCTACAGCGGCGAGCCGCTGACCCACGAGGAGGTCATGGAGGCTGGGCTGGTCGCCGGCCCGCGCCTTGCCCGGGTCATCCGTCGCTTCCTGGCGGACCTCGGTGACCTCGACGAGGCGCCGGCCGGCTGATGGCGGCCCATCCGAAGATCCGGCTCATCCAGGGCGACATCACCGGGATCGCCGCCGACGCGATCGTCAACGCCGCCAACAGCCGACTGCGTGGCGGCGGTGGCGTCGACGGCGCCATCCATCGAGCGGGCGGCCCGGCGATCATGGCCGACCTCGAGGAACGCTACGGCTCGCGCCGCTTCTGCCCGACGGGAAGTGCCGTCGTCAGCGACGCCGGGAACCTGCCGGCACGTGTCGTGATCCACGCCGTGGGGCCGGTCTGGAACGGCGGCGGCGAAGGCGAATCGCTCCTGCTCGCCGACGCCCATCGGAACGCGCTGGATCTCGTCGTCGCCGAATCGTGCCGGACCGTGACCTTCCCGGCGATCTCCACCGGGGTCTACCACTACCCGGTCGATGCGGCGGCCAGCGTGGCGATCGGGACGGTCGGTGCCTGGCTGGACGAGCACCCCGACGCCGTCGATCTCGTCACGTTCGTCCTGTTCTCCGGCGACGCCCTGGCCGCCTTCGACCAGGCGCTCGCGCGGGCCTGAGATGACCGGCCTCGGGGCGGTCGAGACCCTCGAACGGCGGACGCTCAACCGGACCCTGCTCGCGCGACAGGGCTTGCTGGAGCGGACATCCCGTCCCGCGCTCGACGTGGTCGAGGCGCTCGTCGGGCTGCAGGCACAGGAGCCGCAGGACCCGTATGTCGGGCTGTGGAGCCGGATCGAGGGGTTCGACCCGGAGGAGCTGTCGGCGGCGCTGACTGGCAGGACCGCCGTCCGGATGGGCCTCCTGCGCGGGACCCTGCACCTCGTCACGGCGACCGACGCTCGCGCTCTGTATCCCGCCATCCGCGACGTGCTGGTGCGCGCCTTCCGCAGCTCGCCGTTCGCGAAGACCCTCGCGGGCGCGGACATCGAGGCGATCACGAACGCGGCGCGCGAGGCGCTCGACGGCGAACCGTTGACCCCGACCGAGCTCGGCCGCCGGCTCGGCGAGCGCTGGCCGGACCTCGACGCGAACGCCATGGCCTACACCGCCCGGTTCCTGCTGCCGCTCGTCCAGGTCCCGCCGCGCGGGCTGTTCGGCCGCACGGGCCGGGCCACCAACACCACCGCCGAGGCCTGGCTGGGCGGGCCGCTGGGCCCGGCGGCGTCGCTCGAGACGGTCGTCGAGCGGTACTTGCGCGCGTTCGGTCCGGCGACCGTCGCCGACATCCGGACGTGGTCGTGGCTGACCGGTCTGCGTCCGGTCGTCGAGGCGATGCGGCCGAACCTGCGGACCTACGTTGACGAGGCCGGCCGCGAGCTCCTCGACGTCGCCGACGGCGTCATCGCCGATCCTGGACTGCCGGCCCCGATCCGGTTCCTGCCGCAGTACGACAACGTCTTCCTGTCGCACGCCGACCGCTCGCGGCTCAACGGCGGGATGTCGTGGGGCGTCGACTTCGCCTGGAAGGGCGTAGTCCTGGTCGACGGCTTCATCTCGGCCGCGTGGCGTGTCCGTCGCGAGCGGCGCAGCGCGACGATGTCGGTGGAGATCGGGGCTCCCCTCGATGCGCCGACACGGGTCGCAGTCGAGGAGGAAGCGGAGCGGCTCTTCGCGTTCGTGGCCGCCGACGCCGAGGCGCGCGAGGTCCGGTTCGTCGTCGTCGAGTAGCTCGGCGTCCGGCACACGCCCGCGGCGCTCGGCGCCCAGCAGGCGCCGCCCGGCGGGCCACGGGCCGCGGGCCGCCCTTACTGGGCCTGCGGCAGCTCCCGGCCGGCGGCGCGCGCCGCGGCGGCCTTCTCGGACCACGCCTCGAGCACCTGGTCCTTGTGCGGCCGGATCGGGCAGTGCCCATCGCGATTGCCGAACTCGTCGCAGTAGCCCAGCGGCACGCACTTGGGGGCCAGGAACGAGCCCAGGAACGGCGAGACCGCGAAGATCTGCTGGCGGATCAGCTGGAACAGGCGGCGGATCTCCCACTGGGCCATCGTGCACAGGCGCAGCCCGGACATGTGGATGAGCGCCCGCAGGTTCGTCGTCATGACGAGGTTCGTGCGGGTGGCGTTCGGGAAGACGAACCGCGCGTCCTCACCCGGCATCCCGGCACCGAGCAGCTCGCCGTACAGCTCGAGCGCGCCGTCGACCTGCGACTCGTAACGCTCGCGCAGGCCCGGATCGCCTTCGGCGATGGAGTGCGGGAGCATCGTCGCGGCGCCCTTGAACTTGACGTAGCGCTGGCTCTGCTGGTCGAAGGCGACGCCCGCCCGATGGCGGACGAGCTGGTGCGACAGGGTCCGGCTGACGCCGGTGATGGCGAACGTGAAGACGACGTGCTCGATGGTGGAGCCGTGGCCGGACTCGATGACCGATGAGATGAGCTTCTGCATCTTCGCCGGGTCGAAGTCGCCGTCGACGGCGCGCCGGAAGATCGACTCCGGAGCCTCCTCCGAGTAGCACGTCCGGCAAGCCGTGTAGATGACCGGCACGTAGTACTGCTCGACGATCTCGCGGTTGGGGAACAGCAACGTCGCCGACATCCCGAGCTCGCGGCGGCCGGGGTTCTTCGGGATGCCGGTCTTCGCTCGCGGGGCTGGCGTGGACGGAGCGGGAGTCGGCTCGACGGTCATCGAGGGCCAGTCTAGCCGAGCCCCGGCCGGACGGTCATCCGCCCTCGGCGAGGACCGCGGCCAGGTCCTCCAGGTAGCCCTTCCAATACCCCTCGTGGTCGTCGCGGATCGTCTCGTCGAGCGCGGCCTCGGCCCAGCCGTCGTGGATGAGCCGGATCTCCGAGCCGCCACCGTCGCGCGCCGCCACGGACCAGATGACGAGGGTCTCCTCGTGCGCCTCGGAGCCGGCCCACGACCAGGTGTAGGCGAACCGCCGGCCGGGCTCGAGCTCCATGATCACGCCGTCGACGACGCTGCCGTCGCCGAAGTCGAGCCGGTAGGCGTCACCGATGCGCCCGACCGGGGACGCGTCGGTGAACCACTCGGCGACCCGACGTGGATCGGTGAGCGCCGTCCACGCCACGGAGGGCTTGACGAGGCTCTCGACGGTCAGGTCGATGGGACTGGGAGGTTCGTCGGGACTGTGGTCGTCCAATCGTCGATCGCTCAGTAGTAGTCGGAGCAGGAGAGGAAGTAGCCGCACCGGCAGATGAGCTTGCACTTGCGCTCGTCCATCGCGGCTCCGCAGTTCGCGCAGGTCAGCATGACCAGGGCCGGATCGACCTCCGACGGTGCCGCGCCGGCCTCGCTCCCGCCGTCGTCATCGATGAGGCGGATGGCCGGGAACGACAGGCTCACACCCGGGTCCTGGGGGATCATGCCGGGGCCTCCTCGTGGGAGGTGGGCGGGGCGCCGTCCTGCATCCCGAGAGCATACGCGACCAGCTCGTCGAGGCTCATGGCCGCGCCCTCCGCGGACAGCCGGGCGAGCTCGTCCGCCGGGAGCACGTCCTTGGCGGTCGGCGTCCCGTACAGCCGCTGGGTCTGGTCCACGGAGTCCGCAAGGTCCATGCCGGTGGCCGCCTGCAGGGATCGGGCGGCCCCCCACAGCCGGCCGGCGCGCTCGGTGTCGCCCTGGGCCAGCGAGATGATCGAGACGTCGTCGAGGGTGAGGATGACGCCGGAGATGTCGCCCGCTTCGTAGAAGTGGCGCATCGCGTGGCGGGCCATTTCCATCGCCTCGTCGAAGTGTCGCTGGCTCATCCCGGTGAGCGCGATCATGTGCAGCGACCAAGCCTCCATCGTCCGGTCGCCGGCCGCGCGGTGGAGCTCGAGCGAGCGTTCGTACCACGGTTGGGCGCCGGCGGCGTCGGCGGTGAAGTAGTAGTAGCTGCCGAGGCCCCACAGGGCGTTGCCCTGGCCGCTCCGGTCGCCCAGCTCCTCGGAGATCGCCAGCGCCTCATCGAGCCGCTCGCGGCCGCCCGCGAGCTCGGTCGTGTCGGCGATCCCGAGCATGATCGAGATCATGTCCGCGTAGGCCCGGTTGAACAGCGCATTGGCGATCTCGCGCCGGTCGCCGATGGCGCGCCATTCCTCGAGCTGCCGGTCGTACCAGAAGGAGGCGACGGGCTCGTCGGACTGCCAGTACGCGACGCTCCCGATCGCTTCGGCGAAGTGGGCGCGATCGACCGGCTCGAGGGTCCACGCCATGGCCTCCATCGCCTCGAGGCGACGGCGCCCTTCGACGAGGTAGCCACGCGCCTGCCAGAACTTCCAGAGCGCGTAGGCGAAGCCGACCGCGATGTGCGGGTCGGGCCGGGCGATCGCCCAGTCCATGGCGGCGCGCAGGTTGTCGTGCTCGTGCTCGAGCCGGTCCAGCCAGACACGCTGGTCCTGGCCGCGCAGCTCGGGGGCGGCGCGCTGGGCCAGGTCCAGGAAGGTCTCGGCATGGCGGCGTTCGATGGCGTCCGCCTCCTCGCGCGCCGCGAGCATCTCGGCGGCGTACTCGCGGATCGTCTCGAGCATCGAGGCGCGCGGGTCCCCGTCGCCCTCGTCGAGCCGGAGAAGGCTCTGATCGATGAGCTCGCCGACGCGGTCCACGACGTCGCCGCCGACCTCGTCGCCCGGACCGGTGATCGTCTCGGCCAGGTCGAGCGCGATGCCGCCACGGAACACGGACAGCCGGTCGAGCAGGCGGCGCGCCCCATCGTCGAGCAGGTCGTAGCTCCAGGCGATCGCCCCGCGCAGCGTCTGCTGGCGCTCGGGCAGGTCGCGCGAGCCGGCTGTCAGCACGGCCAGATGGTGGTCGAGGCGGGCCAGGATCTGGTCGGGGCTCAGGAGCTTGACCCGCGCTGCGGCGAGCTCGATCGCGAGGGGCATCCCGTGCAGGCGGCCGCAGATCCCCGCAACGGCCGGGGCGTTGGCGTTCGTGACCGCGAACCCGGGCCGGACGGCGCTGGCCCGGGCGATGAACAGCCGCACCGCCTCGAACTGGTTGAGGGTCTCGAGGTCGTACTCGCGCAGGGCGCGCGGCAGGTTGAGCCGCTCTACCTCCGAGAGCTCGCTCGGGTCGGGGGGAGCCGGCAGGCCCGGCACCGGGTATTCCTGCTCGCCCGAGACATGGAGCGCGATGCGCGTCGTCGCGAGGACCGTGACGTTGGGGCAGCGTCGCAGGATGTCGGCGATGTCCGGGCCGGCCGTCACGACCTGCTCGAGATTGTCGAGGACCAGCAGGACGTGCTTGGACCCCAGTGCGTCGGCGATCCCGTCGATGGCCGAGCGGGTCGGGCTGTCGACGATACCGAGGGTCCGGGCGATCTCCGGGGCGACAAGGGCCGGGTCGCGGATCGCCTCGAGGGCCACGAACCAGATGCCGTCCGGGTAGGCGTCCGCGGCCGCGGCCGCGACCTGCAGGGAGAGGCGGGTCTTGCCCGTGCCGCCCGGGCCGGTGAACGTCAGTAGCCGGGTCTGCGCAAGCAGCGCCCCGGCCTCGGCGAGCTCGCGCTCGCGGCCGACGAAGGTCGTGAGCTGGGTCGGCAGGTTGTTGGGCCGGGCATCGATCGAGCGCGGCGTCGGGAAGTCGGCGGGCAGCCCCTCGATCACGAGCTGGCTGAGGCGCTCCGGCGCGCGCAGGTCCTTCAGCCGATGCTCCCCGAGGTCGCGCAACGTGACGCCGCTCGGCAGTTCGTCGCCGAGCAGGGCCCGCGTCGTGTCGCTGAGCAGGACCTGCCCACCGTGAGCGGCGGCTGCGATCCGGGCGGCCCGGTTGATGGCCAGTCCGATGACGTCGTTCCCGGTCGATTCGATCTCGCCGGTGTGGAGGCCCATCCGGACCCGGACGGCGACGCCGTCCGGCCAGGCTTCGGCCGCGAGGCCCCGCTGGGCGGCCGCGGCCGCCGCGACGGCCCGCTCGGCCCGGGCGAAGATCACGAAGAAGGAGTCGCCTTCCGTGCTCTGCTCGTAGCCGTCGCCCTCGGCGAAGGCCGCCCGCAGCACCTCCCGGTGACGCTCGCGAATGGTCCGATACGGACCGGTGCCGAGCTCGATCTCGAGGCGCGTGCTGCCCTCGATGTCGGTGAAGAGGCACGTGACGAGGCCGGTCGGTGGACCACCGGGAGCGGTCACGGGATGGGTCGGCCGACCGTCAGTGGTGGTCGGCTTCGGTCAGCTCGCGGAGCCGCACGGCCAGCCCGCGCAGCAGCGCCAGGGCGACCTTCGGCTGCTCGAGCATGACCGCCTCGAGGTCCCACGACGCGAGGGCGATGCAGGTCGTCGGGCCGTCCGCCACGACCTGGGCGGTGCGCGGCAGACCGTCGAGCACGGACAGCTCCCCGAAGAAGTCGCCCGGGCCGAGCGTGGCGATCGTCCGGCCGTCGCGGATCACCGAAGCACGCCCACTGGCGATGACGAAGAACCCGGTCCCGACCTCGCCCTTGCGGGCGATCACGCGGCCGTCGGGAAAGTCGACCTCGACGGTCCGGTCGCCGATCCGTTCGAGGCCCTCGGGATCGACCCCGGCGAACAGCCGCGCCGCGGCCAGCAGCTCGGTCCGTCGGTCTCGGGTCAGGGTCATGCGTCCTCCGGATGGGTGGTGGCACGGCGGGCCGGATGCCGGTCCGGCTCCATGGTGTCCAGGGACATGATGCTGCGCTGCCGTGGTGGGAGCGTCAAGGTCGCCCGTGACGTCGTGATGACGGGGCTCCGTGCTCGATGGCCCTTCCCTCGCACCCGTGCGCGTGGCACCATGCGCGGGATGGCCGAGCGCGAGGAATTGATCGACGCGATCGCCGGGTTCGGCCTGTTCGCCGACCTGACCTCGCCGCAGCTTGCGGGCATCGTCCACACCTTCGAGGAGCAGGCCTTCGCCGAGGGCGAGCGCATCCTGCGCCAGGGCCTGAAGGGCTCCGGCTTCTACGTGATCCTCGATGGCGAGGCGATCGTCGTCGTCGACGGCTCGGAGCGGGCCCGGCTGGCCCGCGGCGACTTCTTCGGCGAGGTGTCGATCCTGCTCGGTGAGGCGCCCATCGCGGACATCGTGGCGACCCGCCCGATGACCTGTCTCGTCCTCGCCGCCCCCGCGGTCGAATCGTTCCTCGTGGCCCATCCACGGGTCATGTTCCGGATGCTCCAGGCCCAGGCCCGCCGCCTGCGCGCCGCGAACCGATGGCGGAGTTGACCGACCGGCCCGGGGTGGATCGACCGTTCCCGCCCGGGGCGTATCCCGTCGTCGTGATCGGCTCCGGCCCGGGCGCGCTCCAGGTCTCGTACTCGCTGGGCCGGCTGGGCGTCCAGCACGCGGTCATCTCGTCCGACCCGTCGCCCGGCGGCATGTTCCGGCGCTGGCCGTTCTTCCAGCGCCTGCTGTCGTGGACCAAGCCGCACGCGCCGGTCCCGCAGGGGACCCGCGCCTACGAGCGGTACGACTGGAACAGCCTGCTCGGCGAGACCGCGGAGACCCGGGCGATCCAGCCCGAGTTGATGGATCGGACGTCGTACTTCCCGTCGCGACCGGAGATGGAGGCGAACCTCGCGACCTTCGCCGAGCGCGCCGGCGTCGCCGTCCGCTACGAGTGCCGATGGACCGGGACGACGCATCGAGGAGTCGGCGGCCGGCCGAACCTACGTGGTCGAGACGACGGACGGCACCTATCGGGCCGAGGTCCTCATCGTGGCGGTCGGGGTCGCCGAGCCGTACACGCCGCCCGGCCCGGGCCAGGCGTTCAGCCACCACTACGCCGACGTGCGGCCGCCCGAGACGTATGCGGGCCGGCGGGTCGGCATCATCGGCAAGCAGAACTCGGGGTTCGAGCTCGCGAACGGCCTGCTCCCGTGGGCGCGCCAGCTCGTGCTGTTCTCGCCGTCGCACGCCAAGCTGTCGGTCGACACGCGCTCGCTGGTCGGGGTCCGGGCGCGCTACGTCCAGCCCTACGAGGACCACGTCCTGGGCGGTGGCGTGTCGATCCTCGATGCCGCGCTCGAGCGCGTCGAGCCGGCGCCCGGCGGCGACGGCGGCCTCGACCTGTTCCTGCGTCGCACCGACGGGGGCGGCGACCTCCAGGTCCAGGTCGACGAGATCATCGCGGCCACCGGGTTCGTCTGTCCGCTGCAGGACCTGCCCGACCTGGGCGTCGCGACATTCGGCGCGAGCCGGCTGCCCGCCCAGACCCCGTGGTGGGAGAGCACGACCGTGCCCGGGCATCTTCTTCGCGGGCACGATCGGGCAGGGGAGCAAGGGCCTCCAGCGCCACGGCATGCCGAGCAACTCGGGGGCCGTCCATGGCGCCCGCTACAACGCTCGCCTCATCGCGGCGCGGGTCGCCTCGACGCGGTTCGGGTACGTCCAGGAGCGACCGTCGATCGCGCCGGGCGACCTGACCGATCTCGTCGTGCGCGAGCTCACCGAGGCCCCCGAGCTGTGGCACCAGCGCGGCTACCTCGCCCGGGTCATCACCGCGGATCCCGAGGCCGGGCTCGTCGACGACGGCGTCCAGCCGCTGACCCACGTGCTCGATGCCGAAGGCGGGGACGCGCTCGCGCTGACCCTCGAGGCCGACGGGACGGGCGCGATCTACCCGGTCATCTACACGCGCGTCAACGGCGCGATCACCGAGCAGGCGCTCGAGCCCGAACCGCTGCTGCGCTACGACGGCCCCGAGGCGCGCAAGGCGGTCGCGGCCGCGGTGGACGCGTTCCTGCCGGGGGTCGCCGCGGGCTAGCGAGCGAGCCGGGCCAGCCGCTCGGCCGCGGCCTCGAGGGTCTCGCGGCGCTTGGGAAACGCGAAGCGTAGCTTCGTCCGGCCGAGCTCCGGGTGTGAGAAGAACGAGGAGCCCGGGACAGCGGCGACGCCGGGATCCGCGATGAGTCGGTGGGCGAACGCGACGTCGTCCTCGCCGGGCCGGGCCAGGTCGCGGATGTCGGTCATGACGTAGTACGCGCCCGCCGGCTCGTGGATGCGGAACCCGGCCGCGCGCAGGGCGGGGACGATGATGTCGCGACGCTCGCGATAGCCGTCGGCGAGGTCCCGGTAGTACGTGTCGGGGAAGCCGAGCGCCGTCACCGCGGCGGCCTGGAGCGGCGCGGCCGCGCCGACCGTCAGGAAGTCGTGGACGCGCCGGATCCCGACCGACAGGTCCGGCGGGGCGATGGTCCAGCCGATCCGCCAGCCGGTGACCGAGTAGGTCTTCGACATCGAATGGATCGACACGGTCCGTTCGGCCATCCCGGGCAGCGTCGCGAGCGGGATGTGTTCGCCCTCGAACACGATGTGCTCGTAGATGTCGTCGGTGAAGGCGATGACGTCGAACTCCTGGCAGAGGTCGGCGATGAGCTGCAGCTCGGCTCGCGTGAACACCTTGCCGGTCGGGTTGTGGGGCGAGTTCACGACGATGCCGCGGGTCCGCTCGGTGAAAGCCGCACGCAGCTCGTCGGGGTCGATCGACCAGTCCGGCTCGTGGAGGGTCACGTACCGCGGGATGGCGCCGGACAGGATCGCGTCCGGGCCGTAGTTCTCGTAGAACGGCTCGAAGACGATGACCTCGTCGCCCGGATCGAGCAGGCCGAGCATCGCCGCGATCATCGCCTCGGTCGCGCCGCAGGTGACGGTGACCTGGGTCTCGGGGTCGATGGCGCCCCAGCCCGGGAAATGGCGCGGGGTCGTCTCGGCGATCGCGTCGCGCAGGGGCTTCGAGCCCCACGTGATCGCGTACTGGTTGAGGTCGGCGTCGACGGCCTCCGCCACCGCCCGCTTCAGCTCCGGTGGGCAGGCGAAGTCCGGGAAGCCCTGGGCCAGGCTGACGGCGCCGGCCGCGACGGCCAGCCGGTTCATCTCGCGGATGACCGACTCGGTGAATCGGTCGGCCTTGGCGGAGATCCGTGGGCGGTCGGTCATGGCCGGGAGTCTAGCGGGCGGGCCGGTCCGGTCGGGGGCCGCGCCGGGGCGGCGGGCAACCTCAGACCAGGTTCCGCGGGATGACCTCGTGCCACGAACGCGCGAAGAAGCGCTCCCCGTCGACGTCGGACCGCGTGCATCGGGTGCCGCATGAGCTAGCCCAGTCCCAGCCCGGCGGGGTCGATGTCAGGTGCGGACGTCGGATCAGTGCATCGAGTGCCACATCGCCTGCACCGGCGTGCATCAGATGCACGCACCGCCGTTTGTTGGTGGCGAATGCGTCGCACATGCGGCATCACGCGCACGAATCAGGCACATGCGCGCGCGGAAGGGTGAGCGCCGTGCGTCGGGCAGCGGCGATGGTCGTGAATCAGGCATCCGATGGCGCATGGGCGGCATCCGTCGTCGCCCGACGTCCGTGACAACCGCGGATGCGTGCGTTCAGTGCACAAGAACGCTCGCGGAACGCGGCCTCAGCGAGTCGCGGCGCCTCAGACCAGGTTCCGCGGGATGACCTCGTGCCACGACCGCTCGAAGAAGCGCTCCCCGTCGACGTCGACCTCGAGCCGGACGGCGAGGTCGAAGTCGGTGGCCGTGCTGGTCTGGCGGGAATCGGCGCGGATCTCGATCCGCGTCAGCTCGCCGTTGCGATCCGTCTCGCGTTCCTGCCATCGATACACCACGTGCGCCTCCAGTTCCGCCCGCGCCGGGTCGGCGTCCGACGCGGTCATGCGGAGCGTCTCGGCCGCATAGAGCCGGCGCCCGTCGGGCACGATGGTTTCGCCGCCGTCGTGGACGTGGACGGTGGTCGTGCCGGTGATGACGTCCTCCTCGATGCGCCAGGCCGGCGGATCGGCGACGGCCGGACCGGCCCCGTCGAGCGCCTCCGCCACCGGCCAGCGCAGCTCGGGTGGCGCCGTCCGGAAGGCAGGTACCGGCGCATCGCCCGGCCCGCCGGCGGGTGGCACGACGGGCAGCTCGAGCCGCGATGGCGTGTCCGTCCCACGGTGCAGCCCGAAGGTGGCCGGGAAGGGCGACGGCCATAGGACCGGCCAGAGCGACGACGACACCGCGATCCGCAGTCGATGGCCCGCCTGCCATCGATATCCGGCGGTCCGCAGCGGCAAGCGGACCTCCTCGACGACGCCCGGCTCGAGCGGCGATGGCTCGACGTGCGATCGACGATGGGTCAGGTTCAGGACGCCGGCGCTGACCAGCGCGGTCGTGCCGTCCGGGGCGACGTCGGACAGCCGGACGCTCACGGCCGCGACCGGGGCGTCCACCTCCAGCCAGAGCACGACCTCGGGGACGCCCAGGATCTCGAGCGCCTCGACGAGTGGATCGGACGTGTAGGTCGGACCGGCGTCCTCGTCGCGACGCAGGTCACGGGCCAGACCGTTGGGCTCGCCGCCGGCGCCCCACGAGAGGGCGCCGCGGGTTCCCGTCGTCGGGTGATGCCGGAACGTGTCGACGCCCGGACCCGCGGGAGCGGCGGGACCGCCCGCAGGCAAACCGTCGCCGGCGACCAACGTGCCTGGACCCAGCGCCCACCCGCGAACGGTGGTCGACGGATGCGGGTACGCGGTCGCCGCCCGCCACCGACCCGGCAGCGACGCCGGGAACGGCTCGGGCGGGGCGTACTCGTGCTCGAACCAGACGATCGGCGGCTCGTCGTCCCAGCCGTTCGCGACGCCCCGAAGGTGGCGGTCCAGGAACCGGGCGATCTCGTGAAGCTCGTCGAGGTTCGGCCCGGGTGCGGCGTCGTGCGGCCACGAATGGACCCAGTTGCCGATGAGCGTGTGCGACGGGGCGGGGCAGCGGGCCTGCATCCGGAAGGCCGGGTCGACGTAGGAGTCGTGCCAGCCACCGATGTTGAAGATCGCGGCCGTGATGGCGTCGTAGTCGGGCGCCAGCGAGCCCTGGCGCCAATACGGGCCGTCGGTCTGCTCGCGGAGCCAGGCGAACAGCCACGGCGGCGTCGCCTCGAGCCGCTCCATCCAGTCCGAGCGCCAGGCCTCGCCATGGAACGCGGCCTCCGGCGGCATGGCGTTCATCGCGACCTGGCTCACGGCGTACTGGGAGAGCTCGCTGACGGTGACGCAGCCGCCGCGGTAGTGGACGTCGTCGATGTAGCGGTCGTCGGTGGCCATGACCGGCACGATCGCCCGCAGGTGCGGCGGTCGCAGCGCCGCGACCTGGATGGCGGTGAACCCCCCGTAGGAGATGCCCCACATCGCGACATTGCCGTCGCACCACGGCTGGGCCGCGAGCCACTCGACCGCGTCGTAGCCGTCGCGCGTCTCGTCGGCGGTGTACTCGTCGAGTGCGACCCCGTACGACGAGCCGGTCCCGCGCACGTCGAGCCGGCACAGCGCGTAGCCGCGTGCCGCGAACCACTCCCCGCGGGTCACGTCCGCGGCGCGCCGCCAGTTGTCCTTGCCGTACGGGATCATCTCGAGGAGGACCGGCACGGGCTCATCCGTCAGTGGCCGCCACAGATTGGCGGAGAGCTCGACGCCGTCGCGGGCCAGGACGCGCACATCCCAGCTCGCCTCGACGGCGAAGCGCGGCTCGCTGGCGGGGCGCGCGGCATCCACGTCCCGAGTCTACGAGGCCCCCGACGCCCGTCCGGCGAGCCGCCGCGCGGCGTGCGACGATGACGGCGATGGACGGTCGGTTCGTGCGCCGGGAGCGGCGTGTCGCCTACGAGAACCCGTGGATCACGGTCTGGCACGACGAGGTCGACCGACCCGACGGCAGCCCCGGCATCTACGGGGTCGTCCATTTCGCGAACCTCGCGGTGGGCGTGGTCGCCATCGACGCCGACGACCGGACCGTGCTCGTCGGGCAGCACCGCTACACGCTCGACGAGTGGTCCTGGGAGATCCCGGAGGGTGGCGTGCCGGTCGGCGAGACCGCACTCGGGGGGGCGCAGCGCGAACTCCAGGAGGAGACTGGCGTGACCGCCGCGACCTGGCGGGAGCTCGGCCGGGTCTCCCTGTCGAACTCCATCTCGGACGAGCGGGCGGTCCTGCTCGTCGCCACGGACCTGGCGCACGGCGAGGCGTCGCCCGAACCGACCGAGGTGCTCGAGATCCGCTGGGTGCCGTTCGCCGAGGCCGTCGCGATGTCCCTCGACGGGCGGATCACCGACGTCATGAGCGTGGCCGCCATCCAGCGCGTCGCGCTCGAGCGCGCGGTAAGCGCCGAGCTCGCCGAAAGGGCCGACAACGCCGAGTCCGCCGGCAGTGACACGTGATCGACCTCCACGTCCTGCGCGTCTTCCTCGGGCCGGACGGCGCCGGCGGCAACCCGCTCGGCGTCTTCGTGGACGCCAGCGCCATCGACCCCGCGCCGCCGCCAGTCGGTGGCCGCCGAGCTCGGCTTCAGCGAAACGGTCTTCGTCGAGCGTCATCGACGCGAGGTCCGGCGTCGCGACCGTCCGCATCTTCACGCCGGCCGCGGAGCTGCCGTTCGCCGGCCATCCCACGGTCGGCACGTCGTGGTTGCTGGCCACCCTCGGCCACGCCGTCACGACCCTGCGCTGCCCCGCCGGCGACGTCCTGACCTGGTCCGACGACGACGGTCGGCGCTGGATCCGCGCCCGGCCCGAGTGGGTCCACACCTTCGATGCGCCGCAGCTGGCCAGCCCGGCCGAGGTCGATGCCGCGGTCGCCGGCGCGATGGGCGAGCCGGGCCGTTACGTGTGGGCCTGGGAAGACGAATCCACCGGGCACCTGCGCAGCCGCTACTTCGCGACCGACCTCGGGATCCTCGAGGACGAAGCGACGGGGGCTGCCGCGGTGCGGATGGGCGGGCGGCTGGGCCGGCCGCTGGTCATCCACCAGGGCGTCGGCTCGGAGCTGCTCGTCCGCCCGGACCCGGCGGCCGGGACGGTCGACGTCGGCGGCCGCGTCGCCGCCGTCGAGACGCGCTCGTTCGATCCGGGCGCATGACCGCGCAACGGCACGACTGGGACGTCATCGTCGTCGGCCTCGGCGCGTTCGGCAGCGCCGTCGCGTACTGGGCGTCGACGCGGCCGGGCATCCGCGTCCTCGGCCTCGAGCAGTTCGCGCTCGACCACGACAACGGTGCGTCGGCTGATCACAGCCGCATCATCCGGCTCTCCTATCACCGGCCCGACTACGTCCGGTTCGCCCGCCGGGCCTACGACACGTGGGCCGAGGTGGAGGCCGAGGCCGGCGAGCGGATCGTGACCGTGACCGGCGGCCTCGACCTGTTTCCGGCCGATGCCGCCATCCCGCCCGCCACCTATCGCGACAGCCTCACCGCCGAGGGCGTCCCGTTCGAGTGGCTGGACGCCGCCGAGGTCATGCGCCGCTGGCCGCAATGGCACCTGAGCGACGACGTGCACGCGATCTGGCAGGCGCAGGGCGGCCTCGCCGATCCGTACCGCGGCAACGCCGCGCATCGGCGCCTCGCGGTCGCTCGCGGAGCCATCCTGCTCGATCGCGCTCCGGTCACGGCGATCCGCGAGGTCGGTGGCGCGTACGAGGTCGACGCCGGCGGACGGACCTACAGTGCGGGCCGGGTCGTGCTCACGGCCGACGCCTGGACGAACGAGCTCCTGGCCTGGTTCGACCGGTCGCTGCCGCTCACGGTCACGAAGGAGCAGGTGACGTACTTCGCGAACCCGGACCCGGCGGCGTTCGGGCCTGACCGGTTCCCGGTCTGGATCTGGATGGACGATCCGTCGTTCTACGGCTTCCCGACCTACGGCGAGGCCGGGCCCAAGGTCGCCCAGGACTGCGGCGGCGAGGCGACGACCGCCGAGACCCGGACCTTCGAGCGGGACGAGGCCGCGTTCGCGCGCGTCACCGACTTCCTCGCGACGCACCTGCCCGGCGCCCTCGGGCCGCCGATCCTCACGAAGACCTGCCTGTTCACCCTGACGCCCGACCGGGACTTCGTCCTCGACCGCCTGCCCGACGCCCCGGGCGTGCTCGTCGCCCTCGGCGTCGGCCACGGCTTCAAGTACGCGTCGGTCATCGGGCGCGTCCTCGTCGAGCTCGCGCTCGACGGTGCGAGCCCATCGGACGGCGAGCTCGGCGCCTTCCGGATCGACCGCCCGATCCTCCTGGAGCGCGATCCGGTGACGCATTGGATGGTCTGATCCCGGGGCCGCGTGCGCCAACCGGCGGCCCGCGCCCCGAGCACCCCACGGCGCGTCCAGCGGACCCCTTCCTTGCAGCGTTTCGCTGCCTGTGCCACAGTGCCGCGCATTCGGGCGGGAGGCCCCGTCAGTGGAGGAGATTCGACTGATGCGAACACCCCTGCGCGCCCGGATGGCGCGTCTGCTGGGTGCCGGCGCCCTCGCGGCGGCACTCGTACTCCCAGCCGGCAGCCCCGTGGCCGCCGCCGATCCGATCGTGCTCCGGACCGGGACGACCCAGGACCTCGACTCGATGAACCCGTACGCCACGCTCCTCGTGAGCGGCTACGAGGCGTTCGAGCTCAACTACGACCTGCTCGTGGACTTCGGCCCCGACCTCGAGCCCATCCCGGGCTTCGCCGAGTCGTGGGAGCGCGCCGCCGACGGCCATTCGTGGACGTTCAAGATCCGTGACGGGATGAAGTGGTCCGACGGCGAGCCGGCGACCGCCGAGGACGCCTGCTTCTCGTGGCAGCTCGCCATCGACGCCATCGCCGACGGCGGCGCCGGCAGCCTCGGTGCCGGCTACCTCGACCCGGGCCTCGACGACGCCAAGGTCACCAAGGTCGAGTGCCCGGACGCGACGACGATGATCGCCACGACGGACGACGCCTCCGACCGGATCCTGCAGACCTACCTCCCGATCATCCCCAAGCACGTCTGGGGCAAGGAGACGCACAAGACCATCGGCGACGCCAAGTTCGAGGTCTCCGCGGACAAGCCGATCGTCGGCACCGGGAAGTACCAGGCCGTCGACTGGCAGACCGGCCAGTTCGCCCGGTTCGTCCGCAACCCGAACTACTGGGGCCCCAAGCCCTATGCCGACGAAGTCGTCATGCAGTTCTTCAAGACCGCGGACACGATGGTCCAGGCCCTCAAGAACGGCGAGCTCGACTACGCCCACAACGTGAACCCGGAACAGCTCAAGGCGCTCGCGACCGAGCCGAACATCAAGACGGTCGAAGGCTCGGCCAACGGCTGGACCCAGCTCGCCTTCAACACCTACGGCACCGGCACGGACAAGACGATCAAGGGCGGCGGTCCGTCGACCAAGGCGCTGCTCGACCCCAAGTTCCGTGACGCGCTCGGCTACGCCGTCGACCACCAGGCCCTCGTGGACCGCGTCCTCGGTGGGTTCGGCGATGTCGGCACCACGATCGTGCCCCCGGTCCTGACCCAGTGGCATGTCGACCCGACGACGCCGCGAACGTTCGACATCGAGCTCGCCAAGCAGAAGCTCGATGCCGCGGGCTACCCCCTCGACGCGAGCGGCAATCGCCTCGACAAGGAGGGCAAGCCGATCACCCTCCGGATGTTCATGCCCAACACCGAGGAGTCCTATTCCGCGTCGGCCGCCTTCGTGGCCGAGTGGTACAAGGAGCTCGGGATCAAGACGACCGTCCAGACGATGGACTCGGCGACCCTCGGCGAGAAGGTCCTGCCGCCGGAAGCCGGCGAGGGCTACACGGCCGACTACGACATCGAGCTGTGGGGCTGGTCGGGCAACGTCGATCCCAACGCGCTCCTGCAGATCTTCAAGTGCGATGCCATCGGCAGCTCGTCCGACAGCCAATACTGCAACCCCGAGTTCGACAAGCTGTACGACCAGCAGCTCGCCGCGACTTCAGCGGAGGAGCGCAAGACGATCCTCACGCAGATGCAGAACCTCATCTACGACGAGGCCCCGTACGACATCCTGTACTACGACTCCAACCTGGACGCGTACCGGACCGACCGGTTCGCCGGCTGGCAGAACCAGCCGACGGCCAACGGGACGCCGTTGTTCACCTACGGGGCGCTCGACTACGGACTGCTGAGCGACGCTGCAGCGGTCCCCTCGGCCGCCCCGTCGGCGGAAGCGCCGGCCCCGTCGGCGTCGGCCGGCACGTCGACGGCTCCAGGGGCCGCCACCCCGGTCCCGTCAGCCACCGAGACACCGGTCACCGCTCCGGCCTCGGACAACACGCCGTTGCTCATCGCCGTCGTGGCGTTGGTGGTGGTCGCCGCCGCGGCGCTCGTGCTGATGCGGCGGCGCCAGGCGACAGCGACCGCTGACGACGACGACGAGTGATGTCGGGTAGCGGCCGCCCACACCCACGTCGCTCCTGCTGAGGAGCGACACCGGGGATGAGCGGCCGCTACATCCTTCGCAAGTTCGGGCAGGCGGTCCTGACGATCATCGCGATCGTCCTGCTCAACTTCCTGATCTTCCGGATGATGCCGGGCTCGCCGGAGCGCGTGCTCCTGCGCAACCCGTTCCTCACCGCGGAGAAGGTCGAGCAGGTCCGCAAGGAATGGGGGCTGGACAAGCCCCTGGTCCCGGACCAGCTGGTCGCCTATGTGAAGGCGACCGTCACCGCTGACCTCGGCTATTCGCTGAAATTCCGCGGCCAGTCCGTGGTCGAGGTCATCGGCAGCCACCTCTGGCCGACGGTCATCCTGGTCGGGCTGGCGGAGGCCATCGCCATCGTCGTGGGCCTCATCGTGGGGTCGTACGCGGGCTGGCGCCGGGGGAGCACGACCGACCGGGTCGGCAGCGGAGCCGGCCTGATCCTGTACTCGATGCCGTACTTCGTGATCGGCATGCCACTGATCATCATCTTCGCGGCGAACCTCGGCTGGTTCCCGACGTCGGGGATGCTCACCCCGGGGGCGACCTTCCAGTCCGCCCCGGCGCAGCTCGCCGACTTCCTGCGCCACCTCGTGCTGCCGCTGACCACGGTCACGCTCGGGCTCATCGGGGCCTACAGCATCATCATGCGGTCCTCGATCATCGAGACCCGCTCCGAGGACTACGTCACGACCGCCCGGGCCAAGGGGCTGAAGGACAGCCGCGTCCTGCGCGAGCACGCGTTCCCCAACGCCCTCCTGCCGATGGTGACGATCATCGCCATCAACCTGGGCTACGTCGTCGCCGGGGCCATCACGGCCGAGGTCGTGTTCAACTGGCCCGGTCTCGGCACGCTCACGGTCGACGCGCTCGCCGCCCGCGACTACCCGGTCCTGCAGGGCATCTTCCTGATCCTGTCGGTGTCGGTCGTCATGGCCAACTTCGGCGCCGACCTCATCTATGGCCGGCTGGACCCGCGCGTGCGCGCATGAGCAGCGCCCCGATCGCCCCCACCGCGGCATCGCTCCGAGCCGAGCGCTGGCGGCTCCGGGCCAGGGGTGCGAGCACCTTCGCGCGGCGGTTCAGCAAGCGCAGCGACGGCGTCATCGGCCTGGTGATCCTCCTGTTCTTCACCCTGATGGCGATCGCCCCGCAGCTGTTCGTCGGGCCGCTCGAGACCGTCGTGACGGCGTCCGGCACCTCGCTCGAGCCGCCGTCGGCGTCGCACATCTTCGGGACGGATCAGCTCGGGCGCGACGTCCTCAATCTGACGGTCCACGGGGCCCGGATCTCGATGTCGATCGGCCTGCTGGCCACCGCCATCACGGTCTTCGTGGGAGCCCTCATCGGGGTCGTGGCGGGCTACATCGGCGGCAAGACCGACAGCGGGCTCATGCGCCTCACCGACTTCTTCCTCGTCCTGCCGACGTTCGTGCTCGCCATCATCCTCGCCCCGGTCATCCTCGAGATCATCGGGCCGGAGGCCGAGTTCTTCGGCCTTCGGGCGACGCTGCTCGTCATCGTCGTGGTGATCGGCATCACGTCGTGGGCGACGACCGCCCGGATCATCCGGTCACAGACGCTGTCGATCCGGGAGCGGATGTTCGTGGACCGTGCACGGGTCATCGGCAGCGGCTCGGGCCACATCATGCGGCGGCACATCTTCCCGAACGTGGTCAACCTCATCGTGGCCCAGGCGGTCATCACGTTCGCGGCGGCGGTCTTCATCGAGACCAGCCTCTCGTTCATCGGCCTCGGTGACCCGTTCGCCCCGTCGTGGGGACAGATCCTCGAGGCGGCCCAGGAGGCCGGCGCCCCGGGCCTCGGCGCGTGGTGGTTCATCGCCCCGCCGGCCATCTGCGTCGTCCTCGTCGTCCTGTCCTTCACGCTCGTCGGCAACGCCCTCGACGACATCCTCAACCCCAAGTCGCAGGTCCGCCGATGACCGATCCACGCCGCGAGATCCGGGTCGCCGACGAGCTGCGCGACCACGACCACCGGATCGAGGAGGACGCCGAGGCGCTCGCCCCGGAAGGCGAGACCACCGCGACCGCCGCGCCGCTCGACGCGACCACGATCGTGACCGGCGGTCGGCAGCGAGCCCTGCCCAGGCAGGCCGACCCGGCGGCCGGGCTGCTGGCGGTCAAGGACCTGCGCACGCATTTCAAGCTCGAGAACGGGTGGGTCAAGGCGGTCGACGGCGTGAGCTTCCGGCTCGAGAACGGCGAGGCGTTGGGGCTCGCGGGCGAGTCGGGCTGCGGCAAGACGACGACCGCCCTGTCGCTCGTTCGCATCCTCCCGGCCAACGCCCGTATCCGGAAGGGCAGCAGCATCGAGCTCTTCGGCATCGACCTGGTGCCCAAGACCGAGGACCAGCTGCGCCGCTATCGATGGCGCGAGATCAGCATCGTCTTCCAGGGCGCGATGAATGCCCTCAACCCGGTGAAGCGGGTCGGCGAGCAGATCGCCGAACCGATCGAGATCCGGCTGGGCGAGTCCGAGGAGCACGCCCGCAAACGAGCCGCGGAGCTGCTCGAGCTCGTCGGCATCCCGCGCAAGCGGGCCGCCGCCTTCCCCCACGAGCTGTCGGGCGGCATGCGCCAGCGGGCGATGATCGCGATGGCCCTCGCCTGCGACCCCGCGGTCGTCATCGGCGACGAGCCGACGACGGCCCTCGACGTCATGGTCCAGGCCCAGATCCTCGAGTTGCTCGAACGCCTCCGCCGGGAGCTCGGCCTGTCGCTGATCCTCATCACGCATGACCTGTCGGTCATCGCGGAGACCTGCGACCGAACGCTGATCATGTACGCCGGCAAGGTCGCCGAGGAGGGCCCGGTCGAGCGCATCTTCACGAAGCCGCGCCACCCGTACACCGAGAAGCTGCTCGGGGCGTTCCCGAGCATCTCGGCCGACCGGCGGACGCTCGACACGATCCCCGGGACGCCGCCCGACCTGCGCGACCCGCCCGCCGGCTGCCGCTTCCACCCGCGGTGCCCCGCGGCCATGGACGTGTGCCGTGAGGTCGTCCCACCGGAGGTCCTCTTCCCCGACGGCGTCCGCGTCGCCTGCCACCTCCATCCGGCAGGCCGTGACGGCGGGGCCTTGATCAGCGCCGAGGACGTGGCCGCCGGCCGGCGCCTGCCCTCGATGCTGGCGGCCCCGAGCGTCGGCGGCGTGACCGCCGATCCGGTCGTGGTCGGCGCCAGGGCGGCAGGGGCTTCTGCGCCTGACGCGCCCCCACCCGACGCCGGGGTCCCGCTCGCATGACCGACCTCATCCGGCTGAGCGGACTGGAGGTCCATTTCCCGATCCGCGGCGGATTCCTCGATTCGTTCGGGGGCAAGCCGCGCGCCGTGGTCCGCGCCGTGGACGGCATCGAGCTGGGCATCGCGCAGGGCGAGGTGCTCGGCCTCGTCGGCGAGTCAGGGTCGGGCAAGACGACGGTCGGCCGGGTGATCGTGAAGCTCACCAAGCAGACCGCCGGGACGATCACGTTCGACGGCCAGGACGTCTCGACGCTGTGGGGGACGAAGGCGCTGCGGACGTACCGGCGGCGGGTCCAGCTCATCTTCCAGGATCCGTACGAGACGCTGAACCCGAAGCAGACGATCCACGACTTCATCGCCGAGCCGATCGAGGTCAACCACCTCGCCGCGAACGCGGCCGAGCGGACACGGCGGGTCATGGAGGTCATGGACGCGACCGGCCTGCCGGCCGACTTCGCGTTCCGCTACCCGCACGAGCTGTCCGGCGGGCAGCGCCAGCGCGTCGTCATCGCGGGCGCGCTGGCCATGAGCCCGCAGCTCATCGTGGCCGACGAGCCGGTGTCGATGCTCGACGTGTCGATCCGGACCGAGCTCCTGCGGCTCATGCTCGACCTGGGCCAGGAGCGCCTGCTGACCTACCTGTTCATCACCCACGACCTGTCACTCGCGTGGGTCATCGCCGACCGCATCGCAGTGATGTACCTCGGCAGGATCCTCGAGATCGGCCCGGCCGAGCAGGTCATCCGCTCCCCGCGGAATCCGTACACGCAGGCCCTCGTATCCGTGTCGCCGTCGCCCGACCCGCCGTCGGCGGGTACGCGCACGAAGCGGACCATCCTCGAGGGCGAGACGCCCGACGCCGCACACATCCCGACCGGCTGCCGGTTCCACCCCCGATGTCCCGTGGCGTTCGACCGCTGCCGGGTCGAGGAACCGCCGCTGTTCGACGTGGGCGGCGGTCAGGCTGCCGCGTGCTGGCTGGCCGAGCCGTCGATCGCCGATGGCGGCCGGGCCCTGCCGGTGACGCCGGTGGCGGTCAGCGCCGACGTCGCCCCAGCCGGCGGCCCGAGCGCGTCCGAGCGCGGGTCGTGACGGGCGAGGCAACGGTCGGCGCCCTGCCTCCGGGATCGATCGCGGGCCTGCTGGCTGCCACGATGGCGACGATCGACGCCGAGATGGCGGGCCTTGGGCCCGATGGCAACCACGTGCGACAGCTGCTGGCCGTGACCCAGGCGCGGGTCTGGGAGCAGATGGGCGCGACCCGCCGGTTCAGCCTCGAGGAAGGCTGACGGCATCCCAGATCAGCGTCAGACGACGCCGACCTCGACTTCGCCTGATGGTTCCTGCGCGGGCACGGTGACGACCTCGCCGCCATCGGCCACGCGCCACACGCCCCAGCCGATGATCGCGCCGAGCACCGGGCCGATCAGGTAGATCCAGAGCCCCGTGAGGTCACCGCCGACGAGCGCCGAACCGATGGAGCGAGCCGGATTGAGCGACGCGCCGCTCAGGGTCGCCAAGGCGAAGTGGAAGGCCACGAGCGTCAGCGGGATCGCCAGCGCGGCCAGCGCAGACGCGCGCCGGGTGGAGGCCAGGATGACCAGCACGAACCCGGCCGTGGCGATGGTCTCGAGGATGAGCGCGCCGACGTCGGTGACACCACCGCCGGGCGCCGTGATGCCGGCCTTGACCGCGTCCTGGCTGACCGTCAACAGGACCACGAGTCCGGCGGCGATCGCGCCGATGATCTGGGCGATGATGTACCCCACCGCGTCCGCCGCCGGCGTCCGACGGTCGAGCACCATGGCGACCGTGACCGCCGGGTTGAAGTGCCCACCCGAGATATGGCCCACCGCGAAGATCGCGGCGAGCAGGCCCAGGCCGAACGAGAACGGGACCACCAACAGGTTCGGGGTGGGCGCGCTCGCCGCCTGGAACGCCGGGATCGACAGGTACCCGATCGTCAGGAACAGAAACGTCCCGATCAACTCGGCCAGGTATTGACGTGCAGCCATCCGACCCTCCCAGACTCCGACCGCGGGGTGCGGTCCCGTCGCCTAGATTGCCTCCTGCGTCAATCTCTTGCGAGGCGGTCCCGCACGGCACGCAGCAGCAATGCATCGACGGTGGTCCGGCACAGGACCTCGATGAGCTCGAGGCGATCGACCGCCGTATCGACGTCGCCGCCGACCGCTAGCGCGCCATGTCGCTCGAGGACGACGGCTCCCACGGGCGTCGGCCCGGGTTCGGCGAGGGCGGTCGCGATCCGATCCGCGAGCTCCTGGCTGCCCATCTCGCCGAATGGCAGGACCGGCAGCCGAGGAAAGTGGAAGGCCGTCTCGGGAAGTGCTTGCGGGTCCGGCACCTCGCCGGCGAGGGTCAGCGCCAGCGAGGCCGGCAGGTGGGCGTGGACGACGGCCACGATGTCCGGTCGGGCGGCGTGGACGGCCAGATGGATGCGCAGGTCCGAGGATGGGGCGAGGTCCGAGCGCGAGCGGGCGGGCCCATCGGCCGCGGCCGGATGCCCGAGCCGGATGAGGACGAGGTCATCGGGCCCGAGCTCGTCCTTGCGCTTGCCGGTCGGGGTGATCAAGAGCCGCCCGCCGTCGAGGCGGATCGACAGGTTGCCCTCACCGGCGGAGATCAGGCCACGCGCCCCGAGCCGCCGCCCGGCGGCGATCAGCGCGGCGGTCGCGTCGTCGAGGTGCATCGCCGGCCATGCTACGGCAGCCCGTCCGGCGTTCGAGCGTCCGGCGCGCCCCGCGCGTCAGGCGGCGAGATCGAGCGCTGCGGTCGCGTCCGGGGCGATCTCGACGACGCCGCAGTCGTCGCAATCGAGCGCGACGAGCGTCGCGTCGAGCTGCGCGGTCGTCGCGCAGATGGGGCAGTCGATGGTGATCATGGTCGTTCACTCCAGGGGCTTCCGATACCCGGAGTCTCCCGGCCTGTCGTGACAGCTACCCTGTCACGCCCTCGTCGCCGCGGTAGCGGAAGCACGACGGCAGGTGATCGTCGACCAGGCCGACGCTCTGCATGAATGCGTACACGATCGTCGAGCCGACGAACTTGAAGCCGCGCCGCTTGAGGTCGCGTGACAGCGCATCCGAGGCCGGGGTCGTGGCCGGGATGGAGCCGCCCACGGCGTCGGACGGCAGGCGTGCCGGCGGCGGCGGGACCATGGTCGCGAGATAGGCGTCGAACGAGCCGAAGGCATCGGCGACGGCCAGGAGCGCGGCGGCATTGCCGATGGTGGCGTCGACCTTGGCGCCGTTGCGGACGATCGCGGCGTCGGCCATCAGCCGGTCGCGCTCCGCCGGGCCATAGGCGGCCACGACGCGCGGGTCGAAGCCCTCGAAGGCGCGGCGGAACCCGTCGCGCTTGCGCAGGATGGTCGACCACGAGAGGCCCGCCTGGAACGACTCGAGGGCGAGGCGCTCGAACAGCTCGACGTCGTCGTGGCAGGGCACGCCCCACTCGTCGTCGTGGTACGCGACCATGAGTGGATCGGGCGCCGGGCCATCGGCGCCGGACCACCAGCAGCGCTCGCGAGCGTCGGGCATGGCGCGAAGGCTACGGCACGAACTTCGTGTCGGCCAGCGTGCTGCGCATCAGCGGGTCGCCCGACGGGTTATGGACGTTGAAGACGGAGCGGAACACGTCGCCACTCACCTTCTTCGTCCCGGCCGAGCCGATCAGCGTCACGCTGATGAGCCGCCCCGACACGCCCCGGTCGCGCAGGTCGAGCGCCGTGAGCGAGCCGACGTTCGTGCGGCTGTCGTCGGCGAACCAGTCCGAGAGCTGCTTGCGCGTGTAGGTCTTGGTGACCCACGTCGCATAGGGTGATGCGTCGTCGTACGCGCTGCCGTCGGGACGCCGGTCGGCGCTCCCGCGCAGGTAGCTGACCGGTCCCGCGACCTTGACACCGGTCGACGACACGAAGACGTTCTCGTTGTCCTCGGTCGCCCCGCCGCCGGCCGAGTGGAACAGCGCGTTGGCGATCGTCGACCCGCTCTTGAGCACGACGCCGGCCGTGGCCGCGATGGCCGTGTCGGTGCTGGCGCTCTCGCCTTCCTGGCCGTGGTAGACCTGCGAGCTGGTGTCATCGCTGACGTCGTAGTACGACTCGCCCGGCCGGAGGCGGCGGGCCGCGTAGGAGCGGGCCGCGATCGCCTGCACCCGAAGCGCCGCGCCCGGCCAGGACGACGGCATCTCGGCCGGGACGACGCCGCGCAAGTAGGTCTCGAGCTGCAGCTCGTTGATGACGTTCAGGGTCGGCGCGGTGGTGTCCAGCCGGACGCGGATGATCCCGCGGTAGGTGTCGAACGATGACGGCTTCGAGAAGACCTGCAGGAGCGTGGCCGCGCCCGCCGACCCGGCCGCGGGGCGCATCACGAGCCCGGTCGTGGCCGCGTCGCGCAGGACGGTCCCAGCACTGCTCGTGACCTTGACCTTCCACGACGTCGTCCCGCCCGACGTGCTCGGGGTCACCGTGACCTTGGCGTCCTTCGGGAACGACGCGGTGACGCCGTCCATCGTCCAGGCGCCGCCCCGCCCATAGAGCACCAGGGGCAGGGATGCCGTGGCGGTGAACGCCTTGAGGACCCGGACGCGGACGGACGTGTCGAGCGCGATGGTCCCAGCCGTCGCCCCCTGGTAGTAGTGGGCGAGGATCTGCTCGGTCGTCTGGCCGGCCAGGGCCCGCCCCTTGGCCCCGTACTGGCTCATGCCCACGCCATGGCCGTAGCCACGGCCGTAGAACGTCACGTTCGACCCGAGCTGGGTGATCCCCGGGGTCGGGGTGGGCGTCGGCGTCGGGACCGGCGTCGGACTCGGCGTCGCGCGCGGCGCAAGCGTCGCGACCGGCACGAGCGGGCGCACCGGACGCGGGGTCGGTGCGGGACGGCGTCGGATCCGCGGCCCGCACGGCGCTCGGCGCTAGCCACACCGTCCCGGCGAGCGCCGCAGCGACCAGCCCGATCACCAGCCAGGAGGCGCGGGCGGGGCGGCGAGACGGACGGCGGGTCGTCGGCATCGATCCTCGTGCTGCTTGGTGGACCCGCCCGGCGGCCGCGGATGGCCCTCGGCCGGGCCCCGGAGGGACCACGACCGGCGGTACCGACCGACGGGACGGCGGCTACGCTGTCGTCGTGGATGTCCGCGTGTTCCTGGGGCACGGCGCCAGCGGGTCGGCTGCCAGCATGACACCGTTCGTCGATGGGCTGCTCGCCCGGGGGGTGGCGGCCACCGCCATCGACCTGCCGCGCCGCCGCGCCGAGGATGCGCTGCCGGCCTTCCACCTCGTGGTCCCGAGCCAGCCCGACGTCGCGGTCGGCGGCCACTCGTTCGGCGGCCGAGTGGCGAGCCTGGCCGCCGCGGAGCCCGACGCGCCCTACGCCGCGCTCGTCCTGTTCAGCTATCCGATGCACCCACCAGGACAGCCCGACCGGGCGGCGGCGCGCGTCGCGCATTTCCCGGCGATCCAGTGTCCGGTGCTCCTGCTTTCGGGCGAATCGGATCCGTTCGCTCGGATCGAGCTGTTGCGCGCGGCCGTCCCGACGATCGGTGGACCAGCCGAGCTGGTCACCTTCCCGCGCCTCGGGCACACCCTCAAACCGGTGCTCGGGGAGGTGCTCGACCGCACCGCGGCGTTCCTTTCCACGCTCGGCGCGTAACGACGCGGGGGGTTGTCCTCGGGCGGGACGGCTCGTATCCTGTGCCCTCCCCCAGGCGCCGGGCGACATCGAAGGTCGCGCGGCCATCAGATCTTCGCTGTCGCCGTCGGAGTGCCCACCGCGGCCCCCACCGCCTGTGCTCAGGCTCCGACCCCGACCGAGCCGACGTTCGACGTGCTCACCCACGTCGTCCCGGTAGGAAGGAGCTCCATTGCGCGTCCCGGGTGGCCGCCCAAGCGCGGTCCTTCTCGCGGTCTTCGCCGCGATCCTCATCCTGTCGCTCGCCGGGCCGTCCGTGTCGGCGGCCAAGGCGCCAGCGGGACTGGCCCGGTTCATGTACGCCATGGGCAAGGTCGAATCAGGTGGTCGCTACACCGCCCGGAACCGGAGTTCGGGTGCCTACGGCAAGTACCAGATCCTGCCGTCGAACTGGCCGGCGTGGGCCAAGACCTACCTCGGCAACAGCCGGGCGAAGCAGACCCCGGCCAACCAGGAGAAGGTCGCCGCGGGCAAGTTCACGTCGCTGTACCGCTCCCTCGACAGCTGGCGGCGGGTCGCCTACTGGTGGCTGACCGGGTCAAAGCGGACGACCGGCTGGTCGTCGACCGCCAAGCACTACGTCGCGCGGGTCATGCGCCTGTACGCCAAGGGCGGTAGCAAGTCCGGTCCCGATCCGGCGCCGGTGAAGCGCACCCACTACAGCGAGAAGCACAGCGCGATCGCCTACACGGGCACCTGGAGGACCGCCGCGTACGGCGGCTACGCGGGCGACCACGTCCGCTATGCCAAGAGCGCGGGAGCCTCGGCGACGCTCACGTTCAGCGGTCGCAAGGTGACCTGGTACGGCCCGGCCGGTCCGACCCGCGGCAAGGCCAAGGTCTACCTCGATGGCAAGTACGTCCGCACGGTCGACTTCCATCGCGGCTCGTTCAAGGCCCGCTTCGCGGCCTTCAAGGCGTCATGGAAGACGAGCGGGGCGCACACGCTGCGCATCGTGGTCATCGGTTCGTCCAGCCATCCGATGGTGGCGATCGACGAGTTCGTCGTCACGAAGTAGCTGGGTCAGGGCGGGGCGATCGCGTCGTCGGTCGCCCCGTCGCGGGTCAGCGCGCCGCGATGACCTCGATCTCGACGCGGTACGTGTCGGCGAGGGCCGTGACCCCGACCGTGGCGCGCGTCGGCGGCTCGGTCGGGAACACCTCGCGATAGACCGCGTTCATCGCCGCGAAGTCGCCGAAGTCGCGCAGGTAGACCGTGCTCTTGACGACGTCCGCGTAGTCGAGCCCGACGGCGCGCAGAAGCCGCCCGACGTTGTCGAGCATCGCGCGCGTCTCCGCCTCGATGCCGCCGGGCACCGGACCGTGTCCGCCGGGCACGTCGCCGACCTGGCCGGCGAGGAAGACGAAGCCGTTCGCCTCGACGATCGGAGAGAACGGATAGCTGCCCTGCTCGACGCCGGGCGGCAGGTGGACGGTCTTGGCCATGGCGCACCTCCTTGCCGGACGAGTCTGGCGCATCGCCCGGGCCTCGACCGGGCGGGAGCGGCTCGGCCGCGACACCGCCCGTCCGCCGCCGCCGTACCCTGAGCGCGTGACCGCAGCCATCGAGACCCGGGGCCTGACCAAGCGCTATGGCCGGGCTGGTGGCGCGCCGGCACTCGCCGACCTCGACCTCGACGTCCGACCGGGCGAGATCTTCGGGTTCCTGGGCCCCAATGGCGCCGGCAAGTCGACGGCCATCCGCCTGCTCCTCGGCTTCCTGCACCCGACCGCGGGAAGCGGAACCGTCCTCGGCCACGACATCGGCAACGGCTCGGTCGAGATCCGGCGCCGGGTCGGCTATCTACCGGGCGGTGTCACGTTCTGGGACGGCCTGACCGGCGAGCGCCTGCTCGACGAGCTGAGCGACCTTGCCGGCCGGCCGCCGATCCGCCGCGCCGAGCTGCTCGAGCGGCTCGAGCTCCATCACGACACGCTGAAGCGCCCGGTCCGCGACTACTCGCGGGGGATGCGCCAGAAGGTCGGCATCATCCAGGCCCTGCAGCACGATCCGGAGATGGCGATCCTCGACGAGCCGTCGGAAGGGCTCGACCCGCTCATGCAGCGGGCCTTCTACGGGATCCTCGATGAGCTCCGCGCGGCTGGCCGCACGATCTTCTTCTCCTCGCACGTGCTGTCCGAGGTCGAGCGGGTGTGCGACCGGGTCGCCATCGTCCGGGCCGGCCACCTGGTCGCCCTCGAGGACGTCGCCTCGCTCATCGCCCGGCGCAAGCGCGACGTCGAGCTGCGGGTCGTCGGACCGGCCCCGCGGCTGGAGGACGTGCCCGGGGTCAGCGACGTGCACGTCGAGGGCGAACGGATCACCTGCCGCCTGGGCGGCGACGTCGGCCCGTTCCTGGCCGCCCTGCAAGGTACGGACGTTCGCGACCTGACGATCGAGCCGGCCCGGTTGGAGGCCGCCTTCCTCGAGTTCTACGAGCCGAGCGACGCGGAGGCACCGGCATGAGCGGCGCCTGGCTCCGCCACACCTGGCGCGCGCACCGCTGGCGGCTCGCCATCGTCGCCGTGGCGCTGGTGGGCTGGGGCTCGCTGCTGCCGATCATCTTCGATGCCTTCGGTGAGCAGTTCCAGACGCTCATGGACAGCGGCGCGATCCCGAGCCAGTTCGCCCAGTTCGGCGGCGGCGACATCTTCAGCCTGGCCGGCTCCATCTCGCTCGGCTACATCCATCCCATCGCGATCGGGCTGATGCTCGTGTTCGCCGTCGGCTTCGCGGCGTCGTCGCTGGCCGGCGAACGCCAGCACGGCACCCTCGAGATCCTGCTCGCCCGGCCCGTCTCGCGTCGCGGGCTGGTCGCCACGGTCCTCGTGGCCAGCGCGATGTTCGTGATCGTCACGAGCGGCGCCCAGACGCTCGGTGCGCTGGTCGGCACGGCCATCGTGGGGCGCGTCGACGAGCTGGGCGCCGGCAACCTGCCGATCCTGTGGCTCAACGCCGCGCTGCTGTTCGGCGCGTTCGCGGCGATCTCGGTGGCCGCCTCGGCGTCGTTCGACCGGCTCACCCCGGCGCTCGGGCTGTCGCTGGGGTTCGTGCTCGTGTCGTACTTCCTCGACACGGTCGGACAGCTGTGGCCGGACGCGGCCTTCCTCCAGACCTGGGCGCTGCCCCATTACCTCGACGTACGAGCGGCACTCTCGGGGCTGCCCGACCCGACCGACTTCGCCGTCCTCGTCGCGGTCATCGTCGTGGCCGTCGCCTACGCGATGATCGTCTTCCCGCGACGCGACCTGGCCGCCCCGAGCTGAGTCGGCCGCGGCAGGGCTCGGCCGTGCCGCCGCCCGCCTTGCTCAGAGGCGTCTCGAGGCGGCGTCGAGCGCTCGATCGCACCACCACGCGAGGTCGTCGGTCGCCGCCACCCCCGACGCCAGGCGATGGCCGGCATCGGCGTCGAGGCCCTTCCGCCAGCCTCGCAGCAGCAGGCCGACGATCCAGGTCAGGTCCCGCTGGGCCTCGACGTCGCCGAGCGCGCGCGCATCGATGGCGGCCGCAGCCGCGAAGTAGCGCTTGATCACGGCGTCCGGCGGCAGGGGCAGCGCGCTGCTGTTGGCCACGAGGAACCAGCCCAGCTCCACGGCGACGGGTGCGCGCAAGACCATCTGCCAGTCGATGCAGGCGACCCTGCCGTCGTCGAACAGGGCCACGTTGGCGACCTTGAGGTCGCCGTGCAGGAGGGCGTCGGGCAGGACGGCGAGGGCGTCGAGCAGGGGCCGCGGATCGGCGGCGAGCCCGTGCACGAGATCGCGGGCCGCCGCCGGCACGGCGCGGTCGAAGGCAGCCCAGCCCTCGAGGAACCGGGCGCCCGCGGTCGCACCGGCGCCCGCCTCGGTCACGTAGCGCTGCGCGGACGGGCGGGTGAGCAGGAGCAGGCGCTCGGGCAGGGGACACCACGGCCACGAGCCGGCCTCGCCTGTGGCGGGCGCGACGGCCCCAACGGGCGCCGCATGGAGCCGCGCCAATGCCTCGAGCACCCGGTCCAGGACGGCCGGAGTCAGCGTCGGGGCGCCATCCGGTCGCTCCCATTCGAGGAGGCGGTGGGTCAGGTCCGGCATGAGCATCGCCAGCTGGTCGCCGTCGGCCGCCGCGCCCAGGTACGGCGACACGAACGGCGGCGGCAGGGACAGGTCGCCCGTCGCCACGTGGCCCTCGCGGAGGGTGTCGTCACGGGTCGCCCGTACGATCCAGTCCTGCGCCCACGATGTCCGCTTGAGCACGAACCGGTCGTCGCCACGACGGAGCTGGGTCAGGGTCGCGCCCGACCAGCCGTCATTGGGAAAGGGCTCCTCGTCGATGCCCGTCAGGCCGTGCTCGTCGAGCAGATCCGCGAGCGGCCGCGCCGCCCAGGGGCTCAGCACGGAGCCGCGTTCAGCACGGAGCCGCGTTCAGCACGGAGCCGCGTTCAGCACGGAGCCGGGACGTCCTCCGCGCCATCGGGGCCACCATCGAGATAGACCACGTGCGAATCCGGGCAGTTGCGGGTCAGGACGACGACGAGCGGCTCGGTCGCCGAGGCGTTCTCCTCGACGTGGATCTCGCCCGCCGGGATGTAGATGAAGTCGCCGGTCTCGGCCGTCATCTCGTGCTCGAGCCCGCTCGGGCCCCACGTGTAGCGCGCCGAGCCCGAGACGAGATAGATCGACGTCTCGCAGTCGCCGTGGTGATGGATCCGCGTCTTGTCGCCCGGGGCCGTGGACACGATCGAGGAATACAGGCGCTCCGAGCCGACCGTCGGCTTCGAGATCGCGATGGAGCGTTCCATGCCCGCGTGCTGGCCGATCGTCGTGAGCCGCTCGGCGGGGGTGATGCGGGTGGCCATGGCACGATGATACGGGCCGTACCATCCGCCCTGATGGTCGACCTGCCGCGCTTCCCTCTGTTCACCGCTCCCTCGCCATTCCTGCCTGCACCGCGACTCACAGCGGCGCTCGGCGGACGGACCGAGATCTGGCTCAAGCGGGAGGACCTGCTGCCCCTCGCGTTCGGGGGCAACAAGCTGCGCAACCTCGAGTTCCTCGTCGGCGCTGCGCTTGCCGACGGCGCCGACACGCTCGTCACGAGCGGCCGGCGCTGGTCGAACCACGCGCGCCTGACCGCCGCGGCCGGGGCACGCGCCGGGCTCGAGGTCCATCTGGTCCTGTCCGGCCCGGTCGCGTCACCGCCCGGTCCGGGCGTCGTCCTCGACGAGCTCCTCGGGGCGACGGTCCACCAGCTGCCGACCGACGACCGGACGGCTCGCGAGGCCGCCGTCGAGCGGGTCGTGGCGGAGCTCCGGGCCGCGGGTCGGCGGCCGTACGTCATCGGCGTCGGTGGCTCGGGGGCCCTCGGCGCCTTCGGGCAGGTCCTGGCGGTCGACGAGGTCGTCGAGCAGGCGCGTGCCGCCGGCGTGACCATCGATCGCATCGTGCTGCCGTCGGCGACCGGCGGCACCCAGGCGGGCCTGCTCGTCGGAGCCGCGCGGTCCGGCGCCCGGATGGCGATCGACGGGGTCGTCGTCGCCCGACCCGAGGCCGAGCTGCGGGTTGCCATCGCGGCGACGATGGCGGAGCTCGGGTCGTGGACCGGGGTGACCGTCCCGCCCGAGGCCATCCAGCTCGACCCGACCCAGCTCGGGGACGGCTACGGCCGGCGCACGCCCGCCGCGGACGAGGCCACGCGCCTCCTCGCACAGACCGAAGGCGTCCTCGTCGACCCGATCTACACGGCCAAGGCGCTGGCCGGCCTCGTCGCCGCGGTCCGCGCCGGACGCCACGACGGCGAGACCGTCGTGTTCTGGCACGCGGGTGGGACGACCGGGCTCTTCGAACCGCTCGACTGACCAGGGCAGATCCGGCCCGACGGCACTGGACGGCGCCCCCGGCCCTCCCGGCCCGCGTGCTCCTTGCCGGCCCGACTACTCCCCGGCGGCCCGCCAGGCGTCGCGCAGCTTCATCCGCGATCCCGTCTGGAGCACGGCGCCGGCGTAGACCCGCGCCCCGATCGAGAACAGGATCCAGATGCCGGCCATCGTCACGAGGATGGACAGCCCGATCTCGAGCGGGCTGATCGCATCGAACGCCGCGCGCAGCGGGACGACGAACGGGGCCGATGGCGGGATGAACGTGGCGATCGTGGCGACCGTCCCGGATGGGTCGTCGACGACGGCGAAGATCGCCACGAAGTAGCTGATCATCGCGATCATCGTGACCGGTGTGGACGCGTTCGATGCCTCCTCCATCCGCGACGCGAGGGCGCCCAGGAACCCGAGCGCGGTCGAGTACAGGGCGTAGCCGAGGATGAACCAGACGGTCAGCAGCGCGATGGTCCCGGGCGTCGTGACGGGCAGCGCGACCGAGGTCGTGAGCGAGGCCGCGACCAGGCCCGCGATGACGAAGACCGCGAGCTGGACGAGCCCCAGGATGCCGATGCCCAGGACCTTGCCCATGAGCAGGTCGCGCGGCCGCACCGTCGAGAGCACGACCTCCACGACCCGGCTCTGCTTCTCCTCGACGACGCCGGTCAGGACCGTGAACCCGAAGCTGAAGATCCCGATGAGGATGAGCACGGCGCCGATGTTCGCCACGAGAAACGCGGACTCGTCGGCCTCGGTCCGTGGATCGATGGCCTCGATCTCCGGCGGAGTCTGCGCGGTCGCGAGCTCGCCCTGGTCGACGTTCGAGTCGTCAAGCACGTCCTGCATGCGCAACGCGACGATCGAGCCCGACAGGAGCTGCGCGGTGGACTGATCGATGTCCTGCTGGAAGCGGATCGACCCCGCGCCGGACCCGTCGGCCGGCACGTCCACGACGGCATCGACCGCGCCCGACTCCAGGGCGGCCCCGGCCGCCGCGGCGTCGGGGTAGGGGACGAGCTCGATCGTCCGGTCCAGCTGGGTCGCCGTGGCCCTCACGACGACGTCGAGCCCGGCCGGTCCCGGCTGGACCACGCCGACGGTCGTGGTCTCGTCGTCGCGGAAGATGAGCGACGGGATGACGAACGAGCCGACGACGAGGGCCGTCGTGAAGAACACGCTGAGGATGAAGCCGCGGCTCCGGCCGCGTTCGAGGATCTCCCGGCGGGCGACCAGCCAGATGCTCCGCCAGCGGCTCATCGCGCGACCGCCATGGGCGTCGACTCCGACGCACCGGCGCGTCCGCGGGCTCGCCGGACACGGCCGCCATGAACAGCTCGGACAGCTTCGGGGGCTGATAGGCGAACCGGCGGATCTCGCCGGCGGCGCGGGCACGGGCGAGCAGGCCATCGAGGTCGACCGTGTCGTCGACCAGCAGCTTGAGCCGGTCGCCGTCGCGCTCGAGCACGGTCGTGCTGCCCGAGTCGGCGCCGTCGAACCAGGCGCCGTCCGACCCGACGACCTCGACGTCGAGATGCCGCCGGCCGGAGCGGGCCTTGAGCTCGTCGATCGCGCCCGCGGCGACGATCCGACCGCGGGCGATGATGACGACGTCTTCGCACACGTCCTCGACGAGGTCGAGCTGATGGCTGCTGAAGACGACGCCCACGCCCGCCGCCGCCCGCTCGCGGACGACCTCGGTCATGGTCGCGATGCCGATCGGATCGAGGCCGCTGAAGGGCTCGTCGAGCACGAGCAGCTCGGGATCGTGGGCGAGCGCGGTCGCCAGCTGGACGCGCTGCTGGTTGCCGTGCGACAGCTCCTCGAGCTTGGACTTGGCCCGGTCGCCGAGGCCCATCCGCTCCAGCCAGCGCAGGGCGGCGGCATTCGCCGCCTTGCCACCGAGGCCGTGCTGCTGGGCGAAGTACGAGAGCTGCTCGGCGACGCGCATCCGCGGATACAGCCCGCGCTGCTCGGGCATATAGCCGAAGCGAAGACGCTGGACGCGATCGACGGGCTGTCCGGCCCAGCGGACCTCGCCGCGATCCGGCCGGGCCAGGCCGAAGATGCAGCGCATCGTGGTGGTCTTGCCGGCGCCATTCGGTCCGAGGAATCCGACGATCCGCCCGGGCTGGGCGGTGAATGACGCGCCGTCGAGGGCGGTCACCGGTCCGTAGCGCTTTGCGAGGTCGATGATCTCGAGCAATCCGTCCCCCAGCTGTGGTGTCCGTCCTCAGCCTAGACGAGCCCGGCTCGGACGGCAGCGACCCCGGTCCGTCGTCGGGACGGGACCGGGGTCGTGGCGGGTGCGAGTTGGGGCGCCGGGCGCCCGGAGGTCTACTGCGCGGTGATCGTGCCCGTCATGTTCGGATGGACCTCGCACAGGAAGGTGTAGGTGCCCGCGGCCAGGGCCGGGACCTGGTTCGTGACCTTGCCGTTGCTCACGATCTCGCCCTTGAACACGTCGGCGCCCGACGCGTCCTTGATGGCGATGTTGTGCGGCGCGCCGTCCTGGTTGTCCAGGACGATCGCGACGGGCTCGTCGGCGGCCACCGTGATGGCCGGCGTCTGGAAGGCCAGGTCCTTGGCCACGATCGTGATGGCGTCGCCGCTCGCGGCGGTCGGGGCCGGGCCATCGGTTGCCGGTGCCGCGGTCGCCCCGGAGCAGGCGGCGGTGACGACGGCCAGGGCGGCGATGCCCAGGCCGAGCAGGAGGCGCTTCATCGGTCGGTTGCTCCTTGGTGATCTGCGGCAGGTGATCGGGATGGAGGACTAGGCGCCGGCGCCGACGGTCGAGCGGCGGCGGGAGACCAGGGCCGTGAAGGCGCCCAGCTCGCGCTTGACGACGGTGACCGGGTTGCCGTCCATGCGGGCGAAGTCGACGGCGACGAGGACGATCAGCGCGACCTCGATGGCCTTGGCGATGTAGGCGGTCGTGAAGTACGGGCCCTGGATGGCCCAGCCGACGATGGTCGTCATCGCGTAGGCGATGAGGCCGAGGCGGACGACCCAGCGGAAGCGGACGGCGAGGGCGAGCGGGATGACCATCGCGACGGCGGCCGTGGCGTAGCCCATCGCGTTGAGGGTGAACAGCAGTCCGCCCAGGGTCGAGTGGATGTAGGCCGTGGACAGGGCCAGCGCGACGATCGCGGCGCGGATGACGACATCGGAGGCGCGGAGCGGGGTTCGGGTGGCGAACATCTCGGTGCAGGACCTCGTGTGGTGGCTGGCGCCGGAGCACGGCCGGCGTGATAGCCGCACTGTCGGCCCGGCCCGCCCGGTGCCGCGCCGGACAAGGGACGCCGAACCGACGCGACGCTCGCCGGGCGACGCACCCCGCTCCCCGTCCACCCGGGCATCGGCCGGATGACGTAGGGACCCTCGGCGAACGGCGATGCCCGCCGCACGCGGGCGCGTCGTATCCTCGGCCCGTGGCCACCCCCCGTCGTCGTGCTGCCAGCGCCCCGCGTCCGCCCGCGGACGGATCGGGCGCGCCCGGTGCGACCCCCCGCGCCAGGGGCCGTCGAAAGGCAAGCACCAGCGGCGAGGCCGACCCGGACGACGGCCTGGGCTCCATCCACGAGCTGCTCAAGGCCGCGGTGACCGAGGCGACGGAGCTCCTCGAGGCCGACGGGGCGATGGTCTACCTCGTCGACCCGGCCACCGGCCGCCTGCGTTTCGCCCATGACGCGGGCGTCCGCGGACGGCGCGCCCGCGAGCTCATCCGGTCGATGGAGCTCGAGCCGGGTACCGGCATGTTCGGGCGGGCCGTCGCCGAGCGCGCAGTCGTCGTGACCCACGACTACCCCGCCGACCCGTCGTTCCACCACGCGCCCGGTCCGGACGCGGTCGTCGCGGAGATCGGCATCCGCTCGATGGTCGTCGCCCCGCTGACGGCCGGCGACGAGACGTTCGGGGCGATCGGCACGTTCTCGGCCCGCGCCGATGCGTTCGATGCCGCCGAGATCGCGCTGGTCCGCTCGCTGGCCGACCACGCCGCCGCGGCCATGGCCAACAGTCGCCTCATCGCCGAGCTGGACCGCTCGCGCACCGAGCTCGCCGAACGCGCCGAAGTCGAGCGGACGCTGCGCGAGATCAGCGTGCGCATCTCGGCCGCGTCGGACCTGTCCGATGTCCTCCAGCGGGTCATCGACGAGGCCGCCCGCCTGATGCACGCCGATGGCGCCCGGATCGACATCATCGACGGCCGGACCGGGCTGCTTCGCGGGGCGTACTCGTCGGGGATGCTCCCGCCCGACGATTCGGTCTGGCCCGACGACCCGAACGAGACCCTCGACCAGGGCGTGAGCGGCCAGGCCGTCGTGTCGGGCCAGCCGCGCTGGACCGGTGACTACGTCGCGGACACGACCTTCCCGCACGGGATCGGGGCGGACACGTTCATCCGCCATGTCGGCATCAAATCGGTCATGGCGGTGCCGTTGATCGGGACGCTCGGGGTGTTCGGCGCCCTCACCGTGTACACCAGCGTCGAGGACGCCTGGACCGCGGCCGACGCGGCCCTGCTCGAGGCCATCGCGGCCCAGGCGGCCATCGCCATCACTCGGGCCCGGCTCATCACGGAGCTCGACCGGTCCCGTGAACGGCTTGCCCGCCGGGCCGGCGCCGAGCAGGCGCTGCGCGAGATCGCCGCCCGCATCACCGCCCTGCGCGACCCGACCGAGATCCTCCAGGAGGTCGTCGAGCTGGCCAGCCGCCTCGTCGGCGGGGAAGGGGCGATCCTCGACCTGCTGAACCCGGCCACGGGCAACCTGCACTGGGCGTTCGACGACGGCCTCCACCAGAAGTTCACGGACGAGGAGCGCGCCAAGCTGTGGATCTCGGTCGGGGTCGGCGCCACCGGGGTGGCGGTCGCGGAGGACCGCGTCGTGATCGCCGGCGGCGACCTGGCCGACCTCTTCCCGCCGTCACCCGAGTCGACACAGTTCTACGAGCGGACCGGATTCCTCTCGATGATCGCCGCGCCGATCACGGGCGAGCGTGGACCGCTCGGGGTCATCGAGGTCTACGCCGTCCGCGCGGACGCCTTCGACGAGTCCGACGCCGACCTCATCCGAGCGCTCGCCGGGCAGGCCGCCATCGCCATCACCAACGCGCGGCTCATCCGCGAGCTCGAGCAGTCGCGCGAGGAGAACGCGCGGCGCGCCGACACCGAGCGCACGCTGCGCGAGATCGCGGCACGCGTGTCGGCCATCCTCGACCCTGCCGACGTGCTCGAGCGGATCGTCACCGAGGCCGTCCGCCTGCTCGATTCCGACGGCGCCCGCATCGACCTCTGGGACGAGGAGCTCGGGGCCCTGCGCTGGGCCTACTCGGCCGGCGATGCGATGCGCGAGGTCCCCGAGTGGGGCCGCACCGGCGGCCTGCGACCGCGCCAGGCCGTGGCCGGCCTCGCCTTCGCCGAGCGGGCCGCGGTCATGACCGCCGACTACCTGACCGACGACCGATTCGAGACGACCCCCGAGATCGAGGCCTTCGTGCGTGCCGCGGGCATCCGCGCGGTGATCGCCACGCCGTTGACCGGCGAGTCCGGCCCGGTCGGGGTGCTGTCGGTGGTGAGCCGCGAGGCCGGGGCCTACACGCAGGACGAGGTCGAGGTCCTCTCGGCGCTGGCCGCCCACGCCTCGATCGCGATGACCAACGCGCACCTCATGGCCGAGCTGGGCCGGTCCCGCGCCGACATCGAGCGGCGGGCCGAGGCGGAGCGCTCGCTGCGGGTCATCGCTGCCCGGATCACGGTGCTGCGCGAGCCCGATGACGTCCTCCAGCACGTGGTCGACGAATCCGTCCGCCTGTTGCGCGCCGACGGCGCGATGATCGACCAGTACGACCCCGACAGCGAGACCCTCCAGTGGGCCTACGACTCCGGGCTGACCGACGCGCAGCGCGAGTCGGTCAAGCTGTCCAACCTGCGCCTGGGCGAGGGGGTCTCCGGCACGGCCGTGGCCGAGGGACGGGTCGTCACCGTCGGCGACTACCTGCAGGGAGCGTTCCGCCACGACGACCTGGCCGATTCGCTGGCCAAGGGCGCCGGCATCCGCGACCTCATCGTGGCGCCGATCATCGGCGAGGCCGGCCCGCTCGGCGCGATCGAGGTCTACAGCCGCCAGCCGAACGCCTTCGACGAGCTCGACGCCGCGGTCCTGGGCGGTCTCGCCGAGCAGGCCGCGATCGCCATCACCAACGCCCGCCTGATCGACGAGCTGGAGCGATCCCAGACGGCGCTCGCCCGGCGCGCCGAGACCGAGCGCTCGCTGCGCGACATCACCGCCCGGATCGCGGCCCTGCACGATCCCGACGAGGTCCTCACCCGGGTCGTCGAGGACGCCCGCCGCCTGCTGGCCACGGACGGCGCCCACCTGACCCGGATGGCTCCATCGGGCGACTACCTCGTACCGGTCGTCGTCGAGGGCGAGACCGACGACGAGACGCGCGACTGGCTCATGAGCATGGAGTTCCCGCTCGGTGGCGGGATCAACGGCCTGGCAGCCGAGCAGGGGACACCCGTCTGGACCTTCGACTACGAGGCCGACCCGCGCATCCCCCACCAGCCGGACGACCTGGCCGTGGCCGACCGCCTCGGGTTGCGCGGCATGGCCGCCGCGCCCCTGCGAGCCCCGGGCGGCGAGGTCATCGGCACGCTCGCGGTGTCGTCGGCGGAGCCGCGCACGTTCGAGGCCGACGAGCTCGACCTGCTCCAGGGCCTCGCCGATCAGGCCGCCATCGCCCTGACCAACTCGAACCTGCTGGCCCGGGTCACCCGCGAGGAGGCGCGCTTCCGGGGGCTCGTCCAGGCGACCCCGGACGTGATCTGGCGCGCCGACGCGGACGGCTACTTCACGTTCATGGCCGAGACCGGGGTGGCCCTCTTCGGCTGGCCGATCGAGGAGATCATCGGCAAGCACTTCGCCTTCTTGACCGATCCCTCGTCGATGCCCGTCGCCGTCGAGCGGTTCCTGGCCGTCGGCGCCACGCCCGATCTCGTCGAACGTGTCCCGCTGCTGCTCGTGCGCCACGACGGTACGACGTTCAACGCCGAGGTCAGCGTCGCCGGCGTCTTCGAGCACGACCGCTGGGTCGGCGCCCAGGGCACGGTCCGCGACGTCAGCGAGCGCGAGCGGCTCGAGACCGAGCTGCGTCAGTCGGAGGAGCGCTACCGCTACCTCGTCCAGAACGCCCCCGACATCGTCTGGTCGATCGACGGCACCGCGCGGCTGACCTTCCTGTCCGAGGCCACCGAGCGCCTGACCGGCTTCCGGCCGGACGAGCTGCTCGGCAAGCATTTCGGGGCGATCATCCACAGCTCCTCGCGGGACATCGCCGAGATCGACTGGACCCAGGCGCTCGACTCGCCGTCCCAGGAGCTGCGCGGCCGGATCAACCTCCAGCACCGCGACGGCTCGGCGGTCCCGGCCGAGTTCATCGCCGTCGCATCGCTCGACGAGCACGGCAAGTTCAGCGGTGCCAACGGCTCGGTCCGCGACATGCGCGAGCGTGACCGGCTCGAGAGCGAGCTGCGCCGCTCCGAGGAGCGCTATCGCTTCCTCGTCGACAACTCGCCGGACATCGTCTTCGCCATCGACCCGGACGGCCGATTCTCGTTCGTGTCGGAGTCGATCCGCCGGGCCCTGGGCCGTGACCCCGCCGATCTCACCGGCACGCCGTACACGTCGCTCATCCACTACGCGGAGGGCCAGGTCCAGGGCAACCTCTTCGGGCGGATGCGCGAGGACCCGGATCTCGAGCTCGTCAACCAGATGGAGCTCATCCACGCCGACGGGCACCTCGTCCCGTTCGAGGTCAGCGCGGTCGGCGTCCGCGTCGACGGGGAGTTCGGTGGCGTGCACGGCTCGGGCCGCGACATCGGCGAGCGCGAACGACTCGAGCGCGACCTGCGCGAGTCGGAGGAGCGCTATCGCACCCTGGCCTCGTCGTCACCGGACATCGTGTTCGCCACGGACGCGGCCGGGTACTGGACGTTCCTCTCCGATCGCGCCGACTCGATGCTCGGCTGGGACATCCCGGCCATGCTCGGGCGGCACTTCTCCCAGGCCATCGCGCCGGCCTCGCTCGAAGCGACGATCGCGACCTACGAGGCGATCGTCGCCGACCCCACCGACGTCCGTCAGCTCCGGGTCGAGTTCGTCGACGGCACCGGGCTGCCGTTCCCGCTCGAGATCAGCGTCGTCGGCGTCCTCGGCGAGGGCGGCCTCGCCGCGATCCACGGCGTCGGTCGCGACATCTCCGATCGCGAGCGCCTGCAGGGCGAGCTGCGCCGTCAGGCCGGCGAGCTCGCCGCCGGCGAGGAGCGCGCCCACCTGGCCCGCGAGCTCCACGACTCGGTCACCCAGGCCCTGTTCTCGATGACCCTCGTGGCGCGCTCCATCGAGATGCTCCTCGACCGCGACCAGGCGGCAGCCCGCGTCCAGCTCGGACAGTTGCGCGACCTGCAGCGCGAGGCGCTCGCCGAGATGCGCGCCCTCATCTTCGAGCTGCGCCCGGGCAACCTCGAGCAGGACGGCCTGGTCCGCGCCCTCAAGACCCACAGCGGCGCGCTGCAGGGCCGCATCGGGCTGCCGATCGTCGTCGAGACCGATCTCGACGAGCGGCTCCCGCTGGCCATCGAGGAGGCGCTCTACCGGATCGCCCAGGAGGCGCTCCACAACATCGTCAAGCACGCGGCCGCCAAGCAGGTGCGCCTCGACGTCCGGCGCAAGGGCGACCGGATCGAGCTGTCGGTCACCGACGACGGCAAGGGGTTCGATCCGGCGACCGTCCCCGACGGCCACCTCGGGCTGGCCGGGATGCGCTCGCGGGCCGACCGCATCGGCGCGCGGTTCACGTGCACGTCTCGCGCCGGCCGCGGCACGACCATCGAGGTCGTCGTGCCCGCCGAGGCGATCGCCGAGGCGCGCCGGTCCGCCCCGGCCGATCCGTCGGCACTGCCACTCGAATCCGCATCGATCCGCGACGGATGACGTAGGCGTCTCCGTCGTTCGGCCGAGGCCGGCCAGCGTCGTTGGTCCGTTCCGTGCCATCGGGGCGCAGCCCCACGATGGGCGCATGCCAGAAGCCCGCCCGGTCGCCGACGGCCCGTTCCGCGTGCTCGTCGTCGATGCGGACGACCGTGTCCGCGAAAGCCTGGCAGGGCTGCTGGCGATCGGTGGCAGGGTGATCGTCGTCGGGACGGCCGGGCAGCCGGGTCCGGCCCTGACCCTCGCGCTCGACACCCATCCCGACGTCGTCGTCATCGATCCGCGCCTGCCCGAGGTCGACAGCGGGATCGCCTTCATGGCGGCCCTGCGTGCGATCGTGCCCGGGGTGCGCATCCTCGCCATGAGCTGGTCGGAGACGCTCGATGACGCCGCGCTCCGTGGCGCGGCCGACGGATTCGTCCGCAAGACCTTCCGTCCGTCGGACCTGATCGCCGCGATCGTCGCGGCTGCCCAGCCCTCGGCCGTGTGAACCGGCCGGGGACGACGCTTTGCTAGACTCGCCCGGGATGCCGGGCCCCACCGATCCCACCCGCGGCATGACCGCCTCAGGAGCCGATGTGAACGACACGACCAGGATCCGGGTGCTCATCGTCGACGACCACTCGGTCGTGCGGATGGGCCTGCGAACCTTCTTCGACCTGCAGGACGACATCGAGGTCGTCGGCGAGGCCGCCGACGGGTCGGAGGGCGTGGCGATGGCCCGTCGCCTCGAGCCGGACGTGGTCCTCATGGACCTGCTCATGCCGAACATGGACGGGGTCACGGCCATCGGGCGGATCAAGGCCGAGCGCCCCGAGACCGAGATCGTGACGATGACCTCGTTCATCGAGGAGGAGAAGGTCACCTCGGCCCTGGAGGCCGGCGCGTCCGGCTACGTCCTCAAGGACGCCGAGGCCGAGGAGGTCGCCGCGGCCGTCCGTGCCGCCTATGCCGGTGAGGTCCACCTCGACCCGGCCGTGGCCCGCCTGCTGGCCCAGCGCATGCGCAACCGGAAGAACCCCGAGGACGAGCTGGCCGAGCCGCTGACCGAGCGCGAGAAGGACGTCCTGCGCCTGCTGGGGCAGGGGATGAGCAACAAGGAGATCGGGGCGACGCTGTTCATCACGGAACGGACGGCCCGGACCTACGTCTCGAACATCCTGGGCAAGCTCGGGCTCGCGTCGCGAACGCAGGCCGCGCTGTACGCGGTGGAGCACAAGCTGGTCGACGCGCCCAAGAGCTGACCGCTGCGCCGGCCGCCGACCGGCGGCCGCCGGTCGCCTACTCGATGGCCAGGATCCCGTAGTCGACGTTGCCGCCGGGCGTGATGATCGTCACGACGTCGCCGACCTTGCGACCCATCAGGGCCGCCCCGACCGGTGACGAGCTGGAGATCCGGCCCTCCCGGCTGTCGGCCTCGGCCCCACCCACGACCTGCAGGGTGATCTCGTCGCCGTCGACGTCCACCTTGACGTGCGACCCGAGCTCGACCCGGGCGCCGCGCTCCGTCGGCGCGACTACCTCGACGACGCGGAGCTTGGCCTCCAGCGCCTGGATCTTGCCCTCCAGGAAGCCCCCCTCCTCGCGCGCGGCGTGGTACTCGGCGTTCTCCTTGAGGTCGCCGTGCTCGCGCGCCGTGGCGATCCGGCGGATGACCTCGGGTCGCGTCGCCTTGAGGGTCTCGAGCTCCGCCTCCAGCCGAGCGAGGCCTTCCTGGGACACCTGGACCGGATCGTTCTTGCCCGGACGACGGGGCGAGCCCTGTGCCGCGTAGGCCGCCGCCGAGGCGATCTTGCCGACGCCTCGGCCGGGAGCCGGCCGGCGGCCGCGCTTGGCCTCGTCGCGGGCCCCGTCGGCCTCGCCGTCCGGTAGCGTGACGATCCGGGTCGGGGCCACCGGCTGCGGCGGGGTGGCCGGCTCCGGCTCGGCCAGCAACGAGCCGGTCAGCCCGCTCGCGCGACGCTCACCCGTCGGGCGGCGCAGGTTCGCGAAGGGCAGGATCACGGCGTCCGACCCGCTCGGACGCTCGGCGGCGGGCACGCCCTCGACGAACGCGGCCAGGAGGGCATCCTCGTACTCCTCGGTGGCGGCCGTCAGGGCCCACCAGACCCGGACGTGGTCGAGCGAGCGCAGGGTATGGAGCCAGTGCGCCGACGAGCTCGGCCGCCGGTCGCCGAGCGCCGTCGCCCCGATCGACGCGACCCGCCGACCCACCGACGTCTCGGTCGCCCCGATGTAGAGCACGGTCTGCGACGGGAGCCAGAACGAGGCCAGCCGGGCGGCCAGGGCCCGTGACGAGGGGCGCTCGCCGTCGAGCCGCAGCGTGTCCACCCGCTCGATCCACTTGCCGATGCGGGTCAGCTCGAGCGGCGCGGTCGCCAGCGGGGTCGGGAGCTCCAGGACGAAGACGCCCGGGCCGGTCGCCGGGACCGGTCGTCCCCACACCACGGGGCCGTCGGCCATGAGGCCGACCGCACGGAACAGCGTCGCGGCGGTGGGGTGGTCGGGCACCCCGGGATGGTACTCGCGTCCTCGCGGTATGGTGCGCGCTGCATGGACGACCGTCACCGCGTCACGCCGCTCCGCCGCGCCGCGGCCGCACTCCTCGTGGCGCTCCTCGTGGTCGTCGTGTCGCCCGCCCCGCCACCGGCCGTCGCGGCCCCGCCCGACGCCACGGCCCCGCCGCGGCGGCCGCCGCCATCGATCCGGCCCCGCCCGCCGCACGACACGTCATCGGGACGCCGCCCGCAGCGCCAGCTCCCGCCGCGCCACTCGCCCCGACGTCGAGCGCCACCGGCGCCAGCGGTGCCGGTGGCCCGGTGCTCAGCCCCGGCCCTCGGCCGGGCCCTCCAGACCCGGCTGACCAACCTGCGCAAGAAGTACGCGTTCCCCGGGGTCTCGGTCGCGATCATCTTCCCGGACGGCAGCACCTGGACGGGGACGAGCGGCATGGCCGACGTCGAGGCCGGCACGCCGGTCACCCCGGGCACCGCCTTCGCCATCGCCAGCGTCTCCAAGACGTTCACCGCGGCGCTCGTGATGGCCCTCGTCCAGGACGGCAAGATCGCCCTCGACACGCCGGTGACCCGCTACCTCCCCGAGCTCACGAAGGCCAAGGGCGTGACGGTCCGCCAGCTGCTCGACCACACGAGCGGCCTGCGCGACTTCTTCTTCGGGCGCGGGGTCGACGCCGCCCTGCTGAAGGACCCGTCACGCGCCTGGGACGCGGCGGACTCGCTCGAGTTCGTGGGCAAGCCGTATTTCAAGCCGGGCCGCGGCTGGCACTACTCGAACACGAACTACCTCGTCCTGGGCATGCTCGCCGAGCGGGTCGGTCGGCGCGCCGCTCGGCCAGCAGCTGCGCACCCGGTTCTTCGATCCACTCGGGCTCATCCATACGATCTACCAGCCGGGTGAGGCGCCGCGCGGCCCGGTCGCCCACGGCTATCGATTCCCGAGCGCCTCGGTCGATTCCGTCCCGGTCGACCTGTCCGACGGCACGCCGGTCGTGCCGTTCACCTCGGTCGTCACCGCCGCGGCCGGCGCCGGCGGCATCGCCGCGAGCGCCACCGACATCGCGCGCTGGGCGCGAGCCGTGTACGACGGGGATGCCCTCGCGGAAGCGACCGTGCGGACGATGGTCGGCGATGCCGCCTCGACCGCCCGCTACCACCCTGCCGTGCCGTACGGGCTCGGCGTCCAGACGGTCGACATCGTCGGGCACCGGGCGCTCGGCCACTCCGGCCGGTTGCTCGGCTTCCGCTCGGTGATGCGCTGGCTGCCCGACGACGGGCTGACCATCGCCGTGCTGACCAACCAGAGTCGGACCGATCCCGGCATCGTCGCCCGCTCGCTGCTCAAGCTCGCCCTGCGCTCCGCGCCGACCTGCGCCTGCACCGGGGTCCGCTGAACGCGACGCAGCCGCGAGACGCGGCGCCACCTGACGACGCGCTCGAGCGGTGCGCCCCGGCACCACGAAACGCCCGAAGCGGGACCAGCGACCCCGTCGCCCGGTACCGATGGGTCTTGCCAGCGGGCTCGTCCACGGCCCAGCGTTGCGGTCCGCTCGAGGGGGTCGGCATGCCGATCCAGGTCGACGCCTACATCACCGGGGGGATGGCCAGCGGCGTGCTGGCACGCGCCGGGCACCTGCGCGAGGTGCTCGAGACCGACGCGTCCCTCGTCCTCGAACGGGTCACCTGGCATCCGCTCGACGGGTCCGCTCCGCGCCCGGCCGGCGAGATGGCGATCGCGATCGACGATGTGCTCATCGCCGTCGCCGAGGAAGACCCGACCATCCCGGTCCACGCCCAATGGCACGCCCTCCATCTCGAGGTCGGCCCGTACGGGCTGGACGGCGAGCTGCCGACGCTGCCGGGCTATGACCCCGGGCGGGCGCTGACACGGCCCACGGGCGAGTTCGTGATGCTTCGCGACGTCCGCATGGCTCGCCTCGACGATCCCGGACCCGGGGTGACCATCGGCTCGCACGCGCTCGTCAACCGCTATGGGGTCGAGCGCGTCTCGGCCGACCTCATGCTCGGGTTCTTCTTCCCGGGTGCCGCGATGGACGACCTGCCCGACGAGCCCGAGCCGGCGTCGCTGTTCCTGACGCCGCCGACCGCGACGCCCGCCTAGCTCTCGACCCGGTCAGCCGCGCGAGCGGCCGCGCGCCCCGCTGCCCGCCCGGCGATGGACCGGCTTGCGATGGGCATGGTGATCGCCCCCGACCCGGGCGTGCCCGGAGCGCATCCCCAGGGGCCGTGGCTCGGCATTCCGATCGGGGATGAAGCCGTCCTCGACGGTCCACGGGATGGCGGTCTTGAGCATCCGCTGGATGCCGCGCAGCAGGTCGGTCTCGTCGATGCAGACCAGGCTGATCGCCTCGCCGGAGGCACCCGCGCGGCCCGTCCGCCCGATGCGGTGGATGTAGTCCTGCGGGTTCCATGGCAGCTCGAAGTTGACGACGACCGGCAGGTCCTCGATGTCGAGGCCGCGGGCCGCCACATCGGTCGCGACGAGGACGCGGATCTCGCCGCTCTTGAAGCCCTCGAGCGCACGCGTCCGTTCCGGCTGCGAGCGGTCGGAGTGGATGGCCACGGCGTCGAGACCCTCGCGGTCCAGCCGTGAGGCCAGCCGCGAGGCCGCCAGCTTCGTCCGGGTGAAGACGAGCACCTGGTGCAGGTCGTTCTTGCGGATCAGGTGGGCGAGGAGTGCCTCCTTGGCGTCGCGGTCCACCGGGTAGACGAGCTGCTTGACCATCTCGGCGGCGGTGTTGCGCGGCGCGACCTCGACCGTCTCGGGATCCCGCAGGATCGTCTTCGACAGCCGCCGGATGTCGTCCGAGAACGTCGCCGAGAACATGAGGTTCTGGCGCTGCTTCGGCAGCAGCTCGATGATCCGCTGGATGTCGGGCAGGAAGCCCATGTCGAGCATCCGGTCGGCCTCGTCGAGGACGAGGATCTCCACCTGGCCCAGGTTCGCCACTTTCTGGCCGACGAGGTCGAGCAGCCGGCCGGGCGTCGCGACGAGGATCTCGATGCCGCCGCGCAGCGCCTTGATCTGCGGGTCCATCGGCATGCCGCCGTAGACGACGGTCGACCGAAGCGGGACCGTCCGGCCGTAGGTGCGGACGCTTTCGTCGACCTGGACGGCGAGCTCGCGCGTGGGGACGAGGATGAGGGCGCGGACCGGGTGACGGGCCGGCGAGAAGGACGTGTTGGCGTGCGGGCGCAGCCGGTCCAGGATGGGAAGGGTGAACGCCGCCGTCTTGCCGGTGCCCGTCTGGGCGGCGGCGAGGACATCGCGTCCCTCGAGGACGAGGGGGATGGCTGCAGCCTGGACCGGCGTCGGGGCGGTGTAGCCCTCTTCGGCGACGGTCTGCAACAGGTCGGCCGACAGGCCGAGTTGGTCGAAGGTCATGGTGCTCCTGCGTGGGTCCCAGGCCGGCGCGGCGGGGTCCCCGGGAGCGCGACGGCGCCGGCGGTCCAAGCTGGGCGCGCTCGGCCGCGGGCGCCCGGAGCATAGCCGAAATCGATACGATCGGCCCATGCCCGCCAGCGCGACCCCGGCCATCGAGCTCGTGCGGCGCGCCGGGGTCGATCACGTCGTGCACGAGTACGCGCTCCCCGAGCGGCATGGCCGCGCTCGCGATGAGCGGCCGGACTACGGTCTCGAGGCCGCGGCGGCGCTCGGCGTCGACCCTGCGACGGTCTGCAAGACGCTCATCGTCTCGGTCGACGGCCGCCTCGTGGCCGCGGTCGTGCCGGTCGATCGCCAGCTCGATCCGAAGGCCATTGCCGCAGCCGTCGGTGGCCGGCGCGCGAGCCTGGCCGACCCCTCGGCCGCCGAGCGCGCGACCGGCTCGGTGGTCGGTGGCATCAGTCCGCTGGCCCCTCGCCGGCCCGTGCCGGTCGTGCTCGATGCGGCCGCCGCGGCCCGCCCGCGCATCCTCGTGAGCGCCGGCCGGCGCGGGCTTCAGCTCGAGCTCGACCCCGCGGCGCTGATCCGCCTGACCGGGGCGACCGTCGCCGTGATCGCCCGACCGGCCTAGCCGAGAGTGGTGCGTCGGCGCACCCATTTGTCGCCCGCACGCACCGAATGGGGACCATCGCCGTGCACGACCGGTACGGCTTGCCGCCCGTGCCGCTTCGACACCGGCCGCCTCGGCTGGCATACTGCGGCCAGGCCCCCAGGCTGATCCACACCCGATAGACAGGCACAAACCGAACAACGCCGCCCCCCACGGCAGGAACCTGTCACGTTCGTCGGGTGTTCCCACTCGACGGCTCCGGCCCGGCTCACCCGGTCCGATCTCGCCCGTCCGTCCACGCCGGCGCGTGCGACCCACGAGCGACTGCCCGTCATCCGCGCCCCCTCCTGTCCGACCTGCCACGGCGGCACCACACCACCGTCACCGCGCCCCCACGCGGTGTTCCGGCAGAGAGGAGGCAAGTTTCTTGCCGGTTCCCAAGAACGGCGCCCAGCGGGCGTCATCCGCAAGGTCGATCCGTATCGCGGCCCTCACCATCGCGGCAGCGCTCGTCGCGACCTTCGGGGCGGTGGCCAGCCCGGCTCCCGCATCGGCGGCGACGATCAAGGTCGTGATCGTCGTAGGTCCAGTCGGGTCCAGCACGAGCGACTACATCTACCACGCCAAGAAGTACGCCGCCCAGGCGCGCGGCTACGGCGCCAAGGTCGTCGAGATCTACAGCCCCAATGCGACGTGGTCCAAGGTCAAGGCCGCCGCGCAGGGGGCGAATCTCCTGATCTACCTCGGCCACGGCAACGGCTATCCCAGCCCCTACGGCTCCTTCCAGAAGTACACGAAGGACGGCCTCGGGCTGAACCGGACGGCCGGTGCCGGGAACAGCAACACGAAATACTGGGGCGAGTACTACATCGACCACGAGATCCAGATGGCGCCCAACGCCGTCGTGATCCTGAACCGCCTGTGCTACGCCTCCGGCAACTCCGAGTGGGGTTCGGCCAATCCGACGAAGGCGACCGCGATGAAGCGCATGGACAACTACGGCGCCGGGTTCCTGCGCGCCGGCGCCAAGTCGGTCTTCGCCGAGGCGATCGAGAGCACCTCGTACACGATCTCGGCCCTGTTCAAGTCGGATCGGACCACCGATTCGATCTTCATGAACCACCCGGAGGCCAGCGGCGTCCGCGACTTCTACTTCTGGTCGACCCGCACGTCCGGGTACAAGGTGCACAGCGATGCGCCCAAGGCCGGCAAGTACTGGCGCTCCCTCATCGGCGTGTCGCTCAAGGCTTCGACCTGGCGCGGCACGGCAGCCACACCGACGGCGTTCGTCCATCGCAACTGACGAGCGTCACCCCCGCTAGTTCCGCCCGAGGCCCGGTCCCCCCGCCGGGCCTCGGCGCTTGTCCGGCGCCGGACAGACGGAGGCCCCGACGCCGGACGGTCGCCCGGTCGGGGCCATGGGGGGCGGCAGAGCTGCCGCCCGAAGTGAGCGGCATCCGTCGCTCGGTGCGTGTCCGCTGCGGTCAGACGACCGCGGCGTGGGCGATGACGCCGAGGATCGCGAGGATCAGCATCAGGACGATGAGCAGGGACGGGAGGAAGCCGTAGGCGTCCACCCGGACCATCTGGGTCGTGGCCATGGGGCCTGGCTCCTTCCGGGACTTGCGCGGCGGCCACGGCGGCCGTCGCTCCAGCGATCATCGCCGCGCCCCCTGTTCCGGCCAGCCGACGTCCGTGGCGTCCCGTGCCCGGCCGAACGCTCTCGATCGCGCTGGACGGATGACGACCCGGGCGATGGTCGTCCTGCCACCGCCGACGGAGGCCCGAAGGGTGGCGACCCGGTCCGGCGCCGCTCGGTGACATGCCAAGACACGCGTCGGTACGAACAAAGTGATGACCACTATTGACAAAGTGAAAGTCACTTTGCTATAAATCGCGTCATGCCACACGATGTGATCGCCACCTGTCCCGTCTGCGCCAAGGAGCTCAGCGTGACGCGCCTCCATTGCCGGAGCTGCGGCACGAGCCTCGAAGGCGACTTCAGCGTCGGTCGGTTCGGCCGGCTCAGCCGCGAGCAGCTCACTCTGCTCGAGAGCTTCCTGCGGTCGCGCGGGAACCTGCGCGAGATGGAGCGCGAGCTCGGGATCAGCTACCCGACCGTCCGCGGCCGGGTGGAGGCCCTCGTGCGGGCCCTGGGCTTCGGTCCGCGGGCCGACGAGGTGGACGACGACGCCCCGACCGAGACCGTCGTCACGCCGACCCGCGACGCGATCCTCGAACAGCTCGCCAACCACGAGATCACCGCCGAGGCGGCGGCTGCGGCCATCCGCGCCCTGGGGAGGACGACCACATGACCACCGAGACGACCACCCTCCGCCACGTGATCGGGGCCGACGGCCTCGTCGCCATCAGCCTGCGCGATGCCGACCTGCACCTGCGCGCCGTCGAGGGCGACGCCGTCCTCGTCCGGGCGCTCGACCACAGTCCCATCGACGGTCTCTCGATCGAGCGCGGCGAACGCAGTCTGGCCATCCGCCGCAGCGGCAATCAGGGCGGCGGCGGCTTCGGCCGGACGCCGGACCTCCTCGTCGAGATCCCGACGGGGGCGAGCGTCGTCGTCGAGAGCTCGAGCTCGGACGTCACGGTCGAGGGCCTCGCCGGCGACCAGCGCTATCGGAGCGCGTCGGGCGACCTCACGATGCGCGGCATCCAGGGGAGCCTCGACGTCGAGGCGATGAGTGGTGACGTCCGGATCAATGCCGCCGGGCCGGGGCGCTACGCCCTCCGCTCGGTGTCGGGCGACCTCGTGCTGCGGGCCACGGCCATCGCCAGCCTCGCGGCCACGACGACGTCGGGCGACCTCGAGGTCGTCGGCCGGTTCGACGGGAGCGGTCCGTTCACGATCGAGACCGTCAGCGGCGACGTGGAGCTCGCCCCCGACGGCGACATCCGGGTGGACCTCCGCACCATCTCCGGCGACCTCGGCAGCGATCTGCCCGGTCGGTCCGAGGAGGGCGGCGGCCGGCGCTCGTTCATCGTCGGGGCCGGCGGCCCCACGATCGACGTCCGGTCCACCTCCGGCGACGTCCATCTCGCGCGCGGGACCGGCCGCGCTGCCACGGACCGATCCATGGCGATCGCAGCTCCGGCCCCGCCCGCCCCGCCGGCCGCGCCCCTGCCGCCGGCACCGCTCGCGGCCACGACGGCTGCGACGACGGGCGAAGCCGCCCTCGACGACGCCCTCGCGGCCGATGGCGATGCCACCGACCTCGACATCCTGCGCGCCCTCGAGCGTGGCGAGATCGACCTCGATGAGGCCCGTCGCCGGCTCGCGGCGCTCGATCCCGACGTGGACGCGGAGGCCGACGACCGTGGCTGACGACGCCCTCGAATCCGTTCTTCGCCTCGTCGCCGACGGTCGCCTGACCCTCGACGAGGCCCGCCCGATCCTGGACGCCCTGGCGGCCGGGAGCGGGTCCGAACCCGCCGATCCCGACCCGTCCGCGCGGCCCGCCACGTCTCCCGGTGGCGGGCCCGGTCGGGCCATCCGCCTCGAGGTCACCGAGGGTGGCCGCAAGGTCGTGAACCTGCGCGTCCCGATGGCCCTCGGCCGGCTGGCCCTGAGCCAGGTGCCCGGGGTCTCCGACGCCACCGCGCAACGCATCCGCGACGCCATCGATGCCGGCATGACCGGGCCCGTCCTCGACGTGGACGAAGGCCTGGGCGACGGCGTCCGCGTCGTCATCGAGTAGGAAGGAACCACACCATGTTCGACCTCAATCCCGCCGTCGACCACCTGATGCTCGACCAGGACCTGCCCGATCCGTTCGATCGCGATGCGGCCGTGCGGCCGCGGACGGCCCACCTCGACCCCGTCGAACCCGTTGACCATGTCCGGACGCGCCGGCTGCGCCGCGCCGTCGGCACGCGCCTGATCGATCTCGGGTCCGCGCTGACCGTGGACGATCGCTCGGTGCGCCGGCCGGCGACCCGCTGACGCCCCGGATCAGGCGACGGCTAGTCCACCCTTGACGACCGCGACCGGCGAGCGCAGGACCTCGATGTCCGTCGTCGGGTCGCCCGGCAGCACCACGAGGTCCGCGAAGCGGCCCGGTGCGAGCGAGCCGACCCGGTCCTCCCAGCCCATCAGGGCGGCCGCCTCGATCGTCGCCGACTGGATGGCCGCCAGCGGGGTCTGCCCGAGGCGGACCTGGTAGCCGAACTGGATCGCATTCCGGCCGTGCGGGTAGACCCCGCTGTCGGTCCCGAAGGCGATCCGCACCCCGGCGGCCACGGCGCGCCGGAAACCATCGCGCTGGGTCTGGGTCGTGGCCGTGTTCTTGGCCAGCGTCTCGGCCGGCCAGCCGTCGCGGCGCCCGACCTCGTCGATCCAGTCGCCGTCGTAGACGTCCGCCACGAGCCAGGTCCCATGCCGGACGAGCAGCTCGATGCCTTCGTCGTCGAGCAGCGACCCGTGCTCGATCGACCGGACGCCGGTCCGGATGGCCAGCTTGATCCCCTCGGCCCCGTGGGCGTGGGCCGCGACGAAGATGCCGTGACGCGCGGCCTCGTCGACGGCCGCCACGATCATCGCCTCGTCGAGCTCGATCACCGCGGGATCGGTGCCGCGGGTCAGGACGGCGCCGGTGACGATCAGCTTGATCAGGTCGGCCCCGCCGGCGACCAGGGCCCGGACCCGTTCGCGAACCTCGGCCGGCGTGCGGACGACCCCGAAGCGCAGGTCAGGGGGCAGGGTGATGTCGAGGGCCAGGCCGGTGACGTCGCCGCCACCGCCCGGGGTCGTGATGTACGCGCCGGCGCATTGCATGCGCGGTCCGGGCGTCCAGCCCGCGTCGATCGCGTCGCGCAGGGCGACGTCGGTGAAGGCGCGGTAGGTCCCGACGTCGCGTACGGTCGTGAAGCCGGCGGCCAGCGTCGCGCGGGCGTTGCGCACCCCGGTCAGGACCTCCTGGGCCGCCGACGTCGTCGTCGCCGGGACGGACGACCCCTCGAGGTCGCCGACCTGGTGACTGTGACAGTCGATCAGGCCGGGGATGGTCCATCCCGCCGGCAGGTCGACCGGTCGGGCGCCGTCGGGGGCGGTGTCGTCGGGGCCGAGGATCGCCTCGATGCGGCCGTCGGCGTCGACCAGGAGCCGGCGATCGAGGAGCCACTCGCCGCTCGCGACGTCGAGCATGCGGCTGACCGGGAGCAGGGCGCGGCGGGGTAGGGGTTCGGACATGTCGAGCGAGCGTAGCAGGACGTCGAGCGGGGCCGCCGGCAGGCCCGCCGGGTGGCACCGCCGCGTACCATCCCTCCATGACTTCCACGACCGATCGACTCCCGTTCACGGGCGACGACGAGGCCGACCGCCTGCTCGTCGCCGATCCCCTCGCGCTGCTCATCGGCTTCGCGCTCGACCAGCAGGTCACCGTCCAGAAGGCGTTCAGCGGCCCGCTCGAGCTGCAGCGCCGGCTCGGCCACCTCGATGCCGCCCGGATCGCGGCCATGCCCCCGGAAGACCTTGACGTCGTGTTCCGGAAGCCGCCGGCCATCCATCGATTCCCGGGATCCATGGCCGGCAAGGTCCAGGCGCTGTGCGCCGCCATCGCCGAGGACTACGGGAACGACGCGGGCCGGATCTGGGCGGACGCCACGGACGGTGCGGACCTGCAGCGACGCCTGCTCGCCCTGCCCGGCATCGGCGAGATGAAGGCCGCCTCGATCATCGCGGTCCTCGGCAAGCGGCTGGGCGTCCAGGTGCCGGGGCTCGATGCCGTGCTGCCGACCCACCCTACCCTCGGGGACGTCGACTCGGCCGAGGCGCTGGCCGCCTACCAGGCCGGCAAGCGTGCGCGCAAGGCGGAGCTTCGGGCGGCCAAGGGCTGATCGACGGCCGCGCCGGCCATGGCCCGACCGACCATGCGCCGGACACCAAACGACCCCGGTCCGAGTCCGGGGTCGTCGGTGGAGGGTCAGGCGCCCGTCAGGCGCCGGGTACGAGCCAGGGACGCTGGTCGCGGTCCTCGATGCCGGGACGCGAGTCCACCCCGTAGCGCAGGGCCACGGCGCCGAAGAGGGCCAGGACGAGGATGACCAGGGCGGTGACCGCGAGGCCGGCCACGATCGGATCGAGGGCCATGTCAGCCGTTCCTTTCCGGTCCACCACCGATGATCGGCGGGTCCTGTGTTGACATTGGACTGATGTGGCTGCATCATCCTCGCGATGGATGACCAGTCCAATAGCCAATCCGACACAAGTGGACTGAAAAGGACCTCTGCCGTCTCGGCCGCCCAGCTGGCCGACGTCCTGGGTCTCTGGTCCGACGGTGCCGATCCGCTCAACGAGCAGCTCGCGGCTGCCCTCACGCGTGCCGTCACCCGCGGCCTGCTGCCGCCCGGGACGCGCCTGCCCGCGGAACGCGAGCTCGCGACACAGCTCGGTCTCAGCCGGACGACGATCGTGGCCGCCTACGACCGGCTCCGGCAGTCCGGCCTCGTCCGCAGTCGCCAGGGCAGCGGGACCCGGGTCACGACCCGCCGGCCCGGGCTGGCCCAGCCGTACGATGTCACCTGGTCGGGCGCGACGCGTCCGACGCCCGCCGCCGACCGTGGGCCGTCCGGTCCGTGGGCCGTCGGTCCGGAGACCGGTCGCCGTCCCCCGGTCGGGCTCGTCACGCCCGTCGTCGAGGACGCCATCCAGTTCACCATCGGGGCCCTGCCCGCGGGACGCGTCGTGCGCGAGGCGATCGACCTCGCGGTCCGAGAGGACCTGGGGCCGCTGCTCGACGACACCGGCTACGAGCCGTTCGGCCTGCCGGCCCTCCGCTCGGCCATCGCCGACCACCTGGTCCGTCGCGGTGTCCCGACCGATCCCGACCAGATCATGATCACGAACGGTGCCCAGCAGGCGCTCCAGCTGGTCGCCACGCAGCTGGCCGGCCCGGACAGCTCGGTGGCCATCGAGAATCCGAGCTACATCGGTGCCATCGATGCCTTCCGTGCGGCCGGTTGCCGGCTGCTGCCGATCCCCGTCGACGGGGACGGAGCGCTCGTCGACGTGCTGCCCCTGCTCGCCGCCGGGGGACAGATGCGCCTCGCCTACACCATCCCGACCTTCCACAACCCGACCGGGACGGTCATGCCCGAGGCGCGCCGCCGCACCTTCGCGCGCCTTGCCCGAGACCTCGGCATCACGGTCGTCGAGGACCTGACCCCGGACTACGGGTTCGCCGCGGGGACGCCGCCGCCCATCGCCGCCTTCGACGAGGCGGGTCGTGTGATCTCCGTCGGCTCGCTCAGCAAGTTCGCCTGGGGCGGCCTGCGCCTTGGGTGGATCCGCGCCCAGCACGCGGACATCGATCGCCTGGTGGCCGGGAAGATCGTCGCCGACCACTCGTCGAGCCTCATCAGCCAGGCCATCGCGGTGCGCGTCTTCGAGCGGGTCGACGAGGCGGCCGAGGCGACCCGGGTCGCCGCCGACGCCCGGCGCGACCTGCTGTGCGAGCGTCTCGCCGCGCGGCTGCCGGAATGGACCTTCGAGGTTCCCGCCGGCGGGATGTCGCTGTGGGTCCGCATCGCCGACGCCGATGCCGTGGCGTTCACCCGGCTCGCCGTCGGGTACGGCGTCATCGTGCGGGCCGGGCCGGGCGCTTCGCCGGACGGCGGCTACCGCGACCACATCAGGATCGCCTACGGCGGGCGGGCGGACACGATCGTCGAAGGGGTCGAGCGGCTCGCCGCGGCCTGGGCGGCCTACGCCCCGGCCGCCCGGGTGGACCGCGCTTCGGTCGCCATCAGCGTCTGAACCCCGCGGTCGCCGCCGTCGGCGCGCTGCGACCGCGCCCGGCCCGCCAGGCGCGCCGTTGACGGTCCTGCTACCGTCGTTGCATGAGCAACGACACCGCCGCCCCCAGCGTGGACACTCCCAGCCTGGACGACCAGGTCAGCGCCGCGCTGGCACGCGGCCATGTCATCGACATCACGACCATCGGGCGCCGGACCGGCCAGCCGCGACGGATCGAGATCGTCTTCCACAACATCGACGGCCGGCTCTACATCACGGGCACGCCGCGTCCGGAGACGCGGGCCTGGATCCTGAACCTCGAGGCCGATCCGCGGCTGACCATCCATCTCAAGGGCAGCGTGCGCGCCGACCTGCCGGCCACGGCCCGGATCATCACCGACGAGGCCGAGCGCCGGGCGATCTTCGAATGGGTCGTGGCCCACGCGTGGCACCAGCAGGACGTCGACCTGATGACCAGCCAGAGCCCGCTCATCGAAGTGTCGCTGGTCCGCGCCGCGGCCTGATCCGCCCGGCCGGGCTAGACTGGCCGCCCGTGCCCGACGACCCCACGACGCCTCCGCCCCCCACACCCCCAGCCCGCCGCTCCACTCGGACCACCGCCCGCCGACCACGGTTCGCGATGCCTCCCGACCACCAGGAGGCCGCCGAGAGCGACCGCACGGCCGAGCACATCGAGGCCTTCCTCGACGGCCCCGCCAAGGCCCGGCGGACCCGCCGCCGCCCGGCTCGCCCCGAGGGGGTCGTCCGACCCCGGGCCGTCGTCCCGCTCGACACGCGCACGGACTGGGAGCGCGCCATGCGTCACGAGGACGCCCGGGTCGCCCGCTACGGCCGTCCGGCCAGTGTCCTGGTCGTCGACATCGATGTCGTGACGGACGGTTCCTCGGACCGCCGCATCAGCCGGGCCGGCGTCGCCATCCGGACCCAGGCCCGCGAGACCGACCGCGTCGCCCGAGTCAGCCCGACCCGCTTCCACGTGCTACTGCCCGAGACCGACGAACGCGACGCGTCGGCCTTGGCCGGCCGGGTCACCGAGGCGTGTCGCGAGGCGCTGTCGCCCGCCACCGACGCCGTGTGCGCCGTCCGGGCCGCGGTCGCAAGCCCGGCCGGTGGGGGCACCATCGCCGACGCCCTGCGTCTCGCCCAGGCTCGCCTCGAGCCCTGACGCGCCGCCAGCCGGCGACGCAGTCGCCCGGGTCAGCGGACGAGCGTGTCGACCAGGTGGGCGAGCTCCGCGGCCGGGTCGTCCGTGAGCCCCGTGTGGACCGGCGACGGCTGGATGATCGTGCTCGACGGGGCGACCAGCCAGTGGAACCGCTCCGCGATCGTGAGCCTCGCCATCGGACCGGCGCCATCGTCGCCACGGGCGATCGCCTCGATCGCCTCGAGGTGCGGCCGGACGGCCTCGGGGTCGCAGTCGGGCGCGATGGCCGCGAGGCGGGCCTCATCGAGCGCCGTCCGCGCGCCAAGGAACCGTCGTGACCGGCAGAGCAGCACGACGCCGGCGTTGATCGACTCGCCGCGCTCCACGTGCGGCACGACGCGGACGATGGCGTACAGATAGGGGCTACGCCGCGGTTCGGGCACGCTCGACCTCCTCCACGAACGGGCGGGGACCCTCGAGTCGGCGGGTGATATAGCGTCGGTAGGCGACGCGCTGGGCCGACGGCATCGCCGATCACGAGGTCGTCCGGCAGCCAGGCGTCGGGGATGGCCGCCACGAGGTCGGCGACGAGGTCGTCGTCGAGCCGCGGCGCGAGTCGGGCGTCGGCCTCGGCGACCGAGCCCGCGAACGGCAGCAGGACGTGGTCGCGCAGCCGCTCGAACGGCCGGCGAGCGTGCTCGTCCGGGTCGCGCCAGGTGTGATGGACGTACAGCGCGGCGCCGTGGTCGATGAGCCAGATCCGGCCATGCCACACGAGCAGGTTGGGGTTGGCGATCGTCCGGTCCGGGTTGGTGACGAGGCCGTCGAGCCAGACGGTGTCCGCCGCGAACGCCGCATCCACGACCGGATGGGCCGCCGGATTGAACGGCAGCGAGCCGGGCAGGAAATCGAGACCGAGATTCAGGCCGCCGCTGGCCCGCACGAGGTCGTGGATCTCCTCGTCGGGCTCCGCGTCGCCCAGGTGCGGGTCGATGTCGACGAAGGCGAGGTCGGGGACGGGCAGCCCGACCGCCCGGGCCAGCTCGCCGGCCAGCCACTCGGCCACGAGCGCGCGCGGACCTTGCCCCGCGCCACGGAACTTCACGACGTACAGGCCGTCGTCGTCCGCCTCGACGAGCCCGGGCAGCGACCCACCCTCGCGCAGGGGCGTGACGTAGCGGGTCGCGACGACGTGGGTCGGCATGGCGTGAGCCTACCCGACCGCGCCGGCCGGTTCGCCGGCCCGTTCGCATGCAGGCCCGCACGCGTCTCACGCTGGACGGGCGCTCGGCACGCCTACGCTTGCCGGGCTCAGACGAAGGAGACCGATGACCGCGTTCGAAGTCCGGCTCGACCCGGATGCCCAGCTCCCGGCCGAGACCGCCCTCGCCCAGGATCGCGCCCTGCTCAATGAGCTCGAGCCCGAAGCTGGCCGGCTGTACGACCGCCACGCGCGCGTCGCCCAGGAATGGTTCCCCCACGACTTCATCCCGTACCGCCTGGGTCGCGACTTCGATCGCGAGCCGTGGACGCCGGATCAGCCGCGCCTGACGGGCGTCGCCCAGACGGCCTTCGAGATCGGGCTCCTGACCGAGGACAACCTGCCCTCCTACCACCGGCTCATCCACGGCATGTTCGGCAAGGGCGACGGAGCGTGGATCAACTGGGTGGGTCGCTGGACGGCAGAGGAAGGTCGCCACGCCATCGTGTTGCGCGACTACCTGACGGTCACCCGCAACATCGACCCGGTCCTTCTCGAGCGCGGCCGGATGACCCAGCTCCAGCAGGGCTACGACCACGAGGCGCCATCGACCCTGCGCGGTCTCGCCTACGTGGCCTTCCAGGAGCTGGCGACGCGGATCGCACACCGCAACACCGGCCGCTACTCCGATGACCCCGTCGCCGACCGGATCATGGTCCGGATCGCCGCCGACGAGAACCTGCACATGGTGTTCTACCGCGACATCCTGGGCGCCGCGCTGACCATCCAGCCGTCGGCCGCCGTGCGTGCCATCGTCGACGAGGTCCTCGCGTTCGAGATGCCCGGGGCGGGCATCCCGGGCTTCGTCCGGAAGGCCGCCCAGATCGCCAAGGCCGGCATCTACGACCTGCGCGTGCATCGCGACGAGGTCCTGCTGCCGATCCTGCGCCACTGGCGGATCTTGGAGCTCGAGGGGCTCGATGGTGCGGCCGAAGAAGCGCGTCGACGGCTTGTCGAGCACCTCGAGAAGCTCGATGCCGCGGCGACCCGGTTCGAGCAGAAGGTCGCGGCGTCGGGCGTGCCGAGGATCGTGTCCGCCGGCTGACCCCCAGGCCGGCCGACGTCGGCGCCTGCACGGTCCCCGCCCGAACCTGGTGCCTAGAACCGCAGCGACAGGCCGAGCGCCTCGAAGAAGCGGACCACGAGCGAGGTCACGAGCCAGATCGCGCCGAGGACCACGAGGATCACCCCGGCGAAGAACGCCTGGTGCCCCGCCGTCGAGGCCCCCGGGTCGAGGGCATGGGTCTTGAACAGCTCGATGTTGCGGCTGTTCGAGCGCGACACGAAGTCGAGGATGTCACCGACGAACGGGATGATGCCGACGGCGAGGTCGACCAGCAGGTTGACCGTCATCCGCGCCACGACGATGCGCGGTACCCCGAATCGCGTGGCCTCGCCGATCACCCACAGGCCCACCACTGCGCCGATGACGTCGCCGACGACCGGGATGAGCCCGATGATCGGGTCGACCCCGAAGCGGTAGCCGGTGCCGGGGATCGGCACGAGCTCGTCGAGGACGTTGGTGACCCGCCGGATGCGGGCTTCCACCGCGGCGAAGCGCTCCGCGCGGCTGGCGCCGACGACCTCGCCCGCGACCGTACGGGCCATCAATGTCGCCGTCGGGCGTCGGGGTCGGCCGTGGCGGACCGGGGCGCGGCCAGGGTCAGGATCATGGACATGGCCCGAGTGTAGAGGCCGCCTCGGGCGCCACGGGTGCGTCGCATGGACGGATGTCCATGTCAGTTTGCCGACGGATGCCGGGTGGAACTCGATCGCGCCGGGCCTACGGTGTCACCAACACGAACACGGACCGCCGGACAACGAGACCCTCGACCGGCGGCGCGTCGACCCTCCGGCGGGATGCCGGGCGGCGGCGGAGCCGGCAATCCTGACCGGACGGCGGTCCACCTTCGGCGAACTGAAGAACAATCGAAGAACAACCGAATACCGAACAGACAGCCAGACGGCCGTCCACGATGGGGAGTGGATGGCCGTTTCGGCGTCCTCGGGCGTGAACATGACAAGGACTGGCAGGTACGAGTGGCATGCTCCTGGCATGGACCTCTTCGGACTCGCCAACACCATCCAGGCAGACAAGGAACGCAAGATCGCGGAAGCCGGTCGTCGTCATCGGTTCCTCGCGGAGCTCGCGGGTGCCGTGGGCATGGCCGCCGCACTCCGCGGCGCGATCACGACTCAATCGGACGACCGCCCACGACGGTCATCCGAGTCGCGCCGCGGTAGCACGGCCACCTCCGGCTCCGCCGTTCGGTAGCGCTCGACCACTCGCTCCGCGGTCGCCACCAGGCGGTCGCGGATGTCGAGGGGGTCGAGGACCTCCATCCCGGAGCCGACCCCGAGCAGGACGGCCGGGACTTCGTCCGGCCACGGCAGCCGCAGCCGCAGGTGCTGCCAGCCCTCCGGATCCGGCTCTTCGAGGCGGATCGCCTCCGCGACCGCGCGCTCGCCGACGACCGTCCGCAGTCGCTCGAGGCGGTCGGCGCGGATGCGCACGACGACGGTGGCGGTCGGGCTCTCGCGTTCGTAGGCGGAGCTCGACTCCGTCCAGTACTCCGCGAGATCGAAGTTGGCCGGGCGGTCGACCCGCGTCGCCAGCGGCGTCGCCTCGAGCACGCGCGACGCGCGATAGGTTCGGATCTGGTCGTCGACGGCCGCGACCACATACCAGACGCCAGCCTTGAGGACGAGGCCGAGCGGGGCGATCGTTCGGTCGACGCCGCCCGGTCCGCGGGCGTACACGATCGCGACCTGGTTGCCCTCCCACACCGCCGTCGATAGGGTCGTCAGATGGGGGACCGTCTCGTCGGCCTGGAACCAGCCCGAGACGTCGAGATGGAAGCGCTCGACGATGCGCGTGGCCCGCGAGCGCAGCTCCGTGGGCAGCGCCGCCATGACCTTGAGCTGGGCGGCCGCGACGACCGTGCCGAGGCCGAGCTGGGCGGCGGGGCCCGGCAGCCCGGCCAGGAACAGCCCCTCCGCCTCGTCGGCGGTCATGCCGGTGAGCCGGGTGCGATAGCCGTCCACGAGCCGGATGCCGCCGTGTGGCCCGCGCTCGGCGTAGATCGGCACCCCGGCCGCGGACAGCTCCTCGACGTCGCGGTGGACCGTCCGGACGGATACCTCGAGCTCGCTTGCGAGCTCGGAAGCGGTCAGGCCGCCGCGCGACTGCAGGAGGAGCAGCAGGTTGACCAGGCGGCTGGCTCGCATCGCGCAAGCATAGCGCGGTACCTGTCATAAGTTGTCACGTACCGCGAGCCCGGGGTCAGTTGCGCTGCGTGCCCTCGGTGGGCGGTCCTTCACGGCCGCCCTCGCGCAGGAACCGCTCGATCTCGGTGATGAGGTCGTCGCCCGACGGCAGCCGCTCCTCGTCGACCATCGCCTCGAGGCGCTCGACGTAGGTCCGCGTCGACTCCTCCATCGAGGTCGCGGTGTCGAGCCGCGTGCGCAGCTGGCGGGCCTCCTCGACGAGGTCGCCCGATGGCAGGATCACCCCCAGGTGGCGTCCGAGCGCGCTGAGCAGCTCGACCGACGCGGCCGGGTACGGACCACTCACGTAGTGGGGGACCTGGGCGAAGTAGCCGACGGCCGGGATGCCGGCCTCTCCCATCGCCATCTCCAGGACCGAGACCGCGGCGGCGGGCACACGCAGCAGCCCCGACGGCCCGGGTCGCACGTCGCCACGCAGGCGCCCCGGCTCCGACGTCGTGCCGATGATCGGCACGGACCGGGTGTGGGGGACGGCCGCGGGGATCGACCCCAGGCTGATCCACTCGGCGACCCCGAGCCGATGGGCGAGCTCGACCATCGCCGCGCTGAACGCCTGCCAGCGATCGTCCGGCTCGGCGCCGCTCAGGACGAGCAGGTCGTGCTCGCCGATCGTCACCCGCCGGACCGCGAGCTCCGGCCAGGTCAGCTCGGCCAGGCGCCCGTCGACGATCTGCAGGGTCGGCCGGCGAGCGCGGTAGTCGAACAACGAATCGGCATCGAAGGTGGCGACCGCCGGCGCGTCGGCGGCAAGCTCGGCCAAGGCTGCGGTGGCGGCACTACCCGCGTCCACCCAGCCGTCGAACGCGGCGACGAGTGTCGGCGCGATGAGGTCGCCGGGGTCACCGGGCGTCCCCGGACGGGCGAGGGTGTACAGGCTCACGCCGCACAGGATACGCGGCGCCCCGGACGCGGTCCGTGCACGGCGCTGCGCCTGTGGCCGAGGGCAGTGTCACGTGGTTCTGTCATCCTCGGTTGCGGAATCTGAATCGAGTGCCAATCAAACAGGAGTTGCCCTCGCGGCCCGGGTGGGTCAGATTCCGCGACGATCAGATGTCGTTCATCGCGCGCCCGCGAATGACCGGGGCGCGCCACATACCCCCAGGAGGCTGACCTTGCCGACGAGGCTCGTGCGGCACGTGCGTGTCACGGCTGCGCTCATGCTGGCGTTCTCGACCCTGGCCGTGGCGATCCCCAGCGTCGCCGCCGCCGACGGCCTGGAGGTGACGACCCCGTATCCGGCTGTCGCCGTGGCCCCCGGCTCCAAGGTCTCGTTCGACCTGACGATCTCCTCGACGCGGACCGCGACGATCGATCTTGCGGTCAACGGCGTGCCGACCGGCTGGACGGCCAGTCTCCAGGGTGGCGGCAACGTCGTCGACGCCGTATCCGCCACGCCGGGCAAGCCCGGGAGCGCCCGGCTCGACGTCAGCGTCCCCGCCGACGCCACGGCCGGCACGAAGACCCTTGCCGTCACGGCGCGCGGCGGCGGCGCCGCCGACACGCTCGCGGTGACGGTCCGCGTCGACTCGCAGGCGGCCGGCGACGTCTCGCTGACGACCACCACCCCGACCCTGACCGGTGCCTCGGACACGAAGTTCTCGTTCGAGCTGACGTTCAAGAACGACACGCCCCAGGACGTCACGCTGTCCGTCGCCGGGACCGGCCCCGCCGGCTGGATCGTGACCCCGTCGCTGACCGGCGAGACACAGGCCGCGTCCGCGGTCGTCAAGGCCGGCGCCACCCAGAACGTGACCGTCGCCGTCACCCCGCCGAGTGACGCCGCGGCCGGCCAGTACCCCATCCAGGTCGTGGCCACGGCCGGCGATCGGACGGCCACGGCCGACCTCGGCATCGAGATCACCGGGTCCTACTCGGCCGAGCTCGCGACCCCCAACGACCTGTTGTCCGCGAGCGGCTCGGCCGGTTCGCCGACGACGATCACCTTCGAGATCACGAATACCGGCACCGCCCCGATCACCGAGGTCAAGCTGACCGGGACGCCGCCGAGCGGCTGGGACGTCAAGGTCGACCCCGAGTCGCTCGCCACCATCGCACCGCAGGCGTCGGGCACCGTGACCGCGACGGTCACGCCGTCGAGCGAGGCGGTGGCCGGTGACTACGTCGTCTCGTTCGCGAGCTCCGCGGCCGAGGCCGGCGCGACCGCCAACGCGTCCATCCGGTTCACGGTCGAGACGTCGCCGATCTGGGCGTTCGTGGGGATCGGCATCATCGTGCTCATCCTCGTCGGCCTGTTCTACGTGTTCCGCACCTACGGCCGGCGATGACCGCGAGTCCGCGCGAGCGACTCGCGCCGAAGCGCCGTGGGGGTCGCCGGCTGGCGGCCGCGCCCGCTGACGGGTCCGAGGCCCCCGCCGAACGGGTCCGCATCCGGACCCGCGGGCTGACCAAGCACTACGACGACCTCGTCGCAGTCGACCACCTCGACCTTGACGTCCGGGCGGGCGAGATCTTCGGGCTGCTCGGCCAGAACGGCGCGGGCAAGACCACGACCATCCTCATGCTCCTGGGTCTGACCGAGCCGACGTCCGGGGCGGCGCGGGTGATGGGCCTGGACCCGGCCCGCGGCCCGCTCGAGGTCAAGCGGCGGGTCGGCTACATGCCCGACAGCGTCGGCTTCTACGGCGACATGACCGGACGCCAGAACCTGCGCTACACGGCCCGCCTGAACCGCATCGACCGCGCCCTCGCCGAGGCGACGATCGACGAGGTCCTCGACCAGGTCGGCCTGACCGCGCGTGCCGACGACCGGGTCGACACCTATTCGCGCGGCATGCTCCAGCGCCTCGGCATCGCCGACGCGCTGGTCAAGGATCCCGACGTCCTGATCCTCGACGAGCCCACCACCGCCATCGACCCGCTCGGCGTCGTCGAGGTCCTCGACCTGCTGCGGCGCCTCGTGCGCGAGCGGGGGATGGCCATCCTGCTGTCGAGCCACCTGCTCAACCAGGTCCAGTCCGTGTGCGATCGGATCGGCATCTTCGCGGCCGGCCGGCTGATCGGGCAGGGGACCATGGACGAGCTGGCCGCCCGCTTCGGCGAGGGCGCGGCGCATCTCGAGGTCGGGCTCGAGGCGACCGGCGACGACGAGGTCGAGCGGGCACGGGCGGTCCTCGCCGCGGTGCCAGGCGTCGCCTCCGTCGATGCCGGCTCGAGGGCCGGTGACCCGTGGAACGTGGTGATCGCGCCCGATGCCGACCCCGGCGCGACGCGCGTCGCGATCCTGAGCGCCGTGGCTACGAGCGGGCTGCCGCTCGTGTCGATCCGGCCGGTCGTGCCGTCGCTCGAGGACATCTACCGGCGGGCGGTCGGGCGACCCTCCGTCGGAGCGCATGCGAGCGCAGCCGTGGCCGGCCACGACGCTCCGGAGGATGACGATGCGGACACCGCCGAGTCCGAGGCGTCCGATGCGATGACGTCCGAGGGCGCGCCCGGCGACGCCGCCGCCTTGCCCCCGGTCGAGCCGGTCGTCCTCGCGAGCGATCCCGCGCCGACGACGCCGGAGGAGCCGAAGTGACCGCCCCGTCCGTCCCGGCCGAGCCCACCGCCCCCAAGGCGCCGGCCGCCTCGAAGCCCGCCAAGGCTGCGCGCTCCGTCCCGGGCGCCGGCTGGATGATCGTGGGGAGCAAGGAGTTCGGCGACCACCTGCTGTCGGCCCGGTTCGTCGTGCTCATCGTCGTCCTCGGGCTCGCCGCCGCGATCCCGCTCTATTTCGCCGCGGGCACGATCCGCGATGCCGCCTCGTCCGTGACGGACACCCAGGCGATCTTCATCGCGCTGTTCTGGCTCGCGCCCAAGGTCGGGGATGTCACGCTGCCGTCGGTCACCGGGTTCCTGGCCTACGTCGCGCCGCTGCTCGGGCTGGCCTTCGCGTTCGACGCCATCAACGGCGAGCGCTCCGAGGGGACGTTGCCGCGCCTGCTGTCCCAGCCCATCCATCGCGACGACGTCATCAACGGCAAGTTCGTCGCGGGCCTCGCGGTCATCGGGATCGTCCTCGTGTCCGTCGATCGGCATGATCGCGGCCTTCGGGCTCATCCGGCTGGGCATCGTGCCGGCGGCCTCGGAGGTCCTGCGACTCGTGCTGTGGGTCCTCCTGACGTTCATCTATGTCTCGCTCTGGCTGGCCTTCGGCATGCTGCTGTCGGTCGTGGTCCGGCGGGCGGCCACCTCCGCGCTCATCGGGTTCGGGGCATGGCTGCTCCTGACGTTCTTCGGCGGCCTGATCGTGTCGCTCGTGGGCGGCATCGTCGCGCCGCAGACCGGGAGCGCCCAGGAGCAGTTGCGCGACATCGGCCTGCGGGAGCTCCTGAGCCGGTTGCTGCCCGACACGCTGTATCGCGAGGCGTCGCTGACGCTGCTCAACCCGCAGGTCTCGACGGTGTCGACGCCCGCGACCATCGCCGGCTACGAGCAGGCCCAGCAGCGGATCCCGTCCCTGCTGTCGCTCGACCAGAGCTTCATCCTGGTCTGGCCGCAGGTGGTCGCTCTCGTGGCGATGACGGTCGCCTGCTTCGCGCTGGCCTACGTGATGTTCATGCGCCAGGAAGTGCGCGCCTAAGCCGGTCGCGGACCGCCGAGGGGTCGCAGCCCGCCCGCCGCGCGTCGTCAGCCCGCGCCGCCACGCTGTCCGTTTCAGCCCAGCGCGCCTCTGGCCAGACCCAGCTCGGCCTCGGCGGCCCCGGTCGCCCACGCGTCCACGTCCGTCCGCGAGATCGTCGTGCCGTGGGCCACGACCTGGAGCGCGAGGCCGTCCAGCAGGGACAGGATCCGCCACGCCGCCGCCGACGGGTCGGCGCACCGGAACGAGCCGTCGGCAACACCGTCGCGGATGATCCCGGCCACGAGCTCCTGCCAGGCGAGATTCAGCCGGCGCGAGGTGGCCTGCACCGCGGGCCGGCGGGCGGCTTCGGCCCAGGCATCGAGCCAGAGCTGGAAGGCCCAGTCCTTGTCGGCGGGGGTGTACGAGCGGAAGAACGACCGGAGCGCAGTCAGCGGCGACGCCGCACGCGCGACCAGCTCGGCCGACACGGTGAGGTCCTGGCGCGCCACCCGTTCGAACGCGGCGGCCAGCACGTCGTCCATCGACGCGAAGTAGTGGTGGATGAGCCCCGACGACGTGCCCATCTCGGCGGCGACGTCGCGCACCGTGGTCGAGGCCAGGCCCTTGACGAGGGCGACGGACAGGGCGGCGTCCACGATCGTCTCGCGTCGCTGGGCCGGGCTCATGCGGGTCACGCCCGCAGCGTAGGACGCGATTGCGCACGTGTCCAATAACCGGGTATCGTGCGCGCACCACGGCGCCTTCGGACGCCGCCCGACCATCACGGACGACGCGAGGCCACCACGGCATGATCCGGACGACCCCGTTCCACGAGCGCACGAATGCGCTCAACGAGACCCAGCTCTGGAGCCACTGGTCCAACCACCTGGCCGCCGATCGCTACCAGCTCAGCGACAAGGCCGAGTACTTCGCGGTGCGCAACGCCGCCGGGCTCTTCGACTCCAGCCCGCTCTACAAGTACCGGATCACCGGCAAGGACGCGACCCGCTTCCTGGGCGGCATCCTGGCTCGCGACATCCGGGCTTGCCCGGCGGGCCATGCGCAATACACGTGCTGGCTCGACGACCGCGGCTTCGTCATCGAGGACGGGGTCATCCTCCACTCGGGGCCGGAGGAATACCTCCTCACGAGCGCCGAGCCCAACTTCGCCTGGTTCGCGGACAAGATCGGCCGGCTCGACGTCCGCATCGAGGAGGTCAGCCACGACATCGGGACGCTCGCCCTGCAGGGTCCGCGCAGTCGCGACCTGCTCAAGCGCCTCGTCCCCCAGATGGAGCACATCCCGTACTTCGGGGTCGCGAAGGGCGAGATCGGTGGCGCGGGCGTGACCGTGAGCCGGACCGGCTACAGCGGCGACCTCGGGTACGAGGTCTGGGTCGAGACCCCCGACGCGCTCCACGTCTGGGACACGATGTGGGACAGCATGGCCGGCTACGGCGTCCAGCCCTTCGGTCTGGCGGCGCTGTACATGCTCCGCATCGAGGCCGGGCTGCTCCTCCTCGAGGCCGACTTCGACTCGAGCCGCTACGCCTGGAACGACGCCCACCGCTCGACGCCCATCGAGCTCGGCTGGTCGTGGATGTTCAAGGACCTCGCCACCGACGACCGGGCGTTCATCGGCCGGCGCGCGCTCGAGCGCGAGATCGCCGACAAGACGTCGCGCTGGGCGATGCGTGGCCTCGTGGTCGACTGGGAGGACTACGACCGCGTGTACAGCGAGGCCGGGCTGATCCCACCCAAGGACCACACGCCGGTCGTCGAGGACTGGATCGTCTACGACGACGACTACCAGGCCCAGGTCGGCTACGCCACGAGCTTCATGTACTCGCCGATGCTCCAGCGCCATATCGCGATCGCCCGCATCCGGCCCGAGCACGCGCGGCTCGGCACCCGCGTGAAGCTCGAGTTCACCGTGGACCATCACTACGAGCAGGTCGCCGCGCACGTCGCCCGGCTGCCGCTCTACAACCCAGAGCGAAAGACGGCCTGACATGACGACGAAGACGACGAAGACCAAGCCCGCCAAGACGGCCGCCAAGTCGGCCAAGGCCGCCAAGCCGGCGGCCGCCTCGAGGGCCAGCGCCCGGGCGACGACGAGCGCCACCGCCCGCGTGACCGGCAACGTGGCCGTCAACAAGATCTCGAAGGCCGACCGCACCTACGACGCGATCGTCATCGGTGGCGGGCACAACGGCCTCGTGAACGGCGCCTACCTGGCCAAGGCCGGACTGCGCACGCTCGTCCTGGAGCGACGCGGCGGGCCGGGCGGCGCGGCCATCACCGAGGAGCTGCGTCCCGGGTTCTGGTTCACGACGTTCTCGTACGCGTTGTCGCTGCTGCGGCCGCAGATCATCCACGACCTGGAGCTGACCAAGCACGGCTTCATGCCGCTGCTCATGTCGTCGACCTTCGCGCCGATGGAGAACGGCGACTACCTGTGGCTGGGCCAGGACCACGGCGCCAACCTCAAGGAGATCGCCCGCCACTCCAAGCACGATGCCGACGCGTACGAGCAGTACAGCTTCGACATGAACAAGGTCTGCCAGGCCATCAAGCCGATCTTCGACATGGTCCCGCCCGACCTGTTCAGCGACGACCCGGAAGAGCTCCTGGCCCTGGCCCAGGTCGGCCGGATCTTCCGCAGCATGGACAAGCGGACCCTGCACAACACGGTCCGCCTGCTCACCGGCAGCGCCGCCGACTTGCTCGACGACTACTTCGAGTCGGACATCGTCAAGGGCTACCTCGCAAGCTCGAGCATCATCGGCACCAAGGTCGGGCCGCGCTCGCAGGGCTCCGGGCTCGTCCTGCTCTTCCACTACATGGGCGAGCACGACGGCGAGTTCGGGGCGTGGGCCTTCCACAAGCAGGGCAACGGCGGGTTCACCAAGGTCCTCGCCCGGGCTGCCACGGCGTTCGGCGCCACGATCTCGTACGAGTCCGGGGTCGATCACGTCATCACCCAGGGCGGACGCGCGACCGGTGTCGCGCTCAGCGACGGCGCGGAGTACTACGCCGACACCGTCGTCTCGGCGCTCGATCCACGCCGCACGTTCCTGGAGCTCGTCGATCCACGCGAGCTGCCGTCGGACCTCGTCGAGACCATCGAGCGCTACCGGTTCCAGGGCACGTCATCGAAGGTGAACTTCGCCCTCGACGGGCTGCCCGAGTACCCGGCCCTGCCCGGCCGCGCCGACATCTTCCGCGGGTTCGTGAACGTCGGTCCGTCGATCGACTACCTGGAGCACGCCTTCGACGAGGGCAAGTACGGCTGGTACAGCTCGCGCCCGTACATCGATGGCGCCATCCAGTCGACCATCGACCCCGACATGGCGCCTCCGGGCAAGCACGTCATGTCGAGCTTCATCCACTACACGCCCTACGAGCTGCGCGAGAGCGACTGGGACACCGAGAAGGAGAACCTGGGCGACACCGTGCAGCGCACGCTCGAGTCGTTCTTCCCGGGCTTCTCCGACCTCGTGCTCCAGCGCGAGATCGTCACGCCGTTGCACATCGAGCGCACGGTCGGGCTGTCCGAGGGCAACATCTTCGCGGGCGAGCTGCTCGCGCCGCAGATGTTCATGTTCCGGCCAGCCCCCGGCTGGAGCCAGTACCGCACGCCGATCGACGGCTACTACCAGTGCGGCAGCGGCACCCATCCCGGCGGCTGCGTGACCGGTGGCCCGGGCAAGCTCGCGGCCGGGCAGATCCTCAAGGATCGGGCGAAGGCGGCTCGCGCCTAGGGTCGGCCAGGGCAGGGGTCGGGGTCGGCCTAGGGCCAGCGCGGCCTCCGCGGCGCCGAACGGGGCAGCGCGCCCCAGTCGGCACGGACCGGCGAGAAGATGTCGACCACGACCGCGCCGTCGGGGCCGGCCACGGCGTCGTGCGGGTGGCCCGACGGGATCCGCCACGTGCCGCCCGGGCCGAGGGTGCGCGTCTGGTCGTCGATGCGGAAGGTGATCGAGCCCACGAGGCACATCCCGAGCTGCTCGTGCTCGTGGTCATGGCCGGGGACGATCGCGCCGGGCTCCAGCTCCACGAGCGCGAGGCTGGCCCGCTCGCCGGTCACGACCCGGGCCTGGACGGCCGGACCCCAGACGTCGAGGGCGGGAACGTCGGCGATGTCGACGAGATGGTCGAAATCAGGTGTGGTCATGGGTCCTCCCGGAAGTGCGATCGTCGGGAGGAGAGCGTAGCGGCCGGAGGCCGAGCCGAGCGCGGCCGAGGGCCAGCGCAGCGGCCGAAACCACGCGGAGCGGCCCGCCGGCGGCCGGGGAGGGACACGGCCGCCCGCGGTCCGGGTGGTGAGCGAACGACCGCCTGCCCCCAGGTCAGGCGGTCGTTCGGCTGGGGGAAAGTCGAGGGTTACTGGCCGATCAGCTTGCCGTCGGCGCCGATGACATACCACTTGGTGCCGACGCCCTGGCCGTTCGTGTCGCCCGCGGCCTTGTCGCCGGCGAAGTAGTACAGGGGCCAGTCGCCGTACTTGAGCTGCTTGGTGCCGTCGGTCCGGTCGACCACGGTCAGGAGCGATGCGTCGAGTCCGGTGCCGGCAGCCGGCGTGCCTTCGGGCGTGACGGGTGGCCAGTTCGCGGCGCAATCGTCGTAGCAGGTCGGCGTCCCGGCGCTGTCGGGCGTGAAGGCGTAGACCGTCTTCCCGCTCTCGTCACCGTCGACGATGATCTTGCCGAGGGCGGTGTCGACGAGGACGATCGAACCGCCTCCGGCGGCCTCCGAGGCTTCAGCGGACGGTTCGGCCGCTTCCGAGGGAGCGGCCACCGAGGGCGCGGCCGTGGCGGCTGCGGCCGACGGAGAGCTGCCGCTGCCGGAACAGGCGGCGAGGGCGAGCATCGCCGGCAGGGCGAGCACGAGGAGTGGACGAGTGGATGTGCGCATGGGTGCGTCTCCATTTGCGGGGCTGGGGTGACACCCTCGACTACGTCGCGCACGCCGTCGCCGGTTTCCGGATACGTGCGCTTCGATGGAGTCGAATCGGTATCACTTCGAGCCGGCGCGGCTGAGCGGGCCGGCGCGACCGGTATCCTCGGCCCGTGCAGTCCAGCCGTCGAGCCCGCGCCGCCGACCCACCCGTCCCGCGCGGCACCCTGTTCTTCATCCATGGGGCGAATGAGACGTCCGCGGGTCTCGCCCGCAACGTCACGCGCATCCAGGACCAGGTCGCGAAGCGCGGCTGGGACGTCACCGTCGTCGCCCCGGAGTGGCGCCGTCGGTCCGACCTTCGACTCGGCGCCTGGAAGCAGGCCGTGTTCCGTGGCGGCCGCCCGCCGACCATCCCGATCCCGAACCTGGGTGCCGGCGTGCGCAAGGACGCGGTCATGAAGATGGTGACGTCCTACTTCGAGTACCGGCGCGAGGCGCTGTTCGAGACGATCGGGGCGCAGATGCTCGCCGACGTCATCGGCTACCACCGGCATCGGGCCTCGATCCACGCCGCCCTGCGCGAGGAGCTGGAGCGCGCGGCGAAGCAGGCCGCCGCCGATGGCTCCGGTCCGGTCCTGCCGGTCGCGCTCAGCCTCGGCGGGATCGCGCTCATCGACCTGCTCGCCGACTGGCCCGAGGCGCCGGTCGAGGCCTGCGTGACGATCGGGTCGCAGGCGCCGCTGCTGTACACGTTCGACGCCCTGCCGGCGTTGCCCTACGACGAGATCGACCCGCCGCGCCTCCCCGTTCCGTGGCTGAACATCTACGACACCCGCGACTTCCTGTCGTTCGTGGCGGAGCCGCTGTTCCGGCGGCGCGACGGCCTCGCGAGCGTCGTCGACCTCCGGGTGCGCTCGGGCAAGGACTTCCCGGCCTCGCACAGCGCCTACTGGGAGCTGCCCGCGGTCTGGGACGCGCTCGGCACGGTCTTCGGCTGGCGACGGACCGCGCCGCTCACCGTGCGCCAGGCGCGCGCCCAGGGGTTCGAGGCGCGTCGCGCACCGGCCATTCCGCCGGCCTGACGGGGCCGCCCACCGGCTGAGCGGGTCGCGCGCCGGCCCGACCCTCATCCCACGGGTGGAGTCCCGGCACATCCGGAGGACGATGTCCGTGCCGGTCGGCGGGACGTACCCTGACGCGCGTGACCGCCGCACCGACCATCGACGCCCGACGCCGCCCGCGGCTCTCGCCCCTCGTGGTCGATGGGACGCTGGCCTTCGGTCTGGCCGCACTGTCCCTGATCTCGGTCTTCGGTGGCTCCGCGGACGTCGGCAGCCGCCAGCCGTTGAGCGTGGCGCTCCTCCTGCTCGAGTCGCTGCCGTTGCTGTTCCGTCGGCGCTATCCGGTGCAGGTCCTCGCCGTCACGTTCGGGGCGACGATCGCCCACATCCTCCTGGCCCCGACGGGCTCCACCGTCAACGAGGGCTTCGGATCGCTGGTGGCGCTCTATTCGGTCGCCGAACGCCGTGATCGGCGCACGTCGGTCCCGCTCGCCCTGGCCGTCGGCGCGATCCTCGCGACGGTCATCGTCGGACTGGGCGGGATCCCGACCGGTCTCCAGGGCCTGCTCCAGACCGAGCTGGTCGTCCTGATCGCCTGGGCGTTCGGTGACCTGGCGCGAACGCGGCGCCTGTTCGTGGCCCTCCAGGAGGACCGGGCGCGCCTGCTCGACGCCGAGCGCGAGGAGCGGGCTCGCGGGGCCGTCCAGGCGGAGCGCGATCGCATCGCCCGCGAGCTCCACGACGTCGTGACCCATCATGTCAGCGTGATCGTCATCCAGACCGGGGCGGCGCTGCGTGCCCTGGACCGCCGTCCCGAGGCGGCCAGGACCGCCATGGAGGCCATCGATCACACCAGCCGGGCCGCCCTCGCCGACATGCGCCGGATGCTCGGGATCCTGGGTGACGAGACCGCGAGGACCGGTGGCCCCGCAGGCGAGGGCTCGGACCAGGGCCTCGCCCCGCAGCCCGGGCTCGACCGCCTGGGTGAGCTCGTCGAGCAGGTCCGCGCGGCCGGCCTGCCGGTCGAGCTGTCGGTGACCGGCGAGCGTCGACCCCTCGACGCCGGGCTCGAGCTGTCGGCCTACCGCATCGTCCAGGAGGCGCTCACCAACGTCCTCAAGCACGCCCGCGGCGCGCGCGCCCGGGTGGACCTGCGCTACGGGCCTCGCGCGCTCGAGATCAGCGTCGCCGACGAGGGCGGATCGGGCCGGCGCGGCGACCTCGGGGAGCCGGCCCACGAGGGTCGCGGCCTGATCGGCATGACCGAGCGCGCCACGCTCTTCGGCGGCACGCTCGAGGCCGGCCCGACGCCCGGTGGGTTCACGGTCGTGGCCCGCCTCCCGATCGATGGCGTCGGGGCGTCGTCGTGACGATCCGGGTGCTCCTCGTTGACGACCAGCAGCTCGTGCGCACGGGCTTCCGCATGATCCTCGAGGACGAGCCCGACATCGAGGTCGTCGGTGAGGCCGCCGACGGCCGGCTGGCCATCGAGCTCGCCGGGCACGTTCGCCCCGACGTGGTCGTGATGGACATCCGGATGCCGGTCATGGACGGCATCGAGGCCACCCGGCGCCTCGTCCGCGACGGCGCCGTCCCCGACCTGCGGGTCCTCGTCCTGACGACCTTCGATGCCGACGAGAACGTCGTGGAGGCCCTGCGAGCGGGCGCGAGCGGGTTCCTCCTCAAGGACGTCACCCCGACCGACTTCGTGGCCGCCATCCGGATCGTGGGCGCCGGCGACGCCCTCCTGGCGCCGGGCGTCACCCGTCGCCTCCTCGACCGCTACGCCGACCAGCTGCCGCCGGTCGACGCCGGCCGGGCCGAGGAGTTGCGCGAGCTGACCGACCGCGAGCTCGAGGTCCTCCGCCTCATCGCGCGCGGTCTGTCCAACCGCGAGATCGCGGAGCAGCTCGTCCTGGCCGAGCCGACCGTGAAGACGCACGTGTCGCACGTCCTCGACAAGCTCGGGCTGCGGGACCGCGCCCAGGCCGTGGTGCTCGCCTACGAGGCCGGCCTGGTCCGCCCGGGCGCGACCGACGCGCCGCGCCCGGGCGGCTGAGCTGCGACCGGACCCCGTTCGGGAGGTCACTCGCGAGGCCGCCGTCGGTGTCCATGGACGGATGACGATGGGCGGCCGCCCGGCGACCGATACCGCGGGATGAGCCCCGCCGCACCACGACCATCCCCGCGACCCGCACGGTTCGAGCCATGCGATGGACGACCCGCGCCGGCCCAGGTCCGACGCTGAAGGCCGACACGAACGAGCCATCGTTCGCACCACGGAGACCTTCGGCATGACGAACGCAACGGCCATCTCGACGGCTGGCCTCACCAAGCACTACCCGGGCGTCGCCGCCCTGACGGACCTCACCCTCGACGTCCCCAGCGGCTCGATCTACGGCTTTCTCGGACCCAACGGCGCCGGGAAGTCGACGACCCTCAAGCTCCTCGCCGGCCTGACCCGGCCCACGAACGGTCGCGCGTCGGTCGGTGGCGTCGCCATCGAGGCCGGCCCGGCCTACCGGCGCGAGGTCGGCTACCTCGCCCAGGACCCGCGCTTCTACGACTGGATGACCGGTCGGGACACGCTCCGGTTCGTCACCTCGCTCTATCCCGCCGGCTCACGGGCCGACGACGTGGCCATCACGGCCACGCTGGCTCGGGTCGGACTGGCCGACGCGGCCGACCGGCGGACCGCCACCTACTCGGGCGGGATGCGCCAGCGCCTCGGCATCGCCCAGGCCCTGATCGGCTCCCCGTCCGTCCTCCTCCTCGACGAGCCCGTCAGCGCGCTCGATCCGCTCGGCCGCCGCGAGGTCCTCGACCTCATGCGCGAGCTGCGCGGCGACGTCACGGTCTTCTACTCCACTCACATCCTCGACGACGTCCAGCGCGTGAGCGACCACGTCGCGATCCTCGACCACGGACGGCTCGTCACGGCCGCGCCGACCGCGGACCTGCTCGAGCGGTTCGAGCGTGACCAGCTCCGCGTCGTCATCGGCGGTGCCGATGACGCCACGGCCGTGGCCCTCGCGGCCATCCAGGGCATCGCCTCGGTCGAGCCCGTCGAGCGCGACGGTGACCAACGCACCTACCTCGTCCGGGTCGAGCCCGGCGCCATCGCCACCGTCCAGGCCCGGATCACCCGCCTCGGCGCCGACAACGGTCTGGCCATCCTCGAGAACCACCACGAGCGCCTCGACCTCGAGGACGTCTTCCTCCGCCTCGTCGACACCAAGGAGCGTGCGGCATGACCGCCTCGACCATCACCGCCCCAGCGTCCCCGGCCGTCGCCGCGGACCGCGCCCTCGCGGGCGTCCGACCCCTCATTCGCAAGGAGCTCGCCGACTGGCGGCACGGCAAGCGGGTCTGGGTCATCGCCCTCGTGACCACCCTGTTCATGGCCCTCACGGCCGCGAACTCGTGGATCAACAGCTGGGTCATCGCCAACCTGCCGTCCGACGCGACCGTCTCGGACAAGCCCATCTCGATGCTGCCGCTCGACAACGTGCTCGCCGCCGTCGGGTCGCAGATCTTCGTCATCGCCGCGATCTTCGCGGTCTCGAGCGTGCTGATCGCCGAGCGCGACCGCGGCACCCTCGCCTGGCTGGCCTCCAAGCCGATCGCCCGACCGGCCATCTGGACGGCCAAATGGATCGCCGCCGCGACGGTCGTCTCGATCGCCGCGGTCGTCATCCCGATGGCGATCACGATCGTCGTGGTCATCGCGCTCTACGGCGTGCCGGCGGTCCTGCCGATCGTCGCGCTGATCACCGGGATGGTGGCAATGGTCGTGCTCTTCGTGGCGGTCTCACTCGCGGCCTCGACGGTCGTCAACAACCAGGCGGCCGTCACGGCCATCGGTTTCGCGGTGCTGTTCCTTCCGGCAGTCGTGGTGGCGCTCATCCCGGTCGACATCGAGCCGTTCCTGCCGACGTCGATCCTGGGCTGGACCGTCGGTCTCGCCTCGGGCGCACCGGTCGGGTTCATCACCCCGATCGCCTGGGTGGTCTCGATCGGGCTGCTTGGCCTCCTGGCGGCGCGCCGGATGGACGCCATGGAGCTCTAGGCCTCGCGCACACGCGATGCGGATGTCCGGTTGAGGCGACCTCGGCCGGGCATCGCCGCGTCGGGAACATGACGCATCCGGGTGGGACCCCCGGCTACGCTGCGGATGATGGAGATCAGCCAGCAGACCGCCCGCCGCTTCGTCCTGGGCCGCCAGGGTCTGTGGCCCGGTCGCCGCTGGCAGGGCCTGCGTGGCACCGAGACGGCGATGCGCACGATGGAGCACCTCCAGCTCGACCCGCTCGCGATCATCGCGCGGGCCCAGGACCTGATGCTCGCGAGCCGGGTCATCGATTACGCCGTCGACGACTGGGCGGTGCTGACCTACGAGCGGCGGCGCTTCTTCGAGTGGGGTGGCTGGCTGGCGGTCCGGCCGATGGCCGAGCTGCCGCACTACCGGGTCGTGATGCGGCGGGAGCGCGACGGGCCGCATTGGACCGAGTTCGCCGAGGAGCACGCCGCCGCGATCGCGGAGATGCGCGAGGTCCTGCGGACGGGTCGTGAGGTCGCGAACCGCGACTTCGCGATGCACGAGCGTCAGCGGGTCGACCATTACCGGGGCCGCAAGGACAGCGCCCTCGCGCTCCACTACCTGTGGCGCATCGGCGAGGCGATGGTGACGCGGCGAGAGCGGTTCGAACGCGTCTATGCCCGGACGGACCGCGTGGCGCCCCGGTCCCTCATCCGGGAATCGGACGAGGCGACCGCCGACGAGGCGCTCCTGCGCAAGGAGGTCGCCTTCGACGGGTTGACCCGGTTCAGCGGCCTCAACGGCCTCCTGCGGCGGCCGATCACCCGCGACGAGCTCGTCGCGTGGCGGCATCGACGGGTCGAGGACGGCACCCTTCTCGAGGTCCACGTCGAGGGCTGGACGGGACCGCGCTGGGCGCTCGGCTCGGATGCGGCGACACTCGCGACGCTGGCGCGGGGTCGCGTCCCGCGGGCCTGGCGGCCGATCGATACCACGACCGACGAGGAGGCGGTGTTCCTCTCGCCGCTCGACCCGGTCAGCGCCCGCGGCCGGGCGAAGCCGCTGTTCGGCTTCGACTACACCTGGGAGGTCTACACGCCCGCCGCGAAGCGACGCTATGGCTACTACGTGCTGCCGGTGCTGTGGGGTGACCGGCTCGTGGCGCGCTTCGATGCGCGACTGGACCGGGCCGGTCGCACGCTCGTGCTGCTCGGGCTGTGGCTGGAGGATGATGGCCTTGCGGACGACGACGCCTTCGCGGCGGCCTTCGCGCGCGGGATGGACCGCTTCCGCCGATTCCTCGACGCCGACCGGGTGGATGCCGCGGCCGTCGGCCAGCGAGCCATCCGCGCCGCCCTCGCGCGGGACCCCGGCTAGGGCTGGTCCCCGACCGGTCGCGGACGAACGACGGCCCGGATCGTCAGACGATCCGGGCCGTGGTCACGGTCAGAGAAGCCCGAGCGGCCGTCACCGGCCGCCCGGTTCGCTGGTTCAGGCGCCGCGCATGCTCCGGAAGCAGTCGCTGCAGTAGACCGGCTTGCCGCTGGTCGGACGGAAAGGAACCTGGGCGTCCTTGCCGCAGTTCGAGCAGGTCGCGGTGAACATCTCACGGGGGGCGCGGTCGTATCCACCACCGCCACCACCACCGTAGCTGCTCCCGCCGCCGCCGCCGTAGCTGCCGGCGCCGCTCGAGTAGCCGCCACCGTATGAGCTGCCGCCACCCTCGGCGTTCCGGGCGGCCTTGCGGCTCGCGCGGCACGACGGGCAGCGACGGGGCTCGGTGAAGCCACGCTGCGCGTAGAAGTCCTGCTCAGAGGCGGTGAAGACGAACTCCTGGCCGCAATCTGAACAGGTCAGGTTCTTGTCGTTGTACAAGGAAAAGACTCCTTCTCTTGACCCGGCGCGAGCCTTTCGGGTTCTCGCGGGATCGTGAGAGGAGTCCGAGTGATGCGTCGAGTATGGGCATGTGGCCGCGGGCGATTCCCACGACGCCCGCGCATCATACACGCATCCATCCTGTTTTGCGCACACAAAAACCAAGATCTTCGTGACGGCGTATCGGCCCTCGTCAGCACCCCATCGACTGAGGAGGTTCCCATGACGCGTCCCATCCGGCTCGGGCTCGGTCTCCTGGCCATCCTGATCCTCGCCTTCGGCTCCGTGGCCTCGACGTCGGCGGGTGGCCCCAAGCTGCTCGATGCGCGGATGGTCGGCATCCCGACCGGCGGCATCGTGCTCGACGGCCTCACCGGTGGTGGCGCTGCGTGGTTCCTCGACGAGGGCAAGGCGCAGCTCTTCACCGACGGGCGGCTGCATGTCGAGGTCGATCACCTCGTCCTGGCGAACGGGACCAATCCCATCGCCAACGGCCGCGCGATCCTGACCTGCTCGAACCTCCCGGCCGCGAGCTCCCCGATCGTGCCGTTCTCGGCGGCGGGTGATGCCGAGGTCGACACGCGGATCACGTTGCCCGCCCATTGCCTGGCGCCGGCCGTGTTCTTCATGGGGGTGTTGCCGACCGGCGCCGAGCGCTGGTTCGCCGTCACCGGCTCCTGATACCAGGGCCCGCGGCACGTCGCGGGCCAGCCTTCGCGCCGGGCGGCCGTTCGGGAGGAGGCCGGTCGACCCGGCGCGACCAGTGTGCGCGGGGGAGGGCAACGGCCGCCGGACGGAGCCCGGCGGCCGTCGGGACTTCAGCCCTGGTAGTTCGCCGCGGCTGCGAGCAGCACGACGAGCACCACGCCCACGTTGAGGACCGCACGGACAGCGACCTGTACGCGCGGGGAGACCTGGACCATCCCGGTCCACCTCCTGTTCGGCAGCCCGGCTACCTGCGTGAGGCCCGTGGCTTTGCGTCCCCGCCTCGCGACGGGTTTGCCATTGTCGTGTCGATCGCGGCCGGGGAGGGCGTTGACCGACCGCACCAGCGTACGCGCCCGTTCGACGACGACGCCAGAGGCCTAGTCGGGTCAGGCACAGGACCGTACGGATGCCGGACGACAGGGTCGCGCGGTCACGCGACCCGGCTGCCTATTCCACCGCGCGCCGCAGGAACGCCGCCATCTGGCCGCGCGTCACCGTGCTCTTCGGGCAGTACGTCGTCGGGGTGCAGCCGGTCGTGATGTCCGCCTTCCGCAGCCGGTTGATGTTCTGCTCATGGGTGTTGCCGGTGTCGTCCGTGAAGTAGTCGGTGGTCGTCGGCGGCAGGTCGAGCGCGCGCGACAGGAACGAGGCCATCTGGTCGCGTGAGACCGTGGCGGTCGGGCAGTACTTGCTGGGCGTGCAGCCGACCGTGATGCCAGCCTTGCGCAGCGCGTTGATGTCGTTCTCCGCGCTGCTGGTCTCGTCGTCCGTGAAGTAGTCGGTCGTCGTGGGCGGCAGGTGGAACGCCCGGACGAGGAATGACGCCATCTGGGCGCGGGTCACTCCGGCCTCCGGGCAGTACTTGTTCGGGGCGCAACCGACGGTGATCCCGTGCTCGTAGATCCAGAGGATGTCGTCCTTGAAGGTCGAGGACAGCGTGTCCGGGAAGTACACCGTGATGTAGTCGGCCTTCGTCTCGGCGTCGCTGCCGCCGAGGTTCGAGGCCTGCAGCTTCACGTCGAAATGACCGGGCTTGGCGTATTGGTGGCTCGGATCCTTCTGGGTCGACGTCCCGCCGTCGCCGAACGTCCACGCCCACGTGCTCGCACCGTTGGCCGTCGTGTCCTTGAACGCGACGGTGAGGGGCGATCCGCCGGTCTGCGGCGTGCCGCTGAAGTCCGCGACGGGCGGCGTCGGGCAGGCATTGCCGGTGCAGTTGTGGAGATAGCGTCGGTGGGGGATGTCCGCCGCGACGACCAGGATCCCGCTGGCCGAAGTGACCGACTGCTTGCTCGAGGTCGCGTCGTTGATCGCGACCTCCTCGTCGCTCTGGATGAACGCCGAGCCGACCGACGGTGCACCGAAGTCGAGCGTGGCGAGCGAGGCCGTCCGACGCCGGATCGACTGGTCGCCATCGCTGGCGAGCGTCGGCGAGGTCAGGAAGACGTTCGCCTTGTCGGCGACCGGGTCGATGACGAGGATGGGTCGAGTCCCCTTCACGGTGACCGTCGTGACCGTGTGGATCTCCCAGGTGCCGGTCGCGTTCGCGGCGCCGTTCCGTCGGAGGACGGCGATGAGGGGGTCGCCGCCATTGGGTCCCGGATCCTCGTCCCGGCCGGTCTTGACCGCGGCGACGAGGCGGCCGCTCGGATCCGTCTTGACGCTCATATGGTCGTCGGCCGAGAACGAATTCGGGCCGCCGAAGGCCGTCTCCCGTGGCCGCCAGTCGCCATCTGCGCTCGTGTCGAGGTGGGCCGCGAAGTAGAAGGCGTCATCGGTCGCGTTCTGGTTGCTCCAGAGGACGCCCATCGCTTCGACCCCGCCGGCACTGAGGCGGACGATGGCCGCGTCGTCGCTGGCGGCGATGTCGTTGCCCATCCCGGGCAGGTCGAACGGCGCGCTCCAGGTGACCGCGGCATCGGTCGACGTCGTCAAACGGACACGGCCCGCCTGGGTGAAGGTGACCCACAGTTCGCCGGCCGTGTCGAGCCCGATCGTCGAGTATCCGGTGCCGGTGGCGGTGTTGGCGATCGTCTTCGGGAACCCGGCATCCCTCGTATAGGCGTTGGTCGTCGTGTTGTACGAGTACCGGTAGATGCGGAGGCCCATGGTCGCGTGCGACGACGCGACATAGAGCTTGGTGCCACTCCACAGGACGTCCGCGTGCGACCGGTTCCGGTCGTCCACGGACACATTGCTGTTGACCCAGTCCTGGGTGCCCGTGTCGAAGCGCCAGATCCGAAAGACCGCGTTGGGGGTCGATCTGGCATCGAACAGCACGCCCCACCAGTGGCCATCGTTGAACCAGAGCTTGCTCTGGTGCCGGGCCGCGGTGACGTCGTCTGCGCCCGGGGCGTTCGGGTCGTTGTACTGGTGGTCGGCGTACCCGGCCGTCACCGGCTCGGACGCCGCGACGGGTGCGGCGCCGATCACGGCGCTCAGGGCGAGGACCAGGGTCGCCAGCGTCACGGGCAGCGCTCGACGGCGTCGTTCGGTGTGGGACATCACTTCCATCTCGATGAGTGCGGGCGGGGGAGTCGCGCATCGTAACGCGGGAAAGCGTGCGTGTCTCATCCGCGTCCGTCGTGCGACGTGACAGGTCCATAACGGTGTGGCCCGCTGGCAACGCCCCCTCTACGAACCCCGTGGTCCGTGGGGATTGACACTGGCCGCGCGGCGTATATTATCCCGAGTAGTTAATTAACCAACTAGCGAAGTGACAGCTGACCCACATGCAACCCGACCCCCTGAGCGCCACGTTCTCCGCCCTTGCCGATCCCACGCGTCGCGCGATCCTCGCCCGGCTCGCGACCGGCGAGGCGACCGTGTCGGAGCTCGCGAAGCCGTTCGACATGACCCTCCCCGGCGTGTCGAAGCACCTCAAGGTGCTGCGCGACGCGGGGCTCGTGGTCCAGGGCCGGGACGCCCAGTGGCGCCCGTGCCGGCTCGAGCCGGAGAAGCTGCGGGACGTCGCCGCGTGGGTGGAGCAGTACCGGCGTCTGTGGGAGGCACGGCTCGAGCGCCTCGACGCCTACCTTCGCGAGCTGCAGCTGGAGGAGCAGATCGATGCCAGCCCCGGCACCTGACCGGACGAACCCCGCGCGGATCGATCTCCGCGCCTGACCTCGCCTATTCCGCGCCGGGTGTCCCAGTGGGCGCCCGGCGCATCCGTCCCCGTCGACACCGAGGAGAGCCCGACCGTGACCGACCGATCGACCGCCCACGCCACCTTCACCGTCGAGCGCGAGCTCGCCCATCCGCCCGCCCGGGTCTTCGGGGCGTTCGCCGGGCAGGCGGCCAAGGCTCGCTGGTTCGTCGGACCCGATGACTCGGCGTCGACGGACCACGCCCTCGACTTCCGCGATGGCGGCACCGAGCACCTCGCGACGCGTCTGCCCGACGGGCGCCTCGTGACGTTCGATGCCACCTACCGCGACATCGTCCCGGACGAGCGGATCATCTACGCCTACGAGATGCACATCGCCGGTCGCCGGATCTCGGTGTCGCTCGCGTGCATCGAGCTTCGGCCGATCGCCGGCGGGACCCACCTGACCGTGCGCGAGCACGGGATCTATCTCGACGGCCTCGACCAGGTGGCCGATCGCGAGCGCGGGACGCGCGAGCTGCTCGACAAGCTCGAGGCCTCGCTCGCGGCCGAGCCGGCGGGTGCCGCGTGACGGGCGCTTCCACCCTCCCAACGACGACGCCCGGAGGCCCGGCGCGCGCCGGCAGCCGGGAATGGATCGGCCTGTCGGTGCTCGCGCTGGCGTGCCTCATGTACGTCATGGACCTGACGGTCCTGCATCTCGCCGTGCCGTCCCTGTCCGAGGACCTCCAGCCGAGCAGCAGCCAGCTGCTCTGGATCATCGACATCTACGGGTTCATGGTGGCGGGCTTCCTCGTGACCATGGGCACCCTCGGCGACCGGATCGGGCGGCGCAAGCTGCTCCTCATCGGCGCCGCGGCGTTCGGGATCGTGTCCGTGCTCGCCGCGTTCTCGCGGACGCCGGAGCAGCTCATCGCGAGCCGCGCCCTGCTCGGCATCGCCGGGGCGACGCTCGCGCCGTCGACGCTGTCCCTGATCTTCAGCATGTTCCAGGACCCCGGCCAACGGGCGCGCGCGATCGCGATCTGGATCTCGGCCTTCTCGGCCGGCAGCGCTATCGGGCCGGTCCTCGGCGGGATCATGCTCGAGCACTTCTGGTGGGGCTCGGTCTTCCTGCTCGCCCTGCCGGTCATGCTCGCCCTGCTCGTCCTCGGGCCGCTCGTGCTGCCCGAATACAAGGATCCCGCCGCCGGCCGCCTCGACGTGCCGAGTGCCATGCTCTCGCTCGTGGCCGTGCTGGCCATCGTCTTCGGTCTCAAGCAGATCGCCCAGGACGGACTGTCGCCGATGTCGATCGGATCGATCGTGCTGGGCATCGGCGCCGGTGTCGTGTTCGTGCGGCGCCAGCTTCGGCTGGCCGATCCCGTCATCGACCTGCGCCTGTTCCGCATCCCCGCGTTCAGCGTCTCGCTCGGGGTCAACTTCCTGACGATCTTCGTCGCGGTCGGCTACTTCCTGTTCGTGGCCCAGTACCTGCAGCTCGTCCTGGGGCTGACCCCGCTGGCGGCCGGGCTGTGCTCGGTGCCGTCGGCCATCGGCTTCATCGTCGGCTCGAACCTCGCGCCGCGCATCGTGCGGCGGGTCCGGCCCGCCCACGTCATGGCCGGCGGGCTGCTCATCGCGGCGGCCGGGCTCGCGGTCCTGACTCGAGTCGCCGGGCCGGACGGCCTCGCGGTCGTGGTCATCGGGTCCGTCGTCATCTCGCTCGGCCTCGCCCCGGTTCTGTCGCTCACGACCGAGCTCATCGTCGGCTCCGCACCGCCGGAGCGCGCGGGGGCCGCATCGGGTATCTCGGAGACCGGCATCGAGCTCGGCGGTGCGCTCGGCATCGCCATCCTCGGCAGCCTCGGCGTCGCCATCTACCGACGCGAGGTCGTCGCAGCGTTGCCGCCGGACGTGCCGGTGAACGTCCTCGACGCGGTGCGGGACACGCTCGGCGGGGCCGTCGCCGCCGCGGCCGACCTGCCGCCCCGCCTCGGGACGCTCGTGACCATCGCGGCCAAGGACGCGTACATCGACGGCATGGCCGTCGCGGCCGGCATCAGCGCCGTCATCGCGGTGGGGATCGCCGTGGTCGCCTTCACCCTGCTGCGCGACGTCGCGCCGACCGCCGATGGCGACGCCGCACGCGACGCCGCGACCCCACGAACCGCGAACGAGTGGCACCATCCTGATCACGACCCCCACCGGCCCGCCGCCCGGCGCGCCGTCCGCACGCCCGACGCGTGACACCTGTCCCATCCCAGCGAAGGAGGCCACCGGTGACCACAGCCCTTCCCCCCACGCTTCCCGCCGTCGACGAGATCCGCGCCGCCATCAAGGGCCGGGTCGTCACGCCCGGCGACCCCGACTACGACCACGATCGGATCATCACCATCGGTGGCATCGATCCCCACCCGCCGCTCATCATCCGCGCGGCCGATGCGGCGGACGTCGCGTACGTCGTCGGGCTCGCCCGTGACCATGACCTGGAGCTCGCGGTGCGCAGCGGCGGCCACTCGGGCGCGGGCCACAGCACGACGGACCGGGGCATCGTGCTGGACCTGCGCGATCTCCGGACGCTCGACATCGATGTCGAAGGACGGACCGCCTGGGCCGGTTCGGGGCTGACCGCGGGGGACTACACGACCGCAGCGGCCGAGCACGGCCTGGCCACCGGGTTCGGCGACACGGGCTCCGTCGGGCTGGGTGGCATCACGACCGGTGGCGGCATCGGCTATCTCGTCCGCAAGTTCGGGATGACCATCGATTCGCTGCTCGCGGCCGAGCTCGTGACCGCCGACGGGCGCATCCGCCTGGTCGACGAGTCCACCGACCCCGACCTCTTCTGGGCGATCCGCGGCGGTGGCGGCAACTTCGGCGTCGTGACGCGCTTCCAGTTCCGCCTGCACGAGGTCCCGTCGGTCGTCGGCGGCATGCTGATCCTGCCGGCCACGCCGGCCGTGATCGCCGGGTACATGGCCGCCGCCGAGGCGGCGCCCGAGGAGCTTTCGTCGATCGCCAACGTCATGCCCTGCCCGCCCATGCCGTTCGTTCCCGAGGAGCACCACGGCGAGGTCGTCGTCTTCGCGCTCATGGCCTATGCGGGCGACACCGCGGCCGGCGAGGCCGCTCTCGCCCCGTTCCGCGCGCTCGCTTCTCCGCTGGCCGACATGCTCCGTCCGATGTCCTACCCGGAGATGTACCCGCCCGAGGACGACTCGTACCACCCGACCGCGGTGGCGACGACGCTGTTCCTTGACGAGGTCGACGAGGCGACGGCGACGATGATCCTCGAGCGGCTTGCCGCGACCGACGCCACCATGCGGGTCGCCCAGCTGCGGCCCCTCGGTGGAGCCATGGCCCGCGTCCCTTCCGACGCCACGGCGTTCGCCCATCGCGACCGGCGGATCCTGGCCAACGTCGCGGCGTTCTACGAGGGTCCCGACGACAAGCCCGCCAAGGCCGCCTGGGTCGCATCCTTCGCCGATGCCCTGCGCCAGGGTCCGCCGGCGGCGTACGTCAACTTCGTCGCCGACGAGGGGGAGGCCGCGGTCCACGCCGCGTACCCCGGGGCCACCTGGGACCGGCTCGCGGCCATCAAGGCCCGGGTGGATCCCACCAACCTGTTCCACCGCAACCAGAACGTGCCGCCGGCGACGGCATGAGTCGGACCACGGCCGCCAAGCTGCTCATCAAGCCGGGCGGGTCGCTCTGGATGTCGGATCCGGACCGGCTCGCGCTGGTCGGAGCGCTGCCGGAGGACGTCGCCGTCGTCGCGACGCTGGCCGAGGCGACGGTGGCGCTCGCCATCGTCGACGACGCGGCCGCGGTCCACGCATTCCTGGACGCGCACGCCGCCGACCTGGCGACACCCGCCGTGCTGTGGTTCGTCTATCCGAAGGGCGGCCGGTCCGACATCAACCGCGACACGCTCTGGCCGATCGTGGCGACCCGCGGGCTTCGCCCCATCACGCAGATCGCCGTCGACGACACGTGGTCGGCGTTGCGGTTCCGGCCGCTCGCCGCGGACGAGGCGCCGTTGGACCCCGGTCGCTGAGTCGCTGTCGAGGCTGTTAGCGCGCCTTGCCCTCGCGCAGGGTGGCGATCGATCTCTCGATGCGACGCTGGCGCGTCTCGGGCGTCTTGGCGCCCTCGATGTTGAGGACGTGCCAGGACTGGTTGCTGTACGAAAGGCCCTCGAAGGTCGTCCGGGCCGCCGGCTCGGCGGCGAGGGCCGTCGCGAAGTCGGGCGGCACGGTGACCTCGCGGGGCGCCGTATCGAGCTCAAGATCCACCTCGAGCTCGTCGCCGGCCTTGACGCCGGCACCAGCGCGATGCTCGGCGCTCACTCCTAGCAGATAGGTGTCGCCGTAGACGGCGACCGTGTTGCGGTAGGTGTAGTGACCGTTGAGGGTCACGACCACCGGCGGTCGCTTGCCGGCCCCGAGGGCGGCGACGACCTCGGCCGGGACGACGAATCCGGTCGCGGTCTTGCCGGCCAGGTCCAGGGTCGTTCGGAAGTGCATGCGGGCAGTATGGCGCGAGCCCGAGGGGCCGACTACTTCGGGCGCCAGGTCTTGTAGAACTGCTTGAACAGCGCGCGGTCGGCCTTCTCGTTCCCGCGGTCGGTCCACATCTCGAGGAAGTACCCGGCCCGGCCCTTGCCGACCATGATGATCTGGGCGTATTCCTTGCGGCCGTCGTTGGTCACGTTGTACGTCACGATCCGCCCGCGATAGCCGCCCGACAGCCGGATCGGCTTGTTGGTCAGGACCTTGCCCTTGTAGTGGCTCTTCATGTAGGCGTTCTCGCTGGACACGGTGCGCGCGATCGATACCGTGCCCGGGACCGTGTCTCGATTGACGTACACGTAGTGGACGAAGTCGTCGTACATGTCCGAGCGCTTGGCATTGCCCGGCGTGACGATGTAGTCGGGCGGGTACTTCATCGAGTACTTGAACCGCTTCGAGGTGTGCGTCTTCCACGGGACCGGCGTCGGGCTGGGCGTCGGGGTCGGTGTCGCCGTCGGGACGGGGGTCGCGGTCGGATCCGGCGTCGCGCTGGGCGTCGGCGCGGGGGTGGGCGACGGCGTCGCGGCGGGAGCCGACGCGCTCGCCACTGCAGCGAGGTCGGCGCTGGCGGCTGGGGTCGCCTGGGCGCCGCCGCAGCCGGTCACGGCCAGGACGGCGAGGAGCATGAGGAGCTGCGCACGTCTGGCCACGGATCACCTCTGGGCGCGTGATTCGAGGATGTCGGGCGCATGGTACGAGGCGCCCGTCGCGTCGTGTCGGTCGTGGCGCAGGACGTGGGGCCTTGGCGCACCGGCGGGCGCCGGCCGGGGATAGGCGCGACAGCCACCTCGCACGGATGCAAGGCCGCCCTGCGAGCGACGTGGCAAGGTGAGCGGAAAAGGAGGTACGCCATGCTCCAGGTCCGCCGCGGATTCTCCGGCTTCGCCGTCGACGACCTCGACGCCGCCCGCATCTTCTATCGCGAGACGCTCGGGTTCGCGGTCGACAGCGACGACCAGATGGGTCTGCTGGCGCTCACGCTGCCGGGCACGGACACGGTCGTGATGGTCTATCCGAAGCCCGACTTCGTTCCCGCGACCTACACGATCCTCAACCTGTCGGTCGACGACATCGACGCGGCCGTCGACAGCCTGACGGCGTCCGGCGTGACGATGCTCCGCTACGACGAGATGGGCCAGGACGCGCGCGGCATCGCACGCGGGAACGGTCCGGACATCGCCTGGTTCAACGATCCGGCGGGCAACATCCTCTCGGTCCTGGTCGAGTCGGCCGGCTGATCCGGCCGCGGGTCAGGCGAGCTCGACCCCGGCGGCGCGCGCGTCCTCGGCCAGCGAGGCGAACGCCTCGTCGGTCGTCGCCGAGGCCTGGACGAGGCCCATCACCCGGCTGACGCCGGCCTCGCGGTGCCCGGCCAGCAGGTCGACGCGCTTCGCACCCGCCTCGTTGAGGTCGCCCCACCACAGGTGGACCGAGACCGGCAGGGTCGCCGGGTCGCGGTCGATCTCCTCGCAGCGTGAGCGGATGACCGGCATGGCCTCGACCACCTCGGCCGGCGACATCGCGTCGAGGTTGAGCTCGTCGGCGTGGCGCGCCGCCAGGCGCCACGTCACGTTCGGGCCGTTGCCGCCGACCATGATCGGGACGCGCGGCTGCTGGATCGGCTTGGGCACGTTCCGGGCGTTCTTGACCTGGCTCCGCTCGCCGTCGAACGTGGCGTGGGCATGCCGGTCCCCGGCGAGCATCGCCGTGATGACCCCGAGGTCGTCCCCGAGCCGGGCCAGCCGCTCCTTCGTCTCCGGAAAGCCGTAGCCGTAGGCCAGCCACTCGTCGCGCTTCCAGCCGGCGCCGATGCCGAGCTCCATCCGCCCGCCGCTGATGGTGTCCATCGTCGAGATCATCTTGGCCGTCAGCGCCGGGTTCCGGAACGCCGTGCAGATGACGATGTGGCCCAGCCGGACCCGGCTGGTGAGGGCCGCGAGGGCGGCGAGCGAGGTGAATGATTCGAAGGTGATCTCGTCGGTCGGGCGCGGCACGGTGTGGAAGTGGTCGAACAGCCAGATCGATTCGAATCCGAGCGTCTCGACCTGCTGCGCGACCTCGGTCGTCCGCCGCCACGCGGCCAGCGGCTCCCAGCCGTCGTACTCGCCCGTCCAGCCCTGGGGGACGATCGCCCCGATCTTCATGCGCTCACCTCCGTGCCCACGAAGCATCGGGCATCGGCGTCATCCGCGCCCGAAGGCGGCGATGACCGGCGCGAAGGCGTCGACGCCCGCGAGCGAGTTCGGGCGGAGCTGGAGTTGCAGATGGTCGACGCCGAGGTCGCCGTACGCCCGCAGACCGGCCGCGATCGTCGCCGGGTCACCCGCGAGCTCGCGCTCGTCATGGGGGAGGTCGTCGCGGGCGGCGCTCGTGCGGACGAGGACTTCGGCCGATCGCGTCAGCGTCGCGGGATCGCGGCCGGCCGCCCGGCAGGCGTCGTCGACGGCGGCCAGCATCGGCCGGACCTCGTCGAGGCCGCGCATGCCGGCGTTCCAGTGGTCGGCGAGCTCGGCGGTCAGGCGGAGCATCCGCGGCCGCGCCGCCCCGACCATGACCGGCAACCCGGATGGTCGCGGTCCGCGCGGCTCCAGACGGGCCGCGTGCGTCCGTTCGGTGCGCCCGTCGTGCGTGGAGCGGCCCGTGCGCAGCATCGAGGTGATGATCCGGAGGCCATCTTCGAACCGGTCGAAGCGGTCGTCGAACGGCACGCCGTACGAGGTGAACTCGATCTCGTTCCACCCGGCACCGAGCCCCAGGATGAGCCGCCCGCCGCTGATCTCATCGAGCGTCTCGGCCATCTTGGCCAGCAGCGCCGGGTTCCGGAACGGTGCGGCCAGCACGTAGTTGCCGAGCTCCACGGTCCGGGTCGAGGCGGCCAGCGCCGTCAGCAGCGTCCACGACTCCCAGGCGCCGCTCCAGTCGCCATCCGGGTCGCCGAAGCCCACGTGGTCGCTCACCCAGATCGCGTCGAAGCCGATCGACTCTGCCGTCTGCGCCATGGCCAGGATGTCCGCCCAGCGCGGCGTCGCTCCGTCCATCGAACCCTCGACGTACGGGAGGTTCAGGCCGAGCGTGAGCGGCGGATGGGGGTCGCGCATGGCCCCCAGACCGTACCAGCCGGACGGGTCAGATGCGGCGGACGGTGCGCACCCGCACGAAGCGATGGATCCCGACGTGGCCCGCGGCAAAGCGGATCGGCGCCGCCAGCTCGCCGGCGACGGCGTCGAGCTCGACGGGCTCTGGCATGTCGATGACGTAGTCGTGGCCGGCGTGCCGCAGGCCGGCCTCGTCGGCGGCCTGCAGGTTCCGGAGCCACTGGGTCTGGTCGCCGAAGGGCAGCGGGATGAGGAAGCCGTCGTGGACGGGCAGCGCCACGATCGGCGTCGCGAAGGCGCGCCCCGAGGTCCGGCCGACGTGGTGGAGCACGGCCCACAGCCGGAACCAGCGCGTCCCGGCGAGCGGGCGAGCGAGCCCGGCCGTACGGATCGCGAGGCGGCGGAGCAGGGAGGACGTCCCGCCAGGGGCGGGGGAATGGTCGACGTTGGTGGTCATGGGGCCAGTGTGCGCCGGCTGTGGCCGATCGGCGTCCCCGAGGTCCGTGACCCGGACCGACGGAAACCCGTGATGCCTTCAGGCCAGCCCGGCGCGCACCGCCCAGGCGGTCGCCTCGGCCCGCCCGCGGGCATCGATCTTCCGGTAGAGGTTGCTGACGTGGCGCTCGACCGTGTTGATCGACAGGCCGAGCGCCGCCGCGATCTGGCCGTTCGTCTCGCCGGCGGCCAGCAGCCGCAGGACCTCGAGCTCACGCGGGGTCAGGCCGGCGGGCGCGCCGGTGGCCCGGGCGCCCGCCGCGGCCGACGCGCGCGCCCGCGGTCGACGCAGAGGCGCCTGGTGCGGCCGGCGCCGGGCTCGCGCCCGGGTCCACGACGAACGCGGCGATACGGTCGGCGACGGCCTCGGGCGACTCCATGAACAGCGTCGCCGAAGTACCCGGGATCACCTCGAGCCGCCCATCGGGAAACGCGTCCGCGAGCTCCTGCGACAGCGACAGCGGGATGACCGAGGCATCGCGCCGATGGAGGACGAGCACCGGACAGCGAACGCGGGCAGCGTCGGTCGTGACGTCGGTCTCGCGGGCCGCGTCGAGGGTGCCGCGGGCGACCAGCGGGCTCGTCGCGCCACGGAACCAGTCCGCCGCCAGGCGCCCCTCGTCGCCTTCGGGCCAGCCCAGCCAGGCATGGGCGATCGACTCCACGAAGGTGTCCCAATCGCGCTCGATGAGGCTGAGCAGCGCCTGCGTCCCCGGACCGCGCATCAGGTCCCAGCCGCGCAGCGCGCCACCGAACAGCACCACGCCGCGGACGCGCTCGGGATGCCGGGCCGCCCAGGCGACCGCGTGGAGCACCGAGTGGTAGAAGCCCAGCACGACCAGCGGACCGCCGCCGGCCGCGTCCGCGACCGCATCGATGTCGCCGAGGTACGCCTCGACCGACAGGGACGTCACCTCGCGCTGACTCCGGCCGCTCCCGCGACCATCGAACTGGACCAGCCGCACGCGCTCGGTCAGGCGCTCGAACGCGGGGGCGATCGACGGGATCCGCCACTCGGCCTCGAGATCGGAGAACGGGACACCAGGGAGGTGGAGTAGCGTCGGGCCGGCACCGACCGCCGACCAGGCCAAGCGCACGCCGTCGGGCGCGACGACGGTGCGGATCTCGGGTCCCATCGCTGCAGCGTAGCGTCCGGGAGCGCGTTGACGCGACCGCGGTCGACGGCCTACGGTCGGGGTATGTCCGACGACGCCGTTCCGCACGGTCACATCGTCCCGATGACCGACCTCGACCATACCGAGCACGCCCATGAGTTCGTGGGGAGCGAGCACGGGGACGTGCCGTTCTCCGTGATCCTCGTCCATTCGAGGCCCGGTGCCGGCCCGAAGCTACACCGCCACCCCTACGCCGAGGTCTTCATCGTCGAGTCGGGCGAGGCGACGTTCCGCATCGGCGAGGACACGGTCGTCGTCGAAGGCGGGAACGTCGTCGTCAGCCCACCGGGCGAGGCGCACGGCTTCACGAACACCGGGAGCGGCGAGCTGCGACTGACCGCCATCCACGGCGCGGCGCGGTTCGACACGGAATGGCTCGCGGGCGACGACCCGACCTGGCGGTCGCGGCCCAAGCCCGGCTGAGCGCGAATTGGCGTCTGCGCCGACCATAGGGCCATGTCCGGGCTCGCCCGCCGCCGGTCGATCGTCCGGTTCGGGCTGCTTATCCTTCTCGTCGCCGGCGCCCTCGCCGGTGGTGGCGCTGCGCCGGCCTCCACGGCCGCGGCCCTGCCGCGCTGGGACGGCAGTATCGACCTGTATCGCAGCGGGGTGTTCACGACGCAGAAGTCGTGGCTGTGGTGCACGGCGGCGGATGTCCAGATCGCCCGGAACATCGCGGACGACAAGCGCGATCACTCGAAGGCGAACCAGGAACGCTACTTCCGCTACATGCGCGCGCGGAATCGGTACGACATCCCTGTCAAGGATGGCGTCGATCCGGCCGGCTGGACCGCCGGCCTGCGCCACTACGTCGACCGGCGCTATCGACTCACGACCAGCCGCAGCTTCGATGCGGCCCTGCGTTCGGCGGTGACGAACCTGCGCCGGACCAACCTGCCGGTCGGGATCACGGTCGCGCACGGCAACCACGCCTGGCTCCTGACCGGCTTCTCCGCGACCGCCGACCCGGCCAGGACGAAGCACTTCCGGGTCACGAGCGTCCGCGTGGCGGGCCCGCTATGGGGCCTGCAGAGCCGCTCGTACGGCTACGACATGCGCCCGAACAGGAAGCTGACGCCCAGGCAGCTCAAGGGCTTCTTCACGCCGTGGCACTACGCGGGCGTGAAGATGGCGTGGGAGGGTCGCTGGGTCTCGATCCAGCCGGTCGCCGTCGCGAGCTCGACGTCCGCGGCGACCCCACGACCGACCACGACCTCGGCGCCGGCCGCGACCGCCACCCCGACTCCGACTCCGACGCCGACCGCGACGCCGACGCTGGCGGCGCTCGTACCGAGTGACGCCGCCTCGCCCGAGTCGTCAGCCGTCGTGGTAGCGAGGGCCGAGCCGCGCATGACCGAATCGCCCGGTCAGACCGTCGCCGCGACCAAGGGCGGCGTGATCGATGACCTCGCGCCGTTCGCGGCGATCGCGCTTGCTGTCCTCGCTGTGGCAGCGGTCGTGAGCGTGCTCGCGGCCCGGGCGCGTTCCCGACACCCCTGACGCGGGGAACATCCGCCTAGCCGAGGCCGCCGCCGCCCAAGTTTGGTCGCGTTCGGTCGCCGGGCGACCGAACCGACGGCGAAACCCTGCGATCGTGCCCGTCGTTCGCCGTTTCGGTCACGGGATGACCGAACCGGCGGAGGAGCGTCTCGTTTCGAGCCTTCGTTCATTCGTTCGGTCACCGGGCGACCGACGCGGGTCAACCTGGGTCGGCCGAGCCGATCCCGAGGTGGACGACCGTCGGTCCGCCGAAGGCCATCGCGTCGCCGACCTGGTACGTGTCGGCGATCGCGTTCCAGGCGGCGAAGCCGGGATGGTCGTCATGGGCGTGATGGCCCTCGCCCGTCGCGAAGATCGCCGCGACGAGGTACTGGACCGCGCCACCGACCGGGCGCGACGAGATGTCCAGCCGGCTGAGCGTCGCCCCGATCAGCAGACCACGCCCCCGGAGGTCCTCCCAGACCGGCACCTCGTGCTCGCGGAACCCCGACTCGAACGCGTCCACGTGCTCACGGGCCACGTTCAGCACCACCGTCACCGTCTCCACGTCGCTCTCCTGACGCGCTCGCGATCGACCGGCGGTCAGCCGGGCATCGGGCTCTGGAGCTGGAAGTAGTTGTCGTCCGGGTCGGCGAAGGTCGCGATCGTGAAGTCGGCCTGCTCCTGCTCGTCGAAGCCATAGGGCTCGGCGATGACGATGCCGCCGGCGGCCTTCAGGCGCTCGAAGTCGCCCTTGACATCGGCCGTCTCGATGTTCCAGATGATCCGGCCGGGGTGGACGCTCTTGCCCTTCACCTCAGAGTGCGGACCGACGGTCACCCAACCCGAGCCGAGCTGCCAGCCCGTGTAGCCGTTGTCGTTGAACGCCGGCTCGCCGAAGAGCCGCGTGTAGTACTCGGTGAGCCGCGCCGGATCCTCGGACCCGATGAGGATGCTGTTGAAATCCATGACGCCTCCTGTGGCCTGCTGGTCCCCACGTCCAGCATGAACCACCGCGTCCAGCGCGATCGGGCATCGTCGCAGTGGCCTCGACCGGCGACGTCAGAGTTCGCGTATCCAGGCAGGTCTTGCACGGTCGGGTCTCCCGCGTACGTGTCGTCGGGATCGAGCCTGCGCGTGTTCGGCTTGCGCCCGGTCCTGATGATTCGTGGCAGACCTTGCGCGCGTCTCGCGACCGGCGGAGGTCGGTAGCATTCGCGAGCGGCATCCGCTGGCCGTCATGCCGTTTCGAAGGAGAGGTACGCCATGGATCCGTGGCCCACGGGCATCGCCGCGATCACGCTGTTCGTCGAGGACCTCGAGGCGGCCAAGGCGTTCTACGTTCGTGTGTTCGGGCTACCCGTCGTCTTCGAGGACCCGAACTCGGCAGTCTTCACGTTCGGCGACACGCTCATCAACCTGCTCGACGCGCGCGAGGCGCCGGACCTCATCGCGCCCGCGCCGATCGGCGTCCCGGGCGCCGGGGCCCGCTTCCAGTTCACGCTCGAGGTGGACGACGTCGACGCGATGTGCGCCGAGCTGACGAGTCGCGGCGTCGAGCTGCTCAACGGCCCGATGGACCGTCCGTGGGGCATCCGGACCGCGGCGTTCGTGGACCCGGGCGGTCACATCTGGGAGATCGCCCGCCAGATCGACCGATGAGTCTTGCCGCGTCCCGTCGTTACACCTCCAGAACGACTGCTCGGCCGTTCACCACCTGGAGGCTCCGCACCATGGACTACACCCTCGAGCTCATCGTCGTGCCGGTGAGCGACGTCGACCGCGCCAAGGCGTTCTACATCGACCAGGCGGGCTTCGAGCTCCTCGTCGACGACAGCGCCGGCCCGGAGTTCCGCATCGTCCAGCTCGTGCCGCCCGGCTCGGCCTGCGCGATCGCCATCGGCACCGGCATCGGGTCGATGCCGCCCGGCTCGGTCCACGGCCTGCACCTCGTCGTCAGCGACATCGAAGCCGCCCGTGACGAGCTGACCAGCCGTGGCACGGAGGTCGGCGAGATCTTCCACTTCGGCGAAGGCGGCCAGACCCCGGGCATCGATCCGGAGCGGCGCAGCTACGCCACCTTCATGCCGTTCCAGGATCCCGACGGCAACACCTGGCTCGTCCAGGAAGTCAAGCGGGACTGGAAGGTCCAGGTCGTCAAGATCGACGACGCAGCGGCCGCGTGACCGATCACGCGGCGTCGGTGTTCGCCGGTGGGGAGTCCGCGTTCGCGGCCCTCACCGAGCGATACCGGCGCGAGCTCCACGTCCACTGCTACCGGATGCTCGCCTCGTTCGACGAGGCCGAGGACGCGGTGCAGGAGACGTTCCTGCGCGCGTGGCGCGCGCGCGACACCTTCGATGGCAGCGCGCTCGTCCGCGCCTGGCTGTACAAGATCGCCACGAACGTCTGCCTCGATGCCATCCGGCGCAACGCGCGGAAGCTCTCGTCGATGGAGACCATCCGCGAGGTGCCGTGGATCACGCCCTACCCGGACCGCCTGCTCGACGAGATCGCGCCGAGCGACGAGGAGCCCGAGGCGGTCGTCGTCACGCGCGAGACCATCGAGCTCGCGTTCCTCGCCGCGCTCCAGGTCCTGCCGCCGCGCCAGCGGGCGACGCTCATCGCCCGCGACGTCCTGGGCTGGCCGGCCGCCGAGACGGCAACGGCGCTCGACACGTCCGTGGCGTCGGTGAACAGCGCGCTCCAGCGCGCCCGCGCCACGCTCCAGGCGCACCTGCCGGCCAAGCGCACCGACTGGTCGCCCGGCGAGCCGAGCGAGGCCGAACGCCGGCTCCTTGCCAGCTTCATCGAGGCGCACGAGCGCGGCGACGCCGCCCTCGCGGTGTCGATCGCGGCGAAGGACCTGCGAATCACGATGCCGCCCGCTCCGATGCTGTTCGAGGGCCTCGATGTGATCGCCCCGCTCCTGACGAACGCGCTGTCCGAGGGCGACTGGCGCCTGCTCCCGACCATCGCCAACCGGATGCCGACCGCCGCAAGCTACCTGCGCGCCCCGGGCGAGACCGTCTACCGGCCGTTCAAGCTCGACGTCATGCGCGTCGTCGACGGCCGCATCGCCGAGATCACGACGTTCGGGTACTCCCTGTTCCCGGCCTTCGGTCTGCCGGAGAGCCTCGGCGTCTGACCCACCGGGCGAGCCGCCGAGCGGGCGTCAGCGGGGCGGCAGGTCGAGACGATTGAGCGGCTGCTCGACGTCAGAGACCCACAGGCTGCCGGCCCCGCTCCACAGGTCGAGCGGCTGGCGCACCGGCAGCGGCAGCCGGCGCTGGAGCGCGCCGGTCGCGGCGTCGAGCTCGATCAGGGCGGCCCCGTCCGCCTGTCCGGCGGACAGCTCGATCGGTTGCACCCAGATCGAGTCGCCGAGGGCTGCGATCGCGGCGCCTTTCGGCGCCCACTCGGACAGCGGCACGATCCACATCGGCTGGTTCGTCTCGGGCGAGACCATCGTCACGATACCCAGGCCGTCGACACAGGCGATGCCGAGATCCGCGATCGTGCAGATCGAGCGCGCCCCGACGTGGATCCAGGTCGACACGTCGTGATCGCCTGGCTCGATCCGCCCGAGGCGCCCGTCCTCGTCCGGCGCGATCCATAGCGAGCCGAACGCGGTCCCGATGGCAGGCCCGAGTTCCGGCACCTGCGTCGCCGGGGCGCCCGTCGTGAGGTCGCCGATCCAGTCGACCGCGTGCCAGTCGTGCACCCACGCCTCGTCGCCGAGGAAGGCGAGATCGCCGGTCCGGGGCATCCGTCGGACATCGACGACGGCGTTCGTCGCGGGGTCGATACGGACCAGTCGCACGCCGGCATCGCCGACGATCTGCGAGGGATGGGTGATCGCCCACAGCGCGCCGTCGTGGACCGCGATCGAGCGGACCACCTCGTCCGGCACGATCGTGGCGATCGTCTCGCCGGTGGCCGGATCGATGCGGACGATGCCGGCGCCGTTCGATTGTGGGTTCAGCCAGACGGAGCAGTCGACGACGTCGAGGTCCATCGCGTAGTCGGGGATGGCGACGGGGTCACGCGAGGCACGGTGACCGGATCGGCCTGGACGCATCCGGCCGCGCCGAGTCCGGACGGCGCTGGCCCGGACGCCTCGGGCGCGGCGGTCGATGGCGGACGAGACGGCGGGACGGCCACGAGCAGCGGATCCGGCCGGAGCGCTCCCGTCGCGACCACACCGGCCACGAGCGCGGCGATCAGCCCCGCCGCGACGAGCCACGCCACGAGTGGCCGGCTCGGCTGCGCCCCGGGCCCTGCGCCGGTGGCGCGACCGGCGCGCACGGCGCCGACGATGGGCATCTGGCCGAGCGACTCGGCGCGCTGCTCGATGGCCGGCCACAGCTCGGGAGTCGGGACCTGGTCCAGCGACGCGAATCGCCGCTTGAGCTCATCCATGACGATCACCCAGGAGGTCGCGCAGCCGGCGACGGCCGCGACTGAGATTGGCCCGGACGGCCAGGCTGTTCGAGCCCAGGCGGTCCGCGATCTGGCGGATGGGGAGGTCGGCGAAGTAGAAGAGGATCACGGCGGCGCGCTGCCCGTCCGGGAGCTGGCGAAGCGCCGCCAGCAGGTCGGGGTCGGCGTAGCGGTCCACGTGGACGTCAGCCGGAGTGGGGGAGTCCGCGTCAGCTGTCGTCGTCGCCCGGGTCCCCTCGGAGCGGCGGGTCTTGAGCGCGCCGGCGGCGATGCGGAACGCGGCGCGCCACGTCCAGGCGGCGGGATCACGCACGGCGTCGCCGCGATGGATGACCTGGGCGTATGCCTCGGCGACCGCGTCGCTCGCGATGTCGGGATCGCCGGCCCAGGCGTAGACGGCGCGCCACAACCGATCCGCGTCGGCCCGGTAGAGGGCCTCTACGGTCGGTCGCGATTCGGTGAGCGCGGCGCTGATCTCCATCAACCCCCTAGGAGCGATGCAGACCCGAAAGGTGACATGCGGGCGTCGGTCCGCGCCACCGGAGCGGACCGGAACCCGTCACGCCATCAGCGAGGACCGGTTCTCGAGGGGCTGGATGGTGCGTCGGTCAGGACAGGGCGGCGCATACGTCGACGACCTTGCCGCTGATCGACTCCGGCTGGAGGCTCAGGCCGGTCGCGCCATCGAACCTGGCCACGACCTTGCCGGTGACCAGGTAGATCCCGGGGTCGAACACGGACAGCTCGTCCCCGTCGAAGTTCCAGCTCAGCGTCGTGCCCGTCGTCTTGACGTCCACGGTCCCGTCCGCCCGGATCAGGTAGTTCACCGTCCCGAAATAGTGGTACTCGACGGCGGCGTGGGAGGCGAGGTTCTCGACCGTCGACACGAAGCCACCGGTGATGCGGATGAGCTGATCGCCGTTCGCGTCGACCGGGAAGTCCATCTCCTTGGTGTTCGAGAAGGAATTGACGATCTCGACGGGGAAGTCGCACGTGCCCGCGAGGTCAGCGGCGCCGACGCCGGATGGCCCGAAGCGGGTGATGATCGGTCGACCCTTGGCGGCGACCGGAGCGACGATGGCGAGGGTCAGCAGCAGGCTGACAGCAACGAGGACGATGCGGCGCACGGCAATGCCTCTCGGGCTGCGCATGCCGGGTTCGCCAGTGGCTCGACCGAGGGGGAAGTGGCGGCCATGTCGTCCCCTCGGCGTCGTCGCCCATCCGCCGGGCGAATATACGTGACGGTCGTACGCCAGCGTCGCAGGATCGGGCGCGATCACGCCGATGGTGGTGCACCCCGACACCGCGGATCGGTTACCCCCGCGGCGCGTCGATGAACGCGAGGACCGCCGCAGCCGTCAAGGGCGCCATGCCGCTGCTGTAGTGCGTCGTGCCCGGGATGATGGCCAGCGCGTGACCGCCGGCGGGCCGGCTCTCGCCCATCCAGCCGCCGTCACGCTGTCCGCCGTCGAGGAGCGTGAAGACCTCGACGGCGTGGCTCGGCGGGAACATGTCGGCGTCGGCGGCGACGAACATCGTGGGCACCTGGAGCCCGCGCACCTCGTCGCTGAAGTCGAAGTCCTTGGCCATGGCTGCGCCGATCTTGCCGAGCAGCCGCCCGAAGTCCTCCGGCCGCGGCGCGACCCGCGCGTACACCTGGTACATCGGCGTGTCCTTCATGAACTCCGCCGCCTCCGGTCCGACGTTGACCTGCTGGGCGAGCATCTCGGGATAGATGGCGTCGCGCCGGATGTGGGTCGAGATCATGACCATCCGGCCGACGAGGTCCGGGCGCTGGACGGCCGTCCAGAAGGCGACGCCGCCACCGAGCGAGTAGCCGACGATGTCCGGCCGATCCAGGCCAAGGTGCTCGATGAGCGCCGCGATGTCGCCGGCCATGAGCCGGACGTCGAGCGGTCGGTCGATGTCGGCGGTCCGGCCGTGCCCCTGCAGGTCGGGCAGGATGACCTGGTGCCCGGTGGCGTAGGTCGGCAGGATCGGCCCGAACATCTCGCCGGAAACGAGGCCCCCGTGGAGGAGGACGAGCGGACGGCCCGCGCCATGGGTCTCGTAATAGAGCTCGATCCCGTTCACGTGGGCGATCTGGCCGCTGCCGGCCCGCTCGCTCGACCGTTCGGTGGTGGTCATGACGTACCTCATCTAGAGACGTCCGATGGTAGCGAGCGAACACCCACGGGACGTTGCAACGGTGTAACGCCGTTGCGAGCCCACGACCGATCCGTCACACCCGCCTGACCCCCGACCGCCCGTAGGGTGAGACTCCCACGAAAAGGAGCCGCTTATGCAGTCACCCGTCAAGGCCTTCCGTCGCGAAGACATCGACGCCTCGAAGTTCGAGATGCCCGAATTCACGATGCCGAAGGTCGACCTGTCCAACCTCGAGATGCCCAAGGTCGACCTGTCCAAGGTCGACGTCGGTCGCGCCATGAGCGACGCCGCGGTCGCGGTCGGTCTCTCCAAGCCGCGCCCGTCGCGCTGGCCGTTCGCGCTCGGCGCGATCTTCGTCGTGACCGCGGCCGGTCTCGCGCTCATGAATGCGTCGATGATCCAGGAGCGGGTCGCGCAGGCCCGGCGCTGGGTCGCCGACAAGATGAGCGAGATGCGCGCCGGCGGCCTCGACGCCGAGCCGGTGGCCTTCACGGCCGCCGAGACCAAGCCCATCGATGCTCCGGCCTGGGACACCGTCCCGGAGTCGACCACGGCCGACTACCCCGACGGCCTCGGCGCCTCGCCCGAGTCGGTCACGGCGAATGGCCGCTCGAAGGTCACCAGCTCCCGCTCGTAGGCGCTGAACCCCAGCGCTCATCGCACATCGCACGACGACGGCCCGGGGCGACTCGGGCCGTCGATCATGCCCGCTACCAAAACGGCACCGAGACGGGCTCGCGCTAGGTTGCTCGATACGTCACCATAACGGTCCCCCCTACAAACGATCCCGTGGAAGGAATTTGACCTGTGACCGAGCCCACGAGTCCCGCCTCATCCGAGACCACCCGCCACCGACGTTGGCCTGCCGCGATCCTCACCGCCGCGACCGTCGTCCTGCTCGCCGCCTGCTCCGGCACGACGGGCGCCTCCGGATCCCCCGCGCCAGCCGCATCGACGGCTGCCTCGGCCCCGCCCGCCGCCGGCACCACCCAGGACCTGGCGGTCACCGGCAAGGAGTTCGCGTTCGACCTGCCGGCCTCCATCCCGGCCGGTGTGACGAAGATCACGCTCACCAACGCCGGCAAGGAGGAGCATCAGGCCCAGATCGCCAAGCTCGCTGACGGCAAGACGCTCACCGACCTCACTGCGGCCATCGCCGAGAACGAGGCCGCCGCCCTGTCGCTGATCACGCTCGCGGGCGGGCCGACGGGCGTCCAGCCCGGAGCCAGCGGCTCGACGACCTCCAACCTCGCGCCCGGCAACTACGTCTTCCTCTGCTTCGTGCAGGGTGCCGACGGTGTCCCGCATCTCGCCAAGGGCATGATCGCCCCGCTCGAGGTCACCGGGACCGCCGTCACCGCCGACGTCCCGGCCGGCGACGCGTCCGTCAAGCTCCAGGACTTCGCGTTCGTGGGTCTCGACAAGCTGACCGCGGGCAAGCACACGGTCACCGTGACCAATGCCGGCCCCCAGCCGCATGAGGCGACCATCGTCAAGCTCGCCGACGGCGTCACCGCCGCGGACCTGCCCGCGATGTTCACCTCCACCGCGGCCCCGAGCGGCCCGCCGCCGTTCACCACCGCCGGTGGCGTCGCCGGCGTCGCCGTGGGGAGCACGATCACGATGGACGTGGACCTGCCGCCGGGCAACTACGCGTTCGTGTGCTTCGTCCCCGACGCCAAGACCGGGGCGCCGCATGCGGCCCTCGGGATGATCGGGCCGCTCACCGTCGAGTAGCCGTCCGAATAGCCATCACGCCGGGTCGTTCACGCGACCCGGCGTTCAGCCCGCGGCGGCGCGGCGGCGTTCGAGCCCGTCGAGGATGAGGTCGAGCCCGAACGCGAACTCGACATCGTCGTCGCAGCCGCCGAGGCCGCCCTCATGGGTGACGGCCACCGCCAGCTTCGCGAGCTGCGGATACTCGATGGCCATCGTCCGGGCGAAGGCCGCCGCGACCTCCGGGTCGGGCCGGGTCTCGGGCGAATTGTCGAAGGGATCCTGGGTGAACCCGAGCACGCGGCTACCCATCACGTGGAGCGCGTGGTGGGCGAGCTCGAGCGAGAACCCGCCGCGCTCGAGCGTGGCCATGAACGTCTCGAGGTAGCGCAGGATCGCCGGCCCCAGCGTGGGTCGCTCGACGATCACGCGCGGTGCCCACGGATGCCGCAGCATCACGTCCCTCGCGGTGAGGACCTGCGCCCGCACGTTGGCCGTCCAGGCCTCGCCGAGCGGCAGGATCGCGATCTCCCCGACGACCGCGTCGACGGCGCCGTCGAGCAGGCCGTCCTTGTTCTGCACGTGCCGGTAGAGCGCCATCGCCTCGACGCCGAGCTCCTGCCCGAGTCGCCGCATGCTCAGGGCATCGATGCCGCCGCGATCCGCGAGCTCGACGGCCGCGCGAAGGACCCGCTGCCTGGTCAGGGGCGTGCGTGGTTCGGTGCTCGAAATGGTCTCAGTCACTTGACAAGTGTACGGTGTCAACCTATGTTTACAGCGTAGTTTACGTCGTATACATTCAGGAGGCCGACACTATGACCGCCGACGCCGAAACGACCGCGACCAAGCAGCCGCCGCACGTTCCGCGCTGGCTCGTGCGGACGATCTGGATCTCGCACCGCGCCGTCTTCCGGGTCACCGGCGGCCGACTCGGCCTCCGCCCGGCCGGTCCGGCGCAGTGGGGGATGCTCCGACTCACGACGGTCGGCCGCAAGACCGGCCGGGAGCGCGTGGCGATCGTCGGCTTCATCGAGGACGACGGCCGCTTCGTGTCCCCGGCCATGAACGGCTGGGCCGATCCCGAGCCCGCCTGGTGGCTGAACCTCCAGGCGCACCCCGACGCCACGATCGTCCTGCCCGACGGCAGCACGCGATCCGTCACCGCGCGCGCGGCGGATCCAGCCGAGCGGGCTCGCCTGTGGGCGGCGTTCCTCGCCCTCGGCTCGACCGCGTTCAACGACGCGAGTGCGGCGCTACGATCCCGCGAGACGAGCCTCGTGATCCTGGAGCCGCGAGCCTGACCGACCGCGGGATCGAACCGGGTCGGCGGTCTATGCTGGGTCGCCGGCCGTGACCGCCGAACCGTCCACGGAGACCCGATGACCGCGTCGCAGCCCACGTCCCCGCGCCTTCCGCCGCGCTGGTTCGTCCGTGTCGCCTGGGTCGTGCATCGCGCGATGTTTCGGCTCACGGGTGGGCGGCGCGGCCTCTGGGCCCCGTCCGCGACCAAGTGGGGGACGATGCAGCTGACGACCGTCGGGCGCAAGACCGGCAAGGAGCGCCAGGCGATCCTCGGCTACTACGAGGACGGACCGAACCTCGTGACCATGGCGATGAACGGCTGGGCCCAGCCCGAGCCCGCGTGGTGGCTCAATCTCCAGGCCAGACCCGACGCGACCGTCGAGCTCAAGACGGGGACCCGGGCCGTCCGCGGCCGCGCTGCCACGGGCGAGGAGCGCGACCGCCTCTGGGCGCGCTGGCGCGACTTCGGTGACGACGTGGACGGGTACGCGACCCGGCGCCCGTCCGAGACGGCGGTCGTCGTCCTGGAGCCGCGGGCCGAGTGACCGGCGGGTGATCGCCGCCTACGGGTAGGTCGCGAGCACGTCCAGGAACAGCTCCCAGAACCGGTCGACGTCGACCGCCACCGCGACCTCGGCGTTCGGGCCCGCGGCGGTCTCGTTGATGCCCTCGCCCTGGATCGGGGCCGTCAGCTCCGGGTAGCTTCGGAAGGTGACGGGGTCGAGGCGGCGGCCGTCGCACAGGGTCATCCCGGCCGTGTGCGTGCCGGTCAGCTCGACCGCGACATGCATCGGCTCGAACGTCAGGATGTCCGGCGCGGCGAGCGCGGCCACGGCCAGCGGGTCGTGCATCGCCCCGCCGTCCTGGCCAGAGTACTGACCCTCGCCATGGGCATAGAAGTCGAGCATGTCGGCGACGTGCGTGGCGCTCGCGCTGCCCATCGCCCGGATCTGCTCGCGCTTCGAGCGCACGGCCAGCACCTGCGTCGTGACGTTGAGGCCGATCATCTTGATCGGGATCCCGCTCGTGAAGACGACGTGCGCCGCGTCCGGGTCGCACCAGATGTTGAACTCGGCAGCCGGGGTCACGTTGCCGAACGTCAGCGAGCCGCCCATCAGGCTGATCTGGCTGACCCGCGCCGGCAGCGACGGGTCCTTGATGAGCGCCGAGGCGATGTTCGTCAGCGGCCCGACCGGGACCAGGTGCAGGTCGGCCACATCGTGCGATCGGTCGAGGATGAAATCGACCGCGTGCTGGTCGAGGACCGCGACGGTGGGGGAGGGCAGCCGCGGGCCGTCGAGGCCGGACTCGCCGTGGACCTCCGGCGCGTAGTGCGCCTCGCGGACGAGCGGGCGGGGCATGCCCGCGGCGATCGGGATGTGGGTCAGCTCGGCGAATTCGACCGTCTTGCGCGCGTTCTGGGTCGTGTTCGCGAGCGACGTGTTGCCGTGGACGGTGGTGATCCCGCGCAGGTCCAGGGTCCTGCCGGCGAGCAGGATGGCCATGACGTCGTCGTGGCCGGGATCGCAGTCGATGATGGCGGCAGTGCTCATGGCGCGATGCTACTCGCGGCGGGCCGCGCGGCGCCACGTCCGTGGCAACGACCCCTTCGGCCATCTACACTCGTGACCGGGGTTCGATCGCCTTCACCGTCGCGGAGTGGGATCCATGTGCTGTCTGCTCGCCACGCTGTTCATGCTCGGCCCGCGGGCCGCGATCCTCGTCTGGTGGCTGCTCCAGCCGCTACGCTGGGAGCAGGCATTCGACACCTTCCTGTGGCCGTTCGTCGGTTTCCTCATCATGCCGTGGACGACCCTGATGTGGGTCGCCGTCGCCCCGGGCGGCATCACCGGCTTCGACTACGTGTGGCTCGCCTTCGCGATCGGGTTCGACGCCTTCACGTGGGCCGGTGGCGGCTACACCAATCGGGATCGGTTGCCGACCTCGGGCGCCTGATCCGGCGCATCGATCCGGCGCGTCGGCGGCGACGGCGTGGAAACCTGACAGCCCCTGACCGATACCGGCCCCACGATCGTCTCCTCAGCCCGTCGCGAGGAGACGATCAGATGACGACCAGCACGAGCACCGGCGTCGCGCCGCAGGCGATCGAGCCGGGTCCGGCGGTCCACGACTTCGATTTCTACATGGGCACCTGGCGGGTCCACCACCGCCGACTCGTCAAACGCCTCGTCGGCAGCGACGAATGGCAGGAGTTCGAGGGCACGTCGACGGCCTGGCCGATCCTCGACGGCGCCGGCAACATCGATGACAACGTGCTCGAGCTGCCGGCCGGTCCCTACCGGGCGATCTCGCTGCGAACGTTCGATCCGGCGACGGATCGATGGTCGATCTGGTGGCTCGATGGCCGGAACCCGGGACGCCTCGATCCGCCGGTGGTCGGCGGCTTCCTGGGCGGGATCGGGACGTTCATCGCCCCCGACACGTTCGAGGGTCGCGACATCCTCGTGCGCTTCGTGTGGTCCGACATCACCGACCGGACCTGCCGCTGGGAGCAGGCCTTCTCGTCCGATGGCGGCGCGACGTGGGAGGTCAACTGGATCATGGAATCGACCCGGGTCGCGTGACCGCGACCCGGGTCGACGGACCGGAGCCTCCTCAGTCGACCGGCTCGAAGAAGTGCTTCGCCCCCCATTGGGCGACCTTCTTGCCCAGCTTGGCGCCGTGGACGTCGGCGCTCCGGAAGTGGAAGCCGGTCAGGATCCGGCCTTCGATCGTGTCATGGATGACATCGGTGAACCGCTTGTACTCGCGCGTCGATCCAGGCAGCGGCGCCGTGCCCGGGCTCGTGAGCGAGAAGTGGATCTTGTCGGTGCCGTAGAACAGCTTGGCGCTGTACATCATCGCGGCGGTGAAGCAGTTGTAGCCGGATGGCTCGTCCGGATACGGCGGCGTCGGATACAGCGCGAGCCAGTCGGGGTCGGCCGTGGTCCGCGAGTTGCCGTCGGTCGCGGCATTGCGGATCGCGGTGAGCGGCCGCCAGAAGCTGTACACGTCCTTGCTCTCGAAGCAGCCGATGAGCGAGTCGGCCGATGCCATCGAGGTCATCGCGAAGAACCGCGCCTGCTCGTTCGTCGAGAGGCCCCGGTCGTGGGCCAGGCCGCGGAACATCGCATGCATGTAGATGAGCGGGTTCGCCGACACGAAGCTCGCGAGCAGGTCCTCGTCGGGCGTGCGCGTCGAACCGGTCTGAGCTCCCTTGGTCTTGACCTCGTTGAACTCGGCCGCGTACTTCCGGCTCGTGACGTCGAGCGGACCGGCGGTCCGGAACTGGCTCGGCGACTTCATGAGGAACGGTGCGACGTGGCCGGCCCACGCGAACGCGTTGCCGTTGCCGGGTGGCACGACCCGCCACTGTCCCGCCGCGGTCCCGGTGGTCCAGAGCTGCGGCCCGAACCGGCCATCGTGCGCCCGCGCCGTCAGCATCGTGAGGGCTGCGGCCGCCCCGACCATCGTTCCGTCCGTCTCGGATGCGCCATCGGGCACGAGGGCCAACGAGGCGGCCAGCATCTCGTCGATCCGCGTCTTGACCAGGGGCAACGTCGCCGGCGTGAGCCCGACGAGGACGTCATGCGCCGCTTGGGCGACCGCGGCGGCCTTCGACGCACCGGCGGGTGCCGTCAGGCCGCGCAAGTACGCCACGTTCGTCGGGTCGATGGCGTTGACGGCGTCGTAGACCGCGCCCTCGACCATCGCCAGATGGATCGCCGACGTGGGTGGCGGCTGGCCGAGGCCCGGGGGCGTGGCCGTGGTCGGATTGCTGATGACGTTGATCGCGTTCTCGTTCCACGTCAGGACCATGTCGTCGGTCGCGTCCGCCGAGGCCGACGCGGTCGTGAACGCCAGCAGACTGCCCGCCACGGTGAGCGCGGTTATGGCGGCGAGCCAGCGCCGGGCGCGGATGCGTGTCGCGGATGGATCCATCGATCTCTCCCCTCCAGCCGGCGGTGGTCGGCCGGCCCGTAGGTGCGGAAGGCGCACCCGGAGAGTTGGTACCGCGACCAGCGTCAAGCCGGCGTCAACGCACCGTCAATGTGGTGCGTTCGGTGGCCATCGGGATCATCGAGCGGAGTGCATTCGTGGGCTCGGCCTCGAGCTCGTCGGCGAGCAGGCGCTCGAAGGTGCGGACCTCGTCGATCGCGTCGCGAAGGTTGCCCTCGCCGAGGTAGGCCGCGACCAGGCAGCGCCGACTGCTCTCGCGATACGGGTCGGCATCGATGGCGGCGAGCGCCGTATCCACCGCCGCGGCGTAGCGCTGCTCGCGTGCTTGCCGGTCGCACAACGCATCGAGGGCGTGCAGGCGCAGCTGGTGGAAGCGCGTGCGCTCGACCTCGAGCCAGTCCTCGGCCCAGTCGGGGAGGAGGTCGTGGAGCAAGAGCCGCGCGACGCCGATCGTCGGGGTCGTCGCGTCGCCGTCGATCAGGCGGTGGGCGAGCTCGGTCGCCTCGTCGAGGTCACAGGTGACCGTCGGGTCCAGGCCGAGCCGGCCGTCGGCCAGGACCTGGACGGGGGAGTCGATCTTGCCGAGCTTCCAGAGCTCGGTCCGGAGGCTGGCACAGGCCCGTGCCTCGGTCGCTTCCGGCCAGAGGATGCCCGCGACAGTGCCGCGCGCGATCGGCCGACGGCGCACGGCCAGCAGGGCGATGAGCCGCTGACCGGCGGGCGTCGTGGGGAGGGCGACGCCGGCGCGGCGCCAATCGAACCCCCCAAGGACGGACACGAGCCCTCCGACCTCGATGTGGCCGCGATCCCCGTGTCGTTCTTCCATGGCGCGTCCCTGTCCTGGCTCGACGTCTGGGGCGGCTGTCGATCCGCCGTCGTACGTATAGATGTCCGCGGGGCCCGAAAGGTTGGAAATTCCTCGGGCGGGTGACGATCGCGATCACGACGTATGGGTGATCGGCGAGCCAGATGCGGCCCATCATTGCATCCGGGCGTTTGGCGACCTCGCCCCGTCACTGCGGCCTATGGGCGGCCGTGGCGTAGCGACGGACCAGCTCTGCGCCGAGATCGGCGAGGAGCTGGCGGACCTCCGGTGGACCGATGACCTCGATGTCGGCGCCCCAGCCGGCGAGCTCGTCGGCGAGGGTCGCGTGACTGTCGCGGCGGATCTCGACCGCGATTCGATCGCCGGGCAGCGGCGCCACGATCGCGAGATCGTCGCCGAACTGCTCACGCATCACGCCGAGTCGTGATCGACCGACGTGGACCGTCGCCGACACGCGCCGGCGAGCCGCCTCGGTTCGGCGTCTTGAGGCGGCCCACGCGGTCTCGAGATCGAAGTCCGCCGGCCGGCGCACGGCCTGACCCGTCGGCTCGACGCGCCGCACCCGGTCCACCCGGAACGTCCGCTGCCCGTCGTCCGAGTCGGCGATGAGGTACCAGCGCGATGCCTTCTCGACGAGCCCGAGCGGGTGGACGACGCGCTCGGTGAGGTGGCCGCCGCGGTCGCCGTAGGCGATGCGCACCTGGACGCCGGCGATGACGGCGTCCCGCAAGGGCTCGAGGGCGGGTGGCGTCTCCGCCACGGACCGACCCCAGCGCGCCGGGTCGATGACGATCGCCGTCGCGGCCGCCGACGCCTCCGCCCGGAACGGCTCGGGCAGGGCCCGGACGAGCTTGCGCAGCGCGGCCTTCGCCTCGGGAGCGATCCGCGCCGAGGGGCCCGCGAGCAGGAACAACATCCGTGCCTCGTCCGCGGTCAGGCCGGACAGGTCGGTCCGCGCCCCTCCCAGCAGCGACCAGCCGCCGTTCCGCCCGGGTTGGGCGTAGACGGGCACGCCCGCGATGGCGAGCGCCTCGAGGTCGCGGCGCGCGGTCTTGACCGATACCTCGAGCTCGCGCGCGAGCTGGCTCGCCGAGACCCGACCCCGGGCCTGGAGGATGAGCAGCGTGGCGACGAGCCGATCCGCGCGCATGTCGTGGTCATCCTGCCACGAAATGTGGTCATCAGGTGACCATGTTTGCGATCGACCATGTACCCATCAAGCCCGCTGGAGACCTGCCCGATGACGTCGACCCAGCCCTTCCGCATCGCCATCGCCGACGACGAGCTCGCCGACCTGCGTGACCGACTCCACGCCACTCGCTGGCCCGATGCCGGCCCCGCCGGCGACGCCCGTGACCGAGGCGTGCCGCTCGGGGAGCTGCAGTCGCTCGCCGCCCGGTGGGCGGATGACTTCGATTGGCGCGCCCAGGAGAAGGCGCTCGACGCGTTCGATCAAGGCCTGACCGAGATCGACGGCCAGCCGATCCACTTTCTCCACGTCCGGAGCGGCATCGACGGCGCCTTGCCGCTGCTGCTCCTCCACTCGTGGCCCGGATCCCCGGTCGAGTTCCTGCGGCTCATCGGCCCGTTGACCGACCCGGTGGCCCACGGCGGCGAGGCCGGCGACGCCTTCGATGTCGTCGTGCCGTCGATCCCCGGGTTCGGGTATTCGACGCCGGTGACCGAGCCCGGCTGGTCGACGGGTCGCATCGGTCGCGCGTTCTCGGAGCTCATGCACCGACTCGGGTACGAGCGGTATGCCGTCCATGGCGGCGACATCGGTGCCGGTGTCGCGGCCTCGATCAGCGCCGTCGACCCCGAGCGCGTCATCGCCGTGCACGTGAGCAGCGACGCGCCGACCGCGGTCACCGTCTCGTCGTGGATGGGCGACCCCAGCGAGCGCCCGGGCCTGACCGGGGACGACAAGACGCGCATCCGTGAGCTCGCCGAGCGATCGAAGGATGGCGAGGGCTACCTGCGTATCCAGACGACGCGCCCGCAGACCATCGGCTATGGCCTGACCGACTCGCCGGTCGCCCAGCTCGCCTGGATCGCGGAGAAGTTCGAGGCCTGGACGGACCCGGCGAAGGCGCGGCTCGAGGACGCGGTCGACCTCGATCAGTTCCTGACCAACGTCAGCCTGTACTGGTTCACCCGGAGCGGCGCGTCCGCGGCGCACGCCCTATGGGAGAGCATGCACGCCCAGGAGTGGAGCGAGCCCGGCCCGGCCCCGGTCGGATTCGCCGTGTTCGGCGCCGAGCCGTTCGTTCGGACCCTGCTCGACCCGGAGCGGGCGATCCAGCATTGGACGGAGTTCCCGGTCGGTGGCCACTTCCCGGCGATGGAGCAGCCGGACCTGCTGGTCGGCGATCTGCGGACGTTCCTGCGCCAGTTCCGCTGATCGAGGGTCGCCACCGTTCGCGTTGGGGGTCGACGGCCGCGGTACAACAGGGTCATGCGAATCGACGTCAACGGCACACGCCTCTGGTTTGACGTCGACGGGCCGGCGCTCGTCCCCGACGGCCACCGGATGCGCGAGCGCCCGACCGTCGTCCTGATCCACGGCGGGCCAGGCGGCTACGACCACTCCTATTTCAAGCCCGACTTCGGACGGCTGACGGAGGTTGCCCAGGTCGTCTATCTGGACATGCGGGACCACGGCCGATCGGCGAGTCACGGCGCGGAGGGGTGGAGCTTCGAGACCTGCGCCGACGACGTTGCCGCGTTTTGCGACGCCCTCGGCATCGAGCGGCCGATCGTCGCCGGTCATTCGATGGGCGGGATGGTGGCCGCGACCTATGCCATCCGCCATGCCGACCAGCCTCGCGGCGTGATGTTGCTCTCGACGTGGGTGCGGTTCGACCTCCATCGGCTGACCGAGGGCTTCCGTCGTGCCGCCGGCGACGACGTGGCAGACCTGGCGCGCAGAGCATGGGCCGACGAGCCGGTGACCGAGGACGAATGGGCGACCGTTTTCGCCGCTTACGGTCCGAACGTGCCGAGTCCAGCCGCGCTTGCTCGCCGCCGACCGAATACGGACCTCGACAGCCTCGATGTCCTCGAGACGATCGACCTGGTCGCGGACCTGCCGCGCATCGTCGCCCCGACCCTCGTCCTCGTCGGCGAGCTCGACTCCGTGTCGCCGGTCGAAGCCTCCGAGGAGATCGCGGCCGGACTTCCGCCGGGTGTCGGGCGGCTCGAGGTGATCCCGGACGCGGGCCACTTCGCCTGGCTCGACGAGCCCGAGGCCTTCTGGGAGGTCGTGATCGGTTTCACCCGTGACCTCCGGCCGTCGCCGAGCGGCGGGCCTTGAGGAAGCCGTCGATGGCGTCCCAGACCACGACCGCGACGATGATGGCGCCCGTGATGACCGTGGTGGTCTGGAGCCAGGACTCCGACTCCGCGCCGAGCGCGTCGACGAACGCCGGGTTGAAGAGCAGGTGGTTCGCCAGCAGGTAGACCGCGGGGATCGCGAACGCCGCACCGAGGATCGCGTTGCCGATGGCGTACCCGTAGGTCCAGTGGCCGCGCCGGTAGACCGCGACCGTGAACACGATCTCGAGCACGGCGATCGCGATGAACCAGGGCAGCCAGAACGACCACAGGGCCGGGTCGAAGAGCGGGTACGACTGGCCATCGACGACCATGGGCAGCGCGAGCTGGCCCCACAGCAGCCCGATGATGAGCACGATGTTGGCAACGATGGCCGCGGCGACATCGCCGATGGTCATGCGGCCGGCGTCCGGGAGCGGCGGCAGGTCGTCGACGCTCCAGCCCTCGCCACGGATCGGGCTGCCGCCACCGACCGGCAGGCCGGCTCGCCCGAGCTCCACCGCGGCCGACGCGAGCTCCTCGCGCTCCCTGGCGCCGGCGACGCGCTCGATGATGACGAAGACCAGCGTGAACCAGAAGACGGTCTGGACGCCGGCGTTGAACGCCGTGGCGATCGCCGCGGCGAGTGCGGACCCGACGTCCGACCCACCGTCCGACCCGCCGATCAGGGTCACGGTGAAGACCAGGATCGAGAGGAGCGGGATGAGGACGGCCAGGACGACCGTGATGATCCCGCGCCAGACCGGGTAGATGCCCGGGCCGAGCAGGTAGTTGATGCGCCCGGTGTAGCGCGCGGCCAAGGCACCCGGGTCCCCGAGCTCGGTCAGCGCAGCGCGCTCGGCGGCGATCGTGTCGATCGAGCCGGAGGCCCTCTGGGCATCGATGGCGTCGGCGATGAGGGCACGGACCTCGCGCTCGAGCTCGGGTCGGTCGCCGCTCGGGACCGAGCGCAGGACCGCCGAGACGTAGCGCTCGGTCAGGGTGGACGTGGGGGTCGAAGCGGTCATCGGGCATCTCCCTGGTCGAGGCCGCGGATCGCGGCGTCGAGCCGTTTCCAGTCGGCGAGCAGCTCCGCGGCGAGGCGTTCGCCGGCGGGGTCGGTCCGGTAGAACTTGCGTGGCCGCGACTCCTCGGTATCCCAGGAGCTCGTCAGCAGGCCCTGCGACTCGAGCCGGCGGAGGAGGGGATACAGCGTGTTGGCGTCGACGCTGAGCCCCAGGTCACGCAGCTGGTCGAGGAGCGCGTACCCGTATCCGGGCTGGCGCAGCAGGAGCAGGCAGGCCAGCACGATCGTGCCGCGCCGTAGCTCCTGCTGACCGCCGGTCAGGATGTCGGAGAAGTCCATGTGCTGCACTATAGTGTGTGTCACACACTATTGCAAGTGACACAACGAAGAATCCGGTTGGGGACCGGCCGCAACGCTGCGGTGACAGGCGGGGTGCACAGTGGCCGGACAACTGAAGAAGTGGGAGGGTCCGACCATGGTCCGCAAGGCATTCACGCTTGCCGCGACCACCGTCCTTAGCGTCTCGCTCCTGAGTGGCGCCGCCATGGCCGCCGGGCCGAAGTTCACCGCTGGCGCCGACGGCATCGGCGACCCGTACTACCCACAGGACGGGAACGGTGGGTACGACGTCGGCCAGTACGGACTCGACCTCCGCTACGACCCGGCCACGGATCGGCTGAACGGTGTCGCCACGATCGATGCCAAGGCCACGCAGAACCTCTCTCGCTTCGACTTCGACTTCCAGGGCCTCACCGTCCGCTCGATCACGATCAATGGCACGGCCGCGCATTGGCACCGCGTCGGGAACGAGCTGGTCATCGATCCCGCGGCCGGCATCCTCAGCGGGAGCTCATTCCGCACGGTCGTGACCTACGATGGCGTCCCGGTCACGCTCGATGACTTCGGCGTGTCGGGCTTCATCCACACGGACGACGGCGCGATCGTCATCGGCGAGCCGCACGTCGCCGCGACGTGGTTCCCGGCCAACGATCACCCGCGCGACAAGGCGTCGTTCACGTACAAGATCGCGGTCCCCGCGGGCCTCGAGGCCGTGTCGAACGGCGCGCTGCTCGGATCGTCGACGTCGGGCGGTTGGACGACCTGGCGCTGGGACGCTGTCGAGCCGATGACGACCTACCTCGCATTCATGGCCATCGGCCAGTTCGACATGACGAGCCGCCAGCAGGCCGGCATCAAGTACTGGGACGCCATCGATTCCAGCCTGTTCGGCGATCTGCTGCACGCGATCGCGCCGAAGACCGGCCAGGCGTTCCTGTATTCGCAAGTGGCGGACGGCGTCGCCACGTACAAGCGCCTCACCCGGACGATCGCCGTGCCGCCCGGCGGTGCGACCCTCGCATTCGCCGTGGACCGCGACACCGAGCAGGACTGGGATCACCTCTTCGTCGAAGCGCACACCGTCGGCCAGGACGACTGGACGACCCTGCCCGACGCGAACGGCCACACGAACCAGGACCTCGGGGCCTGTCCGTGGTTCTTCGACGGCCAGCACCCGTTCATGACCCACTACCTCACGCCAGTCGTCCTCGACAACGGGGACATCGTCTGCGACCCGGTCGGGACCACCGGTGCCTGGAACGCCATCAGTGGCTCGGGTGTCGGCTGGGAGGCGTGGTCGGTGGCCATCCCGAATGGCGCCGCGACGACGCGGAACGTCGAGGTCTCCATCGCCTACCAGAGCGACACGGAAGTCCAGGGGCGGGGCGTGGCCATCGATGACATCGTCGTCTCGACCGGGCAAGGGACGACGTCCTTCGAGTCCGACGGCAACGTCATGGATGGCTGGGTCGTGGCATCAGCGCCCGAAGGGAGCTTGCCGAACGAGAACTCGTGGATCATCACGAACACGGTCGCCGCCGTGCCGAACACGGTCGGGCCCAGCGCCCGGACCTCGCTCGATCACGAGGCGTCGATCATCGGCTGGGAATCGAACACGTTCGGGAAGTACCCGTGGTCGACCGCCGGTGGCGTGGTCGACGCGGTCGACGTCGGGTTCGCCCTGGAGAACCAGACACGACCGACCTATTCGCCGCTCTTCTTCTTCGAGCCGAACGACTACGTCGTCGTCCACGAGCTCGCCCATCAGTGGTACGGCGACAGCCTCGCCGTCGACCAGTGGAAGGACGTCTGGCTCAACGAGGGCTTCGCGACCTACGCCGAGTGGCTGTGGGGGGAGAAGGTCGGCGACGGCACCGTCCAGGACAACTTCGACTTCTGGTCAGGCTTCGCCGACGGCGACTTCCCCTGGACCATCGACCTGGCCGACCCCGGCATCGACCGACTGTTCGACTTCGAGGTCTACATCCGGGGCGCGATGACGTTGCACGCGCTCCGACAGGAGATCGGCGATCGGACCTTCTTCCGACTGCTCAAGGAATGGGCGAGTCGGAATGCCGGGAAGAACGTCTCGACCGAGCAGTTCATCGCGCTCGCCGAGTCCCTCTCCGGGAAGCAGCTCGATGGTTTGTTCGCCGAATGGTTCGGCCCCGGCCGGCCGGCGTCGCTGCCGCCGCCCGACAACGGCGAGGAGGGTGGAGCGGCCGCTACCCGGGTCGCCGCCGGCGGTGCTCCGTCGCTGGCGACTGCACCCGCGGCGAGTCGCCAGCTGGCCATCCGGCTCAAGACCAGCCCGGGCAACCCGTACGGGGTGGGACGTCACCTGAAGACGGTGAGGGGTGAGCGCGCGAGTTCGACGAGCAAGAAGAGAGCCCGGCCGATCGGCCGGGCTCTCAACGTCGAGGTCTGGGCCTTCAGCTGCAGCCGCTCGTGGAGCCGCAGTTGAGGCACTTGTAGCAGCTGCCGTTGCGGACCATGATCGAGCCGCAGTCGGCGCAGCTGGGAGCGTCGGCCTGGGTCTGGAAGCTCACCTTCGTGGCGCCCAGGGTCAGCGTGATCGGCGCCGCGCCAGTCGAGCCGCCGTTCCCGTTGGCCTTGGCCGCGCCGTTGCCGTTCGCCGCGTGACCGTTGGCGTGGCCGTTGGTCGCGATGACCGCCAGCTCGTCCTTGGCCTCGGCCGGGGCTGACGCGACGGCATAGGAAGACGGTGAGGACGCGGTGGAAGCCGTCATCTCGGATCCGCCCGCCGACGCGTTCGGCGAAGCCGATGCGTCCGTGTCGGTATCGGCGGTCGGCTCCTCGGTCGTCGCCGGCGCCGGCTCGGCCGACCCTGCGTCACTCTCCGGGTGGGACGTGAACGCCGCGATGCCGGCCGCGAACGGGTTGGACGACGCGCTCGGCGCCTCGTCGACGATGGCCGACCGGTCGATCAGCCCGAGGATCGCCTTGTCGTCCTCCGGCAGGAACCGCGAGCCCATCCACCGGAAGATGTAGTCCACGATCGACTTGGCGATCGGGATCTCCTGGTTGCCGGTGAAGCCCGACGGCTCGAACCGGACGTGGGCGAACTTGTTGACGAGGTCCTTGAGCGGCACGCCGTACTGGAGCGCCACGCTGACGGTGGTCGCGAAGGAGTCCATGAGCCCGGAGACCGTGGACCCCTCCTTGGCCATCTTCAGGAAGATCTCGCCCGGCTGGCCGTCCGGATAGAGGCCGACCGTGATGTAGCCCTCGTGGCCGGCGATGTCGAACCGATGCGTGACCGCGGTCCGCTCGGCCGGTAGCCGACGGCGATGGGGGAGGGCCGCCTCCGCCTGGGCTCGGGCGAGCTCCTTCTTGAGCTCGGCCACGACCGCGGTGTCGACGACGTCGCCGTCCTTCTTCTTGGACGTGCTCAGCGGCTGGCTGCGCTTGCTGTTGTCGCGATAGATCGCGATGGCCTTGAGGCCCTGCTTCCAGCCCTCGAGGTAGACCTGCTCGATCTCCTCGGCCGTGGCCGCTTCGGGCATGTTCACGGTCTTGCTGATCGCGCCGGAGATGAACGGCTGGATGGCGCCCATCATCCGGATGTGGCCCATGTAGTGGATGGACCGCGTGCCGTTGGCGGGCTTGAAGGCGCAGTCGAAGACCGGCAGGTGCTCCGCCTTGATGTGCGGCGCGCCCTCGATGGTCTCGCGATCGGTCAGGTACTCGAGGATCTCGCTCGTCTGGTCGGCGGTGTAGCCGAGCTTGCGCAGGGCCGCCGGGACCGTCTGGTTGACGATCTTGAGGAAGCCCTCGCCGACGAGCTTCTTGTACTTGATCAGCGCGATGTCCGGCTCCACACCGGTCGTATCGCAATCCATCATGAAGGCGATGGTGCCGGTCGGCGCGAGGACGGTGACCTGCGCGTTGCGGTAGCCGTACTCCTTGCCGAGCTCGAGCGCCTCGTCGAAGACCTGGTGCGCGTGGCGGATGAGGGTCGCGGGCACGCCCTGGGTCGGGATGCGGTACGAGGCGTCGCGGTGCTTGCCGATGACCCGCAGGAACGGGGTCTCGTTGACCGGGTACTCCTGGAACGGGCCGCCGTGATCGCGGGCGATGATGGCCGACTGCTTGTACGCCTCGCCGTGCATGATCGCGGTCAGCGCGGCGGCGAAGTTGCGGCCCTCATCGGAGTCGTAGGCGAGGCCACGGCTCATGAGCAGCGCGCCGAGGTTGGCGTAGCCGAGGCCGAGCGGCCGGAACTTGTGCGAGTTCTCCTCGATCATCGGCGTCGGGTAGGACGCGTTGTCGACGAGGATCTCCTGCGCCGTGAGCGTGACCTTGGCGGCGAAGCGATACGCCTCGGGGTCGAACTCGCCGTCGGCGTCGACGAACTTCATCAGGTTCAGGCTGGCCAGGTTGCACGCCGTGTCGTTGAGGAACATGTACTCCGAGCACGGGTTGCTCGCGTGGATGCGATCCGTGTTCGAGGACGTGTGCCAGTCGTTGATGGTCGTGTCGTACTGGATGCCCGGGTCGCCGCACAGGTGGGCGGCCTCGGCCATGCGCCGGAAGATGTCGCGGGCGCGATAGGTGTCCATCGGCGCGCCATCGACCACGGCGTGGGTCGTCCACTCCTGGTCCTTCTCGACCGCCTCCATGAACGTGTCCGTGACGCGGACGCTGTGGTTGGCGTTCTGGAAGAAGACGCTGCCGTAGGCCTCACCGGTGAAGCTCGGGTCGTAGCCCTGCTCGATGAGCGCCCAGGCCTTCTTCTCCTCGAGCATCTTCGAGTCGACGAAGTCGAGGACGTCCGGGTGGCCGGCGTCGAGGATGACCATCTTGGCCGCGCGGCGGGTCTTGCCGCCCGACTTCACGACGCCCGCGAAGGCGTCGTAGCCCTTCATGAAGGAGACGGGGCCGGAGGCCGTGCCGCCGCCGCTCATCTTCTCGCGGCTTGACCGGATCGTGCTGAGGTTGCTGCCCGCGCCCGAGCCGAACTTGAAGAGCATGGCCTCGGTCTTGGCGAGGTCCATGATCGAGCTCATCGAGTCCTGGACGGAGTTGATGAAGCACGCCGAGCACTGCGGCTGGGGCTCGATGCCGACGTTGAACCAGACCGGGCTGTTGAAGGCCATCTTCTGGTGGACGAGCAGGTGGGTCAGCTCGGCCTTGAAGGTCTGGAGGTCGGCGTCCGTCGCGAAGTAGTGCTGGGTCTCGGCCCAGGCCGTGATGGTGTCGACGACACGATCGATGAGCTGGCGGACGCTGGTCTCACGCTCCGGCGTGCCGAGGTGCCCGCGGAAGTACTTGCTGACCACGACGTTGGTGGCGAGCTGGCTCCAGAAGTTGGGGACCTCGACGTCCTTCTGCTCGAAGACGCTCTTGCCGGTCTCCGAGGAGATACCGGCGGTGCGGTACTCCCAGGTGATCTCGTCGTAGGGATGGATCCCGGGCGTCGTCCAGCGGCGCTCGAAGGTCAGGCCCTTCGCCTTGGTCTTGCCGTCGGCGAGGGTGCCATCGAAGCTCGCGCCCCACGGGCCGGCGTGACGGCCGGCATGGGTCTTGGGGGCGCTGGTCTTGCCGGTCTTGGCCTTGCCGGTGGCGGTGGGGGCCGCATTGGGGGCGAGGCTGGGGGCCGCATTCGTGGCCATGACCGGGACCGTGCTGTCGTTGGCTCGAGCCATCTGCCTTCTCTCCTCCGTGCCCTGTCCGGGCAGGTTTCGTGCCTTCGTGCGGTAGCTGCCGCATGCTCCGGCGTCGTCTCGTCCGAGATGGTCCATGGGGGCGGTGCGACCGATCGGCGGATGGGACCGTCGATGAGCGATTGGGCGCGCTCGGTGCTGGGGCGACCCCAAGAACGATACGCCTGGACGGGAGCGCCGTCAAGACCAAAACCACCACATCTAGGGTTTGCTTCGTGCGGCCTACCACTACATGTTGTGTTTTCGTGAATCGTCGCGTTTCCACGCTCGGGGGCCGTTCTTCCACGCTCGCGGCCGGGTTTTCCACGAAGTGGGGAGGGGCTGTCCACGGGCGTGGGGTGGGTTGTACACGGGGTTTCCACCGGGGCGGTGCCGAACGGATGTTCAGTATGGCGTGGTTGGTGGCGCCCGGTCGTGTCCGAGGCCCACAAGGTCCGCTCGGTCGGGTCCGTTCCGCGTGTGGCCGGCCCCGGCGCTGGCCGATGTTTCGCCCGGGGACGCTTATGGCCGAGCCGGCGCGGCTCTCGGCACAACGGCCCAGGGCGACCAGTTAGGTCGCGGATCCACCTGAAGCCGGCGATCTGGGCTGGCACACCGGCCATAGCGGTCCCCGGGCGCAAGTCCCGCCAGGTCTGGTGTCGAGCGAGACGCCCGATGCCGTCCTTTCGGCGAGGCGAGTCGCAGCGAACGAGCCATCTCGACAATCGGGAGCATGGACGACATCCGGTTCGGGCGCCGCCGTGCGGATCAGTTCGCCTGAAACGTGAGCTGGCGCCAGCGTGACCTGGCCACGCGAGCCGGGGTCTCCGGCCGGGGCCGACCCCGGCCAGCAGGCGCGGTCCGCTCGGTCGGGTCCGTTCCGCGTGTGGCCGGCCCCGGCGCTGGCCGATGTTTCGCCCGCGGACGCTATGGCCGAGCCGGCGCGGCTCATCGGCTCAACGGTCCGAGGGCGACCAGTCACGTCGCGGCATTCACCGAGTGACGGCCGCGGGATCCGGCGATGGCTGCAGGACCCGGACGGATCCGTCGCCGCGCTATCCGTGTGGCCAGCGGTCGACGCCAGGTCGCTGGCGCCCGTCCGTCGGGTCCGCCGTCGCGGGTGATCGCGCGCTGCGGCTCCGTCCTGGAACGCGCGACCGGTTCGAGCCTCCGAACGACGCTCGGCTGGACGACATACGGTCGAGTGGCGACTAGCACCGCGGGCAGCAGGTCCGCGGGCGAGGTGGCAGGACCCGTCGGACCGTTAGGGGCGCGATGTCGGGGTAGGGACCAGCCGGCCCGACCGTCTCCGGTGCCGCATAGCAGGCCCGATCCACGACATGAATGGTCACCCGGAGAGTCCTGTGCCGACTAGCACCGACGGGACCAGCCATAAGGGTCCCCCGGCGAGAGTTGTGCCAGGACCCGATCGGACCCGCCGGGGGCGTGGGCAATTTCGGGTGTTGGGACCAGCCCGGCCCGACTCGTCCCAGCGGTGCCGCATGACGCTGACCGCGCGGTACCCTTCCGGTCATGACCCTGCGCGACGAGATCCTCGAGCAGCCCGAGGTCGCGGCCCAATTCCTGGCGCGCGCGCCCGAGGTCATCGGCCCACTGGCGGAAGCGCTGCAGGCCGGCCACATCGAGCACGTCGTCATCGCCGCGCGTGGCACGAGCGACCATGCCGCGATCTACGCGCAGTACGTCCTCGGCATCCGGCACGCGTGGTCGGTCGGGCTGGGTACGCCGTCGGTCATCTCGCTCTACGGGGCGAAGCCGCGTCTCGAGCGCTCGCTGGTCATCGGCATCAGCCAGTCCGGGGCGTCACCGGATGTGGCCGCCGTCGTCATCGAGGGTCGTCGCCAGGGCGCACCGACGTTGGCCATCACCAACGAGCCGAACTCGCCACTTGCCGCGGCGGCCGCAACGACTATCGACCTTGGCACCGGCCCCGAGCGAGCCGTCGCTGCGACGAAGACCTACACCACCGAGCTCCTGGCGATCGCCGCGTTGTCGGCGGCGCTGACCGGCGACCCGGCCGACGCCCAGGCCCTGGCGGCCATCCCGGACGCGCTCGCCTCCGTCCTGGCGCTGGAGCCGGAGGTCATCAACATGAGCGCCGACCAGGCCGCGGCCGACCGCTTCCTCGTCCTGGCCCGCGGCTACGAATACGCCACGGCGCGGGAATGGGCGCTCAAGCTCAAGGAGCTCGCGCGCGTCTTCGCCGACCCGTATTCGGCGGCCGACTTCGAGCACGGTCCACTCGCCCTGCTGGAGCCCGGCGTCCCGGTCCTCGCGACCGTCCGGCCCGGGCCGGCGCGCGACGGTCTGGTCGAACGCCTGGGCCGGCTGCGCACCGAGCTCGATGCCGAGCTGGCCGTCGCCAGCGACGACGAGGGCGCGCTCGCCCTCGCCCACTGGCCGCTGCGGCTGCCCGCCGGGCACGCCCGAATGGCTCGGCCCGATCGTCTCGATCGTCGTCGGCCAGCTCCACGCCCTGCACCTGACCCGCGCCCGCGGCCACGACCCCGAGGCACCGCGCAACCTGAACAAGGTGACCCGCACCCGCTGAGGGTTCCAGGGCGGCGACGGGCCCGACCCGCGACACCCGCGGTGCCCCACGACCCGCCACGCCCGACGACTGCCACGCACCGCCACCTCGGCATTGACCCGGGCAGCCGTCGGCCCCGGCCGGGCGATCCGGACCGGGGCCGAACGGGTCGGGCGACCCCCTCGCTCGACGCTACTTGCCGCGAAGCTTCACGGTGACCGTGCCCCCGTCGACGGCGATGATCGGCCAGCTGCCGAAGTTGCCGTCGAATTCCACGGAGACGGCGCCGGAGCCGAACGGCTTACCGTCGCCCGGCACGCGGATGGACCAGGGCGCGCCGGCCGGGGTGCAGGGCACGGTCGCGCTGCCGAAGCCGGAGACGATGTTCGTCCGCCCGAGTCGCTGCCGGAGGGCGAGTCGAAGCTGCGCCGAACCGCTCGACGAGCAGGTGGCCTTGCCCGTGATGATGGCCGTCCCGGACACCTTCTCGAGGCCGCCGCTCGTGTTGACGGCGAACTTCACGGTCGGCGCCGGTGTGGCGGTGACCCGCAAGGTCACGGTCGGATCGGCCCACGACGGCGCGCCGAGTGCGATGAAGTAGGTGATGCCGGCACGGGCGAGGACCTGGCCGCCACCTTCCTGGGCGGTGCAGCCCGCGATCCCGTCCTCATCGGCCCCAGGGCTGAAGAAGAACGCGGCGCGGGCCTCGTCCGACCCACCGCCGACGGTGAGGTGCAGGACCTGGTCGGTCGTGGGCGTATATCGGTACCAGACGGTGCGATCGTCGACGAGGCAGTACCCGACTACGTCGGATTCCGATGACGCCGATGTCAGGTCTGCGGTCACGTCGAAGGGCAGGGCGGTGATGACCACGGCGTCGGCCTTCGCGTCGTTGGCGGGCGGTGGCGGGGGCGGCGGCACGACGGCGATCGACATCGCGGTCCCGCTCGCGCTCGGATAGTTGGCCGCGACCAGGAAGTGATAGGCCGTCCCGGCTTCGAGCGTCAGGCGAAGGGTCCCGTTCCACGAGTACGCACACGAGATCAGGTCGTCCTGGGTCGCGCCCGTCACGGTGACGACCGCCGACTGGACGCTGTCGGACGTGATGTCCACGACCACATCGGCATCCGGCGTGTAGGCGTACCAGGCGCCATTGCCCGTGCTCGAGCACGAATTGGTGTCGCCGACCGAGGTCGACCTCGTGAGGTCCGGACTGACCGTTGCCGACAGATCGCCGATCGGGGCGGCATCGTCGAACCGGTCGTTGGCGAGTGGCGCGCTCGACGACAGGGTCACGGTCGTCGGTCCGCCGTCGGTGGCGACCTGCAGGTAATAGGTATGCCCCGGCTCGGCGGTGAACGTCCGGGTGCCACCCGCATAGACGCAATCGATGAATCCATAGGGTCCGTCGACGGCGAGCTGCATGGCGCCGGGATCCGCCCCGAGCTGGGCGGTCACGAATTCGACCGACGACGGGGTGTAGGCGTACCAGACGCTCGCCGAACCGCCGCCGCAGTACTGCGGATCATCGGTGAGGGTCGCGTCGGTCAGGTCGACGGCAAGCGTCGCCGGCAGGCTCGGGATCGGCGTCGCACCGGCGAAGCCGTCGTTGGGTGGTGCGGCCGCCAGCACCGGGCTGGCTCCGACGGTGAGGAGCAGCAGGCCGGCCAGCATGGCCAGGGTTCGGCGCTTCACGGCGATGTCCTCCTGGGTCGAGACCGGCCGGCGGGACGTCGGCAGCGGCGATCAGGTGGAGGACGCGGGCCGATGACGGACGTTACGGCCGAGCCCGATCCAGAGAGGGATCCGAGCGGGGCCGGACGCGGCCCGGACATGGACCGACGCCCCGGCTCGGATGTTCCGGGGCGTCGGTTGCCGGTAGGCGATCAGCGGCCGGAGGCTGTGGTTCGGCGCCCGTTCGGGGCCGTCGCGTCCTGATAGGAGCGATCCTCGCCCGTCGAGGTCGACTTCTGGCCGGTCGCGCCGGTCTGGCTGGTCTTCCGCGGCGACCCGGTCGCGGCGTCGCCGCCTTCGCGGTCGGTCGTCACGCGAATCTGGTTCATGACGTCCTTGACGCCCATCACCAATTCGGCGACGTCCTCCGCGTCGCGCTTCGCCCAGCGGTCGCGGACGGTGCCGGTGAGGGTCACCTCGCCGCCGCGGACCTGGACTTCGATGTCGGAGGCATCGATGCCGTCGTCCGCCATCAATCGATCGCTGATCTCCTCGCGGAGGCGCTCATCGGAGCGCTGGTAGTTCTTCGGTCCGCGCCCGGCGAACCCGCCGGACGAGCCGCCGAACTGGCCCTGGCCCTGGCCGTACTGGCCCTGGCCGGACTGGCCCTGTCCGGACGAGTTACCGAACTGGCCTTGGCCACGCCCGTACTGGCTCTGACCCTGGCCGAACTGGCCCTGGCGGCGCTGGCCCTGGTCCCGCTGCTGGCCATACGGCTGGCCCTGACTCCAGCTCTGGCCCTGCTCGAACGCCTGGCCCTGGCCCTGGTTCCAACCCTGGCCCTGCCCTTGGCCGGAGCGGCCCTCATCCGTCGATCCACCCGGCTCGGAACCCTCGTAGAGCACCGCGTAGTAGCCGACGCCGCGATAGCCGGGGCCGTAGTACCGGTACGGGACGACATACCCGCTCCAGCCACCACCCTCGCTCGAGGTCCATCGCCCGGTTCTCGCCGGACCCTGGTTCGTTTCCCTCGCCGCGCATTCCTGGGGGGACGTCGCCGTACTGCTCGCGACGGCGTGGCTCCTGCTGCTGATCGGACTGGCGCTGGTCCATGAGGTCACCTCCGTGACTCGAGGGGGTCGAGTCCAGTCTCCACACGGAGCGTGTCGGTCCTCACGGGGCCGATCCGGGCAAGGCTGCAGGTGCGTTGCATCCCCATCCCGCGCCGGCCACATGCTCGTTCGAAGGCCGGGATTGGACGATGGCCTCGCGCCGATCCGTCGAACCCCCGCCCCGCGAGGCTTAGGCCGAGCTTTCGGCGTCGCCGGCCCGGCAGGTGGCTGGTTTCTGCTCAGCGCAAGCGTGGATCGAGCCTGAAACGTGCTGCCATGTGCCGGGGGCGGCGGATCGCGCCTGAGGTTCGCCGAAACCTCGCACGGCGGAGGTTCGACGGGAGACGGGGCCGAAACATCGCCGGGAGGTTCGACGGGGAGGCCGAGCAGCATCGCCGACCCCGAGCCCCGAACCGCCCTACAGGTCGCGGCTGGCCATCGAGCGGACGGCCAGAACGAGCATCAGTGCAACCCAAACGACGCACCAGATGAGGTACGCCGGGGCGGGTGGCTGCGCGGCGAAGAACGGGTTCGCCTCGGCCACCTGGCCGCCTCGCCCGAGCGCGACCAGCACGACCGCCGACGGCTCGAGGCCGTGGATCGCGCCGCGCCACAGGCCGTCAGTCGGGAGGAGCCAGCGGCTGACATCGGCGACCGCGACGAGCGGTCCGGCATCGAACGCCCGGCCCACGCCGGCCAGCACGCCCGCCATCCAGGCCAGCCCGAACGCGACGACACAGATCGCGCCGCCCGCGATGGCCGGCAGCCGCGTGCTGCACAGCACGGCCAGGCTGAGCAGCGCGACCGCCTGGAACGCCAGGAACCCGGCGGCGACCAGCGGCTCGGGCGGGGTGTAGCCGGTCACGGCGCCGATGGCCGCGATCTCGAGCAGCCCGGACCCGACGGCGTAGCCGACGACGATCACGGCCAGCCCAAGCCACCGACCGACGACGAGGTCGGCTCGGCGGATCGGGCGGGCCAGCATCGCGTGGGCGACACCGGATTCGAGATCGCCCGCGATCGATGGCGCCCCGAGGAACGCCGCGGTCATCGCCAGGACGAAGCTGAACATGAAGGCGACGAGGATCAGCACCTGCGACACGCCGACCTGGATCTCCAGGTCAGACGCCGTGCCGCGCTCGCGCGCCAGCGTGACGAGCCGCTCCATCCCGAACGTCGTGAGCAGCACGCTGACGATCGTCAGCGCCAGGAGAACCCAGAGGATCCGCCGGCGCGCGGCCTCGGCGACGGTCAGCCGGGCGATCGTGAGGACGGCGTTCACGAGACGTCGCTCCGCGTCGAACTGGGCGGGGCCGCCGGAGGGCGGGCCGGCGGCACGGCCGCGTCGCCCACGTCTCCCGATGCGCCCACGTCTCCCGAGTCGCCCGCACCGCCCGCGTCGGCGCCAACGGCTAACAGCCGCAGGAAGCGCTCCTCGAGCGTGGCCCGCCCGCCCTCGACCGCGTGGACCCGTCCACCGGCCGCGACGATCGCGGCGACCACGTCCGGGATCGTGTCCGGGTCGAGCGGGCTGATCGTCAGCCAGTCGTCGTCGGCCGCGACCGGCCCGAAGCGCGCCAGCGCCTCGCGGTCAGCGACGGCCAGGTCGGTGACCCGCAAGCGGACGCCGGACGCCCCGAGCAGGTCGTCGAGCCGGCCGCTGGCGAGCACCCGGCCGTGGTCGACGATGGCCACGTGGTCGCAGACCCGCTCGACCTCGGTCAGGAGGTGCGAGTTCAGGAACACGGCCGCCCCGCGGTCGCGCGCCCGGTGGATGATCGAGCGGACATCGACGCGGCCGAGCGGGTCGAGCGCCGACGTCGGTTCGTCGAGGATCACGAGCGCGGGCGACCCGAGCAGGGCGACGCCCAGGCCGAGGCGCTGCTGCATCCCCTTGGAGAAGCCACCGACCGCGTCGCCCGCCCGGTCGGCCAGGCCGACGTCGACGAGGACGGCGTCGATGTCGGTGGCGGTCACCCGCCGTGCGCCCGCGTCGCCGATGAGCCGGGCGTGGAGCTCGAGTACCTCGCGGGCGCGCAGCCAGGGCTGGTAGCGGAAGAGCTCGGGGAGATAGCCGATGCGGGCGCGTGCCCGCCGGTCGCCGAGCGGCGCCCCGAGGACCGTGCCTCGGCCGCCGGTCGGGCGGGCCATGCCGAGCAGCAGCTTGACCGCCGTGGTCTTGCCGGCGCCGTTGGGTCCGAGGAACCCGAAGACCTCGCCCTCGTCGACCCGCAGGCTGAGGTCGAGCAGCGCATCGGTGCGCCCGTAGCGCTTGGCCAGGCCCTCGACGTCGATGATCATCGGGGCGGTTGACGGCCCGGAGCCGCCTCGTGTGGCGGCGAGCCGCCCGTGCTCAGAGCCCGGAGTAGGCGTGCAGGCCGCTGAACCAGAGCGAGCCGGAGTAGGTCACGAGGACCATCCCGAACCCGACGACCAGGAGCAGCGCGGCCGGGCGGCCGGCCCACGAGCGCTGGTTGCGCGCATGCAGGTAGACCGCATAGGTCAGCCAGGTGACGAGCGCCGCGGTCTCCTTGGGATCCCAGCCCCAGTAGCGCGACCAGGCGATCGACGCCCACCACGAGCCGAGGATGATCATCGTGGCGAAGATCGGGAACCCGATGATGACCGCGCGATAGGCGACCTCGTCGAGGACCTTGTGCGACGGCAGCCAGGCGAAGCGGTCGGTCGGTCCCTGGATGAGGTAGGCCACGCCGGCGGCGAACGACGTGGCGAAGATCCCGTACGAGAGCACCGCCATTCCGACGTGGATCGTCAGGAGCGGTGCGTTCTGGAGGGCCGGCACGAGCGGCGCGATCTCGGACGGCAGGCTCGCGGCATAGAGCAGAAGCATGAGGGCGACGCCGGTCGGGATGAACCCGATGGAGCGGATCGGATAGCGCCGCGCCAGGATCGAATAGCCGGCGAGCATCGAGAACGAGAACGCGACCGTGAATTCGTACATGTTGCCCCACGGTCCACGCCCGACCACGATCCCGCGGAGCAGGACGGACGCGCCCAGGGCGACGACGGCGGCCCAGGTCAGCCACGACGCCGCCCGGGAGAGTGGGCTGGCCGAGGCCGCGAGGGTGGGGCCGTCGGCCGCTGCACGGACCTGCGAGCTCACGAACGAGCCGGTCACGACACCGGCGTAGGCCGGCTGGCGGGTCATCCCGGTGGCGACCGCCACGGTCGGGAGGGCGCGCCGTCCGTTGGCGAGCATCACGGCGTGCCCGACGTGGGCGGCGAAGCCGAGGGCGACGAGGATCACCCCGACCGAGAAGAGGATGGACGAGAGCTCAGCCATGGATCATCGCCTCACGGGACGCTGGGAAGGGACGAACAGTGCCGCCGCCGCTCGGTCACGCGACCGCGGCGCCGCCGGGCCTGGGGCCGGGGGTGGTGTGGACGACGACGGCGCGCGGCTTGACCTTGAGGACGAGGCCGCAGTCGGAACAGGTGTCGATGAGCGCCGACCGGCCGAGCCCGCACATCGGGCAGATGACCGCGAGGTCGTCGCCGCAGCGATCGCAGCGCGTCGTGCCCGACGCGAAGACCAGCGCGTCGCGCCGGCAGTGGGGGAGGCCCGGCTGGAACACCGGCTGGCCGTCCTCGCCGATGGGCGCGAGCAGCGGGCCTTCCACGGTCTCGACCTTGGCCCGCGGCTTGCGGGCGAGGTAGATGACGATGCCGAGCATCACGAACGTGATGAGTGGCGCGACCACCGTGAAGAAGATGATGATCGGCAGGTAGCCGATGATCGCCCCCCAGTCCGGCATGACGAAGATCGACATGAAGTCGAGGATCGTCGTCCACAGCTGGTCGAGGGCCTGGGTCATGCTCACGCCGGCATCCTACCCGAGGATGGGTGACCGCGGCGCGGGTTGCCCCGCTTGGTCGTGGCCCCGCGACCGGGCTTCCAGCCGGCCTTCGGCGGGTCGTCGTCGCCGGTGCCCGGCTGGTAGGGCGCGGGTGGCGGCTTGCGGTTCCCGATCGATGGCGCCGAGAGCGCCGGGCGCTCGAGCCGAGCGATCAGCCAGGAGGTCCGCGCCGTCCGGGCGCCGCGCAGGCGCAAGGCCGACTTGAGCTCGCGATCGTCGGTGATGATGAGCAGGCCGGCGGTCGCCTCCGCGCCCGCCACCGCGCGGACCTCCTCGACGAGGGACAGCAGCACGGCATCGGCACTCCGGGCGCCGGCGTGGCGGACGATGAGCCCGCTCGCCACCCGCTGGCCGCGCATCCCGCGATCGGGCATGCCGTCGAAGACGAGCTCGATGCCGATGGCCGGCGGCACGAACGCGCGGAGCTTGCCGATGAGCGCGGCCTGCGGCGCAGCGCCGGGCCGCTTCGAGAGCTGGTGCAGCAGGTTGGTCCCATCGACGAGCAGGCGGTCCGTGCCGGTCAACGGGTCGCGTGGGAGGGTCGTCACCGGCCCATCGTACGCGGGCCCGGGCCGGAGGCTACGATCGGCCGCGTGAGCCTCCTGCTGCTCGTCGACCTCGACGGCGTCGTGTACCGCGGCACGGAGCCCGTCCCCGGCGTCGCCGCCGTCCTCGCCGACCGGGCCGCCCGTGGCGACGACGTGGTCTACGTGACCAACAACTCGATGCACTACCGCGCCGACTACGTGACGCGGCTGTCGGCGATGGGCGCCCCGATCTCGGCCGAGACGGTCGTCTCGTCGGCCCGCGCTACGGCGCTCCACATCGCCAACCACGAGCCGGGCATCCGGCGCGTGCTGGTCATGGGCGCGAGCGGCCTGGAGCGCGAGCTTCGGGACGTCGGGCTCGACGTCGTGACCGTCGGGCACGCCGCCACGCGGATGCACCAGGAAGGCATCGATGGCTGGGCGGCCGCGGGCGCGCCGGACGCGGTCGTGACCGGGCTCGACCCGAACCTCACCTACCTCCGACTTACCGCGGCCGCCGATTGCATCCGGGCCGGCGCGCGCTTCATCGCGACCAACCGCGACCCGATCTACCCGACGGAGCGCGGCCTGCAGCCGGGCGCCGGCACGGTCGCCGCCGCCCTCGAGTACACGACCGGCGTCGTGCCACTCTCGATCGGCAAGCCCGAGCCGCACCTCCTCGAGCTGGCGGCGGAGGCGGTCGGCCGGTCGGCGGGGGAGGCGATCATGATCGGCGACGGGATCGGCACGGACCTGGCCGCCGCCCGCGCCGTCGGGGCACGCTGCATCTTCATGCTGACCGGGGTGACCACCCGGGCCGAGGTCGAGGCGCTCCCGCCGGACGAGCAGCCGACCGCGCTGGCCGAGGATGCCGCCGAGCTCGCGACGGCCATCGAACGCCTCGCCGGAGACGGTTCCCGGTAGCATCAGACCGGTCAGGAATCGAGAAGCGTCGCTCGCCGGTGCTGCCTAGAGTCAGGGCATCGGACAACACCAGCACGACGCAAGGAGCGACCCATGAGCACCACCGAAGGCGTCCAGATCATCCTGCATCCCGTGACCGACCTGGCCGCGGCGAAGGCCGTCTACACGGCCCTGCTCGGTGTCGAGCCGGCGCAGGACGCGCCCTATTACGTCGGCTACGAGGCCGCCGGCCAGCAGATCGGACTCGTGCCTGGCGGCGGACCGCAGGCCATGACGACGCCCGTCGCCTACTGGCGGGTGGCGGACATCGAGGCCAAGCTGGCCGAGCTGACCGCCGCCGGCGGGACCATCCATGAAGCCGCCCACGATGTCGGCGGCGGTCGCCTGGTCGCGACCTTCACCGACCCCGACGGCAACGTCCTCGGCGTGTTCCAGGACTGATGACCGCCGACGTCCGTCCCCACGTCGCCGACGCGCATGACCTCATCCGCGTGCAGGGCGCGCGGGTCAACAACCTCAAGGACATCAGCGTCGAGATCCCGAAGCGCCGGCTGACCGTGTTCACCGGCGTCTCGGGGTCGGGCAAGAGCTCGCTGGTGTTCGACACGATCGCCGCCGAGTCGCGTCGGCTGATCGACGAGACCTACTCGACCTTCGTCCAGGTCTTCATGCCGAACCTGGCCCGGCCCGACGTCGATGTCCTCGAGGGGTTGACCACCGCCATCCTCGTCGACCAGGAGCGCCTCGGCGCGAACCCGCGCTCGACGCTGGGTACCGTCACCGACGCCAACGCCATGTTGCGCAGCCTGTTCAGCCGCCTCGGCAAGCCCTACATCGGCGGCCCGACGGCGTTCTCCTTCAACATCCCGACCACCCGGGCGAGCGGCGTCATGACCGGCCCCAAGGGCGAGAAGAAGATCGTCCAGGACGCGGTCTACCTCGGCGGGATGTGTGCCGAGTGCGAGGGGCGTGGCACGGTCTCCGACCTCGACCTGTCCGTGATCATCGACGAGTCCAAGTCCCTGGCGGAGGGTGCCATCCTCGTGCCGGGCTACACCGCGGATGGCTGGATGGTGACCCAATACGCCGAGTCGGGCTTCTTCGACCCGAACAAGCCGATCAAGGACTACACCGACAAGGAGCGCCAGGACCTGCTGTACCGGCAGACGACCAAGGTCAAGGCGCGGGGCATCAACATCACGTACGACGGGCTGATCCCGAAGATCCGCAAGTCGATGTTCAGCAAGGACGTCGACTCGCTGCAGCCCCACATCCGGGCCTTCGTCGAACGGGCCGCCGTCTTCAAGACCTGTCCCGTCTGTGACGGCACCCGGCTCAACGACGCGGCGCGCTCCTCGAAGATCGAGGGCCGCAGCATCGCCGACGTGTGCGCCCTCCAGGTCACCGATGCGGCCGTGTGGCTGCGCGGCATCGACGACACGGGCGTGGCGCCACTGGTCGCCAACCTGCTGCATCTCTTCGACTCGTTCGTCGAGATCGGCCTGGGCTACCTCTCGCTCGATCGTCCCTCGGGCACGCTGTCCGGCGGCGAGGCCCAGCGCACCAAGATGGTCCGCCACATCGGGTCCGCGCTGACCGACGTCACCTACGTCTTCGACGAGCCGACGGTCGGCCTGCACCCCCACGACGTCGAGCGCATGAACACCCTCCTCCTCGAACTCCGCGACAAGGGCAACACCGTGCTCGTCGTCGAGCACAAACCGGAGACGATCGTGATCGCCGACCGCGTCGTCGACCTCGGTCCCGGCGCGGGCACGGGCGGCGGCACCATCTGCTTCGAGGGGGATGTCGAGGGGCTGAAGGCGTCCGACACCCTCACCGGTCGACACCTCGACCATCGGGCGGCGCTCAAGGACGCGGTCCGTACGCCGACCGGCACGCTCGAGATCCGCGGCGCGAACGCGCACAACCTGCAGGATGTCGACGTCGACGTCCCGCTCGGCGTGCTCTGCGTCGTCACCGGCGTCGCCGGCTCGGGCAAGAGCTCGCTCGTCCACGGATCGATCCCCGAAGGCGCGGGCGTCGTGTCGATCGACCAGGGCGCGATCCATGGCTCGCGCCGGAGCAACCCGGCGACGTACACCGGATTGCTCGACCCGATCCGCACCGCGTTCGCGAAGGCCAACGGCGTGAAGCCGGCCCTGTTCAGTGCCAACTCGGAGGGTGCCTGCCCGACCTGCAACGGCAACGGGAAGATCTACACGGAGCTCAGCTTCATGGAGACCGTGGTGACGACCTGTGAGGACTGCGGCGGCAAGCGGTTCCAGGCGTCGGTGCTCGAGCTGCGGCTCGGCGGTCTGAACATCGCGGAGGTGCTCGACCTGTCCGTAGCCGAGGCCCACGACTTCTTCGGTGGGGGCGAGACGAAGACCGAGGCCAGCACCCCGGCCGCCGCGGCGATCCTGCAGCGTCTGGTCGACGTCGGGCTCGGCTACCTGAAGCTCGGCCAGCCGCTGCCGACCCTGTCGGGCGGTGAGCGACAACGGCTCAAGCTGGCCACCCGCATGGGCGAGAAGGGCGGCATCTACGTCCTCGACGAACCGACCACCGGCCTGCACCTCGCCGACGTCGATCACCTGCTCGGCCTGCTCGATCGACTCGTCGACAGCGGCAAGTCGGTCATCGTCATCGCGCATCACCAGGCCGTCATGGCCCGCGCCGACTGGATCATCGACCTCGGGCCGGGCGCCGGCCACGATGGCGGGCGGATCGTCTTCGAGGGCACGCCGGCCGATCTCGTCGCCGCCCGCTCGACGCTGACCGGTGAGCACCTCGCGGCCTACGTCGGCGCCTGAGCCGGGCGTCGCGGAACGCCGGCGATGTGTATCCCGATGCTGGCCGCCCGTCGCGTCGGGATCGACGCTGGTGCGGTTGGCGTCGGGTGTGGCACGATCGTGGACGTGACCAGCACCACCACCGCGGAGCAGCGCCTCGTCGACCTCACCTGGCTGCGTCGCGTCCGCGACCGCATCGACCGCGAGTACGCGCAGCCGCTCGACGTGGAGGCGCTCGCGCGCGGTGCGCACATGTCGGCCGGGCACCTCAGCCGCGAGTTCAAGCGTGCCTACGGAGAGTCCCCGTACGGCTACCTGATGACGCGACGCATCGAGCGCGCCATGGCCCTGCTGCGGGTCGGTGAGCTGAGCGTCACCGATGTCTGCTTCGCGGTCGGCTGCTCGTCGCTGGGCACGTTCAGCACCCGCTTCACCGAGCTCGTGGGCGTGCCGCCCAGCGTCTACCGGCGGGAGGCCGCGCGCGCGACCGAGGGGATGCCCTCGTGCGTCGCCAAGCAGGTGACCCGGCCGGTCAGGAATCGAGAAGCGCCGCTGGCCTCCGTCTCCTAGCATGGCCGCCATGGACATCAGCATCTCGGCGAGCTTCCTGCCCCACAACGACCCGGACGCCTCCCTCGCGTTCTACCGCGACACCCTGGGCTTCGAGGTCCGCAACGACGTCGGCTACCAGGGGATGCGCTGGATCACGGTCGGCCCGGTCGACCAGCCCGGCACCTCGATCGTCCTGTATCCACCGTTCGCCGCCCCCGGCATCACCGAGGACGAGCGGCGCACGATCGGCGAGATGATGGCAAAGGGCACGTTCGCCAGCATCCTCATGGGGACCGCCGACCTCGACGCCACGTTCGAGCGGCTGCAGTCCGGCGACGTGGAGATCGTCCAGGAGCCGACGGACCAGCCCTACGGCATCCGCGACTGCGCCATCCGCGACCAGGCGGGCAACCTGATCCGGATCCAGGAGCTGCGCTGACAGCCGGTCGGTGAGCGTGCCCGGGCGTCGAGCCTAGCCGGCCAGCTCCGGGATCCCAGCCCCCCACGCCTCGAACTCCGAGCGAAGCCGGGCCAGCGTGGCCTCGTCGGCGAAGGCGACGTCAAGCGCATGGCGGTCGATGGCCCACAACTCCGGCAGCGTGAGCCCGATGACCTCGATCGCGTTGACGTACTCCTCGCCCAGGCTGATATCCGAGACGGTCGTGTCGTCGGTGTTGAGGGTGACGGGCACGCCGCCGCGGGCCAGGCGGGCGATCGGGTGGTCCGCGAGCGTCGGGTGCGTGCCGGCCTGCCAGTTCGAGGTGGGGCACAGGTCGAGGGTGATGCCGCGATCGGCAAGCTCGGCCATGAGCGTCGGGTCGTCGATCGTCCGCGAGCCGTGCGCGACCCGCTCGGGATCGACGACGAGCGAGCGACGGATCTGCGGCGCGCCGCCCCATTCGCCGGCGTGGATCGTGATGCGCAGGCCGCCGGCTCGCGCCGCGTCGTAGGCGCGACCGTGGACGAGCGGGTCGGGGTAGGCCTCCTCGGGCCCGGCCAGGTCCCACCCGGTCAGACCCTGGTCGCGGAAGCGAGCCGCCGTCTCGGCCAGCTCCACGTTGCGTTCGGGGTCGTGTGAGCGCAGGGCCGTGCAGATGAGCCGGACCTCAGTCCCCGTGCGATCGGCCGCCTCGCGCGCGCCCGCGCACACAGCAGCGATCCCCTCGCCCAGCGGCAATCCGCCGAGGACGTGGAGCAGCGGGCCCCAGCGGATCTCGACGTAGCGGACGCGGTCGGCGGCCTTGGTCTCGACGAGCTCGGCGGTGATGCGATGGAGGGCGTCGGCATCCTGCATGAGCGCGATGGGCAGGTCGAAGGTCTTGAGCAGCTCGGCCTGCGACGTGCAGGGCATCGGCCCGATGAGCGCACGCGACATGCCCAGCCAGTCGCGCGGGGCATCGATCCCGTGCGTGCGCGCGAGCTCGATCGCGGTGTCGATCCGGAGCGAGCCGTCGAGGTGCAGGTGCAGCTCGGCCTTGGGCATCGCCTCGGCCAGGCGCCGCCGGGCGAGGGCGTCCGGGTCGGTCGTCGGGGTCGTCATGGCCCGATGCTACGATTCCGCCGCGCCGGGGGCAGGGCGCATCCGCATCGTCGCCTGGTGCGAACCCGTCGACGAACGTCCCCGTCCCAAGCCACCCCCCCGAACCCAGGGATCCCATGTCCACCATCCTCGTCACCGGTGCCAGCGGCTTCGTCGGCAGCCACGCCCTCCCGGCCTTGCTGGCGGCCGGTCATCGCGTCGTCGCCCTCGTCCGCGCCCCGGAGGACGCTGAGGGCGTGCTGGGCCGCCTCGAGCCGGGCCGGCGCGACCAGGTCGAGATCCGGACCGGCGACGTCAACCGCTCGGAGACGCTTCCGGCGGCCCTCGCGGGCGTTGACGGCGTCCTCCATCTTGTCGCCATCCCGCGCGACTACCGCGGCGGGGCCGACCTGCGGCTCGTGAACACCGAAGGGACCCGCGCCCTGGTCGTGGCCATGGCTGCCGCGGGTGTCCGCCGCCTCGTGCACATGGGGGCGATGGGCGTGACCGACGACCCCGATCTCCACTACGCGAGCTCGAAGGCGCGCGCCGAGGCGATCGTCGCGGCCTCCGGCCTCGACTGGACGATCCTCAAGCCGTCGCTCCAGTTCGGGCCGGGTGACGGGTTCTTCAACATCGTCGCGAACCTCGTGCGTCTGTCGCCCGGGATCGTCCCGGTGCCGGGCGACGGCCGCAGCCGGTTCCAGCCCATCCACGCGGACGACGTGGCCCGGGTCGCCGTCGCCGCCTTCGCGGATCCGACCACGATCGGTGAGGCCTTCGAGCTCGGCGGACCGCGCTACTGGACGTACCGCGAGATCACGGCCGAGGTCCTCACGGCGCTCGACAAGCGGCGGCTCATCGTCCCCGTGCCCGTGCCGCTCATCCGCCTCGTGGCCGGCGCGTCCGAGTTCGTCCGGTTCCCGTTTCCCGTCGCCACCGACCAGCTGCGCCAGCTCCGCCTCGACAACATCGGCCCGATCGGGCTCATCCCGGCGCGCTTCGGGTTCGAGCCACGGGACATGGCGGGCGCGCTCGACTACCTGCGCACCAGGCCGGCCGACCAGCTGCCGACCCGCCAGTGACGACGCTCCGGCGTATCGGGTCCGCCATCGTGTGGCTCGCCGCGGTCGTGGTGATCGCGCTCGGTGCCGCCGGCCTCGTCACGGCCCTCGATGCGCCACCGGCCGAAGGCGCCCGGCCCGAGCTGACCGCCAAGGGCGACGCGACGGTCACACCCGCGCTCGACGCGATCGAGGCCGACCTCACGCAGCTGGCCGGCGACGTCGACGCGCTCGGCGAGGCCTCGCGTGATGCCCTCGCCGCGCTCAACGGCAGCGACCTCGAGTCGGTCCAGGGCGCCGTGGCCCGCGGTGACGAGCTCGTGGCGAGCATCGGGCGGCGCTCGATCGCGATCCGGGCTGCCCTCGACGCCACGCCGCTGCTCGGGACGCCCGAGGCCGAGTTCGAGGTGAGCGACGCGGTCAAGGCCCGGCACGAGCGTCTTGCCGATGCGCTGGCGGCGGCCACCGGTCTCGACGTGGCGTGGGAGCGCCTCACGACCGGGTCGCTCGCGGCCAGCCGACTGTCCGAGCAGCTCACTGCCCACGACCAGGCCGTCCTGGCCGCCGCCGAGCAGGGCCGCGACGCCCACTACGACGACGCGATGGATACGCTCGACGGCGCGGACGACGCGATCACGGCGGCGCGGGCCCTGCGCGACAAGCTCGCCGCGACCGTGGACGTCACCGTGCTCGACCAGTGGCTCGACCGCAACGCTGCCTACGACGTCGCCCTGCGCGGCCTGTATGCCGCGCTCCGCGACGTGGGCGGCAAGGTGACCAAGGACGTGCGCGACGCGATCGACGCCGAGCGCAAGGCGAAGGACCGGCTGCCGCCCGATTCGCGCGGGCTCATCGTGATCATGAGCGAGATCGGGCGGGGCGGGATGAACAGCGCGGTCATCGCGATCGAGGAGACCCGCGGCCGGCTGACCGATGCCCTCGCCGTGCCGGCCACGCCGACGCCGAGCCCGCCCGGCTAAGCGACGGTCGCGCGCCGGGATGTCCCCGACCACGGCCGGACGCTACACTCGGCGCCATGCCACGCCTGCGGCGGCGACGCGGCGCCCGCGACGGGCGACGCGATGACGCGGCCGTGCACCCGGGAGGATCACCAGCACCGTGCAGCTTCGTGTCGTCACCGACCAGCCGTGGGATGTCCAGGCGGACGTCCTCGTCATCCCCATCGCCGCGGGGCCCACGTTCGAAGGCCCGCTCGGCGAGCTCGACCGGCGCGCCGGCGGCGAGCTCAGCGCGCTCGTCGACTTCAAGGAACTGACCGGCAAGCGATTCGCGACCTCGCTCGTCAGCGCCGGTGACCTGCCGGCCGGTCGGCTCGTGGCCGTCGGCATCGGCGATCCCGCCACCGTCGATCGCGAGACGGTCGTCCGCGTCGCCGCGTCGGCCGAGCGCCGCCTCGGCGGCCGGGCCGTGCAGTCGATGGCCATCTGGATCGATCCGCTCCTCGGCGCCGACGGCTTCGACGGCGATGCCGAGCTCATCGGACAGCTCGTCGCGCGCGGCGTGGTCGAGGGCTCGTACGACCCCAAGTCGATCTATCGCGCTCACGACTCGATCGGAGACCGCGAGGGCGCCCCGCTGCGTGGCGACTGGGCGGACATCGCCAGCCCGCCCCAGCTGCGCGAGCTCATCCTCGTCTCGGCGGGCGGCGACACGACGGCCCTGCGTGCCGGCGCCGAGCGCGGGATCATCTTCGGTGAGGGCGCCAACACGGCGCGGACGCTGTCGAACCGTGCCGCGAACGACGTCTCACCGGAGGTCCTCGCCGACGAGGCCCGGGCCATCGCCGAACGCAACGGCCTGAGCATCGAGGTCATCGGCCCGGACCGTGCCACCGAGCTCGGCATGGGCATGTTCATGGCCGTCGGACGGGGCAGCGACAACCCGCCCCAGATGATCGTCATGCGCTCGGGCGGGGCCGGCGAGAAGGACGCGCTCGGCCGCCACCTGGCCATCGTCGGCAAGGGCGTCTGCTTCGATTCGGGCGGCATCAGCATCAAGCCATCCGACCGGATGGAAGAGATGAAGATGGACAAGACCGGCGCGTGCACGGTCATCGCCGCGATCGAGACCGTCGCCCGGCTCGCACCCGGCACCCCGCTGCTGGCCGTCGCGCCGGCGGTCGAGAACATGCCCGGCCCGCACTCGACCCGCCCCGGCGACGTCGTCACGGCGCTCAACGGCAAGAAGGTCGACATCACCAACACGGACGCCGAAGGGCGCCTGATCCTGGGTGACGCCATGACCTGGGCCGAGCGCCAGGGCGCGACCCATCTCGTCGACGTGGCGACCCTGACCGGCGCCGTCTCTCGTGCGCTCGGCCACCTGGTGACCGGCGCGTTCGGGACGCCCCAGGCGTGGTACGACGAGGTCGACGCCGCCGGTGCACGGGCGGGCGAGCGCTACTGGCAGCTGCCGCTCATCGACGAGTACGTCGCCGACATGGACTCCTGGTACGCCGACTTCCAGAACTCGTCCTCGGCCGAGGGCTCGCTCGTGAAGAGCGGGCTCTTCCTGCGCGAGTTCGCGACGGTGCCGTGGGTCCACCTCGACATCGCCGGGACGGCCTACTACCGCAAGGCGACCTCGTACGCGCCGCGCGGCGCGACGGGCGCCTCGCACGCCACGCTCGTGGAGCTGGCGCTGGCCGGGGCGAAGGCGGACTGAGCACGCTCGGCGGCGCCGCACCGGTCGCCTGGTATGGGCCGGCCATGGATGCCCTGAGCCTCGCCCTCGCGGCGGCCGGTGGCATCCTCGGCGGCATCGCCGACCGGTTCGCGACGCGCTGGCCGGAGCACGACGAGGAGCACCCGCCGGGTCGGGTCGTCGACTGGCGGACGCTCGCCTGCGTGCTCGTCGGGGTCGGTGCCTTCGCGCTCCTGCCCGGGCGATTCGCCGGCGACTCGCTCGCGCTCGTCGTCTTCGGGGCGTGGTTCGTGACGCTCGTGCGTCGGGTTTGCTACCGACCTCGACCAGCGTCTGCTGCCGGACGAGCTGACCCTGCCGGTCATCCCGGTCGCCCTCGTCTACGCGATCAGCGGCCAGAACCCGCTCGTCGGGGACGCGTGGATCCCGGCCGTCGTCGCCGCGATCCTCATCCCGGCCGTCCTGTACCTGCCGTCGATCCCGTTCGGGGCGGGGGCCTTCGGGATGGGCGACGTCAAGTTCCTGGCCGGGATGGGGCTGCTGGTCGGGGGTGAGCGCGCGGTCGGTGGCACGCTGGTCGGGCTGCTGCTCGGCGGCGTCGTCCTCGCGATCCTGCTCGTGACGCGGCGCATCGGGCGGCGGTCGTACGTGCCGTTCGGGCCGTTCCTCATCCTCGGCGCGCTGTGGGCGGTGCTCATCCGCACGTGAGATGGGCACAGCCCGCGCATGCGTGGCGCGTGCATGGCGGGTGCGCGGGCGAGGTCCCATCGCCACCGGGACCATTGGGTCCGACCCGGCTCGCGCTGACCCGGACTAGACTCCCCGAGGCCTTGTTGGACGGCCGGGGTATCATGCCGGGAAGCCGGATCTGTTGATGTCGTCCAGCGGCAGTGCCCGTCGTGGGACGGCGATCCACCGGCGAGCACCGTGACCCCGCGCCACACCCCCACGGCGCCGACCAACGGAGATCGCTCGCACGATGACGTCGCCCAGGTGATGCGCCGCAACCTCGACCCGAGCCCCCGCACGGAGACCGGCTGGTCGACCCTTCCCGCCCCGCGAAACGCGCGTCGGCGGCGTCGCCACCTGCCGATCCTCCTCCTGATGCTGCCGCTCGTGTTCGGCCTGTTCGGCGCCCCCGGTCGCACCTCGGTGGTCGCCGGCGACGAGCTGGCCGATGCGAAGGCCAAGCAGGCGGCCCTCAAGAAGGAGGTCGCCGCCCAGAAGGCCCAGGTCGCGAAGCTCAATTCGCTCCAGTCGGCGCTGGCCTCGGAGATCCGCGAGACGAAGAAGCAGCTGAACTCGATCGGCGCGGACCTGACCTCGGTCCGCAAGAAGATCACGAAGATGGAAAACCGGATCGAGGAGGTCCAGCAGACCTACGCCGGGCTCATCGTGCAGGTCTCCCAGATGGACGCCGACCTGCGCCACGTGACCGCGCAGGAAGCGCAACGCCGCGACGAGCTGAGCGCCCGCCGCGCCCTGCTGGCTGACCGCGTCCGGAACGCGTACGACACCGATCGCACGTCCCCCCTGGAGACGCTCCTCTCGAGCGGCAACTTCACGGACATGCTCGCCGAGATGAGCTTCTACATCGATGTCGCCGAGCAGGACAAGGCGCTCGCCATCCAGATCGCCAAGGACCAGGAAGCGCTGGCCGTGCTTCGCGAGACGGTGTCCCAGACACGCGATCGAACGAACGCGCTGCGCCAGGAGACGGCCGGCCAGAAGCGCGAGCTCGACCAGAGTCTGCTCGACCTCAAGGACACGCGAGCCGCGCTCAAGAAGCTCGAGAAGGCCGTCGCCAAGGCGCTCCGCGAGCAGAAGGCCCGCTACGCGGCCGTCGCCCGCAACAAGGCCAATGCCGCGCGGATCATCCGCCAGGCCGCGGCCAAGCAGAAGGCCCTGGCCAAGCAGATCGACAAGCTCATCGAGGAGCAGGTCCACAAGGGCAAGATCCCGTCGCAGTACAACGGCACGATGCGCTGGCCCATGGACAGCTTCAACGTCAGCGGCGAGTACGGCTGCAGCTCGTTCGCGTACTACGCACCGGGCCATGGTTGCGCCCACTATCACAACGGCATCGACCTGGTCGCCAAGTCCGGCGCCAAGGTCAAGGCCGCCGCAGCGGGAACCGTCGTCTACGTCGGGTGGAACTGGGCGGACGGGGCCGATCCGGCCTGGATCGTGGTCATCGCCCACTCGGGCTCGCTGCGCACGTGGTACGCCCACATGCAGCCCAAGCGCCCGGTGTCGGTCGGCCAGTCGGTCAAGAAGGGCCAGGTCATCGGCTACGAGGGCGCCACGGGCCACGCCACCGGCCCGCACCTCCACTGGATGGTCGAGCAGAACCACAACTTCGTGAACCCGCGCAAGTTCCTCTAACGCCAGGGCCGCACCGAGGCGGCCAGCGCCAAGCCGGCCCGCGCCGAGCCAGGCAGCGCCAAGCCACCGATCCGTCGCCGGCCGCGCGCATGTTCACCGACCCGTAACGTCATGCTCATGGTCCGTGCCGGCCCGCGTGCTAGCATCGACCTACGAGGGCGGACCCCTCGGGATCCAGTGACGTCGGGAGGCGGGTCCGGACCGTGAAGCGCACGATGGCGGTGATCCTGGCGGGCGGCGAAGGCGAACGCCTCTCGATCCTGTCGCAGGAACGGGCCAAGCCGGCGGTCCCCTTCGGTGGCAAGTACCGGATCATCGACTTCACGCTCTCGAACTGCGTCAACTCCGACATCGATGACGTCGTCGTCCTGACCCAGTACAACCCACGCTCGCTCAACGACCACATCGGGCTGGGCCGGCCGTGGGACCTCGACCGCAATCGCGGTGGCGTGAAGCTCCTCCAGCCGTACATCGCCCGCGGCCGCGTGGCCGAGTGGTATCGCGGGACGGCGGACGCGGTCCTGCGCAACATGAACGTGATCGAGCACGCGGACACCGACACGATCGTGCTCCTCGCCGGCGACCACATCTACAAGATGGATTACCAGCCGTTCGTGGCCGCCCATCGGCGTCGACGCGCTGACGTCACGATCGCCGTCCGGCGGGTGCCGCTCGCCGAGGCATCGCGGATGGGCATCCTCGCGCTCGACGAGGCCGACAAGGTCATCGAGTGGCAGGAGAAGCCCAAGCAGCCCAAGAGCGACCTCGCCTCGATGGGCGTCTACGTCTTCTCGAAGAAGGCCCTGCGCCGGTTCCTGACCGAGGACCGCGTCGACTTCGGGGCGAACGTCATCCCGGCCATGCTCGAGGCGGGCGCCCGCGTCTTCGGCTACCGCTACACCGGCTACTGGCAGGATGTCGGGACGATCCAGTCGTTCTGGGAGTGCAACATGGCGCTCCTCGAGGACGACCCCGAGCTCGACCTCTACGACAAGGATTGGGTCATCCACACCCGATCCGAGGAACGGGCGCCGGCCAAGGTCGGCCCGACCGCCCAGGTCCACCGCTCGCTCATCAGCCACGGCTGCGTCATCAACGGGACGGTCGTGAACTCTGTGCTCTCGCCCGGCGTGCGCGTCGATGTCGGAGCCGTCGTGCGCGACTCGATCGTCATGTTCGACTCGGTCATCCGGTCGGGCGCCGTCGTCGACCGGGCGATCCTCGACAAGGAGGTCGTGGTCGGGCCGGGCGCGATCGTCGGCGACGGGCCGCTCCCCGACAAGCCGAACCGGCGCGAGCCCGAGCGGCTCAACACCGGGATCACCGTCGTCGGCAAGCGGGCCGTCGTGCCGCGCGGCGCGCGCATCGGCCGCAACGTCAAGATCGCTGCCGACATCCGCTCGACCGATTTCACCAAGCGCGTGATACCGAGCGGCGAGTCCGTCGAGCAGCGACCGACCGTGCGCCGGCCTCACGATCATGGTGAGACGGCGGCCGCGACCGCTGCCCGCGAGCACGCGGTCGCCGCGGCGATCGGGCGTGGGGCGCGAGGCAAGCGCGACTGACGGTTCCGCACGGCGGAGTGCCGCGGGCCGGGTAGATGTGCCCCGTCTCGCCCACGGGGATCTGAGCCCTGTATGGAGCAACCTTGGCCGCGTGCCGTGATAGGTTCGCCCGGCCGCGTCGCGTCATATGCCCGCCGGGTGAGCGCTGGGCGGCCATCGTCGAGCGGCTTGGCCGCACAGCGCCATACGCTCGCCGGGTGAGCATCGGGCGGTGCCGAGTCCGGGTTTGGAGCACGGGGACCGGGCCCGCCCACCGGGACCTGCTCGCCCCACGCTCAAGGCGGGACAGATCGAGCCGGTCCGCGCGGCTCGTTCCACCTCGGCCCGCGCGTCTCGTCGCCTAACGCTCCTCGGGCGGGCGTTTGACGCCGGATCGGGGTCTGCGAGGCGGAACCGGGTCTTGCCGCCCGACCGCACTCTGCGCCCTTGGCTTCGGGTGCCCGACCGCGCCGTCGGCACGACTGGGGCTTGACACCTGCCTCGCGCCGTGTATAGTCCTACTTAGTTATATAACCACTAGGTGATGTAGATGCCCACCCCGGACGCACTCAGCGCCACGTTCGCCGCCCTGGCCGACCCGACCCGTCGGGCCATCCTGGCGCGGCTGGCGCAGGGGGAGGCATCGGTCAAGGAGCTCTCGGCCCCGTTCGCGTTGACCCAGCCGGCCATCTCGAAGCACCTGCGGGTGCTCCAGCAGGCAGGACTCATCGAGCAGGGGCGCCAGGCCCAGTGGCGTCCGCGGCGCCTGCGGGCCGATCCGCTCCGCGACGTCGCCGAATGGGTCGGGCATTACCGGCCGCACTGGGAGGAGAGCTTCGAACGGCTGGACACCTATCTGCGCGACATCCAGGACCATCCGAACGAGAAGGAGCACGGACATGGAGACGACGATGACCACGACGCGGATCGACCGCGGTAGTACCCCGACGACGACGATCTACTCCGAGGGCGGCGACCTCGTCTACGAGCGGACGTTCGAGGCCCCACGCGAGCTGGTCTGGAAGGCCCTGACCGACCCGACGATCATCCCGCGCTGGTGGGGCCCGCACGGCACCACGACGACAGTGGTCGAGATGGACGTCCGTCCCGGCGGCAAGTGGCGCTTCGACAGCAGCGCACCCGATCGCGAGGACGTCTCGTTCTTCGGAGAATACCTCGAGATCCAGCCGCCCTCGCGCATCACCTGGACGTTCCTCTTCGACGTCGAGGGTATGGGCCCCCAGGGTGGCCCTGAGGACTTCGAGCTCGTGGAGGTCGACGGCCGCACGACCGTCACGTCCACCAGCCACATGGGGTCATCGGAGGTCATCGACGCCGCGCTGTCGACCGGCATGACCAAGGGCGCCATCGAGACCTGGGATCGCCTCGAGGCCCTGCTCGCCGAGAGCTGATCCTCGACCGATCGACCACCACGCGCCGGGCACCCGCCGAACGTCGGCATGGGTGCCCGGCGCATCCGCGCCCGGCGCAGCGGCGTCAGGCGCACGGGCCTCGCATCGGCGCCCGAGGCCTCGCGGCGACACCGCCCGCACCCTGCGCCGAACCACCCGCGGCCGGGTTCTCGGCTAGACTCCGCGGGCCATGCCTTCCGCCGACCCCGGCGCACCCATCGTGCGTCCGGCCGACGTCGAGCGCTGGCTCGCCGACCTGGGTCTTGAGCCCGTCGAACGGGCCGAGCGTGATGGGATCGCCAGTTGGGATCTCGTCCTCGATGGTCGCCGCCGGTTCGACCTCCGCGTCACCGTCATCCTCGATCCGAGCATGGCGTTGATCTGCTGGGCGCATTACGCGCCGCCCATCAACGACATGTTCCGCAAGTCGTACCGGCGGCTTCTCCACTGGAACGACGAGTTCCCGTTCGCCAAGTTCAGCGTCGGTGAGGACGAGCGACCGCTGCTGGCCGTGGAGCAGCCGATCGCGGCCGCCGCTGCAGCCGGCGTCGACGGGCCTCGGCCTGGCCCTGGCTCGCATCGTCGGGATCGCCGACCGGCTCCTCGACGAGTCGAAGGACTGGATCTGGATCGGCGGCAAGATGCCCGACCTCGGTGACCGGGTGAGCCGCAACCCGCAGCTGCTCGCGCGCTACGCGGCCGCGCTGCCGGAGCTCTTCGCCGAGGACGTCACGGCGTGACGGGTCGACGGTCCCTGTTCCTGGCGGTCGTGCTGGGCGTCCTGATCGCGGCGCTCGGCGCCCCGGCGCCGACCCTCGCAGCGAAGCCCGACCTGACGATGACCAGCGAGACGACGTACGACGTCCAGCCGGCGAAGCAGCGGGTCCACATCGGCGCCGACCTCACGATGACCAACCACCTCAAGGACACCAAGACGAAGCGCTACTACTTCGACGAGGCGTTCCTCGACGTCATGCCGCGGGCCTCCGGCTTCAAGCTCACCAATGAGGGCAAGGGCACGCCGAGCGTCCGGGTCCTCAAGCGGACATCGACCTACACCCGGCTGCGGCTGCGGTTCCCGCGCCTGTACGGCGGCAAGACCGCGCACTACCGCCTCACGTTCGACCTCAAGGACCCGGGCGGCAGCCCGACCCGCGACCTGCGCGTGGGCGACTCGCTCGTCTCGTTCCCGGTGTGGGCCTTCGCCACCGACTCCACGCCGGGCGGGTCGGTCCGCGTCACCTTCCCGAAGGGCTACACGGTCGACGTCGAGGCCGGCTCGATCAAGGGCCCGACCACCGACGACCAGGGCCGGACGGTCTTCACATCGGGCCGTCTCGCCGACCCGCTGTCGTTCTTCGCCTACCTCGTGGCGGACCGGCCGGGCGCCCTGCGAGCGACCGATGTCGAGGCCACCGTCCTGGGCGACCCGGCGGCCCTCGTCGTCCGCTCCTGGCCCGACGACTCCGCCTGGGCGAAGCGGGTCAGCGGGGTCCTCGAGCGCGGCCTGCCGGCGCTCGGCGAACGCATCGGGCTCGCCTGGCCGCATACGGAGCCGCTGACCGTCGAGGAGGCCGTGAGCCGCTCGACGGACGGCTACGCGGGGCTGTTCGACCCGCGCGAGGGCCTCGTGAAGGTCGCGTACTACGCCCCCGATGTCGTCGTCCTGCATGAAGCGGCGCATGGCTGGTTCAACGGGACGCTGCTGGCCGATCGCTGGTCGAACGAGGCGTTCGCCTCGTACTACGCGGCCGAGGCGGCCTCCGACCTCAAGATCAAGGCGCACGACGCCGTCCTGACCGACAAGCTCGAGGCCGCCCGGATCCCCCTCAACGACTGGGGGCCGGTGGGGCAGGAGGGGGTCGACCAGGAGGACTACGCCTACGCCGCGGCCCTGACCCTCGCCCGGGCGATCGCGGAGCGGGCCGGCGACGACGGATTGAAGGCCGTCTGGGCGGATGCCGCGGCCGGCATCGGGGCCTATCAGCCGGCGACCGGCGCCGCGGAGCAGGTCTCCGGCCCGCCCGACTGGCGCGGCCTGCTGGACCTGCTCGAGGCCGGACCGGGACGAGCTATGACGATCTGTGGCGGACCTGGGTCGCCCGTCCGACCGACCTGCCGCTGCTCGACGCGCGGGCGGCGGCACGGACGCGGCTTGCGGAGGTCGGGCAGGCCGCGGGCGACTGGCAGTCTGCCGCGCCCGATCCGGGATGCCATGCGGGCATGGCGCTTCGACGACGCGACGACCCTGCTCGACCAGGCCGCGGCGGTGCTCCAGGCGCGGACCCAGGTCGAGACCGCGGCCGCCGAGGCCGGGCTCATCGCGCCGGCCGGGCTGCGCCTCGCGTTCGAGGACGCCGACGGCTTCGACGACGCGGCCACGGAGGCCGCGGCCGAGCTGACCGCCATCACCGCCTACACCGACGCCGCGGCCGCGCGCCCGGCGGCGCCGGGACCGTTCGCCGAGCTCGGGTTGTGGGGCGAGACGCCGGACGCCGATCTCAAGTCGGCGCGCGAGGCGCTCGCCACCGGCGACCTCCCGACGTCGATGGCAGCCTCGGCCGAGGCTGCGGCGAGCTGGTCCGGGGCCGAGGCGATCGGCCAGGGACGGGTCTTCAGCATCGTGCTGCTCGGCCTTGCCGGGCTGCTCGCCATCGGCGTCGCCATCGGGGCGTTCCGACGGTATCGGCGCCGGCGACTCGCCCGGGGATGGACGAGCGGGACGACCTGATCCGCCGCGACGGCCGACAGGCGCCGACGGCGCGGTCGTTTGCCGATGGTGCCTGCGCTACACTCGCGAACCCAGCCGAACGCGCGATCGGAAGACCAGGGAGTCCAGACCGACCGATGGGCCATCAGCGCACGCGACCATCCCACGAGATCCTGTCCGGCGACTCGGCCGACGTCTACTTCGCGCGGGCCGAGAGCATCCTCCGCCAGGAGGGCATGGACCCGCTCGTGACGATGGAGGTCTTCACCCGCCAGGACGCGGTGCTGTGCGGGATCGACGAGGCCAAGAACCTGCTGGGCCACGTCCTCGCCGACGCCGACCCGACCGAGACGGTCATCGAGGCGCTCGACGACGGTGACCTGGTCGGGCCCAAGGAGATCGTCCTGCGCATCCGCGCCCGCTACCGCCGGTTCGGGCTCTACGAGACGGCGATGCTCGGGATGCTCGCCCAGTCGACCGGCTGGGCCACCGCCGCGCGCGAATGCGTCGAGGTCGCGGGGCCGGACCCGGTGATCAGCTTCGGCGCACGGCACGTCCACCCCGACATCACCGACGTGCTCGATTACGCCGCGATCGTCGGCGGCTGCGTGGGAGCGTCGACGCCGGCCGGAGCGCGCCTGGCCGGTCTCAATCCGACCGGCACGATGCCCCATTCGCTCGTGCTGATCTTCGGCGACACGGTGGAGGCGGCCCTCGCCTTCGATCGCGACCTCGGGCCCGAGGTGCCGCGCATCGTCCTCGTCGACACGTTCAAGGACGAGGCCGAGGAGGCGCTGCGCGTGGCGCATGCCCTCGGCGACCGGCTCTACGGCATCCGCCTCGACACGCCGTCGGAGCGCGGCCGGGTGACCGCCGACCTCGTCCACGAGGTTCGTGCCCGCCTCGACCAGGAGGGCTACCAGCACGTCCAGATCACCGTCTCGGGCGGCCTGACCCCGGATCGCATCCGCTACTTCAAGGACGCGAACGCCCCGGTCGACTCGTACGCGGTCGGCTCGTACATCAGCGGGGCGACGCCCATCGACTACACCGGCGACATCAAGGAGATCGACGGGCGGCCGATCGCCAAGCGCGGCCGGATCCCGGGCGTGACCGAGTCGCCGCGGCTCAAGCTCGTCGACCTGGAGCCGTACCGCGAGGCGATCGGCGCGGCCGAGGTCTAGACCGGGTCGGCGACCGACCGTCCGAGTCGGCGTCCCAGCCAGATCGCCCAGATCGGGTAGCCGACGTAGGTCGCGGCGAGCAGGCCCATCGCGACCCCACGCGGGAGCAGCCCCGAGCGGGATCCGAGGTAGCCGACCAGGACGAACCAGGCGCCCAGGCCGAGCAGTCCGATCGAGACCAGTCCGACCTGTTCCTCGAACGTCATGACCCCGACGACGAGCAGGGTCTGCAGGACGACGATCGCCGCGATCGAGCCGAGGCCGAGGAGGGCCGCGAGGTCGCTCGCGATCGGTGCGCTCGGGCGCAGCAGCACCCACAGCGCGATGACGCTCGGTGCGCACAGGAGGTACGACCCGAGCACGCACACGTCGTTGATCCACCCCAGCGCCTGGGCCGGCGCGGTGGCGCCGATCGCGAACGCCGTGAACATGCCGACGAGGAAGACCAGTCCGATCGCCGCGACGATACCGCTGATCACGGTCGTCCGGGCCGCGACCGCCACGATCGCCCGGCGTTCGGTGGTCGGCGCCGCCGACGCGCCCGTCTGCGCGCTCATGCGACGACCGCCACGGGCGTCGGGCTCATCGCGGCGAAGGCGACGGCAAGTGACGCCAGCCAGGCGCACAGCACGGCAAGCAGCGCGATGCACGCCACCCAGAGGAGTGGACCCATCGTCACCGCGGCGACCAGCCCGGTCACGACGATCAGCAGGAGCGAAGCGACCGCCAGCCAGCCGACGGTGCTTGGGAGGAGCCCCGCCACGAGCGACACGATGGCCACGAGGACGAACCACGCGAGCACCGGCAGGATGCCCAGGCCGCCGGTGATGTACGAGTCCTCGAGCGTGACGACGCGGACGATCAGGAGGAGCTGGCCGATCGCCGCCAGCGCGATCCCGGCGATGGCCGCGACCGTCACGATGCGCACCATCGGCGCCCACCGTTCGTCGGCGAGGCGGTCGACCGCGAGCACGGCCGGGATGAGCAGGAGGAGCGTGATCGCGATGGCCGCATCATTGATCGAACCGAACGGCTCGCCCGGGCCGGCAAAGAAGATGGCCAGCGCGATCCCGGCGATGACCAGGGTCGCGATCGAGACCCAGGTCGACCAGCTGGCCAGGCGGTAGAGCTCCGCGTCCGACATCATCTGCTCTCGCGCTCCGTCCTTCAGGTGGCTCCGATCGCCGCATGATATGATTTGAGTGCGCGAATAGTCAATAGATTAGTGAGGACCCGTGCCCCGTCGCTACAACCTCGGTCGTCGCGCCGACGACCAAGCCGCCACCCGGGCTCGCATCGTCGCCGCCGCACTCGACGTCTATCGCCAGCAGGGTTCCCGCGCCGCGACGACGCCGGTCATCGCGCGAGCGGCGGACGTGTCGCCGGGCACGGTCCGCAACCACTTCCCGGCGCGGGCCGACCTCGATCGGGCCGTCGCCGACGCGATCCTCGTGGCGATCGACCTGCCCGACGTCGGGATCTTCGAGGGGCTCGACTCGGTCACCGAGCGGGTGGCGCGGCTCGCGCGCGAGCTGGCGGCGTTCTCGGTCCGGAGCGAGCACTGGTGGTACATCCGCGAGGCGGACCCGGAGCTTGCCACCGCCTGGGCGGGGCATGAGCAGCGCTACGAGGAGCACCTGGCCATGCTGGTCGGAGTGGCCATCGGTGCCGGTGAGCCAGACCCGAGCGTGGCGGCAGTGGTCCGGACCGTCATCGGCTCACCGATGTTCTATGCCCTGCGCGGAGCGGGCATGAGCGCCGATGCGGCGGTCGAGGTCGAGCTCGCGATCCTCGTCCCATGGCTGGAGGGCCGGTCGCCGACGGGCTGACTCGCCGATCCATGCGACCATCTGGACATGGACGAGGAGCGCCGGACCGCCGGCGATGACCATGGCGACGGGGAGGGGGAGTCGGCGTACGAGCTGCTCCAGCGCGGCCAACAGCTGCTCGACGGCCGCCATCACGCCCAGGCGGCGATCGTCCTCGAGCGCGCCGATCGACTCGAGCCCGGTCGCCAGTCGATCCTCGAAGCGCTCGGACGCGCGTACTTCAACTCCGGGCAGCACGACCGTGCGCGGCTGACCTTCGAGCAGCTGCTGGAGCTCGATCCGTCGGCGCATTACGCGCACTTCGCCCTGGGTCAGAGCCTCAAGAAGCTCGGCCAGCCGGAGGCTGCCGGCACGCATCTGCGACTCGCCGTCGCCATGGACCCGAGGAGCGCCCTCTACCGCGGCGCCCTGGAACGCCTGGGCCCGGCGGCGCGGCCGCCACGTCCGGCACCCGCGCCCGCGCCGGAGCCGACGGACCCGCCCGAGGACTGACGACGACCAGCCGGCGTCCGGAGCCGGTCGCTGACGGACGGCGGCTCAGGCCTCGTCGCGCAGGCGGGCCAGCCAGAGCAGACCCACGATCGACTTCGCGTCGCGGATCGTGCCGTCCTGTGCGGCCGCCACGGCCTCTCGCCAGGGTAGCCATTCGAGGATGAGCCGCTCGTCCTCGTCCGGACCGCGGCGGCCGTCCGGGTGAGCCGGGCTGAGGTCAGTGGCCAGGAACAGGTGCATGAGCTCGTCGGTGAAGCCCGGCGCGGAGTAGAACGACGCCAGCCGCTGCCAGGTGGCCGCGCGCAGACCGGTCTCTTCCTCGAGCTCGCGCCGGGCGGCGAGCTCGGGATCCTCCTTGGTGCCGTCGGGCTCGGGGTCGAGGCCGCCTGCCGGGATCTCGAGCAGGGCGTCGTCGACCGCGGTCCGCCACTGACGGACGAGGGCGACGCGCCCATCGGCATCGACCGCGACGATCGCCACGGCCCCGGGGTGGCCCGCGATGTCCCGCGTAGACCGTCGGCCGTCGGCCAGTTCGACCGTATCGACGCGGAACGTCAGGTATCGACCCCGGTGGATGACCCGCGAATCGACGACGCGCTCGACGAGATCGGCCCCGGAGAGCGTCTCCGGGGCCGACGGGGCGCGCGGGTCGGACGTCTCGCTCAGGAGACGGCCGCCGGTTCGGTGGTCGAGACCTCGGCCGGCGTTGCGGCCGCGGCCGCATTGGCAGCGGCCGTGGTGAGCGACTCGCCGGTCTCGGCGTCGAACAGGTGGAGCTTGTCGAGGCTCAGGACGAGATTGACGATGTCGCCCGGCCGCACACGGTGCTCCGAGTTCACGATCGCCACGACGTCCTTTTCCGCGGCGTTGACGTGGAGGAGCTCCTCGTTGCCGAGGTACTCGACGACGTCGGCGCGCGCCTGGAAGCTGCCCTGGTCGGCGTTCGGCTGGCCGATGTCCAGGTGCTCCGGCCGGAAGCCGGCGACGAGCGTGCGCCCGGCGATGTCGCCCGCGATCGCTCGCAGCCGCGGCGGGGTCGGGATCGACCAGCCGGACGCGCCGTTGAGCCGGGCGCTGTCGCCCGTGCCCTCGACGGTGACGTCGAGGAAGTTCATCGACGGGCTGCCGATGAAGCCCGCGACGAAGCGGTTGAGGGGGTGGTCGTAGAGGGTCTGCGGGGTGCCGACCTGCTGGAGGAGGCCCTCGCTCATGACGGCGATCCGCGAACCCATCGTCATCGCCTCGACCTGGTCGTGGGTCACGTACACGATGGTCGTCTGAAGGCGCTGATGGAGACGGGCGATCTCGGCGCGGGTCTGGACACGCAGCTTGGCGTCGAGGTTGGAGAGGGGCTCGTCCATGAGGAACACGGCCGGCTCGCGGACGATGGCGCGGCCGAGCGCGACGCGCTGGCGCTGGCCACCCGACAGCTCCTTGGGCTTGCGATCGAGGAGCTTCTGGAGCTGGATGGTCTCTGCCGCCTCGTTCACCCGGCGGTCGATCTCCGCCTTGGGAACCTTGCGCAGCTTCAGGCCGAAGGCGAGGTTCTCGCGGACGGACATGTGCGGGTAGAGCGCGTAGCTCTGGAAGACCATCGCGATGTCGCGATCCTTGGGGGGGACGTCGTTCACGACGCGATCGCCGATGCGCAGCTCGCCCTCGGTGATCTCCTCGAGACCCGCGATCATCCGCAGGCTGGTGGTCTTGCCGCAGCCCGATGGTCCGACCAGGACCATGAACTCGCCGTCACCGATCTCGAGGTTCAGGTCCTTGACGGCGTGAAAATCGCCGTAGACCTTGTTGACGTGGTCGAATGTGACCGTCGCCATGGCTCGGATACCTCCAGTCCCGGCGGCACATCGCGGACCCATGCATCCCAGTCGCCGAGGCGATGTCCTGGCCGGAGCCAGGACGCGGACGGGTCCCATACGTGAGCAGCTCGGGGCTCGGCCATGCTACGCGTCGCCGTCTCCCGGGCGCAACCATCCACGCAGGAATGCAACCTCCGTCCGGCGCGACGACGGACCGATCCGGGCAGCGATGACGGCCCGCGGTACCCTGCCACCATGACCGTGACGTTGGCCACCGGGCGCTTCCTGACCCGTCGTTCCTTCCTCGTTCGAGCCGGCCAGGGCACGATCGCGCTCGCGGTGGTCAGCTTCGTCGGTGCCTGCGCGCCCGGCGGGGGCGTGGCCCACTCGGACGCCGCGGGTGGGGCGTCGCCCACGCCCACGGGGCCCGGCGGCTCGGCACCGGCCGCGGGGACCAGCGCCGCGCCGAGCACCGGCACCGAGCCCAGCGCGGAGGCCTCCGGATCCGGCAGTGGGCCGTCTGCCGCGGCCGGCGGTGTCACCTGGGAGCGCGTCGACCTCGGGTTCGTGTCGGCCTACGTGCTCGTCCGCGGTGGCGAGGCGGCCGTCGTCGACACGGGTACGCCCGGCAGCGAGGGCGACATCGCTGCCGCGCTCGAGCGCGTCGGTCTCGGCTGGGACGCGGTCGGGCACGTGATCCTGACCCACCAGCACAACGACCATGCCGGCAGCGCCGCGGCCGTCCTGAACGCCGCACCCGATGCAACGGCCTACGCGGGCGCCGAGGACATCCCCGCCATCAGCGTCCCGCGCGACCTCGTGGCGGTCGGGGACGGTGATCACGTGTTCGACCTCGCGATCGTCGCGACGCCGGGCCACACGCCCGGACACATCGCGGTCCTCGACGAGGCCGGTGGCGTGCTCGTGGCCGGCGATGCGCTGCGGACGGTCGGCGACAAGCCGGCGGCTCCCGACGTGCAGTTCACGGCGGACATGGCGCAGGCCCGCGCGTCGATCGCGAAGCTCGCCGAGCGCTCGTTCGAGACCCTGCTCGTCGGCCATGGCGAGCCCATCGCGGCCGGTGCCGACGCCCTCGTCGCGGAGCTGGCCGCCGCCGGCTGATCGCAGGCGGTCGCGTCCCGCAGGCCCGCCGCGCCGCCGGTTCCGCCGTTGGCTCCGGCCTAGACGATCGGCTTCCGCATCATCACGTCGGTCTCGACGAACCCTGCCGACCGATACAGCCCGCGGGCGACGTCGTTGTCGCCGAACACGTGGAGCCCGATCGCGTCGAAGCCGAGGGAGCGCGCGAGCGGCTCGAGCGCCTCCAGGGCGGCCCGGCCGTAGCCGCGACCGCGGTGGGCCTCATCGATCTCGATGTCGTAGATGAACGCGACCGCGCCGCGCAGCTCGTCGTTGGGAGCGAACCACAGGACGCCCACGGACGTGCCGTTCTCCGCCACGATCGAGCGCAGCTCGTGGCCGGGCGTGGCGAGGCCCTGGGGCAGCAGCGTCTCGAACGCGCGCTGCGAGCGCTCGAGGGCCTCGTCCTCGGGCCACGCGCCGACGCGGACCTTGTCCCCGGCGTACGCGACGACGATCGTGTCGAGCCAGCGCGCGTAGGCGTCGGGCGTCATCGGGACCAGGGTGACGGCCATCGGCCAAGGATACGGTCGTCCGATCCCGCGAGGATCGCCGACCCGGCGAGGATCGGCCTGCCGGACGGTCGGTCAGCCGCCGCCGAAGTCGAGGAACTCGGACGTGTTCGGTCGCGGCGCGACGCGCGTTCGGCCGCTGGCGTCCTTCAGCCCGGTCGAGATCCCGATCGAGGATCGCGCGAACTTGCGGACCTTGTCCCAGTGGCTGGCGTAGGCGTTGTAGACCGCCGAGTCCCAGATCCGGAGCATGTACTCGTCGTTGTAGTGGAGCGCGTTGTTCGTCCAGTTGGCCGAGCCCGTGAAGACGACCTTTGCGCTCGTGTCGCCGGCGTACACCCCGTTCACGAGCATGTACTTGTCGTGGACCATCTGGTCGACGATGCCGTTCTCGTCCTCGTCGGTGGCCGCCGGCACGATGGTCACGCCGCCGTGCCGCCCGCCGGACCTGGTCAGGGCGCGCAGCACGCCGGGGTCGACGCGGGTCGGGATCGAACATGATCGTGACCTTGCAGCCGCGATCGTCGAGCCCCCAGATCCGCTCGGCCAGGCGGACGCGCAGGATGCTCCACTGGTACATCGCGATGCGGATGATCGTTCGTCCGCCGCTGCCGAAGCCCGCGTCCATGCCGGTGCAGCGGATGTTGCCGAGGATGGCGTACATCGGGTCGTCGTCAGCCCCGAGCCCGCCCTTGGGGAAGAAGTAGACCTTGTGCTTGCCGCTGGTGGCGGTGAAGTAGGCGTCCGGCGAGGTCGTCGGCTGGTTCACCCGACGGGCGCCGTAGGCCATCTTCTCGAAGTTGCGGACGAACGCGTCGTACATGACCTTGTCGCCCACGATCATGTAGCCGTTGTTCCAGCCACGCCGTGCCTGGAAGTAGGTCGGGTTGGCCGAGCTGACCATCGACACGTTGGCGACCCCGCCGGTCGACGAGAACAGATACGTCTTGGTGTGCTGGTACGACGGCTGGTTCTCCGTCAGGCAGGCACCGTGGCACAGCACCGCGTAGCTCGAGCTGCGTGGGTTCCGGCCGAACTTGGCGGCCACCCGTTCCCAGGCCGGGAAGATCTCGTGATCGTCCATGATCAGCCGGACATGGACGCCGCGCTTGTACGCGGCGATGAGCTTGTCCGCGAACTGCTCGATCGTGAACGAGAAGAAGGCCATCCGGATCGTGGCACCGCGCTTCGTGCCGTCGATGGCCTTCATGATCTTGGTCATGATCGCCATCTGCTGGGTCTCGGAGCCGGTCGGGTCGTTGAAGACGGGGCCGCCGACCGGGGCGGCGGCCGCGGCCGGCGCGGACGTCCACGGTCCGCTGGCCAGGGTCGATCCCAGGACGAGGGCGGCCAGCAGGACGGGCAGGTGACGGCGCACAGGTGACCTCGTTCGGGCGCCGCTTCCGGCGCCTGGGGCCCTCATCGTCGACGACCGGTGGCCCGGCCACCATGGGAACGACGGGGCAGCGCTCGGGGTGACCATCGGGTCGACCCCCGTGCCGACACGGTACCACGAGCAACGTATCCCACCGTCATCGGCCACCCGGATCGTCGCGCCCGGCCTAGGATGGCGATGATGCGGTTCACCTATGCCGACGCCGTCACCGACCGCTTTCCCGGGGTGAACGGCGGCGCCATCCACGCGATCGGGGTGATCAACGGCCCGACGTCGCCGGACCTCGCTCGCGCGTATGCGGACGAGCAGGCCGCGGCCCTCGCCCGGATCGGCAGCACGCCGCTGTCCGAGGTGCCGAGCCTGGCCGCCTGGCGCCGGACATTCCGGGCGTTCGGGGTGGATCCGACCGCCTACCGGAGCGCGGCAGAGGCCTTGCTGCGGCGGTTGACCAAGCAGGGCTCGATCCCGTCGATCAACGGGCTGGTCGACCTCGGCAACCTGGTGAGCATCCGCCACGGCCTGCCGGTCGCGATCTTCGACCAGGCGCACACGACCGGTGGGACGACCGTCCGGTTCGCGACGGGCGACGAGGCCTTCACCGATCTCGGGTCGGGGATGACCGAGGCGCCCGAAGCCCGGCGAGGTCATCTTCGTCGACGAGGCCGGCCTCGTGAGCGCGAGGCGCTGGTGCTGGCGGCAGGCGGCCGAGAGCGCCGCCCAGCCGGCGACGACGGAGATCCTGGTCACGGTCGAGGCGCAGCACGATGGCGGGGCGATCGTCATCGCCGAGGCGCTGGCGGACCTGGAGGCGCTCCTGCGCGCGCACGCCGGCGCGACGACGCTGGTGACCGGCACGGTCGATGCCACGCGCCGTTCGTTCGCCGGGCTGCCGGGCGCCTGAGGCAGCGCATCCCGGATCGAGGGTCGTGCCGATCGTCGGACGATCCCGGTCGGGAAGGGGTTGGGGTGGCCTACGGGGCTCGAACCCGTAACCTCTGGAGCCACAATCCAGTGCTCTGCCGGTTGAGCTAAGGCCACCGCGGCGCGGTCGTCCGTGGCGGTGCGCCGAGGCGCAGATGGACGAAGCCAGCGGAGTATAGCGAAGAAGCGGCGGGCGGCCGGGCGAGCCTCGATGGGCGACCCCGGCCGCGCCGGCTGTGGTCTCAGCCCGGGTCGGCCTCGACGACCCTGGCCCCGACCCCGGTCAGTCCGGGTCGGTGTCGGTGCGGTCGGACGGATGGTTCGGGGCGGTCCACGGCGCGACGCTGCGGATGAGCCGGACGGCCGCGTTCGGGTGGCCGACCGGGTCGCGCTCGGCGGTCGCGACGGCGGTGACTACGGGCGCGATCGCCTGCTCCCATCCGTTCGATGCGGTCGCGTCCGGATCCATCACGGCGACCGGCGCGGTGCCGTTGCTCGCACCGCTGTCGACGGCCCGGGCGGGCGGATCCATGAGCGCCTCGAGCCCACCATCGGACTCCCAGCCGGTGCGGGCGCCGCCCTCGACGGCGACCGGGACCCCGGCCCCGACCGCGTCGCCCGTCGCCGGAGCGACACGGTCGTCGGCGCCGCCGGTGCCGTCGTCGGTGCCGTTCGCGTGGCCGGACGGCGCCGTGTCGGCCACGGCGTCGGGCTCGGCCACGGCGTCCGGCTCGGCCGGCGTCGCGGCGTCGTCCTCGGTGGCCTCCGGTGCGGCGGCTTCGATCGTGGCGTCATCGCCACCGTCGGCCGTGTCGTCCGCGGTGGCATCGATGGCCGGTGCGTCGTCGTCGGCGTCGGTGGCGTCCTCGACCGGTTCCTCTCCACGGGCCGCCGCAGCCTCCTCCGCGATCTTCGTCAGGGCGGCGGCGCGCGACATGGCGCGCACGTCATCGAGCGCCGGGGGCGTCGGCAACGAGTGCGCCCGCTCGGCGATCTCGGCCGGGTCGCCGGTGGCGCGCAGGTCGTCGAGATACGCCTGCAGCGTGACGTCGTAGTCGGCGACGGCAGTCTCGATCCCGTGGAGCTCGCTGTCGAGGACCGCGTCCTGCTGGGCGAGCGAGGTGTCGAGGTCGGATCGTCGCTCGGCGATGCGCCGGGCGGCGTCGGCGCGGATGCGCTCGACCTCGGCGTCCGCCCAGCCCTCGATGCTCGCGACGTCCTCGTCCGCGATCTGGCGGTAGGCCTCCGCCTCCGCGGTCGCGCGTTCCTTGGCCTGGACCAGGTGGCCGGCGGCGTCGGCCTCGACGATCGCGCCGATCCGGTCGCGTTCCTTGCCGACGACGGCCATCATCGCCTCGGTCAGCTCGGACAGGAAGCCGCTGGTCACGTCCGGTGCGCTCGCCGCCGCGGGCTCAGCCAGATCGGTGGCCGAGGCGCCGTCATCGGCCTCCGCCGTCGCGGAATCCTTGCCCTTCCCCTTCGCGTCGGCGCCGGTCGAGGCCGACGAAGCCGTCCCGTTGCGCGCGATGGTCTCGTCGACGTCCGCCGTGTCCATCAATGCCTCTCCCCATAGCACGAGCGCTCGCTGGACGATGGACGGTACTCCGCGCGATGCCCGTTGACAATCCGCACATTTCAGGGGCGGCCGCGTGGTTGCGGGTGTCGCCTCGATCCGAGCGTGACGGCGGGCAGGCGAGCGCCTACGATCGACGCCATGACCATCAGCGAGCGCGCCGGGCTGCCGGCCGATCCGGCCACCCTGGTGGACCTCGCGGCCCTCGATGCCGCCTACCACGATCGCATCCCGGATCCGTCGGATGCGACCCAGCGGGTGACGTTCGGGACCTCCGGTCACCGCGGCTCCTCGTTGCGTGGCGCGTTCAACGAGGCGCACATCCTGGCCATCACCGAGGCGATCTGTCGCTATCGGACCAGGCGCGGCTACAGCGGGCCCCTGTTCCTCGCCCGGGACACGCACGCGCTGTCCGAGCCGGCGACCTGGACGGCGCTCGGCGTCCTCGTCGCGAACGGCGTGGACGTGCGCATCGACAGTCGTGACGGCTACACGCCGACACCCGCCCTCTCGCACGCGATCCTCGTCGCCAACCGTGGGAAGGACGCCGCGGGGCACCTCGCCGACGGCATCGTCGTGACGCCGTCGCACAACCCGCCGGACGACGGCGGCTTCAAGTACAACCCGCCCAACGGCGGTCCGGCCGACACCGATGTGACGAGCTGGATCCAGGACGAAGCGAACCGGATCCTCGAGGCGAGCGGGTCGGACGGCGTCGCCGGCATCCGTCGGACCGCCGACGCCGAGGCGGCCGCGGCCGCGACGCCGTACGACTTCCTCGGCACCTACGTCGACGATCTCCCCAACGTCGTCGACATGGCCGCCATCGCCGCGTCCGGCCTGCGCATCGGCGTCGACCCGATGGGCGGGGCCTCGGTCGGGTACTGGGGCGAGATCGCCGAGCGGCACGGCCTGGCCCTGACCGTGACCAACGACACGGTCGATCCGCAGTTCGGGTTCATGACCACCGACTGGGACGGCAAGATCCGGATGGACCCGTCCTCGCCGTACGCCATGGCCCGGCTGGTCGCGCTGCGCGACCAGTTCGACATCGCGCTCGGCAACGACGCCGACGCCGACCGCCACGGCGTGGTCACCCCGACCGGTGGCCTGCTGAACCCCAACCACGTCCTGTCGGCCGCCATCGCCTATCTGTTCGGTGGGGCCCGCGACTGGGGCGCCGACGTGGGAGTGGGCAAGACGCTCGTGTCGTCATCGATGATCGATCGCGTCGTCGCCGACCTCGGCCGCCGTCTCGTGGAAGTCCCGGTCGGGTTCAAGTGGTTCGTCGACGGGCTCATCGACGGCTCGATCGGTTTCGGCGGGGAGGAGAGTGCCGGCGCTTCGTTCCTGCGCCGCGACGGCACGGTCTGGACGACCGACAAGGACGGCATCATCGCCGACCTGCTGGCCTGCGAGCTAACGGCTAGCACCGGACGCGATCCGGGTGTCGCCTACGCCGAGCTGACCGCGCGGTTCGGGGCGCCCGTCTATCGGCGTATCGATGCGCCAGCCACGCGGGCCCAGAAGGCGGCCCTCGGGCGGCTGTCGCCAGCCGACGTGACCGCGACCGACCTCGCCGGCGACCCGATCACGGCCATCCTGACCGCCGCTCCCGGCAACGGCGCGCCGATCGGCGGGCTCAAGGTCGTCACCGACCAGGGCTGGTTCGCGGCCCGCCCATCGGGCACCGAGGACGTCGCCAAGGTCTACGCCGAGAGCTTCCGCGGAGAGGACCACCTGACCCGCCTCCTCGAGGAGGCCCAGGCCCTGGTCGCGAGCGTGACCGCCTAGGGGCGGCGTCGCGCCGGACGAGTCACTCCTCGGCGAGACGCGCCTTCAGGGCGGCGATGCGCCGCCACGATGCGTCGATCCGAGCGGGGTCGATGCGGCCGGCCTGGACCGCGGCCTCGATGATGTCGATCGTCGTCTTGACGACGTGCGGCTCGTAGGTCTGCTCGTTGGCGATGGTCAGGATGTCGGCACCGGCCAGGATCGCCCGCTCCACGGCCGTCTTGTAGCCGTACGCCTCTCGGATCGCGCCCATCTGCAGGTCGTCGGTGATGACCACGCCATCGAAGCCGAGATCGCCGCGCAGCATCCCGTCGATGACGTTCGACGAGAGCGACGCCGGGTAATCCGGGTCGAGGTCCTTGTCGAAGACGTGGGCGACGAGCACGGTGTCGGCATCGCCGGCGGCGATGAGCTCGCGGAACGGCTCGAGCTCCCTGTCGGTCCAGGTCGAGGTCACGTCCACCACGCCGAGATGCGAGTCGGCGGTCGAGCTGCCGTGTCCCGGGAAGTGCTTGAGCGAGCCGGCGATCCCGGCGTCGTGCAGCCCGGCGAGGTAGGCCGCGCCCTGGCGGGCGACGACGGCCGGGTCGGCCGAGAAGCTGCGGTCGAGGGCGCCGATCACGGGGTTGGTCGGGTTGACGTTCAGATCGACCACCGGCGCGAGGTCGAGGTCGATGCCGAGCCCATGCAGGGTCTTGCCGATGGCCTTAGCCCGCTTCTGCGTGTAGGCAGCATCGTCACGTGCGCCGAGCGACGCCTCCGAGACGGTGGACGGGAAGCCGTAGCGGGCCTTGAGCCGGTCGACCTTGCCGCCCTCCTCGTCGATCGCGACGATGAGCGGGACCGTGGCCGCCGCGCGCAACCCGGATACGAGGGCGCGGACCTGATCCGGGTTCGCGATGTTGCGGTCATACCGCCCGGTCGGCGTGTCGTAGTCGAACAGGAGGATCCCGCCGAGGCCCCGGTCGCGGATGTCGGCGACGGTCGTCGCGGCGCTCTTGACGGTCATGCCGCGGAAGCCGACGAGCAGCATCTGGCCGATCTTGGCGCGCAGGTCGAGCTGGCCCCACGCGTCCTCGGGGCCGGCGCTCGGGCTGGGTGACGGGGTCGGGGCCTCGGTGGCGGTTGGCGTGGGCGCCTCGGTGGGGGCTGGCGCCGGCGTGGCGGGTGGGGCACTGGCGGCGGCGACCGGGCTCCGCGACGGGAGCGGCGAGCGCGTCAGCGACGGCGCCGCCTCGGCGCAGGCGGCGGCCACGATCGCAATGGCTCCGACGGCCAGGCCCTGCAGGAACGTCCGTCGCGAACGACTCGCGGGGGCGCCATCGGGGTCACGCACGGCGTCATCTTGCACGCGTTCCGCGAAACGCGCGGCGGCCCGTTCGGCTCCGTGTCGGTCGCTACGCTGGCGGCATCCGCAGCCCACGTCCGGAGGGAGCCCTGTGTCGGTCGAGACCATCACCGCGATCCTGCTCATCGTCGTCCCGATCGCATTCAACGGCGCGTTCTTCGCGCTCGGCCGGGCCTTCGACTACCCGGCAATCCTGCGTGAGTCCCCAGACACGATCCTGCGCCGGTTCGATGCCGGTGGGTCGGGGCTGCTCGTGCGCTGGCAGGCCCTGCTGTTCTCGGCCGTCGCGATGCTCCCGCTCGTCGTCCTCGTCGGGGCGGTCATCGGCGCCGATGTGGCGCTGACCGCCACCGCGATCGTCGTGGGCGCGACGGCGTCGCTGGTCCAGGCGCTCGGGCTCGTCCGCTGGCCGTTCGCCGTGCCCGAGCTGGCGCGTCGCTACGTCGCCGCGCCGGAGGGACCGACCGGCGATGCGACCCGGGCCACGGTCGAGGTCGTCTTCGCGACGCTCCATCGCCTGCTCGGCGTCGGCATCGGCGAGCACCTCGGCTACCTGTTGACCGGCGTGTGGACGCTGCTGGTCGGCTGGTCGATCCTCACCACGACCGTCTTCCCGGTCTGGATGGGTGGGCTCGGCCTGCTCATCGGCATGACCCTCGTCGTCGGGACGTTCGAGTTCGTCGGTCCCAACGAGCGCGACGGCTGGGCCCTCGCCGGCACGATCGTGCCGATCGCCTACATCGCGTGGTCGCTGTGGCTCATCGTGCTCGGGATCCTGCTGCTCGTCTGAGCGCGGCTGGATCGCCGGTCGTCGGGCGGATTCGCGCTAGACGTCGTCGCTCCGCGAGAAGATCGAGCGAACGAGGCGAAGCGCGGTGCTCGGCTCGGCTGCGTCCTCCTCGGCCGACGGGTCGGCCGCGTCGGTCGGATCGGGCTCCACGCTGTGGAGGATGTCCGGTGGTCCGGCCGATGCGACCGGGAGCGACGGGTCCATGACGCCGACCAGCGCGGCGATCGCGGGCTCCGATGGTGGGTCGCCGAGCGCATCCGGCTCGACGGGTGGCTCGATCTCGGCAGTGGCCTCGGGTGCCCCGACGTTTTCGGCATCGCCGACGTTTTCGGCATCGCCGGCGCTGGCGAGAGCCGATGGGGCCTCGACCTCGGCGCCGGGCGTCGTCGCATCGGTCGACTCGACGGCGTGGTCCGCATAGGCCTGGACGGCGGACGATCGCGCCACCGCCCTGGCCGCATCGAGATCGGGTGGTGTCGGCAACTGGTCTGCCTTGCTCGCGATCTCCGATGGCTTCGTGGACTGATGCAGGTCGCTGAAGAACGCCTCGAGGGTCGCGTCGTAGTCGTTCACGGCGACATCGACGCTCGCGATCTCGGCCTGGATGATCGCATCGTGCTGGCGCAGGTACTCGTCGAGCAGGGCGCGTCGCTCGTCGGTCCGTCTCGACGCCTCCAGCTGCAGCTCCGCGATGCTCGCCGCCAACCACGTCTGGATCCTGTCGACGTCCTCGTCGGCCAATCGGCGGAGCTCGCTGCTCTCGGCGGCGCCGCGCACGCGCGCGTGCTCGATGTTCAGGGCGGCATCGTCGGCAACCACCTGCGCGATGCGCGTGCGCTCCTGGTCGGCAGCCGTCTGCATCGCATGGGTGAGGACGTCGAGGAACAGCGACCTCGTCGTCGCGGTGGATCGAGGGGCGCCGGTGGCCGGCGACGAGGGCTGGGCGTCCTCGGATAGCCTGGCGGTCGACTCGTCGTCCGACGGCACCGCCACGGTCGAGTTGGTGGACCCTCGGTCCAGATGGGACATATCCATCGAATAGTCCATCTCACCTACCCCGCAAGGCCCGAACGTACTCCCCGTCTTCGGCCCTGACAATCCGCGCCGGCGGGTTTCCGGTGCCTCGGGGAACCACGCTCTGTGCGTCGCGGGCGCAACACGACCACGCTCGAGGGCTCGTTCCGCGTGCGTGCGCTCAGGCGTCGGGTGGCGGCGGCGCGACGGACTCGCGCTCCACGAGCGGGCAGGCGATGCGGTGCTGTGGCGGGCTGGCCGGCTGTGCGTCGTCGCCCGTGATGTCGATGCGACCGAGCAGGTAGCGGACCGCCCACTCGCCCAACTCGTAGTGGGGCAGGGCCACCGTCGTCAGCGGCGGATCGAGCCACGGCGCGATCTCCTGCGCGTCGTCGTAGCCGACGACCGAGACATCCGTAGGCACCCGGAGGCCCCGATAGCGAAGGGCCCGGAACGCGCCCATCGCCATCCGGTCGTTGAAGCAGAAGATGGCCGTGGGCGGGTCGGTCCGATCCATGAGCCGCCCGGTCGCCTCGACACCAGCGGTCACGTCGCCGTCAGCGCCGAGGATGACGATCGTCGGGTCGTACGCGATGCCATGGGCCGCCAGGGTGTCGCGATAGCCCTCGAGGCGGAGACTGGCCGCGGCGCCGAGCTGGCCGGTCGTCACGTGACCGATCCGTCGATGACCGGCGGCGACGAGGTGCTCGACGGCCGATCGGGCACCCTCGTACTCGTCCGGCACGACGGACGGGAACGAGCCGTCAGTCGAGCGGCAGTCCAGGAGGACGGCGGGGACATCGCGCAGCGCCGGCAGCGGCTCGACGACCTGGTGGGCCATCGTCGCGTAGAGGATCGCGTCGACCTGGCGGTCGAGCATGATGTCGATCGCGCGATCGCGGATGACCGGGTTGCGGCCCGTGTTCACGAGCATCAGCAGGAGCCCGGCCTCCCAGGCGGCATCCTGGGCCCCCTGGATCATCCGGACCGCGTACGGGGTCGTCATGACCTCGTCCGAGATCACGCCGATCGTGTCCGATCGATGGCGGCGCAGGCTCCGGGCCATCTCGTTCGGGCGGTAGTGGAGCTCGTTCGCGGCAGCGATCACCCGGGCCTGGGTGCCCGGCGGGATGTTGGCGCCGGCCTTGCCGTTGAGCACCACCGAGACGGTGGTCAGCGAGACCTCGGCCAGGCGCGCGACATCCTTGAGGAGGGGCCGTGCCGGTCTGTCCACGACGTCCATGGTAGCGGCCCGGCGTCGCAGACTTGACACTCGCGGTGCGGCTCGCTAAAAGGTTTTACCTGCAGGGCTTTGCACCCCATCCGGCGGCTGCCCCATGACGCTCCAGCTCGACGACCGATGGGTCTGGGACTTCTGGTTCGCCGAGGATGGCGACGACGTCCACCTGTTCTACCTGCAGGCGCCACGCTCCCTGGGCGACCCGAACCTCCGGCACCGCGCATGCACGGCTGGGTCATGCCGTTTCGCGCGACCTGCGGACCTGGACCGTCCTGCCCGATCCGCTCGAGGCGGGGCCCGCGGGCGCGTTCGACGACCTCGCGACGTGGACGGGGAGCGTCATCAAGCGCGAAGGGATCTGGTACCTCGTCTACACCGGGGTGTCCTCCCGGGATGCGGGTCGTGTCCAGCGGATCGGCGTGGCGACGTCGACCGATCTCGTCCGTTTCGAGCGGTGCGGCGGCGGCGAGCCGGTCCTCTCGGCGGATCCGCGCTGGTACGAGGTGGACGCCAGCGGGCCGTTCGGTGCGGTCGCGTGGCGGGATCCCTTCGTCATCGCCGACACCGCCGGAGATGGCTATCACGCCCTGATCACGGCCCGTCGCCGTGACGGCCCGCCGTCGACCCGCGGCGTCATCGGTCACGCGGTGTCGCGGGACCTGCTGCACTGGGAGGCTCGTCCGCCGCTCGCCGGACCGGAGGGCTTCGCCGAGCTCGAGGTGCCGCAGGTCGTCGACGTCGGCGGCGAGAGCCTGCTGGTCTTCTGCACGGCGGCCATCCACGTCTCGGACGAACGACGGGCGGCGGCCGGCGTCGCCGGGCCGACCGGCACGTACGTCTGTCGCGGCCCGGGTCCACTGGGGCCGTTCGACGGGCCGCTCAGCGCGCCGATGCTCCCGGTCACGGAGCTCTACGCGGGCAAGCTCATCCGGCGCGGAGGGGCGTGGTTCCTGCTGGGGTTCCATGACCTCGTGGACGGGGTCTTCGTCGGTGCGCTGTCCGATCCGGTGCCGTTCGACGTCACCGCGGTCGGCGCGATGCCCCCGGCCGGAGCCGCCCCTAGCGGCGCCTGGCCGCTCCTGGCCGGCCTAGGCGCGGCCGTCGAGCGGGATGCGCGCGCCGTTGATGGCCGCGCCGCCGTCACCGCACAGCAGGCGCATCACCGCCGCGATCTCCTCGGGCGTGGTCCAGCCGGCGTGCTTCGGCGACGGATCCGTCTCGCGCAGATGCTCCGCGTCGATGGTCTTCACGGCCAGGACGTTCACCGTGACGCCGTTGGCCGCGACCTCGCGCGCGAGGACCCGGAGCATCGTCTCCTGGGCGGCCTTGGCGGCGAGATACGCCCCGAGCTTCGGCGGGGGGCTGGCCGTCGCGCTGACGCTGACGGCGACGATCCGGCCCCAACCACGCTCGACCATCGACGGCACGACCGCGCGGATCGCGTGGAACGTGGACCAGACGTGCTGGCCGAGCATCGCCTCCAGGGTCGTCGGGTCGAGGTCCGCGAGCGCCACCCCACCCTCGTAGCCGCCGACGAGGTGGAGGAGGACGTCGATCCGCCCGAAACGGTCGACGACCGACGTGGCGACGGCCTCGGTGGCCGACGCGTCGCGCAGGTCGGCGACCACGGGCAGCCAGTCCGACGTCGCGAGGCCGAGGTCGGTGGCCAGCTGGTCAAGACGCGAACGGTCGCGGCCGACGAGCGCCAGTCGGTGGTCACCGGCGAACGCCGCCGCAACGACGCGCCCCAGCGATCCGGTGGCGCCGGTGATGACGGCGACGCGCCGCTCGTCCTTGGCGGGGGAGTGGGAATCGGGTTTCGGCACAAGCACTCCTGACCTTCGCTACGTCCGACGACCGCTGCGCGGTTCGACTCGCCGGCCGGATCGCACTGTGGCATATCCCGGGCCGCCGGCTCGACCTACGGTCGTCGGACCGCATCCGACCGCCCTCGACCCCACCCGACCGACCGGGACCGCACCGGACCCGCCGGTACCCGGGTCCCGTGCGGGCGGGGACCATCGCGCCGCAGACCTGTCCGAACCCGACGCCTACGGTGACAACCACACCAGAGCCCACGCCGCCGCCCCAGCGGACGGGCCCCACGAGGCCGCCACCGGACATGTCCCGCACCCTGCCGGTCCCCACCGGTCGCCGTACCGCCGCCGTCGTCGCGCTGCTCTTTGCGCTGACGTCGGTCGTGAGCCTGGCCCATCCCCTCGCCGCCTTCGCCTGGGACACGGGCTCCTTCAGCTCGTCGTCGGAGAAGGACCTCGTCACCCTCACCAACCGGAGCCGCGCCGCGGCCGGCCTCCGGGCGCTCAAGGTCGATTCGACACTGACCGCGGTCGCCCGCTGGCGCAGCAAGGACATGATCTCGCGCGACTATTTCAGCCACCAGATCCCGGGCTACGGCTCGGTGTTCAAGAAGCTCGACGCCAAGGGCTACTGCTACAAGGTCGCCGGCGAGAACATCGGCTGGAACACCTACCCCGACGACGTCGCCACGGCCGCGATCCACAAGATGTTCATGGACTCGTCCGGCCATCGCGCCAACATCCTGGGCAAGGCGTGGGATGTGATCGGCATCGGCGCCTACAAGGGCAGCGACGGCAAGAAGATGTGGACCGTCCTGTTCGCCGACAAGTGCGGCGCGGCGGCGACCCCGAAGCCCACGCCCAAGCCGACCCCGAAGCCGACGCCCAAGCCGACCGCCAAGCCCACGACGAAGCCCAAGCCGACCCCGAGGCCGACGAGCAAGCCGAAGCCCCGCGCGACCGCCGAGCCGACGCCGCGGCCCAAGCCGAAGCCGAGCCCGACCCCCAAGCCCACCGCGAGCCCGACACCGAGTCCCACGCCCACCCCGACCCCGTCGCCCACCCCGGCCAACCGCGGCAGCGAAATCGACGGACCCGACGGCGGCAAGGGCCTCGGCCCGGGTGGCCAGGGTGGCGGCAACGGCAAGGGCGGCCAGAACGGCGACGGGGGCGCATCCGGCGACGGCACGCCACCGGGCCAGGCCGCGGCGCCCGCCGGCGCGACGCTCACGGGCCTGCGGGTCATGACCCCACCGACCTCGGCCGGACTGCTCGAGACGATCGTCGGCGGCGTGACCGGATTGTTCCTGGGCGCCTGACCGCTTCGGGCACGGCCGAGCGGGTACTGGACCCACCCGGACCTTCGTGCCCTACACCCAGCCACCCCGCGTGCCTACGTTGGCCACCAGACCGCACCGTTCCGCACCCGAGGCATCGATGACCCTCCTCGACGTCAACGCTCCCGTGGCTCCGGCCCTCATGCCGCAGCCGGCCGCGAGCGCCCCGGCCCCGATCCTGCAGGCCCGCGACCTGACCAAGTCCTATCCGCTCGGCGAGACGACGGTCGAGGCCCTGCGCGGCGTGAGCCTGCGCGTCGCCGCCGGCGAGTTCGTCGCGCTCATGGGCCCGTCGGGCAGCGGCAAGAGCACGCTCCTCCAGCTCCTCGGCGGCCTCGACCAGCCGACGAGCGGCGAGGTCGAGCTCGCGGGCGAGGTCATCAGCCACCTGTCCGACGACCGGGCCACGCGTCTGCGCCGGGACCGTACCGGGTTCGTCTTCCAGTCCTTCAACCTCATCCCGCTCCTCGACGTGACCGAGAACATCGCCCTGCCGTTCACGATCGCCGGCCAGGACCCGTCGCGAGGCGAGCTCGCCGCGCGGCTGCGCGACGTCATCGAGCTCGTCGACCTGACCGGCAAGGAGCACCACAAGCCCGACCAGCTCTCGTACGGCGAGCAACAGCGCGTCGCCGTCGCGCGGGCGCTCGTGACCCGTCCGGCCCTCCTGTTCGCCGACGAGCCGACGGGCAACCTCGACTACACGACCGGCAACGAGATCCTCGATGCGCTCTGGCGCTCCTGCCACGAGCGCGGCCAGACCATCGTCCTCGTCACCCATGACGCCAAGGCGGCGGCGTACGCCGACCGCGTCCTCGTCGTCGGGGACGGCCGGATCCGCGACACGATCGAGCTCGGCAGGCGCGCCGACCACGACGCGACCGTCCTCATCGGTCGGCTCGCCCAGCTCGGCCTGTAGGGGCACCGACCACCCGATGCGCGGTCTCAACGGACTCGCCTGGCGCGGCCTGCGCGCCCGACCCCTGCGGTCGGGGCTGACCATGTCGGGCGTCGCCCTCGGCGTCGCGGTCCTGTTCGCGGGACTCGCGACCAACGCCGGCATCGAGGCCTCCGTGGACCGGACCGTGGCCGGTCTCGTCGGCGCGGCCGACCTGCGCGTGGCCGCGTTCGGCGAGAACGGACTGACCCCGGAGACCGTCACCACCATCGCCACGACCGACGGCGTCGCCGTCGCCGCGCCCGCTGTCGAGCGGCGGACCTATCTCGGCCTGGACCTGCTCGGTCCGGGCGACGCCCTGCCGGCGCCCGTGACGGTCGTCGGCATCGACCCGGTGGCCGAGCCGCAGCTGCACGACCTGACCCTCGGCGCGGGCGCCCCGCTCGATCGTCCCGACGAGCCGAGCGCGCTCGTGAGCGCCACGCTCGCCCGCGAGGACGAGCTGGTCCTCGGCTCCGAGCTCACCATCCAGGGAGCGGCCGAGCCCGACCGTGGTGCGGGTCATCGGCATCCTGGCCGGCGACGGACCGTGGGCCGGGGCGTCGGGCCGGGCCGTCGTCCTGCCGCTCGCCGACGGCCCAGGCCGCCTTCGACGATCCGACCGTCAGCCGGGTCGACATCGGCCTCGCCCCCGGCGCCACTGCGGCTGCGGTGACCGGCGCGCTGCAGGCCGGGCTGCTGGCCCAGCCCTACGTGCTGTCCGCGCCCCAGGACCTGGGCGCCGCGATGCGCGCATCGACCGGCGACTTCGCCGCGACGACCGCGCTGATCGCCGCGATCGCCCTGTTCGCGGGTGCCTTCCTGATCTTCAACACGCTGTCGATGACCGTCGTCGAGCGCGTCCGCGAGCTCGGGCTGCTTCGTGCGGCCGGCGCGACGCGTGGTCAGCTGACGTCGTTCATCCTCGTCCAGGCACTGGCCATGGGCGCTGCAGGGGCGGCCATCGGGGTCGTTCTCGGCGCCGTGCTCGCCGGGGCGATGGCCACCTGGGTCGGCGCTGTCGGCGACGTGCCGCTGCCCGGACCCATCGTGGATCCGGGCAGTGCGGTGGCCGCGTTCGGCATCGGTCTGGCCGTGACCCTCGCCGCCGCCCTCGAGCCCGCCCGCCGCGCCGGGCGCATCCCGCCGGTCGAAGCGCTCAAGGCCCGGCTCGACCTGCCGACCGCCCGACGTGCCCGACTGCGCTGGCTCGTGGCCGTGTTCGCGCTGGTCGGCCTCGTCGGGCTCGTGCTCTGGCCGCGCGCCGCCGGTGACGCGGCCCTCGTTCGGGCCGCGGCGGTGTACGGCCTGCTCCTGCTCGTCGCCCTCGCCGTGCCCCTGCTCCTGCCGGCGCTGTCGAAGATCGCGGGCGCGCCCTTCGCGCTCGTGGCCGGGCTCGAGGAGCGGCTCGCCCGCGCCTCGGTCCTGCGCGATCGCGGTCGCGCGTCGCTGACGGTCGGGGCGCTGACCATCGGGCTGGCCATGATCGTCGCCCTGGGCGGGGTCGGCGAGCACGCCCGTGCCGCCGCCGGAGCGTGGATCGCCGACGTCGTCCCGGGTGACCTCGTCGTCACCTCGATCTTCCCGCGTCCGGCCGACGAAGGCCTCGACGAGGCGCTGAGCGAGCAGCCCGGCGTGACCACCATCAGCCCCATCGCGACCTTCGACCTGGCGCTCGACGGCGTTCGTGCCGACGGAGCCGCGATGGTCGGAGCGGACCTCGCCGTCGGACGGCCGGTTCCGGCTCCTCGCCGGCGACCGTGCGGCCGCCTTCGCCGCGCTCGACGCCGGTGGGGCGGTGATCGTGCCGGCCGCCGCCGCCGAACGCGACGGCCTGACGCTCGGCAGCACCTTGTCTGCGACCGCCGCGGACGGATCGGTCGTGCCGTTGGCGGTCGTCGCGATCGCCGAGCGGACACTCCCCGGACGAACGGGCAAATCGATGGTCGTGGGCTGGCCCGACGCGGAACGTCTCGGCATCGCCGGAGCCGACGCCTTCGCCGTCCGCTTCGCCCCCACGGCGACCGCCGACGAACGTGTCGCCCTCGACGACGCGGCACGCTCGCTCGCGCTGGAGCCCGTGACGCTCGACCGGATCCAGGGCGCCATCGGCGATGCCCTCGACCGGGTGTTCGGGCTGTTCGACGCGCTGGCCCTCGTCGCCGTCATCGTCGCGGCGCTCGGCATCGTCAACACGCTCACGATGAACGTGCTCGAGCGCGTGCGCGAGATCGGCGTCCTGCGTGCGGCCGGGATGACCCGCCGCCAGGTCTGGCGCTCGGTCGTGGTCGAGGCCGGGATCACCGGCGGGATCGGGGCCATCGCGGGCGTGAGCGCGGGCCTGTTCATCGGTGCGCTGATGGTCGTCCTGGCCGGTGGCCGGCTCGACCTCGCGGTCGACGTGCCGTGGCTCGCGGTCGGGGTCGCGTTCTTGCTCGGGATCGGCCTGGCGATGCTCGCCGCGGCCTATCCGGCGCGCCTGGCAAGTCGCGTGTCGATCGTCCGCGCCGTCGCCTACGAGTAGGACTCGCCTCCCAACCGATCCCTCGACGCGACCGGTCTCGGTGCTAGACTCGCGGCGTCCGTCACCCCCCAAAACGACGGCGCCCACGGAGCCTCGATGACCATCGCCCTACCGAGACTCGATCGCAGCACCGCCGCCGATCGCGGCCTGACGATCGCCGACTTTCTCGTCCCTGTCGCCCTTGCCGAACGAACCCCGACCCGGGTTCGCCACATCGTCCTCATCGCCATCGGTGCGGCGATCGTCGCGCTGTCGGCCCAGATCTACATCCCGACCCAGCCCGTGCCGTTCACCGGGCAGACGCTCGGGGTGCTCGTGGTCGGCGGGGCGCTCGGCTTCCGGCGCGGCGTCGCGGCCCTGCTGCTGTACCTCCTTGTCGGCCTCGTCGGTCTGCCGGTCTTCGCCGAGGGCGACGCCGGCCGCGACGTCCTGCTGGGCGTGACCGGTGGCTATCTCATCGGGTTCGTCGCCGCCGCCGCGATCGTGGGCCGGCTGGCCGAGCTCGGCTGGGATCGCCGGCTCGGGGCGGCCCTCGTCACGATGCTCCTCGGGACGATCGCCATCTACGCGATCGGCGTCCCATGGCTCAAGATCTCGACCGGCATGACCTGGTCGGAGGCGGTCTCGGTGGGGCTCACGCCGTTCCTCCTGTGGGACACGGCCAAGCTGCTCATCGCGGCAGCCGTCTTCCCAGCCGCGTGGTGGCTGATCGGGCGCCGGCCCGAGGACCGCTAGGCACCGCCAGCCCGCCAACCGCGCCCGAGCGGTCTTCCTCATCCAGGCGCCGCGGCCAGACAGCGCTACGAGCGGCGGCGTAGGCGCGGCGTCCACCGGCGAGTACCCCTGGAGCCGTCGATCCGTCCCGGTTCGCACGATTCGGGAACCAGGTTCGCTTCCCGTCGCTCATAGGCTGTAGCGAGGCCACCCAGGTCCCGCAACGACTGGGGACTCGATGCCGCGAGATCTCGTGGAGCGAGCGATGGCGGGCGATCACGATGCGTTCAGTGAGCTGGCGCGCATCTCGATCGGCCGGCTCTACGTCATCGCCCGCCTCATCCTGCGCGAGGACGCTGCCGCCGAGGATGCGACCCAGGAGGCCCTCGTGGCCGCCTGGCAGCACATCCGAGCGGTCCGCGACCCGGACCGGTTCGAGGCCTGGCTGCACAAGACCCTCGTACGGGCGTGCTATCGAGAATATGCCCGGCGATCGCGACGACGGACCCTCGAGGCGCGAGTGGCACTGATCGAGCCATCCGCCCCCGATACATCGAACCAACTCGCCGACCGCGACGAGCTCGAGCGCGGCTTCCGCCACCTCGACCTCGATCAACGGACGGTGCTCGTCACGCACTACTACCTCGGGCTCGGCCTCGACGAAGCCGCAGTCGTCCTGGGCATCGCACCCGGGACCGTCCGCTCCCGACTTCATCGGGCAACGCGGGCCATGCGCGCGACCCTCGACGCCGATGCCCGTGCCCATGCGGTCGCGGGAGGGCGGATCTCATGACGAAGTTCGCCCGCCCCGACGAATTCGACTCCCTGATGGCCGACTGGTTCGACCGGGACACCCAGGTTCGACCGCGCGAGCAACTGCTCGCAGCGACGCTCGAGCGGACGGCACGAACGCGTCCCCTTCCCGCCTGGCGGCTGCCCGAAAGGTGGCTCCCCTTGGCTACGCTCGCGATCCGCCGGCCGGCTGTGCCGCGCGGCGCATTCCTCCTGATGATCATCGCCCTGCTCGTGGTGGCGATCGCTGCCGCGCTGCTGCTGGGCATCGGAACGCGCCGACTGCCGCCGCAGCTCGGTCCCGCGGCCAACGGCCGTATCGCGTATATCGCCGGCGGGCAGCTCTACTCGGCGACCTCGGCCGGGACCGACGTCCGGCAGTTGACCACCGGTTCAACCCTCAAGAGCGCGCCAGCGTTCTCGAACGACGGCGCCCAGATCACCTACACATCCACGAATGCAACCTCCTCGTCGGATCCGTTCCTCTACGCCGATCTCAACGTGGCCGATGCCGACGGCACCCACGCTCGCGTCCTCCTGGCAAACGCGAGGGCCATGAGCAACCCGGCGTGGTCGCCCGATGGACGGTTCATCGCCATCAGCACCGCCGAGACGGGCATCGAGGACCACGTCAGCGTGGTGGCGGTCGACGGCTCGGGGATCACGGATCTCGGCGACTTCGGGGCCGGGGCCTGGTCGCCGTCCTGGTCACAGGACGGTACGCGCCTTGCCATCATCGTCGGCGAGGAACCCTTCACCCAGCACATCTGGATCGTCGACCGAGACGGAACGAATGCCCGGCAGATCAGCCAGGGTTCCTACAAGGAGATCGGCGAGGACGGGGGCGCGGCCATGTGGAGCCCCGACGGCACGCTCCTCCTGTTCGGAGGCGGCGACCTGAGCGCCCTGTACGGGCAATTCATCGTCGGCCTCGACGGTGCCCCCGAGCGGCTCGTCGACGCCAACGGCGACAACGGCGTCTGGTCGCCGGACGGATCGCGTTTCGCGTACCTGCGAGCGGGCACCGGGTCAGGGCCATCGGTCGTCATCGCCGACCGCACCGGCAAGGAGATCCGCGTTCTCGCGGGCCAGTACGCGTGGCACATGCCCGTGTGGTCGCCGGACGGTACCAGGATCGCGATCACGGACGATCGGCCTGGCGTGCTCAACACGCCGGGAACGCCCGTCACCGTGATCCTCGACGCGGTCGGCGATGCCGCTCCCGTGATCATTCCAGGCGTGACTGCCGCCGGCACGGACGCGGCCATCCCTGCGTACTCCGCCGCCTGGCAGCGCCTCGCTCGGTAAAGGGACTCGTGGGCGGCCCGCGGCCGCCCACGTATCCTGTGGCCATGGCGACGGTACGAGGCACACGTCGGGATGCGGGCGGCTCCGGGAGCCGCCCGCCGACGCCAGAGCCCGCCCCGATGAGCCGTCCGTCGGCCGGTGATCCCGGGCTGTTCGGGCCGGCATCCGAGGCGTGGCGGCTCGACCGCGAGGCGATGCTCCTGCTGGGAGCCGGACCACGCGCCCTGCTCCTGCAGATCGCCCATCCCTCGGTGGCGGCCGGCGTCGACGAGCACTCGGACTTCCGGGTCGATCCGTGGCGCCGCCTCGACGGCACGCTGCGCAGTTACCTCCGGATCATCTACGGCTCCACGACGGCGGCCCGGGCCGAGATCCGGCGGCTGAACGCGATGCATCGAGGGATCGTGGGTGCCGGGTACACGGCACGCGATCCGGCGTTGTCCCTGTGGGTCCACGCGACCCTGGTCGAGTCGACCATCGTGGCGTACGACGCCTGGCTCGAGCCGCTCTCGCGGGACCGGACCGCGTCGTTCTATGCCGAGACCCGGCCGCTCGGCCTGGCATTCGGCGTGCCGGAGGCCCTGCTGCCACGCGATCTCGACGCCTTCGAGGCGTACGTGGCCGCACAGATCGCGCCCGATGGCCCCGTTCGCCCAGGCCCGCTGGCCCGCGAGCTCGCGGCGTCCATCCTCCACCCGCCGCTGCCGGCACCGCTGGACCGGCTGCCGCTGCCCAGCGGCCTGTACGACTGGACGCTGTGGCCGGCCGTCGGCCTGCTGCCCCCGACCATCCGCGACGCGTACGGGTTCGCCTGGGGTGGCCGCGAGCAGGCCGTCGCGCGCTGGCTGGTGACGGGCTGGCAGTGGTGGCGCCCGTTGCTGCCTGCGTCGTTCCGGCAGATGCCGCAGGCGCTCGCCGCGGACCGCCGCATGGCCGCCGGAGTGGCCGCCGGATCAGACCGTCAGTAGATCCGCGGGAAGCGCGGCGCGAACAGCAGCCGCCCGAGGTCCTTCGATGTGGCCCGGTCGAGGGCGTCGAGCAGCGTCTCGTTCGAGGCGAACCCGTAGCGGTGATCGGCCACGTAGGCTTTGATCGCGGCCCAGAACGCCGTCGAGCCGATCGCGCGGCGCGCCGAGTCGATGAGGTTGCCGCCCTGGATGTAGACCTTCTCGTAATAGCAGTCGGCGGTGTACTCGTAGATCGTCTTGTCGAGCCGCCCGGTGGGGCAGCGACTGGATCGCTTGAGCCCCGTCACGTAGCGGGCGATGAAGTCGGCGGCGGCCTCGTCGACGAACGGCTGCTTCGACTGGTCGTTGCCGACCAGGCCGTAGAACCACTGGTGGGCCGTCTCGTGGGCGGTCAGGTAGCGCACGTTGGCCGACGACAGTCCGTACGGGACCCAGATGAGGCGCGGTGACTCCATCCCGTAGCCGCCCGCCGACTGGACCACCTTGAACGTGGGGTAGGGGTAGTCCCCGAGCCGGGCCTGGATCGCCCGGAACGCGTCGGCCGCGCCGTCGAGGATGGCCGCGGCATTCGTCGAGGAGCGGTAGTAGTAGCGGACGATCGTGTCGCCGACCGTGGTCTCGCGCGTGTGGAAGTCGGGCGCCGCCGTGATCGTCACGTCCCGCACGTTCTTCGCGACGAACCGCTGGGTCAGCCCGTCGGCGCTGCGGAACGTGCGGTCGCCGGTCGTGGCGATGACCAGCGTGCGATCGGTGATGACCGTCACGTCGACCAGCGGACTGACCGGGGTCACGAACGGGTCGCCGTGGTTCGGGCGGTCGAAGGGAGTCTGGCGGCTGACCCACGGCAGCCAGCGATAGGCGTCGACGATCCCGTTGGCCTTCGTGAACAGCCAGGACGACCCGCTCAGCGAGGTCCGCAGGGTCGCGCGGTAGTCGACCGCGATCACCGTCGTGGCCCCGACCGGCAGGACGCCGCCGAGCGGCACGACGATCGTCTGGTCGACGACCTTCGCCGTGACGCTGCGCCCGTCGACCCGCACCGTCCCGAGCCGCAGCCCACCGAGTCGGGCCGCCGCCGTATTCAGCTCGACCCGGTCGATCGGTGCGCCCGAGGCGTTCGTGATCGTCGCGACCGAGTGGACGTCGAAGGCCCGCGTCCCGTACGACATCCGGAGCGTCGCGACGTACGTCGCGTGCAGGTGGAGGCTCGACCGGTCGACCTTGCCCGGGACGATCCCGGCCGTGAGGCGGACCGTGCTTGCCGGTGCCGCGCCGAGGCTCGCGCCGGCCGCCGCGGGCACGGGCACCGCCATGACACCCAGGAGCAGGGCGAGGAGCAGGGCCGGCGTGGCGGCGCCGCCGGAGCGCCGACCAGTTGATCGGGTCATGCCGGGTCATCCTACCGCGGCCTGCCGAGCCGGCCCGCGAGCCGCCGAGCAGGCCGGCCGGCCCGCGGCTCCGGTTCCCCGGTCGCCCTCGCCCGTAGACTTCCGTTCATGGCCAGTGGGACCGTCACCGACGCCTTCCTCGACGCCGTCCGCGCGCGGCTGCCCGAGCTGCGACTCCTGGCCGACCCCACGGACCGCGCCTCGTACCAGTACGACGAGACGGCCTACTTGCCAGCCGGGCTGCCGGGCGCCGTGGCGCTGCCGACGACGACCGCCCAGGTGGCCGAACTCGTGCGCATCTGCGCCGCCCACGACGTCCCGATCGTGCCCCGCGGCGCGGGCTCCGGCCTGTCCGGCGGCGCGAACGGCATCGAGGGGGCGCTCACGATCGCCTTCACCGCGATGGACCGGATCCTCGAGATCGACCGCGAGAACCTGTGTGTCGTCACCCAGCCCGGCATCATCAACGCCGCGCTCAAGGCCGCGGTCGCCGAGCAGGGATTGTTCTACGCCCCGGATCCGGCCAGCTTCGAGATGTGCTCGATCGGGGGCAATCTCGGGACGAACGCCGGGGGCCTGTGCTGCGTCAAGTACGGCCAGACGCGCGATTCGGTGCTCGGGCTGGAGGTCGTGCTGGCCGACGGGACGGTGATCCGGACCGGCGGCAAGAACATCAAGGACGTGGCCGGCTACTCGCTGACCCACCTCATCGTCGGGTCGCAGGGCACGCTCGCGATCGTCACCGAGGCGACCCTTCGCTTGCGCCCGACGCCGCCGCCGCGATCGACCCTCCTCGCCTTCTTCCCGACCCTCGAGGCCGCGGGCGACGGCGTCGCAGCCATCGCCATGGCCGGGGTCAGCCCGGTCACGCTCGAGCTCATGGACCAGTTGACCATCCGGGCGGTCGACGACATGCACGGGCTGGGTCTCGAGCGCGACGCCGCCGCGATGCTCATGGTCGAGTCCGACCTGCCGGGCGGCGGCGCCGAAGACGAGCTCGCCCGCGCCGAGACCGCCTGCGTCGCGGCTGGGGCGACGAGCACGGTCCGCTCCCAGACCCCGGCCGAGGCCGACCTGCTACGTCAGGCCCGGCGCGCCGCCCACTGGGCACTCGAGCGGCTCGGGGACGTGAAGATGGAGGACGTCGGCGTGCCGCGCTCCAAGGTCCCGGACATGCTCCGGGCGGTCGAGCGCATCGCCGCGAAGCACCAGGTCACGATCGGCACGTTCGGGCACGCCGGCGACGGCAACCTCCACCCGGACCTCATCCTCGAGCGGGACGATCCGCGCGCCGCCGAGATCACCAAGGCCGTCCAGGCCGACCTCTACCAGGCCGCGCTCGACCTCGGCGGGACGGTCACCGGAGAGCACGGCATCGGCTCCGCGCGCACCGATTGGCTCGAGCAGCAACGTGGCGCCGATGCCGTCCGGGTCATGCGCTCGATCAAGGCCGCGCTCGACCCGCAGGGCCTGCTCAACCCGGGGCGCGTGCTCGGCTGACGCCCGGGCTTGACAGCCCGCGGAGCCCGACCGGATGATGCCCGGGTGACGGTTGCACATCTGTTCAGTACATCTGTGCCGGCGCTAGCGAGCCCCGTGGTGGCCCGGTGAGCGACTTCGAGCAGCTCGTCCAGGCGAGCCGGCTGTACTACGAGCTCGGCGAGACCCAGAACGCCATCGCCGAGCGGCTGGGCGTCACCCGCCCACAGGTCAGCCGCCTGCTCAAGCGTGCCCGGGCCGAAGGCATCGTCGAGATCCGGATCATCGACCGCACCGCGGCCGACTCGCCCGCGGCCGACGCCCTGCGCCGGAGCTACGGTCTTGACGCCGTCCATCTCGCCCCGACCGTCAGCGGCCCGGAGGACCTGAGCCGGCGGATGGTCGGTCGGCTGGCCGCCCAGGTGCTCCGCGGCGCCGTGCGCGACGGCGAGACCGTCGGGATCGGCGACGGGGCCTCGGTCAGTGCGGTCGCCGACGCCCTCGATGATGGCGCCACGCCGGTGGCGGCCACGGTCGTCCCGTTGGCCGGCGGTTACTGGAGCCCGGGTCCGGAGCGCGACCCGTTCCGGCGCATCGCCGAGGCCTTCGGCGCCGCGCCGCACGGACTGATGGCCCCGGGCCTGCTCGACGACGCCAGCACCAAGCACGCCCTCGAGGCGCACGCCGGCGTCCAGGCCGTGCGCGACCTGTGGGACCGGCTCGATGTGGCTCTCTTCGGGATCGGCGGCCGTTCGTGGGGCGTCGCCTCGGTCGGCCAGGATGTCCACGACCGGCTCGAACGCGCGGGCGCGGTCGGCGAGATCCTCATCGCGCCGTTCGATCTCGATGGGGCGTTCGTCTGCCAGGAACTGCGCGACCGCGTGCTCGCATTCGACGCTCGGCTGCTCGGGCGGGTCCCGACCTCGATCGGGGTGGCCTCCGGGTCGAGCAAGGTCCGGCCGGTCCTCGGGGCATTGCGGGCCGGCGTCGTCCGCACGCTCGTCACCGACGTCGCGACCGCGGAGGCGGTCGTGACCCTCGACGCCGAGACGCTCGCCCCCTCGACCGGGGCCGCCCAGCGCGCGCACTCGCACGGGCACGACCGATGACAGACGCGATCCTCGGCATCGACCTCGGCACGACCGAGGTCAAGGCCGGCCTGATCGGGCTCGACGGCCGGCTGCTGGCGATCGCCCGCGCCGGGTACGGCCTCGAGGTCGGTCACGGACCGGGCTGGGCGGAACAGGACCCGGGCTCGTGGTGGTCCGCCGTAGTCGGCACCGTGCGCGCCCTGCACCGGACCGACGTCGCGGGCGGGATCGACATCGTGGCCATCGGCGTCGACGGCCATGGCCCGACGCTCGTTCCGGTCGACGATCGTGGCGAGGCGACGCGGCCGGCCATCACGTTCCTCGACACCCGCGCGGCGGCCGAGGCCGCCGAGCTCGAGGCCGCGACCGGGGTCCGCGGCTGGGCCCTCGGGCCGCTGCCGGCCGCGCTCTGGATGGAGCGCCACGAGCCGGACGCCGCGGCCGCGACGCGTTGGTACCTCACGACCTGGGAGTGGCTGGCCTTCCGCCTGACCGGCGAGGCGATCGCCCCGCTCGTCGTCGGCCAGGTCACCCCCGACGCGGGGCGGGCGACGGCGGCGACCGGTCTGCGCACCGACCGCCGTCCGCCCGAGGGCACGATGGGGGCCCTGGTCGGGCGGCTGACCGACGCGGCGGCCGATGCGCTCGGCCTGCATGCCGGCGTGCCCGTCGCCGGTGGCACGAACGACGCCTTCGCGAGCTACCTCGGGGCGGGCCTGCTCGAGCCCGGGGATGCGTACGACCCGGGTGGCTCGGCCGGCGGGTTCGGCGTCTACTGGGACGTCCCGGTCGAGGTGCCGGGCGCGTTCGTCACACCGGCACCACTGCCCGGCCGGTACAGCGTCGGTGCGGCGATGGCGGCGACCGGCCGGGCGCTCGACTGGTTCCGCGACGACATCATCGATGGCGCGACCACGACCGAGCGGCTCATCGAGGAGGCGGCCGCGACGCCGCCCGGTGCCGACGGCCTCGTCTTCCTGCCTTACCTGGCCGGCGAGCGGTCGCCCATCTGGGATCCGGGCGCGACCGGGGTGCTCGCCGGGCTGACCCTCGCCCACGGCCGTGGCCATCTCACCCGGGCGATCATGGAGGCGAGCGCGCTGGCCATCCGCCACGTTGCCACGCCCATGCTGGCGGCCGGGGTGACGGTGACCGCGATGCGCGCCTGCGGCGGACCGGCTCGCAGCGATGTCTGGAACCAGATCAAGGCCGATGTGACCGGCTTCCCGGTGCTCGTGCCGGCCGTCCTCGAGACCGCCGTGCTCGGCTCGGCGATGCTCGGCGCGGTGGCCATCGAGGCGCACGCCGACGTGGCCGACGCGATCCGCGCGATGACCCGGGTCGAGCGCGAGCTGGCGCCGCGCGCGGCGTTCGCCGACACGTACGACCGGGCGTTCACCGCCTACACCGCCCTGTACCCGGCCGTGGCACCGATCCTGCGCCCGCTCCGCGAGGCCGCCCGATGAGCACGGCCGCGCGGCCCGGCGCCCTCAGCGCGAGCGGGATCGATCTCGCCTTCCCGACCCGGGGCGGCGGCACGCTCCCGGTCCTCGACGGCATCGACCTGACCGTCCCGGGCGGCGGCATCGTCGCGCTCATCGGCCCCAACGGCTGCGGCAAGTCCACGCTGCTGCGCGTGCTGGCCGGGCTGCTGACGCCGGCCGCGGGCGCCGTGACGCTCGACGGTGAGGCCATCCACGGCCCCGATGCCCGGATCGGGCTCGTCTTCCAGGAGCCGCGCCTGCTGCCGTGGCGTTCGGCGGCGAGCAACATCACCTACCCGCTCGAGCTCGCGGGTTGGCCGGCCGAGCAGCAGGCGACGCGGTTGGCGGAGCTGACCGAGCTCGTGGCGCTCGACCGCGTCGGTCGCCGGCAACCGGCCCGCGGAGCTGTCCGGCGGGACCCGCCAGCGCGTGGCGCTGGCGCGAGCCCTGGCGCTCGAGCCGGCGGTGCTGCTGCTCGACGAGCCGTTCAGCGCGCTCGATGCGCTCAGCCGCGAGCGGTTCGACCTCGAGCTGCTCCGGCTCTGGGAGCGGGCCGCGACGACCATCGTGCTCGTCACCCACAGCATCGCGGAGGCCATCTTCGTGGCCGACCGGATCGTCGTGCTCTCGCCGCGGCCCGGTCGGGTCGTCGCCGACATCCCGGTCACGCTCGCCCGGCCGCGCTCCATCGCCGACCTGGACGCCGCAGTCGTGTCGGCGACCGCACGCGAGGTCCGCCGGCACCTCGGTGAGGGCGACGAGGCCCGCGATGCCACGAACGCCGCCGACGGCCGCGCCGAGGCCCTGGCGTCATGAGTCGGACGACGGTCCTGTCGGTGCTCGGAGCCCTTGTCGTCTTCATCCTGCTCTGGCAGGCCGTCGTGGTCGTCAGCGGGTTCCCGCTGTTCATCCTGCCCGGCCCCGGCCTGGTCTTCGCGCGGCTTGCCTCGGCGTGGGCGGACGGGACCATCGAGCCGCACTTCGCCGCGACCCTCGTCGAGGTCGTGCTCGGCTTCGTCGTCGGAGCGGGGCTCGGGGTCGTGGTCGGCTACGCCCTCGCGCGCAGCCCGCTCGTCGAGCGCATCGCCTCCCCGTACCTCGTGGCGGCCCAGGCGGTGCCGATCCTCGCCCTGGCGCCGCTCATCGCCCTGTGGTTCGGGCCTGGGCTGGTCAGCAAGGTCGTCATCTGCTCGCTCATCGTCTTCTTCCCGGTCGCGATCACGACGATGGTCGGCATCTTGGCCGTCGATGACCGGCTGCTCGAGCTCGGCCGGTCGCTGCGCGCCACTCGCCGCCAGATCCTGACCACGCTCGAGATCCCGGCGGCCATGCCGTCGATCCTGGGCGGGATGCGGGTCGGGGTCACCCTCGCCGTCGTCGGGGCGATCGTGGGCGAGTGGGCCGGCGCCGAGCGCGGCCTGGGCGTCCTCATCAACCTCGCCCGGGGGTCGATGTTCGACTACCCGCTCATGTACGCCACGCTCATCACGATCGCGCTGCTCGGGATCGTGCTCTATCTCCTCGTCGTCCTCGTCGAGCGCCGCCTGGTCGGCGCCCGCTGAACCCGTCACCCAGCCACTCGGAGGTCCCCGTGTCGTCCCATCCCCGTTCCCTCGTCCTCGCGCCGCTCACGCTTGTGGTGCTCCTCTTCGCGGCCTGCACGAGCGGTGGCGCCGGCACCTCGCCGAGTCCGGTCGCCGAGCCCAGCGGCACGCCGATCGCGGCCTCGCCGTCAGCGGCCTCGTCCTCGGCGTCGTCCGTCGCGCCATCGGTCGCCCCGAGCCCGGCCGAGATGGTGCCGCTGACCGTCGGCCTGGGCTTCATCCCGAACGTCCAGTTCGCGCCGTTCTATCTCGCCGACCAGGCCGGCTACTACCGCGACGCCGGGCTCGACGTGACCTTCCAGAACAAGATCGACCCCGATCTCGTGACCCTCGTCGGGCAGGGCGCCATCGACGTCGGCCTGGCCGACGGCACGAGCGTCATCCCGGCGGTCAGCCAGGGCATCCCGCTCAAGTACGTCGCCACGATCTACGGCCAGTTCCCGTCGATCGTGTTCGCCAAGGAGTCGTCGGGCATCACGACGCCGGCCGACCTCAAGGGCATCAAGCTCGGCATCCCGGGCCGCTATGGGTCGTCGTGGATCATGCTCCAGGCGCTGCTGCAGTCGGCCGGGCTGACCCCCGACGACCTCGACATCGTCGAATACCCGGACTTCGGGCAGGGCGCCGCGGTGAGCGCGGGCGCCGTCGATGCCGCGACGGGCTTCGCCAACAACGAGCCGGTCCAGCTGGAGCTCAGCGGGACGCCGGCGTCGGTCCTCCACGTCGATGCCATCACGCCGCTGCCGGGCAACGGGCTCATCGTCGGCGACGCGACCCTGGCGGCGAAGCGGGCGGCACTCACGGCATTCGTCGCTCAGACGCTGCGGGCGATGACCGAGATCGCGGCGAACCCGCAGGTCGGGCTCGACGCCACGTACAAGGCCGTCCCCGAGCTGGCCACGACGCCCGACGTCCAGGCCGCCGTGCTCGACGCGACGATCGACGTCTGGACGGGCGAGGCCCAGAAGACCGCGGGCTACGGCGCCATCGATTCGACCGCGTGGACGCGGTCGATCGACTACCTGACGTCGCTCGGCCTGGTCCCGAACGCGGTGACCGCCGACCAGATGCTCGACACCGGGCTGCTGCCCGTCCACGATTGACCGCCATGAGCGGTGACGGCCGGCCGCGCGGCATCCGCCCGACGGCGGACCGACGCTCGTGGTGGCTGCGCGAGGCGCTGGCGGCGGAAGCGGCGACGGCCCCCCACCTGGCCGAGGCGGCGCCGCCGTTGCGTGGCACGACCACGGCCGACGTCGTGATCGTCGGCGGTGGGTACACCGGGATGTGGGCGGCCTACCGCCTGACCGAGCTCGAGCCCGCGGCCCGGGTCGTGCTCATCGAGGCTGACATCTGCGGGGGCGGTCCGTCGGGGCGCAATGGCGGCTTCATCACGAACTGGTGGGACGAGCTGCCGACCCTCGTCGAGCGCTACGGCGAGGCCGGGGCGATCCCCGTCGCCGAGGCCATGGAGGACGCCGTCGACGACATCGGGGCGTGGTGCGCCGAGCACGGCGTCGACGCGTGGTTCACGCGGGCTGGCGCGCTGCAGGCGTCCGCGGCGCCGGCCCAGGACGGCAGCTGGGACGAGGCGGTCGAGGCGTGCCGGGCGGTCGGGCGCGGCGACCGCTATGTGCCCCTGACCGCGGACGAGGTCCGCGCCCGGGTGGATTCGCCGGTCTTTCGGGCGGGTGTCTTCATGCCGGACGCCGCGACCGTGCAGCCCGCGTTCCTGGCGCGCGGCCTGCGGCGCGTCGCTGCTGGAGCGGGGGGTCGTCATCCACGAGGGCACGGCCGCCGAGGAGATCGACGGCCAGCGGCCCGGCTGGCTCGGATCGGTCGGCGCCGGGAATCGGCAGGCGCCGGCCCGCCGGATCGGGCGCGCCGGGGCGATGCGGCCGGTCCGTGTCCGGACGACCTCGGCCGCGGGGAGCGGCGAGGTCCTGGCCGGGTCGGCGGTCGTCGCGCTCAACGCGTGGGCCGGGGCCTGGCCCTGGTTCGGCCGCCGGCTCGTCACGTGGTCGTCGTACATCGTCCTGACCGAGCCGATCCCGGACCGGCTCGCCGACCTCGGCTGGACCGGTGGCGAGGGCGTCAGCGATGCCCGCTTCACGCTCCATTACCTGCGCACCACCCCGGACGGGCGGATCGCCATCGGTGGTGGTGGCGGCCGTGCCGGGTTCAGCGGCCGGGTCGGCGCCGCCTTCACGGACGATGCCCGGTCAGCCGCGCGAGCGGCCGCCGGTTTGCGCCGGCTCTTCCCGTCATTGCGCGACGTCCGCATCGAGGACGCCTGGGGCGGTCCGATCGACATCAGCGCGGATCACCTGCCGTGGTTCGGGTCGGTCGCGGGCCGGCCGATCCACTACGGCCACGGCTACAGCGGCAACGGCGTCGGGCCGTCGCTGGTCGGTGGGCGGATCCTGGCCGCCCGCGCCCTGGAACGAGCCGACGATCCCGCGCTGGCCCTTGCCCTTGCCGATGGTCGTGCGCCGCGCGCCTTCCCGCCCGAGCCCGCCCGCTACCTCGGGGCCCGGCTCGATCCGCGAGGCGGCCGTCCGGCGCGAGACCGCCGAGGAGCGCGGCACGCCGGTCGGACCGGTCACGCGCGAGCTGAGCCGCATCTCGCGCCGCCTCGGATACCACCTCGGCCCGGATTGACGGGTGGTTGCAACCGTTTCCGCCGGGTAGCCCGCGAAGCGGAGATCGGCCAAATCGGTTAGGATAGAGGTCCCCGACCGCGCATCCGAGCGTGCTCGTCCCGTGCAGGAGTGCCCCGTTGAATAGTCGCCCGCCGATCAAGCCTGCCGCCGCGAACGAGCCGTTCAAGCACGTGATCGACGAGTACAAGCACCAGGCACAGACGATCACCTGCACGTGCGGCTGGCACGGGAGCTCGGCGACGATCGATCGCGCCGGCTCCGAGTGGACGGCCCACCTCGTCGAGGTTCGCGGCAAGAAGCGCTAGGGCTTCGCACACACGCCTTTTCCACGACCCGGATCACGCCCGATCCGGGTCGTTTGCTGTCCGGGCCCCTGCTAGGCTGCCGCCGTGGACCTGCCCGTCGCACCGCCGTTCGCGCTCCGTGCCCGGCTGCTGACCCCACTCGATGACGGCGGCACGCTCCACGAGGCGGACGGCCTGGTCGTCGTCGACGGCGTCGGCCGGCTGACGTACGTCGGCCCCGCGACCAGCGAGGGCGCCCCGGCTGGTGCCCGCGACGCCGCGCTCGACCTGCGGCCGTGGGTCGTGCTGCCGGGCATGGTCGACCTGCACGTCCACCTGCCCCAGATCCCGAATGCCGGCCTGGGCGCCGGGCCTCGACCTGCTGACCTGGCTCGATCGCTACATCTTCCCGCTCGAGCGCGGCTTCGACGCCGCGACCGCCGAGCGGATCGCGCCGCTCGCCTGGCGGGCCTTCGCCGCGGCGGGGACGACGACCGCATTGGTCTACGGAGCGGTCTACGAGGCGAGCCTCGACGCGACGTTCCGCGCGGCCGAGGCGCACGGCATCCGGGCGATCGTGGGCAAGGTGATGATGGATCGGATCACCTACGACCCGACCATCGATCCCGCGTCGATCCTCGAACGATCGCTGGCCGAGTCCGCCCGGCTCATCGAGCGCTGGCACGGCGTCGACGACGGGCGCTTGCGCTACGCCGTGACGCCGCGGTTCGCCGTGTCGTGTACGGCCGAGCTCCTGCGCGAGTCGGCAGCGCTGGCCGCGGCGACCGGGGCGTACTGGCAGACCCACGTCTCCGAGGACCGCGGCGAGATCGCCGAGGTCGCCCGCCTGTTTCCCGAGGCGCTCGACTACGTCGACGTGTACGACCGGGCGCGACGGATTGGGGCCGCGCTCCGTGCTCGCCCACGCCGTCCACCTGTCCGACCGCGAGCTCGCGCGGCTCGTCGAGACGGACACGCGGGTCGCCCATTGCCCGGTGTCCAACCTGTTCCTCGCCTCCGGCGTGATGCCGCTGGGGCGCTACCTGGAAGCCGGTCTCGGGGTCGGGCTCGGGTCGGACGTGGCGGGCGGACCGGACCTCTCGATCTTCACCGTGATGCGGACCGGGTTCTACGCGCAGCACGCGCGTTCGGTCGCCGGCGTCGAAGAGGGCCCGGTCCTTGGTCCGCTCGACTGGCTGCGCCTCGGCTCGCTGGGCGGAGCGCGCGCGCTTGGCCTGGCCGACGCGATCGGCTCGCTCGAGGCCGGCAAGGAGGCCGACCTGATCGTCGTCGACCCGGCCTACGTGGCGCCGCTCGACGGACAGGCGCCCGACGACGACCCCGAGGACCTCGCCTCGCGGCTGGTCTTCCGCTCGCACCCGGACATGGTCCGTGGCGCGTGGGTCCGCGGCCGCCGCCTCGAGGGCCCAGCTGCCCGCGGTTGATCGCCTGACCCGCTGGTCGCCGGTACCGCTAGTCGCCGTTCCCACTCTCGACGCTCCCGCCGTGACGTCCGGGCACGTCATGCGTCCGGCGGATGACGACACGCTCCAGCCGGGTTGCTTCGCAACAAAGGAAGCGCATCCACGCTCGCGACATGCGCCGGGTGAATGACGCGCCCGGCGAACGGGCGCGTTCCAGACATGGCGGCTTTGCCGGTGATTCTGGGCAGGCCGCATTCCGGTATCGTCGGCGCATGGTCGACCGCGCCGATCTCGTCATCGTCAACGGCACGCTCGTCGATGGCACGGGCGCGCCGGGACGGCCCGGCACGGTCGTCGTCGAGGGCGAGCGACTGCGGCTGATCCCGGCCGATGAGCCCGCGCCGCCCGACGCCGCCCGGATCATCGACGCGACCGGCAAGGTCGTGGCGCCCGGCTTCATCGACCTGCACAGCCACGGCGGCCTGCACATCCTCGCCGAGCCGCACCACGAGCCCAAGGTCCGCCAGGGGGTCACGACCGAGATCGTCGGGGTCGACGGCAACGGCTTCGCGCCGTTCGCCAGTCGCGCCGAGCTCGAGGCCTTCGTCGAGCTCGATTCGGGGTTCGACGGCCGGCCGGCGATCGACTACGACTGGCGCTCGGTCGCCGAGTACCTCGCCCGATTCGACGACGCGGTCAGCGTCAACGTCGGCACCCTCGTCGGCAACTCGCAGCTGCGCATCGATGCGCTCGGCTGGGACGACGTGCCGGCCGACGAGCGGGCGATGGACCGCATGGCCGGGCTGCTCCGCGACGCCATGGCCGAGGGCGCCGTCGGGCTGTCGTCCGGCCTCGACTACCCGCCCGGCGAGCTACGCCACGACCGAGGAGCTGGCGGCCCTCACCCGCGTCGCCGGCGAGCGCGGCGGGTTCTATCACACCCACGTCCGCTACCCGCTCGGCGATCGCTACCTGGACCCGTTCCGCGAGGCGATCGAGATCGGTCGTCGGGCGGACGCGCCGGCGCACATCACCCACTTCTATCACCGCGCGACCTACCCGGGCGGGCACGAGCCGCATGCTCGCGCTCGTCGACGATGCCCGCGCCGAGGGCCTCGACGTCACGTTCGACAGCTATCCCTCGGAGTGGTCGAGCACCCGCCTGCTCATCCAGCTGCCGACGTGGATCCAGGCCGGTGGCCCGGCGAGGCTCAAGGAGCGGCTGGCCGACCGGACCGCGCGCGATCGGCGTCCGCGAGGAGCTGCGCGGCGCGCGGCGCGGCCTACACCAGCGCGGCCGGCTGGGCGGACGTCCGTCTCGGCGCGCTTCCGGCGCCCGGACCTGCTGCGCTGGGAGGCGCACACCGTGGCCGACGTGATGGGCGAGACCGGCCACGACGCGGTCGACGTCATCTGCGACCTGCTGCTCGCCGAGGACCTCGGCGTCAACCAGGTCACGAGCGGCCCGTCCCTGCCGACGATGCGACCGTTCGTCGCCCATCCGGTCGGGATGGTCGGGACCGATTCGACGTTCCTCGGCGCCAAGCCCGCGCCGCGGACCTACGGCAGCTTCCCGCGCATCCTCGGCCAGTTCGTGCGCGACGAGGGCCTGCTGAGCCTCGAGGCGGCCGTCCACAAGATGACCGGCGCGGCCGCGGCTCGGCTCGGGCTCCGCCAGCGGGGGATCCTGCGCGACGGCGCGCTCGCCGACATCGTCGTCTTCGACCCGGCGACGGTGCGGGCGACCGCGACCTACGACGAGCCGCGCCAGTACCCGATCGGCATCGAGCACGTCATCGTCAACGGCGTGCCGGTCGTCGATGACGGCCGGCACACCGGCGCGACGCCCGGTCGGGGGATCCGCCTCGGCGTCGACTGACGCCGCGCGCTAGGACGCGATCAGGTCGCTGGTGTCGTTCGGCACGCCGCGCCTGCTGCCCGGCGGAGCTCGGTGTACATCCGCTCGGTGGCGATGCGCTGGACCTCGGTCAGGGTCGGATCGCCCGTCCGTGCCGGCCCAGCCGATGGCGAGGTGGAGCGCGATCGCGCCCGACTCCAGCCACAGCTCGCAGGCGCGCCGGACGCGCTCGACGTAGTTGATCGCGGAGATCTCGTCGGTCTCGGGCAGCAGCGTCGCGAACCGGCCGGGTCCGAGGCGGGCGACCTGGTCGGCGTCGCGGGCGAGCCGGCGGATCGTGTCGGCCATCGGCGGCACGATGCGGTCGGCGGCGTCCGCCCCAGCCGCTCGGTGAGCCGCTCGAGGCCGTCGAGCTCGAAGATGACGACCGTCGCCGGCCGGTGGTAGCGGGCGATACGGGCGTCCTCGTCGGCGACGAGCCGGTGGAACGCGGACGCGTCCGGGAGACCGGTCAGGGCGTCGATGCCGCGCTCGGCCGCGTCGCTGTCGGGTCCGCCGGCCAGGGCGACCGCTTCGGGCGCCGGGACCGCGACCGGCACCGTCACGATGTCGTCGTGGGCCGGCAGGTCCTCGGTCGCCGCGATGGCCTCGTGGCCGTTCGTGGGCGCGGTCGCGATGGGCTCGACCCAGGTGTCGGTGGCGTGATCGTCGTACGAGCTGCTCATGATGGTGCTCTCGAACCCCGATGCATGGGTGGTGGCCGTCGCGACCTGCTTGCCCCGCCCGAGCCGCCCGGAGGCGAGCAGCACGGTGACGATGGCGATGTTCGCGACGATGGTCAGCAAGAGGATCGGCAGCAGGGCGTCCTGCGACAGGTCCATGGTCCGGATGACTCCCCGATGGATGAAGCGGGATGGATGGATGACGGAGCGGGCCGATGGACCGCGACCATAGCAGCGAGGCCCCGCGATGGGACCCTTCGACGGCCCGTCCGGGACCAGTTCCCGTTGCTGCCCGGCACCGAGGAGTCGGCTCCGCTGGGGTGCCGGGCGGAGCGGTGCGGTCGGGCCCATCCGGCGTCGCGACCAGCGTCCCGCGGCCCGTACACGGTGGTATCGTCGCCCGTCAAAGGAGGAGGGCCACGCATCGATGACGACCCGAGTGGACGACCCCGGCGCGCTCGTCGTCCCGCCGGCGACCATCGTCCCGGGCCGGGCCCGGTCGACCGCGCCGCTCCGTCGCGAGGGGCCGGCCAAGCTCACCGGCGTCGCCCTCTACACCGACGACATCGTCATCCCGGGCGCCTGGTTCGGGGCGACGATCCGCTCGACCGATGCGCACGCCACCTTCGACGCGCTCGAGCTCGACCCGTCGTTCGACTGGTCGTCCGTGGTCGTCGTGACCGCCGCCGACATCCCGGGCGAGAACGTCGTGAGCTCGATCAAGGCGGATCAGCCCATCCTGGTCCCGGTCGGTGGCGAGATCCAGCACCACGCGGAGCCGCTGGCCCTGCTTGCCGCCCCCGACCGCGCGACCTTGCGCGAGGCCAAGCAGCGCGCCCGGCCACGGACCACGAAGCTGCCGGGCGTCTTCGACCCGGAGCGCTCCGAGCACGAGTTCGCGACCTACGTCATCGAGACCGGCACGGTCGACAGCGCCCTCGCCGCGGCTGACATCGTCCTCGAAGGCGAGTACCGGGTCGGCCACCAGGAGCAGCTCTACATCGAGAACAACGCGATGATCGCCGAGCCGACCGATGGCGGCGGCGTCACGGTCACGGGCTCCCTCCAGTGCCCGTACTACCTCCACAGCGCGCTCAAACGTGGGCTGGGGCTCGACGACCGGGCGGCCCGCGTGGTCCAGGCCGAGACCGGTGGCGGGTTCGGGGGCAAGGAGGAGTTCCCGTCGGTCATCGGGCTGCATGCGGCGCTGCTGGCGCGCAAGGCCCAGAAGCCGGTCCGGATGATCTACGACCGCCACGAGGACATCGCGGCCACGACCAAGCGCCATCCGGCGATCGTCCGCCACCGCACGGGCATCACCCATGACGGCGTCCTCGTCGCCCAGGACATCGAGGTCGTCATGGACGGCGGGGCGTACTGCACGCTCACGCCGGTCGTGTTGTCGCGTGGCGCCCTGCACAGCGGCGGGCCGTATCGCTGCCCGAACGTGCGCATCCGCGCCCGGGCAACCCGGACCAACACCCCGCCCAACGGCGCGTTCCGCGGTTTCGGCGCGCCCCAGACCGAGTTCGCCGCGGAGATCCACATGGACCGCCTGGCCGAGGCGACCGGACTGTCGCCGCTCGACATCCGCCGGCGCAACGTCTTCGTCCTCGGCGACACGACGCCGACCGGCCAGGTCCTGCGCACGAGCGTGGCCGGTGAAGAGGTCCTGGAGCGCGCCGCCGAGGCCGCCGAGTTCACCCGGATGCGTTCGAAGACCGCCGATGCGCGGCGGCGGCGGGCGGGCTCGGGAACCATCCCGAGCGGGCCGTTGCGCACAGAGCGCGAGCGACGCGCGAGCGGGATCGGGCTCGCCCTCGGCTGGCACGGCGCCGGGTTCACGGGCTCGGGCGAGGTCCACCTCGCCAGCGTTGCCTCGCTGGAGCTGACGGCCGACGGCCAGGTCGTCGTCCTCACCGCCTCGACCGAGATGGGGCAGGGGACGAAGACGATCTTCCCCCAGCTCGTCGCCGACGCCCTCGGGCTCGACGAGCGCGACGTGGATCTGGCCAACGCAGATACGGCGATCGTGCCCGACTCCGGCCCGACCGTGGCGTCGCGGACCGCGATGGTCGTCGGTGGCCTGCTCATCAAGGCCGCGCAACGCCTGCGCGCGACCGTCGAGGCCGCCACTGGCGCCCCGTTCGCGACGAGCCGCATCGACTACGCCCGCGACCACGGCGCGCTGCGCGTCGACCAGCGGTTCGAGCCGTATCCGGGCGGGACGCCGTTCGACGACGCGACCTACACCGGCGACGCCTACCCGGCGTTCGGCTGGGCGGCGTGCGTGGCCCATGTCGACGTGGACCTGGACACCGGCGAGGTCCACGTGCGCGACGTGGTCGCGGCCGACGACATCGGCCGGGTCATCCACCCGGTCCTCGCCGAGGGCCAGGTCGAGGGCGGCACGCTCCAGGCCATCGGCTACGGCACGATCGAGGAGATCAAGCTCCGCGACGGCCGCTACCTCAACGACCGGCTCGCGACGTACATCATCCCGACCGCGCTCGATGCGCCGCGCATCCACACCATCCTCGTCGAGGCGCCGTTCGACGGCGTCCCGCACGGCGCCAAGGGCGTCGGGGAGCTGCCGATGGACGTCGGGGCGCCCGCGGTCGTCGCCGCCATCGCCGACGCGATCGGGTCGTGGATCACCGACCTGCCGGCGAGCCCGGAGCGGATCCTCGCGGCACTCGCCGCCCGGCCCGACGTCGCCGGCCCGCGCCCCGCCGAATCGATGCCCGAGCTCGTTCGATGACGACCTACCGCCTGACCGTCAACGGGACCCCGGCCGAGGTGGACGTGCCGGGCATGCGCCGCCTGCTCGACGTCCTGCGCGAGGAGCTCGCGCTGACCGGGACCAAGGAAGGGTGCGGGGAAGGGGAGTGCGGCGCGTGCACGGTCCTGCTCGACGGCGCCCCGGTCGATTCGTGCCTCGTGCCGATCTGCCAGGTCGATGGCGCCGACGTCCGGACCGTCGAGGGTCTGGCCGCACCCGCCAGCGACCCCGGCGAGCCGCCCGCGCTCGATCCGCTCCAGGCCGCGTTCCTCATGACCGGTGGCGCCCAGTGCGGGATCTGCACACCGGGGATGCTCATGGCCGGCCGGGCGTACCTCGACGCCGGCGGGGGCCGGGACGAGGACGCCATCCGCGAGGCCATCGCCGGCAACCTGTGCCGCTGCACGGGCTACACCAAGATCGTCGAGGCGATCGCGATGGTCGCGGGGGCCTCGCGATGAGCCGCGCCGACGACCGGATCCCGGTCCCGACCAACGGCCACCGGCCGCCATCGGCCCTCGAGGCGGAGGACGTCGTCGACCCGACCATCCCGGTCGCGAGCCGCCGCGGCATCGCCATCGATGCCACTCCGGCGCAGCTCGCCGTCGGCGCGGGTGTCATCGCCTCGCTCATCCTGCTGCTCGTCGGCGCCCGGCGCCGGCGCGACTGACCGATGTCCGTCGAGCCCCCGGTCGTCAGCCCGCGCGATCTGGCCGGGGCGTACGCCGCTCTGGCGGCCGGCACGCCCGAGGCCCCGATCCGGCCCGTCGCCGGCGGCACGGACCTGCTCGTCGCCCTGACCGGCGAGCTCGGCGAGCCGCCGGCCGGCATCGTCGACCTGTGGGGCGTCGACGGTCTGCGGGGCATCGTCATCGGTGGCGGCGTGCTCGTCCTGGGCGCCCTGACCACGTACACCGACATCCGCCGCTCGGGGCTCTGCCGGGAGCACGCCCCGGGACTCGTGGACGCGGCCGCGACCATCGGGGCGGCGCAGATCCAGAACCGGGGCACGCTCGGCGGCAACGTCGTGAACGCGTCGCCGGCCGGGGACACGTTGCCGGTCCTGCTGGCCCTCGACGCGCGCTTCGTCGTCGGGTCGGTGCGCGGAGAGCGCGAGATCGCCGCGGCCGACTTCTGGACCGGCTATCGCCGGACCGCGCTCGCCCCGGACGAGCTGCTGCTCCGGATCCGCATCCCGCTCGCGAGCGGTCAGGTCACCGCATTCCGCAAGGTCGGGACGCGACGGGCGCAGTCGATCAGCAAGGTCGTGATGGCCGTCGCCTGGCGCGAGGGGGCGGGCACCGTGGCGAACGGTGGGACGACCGCGACCGGAACCACACCGACGGTCTGGCGCGACGTGCGCGTGGCGCTCGGTTCCGTGGCCGCCACGCCGATCCGCGTCGCCCGCACGGAGGCGGTCCTCGAGGGCGCGCCGCCCACTCCGGAGACCGCCGACCGCGCCGCGGAGACCCTCGCCGACGAGCTCGCGCCGATCGACGACGTCCGCTCGACGGCCGAGTACCGGCGGCTCGTGGCCGCACGCATCCTCCACCGCTGCATCCGCGAGGCCGGCGGCTGGTGACCCCCGACCGGGCGTGGCTGGCACAGCTCTTCGAAGGGGCGCCGCGGTTCCTCGACCGGGTCGAAGCGGCCGCCCCGTTCCCGGATGACGACGCGATGTTCGCGACGGCCCGGCAGCTGGCCCACGCGATGCCCGAGGACGAGCAGATCGAGCTCGTCGACGCCCATCCGCGGCTGGGCGCGCCGCCCGGCACCGTGTCCCCGCTGAGTTACGTCGAGCAGGGCTACGACCAGGCGTCGGGGGCGCCGCCGCCGTTGACGGGCGGCGCGATGCCGGAGGCCATGGTCGACGTGGCCGCCGAGCTCGACCGGCTCAACGACGCCTACGAGGCGCGCTTCGGGTTTCGCTACTGTGTCTTCGTCGCCGGCCGGCCGCGGGCCGCCCTCCTGAGCGGGATGGATGCCGCCCTCGACGGCGATCGGGACGCGGAGCTCCATCGGGCGCTCGACGCCGTCGTCGACATCGCCATCGACCGCCATGCGAAGCTGTCCGCGGAGGCGACGCCATGATCGAACTCTCGGCCGATCGCTACGGCAAGGCGGCCATCCGAATCGTCCGGGTGGGGCGCCACGAGACGCCCCATCGATTGCGCGACCTGACGGTCGCGATCGCGCTCGAGGGCGACTTCACCGCGGCCCACACCGATGGCGACAACGCGCTGGTCATCGCCACCGACACGATGAAGAACACGGCCTACGCGTTCGCGGTGGACCACCTCCACGGCTCGATCGAGCAGTACGCCACGGCGCTCGGGCGGCACTTCCTGGATGAGCCGCAGGTCGAGCGCGCGACAGTCAACGTCCGCGAGCACGGCTGGGCCGCGATCGACGTGGGCGGCACGCCCGCCCGTGACGCGTTCGTGCGCACCGGGGAGGGCACGCGGGTCGCGACGATCGCGGTGGCCAGCGACGGCTCGATCGTCGTCGAGGCCGGGATCGAGGACCTCGTCGTGATGAAGACGACGCGCTCCTCGTTCGAGGGCTTCCCGCGCGACCGCTACACGACTCTGGCCGAGGCCGACGACCGGCTGCTGGCGACGAAGATGACGGCGATCTGGCGCTACGGCTCGCCCGAGATCGATTTCGATGCGACGTGGTCGGCGGTCCGCACGACGATGCTCGAGACGTTCGCCGACCACGACAGCCCGAGCGCCCAGGCCAGCATCTGGATCATGGCCAACGCGATGCTCGAGCGGCATGCTGAGCTCGAGCAGATCCGGATGGTGCTCCCGAACCTGCACCATTGGACCGTCGACCTGTCGCCCTTCGGGATGACGAACGACAAGACCGTCTACATCGCCACGAGCGAGCCGCACGGCCTCATCGAGGCCACCGTGCGGCGCGGACAGGGCTGACCGATGGCGCGACCCGACGGCGTCGAGGTCACCGGCCCCGCCGTTCCCGGCAGCGAGCGGGTCCTGACCGATGACGCCCTGACATTCCTGCGCGACCTCCAACGGCAGTTCGGTGCCGTGCGGCTGGACCTCCTCCACCGCCGCCATGAACGCCAGGCCGAGCTGGACGCCGGGGGCGGGTTCGACTTCCTGCCGGGCACCCAGCACATCCGCGAGGCCGAGTGGACCGTCGCGCCGGCGCCGGCCGACTTCGACGACCGGCGGGTCGAGATCACCGGGCCGGCCGAGCCGAAGATGATGATCAACGCCCTCAACTCGGGCGCGAAGGTCTTCATGGCCGACCTCGAGGACGCGTTGTCGCCGACCTGGGCCAACGTCATCGCCGGCCAGGCCGCGCTGATGGACGCGGTCCGCGGCGAGCTCACCTTCGACTCACCCGACGGCAAGGCGTATCGGGTCGGCGATCGGCCGGCGCAGCTCGTCGTCCGGCCGCGCGGCTGGCACCTGATCGAGTCGCACGTGCTCGTCGACGACACGCCGATGAGCGCGTCGCTGTTCGATGCCGGGCTGTACCTGTTCCACAACGGCGCCGAGCGGGTCGCCCGTGGCTCCGCGCCCTATCTCTACCTGCCCAAGCTCGAAGCGCACCCGGAGGCCCGGCTCTGGAACGAGGTCTTCGTGTGGGTCCAGGCGCGCACCGGCGTTCCGCGCGGGTCGATCCGCGCGACCGTCCTCATCGAGACCATCTCGGCCGCCTTCGAGATGGACGAGATCCTGTACGAGCTGCGCGAGCATGTCGCGGGGCTCAACGCCGGGCGCTGGGATTACCTCTTCAGCGTGATCAAGCGCTTCCACAACGCCCCGGACCTGCGCTCGCCCGATCGCTCGGCGCTGACGATGACGGTGCCCTTCATGCGCGCCTACACGGAGCTGCTCGTCAAGACGTGCCACCGACGCGGGGCGCACGCGATCGGCGGGATGGCCGCGTTCATCCCCAACCGACGCGACCCCGAGGTGACCGAGCGGGCCATGGCCAAGGTCCGTGATGACAAGGAACGCGAATCGCGCGACGGCTTCGACGGCACGTGGGTCGCCCACCCGGACCTCGTCGCGATCGCGACCGAGGTGTTCGATCGCGTCCTCGGCGACGCCCCGCACCAGAAGGGCCGGCTGCGCGAGACGGTCAAGGTGACCGCGGCGGACCTGGTCGACTTCCGGGTGGCCGACGCGACCGTCAGCTCACGCGGCCTGCGCGCGAACGTGCGGGTGGCGCTGGCCTACCTCGACGCCTGGTTGCGCGGGACCGGCGCGGCCGCGATCGACGACCTCATGGAGGATGCGGCGACGGCCGAGATCGCCCGCTCCCAGCTCTGGCTATGGCGATCCCGCGGCATCATCTGGCCGGAGCGGTACGCGGCGATCTGCGACGAGGAGCTGGCCAAGCTCGGCGGCCCGGAGACGGGCCGCCTGCGGGACGCCCGGGACCTGCTCGACCGGCTGGTCCTCGACGACACCTTCGCCGACTTCCTGACCCATCGGGCGTACGCGATCCTCGAATAGCGGCGCGCCCGCGGTCAGCCGGCGATGCGCCCGCGCTCGACGACGGCCCCGCTGCCGCGCCGGCCCACGAACACGCCGGCCCGGATCACGTCGCGTCCACGGACGACGACGTCGCGTACCGCGCCGCGAACGGGACGGCCCTCGTAGGGCGTGTAGTCGCTCGAGTCGTGCAGAACGTCGTGGCGGATGACCCGCTCGGCGGCCGGGTCGAACACGACCAGGTCCGCGTCGCGCCCGACCACGATCGCGCCCTTGCGCGCGAACCCGAAGCGGGCCGCCGGCGTCGTCGCGAGCAGGTCCACCAGCCGCTCCGCGCTGATGCGGTCGCGCGCCACGCCCTCGCTGTAGAGGAGCGTGAGCAGCAGCTCGATGCCGGGAGCGCCATTGCTGATGCGGTCGAACGGGACGCCGTCGGCGGCCTCGGCCTTCTCGACGCCGCGGCGGTCGGGGACATGGTCCGTGGCGACCAGGTCGAGCGTCCCGTCGGCAAGCCCTGCCCACAAGGCGTCCTGGTCCGCGGCGGATCGGAGCGGCGGCGAGATCACGAAGCACGCGCAGGAGGTGGGATCTGGCTCGTCGTAGACCGCTTCGGTGAGGGTCAGGTAGTGGGGACACGTCTCGGCGGTCACGCGCACGCCGGCCGCCTTGCCGCGCCGGACCTCCTCCAGCGCCGCCGCGGACGACAGGTGGACGATGTGGATCGGTGCACCGGCCATGCGCGCGAAGGCGATCGCCCGGGCCGTCGCGACCGCCTCCACGTACGGTGGTCGCGAGGTAGCGTGGTAGCGCGGTAGCGTGTCACCACGCTGCAACGCCGCGTCGATGCCGGCATCGAGCAGGACCGGGTCCTCGCAGTGGACCTGGAGCATCCCGCCACGCTCGCCCATCACCCGCAGCGCCTCGAACAGCGTCTGGTCGCCCAGTCGGAAGTCGAACACCATGAAGGCCTTCGAGGTGGCGACGCCGGCGTCGATCGTGGCCGGCAGCTCGGCCAGCGGATCGTCGGCGTGTCCCGAGACTGCGAGCGAGAGCCCATGGTCGATGGCGCTGTCACCCGATGTCGCGGCGAGCCACTCGGCGAGCCCGGTGCGCAGCGAGCGCTCGCCGGCCGGCGTCGAGCCGGTGCCCGGGTTGTTGAATGCCAGGAATGTCGTCGTGCCGCCGTGGGCGGCAGCCACGGAGTCGGTGAAGAAGCGGTCCGGCTCGGCGTCCGTGGCGACCCGAGTGTGGGTGTGGACGTCGACGACGCCCGGCAGGACGAGCATCCCCGTGGCATCGATGACCCGGCCGGCCGCGACGGCCGGACCGGACAGATCGGGCTCGATCGCGGTGATGACCCCCCCGTCCACCGCCACGTCGGCCCGACGCGAGCCCTCGACGGTCACGACCGTCCCACCCCGGATGACGAGGTCGGTCATGCCGGCGTCCTGGCGACGCCCGTGATGCGTCCGAATGGCATCGATCGTGCGGGCCCGCGAGGCACCGCCCGGACGATCAGTCGTCGAGCTCGAAGATCCGGATCGATTGCGCGCCCTCCCAGAGCGTCCGCCGCCCGACCTCGCGCAGGCGGCCCGGCCAGTCGTCGTCGAGCCCCGTGCCCACGACGGACGCGAAGTGGTTGGCGGCGAGCTGCCCCACCTTGGACGCCGTCGTGCAGCCGCCGTACGGAAAGAAGATCTCGCATTCGCTGATGCCACCGGGGTAGATGGCCAGCTGGCCGGGTGCCGGATGCGACGTGTGGTTCTCGTAGTCGAGCCCCGGCCGGAAGTCCCCGAGCGGGATCCACGTGGACTCGCCGGTCCAGCGGCAGTGGATGAGCTTCGACTCGATGGGGAGCATCCGCCGGATGGCCTCGATCGTCCGGGGCGCGGCACCCTCCCAGCGGGCGGTAAAGTGGAGGTCGCCGACCTCGATCCGCAGCGTTCCCATGGCGGAAGCATAGCGCCCAGGAGACCCGTGCCCGACAGCCCCGAGCCCCCACGCCACACCATCAGCACGCATGTCCTCGACACGGAACGTGGGGTGCCGGCGGCCGGGGTCCACGTCACGCTCTATCGACTCGACGTGGGCACGAGCCCGATCCGGATGACCCAGGCGCTGACCGACAGCGATGGCCGCGTCCGCGACCTGCTGGAGCGTCCGCTCGCCGCAGGCGACTACCGCCTCGAGTTCGATGTCGCGCACGAGAACGGCTCGTTCTTCACGAAGCTGGCGGTCGACCTGCGCATCACCGACATCGAGCGCAGCTATCACGTGCCGCTGCTGCTGGCGCCCTATTCGATGACGACCTACCGGGGCACCTGACCGACGATCCGACCGGGGCTCAGCGGATGACGACGAACCCGTCGACGTCGACGCGCGGATGGCCGGCCGTGCCGACCACGACGAGCTTGACCGTGTGGGCCGCCTTGGTCGGCCACGAGCGGGCAAACACGATGACCTGGGAGCGCACGGTCGAGCGGTAGAGCGACACGGTCGAGTCGAGGGCGCCGTCGACGTAGACCTTGACCGCGCCGCGCGACGCGCTCTGCGGGGCGATGAGGCCGACGGAACGGCCGGTGAACGCGAACGTCATCGAGGCCCCGGCCTTCGTCGTGCTATGCAGCGAGCCTCCGGTCGCCCCGTGGCTCGCCGCGACCGACCAGCCCGAGCCGTACGTCGCGAGGGTCGTGGCGTCGGCGTGCAGGGTCGGGGTGACGCTCGGGCCGTCGGCCGGTCCACCGACGTTGCCGGCGCCGTCCGTGGCGCGCACGCGGAAGAGGTAGCCGTTGCCGTACGCGAGCGCGCTCTTGACGGTCGTCCCGGTCACGCCGCGGGCGTCCGTCCATCCGTCCGGTCCGTCGCGCCGGACCTGATAGCTGGCGACGCCGGTGACGGTGTCCGTCGCCGCCGGCCAGCGGACGGTCGTGGTGACGCTCCGTGCGCCGATCACGGTCCCGACTCCGAACCCGAAGCGGTCGGGGGCGCGGACGATCGGCTTGCCGACATCGATGGCGCGCAGCGCGTTGACCAGTCGCCCGGTCGCGACCTTCCCGCTCAGCGCGGTCAGGGCGCGGCCCGTGGCGAGCAGCCGCCCGCGGAGGGTGATCGCGTTGGTGCGCAGCGACGGCTGGTGGCTGGCCGCGAGCGCGGCGACGCCACTCACGTGGGGCGCGGCCATGGACGTGCCGGCCGACCACGCGTAGCACGGGGACGGGCAATCCTCGTCGGCCGGGTACGTGCTCAGGATGTTCGTGCCCGGCGCGGCCAGGTCGACGCTCGTCGTCCCGTAGTTCGAGAACGACGCGAGCCGGCCGCGCTGGTCGACGGCGGCCACCGCGAGGACGTTGGCGAGGGTTGACGAGGCCGGGTAGAAGCGTGCCCCGCCCGGTGCGTCGATGTTCGACGCGCCGTTGCCCGCGGCGGCCACGAACAGCGCCTTCGAGCCCGCGATGGCGGCGTCGAGCACGCTGCTCGCCTCCGAGCCGCCCCACGAGGCGTTGATGATCGGCACGCCGAACGATGCGGCGTAGTCGATGGCGGCGACGGCCTGGTCGTCCGTGCCGCAGATCCCGCTGTCGTCGATGAACTTGAGGGCCATGATCCGAACGCCCGGCGCCACGCCGACGACGCCGTGGCCGTCGAGGGCGGCCGCGATCGTGCCCGAGACATGCGTCCCATGCCCATCCATGCCGGGGTCGTGGAGCGTGGCGTCGTCGTTGCAGAAGTCCCAGCCGTGGACGTCGTCGACGTAGCCGTTGCCATCGTCGTCGATGCCGTTCGTCGCCTTCGCGCCGGCCTCGCCCGGGTTCGTCCAGGCCTGCCCGGCGAGGTCGGGATGCGCGAAGTCGACCCCGTCGTCGATGACGGCGACGACCACCGCGGGATCGCCGAGCCCGTTGGCGAGCGCCTGGCGGCCGTCGATGTCGATGCCGGCGACGCCGGTCGCGCTCGTCGTCCCGACCAGGGTCTGGCCGGTGTTGTCGAGCGCCCACTCGTCGTCGAATGACGGCTCGGTCGTCGGGTCGATCGCGAGCTCGCGCTGGTGGTTCGGGGCGATGGCGACGACGCGCGGATCGTCGGCCAGGGTGCGTCGGACGGTGACGGTCGCCCGGCCCGGCGCGGTGACGACCTGGGTCCGGCCGTTCGGGCTGGTCGAGACCGGGACGAGACCCTGTTCGTGGACGACCGCCGCGCGATCCTCCGCGGTCGTTCCCGGGCGGTAACGGATGAGGATCTGGTCCTCGATCTCACTCGTTCGTTCGCTCTCGCCGCCCGACGCGCCCGGGCGCGTCGTGATCGACGTCAGGTGATGGAGCGGTTCGGCCGCGCCCACGGCGGGAGCCAGCACGGCGGCGACCAGCGCCAGGCCGACGACGGCCGTGACGACGACCGGTCGGCGGCGGTCGCGTGCGCGGGACATGACAGGGTTCGACATCTGGCCCCGATCGTACGGCGACCGTCGCGCACGCGTGACAACCTAGATGTCACGGGTGGGTCCTAGTGTCCGGGGCATGGAAGCCGCCGTCATCCCGCTCCACTCGTCGGTCCGCCTCGAGGGCGACCGGATCGTCATCGACCGCCTGACCCTGTCGGACCCGACCCTCGCCGCGTTCCTGGGGGAGCGCCCGGCGGGGGATCGGGGTCCGCTCGTCGAGCGTGCCCTGCGCATCGGGCTGATCGCCCTCCAGGACGCAGGCGTCACCGTCAACGTCGACGCCGTGCGCACCGAATTCGAGCGCATGGTCCGCCAGTCCGAGCAGGTCAACGAGCGTGCCGCGCAGGCGCTCGAGCAGACCCTGCGGGCCAACTTCGCGGATGGCGACGGTCGCCTGCCGCGCACGCTCGAGAAGTTCCTCGGCGATCACGGGGCGCTGCGTGGCATGGTCGACGAGCTCTTCGACGAGAAGAAGCGCGACAGCGCCATCGGCCGCATCGGGACGATGCTCGAGCGCTATTTCGACGGCGATGCCTCCAAGCTCGCCCACCTGCTCGACCCGACCCGGCTCAACTCCCCGATGCACCAGTTCCGGCAGGAGATCGCAGCCGGCTTCAAGGGCCTCGAGGAGCGCCTCGTCGCGATCGAGGCCGCCGCCGCCGCACGCGGTGCCGAGCGGGCCCGGTCCGCGGCCAAGGGCGCCGACTTCGAGGAGCTCCTCGGCGCCATGCTCGGCGACCTTGCCCGGGGCTCCGGCGACCTGCTCGACCGGACGGGACTCGAGGCGGGTTCGGTCATCAAATCGAAGAAGGGCGACTTCGTGCTGACCCTCGACGCGCGGGTCGCGCGCGGTCACGACGTTCGCGTGGTCGTCGAGGCCAAGGACCGCCCGATGTCGATGCGTGCGATGCGCGACGAGCTGCGCGAGGCCCGCGAGAACCGCGGCGCGGCCATCGCGGTCGCCGTGTTCACGCCGAGCCATGCCCCGACCGGGGTCGCGCCGTTCAGCCTGGTCGGCGAGGACGTCTACTGCGTCATCGACCCCGAGGCGCCCGAGCCGGCGAACCTGGAGGCCGCGATCAAGCTCGCGCGGCTGCTCGCGCTCGCCTCCCTTGCCGAGCGCGAGGTCGAGGTGGACGCGGTGGCCATCGGCTCCGCGCTGGCCGCGATCCGCGAGCAGCTCGAGGTGGTGCGTCAGCTCAAGTCGCAGCTGACCTCCATCTCGAACGCCACGAAGGCCGTCTGGACCGGCTTGGACACGATGCGCTCCACGATCCTGGCCCGCGTCACGGACGCCGAGTCCGAGATCCGCGCCCTCGGCGGCTGACCAAGGTTCCGCACCGTTCTGCTGGTCCTCGCGCCCTCGCGTCCGCGGCACTGCCTGCCCCGCCCACGACGCCTTTGAATCGCCGATGAGGCTTGTGCGGTTAGGACGGGTCGGCTAGGTTGGACCCGGACCACCGGTGGGTGGTGGACGCGGTCGCACCGCGTGAAGATGCCCGAAGTGACCGGCGCGTCGAGGCGTTGGCGAACCTCCGTGAGCCCCATCGAACCGGAGTGACCATGCGTCGAACGATCGCGAGCCTTGGTTTGGCGCTGCTCATCGCGGTGCCGGCCGTCGTCCCCGTGTCTGCTCTCGAGCCAGCGACGCCGAGCGCGACCCCGACCGCGGAACCGGCTCCGACGCCGACGACCGAGCCCCAGCCGACCCCGATCGCGACCCCCGACGCGTCCCCGACCGCGACCGCGACCCCCGACGCCACCACCGCGCCGAGCGCGAGCGCCGACGCCACGCCCGACCGCCGAGCCCGCCCCGACCGCCGAACCGAGCGCCGAGCCGAGTCCCGAGGCGACCGAGCCGACGCCGGCCGAGCCCTCCGCGAGCCCCGCCAAGACCCTCCCCGCCGCGACCGACGACACCCACGGCCGTCCCGACCCGCGCGGCCGCTACATCGTCGTCCTCAAGGACTCGACCACCACGTCCGCCCTGGTCCGCCGGCATGGCGCGCGCGACGCGATCCAGCCCATCCGGACCTTCGATCGCGCGATCCATGGCTTCACGGCCAGGCTGGATCCCGCGCAGCGTCAGGCGCTCGAAGCCGACCCGACGGTCGCCGCCGTCGTTCCCGACGAGGTCGTCGAGGCCGCGAGCCAGATCACGCCCACCGGCGTCGCCCGCATCGGCAGCAAGTACTCGGCGACGGCCCGGATCGATGGCATCGATCAGCGCGTCGACGCCGACGTCGCGATCATCGACACCGGCATCGCCAAGCACCCCGACCTCAACGTGGCCGGTGGCTACAACTGCTCGACCAGCGACCGCTCGCTGTGGCGCGACAAGGAGGGCCACGGCACGCACGTGGCCGGCACGGTGGCCGCGCTCGACAACACCTTCGGGGTCGTCGGCGTCGCGCCGGGAGCCCGGCTGTGGGCCGTCAAGATCCTCAACGACGACGGCTACGGCCTGCTGTCCTGGTACGTCTGCGGCCTCGACTGGGTGCTCTCGAAGAAGGACCCCAACGACGCGAGCCGTCCGCTCATCGAGGCGGCCAACATGAGCGTCACCAAGTGGGGCTCCGACGACCACGCCTGCGGGACGAAGAACGCGGACATCCTCCACAAGGCGATCTGCCGGGTCGTCGCGGGCGGCATCACCGTCGTCGCCGCTGCGGCCAATGACAGCGGCAGCGCGTCGAAGCGCGTCCCGGCCTCCTACAACGAGGTCATCACGGTCAGCGCCCTCGCCGACACGGACGGCAAACCCGGTGCCCTGGGCGGCAAGCGCTGCTACTCGTGGGGGACGTACGACTCGGACGACACGTACGCGAACTTCAGCAATTACGGCGGCGACGTCGACATCATCGCGCCGGGCAAGTGCATCTGGTCGACGAAGCCCGGCAACACGTACGCCTACTCGTCGGGGACCAGCATGGCCGCGCCCGGCGGTGACGGGCGCCGTCGCCCTGTACAAGGCGACCCGGCCGAAGGCCACCCCGGCCGAGGTCAAGGAAGCGCTCCAGTACCTGGGCAACCTCAACTGGAAGACCTCGACGGATCCCGACAGCACGCACGAGAAGCTGCTCGATGTCAGCAAGGTCGCCAAGCTCGGCACGTTCAGCCTGTCCTACGGGTCGCCCAGCAAGACCGCGGCCGAGAGCGGCGGCACGCTGACGGTGCCGGTCAAGCTGACCCGCAGCGCGACGTTCTTCGAACGGGTTCGCCTCGCGATCACGGCCGTACCGGCCGGTTGGAAGGCCACGCTCTCGAGCGCGAGCCTCCTGGGCTGGACCGCCAACGCGGCCACGCTCACGGTCACGGTCCCGGCCGGCCTGACCGAAGGCACCTACAACGTGACGATCCAGGGCACCAATCAGGGCCGCATCAAGACCATGAGCGTGCCGATCGCGGTGACCAACGACATCCCGACGGCGGCCACGCCGACGGCCCAGCCCGTGCGTGGCACGCAGATCGGGGTGAACGGCAGCGGGACGCCCACGTCGGTGACGATGCGGGTCCTGTGGCCGGCGGCGACCGATCCGTCGAGCGAGATCGCCGCCTACCAGCTCGATCGCCGCGTCGACGGCGGCGCCTGGCAGCGCGTCGACGAAGTCGACGGGACGACACGCTCGATCATCGTGAGCGGCCTGTCGCTCGCCGCGACCCATCGATTCCGGGTGCGTGCCGAGGACGCGGTCGGCAACTGGAGCCCATGGGTCGAGTCGATCGACTATGTGTTCCAGACCATCGGCGACCGGTCGAGCACCTTGACCTATGGCGGCACCTGGAAGCGCGCCGAGGTCGAGAGCGCGACGAATGCGGTCCGGACGACCACGACCCAGGCGGGCGCCACGGTCCGGCGCACGATCACCGGTCGGGAGATCGCCCTGGTCATGCCGCGTAGCCGTGTCCGCGGCAAGGTGACCGTGACCATCGATGGCGTGCTCGCCGCCACGGTCGACACCTACTACAAGTCCACGCAGGCTCGACGCGTCGCCTGGTGGAAGACCTGGTCGTCGAGCGCGACGCACACCGTCGTGCTGCGGGTGAGCGGCACCGCCGGCCGACCGACCGTGAGCCTCGACGGGATCATCGTCGTCAAGTGACACGCGCCTGACACCCTGAGCGCCGGCGCCGCCGGCGCCGTGCCTTGCGGCCGTGCGCTATCGTGACCCTCCGACGCCCGCCGGCCGGGAATTCCGGCGCGCGCGACCGCAGCAAGAGGCGCCACCGTGGCACGAGCGATGTGGAAGGGGGCCATCCAGTTCGGGCTGGTCACCATCCCGATCAAGCTCTACCTCGCGACAGAGTCCAAGGGCATCAGCTTCAACATGCTCCACAAGGACGACCTGTCGCGCATCCAGATGAAGGTCTGGTGTCCGGTCGAGGACGAGCCGATCTCGCGCTCGGACACGGTCAAGGGCTTCGAATACTCGCCCGGTGAGTACGTGGTGATCACGGACGAAGATCTCGAGCGCGTCCCGCTCAAGACCGTCCGCTCGATCGAGATCGAGCAGTTCACCAAGGCCAAGCGCGATGACGCCGCCGTGCGCTTCGTGAAGAGCGCCTACTACCTGGAGCCGGACAAGATCGGCCGCAAGGCGTTCTACCTGCTCAAGTCGGTCCTCGAGGAGGATGGGCTCACCGCCATCTGCAAGGTCGTCATCAAGGATCGCGAGGCGCTGGCCGCGCTCGATCCCTTCGGCGACACGATGCTGATGACCACGCTCCACTGGCCCGACGAGATCCGCTCCCTGGGCGAGCTCGACCTGCCCGACGAGGAGTTCGAGTTCAAGCCGGCCGAGCTCGCGATGGCGAAGCAGCTCGTCGGGGCGATGACCGCCGAGTTCGACCCGTCGCAGTACAAGGACGAGTACCGCGAGGCGCTCCAGCAGATCATCGAGGCCAAGGTCGACGGCAAGGAGACGGTCGAGATCGAGGCGCCCGAGGAGGGCGGCAAGCTCATCGACCTCATGGCCGCGCTCGAAGCGTCGGTGAACGCTGCCAAGGCGGCCCGTGACGCCGGCACCGAGGCACCCGTGTCCGTGGCGGAGGCGCGCGAGGCCAAGGAAGCCAAGGCCGCGAAGTCGGCGAGTGGCTCGGCGAAACCCGCCGCCAAGTCGCGCACGAAGGCCGCCGCGGCGGCCGCCCGGGCCGCCGACGATGAGGAAGCCGCCAAGCCTGCGGCCCGGAAGCGCAAGTCCGCGTAGTCGGTCGGGGTTCCGAGGCCTGGGGGCCGCGTCCGGCGCGCGTGGACATGACCTCGACTTGATGCGATTCGGCCGCATATGCGGCCGAATTGCATCAAACGCTGCTATCGCTCTCGCGCCCCGCACGCGACCGCAAACGCACACACGACACTCCGCGCGTACGGTGCCGCCTACCGTGCCGCGACGCGCGTGCCCGGCCCGCGCCCCGTAACGCCCCAGCCGGATACGCGTCATGCCCTCACACGAAAGGTGGGTGGCCGTGGGTACGTCCCAAGCACGCCGTCAGACGGCGTTCGTCGCTGCAACCGTCCTTGCCCTCGCGGCGACGCTGGCGCCGGCAGCGGTCGGGGCGGCGAGTCCCCTGACGGCGCTCTACGTGGACGGCGGCTACCTCGCACCCAGTCGGGCGGTCTACGTCGTCGAAGCTGACACCTGCGTGGGTCGCGTACTACGACAGCGCGAGGGGCCTCGCCCACATCGAGGTCAACACGGCCAACGACCCGAACCGGAGCTTCCATCTCGAGTTCGCCGCCCCGTCCGGACAGCAGCTCGCGGTCGGTTCGTATCCGAACGCGATCCGATATCCCTTCAACGGCGCAGGCCAGCCGGGGTTCGACATCGGGCATTCGGGCGAGGGCTGCAACGAGGAGTCGGGCGAGTTCACGGTCAGCGACATCGACGTATCAGGGACCACGCTCACGTCGTTCGCCGTCTCCTTCGTCGACGACCTGCGACAACCAGCCGCATCAGCCGCGGCGAGCTTCGATACGCGTCTGACGTCGGATTGAAGGCCCTCGTGCCGTACGTCGGGACCCTCGACGTCGGCCCCGGCGTCACCGGGCGCGCGACAGCGGTGAAGACTCTGACGCTGGCGGCTCGCGGAACCCAGTCGACCACAGTCGGCAACCTGACCCTCGGCGGCAGCGACGCTGGCGACTACCAGGTCATATCGAACAGGTGCAGCGGAGCGACCCTCGCCCCGGGAGCCACATGTGTCGTCACGGTCAAGATGACCGCGACGGCGATCGGAGATCGAGCAGGCGCTTCTGACCCTGTCGGACGACACCTTCCCGGGAACGCATGGTGTCGCGCTCGTCGGCAACGCGCGGCCGTTCGCACTGTCGGCATCAGCCGTCGACTTCGGATCGTTGGCGCTGGGTCTGCGAGCGACCGAGGACCATCACTGTCACCGACGGACTCGACGGCGGCCACCGCCAACGTGTCCGTCTACGGTGGCCAGCCGACGTATCGGATCGTCATCGCCGGCCGCGTGCGCCAACGTACCGGCTCTTGGGTCGTGCAAGTCACCGTGGAGTTCCGGCCTGACGCGGTCGGCAGTCTTCCGGGCTACCTGCAGTGGTCCATCCAGGGCAACGAGGCTCTTCGAGGTCCCACAGACCACCCTCGCTGGCACCGGCGTCGCAGACCTCCAAGGTCGCCTGGGGTGCCGATCGCACCGCCGGCCGAGACAAGACGTGGTCCTATGGCAAGGGCCTCGGCCGCACGGTCAGCGGTACCACGACCTACCTGCACGCCATCGAGGCGACCAACTACATCGGCGAGCACGTAGGCGACGGACACGACCCCGAAGCTCGGCGTCTACTACGTCCGAACGTCGGATGCCGGGGCGACCTGGACTCCGTCGCTGCGCCTGAACCCGAGCACCCAGCATGCGGATCGGGCTGCGATGACCGCCGCCGGATCGAACGTCTACGCGGCGTGGGTATCCCAGACGAAGTTGGTCGCGTACGACCCCAAGGCCCCGCGGGTCCTGTACGTGCGGACGAACACGAACCACGGCTCGACGACGGCATGGCAGTCGGCCGTCCGCGTGTCATCAGCGACAGGTCGAGTCGACTACCCCGCGATCGCCGCCAGCGGCAACAGCGTCTACGTGACCTACACGGACGCCAACACGGGGAATGTCCGGCTCGCCACGAGCCGCGACCGGGGCGCCACCTGGACGTACCGAACGCTCGGGGTCGGGCACGTATCGAGCACTGGCTCGAACGGACGCGCCGCGTATCCCTCGATGGCCGTCTCCGGGACGCGAGTTGATCGTCGCCTGGACGAGCAACGTCGACTTCAAGGTCGTCGCGCGGACGTCGCTCGATGGCGGCGCGACCTGGTCCACGCAAGCGACGATCGCCAACGCGGCGGAGTCGGAAGTCATCCGTCGCGGCCACAGCTGACCGGTTCGTCGTCGGCTGGACGACGGCGACGGGTGCCCAGGTCCGGACCCACAAGGCCGGGTCGTGGGGGTCGATCAAGTCGATCAGCCCAGGACCCGTCACCGCGTATCTGGCGCATGGCACGCCGGCCGTCGCCGCCGTCGGCTCGACCGGCACCGCGATCGCCTGGGCGGCATGCGTGTCGAGCTGTGATAAGCCGACGGCGACGGTCGACCTCATCTGGGCCGAGTCCTCGGACGGCGGCGCGACGTTCCCGCACCTCCAGATCGGTGGCGTACGTCGAGCAGCGTGTGAACTGGTCGCCGTCGATCGTCTGGGCGAAGGCGGACGCCCGCCACGTCCTCTACGAGCAGGACACCTCGGAGCTGGTATCGCCTGCGGATCAGGACCGGGACCGGCGCCCCGAAGTAGCGCGCGTCGCCGGGGCGACGCCCCGGCCATAGGCTTGGTGCGGTGAACGATCCACCCAGCTCGGGTGTCATGTCATCGTGAACCGCTTGTCCGAGGCCATCGACATGGCAGAAGCCCCGCCAGCGCCCGTTCGCGATGCGACGGGACGCGACGCGGCGTTCGTGGCCCTGGCCAACGAGCACCTCGACCGCGCGTATCGCCTGGCGCGCGCCATCCTGCGCGATCCGGCCGAGGCGCAGGACGCCACCCATGACGCCTTCGTCCAGGCATGGCGCAAGTGGGAGACCCTGCGGGATCCGGGCCGGTTCGAGCCGTGGTTCGACCGGATCCTCGTCAATACCTGCCGCAATCGTCTGCGCTCGAGGCGCTGGCTGGCGACGGACATCTCGGTCGAGGTCGCCATGGCGACCGGCGACCACGCCGCCCGCGCGGAGGATCGGCAGGTCATCGGTGCGGCCATCGCCGAGCTGTCGCCCGACCACCAGATCGTCGTCGCGCTGCGGTTCTACCGCGACCTGACCGTCGACGACATCGCCGCGCGCCTCGGTGTCCCGTCCGGGACCGTCCGGTCGCGACTCCACTACGCCCTGCGTCGGCTGCATGACGCGATCGAGCCCGCCGGCGCCACCGATCTCACGAGGACCGACCGATGACCGACCGAGAGCTCGAAGATCGGCTGCGGGCCTGGTACGACGCCGAAGTCGGCGACGCCGCAGCGGCTCCGGCCGACCTGCGCGAGAGCCTCGCCGACATCCCCGTGTCGGCCCCGGCGCCGCTCCGACAGCTGCCGCGACGTCGTGGGATGACGCTCCTCGCCGCCGCCGCGCTCCTGCTCGTCGGCGGGGCGCTGGCCGCCGGCAGCGGGCTGGTGCGTTTCACCGAGGTCGTGCCGCCGACGCCCTCCGACGCGCTGCTCGGCGACCGCCGGACCGTACGCCGTCATCGTGCGGCACCGCCGCGACCCCGGCACCCACCTCGAACGCCCGCCCGGGCGGCCTGATCGCGTTCGTCCGGCCGGTCGACAAGCACCTGACCTGCCGCGAGGGCGAAACGACCTGCCCGGTGTCACGCCTGTGGGTCATCGGTACCGATGGGACCGGTGCGCACGAGCTGCTCCCCGACGGCGTCGGGTATCAGGCACAGCCGGTCTGGTCGCCGGACGGATCCCGCCTCCTCTACGTCGAGCGACGGCAAGCTCTACCTGACCGATCCAAGCGGCAACCAGCCACGGCGGGCCGATACCGGTTGTGTGGCTCCATCGACAGAGACGCCGCTGTCCTGCCAGGAGGATCTCGAGGTCGCGTTCTCCCCTGATGGTCGGAGCATCGTGTTCGTTCGGCGGTCGACAGACGCGGACGGCTACTTCGGTCCGGCGGCGATCGCGACGATGGATCTCGAGGATGGCGAGGTGACCGTCCTCAACGCGACGTCGCCCATCGGGGGCTTGCGGCCGGGCTGGTCGCCGGATGGCGCCCACATCCTGTTCTCGCGATACGGGAGCAAGGACACAGGCGGCCCCTTCGAGCCGATCATGGACGCCCTGTTCGTCATCGACGCCGACGGCCAGAATCTGCACCAGATCAGCTCACCGACGATGGACGCCATCAATGGCGACTGGTCGCCCGATGGCGCCCGCATCGTGTTCGTGTCACGGAACGCCGAGGATCCGGAGAGTTCACTGTCGCCCGACTTCGGGGACCTCTACACCATGCGTCCCGATGGGTCCGACGTGCAGCGGTTGACGACGGACGGGCTCGCGATCGCGCCGTCCTGGACGGCGGATGGGCGGATCCTCTATACCCGGGGTACGCGCGTTGCCGACGACGTCGACCAGGGTTGGTGGACGATGGATGCCGACGGCTCGAAGGCGGCACTCCTCGCATCGACCTCGACGATCAACGCGGCTCCCTTTGACATCGAGGTGACCGATCCGGTCTGGCAGCCGGTCGGCGGGCCGGCCATCGCGGCCTTGCCCTGGACGCCGAGCGAGGCGAGCACGATCGGCCCGGCCGCGCCCACGCCATCCCCGTCGCCGGTGCCGGATCTCGCACCCGGCTTCACCTGGGCCGGCACGCCGACCACGACCGAGGACGGCCCGCTCGGCGAGACCGCCACGAAACTCGCGCGACGGACGCGTCCTCGTCACCGAGGGCTGTGGGACGGCCACCGAGCTGTACGACCCGACGCACCGGCTCGTTCACGCCGACCGGCTCGCTGTCCGTCAAGCGCGCTGGCAAGACGGCGACGCTGCTCCAGGATGGCCGCGTCCTGATGACCGGCGGCTATGACTGCGGACGCGGCGGCGAGGACGGGATCTGGGTCACGGCCGAGATCTACGACCCGGCGACCGGCACCTTCACCGCCACTGGCTCGATGCATACCGGGCGCGAGTTCCACACCGCGACGCTGCTGGCCGACGGTCGGGTCCTGATCGCCGGTGGCTACACCGCCCCACCGCCGGCCGCCGCCGGCCGCATCACGCTCGCGTCCATCCGGACCGCCGAGAGCGCCGCCAGCGTGCTCGCGACGGCGGAGATCTACGACCCGGCGACGGGCCGTTTCAGCAAGACCGGATCGATGACCACGTTCCGCGACCAGCACACCGCGACCTTGCTCGAGGACGGCCGCGTGCTCGTCATCGGCGGAGGCGGCGAGGGCTACGCCAGCAGCAAGTCGGCCGACGTGTACGACCCGGCGACGGGCACGTTCAGCAAGACCGGCTCGCTCAAGACCGGCCGCTGGCTGCACACCGCCACGCTCCTCCGGGATGGGCGGGTCCTGGTCACCGGTGGCCGGTCGCCGCAGGATTCGGTGTACGACAGCGCCGAGCTGTACGACCCCGGAACCGGCAAGTTCACCAAGGCCGGCTCGATGACCGAGGGACGACAGCAACACACCGCGACGTTGTTGCCCGACGGACGCGTCCTCATCGCCGGCGGCACTTGGCAGAAGCAGCAACAGTGGCGGGTCCTGTCGTCGACCGAGATGTTCGACCCGGCGACCGGCGCCTTCAGCCCGATCGGTTCGATGGGCACGCCCCGCAGTGGGCACACCGCGACGCCACTCGACGACGGGCGCGTCTTCATCGTCGGCGGCAGCGACATCGGGAGGGATGGCAGCGTCGGGGTCGACTCTGCGGTGCTGTACCAGCCGTAGGCCCCCGCAGGAGGTGTCGGCGGGTTAGCCGGAGTCCCACCCGTCACCAAGCTCGAACGTCAGGCGATCTCCGTCCCTGTCGGGGATCGGTTCCAGGCGCATCGAGGCGATGATCGGTTGGACCAATCCGAGGGCGGCGTCGATCGTGCCGGGGTCGGTCTCCAGGTAGATGACTACACGCCGACCATCGATATCGACCACCCATCGATGGGACCCGAGCCCGAGCCCGGGCTCGCCGACCGGTCGCTCGCCGAACGTGCCGTCGGACCCGGCGATGTCGACCGGGTCGCCGCTCGGGAGTGGGCCATCGATGTCCCGGACGGTGAACCAGAGGGCGACCGTGCCATCGTCGGCGACGTGGTGCATCCACGCCTGGCCGAACATCTCCCACGCATAGCGCCCGGCCGGACCGCCGCGCGGCCCCGGCCAGCCGAGGATGGGCTCCGAGGTGGTCGGACTTGCTGTTGCCGAAGGGCTCGCCGGCGAGGTCGGTCGCGTGCTCGTGGGCGCGGTCGCCGGACCGGCGGAACGCGGGAAGATCCAGGCCGCAATCACCACGACGCCGACGACGGCAGCCGCCGAGACCGCGATGCGCAAGCTGCCGCCCCCGGCACGCCACCTCTGGATCTGCAGCCGGCCCCGCCGCTGTGAGGTGGCCCGGACTTGCGTCCGTGCTGCCCGCAGGAGTCCATCCGGCGCTTGCGCTGGTGCCTCGCCAGAGAGCCATCGAGTGATCGCGACATCGTCATCCGTCGTGGGGTTCATGCCAACGCCTCTCTGGCCGGGACGGCGCGTGCGTCGGCCTCGAGTGCGGATCGCAAGGTCAGCGCCGCGTAGTGCAGGCGCGACTTGGCCGTTCCCACCGGGATCCCGGCCGCGGCGGCGGCTTCAGTGACGGTGAGGCCGAGGTAGTAGTGCAGGACGACGATGGTTCGGTGATCGATGGTCAGGCGCCCGAACACACGAGCGATCTCGTCCCGGTCGGCGAACCCTTGCACGCCATCCGGCCCGACGGGTTCGATCTGTAGGGTCGTCACATGGACGGCGACGCGTCGTCGGCGGCGCGCTTCATCCGTGGCGGCATGCACGAGCAATCGGCGGAGCCACGCGTCGAACCGGTCGGGTTCGCGCAGCGTGCGCATGTCGCGCCAGCAGTCGACGAGCGCCTCCTGCACGGCATCCTGCGCACTTTCGCTGTCGCGGAGTACGAGATAGGCGATGCGGTACAGCTGATCGATCCGAGCGGTCATCAGGACGTCGAAGGCGTCCCGATCACCCGCTTTCGCCCGGAGTACCAACGCGACATCGGTCATGTTCACCAACCATGGGCCATCACCGTCCATCCGGTGATCGCCCGATATGGCGGAATCGGAGTCCCGACGGTTCAAACATCACCGAGGGCTGGCACACTGACCGCCTGATGCCGCTCGAGGACTATCGCCGCAAGCGCGATTTCGCCAAGACCCCCGAGCCGCCGCCCGACCTGGCGACGGCGGCGCAGGGCCAGACCGGTCGATTCGTGGTGCAGCGCCATCGGGCGACCCGACTCCACTACGACTTCCGCCTCGAGATCGATGGCGTTCTCGTCAGCTGGGCGGTCCCCAAAGGCCCGACGCTCGATCCGGCGACCCGGCGGATGGCCGTCCACGTCGAGGACCACCCGATCGAGTACTTCGACTTCGAGGGCGTCATCCCGTCCAAGCAGTACGGCGCCGGCGACGTCATCGTCTGGGACTGGGGCACGTGGGAGCCGGAGGCCCCGACCCTTGACGGTCGCAAGAGCGTCAGGGACGGCGAGCTCAAGTTCCGCCTGTTCGGCGAGAAGCTCCGTGGCCGGCTTCACGATCGTGCGCACCAGCCGGCGACCCGGGCAGTCAGCCGACCACCGCCTTCGAGGACGACCAGGGCGAGCAGTGGCTGCTCATCCACAAGAAGGACGAGACCTCGGTCGCCGGCTGGGACGCCGAGGACCATCCGCAGAGCGTCAAGACCGGCCGGACGAACGACGAGGTCAAGGCGAACCGCGACGCGATCTGGGTCAGCGAGGCGCCCGCCGCGACGGCGGAGATCGACCTCGCCGGTGCCAAGGTGGCGCCGCTCCCGCAGCACATCGAGCCGATGCTCGCGACCCTGGCGTCGAAGCCGTTCAGCGATCCCGATTGGCTGTACGAGATCAAGTGGGACGGCTTCCGCGTGCAGGCCGTCGTCGATGACGGCAGCGTACGAACGTGGACCCGTAACCTCAACGACGCCGAGGCGTACTTCCCGCGCCTGCTGTCGACGCCGTCGCGCTGGATCGAGGCCCAGCAGGCGATCGTCGATGGCGAGGTCGTCGCGATCGATGACGACGGCCGGCCCGACTTCAGCCTCCTCCAGACCAAGCTCGGCGACAAGTCGGCGACCAACCTCGTGTACCAGGTCTTCGACCTGCTGTACCTCGATGGTCGGTCGCTCCTCGAGGTCCCGCTCGAGGACCGCAAGCGCCTCCTCAAGAGCGTGCTCAAGGACCATCCGCGCGTCCGCTACGCGACCCATATCGAGGGGGAGGGGATCGCCTTCTACGAAGCCGCCAAGGGGATCGGCGTGGAGGGCATCGTTGCGAAGCTACGGCGCTCGCGCTACGAGCCCGGCCGGCGGACCAACGCCTGGCTGAAGTTCAAGATCCGGCCCGAACAGGAGCTCGTCGTCGGGGGCTGGACCGGAGGTGCCGGCAACGCCCGCGACCTCGGAGCGCTGGCCATCGGCGTGTACGAGGACGGCAAGCTGCGGTTCGCCGGCAAGGTGGGGTCGGGTTTCACCGGGGCCATCCGGGCAGACCTGCTGAAGCGGCTCAGGCCGCTCGTCCAGGACGATCCGCCATTCGATCCGCCGCCGGCCAAGGACTACCGCGGCCGCTGGGGCGGTGACCTGAACGGCGTGACGTGGGTCCGTCCCGAGCTCGTCATCCGCGCGGAGATCGGTGGCTGGACGCGCGACGGTCATGTCCGCCAGACCGCGTTCAAGGGCGTCGAGCCGGACCGTGACCCGACGGCCGTCGCGCGCGAGACCGCGGTCGCGACGACCAGCGCGGTCCGTGCCGCCGAAGCCGATGCCCCGACCCCCGACCCTCAGGAGGAGGCCCCCACCATGCCGAAGACGAAGACCGCGGCCAAGGCCAAGACCCCGGCGAAGGCCCCGGCCGCGACGGCGAACCCCGCGTTCCGGGCCGCCACCGCGGCCGAGCTCGAGGCCCTCGCCGCGCTCGGCAAGGAGGGCACCTGGCAGGTCGGGGGGCACGAGCTCAAGCTGACCAACCTGGACAAGCCGCTGTTCGACGGGCGTGGCGACCAGTCCGGTCCGATCACGAAGCGCGACCTCATCGGCTACTTCGCCCGCATCGCCCCGACGATGCTGCCGCATCTCCACGACCGGCCGCTCAACCTGCAGCGGTTCCCGAACGGGGCCGGCGCCCAGGGCTTCTGGCAGAAGAACATGCCCGACACCTCGCCGAAGTGGCTGACCCGCTGGCACGAGACCGGCGTCGACGGCCGCGAGGACCGCACCGCCAACGACCACCTGCTGGCCGATGGCGTGGCCGCCCTGTGCTGGCTCGGCAACCAGGCAAGCTTCGAGATCCACGCCTGGACCGGCAAGTTGCCCGAGCCGTGGCAGCCCACGTTCGCCTACATCGACATCGACCCCGGCGACAAGACGACCTGGGACGAGACCCTCGTCCTGGCGCGGCTGTATCGCACCGCGCTCGAGCATCTCGGCGTGCGCGGCTATCCCAAGGTCACCGGGAAGCGCGGCATCCAGGTCTGGATCCCGATCGAGCACGGCCGATACGACTTCTCCGAGACGAGCGCCTGGGTCGAGAAGGTCAGCCGGGCGGTCGGGGGCACCGTGCCGGACCTCATCTCGTGGGAGTGGGCCAAGGAGGCGCGCAAGGGCCGCGCCCGGCTCGACTACACCCAGAACGCGAGCATCAAGACCCTCGTGGCGCCGTACAGCGTCCGTCCGGCGGCCGGGGCTCCCGTCAGCGCCCCGATCGCCTGGGACGAGCTCGACGACAAGGATCTGCGACCCGATCGCTGGACCGTCCGCGACATGATCGAGCGCGTCGAGCAGGTCGGCGACCTCTTCGCCCCGGCCCAGACGGACGCGCAGGTGCTGCCGTCGGTATGACACGATGCCGCCATGCCTGACCCGAAGGCTCCGAAGATCACGCTGCGCAGCCCCGCCGCGGATGAGCTGCGCGCGTGGCTCGAGCCCCTGCTGGCGGCCTTCGCCGCGACTGACAGCGAGCCCGAGTTCGAGGCCGAACGGCCGCTCTTCGAGCCCGAGCGACTGGTCAACGCGTTCGACGGGGAGGAGCGGGTCGGCAGCGCTGGCGCCTTCTCGATGCGGCTCAGCGTTCCCGGTGGCAGCTCGATCGCGGCCAGCGGCATCACCGGGGTCGGTGTCCGGCCGGACCATACGCGCCGCGGGATCCTGCGCCAGATGATGGATTGGCTGCTCGCGGACGCCAAGGCGCACGCGGAGCCAGTCGCCATCCTGCTGGCCTCCGAGGCGGCCATCTACCAGCGCTTCGGGTTCGGCAATGCGACGCTCCAGAGCCAGTTCGAGGTCGATCGCGGGCGCGTCGCCTTCCGCTCACCGCTGCCGCCGCGGGAGGACGTGGTGCTGCGGATGGTCGATGTCGATGGCGCGATGGCCGTCTTTCCAACGGTCTACGAGGCCTTCGGGCGGATCGTCCCCGGCACGATCGAGCGCAGCGAGATCCGCTGGCGGAACCTCGTGCTGTCCGATGCCGAGTGGATGCGCCGCGGCAAGGGGCCGACGTATCGCGTCGTGCTCGAGGTCGGTGGCGAGCCGCGCGGGTACGCGATCTACCGGGTCGGCGGGAGCTGGTCCCCGCAGGGGCCGGGGGGCGAGACGTTCGTCGCCGAGGTGATCGCGCTCGACCCCGATACCGAGCAGCGACTGTGGCAATGGCTCTGGAGCGCGACCTCACGACGAAGATCATCGGCTGGCGCGGGCCGGTCCCGCATCCGCTCTTCACGTGGGTGCTCGAACCGCGCCGCCTGGGGATGCAGACCACCGACGCCCTGTACCTGCGCATCCTCGACCTGCCCACGACCCTCGCGGCGCGCACCTATGCGCGCGAGGGCAGCGTCGTCCTGGCGGTCAGCGACGACATGATCGATACGAACGCCGGCCGCTGGCAGCTCACGGTCGCCGCCGATGGACGGATGTCGGTCGCCTCGACCACGGCCGCGCCCGACCTCGAGCTCGACATCGGCACGCTGGCCTGTGCCTACCTCGGCACGTTCCGCTTCACCGACCTGGCCCGCGCCGGCCGCGTCAAGGAGCACACCCCGGGCGCCCTCCTGCTGGCCGACACGATCTTCCTGCCGCCGCGCGCCCCGTTCTCGAACACGTTCTTCTGATCGGGACCCGATCGGTACGGATCGGGGGATCGACGATCTCGAGCGATCTGATCATGCTGCCGGGCATGAGCGCTTCCGAATCGATCACCCTTGATCGAATCCTTCGCCTTCATGAAGACGAGCTGATCGAAGAGACCTTGGCCGAGCTGCCCGACTGGATCGCGGAGCGACACCCGCGCGTCATGTTCGAGAACAGCGGCGCCGGCCTCAACCGATGGCTACTGTTCGGCCGCCCGCCCCGCGTCGACTGGCTCGAACTCAGCTCCCTGTCGTACTACCTGCTGACCGAACGCTACGTGGACGGCGACGCGGCCTAGTCGGACATCCAGCCGGAGCTACGCTCGCTGGTAGATCTCGGCCGGCATCGGGCGGTCGAGTTCCCAGACGATCTGGATTGGCCGGTTCGACTGGTGGCTGACATGCCTAGCGGGTCCAAGACAGACATATGGCGCGCTGGTCCGAAATCTCGTGTTCTCGCGCACGAAGAGGATGACCCGGCTTCCGCGGGCGACATGATTGATGTATCGCTGCCCGATAGGCGAGGCCTGTGCGGTCTTCGACTGGCTTTCCCAATGAAATCGCGTCGGTGAGATCGGGTAATCCGCGTATCTCGTTGTTGGCGAGTAGTCCTCGTCACTCTTGTTCGGGTCACGACATGGAGTCGGAATGCGCGGATTCGCCCATTTCACGCCCTCACGGGTCTCGGAGACTTGCCGCTATTCACCAAGCCGTAGGCGGCGATGATCTCGTACAGGGCGTAGGTCGCGTGGCATGGATAGGAACGCATGCCAAACAGGATCATGGCGTGCTTCCAGCCGCGCCCGATCGCGACGCACATCGAGCGAGACCGATACACTCCGAGCGAGCTTCGGAAGCTTTCCAGAAGTGCGGAAAACGCGTCCGTCATTTCGGCCACCGAACGGTGCGGAATCCGGGCCGGCAAAGAGCATGAGCGAAGACGACTTTCCCGGCAACTTCGCGCTGCGGAACGCTTCAATCAGGTCCTGGACAGCCACATCGCCCTCGTGCCGCCGATCCTGCATTTCAGCAGCGTCGGACGGGGGTTCTTACCTTCAACGGCCTTTGCGCTCTGGAGCGCCTCGAGCTCACGTGGTTCGAGGACCAGGGCCGTCCAGTCCGCAACTATCGGGCGCACCTGTCCATCCTCAACGAGGAGTTCGTCGACGTCGCCTGGCTGCACTCGAGGATGACGGCAACGTCGACGGTGGGTTTGACCGGCAATGGCCCGGTCGCCTGGCGGCGATATCAGGACGGCGCTGTCGACCGGTTGCGTGTGTGGGCGCCCCTAATACGTCCGCCACAATCCCAATTGCCCGCCGTTGGGACAGCGCGACGCCCACTTGCTCGATCAGCTCGTTGGATTGACACCGACAGGATTTGAGGCCGCGGTGCTCTCGCTGTTCGCCGACCCCACCTAGGTCGACCACGACATCACGCGCGACCCGAGCCAAGCCGGCGGAAGTGGTGGTTGGTTTCGTACGAGTTCATTGACGTTGCCGGCCCACCAACTCGTCCAGCGCGCGCTATCCGGTGGATCCCGTGTAACGCTCGCGGTGAGGCGCATGGCGACTACGAGAGCACGAATTCCGCGACTGCGTCGGTAAGCGGACGCGGCGAAGCGTACGAAGGCGCAAAGCGAGTCGTCTGATCGGCACTTTGGATCTAGCCAATCTGGGTCAGATCGGCGTCCTTGTGTCCATTGACCAGCACGTGCTGTGCTTAGCGGGACCCGGGCCAGGATCACAGCGAATGCCCAACGGCTGGAGGATCGCTTACCCGAGAAGTTGCGACGGCCTCGTATCGTGGCCGCCGATGCTGATGTCGCCGGAGTCGCAAGGATGTCGTTGACGACGTCGATTTGCGCTGTCGACGATGAGGGCGACCGGCACCGCTCGAGGTGCCGACGGCCGTGTACGTGACGGCGGCCGTCGCGAGGCCTCGTCGTCAACGGTCCGGATCGAACATCCAACCGTTCGCGCGCTTCGTCGATGCGGGCGAGCAGATCGTCGGTAAGAGCGCCCGTGGAGCCCCGGCACGAGGTCGTGGAGGCCGAACACGAGCGTGTTCGTCCCAGTAGCTCGGCGCGCCGCGACAGCTCGGCGGTCGCGGTTGTGGCGCTCCCGAACCGCCTTGTCGGATAGCCGACAGCGAGTAACAAAGACCCAGACCGCACGTCGTATGGCGGGTCGGATCATACGGACCTGTCCAGTCCGCCGGCTCGAAGGACGGCACGATCGTGACGAAGCTCGTCTACGGTCCTGGGTCCGGGGGGACCAGCCACCCATCTCGACTCCTCCTTGTCGTGGTCCTCATCGCCCTCGTGGCCGGCGCTTGCGGGTCGACGACGCCCACACCACGACGGACTGCCACGGCCCAGGGCTCCAGCGCCCCATCGGGCGCCCCCAGCCAGGCACCCGGCGGTTCGAACCCGACTCCGACCCCGGTCCCGCCGCCCAGCGGTGACTGGGCCGCCGTCGACCTCCCGCCGCTCGAGCCCATCGCCTCGCTGACGCCGACCCGCAAGGGCCTGGCCGGCGCCGCGGTCGACACGGCCTTCCAACTGGCGAGCCTCGACGGCACGCCGACCGCCAAGCTCGCCGCGGCCCTCGAGGTCACGCCTCGGATCACCTTCACCCGCGCCGCCGTCGGCGCCACGAGCGCGACCCTCACCCCGACCCGACCACTCACGCCCGGCACGACCTATCGGTTCTCGATCCACCGACCCGACGGCACGATCGCCGGTGCCTGGGCGATCACCGCGGCCAAGACCCTGCAGGTCGTCGGCACGCTGCCCGAGAACGAGTCGTCGGAGGTCCCGCGCAATACCGGCATCGAGTTCTCGTTCGACCAGCCGGGCGTGACCGCGGCCGCCGTCAATCACGCGTTCTCGATCAGCCCCGACGTCCACGGCCGCTTCGAAGCGCACGGCAAGGTCGTCGCCTTCGTCCCGTCCTCGCGCCTCAAGGCGTTCACCCTCTACACGGTCACCCTGCGCAAGGGCATCCCGCTCCCGGGGACCGGCCAGCGACTCGAGCATGACGTCGTGGTCCGCTTCGAGACCAAGGGCGGCAACGCCGACCAGGCGCTCATCATCCCGGACCCGATGGTCGACTCCGCCGTCGCGCTCAAGCCGACGATCTCGGTCTATTTCCGGAACGACGAGGGGACGCCGACATCGACCCCGACCTCGCTGCCCCTGACCATCCATCGACTCGCCGGCCTCAAGGCTGCGACCGCAGCGTATCGGCGCATCGATGAGCAGCCCGAGTGGGCGCGATCTGCCGGCGCGCCGATCGCGACCGGCGGCCTGACCCTGATCCTGACCGGCACGGCGCCCGTCCATCGATACCAGGGCGACGACGGCGGCGAGACGCGCACGTGGGTCGACATCCCGCAGACCCTTCCCGCCGGTTGGTACGTCGCCACGCTGACGTACGCCGGGCGTCGCGAGCAGGTGATCCTCCAGATCACCGACCTGGCGCTCTACGCGATGGTCACCGAGACCCGATCGGCCGTCTGGGTCAACGCCCTCGACACGGGGCGGCCGGTCGCCGGCGCCGCGGTCACGGTCGCCGGCACGAGCGTGGGTCGCACCGATAGCAAGGGGCTCCGGATCGCGGCCACGCCGAGCATCCTCAAGGTCGCCAGCACCGACCCGCGACACCAATTCGTGAGCGTCCGCGACCACGCCGGCCGCGCGGTCTTCGTCCCGGTCGACGGGCAGTCGATCTGCGAGAAGTGCTACGGCTTCGATACCAGCGGGGTCGACCCGAGCGACCACTGGTGGCACGTCCTCGCCACCGACCGCGACTTCCTGCGGACGACGGATCAGGTCAACGCCTGGGGCGTCATTCGCGCCCGAGCGGACGGCGCACTGCCCAAGCGGCTCGAGGTCCGGCTGCAGGCCTATGACGACTGGACCGCGACCTCCATCCCGATCGTGACCGCCCGCCCCACGCCATCCGCGTCGGGCGTGTTCACGGCCACGCTCGCCTTCAAGGACCTCCCGGTCGGCTACTACGCCGTGGAGATGCGGGCCGACGGCGAGGCCGTTGGCTCGAGCTCGGTCCAGATCGGGCCGATCAGCAAGCCCGCTTGGCGTCTCGACATCACCACCGGTCGACGCTGGGTCATGTCGGGCGACTCGGTCGACGTCCACGCCGCAGCGGCGTTCTTCGAGGGGACCCCGGTCGCCGGGGTCGCTCTCGAGGTCAGGACGAGCGGCGAGGACGACGAGGCTGGGCCTGCCGTGACGATGAGCACCGGTCCCGATGGGACGGCCGAGCATCGGGCGACGGTCGCACTATCGACGACCGAAGACGACGTCCCGTCGCAGTGGGCCTGGCGGAGCCTCGCTGTCGCGGCGACGCTCCCCGAGGAGGCCGACATCTGGTCCGAGACCTGGGTCGCCGCCTTCCGCTCGAACGCCCTGCTCGGGGTCGACGCGACCCTGGACGGCACGACCCTGACGATCACGGGCAACGTCCACGACGTGGATTTCGCCAAGGTCGAGGCGACCGATGCCGGTGACTGGGGACTCGACCCGGCCGGAGCGCCCCGCGCGAATGCGAGGGTCACGCTCGACATCACCGAGCAGGTCACGACACGGACCCAGGTCGGGACGGCGTACGACTTCGTCACCAAGACGACGTCGCCCGTGTATCGCTACAGCCAGCGGAACACCTCGCTGGGCAGCCGGACGGCAACGACCGGCGCGGACGGTACCTTCCGCGTGCCGATGACGGTCAACGGCGGCGACCGCACCTATGAGGTCACCGCCAGCTACACCGATCCGGCCGGCCGGACGATCGCCGCTCGCGGCTATGGCTCGACCGTTCCGCTCGCATCGACCGGCGACGGCCAGCTCATCCCGATCGGGCGGGTGGCGTCCGACGAGCAGCTGTACCGGATCGGTGACCGCATCAAGCTCGAGGCCCGCGGCGGCCGCGCGGCCCCTGCCAGGGATCGCTATCTCTTCACGGTCGCCCACCTCGGCCTGCGCAGCGCGACCGTCCAGGCGGGCCCGGCATTCGCGGCCACGTTCCGCGGCTCGTGGGTCCCGAACGTCGCGATCGACGGCGTCCGGTTCAACGGCACGACGTATGAGTCGATGGGTCGGTACGACGCGTCCTTCGATCGCGCGGACCGCTCGCTGCAGGTCCGGATGACCGCTGACGCGTCCCGCTACGAACCGGGTGGCCATGCCCGCGTCGCCATCCGGACGCTGCGTGCCGATGGGCGACCCGTGTCGGCCTCGGTCGTGGTCCGCGTGGTCGACGAGAAGCTGTTCGCCATCGGTGCCGCCAATGACGTCGACGTGCTCGGCGAGCTGTACACGCCGGTCTCGCTCGGGATCATCGGGGTCGCCTGGTCCCATGGCGTTCCCAAGCCGCAGTTCGAGGGCGGCGACACGACCGGCGGCGGGGGCGACGAGCGGGACGACTTCCGCGACTGGCTCCTGTTCAAGCAGGTCACCACCGACGCCGACGGGCGGGCCTCGGTCACGGTCGACCTGTCCGACGACCTGACGTCGTGGCGCGTCGTCGGCGCGGCCGTCGATGGCAGCTATCGAGCGGGTAGCGGCCGGCTCGACCTGGCGGTCGGCAAGCCCTTCTTCGTCGAGGCCGCCCTGGCGCCCACGTATCTCGCCGGCGATCGACCGGTCCTGCGCCTGCGGGGCTACGGTTCGGCGCTCCGTGACGGTGCGAAGGTGTCGTTCGCCGTCACCTCCGACACGCTCGGCGTCAAGGGCGCGACCGCATCCGCCCCGGCGTTCACCGCCGCCAGCCTCGACCTGCCCGCTCTCACGGCCGGCGACCACCGGATCCGCATCGTTGCAACGACCGGGACGGGGGCGGCGCGGCACGAGGACGTGCTGATCCGGACCATCCGGGTCGTCGACAGTCGCTCCGTCCAGGGCCGGACCGCGTCCGGACCGCTCGTGCCGGGGTTCCGGCTCCAGGGCGGGACGACCGGCGCGACCTCGATCGCCCTCTCCGACGGCGGCCGCGGCCGTGCGCTCCCGGTCCTGCTGGGCCTGCTCGATCCGGCGACCGGACGTGCCGACCAGGCCCTCGCCGCGTCCCTTGCCCGCCGGACACTCCTCGACGCCTTCGATCTCCCGCGCGACGACGTCCCCGCGGACACGATCGACCTCCGGCCGTTCGCATCCGGCGGCGAAGGGGTCGCCCTCCTGCCGTACGCGTCGCCCGATCTCGAGCTGACCGCCCTGGCCGCCCTGGCAAACGACCCGGGCCTGGACGCCGGGGAGCTCCGTGGGCTCTTCACCCAGGTCCTGAGCATCAAGACGTCGAGCCGCGAGCGTCGGATCGTGGCCCTCACGGGTCTCGCCGCGCTCGGCGACCCGGTCCTCGTCGACATCCGGTCGGCGGCCCGCGCCACCGACCTCTCGATCGTCGAACGATCGTGGCTGGCCGTCGCCGCCCTCGCCGGCGGCGACGAGACTCTGGCGCGCTCGCTGGAGCGCGACGTCCTGAACGACCACGGCCAGCGCCTGGGCCCGTGGGTGCGGGTCAAGAACGGCGACGCCGAACAGACCGTGACGACGACGGCCCTCCTCGCGATGGCCGCGGCGGGACTCGGTGACCCGGTCGCCGCCGGATCTCGACGCGTTCGTCGCGGCGAACCCACCAAAGGACACGGTCCTGGACCTGCAGCGAGCGATCGCGGCGAGCGCCTGGGCGCAACGCATCCCCGGCCAGGCCGCCAAGGCCTCGCTCCGGGTCGACGGGACGACCCGCCAGGTCGACATCCCGGCCATGGAGCCCGTCTGGATCAGCCTGACGCCGGCCCAGCTCGGGTCAGCCGTCCTGACGCCGGTCAGCGGCACCGTCCTCGTCACGTCGCGCTGGGAGGGCGCGCTCGATGCGGCCTCGCTCCGACCCGACGACATCACGACGTTCACCCGCACCGTTTCCCCGTCGGGCAACGATCCCGCTCGATGGCATCGTCACCGTCGACTTCACCGTGCGCCTCGGGAGCGACGCCGACGACGGCTGCTGGCAGGTCACCGATCTCGTCCCGTCCGGTCTCGCGCCCGTGACGGGCAGTCTCCGGAACGGCGGCGAGGACGAGGAGGAGAGCGACCCGAGCGCGTCAACGATCGACGGGCCGTGGCGCGTTTCAGGGCAGCGCGTCGACTTCTGCGTCTCGCCGGACACGAAGCACCCGATCCACCACCTCCGCTACGTCGCCCGGGTCGTGTCACCCGGCACGTATCGATGGGAGTCGCCGGTCATCCAGTCGTCGATCGTGCCGGACCACGGGAAGGCCCTGCCGTCGGGCGAGGTGGTGATCGCGAAGTAGTCGCCGCGGGCCGGCGGCGCCGCGGCCTCGCGGCGCCGACGCCGGGCGGCGTCTCGGCCTCGGCGGCGGTCCAGCCGCGCTAGTCGAGCGCGACGATGCCGAACAGCGGCTCGCCTGTGGACTGTCGGAGACCGTCCGGCGTCAGGGTGATCGTGACGTCGTCGCGGTCGGGCCAGTTCGGGTCGTAGAGGCGCAACGTCGTCTCGCCGGTGGCCGGGTCGTGGTCGGCGGCGTACGCCAGGACCGTGTGGTCGCGGTCCAGCTCGAACGGGCTCCAGCCGTGGTGCCGGACCAGCCCGACGAGCGCGAGCTCGCCGGTCTGGATCCGGACGAGGATCCGCCTCGCCTCGACCTCGAGGGACTGGCGAACGAGGTCGGTCGGCGACATCGCCGCCGCTCGCCAGAACCGCCACGGGCCGCGCAGCCAGTCGAGCGACTGCACCTGGCGTCGGACGATGGCCTGGAACAGGGGCGTGCCGTTGGCTGGGGCGACCGCGTCGGCGGGGATCGGCAGCCCGCCCTCGAAACGCTCCCGGACGAACCAGGCCATCCCGCCACACAGTCCCGCCGAGGCATCACCCACGCCGACGAGCCGCGGGTCGACGAAGCCCAGCCGGACGGTCGGCCCCGGCGCCCAGCGGTTGGCGAAATGGAGGCCATGGCGTGCTGGGGACGAAGCCGGGGACGGCGGCGCTCACGGTCATCTCGAGCGCATGCTACCGCCGGGTCCGGAAGCTCGGGTCTGGACCGCGTCGGTCCGGGCGACCTAGTGGGTCGGGCGGGTGGCCTTGCGGCTCGTGCTCGGCTTGGCGCTCGTCTTCGCCGGGGCGGCCGAGGCTGCGGGCGCCTGCGACGGTGCGGCCGACGCGTCGGGAGCGGCGGAGGCGTCGGGTGTCGCCGCCGGCTCGGGCGTCTCGGCCACGGACACGGCGCCCTTCAGGGTTTCGGCGACGTGGACGCGGATGACCGTCGGCAGCACGCCCTTGGCGGTCAGGGACCCATCGTCGGGGCTGATGACGTCGAGGATGAGCAGGTAGTCACCGACCATCGACGGCGCGAACACCTTGAGGTCTGCCGCGGCGACTGCGCCGGGCGCGAGCGCGACGGGCAGGTCGGCCGCCTCCGCCGATGCTGCGGCCGCGGACGCGACCAGCTTGGGATCACCGAGGTCACCGAGGGCGACCCACTGGCCGACGACCTTGGCCGACGTGGCGCGCTCGCCACCGTTCCGTGCGGCCGGGTCGAACAGCGGCTCGTGGCCCCACGCCTTCACGCCCAGGTTGGCGACCCACAGCGAGAGGTTGGTCGCCGCGCCCGGCGTGATCTCGAGCGCCGTGGGGGCGACGATCTGCGCATCGAGGTCGCCCGTGACGCGCACGATCAGCGACGGGAGGAGGGCCTGGGTCATGGCGTCATAGGCGACCCCATCCTTGTCGTGGAGGGTCACGCTCAGCCGGTACCGACCGGGCTCCTTCGGCGTCGCCACGTTGAACGCGAAGCTCTTCTTGGACAGCTTCACCTTGACCGGGGCGACCACATCGCCGATCCGCTCCGCGGTCACGAGGCCCAGGTCTGGGGGCGCCGCCGGGTCGGCGGCCGCCGTGTCATCCGTGCCCGTGGCCTCGGGTGCTGGCTCGGACGCCGTGACGTCGAGCGGGTCCCAGCGCACGCTCGCCATGAAGGTCTTCGGCAGCGCGCCGCGGCTCGTGACCTTGTACGGGACCTTGTACTTGATCGTGGTCGCCGCCGACGTTGAGGCGAGAGTCGGCTCCTTGGCCGTGATCCCGGCGGCCATCAGGCTCGGCGTCATGATGCCCGGGTCGAGGGGCAGCGCCGCGGCCGCCAGGCCGATCCGCTCGCGCCGCGCCGCACGTCGGCCGAGGCGAGGCCGGACTTGAGGACGATGCTGCGCGAGAAGCCCGAACCGGAACGCTCGGGGTCCATCTGGGCGATGAAGCCCGGGCTGCGATGGCTCTCGAAGGCGAAGGCGTGCCGGTTGCGCGTCGGGGCGTTGCGCCAGGCCGAGTCGATCGAGCGCTGGCCGCCGAGGATCGAGCGGACCATGTAGTTGGGGCTCGAGTACGCCTCTGCGATGACGGCCGAGGCGCCGGCCTTGATGAACCCGGCCGCGAAGTTGTCCACCCGCTGGCGCGCCTGGACGATCGTCCCCTCGGGGAGGCCGGGCTCCGTGTTGCCCGACGCGTAGCACAGGTGGTTCAGCAGGACGACCGCATCCTTCGCCAGCTTGACGCTCTTGGCGATGGGGCCCTCACCGAAGTACTGGTGCGTGTAATCGCCCGTGCCGGCCCGCGGGTTGAGGCCGAAGCCGTTCTGGGAGGGTGGGTACAGGCTGTCGCGATAGCGGCTGGGCCAGCCGTTGCCGTGGCCCATGTAGATCACGAGGCTGGCACCCTGGAGGGCCGCCCTGACGGCGGGCCACGTCGCGTTGGGCGAGTAGATCTCGGTGACGTCCGGGGTGTAGGTGCGGGCCAGCGCCGCGGCCTTGACGGCCTCCGAGCGGTAGCGGTTCGTGGCCACGCCGGACGGCCCGACGATGACGACGACCTTCGGGACGACGCTCGCGGCGGCGACCTTGGCAGAGCCCGTGGCGGGCACGATGAACCCGGCCAGAAGCAATGACGCCAGTACCGCGATGAAGAGTCGTCTCACGACAGGCAGGCACTCCCGCGACGTACTAAAGCAAGCGTAGTCCCTCGCACGCATCCCTACCATACCGGTCCGCCGTTATCTGTGCGTTGCCTGCCGGGGGCGTTCTGGTGCCCGGGGGCACCACAGCCGCCCTCGTCGATGGGCCACATCAACAGCACTCCGGCCATGTTCGGACGACGTTCGACATGCGCGATCGTTACTCCATAGACGTCACCGGACGCCCGAATCGTTCACTCTTCGGCGCCGCGCGTACCATCAGCGCGATGCCCAATCGACTCGCCGGCGAGACGAGCCCCTACCTGCTCCAGCATGCGCACAACCCGGTCGATTGGTTTGCCTGGGGCCCCGATGCGCTGGCGCGGGCGAAGCTCCTGGACCGCCCGATCTTCCTCTCGATCGGCTACGCGGCGTGCCACTGGTGCCACGTCATGGAGCGCGAATCGTTCGAGGACGAGGCCACCGCCCGGCTCCTCAACGACCGGTTCGTGGCGATCAAGGTCGATCGCGAGGAGCGCCCCGATCTCGACGCGATCTACATGGCGGCCGTGCAGGCGATGACCGGCTCGGGCGGCTGGCCGATGTCCGTGTTCCTGACCCCCGACGGCGCGCCGTTCTATGGCGGCACGTACTTCCCGGACCGGCCACGCCACGGGATGCCGTCGTTCAGCCAGGTCCTCGACGGGGTCTGGCGCGCCTGGACCGAACAACGCTCCGAGGTCCTCGCCGCGGGCCAGCGCCTGGTCGGCACCCTCGTCGAGCAGTCGCGGGTGGGGGAGCCGGGCGACGGCCCGGCCATCGATGGCGGGTTCTTCGCGAACGCGGACGCGGCCCTCATCGAGCGGTTCGACGCGATCAACGGCTCGTGGGGCGGCGCGCCCAAATTCCCGCAGCCGATGACCCTCGACTACCTGCTGCGCCGGATGGCCGCCGGCGAGCGCGCGCCCGACGCGATGGTCCGCTTCACGCTCGACAAGATGGCCGACGGCGGCATCCACGACCAGCTGGGCGGCGGCTTCCACCGCTACGCGACCGACGCCCACTGGCTCGTCCCGCATTTCGAGCAGATGCTCTACGACAACGCCCAGCTGGCGCGGACCTACCTGCATGCGTGGGCGGTGCTCGGCGACGGGCGCTACGCCGAGGTGGCGCGCGAAACGCTCGACTACATGATCCGCGAGCTCACCACCGATGACGGCGCGTTCGCCGCGAGCCAGGACGCCGACACGGACGGCATCGAGGGCCTGACGTTCACCTGGCGCGCGCCCGAGGTCCGCGAGGTGCTGGGCGACGACGCCCCGGCCTTCACCGCGGCCTATGGCGTCACCGATGACGGGAACTGGGAGGGCGTGACCATCCTGTCGCGGGTCTGGCCCGCCCAGAACGTTCGCCCGCCCCGCGGCGATCCGGGGCTGGAGGATCGCCTCGCTGGCGCCCGGGCACGATTGCTGGTCCGGCGGGCGGGCCGCCCGCAGCCGGCGCGCGACGGCAAGGCGCTGGCCGCATGGAACGGGCTGGCCATCGCGGCCCTGGCCGAGGCCGGCCGCCTGCTCGGGGAGGGGCGCTACACGGCCGCCGCCGTCCGGGCCGCCACGACGATCACGGACGGCCTGCTCGCCGCCGACGGGTCGCTCGGGCGGTCGTGGAAGGACGGCCGGGCGGTGGGGCAGGGGGTCCTCGAGGACTACGCGAACCTGGCCGATGGCCTCCTCGCCCTGTACGAGACCACGTTCGACGAGCGCTGGTTCGCGACCGCGCGGGCGCTCATGGATCGCGTGCTGGACCGGTTCGCCGACCCGACGGGCGGGTTCTTCGACACGGCCGACGACCACGAACGACTCATCACCCGGCCGAAGGACCCCCAGGACAACGCCGTGCCGTCCGGCGGGGCGATGGCCGCGACGGTCCTTCTCCGGCTGGCGGCCTGGACCGGGGAGGCGCGCTATCGCGAGGCCGCGGAACGGGCGATCGGCACGGTCGCGCCGTACCTCGTGCGCTACCCGACCGGGTTCGCCCAGTGGCTGGTCGCCGCGACCTTCCTGGCGGCCGATGTCCGCGAGGTCGCGGTCGTCGGCGATCTGTCCGATGCCGACACCCAGGCGCTCCTTGCCCCGGTCTGGTCGACGTGGCGGCCGAACCAGGTGCTCGCGGTGGCGCTCCCGGATGCGGTCGCGTCGTCGGTCGTGCCGCTGCTCGCGGACCGGGTCGCCATCGACGGACGTCCGACCGCCTATGTCTGCCGCGGGTTCGTCTGCGACCTCCCGGTGACGGACGCCGAGGCCCTCGCCGCGAAGGTCGCCGGCTAGCGGTCCGGTCACATCCGGGCGGGCGCGCGGGTCAAGGTCATGACTCCATCCGTCGCTGGACACGAAACATGAACGACCAGGACTGGCTCGCCGAACGCTTCGAGGCCGACCGCTCCCATCTGCGCGGCGTCGCGTACCGGATGCTCGGCTCCGTGACGGAGGCCGACGACGCCGTCCAGGAGGCGTGGGTCCGCCTGAGCCGCACCGACACGAGCGACGTCGAGAACCTGCGCGCCTGGCTGACGACGGTCGTCGGGCGGGTCTGCCTGAACATGCTGCGCTCGCGTCGGACCCGCCGCGAGGCGTCGCTGGAGACGCACCTGCCGGATCCGATCGTGAGCCCGGAGGCCGGAGTCGATCCCGAACAGGAGGCCCTGCTCGGCGACTCGATCGGGCTGGCGCTGCAGGTCGTGCTCGATTCGCTGACGCCCGCCGAGCGGGTCGCCTTCGTGCTCCACGACGTCTTCGCCGTGCCGTTCGACGACATCGCGCCGATCGTGGGCCGGACACCGACCGCGACGCGCCAGCTCGCCAGTCGGGCACGCCGGCGCGTCCAGGGCGCGCCGGTGCCGGACGTCGACCTCGATGGCCAGTGGGCCGTCGTCGACGCGTTCCTCGCCGCGGCACGGGACGGCGACTTCGAGCGGTTGCTCGGCGTCCTCGACCCGGATGTCGTCGTGCGCTCCGATGGCGGCATCGCCCGTCCGGAGCTCGTGTCGATGACGCGCGGCGCGCGCAACGTCGCCGAACAGGCGATGACGTTCCGGCGGTTTGCCGAGTCCGCCACGCGCGTCCTCGTGAACGGGGTGCCCGGTGGCGTGGCCTGGGCGCCCGACGGGACGCCGTTCGCGGTGCTGGCCATGACCGTGCGGGGTGGGAAGGTCGTCGCGATCGACGTGCTGGCGGATCCCGAGCGGCTGCGCGACCTGGATCTCGACGTGGTCGCCGGCTGAAGGTCGCGGGGCCGTGCGCGGGATCGGCGGTTCGACGCTCGGTCACGTTCGGGCGGTGGGGCGGGTCAACGGTGTGTAGCCAAGCCCCAAGGAGTCCACCGATGACCACGCAGATCGATCACGCCGACCGCCATGACCGCGCCGACCACGCCCCGTGGTGGGTCACCATCTTCGCCCCGGTGGCGAAGGCCTTCCTGAAGGCCGGCGCCCCGCTCGGCTTCAACGGCCTCATCACCATCCGCGGCCGGACGAGTGGCCAGCCGCGCACCATCCCCGTGGCGATCATCGACGTGTCGGGCCGCCGCTGGGTCTGGGCGCCATGGGGCGACGTCAACTGGGTCCGCAACCTGCGCGCGGCCGGGAGCGCGACGATCTCCGTGCGTGGCCGCAAGGAGGACGTCACGGCGTCCGAGCTCGATCACGACCAGCGGCTCGTGTTCTTCCGCGACGTCCTGGGCCCGGTCGCGCGCGAGATCCCGTTCGGGCGGACGTTCATCCGCGTCGTGGACGGCGTCGACCTCGACGATCCGATGGAAGCCGCCGACGGCCGGCCGGTCTTCGAGCTTCGTCCTACTGCTGCTTGACGACGATCACCGTCCCGTTGCTGTCGGTCTCGGGGTCGTGATTCGACGACCCCGCGTACACGCTCGCGGCAAGGGTCATCCCGGTCACGGTGAAGGTCACGGAGGCCGTGGTCTTCGGGATCGAGGACTTCGACAGCGTGCAGGTGCCCGCGGTCGAGGTCTTGCACGTGACGTTGCCCGTGGCCCCGTTGCTCCACGTGCCGCTGACGGTCACGCCGCTCACCACGGCATGGCTGGCGTTGTGGACCTTGATCGTCAGCGTCGTGCTCCACGAGCTGGCCTTGATCGTCTTCGTGGCGTCGAGGTCACCGACGTGCAGGAGGGTCGGTGGTGAGACGGTGATCGCGACGGTCGCGGGCGCGCTCCAGCCGGTGCCGTCCCCGGTCCGGTAGGTGAACGAATCGGCGCCGGAGTAGCCGGCGGCCGGGGTGTACACGATCTTCGAGGAGTCGGCGTACGGCGGCAGGAGGGTGACGCACAGGACGCTGGACGGTGATCCGAGCGTGCCGTGGGCCGGCGGCGTGACGACCTGGAAGGTGAGGTCGCATTTCTCGACATCGGAGCCCGTCATCGTGACCGTGACCTTGGTCCCGTAGGGCGTCGTCACGGTCTTGTTGGCGGCAAGCGGGACGTCGTTGACGGCCGTGATGGAGACCGAGACATGGCCGCTGTCCGTGCCGCCGTGGCCGTCGCTGACGGTGTAGTCGAACTCGTCGGCGCCCGAGTAGTCCGCGGGCGGCGTGTAGCGGATCGTGCCGTCAGCAAGGACGGCCACGCTGCCGAGGGTGGGCGCGCCCGCGGCCGTCGCGACGAGCGTGTCGCCGTCGATGTCGTTGTCGTTGGCGGCCACCGCGATCGTGATTGGGCTGTCCTCGGTCGTGGTGGCCGAGTCGTCGACGGCCACGGGCGGGTCGTTCGCCGGGCTGACCGTGACCGTGACGGCGCCGCCGTCGGTCGCGCCGATCTGGTCGGCGACCGTGTAGGTGAAGGCGTCGGAGCCGGAGTAGTTCGCCGCGGGCGTGTACACGATGCGGCCGTTGGCGTCGATGGTCGTGGTGCCGTGGGCCGGCTGACCGACCGCAGAGACGTGCAGCGCACCGCCGTCCGGATCGGTGTCGTTGGCGACCGCGTCGAGGGTCGCCGGGGTGTCCTCGGTGGCCGCCAGCGTGTCGTCGGTCGCGACCGGCGGAGCGTTGCTGAGCACGACCGACACCGTGACGGTGCCGGTGGCGCTGCCGCCGGCACCATCGCTGATGGCGTAGGTGAACGAATCGGGGCCGGAGTAGCCGCCGGTCGGCGTGTACGTGATCGAGCCGTCGACGGCGACGGCGGTCGTACCGTGGGCCGCCGTTGAGGCCGAGGTGACCGTCAGCGGGTCGCCGTCGACGTCGGTGTCGTTCGCCAGCACGGCGACCGAGGCCGCCAGGCCGGTCGAGGTGACCAGGGTGTCCGGCGCCGCGACCGGTGCGTCGTTGACCGGGGTCACGGTGACGCTGACCGTCCCGGTCGCCGTCGCGGCGGCGGGATTGGTGATCGTGTAGTCGAACGTGTCGGCGCCGGTGAAGTCGTGGTCGGGGCTGTAGGCGACCGTGCCGTCGGGATTGACGGTCGTCGAGCCGTGGGCCGGGTCGGTCGCAGACGCGACGCTGATCGGCCCACCGCCCGGATCGGTGTCGTTGGGGAGGACCGCGACGTTCGTCGTCCCGTCCTCGGCGACGCTGGCGGCGTCGTCCACCGCGTCGAGGAGGGGCGCGGGCGGCGGCGGCGGGAAGTCGAGAAGCGCCTTGTCGGCGTCGACGATGCCGCAGCCGTACCACTTCGCGTACTTCGGATCCGTCGTCGCGGTTCCCGCCGCGGGCGATGTCTGGGCGCACAGGTGGGCCTTGACGTCGTCGGCGAGAAGGCCATTGCCGTTGGCGTCAGCGATGCCGGCATGCAGGACGAGGGCGACGACGCCGGCCACGTGCGGCGACGCCATCGAGGTCCCGCTCTCGGCGGCGTAGCCGTTCGGGCTGCAGAACATGCACGAGCCGGTCGGCCCCGCCGGGACCGGCGAGAAGATCTGGTCGCCCGGTGCCGCCAGGTCGACCTGGGTGCCGGTGCACGAGAAGCCGGTCAGCTTGTCGGCGGTGTTCGTGAACGAGACCGCGATGACCTGGTCGTAGGCCGCCGGGTAGGCGACCGGACAGCCGTAGATCAGCTCGTTGATGTTGTTCGGGTTCACGTTGCCGCTCGCCGCGACCAGCGTCACGCCGGCGTTGTAGGCGTTGGCGATCGCGGTCTGCAGGGCGGCCGACACCTCGTGCCCGCCCAGGCTCATGTTGACGACGTCGATGTCGTGGTCGACCGCCCAGCCGAGCGCCGCGATCAGGCCGGAGTAGTCGCCCTCACCGGCGGCCGACAGGACCTTGAGGGCGTACAGGTCGACGCCGGGGGCCACACCGACGACGAGATAGCCGTTGTGCTCCGCCGCGAGGATGCCCGCGACGTGCGTCCCGTGGCCGTTGTCGTCGAGCGGGTCGGCGTCGTGGTTGTAGAAGTCGTAGCCGCCCTTGTAGACGTGGTTGAACTCGGGATCGACGACATACGGCAGGTTGTCGGGGTCGTCGTGGATGTAGTCGATGCCGGTGTCGATGATGGCGACCTTGATGCCCTGGCCCGTGTTGCCGGCCTGGTGCACCCGGCGCGCGCCGATGCGCTCGACGCCCCACGCGTTGTCGTATTCGAGGTCGCCGGTGCTGGCGAGCAGCTCGAGCTTGCCGTCGGGCTCGACGGACGCGACGGTCGGGTCGTTCTGGAGCTTCTTGAGCTGGCCGCGCGGGAGGTCGACGCCGAGGCCGTCGATGAGCTTCAGGTGCTGCGTGACGCTGCCACCCAGGTCCTTGACCTTCTTCTCCGCGGCCTTGCCCGGCGCGTGCTTGTACGTGACGATGTACTGGGCATGGTCCTTGGGCGCGGCGAGGGCCACCGGCGGGAGGGCGACGCTGATGAGCGCCGCGATCGCGAGGATCAGGGCGGGTCGCCGGTTTGGACGCACCATGTCGGCCTCCCTCGCCACGGCGTCGCGATGACAGGCGAGATGACGGTGGGCGCGACGACGTGCGGAGCGTGACGGTACGCCGCGCAGGTCCGCCCGACAAGGGGTTTCGGCGCCGCGGTGCACCGCTCGTTTCGGGGCCTCGTACGATGGCGGTCATGACGGACCCCATCGCATCTGAGACGCCGGTCGTGCCCAGGCCGGCTGCGACCGTGGTCCTGCTTCGCCCCGCGGGTGGCGATGTCGGCGACGCCGGGATCGGCGACCTCGCCGCGGACGGCGACGGCGCCCTCGAGGTCCTGCTCACGCGACGGCCGTCCACCATGGCCTTCGCCGCCGACATGCACGTCTTCCCGGGTGGGCGCGTGGACCCGGCTGATGCGGATCCGCGGCTGGTGGCGCGGTCGGCACGGTCGGCGGCCTCGGCGGTGGTCGCGCTCGGTGGCGACCTGGATGCGGAGCCGGCGCTCGCGGCCTTCATCGCTGCGGTCCGCGAGACCTTCGAGGAGACCGGAGTGCTGCTCGCGGAACCGGATCCCGGGGCCGACTCCCCGACCACGGAGGCCCTCGACGTGGCCCGGGCCGAGGTCCTCCACGTGCCCGGCGCCTTCGCGCCGATGGTCGAGGCACTCGGCCTCCGCTTGCGGACCGATCTGCTGGTGCCGCTCAGTCGATGGGTCACGCCGCCCGGGCTGCCGCGCCGGTTCGACGCGCGCTTCTTCGCCGCGGCGCTGCCCGCCGGCGCCGAGGTCAGCCTCCTCGGCGACGAGGTCGTGGCGCATGCCTGGCACACGCCCCGCGCCGCGCTCGACGCGATGGCCGCCGGCCGGCTCGCGATGTGGCTGCCGACCTCATCGACGCTCCAGCAGCTGGAGCACGCGCCCTCGATCGATGCCATCGGGGCGCGACTGGCGCCCGGCCGGCTCGGGACGGTCGTCGTCGAGGACGTCATGCCCGGCGTCGTCCGCATCGAGATGCCGGCCGGCGGCGGTGTCGCCGGCCAGCCGGTCCATGCCTACCTCGTGGGGACCGGACCGATGGTGCTCGTCGATCCGGGCGACCCGACCGGCGACGGCCTCGAGCGCGCGCTCGCGATCGCGCAGGAGCGGGGCGCGACGATCGCCGCCGTGGCTCTGACCCACGCCGATCCCGACCACGCCGCGGGCGCCGAGGCCATCCGCGAGCAGCTCGGCGTCCCGGTGCAGGCCGGGCCGCGAGCGGGTCGCGATCTGCCGTATCCGGTCGAGGCGCTCGAGGATGAGGCGGTCATCGACGCCGGTGCGATGCACCTCCACGTCGTCGCGACGCCCGGGCCGGCGCCGGAGCACGTGGCCTTCATCGTCGACGGCGCCGGTGGCGAGGTGGTCGCCGTGCTCACGGGCGACCTCGACGGGGTCCGTGGCGCCCGGTCGATGCCCGGCCCGTCGGATGCGGCGGCGTGGACGGCCTCGATCGAGCGCGTGCGGGCACTCGCGCCGGGCGTCCCGTGGTTCGGCGGCCACCCGCGGGTCGAGGCTTGACGTCGCCGCCGCGGCCGACGACGCTGCGGCCATGACCGAGCCGACCGGCCAGACCATCGACGGCACGCCCTGGGAGGAGCCGCGGCCGCCGCACCTGCCCGACCGGGTCATGCGCGTCCATCCGATCGCCTGGCTCTTCGTGGCCCTGGCCGTCGTCGTGGTGGTCGCCGACCTGCCGACCCTGCGATCGATGGCCGTCGACGCCTGGTTCCTGGGGCAGGCGCTCCTGGGCCTGGTCGTGCCCGTCGCGGGATGCCTGCTCGGGGCGGTCCTGTTCTGGCGCCATCCGGACGCCATCGAGCGGCTGCCGCTGCTGGTCATCGGTGCCGTCCTGAGTGCCCTGGTCCCGGTCCTGCGTCTCGGGTCGTCGCTGGTCGCCTCGATCCTCGAGGGGCTCGGTCCCACGGTCGACATGGACTCGCCCGCGATGGTTGGCACATCGCTTTACGGGCAGGTCGTCTCGATCGTCGCGGTGGTCGCGGTGGCGTGCGTCGCGCAGGGCCTTCGCCGGGCCGCCGGGGCCGACCTCAGGCTCGATGTCCGTCTCGTCCGTCTGCTCGTGGTGATCTCCGTGCTGATCGAGGCGGCCGTGGCGCTCTGGTACATCCGGTTGCCGGAGGGTGGGACGTCGCCGAATGCGGTGACCCGCGTCGGGGCGGTCGTCACGGGCGTCGCCTCGCTGCTGGCCTGGAGCTATCTCGCCGCGGTCGCGCTGGCCGGACGCTCCGCCGGGGAGCGCCCCGCCCGTGGGTGGAGTCTCATCGCCCTCGCGGGCATCCTGGCGATCCTGGAGTCGGCGATCCTCGCCGCATTCGGGTTCATCCAGACCGACGCCGTCCAGGCGGTCTTCCTGGCCATCGGCCTGGTGGCGGCGACGTCGGCCGTCGCGCTGCTGGCAGGGTTCGCGATGGGCACGCCCGTGCTGCCCCCGCTCGAGACGGACCCGGTGGCTACGCCCGATCCACCGGCAGTGATGACGCCAGGTTCCGCAGGAAGTTGAGGCCCTCGTCGACCTGTTCGGTCGGCGCGTAGGGAGCGGGCATCAGGAAGCACGGCCGGCCGGCGAGGGCGACGCCGTCGAGGTGACCCCAGTGCGGCTCGAGGGCGCGACCCGCGGCGATCGTCGCGGCGCGCTTGTAGATGAACACGACCGCCGCAGGTCGCCACAGGGCGATCTTCTGCCACAGCGGTCCGACGCCGGCGGTCAGCTCGGCATCGCTGGCCTCGTCGCGCGCCGACGGCCGCTTGATCAGGTCGGTGATGCCGTGGCCGGCCGCGAGCAGGGCGTCGTCGGCCGTCTCGATGTCCGTCTTGAGCGGCAGGATGGTGGCCAGCATCAGCCGGCGCCAGAACGTCTGGCCGAGCCGGCCCTGGTGGTAGTGGCCGGCCTCGACGCTGACCGGCGACGGGTTCAGCCCGACGAACACGAGTCGATCGCGCAGCGGCGGCAGGTCGGCCAGGGTCGTCGTCGACACGCCATCGACATCGATGGTGGCGAGATGGGGTCCCGGCCCGGGTCGATGGGTGAGTGCCGCGAGGTCGTCCGGGTTCATGGCTCGACGGTCGGGCGCGGGCGAGCGGCGGTCAGGCCGGTCGGTTCGGGTCGGGAGCGGGCTCGACGGACGGGGCCGGCGCGGCCGCGACCGGCGACGCGGCGACTGGCGCGGGTGCGGCGGCAGGCGCGCGGAGCGGCGGCGACGGCGTTGCGGCGGCGCTGGAGCGGGAGCTGCGGTCGCGGGGGCCGGTGCCGCCGTCGCGGTCGCAGCGGCATCGTTCGATTCGCCGCTCGCGCGTGCCTGGATCTCGGCCTGCGCCTTGGTCGCCTCGGTCTTGACCTCCCGGAAGCCCTGCCCGAGCACGGCACCGATCTTCGGCAGGTTCTTCGGCCCGCGCCACAGGACGGCGAGGATGAGGATCACGATGAGGATGAGCAGCAGGTCCGGCATGGCACGGATGGTACACGCGGCGGGGTATCGTGGCCCTCATGCTGCTCGTCTTCGGGCCCCGGTCGACGGACTACGACTTCGGGCCCGGACATCCCCTGACGCCCCGTCGATTCGGGCCGGGCATCGACCTGCTGCGGGCGGTCGGCGCCGAGCCCGGCCTGGCGCCCGAGCCGGCCAGCGACGCGGACCTGCAGCTGTGCCACAGCCGCCACTACCTCGACGTCGTGAAGCGCTTCAGCGCCGACCCGTACGGCTTCTCGGAGGCCGGCATCGGCGACGGCGACGACCCGCCCTTCGCCGACATGCACGAGGCAGCCGCGGCCGTGGCCGGCGGGTCGCTCCGGGCGATCGAGGCGATCCTGCGCGGCGACGTCGAGCACGCCCAGCACCCGGGCGGCGGCCTGCACCACGCGATGGCCGATCGAGCGTCGGGCTTCTGCATCTACGACGACCCCGCCCTCGCCATCGCACGGGCCCGGCGGGACGGCCGGCGCGTCCTGTATCTCGACTTCGACGTCCACCACGGCGACGGCGTCCAGGCGCTCCACGCGGCGGATCCCGGCGTGATGACGGTCTCGATCCACGAATCCGGGCGGACGCTGTTCCCCGGGACCGGCGACGCCGACGAGCTCGGTGCCGGGGAGGCCGCGGGCACGGTCGTCAACCTGCCGCTCCCCGCCGGAACGGGCGCCGCGACCTGGCTGGCCGCGATCCGGCTCGTCGTGCCCGAGCTGGCCGCGACCTTCGGACCGGACGTCGATCGTGAGCCAGCACGGTGCCGATTCGCATGCCTGGGATCCGCTGGCCCACCTTGCGGTCACGACGACCGCGATGGGCGAGGCGGCCCGGATGGTCGACCGGCTGGCCCATCGCCATGCGGGCGGGCGCTGGCTGGCGACCGGCGGTGGCGGCTACGACGCCTACCGCGTCGTCCCGCGCGCGTGGGCGCTGACCTGGCTGGCCGGCGCGCATCGGGAGGTCCCGACGGCGACGCCCGCGGCCTGGCGGGAGCGCTGGGCGGACGAGGCGGCGCGCTTCGGCCAGGCGCCGCTGCCGACGACGTTCGACGACGAGCCCGGCGTCGGGCGCGATGGCGACCCCGGCCGAGCATCGACCGATGCCCGGACGCTCGCCGTGGCGTCGCTCGTCCGGCGGGCCGTCGTGCCGCGTCTGGTCCGCGAGGCGGTGGATCGCGGTTGGTGGCAGCCGGACGACGGCGACGACAAGACCACTGGCACCCTGGCGGGCACGACGGCCGGCACCGAGCCGATGCAGGACGCCCCGACACCGGGTGCCGGCCACCCGACGGTCCTCGACACGATCGACCGGGCCGTGTGGTCCGGCCTGACCCTGGCGACTCGCGTCGTGGCGCCCGCCGACCCGCGGCTCGCCCACGCGATCGTCGCGGCCGCGCTCGATGACGGCGCCCTCGTGACGGCCGCGGTCCGGGACACGACCGTGGTCGGTCTGGTCGTCGTCGATCGGCCGGGCGGGAATCTCCTCGCGGTGGGCGTCGCGCCGGCTTGGCGACGGGCCGGTCTTGCCCGTGACCTGCTGGCCGTCGAGCGGTCCCGACCGGATGGCTCGGCGGCCGTCGTCGAGGTGTCGATGGCGGAGCGCGACGTCGTCGAACCGCTCGATCGCTCGGTCCGCGCGGCCGTCGCTCGCCGGCTGCTCGAGGGCGCCGGGTTCGGCATCGCGACCCCCGACGCGAGCCTGCAGGCCATCGACCCGCTGGTGCTCGCGCTCGAACGGCCGTCGTCGCAGCCGGCCCGTCGCCGCGACCCGTCCGACGGCCCCGCGTGACGGGCGGCAAGCTGCCGGCGCGCGACCTCGTCGACGTCCGCCTGTCGGCCGCGATCGCCGACGGCGGCTGCCCGATCTGTGGCGTCCGGTCGCGCGGGGAGCAGGGCACGCTCGACGCGATCATCGCCGAGCGCGTGCTCGACCTCGGGTTCCGCGAGGGGCTCGAGCGCGAGCACGGGTTCTGCCGCCGGCACGCCGCGGCGCTCATCGTGGCCGACCGCCGGGCCGCCGGGATCCTCGGGTCGTCGATCCTCTACGGGGCGATGATCACGCGCCGCACGACGGCCATCCGGGCGGCGCTCGGGACCCGTGGCCGCACGCGCCGCGGCAAGCTCGAGGCGGCCCTGCGCCGACCGCCGTGCCTGGTCTGTGGGCAGGGCGTCAGCGCGGTCGACGTCGCGCTGCATCGGCTCGTCGAGCGAGCCGCGGATCCGGCCTGGGCCGCGGTGATGACCGACATCCCGTTCTGCCTCGACGACCTCGTCGCCCTGCTGGCCGTCGCGGGCGACGCCCCGGCCATGGCGCCGATCGCCGCGGCGCACGTGGACCGGCTCGACGCCCTTGCGGCGCGTCTCGAGGGGTATGCCCACCACTCCGCGCAGGATCGCCGGCACCTGCTGACCGACGAGGAGCGATCCGCCGCCGACGAGGCCGCGCGCCTGCTGGGCGGCGGCTGAGGCGACTGAGGTCTACGCGGTCGCCGGCGGCCCCGTGAGTCGATAGCCCAGGCCGTACTCGGTCGCGACGTACGTCTCGCCGGGCGCCACCGCATCGAGCTTGAGGCGCAGGTTCCGGATCGTCATGCGCAGCAGGTGCACGTCGCGGTCGTAGCCGGCGCCCCACACGGCCCCGAGCACCTGCCGATGCGTCACCAGCTGCCCGGCATGCTCGACGAGGTAGGCGAGCAGCCGGAACTCGGTCGGCGTGAGCGCGACCTCCTCGCCACGCAGGTGGGCGCGGTGGTCGTCGAGGTCGACGACGAGGTCGCGGTGGCGCAACCGTCGGGGTCGCTCGGGCGCGCTCGTCGCCGCCCGCCGCAGGGCCGCCTCGACCCGCGCGGTCAGCTCCGGGAACGACAGCGGCTTGGTGATGTAGTCGTCGGCGCCGAGCTTGAGGCCGCGGATCTTGTCCGCCTCCGACCCGCGCGCGGTGACCATGAGGATCGGCACCCGGCTGAACTCGCGCAGGCGTTCGAGGAGCTGCCAGCCGTCGAGGCCCGGCAGGGCGACGTCGAGGATGACGAGGTCCGGGACGCTCGTCGTAGAACCGGCGCAGACCGTCCGGGCCGGTCCGTGCCGCGACCGTCCGGTAGCCGGCCTGGCCCATCCAGAGCTCGACGAGCGCGGCGAACTCGGGCTCGTCCTCGACGATGAGGACCGTCTCAGCCATGGTCGCGCCAGCGGGCAGCGTGAAGGTCACCCGCGTCCCGTCGATGCCGTCGCGGCCGGTCGCCGACCGTCAAGCCGACCGCCGTGCGCCTCCACGAGCCGCCGGCAGATGTACAGCCCGAGGCCCGTGCCCGGGATGCGCGACTCGCGCACGTTCCAGGCGCGATGGAACGGCTCGGTGACGAGCGCCCGCTCGCCCTCGGGGATGCCGACGCCCTCGATCGTCCACGGTGACGGCGCAGCGCCTCGTCCACCACGCTCGCCCCGACCGTCACGGGCGTGCCGTCGGGGGCGTACTTGATGCGCGTTGCCGACGAGGTTCGTGAGGACCTGGCCGATACGGGCGATGTCGACGTCGACCGCGGGCAGGTCGTCGGGCGCGTCCACGACCAGCCGGTCCGCGTCACCCGCCGCCTCGAGGTCACCGCGCAGCCGGCCGACGAGCGCCGCGAACGCGGTCGGCCGGCGCTCGAGGATGAGCGGGTCGGCCTGCAGGTGGGTCACGTCGAGGACGTCGTCGACGAGGGCGGCCAGGCGCGCCCGTCGCGTCGTCGATGCGCGCGACATAGGCGCGCTGCTGCTCGGCGGAGAGGTCGAGGTGGAGGATCGACTCGGCATAGCCGCGGATGAGCGCGAGCGGCGTCCGCAGCTCGTGGCTGACGGTCGCGACGAACCCTTCGCGCAGCTCGTCGAGGGCCTGGACGGCGCTGATGTCGCGCAGGATCGCGGTCGAGCGGACGTCGCGCCCGCCGGCCGATGCCGCCGCATAGCTTCCGGCGACCTGCACGGGCTCGCCGGTCGCGCCGCGGATGGCGCTCTCGCGGTACGCGATCGGGACGCCGGTCGTGCGCACCTCGGCGAGCGGACAGGCTCCCTCGCCGTGGCCGCCGGCCACCTCGCAGCCGAGCACGTCCGCGCACGAGCGACCGACGACGGCCGCGGCCTCGACCCCGAGCAGGCGCTCGCCGGCCGGGTTGAGCCGGACCACGCGGCGCTCGCCGTCGACCTGCAGGATGAGGTCGGTCGAGCCATCGACGATGGCGCCGAGATCCTCGCGCTCGAGCTCGAGCGCCTCGCGCAGCCGGGCGCCCTGGAACGCGACGGCGAGCTCGTGGCGGGCCAGCTGGGCGATCCGCAGACCCTCGTCGTCGACCGCGCGATCCGGGCGCGGCCAGACCGCGAGGACGGTCGAGGGCGTGGGTTCCGACAGGACGACCACGCGCGCCCCGGGGGTCGTCGTCGCCCACGCCCGGGCGCGCTCGACGCTCGCGAGCTGCGTCGGCGGACCCGCGGTCGGTGCCGGGTCACCGGCCTCGGCGATGCGGTCGAGGCCGGGCCGGTCGGCGCGGCCCAGCCAGAGCGCGCCGCCGGCGGCGTCGGCGAGGCGGATGAGCTCCAGCAGCACCGCCGCCCCGAGCTCGGCCGGCGACCCGCCCGAGGCGATGAGCTGGCTCAGCTGGTACTGGGCGAACAGCGCGTCGGCCTCGCGCTGGGCGTCGTCGAAGGCCCGTCGGCGCTCGGCCTCGAGGCGAGCGATGCGCGCGAGGAGCTCCGCCGGGTCGGCGGCGGCCGCCACGGGGTCCGCGGATGGTTCAGCGGCCACCGATCGCCCGCAGCAGCAACAGGCACGACACCGCACCCGGATCCAGGTGGCCGGCCGACCGCGGTCCGAGTCGAAGGCCCAGGCCGCGCCGCGCGGCGAGTGGCCGCGTCGCACGCATGCCCCGGGACCCGGCGGCCGCGGCCGCGCCGATGGCCGCCGCCAGCGTCCCGCCACTCTCGGTCGCGGCCGCGAACGCGTCGGCGGCCGGGGCCAGGGTGTCCAGGATCGTCTTGTCGCCGACCGCGCAGCGGCCGCGGCGGGCCAGCCCGTCGGCCGCGGCCCGGAGCATCGCCGCGATCGTCCGGGGCGTCGAGCGTCGGCCGCGTCGCCGGCCCGGGCGCCGGCCTCGAGGAAGGCCGTCCCGTACAACGGTCCCGACGCCCCACCGACCGCCGCCACCAGCTGATGCCCGACGGCCCGCAGCAGGTCGCCCGGCGGCGTGTCGTCCGGCGTCTCGGCCAGGAGCGCGTCCACCGCGCGGAACCCGATGACGAGGTTGTCGCCGTGGTCGCCGTCCCCGAGCACCGTGTCGAGCCGGGTGAGATAGGCCGCGTGGCGTTCGACGATGACCCGGCAGCGTGCCAGCCCGGCCCGGATCGCGACGGCATCGACGGCATCGACGGTCTCGGTCGGGCGACCGGCGCCGGGCGCCCGGGCGGATGGCGGGAGGGCAGCCGAGGGACTCACGGTCGGCCGAGTGTAGGTGGGCGGCTACCCGGCGGCAACGCGTTCCACGCTCGCGCGACGAGCGGTCGGTTGCGTTCATCGCAGCTCTTGCTGCCGTCTTGCTTTCTTCTTGATGACCGACGGTCGAGCATCGCCACCGACCAGCAATGCGGGGGCAACGAAAGGAGGCGCGATTGATCGGCCTGGTCCTGGTGTCCCACAGCGGGACCCTCGTCGACGGCCTGCGCGACATGGTCGCCCAGGTCGCCGGTGACGAGGTGCCCGTGGCCACGGCCGGTGGGACCGAGGACGGACGCCTGGGCACCAGTGCGCCACGGATCGCGGCTGCGCTCCGGTCCGTGCTGGACGGTGGCGCCGATGCGGTGCTCGTGCTGCTGGATCTCGGCAGCGCGGCGCTCAGCCTGGAGCTCGCCCTCGAGGACCTCGAGGCGGACGACCGGGCGAAGATCCGCATCAGCGAGGCACCGCTCGTGGAGGGCGCCATCCTCGCCGCGGTCCAGGCCAGCATCGACGCACCCATCGATGACGTCGTGGCGGCCGCCGAGGGCGCCGCGACCATGGCCAAGCTCCCGCGATGAGCGGGCCGGCGGCCTGACCCATGGCCGAGATCACCCTCACCGTCATCGATCCGTCCGGGCTGCACGCCCGGCCCGCGGCCCGGTTCGTCCAGGCGGCGAGCCGGTTCCAGAGCCGGATCGTCATCCGCCACGACGGCCGCGAGGCCGACGCCAAGAGCCTCATCGCCCTGCTGGGGCTGACGATCCGCCCGTCGTCGCAGGTCGTCCTCGCGGCCGACGGCGCCGACGCGGACGAGGCGCTCGCCGCCCTGGCCGCCGAGCTCGCCCCCTACGTCAGCACGACCGACGAACCGGCCGGCTGACCGACCCGACCCCCAACCGGAGGAGGAACCCCATGTCGTCCCCATCGTTCGCGCAGAAGCTGACGGCCGAGGCCCTCGGCACCGCCATCCTCGTGTTCATCGGTGCCGGCTCCGTGCCGCTGACCGTGTTCCTGACCGCGGGCGCGGGCGGGACCGGCATCGACGGCACCGCCGGCCTCTCGACGATCTCGTTCTCGTTCGCGTTCGCGATCTTCGCGGCCGTCTACTCGATCGGCCACATCAGCGGCTGCCACATCAACCCGGCCGTGACCATCGCCCTGCTCGCCACGCGCAAGGTCGACGGCCGGACGGCCGGCGGCTACATCGTCGCCCAGTTCGTCGGCGCGTTCGCCGGAGCGGCCCTGACCCTGATCATCCTGCAGGGCAACGACCCGGCCAAGCTCGGCCTGGGTGCCGTGTCGGTCAACGCCAACGCCGGCCTGGCCATCGGCTTCGCCGCCGAGGTCATCGGGACCGCGATCCTCGTGTTCACCGTGTTCGGTGCGGCGGTGTCGGGCAAGGCGCCTTCGGGCTTCGCCGGCCTGATCATCGGCTTCATCGTCTACGGCATCATCATCCTCGTCGGCCCCATCACGGGCGCGTCGCTGAACCCCGCCCGCGAGATCGGCCCGGCCATCCTCGGCCAGGCCATCGGGGCGACCCCGGTGCCCGTCGACCAGCTGCTCGTCGTCTACATCGTCGGCTCGACCGTGGGCGGCCTCGTCGGCGCCTTCCTGTACGAGTTCATCGGCCGCGAGCGGCCGGAAGCGGCCGCGGCCTGAGCGCCACGCAGCCAGAAGGGACTGACCGATGAAGAAGCTCATCAACGACGTCGCGGACGTCGTGCCCGAGAGCCTCGCCGGCTTCGGCAAGGCCCACCCGGACATCATCAAGACCGACCTGACCCAGATGCTCGTGACCCGCGCCGGCGGGCCGGTGCAAGGGCAAGGTGGCGCTCGTGTCCGGCGGTGGCTCGGGCCACGAACCGCTCCACGGCGGGTTCGTCGGCCTGGGCATGCTCGACGCGGCCGCGGCCGGTCACGTGTTCACCTCGCCGGTGCCCGACCAGATCGAGGCCGCCACGCGGGCGGTCGACGGTGGCGCCGGGGTCCTGCACATCGTCAAGAACTACACGGGCGACGTGCTCAACTTCCAGATGGCGGCCGAGTTCGTCGCGGGCGAGATCGAGGTCGCGACGGTCGTCACCAACGACGACGTCGCGGTCCAGGACTCGCTGTACACGGCCGGGCGGCGCGGCGTCGGCGCGCACGGTGCTCCTCGAGAAGATCGCCGGCGCCCACGCCGAGGCCGGCGGCTCGCTCGCGGACGTGGCGGCCACGGCGACCAAGGTCAACGACCAGGCCCGCTCGATGGGCATGGCCCTGACCTCGTGCATCGTGCCCGCGGCGGGCACCCCGACCTTCGACCTGCCCGACGACGAGATCGAGATCGGCATCGGCATCCACGGCGAGCCCGGCCGCCGGCGCGAGAAGATCGCGCCGGTCAAGGACATCGCCAAGGCGCTGGTCGACCCGATCGTCGCGGACCTCGGCCTGTCGTCGGGCGAGAACGTGCTCGCCTTCGTCAACGGCATGGGTGGCTCGCCGCTCATCGAGCTGTACATCGCGTACGACGCGGTCGCGAACCTGCTCGCCGATGCCGGCATCACCATCACCCGCTCGCTCGTCGGCAACTACATCACGAGCCTCGAGATGGCCGGGTTCTCGGTCACGCTCCTGCGGCTCGACGATGCGCTGACCGCGCTACTGGGACGCACCCGTCCACACCGCCGCCCTGCGCTGGGGGGTCTGAACCCCCTCGGACGGGCGGTCTCCGCTCACCAGCGACCGCCGCCGCCCGCCTCCCTCCGGGGCGGCGGCGGTCCGACCACCCGACTAGACTCGGCCGGACGGCCCCGAGTCGAGGTACCCACGAGATGATCGACGTCATCGACGCCTGGCTGCGGCTCGCCGCCGCCCGACTCCACGACGCAGGCGCCCGCGCTGACCGCCCTCGATCAGGCGATCGGCGACGGCGACCACGGCACGAACATGGACCGCGGGTTCGCGGCCATCGTGGCGGTGCTCGACGCCGGACCGCCCGATGGCGACAGCCCGGCGGCCGTCGCCGGGGCCCGCCTGCGGATCTGCGGTCGCACGCTCATCAGCACGGTCGGTGGCGCGGCCGGTCCGCTCTACGGCACGGCCCTCATGCGGGCCGGCGGGGCCGTCGCCGCGAGCGATCCCGGCCAGGGCTCGGGCGCCGCCGTGGTCGCGGCCCTCGACGCCGCGATCGTCGGCATCCAGGCCCTCGGCAAGGCCGTGCCCGGCGAGAAGACGATGCTCGACGCGCTCGTGCCGGCGCTCGAGGCCGGCCGGGCCGCCTCCGATGCCGGCGCCGACGATGCCGCCCTGACCGAGGCGATGGCCGCCGCCGCCGAGGCGGGCGTCGTGGCGACCATCCCGCTGCTCGCGACCAAGGGCCGCGCGTCGTACCTCGGCGAACGCTCGATCGGTCACCAGGATCCCGGCGCGACCTCGTCCGCGCTGCTGCTGCGCGCCCTCGCCGACGTCGTCGCCGGCGCATCGGCCTGATCGCCGGGTCAGCACCAGTCCGATGACGCGCACCGTGCTCGCCGGTCGGGCGGGCTCGCCCGGGCTCGGGACCGGCCGCGTGCTGCTCGTGCCCGATGCCGGGGCCCCGCCGGCCGCCGCGGCCACCCGCGACACCGCGGACCTCGGCGTCGCCGCTCAGCGCGAGCGACTGACGGCGGCGCTCGCGTCGGCCGCTGCGGACCTCGAGTCGCTGGCGGCGCACACGGCCGCCCGGGCGGGCGACGAGGTCGGGAGCCATCTTCGAGGCCCAGGCGCTCTTCGCGCGCGACCCGGGCATCGTCGACCCGGCACTCGGGTTCATCGACGCTGGGGCCGCCGCCGATGACGCGATCCTGCGCTCGACCGACGAGCAGGCCGCCGTCCTCGCCGCGGTCGACGACCCGTATTTCCGCGAACGGGCGGCCGACGTGCGCGATGTCGGACGGCGCGTCGCGGCCATCCTGCGCGGCGAGTCGCAGGCGGACCTGTGGCACGGCGACGGCGTGCCCGCCATCGTGGTCGCGACCGACCTCGATCCGTCGGCCGTGGCCGACCCTGCGTCCGGAGCTCGTGGCCGGCATCGCCCTTGGCGGCGGAGCGCCGACCGGCCACGCCGCGATCGTGGCCCGCGCGCTGGGGATCCCCATGGTGCTCGGCCTCGGCGCCTCGATCGATGCCGTGCCGGCCACGGCGACCGCGGCAGTCGACGGGACGGCCGGCGAGCTCGTCATCGAGCCGGACGCGGACGACCTCGCGCGGGTCGCTGCCGCGGCGACGCCGCCCGGACCCGGCCTGGGCGTCGCGGTCGAAGCGTCGTCGACGACCGACGACGCTTCGGGGTCCGGGGCGGCCGAGGAGCACCCCCACGGCGTCCGGATCCTGGCCAACGTGGCGTCGGCGCTGGAGGCCGAGGCGGCTGCCCGGGCCGGAGCCGCCGGGCATCGGGCTCGTGCGGACCGAGCTCCTGTTCCTGGGCCGGTCCGTCCCGCCGAGCGTCGCCGAGCAGCGGGCGACCTACGCCGCCATCCGCGCCGCGATGGGCGACCGGCCGGTCGTGTTCCGGACGCTCGACGTGGGTGGCGACAAGCCCGCCGCCTGGCAACCGGGCGGTCCCGAGGCGAACCCGGCGCTCGGGGTGCGCGGCCTTCGGCTCGGCCTGCGCCACCCCGAGCTCCTCGACGCCCAGCTGCGAGGCCCTCCTGACGGCGGCCGCGGGGGGCGAGCTGCACGTGATGCTGCCGATGGTGTCGGCGGTCGAGGAAGTGACCGTGGCGCGCGCCCGTCTCGATGCCATCGCCGGGCGCCTGGCTGGGGCGGGCGTCCCGGTCGTCGACCCCGCCGACGTCCGGCTCGGCGTGATGATCGAGGTCCCGTCGGCGGCGCTCATGGCCGACGCGTTCGCCGACGTGGCGGACTTCTTCTCGATCGGGACCAACGACCTCGTCCAGTACGTGCTCGCGGCCGATCGCACCAATCCGGAGCTCGCCGATCTCGCCTCGCCGCTCCAGCCCGCGGTGCTGCGCCTCATCGATGGCGTCGTCCGGGCAGCGGACCGCGCCGGCCGGCCGGTGGCGGTGTGTGGCGAATCGGCCGCCGATCCGCAGGTCATGCCGCTCCTCGTCGGACTCGGGGTCCGCGAGCTGAGCGTGAGTCCGGGGGCCATCGCGACGGTCCGGGCGGGCGTCGCGGCGCTCGATCCGGCGGCCTGGCGCTCCATCGCGGCCGAGGCGCTCGCCGCGCCATCACTCACGGCGGTCCAGGCGCTCCTGGCACGCTGACGCCGCCCGCGTGCCCGCGGGCGGCGTCGGAGCGGCGGGGTCGGGGGTCAGGCGGGGGTGGTCGCCTTCCCGGACAGGACCGCGGGATGCCATGGGGTGCCGAGCATCGGGAGCAGCCAGCGGTCGACGCCGTAGTAGCCGGCGACCTTCCAGGCGAGGATCAGCCCGATGGCCAGGGTGAAGAGGACCGGGTTCGTCGACGCCGAGCCGGCGAGCATGAACGACATGTTCATCATCGAGCCGAAGAAGGCGGCGAAGCCGGTCAGGATGCCGAGGATGAGCCCGATGCCGACCGCCATCTCGCCGAACGTGATGAGCGGGCCGAACCAGGTCTGGGCGTTGTTGTCGATGAGCAGCTGGAGGAACCCGCGGTACCACTCGTAGGTGATCGCCGGACGTCCGGCACCAGCCTCGGGGACCGCCACGGCGTTGGCCCAGAAGCCGGCCAGCGCGCTGCCGCCGTCCATCCAGCCTTCGCCCGTGAACTTGTGCCAGCCGGCCTCGAGCCAGGAGAACCCGAGGAACAGGCGGATCGGCAGCCAGAAGAGGCCCGCCTTCGAGTTGCCGAACAGGAACCGGGTGAACGCCGGTCCCTCGATCTCCATCGTCTCGCCGCCGGGCGCGTCGCGCTCCAGGAAGAGCAGGACGAGCAGGACGATGAAGGAGATCCAGAACGCGTAGGTGAGCAGGTCACGCAGCTGCGCCTGGTCGTCCGGGATCGAGAACCAGGGATTGACGACGATGAGAAGCAGGACGGTCGTAAGGATCCCGACGACCTTGACCGGTGTGCTCAGGCTGGACATGTCCCTTCCACTCCCTTTCGTTCGAGCGCCACCCCTCGGCGCAGTCCACCGTTGACGGCGCAACGATGCGCCCTCCGGTCAACGTCGTGGACGTGTCCGATGGCCTGTCGTCAGGGGGCCATCGGGACCTCCTCGACGACGTGCCGTTGCCGATTAGAACATCTGGTCGAAACGATCTGGTCCGCCTATACTCGGCGTCCCGTGGTCACCATCGTCGACGCCGACCCGCTCGCCCGGTTCTCCCCGGCGGTCCGCGACTGGTTCGCGGCCTCGTTCGAGGCGCCCACCCAGGCGCAGGCCGAGGGCTGGGCGGCCATCAGCGCGGGCCAGCACACGCTCATCCATGCCCCGACGGGGAGCGGCAAGACCCTGGCCGCCTTCCTGTGGTGCCTCGACCGGCTGGCGCGCGACCCGAGCCCCGCCCCGGTCCGTGGCCAGCCCGGCCTCGTCCGCGTCCTCTACATCTCCCCGCTCAAGGCGTTGACCTACGACGTCGAGCGCAACCTGCGCGCACCGCTGACCGGCATCGGGCTTGCCGCGCAACGTCGCAACGAGGAGCCGCCGCGCATCACCGTCGCCAGCCGCACTGGTGACACACCGGCCGAGGACCGCCGCGAGCTGGCCCGCCACCCGCCGGACATCCTCATCACGACGCCCGAGAGCCTGTACCTCCTGCTGACCAGCCAGGCGCGCGAGATCCTGCGCGGCGTCGAGCACGTCATCGTCGACGAGGTCCATGCCATCGCCGGCACCAAGCGCGGCGCTCATCTCGCGCTCAGCCTCGAGCGCCTGGAGCGGCTGCGTCGGACCGGAGCCGGCGATGACGCTGCGCAGCCCCTGCCCGAACGCCCGCCGATGCAGCGCATCGGCCTGTCGGCGACGCAGCGCCCGCTCGAGGCGATCGGCCGGTTCCTGGCCGGCACCGGCCCCGGCCGCGAGGTGGCGATCGTCGATGCCGGTGCGCGCAAGGCGCTCGACCTCGAGGTCGTCGTGCCGGTCGACGACATGGCCGCGATCGGCGAGGTCCTGCCGCTCGAGGATCAGCCCGGCGGCCCGGCCACGAGCCCGGACCTGCGCACGAGCATCTGGCCGGCCATCCACCCGGCGATCCTCGAGCTCATCCGCAGCCATCACAGCACGATCGTGTTCACCAACAGCCGGCGCCTGAGCGAGCGGCTGGCGCATCGCCTCAACGAGCTGGCCGGCGAGGACATCGTCAAGGCCCATCACGGCAGCATCGCGCGCGAGCAACGGCTCCAGATCGAGGAGGAGCTCAAGGCCGGACGCCTGCCGGCGCTCGTCGCCACGAGCTCGCTGGAGCTCGGTATCGACATGGGCGCCGTCGACCTGGTCATCCAGGTCGAGAGCCCGACGAGCGTCGCCCGCGGCCTCCAGCGTGTCGGCCGCGCCGGCCACCAGGTGGGGGCGCCATCGAAGGGCGTCATCTTCCCGAAGTACCGAGGCGACCTCCTCGAGTGCGCGGTCGTGACCCGGCGCATGCACGAGGGCGAGATCGAGGCCACGCGCATCCCGCGCAACCCGCTCGACGTGCTCGCCCAGCAGATCGTCGCGATGACGGTCATGGACCGCTGGACCGGCGACGAGCTGCTTGCGACCGTCACCCGGGCCGCCCCGTACGAGACGCTGACCCGGGAGGTGCTCGATGGTGTCCTCGGGATGCTCGCCGGCGCCTACCCGTCGGACGAGTTCGCCGAGCTCAAGCCACGCGTCGTGTGGGACCGTGCGACCGACACGATCGAGGGACGACGGGACGCGCGCGTGGTCGCCGTCACGTCCGGCGGGACCATCCCGGATCGCGGCCTGTTCGGTGTCTTCATGACCGGCGAGGCGGGCACGCCCGGTCGACGCGTCGGGGAGCTCGACGAGGAGATGGTCTACGAGCTCCGGGCAGGGATGCACGGCGACGTCATCGTCCTCGGCGCGAGCTCGTGGCGGGTCGAGGACATCGGCCACGACCGGGTCACGGTCAGCCCGGCGCCCGGGATCCCCGGCAAGCTGCCGTTCTGGAAGGGCGACGCGGTCGGGCGGCCCATCGAGCTCGGCCGCGCGATGGGCGCGTTCACCGCCGAGATGGAGGCCGATCTCGTGCGCGGCGTGAAGGGCCGGGACGTCGCCACCGCCCGTCTGCGCGAGCATCACGACCTCGACGAACGCGCTGCCCGGAACCTGCTGGACTACCTCGAGGACGAGCGCGAGGCGACCGGCGCCCTGCCCACGGACAAGCGGGTCGTCGTGGAGCGCTTCCGCGACGAGCTGGGGGATTGGCGGCTGACGATCCTGACCCCGTTCGGCGGGCGGGTCCACGCGCCGTGGTCGATGGCGCTCGAGGGGCGGCTTCAGGAGCGACTCGGGATGGAGGTGGCCACGATCTGGTCGGACGACGGCATCGCCATCCGCCTGCCCGAGGGCGATGTCGCATTCGAGGGCGTCGAGGCGTTGCTGTTCCCTGATGCGGACGAGGTCGAGGACCTGGTCGTCGCGCAGGTCGCGAACTCCGCGATGTTCGCCAGCCGGTTCCGCGAGAACGCGGCCCGCGCCCTGCTCCTGCCGCGCCGGCGGCCGGGCACCCGGACGCCGCTCTGGCAGCAGCGCCAGCGGGCGGCCGACCTGCTCGCGGTCGCGAGCCGCTACGGCAGCTTTCCGATCCTCGTCGAGACCTACCGCGAGTGCCTGTCGGACGTGTTCGACCTCGACGCGCTGCGGGAGATCCTGGCCGGGGTCGCCAGCCGCGAGATCGCGGTCCACGGCGTCGAGACGGCGAAAGCGAGCCCGTTCGCGAGCAGCCTGCTGTTCGACTACGTCGCGGCGTACATGTACGACGGCGATGCACCCCTGGCCGAGCGGCGCGCCGGCGCCCTGACGCTGGACCGCGACCTGCTCCGAGAGCTGCTCGGCCAGGAGGAGCTGCGCGAGCTGCTCGACCCCGATGCGCTCGCCGACCTCGAGCTGTCGCTCCAGGGTCTCGTCGACGAGCGCATGGCCACGACGATCGACCAGACCCATGACCTCCTGCGGCGCCTCGGCGACCTCTCGAGCGACGAGGTCGCGGCCCGGGTGTTCGAGGACCGAGCGACCGCCGACGCCTGGCTCGCCGAGCTCGCCGCGACGCGGCGTGCGGTGCATACCCGGATCGCGGGCGACGAGCGCTGGATCGCCATCGAGGACGTCGCCCGCTACCGGGACGCCGTCGGGGTCACGCCGCCGGTCGGGGTGCCGGAGGCGTTCCTGGGGCCGGCCGTCGGGGCACTGGACGGTTTGCTGGCCCGCTTCGCCCGCACCCACGGCCCGTTCCTCACGCCCGACCCCGCGCGCCGCTGGGGCCTGCCGATCGGCATCGTCGAGGACACCCTCGAGCGGATGCTCGGCGCGGGCACGGTCCTGCGCGGCGAGTTCCGGCCCGGCGGCGCCGAACGCGAATGGTGCGACCCGGATGTCCTGCGCCTGCTCCGTCGTCGGTCGCTGGCTCGATTGCGCCGCGAGGTCGAGCCGGTCGACCCGGTGGCGCTGGCGCGCTTCCTGCCGGCCTGGCACGGGGTGGCGCCAGTCGCGGGTCCCGGCGCCGATCCACCGCCGTACCGTGGCTCGGCCGCGCTCGAGCGGCTGGCCGAGGTCGTCGACCAGCTCGCCGGCGTCGCCATCCCGGCGTCGGTCCTGGAGCGCGACATCCTGCCGAGCCGCGTGCCGGGCTACCAGCCGCGCCTGCTCGATGAGCTCGGGGCGATGGGCGAGGTCGGCTGGACGGGGCGGGGGAGCCTCGGCCGCGACGACGGCCGGATCGCCCTGTTCCGTCCGGGACGCGACGCGCTCCGCCCGACCGGCGTGCCCGACGGCGTCGAACGTCCCGGCGAGGAGCGGCACGAACGCATCCGCGAGCACCTGGCGCGGCGCGGGGCGAGCTTCTACCGCGAGCTCTACATCGCCGCGGGTGGCGGTGCGGACCGGGCGATGCTGGACGCCCTGTGGGACCTGGTGTGGGCCGGCGAGGTCACCAACGACACCTTCGCGCCGCTGCGCGCCCTGCGCTGGAAGCGGCCGGCCGGGAGCGGGGCCAACGGGATGCGCCGGCCCCGCGCGGGCCGGCTGACGTCGCTCGGGCCGCCGGAGGCCGCCGGCCGCTGGTCGCTGGTGCACCCGGACGCTGCGGACCACGGTGCCGACGGGAGCGACGGCCGAGCGGCCGGGCCGTCCGCGGTCATCACCACGACCGAGCGCGTTCACGCCCAGGCCCTCGCGCTGCTCGAGCGCCACGGGGTGCTCACCCGCGAGGCGGTCGCCTCGGAGGGCGTCGAAGGCGGCTTCTCCGGCGTCTATCCCGTCCTTCGGGCGCTCGAGGAGGCTGGGCGCATCCGGCGTGGCTACTTCGTCGACGGGCTGGGCGCGGCGCAGTTCGCCCTGGCCGGTGCCCTCGATCGATTGCGCGCGGAGCGCGATCCCGGCGACTGCCCCGATCGTCCACCTGCTCGCCGCGGCCGACCCGGCCAACCCGTACGGGGCCGCGCTGCCGTGGCCGCGTCGCGACGAGGCCGATCGCCGGCCGTTCCAGCGGGCCGCGGGCGCGTACGTGGCGCTCGTGGACGGGGTCGCGGCGCTGTACCTCGAGCGGGGCGGGTCGACGCTCCAGACACTGCCCGCCGCGGATGACCCCGGCATCGCCGCCGCCGCCGTCGCCGGTCTGGCCCGGCTGGTGACGAGCGGACGCCTCAAGGAGCTCGTCATCCGCAAGGTCGATGGCGAGGCGATCGAAACGTCACCGACGCGCGCCCGGCTCCTCGAGGCGGGCTTCGTGGCCGGCTACCGTGGCCTGACCATCCGCGGCGCGCGGTAACCGGGAGACGACCGATGCCCGAAGGCGACACGCTCTTCCGGACCGCGGCGGGTCTTCGGCCATACCTCGTGGGCCGGGAGGTGCTCGCGGCGCGGACGCAGGGTCCGGGGCCAGTGCCCCAGGTCCACCGCATCGTCGGCAAGCGCATCGACGCGGTCGACAGCCAGGGCAAGAACCTGCTGATCCGGTTCGACGGCGGGCTCGAGCTGCGGACGCACCTGCGCATGAATGGGTCATGGCACCGCTACCGGCCGGGCGAGCGCTGGCGCCGCCCGCCGGCGCGTGCCCGGCTCGTCCTCGAGGTCCCGGGCTCGGTCGCGGTCTGCTTCGACGCCCCCGTCGTCGAGCTGTTCGAGCGGCGCGCGGAGGTGCTCCACCCGAGCCTGTCGCGGCTCGGCCCGGACTTGCTCGCCCCGGAGCCGGACCTCGTCGAGGCCCGACGTCGTCTGCGATCGAGCGACCGGGCCGACCTCGAGATCGCGGTCGCGCTGCTCGACCAGCGCGCGCTGGCGGGCATCGGCAACGTCATCAAGAACGAGACGCTGTGGCTGGAGCACGTCTCACCATTCGCGCGCGTCGCGACGCTCGACGACGCGACGCTCGATCGACTCATCGCCACGGCGCGGCGCATCCTCGTCCGCAACGCCGACCCGCGCCACGGCCCCGAGCGCGTCACGACCGACGGCGATCGCGGGGCGCCCGGGCCGGTGTATGTCTACGGCCGCGCCGGCCGACCGTGCCGCCGCTGCCGCGCGCCGATCGCGGTCGCCCGCCAGGGCACCGACGTGCCCCGGTCCACCTATTGGTGTCCCACCTGCCAGGGAGCCCGACCATGACGAGCATCGATGTCCGCTGCGCGCCCGCCACCGATGGCTGGAGCTGCGAGGCCACCGTCGACGACGGCCAGACCGCCGGTCGTCACGCCGTCACCGTGGCGAGCGAGGACGCCGAACGGCTGGCCATCGCCCACGACCAGGCCGGCGTCGAGCGCCTCGTCTACGAGACGTTCGCGTTCCTGCTCGAACGCGAGCCGCGGTCGTCGATCCTCGCCTCGTTCGACCTGACCGTCGTGGGCCGGTACTTCCCGGATTTCGAGGCGGAGATGGGGCACCGGCTGGCACCCTGATCGTCACGGCCGGACGCCCATCGACGGTCGCGACGCCGCGTATCATCGGCGGCCATGTGCGAGCACTACATCGCCCGCGCGGCCGCCCCGTTCCACCTCGACGAGCTGTGGCCGTTCACCGAGCGGCTCGAGCGGTTCGGCATCGCGGGCTTCGGCTGGGGCGCGGCCTGGCTCGGCGACGACGGCCGGCTCCATAGCCACCGCGACCTCGCCTCGTTCCACGATGACGACGACGGCCGCGAGCGGGTCGGGCGGGTCGAGACGACGGCTGCCCTCGTCCACCTGCGCCGTCCCTCGAAGCTGTCGACGCTCGACCTGCCCGACACCCAGCCGTTCGACGACCCGGCCGGGCGCTACAGCTTCAGCCACAACGGCGACCTGCGCGACTACCGATCCCTGCGCACGACGTACCGCGCCCAGGGCCGCATCCACGGCCGCGCGGACACGGAGGTCGGGGCGCGCTGGCTCGAGGACGCGTGGCGCGACGGGGAACCGCCCGCCCACCTCCTGGCTGCCCTCCATGACCGGTTCGGCGGCCAGGCCAACCTCGCCGTCCTGACCGCCGACGGCACGCCGCACCACTACGCCGGCAACGACGAGAACCCCGTCTTCAGCTTCCGGCTCGGGCCGCATCGGGGTCGTCTCGACCGGGATCTACTCGCTCGACCGGTCGATCTTCCGGTTCGTGGCGCCCGGGGCGACGGACCGCCGGCTCGTGCGCCTGCGCACCACCGTCGCGCTCGACCGTAACAATGCGGTGGTCCACGCGTTCTAACGGCTGCAAGGTGCGCCCAAGCACCGCCCACAGGTGATCCCCGATGACCGACGCTACCGCGGACGCCATCTCCGGTCGACCCACCCAACGACTGCCCGTCCGGGAGCTCTTCCGGATCTCCCTGTACTGGCTCGGCCTCTCATCGATCTTCGCCGGGGTCAACACGATCCTCGCCGGCCGGCTCGAATTCGACAACCTCGTCCCCGAGGACGAGGTGGGCCGGACATTCTTCCTGCTGACGGTCGGCGGCACGATCATCGCGATGCTGGTCCAGCCGACCATCGGCTCGATCTCGGACTACACGATCTCGCGCTGGGGACGTCGCAAGCCGTACATCTTCATCGGCTCGATCCTCGACGTCGTCTTCCTCATCGGGATCGCGGCGAGCCAGCCGCTCATCGCGATCGCCGCGTTCTACGCCCTGCTGCAGTTCAGCTCCAACTTCGCGCAGGGACCGTTCCAGGGGTACATCCCGGACCTCGTCCCGGCGCCGCAGGTCGGGATGGCGAGTGCGCTCGTCGGGGTCATGCAGATCCTCGGCAACGTCGCCGGGTTCGTGATCGGCGGCCTCGCCGTCGCCACGGGCGAGTTCGCGCTCGGGCTTGTCTCGCTCGGCATCCTCGAGCTCGTCACGATGCTCAGCGTCGTGGTCCGCGTGCGGGAAGGTCGCTCGCCCAAGTCGCGCGAGGGCCGTCCCTGGCGATCGATCGCCGCGGAGGCGTGGGGCACGGACGTGCTTCGCGAGCGCAGCTTCGTGTGGCTCGTCGCGTCGCGGCTCGCGATCCTCATGGCCGGTGGCGTCCTGACCAACCTCGCGATCTTCTACCTCGCGCGGTCGCAGGGGATGAGCCAGGAGGATGCCGGCTTCAACTTCAACATCATGGTCGGGCTCGTCGCGGTCGGGACGGTCATCACGGTCATCCCGGCGGCGCGACTGTCCGACCGCATCGGGCGCAAGAAGGTCATCTACATCTCGTGTCTGATCGGGGCGGTCGGGGTCGCGCTCGTCGCGCTCGCCGGGTCCTTCCCGCTCGCCCTCCTCGGTTCGGTGACCTACGGCCTGTCCGCTGGCATCTTCCTCGCGGTCGACTGGGCGCTCATGACCGACATCATCCCGAAGGCGTCGTCCGGCCGATACATGGGGCTCTCGAACGTCGCGACCGCGTCGGCCGGGGTGCTGGCCATCGCGGTCGGCGGCACGCTGATGGACGTGATCGGCGGGGGCGACGGCCCACGGGCCGCGCTCTGGATGGCGGTCGGGCTGTTCGCGGTCGGGGCACTGCTCCTTCGGCCGGTCGACGAGCGCCGACGCGAGGACATCCCAGCGCCGGCCCCGGTACCGCGCGCGCCCGAGATCAGCCCGTCGCTACCCGCCTGAGGTTGGCCGGGGCAGCGCGCAGCCAGCCCATCCAGGTCGCCGGTCGCAGCACGTCCGACGGATCGGTCCGTCGGTAGAGCCACGGCACGAACGCCCAGAGGTAGATCAGGTAGTCGAGCCGGACCGGCCGGCCGCCGAAACCGAAGAGCACCTGGAACTGGCGGATCGTCAGCGGCAGCAGGGCGAGCGACAGCGCGACGGACAACGCCAGGAACAGGAGTCCCCAGCGTTTGCCACCGGCCGACAGGATCGGCCAGTGGATGATCGGGATCCATTTCATCCAGGTCGCAAGGGCCCACAGCACGCCGGCGGTGCGCGGCCCGGAGAACTGGGCGGCCCAGATCATCAGGGTCAGCTGGACGTTGATGTTGCCGGTGTCCAGGTTGGCCCCGAGCGGGAACCCGAGGAACGCCACGATCACGGCCGTGGTCAGCGGGCGCCGCCGGTAGGCCCAGTGGAACGTCCAGAGCAGCAGCAGGATCGTGCCGCCGCGCCAGACGAACCAGGCCACGTCCCAGGGCAGTGCCGCCCAGGGGGCGAAGAGCGGCAGCATCCACGGGGCGTAGACGTAGGGCAGGAACGGCCCGGTCGGGTGGTACGGATCGCCGCCGTTGAACCACAGCCGCACGGCGGCCCAGTACGCCCGGGCATCGGCCCCGGCCGCCTCGCCGCGCGCGATCATCCCGGCGGCGAGCATCGAGAACGTGATGGCGACGAGCACGATCGCGATGATCCGGCGTCGATCGTGGAGCCGCGAGGCCTCGCGTCGGAGGGCCCGGCGGAAGACGCCGGCGCGGCGCCGCGTGGGGGCGCCGATGACGTCGCCGAGGTCGACGATGATGCGCCCGCGACCCCGGGCACTGCCCGGGACGGGACGGAGGTCGGGCGGGGGCAGGGCGTCGGCCATCGCGTCGGCATTCTCGCACGCGGCTCCGCGCCCGCGGTCCGGGGCGCCGGCCGGGTATCCTGTCGCGAACACGCGCCGTCACCGCGCGTCGCGTGCGTCCAGGCCAGCCACGCCCGATCCGGGAGCCCCAGATACCCGTGACCGAAGGTTCCGTCATCATCATCGGTGGCGCGGAGGACAAGGTCCGTGACCGCGTCATCCTCAGCCGCTTCGCGACCCTCGCAGGCGGCCGGGACGCCACGGTCGCCGTCATCTCGACCGCGTCGTCGCTCGGCCTCGAAGCCGGTGAGCGCTACAAGCAGGTCCTCGGCGAGCTCGGCGTGAGCCGGGTCCGGACGGTCCATGCGGTGACCCGCGGCCAGGCCAACGACGAGACCGCGGCGCTCGCGATGCGCGACGCGACCGGCATCTTCATGACCGGCGGCAACCAGCTCCGCCTGTCGTCGACCATCGGCGGGACGCGCCTGGCGGACGCCATCCTCGAGCGGTTCCGGCAGGGTGCCGTCGTCGCGGGCACGTCCGCCGGGGCCAGCGCGATGTCCAGCCACATGATCGCGTTCGGCGCGAGCGGCGCGACACCCAAGCACCGGATGGCCCAGATCGCCGCCGGGCTCGGCGTCCTCCCCGGCGTCATCGTCGACCAGCACTTCCAGCAGCGCAACCGGCTCGGTCGATTGCTCAGCCTCATCGCCCAGAACCCGTCATTGCTGGGTCTCGGCGTCGACGAGGACACGGCCGGCGTCGTCGGGCCGGACCACGTCATGGAGGTCATCGGGCGCGGCTCGATCACCGTCGTCGACGGCGCCCGCTCGGAGACCGACGCCTGGGAGGTCCACGGCCACAAGCCGCTCATGATCAGCGGCGTCGTGCTGCATTCGCTGCCGGCCGGCTACCGCTTCGACCTGCGCCGGCGGGAACGGGTCGTGACCCCGACCCTGCACGCGATCGCCGGCGGCGAGGCGGCCTCGAGCTAGGGTCGACCGGGTCGTACACTGGCGACCAAGCCCGTGGAGTGCGCAGGGAGGACAGCGTGACCGAGACGGCCGAACCGACCAAGGCCCGCGCGCGGTCGAACCGCGCCGCCAAGGCGGCCACATCGGCCCCGGCGAGCGGTCCGGCCCCGACCCTGAAGGTCCTCGAGACGCGCGTCCTGCGCGGCCCCAACTACTGGGCCCGCGAACCGGTCATCCGCCTGCTCGTCGACCTCGGCGTCCTCGAGGACTACCCGTCGACCAAGCTGCCCGGCTTCACCGACGCGCTCGTCGCGCTCATGCCGACCCTCGAGGACCACGCCTGCTCGCTCGGCCGGCGCGGCGGGTTCATCACGCGCCTGCGCGACGGGACATGGGCCGGCCACATCGCCGAGCACATCGCCCTCGAGTTCCAGAACCTCGCCGGCACCGATGTCCGCCACGGCAAGACGCGCGCCGCCGGCCCGCACGGCCAGTACAACTGCATCTTCGAATACCGCGAGGAGGCCGTCGGGCTCGAGGCCGGGCGGATGGCGATCGCGCTCGTCAACCACCTGGCCGCGCCCGACGATCCCGAGGTCTTCTTCGACTTCGCGCCGGAGATGGAGCGGCTCATCCGGCTCGCCGAGCGCCAGGCATTCGGGCCGTCGACGCAGGCCCTGATCGACGAGGCCGTCAGCCGCGACATCCCGTTCATCCGGCTCGATCGCCATTCGCTCGTGCAGTTCGGGCACGGCGTCCACCAGCAGCGCATCCGCGCGACGATGACCTCGAAGACGAGCGCCATCGGCGTCGATGTCGCGTCCGACAAGAGCCTGACCAACCGTCTGCTCGACAGTGCCGGCCTGCCGGTCCCGCGCGCCGACGTCGTCGACACCGAGGATGCCGCCGCGTCGGTCGCGAAGCGGCTCGGCTTTCCGGTCGTCATCAAGCCGCTCGATGGCAACCACGGCCGGGGGGTCCATCTCGACCTGCGCTCGGAGGAGGCCGTCCGCGCGGCGTTCCACGGCGCGCTCGCCCAGAGCCGCGGCGGCGACGTCGTCGTCGAGACGTACGTGGCCGGCAACGACTATCGATGCCTGGTCATCGGCGGCAAGGTCGCGGCCATCGCCGAGCGCGTGCCGGCGAGCGTCACCGGCGACGGCGAGCACAGCATCCGCCAGCTCGTCGACATCGCCAACAGCGACCCACGTCGCGGCATCGGGCACGAGAAGGTGCTGACCCGGATCAAGATCGACGAGGCGGCCGAGGAGCTGGTCCGTGCCCAGGGCTTCGGCCTGGACGACGTCCTGTCGGCCGGCACCTGGGTGAAGCTCGCGCTGACCGGCAACATGTCGACCGGCGGGACGTCGATCGACCGGACCATCGAGGCTCATCCCGACAACGTCGAGATCGCCGAGACGGCGGCGCGCATCGTCGGCCTCGACGTCGCCGGCATCGACTTCATCTGCCCCGACATCGCCACGCCCGTCCGCGAGACCGGCGGGGCCATCGTCGAGGTGAACGCGGCGCCCGGGTTCCGGATGCACACCCACCCGACGGAGGGCGAGCCGCAGTACGTCGCCCGGCCGGTCATCGATTCACTGTTCCCGGCGGGATCGTCGGCGCGCATCCCGATCATCGCCGTGACCGGCACGAACGGGAAGACGACGACCGTCCGGATGGTCGCCCACATCCTCAAGCTCATGGGCCGGCGGGTCGGGATGACCTCGACCGACGGCATCGTGGTCGACGGCCGGCTCATCAAGAAGGGCGACATGTCGGGGCCGAAGTCGGCCCAGATGGTGCTGCAGAACCCGACCGTCGACACGGCCGTGTTCGAGGTGGCCCGTGGCGGGATCCTGCGCGAGGGGCTCGGCTACGACCGCAACGACGTGGCCGTCGTGACCAACGTCACCGGCGACCACCTGGGCCTCGGTGGCATCGACTCCATCGGGCAGCTGGCCAACGTCAAGGGCGTCGTCGTCGAGGCCGTGCCGCGCTCCGGGACCGCGGTCCTCAACGCCGACGATCCGCACGTGTACCGGATGGGCCGCCACTGCGCGGGCCGGGTCGTGCTGTTCAGCATGGCGACCGAGAAGGGCGAGGACGGCTTCGACCGGGTCGACGGGCACACATCCCGCGGCAACGCGGCGTTCGTCGTCGAGCCGCGACCGGACGGCGAGCTCATCGTGCTGCGTCTCGGGTCGCGGACGATGCCGGTGCTGTACACGCACCTGATCCCGGCGACCTTCGGCGGGCGGGCCCGGATGAACGTGGCCAATGCGCTGGCGGCCGCCGCAGCCGCGTGGGCGGCCGGCGCGCACCTGCACGACATCCGCCAGGGGCTGCGCACCTTCTCGACGTCGTTCTTCCAGGCACCGGGCCGGCTCAACCTGCTCGACGTGGGCGGCGTGCGCCTCGTCATCGACTACTGCCACAACGTCGACGGCATGCGTCAGCTCGCGGATTTCGTGGAGCGGATGATGGTCGACTCGCCGACCAAGGCGGGCCGCATCGGCGCCGGGTCGGCCCCGGCGCGGGCGGGTCGAGCCATCGGCGTGATCGGCATCCCGGGTGACCGTCGCGACGACGACCAGCGCGAGTACGGGGCCATCGCCGCGGGCGCGTTCGACGAGCTCATCGTCCGCGAGGACAAGAACCTGCGCGGTCGAGCACCGGGCGAGACGGCCGGCAACGTCATCGATGGCGTCCGCGGCGCGAAGACTGCCGGGAAGGCGCGCGTCGGCCGGGCCGACAAGGTGCTCGAGGAGATGACCGCCGTCCGCACGGCCCTGCGCCGGGCGATCCCGGGCGACCTCGTGGTGTGCTGCGTGGACGACGCGATCGGGGTCTACCGCGAGGCGATGGCCGCCGCCGGCACGTCCCGTGGCGGCACCGCGTTCGCGGACCCCGGGGAGCTCGAGGCGCCGGAGGGGTAGGGAGGCGGGCCTCGCGGCCGGTCGCGGTACGCGGACTCGTGGGCGATCGCGGCTCGCGGTGCGTCGCGGCCGATCGCGGAACGCGTGACCGCGGTTTGATGCCATTCGGCCGCATCACGTGAAGTGCGCCGCATCGGGTGCTGCCCGCCACGTGCACCGTGCCGCACCGGGTGCTGCCCGCCAAGTGAGGCGTGGCCGCCGCTGCCGGATTGACCCGCACGATCGTCCGCCGTATCGTGCTACCCATGAGTAGCGTGTTATGACGGCGATCCGACCGCGCTCCCGGCCGTGGGTGATGCGGATGCGCTGGCTCGACCTCCTGTTCGCGCATTGGCCGCTCGAACCCGATGCGCTGCGTCCGCTCATCCCGGTCGGCCTCGACCTGGACACTTTCGACGGTCAGGCGTGGCTGGGCGTCGTGCCATTCGGGATGGCCGACGTCGCTCCACGGGGACTTCCCGCGCCGCCCATCCTCGGGCGCTTTCCGGAACTCAACGTGCGCACGTACGTGACGCGTCGCGGCCTGCCCGGCGTGTGGTTCCTGAGCCTCGACGCCGCCAGCTGGCTCACCGTGGAAGGTGCCCGACGGTGGTTCCACCTGCCGTACGTCCATGCGTCGATGACCATGGCCGTCCACGACGGGTCGGTCGACTACATCTCTCGACGGACGGATCCTGGTGCGCCGCCGGCATCGTTCACCGCGCGCTATCGACCGATCGGGCCGGTCGACGTGGCGCCGGCGGGCTCGCTCGAGGCGTGGCTGACCGATCGGATGCGCCTGTTCGCCGTCGCCGCCGACGGTCGGATCGAGCGGAGCGAGATCCGCCACGCGCCGTGGCCGCTGCAGCGTGCGGAGGCCGACCTCGACGCTGGTTCGATGGCGGCCGCGCACGGTCTGCGACTGCCGGACGAGCCGCCACATCTGCGCTATGCGCGGCGGCTCGACGTCCGCGCCTGGTGGCCGCGCCCCGCCTGATGCGGCTGAATGGCATCAGGACCGAGGGGCGGCTGCGGCTGAAGCGGCGGCATGCCTCTCGGCCGGCGTCAGGTCCCGCTTGATGCGGCCGAATGGCATCAAGGACCGGTGGCGCGCTCCGCGAGCGCCGCGGACGCGCTCCGCGAGCGCGCGGACGCGCTCCGCGAGCGCCGCGGACCTACTTGGGCATGTTCGCCTGGACGGTCCGAACCACGAAGACGATGATCATCAGCGAGAGCGACGATCAACAACAGCCCCGCGACCATCTCCACGGCGTTTCTCCCTCCGACCTGGGCCTGCCGGACCATCCGACCGGTCCGCCGCGCATCATGCGCGCGCCCGACGGCATCCACAAGCCGCGTCGCGCCTCCCGCGGCGCACGGCGGTCACCGTCTAGCGGAGGCGAGCCATCATCGCGACGGCGAGCTCCCCGAGCTGCTCGACCGTGTAGGCCGGATCGAGCCGGGTCACGCTCGGGCGGCGGCCCTTGTCGCCCGGATCGACCGGGTCGGCGGCCGGGACCTCGACGAGGAAGTTGGTCGCCTCGAGGGAGAGGCCGGATCGGTTCGGCCGGAGCAGCACGACCTGGATGGTTCGGACGCCGTGGTCGTCGACGATGTCGCGCTGGACGAGCCGCTCGCCGGTCGGCAGCATCCGCTCCTCGCACGCTGCGCCCTGGACGAACTCCGGGTCGCCGCACGGGTGCGCGGTCATGGCGCCGGCCTGCTTGTTGAGCGACACCGAAAGCTGGCCCCAGCCACGACCGTCGTTGACGTTGCCCTCGACCGACCAGCTGGTGTCCGAGAAGTCAGGATGGAGGTCGAATGCGAGCTCCGGTCGCTGGTCCACGATCGTGTCGAGCATCGCGGCCGTGATCTGCAGGTCGGCCGGGGCCATCGTCGCGTCAGAGGTCGGCGGGCCGGGGACCCTGCCCGGTCGCGCGGACGCGGCGGGTAGCGGGTCGACGGCGCTCGGAGGCGGCTCGGACGGATCGGGCGGCGCCGCGGATGCTTCGACCGCCGATGACGCGGGTGCGACCGAGGGCCCGATGGCGGATGACGTCGCCGGCGCGGCGGACGACCCGGTCGACGGCGCGGTCGTCCCGGTCGTGGGCACGCCGGAGGGCGTCGGAGCCGCACCGCATGCAGCGAGGACGGACGGCGGTGAGCAGCCCCACCGCGACCGAACGAGCGACCCTCATCCGCGCCGCGGCCGCTCCTGCAGCCGAGGCACGAGCGTGGTGAGCTCCGTGGTCACGTCGACCGGCCGGGCGCCGAGGCGGTCGAGCAGCTCGAAGACCTCCACCCGCTCCTCGTGGCACATGAGCACGATGACCCGCGGGATGTCCGCCCCGCGGCCGTGCGCGACCGGCGACCCGACCCCGTTCAGCTCGGCCCGCAGCGCCGCCGTCTCGCTCTCGTAGATCGCGACATCCGATGCCGCGACGCCGCCGGCCGTGATGCCGGCCATCAGCTCCCCGATGATCGAGGCCTCGGTCCGCCCGCGCAGGTACTTGCGGGTCTCCTTGATGACGACGCGCTGGGATCGCTGGGCGGCGATCCGCCCGATGCCCCGCAACGTGTCGTCCGGCCGGTCGCCGGCCGTCCCGATGATCGTGGTGATCGGCGCGGCCCGGCCGGCGGCACCGGCGGCCAGCCCCTCGGCCACGTCGAGGACCGCTGCGATGCCCGCCTCGTTGTGGGCGAAGTCGACGATGACCAGTCGATTGCCGAGCTTGTACAGGTTGAGCCGACCCGGCGAGCGGTCGGCCGTCGGCCGGAAGTCGAGCAGGCCGTCGCGAACCTCGCTCGACGGTCGCTCCCAGGCCGCGCGCCCCACCGGCGGCCGCCATCGCGTTCGCGACGTTGTGCCGGGCCAGCCCGCCGATGGTGATCGGCACGCGCCCGATCTCGACGATCGAGGTCGCCTTCTTGCCCTCGACCTCGGTCAGCCAGCCCCGGCGCACGAGGTAGGCCCGGCCGCCGGCCGCCATGTGCCGTCGGACGCGAGGCGAACCGTCTTCGCCGTCGACCGAGAAGAACGCGACGTTCGCGCGGACGCGGCGACTGACCGCGGCCACCAGCGGATCGTCGCCGTTGAGCACGACCCAGCCGTCCGGTCTGGTGATCCGGCAGACGGTCGACTTGACCTCGGCCAGCTCGGGCAGCGTGTGGATGCCCTGCAGGTCCAGGTGGTCCGACGACACGTTGGTCAGGATCGATGCGTCGTTCGACTCGTAGCCCATGCCGCGCAGCACGATGCCGCCGCGCGCGGTCTCGAGGACGGCGACATCGATGTCGGAGCGCCCAAGGATCAGGTGCGCGCCGCCGGGGCCGGTCCAGTCGCCCGGGTCGACCATCCGCTCGTCGACGAGGACGCCGTCCGACGTGGTCGTGCCGACATGCCGGCCCGTGCCGAGCAGGATGTGGGTGATGAGCCGCGTCACGGTCGACTTGCCGTTCGTCCCCGAGATCGACACGACCGGGATGCGCCGGTCCGCGTCGCGGATCCAGGTCGGTGGCGAGGTTCGGGCGGCATCGATGCGCTCGGTCCAGCGGGTCACGAGCCGTTGCTGGGCGCCGGTCAGCTGGGTGGTCCGCGACGACGACACGTCGCGCTCGGCGAGGGCGAGGGCGGCCTCGGCCAGCGTGCGCGCCCGCTCCTCGCCGGTCCACGGGAACGTGACGATCCAGTGCCCGGGGTCCGACGAGCGATGGACGGCCAGGCCCGACCGGCCTTCACCGTGGTCCACCCGCAGCCGCCGGACCCACGCGGCGACCGCGGCGATGCCGTCCGGCCAGTCACGCGTCGGGACGTGGGCGCCCAGGTGGACGAGCGCGTGCCGGGCAGGGTCGCGCTGGCCGTACCACGTGCGGCGCCGGCCGATGGCGAGCTCGACCTTGACCACCGGCTCCAGCCGGTACACGTTCGGGCCTTCGAGGAGGCGGATCTCGACCAGTCGCACGGTCCCGGCAGGATAGCAACCTCGACGCCGCGTAGACTGGCCGCCACGATGACCATCGAGACGACCGCCGAGCGGGAGATCGAAGCCCTCCGGACCTCGATCGAGAACGATCTCTCCGAGTTCCTCGACGACCTGCAGCGGCTCGTCGACATCGATTGCGGCTCGTACACGCCCGAGGGCGTCAACGAGGTCGGTCGCTGGGTCGCCTCGTTCCTGACCGAGCTCGGCGCCGACGTCGACCTCCGACCCGATCCGGAAGGCCGCTTCGGGAACACGGTCGTCGGCACGTTCCGCGGCGTCCTTCACGGACCCCGCGTCCTGCTCATCGGCCACATGGACACGGTGTTCGATCCCGGGACCGTCGCAGAGCGCCCTTTCCGCATCGACGAGGGCATCGCCTACGGCCCGGGTGTCACCGACATGAAGTCGGGCCTGCTCGCCGGCCTGTACGCGCTCAAGGCCATCCTGACCGGGATCGGCGGCCTGCCGTTCGAGCGGCTGGTATTCATCGCCAATCCCGACGAGGAGATCGGCTCGCCGAGCTCGAGCGCGCACATCCGGGCCCTGGCCGCGGACATGGATGCGTGCCTGGTCCTCGAATGTGCCCGCGCCAACGGGGACATCGTGAGCGCCCGCAAGGGCATCCTCGACACCCGTCTGACGGTCCACGGCCGCGCGGCCCACGCCGGCGTGGAGCCAGAGAAGGGCCGCAGCGCGATCCTCGAGGCGGCCCGCCTCGTCGAGGACCTCCACGCCCTGAACGGCCGCTGGCCGGGCGTCTCGGTCAACGTCGGGGGCATCCGTGGCGGGACGCGGCCCAACGTCGTCGCCGAGCGCTGCGAGCTCGAGGTCGACGTCCGCTCGACGACCGCGGAGGGCCTCCAGGCGGTCGAGGCGGCCATCCGCGAGGTCGCGGCCGCGACCGAGGTGCCCGACACGAGCGTCGACGTCGACGTCCGCGTGGCGTGGGCGCCGATGGAGAAGCTCGCCCGCAGTGGCCGGCTCGTCGACCATGCCAAGGCCGTGGCCGAGCGGCTCGGGTTCACCATCGCCGACACCTCGACCGGTGGCGCGTCCGACGCGAACACGACGTCCGGGATGGGCGTGCCGTCGCTGGACGGGCTCGGGCCGGTCGGCGGCAACGACCACGCCCCCGCGGAGTACCTCGAGGTCGACTCGATCGTGCCGAGGACCACGATGCTGGCCGGTCTCCTGCTGGCCATCGCGCGCGACCCGGAGATCCTCGCCTGGCGCGACGACGACCCGCGGTTCGCCCCGACCGCCGAGGGATGACCGCGGGATCCGGCCGCCGGCACGTCTCGTCCGGCGGCCCGTGGGAGGCCAGCGTCGGCTACAGCCGGGCCCTGGCCATCGGCGACCACTGCTGGGTCAGCGGGACGTCGGATGCGGGCTCGGACGGGACGTCCCAGCATCCGGGCGACGCCGGCGGTCAGGCACGGGCGATCTTCGCGATCATCGAGCGGGCGCTCGACGAGGCGGGGTTCGGCCTGGCGGACATCGTGCGCACGCGGCTGTACATCGTGGATCCGGCCGATGCCGCGGCCGTGCTCGAGGTCCATGGCTCCCTGTTCCGGGACATCCGCCCCGTGGCTACGCTGGTGACCGTGGCGGGACTCCTGGACCCGAGCCTGCTCGTCGAGATCGAGGCCGAGGCGCAGCGGGCCTGACCGGCCGGCGTGCGGCCTGACCGCACGGCCAGGGTCAGACGGGGAAGCTCGTCACGCCGACGGCGCGCGCCACCGCGACGATGACCACGGCGACGAGGAGCCCGAGGAGCAGGTTGCGGCGCCACGCCACCACGCCAAGGCACGCCGTCACCGCGAGTGCCTCGACCCCGACCCGGAGCGTCGGCGCGCCGGTCGGATCGACCAGAACGAGGACGCCGACGGCGGCGATGGCGGTGAGCACGGCCGGCCCGACGAGCTGCAGGTAGTCGAGAGCGATCTTCGGAAGCCGGTCCATGCCGGGCGCCAGCAGGCCGGCCGCTCGGGACGGATAGGTCACCGCGAACATGAGCACGGCGAGCAGGACGAGGTCGGTGCTCATCGCGGCTCCTCATCCGTGGGCTCGAGGTCCTCGAGATGCGTGCCCCACATCGCGTAATGCTCGGCCGACATCGGCGTCCCGAGCGGCGCCGTCTCATGGGCCCTGGCGGACGGCACGAGCAGGCCGGCCAGCGGCCCGATCAGCCCGCCGGTGATGATGCCGACCGCCGGCGACACGGCTGAGCGCCACGACCACGCCGACCGCGGCCCCGACGACCGCCGCGACGACCTCGCGTCGTCCGGTGACGAGCCCCACGGCGATGCCGATCATGGCGGCCGGGAAGATCACGTCGATGCCGAAGCGCGTCGGATCGGGGATCTGGCCGCCCAGGACGACCCCACCGAGGGTGGCCAGGTTCCACGGGATGAATGCCGAGGCGATCGCCGCGATCCAGTAGCCGCGTTCGTCGGTCCCGCCGACACGCCGGAAGTGGCCGATCGACAGGGCGAAGGCCTCGTCCGTGAGCACGTGCGCGATGCCCGCCCGGCGGACGAGCGGGACCTTGCGGAACCACGGCCCGAGGGCGGCCGAATAGAGCAGGTGGCGCGCGTTGAGGAGGGCCGTCAGGAGCAGGATCCCGGGCCAGGCGAGCCCGCTCGCGACGTACCCGACCGCCGCGAACTGGGCGGCGCCGGCGAAGACGAACAGGCTCATCGCCATGGCCTCGACCGGCGAGAAGCCCGCGTTGCGGGCGAGCAGCCCGAACACGAAGCCTTCGGCCAGCGCCGAGACGCCGATCCCGAGCGACTCGTTGAGCAGCCGGCGCCGGCTGGCGGCGAGCACCGCGGCATCGACCGGTGGCGCGCCATCGACGGGCGACGGCGTCGAATCGACCGATGGTGCGGGTCCGACCTCCGGCTTTGGCTCGCCCGCGTCTCCTGCGCTCAGCGCAGGAAGGTCTTGGCGCAGGTGCCGTCGCAGACCACGTACACCGCGTGCTTCTCGAAGGCGTACCCGGCAGCGTGCAGGAACCCTGGGCAGCCCTTGGTCGGGCACTTCCAGATCCACCAGCGATCGTTCGTGTCGAGCGGGGTCGACTCGGTCGCCAGCGTGCCCGCCAGCCCCTCGCGCTCCGCGACGAGCCGGGCGACGGTCGCGGCGCGATCGGCCTCGGTCTCGCTGGAGTAGGGGTAGTTCTGGCTGACGTTCGAGGTCACGGGCTCCTCCACCGGCAGGCGCTCGGGCTGACGAAGCCGGTGGCGGCCTCGTGTGAGCGCAGCCGGCCACCGGTCGGCGGAGTATCGCATATGGTCGGCGCCGGACGGCTCGGCTACCAGACCGCGGGCAGCCCCGGACTGCGCGGGTCGGTGGTCGCTGCGACGGACCCGTCGGGCGCCGCCGGACCGCCGTCGACGAGCTCGATGGCGTGCTCGTGGCCGAGGTCGCCGTCGAAGGCGCCGGTCGGCACCAGGTGGTGGCCGAGGGCCGCCAGCGCCGGCCCGACGGCCGGGTCGTGCCGGGACTCCAGGCGCACGTCGGTCGGCGGCGCGAAATGGTCGGGCGGCTCGACGAACCAGCGCGGGGCGGCGACCGCCGTCCGCAGGTCGACGCCGCCATCGACCAGCGCGCTCACGAGCTGCGCGTGGATCTGGGGCTGCGCGTCGCCGCCCATCGCGCCCGCGACCACCCACGGGCGCAGGCCGCGGCCGTCGCCGGCGTCTCGGAACAGCATCCCGGGGAGCAGCGTGTGGAGCGTCCGCTTGCGCGGCTCGAGAAGGTTCGGGTGGTCCGGGTCGAGGCTGCAGTACGAGCCCCGGTTCTGGTAGTGGATACCGGTGTCCGGGTCCACGACGCCCGACCCGAAGCCGAGGTAGTTCGATTCGATGAGGCTCACCGCGTCGCCCCAGCGGTCCACGGCGGCCATGTAGGCCGTGCCGCCACCGCTCGGGTTCGTGGCCGGGGCGGGACTGGCGGCGCGTCGCAGGTCGATGCGCGCCGCGAGCGCCTCGAGTGCGGCCGGATCGAGCAGGGCGTCCACCGGCACGTCGCGGAACACCGGGTCGGTGAGGTAGCGGTCGCGGTCGGCCATGGCCAGCTTGGCGGCCTCGATCCCGGCGTGGATCCAGGCGGGATCGGCGACGCCATCCGGCCCGAAGCTCGTGCTCGCCGGTGGCGGCAGGCAGCCCAGGATCCCGATCAGCTCGAGGGCGACCAAACCGGAGCTGTTGGGCGGATGGGTCGTGACCCGAACGCCGCGATAGTCGATGCCGATCGGCGACGTCCAGGTCGAGCGGTGCTCCGCGAGGTCATCGGCCGTGATGGCCGAGCCGACCGCCGCCAGCCCGCGCGCCTGCCGCTCCGCGAGATCGCCTTCGTAGAACGCGTCGAAGCCCTCGCGGGCGAGCGTCTCGAGGGTCGTCGCCAGCGCCGGCAGCCGGACTCGCTCACCGGCCCGCCACGGCCGGCCGTGCGGCCGGTAGACCGCGAAGAAGCCGGCGTCGCGTCCGAGGGCGGCCTCGACCATGTCGGCACCGGCCTCGACCTTCGCCACGAACCCGTCCCAGACCGCGAACCCGTCGCGAGCGAGCTCGATGGCCGGGGCGAGGACCTCGGCCCGCGACAGCCGGCCGTGGCGGGCGTGTGCGTCGCCCCACGACCGGACCGCGCCCGGGACCGTGATCGACGCCGGGCCGCGCCGGGGCATCGTCGCGTGTCCGGCGGCGCGCATCGCCTCGGCGTCCGCGGCGGCCGGCGCTCGACCCGAGCCGTTGAGGGCGGTCTGGACGCCGGCGGCTTCATCCCAGAGCAGCCAGAACGCGTCGCCACCCAGACCGCAGCTGCCGGGCATGACCACGCCGAGCGCGGCATTCGTGGCGATCGCGGCGTCGACCGCGGAGCCACCGGCCCGCAGGACGTGGATCCCGGCGGCGGTCGCCAGGTGATGGGGCGCGACCACCGCGCCGTGCGTCCCGCGGGCGAGCGGGACCGGGCTCCAGGGCCGACCCTCGCTCACGCGCCGGCCCCGTGCGATTCGGGCGCAGGGACGATCCCGAGCGACTCCTCATCCCGCCGCAGCCAGGCCAGCGGCACGACCGCGACGGCGAGCAGGATGGCCGTGGCGATGAGCATGCCGTCGATGCCCCGCTGCTCCGCCGCGAACCCGCCGATGAGCGCGCCGATGATCTGGCCGATCGCCAGGAACACCGAATAGAGACCCATGATCGCGCCGCGGTCGTTGGGAAAGCGCTCGGAGATGTCCGCCAGCAGGCCGAGCGCCGCGGGGGTCGCGCCGGCCAGCACGAACAGTCCGAATGCGGCCGTCCGCGCCGCGACGAGCGGCAGCGCCACGGTCAGTCCCTCGCCGTGGTTGATGACGAGCCCGGCCGCCACGAGCAGGCCGCCACCGAGGATGCCGTAGAAGATGATCGTCGTCCGGCGCAGGCTCTTGAACCGGTTGCCCCAGTAGATCAGGCCCGCCCCGAAGATCAGCCCGATGACGACGGCCGTGGCCGAGATCTGGATGGCGCTGAAGCCGCGCATCAGCCGCTGCTCGGGGAAGTCGGGGTTGGCCTGCGCGAACTGGAAGATCGACTGGCTGAACCACAGCCCGATCGACGCGTTGACCGCGATCCAGGTCGGGGCCAGCAGCCAGACGTGCGAGCTGCGCAGGAGCTCGAAGTAGCGCGACATCCCGACGTGCGGGGCGCGCAGGCTGGCGGCCTCGCCCTCGGGATCCCGGACCGTCCAGAAGATGCAGAACGACACGCCGTAGACGACGGCGTTGAGCAGGAAGCCCACCGGCCCGAGCGCCGCGAAGAGCAGGGGTGCCAGGGCGAAGCCCGCCCCGAGCCCGAGCAGCGTGGCGCCCTCGAAGCGGGCCGACGCCTTGCCGCGCAGGCCGGCATCGCCCGCGGTGACGATGGCGATGAAGCCCAGGATCGAGGGGACGCTCGCCGCCGTCGAGGCGCCCTCCAGCAGCCGGGTCAGGCCGAGCACGACGAGGCTGCCCACGAGCGGCGCGAGGAGCACGCCCAGCGGACCGGGCAGCCCGAGATCGGCCGTGAACGCGGTCAGGATCACCGCCACCGCGCCGAACACCGGTCCGTAGAGCATCACCTTGTGGTGCCCCTGCCGGTCGGACAGGATCCCGAAGTAGGGCGACAGCACGAGCTCGGCGACGTAGAAGAGGGCGCTGAACACCCCGACGACGAGCGGACTGACCCGCTCGCCGCCGTACAGGGTCAGCGAGGCGAGGTAGGACCCCAGCATGGCGCCGGTCAGGCCGGTGCTGAAGCGGAGCGTGAAGGTCCCGACCAGGACGGCCAGGAGCGATCGATCCATGGCGGCGAAGCCTAGCGGCTCGGAGCGGTGGGCCGCAGGCGGGCGATCCGGGACACGACGGCCCGATCGCGACGCTCGCCGCGGACCGTCACCGTGCTGGACCCGACCCGTATCATGCCCGCAACGCAGCGCCCGTCGGGCGAGCCGCCCTGGAGGCCACCTTGAGTCGCGTCGCGATCTTCACCGATTCCGCCTCGGACCTGGACCCGGCGGAAGCCGAGGAGCTGGGCATCCACATCGTGCCCCTGCTGGTGAACTTCGGGAACGAGACCTTCAAGGCCGGCACCGAGCTCTCCGGCCCGGCCTTCTGGGAGCGGATGACCGCCCCCGACGCGCCGTTCCCGACCACGGCGGCCTCGTCGCCCGGCGAGTTCAAGCAGGCCTACGAGGCGGCCTTCGCCGAGGGCGCCGAGGCGATCGTGTCGATCCACGTCGCGGGCTCCCTGTCGGGCACCATCAAGAGCGCCCAGATCGCCCGCGACATGCTCCCGGACCGCGAGATCCACGTCGTCGATTCGCTCGGCGCGTCGATGGCCGAGGGCATCCTGTGCCGGATGGGCGTCGAGATGGCGGACGACGACCGATCGGCCGCCGACATCGCCGAGACGCTCGAGACCCGCGCGACCGACATGATCATGCTCGTGGCGCTCGAGACCCTCGAGTACCTCAAGAAGGGCGGGCGCATCAGCGGGGCGCAGGCCGCCATCGGCACGCTCCTGTCGGTCAAGCCGATCATCCTCGTGAAGCACGGCGTGGTCGAGACCGCCGACCGCGTGCGGACGCGGTCGAAGGCGCGCGAACGACTGCTCGAGATGATCACCGAGCATCCCATCGAACGGCTCTCGATCCTGCACACGCTCGCGCCCGACGTCGAGGCGTTCCGGGAAGAGGTGCTCCGGCGCGTCCCGGACCTCGATCCCGACTCGGTCACGATCGAACTCGTCGGCGCCTCGGTCGGGCCGCACCTCGGGCCGGGCTGCGTCGGCGCCGCCATCCTCTACCGCCCGAGCTGACCGCGGGCCGTTCCATTGCGGCAAGGTTGCGACAACCTTGCCGCCCGGTACCATCGTGCAGGCGACGAACCCGGACCTCGGGCTATACTCGGAGCCGCGATGCGCTGCACATCGATGGTCGGGCGGTCCGGAGACAGCCGACTCGATGCGCCCCGTGGGGTCGTCCGGGAGACGACCCAGACCGAGCTGGCGACCCAGGAGGGTCGCTCGACACGGAGGATCTTCCGTCCATGACCACCGAACACGCCGCTGCCCAGATCAATGCCTGGGAAGTGGCGCAGCAGCAGTTCGACCTGGCGGCCGAACGCCTGAACCTGGACCCGGGCATGCGCCTGGTCCTGCGTGAGCCGCGCCGCGAATTCACGGTCCATTTCCCGGTCCACATGGATGACGGCTCGGTGCAGGTGTTCACCGGCTACCGCGTCCAGCACAACCTGGGTCGCGGCCCGGCCAAGGGTGGCATCCGCTACCACCAGGACGTCTCGCTCGACGAGGTCAAGGCCCTCGCGATGTGGATGACCTGGAAGTGCGCGGTCGTCGGCATCCCCTACGGCGGCGGCAAGGGCGGCGTCATCGTCGATCCCAAGCGGCTCAGCCAGAAGGAGCTCGAAGGCCTGACCCGCCGGTTCTTCACCGAGATCGAGGTCCTGGTCGGCCCCGAGAAGGACATCCCGGCACCGGACGTCAACACGAACGCCCAGATCATGGCCTGGATGATGGACACCTACTCCATGCACGCCGGCTACACCGTCCCGGGCGTGGTCACGGGCAAGCCCATCAGCCTGGGCGGCTCCGAGGGCCGCAACGAGGCCACCGCGCGCGGCACGGTGTTCTGCATCGTCGAGGCGGCGCGCCACCTCGGCATCGAGCTCCCGAAGGCACGGGTCGCGGTCCAGGGCTTCGGCAACGCCGGCTCGATCGCGGCGCGGCTCATCGGCGACGAGGGCGCGACGGTCGTGGCCGTGAGCGACTCGACCGGCGGCATCCACGCGCCGGGCGGGCTCGACATCGGCCGGGTCATCGCCTGGAAGCAGGAGCACGGCACCGTCCAGGGCTTCCCGGGCGCCACGGACATCTCGAACGAAGAGGTGCTCGAGGTCGACTGCGACATCCTGATCCCGGCCGCGCTCGAGAACCAGATCACGGCGCGCAACGCCGGCAACATCAAGGCCCGCCTCATCGCCGAGGCGGCGAACGGCCCGACGACGCCCGAGGCCGACGCGATCATGTTCAAGAACGGCAAGTTCATGATCCCGGACATCCTGTGCAACGCCGGCGGCGTCACGGTCAGCTACTTCGAGTGGGTCCAGGACCTCAACCGGGACCACTGGAGCGAGACCGTCGTCAACGCCAAGCTCAAGGAGATCATGGTCAAGGCCTTCGTGCGAGGTCCTGGCCGTCGCTCGCCGCGAGCAGATCAACATGCGGACGGCCGCCTACCTGGTGGCGGTCATGCGCGTGGCCGATGCGATGGAGATGCGCGGCCTGTACCCGTAACTCGCCTTTCCCTGAGCAGCACGACGCCCCGGTCGGGATCCCGACCGGGGCGTCGTCATGACCGGGCGCGGCCCGGAAGCCGAGTCATCCGTGGGCGTCGTCACGGCGGCGAAGGAGCCCGACGCCCGCCAGGACGATGACCGTCGCGACCGCGACCTGGACCCAGCTGATCGCGCCTGGCTGTCCGGCGGCGAAGGCAGTGCCGAACGAGCCGAGGACGACGGCCGGGACGAGCGGCCAGGGATGGACGACGCGTGGGCTGGCCATCAGGCCGAGGACCCACACGCTCAGGAAGCCGGCGGCCATCGACAGGAAGAGCACCGCCGGGGTCATGGCCGGCCCGAAGGTCCCCGCGGTGATGGCCACGATCGCCATGCCCATCCCGCCGGTGATGCCGGCCGGGATGGCGTAGCCGTACTCGCGGGTCAGTGCGAAGGCCGCGAGCAGCGTGAGGCTGATGGCGGCGAGCGTGAAGCGGTCGACGTCGGGGATGACGAACCCGATCGCCATGATGGCGCCGATGACGACGAGGACGGTGCCGAGCAGCCGTCGTTCGGGCACGATGCCCTCGACGCGCGGATGACGGATCGGCATGGTCGACGAGGTGGCGTGGGTAGCGGACATGGCGAGCCTTCCTTTCGGGGATGCACGGTGATTGTGATACCGTGGTTCTGTAATGACCCGAACGGTACTGGAATGAAATGAGTGACACTATCGTCAAACGTCCATATCGTTCGCCGCTGCGGGCCGCCCAGGCGGAAGCCACGCGGCAGCGGATCCTCGATGCGGGCCTCGAGCTGTTCGCGGAGCGCGGCTACCCGGCGACCTCGGTCACCCAGATCGCGGCGGCCGCCGGGGTGTCGCCCGAGACGATCTACGCGTCGGTCGGCTCCAAGCGGGGGATCATCGACGCGTTGCTCGCCCAGATCGACACCGAGGCCGTCGAGGAGCGCGTGGTCGCGCTCGTCACGGAGCGCGGCGGCACGCCGGAGGCAGCGCTCGGGGTCGCAGCCGAGCTGAGCGCCACCTTCTGGGCACGCCACGGGACGCTCGTCGCGCGTCCTGCGCAACGGGCTGGCGGACCAGGAGATCGGCGAGGCCTGGGTCGCCCGTCAGGCGGCCCGGCGCGGACTGCTGCACCGGCTGATGGCACGCTGGCCGGCGGGCGCATTCCGTGACGGGCTCGACCTCGAAGCGGGCGGCCGACATCGCCTGGGCGATGACGTCGGACGAGCTGTACGGGCTGTTCGTCGAGCTGCGCGGCTGGTCATTCGAGGCCTTCGTGACCTGGGAGCGCGAGACGCTGGTCCGCGAGCTCCTGGCCGAGTCCGGGGCGTCTTCGCGGCGAGGACGTCCGCGACCGGGGCCGATGCGGCCGGCGCGATGAGCCGCCTGCTCGAGCGCGACGACTGTGTGCTCGTCGTGATCGATGCCCAGTCGTCGTTCTACGGCGACGACCCGGCCGCCGAACCCGCCACGTTGCGTGGTCCGCTCGACCGGGTCGCCTGGCTCGCCGGCGGTCGCGGCCGCGCTCGGCGTGCCGGCCGTCGTGACCGAGGAGGACGCGCCCCGGAACGGCCCGACCGCCGCGCGCATCCTCGCGGCGCTGCCGGCCGGCACGCCGGTGTTCGCCAAGGCCGTGTTCGGGGCGGCCGACCAGCCCGACATCCTGGCCGCCCTCGAAGCCGCGGGCCGGCGGACGGCGGTCCTGGCCGGCCTCGAGACCGACGTCTGCGTCGCCCACACCGGGCTCGGGCTGCTCGATCGCGGCTGGCGGGTCGTCGTGATCGATGACGCGACATACGCGCCCGGCGACATGCACGCCGCCGGCCTGCGCCGGTTGACGGCCGCCGGCGCCGAGATCGTCCACGCCAAGGGGGTGTACTACGAGTGGGTCCGGACGCTGCCAGCCGCCCGCGAATTCGAGCGCCACCACCCGGAGCTCGCGGAGCCGCCCGGCTTCAGCCTCTGACCCGATCCGGCGCCGCCCGACCACGTCGGCGCGGGCCACATCGCGTGCACGGCGTCAGCCGGGACCGGATGCTAGCATTCGCCCATGCTCGACCACGAAGAGAAGTTCCTGTTCAAGGAGGAGATCCTCCACCTGTCGAACGCGGTGGCGGAGCCGGGCATCCTCGACAACGTCGAGGACCTCCTGACCGACGTCATCACGAGCCCGCGCTTCGATTCGGAGGTCTTCACCCTCGAACGCAGCCTGCAGGTCATGCTCGGCCCGCGCGCCGGGACCACGCTCGTCGGATTGCTGACGGTCGCGCCCGAGGTCTTCGACGAGGTCGCCGAGGTGCGCATCCCGTCCGAGGTCCACGAGCGGCTCGTCGCCTGGCGCGCCCGGTTCGGCCTGGCGATCGACAACGCGCTCAACTTCCTCAACAACCCCGACGGCATCCAGGGCCACAACTTCGCGACCCAGGTGGCGCACGTCGAGGAGCGGCGCGTGCTGCAGGGCCGCCTGACGCTCGTCCGCTACAACAACGAGCCGCAGTTCTTCGTGGCCGATGCCGGCGTCTTCATGGGCCTGGTCACCGACATCATGGAGCGCCTCGGCCCGTACCTCGAGTCGGACGCGGTCGACGCCGAGACGGTCGCCCGCCTGCGGGACGCCATCGCCCTCGTGGAGCGCAAGACCGGCGCCCACGGCTGAAATCCTCGCGCCGATGGCTAGCGGGGCGTCGACCTGCGGCGCGTCCGGATGCTGACGCAGTTCGCTGACGCGGTAGCGAACAACGATGCGCCACGTGTATCTCGCGGCCACCGGCCAGAACCGGGGCAAGACCACGGTCAGCCTCGGGGTCCTCGACGGGTTCGGCCGGCGCGGCCTCTCGACCGGGTTCTGCAAGCCGGTCGGCCAGCGGACCGTGATCCAGGACGGCGTCCCGGCCGACGAGGACGCGGTGCTCATGAAGACCGTGTTCGGGCTGTCCGAACCGCTCACGCAGATGAGTCCGGTCCACATCCCGCGCGGGTTCACCCAGGCCCACATCGATGGGCGGGTCGTCGAGGACCTGCCGGCGCGCATCCGGGCCGCCCATGCGCTCGTTCGCCGCGGACCGCGACATCCTGCTCATCGAGGGCACCGGGCACGCCGGCGTCGGGGCCGTCATCGACCTCTCGAACGCCGACGTGGCGTCGATGCTCGGGGCGCCGGCGGTCATCGTGAGCGAGGGCGGCGTCGGGCGTCCGATCGACGAGATCGTGCTCAACAAGTCGCTGTTCGAGCGGTCCGGGGTGACCGTCGCCGGGGCGATCGTCAACAAGGTCGACCTGCTGGCCAAGCCCGATCTGGCGCGGACCCTCGAGCGCGGTCTGGCCCGCCACGGCATCCGCCTGCTGGGCGTGCTGCCGTACCGGCCGATCCTCTCGAACCCGACGCTGGCGATGGTCCTCGAAGGGGTCAAGGGCGAGACCATCCATCCCGGCCCGGACCTCGACCAGGTCATCGGCGGCGTCAGCATCGGGGCGATGGAGCCCCAGCACATGCTCCAGCGCATCGGACCGCGCGCGCTGGTCATCGTGCCGGGCGACCGCGAGGACGTCATCGGCGCCATCGTCCACGCCCGGCGGGTCGACGGCCCGGCCGGCGGCGATGCCATCGGGCTCGTGCTGACCGGTGGCTATCGGCCGCGCTCGACCGTGCTCGACGCGATCCGCTACGTCGGACCTCTTCGCGACGCTCGTGCGACGCCGACACGTACCAGGTCGCGTCCGAGGTCCACGACCTGCTCGTCAAGACCCACGCCGCCGACGAGGGCAAGATCGCGGAGATCAAGGCGCTCGTCTGGGAATACCTCTTCATCGACCGGATCCTCGAGGTCGCGACCGAGGCCCGCCTCGACTGAGCCGGCCGATGGCGCGAGCCAGGGCCGCGGCCCGCGCCATCCGCCATCTGGTCCGCGGGGCCGTCAGGACCGGGAAGCCGTCACCGTCAGGTGGCGCCGCCGGCGTAGCCACCATGCCGCCGCGATCGCCACGGCCGCGATCAGCGCGAGGGCGGCTCCGGCACCGGCCGCCACGGCCAGGCAGGACCCGTGGTCGCCGCGGGCGTCGGTGTCGCGACTCGTGGCGTCGCCGGGCGCGGCCGCGACGGCTCGGGATCTCGACGTTCGCCGGTGCCGCGACCGACGCGGCCGGGGCCAGGACCCCGAGCACGGCTCCCGGCGTGCCGGGGGTGGCGAGGACCTCGCCGGTGATCTTGAACACCATGTCCGATGTCGAGCACACGCCGGCGACGCACTGCTCGCCGTGCAGCCCGATCTCGACGAGGCCGACGCCGCCGGGCGGGACGACGATGTCGGCGACGTAGTGGCTGGAGCCGCCTGGGCGTTCCGTGCCGAAGGCGGTCACGGCGTCGCCGCCTCCGCGCGGCAGCAGCCGGATGAACACCGGCATGCGATCCATCGGGCATCTCGTCGTCGTCGACCATCATGAACACCGTCCAGCCGACCGAGAGCGTCGACCCCGGCGCGCTGCCGGTCGAGATCGGAGCGTCGAGCCGGGCCTCGAAACCGTCCTTCGCGGCGACCGGACCGACGGCCGCGAGGGCCAGCCCAAGGATCGCGAGGAGGAGGCCGGCCCGCCAGCGGGGACGGGTGGATCGGCGGGGGGTCATCGGGTCACCTCGGATCGGCGCGGGATGGCGTTCGACCCTCCTACACCGGTCGGTGGCGCGGCGGTTCCCGCCGATCAGGGCAGGGGTTCGTTGTCGATGAGGCGCACACCGTCGAAGCGGACCGCGGTCGAGAGCAGGGCCGGTCCGTCGACCGTGACGAGCTCGGCCAGGGTGTCATCGTCGGCCACCGAGACGTACTCGACGTCGGCGGACGGCTCGCTCGCGAGGACCGTGCGCATCGTCGTTCGGAGCGCGTCGGCCGAGCGCTCGCCGGCGCGCCACGCGTCCCGGGCGGCCAGGAGGGCACGGTGCACGACCGGGGCCGCGGCCCGGCCGGCCGGGCCGAGTCGGGCGTTGCGCGACGACATGGCCAGGCCGTCCGGCTCACGGACGGTGGGGCAGGGGATGACCGCGGTGGGCAGCGCGAGGTCGAGGGCCATCCGTCGGATGACCCGGACCTGCTGGGCGTCCTTCGCCCCGAAGTACGCGCGTTCCGCGCCGACGAGCGCGAACAGGATGGCGACGACCGTCGCGACACCCTCGAAATGGCCGGGCCGTGCCGCGCCCTCGAGCGGTCCGGCGATGGCCCCGACCGAGACGACCGTGTCGAACCCCGGCGGATACACCTCGTCGACGCTCGGCGCGAAGACGAGGTCGACGCCGGCCGCCTCGCAGATCTCGAGGTCGCGGGCCTCGTTGCGCGGGTAGAGGGTGAAGTCGGTCGTCTCGCCGAACTGGCGCGGGTTCACGAAGATCGAGACGACGACCGTCGACGACTCGGCGCGGGCTCGTGCGATGAGCGAGATGTGACCGTCGTGCAGCCAGCCCATCGTCGGGACGAGGCCGACCGGCCGGTCGACCTCGGCGAGGGCCGCTCGCAACGCAGCGCGGGTGCGGAGGACGTCGTCAGGTCGTGGCACCCTTAATGGGCTGCCGGTACACAGCGCTCGGAGGTCCGAGGCTGAGCCCCGCGAAGCCATCGGCCCGAGGATTCCGAGGCCGAGCCCCGCGAAGCCATCGGCCCGAGGATTCGGTCTCAGAGGTCGCGATCGAGCGGGATGCCGCCCGCGGGCAGGTCGTGTGCGCCCCCGGCCCCGGCGCTGGCCCGGTCGCTCGCGCCGCGCCCGAGGGCCTCGTCGAGCACGGCATCGTCCATGCGCACCGATTCCGCGTCGCCCGGGAACGTGCCGGCCACGACGTCGTCGGCGTAGGCATGGGCCGCGGCGGCGATGGTCGTGCGCAGCTGGGCGTACGGGCGGGCGTGGCGCGGCAGGAAGTCGCCGAGACCGAGCAGGTCGGTGATGACCTGGACCTGGCCGCTGCAGCCCGGCCCGGCACCGATGCCGATCGTCGGGATGCGCAGGCGTTCGGTGATGGCCGCCGCGAGCTGGGCCGGGACGAGCTCGAGCACGATCGAGAAGGCGCCTGCCTCCTGGACCGCGAGGGCGTCGGCCAGCTGGGCGCGGGCCTGGCCGCGGTCCTTGCCCTGGACGCGGACCTTGCCGCCCATGCCGTGCTGGGCCTGGGGCGTCCAGCCGATGTGGCCCATGACCGGGATGCCGGCCTTGACCAGCGCTTCGATGATCCGCGCCGAGCGGACGCCGCCTTCGACCTTGACCGCCTGGCAGCCTGCCTCCTGGAGGAAGCGACCGGCGTTCTCGAGGGCCTCGTCGACCGAGCTGTAGGTCAGGAACGGCATGTCGCCGATGACCAGGGCGCGCTGCGTGCCGCGGACCACCGCCTTCGTGTGGTGGAGCATCTCGGTCATCGTCACGCGGACGGTCGATTCGTAGCCGAGGAGGACCTGGCCGAGCGAATCGCCGACGAGGATGAGCGGGATGCCGGCCTCGTCGAGGATCTGGGCGGTCGGGTAGTCGTAGGCCGTGAGCATCGGCAGCCGCTCGCCGTCGGCGTAGCGCTTGGCGATGTCGGCGACGGTCAGGCGGCGCGGGGTGTCGGTCGAGGCACTCATGATCGGTCAGTCTGCGCGTCGCCGTCGCGGGCGTCCAGCCGGGCGACGACCCGGTCGAGCAGCTCGTCGGCGACCTGTCGCTTGGTCAGCAGCGGCAGGTCCTCGCGGGTGCCGTCGGCGGCGAGGATGGCCACCCGGTTGGTCTCCGTCCCGAAGCCGGAGCCCGCCTCGGCCACGTCGTTGGCGACGAGCAGGTCGACGCCCTTGCGCGCCAGCTTCGCGGCGGCACGCTCCAGCGACCCGGTCTCGGCCGCGAACCCGACCAGCACCGGGGCCGGGCTGACCGGTTCGTAGGACACGTCGCCGACCTTGTCGGTCCCGCGCACGATGCGCGCGATCTGGGCGAGCACGTCCGGGGTCGACTCGAGCTGCAGGGTGAGATCGCCGCCGCGCTCCAGCTTGTGGTCGGCGCGCTCGGCCGGCCGGAAGTCGGCCACGGCGGCGGCCATCACGAGGACGTCGAAGCCGGCCCCGCCGTCGTCGGCATGGGTCAGGCGGTGGAGGGCGGTGCGCAGGTCGGCGGTCGACTCGACCTGGACGAGCGTCGCCCCGGCCGGCGGCGCGACCTCGAGGTTGGCCGCGACGAGCGTCACCCGGGCGCCACGGTCGAGCGCGGCGCTGGCGATGGCGACCCCCATCCGGCCGGTCGAGCGGTTGCCGATGAAGCGGACCGGATCGATGGCCTCGCGCGTGCCGCCGGCGCTGACGACCACGTGGCGCCCCTCGAGATCGGGTTCGCGGGCGCCGGCGACCAGCGGCGGACGGGCGGCCGGATCCGCGGCCCGGACCGGTCGGTCGGCGACGGCGGCCACGACCGCATCCACGATGCGCGGCAGCTCGGCGAGGCGCCCGACCCCCGACTGGCCGGAGGCAAGCGATCCCGCCTCGGGCTCGACCACCGTGTAGCCGAACCGATCGCGCACGCGGGCGACGTTGTCGGCCGTCGCCGGATGCGTCCACATGTCCCCGTCCATGGCCGGCGCGACGACGACCGGTGCCGATGTCGCCAGGCAGGCGGCGGTGACCGCATCGCCGCTGAGGCCGCCCGCCATCGCGGCGAGCCAGTGGGCCGTGGCCGGCGCCACGACCATCGCGTCGACGCTGTCGGCGATGACGATGTGGCCGATCCGGCCGTCCGGCAGGAGGTCGAGCACGTCGGTCTCGACGGGATGGCGGGACAGCGCCGCGAACGACAGCGGGCCGACGAACCGGGCCGCGGACGGGGTGAGCATGACCGCGACGTCGGCCCCCTCGGCGCGCAGCAGGCGGAGCAGCTCGACGGCCTTGTAGGCGGCGATCGACCCGGTCACGCCGAGGCCGATGAGCCGGCCCTCGAGCCGACCGGCGACCGCTGGATCCCCGCTGGTCACGGCAGGCCGAGCTCGAGGACCTGGCCGCCGCTGACCTCGGCGTGCAGGACCGCGAGGCCACGCAGGGTCAGCTCCGGGTCGATCGCGTCGATGCCGTCGATGCCGGTCGCCCAGGCCGCGGCGGACAGCCCGCCGGTCAGGATCGTCGTGACCGACTCTGGACGGACGTCGGCGAGGTCGGCCAGCTCGCGGCGGATGCGCGTGAGCAGGCCGTTCACGAGCGCCTGGTAGCCGAGGACGGTGCCCGACTGGATGGCCGTCACCGTGTCGCGGCCGATGGCGCGCTCGGGCGCGCGCAGCTCGACCCGGGGCAGCTTCGCCGTGCCGGCGGCGAGCGCGTCGAGGCCGAGGGCCAGACCGGGCGCGATCGCCCCGCCGACGTACGCGCCGTCGGGACCGACGCAGTCGAAGGTGGTGGCCGTGCCAAGGTCGACGACGACCGCCGGGCTGCCGTACAGGCGGGCTGCGGCGAGAGCGTTGACGAGGCGGTCCGGCCCGACCTCGCCCGGGCGGTCCACCCGCACGGCGATCGGGATGGTGCCGGCGGTGGCGATGATCAGCTGGCGGTCCCGGCGGCGGGCGACGGTCTCGACGGCGGCCGTCAGGCTGGGCACGACCGACGCGCAGGCGATCGCGCTGACATCGGCGAACGCCGCGTCATCGAGGCGCAGGAAGCCCTCGACGAGGAGCTCGAGCTCGTCGGCGGTCATGCGCGGCGCGGTGACCGCCCGCCGGACGGCCAGTGGGGCGCCGCTGGCGGCACCACGGAAGAGGCCGGCCGTCAGGTTCGTGTTGCCGATGTCGAGGGCGAGCAGCATGGCCGCGATGATACGCGGCCGACCGGTCGGCGCTGCCGCCGGCCGCCGGGGTGCGCTACCATCCGTCCGTCCAGCCCCGGCCCTCCCCGTGCCCGAGAGGAGCCCCCGTGTCGACCCAGCCGGCTGCGAAGTTCTTCGTGAACCAGGGCGTCGTCACGAGCCGGACGGACATGCTCCACCTGCTCCGGCCCCTGCTCAAGCAGACCGTGACCTATCGCTACCAGCGCGGGCGCGAGGTCGTCGCCCACGGCACGGGCTGGGTCGAGCGGATCGTCACCGATGCGCCGGACACCTCGACGTACTTCACGCCGCTGGCGATCACCCTCAACATCGATTCGTTCGAGCATCTCGAGTTCGAGACGCGGCTGGACCAGCTGGTCGTCTACGTCCTCGTCCAGGGTGACGAGCGCGTGACCGTCGAGTTCGCTCCGATCGGCCCGGGGGTCGACGAAGGCTCGCCGTTCGCGCCGCGCCAGCTCGCGTTCGACACGTCCGATTACGTCCAGATGGAGCTGCTGGGCCTCGATCCGGTCGAGGACGAGTAGGCCCGCTCGCTCACGCGCCGCGTTCAGGCCCCGCGTTCCCCGCGGACATAGGGGATGCCCAGCGCCGCGGGCGCCCCGACCCGGCGGCGCAGTGCCTCGCGCGAGCCGATGACGACCACGACGATGACGAACGCGTACGGCAGCATCTCGAGGAAGAACGTCGCGGACCGTCCGGCCTGGAATGGGCTCTCGATGCCGAGGATCGTCGGGACGCCCTGGACATCGATGATGAACCGGAAGATGGCCCCGAAGAGATAGGCCCCGATGGCCGCCCGGACGGGTCCCCACTGGGCGAAGATCACGAGCCCGACCGCGATCCAGCCGCGCCCGTTCACGGTCAGCGGCCCGAACCAGCCCGGTGAGATGGCGAGCGTGATCGCGGCGCCCGCGAGGCCGGCCAGCAGCCCGCCGACGATCACGTAGGCGTAGCGCGTGCCGTAGACGTCGATGCCCTGGGCGTCCGCCGCGGCGGGTCGCTCGCCGACCGAGCGCAGGTGGAGGCCCGGGCGGGTGCGGTCGATCCAGAAGACCGCCAGCGGGACGAGGATGAAGCCGACGTAGGTCAGCACGCTCTGGTCGGTGAACAGGATCGGGCCGACGAGCGGGACCTGGCTCAGGATCGGCACGGAGAGGCGCGGCAGGACGACGGCCTTCTCGTCGGCGAGGCCCTCGCCCAGCACCTGGGCGAGCCCGGTGCCCAGGAACGTCAGGGCCAGCCCCGAGATGACCTGGTCGGCGCGGAGGTGGATCGTGACGATCCCGTGGAGCAGCGCCATGAGGCCGCCGGCGAGCATCGCCACGACGAGGCCCAGCCACGGGTTGCCGGTCGCCGTCGCGACGGAGAAGCCGCTCACGGCGCCCATGAGCATCATCCCCTCGACCCCGAGGTTCAGGACGCCGGAGCGTTCCGCGAAGATCTCCCCGACCGCGGCGAACAGCAGGATCGTGCCGCTCGCGACGCCCGCGGCGAGGACGAGGGTGAGGTCCATCAGGCGGCCACGACGGGGGCCCGCCGGATGACCCGGACCCGATACTTGACCAGGACGTCGGAGGTGACCAGGCAGAACAGGATGATGCCCTGGATCATGGCCGGCACCCCGGACGGCTGGATCTCCCGCCCGGCGAGGATGAGCGCGCCGAACAGGATCGACGCGACGACGACGCGCCACGGTCCGAAGTGGGCGAGGTACGCGATGATGATCGCGGTGAAGCCGTAGCCGGGCGAGATCCGGTCCTGGAGCCGGTGGACCACGCCGCTGACCTCGCTCATCCCGGCCAGGCCCGCCAGGGCGCCCGAGATCATGAAGACCACGATGATGTACTTGGCGATGTCGATCCCGGCGTAGCGCGCGGCCCGCGGGTTGTCGCCGATGAGCCGGATCTCGTAACCCCAGCGGGTCCGACCCAGGACGAACGACATGACCCCGGCGGCGATGAGCGCGAAGACCATCCCGAGGTGGGTCGTCAGCCCGGCCAGGATCGGGAACTGGTCGGAGAAGTCCGTCAGGCGGGGCAGGAACGCCTCGGGCGGGAACATGGCGGTCTGCTGGAAGCCGCTCTCGCTCCACGGCCCGAACACCCAGTACTGCAGCCAGAACAGGGCGATGTAGTTGAGCATCAGGGTCGTGATGATCTCGTTGACCCCGAGCTTCGCCCGCAGCACGCCCGGGATGAACCCCCACAGCGCTCCGGCCGCTGCGCCGGCCAGCATCATCACCGGGATGACGACGATCGCCGGGGTGCCCGGCGGCAGGATCGGTGCCAGCACGACCGCCCCGGCGCCCCACGCGCCGAGCAGGAACTGGCCCTCGGCACCGATGTTCCAGAGGCGCATCCGGAACGCCAGCGAACAGGCCAGGCCGGTCAGGATGAGCGGCGTCGCCTTCACCAGGGTGTCGCTCAGGACGCCGATGTCGCCGAACGCGGCCTTGACGATGTGGGCGTAGGCCTTGATCGGGTCGCCGCCGACGAACCACAGGATCACCGCCCCGATGGCCAGGGCGACGATGACGGCGGCGATCGTCAGCACCGGCGACAGCCAGCGCGGCGCCTGCCCGCGCGGCTCGAGGCGGACCATCATGCGCCGGGCTCCGGCCTGGCGGGCATCGGGCGGTCGGCCGGCTCGCCGGGCGAGATGGGGTCATCGCCGCCGGTCATGAGCAGGCCGATCCGGTCGATGTCGTCGGCGCCGGGCGCCTCGAACGTTCCGGCGACCTGACCCTCGTACAGGACGATCACCCGGTCGGCGAGCGCCAGCAGCTCCTCGAGCTCCTCGGAGATGAGCAGCGTCGCCGTCCCGCGCTCGCGCAGCCCGAGCAGCAGCTGGTGGACGCCCTCGATGGCCCCGACGTCGAGGCCGCGTGTCGGCTGGACGGCCACGAGCAGCGTCGGGGCCGCATCGATCTCGCGGGCCAGGATGAGCCGCTGCAGGTTGCCGCCCGACAGGATCCGCGCCGGCGAATCGATGGTCGGGGAGGAGATCGCGTACGCCCCGCGCAGCTCCTCCGCCTTGACCCGCGCCGCACCGCCGTCGAGGAGCGGACCGCGTGCCAGCGGCGGATGGCGGAAGGCCCGCAGGATGAGGTTGTCGACCATCGACAGGTTCGGGGCGCTGCCGACCCCGTGGCGATCCTCGGGGACGTGCGATACGCCCGAGCCGATCGCCACGCTCGGTGGCTGGCCGCCGACCGCGGTCCCGTCCACGGTCACCTGGCCGGTGCACGCCCGCAGCCCGGTGATGACCTCGGCGAGCTCGGCCTGGCCGTTGCCCGCGACGGCCGCGATGCCGACGATCTCGCCCGCGCGGACTTCGAAGGAGGCGCCCTGGAGGGCGGGCAGGCCGCGATCGCTGTCGGCGCGGACGTCCTCGACCGCGAGCACGACGCGACCGGGCTCCACCGGTGAGCGTGTGGGCAGCTCGATCACGGGCCGCCCGACCATCCGGCGGGCCAGCTCGCTGCGAGTGACCCCGTGGGCGTCGATGCCCGCGGCCGTGACCACCCCCGCGCGCATGACCGTGATCCGGTCGGCGATCGTCAGGACCTCGGCGAGCTTGTGGCTGATGAAGACGACGCTGCGGCCGGCCTCGAGCATCGACCGCAGGGTGACGAAGAGCTCGGCGGCCTCCTGCGGGGCGAGCACGGCGGTCGGCTCGTCGAGGATGAGGATGCGGGCCCCGTGGTAGAGCATCTTGAGGATCTCGACCCGCTGCTGCTCCCCGACCGACAGCTGCCAGACGCGGGCCCGCGGATCCACCTTCAGCCCGACGTCCCCGGCCAGGCCCGCGACGCGCCGTTCGGCCGAGCGCAGGTCGAGCAGGAACCGTGGCTCGTGCAGCCCGAGCAGGATGTTCTCGGTCACCGTCATCGACGGCACGAGCGTGAAGTGCTGGTGGACCATGCCGATGCCCGGCGCTGATCGCATCGCGCGGTGACCGGAAGTCGACGGCCTGGCCGGCCACCTTGATCGAGCCGTCGTCGGGTCGATAGAGGCCGGCGAGCACGTTCATGAGCGTGCTCTTGCCGGCCCCGTTCTCGCCGAGCAGCGCGTGGACCTCGCCGACCCGCAGGTCGAAGTCGACGTGGTCGTTGGCGAGCACGCCCGGGAAGGTCTTGACGATCCCGGACGCCTCGATGGCGAGCGGAGTCGGCGTGACCGGGGCGGTCGCGGGGATGGTTTCCGTCGTCATCGGACGGTGGTCGTCGCGCGGGCGCCGGACGGACCGGGCACCCGCGCGATCATCGACGTGCTAGGAGAGTTCCGGGAGCTTGCTCGTGATGCCGTCGTTCCACCAGTACATGCAGGTCTTGCAGTTGTCCCCCGCGGCATTGGGGAACTGGTCGAGGTCGGACTGCTCGAGCTTCTGGCCGGCCGGGACGAGCTCCTTGCCGGTGTTGTCCTTGATAGGCCCGTTGAACACGATGTCGAAACGACCCGTGCTGCTTCCGAGCATCGTGGCCAGCGTCTCCTTGACCTGGGTGATGGTCTCGGCCGGCAGGCTGGCGACACCCGGCTGCGGGGTCTCGCCGTCCATGAAGCCGAACAGGCCCATCGCCTTCGAGTCGGCGTCGAAGTACTCGTAGCCCGCGGTGTAGGTCCCGGCCTTCACGCTCTCGGCGATGCGGGCGTACTCGGGGCCCCAGATCCAGTACGGCGCGGTGAGGCAGGCATCGACCTTGCACGAGCCCGGATGGTCGTACGTGACGCCCCACTTGCCCTTCTCGGCCGCGACGTCGGCGACGGCCGGCGTGTCGGCGCCGGTGAAGACGACCTGCGCGCCCGCATCGAACAGCGAGGCGGCGCCGTCGCGCTCCTTGACCGGGTCATGCCAGGTGTTGATGAAGCGCACGTCCATCGTGCACTCGGGGCAGGTCACCTTGGCGCCGCGCATGATCGCGTTGCCCAGGCGGAGCTCCTCGGGGATCGGGAACGTGGCCATGTAGCCGAGCTTGGGGTTGCCGTCGGCCTTGGCCCGCGCACCGGCGAGCATGCCCGCGAGGTACTTCATGTCCTCGACGGCGCCGAAGAAGTTGCCGAAGTTCTTGCCGTTCGACTTGTAGCCCGTGAGATGCAGGAACGTCGCGTCCGGGAACTCCTCGGCGACCGTGGCCATGGGGTCCATGTAGCCGAACGAGGTGCCGATGATGAAGTCGAAGCCCTTGCGCGCGAGGCTCCGGAAGACCTGCTCCGAATCGGCGCCCTCGGGCACGAGCTCGATGTAGGCGACGTGGCTGTCGGGGACGTTCTGGCAGAGGTACTGGAGGCCTTCGTAGTGGGCCTGGCTCCAGCCACCGTCGTCATGTGGCCCGATGAGGACCATCGCGACGTTGAACTTGCCCTCCTCCACGTCGGGGATCTGCAGGTCGGCGCCGCCCTGGGTGCCAGTGCCGGCGCAGTCGCCCGCCGCTGCAGACGGGGCTGCGGATGCCCCGGCCGATGCCGCTGCGGATGCCCCGGCCGATGCCGCTGCGGATGGTGCCGCCTGGGATGCTGCCGCCGACGCGCCCGTCGAGGCCGCCGGGGCGCTGCTGCTGGACGTCGAGCTACAGGCCCCGAACGCCAGGGCCGCGGTCATGGCTACGGCGAGCCACGTGAGTTGCCGCTTCATCGTCGATGCTCCTCCTCCGAACGACCACGCGCGTCGATCTGCTGCTCGGGACGACGACGCCGGCGCAGCGCTCAGGATAGCGGCGGGCGGGCATGAGGCGGCGATGGTTCGGTCGTCGGATCGGTGACGGCGCGGATGCGCGACGGTGACGGCCGGCGGGCGGCTCGTGCGCCGCTCGGGCGGGCGGCGGAGGCTCGTCCTGTACCATCCGTCGCGATGTTCGAACGGACCGTGCTGCCCGAGGGGCCGCGCGTCATCAGCTCCCGCCTGCCCGGGTCCCGTTCGGTCTCCATCGCCGCGTACGTCCTGGCCGGATCGCGCCTGGAATCGCCCGATGAGGCCGGCGTGGCCCATTTCATGGAACACATCACGTTCAAGGGCACGGCCGGCTATCCGTCGACGCGGGCGATCAGCGAGGCCATCGAGGGCGTCGGTGGCTCCTTCAACGCGGCGACCGACCGCGAATCGACCGTCTACTGGGTGCGCGTGCCGCGGCGCGAGGCGCCGCGCGCGATGGATGTCCTGGGCGAGCTCATCGTCCGACCCACGCTCGACGCCAAGGAGATCGAAGGCGAACGGACCGTGATCATCGAGGAGATCCGGTCCTACCAGGACGATCCGTCCGAGTACGCCCAGACCCTGTTCCAGAGCGCCCTTTTCGGGGACGGGCCCCTGGGCCGCGAGATCTGCGGCGACGAGCCCGGGATCCGCGCCCTGCCCGAGGCCACGATCCACGACTTCTGGCGGACGATGTATCGACCCGCGAACACCGTGGTCGCGGTCGCCGGCGACATCGATCACGCCGAGGCGGTCGAGCTCGCCGCGGCGGCCTTCGGGACGGGCAACGGCGCCGTGCCCGACTACGACCCGGCACCGGCCCTGCCCGCCGGCGAGCGGGTGCGGGTCGCGAAGCGCCAGACGGCGCAGGCCCAGCTCGTCGTCGGGCTGCCGGCGCTGCGACGCGACCATCCCGACAGCTGGACCCTGGGCGTCCTCAACGGCGTGCTGGGTGACGGCATGAGCAGCCGGCTCTTCCTGTCGGTGCGTGAGGAGCGCGGCCTCGCCTACGACATCGGCTCCGGGCTCGTGGACTATGCCGATGCCGGCGCGCTCGAGATCTCGGCCGGCGTCGACCCCGACGGGCTGCCCGAGGCGCTCGGCGCGATCCTCGCCGAGCTCGACCGGCTGCGCAACGAGCCCGTGCCGCCCGACGAGCTGGCCAAGGCGAAGCGGTATCTCGCCGGCGGCCTCGAGCTGCGCATGGACGAGACCCGCCACGTGGCCTCGTGGATCGGCGGCCAGGAAGCCCTCCACGACCGGGTGCTGACGCTCGAGGAGGCGCTCGACGCGATCGACGCGGTCGGCGCCGACGACGTCCTGCGCGTGGCCGGCGAGCTCATCGACGACGACGGCCTGCGCCTCGCCGCGGTCGCCCCGGCGCGCCACCTGCGCGGCCTGGAGCGACACCTGCGGCTACCGGGGTGACGGACGGACCGCCGATGACCGACGAGCCCGTCGAGTCGCTTCCGCCCAAGCCGGCCGAACCCGCCGAGCCGCCGCCGGTCACCTCGACGACGCGCCCGCTCCCGCGCATCGGGTCGGGTGATCACCAGGCCGCCCTCCTGCTGGCCCATCTGCACCTGCGTCTCGGCTCGCTCGCGCTCGCGCGGGCCGAGCTGGAGACGCTGGCCGGACGCGACGCGCTCGACGACACTGGGCTCGTGGACCTGGCTGAGGCCCGTTGGCGGACCGGCGACGTCGCCGGAGCCGGCGAGGCGGCGGCCGTCATCCTCGGCGATGGCGACGACGGTCCGCTCGTGGCTCTCGTGGTGGCGGCCGAGGCGGCGTTGCTGCGCGGGCGACCCAGCGAGGCCCGGCGGTATGCCGCGAAGGCCGTGACGGCTGCGGGCGGCAACGTCGACGCGGTGTTCGCCGGCATGCCGCGCGGACCGGTCTGGCCGGTCGACAAGCTCACCCTCGCCCAGCCGGCGCCGACCCTGTTCGACGGACCGGACCATCGGCGCGGCCGCGGGCGCCTGGGCTCGACGACCATCCGGGCGCACGAGGATCACCTGGCCGAGGAGGCCCTGCCGATCGACGCCGGGACGGTCGCCGCGGCCGGCCTGGTCGCCGCCGATCGCGATGGCGGGTCTCCGCCGCCGACGCGACCAGAGCCGGCATCGATGGCCCTGTGGGCCGGCCTCGAGGACGAGGCGTCGCCGACGACCGGCCGGTCCGACGGCGGCGGTCGATGAAGCCGCCGAGCGCGCCGCGAGCGGGGCGAGCGCCGTCACGGCCGACGAGTCCGAGGCGTTCTGGTCGCCAACGGCGGCCCCGGACCGCGGCGGACGGGTCGGACGCATCCGACGCATCCGACGCATCGGCGCCGGGCGATGCCCCGCCGCCGCCGTTCGTGGCCACCGATCTGCCGGCCTCAGCCGACGCCCTCGTCCGTGGTCGATCGTCGCTCGACGCCGGCGACCTGGATGGCGCTGCCGCGCAACTGGGGCTCGCCCTGCGCCTCGCCCCGGATCTCGCGACCGACATCCTCGACGTCATCGGTGACCGCCGCGACGCCCGATTGGCGTTCGTGCGCGGGGATGCGTATCGTCTCGTAGGCCGGGAAGCGGAGGCACGCCTCGCCTACGCCGACGCCGTCCGACCCATCCCTTCGACCGACCCCACGACCGATCCACCTTCTGAAGGAGACCCTGCGTGACCGAACGCACCCTCGTCCTCATCAAGCCCGATGGCGTCCAGCGCCAGCTGACGGGACGCATCCTCGCCCGCTACGAGGAACGCGGCCTCAAGATCGTCGGGCTCAAGCTCGTCCAGGTCGAGCGCGACCTCGCCGAGCGGCACTACGCGGCGCACCGCGAGAAGCCGTTCTTCACCGGCCTCGTCGACTTCATCACCTCGTCGCCGCTCGTGGCGCTTGCGCTCGAAGGCCCCAACGCGATCGCCGTCGTGCGCGCCATCAACGGCGCGACCCGACCGCACGAGGCGGCCCCGGGCACGATCCGGGGCGACTTCGCGCTCGAGACGGCCCAGAACATCGTCCATGCGTCGGACGGGCCGGAAGCGGCCACGACCGAGCTCGGTCTGTGGTTCGAGGACGCCGAGCTGCACGCCTACGAGCGTGACATCGACCGCTGGGTGCTCGCGCCCGCCGACTGATCGCTCAGGGCGTCGGCGAGCTCTCGACGCTCGGCGCGGTCGACGAGCTCTCGACGCTCGGCGCGCTCGACGCACCGCCCGACGGTCCACCGATGTCCTGCGGGACCTCGGTCGACGGGACGTCCGACGGGGTCGTGTCGATGACCGGCTCGCTCGCCTCGGGTGACGTCTCCGGCTCCGTCTCGGGGCCCGATGCGCCCGGCCCGGTCGGCCCCTCCGGCGTGAACGATTCGACCGCGGGACCCTCCGCCGGCGGGAGTCCGGCGGCCGCCGCCGGCCCACCGAATGCCCCGGCCGAGACCGCGAGGGCGAGGACGGCGAGGACGAGCGCGCCGCCGGAGGCCGTGGCGCCCAGGTTCGCGCGCCACGCCCGGCCCAGCCAGGCCGGCAGGGCGGCGACGTCGAGTGGCTCGAGGACGGGCCGCCAGGTCCGCACCACCGGGGCACCGTCCGGCCGCTCGAGGCCGACCACGAGCAGACGCGTGTAGTACGCGACGGGCGCCAGCGTGCCGAGGAAGACGATCGTCGCGAGCGGCCCGTCGAGGGCCAGCTGGACGAGGGCGGACCGGGCGTCCCAGGCCGCGAGCCCCGGCAGGCTGATGCTGGCGACGATCACGAGCACCAGCGTCAGACCGAGGGCCGGCGACCGGAGCGCCCAGCCGCGCAGGTCGTCGACCCGGCCCGTGAACCGCTGGGTCCGGGTGGCCGATGCCCAGGCGGCGAAGGCGCCACGGGCCACGATGAGCGCGAGGATCCAGGTGCGGGCGGGCGCCCACGCCTCGGGATCGAGGGCCGCCACGGCCAGCAGCACGACCCCGGCGTCGCCGATGATCGAGTAGCCGACGATGTGCTCGATGTCGTCCTGGATCCAGGCCGCCACGACCGAGAGCACGATCGAGGCGATGGCGATCGCCAGGATCACGGCGCGGGCGGAGTCGAGGTTGACGAGGAGCGGCGCGATCGACGCGTCCGACCAGGCGAGGGCCACGATGGCGAGGGCCGCCGGGGCGATCGCGGTGACGAGCGGGAGGCCGGTCTCGGGCACCGCGTCGGTCAGCCGGGCCGACCAGGCGTGGAAGGGGATCGCCCCGAACCGGATGGCGACCGCGAGGGCCATCGCGAGATAGGCGAGCCCGAACACGACCGGCTGGGCGGCGAGCTCGCTGAGGTCACGCCCGATCCAGGCCGTGGCAGCGATGGCCAGCGTGCCTGCGATGGCGGTGGCGCGCAGGACCCGGATCCCGACCGTGGCGCCGGTCCGCGCGCCGATGGTGACGATCGTGAGGAGCGCGCCGAAGGCCCCGCCGGCCGTCGCCGCGAGGACGGCCATCCGGGCATCCGGCAGGGCCAGCGCGAGGGCCGACGTGCCGAGGATCCCGGCCGTGACCGCGGGCACGTCGCGGCGCGTCCCGCCGGCCGCGCCGACCAGGGCGAGCAGCACACCGGCCGCCGAGCCCAGGACGAGGAAGAGGCGGAGGTACTCGGTCGTGCCGACCGTGGCGCCACCGACCGTGGCCATCTGGTCCGGCGTGATGAAGAGGGCCGTGACGAACGCGCCGATCAGGACGATGGCCCCGACCACGTTGGAGAGACGGTCGCGCGAGCGGACGAATAGCGCGACGATCGCGCCGCCGAGCGTGACGACGAGGAACGGCAGGAGGCTCATCAGGGGAGGTCCGCGGACCCGGTCCGGCTCAGTGCTCGGGTCCGGTCGGACCGGCGCCCGGCGCCTCGTCCGTCGGAGGAGGCACGACCGCCAGCGATGGGTCGTCCTGGCCATCGTCGTCGGCCACGGGGGCAGCCGTGGCTTCGTCGGTGGGCACGGGCTCTTCGTCGAGGGGCCCGGTGGCCTCGACGGGTCGGTCTGCGAGCCCCGCAGACGCGACGGGATCGAGCAGCCCGAGATCCGGCTGCTCGAGGGCCGAACCGCGGCCCGACCGGGTCGGTCCGACGAACGGCCCGGGCCTGGGCGTCCCGTCCGGTCGAAGCAGCCGACGCGAGCCGCGTGGCGGCGCGACCACCGGGCCACCGCTCAGGTCGCCCGGCAACGGTGGGGGCAGGTCGGCCGTCGGATGGGCCTCCGGCAGGTGGACGACGCGGCCGCCATCGAGCTCCACCGCGAACCCGAATCCGCCGATCCCGTCCAGGCGGGCGGCCCGGCCGAGCGCGGCGACGACGCCGGCGACGGCCACGAGCATGCCCGCGGTCAGGAGCTGTTCCATGGCGACCGGGGTGCCGCCCAGCGCGGCCCGGACGAGCAATGCGGCGTCGAGCAGCAGCACGAGCCCCAGACCGACGCGCAGGATGTCGCGACCGGTCAGCACGGGCGCGACGGCGAGCGCGGCGAGGGCGAACCCGGCGGCACTGGCGAGTGGCGTGCCCAGCTGTGGCGCGCCCAGCCCGTCGGCGGCATAGCCCACGACAGCCGCCCCACCCGCGATCAGGATCTCCGCCGGCCAGCCGATGCGCGACCCTTCCGTGGGGGCCGGCGGCAGGCCGTCCGCCGGGCGGTCGCGCGCGGCGATCCACAGCAGGTAGGCGGCCAGGATGGCGGCCAGGAAGCGGGCCGCCAGTCCGATGGGCGGCGCGAGGGGATCGGCCAGGACGGCGCTCAGGACGAGCACGACGGCCATGGCCAGGACGACGATCCGGGCGTCCCGGGCGGAGACGACCACGATGGCCCCGGCGATGACCGCCAACGCGACCCCGGCGAGGATCGGGTTCACGGCGCTGCCGGCCTCACGGTGCGGTGGTGGAAAGGTCCGGGTAGGTGGGGGTCTGCAGGATCCCGAACGTGTCGATGGGCCAGTAGCGAAGCCAGGCGCGCCCGATCACGTGGTCGACCTCGACCGGACCGAAGGTCCGCGAGTCGGCGGAGTTGGAGCGGTGGTCGCCCATGAGGAACAGCTCGCCCTCGGGGATGGTCCAGCTCGACTGGTCGGGCGGCGCCGTCGTCGGCTGGGTCGGCCCGCCCTCCTCGTCGCTGAACAGGTACGGCTCGTCGAGCTGCTGGCCGTTGATGTAGACGAACCCGTCGTCCTTGATCTCGACCTTGTCGCCACCCTCGCCGATCACCCGCTTGATGAAGGGCGTGCCGTCCTCGCCCCAGGCCGCGGGGGGCGTGAAGACGACGATGTCGCCGCGCTTGTACGTGTCGAAGCGGGGCGTCAGCTTGTCGACCAGGACGTATTGCTCTGGTTCCAGGGTGTGCTCCATCGACTGCTGCTGGACCTTGTACGGCTGCGCGATGAAGTTCTGGATGACGAGGAAGATGATCAGGGTGAGAACGAGCGTCTCGACGATCTCGAAGAAACACCCGAGCGCGGGTCGTTGGCTCACAGGGTCGGCAGTATAGGGGCAGCGGTGCGGGGCCGCCGGTGGTGCCGACGGCCCCGGCCGGGCACGTGCCGGCCGGTGCATATCCGTCGTCCCTTCCGGGTTTGACCCGCCTTCGAGGCCCGCGATACACTCGCGCCCGGCCTGCAAGGTCCCAGTCGGCGGTGGATGCCGACGGGGCCTACGGCAACTCTCCCGGACACCCGCCCGCGACGGCGCACGCGCACGCGCCACGGGACGGACGCCGGACACGACCCTTGGTGGAGGACCCGAACGCCCTGATGGACGCGAGTACGCTCCTGCCGATCATCCCGCTGTCCGGGATCATCGCCATCCTCTTCGCCATCTACCTGGCCCGCGACGTGCTCGCCCGCGACACGGGGACCCCGGAGATGCAGGCCGTTGCCGGCACGATCATGGAAGGCGCGATCGCCTTCATCCGGCGCCAGTACACGACGATCGCCATCATCGCCGTCTTCGGTGCGGTGATCATCGGGATCGTCATCACCCTCGTCGAGACCCCAGAGGTCGCCGACGTTCCGAAGCTGGCCGGCCTGCCGATCGGCATGATGACCGCGTTCGCCTTCCTGGTCGGCGCGGCGTGCTCGATGGCCTCGGGGATCATCGGGATGTTCGTGGCGGTCAAGTCGAACGTGCGCACCGCGTCCGCCGCCCGGCGGAGCCTCGTCGAGGCCGTCCAGGTCGCGATGCGCGGCGGCGCCGTGTCGGGCTTCCTCGTCGTGAGCCTCTCGCTCCTCGGCGTGTGGGGCATCTTCACCTTCTACGACCTCGTGGTGGCGGACGTCACCGTGGCCGAGGCGCCCTTCCTGATCGTCGGGTTCGGCTTCGGGGCCTCGTTCGTCGCGTTGTTCGCCCAGCTCGGCGGCGGCATCTACACCAAGGCCGCCGACGTCGGCTCCGACCTCGTCGGGAAGGTCGAAAAGGGCATCCCGGAGGACGACCCCCGGAACGCGGGCGTGGTCGCGGACCTCGTCGGCGACAACGTCGGCGACTGCGCCGGCCGTGGTGCCGACCTCTTCGAGAGCACCGCCGCCGAGAACATCGGCGCGATGATCCTCGGCGTCGCGGTCTACGGCATCGCGCTGACGGCCGGGTGGCCCCACCCCGAGGCCTGGATCTTCTTCCCGCTCGTCGTGCGCGCCTTCGGGCTCCTCGCCACCATCGTCGCGATCTTCTTCGTGCGTGGGAAGGAGACCGAGGACCCGATGAACATGCTCAACCGCGGCTACTGGGTCACCACCCTGCTGTCCGTGGTCGGGTTGCTCGTCGTGACCTCCGTGATGATGAACACCGACGGCGGCGTGGGCGACTTCCTCGCCCTGCCGACCTGGGTGTACTTCTTCGCCGCCGGTGTCGTCGGCTTGGCCACGAGCGTCGCCTTCGTCTACATCACCCAGTTCTACACGGCGGGCTCGTACCGCCCGGTCCGCGAGATCGCGGAGGCGTCCAAGACCGGCCCCGCGACCAACATCATCGCCGGCACCGCGGTCGGGTTCGAGACGACCCTCGTGACCGCCGTGACCATCTCGATCGCCCTGTTCGTCAGCTACTGGCTCGGCAACGAGGCCGGCCTGACCAACGCGGACGGCGTCAACGTCGGTGGCATCTTCGGGACCGCCGTCGCGACGATGGGCATGCTCATGACGACGGCCTACATCCTGGCGATGGACACGTTCGGCCCGATCACCGACAACGCCGGTGGCATCGCCGAGTTCAGCCGGGCCGAGGCCGGCGCCCGCGAGATCACCGACCGGCTCGACGCGGTCGGCAACACGACCAAGGCCCTGACCAAGGGCTACGCGATCGCCTCGGCGTCGCTGGCCGCGTTCCTCCTCTTCTCCGCCTACATCGACAAGATCAACGTCATCCAGGGCCGGCGCATCGAGGCTGGGGTCCCGGGTGCCGAGCTCCTCAACTCGGTCAACCTGGCCAACGTCAACGTGTTCATCGCGGCGCTCCTCGCGGCGATGCTCGTGTTCTTCTTCAGCTCGCTCGCGATCCGCGCGGTCGGCACGACGGCGCAGTCGATCATCGTCGAGGTCCGCCGCCAGTTCCGCGAGATGCCCGGGATCATGGATTACAGCCAGCGCCCGGACTACGCCCGCGTCGTGGACATCACGACCAAGGCCGCCCTGCGCGAGATGGTCGCACCGGGTGTGGTCGCCGTGGCGACCCCGATCCTCATCGGCGTGGTGCTCGGCTTCGAGGCCGTCGCCGGCATGCTGATGGTCGGCACGATCACGGGCGTCCTGCTCGCCACCGTCCTCAACAACGGCGGCGGGGCGTGGGACAACGCCAAGAAGTACATCGAGTCGGGCAACCTCAAGGACGAGAACGGCAACGTGCTGGGCAAGGGCTCGGAGGCCCACGCCGCAGCCGTCGTCGGCGACACCGTCGGTGACCCGTTCAAGGACACCGCCGGCCCGTCGCTCCACGTCCTCGTGAAGCTGCTGGCCACGATCTCCCTCGTTCTCGCCCCGCTGTTCATCCGGTAGTCATCACAACCAGCATCCGAACCGAGAATCGTCATGGATGGCGGTCCAGGCCAAGGCGCGAGCGGAGCACGCGAGCGAGCGCACCCCAAGGTGCGTGAGCGAGCGCGCGGACCTCGCAACGCTGGATCTGGGCCGTCAGGCATGACGCCGTCGTAATGGACCCGGTCATCCAGGCGTTGATCATGGGGATCGTGCAGGGCCTCACCGAGTTCCTGCCGATCTCGTCATCCGGGCACCTGCTGCTCGTCCCGTACCTCTTCGGGTGGGATGACGCGTTCATCAACTCGCTGGCGTTCAGCGTGATGCTCCACGTGGGCACGCTGGTCGCGCTGCTCGTCTACTTCTGGGCGGACTGGGTCCGCCTCGTGCCGGCCGGTCTGGCCACGATCCGGGACCGCTCGTTCCGGGGTGACCGCGACCGGCACCTCGCCTGGCTGCTGGTCGCGGCGACCATCCCGGCCGCCATCGTCGGCTTCCTGTTCAACGACTTCTTCGAGACCACCGTCCGCGAGCCGTGGCTGGTCGCCGTGACGCTCGTCGTCGGCGCCGTGCTCCTGTGGGTCGCGGACCATGTCGGCGCCCAGACGCGGGAGGTCGACGACGTCTCGTTCCCGGTCGCGACCGGAATCGGCGTCGCCCAGACGTTCGCTCTGATCCCCGGCCTCAGTCGGTCGGGGGTCTCGATCTCGGCCGGTCGCCTGGCCGGCCTGAACCGGCCCGCGGCCGCGCGCTTCTCGTTCCTCATGGCGACGCCGATCACGCTCGGGGCGATCGTGTTCGAAGCGAGGAAGCTGGCGACCGGCGAATCCGGTGTGACCCCGGAGCTCGCGCCGCTCGTGGTCGGGCTCGTGGCTTCGCTCGTGGCCGGCCTGCTGGCCATCCACTTCATGCTTCGGTACCTGCGGACGCGCTCGCTCGACATCTTCGTCGCGTACCGGCTCGTCGTGGCGGCGATCGTCATCGTCGTCCTGCTGACGCGATAGGGCCGCGACCGTGGAGGTCATGAAGCAGCTCCGCCAGCGGGCCATCCGCGACCTGGTGGAGCAGCGGCCGATCCGGACCCAGCAGGAGCTCGCCGGGGCGCTCCGCGAACGCGGCTTCCGGACGACCCAGGCGACCATCTCGCGCGACGTCGCCGAGCTCGGGCTCATCAAGATCTCGCGCGAAGGCACGGCCGCGTATGCGCTACCGCCGCGTCTCATCGAGGCCGAGACCTCCGGCGAGGACCGGCTGCGCAAGCTCCTGTCCGACCTGCCCCTCGAGATCCACGAGGCGGGCCTGCTGCTCGTCCTGCGTACGCTGCCCGGCTCGGCCCACGCGATCGCGGCCGCGCTCGACCGGGCACGCTGGCCCGAGGTCGCGGGCTCCGTCGCCGGTGACGACACGCTGTTCGTGGCGATGCCGGATCGGGGCTCGCTGCAGCGCGTGAAGCGCCGCCTCCTGCGGCTGGCCGAGGCGCCGCCGACCTGATCCGGGCCGCGAGGCCGGCCTCGCCGCAGGCGGCTGCGCCAAACGGCCGCACCCGCTGCGTCACGCTGCGTCAAACGCCCGCCACCGGAGCGTTAGGCGAGTCCGAGACACCTTCCAGCCCGATGCGACGAGACACGCGGGCCGAAATCTGCTCGAGCCACGCTCGATCCGGGACGATCTCCGCCGAGGGGAGCCCGCCTCTCACGACCGAAGGCTCGCCCAGAGCAACCTAACGCTCACAGGGCGGGCGTTTGACGTGCGACAGCGCACATGGGCGTGGCCGTGTTCGCCCCGGACTGCGACGAGGCGTGCACGGACCCGCCGGTCGGCTTCGGGTGGATCGATCTCGCGGCGGCGCCTCCCGGCGGGTGATGCGCGCGGTCACCGGACCTTTTGACACCCACGGAGCGCGGCACTACCATTCGCGTCCGGTCGGAACTTCAGGTGCGCGGATGCCGCGAGACACCTGGAGTTCTTTCCTTTATCAGCGTGACCGCTCCGCCCGGTCAGCCCACATCCGACCCACCTGCACCGCGGGGGCCACCGGCATGAACAACAAGCCCACCTACCTCTCCAAGGACGGCCTCGAGAAGCTCCGCGCCGAGCTCGACGAGATGGTCACGGTCAAGCGACCCGAGGTCGCCGACCGCATCCATGACGCCAAGGAGCACGGCGATCTGTCCGAGAACGCCGAGTACGAAGACGCCAAGAACGAGCAGGCGTTCGTCGAAGGTCGGATCCAGACCCTGGAAGCGCTGATCAAGAACGCCACGATCATCGACGAGAACCACTCGACCGACCACGTCCAGATCGGCTCGACGGTCAGCGTCGAGAGCGGCGATGGCCCCGAGACGTTCACGATCGTCGGCTCGACCGAGGCCAAGCCCGCCGAGGGTCGGATCTCGAACGAGAGCCCGGTCGGGCGCGCCCTGCTCGGGCGGAAGAAGGGCGAGAAGGTCATCGTGAAGGTCCCGGCCGGGGACTTCACCTACAAGATCGTCAGCATCAGCTGATACCGGCCTCGCCGGGGCGAGGCCCTGGAGGCAACGTGGACTGGGCGGACGAACTCGCGACTCAGGTCCGCGACAGCGGCCCGCAGGTCGTCAACGACTCGAAGACACCGTCAGGGACGGTGCACGTCGGGTCGCTCCGCGGACCGGTCATCCTCGACACGATCACCCGCGCCCTGCGGGCGAATGGCGTCGAGACGACGCTCCTCTACGGCGTCGACGACCTCGATCCGATGGACGCCCAGGCGCTCCTGACGCCCGACGCGATCGACCGCGAGATGGGCCGTCCGCTGGCCCACGTGCCCGACCCGGCCGGCGATTGCCACGCGTCGTACGCGCGCCATTTCGCCGGGATCTTCATCGATACCTTCGCCGGTCTGGGCGTCAACCCCGACCGCTACTACTGGATGAGCGACATCTACCCGACCGGGGACATGGATGGGTTCATCCGGACGGCCCTCGACCGCGCGGCGCTCGTGCGCGACATCTACCGGCGCGTCGCCAACGTCCAGCATCCGGACACCTGGCATCCGCTGGGGCTCATCTGCCCGACCTGCGGCAAGGTCGGGACGACGATCGTCACCGACTGGAACGGCGAGCAGGTCTTCTTCGAGTGCCGCGAGCACCAGGTCGAGTGGGCCGTCGGGTGCGGATCGAGCGGCTGGGTCTCGCCGTTCGGCGGTGCGGCGAAGCTCCCCTGGAACCTCGAATGGGCGGCCCAGTGGTCGCTGTTCGGCGTGACCATCGAGCCATGCGGCAAGGACCTGTCCACGGCGGGCGGCTCGCGCGACCGCTCCGATGCCATCGCCCGCGAGGTGTTCGAGCGCGAGCCGCCGATCAACGTGCCCTACGAGTTCCTCAACATCGGCGGGAAGAAGATGTCGACCTCGAAGGGCCGCGGCGCTGCCGCGCACACGATCGCCGAGGTCATCCCGCCCGAGCAGCTCCGCTTCCTGCTGCTCCGACCCAAGCCGAATCACGCCATCGACTTCGATCCCGACGGCACCGACCAGATCCCGCGGCTGTTCGACGAGTTCGACAAGTTCGCGGCGGCTACCGCCGGACGCGAAGTCAAGGGCGAGCTGCCGCCGGGCCACGCGGCCACGTTCCGTTACGCGCTCTTGGATCCGGATGCCGATGTCGCCGCCGAGGCGGCGGCCTTTCGGCCAGCGTTTGCCCACCTCGCGCTGCTCGTCCAGATCCCCGGTGTGGATCTGCAGCTCCGGATCGAGCAGGAGAAGGGGAGCGCACTCGATATACGCGAGCAGGCGGTCTTCGAGGCTCGGGTCGACTCGGCCCAGGCCTGGCTCGCCGAGTACGCGCCCGACGCCGCGCGGATCGCCGTGATACGTGACCATCTGCCAGAAGCGGCCGAGTCGTTGGACGATGAGCAACGTCGGTTCCTCGCCTCGTTGTCGAACTTCGCCGAGCGGGAGGCCCCGCGGGGCGGCGATGCGTGGCAGACCCTGATCTTCACGGTCGCCAAGATGCACGGGCTGACACCGCGCCGCGCATTCGAAGCGCTGTACCTCGCGTTCCTCGGCCGGTCCAATGGACCCCGTGCTGGTTGGCTCCTTGCGGGCCTCGATCCCGAGTTCGTCTTCGGGCGGACCTGGGCGGCCTCCGGCTGGACCGACTCGGGTTCGGCCCCCCGGCCGGAGGGCGTCGCATGAGCGTCGGCCTGCAGCGGCTCCGCGACGAGCCGGACGTCATCCGCCAGGGCGCCATCGACAAGGGCGAGGACCCGGCGCTCGTCGACCGCGCGCTCGAGCTCGACGAGCGGCGGCGGGCGCTGCTCGGCGCGAGCGAGGCGCTCAAGGCCGAGCGCAATGCCGCCAGCAAGCAGATCGGTGAGGCGATCAAGGGTGGTGCCCGGCCGGACGGCCCCGAGGTCGCCGAGCTCAAGGCCGCCTCCGTGGCAGCGGGCGAGCGGATCACCGCGCTCGATGCCGAGCTCGCCGAGGTCGAGTCCGCGCTCGACGACCAGCTGTTGCGCATCCCCAACCCGGCCGACGCCGACGTGCCCGTCGGGGGCGAGGAGGCCAACGTCACCATCCGGACGTGGGGCGAGAGGCTTCCCAATGCCCAGGACGGTTGGACGCGCAAGCCCCACTGGGAGCTCGGGGACGCCCTGGGCATCCTCGACAACGTCCGCGGCGCGAAGATCGCGGGCTCCGGCTTTCCTGTCTACAAAGGGGCCGGCTCCGCGCTGCAGCGCGGCCTCATCAACTGGTTCCTCGATGTCCACACGAGCGAGAACGGCTTCACCGAGGTCTGGCCGCCGGCGGTCGTGAACACGGCGAGCGCGACCGGGACCGGCCAGATCCCGGACAAGGAAGACCAGATGTACGTCGTCACCCGCGACGAGCTGTACCTCGTCCCGACCGCCGAGGTCCCGGTCACGAACCTCCATCGGGACGAGATCCTCGACGCGGCTGAGCTGCCGATCCGCTACGCCGCGTACAGCCCGTGCTTCCGCCGCGAAGCCGGCGCCGCCGGCAAGGACACCCGCGGCATCCTGCGCGTGCACCAGTTCGACAAGGTCGAGATGGTCCTCTTCGAGAAGCCCGACGACTCGCCGGTCGCCCTCGAGTGGATGACCGAGCGCGCCGAGATCCTGCTCCAGCGCCTCGGCCTGGCCTACCGCGTGCTGTTCATGAGCACCCGCGAGATGGGCTTCGTCCAGGCCCGCAAGTACGACCTCGAGGTCTGGTCACCGGGCGTGGAGCGGTGGCTCGAGGTCAGCTCCTGCTCGAACTTCCGCGACTATCAGGCGCGCCGCATGGCGATCCGCTACCGGCCCGAGGCCGGCGCCAAACCTGAGCTCGTCCACACGCTCAACGGCTCCGGTCTGGCGTTGCCGCGCATCGTGGCCGCGATCCTGGAGAGCTACCAGCGACCCGACGGGTCGGTCGAAGTGCCCGAGGTGCTGCGCCGGTACCTCGGCCGCGACGTCATCACCGCCCCAGCCTGACGCCCCGCGCCGACTGACCGCTCAGGACGGCGCCGGCGCGGCGTCGATCGTCGCGCTCGCGGTCATGTTCCAGCGCAGCCCGTCCGGCAGCGTGCCGGTCGGCTCGAGGACCAGCGTGTAAACGATGTCGCCGGCCGACGAATCGCCGAACGGCGCGATCGACACGACCCGCGCATCGATGACCGCGTCCGGAAAGGCGTCCAGCGAGACCTTTGCCGTCGCCCCTTCGGCGATCCGCCCGACCGCCGTCTCGTCGAGGTCGGTCGTCTCGAACTGCCAGCCGGCCGGGTCCGCGACGCGCACGACGATCGTGCCCGGTGCGACGGTCTCGCCGACCCGCGCGTCGACCGACGCCACGACTCCCGCGATCGGTGCCGTCACCGTCAGGTCATCACGCGCCGCGGTCGCTGCCGTGAGACCGGCCGTGGCCCGGGCGACCTCCGCTGTCGCGGCATCCGCGGCCGCATCGGCGGCGTCCCGTGCGTGGCGAGCGACATCGCGCTGGGCACGGGCCGTGTCCACGCCGGCGAGTGCGCGGCTGACCTCGGCGTTCGCCGCCCGTCGGGCGCGGGTCCCCGAGGGCGTTCCGTCGCGTTGCGCGTCGGCCGCGGTCACGGCGTCCTTGGCCTCCTCGATGGTCGCGGTCGCGGCGTCGACCTGGGCGGCGGCCTGCTCGGCCGCGGCCGCCGCCTGCGCCTGGTTCGCCGTCGCCGCATCGAGGGCCGCCTGGGCTGAGGCGACCTCGGCGTCGGCGGCCGTCGTGTCGAAGCGGACGAGTGGCGCCCCGGCGGCCACCGTGGCACCGGCGACCGCCGGAACCTCGGCCACGATCCCGGCACCGACCGGCGCACTGAGCTCCGCCCGGTGGATCGGCACGGCCTTGGCGTCCGCCACGACGGAGGTGGACGCGGGAACGGGGGGCAGGGTCGGCGTCGTCGCGGCGTCGCCACCGGGCGCGCGGCCGCCACCGGCAACGAACGCGACCGCGGCGATGGCGAGGACGACGAGCACCAGGACGACGATGGTTCGACGGCTCATGACGGGTCGATGGACCTCCGGGCTGGACCTGGGGATGGCGCATGGGAGCGGATCATTCGTAGGCGAGGACTTCGCGGACCGCCAGACGGCTCGCCCGCCACGCGGGCAGCCAGCTGGCCAGGAATGCCAGTGCCATGACGATCAGCGCCCACAGGACGATGCCTTCGAGCGAGTAGCGGTAGGCGAGCGGCCGGCGGATGAAGACCTCGCCCAGGGCATCGGCGAGGAGCTTGCTGATGGGGATCGCGACGAGCGCCCCGATGGCCCACGACAGGGCGCCGATGAGCGCCCCCTCGGCGAGGATGATGCGCAGGACCGCCCCGTCGGAGGCGCCGACCGCGCGCAGGACGCCGATCTCGCGAGCGCGCTCGACGACGTTGATGGTCATCGTGCCCATCAGGCCGAGTCCGCCGACGACGCCGAGCAGGATGGCCATCGACGACAGGAACACGACGAGGATGTCGAACAGGGTCTCCTGGGTCGAACGGATCTCGCCCGCGGTCGTCGTCGCGACCACGTCCACCCCGCCGGCTTCGAGCTGGGTCTCGACTGCGTCGGCGAGCCGGTCCTGGTCGCCGGCGGTGAGTCCCGGAGCCCCGATGACCATGAGCACGCCCGCCCGCCCGACCTCATGGGTCGCCGCGCCGAGCGGCGCGGCCGGCGTGTAGAGGAAGGGGCGCTGGGTCGGCGACGCGACGATGCCCACGAGGGTCCAGGTCGTATCCTGCCCGTCGATGCGCAGGGTGACCGGGTCGCCGACCCGCAGGTCCGGCTCGTCTTCGAGCATGTTGGCCGTGGCGACGAGGGCGTTGCCGTCGCCGGGCACGAGCCAGCGACCCTGCTGGACGGTGGGCCGGACGGACCGCGCGTCCGGCGGCAGGCCGAACGTGATGACCGAGCGCCCTTCCGACCCATCGGCCCGGATGCGCTGGACGGTCGCGAACTGCCACGGCTCGGCGGCGCTGACGCCCGGAATGGCCAGGGTCGACGCCGTCAGCCCGTCGACGCGCTCGGGGCGGGACAGCTCGACCTGGACGTCGTACGCGAAGTAGCGGAGCGTGTCCTCGAGCGTCTGCTGGAGCGAGGCCCGGACCGAGAACACGGACATGAAGACGGCGCCGCCCAGGCTCAGGGCGGCCAGGGTCAGCGCGAGGCGGCCCTTGCGCCGGAAGGTGTTGCGGATGGAGATCAGGGTGGGACGCGAGAAGCCGCGCACGTCACGCAGGACGCGATCGAGCCGGCCCCGGCCGAACGTGTCGGCGATGCCCGTCGAGGCGAGGGCCTCGCGCACGGTCACCCGCACCCCGCGCCAGATCGGCACGAGCGCCGCCAGCAGCGGCACGAGCAGGCCGATCGCGACCTCCAGGGCGAGGACGTTGGGCGGGATGGCGAACTCGGTCACGTCGAAGTTGGCCAGACCCGCGGTGAAGATCGTGAAGCCCCACGCCCCGAGCGCGCCCAGCGGCAATGCCACGAGCAGGGCGAGGACGGCGTAGGCCAGGACCAGCCCGAGGTAGAGGCCGGCGACCTGGTCGTCGCGCGCCCCGATCGCCTTCATGACCCCGATCTGGCGGGTCTGCTGGGCGAGGATCGCCGCGATCGTGTTGACCACGAGGAACCCGGACATGATCAGCGCGAGCGCGCCGATGACGCCCAGGACGAGGAAGAACCCCTGGAGCAGCTCGTTGGCGGGATGCTCGCCCGGCGGCGGGACGTAGGTCCCGAACACCTGGGCGCCCGACCGTTCGAGGCGAGCCCGCACGTCGTCGGTGACCTTGGTGATGCCGTCGCGGTCCAGCGTCGGGTCGGCGACGAGGATTCGCAGCTCGTCGAACGTGTCGTCGACGCCGAGGTCGGCCAGCGTCTCGGGCGTCACGTGGGCCTGGATCCGACCCGTGTAGAACGCCGGCGCGGCCGCGACCTCGTGGGTGATGCCGGTCATCTGCAGGTGGTGCTGCCGCCCGTCGGCGGTCCGGATGGCCAGCCGCTCTCCGATGGCGAACGGCTCGAGGCGCAGGCTGCTCCGTTCGACGGCCATCTCGAGCCGCCCGGTCGGCCACGCGCCCGATTCGAGGGTGACGAGGTCGAGGCGCTGATCGTCGACGTCGGGGATCGCGTTGAGGGTGATCTCCCGGTCGCTTCCGTCGGCGGTCGTCAGGACGACCGTGATGCTCCGCCGACCCTCGGCATCGGCCACGCCGTGCATCCCGCGCACGACGTCGACCAGCTCGCGATCGAACGGCGCGAGGAACAGCGTGGCCGAGGCGGGCTTCGAGGCCGCATAGCCGTCCCGGAGGTTGCTCTGGAGCAGAGCGTTCGCGCCGGCGATGGTCCCGACCGCGAACACCCCCACGGCGATCGACAGGACGACGAGCACGGTCCGCAGCTTGTGCGTCCCGAGGTCGCGCACGACCTTGCGCCAGCGGACGCTACGCACGGGCCGGGCGCGCCAGGAGGGCGGCGAGGTCGTCACCGGGATCGAGCCGGCCGTCCATGATCCGTCCGTCGGCCATGTGGACGATGCGCCGCGTCTGCGCGGCGAGGTCGGCGTCGTGGGTGACCATCACGATGGTCCGGCCGCCGTCGACCAGGGCCCGGAAGAGGTCGAGGACGACGTCGGCGGTGAGCGAATCGAGATTGCCGGTCGGCTCGTCCGCGACGAGGATCGGCGGGTCGTTGGCCAGTGCCCGGGCGATGGCCACCCGCTGCTGCTGGCCGCCCGACGTGCTGGCCGGCAGCTTGCGGGCCTGGTCGGCCATCCCGACCCGGTCGAGCAGGTCCATCGCCCGACCCTCCCGCTCGCTCGGACGCCAGTGGCCGCCGAAGTCCATCGGCAGCATCACGTTCTCGACGACGGTCAGGGTCGGCAGCAGCTGGAAGAACTGGAAGATGACCCCGATCGTCCGCCCGCGCCACTCGGCGACCTTGCCTTCGGACAGCACGGCGAGGTCCTGGCCCGCGACCCGCACCACCCCGTCCGTCGCCCGGTCGATGCCCGTGATCATGTTCATGAGCGTGGACTTGCCACAGCCGGAGCGGCCGACCACGGCCACGAACTCCCCGGGATCGACCTGCAGGTCGATGGTGTCGAGGGCGCGGAACGCCCCGGCGTCGGTGACGTAGTCCTTGACGACGCCACGCAGGTCGATCAGGTGGGACGCGGCGGCATCGGTCGCCGGGTCGTCCGCGGCCGAGCCGCCCCGACGACGGCGGAACACGTGCTCTCCTGTGCGCGCAGCCGGGTCCGGTCATCCGGGAAGGTCGGGCGGCGGCCGAAATCTACCACGGGCTCGCTCTGGACCCGACGCGCCGACGGGTCCCGCGGCCGGGACCGGTGGGACTACCATCTGTCTGCCGCCATGAGGGCTCGGGCGGCGGGAGGTTATCGATGACCGAGCAAGGCACGCCGACACCGCCGGTGTCGTGGGAGGCGCCGGCCGCGACCACCGGGCCGGCGCCCGGGACCGAGTTCGCACCGCACGGTGCGCGCCTCGTTGCCTACATCCTGGACGGGATCATCATCACGCTCGTGGCCGGTCTGCTGGTGATCGTGGCGTTCTTCGTCGTCGGGGCCGGGCTGACGATCGATCCCGAGACGAACGAGATCGACGCGACCTCGGTCTCGGGGCTCCAATGGCTGATCTTCGCCGTCCTGTGCATCCTGGCGACGCTCATCGGGCTCCTGTACTTCCCGTTCTTCTGGGCGCGCGGCGGCCAGACCCTGGGCATGCGCCCGTTCGACCTGCGCGTGGTCCGCGACCGCGATGGCGGGCCGATCGGCTGGGGCACGGCGCTCCTGCGCCTGGTCGGGCTGTGGATCGCGGGGGCCGTGTTCTATTTGGGGTTCATCTGGATCTTCATCGACAAGCGACGACGTGGCTGGCAGGACCTGATCGCCGGCACGATCGTGATCAAGCAGTCCTGACACCGATCGAGGGAGGAACGACCATGACCGTACCTGCGCAGTGGGAGGGGCCGCCGACGGAGGCCGGCCCGGCACCGGGCATCGAGTTCGCGACGCCAGGCTCGCGTCTCCTTGGCTACATCATCGATGTGATCGTGATCATCGGCGCGGTGCTGTGCTTCGCGTTCCTCGGCGTGATCCTGAGCGCGATGGGCTTCGACTTCCTGACCACGATCGTGATCCTCGTCAGCATCGTCATCCCGATCGTGTACTTCCCGTACTTCTGGAAGACGAGCGGCCAGACGCCGGGGGCGAAGATGGCCGGCGTCAAGGTCGTGCGTGACAAGGACGGTGGCCCGCTGGGCTGGGGGGCGGCCATCCTGCGCCTGATCGGGTACGCGATCTCGGGGATGGTCTTCTACATCGGCTTCATCTGGATCCTCATCGACAAGCGCAAGCGTGGCTGGTTCGACCTGATCGCCGGCACGGTCGCGATCAAGGCCCAGCCCGAGGAGTACACACCGGACGTCACCCGACCGACCTATGGCGGCCACATGGGCGACCCGGGTGACCCCGGGCGGCTGCCCGACTGAGCGGTTGGCCGGTCGCGCTCCCGTCCGCCCAGCGACTATCCTTGGCGGCCTGGAGAGGTGGCCGAGCGGTTGATGGCGGCGCTCTTGAAAAGCGCAGAGTCGAAAGACTTCGTGGGTTCGAATCCCACCCTCTCCGCCATCGCCGGGCGCGGGCGGCCGAGCGCCGATGGCTGACCGACCACCGCCCGTGAGCGCGATGGCGCGGCCGACGGGACCGCCGCCCGGACTGTGCGGCGCCTGTCGCCATTCGCGCCCCATCCGCACGACCCGCGGCACGATGTTCCGCCTGTGCGAGCGATCGACGACGGACGTCCGCTATCCGCGCTACCCGAAGCTGCCGGTCTTCGACTGCGCGGGGTTCGAGCCACGGGATGCCGCGTGACGTGGCGGCGGTGTCCGCTTGACGCCCGGGCCGTGTCCTGCCACCATCCGCGCCACTGATACGAATACGGGCTGTGAACGGGACGAGTACCCGTCGAACGTCGGCAGAGAGAACCGGTGGTTGGTGGAAACCGGGGCGACGGCGGCGGTGAATGGACCCGGGAGCCTCCGGACCGAACGCGAGGGATGCGGGCCACGAGCCCGCCGACCAGGCCAGTAGGCTCCGGCGCAGAGCGCCAGCGATACCGGGCAGCGCCGATCGCCAGGGGAATGTCCCCGGGCCGTCGGTCACGATGAGTGCGGCACACGCCGAATGAGGGTGGCACCGCGGAAGGCACGACCTTTCGTCCCGGGACGAACGGTCGTTTCTTGATTCTCCGAGGCCGCCGCGATGACCACAGCCGATCCGATCAGCCTGGCGCAGACCAAGCGTCTGGCCGCCAACGCCGACACGATCCTGCTGCGCGCCACGCGCCCGGCGGACCTCGAGACCCCGATCGGGGCATTCCTCCGCCTCGACGACGGCGGGCCGGCCTACCTGCTCGAAAGCGTCGAAGGTGGCGAGCGGCTCGGCCGCTATTCCTTCCTCGGCGTCGGGCCGCGGCGCCTGCTCGAGGTGCGCGACGGCGTCGCCCGCATCCAGACCCGGCCGGTCACGGTCCCGACCTACGCTCCCGACCTGCCGGTCGAGACGGCCGACGGGGCCGACCCCCTCGATGCCATCCGGGCCTTCGCCCCGCGCCGGCGCGTCCAGCCGACCGAGGGCATGCCGCGCTTCACGGGCGGCGCGGTCGGGGCCCTGGCGTATGACGCGGTCAGCGTGTTCGAGCCGCATGTCCCGCTCCCCGACCGCGATCCGGTCGGCGTGCCGACGGCTGCGTTCATCGAGACGGACCTGGTCCTCGTCTTCGACCACCTGACCCACACGCTGTCCGCGATCGCCTCGCTGCACACGGAGACGGCCGACCTCGAGGGCCGCTACAAGATCGCCGAGGCGGCCATCTTCGAGGCGCTCGAGCGAACCAGCCGGCCCAGTGCGGCCGAGATCCGTGGGTCGAGCGCCCGCCGCGACGGCAGCGCGACCGCAGGGTCCGTCCTGCCCGGCCCCATCGATACGAGCCTCGGACGCGAGCAGTACATCCACGCGGTCGAAGTCGCCAAGGACGCCATCGCGAGCGGTGAGGCGATCCAGGTCGTGCTGGCCCGCCGGCAGTCGTTCGACCTGCCGATCGACGCCGCGACCGGCACGACCCTCGACGGGATCGGCCTGTATCGCGCCCTCCGCCGGGTCAACCCCAGCCCGTACCTGTTCTTCGTGCGCACCCCGACCTTCGAGGTCGTCGGCGCGTCGCCGGAGCTGCTCCTGCAGGCCGAGGGCGACAAGCTGACGACCCACCCGATCGCCGGCACCCGGCCGCGCGGGGTCGATGCCCGCGAGGATGCCCTGCTGGCCGAGCAGCTCCAGCGCGATCCGAAGGAGCGCGCCGAGCACGTGATGCTCGTCGACCTCGGGCGCAACGACCTGGGGCGGGTGAGCCGGGCCGGGACGGTCACCGTGAGCAAGTACATGGAGGTCGAGCGCTACAGCCACGTCCTGCACCTCGTGTCCCACGTCGAGGGCCGGCTCAAGCCGGAGCTCGACGCGCTCGACGCCCTGCGCGCCGTCTTTCCGGCCGGCACCCTCTCGGGCGCGCCAAAGGTCCGCGCCATGCAGCTCATCGCCGCCGCGGAAGGGGAGCGCCGTGGGCTCTACGGCGGCGCCGTGGGCTACCTCGGCTACGACGGCAACCTCGACACCGCCATCACCATCCGGAGCGCGGTCCTCAAGGACGGCCAGGCCCACGTCCACACGGGTGCCGGCATCGTCGCGGGCTCCGTCCCCGAGAAGGAATTCGAGGAGACCGAGCACAAGGCCGCTGCCCTGCGTCGGGCCATCGAGCTCGCCGCCGGGATCCCCGAGGCGCCACGACCGGGCAGTGCCGACCCGGATGGGGAGTCGGCCGCGACCGACGGGGCTCCTGCGGCCGACGAGGCCGGAGCGCGCGCATGATCCTCGTCGTCGACAACTACGACAGCTTCACCTTCAACCTCGTGCAGGCCCTGCAGGCGGCCGGCGCGGACGTGCGCGTCGTGCGCAACGACCAGATCGACAAGGCCGGGGTCGAGGCGCTCGCCGACGATCCCGCGGCGGACCTGCGCGGCATCGTGATCTCGCCCGGCCCGGGCGACCCCGGCGATGCCGGCGTGAGCGTCGCCACGATCGAGGTCGCCGCCGATCGCGAGATCCCGCTGCTCGGCGTGTGCCTCGGCATGCAGTCGATGGCGGCCGCGTTCGGGGCGTCCATCGTGCGCGCCCCGACGCTCGTCCACGGCGAGGCCTCGGAGGTCACCCACGATGGGGCCGGGCTGCTGACCGGCATGCCGCCGGCGTTCATGGCCGCCCGCTATCACTCGCTCGCTGTGGATCCGGCGACGCTGCCCGACGAATTGCGCGTGACGGCCATGAGCGAGGTCGACCGCGTCGTCATGGGCATCCGTCACGTCGCCCTGCCGCTCGAAGGCGTCCAGTTCCATCCCGAGAGCGTGCTGACGCCGCAGGGCCCGCACCTGCTCGCCAACTTCCTCCGCCTTGCCGGGGAGGGGGAGGCCTCGCGCCTGGACGACGCGACCGGGACCTTCGCGACCGCCGGCCTGGCCGGCGCCGAGGCGGCTCGATGAGCGACGCCGTGCGCGCGGCCCTCGCGACGATCGTCGACGGCGGCACGCTCACCCTCGACGAGGCCCGCCTCGCGATGGGCTCGGTCATGGACGGCGACGCGACGCCGGCCCAGCTGGCCGCGCTGCTCATGGGTCTGCGGATGCGCGGCGAGACGGTCGACGAGCTCGCCGGCTTCGCGACCGCGATGCGCGAACGCGTCGTGCGGGTCGACGCCCCCGAGTCGACGATCGACGTCGTCGGGACGGGTGGCGACGGCAGCGGGACGTTCAACATCTCGACCACGTCCGCCCTGGTCGTCGCGGCGTCCGGCGTCCCGGTGGCCAAGCATGGCAACCGGGCGATCACGTCGAAGGCCGGGTCGGCCGACGTGCTCGATGCGCTCGGCGTCCGGATCGACCACGACGCCGCCTCCGCCGGTGCCGCTCTGCGCGACACCGGGTTCGCCTTCCTGTTCGCCCAGAACTTCCATCCGGCGATGCGCTTCGCCAATCCGACCCGACGCGAGATCGGCGTCCGGACGGCCTTCAACCTGCTCGGACCCGCTGACCAACCCCGCGGGCACGCGCCGCCAGCTGCTGGGTGTCGGCGACGCACAGGCGGCCGGCCGGTTCGCCGAGGTCGTCCATCGCCTGGGGACGGACCGCACACTCGTCGTGCACGGCGCCGGCGTAGATGAGCTCCCGCTCGACGGCAGCGGCGTCCTGTACGAGGTCACCGCCGACGGCGTCGAGCAGCGCACGGTCGATGCGGAGGCGCTCGGGCTGCGACGCGCCGCGACGAGCAAGCTGGCGGGTGGCGATGCCACCGAGAACGCGCGTTTCGTCGAGGCGGTGCTGCGCGGCGAACCGGGCTCACGTCGCGACGTCGTCCTCCTCAACAGTTCCGCGGCGTTGCTCGCGGCCGGGGTCGTCGACGGGCTCGAGGACGGCATCGAGCGGGCGGCACTGACCATCGACGCCGGTCTGGCGTCCGAGCTGCTCGAGCGATTGCGCGCGGAGCGTCGGGCGCACGAGTCGGCCGTCGCGGCCGCGGCTGCGACCGCCCCTGAGCCCGGAACGACGGGAGCGCCCGCATGACGGCCACCACGCGACCGACCCGCCCCGACCGCGAACCCGCGACGCGCCGGCGCGTGGTCGAGGACATCGCCGAACGACGGCGGACCGATCTCGCCGGATCGCTCGATGCCCCGGTCGACCTGCTCGGCGTCCCGGCCGCGCGACCCATCGTCGAGCGCCTGGCCGCCCCGGGGCTGCACGTCATCGCCGAGATCAAGCGCGCTTCGCCGTCGGCGGGGCGCATCGCCGGCACGGACGAGGACATCGTGGCGCGGGCGCGCGCGTACGAGGCCGGCGGGGCCGCGGCGATCTCGGTGCTCTGCGAGCCGCACTGGTTCGGCGGATCGGTCGACGACCTCACCCGGGTCCGGGCGGCCGTCGGCGTCCCGGTCCTCGCCAAGGAGTTCGTCGTCGACGAGCGGCAGCTCCCGGTGCTTCGTGCCGCCGGCGCCGACCTCGTCCTGCTCCTCGCGGTCCTCCACCCGGCGCGGCGCCTGGCCCGACTCGTCGAGCGGGCGCTGGCGATCGGCCTCGAGCCGCTGGTCGAGGTCCACGACGAGCGGGAGCTGCGTTCGGCGCTCGCCACGGATGCGCGGATCATCGGCATCAACAACCGCGACCTGCGCACGCTCGACGTCGACACGACCCGGGCCGACCGGCTGCGCGCCCTCGTCCCCGATGACCGTCTGGTCATCGCCGAATCGGGCGTGCGCGACCCGGCCATCGTCGGTCGCTGGCGCGCCCTCGGCTTCGACGGCGCGCTCGTGGGCGAGGCGCTGATGCGCAGCACGGATGCCAGCGCCGCGGTGCGCTCGTTCGTCGCGGCCGGACGGCCGCCGGCGGATCCGGCCAACGTCGCCCGCCGGCCGTTCGTGAAGATCTGCGGCATCACCGACCTCGCCGGCGCCCTCGCCGCGGTCCGGGCCGGGGCCGACGCCATCGGCCTCAACCTGGTGGCGGGGACGCCGCGGGCGCTGACGGTCCCCGACGCCGCCGATCTCGCCGCGGTCATCCGCACGGCCGCCCCGCCTGTCACGCGCCCGCGCATCGTCGCCATCACGGCGGACGCCGACGTCGCGCTCGTGGCCGAGCTCGTGCGCGCCGTCGACCCGGACGCGATCCAGGACAACGGCCGCCTCACGTCGGACGTGCTCGCTGCCTGGCCACGCCCGGCCTGGAAGGCGCTCCACGTCTCGCCCGTCGCCGACGGTGGCGCGGCGGCCGGGATCGTCGGTTCGGCGCAGGCGTTCCTCGATGCCGGTGTCGAACGGATCCTCGTCGACACCGCCGGTGGCGCCCATCCCGGTGGCACCGGTCAGCGCGCCGACGCTTCCGCGGCCGCGGCGATCGCCCGGGAGGTGCCGGTCACCCTGGCCGGCGGCCTCACCCCTGCCAACGTCGCCGAGGCCCTGCGATCGATCGGGGCGGTCGGGGTCGACGTCGCCTCGGGTGTCGAGGCGCCGCGGGTCGACGGCGAGCGGCCGCACAAGGATCCGCTCAGGGTGGCCCTGTTCGTCAAGCGGGCGAAGGCTGCCCGCGACGACCGGCCCAACGCCCCGTTCGGGCCGACCCCGGTCCACGCCGGGCTGCTCGACGCCGACGGCGCCGGCCGGTGGGGGATGGAACGGGACTTCGGCGGCCGGTATGTGCCCGAGACGCTCATGACCGCCCTCGTGCAGCTCGAGACCGCGTACGACGCGTTGCGCCACGACCCGGCGTTCTGGGCCGACCTGCGCGAGCTGCTCGAGCGGTTCGCCGGTCGCCCGACGGCCCTCTACCGCGCCGACCGCCTGGCGGCGGCGGTCGAGGGCGAGACCACGCGCCTGCTCGCCGGTCGGTCCGCGGGCGTGCCGCGCGTCCGCCTCTACCTCAAGCGTGAGGACCTCGCCCACACCGGGGCGCACAAGATCAACAACGCCCTTGGGCAGGCCCTGCTCACGCGCCGGCTGGGCAAGACGCGGGTGATCGCCGAGACCGGCGCCGGCCAGCACGGCGTCGCGACGGCGACGGCGTGCGCGCTGCTCGACCTGCCGTGCGTCGTATACATGGGCGCCGAGGACATCGAGCGTCAGGGGCCGAACGTGCTGCGCATGCGGGCCCTCGGGGCCGAGGTCCGGAGCGTCACGTCCGGGACGGCGACGCTCAAGGACGCGGTCAACGAAGCGATGCGCGACTGGGTGACCAACGTCGAGACGACCCATTACGTGCTCGGGTCGGCGATGGGTCCGCACCCGTACCCCACGATCGTCCGGGACCTCCAGCGACGCATCGGTGACGAGGCGGCCGCCCAGCTCGTTCTCGCCGAGGGTCGGCTGCCGGACCTCGCCCTCGCGTGCGTCGGCGGCGGCTCCAACGCGATCGGGTTGCTGGCTCGGTTCATCGGCGAGCCGACCGTGCGTCTCGCCGTCGCCGAGGCCGGCGGGGACGGCATGGAGACGGGCCGCCATGCCGCCGCGATCCTTGGCGGGACGCCCGGGATCCTCCATGGGTCGCGGTCATTGATGCTCCAGGACCGCGACGGCCAGGTCGTCGAGGCCCACAGCGCCTCGGCTGGTCTCGACTACCCGGGCATCGGCCCGCAGCTCGCGGCCCTGGCCGAAGGCAACCGGCTCGAGGTGGCCGTCGCCACGGACGTGGAGGCGGTCGCGGCCATGAAGGCGACGACCCGGACGGAGGGCATCCTGCCGGCGCTCGAGACGGCGCACGCGATCGCCGCCCTGCCCAAGATCCTGGCCGGGGTCGACGGCCTGCCGGGCGGCTACCCGGCCGAGGTCCTGGTCCTGCTCGGGTTCAGCGGTCGCGGCGACAAGGACCTCGCGGCCCTGACTCGCTTCGATGCGGTCGAGCCGTGGGCGAGCGCCCGATGACGATCGACGAGCTGCGGGCGTTCTGCCTGTCCCTCCCCGAGACCCATGAGGTCGAGACGTGGGGCGACGCCGAGCACGCGGGCGACGTCACGTTCCGGGTCCGCGGCAAGATCTACCTGATCACCGGCCAGGAGGGCGGCGGCGCGAGCATCCGGACCGATCGCCAGCAGCAGGCCGACCTGCTCGCGTCCTTCCCGGAGGCGGTGTCGGTGGCGCCGTACACGGGCCGGTTCGGCTGGGTCAGCGTGCGCCTCGACGGGCTCGACCCGGCCATCATCCGCGACGTCATCACGAGCGCCTGGCGGCGGACCGCCCCGCGCGCCACCGTCGCCGCGTTCGACGCGGCCGGGAGTCCGCGATGAGCCCGACGGCGGCGCCGCGCCAGACCGCCCTCGTGCGAACGACCGCCACCACCCTGGGGACGACCGAGCCCGGCACGAATGGGACGGCCGGTGCCGGGCGGATCGCCGCCGCCTTCGCCGCCGCCCACGCCGACGGTCGCGCCGCCCTCATCCCCTATGTCGTGGCGGGCTACCCCGACGCCGAGACGAGCGTCGAGATCGCCCTCGCGGCGGCCGACGCCGGTGCCGACCTGCTCGAGGTCGGGCTGCCCTACAGCGATCCGCTCGCCGATGGCGCCACGCTCCAGCGCGCTTCGGGCGTCGCGCTGGCGGCCGGCGCGACGCTCGAGTCCTCGCTTCGGCTCATCGAGCGCATCGCCGCCGCGCGCCCGGGCCTGCCGCTCGTCCCGATGGGCTACGCCAACCAGGTCCTCGGTGGCGGTGACGGCGAGGCCGTCGCGACCCGCCTCGCCGCGGCCGGGGCGGCCGGTCTCATCGTCGCCGACCTCACCCCTGACGAGGGTGCGCCGTTCGAGGCCGTCGCCCGCTCGGTCGGGCTGGCCGTGATCTATCTCGTGGCCCCGACGACGCCCGCCGACCGACGCGCGGCGATCGCGGCACGCAGCGGCGGGTTCCTGTACTGCGTCTCCCTCGTCGGCGTGACCGGCGCCCGGACGGCCCTGCCGCGGACCGTCGGACGGCTGGTTCGTGACGTGACCGCCGTGTCGCCCGTGCCGGTCGCGGTCGGGTTCGGGGTCAGCCAGCCGGCGCATGCCCGGGCGATCGCACGGGCCGGTGCCGACGGCGTCATCGTCGCGTCGGCCCTGGTCGATGCCCTCGGACCGGATGGCCGCGACACCGCGGCCCTGGTCGACCTGGTCGGGCGGCTCCGGGCCGCGACCGCCCGCTGACGCGGGGGCGGCTCGCCCCGCTCACCCTGTCCGCCCAGCCGCCTGGCCGCCTCGCGCCGCTCGCATCGCCCGACCACCCGGACTCGCTCCCGCCGAGTCCCGTGCGCTACGCTCCGCGGATGCGTGCACGTCGACCCAGATTCGTCGCGCGGGAGGTCGACCGCTTCACGGCCGACCCGTCGTCGATGCGCAATGCCGCGTACGTCGTCATCGTCGTCACATTGGCTGTGGTCGTCATCGGCAGCCTGGTCATGTGGCTGTTCGACAAGCGCGACTTCCCGGACTTCGGGACGGCATTCTGGTTCACCCTGCAGACGGTGACGACGGTCGGCTATGGCGATGTCACGCCGGTGACGCCGCTCGGTCGCACCGTGGCCGGGATCGTGATGATCGTGGCCATCGGCTTCCTCACGGTGGTGACCGCCCTGATCACCGGGACGTTCATCGATGCCGCGCAGCGCACGCGCACGGCCGCGACGCGGGAGCAGCAGCGCGACGCTGTCGAGCGCTCGGACGCGCGGTTCGACGAGGTCATGCGACGTCTCGACGCCATCGAAGCGGCCCTCACCAGGCTGGGCGCGCCGGTCGACGACCCGCTCGAGGGGACCGTGCCGCCAGCCACGGAGCCGACCGATCGCGTCCGCGACCGAACCGCCGGCCGGAGGCGATCGCGCCGGATGACGGTTCGCGCGACCGCGCGCATCGCCGTCGGTCTCGTCGCGACCGTGGGCCTCGCCGTCGCGGCCTGTGCCGCACCGACCGCCACCGCCCCACCGAGCGCGGCCGTCACCATGCCAAGCGGCCCCGCCGCGTCCGCCGGTGGCCCGGCCGCGACCCCGACCGCCGCTCCATCGGCGTCGGTCTCTGGAAGCGGCTGACCGTCGCCGGGGATCCGCTCGCTGATCATTCGTTCCTGACCGGGCTCGGCGAGGACGCGGCGGGCGAGCTGTACGCGATGTCGCGGCGGCAGTTCGGGCCGCTCGGCCAGACCGGGCGCGTCGACCGGATCGTCCCGGTACCCTGAGGCGCATGCACGACGACGAGGTCCGCATCGCCCAGGAGACCGGGGCGAAGAAGACCTTCGTGTGGGTCATCGACTGGCCCGGCTGGTGCCGGGCGGGCAAGACCACCGACCTCGCCCTCGACGCCCTGATCGAGCACGGCCCGCGCTACGCGTCCGTCGCCCGCCTCGCCGGGCTGGACCTCGGCGACGTCTCGGCCCACGACCTCGTCACGATCGACACGGTCCCGGGTGGCGGCGGCACCGACTTCGGTGTGCCGTCCGCGATCATCGATGACGATCGACGCCCGACGACCGCGACCGAGGGCGAGCGCCTGTCCGGACTGGTCGCCGCGGCGTGGCAGACGCTCGACGCCGTCGTCGCTGCGGCGCCTGCGTCCTTGCGCAAGGGGCCACGCGGCGGTGGCCGCGATCGCGACAAGGTCGCCTTGCATGCCCTCGAGGCCGATCACGCCTACGCGACCGAGATGGGCCTCCGGCTGCGCTCGCCCGATGCCGGCGACCGGGCCGCGATGGAGGCCGAACGCGCCGCGATGCTCGAGGTCCTCGCCACGCCGTCCGACGGGTCGCCGCTGGCTGGGCGCCGCTGGCCCGTCCGCTACGCGGCGCGGCGCATCGCCTGGCACGCGCTCGATCACGCCTGGGAGATCGAGGACCGGACCGAGGCGGATCCGACCGCCTGACTCGGCCCGGTCCTGTCCTCCAGTTCGGGCAGGTCAGGGTCAGGTGCACGCTGACTTGGGCGACATCGTCGGCCGTGTTCTTGTCCCGTCGGACCAGCTCGTCGTCCATCGCCCCTCCGTGCGGTCGGATCTCGACCGCTCTACCCGTGATGGGACCCGAGACCCGCCAAGTGTTCATCGACCCCGGCGGGCGTTCGTCGCCGAGGGCCGCCAGGGCCATCTCGATGACCTCCGGTGCGCGGTGGCCCGCCGCGCGAAGCTCCGCGACGCCGGTGTCGGCGGCCGATTTCGAGAGCTTGCTGCCGTCCGGTCGGCGGATGAGTCGATGGTGGGCGAAGGCCGCCGGCGTGGCGCGCCCGAGCAGGCGCGCCAGCCGCAGCTGGGCCGGCGTGGCGTGGAGCAGGTCGCGGCCGCGGACGACGACCTCCACGCCCTGGCGAAGGTCGTCGACGACGACGCACAGGCCATAGGTATGGTGGCCGTGCCGGTCGCGTACCGCGAGATCGCCGCTCGCCTCGGCGACCTCCCCGGAGCAGGGCCCGACGAGCGCGTCCATCCAGGCCTCCTGGCCGGCCCCCAGCGCGGCGCGCAGGACCGGGCCGTCCAGGCCGCGCTCGCGACAGCCGCCGGGGCAGCCGATGCCGCTCCACGCCCGGCCGTGCTCGGCGGCCCAGGCGCTGAACGTGGCCCGGGTGCAGGTCGCAGCCGTAGAGCCGGTCCTGTTCCCGAAGCGTGGCGAGCGCGCCGGCGTAGGCGGCCTCGGCCTCGGCGTCGGTCTGGGTGACCGGCCCGGCGTCCGGGATGAAGCCGAGCCACGCAAGGTCCTCGCCGATCGCCTCGGTGAACGCGGGCCGGGTGCGTTGGCCGTCGTGGTCCTCGATGCGCAGCAGGACCTGGCCGCCGATGGCCCGCGCCACGCCCCACGTCCACAGCGCGTTGGCGACGTGACCGAGGTGCAGGTAGCCCGTCGGGGCCGGCGCGAACCGGGTCAGCGCCCCGCGTGGCAGCGCCTCGAGATCAACCGCGGCCGTCGTCACCGCTCCCGGGGGTGGAGTCGGGCGTGGACGCCCCACCACGGCCACGCGATGGGCGCATGGCGCCGCGCGAGCTGCCGCGCGATCTGCCGGCGCGCGGTCCGTCCTCGCGGGCATGCCGCTCGCGGTCGCGCGCCTCGAGCGATCGCGTCGCGCTGAACAGCCGCCGATAGAGCGCCAGCAGGTCGGCCTGGGGCAGCGGCCCCTCGTTGGCCATCGTCACGCGCAGGAGGATCTCCCGCTCGCGCTCGGCGTCGCGGATGGCTCGTCGCCCGCCGGCGGCCTTCGCCTCGCCGGCCTCGCGCGCGAGCGACGCTCGCTCGTTGAGCAGCACGACGATGCGCCGGTCGAGGACGTCGATCCGGCGACGCAGTCGGCGCAGCTCCGGGGTCTCGGCCGGCCGGCGCGGGGTCGTCGGGTCAGCCACGCGCGCCGCCCCCGTAGCGCCGGGCGATCGTCTCGAGGGCCAGGTGATAGCCGCGCGCCCCCTGGCCGACGATCGAGCCGATGGCGATGTCGGACAGGTAGTTGACGTGCCGGAATGGCTCGCGCCGCGACGGGTCGGACAGGTGGACCTCGACGAACGGGCGCTGGATGGCGAGCAGGGCATCGCGCAGGGCGATGCTCGTGTGGGTCAGGCCGCCGGCGTTGACGATCGCCACGTCGAAGTCGCGCTGGTGCAGGCGATCGATGAGGGCGCCCTCGTGATTCGACTGGAAGAACGCGACGACCAGGCCGAGCTCGGCGGCCCGCGTCGCGATGCCCGGCGTGGATCTCCTCGAGCGACTCGTAGCCGTAGATCTCGGGCTCGCGCGTGCCGACGAGGTTGAGGTTGGGGCCCTGGAGGACCAGCACCGTGGTCATGCCGCGCGACCCGCCGCGAGCAGCGAGGAGGCGGCCTCGCGGACGACGGCCTCGTCGACGTCGGCGCTGATCTCGACGCCGGTCGCCGTGGGCAGCACCCAGCGCAGCCGGCCGGCCCGGTGCTTCTTGTCGGTGGCGAGGTGGCCGAGGACCGTCTCGAGCGGGTAGGGCAGGGGAGACGTCGCGAGGCCCAGGTCGTCCAGCAGGCGACCGATCCGCTCGGCCCGTTCGGGCGGGGTCACCCCGACGGCCAGCCCGATCCGGCAGGCGGCGCGCAGGCCGTAGGCGACGGCCTCGCCGTGGAGCAGGTCGCCGTAGCCCGCGGCGGCCTCGAACGCGTGGCCCAGCGAGTGACCGAGGTTGAGCGTGATCCGGCCGCCGCTCGGCCCGCGCTCGCGCTCGTCGGCCATGACGACCTCGACCTTCGCCCAGGCGCAGCGCTCGACGAGCTCGGCGACGATGCCACGCTCGAAGACGGTGGGCGTCCCGGCGACGATGTCGGTGCCGTCGCGCTCCAGGAGCTCGAACAGCCGCTCGTCCCCGAGCGCCGCCATCTTGACGGCCTCGCCGAGGGCCGCCCGGCGCTGCCGCTCGGGCAGGGTGCGGATGGCCGCCACGTCGATGACGATCGCCGCCGGCTGATGGAACGCGCCCACGAGGTTCTTGCCCTCCGGCAGGTCGACCGCGGTCTTGCCGCCGATCGACGAATCGATCTGGGCGACGAGCGTCGTCGGGACGTGGATCACCGGGATGCCGCGCAGGTACGTGGCGGCCACGAACCCCGCCGCGTCGCCGAGCGCGCCGCCGCCGATGGCGACGATCGGCTCGTCACGTTCCAGGCGCAGCCGGGCCAGCTCGCTCGCGGCGGTCGCGACGACGGCCAGCTGCTTGGCGTCCTCGCCCTCCGGCAGGTCGACCCGCGCGACCTCCCAGCCGGCCGCCGTCAGGCCGTCGGCCAGGCCAGCACCGACGGCGCGCCAGGCACCGGGCTCGGACACGAGTACCGCCCGGCGGGCCTCGAGCCGGCGCAGGGCCTCGTCGACGCCGTCGGCCGCGATCCCGTCGCCGAGCAGGACCCGGCCGATGGGCGTCGCCGCCCGCAGGAGCGTGGTCGCCGCGAGGGACGGTGCGGGGCTCAGGCGGTCCTCGATGGCGGCGACCACGCCGGCGACCTCGGCCACGCCGGCGACGCGGACGTCGGCGGCGGCATAGAAGCGCTCGCGGCGCGTCGCGAGATCGCGGATGGCCCCGATCGGATCGCGGCCGGCGATCAGCGGCCGGACGTGCGGCGAGCGACGGAGTCGCTGGGCGAGGACCTCGGGCCGCCCGTCGAGCCAGACCGCCAGGCGCCCGTGGTAGAGGGCCCAGCGGTTGCGCGGATCGACGATGGCGCCGCCGCCTGTGGCGATGACCCGGTGGACCTCCGAACCCGGATCGGCCGGTCCGAGGTCGGCCACGGCCCGACGCTCCATCGTCCGGAAGGCCGCCTCGCCGTCCTCCTCGAAGATGAGCGGGATGGTCCGGCCGTCCTCGCGCTCGATGCGCTCGTCGAGGTCGATGTATTCGGCGGCGTGGCGGTGGGCCAGGCGCTTGCCGACCACGCTCTTGCCGCTGCCGGGCAACCCGACGAGCACGACGTCCATCGCCCCGGCCTAGTCGTCGCCGCCGGAGCCGGCCTCGTCGGTCCCGGCCAGGCCGTGGATCGGCACGGTCGCGGCCGCGGCGCGTCGGCATCGTCGCCCGCGGCGCCCGCGACCTGGCCTCCGGCCACGGGCATCTCGATCGGCGCGGCGATGCGGGCGCCATAGGCGTCGAGGTTCATGCGCACGTCGTCCATCGTGTCGCCGCCGATCTTCTCGAGCAGGAACGTCGCGAGCGTGAGCATGACCATCGCCTCGCCGACCACGCCCGCCGCGGGCACGACGCTGATGTCGCTGCGCTCGTAGTGCGCCTTCTCGACGGCCTCACCGGTGACGAGGTCGGCCGACGGGAGCGGCCGGGCGAGGGTCGAGATCGGCTTGACCGCGCCGCGCACGACGAGCGGCTCGCCGTTGGTCACCCCGCCGGTCAGGCCGCCGGCGTTGTTCGTCCGGTGGATCCAATGGCCGGCCTCGCCGCGGCCCTCGATGACGTCGTGGACGGCCGACCCGAACCGCCGGGTCTGCTCGAACCCGAGCCCGAACTCGACGCCCTTGACGATGTTGATGCTCATGACCGCGGCCGCCAGCGCGGCGTCGAGGCGCCGATCCCAGTGGACGTACGAGCCGAGCCCGATGGGCAGCCCGTGGACGACGACCTCGAACACGCCGCCGACCGTGTCGCCGGCCGAACGTGCCTCGTCGATGCGGGCGATCATCGCCGCCTCGGCGTCCGGGTCGGGGCAGCGCAACGGCGAGGCGTCGGCCTCGTCGCGCGAGCGCGTCGCGCGGGCCGGATCGACGGCCACGCCACCGACCTCCGCCGTGAACGACCAGACCTCGATGCCGAGCTCGCGCAGGAAGGCCCGGGCCACGGCCCCCGCCGCGACCCGTGCCGCTGTCTCGCGCGCGGACGCTCGCTCGAGCACGTTGCGCACGTCGTTGAAGCCGTACTTGAGCGCGCCGGCGAGGTCGGCGTGGCCGGGCCGGACGCGGGTGACCGGCGTCGCCCGCTTGTTGCCCTCGTCCGCCGCGTCGGCCAGCTCGGCCGCCTCCTCCGCGCTCAGCGGTCCGACCTGCATCACCCGGGTCCAGTTCTCCCAATCGCGGTTGCGGACGAGCAGGAGGATCGGCGATCCGAGCGTCCGGCCGTGGCGGACCCCGCCGAGGATCTCGGCCCGGTCCTGCTCGATGGCCTGGCGCGCCCCGCGGCCGTAGCCGCGCTGGCGACGAGCCAGGTCGACCGCGATGTCGTCCTCGGTCAGGGGCAGGCCGGCAGGCACGCCCTCGACCGTCGCCCCGAGCGCCGGTCCGTGCGACTCGCCGGCGGTCAGGAACCGGAAAGCGGTCACTCGGCCGCGGCCGCCGCCGGTTCGGTGGCATCCGCCGGCGCGCCGGTCGGTTCGCCCTCGGCCGAGCGCAGGCCGCCGGCGCGGGCCTCGGCCAGCTTCGACCTGCATGAGCTCGAGCGGCGCCGGCTGGCCCGTCCACAACGCGAACGCGGCCGCCCCCTGATGGAGGAGCATCAGCTCGCCGTCCGCTCGTCGTCGCCCCGGCCGCCTCGGCGTCGCGCAGCAGGACCGTCCGGGCGTAGATGAGGTCGAGGACGAGCAGCTCGTCGTGGAGCGCGTCGCCGGGACGGGCGTACCTCCGCGGTCAGGCCGATCGAGGTGGCATTGACCAGCACCTTGGTCTTGGCCAGCTCCGACTCGATGATCGATTCGTGCCACGGCATCGCGCGCAGCTCCATGTGCGCGGCGCTCCGCCCGAAGTGCTTCACGAGCCCCTCGGCGCGGTGCAGGTGCCGGTTGAACACGATGACCCGCTGGAAGCCTTCGGTGATCAGGCCGTAGACGACGGCACGGCGCCGCCGCCGGCGCCGAGCACGACGGCCTGGCGGGGCATCTTCTGCTTGCCGACGAGGCGGTCCAGGGCGACCCGGAAGCCGGGCACGTCCGTGTTGTGCCCGACGAGGCGCTTGCCCTCGCGCGTGATCGTGTTGACGGCCCCGGTCGCCTGCGCCTCCTCCGTGAGCCGGTCGACCATCGGCACGACCCGCTCCTTGTGCGGGATCGTCACGTTGCGCGCCGAGGAAGTCATCGGTGCGCAGCTCGACGACCGCGTCACCCAGGTCGATCGGGGCGCGGTCCCAGAGCTCGTAGCGGGCATCGATGCCCAGCTGATCGAACGCGGCCTGCTGCATGGCACCCGACAGCGAATGCGCTACCGGGTGGCCGATGAGGACCACACGCTTGGTCATGCTCGCACCCCTTGCAGGTCGTCGAAGAAGCCCGGATAGGAGACCGCGGCCGAGCCTGGCCGCGCGATGCTGGTCGTATCGGTGGCGACCAGTCCGGCGATGGCGAACGTCATCGCCAGCCGGTGGTCGTCGAGGCTGTCGGTGGCGGCCCCGTGGAGCGGCGCGTCGCCGGTGATCCGCAGGTCGTCGCCCTCGACCTCGATGCGCGCGCCCATCGCCCGCAGCCCGGCGGCGATGCCCGCGATCCGATCGGATTCCTTGTGGCGCAGCTCGCCCGCCCCTCGGATGGTGGTCGTGCCCCGAGCCATGGTCGCGGCCAGGCACAGGACGGGGATCTCGTCGATGGCCGCGCGCGACCTCGGCCGGACCGAGGTCGATCGCGTGCAGGTCGGACGATCGCACGGTGAGGTCGGCCATCGGCTCGCCGATGCCGTCGTCGACCGATCCCGGCCCGGTGTCCGTCGTGCCTCGCTCGAGAGCCGCTCGTCGATGTCGGCGCCCATGGCCCGCAGCAGGTCGATGACCGCGCGGCGGGTCGGGTTCACCCCGATGCCGCGCAGGGTGAGCTCGGCGTCGGGGTGGATCGCGCCCGCGACGAGCCAGAAGGCGGCCGTCGAGAAGTCGCCGGGCACGCCTGGTCGTCGCTCGCACCGCCAGACCCTCGGCTGGTATCGTCACCGCGACCGCGCGTCGCCATCGTCGCCACCTGCGCGCCCACCTCGCGTCGCAGCATCCGCTCGGTGTGGTCGCGGGTGGCGACCGACCTCGATCGACCGTCGTCGGCCCTCGCGCGCAAGCCCGGCCAGCAGCATCGCCGATTTGACCTGGGCGCTGGCCACCGCGTGTCGGATGCTCGAGCCGCTCGCGAGGCAACGGGAGCCCGACCACGGTGGCAGACGGCCCGAGTCGGGCGCCGACGTGCGCACCGCGCCTGCGCGCAGCGGCTCGACGACACGCGCCATTGGCGCCGACGCCGCAGCGAGCGTCGCCGGTCAGGACGCGAGAAGCGCCAGGCCGGCCAGCATGCCAGTGATGAGGCGCATGGCTCGTCCCGAGTTGCCGCAGTCGAGCGATGTCGTGCGGCTTCGGGCCAGTCCGCGCCGGCGATCCCGACCGCGGAGCTCGACCCGTCCGCGTCCTCGCGCTCGCTCGACGGTCGCCCCCAGGGCCGCGCAGACAATCGCGTCGAGCGCAGTCCGCCCCGCGCGAGAAGTCGGTGATCGTGGCGTCGCCCTCGCCGAGCGTCGTGAACAGCGCGGCGCGGTGCGAGATCGACTTGTCGCCGGGCACCCGCAGCGTGCCGCGGAGCCGCGCGCCGGCACGGACCGTCGGCGAGCGTCGGTCGACGCTCACACCGTAGCTCCGCGAGCCGCCCGCCGGTGCCGATGCCGGCGCGGCCGAGCCAGCGGTCGGCCAGATCGCGGCCAGCGACCTGCTCGAGCGTGGCCATCAGCGTCGCGAAGTGGTCCAGCGTCGAGCGACTGCGGCATCGGACAGCGCCGTCTCGGGCTCGGGTGGACCTCGATGATCAGCCCATCGGCCCCCGCCGCCACGCCGCCGAGCGCCATCGGCTGCGACCAGGTAGCGTTGCCCGGTGCCGTGGCTCGGGTCGGCGATGATCGGCAGGTGGCTCAGGCGCTTGATGAGCGGGATCGCGCTCAGGTCCAGCGTGTTGCGCGTGGCCGTCTCGAACGTGCGGATGCCGCGCTCGCACAGGATCACGTTCGGATTGCCCGGCTGCATGATGTACTCGGCGGCCATCAGCCACTCCTCGATCGTGCGCCGACAGCCCGCGCTTGAGCATGCACCGGCCTGCGCGACCCGGCCGACCTCTTGAGCAGCGGGAAGTTCTGCATGTTGCGGGCGCCGATCTGCAGGATGTCGGCCGTACTCGGCGACATGCTCGACCTGCGCCGGCTCCATGACCTCGGTGATGATCGGCAGACCGGTCTGTGTCGCGCGCCTCTGCGAGCAGCTCCAGGCCGTCCACGCCCAGGCCCTGGAACGCGTACGGCGACGTGCGCGGCTTGAAGGCGCCGCCACGCAGGATGGTCGCCCGCGGCGGCCACGCTCGTCGGCGGTGCGCACCAGCTGCTCGCGGCTTTCGACCGAACACGGGCCGGCCATCATCGTGAGCGACCCGTCGCCGACGACCGCGTCGAGGATCCGGACGACGGTGTCCACGGGGTGGAAGTCGCGCGACGTCAGCTTGTACGGCCGGGTGATGCGCGTGACCCGGTCGACGCCGGGCAGCGCGCCGAGTCGTGCCGCCAGCTCGCCCTTGCGTGACCCCATCTCGCCGACCACCGCGATGACGGTCCCGCCGGGAGCGGCGTGATCGAAGGGCGTCATCCCCTCGCCGAGGATGTGACTCTTGACTCCCAGGACCTCGGCCTCGCTCGCGCCGACGGTCATCACGACGAACATCGCGGTGTGGTCTCCTCGTCGGTCGGGTCGGTCAAACAAAAAAGCAGAGGACTTGCCTCTGCCTCGTTCGCCCGGCACGACCCGTGCCCCCGGTCCTATCGACCGGAGACGCTCATGCCGGGCATCGAAAGTAGAAGAAGTGGCTCATGCGTCCCCGGAGTGTGGCGACGACACCGTCCCATGTCAACGCACGCATCAACGCGCGCCCGCGAGGTCGAGCGGCGCTCACTCGTAGCCGTCGAGCAGGGCCTCCGCCTGGTAGAGGTTGATGCCCGAGTCGATGAGGTCGACGAGCGACTGCATCTTGGCCTCTTCCTCGACCTGCTCCTCGATGAACCACTGGAGGAACTGGTGGCCGCGGTGGTCGCCGGCCGACGTCGCGACCGCCGCCATCCGATCGAACTGCGCCGCGACGTCCCGTTCGGACTTGAGCGCCCGGCGCGTGGCCGCGAGCGCGGAGTCGTACTCTGGTCGAGGCGGCCTTGAGGGCGGGCAGGTCGAAGTCGATCTCGTTGTCGACCAGGAAATCCATGATCTTCTGGGCGTGCTGGGCTTCCTCGATCGACTGCTGGCGGAAGAGCTTGCCCCAGCGCTTGAGGCTCCGTCGCTCGAAGTACAGGGCGATGCCCATGTACGGTCTGATGGGCGCCGAGCTCGTTGCCGATCTGGGCGATGAGCAGCTTGCGCAGCTCGTTGTCGATCATGGGTTCGTCACTCCGGAAGGGTCCTCCGCGGGCCGCTCTGCCGACCGGCCGGGTGGGCCCGCCGCCCATGATAGGATGGCGCCCGCCGCGGCGACGGAGAGGTCGCATAGAGGTCTAGTGCAGCGGTTTGCTAAACCGCCATGTGGGGTAACCTGCATCGAGGGTTCGAATCCCTCCCTCTCCGCCAGGACCTCTCCAGGGCCAGCGGCGATGCATGCGCCCGTAGCTCAGTGGATAGAGCGTTAGGTTGCGGACCTAAAGGTCGTGGGTTCGAGTCCCGCCGGGCGCGCCAACTCCTCACCGTCGACGAACCGACCCGTGTCGCACCATGCCCTGGGCGACGGATGACGCGCGCGCCCGGTCGGTCGATCGCCCCGATGTCGTCACGCGTCGGCCTTGCGCGGATCGGCCAGGGCGCCGTGTGGTCGCGACCGGGGCGACGTAGGGTCGTTCCAGCGACTCGATCGCGGCGACGACCCGCGCACACGCGTGACCGTCGCGATGCACGAACGTGCGGTCGATGCGAGCCTGGTACATGGGCTTGGGCGCCGGGCCGTACTCGATCGCAGCGACGACCGCAGCGATGGCCGCGGACCGCTCGGTGACGACCGGCCCGAACCCGTCCCGTTCGTACTCGAAGTAGCCCTTGCGGCCGAGGTGGGCGCCGGCCATCACGATGTCGTGGTCGAACTGGAAGTAGACGACCGGGCGGTCCAGGATGGCCGCGTTGAACGCGACCGACGAGTAGTCCGTGATCAACAGCGCACACCTCGCGTAGATGCCCTGGACGTCGTTGCCCTCGAATGCGAGCGGCTCGACATGCGGTGGAAGGTCGATCCTCGGGAGCATGACCTGCATATTCGGGTGCGGCATGAACGCGATCCGCCGCCCGTGTCGTCCAGCGGCCGCCGCGATCTCCGGTGATCCCAGGATGGCCATCCACTCGCGTAGGTATCGAGAGCTCCAGAACGCCGCATCGGCGACCGGCCGGTTCATCCGTGTGTCGGGCCCGTCGGTCAGCCACATGCGCCACGTCGGGGCGACGATGACCAGGTCGCGGCCCTCGGGTCCGACGGCCCGGCCCTTCGACAGGCAGGCGATCGAACCGTGGCAGGCCGGTGTTGCGGGCTTCGCGCGCGGTGTATCGATAGCCGGTGCCGTCGGCCACCACGGAGTCGAGCTCAGGGACGGTGCTGACCACGAACAGGTCCATGTCGCGGTTGTTCATCCACTTGGAAAGGTCGTCCTTCGTCACGCCGTGCTGCAGGAAGGCATAGCGCCACGTGGGTCTGCCCGTGATGTGGGTCACCGTGGGAGGCGCCGCCACCGCTCGAGACCCGTGTGAGGACACGACCCATGAGCAGTGGAGCATGAGCATCAACCAGCGGAATGACCCGTAGGCCACGAGTCGCGATCCGCCCGCCGCGGAGAGCCGGTCCCAATCCGGCGTGCCGCGCTCGATCACGAACCATGCATTGATGTCGGGCCGCTGGGCGCGCAGGTATTCGAAGAGTCGCTCCCCGTTGTCGTCGGCGTTGAACACGCGATCCATCAGGACCCAGGCATCTTTGAACGTGGTCCGGTAGCGCGGCAACTGGGCCACCATCCGGATCGGCAGTGCGGCGACCCGGTAGCCGAGTTTCACGATCTGGCGGGCGGCGGCCCGAACGAGGCGTCGCGTGGGCGTCGCCCGGGTCAACCGTACCCAGCCGACCAGCGACGTCGGGCGCACCAGGGACCGCGGATCGGCCCACCGCCCGACGATCGGACGACGGACCGTGTCGAGCCGGACCTGGAGCGTGCCGGCGGGCAGCCACGCGATGCGCTCCCACATCAGGGCGCGTCCGTAGTAGATGTGGCCCATCGTCTTGCCGACGACCGGTTCGACGGGCCGGCCGTCCACGAGAAAGTCCTCCGCCGGCCGCTCGCCCGTGTATCGGTACGACACGCGCTGCAGTCCCGCTCGATGGTCGACCTTCGTGCGGGCGACGACGGTGGATCGCCAGGGTGACGCGCGGCACGCATTGGCGAGGATGTCCGCCCACGCCGACCGCAAGGGCCGCGCGCCATGCATCCCGACGACGGCCGGGTCGAGATCCGCGACGATGCGAGCCAACTGGTCGTGGAATGTCGGCAACAAGTCGGCTGGGATGTGGATGCTGGTGGTGATGGTCTCGTCGGCGGCGAGGTAGCGGGCCAGCTCATCGATGACGAGGTGCTGGACCCATGGCGGGACCGAGCCGCCCTGGCTCCGAGCCTGGTCGACGAGATTTCGCAGGCCGGTCAGCAGGACGTCCGTCCGGCGATCCGGATCACGGCCACCGGACCTCGTCGAGTTGCCCCGTGGCGCCGTGCCCGTCCCGTATCGCGCCCCGCGGAGGATGCCGATCACGGTCGATCCGCCGCGAGCAGGAATCGTCCGGCGAAGCAGGCATCCGCGAGCTCCGGGCCGACCCCAGGTTCGAATTGGAGATCGGCTCCGCGGATCCGATCCAGTCGATACAGCCCGCCCGGCCCGACGCCAGGGTAGCGCTCTGGTTCGTCCAGCAGGTCGACCTCGGAATCCCCTCGGTCCCATTCCGAAGCCCGCGCCAGCGCGTCCCATGCCCGTCGACGAGTGACCTCGGGCTCCACGGGCCGTGTGGCGAGCAGCACCACAGCCGCATGCGCCGTCGCGAATTGGTCGCTCACCCACAGGCAATCCGGATCCGGTCGGTGCCACGGGTCCGAGAAGATGACCCACTCGCCGGTGGCGCGGTCGAGACCCATATTCCGGGCCGCGTCGGGACGGGCTGCCGGACCGTCGAGGACGATGATGCTGGCGCGTCCCGGCGACGCCGGTCGTGGCGACGGCGCTGGCGGCGCGACGGGCCCATCGGTCGGTCGCCGGTCCACGACGATGACCTCGACCCGTCCGGCGTCGAAGCGCTGGGCATCGATGCACGCGATGAGGTGGTCGACAGGCTCGACCTCAGCGTCGACCCAGGTCACGACGGAGAAGCGCGGACGGTCGATGGGTCCCGCAGGGATGGACATCGCGTCACCTCGGTGCCGGACGGTCGTCCCTCACCCCCGGGCGTCCAGCGATGGTGAGACGCTCGAGCGCCGCGTCCGTTACGGACGCTCTCGCCAGATCTCCGGGATTGGATCACGCCGAACCATCGCGCTCCCACGACCTGGGTGCGCCTGCGCCGGGTCCTCGCGGTCCGGCCGCCACGTCGTCCCCACAAACGGAAGCGCTTGCGTGCTCCTGTAGCATCCGCGCAGTCCCAGTCGATGATCGCGCGTCCATCCGCAGGGAGGGGGGTCCCATCGTGCGTCCGTCCGCGAGGCCTGGCTGGCCGCGGCTCGCGACCGTGCTCGCTCTCGCCGCCCTCGTCACCGGGATCGTGGCTGGCCCGATCCGGGCCGCCGACCCGCCGACCCCCGTCCGCGATCCCGCGCGCATGTCGCGCATCGCGGAGCAGATCAGGGGCGCCACCAGCGTGGCCCACGCGGACGGCGACGCGCACGAACACGGCGGCATGGCCTCGCTGAGCGAAGCCGACCTCGCGTTCCTCGGCCTGCGCCAGGGCCGCGGCCCGTGTGCCGGCATGTACGAGCTCGCGAGCGACGACGGGACGCAGACCTGTTCGCACGGCCTCGACGTCGCCTTCCCGGACCCACCGGCCGGCGCGACCGCGGACCCCGCGACCCAGCCACCACCGTCCCGAATGTCGTCCTCGCTCGCGGCCGCCTGCTCGTACGACATCACCCAGTGCCCGTCTCCCTCGGGCTGGAAGCTGCCCACGCAGATCCCGTGCTACAGCACCGGTCCGTATGTCGAAGTGCTGTACGTCTACTGGGGCACCGGAGAGTACAGCGCCTACAAGGAGCGGATCCGGCGCAGCGTCGCGTCGATCGACCTCCTGTTCAAGATCTCGGCCGGGGCGGTCAAGTCCTCGACGGGCACGGCCGGCAACCGCCACGTTCGCTGGGCGATGAACCCGGGCTGCGACCTGAAGATCACCCCGGTGAAGCTGTCGAACACCGTGGGCGACGACATCTACTCGATCAAGCGCAACCTGGTCGGTCGCAAGATCATCACGAGCAGTCGCAAGTACCTGGCCTTCGTCGACAACGGCGACTGCCTCGGCGGGATCGCCGAGCTCGCGGTGTCGTCCACCAAGTCGTCAAGCAATCCGAGCAACGGCGGCGGCAGCTTGGGCATCGCCTACGACTGTTTCGACACGTTCCACCCGTACGCCGGCTATGGCGCGAACATCGCGGCCCATGAGCTCATGCATACCCTCGGGGCGGTCCAGTACAACGCCCCGCACGCGACCGGTGGCCATTGCTGGGATGACGCGGCCGCAGCGCACGAAGGCGCCGACATCATGTGCTACCAGGACGGCGGGGTCGCCACGTCCAAGTTCTACGCGCGCTGCGCCGCCACCTATCCCGAGACGTTCGACTGCGGCAAGGACGACTACTACAACCCGTACGCATCGGCTAGCTCCTACCTCGGGACCCACTGGAACGCGGCCCGCAACAAGTACCTCTCGACCGCCGAGCCGCCGGCCTGGCAGGTGCTCCCGAAGCCGACCCCGAAGTTCACGAAGCCGGCGTCATCGGGCGCGACGATCGGCGGGACGACGGCGGCCACGATCACCGCGGGCGTGCCGGGCATCCCGATCCGCACAGGTCGACTGGACCGTCAACGGCGCCGCTCGGACCAGCACGGCGAGCACGATGACCATCCTCGGCTTCCCGACCGCCAAGACGAAGACCGGCGGCTATGCCAACGGGACGGTCCTGACGATCGGGGCGAAGGTGACCGACGAGGGTGGCTCGACGGGCTCCGCGACGACCAAGGGCACCGTCTGGAACCCGTATGTCCGGCTCAACGCGCCGGCGGCGTTCTCGTACGTGTCCGGATCCGTGGCCTGGTCGGCCGCGGCGTCCGCGACCGGTGGCCGGACTGTCACGAAGGTGGAGCTCCTCGTTGACGGCGCCGTGAAGGCCACCGACACCACGGCACCGTTCGGCGGCACGTTCACCGCTACGGCGGAGGTCTCGGCCGAGGTGGTGGCGCGCGTCACGGACTCTGCGGGCGTGACCCGCCAGACGCCAAGGCGCACGGTGTTCATCCCGACCGTCGACATCCGCTTCACCGCGCCGTACACCGGGGCGGCCGGCTGGGACCCGAGCTACCCGCTGCGCGTGCCCGCGGGCACGACCGTCCCGCTCGGTGCACGCGCGTCGAGCCCGATCGCCGGCGGGATCCACCACGTCGACTTCAAGGTCGGCGCATCGACCGTCGCGACGGACACGACGGCGCCATATGGCTACGACCTCAAGGTGTCGTCGACGATCGGCACCCTGGTCCAGATCACCGCGACCGGAGTCGACGCGGGCGGCAACCGGATGTCGACCGAGAGCTTCTGGATCAAGAGCGTGTCGTCCTTCGGATCGCAGACGCCCAGCATCACGCCCAGCCCGGTCGCGGCGGACAAGGACGTCGCCTTCGCGCTCGCGACGACCCCACCCTTTGGTGGCGTCGTCGATTACGCCTGCCTGTACGTCGACAACGATTACGCCGGCGTCGGTTGTGTCTCTCCGGGCGGCATCGAGACCATCACCGTCCCCGCATCCACGTTCGCGGTCGGGCCGCACGTCGCGTCCTGGCACCTCAGTGGCAACACCAAGGCCGACTACACCGGCCTCTACTGGGAGCTGGATAGCGGATTCGGGCGGTTCACGGTCACGGGTGCCGGGTCGGCCCCGGCGGTCCTCCTGTCGGGCGTGACCGCGGGCACGAACGTCAAAGGCAAGCTCGCCGTGGCTGCCACCGTGACCGGCCTTGCGAGTTCGGTCATCGTCCAGTCCGTCACGTTCTACGAGGGCGGCCGGGACCTGAGGCACCGATCACGACGCGCCGTACGCCGGAACCTGGGACTCCGCGGTCGGGCCGGATGGCCCCCGGACGATCACGGCGGTCGCGACGCTGAGCGACGACAGCCGGATCGGCTCGGCCGGCACCGCCGTCAACGCCGTGAACACCTCGGTTAGCCTGACGGCACCGGCCAACGGCGCCACCGTCAGCGGAACGGTCGGCCTGACCGGCGCCGGCGTGGCGGACACCGACTCCGTCCTCGAGAGTGCTGCATTCCTCGTCGACGGCGTGATGGTGAACACGGATCGCGTCGCGCCGTTCAGCTACAGCTGGGCCTCCACCAGCAAGGCGAACGGGAGCCACACCGTGGCGATGCGCATGCAGCTCAACGACGGGCGCACGCTGACGACCCCGGCCATCACGGTCACCGTGGCAAACTGACCGCCATGGCTCCCGACCGCGTCCCCGTCGCCTTCCTCGGCCTGGGGACCATGGGAGCGGCGATGGCCGCGAACCTGGCCAGGGCGGGGTTCCCCGTCACGGCCTGGAACCGCACCGTCGGCCGCGCGCCGGAGCTCGACGAGCTCGGCGTGACCGTCGCCGCAACGCCGGCCGACGCGGTCGCCGCCGCCGACATCGTCGTGCTCTGCGTCTCGGACACACCCGACGTGGAGGCCGTCCTGTTCGGCGCCGACGGCGTCGTCGATGGCGCCCGTCCTGGCACGCTGATCGTCGACTGCTCGACCATCGCTCCCTCCGGCTCGTGGGACTTCGCCGCCCGCCTGCGCGAGCGCGAGCTGGCCATGGTCGACGCGCCCGTGTCGGGCGGCAGCGAGGGCGCCCGCAACGCGACCCTGACGATCTTCGTCGGTGGCGCCGTCGACGACGTGGACCGGGCGCGGCCCGTCCTCGGGGCGCTCGGGCGGACGATCACCCACGTCGGTCCGATCGGTGCCGGCCAGGCGGTCAAGGCCGTCAACCAGGTCATCCTCGCGGGCGCCTATCTCGGTGTCGCCGAAGGCATCGTGCTCGCCATCAAGGCCGGGCTCGACGTCGAGCAGGTCGTCGGCGCGCTCGGCGGGGGAGCGGCCCAGAGCTGGGTGCTGGCCAACCGGAGCGAGCGGATGATCGACAACGACTATCCGCTCGGCTTCAAGGTCGCGCTCCACCGCAAGGACCTGGGCATCGCCCTCGAGCTCGCCGCTCAGCTGGGCGCGGTCCTGCCGGTCAGCGCGCTCGCCGCCCAGCTCGAGTCGGGGCTGATCACCCGCGGCCACGGCGACGACGACATGTCCGCGCTGGCGCGCTCGATCCGCGGGCTGTCCGGCCTCGACGACTGATCCCGCGAAGCCGGTCGCCCGGTCAGTCGAGGCCGACCAGGAGCATCGGGTCGCCGAGCTTGCCGTCGTAGCGCGGTCGGAAGCGGGCCGTGTTGTACATGACCGGAACGTCCACCTTGCGCGGCCCGAGGGTCGGGTCGGGCAGGGCGGTGTGAGCGTACTTGCCGTCCTGGATCGCCACCATGCGGCCCGTCACGCCGCTCGCGATGAGGTCCATGGCGACGTTCGCGAAGGTGGTCGCGACCATCGAGTCGACCGAGTCGGGCTCGCCCGAGCGCAGGTCGTAGGTCAGCTCCGACGCCAGCGTCTCGATCCCGGTCCGGCGCCGCAGCTCCTCGGCGAGCGCCTCGCCGACGTTGGCCTTGTGGCGATGCCCGAAGGCGTCGGCCTCGCCGACGTCCTGCATCCGCGCGCCCTGCCAGATGGCGCCCTCGGCGGTGATGACGAAGGCGTAGTGGCTCGGGTTGTTGCGGTGGTCGTCGGCCATGATCGCGGCCAGCGCGTCGAGGTCGTACGGCTCCTCCGGGATGACGCACCGACCGGACGTCACGTACGCCGTGTACAGGGCGGAGAACCCGGCGTCGCGCCCGAAGATGCGGAAGACTCCGATGCGCTCGTGCGAGCCGAGCGTCGTGCGCTGGCGGTTGATCGCTTCCTTCGCGCGGGTGATCGCGGTCGAGAACCCGATGCAGTACTCGGTCCCCTGGACGTCGTTGTCCATCGTCTTGGGGATGGCCATGAGAGCCACTCCGGCATCGGCGAGGACCTGCGAATAGGACAGCGTGTCGTCGCCACCGATGGTCACGAGGATGTCGACCCCGAGGGCGGACAGGTGGTCGAGCACGATCGGGGTCAGGTCGTAGACCCCGTCGGCGACCTCGTACTGGCCACGGTCGGCCTCGGCCAGCCAGGGTGGCAGGCCGGCCGCCTTCATCTTGCGCGGGTTCGTGCGCGAGGTGTGCAGCATCGTTCCGCCGGTCCGGTCGATGGTGCGGGTGTTCTTGCGGTCGAGCGGCAGCAGGTAGCCCGTGCCGCCGCCGTTGGGCAGGGCGGGCTGGACGTGGGTCAGGGCCTCCCAGCCGCGGCGCAGGCCCAGGACGTCGTGGCCGTCCTCGGTGGCGCGGTAGACGACGCTCTTGATGACGGCGTTGAGGCCGGGGACATCGCCCCCGCCGGTGAGGATCGCGATGCGTTTGGTGTCGGTCATGGCGCGCGGAATCCTACTCCTGACGACGGTCGCGGTCGGGTTGCGGCTGGGTGTCGCGGCCGGTCGTGCTGACGATCCGCCACACCCCGTCTGCTAGCATCGCGGCCATGAACTACGAGCTCTTCATGGGCGAGGCGCTGGCCGAGGCGCAGCTGGCCGCGAGTCGAGGCGAGCGGCCGATCGCCGCGGTCGCGGTCGTCGACGAGGCGATGGTGGCGCGGGCCCATGACCGGGTCGAAGCCGCCAACGACCCGACCGCCCACGCGGTGGTCGTCGCGCTGCGCGAGGCCGCCCGACGGCTGGGTCGCCCGCGACTCGCCGACGCCACGATCTTCACCACGCTCGAGCCGTGCGCGATGTGCGTCGGGGCCCTCCTCGAAAGCGACGTCGAGGCGCTCGTGTACGCCCTCTCGAACGATGTCAACGGCGCCGCCGGGACCGTCATCCAGCTCGCCCAGCACGCCTCGCTGCCCCGCCGCATCAAGGTCGTGAGCGGCATCCGGCGCGACGAGGCGGCCGCCCTCTTCGACGTCGTCCCGACCGGCTGAGCGGGTCGTCAGCTGGCGGTTTGGTATCCTCTCCCGCGGAGAGGTGTCCGAGTGGTTGATGGTGCCGCTCTCGAAAAGCGGTGTGCGAAAGCACCGCGGGTTCGAATCCCGCCCTCTCCGCCACGAAGCCTCGGACGTCCGCGGACCGGCCGGTCATCCGGCCGGTCCCGCTGTCTCGGGGAGAGGTCGCCTAGTGGACTATGGCGCCGCACTGGAAATGCGGTTCGGGGCAACCCGTCGCGGGTTCGAATCCCGCCCTCTCCGCCACACACGCCCGGCGCCCGAACGCCCATGACCGACATCGAGATCGTGGCGGTGCCGCTCGGGACGTTCCGGTTCGCGGCCGATGAGCCCAACGCGGGCGAGGTCGGGGTCGTCATCGGCTACGTCGTGCGCCACGCTGGCGGCGTCCTTCTCTTCGATACGGGGTTCGGCTTCGGTGACGCCGAGCTCGACGCCTATTACCAGGTCCGGGCGCGACCGGTCGTCGACGCGCTGGCCGACGCCGGCATCGATCCATCGAGCATCGATGCCGTGGTGAACTGCCACCTCCACGTCGACCATGCCGGCCAGAACGGGCGGTTCCCGGGCGTCCCCATCTACGTCCAGGCCGCGGAGTGGACCGTGGCGCACACGACGGACCACACGATCCTCGACTGGATCGACGCGCCCGGCACCGACTACCACCACATCGCCGGCGACCACGACCTGGCGCCGGGCGTCCGGATCGTGGCCACCCCCGGCCACACGCCGGGCCACCAGTCGCTGGCCGTGGCGACCCCCGACCGGGACGGTCGTCCTCGCCGGTCAGGCGGTCTACTCGCCGGGCGAATGGACGGGAGATCCCGGCGCCCGTGAGGGCCGGTCGCGCGCCCCGGACCGGGCTGCGTACGACCGGTCGATCGAGCGCTTGCGCGCCCTCGATCCGGTCGAGGTGCGGTTCGCCCACGACGCGACGCCATGGATCCGACCCGACCGGTGAACCGACCGGCCCTGCTATCCTTCCCGAGCCGTGCTAGGCGGGGAACTAGCGGTGCCCTGTAGCCTGCAATCCGCTCCAGCAGGGCTGAATCCCCTCTCGAGGTCTCCGCTCTCGGTCGCCGCCCGACGGTGCGACGTTGAGGATCGGGTCCCGCGCAGCGACGAACCGCGAACCGTGTCAGGTCCGGAAGGAAGCAGCACTAAGCGATCATCGTCGGGTGCCGCGGAACGGCCTGGTCCGAGCCGCTCGTCACGGTGGGCCCGGAAGCGTGTCGGTCGAAGGAGGGTGCACGGCATTACTGATCCGTCCGCGTTCGACCGGAGGAGGTCGTGACCTCGAGCGTCCCCCACCAGGCCCTCTACCGACGCTGGCGTGCCCAGACGTTCAGCCAGATCGTCGGCCAGGAGGCGGTGGTCGAGACGCTGCGCAACGCGGTCCGGACCGGACGCGTCTCGCACGCGATCCTGTTCGTCGGCCCGCGCGGAACCGGCAAGACGTCGCTCGCCCGGATCCTGGCCAAGGCCGTCAACTGCACCGACCTGCGCGACGGCGACCCGTGTGACGTCTGCGACGCCTGCGTGGCCATCCGCGAGGGCACGACCCTCGACGTCATCGAGATCGACGCCGCCTCCAACCGCGGCATCAACGAGGTCCGCGAGCTGCGCGAGCGCCTCGCCTATCCACCGGGCCACCTGCGGCGCAAGGTCTACATCCTCGACGAGGCGCACCAGATCACCAAGGACGCCTGGAACGCGCTGCTCAAGTCGCTCGAGGAGCCGCCCGACTTCGTCGTCTTCCTGTTCGCCTCGACCGAGCCATCGGGCTTTCCGCCGGCCATCCTGTCGCGCCTGCAGCGGTACGACGTCCGCCGGCTGACGGTGGCCGAGATCGAGGGCAAGCTCGCGCGCATCCTCGAGGCCGACGGTCGACAGGTCGAGCCCGACGCGCTGCGGCTCATCGCCCGGCTCGCCGCCGGTGGCATGCGCGATGCCGAATCGATCCTCGACCAGCTGCTCTCGACGACCACCGATGCGATCACCGAAGCCGAGGTCCGCGAGCTGCTCGGCCTGGCCGATGCCGCGGCGGTCGAAGGCTTCCTCGACGCCCTCATCGACGGCGACGTCGCGGCTGGGATGGCCATCCTCGATCGCCTCGAGGAGCGCGGCCGCGACCCCCGGGCGCTGCTCGACCAGGTCGTCGACGCGGTCCGCGCTCGACTCGTCGCGGAGGCGGCCTGCGCCGGACCGCGGCGACACCGACCGGCTGGCGGCGGTCGCCCGACGCCTCGTCGCCATCGATCCGGATCGCGCCGGCATCGGTGGCCTGCGCCTCCAGCTCGAGCTGGCGCTGTTCGCGGTCCCGACCACGATCGGCGCACCGTCTGCGGCGGCGGCCTCACCATCGCCGGCCTCACGTGCGCCCGCGCCCGCGCCGACGCGCGTCGATCCTGACCTCGCCACCGAGCCTCGGCAGCCGGCTCCGGCCAGACCCTCGAGCGCCGACGCCAAGGCGACCTCGGCCGCACCCGACCCAGCCCCACCGGCCGACCCCAAGCCCCCACCGGCGGCACCCGACACCGACGCCCAGCCCGACGCCTCCGATGGACCATCGCCGCGCCGAATGGCGCACGTCGCGGCCGCGACCGCCGCCGACTCGACGGACGAGCCACCGACCACCGAGCCGCCCGCGCCACCAGCGACGGCACGATCGGCCCCTGCTGCCGAGCCGGCCGACGCCACCGACAAGACTGCCGCCGACCAGGCCGCACCCGCCGAACCGGCTGCTTCCGACGCCTCCGACCAGGCCGCACCCGCCGAGCCGGCCGCGACGACCGCCACGCCTCCCGGCGAGCTCAGCCTCGAGCGGATCGTCGCGGCGTGGCCGGACATCGTCGCGACGCTGAGCCAGAAGCCCGCCATCAAGCAGCTCATCCTCACCTGCCGGCCGGTGGCCCTCGACGGGTCGATCGTCAGCCTCGGCTTCCCCGAGGAGCAGGCCTTCCTGCGGGACGTCGCCGACCGCAAGAAGGCGGACATCGAGGCCGGCGTGGCCCAGGTCATCGGGCACGACGTCGGCATCCGCTGCGTCGTCGCCAACGTCGAGATCGCGCCGCCGCCCGCGGCGGACGACGGCTATCTCCTGGCCGAGGCCCGCCGCATCTTCGGCGAGGACCTGGTCGACGTCGGCGAGGTCAGCTGACCGCCGTCCACCGCGGCGCGCCCGCGTCGCATCGGTCAGACTGAGGCGACAGCACACGAGGAGGATCGGCGATGGGCATGGCCAACCTGCAGCGGATGGCCCAGCAGATGCAGCAGGAGATGCTGCGCGTCCAGGGCGAGCTCGACACGATCACGGTCGACGGCTCGGCCGGCGGCGGGGTGGTCAGCGCGACCGTCACCGGGAAGCAGGAGCTGGTCAGCGTCACGATCGATCCCTCGGCGGTCGATCCCGACGACGTCGAGATGCTCCAGGACCTGGTCGTCGCCGCCGTGAACGATGCGCTCCGCGCGTCGCGCGAGGTGGCCGAGCAGAAGATGGCCGCGGTGACCGGCGGCCTGCGCATCCCGGGGATGTGACCCGAGCGTGGCCACGCCCCTCATCGAGCCCGTCGCGCGCCTCATCGAATCGCTTCGCGCGCCTGCCCGGCATCGGGCCGAAGACCGCCCAACGGCTGACCTATCACCTGCTGCGCGCCCCCGACGCCGAGGCGCGTGCGCTCGCCGCGGCGCTCGTCGACGTCCGCGACAAGGTCGTCTTCTGCGAGCGCTGCTTCAACATCAGCGACCAGGCGCTGTGCGCGATCTGCCGTGACCCGGTCCGCG